>NZ_CP168530.1:0-2682027 GCF_047325075.1 Paraburkholderia phenoliruptrix
GGCGGATGATCTTGTTGTCGATACGCTGCTCGATGATGTGCGCGCTCCAGCCTGCCGTGCGCGCGATCACGAAGAGCGGCGTAAACATGGCCGTCGGCACGCCCATCATGTGATACGACACGGCGCTGAACCAGTCGAGATTCGGGAACATCTTCTTGGCTTCCCACATCACCGATTCAAGCCGTTCTGCAATACTGAACAACTTGTTGTTGCCCGCTTCTTTCGACAGCTTCTTCGCGACTTCCTTGATGACCTTGTTGCGCGGGTCCGAAATCGTATACACCGGATGCCCGAAGCCGATCACCACTTCCTTGTTCTCGACGCGCTTGCGAATGTCGGCCTCGGCCTCATCCGGCGTCTGATAGCGCGACTGGATCTCGAACGCCACTTCGTTCGCACCGCCGTGTTTCGGTCCGCGCAGTGCGCCGATTGCGCCCGTGATCGCCGAATAGATGTCCGAGCCCGTTCCCGCGATCACGCGGCCGGTGAACGTCGACGCATTGAACTCGTGCTCCGCATACAGATTCAGCGACACGTGCATGGCGTCGACCCACGACTTCGGCGGCTCGACGCCATGCAGCAAATGCAGGAAGTGGCCGCCGATCGAGTCGTCGTCGGTTTCCACTTCAATGCGCTTGCCGTTGTGCGAATAGTGGTACCAGTACAGCAGCATCGAGCCGAGCGACGCCATCAGCTTGTCGGCGATGTCGCGTGCGCCCGGCAGGTTGTGGTCGTCCTTCTCCGGCAGCACGGTGCCGAGCACCGAGACGCCGGTGCGCATCACGTCCATGGGATGCGCGGCGGCGGGAATCCATTCGAGCGCCGCTTTCACATTCGCGGGCAGGCCGCGCAGCGCCTTGAGCTTCGTCTTGTAGGCCGCGAGTTCGGCCTGCGTGGGCAGCTTTTCATGCACGAGCAGATACGCGATCTCTTCAAACTCGCAATTGCTGGCGATGTCGAGAATGTCGTAGCCGCGATAATGCAGGTCGTTGCCGGTCTTGCCGACGGTGCACAGCGCCGTGTTGCCCGCGGTCACGCCGGACAGCGCGACGGACTTTTTGGGTTTGAACGCGCCTGCGTTTGCCGTGCTCGCGCTGTTGTCTGCTTCGCTCATCGGTGTGTCTCCAGATGCATGGGGGATTTTCTTGACCGCGGCCTTAATTGCAAGGAACGGGCCACCGCTGCGGGCATACGCTAAGTGCCTGATTTGGCACACGAGTTCTGTGCACTACCGGCCGCTGCCGTTTCACAAGCGAAATCGCCGCATTTCATTTTTGAAACGCAAGCGCGCATAATACGCAGACCTTCACCTTCATACACCCCTTTCGCGAGTTGCAACCGTGAGCACCCCACCGTTCGACGCCGCCCCGCGCCCGCGCATCTGGGCGCTCAGCATCAGCCGCCTGCGCGATCTGTTTCTCGACATCGCCGGCGAATATGTCGAGCGCGCCGATTTGCGCATTGTCGCGCGAGGCTTCGAAGACGCCGTCCGCGAAATCGAAGCCGCCGGCGCGGGACGCCCCGACGTCGTCATTGCCGGTGGCTCGAACGGCGCGTATCTGAAGACGCGCGTCGCCGTGCCGGTCGTCATGATCACTCCAACGGGCTTCGACGTGATGCATGCGCTCGCCCGCGCCCGCCGCGACGGCGCGAAGGTCGCGCTGGTCACGCACGGCGACACGCCCGACGAAGTGCGCCGTTTCGTCGCCGCATTCGGGCTCGACGTGACGTTCGCCTCGCACCAATCCGCGCAGGACGCGGAGAGCGTCGTGCTGGACCTGCGCGATCGCGGCATCGACGTCGTGGTCGGCCCCGGACTCGTCACCGACCTCGCCGCGAACGCCGGCATGGGCGCGGTGTTCCTGTACTCGCGCGCTTCGGTGCGCGCCGGCTTCGAGACCGCGCTCGAAGTTGCGCAGGCAACGCGGCGCGAAACGCTACGCCGGCAGCGGCTCGACAATCTGCTGCAACATCTGCGCGACGGCGTCGTCGCGCTCGACGCCGAAGGACGCGTCGAGGCGATGAACCAGCGCCTTGCCGCCGTGCTCGGCATCGACGCGGCGAATGCAGCCGGCCGGGCGCTGCTCGAACTCGCGCCGGATCTCGCCGGCAGCCTGCCCGACTCGGACGGCGACGCGTTCTGCACCGTGCGCGGCGCGAGCTACGTCGTGCATCGCGGACCGCTTGAGAGCGGCGGCGCGGCGGCGGGCACTGTGTTGACGTTTCAGGAATCGCGCGCGGTCGAGCGGCTCGACCGGACGCTGCGCTCGCGTCAGCGCGTGCAGCAGTTCAGCGCGCGTTACCGGCTGGAGGACATGGTGGGCGCGTCCGAACCCATGCAACGCGTGCGCGCGCTCGTGCAGCGTTACGCGAGGTCCGACGCGACCGTGCTGATTCTCGGCGAGAGCGGCACGGGCAAGGAAATGGTCGCGCAGAGCATGCATCAGTTGAGCGCGCGGCGCGACTTCGCGTTCGTCGCGATCAATTGCGGCGCGTTTCCGGAGGCCTTGCTGGAAAGCGAACTGTTCGGCTACGAAGAAGGCGCGTTCACCGGCGCGCGCAAAGGGGGCAAGGCGGGGCTGATCGAAGTTGCGCATCGCGGCACCCTGTTTCTCGACGAAATCGGCGAGATGCCGCTGTCATTGCAAAGCCGTTTGCTGCGCGTGTTGCAGGAACGCGAAGTCGTGCGGCTCGGCTCGACGGAACCGACGCGCGTCGACATTCGCGTGATCGCCGCGACACATCGCGCGCTGACCGAGGGGATCGAAGCGGGCCGCTTTCGCGCCGACCTCTACTACCGGCTCGACATTCTGAGCATTGCGCTGCCGCCGCTGCGCGAGCGTCCAACGGATCTGCTGCCGCTCGCCGTCGAATTGCTCCTGCAAGCCGCGGCGCGCGAGCCGAGACTCGCCGCGCGACTGCCCGACGCCGCTGCCGCCGAACGCGTTCTCGCCGCGCTCGCCGAGCCGTTGCAGCGTTACGCATGGCCGGGCAATGTGCGCGAGTTACAAAACGTGATCGAACGGATTGCTGTGGAGCTTGCGGAGATGCAGACGGACGCCGACCCGGAAACCGGCAGCGAAGCGCTCATTACGCGGGACATGTTGCGCAGCATCGCGCCGGAAATCGGAGAGCCGCCGCACTCGCGGGCGAAGAAAGCCGCATTGACGCTGCGCGAGCGCAGCCGTCACGTGGAAGCCGACGAGATTCGCGCCGCGCTCGCCGCGCATGGCGGCGACCGCGATGCGGTGTGCGACGCGCTCGGCATCAGCAAGACGACGTTATGGCGGAAGCTGAACGCGGCGCGTTAGTCTTCTTCACGGCGGCGGCGGCGCCATGCTTGCCGGCATTGGCCGCCGCGCGCGCGATGAACATGCTCGGCGTCATGCCGCAGCATCGCTTGAAATGCCGGCCGAAGTGGCTCTGGTCGAAAAACCCGACCTCGGTCGCGACCACGGAGCCGGGCACGCCTTCGAGTAGCAGCGTCTGCGCCCGCTGAATGCGCACACCGCACAAATAGCGATACGGCGACGAGCCGTACTGCTGCCTGAACACAGTCGCGAAACGCGACACGCTGAGCGCGGACAGCGCCGCGAGTTGCGCGAGGGTCACGGGCTCGTTGAAATGCGCTTCGATAAAAGCCCGCGCGGCATTGAGGCTGATGGACTGTTTCATGACGTCACGATGCTCGGGCGGGGCGCCGCCTCTTTGGCAAAACGCTGAATGGAAAATCGGTCGAGCGGAATCGGCGTGCTGCCGGTATCGACGAGCTCCGCCAACGTCTCGCCCACGCCCGGACCGATCTGAAAACCGGAGCCGCTGAAGCCGAACGCATAGAAGAGCCCATCCACCTTGCTGCTCGGACCGATCACCGGTTCGCTATCGGGCAGATAACTTTCGACACCGCTCCACACGCGAATCACATGCAACGGCGCGAGCGCGGGCACGAGCCGGCGCATTTGCGCAAGCTGGCGCACCGTGTTGTGCGGCAGCACCGACGCGCGGCTCGTCGCAGCATCTGCCGGCCCCGCGGGCCCGCCGCCGACGATGATGTTGCCGCGCGGAATCTGCCGGAAGTAAATGCTCTCCTGCTTGATGGAGGTAAACACGCCCATCGACGATTTGAAAATGTACGGCACCGGCTCGGTCACGCACATTTGCGGCCCGCTCACGGCAAGCGGCGCGCCTTCGCCGAACTGTTCGGTGAGGCGCGTGGCCCACGCGCCCGCGCAGATCACCAGTTGCGCCGCGCGGTACACGTCGCCGCGCGCGCTTTCCACGCGAAAGCGGTCGCCGGCTTTTTCGACGCGCACGATCTCCGTATTCTCGATCACCTGCGCGCCGAGCCGCGCCGCCGCGCGTCCGAACGCGGGCGCGGCGAGGCGCGGATTCGCGTGGCCGTCGAGCGGCGAAATGGACGCCGCCAGCACTTCGCGTCCGAGAAACGGGAAGCGCTCGAACATAGCCTTGCCATGCAGCACTTCGAGTTCGAGCCCGTAAGCGCGCGCGTCGATCGCATACTGCTCGAAATGCTCGACGTCCTTCTCGTGATAGCACACGCGCGTATGGCCGACCGGCAGGAACTCCACATCCTCGCCGAGCAGTTCCGCCGAACGCTGCCAGGTGCGCAGCGCGCGATTGGCCATGGCAAGCTGCGGCAGCGCGCGCCCCTGCCGCCGGATGCCGCCGAAATTGACGCCGCTCGCCTGCTGTCCGGTGAGCCTGCGCTCAAACAGAATGACCGAGCGATTGCGCCGGCACAGAAAGAACGCGGTCGTCGTGCCCATGATGCCGCCGCCGATCACGATGACGTCGGCTTCGTTGCGCGTCGCGCTCATTGCGTGACTTCCTCGGTGAGCGCAACGGGCAGCGGCTTGACGGGCGCCTGACCGCGCAGCCGTCCCACGGAAGCAAGTGGCATGCACGCCGCCGCCGCGATGACTTCCGCGCCCGCATGACCGCAATAGCGTCCCTGGCAACGGCCCATGCCGACGCGCGAAAACGCCTTCGCGCGGTTGGCTTCCGTGGCGCCGGCTTCGCGAACGACGCGGCGCAGCTCGCCTGCCGTAATCGCTTCGCAGCGGCAGACAATCGTTTCGTCGGGCAGGGCCGCCGCGAACTTCGCCGGCCATGGAAACGCCTCGCGCAAGCCCGCGGCAAAGCGCGAAAAGCGCGCGAGTTCGGCTCGCAAACTGTCCATATCGCCGATGCCGGCCGCTTGCACGCCGTGGTCCCGCAGCGCGGCAAGCGCCGCAAGGCGGCCCGCACGTTCGGCCGCGTCGGCGCCGCGCACGTGCGCGCCGTCGCCGGCCAGATACACGCCCTTTACACTGCTGCGGCCGTCGCCGTCGATGGCGGGAAGCCATTGCTTTGCATCGTCATCGAAAATGAAGTCGCAGCCGGCGAGATCCGCGAGCTGCGTTTCAGGGCGCAAGTGATAGCCGAGCGCGACCGCATCGCAGGTGAATTCCAGGCGTTTGCCGCGAGGCAACGCGACTTTCACGCCGCTCACGCCGGTTTCCGGCGAGCCCTTTATCTCGAGCGGCTCCACGCCGCGATACACGGGCACGCGCGCTTTCGACAACACACGTGTCAACGCAAGGCCTTTTTTCAGCACGGCAGGAAGGGCGAGGAGACGCGGCAGCGCGGTCAGGCGCTGCATGAACGTGGACGTGTCGAGCACGGCCGCGATCTGCGCCCCCGCCTTCACGTATTGCGCGGACACGAGATAGAGCAGCGGCCCGCTGCCCATCATGACGATGCGCGAGCCGATCGCGCAGCCCTGCGATTTGAGCGCCACCTGTGCGCCGCCCAGACTATAGGTGCCCGCCTGATGCCAGCCTTTCACCGGCATGAGCCGGTCGGTGGCGCCGCTGCAAATGATCAGCGCGTCGAACGGCAGCGTGCCGTAGCGCGTCCCGCTGACCGTGTGTACTTCGTTCGCCGAAATATTCCACACAAGCGTTTCCGGTCGATAGTCGATGCGGCCCTTAAGCACGTCGAAGCTTTGGTGCAACGCAGCTGCGCGCGCGGCCTCCGTGCCGTACAGCGTGTCGTAGCTGCGCGAAAAGCCGTCCGGTTGACGGCGGTAAATCTGCCCGCCGTCGCGCCGGCCTTCGTCGATCACCGTGGGGCGCACGCCCGCTTCGACGCATGCCTGTGCCGCGCGCACTCCAGCAGGCCCCGCGCCGACGATGATTACGCGCGGGGCCATACGCCCTCCCCCGCATCGGCCAGTCTCGTCACGATCGACATGCCCGGCGCAGCCTGCGTGCTGCAGGCACGCAGGCGCTCGCCTTGCGCAGTCCACACCCAGCAGTCCTGGCACGCGCCCATCAGACAGAAACCGGCGCGGCGGCCATCGCCGAATTCGGAATCGCGCAGCGTGCTGCCGCTCGTGAGCAGCGCAACCATCAGCGTGTCGCCTTCGGCGGCCTCGCGCGTCTCGCCGTCGACGGTGATCGGAAAGGTCTTGCGACCCGTTTCCGCGAGCCGCACAAATCGCTGGTTCATGCGGGTATCGTCTCCAGATTCTGCAACCGGCTCAGCTCCGCCGCCGAGTGATGGCACAGAATCTCCGCGCCGGACGGCAGCTTCTTCAGCGAGGGCGGCGTGACGTTGCATACGCCGTCGATACGCACCGGGCAACGCGCGCGGAACGAACACAGCTCGGGCACGGCGGCGCTCTCGCCCATCGCGGGCAATGCGCACGCGGCGACGTGCCGGCGTGCGTCGAGCCAGCCGGGTTTCAGCTCGGGCACCGAATCGACCAGCAAGCCCGTGTAGGGGTGATACGGCGGCGCGGCGAGCACGTCGCGCTGTCCCGCTTCCACACGCTGGCCTGCGTACAGCACGATGACTTCGTCACAGATTGCACGCACAGTCGAAATATCGTGGCTGATGAACATGTACGACACGCCCAGCTCGCGGCGCAATTCGGCGAGCAGATCGAGGATCGCGGCGCCGACCACCGTATCGAGCGCGGACGTCACTTCGTCGCAGAGAATCAGCGCGGGATCGGCGGCGAGTGCGCGCGCCAGGTTCACGCGCTGCTTCTGGCCGCCGGAGAGCCCAGCCGGCGTACGCGTCGCAATGGAGGCCGGCAGCTTGACCAGATCGAGCAGCGCGAGCATGCGCTTCTTCGCGGCCGCGCCGCGCAGATGGTGATAGAACGCGAGCGGCCGGGCGAGAATATCCGCGATCGAATGGCTCGGGTTCAGCGCGGTATCGGCGTTCTGGAACACGATCTGAATCTGCCGGTACTGCTCGGGCGTGCGGCCGGATAGTTGCGCGGGCAACGGCTCGCCGTTGAACAGCACTTCGCCGCGCGCCCGGTCGACGAGACCCGCCACCACGCGCGCCAGTGTCGTCTTGCCCGAACCCGATTCGCCGATCACGCCGAGCGCGCTGCCGCGCGGGATGGTGAGACTCACGTCGTCGAGCACGCGCACAGCGGGCACGCCGTTACGGTCGATGCGGCCATATCCCGCCGACAGTCGGCGAATGTCGAGGAGCGGCGGCACCGTTTCGGCGCCGTCCTTTGGTACACCGAACGATGCCTCCGGGCGGCGCGTCGCGGCCAGCAACTGGCGCGTGTAGGCATCCACCGGCGCATCGAGCACCTGCGCGACCGCGCCGTTTTCCTTCACCGCACCGCCGTTGAGCACGACGATGCGGTCGGCCATCTGCGCGACGACGGCCAGATCGTGCGACACATACACGGCTGTCGTGCCGAGTTCGCGCACCACCTTCTTGAACGCCGCGAGCACTTCGATCTGCGTGGTCACGTCGAGCGCCGTGGTCGGTTCGTCGAACACGACGACAGCCGGGTCGGTGATCAACGCCATGGCCGCCATCAAACGCTGCAGCTGACCGCCGGACACCTGGTGCGGATAGCGCTCGCCGATCGTCTCCGGCGCGGGCAGCGCGAGCGCGCGAAAGAGGCCGATCGCCTTGGTGCGCGCGGCTTCCCTGCTCATCAACTGATGCAGCAGCGCGGGCTCCGTCACCTGATCCATAATCGTGCGCGCCGGATTGAAGCCCGCCGCCGCGCTCTGCGCGACATACGCGACAGTGCGCGCGCGCAACGCACGGCGGCCTTGCGCATCGAGTGCAAGCACGTCCACGTCGCCGATTCGTACGGAGCCGCCGCTGATCGAGCAGCCCGCACGCGCATAGCCGAGCAGCGACAACGCGATGGTCGTCTTGCCTGAGCCCGATTCGCCGATCAGCGCGAGCACCTCGCCCTTCTTCACCGAAAAGTCGACGCCCTTGACGATCTCCGTCACCGGCCCGTGCGGCGCACCCGCGACGACACGCAGCCCCTTTACTTCAATCATGTCGTGCTCGGCCATCATGCGTCTCCGTGGCTACGGCTGCGACGCCGCAAATTGTCGATCAGCAGGTTCATGCCGATGGTGAGCGTGGCGATCGCGACGGCTGGCATCAGCACGGCAGGCGCGCCTTCGGACAGACCGCCGATGTTCTCGCGCACGAGCGAGCCCCAGTCCGCATTCGGCGGCTGCACGCCGAGACCGAGGAAGCTCAGGCCGCTCAGCAACAGCACGATGAACACGAAGCGCAGGCCGAAATCGGCGAGCATCGGATGAATCATGTTCGGCAAGACCTCGACACGCGCGATGTACAGCAACCCTTCGCCGCGGGCGCGGGCGACCTGCACGTATTCGAGTCCCATCAGATTCAATGCGAGCGAACGCGAGATGCGGAATGCGCCGGGAATGTAGGCGAGCGCCGCGACCGTCGTGAGCATCGGGATCGACGAACCGAATGCGGCGATCACGACGAGCGCGAGCACCTTGCTCGGAATGGAGATGAGCGCATCGAACAGGCGGCTCAGCACCTCGTCGACCCATCTGCCCGAGACCGCCGCAAGCAGTCCGAAGAATGTGCCGATGGTGCTCGCGAGCATGGCCGCCGCGAGCGCGAGGCCGACCGTGTAGCGCGCGCCGTAGAGAATCCGGCTCAGCATGTCGCGGCCGAGATAGTCGGTACCGAGCGGATACGCCGCGCTGTAACGGCCGAAAATTTCCGTCGAGGTCAGCGCGCCGCCTTTGTAGGGCGCGACGAGCGGCCCCACGAACGCGACCAGCAGCCAGAACAGCACGATCAGGAGGCCGAGCAGGCCGAGCACGGAAAAGCGCTGCACGAGCCGTTGCAGCGCGTTCAGGCGAACGGGCGAGGTATCGACAACGGGCGCTTCGGCGACGGCCTCGTCGCGGCTCGCGTCGTACAGTTCGGTGCCCGCGTGCGGGACGGGGGGATGGGTAGGTCGGCTAATCATCGACGCAGCCTCGGGTTGGATACGATTTGACACAGGTCCGCGATCAGCACGAGCGCGAGATATGCGGCGCAAAACACCATCACGCAGCCTTGCACGAGCGGCATGTCGCGGTTCGTCACGGCGTCGACCATCAGGCTCGCAAGGCCCGGATAGTTGAAGATGGATTCCACGATCACCACGCCGCCGAACAGATACGACAGGCTCAGCGCGACCGCATTGGCAATCGGCCCGACGGTGTTGGGCAGCACATGGCGCAACACCACGCGCACCGGCGAGGCACCCTTGAGGATGGCCATTTCCACATACGACGAGTTCAGCTGGTCGAGCACCGCGGCGCGCGTCATGCGCGCCATCTGCGCGACGATCACGCAGCACAGCGTCATGACCGGCATCGCGTAGATACGCAGCAGCGCGCCGAACGAATTCACCTCGGACAGATATGACAGCGCCGGCAGCCAGCGCAGCTTGACCGCAAAGATCAGCACGGCGATGGTCGCGACGAGAAACTCGGGCACCGCCACCGTCGAAAGCGTCAGCACGTTGAGCACGCGATCGAGCAGCGAGCCGCGAAACATCGCGGACGTAATGCCGATCAGAAGCGCGATCGGCACCGACACCACCGCGGTCAGGCCAGCAAGCACGAGCGAGTTCGGCAGCCGCGTCGCGATCAGCTCGCTGACGGGCAGATTGTTCGACATCGACGTGCCGAAGTTGCCGGTGACGATATGAAAGAGCCATTCGCCGTAGCGTTGCAGCGCCGGTTGATCGAGCCCGAACTGGTGCCGCAATGCGGCGACGGCCTCGGGCGTGGCCGCCTGACCGAGCGCCTGCTGCGCGGCGTCGCCGGGAAGCAGCCCCGTCACGCCGAACACGATGGCCGACACCAGCAGCAGCGTGAGCAGCGCGAGGCCGAGGCGCGCGGCGATGAGTCGTTGCGCGTGTGCTTTCATTGAAAGTCGCCTCCTTCTTGAAGCATGCGCGCCGCGTCGAAGCGGCGCGCCAGTGCATGTATTACGCGTATTGCGGGGACTGGCGCTCCGACCCGGCGAGCCGAAGCGCCTTCACTTCACGTTACGCCTCTAGCCAGACGTTTTCCGCAAAGGCAAAACCCATCAGACCGGCAAGCGGGATCGAACCGAGTCCCTTCAGCTTACTCGTATAGCCGTCGAGCGAACTGTGAAAAAGCGGAATACCGATGCCGCCGTTTTCGTGCACGAGCACCTGCATGTCGCCGTAGATCTTCTTGCGCTTCGCGTCGTCCGGTTCGCCGCGTGCGGCCACGAGCATCTGGTCGAATTTCGGGTTCTTCCAGTTGGCCTCGTTCCACGGTGCGTCGGATTTGAAGAACTGCGTGAAGAGCACGTCCGCGCTGGGGCGCGCATTGATGTTGCCGAAGCCGAGGGGATGCTTCATCCAGTGATTGGACCAGAAGCCGTCCGCGGGCACCCGGCTCACCTGCAGATTGAGGCCTGCGCGCGGCGCCGCCTGTTGCAGCAGCATGGCCATTTCGACGGACCCGTCGGCTGCCGGCGACGCATAGACCTGCAGCGGCGTGGAGCCGAGTTTGGCCTTCTGGAAATAGAACTTGGCCTTGTCGGGATCGAACGCGCGTTGCGGCAGGCCGGCGAGATAGTACTTGTTGGTCGGATCGATGGGCTGATCGTTGCCGATCGCGCCGTAGCCCCGAAACACCGAGCGGCGGATCTGCTCGCGGTCCAGCAGGTACATCATGCCGCGGCGGAAATCGTCGTTGCCGGTAATGCCGCCCTCGTCGCGGACAATCAGGTCCGTGTAGCCGCCCGTCTTCGTTTCGAGCACCTTGAAACCCGGTGCCGTCTTCAGGCGTTCAGCGGAATTCGGCGTGAGGCCGTTGATCAGTTGCACGTCGCCCGAAAGCAAGGCGTTCACGCGCGCCGATTCGTCGCCGATACCGATCAGCTCGATCTCGTCGAGATACGGCATGCCCGGCTTCCAGTATTTGTCGTTTCTCACGCCGACCGTGCGCACGCCCGGCGAGAATTCCTTGAGCTTGTACGGGCCCGTGCCCACGGCCGTTTTGAAATCGCTCGTGCCGTCCTTGATGATGAGGAAGTGCGACGTGGCGAGAATCACCGGCAGGTCGGCATTCGCGCCTTCGAGCGTGATGGTCACTTCGTTCGGGCCGGTGGCCTTCACTTCCTTCACCTGATCCGCAATGGTCTTCGCCTTCGAAGCCGTCGCCGGGTCCTTATGGCGCATGATCGAATAGACCACGTCGGCGGGCGCCAGCGACTTGCCGTCGTGGAACTGCACGCCGCTGCGCAGCTTCACGATCCACACGGTCGCGTCCTTGGTGTCGATCGATTCGGCCAGCGCCATCTTCGCGCCCAAATGCGAGTCGAGCTCGGTGAGGCCGTTGTAGAACATGTTGCAGCGCACGTAGTCGGTGCTGAGCGCGCCCTTCGCCGGATCGAGCGTGTCGGCGGCGGAAGCCGACTGCGTCGCCACGCGAATCTTGCCGCCCTGCTTCGGCCTGGCTTGCGCAAGCGCGGCGCCGCTGGCCGCGAGCAGGCCCGTGCCCGTCATCGACATCATCCCGGCCGCGGCCATCGCGCGGAGCACGTCGCGCCGCGAGGCGCCTTTCGCTGTCAATTGCTCGAGCCGGTCGCCGAGGTCATGAGCGCCATGTGGTGAGTTTTCCTTATTCATCGAACTTCTCCGCGAGGATGGGCAGTTGTGAGGGCTGCGTGGGGTTGATCGGCGACTGCAACAGCGGCACTGCAACGACGGATGCAACAGCGGGACTTCAGTAGAAGATGTCCTTGATACGGTAATACGTGCCCACGAGCGGCAGGAACCAGGGCTTACCGGTGTGTCCCGGAATGGCTGCCCACTCGGACTCGTCCCATGGGTTGCGATCCGCGCGGCCGTCCATCACATCGGCCATCACCTGGCCCATGTGCGTGGACATCTGGGTGCCGTGGCCGCTATAGCCCATCGAAAAATAGAT
Organism: Paraburkholderia phenoliruptrix; assembly: GCF_047325075.1. Classification (NCBI taxonomy): domain Bacteria; kingdom Pseudomonadati; phylum Pseudomonadota; class Betaproteobacteria; order Burkholderiales; family Burkholderiaceae; genus Paraburkholderia; species Paraburkholderia phenoliruptrix. The sequence continues at coordinate 12,291 of NZ_CP168530.1, forward strand.
GCCGTCGTGCTGCCCGGCATGCGGCAGGCGATCCGCGCTGATGTCGACGAGGCCGCCCCAGCAATAGTCGATGCGCGCCGTGGCGAGCGTCGGAAACATCGAAGCAAGACCCTGCTGCAGGATGCGCCCGCTCCTGGCATCCGAAGGCCGTTCGGAGGCCGTGAAGCGCGCGCGGCCGCCGAACAGCAAGCGCGAATCCGGCGTCACGCGGAAATAGTTGTGCATGAGGCGCGTGGTCGTGTAGGCGCGCCGCTTCGGCAGCAACTGCGCGAGCAATGCGGGCGCGAGCGGCTCCGTCACGACAATGAACGAGCCGACCGGCGCGAGGCGCCGCCGGTACCAGCCGAACGGTCCGTGCCGCGAAGGTCCCGTTGCGATCAACACCTGCTTCGCGCGCACTTCGCCGCGCGTGGTGATCACGCGGTGTGCGCCGCTCTCTTTCACGATCGACGTAACGGCCGCGTGTTCATACAGCTTCGCGCCGCGCCGGACCGCGGCTTCGGCGAGTCCGACCGCGAACCTGCCCATATGCATCTGGCCGCCATGACGTTGCAGCAGGCCGCCGTAAAAGCTGTCCGACTGCACCTCGCCGCGAATGCGTTCGCCGTCGATCAGCTCGATGTCGGTGTCGACCGTGCGGCGAATGAGTTCCGCTGTCTTCTCCAGATGCGCGAGATGATGCGGCTTCGACGCGAGCTTCAGCTTGCCGGTCGCGACGTAATCGCAGTCGATCTGCTCTTCGCCGATCAGCCGCTCCACCGTATCGACGGCGTCCGAATACGCGCGATAACACGCGCTCGCGCGCTCGATACCCAGTTGCGCGGCGAGCGCGGCGAAGTCTTGCGCCACGCCCGTGTTCACCTGGCCGCCATTGCGGCCCGAGGCACCGCCGCCCACACGCCCCGCGTCCACCACCGTGACGGACGCGCCGCGCTTGCCGAGCGCCTGAGCCGCCGACAAGCCGGTGAAGCCCGCGCCGATCACCACCACGTCGGCGTGGCCGTCGACCGGACCTTCGCAGGCCGCGGCGAACGGCGGCGCGGTGTCGAGCCAGTAGGAATCGAGCTTCATCCTGTGCATGTCCATGGTTGCAGGGGCCGGCGACGGCGTGCCCGTCGAGCGCTTACAGGTCGGCTTGCCAGCCGCCTTACAGGCCGAGTTCGGCGGCCAGTTGCGGAATGTCGTTCACTTCGTAGTACTGGTAATACGGCGTCGACGGTTCATGGCCGCGGTTGATGAAGGCCTTGTGCTTGACGCCCATGTCGTGCACCGTCATCAGGTCGTAGCGCAGGCTCGACGACACGTGCAGCACGTCTTCCGGATTGCAGTTGAGCTTGTCGAACATGTACTCGAAGCCTTGCATGCGCGGCTTGTACGATTGCGCCTGCTCGGCGGTGAAAACCGCATGGAACGGTGCGCCGAGCTTGTCCACGTTGCTCTGGATCTGGTCGTTCGACGCATTCGACAGAATCACCAGCTTGTACTTCTTCGCAAGACGCGACAGACCTTCCGGCACGTCGGGATGCGGACCCCACGTCGGCACGGCTTCGTAGATCTGTTGCGCGCCGGCTTCGTTGAATTCGACGTTCAGGCGCGCGCAGGCACGGCGCAGCGCATTGACCACCACCTCGCGATACGGCTTCCATGCACCCAGCACTTCGTCGCGACGATAGCCCGAGTAGAAAGCGACCAGTTTTTCGAGGTCGTCGGCCTTCAGGAGGTGGCCGTACTGCTCGCGCGTCATCTCGGCCATGCGGAAGCGGGTCAGCGTGCCGTAGCAGTCGAAGGTGATGTATTTCGGTTCGAATTCGATCATGGTGCAGTCCTATCGGGGTGGTGAACTCGCGTCGAGCTCATTGGCGAAAACAGCAACTAAAGCTTGTTCCTGTAAAAGATTTAATCAGCGCAAAAACATAGATGTTCCTGATTCGCGCGCTGCCGGTGACACAAACCATGCGTTTTGAGGCCATTGCGCAGCACAGTCTGCCGTGCTCCGGCGAAACCCTTATCGACCCTGTCCGCCCTTGCCCGGTCTGGGTTTGCGGGCATCGTGAAGGGCGCGCGTCACTGCCGCAGATCGATCAGCACGCTCTTGAACCGCAGATTGGCCTCGTAGGCCTGCCGCCCCAGATCCTTGCCGATGCCCGAGCGTTTGTAGCCGCCCGTCGGGATCATGAAGTCGGAGGTGCGGCCATAGCGGTTCACCCATACGGTGCCCGCCTCCAGACCGCGCACGAAGCGCAGTGCGCGGCCGAGGTCTGCCGTATGCACGCCGGCGGCAAGCCCGTACTCGGGATGCTGCGCGAGCGCGAGCGCTTCTTCTTCGGTGTCGAAGGTTTGCAGCGTGAGGACCGGGCCGAACACTTCCTCGCGCACGGCCTCGGACTGGGCCGTGACATCGGTGAGCAAGGTCGGCGTATAGAACGCGCCCGCGGCTGCGCCGCTCACCTGCGCGCGCCTGCCGCCATGGCGCAAGGTCGCGCCCGCACCCAGCGTGCGCCCCACAATGCTTTCGATGCGCGCCGCCTGCGGCTCGGAAATGATCGGCGACAGCGTCGTGCCGGCAGCCCAGGTCGCGCCCGGCCGCAGTTCGGCAAAAACCCTGCCGATGCGCTCGGCGAGCGGCTCAGCGAGGCTGCGCTCGACCAGCAGCCGCGAGCCCGCCACGCACACCTGCCCGGCGTTGCCGGTGATCGCGCCCGCGATGCGCCGCGCCACGTCGTCAAGACGCGGCGCGTCGGCGAACACGATCTGCGGGCTCTTGCCGCCCAGCTCCAGCGTGACCGGCTTGGTGCCGCTCGCGGCGCACGCCGCCATGATGGCCGCGCCGGTACGCGTCGAGCCGGTGAACGTGATCTTGCTGATTTTCGGATGACGCACGAGCTCGTCGCCGGTTATGCGGCCGTCGCCCTGGATCACGTTGAAGATGCCGGCCGGCACCCCCGCCTGCACGGCGAGTTCGGCGAGGCGCAGCACAGAAAAAGGTGTCATCTCCGAAGGCTTGAGCACGACCGCGTTGCCGGCGGCGAGCGCGGGCGCGATCTTCCACGAGGCCATGACGAGCGGGAAGTTCCATGGCGCGATGGCGCCGATCACGCCGTATGGTTCGGCGATGGTCATGCCGAGATGATCGTGGTCGGTGGCCGCGACGTCGCCGCCCAGCTTGTCGGCGAACTCCGCATAGAAGCGAATGCCCTCGGCGGTGAACGGCACGTCCCACGCCACGGCCTGGGCGACCGGGCGCGTGGAGCCGAGCGCCTCCAGGCGGCCGAGCGCGGGCGCCTCGGCTTCCACCAGATCGGCAAAGCGGCGCATGATCTTCGCGCGCTCGCGCGGCGCCATGCGGGCCCAGCCGCTCGTGCGGAACGCCTGCCACGCGTTCTCGACCGCCCGATCCACCATGTCCGCGTCGGCGACCGGCACGCTCGCGTAGACCACGCCGTCGGACGGCCGCGCCACCTCCAGGCGGCACGCGCCCGCGTTGCCGTCCACATACTGGCCGCCGATGAAATGGCCGCTGCGAATCGCGACATCGTCCGGATTGAAGCTGTCCATGAGAAAGTGTCCTGAGAAAATGACCTTTGGATGGAAACCACGTGCGGCGCAGCATCGCCGCTCGCTCGCCATGACAAAATCGTAGAGCCGCGCGCCTGGCATATGTCGCCGACAAAATTCGCCGCGCAGCAGAACCTGCCTGTAATGCGCGGCCAGACGGGGCGTTTTGCATCGAATTGCGCTGCGTCCCTCTCTGGCGCGCCGGATAAAAAGATCGTCCTAGTCACATCGCGCCCCGGATGACAAAGTGGCGCGTAAGCCTTTAGCCATTCAGGGAGCACGGCGTGCCCGACTCGATTACATACAGACGCTTTACCCTCGACGACGTCGCCGCCGCGCACGCGCTGACGGTCGAACTCAAATGGCCGCATCGCCCGGACGACTGGAAGTTCGTCGCGCAGCTGGGCGTGGGTTTCGTCGCCGAAGACGTGAGCGGCGTGATCGGCACGGCGCTCTGCTGGAAGTACGGCGCGGACCGCGCGTCGCTCGGCATGGTGATCGTGTCGCCGGCGCGGCAAGGGCTCGGCATCGGCAGAAAGCTGATGGAGATGGTGCTCGAAGAGCTCGGCGGCCGAATCACATTCCTGCACGCCACCGCCGCCGGCCAGCCGCTCTACGAAAAGCTCGGCTTTCGCGCGGCCGGCACGCTCGACCAGCATCAGGGCGCGGCGTTCCAGCCGCCGCTCGTGTCGTTGCCGGCGGGCGAGCGTTTGCGCCCGCTCGGTTCGAGCGACACCGCGCGCCTCGTGGAACTGGCATCGCAGGCAAGCGGCCTCGATCGCGCCGAAGTGCTGCCCGCGCTGCTCGACAATGCCGACGGCATTGCACTCGACCGCGACGGCGAACTCGTCGGCTTCGCGCTCTTTCGCCGCTTCGGGCGCGGCTTTGCGATCGGCCCGGTGGTCGCGCTCCCCTCCGAGGATTCGAGCCGCGCGAAGGCGCTCATCAGCCACTGGCTCGCGCTCAACGCAGGCGTGTTCGTGCGTGTCGACACGCCCGGCGACAGCGGCCTGACCGACTGGCTCGAACAGCTCGGCCTGCCGCGCGTGGACACCGTCGTCAGGATGGTGCGCAATGCCGACCCGCAGAGCGTGGCGGCCCACGCGACGCCGTATGTGCAGTACGGCATCATCAATCAGGCGATTTTCTGATCCGTCATGGCCCTACTCTATAAAGCCGACCCGGCGCGCGGCCTGCAATGGGCACGACTCTTCGCCGAGAAGGCGCCCGATCTGCCGTTCCATATCTGGCCGGATCACGGCGATCCGGCCGCGATCCGCTACCTGGTGGCCTGGCAGCCGCCCGAGGACCCGACGCGCACGTTTCCCAATCTGGAAGTGGTGTTTTCAGTGGGCGCGGGCGTCGATCAGTTCGACTTGTCCGGCGTGCCGGAGCATGTGCCCGTCGTGCGGATGATCGAGCCGGGGCTCGTGGAAGGCATGGTCGAGTACGTCACGCAGGCGGCGCTGACCCTTCACCGCGATCTCTTCGACTACGGTCTGCAGCAGCAACAGCAGGTGTGGCGCGAACTGCCGCTTACGCCCGCCGCGCAACGGCGCATCGGCGTGCTCGGGCTGGGCGTGCTCGGCACCGCCGTGTTGGAGCGGCTGCGTCTCTTCGGATTTGCTTGCGCAGGCTGGAGCCGCTCGCCGCGCGAGATCGAGGGCGTGGACTGCTACGCGGGCGAAGCCTCGCTCGACGCGTTTCTCGCGCGCACCGACATTCTGGTCTGCCTGCTGCCGCTCACACCGGCCACGCGCGGCCTGCTCGATGCGCGCCTCTTCGCGAAGCTGCCGCGCGGCGCCTCGCTGATTCAAACGGGCCGCGGCGCGCATCTCAATCAGCAGGACTTGCTGGCGGCGCTTGAAAGCGGTCAGTTGCAGAATGCGATTCTCGACGTGACCGACCCTGAGCCTTTACCCGCCGGCCATCCGCTGTGGACGCACCCGCGCGTGCGCATCACGCCGCATATCGCCAGCGCGACGCGGCCCGAGACCGCCGTCGAGGTCGTGCTCGACAATCTGCGCCGCCATCGCGAAGGCCTGCCGATGCTCGGCCAGGTCGACCGCACACGCGGCTATTGAGCCGCGCAACGCCCGGGCACCTCGATGCAAACCCGGGCGCAAACCCGCGCGACGCCGCTTTCGGGCCTTCACAGCACAAAATGCTAAGGGCATGCATCAAAACGCGTCGCGCGCGCTTTTCAGGCAATTGTTTAGGTAAGCGGGCCATTGCCCCGGATCAGTAGTATGGAACCGTCAACAGCCCTTTCGCCGACGAGACCCACCATGCCGATCCAATCGCTCATTGAAGCCGACCGCCAGCATCTGATTCACCCTGTCATCAACTACCGTGCGCACGAGGCGCGCGGCGTCACGGTGCTCGAATCCGCGAGCGGCGCGTTCCTGCGCGACGCTGCCGGCAACGAGCTGCTCGACGCCTTCTCCGGCTTGTGGTGCGTGAACGTGGGCTACGGCCAGGAGAGCATTGTCGAGGCGGCCACCGCGCAGATGAAAAAACTGCCTTACGCCACGAGCTATTTCCATTTCGGCTCCGCGCCGGCTATCGAGCTCGCGCAAAAACTCGCGGAAGTCGCGCCCGCGTCGCTGCAGCACGTGTACTTCACGCTGGGCGGCTCGGACGCAGTCGACTCGGCCATCCGCTTCATCACGCATTACTTCAATGCGACGGGGCGTCCGTCGAAGAAGCACATCATCGCGCTGCAACGCGGCTATCACGGCTCGTCGAGCATGGGCGCGGGGCTGACCGCGCTGCCCGCGTTCCACCGCAATTTCGATCTGCCGCTGCCTAACCAGCATCACCTGCCGTCGCCGTATGCGTACCGCAACGATTTCGCCGACGACGCCGCGCTGATCGCCGCCTCGGTCGCCGCGCTCGAAGCGAAGGTCGCGGAACTGGGCGCGGATAACGTCGCCGCGTTCTTCTGCGAACCGATTCAGGGCTCGGGCGGCGTGATTGTGCCGCCGGTCGGCTGGCTCAAGGCCATGCGCGAAAGCTGCCGTGAGCTCGGCATTCTGTTCGTCGCCGACGAAGTGATCACCGGCTTTGGCCGCACGGGTCCGCTCTTCGCCTGCCAGGGCGAGAACGTGGAGCCCGACCTGATGACGGTCGCGAAGGGTTTGACCGCCGGTTATGCGCCGATGGGCGCCGTGCTGATGTCAGACGAAATCTACCAGGGCATTGCCGATGGCGACGCCGAGGCGATTGTCGGCCATGGCCACACGTATTCGGCGCACCCGGTGAGCGCGGCGATCGGTCTCGAAGTGCTGCGTCTTTATCATGAAGGCGGGCTGCTCGCGAACGGCGTGGCCCGCACGCCGCGTTTCGCGCGCGGCCTCGACGCCCTGCTCGCGCATCCGCTCGTGGGCGATTCGCGTCACCGCGGTCTGCTCGGTGCGCTCGAACTCGTCGCCGACAAGGACACCAAGGCGCAGTTCGACCCCGCCCTGAAACTGTCCGAGCGCATTGCCGTGGCCGCGTATGAAAACCGCCTGATTTTCCGTGCGTTCGGCGACAACATTCTCGGCTTCGCGCCGGCGCTCTCGTACACCGAAGCGGACTTCGACCTGATGTTCGAGCGGCTCGAGAAAACTCTCGACGACGTGCTCGCGCAAGCCGACGTTCGAGCCGCACTGAGCGGCAGAACCACGGTCAACCACCAGGCCAAAACTACTGCCGCTGCATGCTAGAGTAGAGGGCGCCCTCAGTCCCTTTTCTCAACCGCCGGAGCCACAACGTAACGATGAGCAGCGACTGCAAGCTAGACCGTATCGACCTGCGCATACTTTCGCAGTTGCAGAAGAAAGGCCGCATCACCAACGTCGAGCTTGCCGATGCGGTCGGCCTTTCGCCCAGCCCTTGCCTGATTCGCGTCAAGCGGCTGGAGAAAGCCGGCTACATCGTCGGCTACGGCGCGCAGATCCAGCTTGAAAAGCTCGGTGACGTGCAGATCGTTTTCACCGAAGTCACGCTCGCCGACCATCGGCGGGAAGACTTCATCAAGTTCGTGAACGCGATTCGCGACGTGGATGAAATCGTCGAGTGCCATCTCGCGAGCGGCGGTTACGACTATCTGCTGAAGTTCGTCACGCGCAGCGTGAGCCATTATCAGAGCATTATTGAGGGCTTGCTGGAACGCGACATCGGCATTGAAAAGTACTTCAGCTACGTGATCATCAAGTCGCCGTTCGTGAAGAGCCACTATCCGCTCGAAACGCTGTTCTCGCAGAATCATCACTAGCCCTTCACGAGGCTATCATCGGACTATCAGACGCCCGCCTCCGGCGGGCTCCACTGCGCGAACTCCTCGCTCAGAAAATCCACGCACACCCGCACTTTCGCCGACTGCGCGAGCCGCGCCGGATAGACCGCCCACAGATTCGCCGGCTGCGTGACCTCCGGCAACACCTGTTGCAACTGGCCGCTGTCGAGGAGCGGGCGCACGTCCCACATCGAGCGCAGCACGATGCCGCGCCCAGCCAGCGCCCATTGCACCGCGACCTCGCCGTGATTGGTCGACAACGGTCCGGTAACCTTGATGGACACCGCCTCGCCGCGCACGGTCAGGCGCCACAAGCCGAACGGATGGTCGCGCTCCTTGATGGCGAGACACGCATGCGACGAGAGATCGGCCAGTTGCCGCGGCGCGCCGTGCCGCGCGAGATAGTCGGGCGACGCGCACAGCACGCGATGATTCGACGCGAGCCGCCGCGCGATCAGATGGGGCGCAATGTCGTCGCCAATGCGAATGTCGAGATCGAACCCTTCACCGGCGACATCCACGAGCCGGTCGAACAGATCCAGCCGCACGCTCAACTGCGGGTAGCGCTCGGAAAAACGCGCGAGCGCAGGCGCGACGAAGCGGCGGCCGAAACCGAAGCTGCTTGAAATGCGCAGCTTGCCGCCCGGAATGCGGCGCGTGGTGGAGACGTCCTCGACCAGTTGGTCGACGTCGTCGAGAATCTTTTCGGCCCACGTGTAGACGCGCTCGCCCGCCTCGGTAATCGCGACGCGGCGCGTGGACCGGTGCAGCAGGCGCGTGCCGAGCGTAGTCTCCAGCACATTGATGCGCTTGCTGACATACGCCGCGGACACGGACAGCGACTCCGCCGCCGCGCTGAAGCTGGCTTTGCGCGCGACTTCGCAGAACACGCGCAAATCGCCGAGATCGGGTGACGGGACAGCGTTCATAAGTGGCTCGGAGGTGCCCGGCGACGCTCGGGTTTATACACGAATCGTGCACAGTGGCTTAACTAAAGCAATCATTTTAAAGCCAAACAGCAGGAATAGAATAACTGTCATTACCCCCGTATCAGCCCCGAATGGAGGAGCACAACATGTCGAAGAAATATCGGATCGCAGTCATTCCCGGCGACGGCATCGGCATCGAGGTCATGCCCGAGGCGCTGCGCGTGCTCGACGCGGTGAAGACGCGCTTTGGCCTCGAACTCGAGTATCAGCACATCGAGTGGGCCAGCTGCGAGTACTACGCGAAGCACGGCCAGATGATGCCGGACGACTGGAAGGCGCAGCTCCAATCGGCGGACGCGATTCTGTTCGGCGCGGTGGGCTGGCCCGACACGGTGCCCGACCACGTTTCGCTGTGGGGCTCGCTGCTCAAATTCCGCCGCGAATTCGACCAATACATCAACCTGCGCCCGGCGCGGCTCTTTGCCGGCGTGCCGTCGCCGCTCGCGGGCCGCAAGGCGGGCGACATCGACTTCTGGATCGTGCGCGAGAACACCGAGGGTGAGTACTCGTCGGTGGGCGGCGTGATGTTCGAAGGCACGGAGCGCGAATTCGTGCTGCAGGAGTCCGTGTTCACGCGCCACGGAAGCGAGCGCGTGCTGAAGTTCGCGTTCGATCTCGCGCAACGCCGCGAGCGCAAGAAGATCACGGTTGCGACGAAGAGCAACGGCATTGCCATCAGCATGCCGTGGTGGGACAAATGCGCGGCCGGCATCGCGGCGCAATACCCGGACGTGACGTGGGACAAGCAGCACATCGACATTCTCTGCGCGCGCTTCGTGCTCAATCCGGACCGCTTCGACGTGGTGGTGGCCACCAATCTGTTCGGCGACATCCTGTCCGACCTCGGCCCGGCCTGCACCGGCACGATCGGTCTCGCGCCGTCGGGCAACCTGAATCCGGATCGCAAGTTTCCCTCGCTGTTCGAGCCGGTGCACGGCTCGGCGCCGGACATCGCCGGCAAGAACATTGCGAATCCGATCGCGATGATCTGGTCCGCCGCGATGATGCTCGACTTCCTCGGCAATCACGAGGGCAAGGAGCGCGAGGCGCACGACGCGATCCTGGCCGCCATCGAAGTCACGCTGGTCGAAGGCCCGCATACCGGCGACCTGGGCGGCAAGGCGAACACCACGCAAGTCGGCGAAGCGATCGCAGCGAGGCTGGGTTGAACATGAGCACGGAAAACTATCCGATCGAAGTCCAGTTCCCCGACATCTCGGCGCATGAGCAGTCGTCCTCGGGCATTGCCTACGTTCATTCGTTCGACTCGGGCGTGGCCGGCCCGCACGTCATGATCAACGCGCTCACGCACGGCAACGAAGTGTGCGGCGCGATCGTCGTGGACGAACTGCTGCGCCGCGGCTTGCGGCCGCGGCGCGGGCGGCTCACGCTCGCGTTCGCCAATGTGGACGCCTACCGGCGCTTCGATCCCGCCAAACCGGACGCAGCCCGTTTCGTCGATCAGGACTTCAACCGCGTGTGGACCGAGACGGTGCTCGACGACGCGTCGCGCAACTCGAGCGAACTCGCGCGCGCACGGGCCATGCGGCCGGTGATCGACAGCGTCGACGCGCTGCTCGACCTGCATTCGATGCACGAAAAGAGCAAGCCGCTGATCGTCGCGGGGCCGCTGCAAAAAGGCATCGACCTCGCCGTGCGGCTCGGCACGCCCGCTACCGTCATCTGCGACGAAGGCCACCCTGAAGGCCGCCGCATGCGCGACTACCAAGGCTTCGGCGATCCGGCCAGCGCGAAGAACGCATTGCTGATCGAATGCGGACAGCACTGGGAGAAGAGCGCCGTCGCGGTGGCGCGCGACACCACCGCGCGCTTTCTGCTGCTCGCCGGTGTAGTCGACCAAAGCGATCTGCCGGCGGACTGGCTCGCGCCCTTGCCGCCCGCGCAGCACATCGTGCGCGTGACGCAACCGGTCGTCGCGACAAGCATGGACTTCCGCTTTGCCGGGCCTTATACGGGGCTCGAAATCTTTCCCGAAGCGGGCGCCGTGATCGGCTGGTCCAACGGCGAGCCCGTCACCACGCCTTACGACGACTGCATGCTCGTCATGCCTTCGTTGCGGCAATTGCGCCCCGGCGTGACGGTCGTGCGTCTCGGCAAGGTCGAAGAGACCATTGCCACCTCGTCGAACCGCGGCGCGTGATTCTCTGATTCCGCTAGCCTTTCATTCCGGTCTCATCTCCTGTCGTACCCGGCGCGCGTGGGCGCGCCGCGGCTTCTGCCCTTCTTCTCTCTTTCGTGTTTTCTCTTTGTTCACTCCGCCTTGGCGGAACCCGGCCTCGGTGTCGGGTAATCCCGCGTTGACCGGCCGTTCGGAAATTCCTTACAGTGGCGGCTGTTCGCTCAGAGAATCGGTGTTCTATATACGAACAAATTAAATTGATGGCGACGCCCCGTCCGTCCGCATACCATGCAGGAATGAGGCGGATGAGGTGCGAGGCGCAGGCATCGCGCGGCGCCGGACGCGCGATCGTAACGTAAGACAAGGCTCGCTGCGACGAGCCTTTTTGCAGTCAGGAGACCCACCATGAATCGCAGCGATGCTGTGAACGTTCAGACCTTCCTCAACGAGCACCCGTTTTCGCCGTTCCAGTGGCTCGTCTTTTTCATGTGCTTCGTGATCGTGCTGCTGGACGGTTTCGACACGGCCGCTATCGGATTTATCGCGCCGTCGCTGCTCGCGGAATGGGGCATTTCCAAACCGGCGCTCGCGCCCGTGCTGAGCGCGGCGCTGTTCGGTCTGGCGTGCGGCGCGCTGGCTTCGGGTCCGCTGTCCGACCGGCTCGGGCGCCGTGCGATGCTGCTCGGCTCGGTGCTGCTGTTCGGCGCCGCGTGTCTCGGCTCGTCGTTTTCGACGAGCATCGAGCAGTTGACGGTGCTGCGCTTTATCACCGGCGTCGGGCTCGGCGCGGCCATGCCGAACGCGGTCACGATGATGGGCGAGTACTGCCCTGACAGCCGCCGCGCCACGGTCATCAATCTGATGTTTTGCGGCTTTCCGCTCGGCGCGGCGTTCGGCGGCTTTCTGGCGGCGTGGATGATTCCGCACTTCGGCTGGCGCAGCGTGCTGGTGCTCGGCGGGATCGCGCCGCTCGTGCTGTTCGTGCTGTTGATGATCAAGATGCCCGAATCGGTGCGCTATATGGTGGCCAACAATCAGCCGGCCGCGCGGATTCGCGCGGCGCTCGCGCGCGTGTCCAGCGCTGCCGCTCAGGCAGAGGCCTTCACGATGACCGAGAGCGCGCCGCAGACGGGCGGCAAGGGCGCGGCTGTGGTGCTGTCGCGCGGGTACATCGTCGGCTCGGTGATGCTGTGGATCACCTACTTCATGGGCCTCGTGATCTTCTACGCGTCGATCAACTGGATGCCGATTCTGCTCAAGGACGCCGGCCTCACGCCGCAACGCGCGACGCTGATTTCCGCGCTGTTCCCGCTGGGCGGCGTGGGCGCCGTGGTGTGCGGCGTGCTGATGGACCGCTTCAACGCGAACCGGATTATCGCGGCGTGCTACGCGCTGACGGCAGTAAGCGTGTACCTGATCGGCCAGGCCGCGGGCAATGTCGGCGCGCTCGTGTTGATCGTATTCGTGGCGGGCGTGCTGATGAACACCGCGCAATCGTCGATGCCCGCGCTCGCCGCCGCGTTCTACCCGACGCAAGGCCGCGGCACGGGCGTCGCGTGGATGCTCGGCATTGGACGCTTCGGCGGCATTGCGGGCTCGTTCCTCGTGGCCGAACTGACGCGCCGTCACTTCACCTTTGCCGGCATCTTCGCGACGATCGCCGTCGCCGGCATCATTGCATGCATCGCACTGCTGATTAAACAGGCGGCGCGGCCGTATGCGTCGAATGCGGCGGTGTCGAAAGCGGAGTCGTTTGGGCATTGAGGGGGGTGGACGGCTTTCTTGACGACATCCGAAACGTTGGGCACTGCGCTAACGTTTCAGGTGTTTTTCCGTAGGAGCTAACGTTCCTGGCCGACAGCCTTGCTATGTGGCCTAACTCGCGGATCGTCGCAAAGCGATGCACAACTCCCCTCACATATCGGCGTCAGCTCGACGATGACCTGGTGGAGATGGATCGCATTGCCAGGACCCTTGGTAACCATGGCGTCCGTGAATGTCTTCTTGTCGATCAATATGTTCTGCCGCTTGACGCCGAGCTGCTCCAAATAGGCCTGCACAGTCTCGGCACGCGCCTCTTTCAATCGATCAATATTGCGCTCGCCGATGTATGCCCCAGCAATTACGACGGCTTGAATTTGCACGTCAGGCCAGTTTTTTGCCTCAGCCACAGTACCGGCAATGGTGAGTCTGTCAGCATTGGAAAGCACGCTGGTGTTGAGCGGGAATTGTGCCCTTGCTTCCTCTTCGATAGTGCAAGCACTCGCCGGCCCACCGAAGCAGGTAGATAGGGCAAACGTGGCGGCCATGCTGGATCGGACAATACGCAATGCAGTCATTTGATGACGACCCTGTCGAATGTGGCGATATAGCCGGTGATACTGTCGGCGTTCCTGATCGCGGAAATGGGGTTCCGCATCGCGAATGCGCTCATGCCGGCTTCAGTATCACCGTACATAAGGTCCTCCGAGTTAAAGGTGTCCGTGTAGTGCGTGCATTCGTGGATCAACACCTTTACTTTTGAAGCGTGAAATAGTTCGCCATTTGAATCGCTGCAGAACTTTGAATAAATCGCTATCACTCGTCTGTCGGAGTCTGGCTTGCATACGCCGGCGCGATTAGCGCCATTGTCGGGCACGATCGCACACTTGAGCATCTTGTTGGCGTTGCTGTCCCAGCGCACGACTTTCTCGGCGACCAACTCCTGCATTGCTGCCAGTAAGCGCGGCAAGCCTTCAGCCAATGTCGTTCTGATTTCTTCATCCGCGCGTGCAAAGTATATTCTGGCGCGAGCCTGCTCATTTTTATCCCATCTGCCAACCCCTGCAATGCGATCCTTGATCAACGCGACGCCGGCATCCCGCGCTCGTGTTACGACGTCGGCAAACTGTCTGTTGGTCATGTTCGGACAAATTCGATCCGTATTAATCGTGACGCGAACCATGGAATCGGGATCAGCGTTAGTGACTGCTGAATCGTGTACCGTTACCCATTCGGTGCCCTCTGACATGCTCATTTCTCCAATTGCAGCGTCAACGGCGACGCTGTTTGCGTCGAGACGCGCTGGGTCTTACCGTCCGAGTCGGTGATCCCCGCTACCTCCCTCCCATCGCCAGTAACAATCCGGTAGCGGACACCCGGGAGAGGGCGGCCTGACGTATCAAGCAATGCGAATTGTTCGTCGAAACGCCGGCCGTCTACTGGTTGGCGCAACAGCGAGTTGGTTTTGCCCACGCTGGCACCGTCGCGTTGCTTATGAATGAAACACCCGGCGTCGGCGCCCGCGACGACGCGATTGTTTCCGCATGGACATAACACCCGATCGCCTTCGCAAGCTACGGGTATGCCGTGATCGTTCATCTCTTCTCCCGTGCCATCGATTGGCCACGAGCCTTCGCAGTTGCCGCAGGTCGCGTGTTCGCCGTGCAGAGCGATCTTTTTCCCTTTGTCACTTATGTGTGCTTTTACCGCCAGAACGGTTCCACCCGTAGTGGTGAAATCGCCAGCACGGACGACTGGAATGCGCATGGGTGTCCTCCCGTAGATTTGTTCCGAGGAACGAAAAGAGCCGTCATGCCAGAGTAAGCAACGGCTCAACGATGTCTTGGTCCTGATTTCGATCCTCGCGCGCCACTCGTCCCGCGGAATATCGGATTGATCCGAAATTGGCCGACCTGCCAACGGGCGCGCGGTTTGCTGAATGCCATGCGAACCTTTTCGACAGGAGCGCATGACATGAACCCGAACTCGATGGACTACGCCTTGCCCCAGCGCCGCGTGCCGTTGTCAGCCGCCGCCGACTCGGACCCGCCAGCCGGTGAAAACGACGACGACCTCGACGACGAACTCGACGAAACCGGCGCGGTCACCAACAGAAGCAATGGCAAAAGCGGCACGGACACGAAAGCGGAGCCCGACAAGAAATAGGCTCGGGGAGCGACGAATGGACGCGGGCAGTAGTCGTTCTCTGCCGCGTTAAACTGCGGCCTTTGCGCCGAACAGGATTCGTCGTCATGAAACGCCTGGTGGTATCCACATTGCTTGCATCGTGCCTTGTGCAAGCCGCCGCTCCCGCGGCAGCGCAAACGGTGAGCGACCAGTGCTTTGCGATCGGCGATATCGCCGGTCAGGTCGCTTCCTGGCGCGCGCACAAGAAGAGCAAGGCCGAGGCGCTGAATCAGGCCGCAAAGTACTATCGCGACGATGCGGACCGCCGCACCTTCGCCGGCATCATCGAGAAAATCTACGCGCCGAACGCGCCGCGCATGACGCCGGATCAGGCGAGCATGGCGTTTACCTCGGACTGCGTCAACGCGCGCAAGGAGCGGGCGTCGGCGCACTAACGGCTGCCTTCCAGCACGACGCGATGCCAGGCGGTGCGAAGCAATCCGCGCACTGGCCTCGCTGGGCCAGGAAGCTAAGCTTTGCAACCATGTGCACGTCAAAAGCGTTCAAGAGACACCGACATGTGGATATTATCGAGGCCTAGGTATCCGCCGTACTTCCTGCATTTGAAATTCTTCACCGAAGCTTTCGTCTCGGCGCCTTCCGTTGCAGTAGACGCAATTTTCTCTGATGGCTAATTACCCCCCGCGTTCCGTGGTCGTAACCTACGACGAAGATAGTCAACAGCTTATCTTGCAGTTAGCTGATCCAGCCAAGCTTGCGCCGCTCCTAGCTGGAACGCTAAAAGCGCCGATCTGCTGGAAGAATTTGATTTCAAACTCGACGACGAATTTGTACGTCGGTTCGGTGGGGGCTTGCTCAATCTGATTGCTCTGGGGCAGCCGGAGATCCGGCAATATACAACTTACACGCAGCATCCGATCCACCAACCGGCAGAAGAGTAATTCGTCGGAACAGTCCAAAGAGAATCTTATCGGGCTGACCCAGACGCCCGAGCGGCAATCGTCGATGGTGCTCGGGCCGGCGCCGCGGCTCGTGGTGCGTGCGTCGACACGACAGTGCCGCCAACGCTAAGGCCCACTCTGCCACCAACGCGAGCCCCGGCTTGCCGGCCGCATATCAACACCCTCAGCAGAAAATGCTGTCGCGGCTCGAAAAAAACCATACGCACGCCGTACGCCGCTTTTTGAGGCGATTCATCGACTGCGCGACACGCGTAGTATCGGCGTGTCGCATCACCGCATGCATGCCGCCGCGCCGCTCGGCGTCACATCGACACTCTCATGCCCGACCCCTTCAAGGGAAAAACCAAGGAGCCACGCAATGTCTCTTGCATTGACGCGCAGTGAACTGATTCGCCCGCTCAATCTGATCGGCGGTCAATGGATCGCCGCCGCGAGCGGCGCGCGCTTTCCCGTGACCAATCCGGCAACGGGCGAAACGATCGTCGAAGTGGCGAATAGCAGCGCTGCGGACGCGCGCGCCGCCACCGACGCCGCCGCCCGCGCGTTGCCCGCGTGGCGCGACCGGCTGCCGCGCGAGCGCGCCGAGATTCTGCGCCGCTGGCACGCGCTGATCGTGGCGAACACCGACGATCTCGCGAAGCTGATGTCGACGGAACAAGGTAAGCCGCTCGCGGAAAGCCGCGGCGAAGTCGCCTATGGCGCGTCGTATGTCGCCTGGTTCGCCGATGAGGCGACGCGCATTTACGGCGACATCATTCCGCAGCAGCAGCGCGGCAAGCGTATGAGCGCCGTGAAGGAACCCATCGGCGTCGTGGCCGCCATCACGCCATGGAATTTCCCGCTCGCGATGATCGCCCGCAAAATTGCGCCCGCGCTCGCGGCCGGTTGTACGGTGATCGCCAAGCCCGCAGAAGACACGCCGCTCACCGCCCTCGCGCTCGCCGCGCTCGCGCAGGAAGCCGGCGTGCCGGACGGCGTGCTGAACATGTTGTCGGCCTCACGCGAGCAAGGCATTGAAGCGGTCGCCGACTGGCTCGAAGACCCACGTGTGCGCAAAATCACGTTCACCGGATCCACGCCCGTGGGCAAGCATCTCGCGCGCGAATCCGCCGCCACGTTGAAAAAACTCTCGCTGGAACTGGGCGGCAACGCGCCATTCATCGTGTTCGACGACGCCGACGTCGACGCGGCCGTGACGGGTCTCATGGCGGCGAAATTCCGCAACGGCGGGCAAACCTGCGTGTGCCCGAATCGCGTGTATGTGCAGGCTGGCGTATATGAGCGTTTCGCCGACGTGCTCGCCAAACGTGTCGCTGCACTGAAAGTTGCGCCCGCAACCGATCCGGGCGCGCAAATCGGGCCGATGATCAACGAACGCGCCATCGACAAGATTGCGCGTCACGTGGAAAACGCCGTAAAACAAGGGGCAACCGTGTTGACCGGCGGCAGACGCCTCACCGAAATGGGTCCGAATTACTATGCGCCGACTGTGCTGACGAATGCGCAAGACGGCATGCTCGTGTGTTGCGAAGAGACCTTTGGACCGGTCGCACCGCTTTTCCGCTTCGCCGACGAAGCAGAAGCCATCCGCCTCGCGAACGACACGCCGTTCGGTCTCGCCGCTTACTTCTATACGCAGGACGTGCGGCGCATCAACCGCGTGGCTGCCCAACTGGAAGCGGGCGTGATCGGTATCAACGAAGGCGCGGTGTCGAGCGAAGCCGCGCCGTTCGGTGGCGTTAAGGAATCGGGCTACGGCCGCGAAGGCTCAAAGTACGGGCTCGACGATTATCTGTCGATCAAGTATCTGTGCCAGGGCGGCCTGGATTCGTAGGCGGTTTCCATCGCCGGTCGGCGTGACGCCGCTGCGTTAGCCGCCGGCAAACTGAGCGATCTCGGTGGCAGCGCGTAGCCCGCCGCGCTAGCGCACGCGCCGCGGCTTCTGTTGTATGTGCGTGCTCCAGTACACGCGCAAAACCGCCAGTCTTTCGCCTAAAACACGCGCTTTGGCGACCCGCGTTTCAAGCTTGCAACGAATCCGTCCACGGCGGGGCCGAAAAACGGCCCCAATTTAACGGCTGGATTCGCTTTCGATACACCTGGGTCAAATCCCTAAAATTGGGCTTGAGGCCATGGTCATGGCCGCAGAGCGCGATCTTTTGCGGCGGCAACAATGACCGGCCGATGATGCAGTTGTGATTCAAGTCGGTCAGATCTGCGCGCAGACTCTTTGACCAAAACGCACCCGAGCGGCTGAAAGCCCGATGCTTTCGTGAGTCCAACAAAGCTGGCCCACTCCTTGCCTTTATGTTTTCACGCAACCGGCGACACGGCCCGTGACCAGGTCGATGCCGACGGGGGCTTCTCGGAAGTACGCCCACGAACGGGCAGCGAGAAGAACAATCCGGCTGCGAAAGAAAAAACAAGGAGTGGTGGAAGATGCGATCTTTCATTCAAATTCAAACGGGGTTGCGGTGCGCAATTCGCATTGCGCGTCGCCTGATGGCGCGGCATCTCGCAGTCATCGTCAATTCGCCATTGCACGGCCTGGCTTACCGCCAGCGTGCGCAGCTTCCTGAGCTGCTGCCCGCCAGGCAGCACGAGTCTCTGCGTATGAATTCCGGTGAGCCGCTCGCGGCTCCTGTCCGGCTGCATTCTCATGCAGCGTCCGGACGTCATTTCCTGTAGCACCCTGTAGTCAGGCAGTAGGCAGTACCCCAACCGTCGTCATTCGACGACATATATTTAGCCATCCTAAGGGAGATAAACCATGAAATCGATCATCAACACCGCCAAGGCATTTGTTCGCGACGAAGACGGCGTGACGGCCATCGAGTACGGCCTGATCGCGACGCTCATTGCGCTCGTCATCATCACTGGCGTGACGAGCGTCGGCACGAACCTCGCCGCCAAGTTCGTCCTGATCGCCAGCAAGCTCCAGTAATCCGGGACGGTGCGGGCGGACAAACCGCGCGAGCGCATGTCCGCCGCCACCGCTCCCGACCTGTTGCCCGGCCGGCAAAGCCGTCTTCAACTTCAAACAGGAGTCGAAATGCAATCGATCATTCAAACCATCGGCGCGTTCGTCCGCGACGAAGAGGGCGTCACCGCAATCGAGTATGGCCTCATCGCCACGCTTATTGCGCTTGCCATCGTCGTCGGCGTGACCAGCATCGGGACGAACCTCGAAGCGAAGTTCATGGCGATCGCGGGTTATCTCAACTGATTCGCGCAAGGTGCCGATGGGCGTGCAGCGCTTGCGCCATCGTCCATCGCACCGCCCCTTTTTTAACCTTTGGCTGACTTACGAGAGCTCGCCATGCTGACTACCGCGAACGTTCTGCCGCCGATCGCACCGTGCGTCATCGCACTCGTGGTCGCGGCTGCAAGCACGGACCTGCAGTGCCGGCGTATTCCGAACCCGCTGGTCGGCGCGGGTCTCTTCGGTGCGCTTCTCGTGCAGTGCTGGCTGAAGGGAATCGGTGCGGGCGCCATGGCATGGCTCACCGGCGCCGTCGTCGGACTCGCACTCTTTCTGCCGTTCTACCTCGTGCGCGGCATGGCCGCCGGCGACGTCAAGCTGCTCGCCATGGTCGGCGCATGGATCGGCCCCTTGCTCGTGTTTTACGCGGCGCTCGCCACGTGCGTGATCGGCGGCGCATGGATGCTCGTGCTGATCGTGCGGCGTCATCAGCTCGGAAAGGTGTGGGCCAACTTGCGGGTCATTGCCCACCCTGCTCTACAAGGCTCGGGCTCGGCGAGAGATTCGATCGACTCGGTGGGCTCGGTGCCATACGGCGTCGCCATCGCGGCGGGAACCATCGCGGTGCTGCTGACAGCAAGTGCATAGCTGAATCACAAGCAGAAGCCGGACGCGATCCGGTCGACAGAAGCAACGGACATAACGCGCAGAACGGACACAACACAGCGCGGCGCACGAAGCGGCGCGCGGCACCGGGGAGCAGGAGATGAACGCAAACAGCACAGGCACGGAACGCCCAGCCGACACGATGCGTGACGACGCGGCGGCAGCCATCGACAGCATGGGCGCGGCACTGTTGCGCGCGCCGCGGACCCTCGCGGACACCGGCCTGCCTGCGCTTTTCGTCGCGCATCTGCTCCTCAAGTCAATCCTGCAGAACGGCAAGTCGTCGATGGGCGATCTGATGGCAAGGCATTGCCTGACAGCCGTGGTGCTGGAAGAAACCATCGGCTTCCTCGTTCGCGAACACCTTGTGGAAATTGCACACCGCGGCGCAACCGACGTCGATGTCCATCTGCGTCTCACCGATGCCGGCCGCGAACTGGCGGCCCACGAAGCGAGCCGCTCCACCTATTGCGGCCCCGCGCCTGTCTCGCTGGACGCGTACGTGAGCGTAGTCGCGGCTTACTCGGTGAAGCGTATTCATATTTCGCAGTCCGACGTACGCGCGGCGTTCACGAACTTCATCGCCGATATGTCGCTGCTGGATTCGGCAGTGGCCGCATTGAATGCCGGACGGCCCGTGATGCTGTACGGCCCCGCAGGCAGCGGCAAAACGTACCTCGCCGAGCGCCTCGGCAGGCTGTTGCGCGGCGCTGTGCCCGTGCCGTATGCGCTCTATGTCGCCGGCGACGTGATTCAGTTGCACGACCCGCTGATTCACAAGGACGCCGCCCCGGGCGCACTGCCCGCCGTGACCGACCGCCGCTGGCGCGTCTGCGAACGGCCGGTGGTCATGTCGGGCGGCGAGCTGACTCTCGCGATGCTCGACCTCCAATACAACGCCAACAGCGGCTTTTATCAGGCGCCGCCGCATATGAAGGCGAACATGGGCCTTTATGTCATCGACGATCTGGGCCGCCAGCGAGTTGCGCCCGGCGAACTGCTCAACCGCTGGATCACCCCGCTCGATCGCGGCGTCGATCAGTTCGCATTGCAATCCGGCGCGCGCTTCGTGAGCCCGTTCGACGTGTGGCCCGTGTTCTCGACCAACCTCACGCCCGCCGAACTGAACGACAACGCCTTCTTGCGCCGGCTCGGCTCGAAGATCCACGTCGACGCGCTGTGCGTCGAGGACTATCGGCGCCTCTTTGACGCCCAATGCGCGTCGCTCGGTATCGCCATCGAACCTGGCGCGTTCGAGTATCTGCTGCACCAATTGCATCTGCGCAGCCGCACGCCGTTTCTCGCCTGCTATCCCGCGGATCTGCTCGGCGTGCTGCGCTCGTTCGCGCTCTATCACGGCGATGTCCCGACCGTCACCGAATACCGGCTCACCCACGCATGGCACAGCTATTTCGGCAGCGCGCCGGAGCATGACCAGACGTATCCATCCCACAGCGGGCAATCCGACAAACGGTATGCCGGCGCTTGATCCACAGCTGCCCCAGCAACGCATGAAAGGAGTCTCACCATGAAAACCAGTCGCGCAATTGTGATGTTAGGAATGGCCCTGCTGGCGGGTCTTGCCGCTGTCGCCTTCGCCTCCCGATGGCTGTTGCAGACCTCGTCGTCGGCGGTGACGCCGGTCGCCGTCGCCACCGCCGAGGTAAGCCTCGGCCAGCCGCTGAACGCGAACATGATCCGCACCGTGAACTGGCCCACCGCGAGCGTGCCGCCCGGTGCGTTCAAGGATCCGAAAGCACTGGACGGGCGCGTCGTGCGCACGAGCCTCGAACCCGGCGAGCCGGTGATCGAATCGAAGCTCGCGCCGCAAGGCACGAAAGGCGGACTGTCCGCGGTCATCGGCGAAGGCAAGCGCGCCATCACGGTACGTGTGAACGATGTGGTGGGCGTGGCGGGCTTCGCGCTGCCGGGCAACTATGTCGACGTCATCGTCAATACTCAGGAACCCGAAGCAAAGACGGCCGATCCGCAACAAAGCATCTCGAAGATCGTCCTCGAAAAGATTCTGGTGCTCGCCGTCGCGCAGCAGGTGAGCCGCGACGACACCCAGCCGAAGGTCGTCAACGCGGTCACGCTTGAAGTTACGCCGGACCAGGCAGAAAAGCTCGACCTCGCGCGCAGCGTCGGCAGCCTGTCGCTGGTACTGCGCAATCAGATCGACGACCGCCCGTTGCCCACCGGCGGCGCCACCAAGATCACGCTGCTCGGCAAGCCTGCTGCACCGGCACCCGCGCCCGTCGTCGCGGCCGCACCGGCACGCGTGAAATACGTGCCGCGCCCGGCGCCGAAGCGCGACTGTGTTGGCGTGCTGTCGGGAGCGCAAGGTAGTCAGGAATGCTTTTAATCGAATACGCAATTACGCGACGCCGCGGCGTCTGACGCACGACGGTTTGCTCGCAGCGGGCTACGGGGAGATAACGAAATGAAATCGAATCAAGAGGCTGTGAAGAAGGACACCGCATTACGCGCCGCGTTGGTGACCACCGCGGTCTGCGCAGCGCTGCTCGCCGCACGCGGCTTGCACGCGCAGGAAGCGGTCGAGAACGCGAAGGCCGCCGCCATACCCATCCCGCACGGACCGGTGCAGATGACCATCAGCATGAATCCGGCGCCGGCGCAGCCTGCCAACACGATGCAAAGCGCCGCCGCGCGCGGCCCGGCCTGCACGCGCACGCAGAGCGAGCAGAGCACGGTCGTGGTCCCCGTCGGCAAGTCGACGCTGATGCAGACCGCCGAACCGGTGCGCAATCGCACGCTCGGCAATCCGCTCGTTGCGCAGGCAACCATGGTCTCGCCGCAAACGCTCTACGTCGTCGGCATGGCCGTCGGCACGACCAACATGATCGTGCAAGGCAAGAGCGGCGCATGCGAAGTCATCAACGTGGTGGTGAACGCGGACTCCGGCGGCCTGCAAACTTCGCTGTCCCAACTGATGCCCGACGAGCCCAACATTCGCGTATCGACGGTTGCGGGCGATCTCGTGCTGGCGGGCCGCGTCTCGAGCGCACAGGCCGCCGCCCAGGCGCAGGAAATCGCCAAGGCCTATGCGCGCAGCACGCTGCCCACTGCCAATGGCGGCGCGAACGGCAACGGCGGCGCGCCCGCCAAGGTCGGCACCGTGCTGAACATGATGAGCGTCGACTCGCCGCAGCAGGTGATGCTCGAAGTGAAGGTCGCGGAAGTCTCGAAGACCGTGCTCAACCAGCTGGGCTCGGCAATGAACATTCAGGGCGGCTTCGGCTCATGGAGCGGCGCGCTGATCAGCAGCCTGCTCTCGGGCGTGCAAAGCATCGCAGCCGTCAGCAAGGCCAACAACCGGCCGTTCAACGTGGCGGTCGACGGTCAGCACGGCGACGACCTCGTGAAGATTCTCGCCGAGCCGAACCTCGTCACGCTGAGCGGCCAGGAAGCCACGTTCCTCGCGGGCGGCAAGGTCTTCATTCCGATTCCGCAGAGCAACCTGAACGGCGTCTCGACCATCATCCTGCAGGAAGAGGAATTCGGCGTCGGCCTGAAGTTCACGCCCACGGTGCTGGCGGGCGGCCGCATCAACCTGAAGGTCGCACCGGAAGTGTCGGAGCTGTCGTCCACCGGCGTCACCGTCGGCGCGACGAATACCAACAACCTCACGGTGCTGCCGCTCATCACCACGCGCCGCGCCTCCACCACCGTGCAGATGAACGACGGCGAAACCTTCGCGATCGGCGGCCTCATCAAGAGCAACGCGGCGGGTACGCTGAAGGCGATTCCCGGCGTCGGCGAAGTGCCGGTGCTCGGCGCGCTCTTCAGGAGCACGTCGTATCAGCAGGACCGCACGGAACTCATTTTCATCATCACGCCGCATCTCGTGAAGCCGCTGCAAGCGGTGGCGAATCTGCCGCTGCCTACGGACCGTCTGAAGACGCCGAACGAAGCCGACGTCTATCTGCTCGGCAACATGGAAGGCCGCGATCCGGCCGGCAGCAGGAAGCCCGCGCCGCCCATGCCCGCGCCGACGCCGTCCCCGGCAATGGCTCCGGCACCGTCGCAACCGCAAGCCCCGGCTGCGCAGCCGGCCAGCGAACCGCCCGTATCGGCGATGGTGCCGACGCCCGCTGCGACCGCCACGCCGCTGCCCGAGCCGCAAGTCAGCACGCCGGCTGAAGACAGCAAGCCCGCAGACGAGGCCGCCGCTCACGCCGCCCAGGTGGAAGCGAACGCCGCGCAGATCGCCGCGCGCGAAACGCAGCCCGCCGACAAACCGCGCTCGCCGTCCGCCCGCGCTCACAACTAAACGCATCCCCCGGAGAACATCATGACCAATCGCACCATTTCCTTCTCGCGCTGGGCTGCGTTACTCGTGCCAGCGTGCCTCGCGCTCAACGGCTGCATGTCGACGACACCGGACTTCGACCGGCACTTCGGCGAATCCGTGCGGAGCTTCACCGCGGCGCAGATCATCGATCCGGACGCGGCCACGAAAAACCCGTCGACGCCGGGTGTCGACGGCAAGGCGGCCGTGGGCGCAATGGCGAACTACAGCGCGTCGTTCAAGGCGCCGCCGCGAACCGCCAATGCGTTCGTGATCGGCGTGGGCGGCAGCGGGGCGGGCGGCGCCGCAGCCGACAGCGGGGGCATGGCTGCGCCCGCAAACGGCGAATAGCAACATGCGCCCGGCGGCGGTGCGAGCCGCCGCCGGGCCGACCAGGCAACGATTTCCGCGGATGACAACATCATGATCAATATCCTCATCAACTCCGAGCACGCAGGCCGAATGTCCGAAGTCGTTCGCCTCGTGACGGACTGCGGCAATTGCACGACGACCCGCATGCTGGGCGCGCCTTCCACGTTGCTCGAACGCGGCGACAGTCTGGATGCGTTCGATGTCCTGATCATCGACGCGTCGTCGCCCGAGCGCGCCGAACTCGACTCGGTCAACGTGCTGGTGCACCGCTATCCGCGCCTCACGTGCCTGCTGCTGTTGCCGCAGACCTCGCCCGACACGTTGATCGCGGCGATGCGCGCCGGCATCCGCGACGTGCTGAACTGGCCGCTCGACGCCCGCGCACTAGGCGACGCCGTGCAGCGCGCGATGGCCCCGCACGCCGGCGACGCGCGCCACGAAACGCACATGGTGTCGTTCATTTCGTGCAAGGGCGGCGCGGGCACGAGTCTCATCGCGGCCAACGTGGGCCACGCGATCGCGACGCTGCACAACAAGCGCGTGTTGCTCGTCGATCTGAACCAGATGTTCGCGGACGCCGCGTTTCTCGTCAGCGACCAGGAGCCGCCCTCGACCTTGCCGCAGATGTGCGCGCAGATCGAGCGTATCGACGCCGCGTTTCTGGAGGCATCGCTCACGCATGTCACCCCCGGCTTTCATGTGCTCGCGGGCGCGGGCGATCCGCTGAAGGCGCTCGAAATCCACGAAGAGCAGCTCGAATGGATTCTCGGCGTGGCGGCGCCGCGCTACGACGTCGTGCTGTTCGACCTCGGCCAGAGCATCAATGCGCTTTCGATCGTCGCACTGGATCGCAGCGCGGAGATTCACATGGTGCTTCAGGCGAGCATGCCGTATGTGCGGGCGGCGCGCCGTCTGCAGGAAATGCTGGTCGCCCTCGCCTATTCGCCCGAGCGGCTGCGCCTCCTGCTCAACCGGCACCGCCGCCACGACGAGCGAGCCGCGAGCGCGCTAGAACAGGTGCTCGGCAAGCGCCCTTCGCATGTAATCGCCGACGACCCGCAAGCGGCGAGCGAAGCCGTCAATCTCGGCGAACCGTTGCTGAAGGTGGCGCGCAACAGTGCGCTCGCGCGCGGCGTGCAGGCGCTCGCACAAAGCATCGTCAATCAGTCGACGGGCGTCGTCCCGCAGAAGAAGCGCGACGAACCGCTGCTGAGCCGCCTCTTCGGCCGCTCCGCCACACAGCGGCAGTCGACGGCGTCATAACGTCAGCCAGGAGAATCTCATGTCACTACGCGAACAGATGTCGTCACAGGCAGTCCACGCATTGCCGGATCGTCAACCGGGCCCGCGCGCGCCGCTCGGCCTCGCGCGCGCCGCCTATCAGACGCTCAAGCGCAAGGTCCACGAAGCCGTGCTCGACCGCGTCGAACTCGAACGCCTCGCGCGCTTGCCCACGGAACAGGTTCGCCAGGAAATCGGCGGGCTGATTGCGCGGATCCTCGAAGAAGACAAGGCGCCCGTCAACGATCTGGAACGCAGACAGTTGACGACCGACATTCACGACGAAATGTTCGGCTTCGGTCCGCTCGAGGCGCTGCTGCGCGACCCGACCGTGTCGGACATTCTCGTCAACACGCACCGCACCACCTATGTGGAACGCCGCGGCCGTCTCGAACTGACGGACGTCACTTTCTACGACGACGCGCATCTGATGAAGGTGATCGAAAAGATCGTCTCGCGAGTCGGGCGGCGCATCGACGAATCGAGCCCGATGGTCGACGCACGGCTGCCGGACGGCTCACGCGTGAACGCGATCATTCCGCCCTCCGCCGTGGATGGACCGCTCATGTCGATTCGCCGTTTCGCGGTGAATCCGCTGCAGATGAGCGACCTGATCGCGTCGCAAAGCCTGACGCCGCCGATGGCCGAACTGCTCGACGCGCTCACGCGCGCCAAGGTCAACGTGCTGGTGTCGGGCGGCACGGGCAGCGGCAAGACCACGCTGCTCAACATCCTGTCGGGCTTCATTCCCGAGGGCGAGCGCGTTGTCACGATTGAAGACGCCGCCGAACTGCAGCTCCGCCAGCATCACGTGCTGCGCCTCGAAACGCGGCCGCCGAACGTCGAAGGACGCGGTGAAGTCACGCAACGCACGCTCGTGCGCAACGCGCTGCGGATGCGGCCCGATCGCATCATTCTCGGCGAAGTGCGCGGCGCAGAAGCGCTCGACATGCTCAACGCGATGAACACCGGCCACGAAGGCTCGCTCGCGACGATTCACGCGAACACGCCGCGCGACGCGCTCACGCGCCTCGAGAACATGATCAGCCTCGCGGGCCTCGCGCTGCCGCCCAAGAACTTGCGTCAGCAGATTTCGTCGGCGATCTCGGTGGTGGTGCAGGTCGCGCGCCTGAACGACGGGCGCCGCAAGGTCGTCAGCATTCAGGAATTGACCGGCATGGAAGGCGAGATGGTGAACATGCAGGAGATCTTCACCTTCCGGCGAACCGGCGTCGATCAGAACGGCGCGGTGCGCGGTCACTTCTGCGCGACCGGCGTGAGGCCGAGATTCACGGAGCGGCTGCAGGCCTTCGGCATTACGCTGCCCGACCAGCTCTACGACCCGAGCCGGCACTTCGAGACGGCATGACGCCGGCGGCACGCGGCTCATTTTTGTGAGGCTTTCATGAATCCTATCTTCTACGCCTTCGCCATCCTGCTGTTCATCGCCGTGGTCCTCGGTATCGAGGGGCTGTATCAGTGGTGGAACAGCCATCACGGCCCCGCCGCGCGCCGCCTCGATCAACGCATCCAGGCGCTGTCGGCCGGCGCGCATGCGAGCAGCGAGCGCCTCTCCATCCTGAAGGAGCGCATGCTGAGCAATTCGGCGCCGCTCCATGCGCTGATGATGCGCGTGCCGCGCATTCATCTGCTCGACCGGCTCATCGTTCAATCGGGCTTGAGCCTCACAGTGGGGCGGCTCGCGACGCATAGCGTCGTGGCCCTCGTGGTCGTGCTGCTCGCGGCGAGCTTCGCGCCGGTGCAACTGCCGACGCTCATCACGGCGCTCGTCGCCTTTGCCGCCTTCGCGTTTCCGACGCTGCGCATGCTCCGCGCCCGCAGCAAGCGCCTGCGCCTTCTCGAGCGCCAGCTGCCGGAAGCCGCGGACATGATCAGCCGGGCACTGCGAGCCGGGCATTCGTTCTCGAGTGCGATCGGCATGCTCGGCAACGAGTTCGCGGAGCCCACAGGCGGCGAGTTTCGCATTGTCTTCGACGAGATCAACTACGGCGTCACGCTCAACGAAGCGCTTCTCAACCTGGCGACGCGCGTGCCGGTGCGCGACCTGCGCTTCTTCGTGATCGCGGTGCTGATCCAGCGCGAAACCGGCGGCAATCTCGCGGAGATTCTCGACGGTATCGCATCGCTCGTACGCGAACGGCTGCGCCTGTTCGACCAGGTGCGCGTGCTGTCAGCCGAGGGACGCCTCTCGGCGTGGATTATCGGGCTCCTGCCGTTCGCCGCCGCAGGCGGAATGAATCTGCTGAACCCGAGCTTCCTCTCCGTGCTCTGGGAAGATCCCGCCGGCCTCAAGGTGATCGAAGCCGTGCTCGTTTCCATGGTGTTCGGCGTGCTGTGGATGCGGCGAATCGTGCGGATTCGCGTGTGAGGCCGGCATCGCGTGACAAGAACAGATAAGGGGGAATCATGATGCAAACACTCGATTCAGCCAACATGCTGCTGTTAGGCGGCGTGTTCCTGGCGGCCTTTGCCGCTGTCGTTGCCGTCATGTGGTGGATGACGCCGAGGGACATGCAGCGCCGCATCGAACAGGCGGGCGGCGTGTCGCTCGCGCCGGAGGCACCGTCTCCGGTCGCGTCGGGATGGGCCGAAAAAATCGCGGACATGTCGCGGCCCATTTCGCAGTTGTCCATTCCGAAGGAAGGCTGGGAAGACTCGCCGCTGCGGCTGCGCCTCATGAACGCGGGCTGGCGTTCGTCGACGGCCGCTGCGCTCTACTTCGCGGCGAAAACGGTGCTTGCGCTGCTGCTGCCTTTGCTCGGCCTCGCCGCGTTGATGCAGATGCCGTCCATCAACGGACAGTTTGCCGTGAGCGCACTCATTCTCGCGATGCTGGCGGCCATCGGCTACTACGTGCCCAACGCGGTGCTGGCGCGCTGCCGTGCGCGGCGCCAGCGCGCGATTGTCGAGGGCTTTCCCGATGCACTCGATCTGCTGACCGTCTGCGTCGAAGCGGGCCTCGGTATGGACGCCGCGCTAATGCGCGTGGCGGGCGAAATGCAGCTCGCGAGTCCCGAAGTCGCCAGCGAATTGCAACTGATGCTGCTGGAGCTGCGTTCGGGTTTCACCAAAGAGAAGGCGCTGCGCAACTTCGCGTTGCGCACGGGCGTCGACGACATCGACACGTTTGCGTCGATGCTGGTGCAGGCCGAACGCTTCGGCACGAGCATCGGCGCTTCGCTGCGTGTCATGTCGGACACGCTGCGCACGCGCCGCAGAATGCGCGCCGAAGAACGTGCCGCGAAGATCGCGTTGAAGCTGCTGTTTCCGCTGATCTTCTGCATCTTCCCGGCGCTGATGACGGTGCTGATGGGACCCGCGTTCATTCACATCTACCGCGTGCTGCTGCCGACGCTCGGTACGTGAACGACATCTATCGGGAACAGCGCCGCGCATGAAACGCGAAACCGCGGCGCGCACAGGGGACACGAAATGAACCATAAAACAAGGCATTTTCCGGCTTCGGCGGGCGCGCGCCCGCCTGGCGCCGAGCTGCTGCATCGTCAGTCACGCGGCGCGGAAAACGGCACAGGACGCCGTCAACAGCGGCTGGTCGCGGCGCACGCAGGACGCGCGCTGCTTGCGCTGCGCAGACGCGGGCCGCGCCGCGAAGCCGGGGTCGCGGTGGTGGAGTTCGGACTCATTCTGCCGCTCCTCTTGCTGCTCGTGTTCGGTATGGTCGAATTCAGCATCGCGCTGTACGACAAGGCGGTCATTACCAACGCGAGCCGGGAAGCGGCACGCGCCGGCGTCATGTACAAGGTGCCGGTGCTGACGCCCGCGCAGATCACCACGGTCGCGCAGAACTATGCGTCGACGTATCTGATCACCTTCGGCACCTCGACGCCGGTGAGCGTGGCCGTCGATCAGTCGGCGGGCACGACAACGGGCCAGCCGCTCAAGGTCACGCTCACCTACTCGTACAGCGGCGTCGGACTCGGCTCGATCGTCACTCAACTGGTGGGCACGGTGCCGCTCACCGCCGTCACCACGATGAACTACGAATAGCGAGCGACGAACACGCAGCGGCGAGCCGATGGCCGCTGCCTGACGCAATCCACACGCGATGGAGGTCCAACATGCAATCCAGAAAAAGCCATAGGGCGGCGCGCGAGCGCCAACGCGGCGCGGTCGCCGTGATGACCGCACTGTGTCTGACCGCGCTGGTCGGCACCACGGCACTCGCGGTCGATCTGGGCCGCGCGTGGGTCGTGCGCAACGAATTGCAGAATGCCGCCGACGCCGCGGCGCTCGCAGGCGCGGGTTCGCTCGGGCCGAATTACGCAAGTCCGAACTGGACGCAGGCGGCGGCGAAAGCGCAATCCGCGATCACGCTGAACAAGACCGAGGGCGTTGCGCTCGTGACGGCCCAGGTGCAGACCGGCTACTGGAACGTGAAGGGCACGCCCGCGGGCATGCAGGCGCTGCCGGTCCCTGCGCCGGGCGCCTACGACCGACCCGCGGTGCAGGTCACGGTGAGCCGCGCCGCCGGGCAGAACGGCGGACCGCTGTCGCTCGTGCTCGCGCCGGTTCTCGGCATCACCACCATGCCGATCAGCGCGACGGCCGTGGCGGTCATCTCGGCACCGGGTTATGCGGGGCCGGGAGCGCTTTTTCCGCAGGCTATTTCGCAGTGTCTTTACTCGGCGTACTGGAATTCGACGACGGGACAGCCGGTGAACGATCCTGCGACAGGCCAGCCTCAGGAGTTCAAGATCGGCTCCGCCTATAACTATCCCGGGTGCGCGGCAGGCATGGGCTCCGGACAGTGGACGTCGTTCCAGCTCAACGTTCAGGACGTGACGTCTATCCGCAACCTGATTGCCAACGGCAACCCGACGCCGATGCAGATAGGCGATATGACGTGGATCCAGTCAGGCCTGAAAAACTCGATCTACAACAATGTGCCGTACCCCGCAGATGTGCTCCTGCCGGTCGTCGCGTCGTTGGGCAGCGGCACGACGGGTAGCACGGTGCCGATAGTCGCGTTCGCGCCTTTCCACATAGACAACGCGAACAACGGCAGCAATCCGTATATTTCCGGCCACTTCATCGCCGGTTATAAAGCCGCGTCGGCGAGCGGCGGCTCAGGCTCGGCGACGTATTACGGTGCCGTCACTGCGCCGAGCCTCGCTAACTGACGCCTTTCGCCTCACCGTCGCCGCCTCGCCCCTCGCATCCGCAGCGAACCCACCTGCCGGGAACGTTCGCTGCGGGTAACCAGCAAAGCGCCCGCCATCGCGACGACGCAAGCTGTTCGCAAGCCGTTCCAAGCGGGCGCCAGTCAATTTTTTCAACGCTTCATGTAAGCCTTTCATGTGCGTATCCCCGCGCGTTTCGCGCGGGTTGTTCGCACGACGGCAGGAGTCGCGCTATGCAAAACGCAGAACAGAATCCCACGCAAAAACAGCAGAACGAAATGGCGGCAAAAAGTCCGGCGCAGACGCCCGCGACGGGCACCACCTCCCCGGACGCGCACACGCAGGCGAAGGAATTCGGCAGTTCGAGCAACGCGGGCTCGGCTGAGCCGACGCCGCGCAAAAGCAACGCGTCGAACCTGCCGCCCATTGACCTCGACGCCGTCACCGCCGATTCTCCCGACCCGCTGCACCGCGCGAAGAGCCGCACGGTTTCCGTCGACACGGCGAACACTGCGGGAACCGACAACACCGTCGACACCGACGCGAAGAACCTGGAAGCGAGAAAAAACGCGTCTTTGTGGCACGACAACGTGATTTCGTCGAACGCGACCCTGGAGAACCATGTGCCCGCGCCCGCGGCGGGGCTCGGCGGCATCGACAGCCGCGAAGGCGGCAACCTGCCGCTCGTCGCCGCGCGCGACGGCTGGCGGGTGACCTATCGCGGCACCGTCTACATCGAGCGAAGGAACGGTGCGCTCGCGGAGCACGTCATTCAGTTCGACGCCCTTCGCCCGGCCGACGAGAGCGGCACTTAACCGGTGCACAACTGAACGCAAGCGCGTATTGCCACAGATAGGGGCGCATCAGCATCCGCATAGACGGCGCAACGTCATGAGGCACGGCACTTGCGCGGTTCCTTCGCCGGACACATGGAGCCCTTTCCCACATGGAAGGACAACCTGTCGCCTGCCGGCGCGCAAGTTCGGGAAGGGCACCATGGATCTCGTTGGGCACAGCGACCGGAGCCGCGCGAGCCGCGTGCGCGGGCGGCGGCATTCACGCGTTCTGTCGCGTTACGCGGGCCGACCCGTTCGTCTCATCTGGCGCTATGTCGCACGCCGCAAAGTGGCGCACGCCGTCGTGCTCGCGAGCGTCGCGGCCGCAGTCGGCTTCGCGCTCGCTTCGCAATACGGCATTCGCAATCTGATCGACGCGCTGCCGCACGGACGCACTCATCCGCGGACCGTCGTGTATGCATTCGCCGTGCTCGTCGCCCTCATTTTCGCGGACAACCTGATGTGGCGCGTCGCCGGCTGGGTCTCGTCACGCGCGTTCGTGCGCGTGACGGGCGACATCCGCGAGGACATGTTCGGCTATCTGATGGGTCATGCGCCCGGGTTCTTCGCGGACAAACCGCCGGGCGTCCTGTCGAGCCGCGTGTCGGCCACGGCGAACGCCGTGTATGTGATCGAGAACACGGTCGCGTGGACGGCGTTGCCGCCGACGCTCACGGTGATCGGCGCGATCGTCGTGGTCGCGACCGTCAGCTTGCCGATGAGCCTCGCGCTCGTCGCGGTGTCCGCGCTGCTCACCGCGTGTCTCTTCTGGCTCGCGCGCAAAGGCACGTCGCGGCACGAGGCGTTCGCGAGCCAGGCCGCTTCGGTGGACGGCGAACTCGTCGACGTGATCGGCAATATGGGACTCGTGCGCGCATTCAGCGCGGTGCACGCGGAAGTGCGGCGCTTCGACGGCCACCTCGAAGCCGAAGCGCTAACGCGCAGGCGCAGTCTGCTGTATCTGGAGAAGCTGCGCATTCTGCACGCGCTCGTCACTGCGTTGCTGTCGGCCGCGCTGCTCGGCTGGACCCTTTGGCTCTGGACGCAAGGCAGAGCGAGCACCGGCGACGTCGTGCTGGTCGGCTCGCTCGGCTTTGCGATTTTGCACGGTTCGCGCGATGTCGCCGTCGCCTTCGTCGATTTGACGCAGCACGTGGCGCGTCTCGCGGAAGCATCGCAAACCTTGCTGATGCCCTATTCGATGCCGGAACCGCCGAAAGCGATACCGCTCGTCGTGCGCGAAGCGACGATCGACTTCGAGAACGTTTCGTTCGCCTATCCGGGACGCCGGCGCGTGTTGAGCGACCTGACGCTGCATATCGAAGCCGGCGAGCGAGTGGGGCTAGTCGGGCCGTCGGGCGCGGGGAAATCGACGGTGCTCGCGCTGCTGCAGCACTTTTACGAGCCGGCCAGCGGGTGCGTGCGCATTGCAGGCCAGGACATCTCGTACGTGACGCTGGACAGCCTGCAGAGAGCGATTTCCGTCGTGCCGCAGGACGTCGCGCTGTTTCACCGGTCGCTGCTGGAGAACATCCGCTACGGGTGCCCCGATGCAACCGAAGCGGATGTCCGGCGCGCGTGCGAAGACGCGAGCTGCATGGACTTCATCGCCGCATTGCCGGACGGCCTGAATGCGATAGCCGGCGACCGCGGCACGAAGCTGTCGGGCGGACAGCGTCAGCGCATCGCGATTGCACGCGCCATATTGAAGAATTCGCCGGTGCTGCTGCTCGACGAGGCGACCTCGGCGCTCGACACCTCGTCGGAAATCGTCATTCAGGCCGCGCTTGAACGTCTCATGAAAAATCGCACGGTGATCGCAATCGCACACCGGCTTTCCACGTTGCAGTCGTTCGACCGGATCATCGTGCTCAATCGCGGCCGCGTCGTGCAGGAGGGCACACCCGCGCAACTGGCGACCGTGCCGGGCATCTATCGCGACACGCTCGCGCGTCGCAACCGGCGCGCGCCGCCGCATACGCTGAATTGAACTGCACTGCACTGCACGCAGGCGCCTCGCCGTGAGCGCAAAAGAAGACTCGCACCACTAACCGCCCATGCGCTCACCTTCTTTTCTGATCAACTCGATCAGGCGTTGCGCAGGCATCCGGTAGCAGGTCTGCTGCTGCACGCCCCATTCGGAACGCTCGGTTTCCACGAGCAGCACGAACTTGCCGTCCGGGCTCGCTTCACTATGCCGTGTTCGCGACGCGCCGGGCGTATGACTTCATGCACCAGGCGATTGCCGAAGACAATCTCGACGTCAAAATTGTCTGCGCGTTGCCGGGTCTCACCACGGGCTACGGCCCGAGCCACCAGGCCGCGGAAGATCTCGCCCTCATGCGCGCGATGCCGAACATGACCGTCATCGATCCGTGCGACGCACTCGACATCGAGCAGATGGTGCCCGCCATCGCCGCGCATAACGGCCCGGTCTATGCGCGCCTCCTGCGCGGCAACGTGCCCGCGGTGCTCGACGAATACGACTATACGTTCGAGCTCGGCAAGGCGAAGATGCTGCGCGACGGCGCGGACGTGCTGGTCATCTCGTCCGGCATTATGACGATGCGCGCGCTCGAAGTCGCGAAGGCGCTGGAGAGCGACCGCATCGGCGTCGGCGTGCTGCACGTGCCGACCATCAAGCCGCTCGATACGGAAACGATCGTGCGCGAGGCGAAGCGCTCGGGCCGGCTCGTCGTGGTCGCGGAGAACCACACGACGATCGGCGGCCTCGGCGAAGCGATTGCGGTCGAGCTCATGCGCGCGGGTGTGTCGTGCCCGTTCCGGCAGGTCGCGCTGCCCGACGCGTTCCTCGCGGCCGGCGCTTTGCCGACGCTGCATGACCGCTACGGCATTTCCACGTCGGCGATGTCGGCGGCGATCAAGGGCTGGCTCGCCTGAGTCGTGGAAACAGCATGAAAACAGGGCGTGGCGCGCCGCTGTGCAGCAGCACGGCCCACAGCGCGCCATGCCGACAAGCTTCATAATGCGATCATTCGAAGCCAGATATTCGCGCCACAATGATCGACACCCACACTCAAGCCAGCTCCTCGCCCCGCCTGACGAGCCTTTCGCACGGCGGCGGCTGCGGCTGCAAGATCGCGCCCGGCCTGCTCGCGGACCTGCTCAAGCGCAGTGCGCCGCTGCCGTTCTTCCCCGACCTGCTGGTCGGCAACGATACCGCCGACGACGCCGCCGTCTACAAGCTCAACGACGAGCAGGCGATTGTCGCGACCACCGACTTCTTCATGCCGATCGTCGACGACCCGTTCGATTTCGGCCGCATTGCCGCGACCAACGCGCTCTCCGACGTCTATGCGATGGGCGGCAAACCGCTGATGGCGCTCGCCATCGTCGGCATGCCGATCAATGCGTTGCCGCACGAGGTGATCGCGGCGGTGCTCAAGGGCGGCGAATCGGTGTGCGCGGACGCCGGCATTCCGCTCGCGGGCGGGCATTCGATCGACTCCGTCGAGCCCATCTACGGTCTCGTCGCAATCGGCGTGGTCGATCCGCGGCGCGTGAAGCGCAATGCGGGCGCCAGGGCCGGCGACGTGCTGATTCTCGGCAAGCCGCTCGGCGTCGGCGTGCTGTCGGCCGCGCTGAAGAAAGACCGGCTCGACGCGAGCGGCTACGCCGCGATGATCGGCGCAACCACCCAGCTGAACCGGCCGGGCGCCGAACTGGCCGCGCTCGAGGGCGTGCATGCGCTCACCGACATCACGGGCTTCGGGCTGCTCGGCCACACGCTCGAACTGGCACGCGGCTCGAACCTGACCGCGCGCGTGCGCTACGCCGATTTGCCGTGGCTGCCGGGCGTCGTCGAGTTCGCCGAAGCCGGCGTGTTCACGGGCGCGTCTGGGCGCAACTGGGATGCGTACGGCAAGGACATCACCTTGCCGGCAAGCTTGCCGCCGGCCGCGCGCACTTTGCTCACCGACCCGCAAACTTCGGGCGGCCTGCTGGTGTCGTGTGCGCCCGACGCCGTCGCCGACGTACTCGCGCTCTTTCACGCCGACGGTTTCGGGGAAGCCCGCGTGATCGGCGAGATGGTGGCCGGCGCGGGGCGCGTGGAAGTGATCTAAAGCGAGCCGGCGGGCGGCAAGCCGCGCTGAAAGCGTTCAGAAAGCCGCGCCCTGCTGCCGTGCGCGGCGCGTGCGATAATTCGTGTTTTTCCGGCGCGCGTTTGCGGCCCTTTTTTAAGCCGTTTAGGCCGGTTTGCGCTGCTTTGTACTGCTTTCTACTTTTGCGGCCCGTATTTGCGAACCGCATTTGCGCCCTGTTTTTGCACTTCATGTTGCGCTTCACATTTGCGTTCGCTTTGCGTTCTGTTTTTCTCCCGGTACACCCTTGAAGAACCTACTCGTCAGCCTCGACCAAGCAGGTGATTTCGATGAAATCATCGACGTCCGCACACCGCTCGAGTTTGCCGACGACCATATTCCAGGGGCGATGAACGCGCCGGTGCTGAGCAACGAGGAACGGGTGATCGTCGGCACCATGTACAAGCAGGTGTCGCCGTTCGAGGCCACCAAGGTCGGCGCGGCGCTCGTCGCGCGCAACATTGCGCGGCATCTGGAAACCACCTTTGCGGACCGGCCGCGCAACTGGCGGCCGCTCGTCTATTGCTGGCGCGGCGGCAAGCGCTCGGGTTCTGTAACGACGCTTTTCAACATGATCGGCTGGCCGGCGCGTCAACTGGACGGCGGCTACAAGACCTATCGGCGCGCCACCGTCGAGGCGCTCGCCACGCTGCCCGCGCAGTTCCGCTATGTCGCGCTGGTCGGCCCTACCGGCAGCGGCAAGACGCGGCTCCTCGCGGCGCTTCACGAGGCCGGTGCGCAGACGCTCGACCTGGAGGCGCTCGCCGCGCACCGCGGCTCGCTGCTCGGCGCGTGGGCAGGTGTGCCGCAGCCGTCGCAAAAGGGCTTCGACACCCGGCTCGTGAGCGCGCTGCGCGGCTTCGATCCGGCGCGTCCCGTGTTCGTCGAGGCGGAGAGCCGCCGCATCGGCGCCATCACGCTGCCGCTCGCGCTGCTCGATACGTTTCATCACGGCGTCTGCGTTGAAGTGGCGACGAGCCGCGAAGACCGCTCGGCGTTTCTGCTTCACGACTACGCGCATCTGTTCGACGACCCAGCGTCGCTGAAGGCGCAACTGCAGCGCCTGATCGGCTTGCATAGCCGCGAGCGCGTGGCCGGCTGGCAGAAGCTCGTCGACGAAAACCGGCGCGCCGAACTCGCGAACGCGCTGATCGAATTGCATTACGATCCCGCCTACGCGCGTAGCAGCCACCAGCATTTCGTGCACTTGCCGCAGGCGCTGCAAGTGCAGTTCCGGCCGAACGACGCCGACGTCGTCGATCAGGCCAGGGCGCTTCTCGCGCAACTCGAGAAACGTTCATTCGCGCTCGTCTGACTCAACC
This sequence comes from Paraburkholderia phenoliruptrix, assembly GCF_047325075.1. NCBI lineage: Bacteria > Pseudomonadati > Pseudomonadota > Betaproteobacteria > Burkholderiales > Burkholderiaceae > Paraburkholderia > Paraburkholderia phenoliruptrix. The sequence goes on from NZ_CP168530.1 coordinate 49,384, forward strand.
ACCACGTTTAAGAACAGCATGCAATCAACCCTTCGCCAGCCCCGCGTCGCGCTTGGCTGGATCGTGTTCATCGCGATCGCCGTCGTCGGACTCTTCTATGTGAAGTGGTTTCCGTATTACAACCGCGCGTTCGTCGCCGCGAGCCAGCATTCCATCGGCAAGTCGATCCTGATGGGCACCGCGGCAAGCGCGCCCGAAGCGTCGTGGCAATCCGCCATCGACTACGCACTCGCCTACGGCAAGGCGATCTGGCAGGCCATGGTGCTGGGCCTGCTGCTCGGCTCGGCGGTTCAGGCGCTGATTCCCCCGCAATGGGTGGCACGCGCGCTCGGCCGCAGCGACTTCAGCAGCGTCGTGAAAGGCGGCCTGATGTCGTTGCCGGGCATGATGTGCACGTGCTGCGCGGCACCGGTCGTCGCGGGACTGCGCGCGCGTCAGGCGGCACCTGGGGCGGCCATCGCATTCTGGCTCGGCAATACCGCGCTCAATCCGGCCACGCTGATTTTCATGGGCTTCGTGCTCGGCTGGCAGTGGATGGGCTTGCGGCTCGCGCTCGGCCTCGTCATGGTGTTCGGCCTCGGCTATCTGGTGAACCGCATGGTCACGCCGAAGGAAGCCGAGGCGTCGCGCGAAGCGATCGCGCAACTCGTCGCCGGTGATGAACCGGGCACGGCCTTCACGCGCTGGGTCAAGATTCTCGGCACGATGACGTTGCGTCTCGTGCCCGAATACATTGTGCTCGTGCTGATTCTCGGCGCGGCGCGCGCGTGGCTCTTTCCGCATATCGGGCCGGATATCGACAACAGTGTGCTGTGGATCGTCGCGTTGTCCATCGCCGGCACGCTGTTCGTGATTCCGACGGCGGGCGAAGTGCCCATCATTCAGGCGATGCTGTCGTTCGGCATGGCCGCCGGCCCGGCCGGCGCGCTGCTGATGACGCTGCCTTTGATCAGTGTGCCGTCTTTGGCCATGCTCGGGCGCTCGTTCCCGAAGCGGGTTCTGACCGTCGTGGCTTTGGCCGTGGTGATCTGCGGCGTGGTGAGCGGCCTGCTGGCGGCCGCCTTGAGGTTCTGAGGTTTCGAGGTTCTAATGAAAAGGCTTGCGGTGTTTACGCTCGCGTCGTGGTCGGCGGCGGCGCTTCTCTATTTCGGTCAACACTCCGTGGCACTGATGGCCGTGACGGGAGTGGTCGTACTGGCGAGCTTTGATCTGCTTCGTCCGTGAGGCGGGACAATAGCAGGTTTTGGTAGCCGGTTGCGGGACGGCGGCGGTGCGCGAGCACGGCCGCTTTTTTTATGCAGTCCGTAGCATTCGAGCTCAGTTCGAACGCAGCGCCGCGGCTTCGAGCGACATGCGGCGACGCGCGCCGATCAACGCGGCAATGCCCGTGCCGATGCCCAAAGTGAGCAGACACGCGGTCGGCACCAGCATCGGCGCAATCTGGCTGTGCGCCGCCTTGCCGACGTAAGGCATGAGGTTCTGCCCCGCGAAGCCGCCGAGATTGCCGATCGCGTTGATCGCCGCGACGCTCGCCGCGGCACGCGCGCCCGAGAAGAAGCGCGGCGGCAGCGACCAGAAGCACGGATACAGCAAGGGAATGCACGCCCCGCCGAAGCACAGCGCCGCGAAGCGCAGCGTCGCCGTCGGCAACACGAGGCTCGACGCGAAGCACACCACGCCGATGCCGGCGACCACACTCATCGCCTTCAACACCACGCGCTCGCGCTTGAGCTTGCCCGGCAGCCACAACAGCAGCAGCGTCGCGAGCGCCCACGGAATCATGTTGAGCACGCCGTTGAGCGACGACGACACGCCGTCGCTCTTCAGCAGCGTCGGCATCCAGTAGGTCACGCCGTAAAGCGACGTCGACATCAGCATGTAGGTCGCCGCGAACATCAACACCTTCGGATCGAGCAGCGCGGCCCAGGGATGCGTCGCCTTGGCATTGTCCGCGGCCTCGCGCTTGAGCGCGGCGATCACCACGTCCTTCTCCTGTTGCGAGAGGAACGGCGCGTCGCTGACCGAATTCGGCAGGTATCTGAGCGCGACGAATGCCACGATCACCGCCGGCAGGCCCGTCGCGATGAACACCCACTGCCAGCCCGCGAAGCCCCACGTGCCGCCGAGCGTCAGCAACAGCCCGCCGATCAGCGAGCCGAGCATGTTCGCAAGCGAACTGCCGAGCGTGAAGAAGCCCAGCACCTTCGTGCGATAGCTCTGCGGAAACCATTGCGTGAGGTAATAGATGACGCCCGGATAAAACCCGGCTTCAGCGACGCCCAACGCGAAGCGGAACGAATAGAACACCGGGAGCGAACGCGCAAACGCCATCAGGACGGTGACGACGCCCCACGTCATCATGATGCGAGCGAGCCACGCGCGCGCGCCGAAGCGATGCAGCGCGAGCGTGCTCGGCACCTCGAACAGCAGATAGCCGATGAAAAACAGCGACGCGCCCAGCCCGTATGACGCCTCGGTCATGCCGAGCGCGTGCACCATTTCCAGCTTGGCGAAGCCGACGTTCTGCCGGTCGATGAACGAAATCAGGAACATGACGATGAGCAGCGGCATTAACCGCCACGCCATCTTCTTCATGACGTGCTGCTCGAATGCGAGTTCTGTGGACATGGTTTCTCCGCTTGCCGCGTCCCACGGCGAAATTGATACAGTCATATATATGATTGTATGAATTGTGAAGAGACGCCATGGGGTGATACCCGCATAGCGCGGGTCGACTTATGGACGGGGATAGGCGGGGCGTTTTCGCGGAGAGGCGCGCCGCAGCGACGTCTAGCGGATTTCGACCTGATACTGGAACGTATCGGCCGAGCCGCGCGTGCTGCGCCATTCGAACGGCGCGCCGGCGAAGTCCGACGCCACGCGGTGAACCAGAATCACCGGACTGCCCGTTTTGATGCCAAGCAGCCCGGCGGTTTCGGCGGTAGCCTGTTCGACACGGAGGACTTCCGTCGCCGACGCCACCATCTGCTTGCACAGCCGTTCGTAGAGCGGGTACAGCAGGTCCTCGAACTGGTCGAGCGGCAAGGTGGCGAGCGCTTCAAAACGCGCGCGCGGCAGCCAGATTTCCTCCGCGAGAACCGTGCGGCCTTCGATCATGCGCACGCGCGACAGATGAATCGCCTTCTCCGAGGCCTTCATGCGCAGCGCGTCGCGAATCTCTTCGCCCGGTTTGACGATCTCGCGCTTCAGCACGCGCGCGGTGGGACGCACCGGCTGGCCGTCGCGCGAGACGAAGCGGAAAAAGCGGAACAGCGACGAGTCGAAGCGTGGCCGCCGCACGAACGTGCCCTTGCCTTGCGTCCGCGTGAGCACGCCGTCGCTCACCAGCAGGTCGATCGCCTTGCGCACGGTGCCGGTGGACACGTTGTAGAACTGGCCCAGTTCCGCCTCGGTGGCGATGGCCTCTTCGGGCGCCCATTCGCCGGCGGCAATGCGGCTGACGAGATCGTCGCGCAACTGCTGGTAGCGGGGAAGCCGGTCGTCCGGCCGGGACACGAAAGACGCCGTATTCATGAATTCATACAGTTATACACAGGAGTAGATACTGTACCGCATCGCGCGAGATGCGGACGAGCAAGGGTTATTACCCAATGACCACGCGCCCGAATGAGCGCAAGATTCATACAGTCATATATATGAATAGATGAGTTTGGGCGGAGCCCAGGGACGGAGAAGGCTATGTTCAGGTGGTACAAGGAAAGCGCGCCCGTTGAGCGCAACACTTTCTGGGGCTGCTTCGCGGGATGGGGCCTCGACGCGCTCGACGTGCAGATGTTCACGCTGGCCATTCCGGCGATCATCGCCGCCTATGGCATCGGCCACACGCAGGCAGGCGCGATCAGCAGCGTCACGCTGATCTCGTCGGCGCTCGGCGGCTGGATTGCCGGCGCGCTGTCGGACCGCTTCGGCCGCGTGCGCACGTTGCAGATGACCATTCTGTGGTTCGCGGGCTTCACCTTCCTGTGCGCGTTCGCGCAGAGTTTCCCGCAACTGCTCGTTCTCAAGGCGCTGCAAGGTTTTGGCTTCGGCGGCGAATGGGCCGCGGGCGCGGTGCTGATGGCGGAGACGATCCGCACCGAACATCGCGGCAAGGCGATGGGTGCCGTGCAAAGCGCGTGGGCCGTCGGCTGGGGCGCGGCGGTGCTGGTCTACGCGGCCGTATTTTCATGGCTGCCCGGCGGCACCGCCTGGCGCGTGATGTTCGCGGTCGGCTTGCTGCCCGCCTTCCTCGTGCTCTACGTGCGGCGCAATCTGCGTGAGCCGGCGCGCGTCGTGCCGGCAGCGGATAGTGTCGAGCCCAAGGCGTCCGCGTTGGGTCAGATCGTGCAGGTGTTTCAGCCGCGCGTGCTGCGCACCACGATTATCGGCGCCGTGCTCGGCACGGGCGCGCACGGCGGCTACTACGCGATCATGACGTGGCTGCCCACATTCCTCGCGAAGGAGCGGCATTTGTCGGTGCTGAACACGGGCGGCTATCTCGCGGTCGTGATCGTCGCGTTCTGGTGCGGCTGCATGCTGAGCGCGTATCTGCTGGATCGCATCGGCCGTCGACGCAATATTGCGTTGTTCGCGTTCTGCTGCATCGTCACCGTGCTCGCCTACGTCATGTTGCCGCTGACGAACACGCAAATGCTCGTGCTCGGCTTTCCGCTCGGCCTCTTCGCCGCGGGCATTCCGGCGAGCCTCGGGCCGCTCTTCAACGAACTGTATCCCGCCGACATGCGCGGCACCGGCGTCGGCTTTTGCTACAACTTCGGACGCATTGCGTCGGCGGGCTTTCCGGTGCTGGTCGGCTACATGAGCCATTCGATGTCGCTCGGCGCGGCCATCGGCATCGACGCGGCCATCGCCTACGGCCTCGCCATGATCGCCGTGCTGCTGCTTCCGGAAACGCGCGGCAAGCGTCTGCGTGGCGCTGCGCCGGAACAGCCGGCCAATGGCGCGCGAGCCGCCGACGCCGCTCATCTCACTCTGAATCCTCCGCGCAGTTGAATATGGACACGTTTGCCCCCTCACTCCCGTTTGCACAAAGTGGCGTCGATGCGCACGCGCACGTCTTCGAGCGAGGCTTGCCTCTCAGCGGCGAGCGCCGCTACGCGCCGGCCTACGACGCCACGCTCGACGACTACCTGGCCCTCCTGACCGCGTACGGCATGACGCACGCGGTGCTCGTGCAGCCGAGCTTTCTCGGCACGGACAACCGCTATCTGCTGCGGGCCTTGTCCGTTGCCGGCGAGCGCCTGCGCGGGGTCGCCGTGGTGGCGCCGGACATTGCCGCAAGCGAACTGGCGGAGATGCATTCCCACGGCGTGAGGGGGATTCGCCTGAATCTGATGGAACAGGCGCTGCCGGATCTCGGCGCGCAGTCGTGGGCGTCGCTGCTCGATCACGTCGCGCGGCTCGGCTGGCATGTGGAGCTGCATAGAAACGCTGTGGACCTGGCGCCGATGATCGACCGGCTGCTGGAGCGCGGCGTGCGAGTCGTCGTCGATCACTTCGGGCGGCCGGACCCGGCTTTGGGCACCCAGGACAGCGGATTCAAGGCGCTGCTCGGCTATGGCAAGACCGGCGGCGTGTGGGTCAAGGTGTCGGGCGCCTATCGCTGCGCGGCGCAGGGCTCGCACTTCGTTGCGGACGCAACGGCCCAACTGATCGAACACTTCGGCCCGCACCGCCTGATGTGGGGCAGCGACTGGCCGCACACGCAATATGAAACGGTCACGCGCTATGGGGACGCTTTGTCGATGCTCGTGGACATCGGCCTGCGTGCGGACGACCTGAGTGCGATTCTGCGCACCACGGCGCTGTCGTTCTATGAGTTCGACAGTGAACCAGCCGCGCGCAACGCATCGGCATCGAGCGCCGCGTTGCAACGCGCGCTGTGAGACAAACCAAAGGGAAACAAGGAACTGGAGAAACTGCTTTGACGGGACCGTAGACGAAAGCGAAACCGCTTTCGTCTACGTCACTGATGCGTTGGTAGGCTCGATTGGATTCGAACCAACGACCCCCACCATGTCAAGGTGGTGCTCTAACCAACTGAGCTACGAGCCTGTAGAGGCGCGAATTATAGAGAGTCTCTTGCAAGTGCACAAGAGCCTCGCGGCATTCATGTGATCGGGCTCGCGTGATTCAGTGCGTCGCGTTCCACTCAGCGTGGGGATCGAGTGGAAAGACCGGGCGCTTCACATTCCTGAATGCGAAAAGCCCATAGTCGGAACTCGTTACGCCGCGGCTGTCGCATTCCACGAGTCCGGCGGAAATCGGCACGAAAACCGGTCGGCAATACATGCGCGATTTCAGCAGCAGAAAGCGCGCGCGACGCGGGTCGATGCCGACGCTCTCGAATACGCCGAGGTCCCAAGGTTCGTGCGTATGCTCGGTCACGACCAGTTTCACCGCGCCCGTGTCGAGCACCGCGGCGCGGCCCATGTGAGCGCGCTGCCCCGTGTAAGTCGGACCGCTGATCACGTACTCGCCGTCGGTCAACGCGCGCACGACACCGGTCATTGCAACGGGCGCGCGCGGCTTTATCGCGCTACTCTCGACCTTGTTGCCGACCGTGATGGTGACCGTGCTGCCGACGCCCGCCGCCATCAGCGCGGCCACCGCCTGCGGATCGCATAATGGCCCGGTTACGATGCCGTCGAGGTTCTGCGCGAGCGCTTCCTCCAACAGGTCCATGGTGTCGCAGGTGCCGCCGGACATGCAGTTGTCGCCATGGTCGAGCAGCAACACGGGCTTGTCGGCGTCTTTCGCCAGCGCGGCCGCTTGCGCGACCGACTCCGCGAGCGGCGCGCTGCGATAAACGAAATCTTCGCGCTCGCTCCAGATTTGCCGCGCGATGCGTTCGGCCACTGCTTCGGCTTGCGTGCGGTCTCCATCGCCGACGACTACGACGCTGATGCACGGCGCCTCGATATCCGCGAGAGAAAAACCCGACAATACCGACACGGCGAGCATGCCTTCGGCCTCGGCGGCGCGCGCTGCATCCATGGCGCGCTTCATCGCGCCCTCCGCCGTGGAGCTGCGCAACGTGTGCGTGAGCAACGGCGGCTGACGCCACGCGATCACGGGTTTCGCGTTGCCGTGCACGAGCGCGAACAGCAAACGCGCGGCGTGCGCGCCGGTCTCGTACATGTCGACGTGCGGATACGTCTTGAAGCTGACGATCACGTCCGCGTTGTCGATCATCTTTTGCGTAACGTTGCCGTGCAAATCCAGCGCAACGGCAATCGGCGCATCGGGCAACGCGGCGCGCACGCGCGCGAGCAGATCGCCCTCGCCGTCGTTCGAATTCTCCGCGACCATCGCGCCGTGCAGATCGAGCATCACGGCATCGCACCCGGGCGCGGCGGCGAGAATCGCGTCGCAGATGGTGTCGTAGGCGGCGGCTTCGACGGGCCCGCTCGGATTGGCCGCCGCCGACACGGGCGTCACGATCTGCGCGCCCTCGCGCTCGGCGGCGTCGATAAACGCGGCCATTGCGGTCTGCATGCCCTTGTTGTCGTTGAATGCGTCCTCGCCGAAACTGGGGCCGGCGTTCGCGCCGTTCTGGCCGAAAGCGGACAACGGCGTGGCCACCGGCGAGAACGTGTTCGTCTCGTGGTTCATCCGCGCAATCAGGATTTTCATACGCTCTCATCCTCTGCCACTGCAATTGGGCGCACGGTTTGCGCGGCCTTCAGCATGGCTTGCAGCAGCACATTGCAGCCGGCTTCGAGATGCTCCGCGCGCGCGTCCTCGATCTCGTTGTGGCTGATGCCGTCCTTGCAGGGCACGAAGATCATCGCGGCCGGCGCGACGCGCGCGAGATACACCGCGTCGTGGCCCGCGCCGCTGATCACGTCCATCGACGACAAACCGAGCATGTCCGCGCCTTGCTTGACGGCGGCGACCAGATCACTTGCGAACGGCTGCGGCGGAAAGTACACCACAGGCTCGATCGCCACCTCGATGCCCGCCTGCTTGCCGGCAGCCTCGCAAAGGGCGCGCAACGCGCTGTCCATCGCGGTGAGCGTGGCGTCGTCGGCGGCTCGCAGGTCGACCGTGAGCTTCACACGGCCCGGGATGACGTTGCGCGAGTTCGGATGCACGTCGAGCCAGCCGACCGTGCCGCGGCCATGCGGCGCATGATCGAGCGCGATGCGGTTCACCGCGTGGATCACATCGGCGGCGACGAGGAGCGCATCGCGGCGCAGTTCCATCGGCGTGGGGCCGGCATGCGCTTCCATGCCGTGCACGGTCACGTCGTACCAGCGCTGGCCGAGCGCGCCTTGCACAATGCCGATGGTCTTGTCGTGCGCCTCCAGCACCGGCCCCTGCTCGATGTGCGCTTCGAAATACGCTGCAACGGTATGCGGTTTTATGTTTTCGCCGATGTAGCCGATGGCGGCCAACGCGTCGCGCACCGAGACGCCGTCGCGGTCGCGCTGATCGAGCGCATGGTCCAGCGTAAACGCGCCGGCGAAGACACCGGAGCCCATCATCACCGGCACGAAGCGTGAGCCTTCCTCGTTGGTCCACACCGCGACTTCGAGCGGCGCGAGCGTCGTAATGTTGGCGTCGGCCAGCGTGCGCAGCACTTCGAGGCCCGCAAGCACGCCGTAGTTGCCGTCGAATTTGCCGCCGGTCGGCTGCGTGTCGATATGACTGCCCGTCATGACAGGCGGCAGATCGTCGCGCAAGCCTGCCCGGCGCGCGAAGATATTGCCGATTGCGTCCACCCGCACCGTGCAGCCGATTTCCTTCGCCCACGCGACAAACCAGTCGCGCGCGATGCGATCCAGTTCGGTCAGCGCGAGCCGGCAAACGCCGCCCTTCTCCGTCGCGCCGATCTGCGCGAGTTGCATGAGGCTGTTCCAAAGCCGTTGGCCGTCGACGCGCAAACGAGCGAGCGCCGCGCCGCTCTCAAAGTCATGAACTTGCATCAATGCTTCCTCATAATGAAGTCGGGTGCGGGCTCAGACGACGCCGACGCCCAGATAGCGGTCCTTGATCGAATCGTCCGCGGCGAACGACGCGTTGTCGCCCGAATAAACGATCACGCCCTGTTCGATGATGTAGTGGCGATCCGCGAGTTGCGTGCAGACTTCCAGGTTCTGCTCGACGAGCAGAATGGCGACGCCCGCTTCGCGAATCAGCTTCAGTTGCGCGACGATTTCTTCGACGATCACGGGTGCGAGGCCTTCGACGGGTTCGTCCAGCATCAGCAGTCGTGGGTGATTCATCAACGCGCGGCCAATGGCGAGCATCTGCTGTTCGCCGCCCGACAACTGTCCGCCGCCGTTCGTACGCCGCTCCTTCAGGCGCGGAAAAATGCGGTAGATGTCGTCGAGTTGCCACGGCGAGTCCTTGCGCGCGCCGAGCCGCAGGTTCTCTTCGACCGTGAGCAAGCGGAAGATACCGCGGTGTTCGGGCACGAAGCACACGCCGCGCGACGCGATCTTGTGCGGCGGCAGCGTGCTGATCGTGGCGCCGTTGAAGGTCACGCGACCGTTTTTCGGCGCGACCACGCCGGCAATCGCCTTCAACGTGGTGGACTTGCCCGCGCCGTTGCGGCCGAGGAGCGTGACGGTCTCGCCCTCGCCGATCTGCAGCGAAACGCCTTGCAGTATGTGACTTTTGCCGTAGAAGCCGTGAATGTCCTGCACGTCGAGCATCATGCGCGGCCTCCGGTGATCATGTTGCCGAGATACGCGCTGCGCACGCGCTCGTCGCCGCGAATCTCGTCGGGCCGTCCTTCCACCAGCACGCGCCCTTGTTGCATGACGGTAATCGTGTCTGAGATGTCCATCACGATGCCCATGTTGTGCTCGATCAGCACGACGGTGTAGTCGTCGCGCAGGCCGCGGATCAGCTGCTTCATAGCGTCGAGATCATCGATGCCCATGCCGGACGTCGGCTCGTCGAGAAAAATCGCCTTGGGGCGCGCGGCGAGCGCCATGCCGACCTCGAGCCGCCGCTGCTGTCCATGCGACAACGCGCCTGCGGAGACTTCGCTGAAGCGTTGCAACGCCAGGCGTTCGAGCACGCCGTCGACGGTATCCGTGTGCGCGATCGCGCCGCGCGGCGGCGTCCATGCGTTGAGCGCGCGCGTCGCGTCGACGCCTTGCGCGGCCAGCCGCAGGTTCTCGCGCACGCTCAGATTGGCGAACAGGCTCGTCACCTGAAACGATCTCGCGACGCCGCGACGCACGCGCTTGTGGTCGGGCTCGTGCGTCACGTCGTGGCCGTCGAACACGATGGTGCCCGCGGTGAGCGGCAGCGTGCCGGTCAGCACATGAAAGAGCGTGGTCTTGCCCGCGCCGTTCGGGCCGATCACCGAATGCACGGTGCGCGGCATGATGCGCAAGTTGACATCGGAGAGCGCCGCGAATTTGCCGTAGCGCTTCGCCACGCCGCTTGCGTTGAGAATGGCTTCGCTCATATGCGCTCCGTTGCGGGGTCGTCGCCGGCATCGGCCGGGTTGGCGTGGACTGGCGGATTGCGGCGCAGTGCTTGCCAGATCCGCTCGCCGAGTCCCCACAAGCCGCGCTGCATGTAGAGGCTCACCGCCATCAGCACGATGCCGAGCAACAGCAGCCAGCGCGGCCACAATGTAGAGAGCCAGTCGGCGAACAGCACATAGAATGCTGCGCCCAGTACCGACGCAAACAGATTGCCGGTGCCGCCTATCACGGTCATCACGAGGATCATTTCGCTCGTGTGGTAGTCGATATTGGATAGCGGCGCGATACCGGTCATCAGCGCGTGCAGCGCGCCCGCAAGCCCCGTGACTCCGCCGGAGATCACGAACGCCATCAGCTTGAATCGCTTGACGTCGTAACCGACAGCCGCGGCGCGCGCTTCGTTGTCGCGGATGGCGAGCAGCGTGCGGCCGAATACCGAGTGCGAAACGCGCATGAGCAGCCAGAATACGACGAGGAAAAGTACCGCGACGAATCCGTAGTACTGCCAGGGAGACGTCAGCACGATCAATTCCTTGCCGAATAGCCCGAGCGCAGGGCGCGGAATATCGAGCAGGCCGTTGTCGCCGCCGGTCAGATCCGGCGTGGTGTAGGCGAGGAAGTAGAACAGTTGCCCGAACGCGAGCGTCAGCATCACGAAATAGGTACCGCGCTGTCTGATCGAAAACCATCCGACAAACGCGGCCGCCACGGCACCGATCGCGATCGCCGCCAACAGCGCGACGGGAACCGGCAACGCGGCTTTGGTCAGCACGAGCCCCGCGCTGTAGCTGCCGAGTCCAAAGAAGATGCCTTGCCCGAACGACAGCAGCCCCGTATGGCCGAGCAGAAGATTGCAGCCCAGCGCAGCAAGCGCGAATACGAGCACTTCGGTAGCGAGCGAGCCGGAGCGCAGCGTCGCGGGCAGAGTGCACACGACGAGCAACGCCAGCAAAAGAAAACGGTAGCGATGCAGCGCGTGGCCTAACGGGCGGCCCGATGCATGCGGCCCCGGCTTCGTCACTGCGGATTTCGAAGTATTGATCACGCGGCTCTCCCGAGTAAGCCATTCGGCCGCAAAAGGAGGACGGCGGCCATCGCGACGTAGATCATCAGACGCGCGCCCTCGGGCCATAGCGTGCTCATCACGCTCTGCACGATGCCGACGAGCAGTCCACCCACCAGCGCGCCGAGAAAGTTGCCCATGCCGCCCACCACCACGACGACAAAGGCGACGCCGAGTGCCTCGATGCCCATGAAAGGATCGACACCGCGAATCGGCGCCGCGAGCACGCCGGCGAGCGCAGCTGTGGCGGCGCCGAGTGCGAACACAAGACTGAACACGCGCAACACATTGATGCCGAGCAGCGACACCATTTCCGTCGATTCGCTGCCCGCCCGCACTGCGCTGCCAAGACGCGTCCCCTCGAGCACCCACCACAGCAATGCGGCGAGCACCGCGGTGAAGCCGATCACGAACAGACGGTACTTTGGATAGACAAAGCTGCCCCAGATCACCACGCCGTTCAGGACGTCGGGAACGGCCACGTTGTCGCCAAGCGGCCCCCACGCGAGAATCGCGCATTCCTGAACGACGAGCGCGAGGCCCACCGTCGCGAGAATATGAAACTCGTGCTGCTGAGCGTAGACGTGACGCAGCACCAGTTTCTCGACGACCCACGCCAACGCGCCCACTGCAATCGGCACGACGACGAGTGCTGCCCAGAAGCTCATCGACCACTGCATCGCCTGATAGCAGAAGTAAGCGCCGAGCAGATAAAAGGCACCGTGCGCGAAGTTCACGAAGCGCAGCAGGCCGAAGACGATCGACAAACCGACCGCGAGCAGGAAGTACAGCATCCCGACTCCGATACCGTTGACGATCTGCAGAAGATAAACGTTCATGGCTACCGCCTGAAGGTTAGGCGAAACGTTGCTGCGTTAATGCGTGCCCCGCTGGGCCCCCGACACCGTCCGGTCGCGGCGAAGCTTCGCGCGCGGTTTCGCGTCAGGTCAGCTTGCAACCGGTCTTGTCGAGCGGCAGGAATGATTGGCCCGAACTCACGATATCCGCGTAGTCGTCGGCATTTTTCATCTTGCTCTTCGCCTTACCCTTCAGCAGATAGTAGTTTTTCAGCACCTGATGATCGCCCTTGCGGACTTCTTCGGGTCCTGTCAAACCGTCGTATTTCATGCCTTCGAGCGCCGCGACCACTTTCTTCGGATCGACATTGCCGGCCTTGACGATGCCGTCGAGCAAAATCTTCGTGCAGACGTACGAGCCCGCGAGGCTGTAGTTGGGATTGGCCTTGAATGCCGCCTGCGTGCGTTTGACAAGATCGCGGTTGAGCGGCGAATCGATGGCATGCCAATACTGCGCGCCGAAATAGACGCCGTCGCACAGATCCGCGCCGAGCGACTCGAATTGCTCGAGGCCGGAAGCCCACGCGAGCAGGATCGTGCAGTTGTTTTTCATGCCGAAACTCACGGCCTGGCGCAGCGTGTCCGACGATTGCGAGCCGAAGTTCAGGATGAGCAGCACGTCAGGCTTCGCGGCGACCGCATTCGTCAGATAGCCGCTGAATTCCTTTTCGTTGAGCGAGTGATAGCTGTTGCCCACGTGCTCGATGCCTTTGTCCTTGAAGACCGCTTTCGCCGCGGACAGCAAACCGTCGCCGAACACGTATTGCGGCGTGATGGTGTACCAGCGCTTGGCCTTCGGCAGCATCTGCGCGAGCGGGCGCACCGTCTGTTCAATCGCGCCATAGGTGGGTACGGACCAGCGGAAAGTGGCGTCATTGCAGTCCTTTCCGGTGATTTCGTCGGCGCCCGCCGTCGTGATGAAAACGCCGCCGGCCTTCTGCACTTCCTTGCCCATCGCCAATGCTTCGGACGACAAAATACCGCCGGCGAAGAACCGCGCGTTCTTTTGCTGCGCGATTTCCTGCACGCGGCGCACTGCCGTCGCCGGCTTGCCCTCGGTGTCCAGCACCGAATAAGCGAGCGGTTCTCCCAGCACCTTGCCATATTGTTCGATGGCGAGCTTCATGCCGAGATCGGCGTATTTGCCGTTTGCGGCGAATGCGCCCGACATCGGTACCGGACAGGCGAATTGAAGGGTGCCCGCCTGGGCAAAGGCGCTGCGCGCGACGAGCGAGCCAAGCGTGCCCGGGACGGCCGACAGCGCGGCCAGCTTCAACATATTTCGGCGATTCAAAATGACGCTCCTTCGAAGAGACACGCACTGAACGACTGCGAAAACCTGCTGGCCGCCGAGAACTTTTTCACCGCTTCGGCTCTGTGCTATTTATCATGATAAATAGGTTAGAAACGATCGTAGGTACAATAAATTCCGGTGTCAATAAGGCAAAATTCCTGGTGGCGACGACGCGCGACGGCCTGCGTTGCGGTGGACGTTGGCGGAACGCGGATGGTGCAGTACACAAAATGGGAGTAGTGAACATGGCCATGGATCGAGCCAAGGCTGGCGCGGCGATCGAGATCAAGCAGCAAAAGCGCGCCGATCTGGTCGCGGAGGAAATCAAGCGCTTGATCACAGAGAAGGATCTGAAGCCCGGCGACCGGCTGCCGCGCGAGGTCGAACTGCAGCAGCTCTTTTCGGTGAGCAAGAGCACGATTCGCGAGGCGCTGAAATCGCTGGAAGTGCAAGGGCTCATCAAGGTGACAACTGGACCGAGCGGCGGCGGCATGGTGGTGGAGGTGCCGCTGGATCGAACGTTGCAGCTTCTGCAGAACTATCTGTTCTTCAAGGACGTGTCTATCGACGACATTTACACCGTGCGCAAACTCCTCGAGCCGGAGCTCGCGGCCGGGGCGGTGCCCTACCTGACGGAGCAGGATTTCGACGCGCTCGAGGCGAGCATCGCGTGTTGCGACCGGCCCGCTTCGGTGCACGGGGGCCAGGATATCGTGCGGCAACGTCAGGAGGATGTGAATTTCCACGACATTCTCGCTGCGGCGAATCCGAATCCGTTTCTGCGCTTCAGTTGCGAACTCATCAACGAGATGATCCGGCAACTGATCGAGTTCCGTAACGATACGCCGCAGGCTGAGCATGAGCGGTTCGGACAGGCCAACGTCAAGATTCATAAGGCGATTACCAAGGCGGCACGCGAGCGTGATGTCGAAAAAGTGCGCGAACTGATGACCGTGCATATGACCGAGGCGCCCCGGTACGTGAAGCGGATGAAAGGGAAGTTGCGAGGGAGATTGATACTGGATTCTGAGATCCGTCGGCGGGTGCGGGCGCGCAACGTCGCGCCGGCGGATTCCGCTGAGATTAATGGGCTGGACGGCGGGGATTGACTCGGGATTGGCGCCGGGGTTCGGCGGGCTCAACCTTTTTTCGCGCGCGCCGTTATTGCATCTGCACAGGCACAATTCTGAACCTTCATGGCACAACCTATCCCGTTTTCCCGACCTACCGGCGCTGGCCGCGCCCGCCACGCCAAGGCAATGCTGCTGCCGATCGCCCGTCAAGTCGCCGATGATCTCGCCTTGCGCGTACATCTGGCGCTGGATGCGTTGCGCCGAGGCGACGGCGGAATGGGCGACGCTCAGACGCTGACGCAAGTGATGCTGTTGACGGGCTTTCTGGCGGAAGCTGGCTTC
Organism: Paraburkholderia phenoliruptrix; assembly: GCF_047325075.1. Classification (NCBI taxonomy): domain Bacteria; kingdom Pseudomonadati; phylum Pseudomonadota; class Betaproteobacteria; order Burkholderiales; family Burkholderiaceae; genus Paraburkholderia; species Paraburkholderia phenoliruptrix. The sequence goes on from NZ_CP168530.1 coordinate 64,485, forward strand.
GGATCAGCGACCAGTGAGCAGCTCGGCGCGGCGGAGCGCGTGATAGCGAAGGCGTTCGATATTGGGCGAGATACCGGGAGATGGGCGCTAGACGAAGATGAATTTGTGCTTTTTGCGCAAATAGCGACGAACTACGATCAACAATTGCATCGCGCCCCGCTGTGGGCAATCACCGAAGCGAGCGAACGGCTCGATCGCTTTACCGCCGGTTTGCCGCATCAGCTTCCCGCACGCAAGAGGGCTTGACGGCCACGCTTAACTGGCTGAAACCGCGAAATGGCTGCACGGCGTGCAGTCATTTGCTGATGGGCTTGTTGGGGGCATCCGTTTTGTGTGGCGTTGGTTTTTCCGCGGTCCGTAAACGCAGAAACCCCACCTTTGCGGGGTGGGGTTTCTGACGGTGGTGGGGAGCCTGACGATTACCTACTTTCACACGGGTAATCCGCACTATCATCGGCGTGGAGTCGTTTCACGGTCCTGTTCGGGATGGGAAGGGGTGGGACCGACTCGCTATGGTCATCAGGCTTTGACGGGTTGCCGTACTGCCGGTGGGGCAATACAGCCAATCTGGAAGAAGTAGTTTCTGGTGATGCACACCAGGCGATGCGGGGTTGTGCTGTATCGGGCACAACATGGATCTCAACCGTGTGTGGTCTGCATAAGACCCTGCGCGTGGCGCAGGGTGGGGCATCCATAAGTGCTGAAGCACTCACGGCTGCCGACACACACCTGTTATAGGATCAAGCCTTACGGGCAATTAGTATCAGTTAGCTGAACGCATTACTGCGCTTACACACCTGACCTATCAACGTCCTGGTCTTGAACGACCCTTCAAGGGGCTCGAAGCCCCGGGGATATCTCATCTTAAGGCGAGTTTCCCGCTTAGATGCTTTCAGCGGTTATCTCTTCCGAACATAGCTACCCGGCGATGCCACTGGCGTGACAACCGGTACACCAGAGGTTCGTCCACTCCGGTCCTCTCGTACTAGGAGCAGCCCCCTTCAAATATCCAGCGCCCACGGCAGATAGGGACCAAACTGTCTCACGACGTTTTAAACCCAGCTCACGTACCTCTTTAAATGGCGAACAGCCATACCCTTGGGACCGGCTACAGCCCCAGGATGAGATGAGCCGACATCGAGGTGCCAAACACCGCCGTCGATATGAACTCTTGGGCGGTATCAGCCTGTTATCCCCAGAGTACCTTTTATCCGTTGAGCGATGGCCCTTCCATACAGAACCACCGGATCACTATGACCTGCTTTCGCACCTGCTCGACTTGTCGGTCTCGCAGTTAAGCACGCTTATGCCATTGCACTATCAGCACGATTTCCGACCGTACCTAGCGTACCTTCGTACTCCTCCGTTACACTTTGGGAGGAGACCGCCCCAGTCAAACTGCCTACCATGCACTGTCCCCGATCCGGATTACGGACCAAGGTTAGAACCTCAAACAGATCAGGGTGGTATTTCAAGGATGGCTCCACGCAGACTGGCGTCCACGCTTCACAGCCTCCCACCTATCCTACACAGACCGGTTCAAAGTCCAATGCAAAGCTACAGTAAAGGTTCATGGGGTCTTTCCGTCTAGCCGCGGGGAGATTGCATCATCACAAACACTTCAACTTCGCTGAGTCTCGGGAGGAGACAGTGTGGCCATCGTTACGCCATTCGTGCAGGTCGGAACTTACCCGACAAGGAATTTCGCTACCTTAGGACCGTTATAGTTACGGCCGCCGTTTTACCGGGACTTCAATCAGGAGCTTGCACCCCATCATTTAATCTTCCGGCACCGGGCAGGCGTCACACCCTATACGTCCACTTTCGTGTTTGCAGAGTGCTGTGTTTTTATTAAACAGTCGCAGCCACCAGTTTATTGCAACCCCTTCACCCTTCTCGCGCAGGCGAGTCAAGCTACAGGGGCGTACCTTATCCCGAAGTTACGGTACCAATTTGCCGAGTTCCTTCTCCCGAGTTCTCTCAAGCGCCTTAGAATACTCATCTCGCCCACCTGTGTCGGTTTGCGGTACGGTCTTGTTGAACTGAAGCTTAGAGGCTTTTCCCGGAACCACTTCCGATTGCTTCGTGACCTAGATCACTGGCCTCGCACCCTTGAATTCCGCGCCCGGATTTGCCAAAGCGCCTTCTCCAATGCAAGGACCGGGACTTCCAACACCCGGACAACCTTCCGCGATCCGTCCCCCCATCGCATTCAACAATGGTGCAGGAATATTAACCTGCTTCCCATCAGCTACGCATTTCTGCCTCGCCTTAGGGGCCGACTCACCCTACGCCGATGAACGTTGCGTAGGAAACCTTGGGCTTACGGCGAGGGGGCCTTTCACCCCCTTTATCGCTACTCATGTCAGCATTCGCACTTCCGATACCTCCAGCACACTTTCCAGTGCACCTTCGCAGGCTTACGGAACGCTCTCCTACCATGCATATAAATATGCATCCGCAGCTTCGGTATATGGCTTAGCCCCGTTACATCTTCCGCGCAGGACGACTCGATCAGTGAGCTATTACGCTTTCTTTAAAGGATGGCTGCTTCTAAGCCAACCTCCTGACTGTTTTAGCCTTCCCACTTCGTTTCCCACTTAGCCATATTTGGGGACCTTAGCTGGCGGTCTGGGTTGTTTCCCTCTTGACACCGGACGTTAGCACCCGATGTCTGTCTCCCGTGATTGCACTCTTCGGTATTCGGAGTTTGCTATGGCGTAGTAATCCGCAATGGACCCCACAACCATGACAGTGCTCTACCCCCGAAGGTGATACACGAGGCACTACCTAAATAGTTTTCGGAGAGAACCAGCTATTTCCAGGTTTGTTTAGCCTTTCACCCCTATCCACAGCTCATCCCCTAACTTTTCAACGTTAGTGGGTTCGGACCTCCAGTACGTGTTACCGCACCTTCATCCTGGCCATGGATAGATCACCTGGTTTCGGGTCTACACCCAGCGACTGAACGCCCTGTTCGGACTCGCTTTCGCTACGCCTGCCCTAATCGGTTAAGCTTGCCACTGAATGTAAGTCGCTGACCCATTATACAAAAGGTACGCCGTCACCCCCTTGCGAAGGCTCCGACTGTTTGTATGCATGCGGTTTCAGGATCTGTTTCACTCCCCTCCCGGGGTTCTTTTCGCCTTTCCCTCACGGTACTGGTTCACTATCGGTCGATCACGAGTATTTAGCCTTGGAGGATGGTCCCCCCATCTTCAGACAGGATTTCACGTGTCCCGCCCTACTTCTCGCATACCTAGTTCTTCCAATCTGTTTTCGCTTACGGGGCTATCACCCGCTATGGCCGCACTTTCCAGAGCGTTCAGCTAACAGTTCAGATAAAGAATGCAGGCTGCTCCCATTTCGCTCGCCACTACTCTGGGAATCTCGGTTGATTTCTTTTCCTGCGGTTACTTAGATGTTTCAGTTCACCGCGTTCGCCTCACATGACCTATGGATTCAGTCATGGATACTCCATTCGGAGTGGGTTTCCCCATTCGGACATCTACGGATCAAAGCTCGTTTGCCAGCTCCCCGTAGCTTTTCGCAGGCTACCGCGTCCTTCATCGCCTGTGATCGCCAAGGCATCCACCACATGCACTTGTTCGCTTGACCCTATAACGGGTATGTCTCATCGTGCTGGACACGACAGGACCCACTCGCTACAGGTTGAGTATTCGTGTTGCGCCGTATTCCAAAGCGATCTTTCGATCACCTTTAAAATACATCGATACAATCACAACCCTGATTCACCTACTCGCGCACCCATCTCCAGGCACACTTTCGTGAATCTCTTTACTACTTCTTCCTGATTGTTAAAGAACGTTCAGCCGATATCACGACTGGATCGTGCATCACGCTGACTGGCTCAATTGCCAATGCATAACGCTCAGCTCGCACTGAACACTAGGCATTGGGAATTGGTGGAGGATGACGGGATCGAACCGACGACCCCCTGCTTGCAAAGCAGGTGCTCTCCCAGCTGAGCTAATCCCCCCGCGGGTCACACAGATACAGGGGACCTCAGTAAGCACCCCGGTCAGCCACCACACAAGACAGCTGGTGGGTCTGGATGGATTCGAACCATCGACCCCCGCCTTATCAAGACGGTGCTCTAACCGACTGAGCTACAGACCCCTGCGTCTGTCTGCGTTTCTTTACTTACAGCCGATAAGCGTGAGCGCTCAACACCCTGACGCGTCAAGCTCTGGAAAGGAGGTGATCCAGCCGCACCTTCCGATACGGCTACCTTGTTACGACTTCACCCCAGTCATGAATCCTACCGTGGTGACCGTCCTCCTTGCGGTTAGACTAGCCACTTCTGGTAAAACCCACTCCCATGGTGTGACGGGCGGTGTGTACAAGACCCGGGAACGTATTCACCGCGGCATGCTGATCCGCGATTACTAGCGATTCCAGCTTCACGCACTCGAGTTGCAGAGTGCGATCCGGACTACGATCGGTTTTCTGGGATTGGCTCCACCTCGCGGCTTGGCGACCCTCTGTTCCGACCATTGTATGACGTGTGAAGCCCTACCCATAAGGGCCATGAGGACTTGACGTCATCCCCACCTTCCTCCGGTTTGTCACCGGCAGTCTCCCTGGAGTGCTCTTGCGTAGCAACTAGGGACAAGGGTTGCGCTCGTTGCGGGACTTAACCCAACATCTCACGACACGAGCTGACGACAGCCATGCAGCACCTGTGTGATGGCTCCCTTTCGGGCACTCCCACCTCTCAGCGGGATTCCATCCATGTCAAGGGTAGGTAAGGTTTTTCGCGTTGCATCGAATTAATCCACATCATCCACCGCTTGTGCGGGTCCCCGTCAATTCCTTTGAGTTTTAATCTTGCGACCGTACTCCCCAGGCGGTCAACTTCACGCGTTAGCTACGTTACCAAGCCAATGAAGGCCCGACAACCAGTTGACATCGTTTAGGGCGTGGACTACCAGGGTATCTAATCCTGTTTGCTCCCCACGCTTTCGTGCATGAGCGTCAGTATTGGCCCAGGGGGCTGCCTTCGCCATCGGTATTCCTCCACATCTCTACGCATTTCACTGCTACACGTGGAATTCTACCCCCCTCTGCCATACTCTAGCCCGCCAGTCACAAATGCAGTTCCCAGGTTAAGCCCGGGGATTTCACATCTGTCTTAGCGAACCGCCTGCGCACGCTTTACGCCCAGTAATTCCGATTAACGCTTGCACCCTACGTATTACCGCGGCTGCTGGCACGTAGTTAGCCGGTGCTTATTCTTCCGGTACCGTCATCCGCCACGGGTATTAGCCACGGCGTTTTCTTTCCGGACAAAAGTGCTTTACAACCCGAAGGCCTTCTTCACACACGCGGCATTGCTGGATCAGGGTTGCCCCCATTGTCCAAAATTCCCCACTGCTGCCTCCCGTAGGAGTCTGGGCCGTGTCTCAGTCCCAGTGTGGCTGGTCGTCCTCTCAGACCAGCTACAGATCGTCGCCTTGGTAGGCCTTTACCCCACCAACTAGCTAATCTGCCATCGGCCGCCCCTGTAGCGCGAGGTCCCGAAGGATCCCCCGCTTTCCTCCGCAGAGCGTATGCGGTATTAATCCGGCTTTCGCCGGGCTATCCCCCACTACAGGACACGTTCCGATGTATTACTCACCCGTTCGCCACTCGCCGCCAGGCCGAAGCCCGCGCTGCCGTCCGACTTGCATGTGTAAGGCATGCCGCCAGCGTTCAATCTGAGCCAGGATCAAACTCTTCAGTTCAAACCTGTTACTGTTTTCGGGCTCTCTCGAACCCGGTCGCTCACTCAACGTACTGACGAATGATTAACCTCACTCCTCCATAGAAGAGTCAGGCAACCTTCCTTTCATTACTGTGTGAGACTTGATACTTTCGCTTTTCCGCCAGACCCCGGAGAGTCCGGCGTAGCGTCGTCGCATCAAGCGCCCACACTTATCGGCTGTTAGTTTTTAAAGATCGGTTCGCACACTTCGCAGCGCCTGATTTCAACCACCCGGCACCGCTTCGTTCTGCGTCGCTGCATCAGCAGCAGAGAAGCGAGATTATGAAGACCAAGTGACAGGTCGTCAACCCCCTTCTGCGAATTTTCTTTTGCATAAACACCGATCGGCGCCAAAAAACTTCGCGCTATATATAGAGGGGTGTCTGCACACAAGCAGGGACAAGCGATACAAGCCGACACTGGCAAGCCGCCCGCACTCATGTGAGAACGAACAAGTTCGTCTATAGTTGTGACTCGGTGCTTTTCCGCGACACGCGCCTCGTTGCAGTCGCAACTTTTTTGTACCGGCTCGGCTGCCCGCGAGCCACGCCCAGCACGCAGACCGACAACAACCTGCGACGAATTGCTGCGCACAATGCGCGCGAAGGCGCAAGCTCGTATATAATGCGAGCCGCGCGAATTTCGCACATTCTATCGGCCCGCTCCATGCGGGCTCATCTTTTTTGCTCCCCAGAGCACACAGCCCTATAACCGCGTTGAGTCACTCAGGTGATGTTGAGCCATGCTCGAAACGCCTGACGGTCGCGTCTTGCGTCTCATAGCGAAGCCTCTAGAGGAGAATACGTGAACCCTTTTGATCGCGAAGATTCGCAACACGAAACCGCCGCCTACACGAAAGCTCCGTCGGGCCGCACGCCGAAGGGCAAGGGCGCGGGTAAAGCGATCCCCGTGGCGGCCGAGCTGCCGCCGCAGCAGGCCGAAGAGCGTCAGCGCCAGATGCGCGCGCTCATTCAGTTGGGCAAGGAGCAAGGCTACCTGACCCACGCGCAGATCAACGACCACCTGCCCGACAACTTCGCGCAGACGGCGGCGATCGACAGCATCGTCAGCGCATTCAACGACATGGGCGTGCAGGTCTACGAGCAGGCCCCGGACGCTGAAACGCTGCTGCTGAACTCGAACGCGCCGGCCGTCGTGTCGGACGACCAGGCGGACGAGGAAACAGAGGTTGCCTTGTCCACGGTGGACTCCGAGTTCGGCCGCACAACCGACCCTGTGCGCATGTACATGCGCGAAATGGGCGCGACCGAACTGCTCACGCGCGCGGGCGAAATTGCCATCGCGAAGCGTATCGAGGACGGTCTGCACGAAATGGTGCAAGCCATCGCCGGCTGCCCGCTCGCCATTTCCGCCATTCTGGCCAGCGCCCAGCAGGTGGCGGACGGCGAACTGCGCATCGACGAACTGGTTGACGGCCTGAACGAAGACAACGTCGCAGCTGAAGAAGAGAACGTCAGCGCCGACGCCTCAGCAGACGAAGACACGGACGCCGAAGATGACGAAGACAGCGATGGCGACGACGACGTCGGCCCGGCCGATTCCTCGGCCGCTGACGAAGCACGCCTGAAGCAACTCACGAGCGACTGCCTCGAAATCTTCGCGCAGGTCGGCATTCTGTACGACCAGATGAACGCCTCGCACACGCGCGGCGACGTGAGCTCGAAGGCGTACCAGAAGGCGCGCGAAGAGATCCAGCAGCATCTCGCGAAAATCCGCTTTACGGCGCGCACCATCGACCGTCTGTGCGGCGACGTGCAGCATCAGGTCGCGCAGGTCCGCGCGATCGAGCGCAACATTCTGCAAATCGTCGTCACGAAGAGCGGCATGCCGCGCGAGAAGTTCATCGAATCGTTCTCGGGTCATGAAGCCGATCTCGGCTGGACCGAACGCGCAGCGCGCGGCAACACGTCGTACGGCGCGGCGCTCGAGCGCCACCTGCCGGCCATCCAGTCGGAACAGCAGAAGCTGATCGACATTGAAGCCACCGTTTCGCTGCCGCTCAAGCATCTGAAAGAGATCAACCGCCAGATGGTCGCGGCCGAATCGAAGATGCGCAAGGCGAAGAGCGAAATGATCGAGGCAAACCTGCGTCTCGTCATTTCCATCGCGAAGAAGTACGTCAATCGCGGCATGCTGTTCCTCGACCTGATCCAGGAAGGCAACATCGGCCTGATGAAGGCGGTGGACAAGTTCGAATATCGCCGCGGCTGGAAGTTTTCCACGTATGCAACGTGGTGGGTCCGTCAGGCCGTGACGCGTTCGCTCGCCGACCAGGCGCGCACGATCCGCGTGCCGGTGCACATGATCGAAACGATCAACAAGCTGAACCGCATTTCGCGCGAGATCCTGCAGCAGACCGGTCAGGAAGCGCACCCGTCCGTGCTGGCGGAACGCATGGATCTGTCGGAAGAGAAAGTGCGCGGCATTCTGAAGATCGCGAAGCAGCCGGTCTCGATGGAAACGCCCGTCGGCGATGACGGCGACGCCACGCTCGGCGACATGATCGAAGACTCCGCGGCTTCGTCGCCGGCGGATGCGGCCATGCAGGCCGACCTGCGCGCCGCCATCGACGACGCGCTCGATTCCCTGTCGCCGCGCGAAGCGAAGGTGCTGCGTATGCGCTACGGCATCAACACGAAGTCGGACCACACGCTGGAAGAAGTGGGCAAGCAGTTCGACGTCACGCGCGAGCGCATTCGCCAGATCGAGAGCAAGGCCATGCGCAAGCTCATGCATCCGAGCCGTGCAGACCGCCTGAAATCGTTCCTCGACCGCTAACCCAAATCCGCCTCATCGCGCTTGCCGTGCGCCCTGCACGGCAAGCGCGCCCCGCCTGAAGTCCTCACATCTCAAAGTCCGCCAGGCTCCCACCCGAGCAGTTTCAGATCAGCAGCGAGATGATCCCGCCAAGGGTGATGCCCGCCGCGAGCCAACGCCCGGCCGTGTAGAAAGCGTTGCGCTCTTCGGCCGGCTGATCCGGCCGCTCCAGCCCGAGCGTGCCATACGCAAACGACTTGACCGCCGACGGATCCGCGTCCGCCGCGCCGTTGCTTTGCGCATCGGCCGCGTTCGTGCCGTCTACGGCGTTTGCGTGCTGAGCCGCCGCAGCGGCGCCTTCGCTGGAGATGTGCACCGCATCGTCCTGCGTCGACGTGTTCCAGGCAGCCAAACGCGACGCGGCGTCATCGTTGCGCGCCACGGATGACGACGCGGCATTCTCCGTTGCGCGAGCGGCAGCCTGGGTTGTCGACGGCAACGCGCTGTCGATCTGCATTGCAACCTCCGTTTATTTGCTTCAAGGCGTTCGGCGCAGAGCCGGTTACAGGCTCTATCGACCCTTGCCGGCCGAAACTTGACCTCCCGTAAGGGACGGTAAGTGCAAGCGGGGGGCGTTCAGCCAGAAGTCACGCAACGAGACTGTCGGCCACACCGCGTTTGTCCACAGAAAATGTTTGCAAGCCTGTGGATATCCTGCGCAAGAGTCAGCCAAGTATCTGAGCGCGCAGGGTTTTCGCGCCCTGCATGCGACAAGTCGCAACTCGACAGGCAACACGAAACAAAGCGAGGCAACAGCCGCCATGCGACGCAGCCACGCGCCGCTCAGGGCACGACAAACGTCTTCACGAGCGTGAGTTCGCCGGCTTTGCGCATCGGCACGCGGATCGTCTCGCTCTTTTCGTCGGGCGTGTTCTCGTTGGTGATGATCGTCACCTGTGCGACGGTCATGTCGCTGCGGCCGCTGCCACTGCCGTAGTAGTTCACGTAGACGAGATAGGTGCCCTTAAGCGGTGCCGCCGACGAATAGATTTCCGGTCCATAACCCGTCGTCACGTCGACGTCGAGCGCGCCGCCGTTCGGCGTCACGCGGTCGCCGTACCATGCATGCGCACCGTCGGGCGAGACGACATGCAAGTCGAGATCCGTGCCGTCGGTGTCCCACGCGAGCACGACGCGCAGCTTCGGCTGCGTCTTGCCGCTGTAGGCGTCGTAAAACTGCACGCGCTTGCGGCTGCCGTCCGGCGCGCGCAGCTCGACCCCGTTGCTGCCGGCAGGAAACGCGTACGGCCGCGAGAACTTGCCGTCTTCCTCGATGCGCTGCGGCAACGGCGTGCCGTCCACGACCAGCGTGCCGACCGCGGTGCCTTTCTTCTTCGGCGCGTTGCGGATCTGCCCTTCGATCAGCGCGGACTTCGACTGCCCCTCGGGCGTCGCGACTGCAACAGCCGGATAGTGCACGTCCTGCGTGTAGCGCTCGTTGCTGTCGCCGCCCGAATTGCGCCAGCCGTTCAAAGGCGCATTCATGTCGATATCGCTCGCGCGCGCGGCCGACGCGCCCAGCCAGCATGCGAGGACCAGCAAGCTGAGGCCCGTGCTCATCCGTCCTGTCGTTCTGCGCTTCATCGTGACTGCTCCCGTCCCGCTGTCAAAGTCGCTCGCTCTTCACGAGCATGAGATCGCCGATTTTGCGCAACGGCACGACCATCGTCTCACGCCGTTCGTTCGGCGTGTTTTCGTTGAAGACGAGCGTCAACGTCGCCGTGATCACGTCGCGATCGTGCGCGGCGGCGTCGAAGTTATAGCCCGTCGAATCGAAGTTGCCCCAATAGTTCAGAAAGAACAGCCACGTGCCGCGCTCCGGCGCCGCGGACGAAAAAATGCCCGGCCCCGCGCCGTCCACGGAATCCACATCGAAGCCGCTGCCGTCTTCCAGCGTCGGATTGGCGAAGAACGCGTGCAGGCCGCCCGGCGTGATGACGTGCAGATCGACCTGCGCATGCGGGTCGTCCCACGTGACCATGGCGCGCAGCTTCGCCTGCGGCTTCGTGCGGTCCCCTTCGTAGAACTGCATGCGCTGACGCTGCCTGCCATCGGCGGAAATCAGCTCGATGCTGTTCGAGCCCGCGCCGAACGCCCACGGCCGCGCGAACGCGCCTTCGTCGTCGGTGTAAAGCGGCGTGGGATTGCCGTTGACGACGAGTGTGGGCGGCTTGCGCGCGTGCTTGTCGATCTGCTTCAGGCGCCCTTCGATCAGCGTGCGATAGCGCTGCGCGCCGCGATCGACGGGCGGCCGCGGATAAGCCGCGACGAATTGCTCGCCCTCGTTGGTCAGCCCGCTATGACGCCAGCCGCCGAACGCGCCGGTGAGATCGGCGACCGCGCCGCCGGCGCCAGCCGCGTAAGCCTGCGTGCCAAAGCCGGCCGTGCACATGCCGAGCGCTGCCGCCGCCACCAACATCGCGGCGCGCGAGCGAACCCCACACGCCACCGAAGGCCGCATCAACGGGAATAAAAAGGTGACGTCTTTCATTGGATCGGATTGTCGGTACGAATCAGGAGACGCGCGGTGCGCTCCACAAAATCTTCATCGAGCCCACGTGGATGGTGCTGAAACGCGAGATGAACATATTCATGCGCGAGCGCGATGCGATCTTCCTCGGTCTGCAAGCGGTACACATACACGCGGTTGCGCTGTGCATCCGCATACGGACGCCCCTCGCGGACCGCGCATACGGCAGGCAGATCAGGCGTCTCATAGCCGGCCATGCCGTCCATGCGCCGCGCCCACAACGGTGCATTGCGCTGCAGCCATTCGCGCGCGCCGGCGACCGCGATGCAATCGCCGGACAGCGGACTCATCGACGACGTCAGCGTCGCTTGCGGCCACGTGCGCGCGAGGATCGCATCAAAGGTGAGACCGGTTTGGGCGAACGCCTTCGCGGCGAGCCAGCTCATCTGCCCCGGCGCGGCCTTGTCGTGGTGATACTGCACCGGCACGCCGGCCAGCACGAGCGCGTCGGTGAAATCGGCCGCACGACGGGCCGCCGCCGTCGGCGCGCGCGGCAAAACGCGTTGTGTGCTGCTGCTGTCGTCGATCCGCAAGCAGCCATGGTCGTGTACGCCGTGCTGCACGGCGTAGGTGCGCGCCGCCACGGCCAACGCCTTGGCCGCTTCCGGCTGCGCCGTGTCGCCTTCGCGCTCGACCACGCGCGCCACATAGTCGTTCATGCCGAAGCGGCCGACTATTTGCGGCGCGCCGGCTGCATTGCGATCGAGCCGCAGCTCGCCGCGGCTCGTCACGCGCGCCCAGTTGCCGTTCACAAAGCCGACGCGAAACTCGCCGTTCAGCGGCCCGTCGGGCACGGCGGCAGAACGGTTCACGCCCTTTTCGCCGAGCACTTCGCGAACCGCATAGCGGCTGAAAAAATCCACGACGACGCACGCGCCGTCATCCGGCACGGCGATTTGCGCGAGCAGCGGCGCGATGCGCGGAGCAGCCGACGCGAGCACGCGCGCACTCCCGCCCGGGCCGCCGAGCCACACCGGCGTGCCGTCGGCGAGCCAACCGGCAGCGCCGCCCACCGACGCGCCCGGCCGCGCCGCGTCCGGCATCGTCCATGTCTTCGCGCGCAGCAGGCTGCCGTAAAGCGCGACCGTGCCTTCGCCGCGGCCGCTCGTCAGCACCGACACGAGCGTGCTCGCCGCCGCTTCGCGCGGTCGCGCCGGCATCGCCTGCAAGGCGGCGAGCAGTTGTGTGACGGGCACGCGCTGCGCTGGCGTCATCGCGTGCAAATCGCGCAGCCAGGCCGGCGCATGTGCGGCTGCCCAGTACTTGCGCCAGTCGGCGGGATCGAGTTGCAACCGCGCGGGCTCGAAAAAGCGTCCGCACGATTGCACGAGCGCGTGTTCGCGGTCGACATGACCGCCGGTCATACAGCAATACACTTCCTCGGGATCGCCGCCGCTGCACGTATAGTCCGGCGTCGCGATGTTTCGATCGACAAGATAGCCATACACGAAAAGCTTCCACACGCTGCCGAGCGGCGTCTCCAATGTGGCGGGCAACGCGAGCGCGGATTGCGGCGAGAAGCCGACAGCGGCGCCCTCGGCGGCGGTCTGCCAGAGCTGGCTTTGTCCGTCGCGCAGCCATGCAAAGCGCAAGGCCGGCTGCGACGCGGCAGGCGGCGAAGCCAAAGCCGCGGCCCGAGCGCTGCTCGCATCGGCGCCGCCCAAGGCGCACGCCGCGTACGCCGTACCCATGGCGAGCACCATGCGCAGCATCGCTGCAATGCGTTCGCAGACAGGCCGAGGCAACACGCGGACCATGCTCGCGCCTCGCTTACTGGATGCGCAGCGTCGTCGCGCGATCGCTCTTGCCGCCTTCGAACGCCTTCGCGTCCGGCTGATACATGCGGAAATAGCGCGCGGGCGGCAACGCGAAGGTGCCCGGCAACGCGAAGCGCACCAGTTGCCGCAGCGCAACCGGCCGGTCGAGCAAGGGCACCGGCTGGTGATACGACAGCTCGCCCATTTCATACGACGCCGCGCGCGCGAACGGTTGCGGCCCGCTCTCGCCCTCCTTCTCGCCCGGCAAGCCCTCGATCGACACGCCCCAGCTCGTCGCCTCGATGCTGCCGCCGGGCGGCAGCGGCACATCGAGCAAGCCGTAGTGATACGCGTTGCCCGAGCGCGGCGTAAGCGTGACTTCGTCGACGTACAGCGCATTACTGTCGATGGCATCGCCCGATTTCACGAGGCGCGCCGTGAAGGCCGCGCGTCCCAGGCTGCTTTCGCCGGCGCCCGACTTCTTCGGGTCGGCCTTCACTTCCAGCGGATCGAGCTTGTAGAAGCGGCGCGCGACGGTGATATTCAGTCGGCTGTCCTCGCTCGCGTGGCTGCGGAACGACACGACGGCGCTGACGTCCGAACGCGCGGCGCCTAGGTCGAGCGTGGCCGGCAGTCCGGCGCCGGTCCACTTCCACGCGGGCGTGCCGGTCGGTGTCGCCGCACGTGTCCAGCCCGCGCCTTGCAGCGACGGCAAGGGCGCAGCCGCCGCGTCGCCGCCGAGCGCCTTGCGCAACCACAACAGCGAAAGTGCGCGGTCGAGCGTCGGGTAATCGGCGCTGCTCTTCGCGAGCAGGGCCGATGCATCGACGCCCGCGCCGTCGCCGGACATGGCAAGCAGGCTTTGGACGAGCGGCGCCGGGTCGTTGGCCAGCGCGACGCGCGCCGCGCCTGCCGCGGCGTCGAAACCGTCGGGCACCTGCGCGCCCGTGCCACGGGCCATGCCCGCGACGAGCAGCGTCGCCATCTGCTTGCCGCGCGGCGAATCGGACTGCGCGAACACGATACTGTCCGATGCGGCGTACGTGACATTGCTTGCATTGCGACCCTGCGCATTCGCCGTGGCAGCCGCGTCGCTCATGAGGTCCGCGGCGACGCCCGAGACCGGCGTCGCGACCGGCAAGCCCATCTGCTGCATGAACCATAGCGCGAGCGCGCGGTGCAACAGCGGCTCTTTGGCGCCGGCGTCGCGGTAGACCTCCATCGCGTGCTGCCAGTTGGCGGCGGGCAAGGTGATGCCGAGACTGCGGCTCGCGAGCCAGTCGGCGTAGTACGCGTAGGCCGTGATGAGCGCGCTGCCACCCGTGGTATCGCCCCACCAGCCGAAAGTGCCGCCGACGCCCGCCAGCATCGCAAGCCGCTGACGCTGGTTGCGCAGCAGCGCTTCGATGCCTTGCGTCGCACTGCTGTTGTCGCCGCGGCCGATCGCATCATGCGCGAGCGCAAGCGGGATCAACCGGCTCGACGTCTGCTCGGCGCAGCCATACGGATAGTTGATCAGATCGTCGGCCACACGCATGAACTGGCTCGCCGCGTTGCCGACAAAACGCACGCTCACGTCCTGCGCGTCTTGCGGCAGATTGAGCGGCTTGCCGGCGCTATCGAGCGCGACCGTGTTCTGATGCAGATCGAGCCAGCCGCTCGCGTCGAGCCGGATCGTGGTCTGCAAGCGGTCCACCTCCTTGTCGCCCTTGCGCAGGCTCGCGTTGATCACGCCCGCCTTCAACGCGCCGCTCGGCAGACGCAGATAGTTCGCGCCACGCCTGAGCGTCACCTTCTGGTTGAGCGACAAACCGCCGCCTTCGACCACCCACTGCGCGTCCATGTCCGCGTCGGTCTGATTGAAGGCGATCATGTCGATGGCCGGCTGATCGTTGACGCGGAAATGCGACGGCCCGCTCCACTTCAGATACAGCGCCTTGTCCGAGCGCACGTAGGCCGTGCGCTGGCCGACCATGCCGTCGGGCCCGGCCGCGCGCACGGTGATGCGCCAGCGCGCGAGCGAGTCGGGCATCCGGAAGCTCATGGTCGCATGGCCGTTCGCGTCGGTTTTCAGATTGCCTTCCCACGCGGCCGTATCCTGATCGTCGCGGCGCGGACGCTCGAGCACCTTCACGCCGCGCTCGTTGTAGTTCGCGCGCTGCGGACCGCCGGGCGCGCCTTTGAGCGGCGAGCGCGCCAGATCGTAAGTAATGAACGACAGGCTCGACGACGTACGCACGTTGTTGCGTCGCGGGTGATAGAAGAAGTCGACGATGTTCGGCGCAATCTCCGGCTGCAGCACATAGACCATTTCGTCGACCACGCTCACCGTCAGGTTCGCCGCCTCCGGCTTGCCGTTCAGCGAGCTGTCGAAGCTCAGCGTGACCGTGTCGCCGGGACCGTACACCGGCTTGTCGCTCTTTACGTTGAGCTCGATCTGCGGCTGCGCGACCACGATGCCCGCGTTCTGGAACGCGTATTCGCCGCCATGCACGTACAGCACCGAGAACGTCATGTTGGGCGCGAAGTCCTCGCCGACCTTGACGCGTGCTTTCCATTGCGACGGCGTGACGCGCTGCAATTGCAGCCAGTCGCCGCCTGCGCTCAGCAGCGCGCGCCGTTCCACGTTGTCGCGTTCGAGCGTCAGCAACGCGTCGTCGACGGGCAACGGGAACGTGATGAGCGCCTCGGCCGTGTCGCCGACCCGGTACTTCTCGCGGTCGAATACGATTTCGACGCTGCCGGGCACCGCCTTCAGGCCGTCGCCCGCCACCCAATGGCTGACGGCCGCGAGCAGATTGCCCGAGTCGTCCTTGACCGACAGCATGTAGGAGCCCGGCTCATCGAACTGAACCGGAAACGACAGCTTGCCGCCCGTGCCCTTGCCCGACGCGTTCTTCAACGAGCCTTCGGCGTGGGTCTGCGATTCGAGGCGCGTCCACTCCCACTTGGCCGGCGCGTGGGCCGACGGATCCAGCGCGGCCAGCGCCTGCAGATCGAAGTTCACCGGCTCTTTGGGCTGCGAGAACGACCTGGCGGTGCTCAGGCGATACGGCGTCGCGCCGCGCGCAATCAGCACTTCGCGCGTGACGCGCACCTTGTACGCGGCGCCGTCCTGCGCGAACAGCGTCAGCGCGTAACGGCTCGGCTCGGTCGCGGCCGGCAGCGTGAGGCTCGCATTGCCGTCGCTGTCGGTCTTCAGTTCCTGTTGCTCCAGCTTGACCGGGAAGAGCCCCGCATAGCGCAATTCGCCGTCGACAATCGTCACTTTCTGCGCGCGCAGCGTGACGGAAACCTTGCTGTCGCGCACCGGCTTGCCGTCCGGATAACGCAGCTGGATCTTGCCCTTCAGCGGCTCGCCGGTGGCGTAGTCGGCTTTGTCCATCGACAGGTTCACGTCGAAATGCGGCTTCACGTATTCGGCGACGCGAAACGCGCTGCCGTATACGTCGCCGTTGTAGTCGAAGCGCAACGTGTAGCCGCCGGCGGTCGCGTCGGCGGGCAGCGAAAACGACGTGTCGCCGCCGGTGTCCGAAGCGAAATGCGTCTTCGTAGTTGCGACCGGCGAACCGTTCGGATCGAGCACTTCCAGTTTGATGTCGGCTTCAGCCGGCGCCGACGATTGCGTCGCGTTCTGGAACGTGCGCCCGATGAACTTCACATGCACCGCATCGCCCGGGCGATACATCGGCCGGTCCGTCACCGCGTAGATCTTGGTGTTGTAGATCTCGCTGTCGTAATAGAAATTCTCGGAGACGAACACGCCGCCCGCCGGATCGACGCCAAGCACATAGCTGCGCTCCGGGCTCACGTGCTGCAGCACGAGCGCGCCGTCGCTGCCCGTGGTGCCGCTTTGCAGAACACCCACGCCGTCGGTCCAGTTGACCTCCGTGCTGGCCACCGGCTTGCCGTTGTCGCGCCGTGTGGTCCACACCAGCATGCCGCTCGATGCCGCTTTCACGACCGCCACCGTGTCCGACACGAAGAGCAGCGTATGCGCGCGATAGTTGCCGATCACCGCCTCGACGATATACAGCCCCGGCGGCAGCTTGCCGACCGGAATCATCACGTTCCCGGCGCTCGCCTCGATAAAGTTACTGCTGCTGCCCGCGAGGTTCACGCCTTTGGGTGGTTCGATCACCTTCGCGTCCCAGATCGGATAGCGAAAGCGCGCGACCACGTCATAGCCCTTGAGCGGCGCAAACTGCGAGTTCTGCTCGAACTGCGTCTGTTTGCCGGTCTCTTCGCCGAGTTTGAATTGCGGCGCGGCTGCCGTCGCCTTGCTGCGAGTCGCGAACGAAAGCACGCGCTGCCAGGCGCGGCGCGCCTCGGTGAACCAGCGGTCCCACAGGTAAGCCAGCGTGTTCGCGAGCCCTTCGCCCTGATAGTTCGGGGCGACGTTCAGCCGATGCAGGTTCTTCTGCGCCTTCAGAAATTCGAGCGGCCTCGGCACGCGATACACGACGATGTCCGCGCCGCCATACGGCTGCAACGCATCCTTGAAGTCACGGCCGGGCGCCTCCAGCCGGACCTGCGCGAGCTGATTGCTGCCGAAGCTCGCGTCCGAGAGCAGGAAGAACGGTTGGCCGTCCACTTTCTGCCCGCTGTAGTTGCTCGACGGCGCCGGATTCAAGGTGGGATTCGCGGCGATGCTGGCCTCCGCGGCTGCCGCGCTCGCGGCGTCGTCGTCGGCATGCGCCGGATTGCTGGCGGCAACGAGGACGACGGCCGCAAGCAGCGGCGCCACGGCGAAAGCCGCGCGGCGCCGCGCCGCGCCCAACCAGTTGCCCATTGCGACGACGGAAATCATTCGGGTCATGGTGTCAAAAAGTCCAAACGAAATACGCCGACGAAGTTCGGATTGCCGTCGAGCGGCTGCCAGCGGGAATCTTTCCATTGCATCAGGTCTGAAACGGCAACCGCGCGCAGACCGGTATCGGTCGGCGTGACGGTGCCTGTGTGATAAGCGATGTAGCGCTCGAGCCAGATCATCAGATGCTGGTCGTCGCCCTGGTCGAAGAACAGCAAATCGCCAGGCAGCGCCTGGTTCACGTCCTTCGAAACGAAGCGGCTGTTGCGTTGAATCAGCGCGATGGCCGACGCATAGGCGCCAGTGGAACCGTCGAGCTGCGTCCAGCGATTCGCGATCGTGCGCTGCGCCGCGGACAGCTGCAGTTCGGGCGGTAAGCTGCTCGTGTCGGCGAGACCGGTCATACCGTTGGCGCGCAGCCATTTGCTGTCGTGCGGACGCAATGTCTCGCCGACGGCAAAGCGCACGAGTCCCGCGCAGTCGCGCTGCGTCCAGCGCGGCGTCGGGCCGCGGCGCATCTGCTGATCGACGATGCGCGCGAACCAGGCACGAAACGCGGCGGATTGCTGCGCGCTGAGCGCGTCCGGGTCGGGCGATGTGGCGGCGAGGCTCAGCGCATGGGCAGCGGGCGCGACGGCTGCCAGCGCGGCCAACGCAGATAGAGCGGCCATTCGCGAGAGGCAGACACGGCGCGACGCACGGCTCGGGACCGCTGCGCCAGGTTCACTGCGCGCGTGCGCCTCGCAAGGCGAGCGCATGGCGCCTGCTGCACGAAGGCGGCGCACTTAATCGCCCTCGGTGCCGGGTTGATCCGCGGGTGCGTCTGCAGCGGCGTTCTCCGAGCCGGCATCGCTCTTCGCGCGGTCGAACCACCACTGAACCGGCACCCAGCCGGCCGAGCCAGGCAAGGTCTGCGGCAACGTCAACGAAAGCGGCGGATAGTGCGCGAGCGCGCGCAGCTTCGGCGTCAGATGAGTGCGCGCCGCGTTGCGGAACACCGCCTCCTGATCCGCCGGCAACGCGGCGCCTGCTTCCCGTTCGATCAGCGCGGCAGCCGACGCAGGCGAGAGCGTGAGGATCGTGCGCGGCAAACGCTCCGGCGCGAGCGTATCGGCGAGCGCCGGATAACGCTTGTCGAGCACGGCGAGCGTGTCGTCGACGAGACGCGCGTCGGGCGAGAAGATCACGTAGCCGTGGGCGAGCGCGAGCGTCACCGGGAAATAGCGTTCCGCCGACAACTGCGACGCAAACGACGCCTTGCTGCTCGCTGCCGTGCCCGAACGCGCGCTGACCGGCCGCTGCCACACGGTGACGCCCGCGCCCTGCTCGCGCGTGGTAACAGGCAGGCGCCGATAGCCCGCCTCGTTGCCGTCCGCCTTCGCGGCCTTGGCTTCATAGGCGCCGACCACTTCGCCGAACGTTTTGCCGAGCGCGGTCTTGAGCGCCGCGATAGCCGCAGCGTCCTGCGCCTTCACACGGGCGATGAACACCGGCGCCACCAGCGTGGACTTCGCGTACCAGCACACCGCGGCCGGGCCCGCCAGGCCGTCGCCGATGGCGCCGGCTGCATCGCCGCCCTCCGCGACCTTGCCCAACAGCGCCGACGCCTCTTTCCAGTCCGCCGGCAAGCTCGTGCACGCCGCGGCGTTGGCCGGCAGCGCGCGCCATAAGTCCGCGCCGTTCCATTGCTGCGGCAGCTTGCCAGGCTCGATGAGCGCCGAGGTCCGCCAGGCGGCCGCAGCGTTGCCGTTCGGCGAAAAATCGAAACGCAAGGCGTCGATGCCCGAAAAGAACGCCTGATAACCGAACGACAGGTAATTCGCCGACACCACGAGGCGATGGCCCTTCGGCGCGTCTGTGGCGTCGAGGCCATAGGCGCGCGCCGCATCGTCATGACCCGACGCCAGCATGTCGGACACGGCATCGGCGCGTTCGCCCAGCAGGCCGCCTTTTTCGTCGAGCAGCACGCCGGGCGCCGACAGGACGACGAGGCGATCGTCTTTTGTCGCGAACAGCAGCGTGCGGCCCACGGCGAGTTTCAATGCATAAACCGGCACGTCGCCCGAAAGCTTGGCGACCTGGCTCAACTGCGTGTCGCTGGCGGCGACGTTGCCGATGCCTTGCAGCAGTTTGGCGAGACCGTTGCGGCGTACCGAGAGCACCCAGTAACCGAGGCGGCCGTCCGGCGAGCGCCACAGCAGCACATGCGCGGGCTCGTCGAACACCCGGCGAACCAGTTCGTCGCGCCAGTCGAGCTGATGTTCGAATGCAAGCCGCCGCAGCGCGCCTTCCGCGGAAAGCCGCGTATTCGCCGATTCGTAATAGTCGACGAAGTCCTGGGTGAGCACGTCGTGAAGCAGCGGCACGCGCAGCATGTCGCGCGGCAGGCGCGAGAGCGCCTCGCTGTCGATGACGGCGTCCGGATGATGAATGTCGAGAACGACCTCGCCGGTATTGGCTGCCTTGCGATGCGCGAATGGACGCCAGACCGCCTGAATGAGGACGGCGGCCACGATCAGCAGCCCGGCCACGAGGATTGCAATCTTTTTACGCGACATCTTCATCTGATTTTTTCTGGTTCGATGCGACGATATTAACGTTGATGCCGGCCGGATTAAGCTGCCGTGACCGATCGCTGAAGGCAGCGATGATAACCGATATTTTTAACCGCAAACCAGTCCGAATTGAATTTAACGAATCGGCGACGTTTTCCCGATGCAGTGTAGGAATCTCACGCTTGATTAATACAGCGGAACGTGTTCCTCGACTCTTCTGAGCTCACGCGAATTAAACAACAAGCGGCTAGGCGTCAAGCTGGCGCGCGTGTGCGCGCATGATTCCATGGAACGCGGCAATTCATTATGCACATAAAAAGGTGCAGTCCGACAGACTCGCAGCTTAATGCGGATATGTTCCTACGCGATGGGCGGCAATATCCCCTGAATTACGCACGCAGGCCTATCGACACCGCGCCTTTTCATCACGCGAGGTGTTTATTTCAGCCATATGATTTCCGCGATTGCGTGCATCGTCGAATATTCGTCACGGCTCTTTTGCCCGGCGGCAGCGAATTGCAGAGCAAGAGTCGGAGTGCGCGCTCTGAAAGACGCGCTTACACTGAATCATCATTGAAAGATCATTGATGGAGTAACTCATGAACACGGTGGCGAACGAACCTCGCACGCGGCCGCAGCACCGCGCCGCCGCTCACGCGCTGACGGCGCGCATAGCACAGATCGACTGGTTCAACGTCGAGGAAGAACTGAACGGCTATGGCTGCGCGATGTTGCGCGGGCTGCTCGGCGCAGACGAATGCGACGCGCTTGCCGCGCTGTACCCGTGCGACGAGCTTTATCGCAGCCGTGTGGTGATGGCGCGTCACGCCTTCGGCCGCGGCGAATACAAGTATTTCGCGTATCCGCTGCCTGCGTTGATTACGGACTTGCGCCGCGAGCTTTATCCGCATCTGGTGCCGGTGGCGAACCGCTGGAATGAGGCGATGGGAATCGACGTGCGTTATCCGGCGGCACACGCGGCGTTTATCGAACGCTGCCATGCCGCCGGCCAGACGCGCCCGACACCGCTCATCCTCCAATACGCAACCGACGACTACAACTGCCTGCATCAGGATCTTTACGGCGAGCACGTGTTCCCGCTGCAGGTTGCGATCCTGCTCTCGGAGCCCGGCGAGGATTTCACAGGCGGCGAATTCGTCATGACCGAGCAGCGTCCGCGCATGCAGTCACGTACCGAGGTCGTGCCCCTGCGCAAGGGCGACGCTGTGGTGTTCGCGGTTCATCATCGGCCGGTGCAGGGCACGCGCGGCGCGTATCGCGTGAATTTGCGACACGGAGTGAGCCGGTTGCGCTCAGGGCGGCGGCATACGTTGGGGATTATTTTTCATGATGCGAGTTGACGGCTTTGCGCCAACCCGCCGCGTTCCACAATCGCCCCGAACAACAGCCCGATCGTCGTCCACACGATGGCCTGCATGCCGAGCGCGGCCACGCGGAATTTCCACAGCAGCGCGGCAGGAAAACCGGCCGGCACTTCGTCGATAACCGGCATCGACGTCTGCACGGCAGCAATAATGGCGACAAACACGAGTCCACCGACGATCGAACCGTTCCATGCGCCGAATTTCAGCGCCGCCCGCCGCCGAACCTGCAGCGAAAACACCAGCGCGGCCAGCGAGATGGCGATCATCAGAAAGAACAAGCCCGTGCGCATTCCGATGGTCCCCGGCTCGCCGACGGCAGGCGGGTTCGCCGGGTACTTGATGTTCGGCACGATCACCAGCGCGACGAAAGCGCCGAGCGCGAGCCACGCCGACAACGCGCGCGCGCTCATCGCGCCGACTCGCCCATACGCGTAGGCAAACACCAACGAGAACAATCCGCCGAACGCCGCGCCGTAGACGACCACGCCGGTCAGCAGTCCCCAGCCGGCTTGCGTCTCGCGGCTGACAAGCTCCCCATGCGCATGCTCGGGCGCGCTGGCGTGCTCATCCACGGGCTGCTCCGCAGCCTCATTCGCGTGTTCATGCTCGTGCGCGGCGCCGCCCGAGGCGCCCGCATTTTCCTCGATAGCAATGGCCTGATTGACCTGCGGCTCACCTGCCACTCTCGCGAATGCGAACGTGAGCAGCCCCGCGGCGATGCCTGCGAGCATGCCGCGCAACAACAACTTACCGACCATGTTCTGCTCCGTTAGTGGCAGGGAAAGCCGAGCAGATGGCGGCCGTCGTGCACGAACTCATGCACGTACATGCCGGGGAAGATCGAGGTAGCGCCCTGTTCCGCGCCGACGAAATACAGCGCGAGCAACAGCAGCAATCCGCCGAACACGGCCCAAGGCAACAGTTCGCGCAACGGAATCGGCGTGGGCTGAATAGCGGGCTGGCCGGCGGGATCGAAAACAGCTTCGGTCATGATGAACATCTCCTGGGGTAACGCGCCCCGTAGTCGATTGCAAAGGAATGCTGCGAAGCTCAGGTCTGGCTTTCGGCTTGCGATGCCGATTACAGTGGCGCGACCGCGCCGGGCTCTCACCGGCTTCCGCGCCTCGCAGTGCGGCTATTCTACGCGCTAAACTTCGACGCCACGCTATCGCGGCGCCTGCGCGAGCACTTTTTCACGGATCCGAAGCATGAACCTACGGCTGTTGCTGATCAGCCATGCGCCGACCGCGGCAATGCGCACGGGCCGCTTTCCCGCCGACGATCCGCTCGACGCCCGCGGCCTCGCGGCAGCGACCACCGCGCGCACGAGCCTGAACCTCCGCCTGAAATTTGCCGACGACGCAACTACCTTCGTCAGCCCCGCGCTTTGCGCACGAGAAACATCGACGGCACTCGGCCTGACCGCGCAGACCGACGCAGCACTCGCAGATATCGACTATGGCAACTGGCGCGGCCAACGCCTGAACGAGCTCGCCGCACAAACGCCCGACGCGCTCGCGGCCTGGACGCGCGATCCCGATGCCGCGCCTCACGGCGGCGAGTCGTTCAGTCAGGTGGTGACGCGGATCGGCAGGTGGCTCGACGCCCTCGCAGCGACGCCAGACAACGCGTCGGCCGATGAGCGCCATGTCGTCGCCCTCACGCACGCGCCGGTGATTCGCGCGGCTATCGTGCATGTGCTCGGCGCGTCACCGGCCATCTTCTCCCGCATCGAAATCGCGCCGCTCGCGGTCGTCGAGCTCCAGCACTCGCGGCAGCGCGGCTGGAGCTGGTGGGCCGCATCGTCGTAAGGCGGGTTGCAAGTGCAACGCTACTTGCCCGATACCGACAGCCGCAGCTTGCCCGAACCGGCAGGCGTCAAGGTGATTTCCGTGCGCTTGCCCGGCGCGCCGAGATAAAAGTGCTGACGTCCCGGCGAATTCTGATCGTGCGTCGCGTCCGGCAGGCATGAGGCAATGTCTGCGGCGACGGCCTGCAAGGCATCCGCCGTAGAGCCCGCATCGCGATGCGGCGTCCACATGCACTGGTAGCTGCCCCGCGCGGCGGAGCACTGCGCGTCGTCGCCATAGGGTTCGGCGACGCCTTTCCCGTCGTCCGCGGTGAGCGAGGCGAGCCCGCCGGGCGCGGCCGCGACAATTCGTTTCAGCGATGCACAGGGGCTCGGCGAATCATCGGCATGGGCGGCGCAGGGCACGAGGCCGCCGAGCGACGCGACGGCGAGGGTGGTAACGAATAGCGGCTTGAGCTTCATATCGGCGGGCGCTTTGAAAGGTAACAGATGCTCATGGCAAGAGCACGCTTCGTGCCCTTGCCGGCGGCGCCAGCCCGTGCCGTCCGCCGATAGGCATGCAACTTGCATTCTCGCGATACCGGCTGACTGACCTTCAGTCCATTACCTGATGCCACAACCACCGCTATGTCAAAAGCCAATCACACGACTGACCGCCTTCGCTCGGGAATCGACGGAATCGATGACATCCTGGGAGGCGGTTTTACGCCGCACCGCATGTATCTCGTGGAAGGCGCGCCTGGCACGGGTAAAACTACCCTGGCCTTGCAATTTTTACTCAAAGGCATCGAGGAACGCCAAACCGGTCTATACATTACGCTCTCGGAGACGCGCTCGGAGTTGATCTCGGTCGCCGAGAGCCACGGCTGGGACCTGAGCCAGTTCCACATTCTGGAACTGCTGTCCGACGAGGGCCTCGATCCGCAATTCGAGCAATCGGTGCTGCATCCCGCGGAGGTCGAACTCGGCGAAACCGTCCGTAATGTGATCAGGCAAGTGGATGAGATCAAACCCGCGCGCATCGTGCTCGACAGTCTGTCCGAGTTGCGCCTGCTGTCGCAGAACCCGCTGCGCTACCGGCGGCAGATTCTTGCGCTCAAGCGCTATTTCGCCACGCGCGAGTGCACCGTGCTGCTGCTCGACGACAACACCTCGGATCCGTCGGACATCCAGTTGCATAGCATCGCGCACGGCGTGATCACGCTCGACAATCTCGTGCACGACTACGGCGGCAACCGGCGCCGCGTGCGCATCGCCAAGATGCGCGGCATCAAGTTTCGCGAGGGCTATCACGACTTCTCGCTCGACACGGGCGGCATCCAGGTCTACCCGCGCCTTGTCGCGGCAGAGCATCACGCCGAATTCAGTACGGCGATGATGAGCACCGGCACGCCGGGCCTCGACGTGCTGCTCGGCGGCGGCCTGATTCCCGGCACCAACGCGCTGATCGTGGGTCCGTCGGGCGTCGGCAAAACCACCACGGTCGTCTCATGTCTGATTGCGGCCCTTCAACGAGGCGAGCGCTGCCTCTATTACGTATTCGACGAAACGCTCGTCACGCTGATCGCGCGGTGCGCGACGGTCGGCATGAACCTGCAGCCCTATGTGGATAACGGATTGCTCACGCTGCGCCAGATCGACCCCGCCGAAATCTCACCCGGCGAGTTCGCAAGCGACGTGCGCGTCTCGGTCGAACAAAGGGGCGTGCGATACGTCGCGATTGACAGCCTGAACGCCTACCTGCAAGCCATGCCCGGCGAACGCTACCTGCTGCTGCAGATGCATGAACTGCTCGGCTATCTCAACCAGCAAGGCATCATCACCATGCTCGTGCTCGGGCAGCACGGCATTATCGGCGAGGTTCAAAGCGATATCGACATCAGCTATCTCAGCGACGTCGTCATCCTGTTCCGTTACTTCGAGCATCACGGCGAAGTCCTGACTGCCGTGACTGCCGTGAAGAGTCGTGCGAATGCCCACGAGCGTTCCATCCGCCAGTTCAGGCTGACAGAGACCGGCGTCGAGGTGGGCGAAGCGCTGCGCGATTTCGAAGGCGTGCTCTCGGGGCTGCCCGCCTATCGCGGCAGCACCGCGCTGCTCGGCGCGACCGACCACGTCATCGACACATCGCGGCAGTAAGCTCATGGAGCAACGCGTTCTGATCCTCGCGCCGTTTGGCCGCGACGCCGATGTCATTGCCGAAGTCCTGAACAAGGACAACCGGGTATGCGTCGCCTGCCGCGATGCCGACGCGCTGACCGAAGCGCTCGACGCCGGCGCGGGCAGTGCGCTGATCGCCGAAGAAGCGCTCGCCGACAAACACGCGACGCGTCTTTTCGATTGGCTCGAAAACCAGCCGGCGTGGTCCGACTTTCCCTTCATTCTCCTCGCGGCGGCCGGCATCGGGCATCGCTCGGCGCGCGGCATCGAGGTGCTGGAGCGGCTCGGCAATGTCGTCGTTCTCGAACGACCGCTCAACTCGGAGACGCTGCGGCGCGCGGTCGCCTCGGGGCTGCGCGCGCGCGCCCGCCAATACGAATCGCGCCGCCATCTCGCCGAGCGCATCGAGGCGCAGGAAGCGTTAGTCCAGCTAAACGATTCGCTCGAAAGCAGGATCGCCGAGCGCACTCATGAGCTCGCCTCAGCCAACAACCGGCTGATGATGGAAATCCACGAGCGCGCAAAGGTGCAGGCCGTGCTCGTCCAGTCGCAGAAAATGGAAGCACTCGGGCAACTCACCGGCGGCATCGCGCACGACTTCAACAATCTGCTGAACGTCATCATGGTCAACTCCGAGTTGATTGCGCGCGTGAGCGGCGACGAGCGCATTCGCGGCATGGCGGCGACCGTCAAGCGCGCGACCGAACGCGGCGCGAAACTGACGGGCCAATTGCTCACCTTCTCGCGCAACAGCAATCTCGACCTGAAAGCCGTGGACGTCGTCGCCTTGCTGCAAGGCATGCGCGACATCATCACCGTGTCGCTCGGATCCGGCATCAGCTACAGCAATGAATTCGAAAGCGACGAGATGTGGACGCAGGCCGACGCGAACCAGTTGGAACTTGCCGTGCTGAATCTCGCGATCAACGCACGCGACGCCATGCCCGGCGGCGGCCAGTTGAGCGTGCGCGTGAAGGAGCGCCCTGCACCCGATCAAACCCTCGCCGAGGGCCGCTATGTCGTGATCGAGGTCGCCGACACCGGCTCGGGCATACCGCCCGACATCGTGACGCGCGTGTTCGATCCGTTCTTTACGACGAAGCCGATCGGCAAAGGAACCGGACTCGGCTTGAGCCAGGTCTACGGGATCGCGCGCCAGGCCGGCGGCACCGCACGGCTCGTCAGCGAAGAAGGTGTCGGCACCACGGTCGAACTGTGGCTGCCGCAGCGCGACCGCGTGGCCCCGCAAAATGCCGAGGTCTTCGATACCGAGGCGAACGCTGTCGGCGAAAAACGCGTGCTCGTGATCGAAGACGACAGCGAAGTGCGCGCCATGCTCGTGGAGTCGCTGAAAATGCTCGGTTACAACGTGACGGAAGCCGCCGACGGGCGCGCCGGCCTGAACCGTCTCGAAGACGACAACCCGGACCTGCTGATGGTCGACTTCGCGATGCCCGGCATGAACGGCATCGACGTCATCGCGGAGGCGCGCAAGATGCGCCGCGATCTGCCGGTGATTCTCGCAACCGGTTACGCCGACGTCGACATTTCCGGTCTTGCGGTGGAACGCTGCACGGTATTGCGCAAACCGTTTCAGCTCGACGACCTCGCACGAACCATCCGGCTCGGACTGGTTGCCTGAAATACTTGCTTCATCCGGCGCCGCCAAAAAATTTCCAATTCGATAGTTTGCTAACGATTGTTTTGGAAATACAATACCGGCCATGACGAATCTCGACGCCTTACGCCGCAAAGTCAGCAGCACGCTCGTGATTGCTGCCCGCAAGTGGCGGCGCACGAGTCATGGCGTGCTGTCCGCATTCAACGTGTCGGAGGCCTGCGCCACGCCGCTGCTGACGGCGAGCCGGCTTGGCGAAGCGGTCCGTCAGGTCACGCTGGCCGATTACATCGGCATTGAAGGGCCCTCGCTTGTGCGTCTGCTCGACCAGTTGTGCGCCGCGGGCCTCATGCGCCGCGACGAAGACCCCGCGGACCGGCGCGCCAAAACCGTGGTGCTGACCAAAGAAGGCCGAGCCGTGACGCAGAAAATGGAAGAAGAGCTCGTCACACTGCGTGCACAGGCGCTCAAAGGCATTTCACGCAGCGACCTCGAAGCCACCTTGCGCGTGCTGTCCGCTTTCACCGCTGATTCTGCCCAAGAGCCCCAACCCGTGAGTGCGGCGCGTGACGCGAAGCAGAGCCCCTCCACCAGGTCAGCAAAAGCACAACGCGCGAAGCCGCGTCGCGCCACGCCTGAGGACCGGCGTAACGCGCCATGATCTACCCCTCCGCTCGCGACTGGCTCTTTTCGGTCAAGACTTTTGCCGCCGCGATGATCGCGCTGTACATCGGTCTCGCGCTGGAATTGCCGCGCCCCTACTGGGCGATGGCCACGGTGTATATCGTGTCGAATCCATTCGTCGGCGCCACGCGCTCGAAGGCGATTTATCGTGCGCTCGGCACCGTGCTCGGCGCGTCGGCGGCCGTGCTGCTGGTGCCGCCCTTCGTCGAATCGCCCTACCTGTTCAGCGTGGTCCTCGCGCTGTGGGTCGGCACGCTGCTTTTTCTCGCCATGTCCGACCGCACCGCGCGCAGCTACGTGTTCCTGCTCGCAAGCTATACGATGCCGATCATCGCGCTGCCCGCCGTGACGAACCCCACGGGTGTGTTCGATCTTGCCGTGAGCCGCACGGAGGAGATCACGCTCGGCATTGTCTGCGCGAGCATCGTGGGCAGTGTGCTGTTTCCGAGCCGGCTCGCGCCGACCATCATCGAACGGACCGATGCGTGGTTTCGCGACGCCGCCTTTTACTCGACGGAAACGCTGTCGGGGCGCATTGCGGGCGCGGCGATTTCCGGTGCGCGGCAGCGGCTCGCGGCCACCATCAACGGTCTCGAGTTGCTGCTGAGCCAGCTCGCGTACGATCACACGCGCCCCGACCTGCTCACGCGCGCGCACGAACTTCGCGGACGCATGCAACTGCTGCTGCCGCTCATGTCGGCGCTGGCCGATCCGCTCATCGCGCTTTATAACAGCGGCAGCCACATGTGGCCCGAAGGGCTCGAAGCACTGCTCGCGGATATCGTCAAATGGTTCAATGCGCCGCTGCCGGCCGCGAGCGCGGGCTATCATCCCGACCCCGCCGCGAACGCGCTGCGCGAGCGTGTTGCCGCGATGCAGCCGCCGCCCGCCGCGCTCACCACGTGGGAGGGCGCGCTGCTGTCCAGCGCGCTGTGGCGCATGAAGCAGGTGATCGACGTATGGCAGGACTGCCGCTCGCTGCGCATCATCATCACGCGTGAAGAAGGCTTCTGGCGGCCGCGTTTTCGTCATTGGCGGCTTGGCGGCACAGAACGTTTCTACGATCGCGGCATGATGCTGTTTTCCACCGGTTCCACCGCAGCAGCCGTGATTCTCGCGTGCAGTTTGTGGATCGGCTCGGGCTGGGCGGATGGCGCCAGCGCCGTGACGTTGGCGGCCGTGGCGTGCTGCTTCTTCGCCGCACTCGACGAACCCGCGCCGATGGTGTTCCGCTTCTTCGTTGCAACCGCTATCAGCGTGGTCGCGGCAGGCGTGTATCTGTTCGCCGTCCTGCCGCACGTGCACGACTTCCCGATGTTGGTGATTCTGTTCGCCGCGCCATTCATTCTGGTCGGCACGCTGATTCCGCGCCCGCAGTTCAATATGGTGACGGTGCTCGTCGCGGTGAACACCGCGACATTCATCAGCATTCAGGACGCTTACGACGCGAACTTCCTGACCTTCCTGAACAGCAATCTCGCGGGTCTCGCCGGGCTGCTCTACGCTTATGTGTGGACTCGCGTGACACGCCCGTTCGGCGCAGAGCTGGCAGCCGCTCGTCTGCTGCGCTCAAGCTGGAGCGACGTCGCCTTGACCGCCTCCACGCGACCCATCGAAGACCCACGCAATCACGCGGCGCGCATGCTCGACCGGCTGATGCAGCTGATTCCGCGGCTCGGCGCGACCGACGACCATCGGCATCCTTCTATCGAAAGCTTTCGCGATCTGCGTATCGCGTTCAACTCCATCGACCTGCGCCGGCTCACGCGCAAGCTGGGCGGCGAAGCGCCGGCCGCGATCGAGCAGGTGCTCGACGACGTACGCGCCTATTACGAAAGCTGCGTGAACCGTCGCACGCGCGAGCCGGTGCCGAGGAGCCTCATGTCGTCGATCGATTCAGCCGTCGCGCGCGTCACCGCACAAGGGCTCGCGAATGCCGACGCGCCGAGCGCGACCTCGCAGACTTCGGCACGCCACTTGCGCGACGCGCTGCATGCGTTGATCGGCTTGCGTCTGTCGCTCTTTCCCGCCACGCTGCAAGCAGTCGCGCCGCCCGCACGCGAGGCGGGTGCCTGATGCGCCGCCCAACACCTTTGCCCTGTTCCCGCGATGATCGGTGAAATCGATATCTTCGGCGTATTCGTGCCGGCCGTGCTGGTGCTGATGCTGGTCGCCTATCTGATCAACCTCGCCATCCGCGCGGTGCTCGCGCGCGTCGGCTTTTATCGCTTCGTGTGGCATCGCTCCATCTTCGATCTCGGCATCTATGTACTGGTGCTGGGCCTTGTCGTCGTCGTTTTGCACAGACTCGTTTCGTGAAATCAACGTGAAAAAAACCTGGTTCTCCGTCGGTCAGATCCTGCTGACCCTGATCGTCGTCGTGATTGCGGCGCTCGTGCTGTGGAAGCTGGTCGGCTACTACATGTTCGCGCCATGGACGCGCGACGGGCATGTGCGCGCCGACGTGATTCAGGTCGCGCCCGATGTCTCGGGACTGATCTCGTCGGTTCAAGTCGTGGACAACCAGCAGGTGAAGCAAGGCCAGGTGCTGTTCGTCATCGATCAGGCGCGTTATGCGCTTGCACTGCGCCAGGCGCAGGCCACGGCGCAGCAACGCCGCGCCACGCTCGACCAGGCGCGCCGCGAAGACGCGCGCAATCGGAAGCTCGGCAACCTCGTCGCCGCCGAAGTCGCCGAAGAGAGCCGCTCGCGCGTCGATCAGGCGGAAGCGGCACTGGCCGACGCGAATGTTGCCGTCGACACCGCCAGGCTGAACCTGCAACGCTCGACGATCATGAGCCCCGTCGACGGTTATCTGAACGACCGTGCGCCGCGTGCCGGCGAATTCGTGGCGGCGGGACGCGCGGTGCTTTCCGTGGTGGACATGCATTCGTTTCGCGTCGACGGCTACTTCGAAGAGACGAAGCTCGGCGGCATCGAGATCGGCCAACCGGTGGACATCAGCGTCATGGGTGAGTCTCACGTGCTGCGTGGCCACGTGCAGAGCATCGTGGCAGGTATCGAGGACCGCGACCGCACGCAGGGCACCAATCTGCTGCCGAACGTGAATCCGGCCTTCAGCTGGGTGCGGCTCGCCCAGCGCATTCCGGTGCGCGTCGCGCTCGACGAAGTGCCCGCCGATTTCCGCCTCATCGCGGGGCGCACCGCGACCGTGTCGGTGCGCGAAGCCGGGAAGACGCGGGCCTCGCATGCGGCGGGCGCTTCCTATGCTTCGGGGGCGGCCGCGGCACAATCCGCGCCCGCTGCCATCGCTTCGGGCGCCTCGCAATGAAACTGTCGCGCCGCATGCCGTCCCTGCCGTTGCGCGCCGTGAGCGCGCGCGCACTCGCCCTGCTGCCGCTCGCCGCGCTGCTCAACGGCTGCATGAATGTCGGCCCGAATTATTCGTTGCCGAAAGAGGCACTCGTCAACACGCCGCTCGCCAATGCGCCCATCGAAGGCGCCGACACTGCGCTCACCACGCGCGCCAATGTGCCCGCCGTGTGGTGGAAGCTGTACGACGATCCGGTCCTGAACAGTCTCGTCGACGAAGCACTGCAATCCAATACCGACCTGCGCGTGGCCGCCGCGAATCTCGCGCGCTCGCGCGAGGCGCTCGGCGTCGCGCAGGCGCAAGGCGGGTTCTCCGGCAAGGCGTCGGCGGCTTTCCAGCGCGCGCAGGAATCGGGCGAACAATACTTGCTGACCGAGAAATTGCCGGTCGTGAACGAAGGCGACGTCGGCATCAGCGTCGCCTATGAGATCGATTTGTTCGGCAAGCTGCGGCGCGGCGTGGAAGCGGCCCAGGCCGACGCCGAAGCCGTGCAGGCCGCGGGCGATCTCGCGCGCATCACCGTGGTCGCCGATGTGGTGCGCGCGTACGTCGAACAATGTTCGGCAGCCGAGGAGCTGAAAATCGCGCAGCAATCGCTTGCATTGCAAAGGCAGCGCGTGGATGTATCGCGGCGCCTGCGTGACGCGGGCCGGGGCAATCAGACCGAAGTCACGCGCGGGCAAACGCAGGTCGATACCTTGGCCGCGGACATTCCGCGTTACACCGCGCGCCGCAAGATCGCGCAATACCGGCTCGCGGGGCTGCTCGCGCGCGCGCCGTCCGACTTGCCGCCCGCCGCTCTCGCCTGCGAAAAGCTGCCGCAGATCAGGCAGCCCATTCCCGTCGGCGACGGCGCCGCACTGCTCAAGCGCCGGCCCGACGTGCGCGAGGCCGAGCGTCAACTGGCGGCTTCCACGGCGCGCATCGGCGTGGCGACCGGCGCGCTGTATCCCACGGTGAGTATCGGCGCCTCGGCGGGTTTAACGGGCGTGCTCGAAGATCTCGGCACCTCGCCCACCGCGCGTTGGGGCTTCGGTCCGCTCATCAGTTGGACTTTTCCCGCGAACGGCGCGCGCGGCCGCGTGCGGGAAGCAGCGGCGTCGAGCCAGGTGGCGCTCGCCCGCTTCGACGGCGTCGTGTTGACCGCGTTGCGCGAAACCGAGACTAACCTCGCGACCTACGCGTCCGATTACGCTCGCGCCGAAGCGTTGCGCGCCGCGCTCAAATCGGCAGCGCAATCCGCTGACGAAACGCACCGGCTGTATCGCGCGGGCCGCGAGTCCTTTATCTCCGATCTGGACGCAACGCGCACGCTCACCTCGACGAAATCGCAGGTCGCGGCGGCCGAAGGCCAGGTGGCCATCGACCAGGTCAATCTGTTCCTCGCACTCGGCGGCGGCTGGGAACAGGATCGGCAAAGCGCGCCTGCGGCCGGCACGCCGACAGGAGCGAGCGCAACAGCACCGACGGCGACAAGCAAAGCTCCCTAACCTCATCGCGCGATTGCTTACGTTTTATTTTTGACAAACTTTCTTTTGCATTTCATTTGCGGTTAAATACGGGCCACTCACCACACGTTACGAGGCCAACGTATGTCGTCATTCATGAAAAGCGCAGCAGCATTGGGCGGATGCATCGGCATCTTCACGGCGGTGGTGGCCGTGCTCGAGTTGCTGGCGGGCTAGAAGGCGCTTGCCCTCGAAGCGCCGGTGCATCACGCAGGCCGGCGCTTCGCCGCTTGATGAATCGCGGCGCGCACACGCGGATACGTGCCGCAACGGCACACAATATGGCTCATGGCCGCGTCGATATCGGCGTCGGTCGGATGCGGCTTCTCCTTCAGCAGCGCACAAGCAGCCATCAGTTGCGCGCTTTGACAGTAGCCGCACTGCACCACGTCGAGATCGACCCACGCAGCTTTCAACGCTTGCGCTTCTGCGCCTTGCAGTCCTTCTATCGTCGTGATCTTCTGCGTATTCAAATTCGACATGGGTATCTGACACGACAGAAACGGCTTGTCGTTCAGATGCACCGTACACGCCCCGCAAATGCCGACGCCGCAGCCGAACTTCGTACCCGTCATGCCGAGTTCGCAACGCAGCACCCACAGTAGCGGCATATCGGGCTCCACTTGCACGGCCACCGCCTGTCCGTTGATGTTCAGCGATCCCATCTGCGCCTCCCGCTTTATGTGAGTTTCAGGGGCAGCGTGCGCAGGCGCTTGCCCGTGAGTGCGAAAACCGCATTGGCCACGGCGGGCGCAATCGGCGGCACGCCAGGTTCGCCGACGCCTTGCGGATGCAACTGGCTCGGCATGATGTCGACGTCGATCACCGGGCAATCGTTGATGCGCACCACCGGAAAGTCGACGAAGTTCTTCTGCTCGACCTGGCCGTTCACAATCGTGATTTCGTCCTGCAACGCGGCGGAAAGCCCGAAGACGATGCCGCTCTCCATCTGCTGACGAATCAGATTCGGGTTCACCGGCAAGCCGCAATCGATCACGCAGATCACGCGATGCACGCGAATCCGGCTGCCGGGCCCAATGGACACTTCCGCCACTTGCGCGACGACGCTGCCAAATGCCTCGTGAAGCGCGACGCCGCGCGCACGCGGAGCGCCGTCGGCGGCATGCGTCAATGGATGCTGCCAATCTGAGAGCAGCGCCGCTCGCTGCAACACAGCCAGATGCCGCGGATGCTGCGCGAGCAGCGCGGCGCGAAACGCAATCGGATCGTGTTCGGTCGCCACGGCGAGTTCATCGGTAAAACTCTCGGTGAAGAAGGCTTGATGCGAGTGGCCGACCGAGCGCCAGAAACCGACCGGCACCGGCAAGTCCACGATCTTGTGCGCGACGCGCGCCGCCGGCCATTCATACGGCTGATCGAATGCGCCTTCCACCGTGGTCTTGTCGAGCGGAATGCGCGGCGCGCCATAATAGCGCGCGAGCGCGTCGGGCACGATCGCCTGGCTCGCGGACGCGCTGTGCCACGCCACGAGGTTGCCGTTGCTGTCAAAGCCTGCCTTGAGGCGCGCTACGCAGGCCGGCCGATAGAAATCGTGCGTGAAGTCCTGCGCGCGCGACCAGAGCGTTTGCACGGGACGGCCACCCGCCTCGCGCGCAATCGCCGCGGCCTGCGCAATGTAATCGAGTTCGAGGCGCCGTCCGAATGCGCCGCCGAGCAATTGCGTATGCACCTGGACCTTGTCGTCGTCGAGATGCAGCACCTTGGCCACGTGATGCCGCGCGAGCGCGGGCATCTGCGTCGACACCCAGACATTCGCCGCGCCGTCCGCGACCTGCACCGTGCAGTTAAGCGGCTCGACCGCGCCATGCGCCAGATACGGCGCGTGATATTCAGCGGCGATGGTGCGGGCCGCGCCGTTTAGCGCGTCGTTGACCTCGCCGCGACGGTAGTACGCGTGGCCGTCGCCGTCGTCGAGTGCGAGCGCGAGGCGGCGCTCCACTTCGGCGCTCGACAGCGAAGCCGCGGCGCCGTGCGTCCAGTTCACCCTGATCGCGTCGACGGCGTTCATCGCGCGAAACGGGTTGTCCGCGATGACGGCGACGCCGCCGGTGCCGCCCGCATAGGGCGCGACAGCAAGCGCCTTGACGAAGCCGCGCATGGCCTGCGCCGCTGCCGCATCGAAGCTCGCGACCGTGCCGCCGAGCGTCGGGCACATCACGACGCTTGCGTACAGCAGGCCGTCCGGCAACGCATCGATGCCGAAGCGCGCGGTGCCGTTGATCTTCGACGCCGCCTCGACACGCCGCAGCGGTTTGCCGATCAGCTTGAAACTGGCGGGATCTTTTAACGTGATCTTGCGCGGCAGCGCCTGCTGCGCGGCCATCGACGACAACTCGCCAAAGCTCGCCTTATGTCCCGATGGATGCACGACGTAGCCGCTTTCCGCGACGCACTCGCCGGGCGGTACATGCCATTGCGCGGCGGCGGCGGCAATCAACATCGCGCGCGCCGAGGCGCCGGCCTCACGCATAGGAGTCCATAAATCATTGATGCTCGACGAGCCGCCCGTCATCATCGTGCCGGCCTCGCGCACGACTTTGCGCGTGTACCAGACCACCGCGCGCTTCGTGATGCTGTCCTGATCGGGGCGAAACGGCAGATCGTCAACGACGTTCTGCACGCTGTTATAGATGTTGTCGATCGGCGCGTCTTCGACGCGCACGCGCGACCAGTCGGCGTCCAGTTCCTCAGCAAGCAGCATGGCGAGACCGGTGTGCACGCCCTGCCCCATCTCCGCCTTACAGACCACGACGGTCACGGTGTTGTCCGCGGCGATCTTGACCCAGCCATTGAGCGCCGTTTGGGTGCCTTCCACCGGCAAGGGCGCACTGGTCGTGAGGCGCTGCCGCGCGGGCAACACAGACCAGCCGACCAGCAACGCGCCCACCGCGCCCGCACCGCCGATGACGAAGGTTCTGCGCTTCATGATAATGGCCTGCCCCGCTTGCCCGCCGCTAAGACGCATGGGGGGCGCGATTCGCGCCCTGCGTTCCCCACGCAATATTAGTAAGACGGAGGAACGCGCGCGGACTTAAATTCGTCGGACGAG
Source organism: Paraburkholderia phenoliruptrix (assembly GCF_047325075.1). NCBI lineage: Bacteria > Pseudomonadati > Pseudomonadota > Betaproteobacteria > Burkholderiales > Burkholderiaceae > Paraburkholderia > Paraburkholderia phenoliruptrix. The sequence continues at coordinate 100,311 of NZ_CP168530.1, forward strand.
GCCGTATGCGCGCGGGGCGGGCGCGCTAGCGAACTCAGCCGGGGGTGCGCGAGTCGTGAGGCGTTTCATTAAATGGCTGCACGCCCCGGCTTTATTCGTCTGAGCTATCTGCGGTTGGACCCAGACATCACGTCGATCCACACGGCCAGCACGAGAATGCCGCCCTTCACAATCATCTGCCAATAGGCGTCGACGTCGAGCATCGACATGCCGTTGTCGAGGCTTGCCATGACCAGTGCGCCGATCAAGGCGCCGTAAACCGTGCCGGAGCCGCCGCGCATCGACGTGCCGCCGATAAAGCACGCGGCAATCGCGTCGAGTTCGCCCATCGAGCCCGCGGACGGCGAACCCGCGGCAAGGCGCGCGGTGTTCACGATGCCGGCGAACGCGCACATCAAGCCCATCAGCGCAAAAATGACGAGCTTCACGCGATCCGTGTTGACGCCCGAGAGGCGCGTCGCTTCCAGATTCGAACCCACCGCGTAGATGCGGCGGCCAAACACGGTCTGCGTGGCAATCCACGTGAAGATACCGAGCAGCGCGAGCAGCAGCAACACAGGCACCGGAATGCCGCCATAGCGATCCAGCGTCGCGACGAAGCCCGCGAGAATCGCGCCCGCCCCGACCACTTTGGCGACGTCCTGCCAGATCGGCACCACGCTCAACTGATAGCGCTCGCGATTGCGGCGCTGACGTATCGTGAGAAACGCGAGCAGCAGAAACAGCACCACCGCGAGCGTATCGCCGGCGAGTTTCGGCAGATAGCCCTGACCCACGAACACGAAACTGTCGGACACCGGTGCGATAGTCGAGCCGCCTGTCACGCCAAGCAGAATGCCGCGATACGCGAGCATACCGCCAAGTCCGACAATGAACGAAGGCACTCGCCGGTAGGTCGACCACCATCCGTTGAAAAGGCCGATCAGTACACCCAACAACATCACAACCGGCAATGTGACGCCGATTGGCCAATGGCGGTTCACGTCGAGTATCGCGGCCACACCGCCTAGCAAGCCGAGCAACGATCCAACCGACAGATCGATCTCGCCTGCAATGATCACGAACACCATGCCGCACGCGAGCATGCCGGTAATCGACATTTGCCGCAGCAGGTTCGACAGGTTGCGCGGCGTGACAAACGCGCCGTGGGTCAGCAGCGAAAAGAAAATCCAGATCGCGGCCACGGCAATTAGTAACGCGAGAATCTTGTAGCGCGCGAACAGTTGCTGAATGCGCTGTGTGCCGCCGAATGCGCCTCGTGGCGCGGTCTCGTCGGCGCGTTGGGAAGTAACGTCGGGCGTCATGCTGCACTCGCTGCGGTAGGGTTCGGGACTCGCTGCACGGGACGGATCGCGGCGCTGAGAATGTCTTCCTGCGTGAGGCCGTCGTTGACGAAATCGCCACGCAGCTCGCCTTCGCCGATCACGAGAACGCGATCGCTCATGCCGAGCACTTCCGGCAATTCCGACGACACCATCACGATCGACATGCCGCGCTGCGCCAGTTGAAAAATGAGTTTGTAGATTTCGAATTTTGCGCCGACGTCGACACCGCGCGTGGGCTCGTCGAGTATCAGCACTTTCGGATCGGTCAGCAGCATGCGCGTCAGTACCGCCTTCTGCTGATTGCCGCCGGACAGACTCGCTATCGACAACATCGGGTGAGCCGCGCGCACGGAAAGCCGCTTCATTTCCGTGTGTATCGTGTCGAGTTCCGCTGCCGAGTCGATACGTCCACCGGATGCAAAACGCTGCAGCACCGCCAGCGTAATGTTATGGCCGACACTCAGGCCCGGCACGATGCCGTGGCGCTTACGGTCTTCCGGCACCATGCCGATGCCCGCGCGGATCGCATCGATAGGCGCGCGAATCTTGACCGGCTTGCCTTCCATGAGAACCGTCGCCTCGCTCACGCCGGGATACGCGCCGAAAATCGCCTGCATCAACTCCGTGCGCCCGGCGCCGACCAGTCCGGCCACGCCGAGAATCTCGCCGCGCCGCAATTGGAACGACACATCGTTCACGCGCTTGCGGCGTGGATTCGTCACGTCGAAGCAGGTCACGTTGCGGGCTTCGAAAATGACGTCGCCGATGGGATGCGGCTCGCGCGGAAACAGGTTCTTGATTTCGCGCCCGACCATCAGCGAGATGATGCGGTCGGTGGTGAGCGCGCGCATCGGCTCGGTGGCGACATGGCGTCCGTCGCGAATCACGCTGATCGTGTCGCAAACCGCGGCGACTTCGTCGAGCTTGTGCGAGATGTACACGCACGCCACGCCGCGCCGCTTCAGATCGCGCACAATATCCAGCAAAATCGCGATCTCGGCTGAAGTGAGCGAAGAAGACGGCTCATCCAGAATCAGCAGTTTTGCGCGCTTGTTGAGCGCCTTGGCAATTTCTATCAGCTGCTGGTGGCCGCCGCCATAATTCATGACAGGCTGTGCGGCATTAATGCCGCTAATGCCGAGCTCGCGCAGCAATTCGTCGGCACGCTGATACATCGCGGCGTAATTCATGCGGCCGCCGGGCAGCGTGATTTCGTTGCCGAGAAAGATGTTCTCCGCCACCGACAACTCCGGCACCAGCATCAGCTCCTGATGAATGATGATAATGCCGGCGCGCTCGGTATCGCGTATGCTCGCCGCTTTCAGCGGCTTTCCTTCCCAGGTTATTTCGCCCTCCCAGGTACCGTGCGGATAGACACCGGACAGGACTTTCATCAGCGTGGATTTGCCTGCGCCGTTTTCGCCGCACAAGCCGACGCACTCGCCCGGCGCGACCGTCAGGTCGATGCCGTCGAGTGCCTTTACGCCTGAAAACGCTTTGACGATGCCGCGCATCGTCAGTAACGGTTGCGTCATTCGCTATGCCTCGCTGCAGGGCGCGCGGGCACGCCGATACGATGCAACCGTACCGGCGTACACCGCGCGCGTTACGCTCATTGGCTCGCGAGCTGAGCCTGAGTGTAGAAGCCGTCCTTGACGACCACGTCCACATTGCTCTTCGTTAGCAACGTGGGCTGCAGCAGCACCGTGTCGACCTTCTTCTTGCCGTTGTCGTATTGCGCATTGAAGGCGGGCTTCTCGCCTTTCGCCAACGCGACCGAGAGCTTCGCCGCTTCGCCGGCAATCAGCTTCAACGGCTTGTACACCGTCATCGTTTGCGTACCCGCGATCACGCGCTTGACCGCCGCGAGGTCCGCGTCCTGGCCCGACACCGGCACCTTGCCCGCCATGTGTTGCGCGGCGAGTGCCTGGATCGCACCGCCGGCCGTACCGTCGTTCGACGCGACAATGGCGTCGATCTTGTTGTTGTTCGCGGTCAGCGCATCTTCGACAATGCGCAGCGCCGTCGACGCGCTCCACTCCGGCACCCATTGCTGACCGACAATCTTGATGTCGCCCTTGTCGATGGCCGGCTTCAATACCTTCAGTTGTCCTTCGCGCAGCATCTTCGCATTGTTGTCGGTCGGCGCGCCGCCGAGCAGGAAGTAGTTGCCCTTCGGTTGCGCCTTATACACGCCCTGTGCCTGCAATTCGCCGACCTTTTCGTTGTCGAACGAGATATAGGCATCCACGTCGGCATCCAGAATCAGGCGGTCGTATGACACCACCTTGATGCCCGCCTTTCTCGCTTCCGCCACCACGTTGCCGAGCGTCTTCGAATTGAACGGCACGATGACGATCACATCCACGCCGCGCGAGATCAGGTTTTCGATCTGCGAGATTTGCCGTTCCTCGCTGGCGTCCGCCGATTGCACCGACACTTTCGCGCCGAGCTTTTCCGCCGCGGCGACGAAATAGTCGCGATCGCGCGACCAGCGCTCGACGCGCAAGTCGTCGATACAGAAACCGATTTCAGGGTGATCCTTGCTCGCGTGCGCGAGCGGCGCGACAAGCGACAGGCTGGCCAGCACCGCTCCACACACGAGCGAACTCAGTACAGTACGACGCGTTGCGAATTTCATCTCTGTCTCCTTCTTCTGATAGCCGGAATACCGGATTGGACGGCCTGCGCTGCGAGCCGCAGGTCCGGACAAGCGACAACCCAAAGCTTCTTTTTGTTTTCGCGCGGGACACGCCCGCGCGTCTTCTTCGATTGCAACGATGCTCTTTAGCGTCCGCTATAAATAGCCTGATTGACGATGTTTTCCATGCGTTCCTGCTGACCGCTCACATGCTGCGGATTCAGATCGCGCGACAACGCCTCGGCTGCGAGTGTCGACAGCGAGTAGTCGCCGGACAGAATCTTGCGGCCGAACTCGGCGTCCCATCCTGCATAACGCTGACGTTTAAACTGGCCGAGGCGGTCGTTTTCGATCAGCACAGCCGCGCGTTCGACAGCGAGCGCGAGGTTATCGATTGCGCCCACGTGGCCATAAAACAGATCTTCAGGATCCACACTTTGCCGGCGCACTTTCGAGTCGAAGTTCATGCCGCCCGTCGTGAAGCCGCCGTGCCGCAGGATTTCGTAGAAGGCAAGTGTCAGCTCTTCCACGCTGTTGGGGAATTGATCCGTGTCCCAGCCGTTTTGAGGATCGCCGCGATTCGCGTCCACGCTGCCGAAGATGCCGAGCGCATACGCCGTCGCGATCTCGTGATGAAACGAGTGGCCGGCAAGCGTCGCATGATTCGCCTCGATGTTCACGCGGATTTCTTTCTCGAGCCCGTATTGCAGCAGGAAGCCGTGCACGGTCGCGACATCGTAATCGTATTGATGCTTGGTCGGCTCCTGCGGCTTCGGCTCGATCAACAGAGAACCTTTGAAGCCCATCTTGTGGGCATGCTCGACCACCATATGCAGGAAGTGCGCGAGTTGATCGCGTTCACGCACGAGGTCGGTATTGAGCAGCGTGTCGTAACCTTCGCGTCCACCCCACAGCACATAATTCTCTCCGCCGAGCCGCTGCGTCGCGTCAAGCGCATGACGTACCTGCGTGGCGGCAAAGGCGAAGGTCTCCGGATCGGGACTCGTCGCCGCGCCGGCCGCATAACGCGGATGCGAAAACAGATTGGCCGTGCCCCACAGCAGTTTTATGCCCGTGTCCTGCTGTTTGCGCGCCAGGTAGTCCACTATGCGGGAAAAATTCTCGCTGTATTCCTTCAGGCTTGTGCCTTCCGGCGCGACATCGGTATCGTGAAAGGTGTAATACGGCGTGCCCAGCTTTGAGAAGAATTCGAATGCGGCATCCGCTTTCAGATGCGCCATTTCCATGGCGTTGCCGGGCTGCTGCCAGGGGCGCCTGAACGTGCCCTGGCCGAAAATGTCCACGCCCGGCCACACAAAGGTATGCCAGTAGCACACTGCAATGCGCAGATGTTCTTCGAGCGTTTTGCCGAGGACCTTTTTGCTTTTATCGTAGTAGCGATACGCAAGCGGATTGTCCGATTGCGGGCCTTCATAACGGATCTCGGGAATATGTTCGAAGTAGGACATCAGCGTCTCCTTCCCATCTAAAGGGATATGTTGCACCGCAACCCGTGCGACATGGCCGGGCCGGTCGATAAGGTGACGCCATGCTGCCGCTTGCACGAGGCATCGGCAATTGCGAAATTGCGCAGTGTGCTTGATGTTTCTTACCGCCCGCCGTTTTGTTTTGCCCAGGCGCGCGATTCGCGGCCTAGAATAACCGGACGCTTAAAAACAAGGACTCAGGAGACAAAGGTACTGCGGGTTGACGACTCGCATGCCGCTCACCGCCATGACCCGTCCGCCAACACCCCAGACGACGCATCGAATCGCGCTGCTGTTCAACGCGAACAAGGTCTACGACCGCGAGATCATTACCGGCATCGGCAACTATCTCCTGTCCACGCGCGTGGCGTGGGATCTCTTTCTGGAAGAAGATTTTCGCTGCCGGCTGGCGGGCATCGAGCGCTTTGACGGCGACGGCATCATCGCCGATTTCGACGATCCAGCCGTGAGCGAAGCGCTCCGCGATTGTCCGTTGCCGGTGGTCGCAGTGGGCTCGTCATTCGAGGACCCGGCGCAGTATCCTCCGGACTTACCCTATATTGCGACCGATAACAGCAAGCTCGTCTCCCTCGCCTACACGCATTTGATCGGCGCGGGCCTCGAGCATTTCGCGCTATACAGCCTGCCGCAGGCGCAGCAAAACCGCTGGGCGCAGGAGCGTGAGCTTGCCTTCGCGCATCTGCGTCACGCGGACGGCCACAGCGCGGAGCAGATTCAGAGCGAGGTTTATCGCGGCCTGTCGACCAGTGCACCTTCATGGAATCAGGCGACCGAGCAACTCACCGCATGGCTGCGCGAGTTGCCGAAGCCCGTCGGCATCATTGCCGTGACCGACGCGCGTGCAAGGCATTTGCTGCAAGCGTGCCTGATTGCCGGCATTCCCGTGCCCGAGGAAGTCGCGATTATCGGCATCGACAACGATCCGCTCACGCGCACGCTCACGCGCATTCCGCTTTCGTCGGTCATTCAGGGCACCGAGGAAATGGGCCGCACCGCTGCTCACCTTCTGCACCAGATGTTGCGGGGCGCCCGCTTTCCAGGGCGGCGCATTCTGGTGCCGCCTGTCGGCATCAACGTGCTCGAATCGACGAAGCACCAACCACTCGCGAGTCCGTATGTGATGCGCGCGCGGCACTTTATTCGTCAGTACGCGTGCCAGGGCATTCGCACGGAACAGGTGGCCGATTATGTCGGCGTGTCGCGTTCGTCGCTCGAAGAGTACTTTCGACGCGAGCGGCAATGCACGGTGCATCAGGAAATTTTGCGCCACAAACTCGACGTCGCGAAGGCGCTGCTTGCGAAGCGCGATGCGTCCAGCGCCGAAGTGGCCATACGCTGCGGCTTCACGTCATTGCAATACATGTATGCGGTCTTTCGCCGCGAGCTGGGATGCACGCCGCGCGAGTATCAGGAGCGCGCCAACTCGACTCAGGCTTCCGAGCCAGGCTGAGCATGCTTTTACTCTCTTATTCTTTATCGACGACATGATCAGCATTGCACAACTTTCCTCCGAATCATGGGGCGCGCTGAGAGGCGGAGACCCGGTGTCGCTCTTCACACTGCGCAACGCGCACGGCATGAAGGTCGCCATCAGCAATCTGGGCGGCACACTCGTTTCGTGGCACGCGCCGGATCGCGCCGGACGACTCGGCGACATTCTGCTCGGCCACGACACGCCCGCTCAATATGTTGCGGCCACAACTTATATGGGCGGCCTGATTGGCCGCTGGGCGAACCGCATTGCCGACGCACGCTTTACGCTCGACGGCATTGAGTACACGCTCGACCGCAATGAAGGCACGAAACTGTTGCATGGCGGGAGCGTCGGCTTTCATCGCGCGATATGGGACGTGAGCGAAGACAACGGGTCTCTGCTCATGCGCCTCGAGTCGCCGGAAGGCGATGCCGGCTTTCCCGGCAATGTGACCACGCAAGTCCGCTATACGCTCGACGACGACGGCACCTTGACGATCGAATACGAAGCCATGACGGACGCCGCCACGCCGCTCAATCTCACGAGCCACGGCTACTTCAATCTGACGGGACGCCCCGGCACCGATATTCGCGGACATATGCTGTCAATCGACGCGGATCAGTTCTTCGAAGTCGACGCGGCCATGATCCCTACGCGCCTCGCCGATGTGGCGGGCAACGCATTCGACTTCCGGCAAAGCGCGCCGATTGGCGCGCGCCTCGACTGGCCGCACGCGCAACTGGTGCAGGCAGGCGGATTCGATCACTGCTATGTGTTACGCAACGCGGCTGGTGGCTCCGGCAATCTGCGCGAAGTCGCCTGTCTCTACGACCCCGGCAGCGGCCGCGAATTGACCGTCTCAACGGATCAGCGAGGTTTGCAGTTTTACAGCGGCAACTGGTTGAAAGGCGAAGCGGGGCGCGGCGGAGTGGTCTATCAGGCGCATGCCGGGCTTTGTCTCGAAGCGGGCGGTTTTCCGAACCAGGTGAATATGCCGGCAGAACAGGAAGATGTCATTCTGCGGCCCGGCGACACGTACCGCCAGGTCACGGCATACTGCGTGGGTGTGCGCCAGGGCGTGTGACAGCTCGCTGCAAAGGCTGACGTGCTCGATTACAGCTAGCCGACTTATCAATTGCTGCAAGACTGAATTACTGTATTGGACGTTTCCTCTTGCATAACCGCTTCCTACAATCCGCGCATGGTGCCGAGAATCCGCTGCGGCATCGGAACGCCATTCCCGGAGGAAGCATATGAAAACGCTGATTAGAGCAGTCGCGCTCGCCGTTGTTCTGGCTGCGCCGGCCGCCTCGTTTGCACAGTCGGAACAGCCGCTCACGCGCGCCGAAGTGAAGGCGCAGTTAAAGCAGATCGAACAGGCCGGCTACAACCCGGCGACGGCCGTGGATGCGAACTATCCCGCCGATATTCAGGCAGCCGAAGCTCGCGTCGCCGCGCAGAATGCGATGGCGCAAAGCGACACCACGGGGTATGGCTCGACGGCGACGGGATCGTCGCAAACCGGATCTGGCGCGCCGGCTCAGTGACAGCGGGTTTCGCGTGGGCATGCGGCGCTTTGCCGCCGACGGAAGGCGCTGTTCATTCTGCGCCTTCTGCGTTTCCCGCTGCAATTGCACGCTGTTTTATCTCGCCCAGCCTTTCAATGCTGCAAAGTCACAGCGTTCCCGCTTGACTCGGGCTCCTGCTGCGCTATCTGCGATGCCTCTGCAAGAAGCCGCGTCGCACGGCTCGCCGTAATACGGCTTTGCGGCACCCCTTTCGCGTCGAGCGCGATCACCTGATACAACTCACGCACGGTCGCATTCCAATTCGCGCTGATACTGTTCCGCCGTGTCGACGAGCAATTCGAGCATGGTCTGGCGACGGTGCCGCTCATCGCTGGTAATAGCAGGAATCCTACATATCGAGGCCGCAAGCGTCGTCAAGGCATTCAGTTGACTCAATTGCCGGTCGCATAGATCGAACGCCGACGGGGCGAGCTTTTCGTGTTGAAGGGCGTCGACGGGCGGGCGCATGGCGAGTGGATTCTTGGTGGATTTGCTCATGCTGCGATCTCCTGTTTTACTTCTTCAGATCGCCCGACACTCGCTTGCAAGGTGGGTGAGCGGGCACGTAGCGGGGTTAGCAGACCGGGATACAAACAAACCGGCGAGCCTCGCGGCTCCCCCACCACGGCCCACCCATAGACAATATAGACGTGCAGCAGTAGACGCACGACCCGCCTGAGCGGGTGTGCGGTTTGTATCGCAGGCTGCTAAACCTGGTCGCCAGGTGTTTCCCAACGACTCGATAATTATAAAGCAGCGGACCCGCAAAAGGTCTTTTGGGATGAGCTGAAGATGCGCTTTCACAGCATCCGCTCTAAGATAAGCCTTCGAAAAAGGAGCGCTTATGGGATCAACCGTCAAGAACTCATTGCTATGGGTGTTCGACCCATTGAACGACGACGCGGGCTTCATGAGAAAACGCATGTTCGGTTTCGAAGCCGCTTATATGGACGGCCTGCTGTGCCTCTCGGTCGGCGATGGCGAAGAACCGTGGAATGGGCTGCTGGTGTGTACGTCACGTGAACGGCATGCAGATCTTGTTCGCGAGTTTCCGGAACTCGCGCCGCATCCTGTGCTGGGCAAATGGCTTTATCTGTCGCAAAGGAATGAGGACTTCGAAGCGATTGCCGGCACGCTGGTCAAACTCGTCAGCAGGCGTGACTCGCGCATTGGAGTCGAACCGGGCGCGAAGAAAAAGAAATCAAAGAAGGTCATGGGGAGCTAGGGGTCGCAAGCCTCGACGCCGAGATTGCCCGACGCAGTGGCCGCTTAATTATTCGTTCTCTGAGCCCGCGCGCAGGATTCCCAGGCCGCGCCGCCGACACTGGCGCCCGTCGTGCCTTCGCTACCCTCGAACCTCAAGTTCTGCCTTTTTCCGCCGTAGTCCGTAAAAAGGCTCCCGATCCGCGGCCCCGGCAGAACCGCGCTAAAGGCGTCGCAACCGGCGTTCGATTCGTGCAGTACCCCTTTCACCCTCACGGAAAACACGATGTCCTCACTCCGCACCCGCATTCTGACCATTTCGTCGGCGACCGTCATCGGCGCACTCGCGCTTTCCGGTGCCGCGACCTACGTCACGGTGCGCGCCAATACGATGGAGACGATCGAGCAGAACCTGACCGCCATTGCGGGCGCCAATACGCTCGCCATCGACAAATGGGTGGCAGCCAAGGCACAAGCCGTGAAGGCCACTGCAGAAGAAGTCGAGCACGGCGATCCACAAGGCTTCGTCAAGCATCTGGGTAACGCCGACGGTTTCCCGATCACGACAGTCGGCTGGACGGACAAAAGTTTCTTTTCAACGAGTCCGGGCACACCGAAAGACTACGACCCGACCGTGCGTCCCTGGTATAAGGCAGCGATTGCAGCAGGCACACTGATCGTGACGAAGCCGTACGGCGATGCGTCGACGGGCGTGCCTTATGTTTCCTTTGCTGCACCGATGATTCGCAATGGCGAACCGACCGGTGCATTGAGCGGCGCGGTGCCGCTCGAAGGCGTGCGCGAAGTGGTGGCCGCCGTCCACCCCACGCCTGCAAGTCTGGCGTTTGTCGTCGCGCGCGACGGTCAGGTGATCGCGCATCCGGATGCGAAGCTGACGCTCAAGCAGGCGACCGACATTTCCGCGGCCCTCACGCCTGATGCGCTCGCTTCGCTTGCGCAGGCCACCGCGCCGCTGCAAGTCGAACTGGGCGGCGCCGCCAAACTGCTCAAGGCGCAACCGGTGCATGGGACCGACTGGTATCTGGTCATTGCACTCGACAAGGCGGAAGCCACCGCGGGCCTCGGCAACGTGCTCAAAGCACTGGGCGTGGCAATGGTGTTGCTGACGCTGGCTGCCGTGGGCGTCGCTGCATTCTTTACGTCGCACTCGTTCCGCAGCCTCTCGAAGGTGCGCGACGCGATGGATAAGATCGGCTCGGGGAGCGGCGACCTTTCGCATCGTCTGCCGGTTGTCGGCAATGACGAGGTCTCGCAAATCTCCGCGTCGTTCAATGCTTTCGTCGAGAAGATCGGCGCGGTGCTGCATGAAGTGCGGGCCGGCGTCGAGAACATGAAGACGGCGACGAGTGAAATCGAAATGGGTAACCGCGATCTGTCGCAACGCACAGAGACGTCGGCTTCCAACTTGCAGAATACGTCTGCTGCGCTGACGGAATTGACCGCGAGCGTCAAACAGTCCGCAGAAGCCGCCGTCGAAGCGACGCGGCTCGCGACGTCGGCAAGCCAGGCCGCGGCACGCGGCGGCGAAGTGGTCACGAGCGCGGTCAGCACGATGGACGAGATTGCGAAGTCGTCCGCGCGCATCACCGAAATTATCGGCGTGATCGACAGCATTGCATTTCAGACCAATATTCTGGCGCTGAACGCGGCGGTGGAAGCGGCGCGTGCCGGTGAAAACGGCCGCGGCTTTGCCGTTGTCGCCGGCGAAGTGCGCACCTTGGCGCAGCGCTGCGCGACTGCGGCGCGCGAGATCAAGGACTTGATTCAGGCGTCCGAAGCAAGTGTCGGCACGGGCGCGCAGCGTGTGCAGGCGGCCGGCTCGGCAATGCAGGAGATCGTGGAAGGCATTGACCGTGTGAATCGCGTCATTGCCGAGATCGACGGCGCGATGAGCGAGCAGAGCGCGGGGATCAGTCAGATCGACCGCAGCGTCGCGGAGATGGATCAGGCCACGCAGCAGAATGCGGCGCTGGTTGAGCAGTCAACAGCCGCTTCGGCGACGTTGAATGAACAGGCGCATGGGTTGTCGAAGGTCGTGGGGTTGTTCCGGCTCGGGTGAATCCGGGCGAATCCGGGTGACCCCCCTCACTTAGGGCTGCACGGTAACTGCACCGGTCTTTGCGTCGATATAGTAGTCGACTCGCTGCAAAGCGGGCGATGTGTCGGCGGCCTGCGCCGGCGGAGTATGGCTGACGACCGTATGCCTGCGCTTGCCCTTCGGTTTCGCCGCCCCGCCAGCCGGGCGAGCTGAGCTCGCGATGCCGGAGGGCGGGACGGCCGATTGCGTTCCGCGCGTTTCGAGAACCACATGCCATACCGCGCTGGGTGATCCGCTACCGCCCGCTCCCGGAATGAGATCGACGGAGGCGACACGCTTGATGTCCTGCGCGTTCGGCGTTGCCTTTTTTGCAGCCTCGATAGCCAGTGTCGCGGAACCGACCGCCACGTTTTGCGGCGGCCTGTGCACCACACTGTCATAGTTGAGCGCGGCGAACAGGCCGAGAAATAGCATACCCACGCCGAAAGACAGAAACGTGCCCAACGTGACCAGTTGCCGCAGGCGATTGTCGCCCGCCTTGAATGCCTTCTCGGCGCTCCTGCCCGCCGTGTCGAGATTATTGATGAGCGTAGCGAGCACGTAGATGGCGAGGAGTATGACGAGGCCGAGCAGGCCCCACGACGCTTTCAACAGCCATTCCGCGCGCAGGTTGCCGGTGGCGGGCCCCAGAATGTCCTTGATAAAGCCGATGGTCAGTGCAAGCGTCGCACTCGCGATGGTGACCGTTTGCTTCAGATGTTCCAGGAGAACGTCGTGCGCTTTCATCCGCGCGGTGAATAGTTGGCTTCGGATATACAACCTGTCGGTCGACGGCGAGCCTGGCGCATCGGGGTCGACCCAATCGGTCTGGGTGCGCGCCGGTGGCACCGGTGGCGCCGGAGCCGGCGCTTGAACCGGAGCGGGCGCCGGAGTAGCGCCAGGCGTCGGTGGAGGGACCGTGCTCATTGCATGACCGCTTGAAGATTCCCGACCTTAATCGGGTGTCGGCGTCCACGGAAACTTGCTTAGTTCGCCGAAATGGTGGACCACGTGCAGCGCCCGATTGAAGGTCAGTTTGCGGTTGCCGTAGGTGGAGCCGTAATAGTCGAAGAAGGCGTCGTCGCCGAAAAACGTGTCCAGCAGTTCTTCGATGCGGTTTAAGCGCGTCCTGTTTTCTTCTTCCGCTTCTTGCGCATGCAGGGTCAACGCGAAGAGGTGCAGCGCATTGATGGATACGTCGATGTGGTGCGACACGAACCGCTCTTCGATCCGCCTGACAGTGTCAATGGTGCGTTCGCTGACCTCGAATTCGACCCGTGCCATGATCAATCTCCCGGAAGGCCACATATCTGCGCAATTAGGCGCGAAAAATGTGTTGCCGACTGTGCGCTGGCGCACAGTCGGATTGATGCGGCATGTGCGTGGGGATAGAACGACGCGCGGTGAGGGAGGCGTGCCGTCGCGCCCCCTAAAAGGCCGAATTCAAATTAACGTCACCTCGCGTTGGAATGAAATTTGCGGCGCTATTCGGTGTTTTCGATCAGCCACCGCCTCCCGCCCCGCCATAAAATATCCTCGCGTCCAACAGCGTTGGACAGGAGGCGCCATGAAAACCCGCACACGGTTTATCGTCGCAACCTTCGCGCTGCTTGTTGCTCTCGCGGTGCTCTTCGTCCCTTTACCGCAGCGGCTTCGATTCGACACGCGCATCGTTTCTACGGCGTCGATACGGCGCCCTCCTCCGGTCGTGTTCGATTACGTCACGACGCCAGCCCACTGGCCGGACTGGCACCCGTCGTCACTGGCGGTCAGCGGCACAGTGGACCATCCGCTCGATGTGGACGAGCAGGTGACAGAGGCATTCAGCGTGGCCGGCCGACGCGGGCAGGTTGTATGGACCGTCGCTCAACGCGTGCGCCCCAGCCGATGGGTCATAGCAGGAAAGATTGATGGCAGAGCCGCCGGCACGGTCAGCTATTCGCTGAGCCCGACCGTCGACGGAACCGCGTTCGAACGCGAGTTCACTTATCGCGCGCCGTCGTTGTGGTTCGCGGTATTGAACTGGGCGGTGCTGCGCGGGCGGATTCAATCGGAATCGGACACGGCAGTCTTGCGACTGAAGGGCCGTCTGGAAGCGTCATCGCAGCAGTAGCCCAATCCAGGCAGTCGCCGCACCACTCCAGCATATGCCCTTCAGAATCCGGCCTCTTTAGCCGTTTACACGAGTTCCGAGGCAACAGCCGACTCACCCGCCGCAAGCCGCGGCGCCTGTTCTGTCCTGCCCGCGCCGAACTTTCGGGAATCAGCGGATGCAGGACCAGGATCCACAGGAACTCGTCACCATGAAATTGTTTGCCAGCCTCAAGCTGAATCAGAAACTCGTCGGCGCATTGTTGTTTTCGGCCTTCGTCACCGCCGTTGTCGGCAGCGTCGGCGCGGTCAAGGTGCGCGAACTCGCGACCATGCAGACCGCCATGTACGACAGCGAGGTCGTGCCCATCCGGCAGATCGGCACCGCTGCGTGGCAGGCTGCGGCGCACTATCGACGGCTCTACGATTACGTCGTGAAAACCGACCCGAAGGGTCGTGAAGAGACGCTCACGTTCAACAAGAGCGGCGAGGCGGCAATCGTCACCGCGTTCGACTATGAGCGCACGCATCAATTCGACGATCGGCAAAAGCAGTTGCTGGCCGACTTCGACGCCACGTGGCCGGTCTATCTCGCGTCGGTGCAAAAAGTCGAGGAGCTCGCGCGGCAAGGCGACCAGAATGGCGCGCTTGCCGAGATGCGCGAGAACACCGACGGGCTGCATGTGAAAATCCGCAAGATCCTGATCGAGTTTTCCAACCTGCGCGATGCGTCGGCAAAGGCGCGTGCCGAGGCGGGCGTGGCGCTCGTCGGCGACGTCACCTGGTGGATCGTCGGTTGTGCGGTCGTGGGCGTCGGCATTGCGCTTGCCATGGGTCTCGCGGTCACGCGCTCGATCGTGCGGCAGATCGGCGGCGAACCCGCGAAAGTCGCAAGCCTCGTCGAGCAGATCGCCGAAGGCGACCTTCAAACGCCGATCGACGCCAGCACGGTCGGCGGCAACAGCGTGCTGCACGCCGTCGCGCTCATGCAGCGCCGTCTGGCCACTGCAATTGGCTCGATTCGCACGGGCACGGAAATGGTGACGGTGGCTTCACGGGAAATCGCAGCGGGCAACATCGACCTCTCCTCGCGCACGGAACAACAGGCGGCTTCGCTCGAAGAAACCGCGTCGAGCATGACGCAGCTCACCGAGACCGTCAAACAGAACGCCGACAATGCCCGCCAGGCCAACGCCCTCGCGACGCGAGCGACCGACATCGCCGATGCCGGCAATGACGCAGTGCACGGAATGGTGGATACGATCGGCCAGATCAGCAGCAGCTCGAGCAAGATTTCCGACATCACGGGCACGATCGAAGGCATCGCGTTCCAGACCAATATCCTCGCGTTGAATGCCGCCGTCGAGGCGGCCCGCGCCGGCGAGCAGGGCCGCGGTTTCGCCGTGGTCGCGAGCGAGGTTCGCAGCCTCGCGCAACGTTCGGCATCGGCGGCGAAGGAGATCAAGGAGTTGATCGGCTCGTCGGTCGCCATGATTCAGGACGGCGCAAAGCAGGCCACGGAAGTCGGCGCAACGATGGACGAAGTCAAGCAGGCCATCAAGCAGGTGTCGGACATCGTCGGCGAAATTGCGGCGGCTTCCGAGGAGCAAAGCCACGGCATCGAACAGGTGAATCGCGCCGTCGTGCAGATGGACGCGGTGACGCAGCAGAACGCCGCGCTCGTCGAGGAGGCAGCCGCCGCTGCGCAGTCGCTCGAAGAGCAGGCCGTCAAACTGAACGGCGCGGTCTCGATCTTCCGCGTCGCGGGCGCTCAGCAGGGCGCTGCGCCCGCCGCGCCCGCCATGGCGCCGCGCGCGCGTGCCGCAGCCGCACCGGCTGTCAGGAAGACGCCGGCGAGCCGGGCCGCCGCGCCGCGGCCAAGCGGATCGTCTGCCGCGAGTGAGCCGGCTGCGCCTCGCAAGAATGAGCCGGTAGCGGCGGCCGTCGCCATGCCGGCGGTCGCTGAGAAGCCGTCCGGCAAAGCGTCCGATTCGGATTGGGAGACCTTCTAGCCCGCAGGGGGCGTCACCACGGCGCCCTGCTTTCGCTCCTGCCGAACCGCACGACGCGCGCTTCGGCTTTATCTACGGCACACACGGGCGCGCCAAGCAACTGCCGCTCATGCAAATCGAGAATGGCGATAATCGGGAAACAGTCGGCGGTTTCAATTATCCAGACATCGCGGCTCGCGCCGCGAGCCGCGGCATCGAGAATATGCTCGGCGTCGAGATAAACCTCGCGCTCCACCGCCCCAAAACCCGCCTCCTGAAGATACCAGGCGAGATAAAGCACCTTAACGAGTTTAGCCAGCAATTCGCCGTTACCCTTGCCCGCTTTAAAGGCGGCCAATGCCAGATGCCAGCCGAGCGACTGCTCGCGCACGTACGCGACCGTGTGCGGCAACAGCTGCGCTTTGCCAAGCGGTTTTCTGCGCGTCTGATTTCCCGATGGCCTTTTTTTCCGATTCTGCGACATGGATCGATTTTATGTTCTTGACGCTATTTTTTAGTTTCAGCATCGTAATGCATCGGAACGATAAATCAATCGCGGCGCGCGAGTTTTAACAGAATTAATCACTATGCCTTCAGCATATGGCTTTCAAGATGGCTATTTTATGTCGGGTCGCGCCTGAATGCGGAGATAATCCGATGCGCGGAAATCAAAAATCTATTAAGCAGATTGCGTGGGCCGCCCAGGCGTTTCCAATCAGAAAAACTGCTTGCCCGGCCTCGCCGCTGCGTGAGTCGAGGCCGCTCGGGCGAGCATCGCGCCGGAGGCTAGTCGCGCGACTCCCAATGTTATTATCGGAAACACTGAATACACCCGCCGTCAGTCGCAACCCACGCAGCAGCTTATGGACACCCATACCACCAAGCCCGCAGAACCTTCCACCGCCGACCTCGGCCGGCGCGTGCGCGCCGCCCGTCAGTCGCAGGACCTGACGCTCGAAACCGCGAGCCGCCTGTGCGGCGTGTCGCGCTCGACGCTCTCCAAGGTCGAAAACGGCCTCATGTCCCCGACTTTCGACGTGCTGCAGAAAATCGTTCTGGGTCTGAAAATCGAAATCGGCGAGTTGTTCGGCTCGACGCCGAAGGTCAGCGCAAGCGGACGCCGCGCGTTGACGCGCAAAGGCGAGGGCCAGCGCCACGCCTATCGCGGCTATCAAATGGAATTGCTCGCCACCGAACTCGCGCACAAGGCGATGCTGCCGTTTCGCATCCGCATTTCAGCGCATACGCTCGACGCCTTCGACGACTGGGGCCGTCACGAAGGCGAAGAATTTCTGTATGTGATCAGCGGCAGCGTGTGCCTCTATTCCGAGCTGTATGCGCCGACGCATCTGAATGCCGGGGACAGTCTCTACTTCGACAGCCGCACGGGCCACGCCGCGGTGTCGACAAGTGAAGAGGACGCCGAAGTATTATGGATGGCGACGAGCGCCGATCTCCCGCAAGCGCCGGCCGTCAGCGAATCGTCGAAGACATAGCGCGATTTCCGCGCGTCACGCGCGGGCCTGGGCAAGCGCGTTAAGATTGCCCTCGCCGAATCCATGGTGCCCCTGGCGTTGCACGATCTCGAAGAAAATCTCGCCGGCGCGGCGACGCACGAAGGTCTGGAAGAACAATTGCGGTACGCCGTCGGCGCCGATCTCGCCATCCACGAGAACGTGCGTGCGCTTCAGCCGCGCGACGTCGAGACCATGTCCCGGCAAACGCGCGTCCAACTGCTCGTAGTAGCGCGGCGGCGGCTCCACGAACTCGACGCCGTTGGCCAGCAGCTGCTCGACGCAACTGAAGATATCGTCCGTTGCCAGCGCAATGTGCTGCACGCCCTCGCCCGGATGATCGGGCAAGTACTGGTGCATCAAATCGGTCCGGCGCGTGCCCTCTTCATAGAGCGGAATGCGGATCGCGCCGCACGGCGACACCATCACGCGCGATTCCGCCGACACGTGCCAGTTGGCGTGCAGTTCGTGGATCTCGCGGAAATTCAGCAGATCGCGATAGAAGTCGAGCCACTCCTGCATGCGACCCTGCCCGACCGTTTGCGTCAGATGATCCACAGCGATAAGGCCGGTGCCCGCGTGGCTCAGGTCCGCGTGTGCGGTATCGATCTGTATCGGACGGAAGTCGATGTCGAAGATGGAGATATCGCCGAGTCCGCCGCGCTGGCCCCCGCGCCCGCGCCAACGGTCGACGAAGTAGATGTGCGAGTCGCCAATGCCCTGAATCGCCGGAATCAGCAGCTCGCCAGCGCCGATGCGCTCGCCTTCGAACGCCCACGCGCCCAGTTCGATTGCGCGGTCGAAAGCGCGCTGCGCGTCGGCCACGCGAATGCCGATCGCGCAAATGCCCGCGCCATATTCCTCGGCGTAGCGCGCGGCGAATGAATCCGGCTCCGCGTTGATGAGGAAATTCATTTCGCCCTGCCGGTAGAGCGTGACGTCTTTGCTGATGTGGCGCGCAATCGCCTTGAAGCCGAGCCGGGTGAACGTGTCGCCAAGCGCCTGCGGATCGCGCGAGGCGAATTCCACGAATTCCAAGCCGGCCGTGCCGAGCGGATTGTGCTCGGGCGCGGACACGGCGCGAAGCGCGGCCTCGGGAGTGGGCAAGTCGCTGGGCATGGCAATCTCCTTTACTGTCTTTCGAGGCTGACTTTCGAGGCTGACTTTCGACGCTGTCTTCCGCGCTGTTTCACATATTGCTGATCGCGTGCAAACCGCGCTGAACTCGCAGTGTGACACTGCCCGAGCGATGTGACGCGACGTCGCTCGGTCGTCGGCGGTTTATGCCCGTGTTTTTACACCGGCTCGCGCCCGCTTCGCAACTTCATTTTGTACTGAATGGTTCACCACGGCGGCGCATTGCGCGCGCGTTCAAGCCACGCGCCGAACCTGTCAGCTTGCGGGCGCCGTGCGGCGCACCCGCTTGCGTGGCACTTTGCTCGCCGCCACGCCGCCGCTCGCCGCCATCCTCAATTGCGCGACTTCCCGCACGGCGTCGATAAACGCTCGCCCCACCGGCGAAGGCTGCGTGTCGGAGCGCCGGATCAGGCCGACGGGTTCGTCGGTGCCCGCAAACGGCAGCGGCAGGCGCACGAACATGCCGTGCGCGAGTTCGTATTCCACCGCGCTCAGCGGCACGAACCAGACGGCGTCGTTCTCGAGCGTCAATGCACGGCCCGTCGAAACCGACAATACTTCGACAAACGCGGACAACGGCAGCACGCCCCATGCGCTCAACAGACTGTCCGCCGACTGCCGGATCAGCGTGCCGAACGGCGGCAATACCACCGGAAAATCCTGCAGGGCAGCGGACGGCAGGCCCGGCGCGGCATCGAGCGGATGCCCTGCCCGCACGACGGCGATCAACGGCTCGCTGAACAACTGCTCGAAACTGAGGCCGACCATTCGCTCGGGATCGGCGAGCCGGCCGACCGCGAATTCGATCGTGCCTGCTTTCAGGCGCTCGAGCAGTTCCGGATTCGCGCCGGTTGCGAGACGCACTATCACGCGCGGCCACAGCGACCCGAAGCGCTTGAGGACAGGCGGCATCAGCGCGCCGGCGACGGTCGGCAGAATGCCGACTTCGAGCGTGGCCGCAGCCGCGCCTTCCGCGCGCGCCAGCAGATCGACGCCCTGGCGCAGCGCGCTCACGCAGGCGCTCGCGTGCGGCATGAAGAGTTGCCCCTCGCGCGTCGGCACGGCGCCGTGACGGCCGCGCTCGAACAGTTTCACGCCGAGCATGGCTTCGAGTTCGGCGACCGTCTTCGAGACGGCGGGTTGCGTGATTGACAGGCTGTCAGCCGCCCGCTGGACGCTCCCGAACTGGGCCACGGCCAGAAAGCACTGCAGATGACGGAATTTGACGCGGCTGTCCGCGAGACTTCGTTGCATAACAGAAGGTTATACGAAAAGCGCCAAAACGTCATTTTTCATAACCGGACAGTTTGGATAAAGTGACTCCACAACGTCGTATCTCACAATCCCCGAAGGAGACACTGATGGACGATTCCTTTTTGAGCGCGCGCGATTTCGCGTCGCATCCCGAGTACATCTATCCGAGCTACGGTTCGTCGGTGAAACGCGGCCCGACTCGCCCGCTGATTCCGCTGAAGGAAAGGCTGCGCGACCAGCGCGTGCCCGTGTACGGCGCGGAAGACCTCGGCGCGCTCGACAACGATCTCACACGCAATGCGGTGCGCAACGGCGAACCGCTTGGCGAACGCATCATCGTGACGGGCCGCGTGCTCGACGAGGGCGGCCGCCCGGTGCGCAACACGCTCGTCGAAATCTGGCAGGCCAACGCGGCGGGCCGCTATGTGCACAAGGTCGATCAGCACGACGCGCCGCTCGATCCGAACTTCCTCGGCGCGGGCCGCTGCATCACGGACAACGAAGGCCGTTATCGTTTTCTGACGATCAAACCCGGCGCCTACCCGTGGGGCAATCACCCGAACGCGTGGCGTCCGAATCACATTCACTTTTCGCTGTTCGGCGAGCACTTCGGCTCGCGCCTCGTCACGCAAATGTATTTCCCGGGCGACCCGCTGCTCGCGTTCGATCCGATCTTTCAAGGCACGCCCGAGCACGCGCGCGACCGTCTGATCGCGAACTTCTCGCTCGACACCACGCAAGAGGCCTACGCGCTCGGCTACGACTTCGACATCGTGCTGCGCGGCCGCAACGAAACTCCGATGGAGCGCTAAGCCATGACCACTCTCAAGCAAACGCCCTCCCAGACGGTGGGACCGTACTTCGCGTACGGCCTGTGCCCGCAGCAATACGACTTCGACTTCAAGAGCCTGTTCACGCCGGTCCTGGCGGACCGCGAGGCCGCCGGCGAACACATCACGCTGGTCGGCCAGGTGTTCGACGGCGACGGCAACGCAATCGGCGACGCCATGCTCGAAGTGTCGCAAGTGGACGCGAACGGCCGCTATCCGGAGTCGCGCGAAGAAATCCTGAAGAGCGGTTTTCGCGGCTTTGCGCGGGTCGGCACGGGCACGGATCCGCACAAGCGCTTTGTCGTGGAAACCATCAAGCCCGGCCGCGTGAGCGCGGACGAGGCGCCGCATCTGAATGTAATCGTCACGATGCGCGGCATGCTGCTGCACACGTTCACGCGCATCTATTTCGAGGACGAAGCCGAAGCAAACGCGCGCGATCCGGTATTGACGGCCGTTCCCGCCGATCGCCGCGACACCTTGATTGCGCGCCGCGATCCGAACACGGCCAACGTGTATCGCTTCGACATCCACATGCAGGGCGACAAGGAAACGGTATTTTTCGACCTGTAACGCGGATTTTCTATACTTTCATTCAGCTTTCACCTACACTGAAGGCGATCCGTCCTGCGACTGGATCACGAAACTCCGAGTAGTTAAGCCCGCCTTGCGCGGGCTTTTTTTCGCGCCTGCTTAAGACCGCCGCGCTTCACTGTAACGAGCAGCGCAGCCAGCGGCGGATTCGGATTACGTCCGCAATATGGTCGCGCGGACCCGGTGCGCCCAGCACGACAATGTCGATGGGTCTGCCGTGCACCCTCATTCTGACGACCACGCAGTGCCCCGCCTCATTGATAAAGCCGGTTTTCTGCAGCACGATCGACCGGTCGCCGCTTCTCACGAGTGCATTGGAGTTGTGATAGCTCAGGCTCGCGCGCGGGCCGCCAGGAAAGACCATCTGATCGCGGTCCGTCGAATACGCGCGAATCAGCGGATAGCGGCTCGCCGCAGCCACGAGCCGAGCGAGGTCGCGCGCCGTCGATACGTTACGCGGCGACAAGCCGGTGCCATTCACGAACGACGTGCGGCGCATGCCGAGCGCGCGCGCCTTGGCGTTCATCGCGGCGACAAAGCCGGGTCGGCCGCCGGCGTAGTCGCGGCTCAACGCGGCCGCCGCGCGATTCTCCGACGACATCAGCGCAATATGCAGCATGTCGTGGCGAGACAGCACCGAGCCCACGCTCAGACGCGAACCGGTGAACTTGTCGAAATCCTGATCCTGAACCGTGACGCGAAGCGGCGCATCGAGCGCATGGCGCGCATCGAGCGACACGACCGCCGTCATTAATTTGGATACCGAAGCAATCGGCATCACGCGATCGGCCTCTTTTTCGGTGAGCACGGTCTGCGTTCGCTCGTCGACGACAAACACGGAGCGCGCACGCAACAATGCGCGCGACCTTGGCGTATAGCCGCAGCGCGGCAACAGGCGCAGGCCCGCGTGCGCCGTTCCTGCGGCGTTTATCCCATTGCGTGAAGCCGCCGGCTGCCGGTTGCCCTGCACTTGCATGCCCGCCGC
This sequence comes from Paraburkholderia phenoliruptrix, assembly GCF_047325075.1. Classification (NCBI taxonomy): domain Bacteria; kingdom Pseudomonadati; phylum Pseudomonadota; class Betaproteobacteria; order Burkholderiales; family Burkholderiaceae; genus Paraburkholderia; species Paraburkholderia phenoliruptrix. The sequence goes on from NZ_CP168530.1 coordinate 122,524, forward strand.
GCGCCTCGGACTGCGCGGCTCGCGTGCGATGCGCGCGGCCTGCCGGCGCGATTTGGGCGCGAGCTTGCTTGCATGCAGCGAATGCTCATGTTGGACACCATGCCTGCGCTTGTGTGCGACGCGCTGCCGTGCCTTGCGCGCAACGGCTTTTTTCGCTTTGCCGCCGTTATGCGCTTTCACCTTCGATACAGGTCGCGCGGGCGGCGAGACATGACGGTTTGCGCCCACCGACGCATGCCGGACCGGCTCGTGTGTCGCGCCGAACGTCCAGCCGACGTTCAGCCACAACAAGCCGATTACGGCGACATAACGAAGCCAGACAGCGAAATGAAAATGTGGAAATGGCGATGAAGGCGTGGATTGACGGTACGGCATGCAGCTTCCAGTTCTGTGCCGCGCGCCCATCGGGGAGAAAGGAAATAGCGCGCCGCCGGCAACGACCCGGGGATGTTAAGGGAGATCGCCTGCACGATCAACGACCAGGGCACACGCCGGCGGCTCTGCAACCGGCCCGCAGACTGCAGTCGCTCCGCTCGCGCTCAGCAGCGGAAGTGGTCGATGTTCTGTCCCGCGTAAATAGCGCGCGCGAGCCAGTCCGGCTTGTCGCCATGTCCGTCCCACGTATTGCCGAACGCGTCGCGATACATGACTGCGCGTTTCGCATTGGCGTCCGCCTCGATCGACTCGGCGAGCGCTTCAATTGTGATGCCGTATTCGTCCATGCGCCGGCGTATCCACACGACGAGGCGTTCACGCGCATTTCCGTCCTGCTCGAACAGCCGTTGTTGTTCTTCTCGCTCTTTCATGAGTACCGATATCGCAGCTAATAATGCTCGCGGTGGAAATAAAATGGGCTTGGCTAAAAGAACGCGAAGCCTGCGCGCTATTCACGCATGATGGACATGCACTGCGTGCAAGCGAAACTTGCAACGCCTCTCCCGATGCGCAAAAATCGCATCTGGAAATCATGCATATAAAATCCTGGATTTGGGGGATCCGCCGCCATTGCTCGAACCGCGCCCGCGTGCCCCGGTGCCCCGAAGCAGCTTCAGCGTATGGAAGGCGATTCTAGCATTCAAATAATTTTGCTTGCAGCCAGCGTGGACGCCCTTGTATTCAGTAGGGCTTCTTATTGGTTATTGCATTATGCGTATCGTCGACGTGAAGGCGATGCAGTAAAGCAGAGAGCATCAGCCCAGCGTCCGTGCTATGTTCCGACGACACTGTGCGACACTGCGCATTCAAAACCCACGCACAGGAAAACGTACGAAAACTCGGGAAGGAGACATCGCCATGCCAGCCTCAACTGCCGTCCTCACCATCCTCGCTGCGCTGCTATTAGGCGCGATGAGTCCGGGACCGAGCTTCGTCATCGTCGCGCGCAATGCAATCGGTCTGTCGCGCGGCGACGGTCTTGCAACGGCCCTCGGCATGGGAATCGGCGGCGTGTTTTTTAGCGGTATCGCGTTGCTCGGCTTATACACGTTGCTGGCCACCGTCGAATGGCTTTATATCGGCCTTAAAGTGGCCGGCGGGCTCTACCTGGTTTATCTGGCCTCGAAGATCTGGCGCGGCGCCGCCCAACCGCTTGCATTCGACGCGGCCCAACGCGCCTCGACCAATCCACGCAAATCGTTCTGGATTGGCCTCAGCACGCAACTCAGCAATCCGAAAACAGCGGTGTACTACGGCAGTATCTTCGCCGCGCTTTTGCCGCAGCATCCGCCGCTGTGGTGTTATTTCGCGTTGCCGCCCGCGATCTTCGGTATCGAGGCGGGCTGGTACACCGTTGTCGCCCTGTGCTTTTCGAGCAAGCGTCCGCGCGAAATCTATCTGCAGTGGAAGGCCTGGATCGATCGCATCGCCGCGAGTGCGGTCGCCGCTCTCGGCTTGCGTCTCATCGTGACGGCGCACAAAGTGGGCATCTGACACTGCGTCCAGAAAAGCGGCTTGGCCGGTGGCCGCGGCAAGCCGGCCGCAAACAGGGTCACATAGGTGAGCGCGAACACAGAGAACAGTTACAAGTTAAATGTTGACGCTGGTGTGCCACAGCGGTTACTGTGGCACCCGAAGTTCAAGAAGTTCGATTGCTGTTCATCAATGTCTCGCTCCCTCAGCGGTATTCGTTGTCCTCTCCCTCCTTGACGCTTCTCCCGCTCTTTCGCAGGGCATATTTTCTATTTTCTTTTCTCAAGGATTCTTCATGGATACCGGTACCGTTAAGTGGTTCAACGACAGCAAAGGCTTTGGCTTCATCACTCCGGACAAGGGCGGCGACGACCTGTTCGCGCACTTCTCCGAAATCCGTGCCGACGGCTTCAAGACGCTCGCTGAAAATCAGAAGGTGAGCTTCGAAACGAAGCAAGGCCCCAAGGGTCTGCAAGCGGCCAACATCAAGCCGCTCTAAGTCAAGTTTGAAGGGCTCGGTGTCCCGCATCGGACACCGGGCTGCAGCGACATCCTCGCGGAGCTTCATCTCCCACAGTTGGCGCGCGATCGCTTTGGAGTTGCAGCCGTACCGGCAACTCGCCTGAGCGCCAAACGCCTCGTTGCACCTCATTCCCCGTTCGGCTTCAACGCCTTTTAGCTTTTCGGCTGCGTTCTGATTCGGCTCGCAATGGCTTCGAATCGGCTCGTCCGCGCGACTCAATGGAAGTTCGCACGGCGGGCGCGCACTCGCACATTATTAAAATATAAATGCAAAACAAACATATTCATCATTACAACGGCTATGCCGTCAAACCTTCGGCGCATCGTCTGCCCGACGGTAGTTTCTCGTCCAACCTGCTGCTCGAACGCGCCGACAGTGCGCGCAACGAAGGCTTGTATCAGTTCTATTCACTCGATTATTTCGCCGACGAAGAAGAGGCCCTCCAGCATTCCGCACGCTGGGCGCACGAGTGGGTCGATACGCGCGGTTGACGTAACAATGAGCGCGCAAAGTTCGGCGTTCTGACTTTTTACCGCTTTCTGAAGAGGCACGGCTTCGCAACAGCCGCGCCTTGCCTGCCCAATTCTGCGGCACGCGGATAAAGAATCCGCTTCGACAGCCGTTATGCGAACTATGGCGCGGCCTCGCCCGCGCCTCTCCCATTTCGCGCTCAACGCACTGTCGAATCCAATAATGAACCGACTGACACTGAAACAGAAGTTGTGGGTGCCGCTGCTGCTTTGCTGGGCGGCGCTGCTGATCGTCACCGTAGTCAACGCGTTCGAAGCGCGTAGCGCGCAGATGGACGCACGCCGCTCGGCGCTTGCCGATGTCACCGACATGGCGGCGTCGATCGTCGCCGATTACGCGAAGCAGGCCGACGCCGGCAAGCTTTCCGTCGACGACGCCAGGCAGCAGGCCATCGCCCGCGTCGTCGCACAGCGCTACGGCACGTCCGGCTACGTGACGATCGTGCGCAGCGACTCGGTGATGGTCGCTCACCCGATGAGCCCGCAGCTCAACGGCAAGGACATGAGCGGCTTTCGCGACGCCAAGGGTAACGCGCTGTACCACGACATCGCCGCGGCAGGCGGTTCCGCCGAAGGCTCCGGCTACCTGCGCTACTGGTGGCCGAAACCCGGCGAGACGAAGCCGAGCGAAAAAATCGGCTATGTGAAGCGCTTCGCTCCGTGGAACTGGGACTTTATCGCCGGTGCCTATATGGACGACATCCAGGCGCAGTTCTACAGGACGCTGCTGCGCTCCGGCGCCATGCTGCTGGTGCTGGGGGTGCTGGTGTCGTTCGTCGCGTCGCGCGTGGTGCGCAACGTGTCGCGCTCGATCGGCGGCGAGCCGTCCGCGGCGGCGCACATCGCCATGCGCATCGCGCGCGGCGACCTGGCCACGCCTATCGACTTGCGCCGCGACGACTCGTCGAGCCTGCTCTTCTCGTTGCGCGAAATGCGCGATCAACTCGCGGCCACCGTCGCGCGCATCAAGAGTTCGGCGGAGACGATCACGGTGGCGTCGAAGGAAATCGCCGCAGGCAACCTCGACCTGTCGAGCCGCACCGAAGAACAGGCCGCGTCGTTGCAGCAAACCGCCGCCAGCATGGACGAACTCACCAAGACCGTCACGCAGAACGCCGACAACGCGGCAACCGCGTCCGAGCTGGCGAAGGACGCGTCGAGCGTCGCTGCGCGCGGCGGCGAAGTCGTCAACGATGTGGTCGAGAAAATGGCCGGCATTACGGAAAGTTCGCGCAAGATCGGCGAAATCATCAACGTGATCGAAGGCATTGCGTTCCAGACGAACATTCTTGCGCTCAATGCCGCCGTGGAAGCCGCACGCGCCGGTGAGGAAGGCCGCGGCTTCGCGGTCGTGGCGGGCGAGGTTCGCAATCTCGCGCAACGCAGCGCGACGGCAGCCAAAGAGATCAAGGTGCTGATCGATCAGTCCGTCGAACAGGTCGGCGAAGGTTCGACGCTGGCCGGCAAGGCGGGCAGCACGATCGGCGAGGTGGTCGAGGCCGTGCGCCGGGTCACGGCGATCATGAACGAGATCTCGGCGGCTTCGAAGGAACAAAGCTCCGGCATCGGCGAAGTGAACCTCGCGATTCGCCAGATGGACGACGTTACGCAGCGCAACGCGGCGCTAGTCGAGCAGGCCGCGGCCGCCGCAGGGTCGCTCGACGAGCAGACCGAGCAGTTGCGCGAAGCCGTCGCCGTGTTCAAGGTCGGACAGCCCGCCTGATCGCGGGAGCCGACTGACGAGAAGCCGCGGGTTGCGATTGCGTCGCACGGGTTTCTCGCAGGCATAAAAAAAGGTGCCGCGAACGGCACCTTTTTGTACAACAAGCAGCTTCTGCGGAAGCTTAGAAGCGGTGACGCAGACCGACCGTAGCAGCCGTCTGGTTCTTCGACGACGACGGAGCTTGCGTAATGTCGCCGCTGTAGATCGAAGCGACACCGCCGTCGCCCATTGCGTGCTGGTACACGGCTTGAGCGTAGACGTCCGTACGACGCGACAGCGCGTAGTCAGCCTGCAGGCCGATCTGGTGGTAACGCACCGAGCTCGAGCCGCCGTTTGCAGCAACGCCGTAGCCCTTGCCGTCCGTGAACGTGTAGGCAACGCCCAGGCCCAGAGCCGGGGTCAGGTTGTACTTGCCGTTGACTTCGTAGTTGTTGGCACGCAGCGATTGCTGAACGCCTGCCACGTTGTCGATGCGCGATTGCGTCCACGCCAGACCGACCGTAGCCGGGCCGAACGAGTACGAACCCGCTGCGCCGAATTCACGCTGACGGAAGTTGCCGGCGAGACCCAGGAACGCGCCGTCCGAAGCGCCGCCGTTCGTTGCCGTGCCTGCTGCGTTCGTCGCGCCCGGGTTGTTCTGCTGTGCGTAAGCAGCGCCCAAACGCAGACCTTGCCACTGGTAGGCAGCGCCCAAGCTGTATTCGCGGTTGTTCGCGAATGCGCCAGCCTGGTTCGAGAAGCCGTACGTGCCGCCGAACGTGAAGCCAGCGTAGTTCGCGCTCGTGTACTTGACCGAGTTGTTGACCGCGAAGCCGCCGTTCGTGTTCAGGTTGTCGTTGTTGAACGGATGCGCGAAGTACGTGCCGCCCCAGCTGCCGGTTGCGGTCAGCGGTGCGAGGAAGTCTTGCGCTGCGTCGTATTGACGGCCCAGCGTGACGGTACCGAATTGTGCGCTCGACAGACCGACGAAGGCCTGACGGTTGAACATGCCGTTGTTGTTCGCGAAGCGGCCGTTGTTGACGTTAAAACCGCTTTCCAACGTGAAGATCGCCTTCAGGCCGTTGCCCAGGTCTTCCGAGCCGCGCAGACCGAAGCGGCTTTGGTCGATGCCGCCGCTGCCGGCTGCCCACTTCGAATTGTGAGCAACGTTGCTCGTGTAGGTCACGCCGGCGTCCAGCAGGCCGTACAGGGTGACGCTGCTCTGTGCGTGAGCGACGGAAGCGAACGATGCGGCAACCGCAACGACGATAAGACTCTTTTTCATGCGTGGGACTCCTGTTCGATAAATTTCGCAAGGGGAGCGAGACCGGCCTCGACAGCGCAGCAAGGCGCCGCCGCCCTTAGCCGAACCCTCGTGGAACGGCCGGGCACCCTTTAAACGAAGCGTGAGTGTAGGGGGACACCCTAATACCGGCGCGGACAATTCACGCAACACGGTCTTGCCGGATCGGCAATAATCCAACAGGGGTCTTGGCTAAGTGCTTGTTTTTATATGGTAAAGCAGGGAAACTGGCGCGCATGCCGCCAGCGCTAGACAAAAACTATTGGCAACTTTTCAATAAACCAAGTTGCGCAAATGCAACAGGTTGTAATACCCACGAAGTAATCAGCGAGATGAAAAGCCCATTAAAAACTGCAAGCGCTGCTTATGAATTGAGCAACTGGAACGCGCAGAAAGACCCCATCATTTTATTTTAAGAGATTGGGAACTTAGTTCAATCGATATTGTCCGCTAAACACCGCATATTCATCTCGGCACTTAATGCCACCTTCCGCGCGGCAAATGAAAAGCCGCCTCTCAGGCGGCTCTCGCGCGATCACGGCGAAGACGCCGTATTGGGCTTATTTCTCTCTATTTAATCAGTGAAGCCCTCAGCACGGGCGTGTCCGGAGGTGAACTGCGGCGCCGACCGCCGCGTGACTTACCCGGTGCTGAAAGCGGACGGCAATGCATCGAACAGCCTTCCATCTACATTAACGGCACGGCCGTTCGTCTTTTGACGCCGTAGTTTCCCTAATTCCAACACCGGTCTGCGTAACGTTGTGCTCCTGCCTAGGACTCGTCCTCGGCCTCGCCGAGCGCATCTTCGTCCTCGGGAGAGCTGCCGGGCGCGAGCGGATCGGTTTGCGGCGTGCCGGGCAGCGGGCGCGGCTGCTCGTCAGGCGCATCGAGCGGCTCATTCGACGGGTCGGCGACGGGGTCTATCGTGGGGTCGGTTTGCATGATGGGCTCCTGTGGAAGGGAACGTCTCCCATCCCAAGGGGCGCAACGGCTATACCCGCTGTAGGCTGCTTCCTTCCGCGCCCTACCAGCCTGGCTCGCCAATGTAGAAACTGCCCACAGTCGATGCTGAATTTCAAGCGTCGTCGGTGTACCGGACTACAGTGCAGCAAGGATCGTCGGCGCGAGCGGGCCGATTGTCCGCCGTGCCAACCAGAAAAGGCTCGAGGCCGAAGAGCCATGCAAAGCAGAAGGTGATGCGCGCAAGCAGGCTGAGCGGCCGCCGTCGCGCGCGTTCGACGACGCCCGAAAGCGGCGCGGCCAGCATGGATTCGGGCTGCGAAAAGTCAGTAGCGGTCTGGTTGTGTCGCATGGTGGGAGTGTTATTGATCTTGTCGGGACGCGGAGCTCTAGCAACGCGCGTGCCAGGCGTGGCGCGGCGAATGTTGTCGTGCTCGCTGCGAGTCGGCGGCCGGTTCGTCGGTCGGTGTTTACCCGCTAACCCGTTGTTCGTACTTGCACACGGGCAAAACGCGACACAGAATGTAAGCGCTATCATTCGACCGTGGCAGCTTGGCACCCCCTCCTTCGGAAGTACCAGCTCAGCATCGCGTGTAAATGTAAGCGCTACCATAACCGCGGGCCTGCACCAGTGCGGTAGACATCGCAGCAAAAAGGGCAAAGACCCTGCCCCACCGCGCGTTCCCGGCAACGCGCGATTTCTGGCCGCCCGGCATCGCATCGGCGCGGCCGCCCTAGCCGAACCGCAAACATGAAACGGAGACAACGATCATGAGCGCAACCCCCAGTCACGAGCAGGCCCCGCCCAAAATCCGCCGCGCGCAGGTCGTGGCGCTCACGCTCCTGATGGTGAGCGGCATCGTCAATTACCTGGACCGCGGCACGCTCGCCGTCGCCAATCCGTTGATCCGTCACGACATGGGCCTGACGCTCGGGCAGATGGGCGTGCTGCTCTCGGCGTTCTCGTGGAGCTATGCGCTCTTTCAGCTGCCGGTCGGCGGGCTCGTCGACAGGATCGGGCCGCGCAAGCTGCTCGGCATGGGCCTGATCCTGTGGTCGCTTGCGCAGGCGGCCGGCGGCTTCGTGTCCACCTTCGGCTGGTTCGTGCTCGCGCGAATTCTGCTCGGGATCGGCGAAGCGCCGCAGTTTCCCTCGGCGGCTCGCGTGGTGAGCAACTGGTTTCCGCTGCGCGAACGCGGCAAGCCGACCGGCGTCTTCAACTCCGCGTCGCCGCTCGGGACCGCGCTCGCGCCGCTCTGCCTCTCGGTGCTCGTCGTGAATTTCCACTGGCGCTGGGCCTTCATCGTGACGGGCATCACGGGCCTCGTCGTGGCGGCCGTGTGGTTCGCGCTCTACCGCGACCCGGCCAAGGCGACCATGAGCGAAGCCGAACGCCGCTATCTGGCAGGCGATGAAGCCGACCGCAAGCCGGCGCCCGCCGTCACTTTCGCCGACTGGCGCTCGCTCTTTTCGCACGCCACCACATGGGGCATGCTGATCGGCTTTTTCGGCTCCGTCTACCTGAACTGGGTCTACCTCACGTGGCTGCCCGGCTATCTGACGATGGAGCGTCACATGAGCCTGATGCACACGGGCGTCGCGGCATCGGTGCCGTTCTTTTGTGGCTTTCTCGGTGCGCTCACGGCCGGCTGGTTTTCGGATCTGATCACGAGCCGCAGCGCGAGCCCGGTCGCGAGCCGCCGCAATGCCGTGGTGATTGCGATGCTCGGCATGGTCGCGTTCACGATTCCGGCGGCGCTCGTCGAAAGCAATACGCTCGCGATCGTGTGCATCTCCGTTGTGATCTTTCTGGCCAACGCGGCGTCCGCGAGTTCGTGGGCGCTCGCCACGGCCGCCGCACCGCCGAACCGCGTCGGCTCGCTCGGCGCGATCCAGAATTTCGGCGGGTTTCTCGGCGGCGCGCTCGCGCCCATCTTCACCGGCTATATCGCGCAGACGTGGTCCTTTGTGCCGGCGCTGCTGACCGCCGCGGGCATCGCCTTCGTCGGCGCAATGAGCTACCTGCTGCTGGTGCGCAAACCGATCGCCGACGAACCCGCCGCCAACGAACCCATGCAGGCGCCGGCATGAACACATGGCCCGCCCGCCTCACGCACTCTCTTCAGGAGCACTGAACATGACAATCGCGCAGCAAGCCTGTCCGTCCATTGAAGGCATCGTCCCGGTGATGCTGACGCCGTTCGACGACTCGGGCGCAATCGACTACGCCGGCCTCGAACGTCTGATCGAGTGGTACATCGCGCACGGATCGGACGCACTCTTCGCGGTCGCGCAGTCGAGCGAAATGCAGTTCCTCACGCTCGCCGAGCGCGGCGCGCTGGGACGCTTCGTCGTCGAAAAAGTGGCGGGCAGAATTCCCGTCGTGGTGTCCGGCCACATCAGCGACGACCCCGCCGCGCAAGCCGAAGAGCTGAACGTCGCTGCGGCCACGGGCGCGCAAGGCGTGGTGCTCGTGACTAACCGGCTGGATCCCGCCCGCGAGGGAACACGCGCGTTCGCCGCGAATCTCGAGCGGCTGCTCGCGCGTCTTCCCGCGGATGTGCCGCTTGGCCTCTATGAATGCCCAGCGCCGTATCGCCGGCTTCTTTCGGATGACGAACTAAAGCTATGCATCGACACAGGCCGCTTCATCATGTTAAAGGACGTGAGTTGCGATCTGCCGACCGTCAAACGCCGCGTCGCGCTCGCGCAGGGCTCGTCGCTCAAGATTCTGAACGCCAACGCGGCCATTGCGTGGGACGCGATGAAAGCCGGTTCGGCAGGCTTTAACGGCGTGTTCACGAACTTTCATCCGGACCTGTACCACTGGCTGCGCAACCACGCTGCACAGGACCCGGCGCTCGCCGAAGAACTCGCCACCTTCCTCGTGCTTGCCGCGGTCTCCGAATCGCTCGGCTACCCGGCGCTCGCCAAGATGTACCACCAGCGCATCGGCACCTTCCACTCGATTCGCTGCCGCGTGATCGACTACGACGTGCGCGAACGATTCTGGGCGCTCGATGCGATTCTCGACAAGATCGTCGCAGGCACCGAGCATTTTCGCGCGCGCATCGCGGCGCTGGGTGCGTAGCAACTGCCTCGGCGTTTCGTCGTCGCGATGACGCGGTGAAGCCCGCGGCGGTAAGATGTCAGGCTTCCCGTTTCGCGTTTGCTTTTCGAACTCATGTCAGACACGCCCGACTCGCCTGCCGCCGCTCGAACCCAGACCAGCCGTGTGCGTCGCGGCACGGGCCGCACGGTGCTTTCCGACGTCGCCAAGCTGGCGGGCGTGTCGACGGCGACGGTATCGCGCGTCTATAACGAGCCGGACAAAGTGTCCGCGGCCGTGCGCGAACGCGTCGAGCAGGCGGCAGTCGCGCTCAACTGGTTTCCCAACGCCGCCGGCCGCGCACTCGCGTCCACACGCAGCCACATCGCCGGCATCATCATTCCCACGCTCGACGACCAGGTGTTCGCTTCACAGGTAAGCGGCATGCAGGCCGCGTTCGCCGCACGTGGCATCACGCTCGTGCTGGGCTGTTCGAACTACGATCCGGCGCAGGCGCTCGTGCAGGTGCGCGCGATGCTCGCGCGCGGCGTCGAGGCGATGGCCGTGGTAGGCGAGGCGCATCCGCCCGAGCTCTTCGACGCATTGCGGCTTTATCGCGTGCCGTATGCGGTGACGTACGCGTATCGCAAAGACAGTCCGCATGATTGCATCGGTTTCGATAATTTCGCCGCCTATGTGCAGATGACCGAGCATCTGATCGGACTCGGCCACCGCTCGTTCGCCGTGTGCATCCAACCCACGCGCGACAACGACCGCGTGCAGGCGCGCCTTGCAGGCATTCGGGCAACGCTTGAACGGCACGGGCTCGCGGTGCGGCCGGAGCACCTGTGCGAAGGCGAATCCACCATCGCGTTCGGGCGCCGCAGTCTGCGCTCCATCTGGCAAGCGTCATGCGAACGCCCGAGTGCGATCATGTGCGGCAACGATCACATCGCGCTCGGCGTGCTGCGCGAAGCGCAAGAACTCGGCATTGCGATTCCGGGTGAACTGTCGGTGACGGGCTTCGACGATCTCGAGATAGGCAAGGCCATGCGCCCCACGCTCACGACGATGCGCGTGGACACCTACGAAATCGGCAAGCTCGCCGCGCAACATCTGCTTGATGTGCTCGACGGCAAGCGGCCGCAACACGGCCACGAAGTGCGGGCCGTGTTGCACGTCAGGGAGTCGTCAGGACCGGCGCGCGGAGCAGCCTCCGCGGGCGGCTAAGCACCGGCAGCCGGCAGCGACCCTGCGCGCTTTAACCGCCTCACGCCCTCTTCGATGTCGGCCATGCCCGGCGCCGCAAACGACAGCCGCAGCGACGCGGCATCGACGTTGTCCGCGAAAAACGCCTTGCCCGGCACAAACAGGATCTTGTTGCCAATTGCACGCTGCAAGAGCTCGGATGAGTCGGCGCCGCTTCCGGTGAGACGCGCCCAGACGAACATTCCGCCTTCGGGCCGATGAAACTGCAGCACGTCGCCGAGTTGCGCGTGCAGTGCATTGCATAGCGCCTCGCATTTGCGGCCGTACATCGCAGTAATACGCGGCAGGTGTCGTTCAAGCGCGCCGTCGGCCAGATACTCGGCGGCAATAGCCTGCGTCCACGGCGCGCTGCACAGGTCCACTGTCTGTTTTGCGATCACACAACGCCGTGCGATCTCCGCAGGTGCGATGGTCCAGCCCACGCGCAAGCCTGGCGCGACGATCTTCGACAGGCTCGCGAAATGAACCACCCAGTCGCGTGAACCCTGGACTTCTTCGGTGAGAGCGAGGATCGAGGGGACGGCTTCCCCGGAGAAACGCAGGTCGCCGTAGGGGTCGTCTTCGACGATAACGAACCTGTATTGCACCGCCAGCTTGAGCAACGCAATGCGGCGTTCGCGCGCCAGCGTGGCGCCAGTCGGATTCGCAAAGGTGGGCACCGTGTAGAGCAGCTTCGGTCGCGCGAGCGTGCCGGACCCGAGAAGCGTGGCGAGATGGTCGACGTCGAGGCCGTGGGCATCGACAGGAAGGGTCACCACTTTGGCCTGCTGAAGCCTGAGTGCCTGCAGCGTTGCGGGATACGCCGGCTGTTCGGTCAGCGCGACATCGCCAGGATTGACCAGCACGCGAAGCAACAGATCGAGTCCCTGCTGCGATCCCGTCGTGACAAGCATTTCGCTTGGCGCACAAGCCACGCCGCGACGCGCCATCAGATTCACGAGCTCACGCTTGAGGCCCGGCAAACCATCGGTCGGTCCGTACTGCAGACAGAGATTTGCATCGCGATAGGCGCGCGCCTCAGCCTGTTGCAGACCTTCCACGTCGAACAGATCGCTCGCGGGATAGCCGCCGGCAAACGAAATCATGCCCGGCTCGCCGAGATACTTGAACAGCTCGCGAATGGGAGAGCCCGAGGGATGCTGAAAAGGTGCGGTGAATTCGTACATGTTTGTCGTTGGCAAGGAACAGGGCGTTCAGACAGGCATTGTGGTCAGTCGCCACTTGCGCGGCAAACGATATCTATGCACTACGTAGTGAGCTTTTATCATCAAGCTCAATACTCCGCCGAATAAAAAAGGCCCGGCAGTTCGAATTGCCGGGCCGTTTTCACCCAAAAGAACCGCCTGGATAAGCGGCGCGCTACACCACGTTCTTTTCCACAATAGGACGATCTTCCAGCACGCGTTCCCAACTCAATGACGAGAGATCGAGCGACACATAGCGTCCGTTCAGAATCAGCTCGCTTACGCCGCGCCCGGTCGCCGGACCTTGCTGAAGGCCGTGGCCGCTATAACCGTTCGCAAACACGCAGTTCTCGATCTGCGGGTGATAGCCGATGATCGCGTTGTGGTCGAACACGTTGTATTCGTAGTACCCCGACCAGCAGTTCTCGACGCGCAGCGCCTCGAACTCCGGCACGCGGTGAGCAAGCGTCGGCCAGATGACGTCGTCGAAAAGAGCGTGGTCCACTTCGTCGAGCGGCAGGTCGTCCGGATCGTTGTCCGCGCTCGGCGAGGTGCCGCAAATATAGGTCTTTCCTTCAGGGCGGAAGTACACGCCGGTCGGATCGATCAGGAGCGGACAAGCCTCGAGCCGAGCCGGCGACGACACATTGAAAATGCTGCGGCGGCGCGCAAACACCGGAATGTCGATGTCCATCATCGCAGCGATCTTGCGCGCCCAGGCACCGGCGGCGTTCACCACCGTATCGCAGGCATAGCGCTCGCCGTTGCCGGCGATCACGTGCGTGACCTTGCGGCCTTCGCGAACCAGGCCTGTTACGTCGGCCGCCACATAGCGCGCGCCGAGCGACTGCGCCTTCTTGCGAAGCGCCTGCACGAGCCCATAGCCGTCGAACCAGCCTTCGCCGCTTTCCCCGAATGCGCCGGACACGAGGTCCTCGACATTCAGCCACGGGAATTTCGCCTTCAGCGCCTGTTGATCCAGCAGATTGATGTGCGCGCCGAGACTCTTCTGCAAAGCGTGATTCTCGCGCAACGTGGCGTCGCCGGCGGGCGTGGCGAGAAAGAGGTAGCCCCCTTCGTGCAGATCGATTGACGGCTTGTTGCCGTCCACTTCGAGAAGCTCGCCGATATTGCGCAGGAATTCGATACCGTACAGCGACATCTGAATCGACAGCGGCGTGGAAAATTGCTGCCGGATGGAAGCGGCCGATAACGCCGACGACGACTTCGCGTAACTCGGATCGCGCTCGATCACGGTCACGGAAACCGTCGGGTCGGAACCCCGCAAGAAATAAGCAATAGAACTGCCGATCACACCGCCGCCAACAATAACGACTTGAGAACTCACGACTTGCTCCAGATTGCACGCCTTAAAAAAACGGCCGTCTTGCAACGGCCGTGGATACGCAGCGCAATACGCTTAACCGATGTTGAAATCGATGCCTTGCGCAAGCGGCAGCGCCGACGAATAGTTGACCGTGTTGGTCGCGCGGCGCATATAGGCCTTCCACGAATCCGAGCCCGATTCGCGCCCGCCGCCGGTTTCCTTTTCGCCGCCGAACGCGCCGCCGATCTCCGCGCCGCTCGGGCCGATGTTCACGTTCGCGATACCGCAGTCGCTGCCCGATGCCGAGAGGAATCGCTCCGCTTCACGCAGGTCCGTGGTGAACACGCACGACGAAAGGCCGTGAACGGCGGCGTTGTTGCCATTGATCGCATCGTTGAAATCGCTGTACTTCAGCACATAAAGGATCGGCGCGAAGGTTTCCTTCAGCACGACGGGCGTCTGCGAGGGCATTTCGACGATAGCCGGGCGCACATAGAACGCCTTCTCGTTGCCCGCCACCGTGTGGCGCTCGCCGCCGAACACCTTGCCGCCTTCGCTCTTCGCCTGCTCGAGCGCAGCCTGCATGCGGTTGAACGACTGCTCGTCGATCAGCGGTCCCATCAGCACGCCCTGCTCGAGCGGATTGCCGATCACGACCTTGCTGTACAGCGTCTTTAAACGCTCGACGGCCTTATCGTAGACGCTTTCGTGCACGAACAGGCGGCGCAGCGTCGTGCAGCGCTGCCCCGCCGTGCCGACCGCCGAAAACACGATGCCGCGCAGCGCCAGTTCCAGATCCGCCGTGCCGGAAACGATGCCCGCGTTATTGCCGCCGAGTTCGAGAATCGAGCGGCCAAAGCGGCGCGCCACTTCCACGCCGACCGTGCGGCCCATTTCCGTGCTGCCCGTCGCGCTCACGATATTGGAGCGCGGATCGGCAACCAGCTTCGCGCCGACGTCGCGGCCGCCGTTGACGACGCACGTCAGGCCAGCCGGCGCATCGCCGAATTCCTTCAACGCGTCTTGCAGGATCTTGTCGACGGCGAGCGCGGTGAGCGGCGTCTTTTCCGACGGCTTCCAGATCACCGCATTGCCGCACACGAGCGCGAGCGCCGCATTCCACGACCACACGGCCGCCGGAAAGTTGAACGCCGAGATGACCGTGCACACGCCCATGGGATGCCACGTTTCAGCCATGCGGTGCCCCGGACGCTCAGACGCAATGGTCAGACCGTAAAGCTGCCGCGACATGCCGACCGCGAAGTCGCAGATGTCGATCATTTCCTGCACTTCGCCTAGACCTTCCTGAAGAATCTTGCCGGTCTCGAGCGTGATGATGCTGCCTAGCGCGTGCTTCTGCTCGCGCAACTTGTTGCCGAGCAGGCGCACCAACTCCCCGCGGCGCGGCGCCGGCACGTTGCGCCAGCTTGCGAAAGCCTGCTGCGCGTTGGCGAGCGCGGCGTCGACGTCGGCAACCGTCTTGCTCGCGACGCAGCCGATGAGTTCGCCGTTGATCGGCGAGTGAACGGCGATATCGCCCGCTTCAGCGAGGTGGGCAATGCCGAGTTCGGAGAGAATGGTCGATGCTTTCACGATTGAGACCTCTTTGAATTTCCAATACGAAATTTTGGTACGTTCGGAAACTATACACGCCTGGATTTTCGGCGGCAACCTCAACCGCGCGGCTTTGATTGCGCGTGACGCAGGCGGGGATTTCTGATCCGAAATGCCCGTTTGGTGCTTTCCTGGGCGGATCAGCTGGGAGCTGTCGCCGTCACCGGCTCCGCGCTCCGTTTCTGGTTTGATACAGGATAGGCCAGCGCCTGCATGGCCAGCTGCGCGATATGCAGCGACTGCCTTGCGGCTCCTTGCTGGATCTGCTCGCGACAGCTGAAACCGTTGGTCACGACAATCGCTTCGGAAGGCGCTTGCCGCACGAGCGGCAGGAGCTTGTGTTCGGCGATTTTCATCGACAGTTCGTAATGGTCCGCACTGAAACCGAATGAGCCGGCCATGCCGCAACAGCCGGTATCGAGCAGCGTCCAGCGCACGCCGAGCTTGTCGAGCAGGGCCGTATCGCCCTTCATGCCGAAGATCGATTTCTGATGACAATGCCCATGCACGACGACGTTCGCGTCGAACTGCGGCCATTCGAAATCCGCGCGCGCAACGAAATCGGAGAACAGGAAGGTCTGGTCCGAGAGCTTCTTTGCAATGGGATCGCCGGGAAGCTGCTTGAGCAGTTCGTCCTTGAAGACCGACAGGCATCCTGGTTCCAGTCCGACGACCGGCACGCCCGCGCGGATGTCGTCGGCGAGTTCGTTCACGGCGCTGCGCAGCAAGGCGCGCGCTTCGTCCAGCAGGCCGTAGTCGTACAACGGACGCCCACAGCAAAGGCGTTTGCGCGGCAATACGACCTGATAGCCGATGCGAGTCAGTACATCGAACGCGGCCGTCGCAATCTCGGGCGAAAAGTGGTCGTTGAACGTGTCGACCCACAGAATGACCTTGCGCGAAGGCTGATTCGCGCTCGCGGTACCGGCGCTAACCCGACGCTTCGACATCGCCCGGAAACTGCGCGGCGCAAACACCGGCAGGTGCCGCTTGGGCGCCACGCCCGCGAGCCACTTGCTGATCGGCGCGAACGGCTTGGCCGAGGTCATGAAATTGGTCACGCGCGCGAAGCGGCTCGCAAACGGCGCCCACTGACCGATGCGGCCCATGAACATCGCCTGACGTGGCCGACTGTGCCGCTCGTAGTAATGCGACAGGAATTCGGCCTTGTACGAGGCCATGTCGGTATGCGTCGGGCAATCGGATTTGCAGCCCTTGCACGCGAGGCATGCGTCGAGCGCCTCCTTGACTTCGACGCTGTTCCAGCCGTCCTTGATCACTTCGCCCTGCAGCATTTCCCAGAACAGATGCGCGCGCCCGCGCGTCGAGAACTTTTCCTCGCGCGTTGCGCGAAAGCTGGGGCACATCGTGCCGCCATCGAGCGAACGGCACTTGCCCATGCCGATGCAACGTTCCACCGCGCGCTGCATGCCGTCGCCCTCGGGGCTCGCGAACGTAAGCTTCGTCGTGAGCGTGACCGGCTTGTAGGCGGGTCCCATGCGGAGGTTTTCATCGGCACGATAGGCATGAACCACCTTGCCGGGATTCATGCGGTTCAGCGGATCCCAGATCGCCTTGAACTCCTCCATCGCCCGCATGATCTCGGGCCCATACATGATGGGCAGGAATTCGGCTTTGGCCTGGCCGTCGCCATGTTCGCCCGACAAGGAGCCGCCGAAATCAACCACGAGTTGCGCCGCCTCGCGCAAAAAGCTGCGCCATTTGCCGACGCCTTCGGCGCTCCGCACATCGAACGTGATGCGCGCGTGCACACAGCCGTCGCCGAAATGGCCGTACAGGCAGGTCTCGTAACCGAAGCGGTCCACGAGCGCCTTAAACTGGCGCAGATAATCGCCGAGGCGCAGCGGATCGACTGCCGCATCTTCCCAGCCGACCATCGGATCGGGCTTTGACGGATCGACCGACAGCGCAACCGCCGACGCGCCCGTTTCGCGAATCGACCAGATCTTTTGCTGCTTCTGCCTGTCCTCGACGACCAACCCGCTGATGCCCGCGCCCGCCGCGGCTGACTTGAAGTACAGCTCGGCTTCATGCGCTTGCGCGAGCGCCTCGGCCACCGTGTCGGCGCCGAATTCCAGCACGACCCATGCGTCGCCGTCCGGCAGCAGCGCGATCTCGTCGCGCTTCAAACCGCGCGCCTGCAGGCCGCGGATGATCGCGCGGTCGAGGCCTTCAATAGCGATCGGCGAAAAACGGTTGAAGTGAGGGACGGCATCCGCGGCGGTGTAAATGTCGCTGAAACCGAGCACGAGCAACACGCGGCACGCCGGGCTGTGCACGAGGCGCACCTTCGCCTGCAGCGTGACCGCGCAGGTTCCTTCAGTGCCGACCAGCGCACGTGCGACGTTAAAACCGTTTTCCGGCAACAACTGATCGAGATTGAACCCGGACACGCGGCGCCTGATTTGCGAAAACTCGCAGCGGATGCGCTCGGCGTAGCGGTCACGCAAGTCGCGCAGCTTCGCGTAGATCTCGCCCTGGCGGCCGCCTCGCGCGATGATCCGTTCCAGCTCCGCGTCCCCGGTCGGTCCGACCCAGAAGCGTGCGCCGTCATACGTCGCGATTTCCAGCGCCTCGATGTTCTCGACGGTCTTGCCGCCCATCACCGAGTGCGCGCCGCACGAGTTGTTCGCAATCATGCCGCCGAGCGTGCAACGGCTGTGCGTGGCCGGGTCGGGTGCAAACGTGAGGCCGTGCGCTTCGGCCGCATCGCGCAGCGTGTCGCAGATCACGCCCGGCTCGACGATAGCGGTTCGGTTTTGTGGATCGACGCTGACGACGCGATTCACATACTTGCTCGCGTCCGCCACCACCGCGACGTTCACGCACTGCCCGTTTTGCGAGGTACCGCCGCCTCGCGTCAGAAACGGCACGTCGTTGCGGCGGCACACGTCGAGCGCTGCAACGAGATCGTCCACGTCCGCGGGCACGACGACGCCCAATGGAACCTGCCGATAGTTCGACGCATCCGATGCGTACAAAGCCTTCGATCCCGCATCGAAGCGAACCTCGCCGCGCAGCGCGGCGCGCAAATCGGTTTCGACCTGTTGCAGCAGCCGTGCGCTTGCCTCGAAAGGCGCGGCGGGTTTCGCTGCATGTTCTCGCGCGTCGCTCACCGCTTTTCTCCCGGCGTCTCTAGCACTATTGCGCCGCGTTCGCGGTCATTTTGAAAATGCCTTGCGCGTTGCCGGCGTCGAAACGCAGGTCGGTGACCCAGCTGCGCGACGCCTGATCGAACGTGCGCTTGCGCGTAATGAACTCGTAGAACGAGCCCGGAACAGGGCGCGTGACGAGCTTGCCGCCCGCCGACCGGAATTGCCGCTCGACGGTATCCGCGCGATACGCCGTCTGAAACACGCGGCCCGAGCGGGAACGCTCGACCTCAGGCTTCATCGGCCGGCCCTTGCTCTTTTCTTCGTCGGACAGCGTGAAGACGTCTTCCACGCGGTCCGTCGCATGATTGAACGCGTTGCCCTCGGTCGAAATCCATGCCATTTCCGCGGATTCGCGCAACAGCACGTCGTAATCCGCCTCGCTCGGCACGTCGTGCTGACGCGCGAATGCACCGACAATCACGGGCAACAGCTGGTGAGCGGCGTCGATAGGCAGCGCGCCTTCGCGCTCCAGCTCCCACAGTTGCGAAACGGCGAGCGGCGTCAACGGGTCTTTCGACGAACTCACGACATTCGTCACCGCCTGCTGGAACTCGGTCGAAAAGCGCTCGGGATGCAGCTCGCTCACGAAGAACTGTGCGATTTCGTCCGGCGCATCGTCGTGCGCGTACGCGCGGCCCGTCATGCCCAGCTTGTCGAGCGGATAGCGGCCGTTCAGTCTGAACCCGAGTGGCCGGAGAATGCGGGTGAACGCCGCCTCACCGGGAGGCAGCGCGCCGTTGTGCGCCCAACGCACGGTACGCAACGCGCCGTGATCGAAGTAGACCGAGCCGCCGTTCGCAATGGCCTCGGTCGTGTAAGCGCGCCCATTTGGCGAGCGCTCCAGCAGATCTTCGAACAACGCCATGTTCATGGCCTGGGCGAGTTCGGCACGCGTGACGGTGCCGTCTTCCCAATCTTGCAGCGCCGTGGGGAATGTCAACGTCGAGAACAACGACTCGGTTTTTGCCGGACCCAGCAGCTTCAATAACAGGCGTTCAACGTTCGAATTGCGCATTTCTTTTCTCTCGCGGCACCGCGCCGCAACGGGAGTGTTCATCTGACGGACCGCCCATGGCAGCCAACCTTACGTGGACCGCATTATTCAAACTGTTGCGCGGTGCGTAAAGCGAGATTAAATTGTTACTTGATGATTTTTTGGAACTAACATGCGCAAGTTCAAGATTCCCAACATGAGTGCGCTGCTCGCTTTCGAAGCCGCCGCGCGGCACGAAAGCTTCACTCATGCGGCCAAAGAGCTGTTTTTGACGGAGAGCGCGGTTTCGCGGCAGATCGCGACGCTGGAGTCGAATCTGGGCGTGCGTCTTTTTGTTCGCTCGAAACAGCGCGTGATGCTGACTCGCGCGGGCCGTCTGTACGGCACGCAGGTGCGCCGCGCGCTCGAAAATCTGGATCGCGACACGCTGTCCATCATCGCGCACGGCAGCGGCGGCGGCTATCTCGAACTCGCCGTGCTGCCCACCTTCGCGTCGCAATGGTTGATTCCGAGAATGAAGGACTTCAACGACCGCAACCCGGATGTCCGGATCAACATGGGCATTCGCACGGACCTGTTCTCGTTCGAGGAATCGCATTTTGAAGCCGCCATTCACTATGGCAAACCGACGTGGCCTGGCACGTCTTCCGACTATCTGTTCGGCGAGGAAGTGGTGCCCGTGTGCTCGCCCTCGCTGCTTGAAAGGCGCATCAGAAAGCCGCACGAACTGCTGAGATACCCGCTGCTTCATTCGACCACGCGCCCCGACGCCTGGTCCCGCTGGTTCTCGAATGTCGGCGTGGAAGACAACGCGACCATGCAGGGCGTGCGCTACGAACTGCATTCCATGCTGATCAGCGCCGCCGCGGCAGGACTCGGCATGGCGCTCGTGCCCAAATTTTTCGTCGACGAACAACTCGCGCAGCTGGGTCTCGTGATTCCGTTCGCCGCCCCTGCCGCCCCTGCCGCCACCGTCGAGGAATCCGCGTACTACCTCGTCTATCCGACCGAGCTGAGCCACGGCAAACCACTGGAACTGTTCAGGTCATGGTTGCTGGACGAAGCCACCGCGTATAACGCGCGCACTCACTGATCGGCGCAAGGCCGATGCGGGCGCAGGCGTTCGGCGCGAGGCCTGACCCCGCGCCCGCGCAAGCCCGGCCGAAGCGGCACACCGCCGCGCCGTCTGCGGGGCGCGGCTTCAGTTAAGCGGGCCTGCGCTCAGCAGTTGCCCTTCTTCGCCTGTCCTGGCGGACAGAAGCCGTTGCCCGGTCCGCCCTGAGGGTGGCCTTGCGGCACCACCACGACACCCGGCGCATCCGGCACATACAGCGCACAGCCGCTCAACAGCACGGCACCCGTAGCAAGCAGACAAACAATCTTTTTCATGAGGTTCCCCGAGGAAGGGCTTGCGCCCTTCCGTCATCACGTAATGGTTGATTAGAAACTGAAGTTGACGCCGGTTTGATCGGTAGTCGAGACATTGACCGCCGACTGCTGGGTCGCCCCGCTCGCGCTGACGGCCTGCGCCGTGTACTGACCCGCCACGCTCGCGACCGGCGTCAGCGAAACCGGCAGCGTACCCGAATACGTACCCACGAGCGGCGCGGCAGCCGGCAAGCTGAGCGAATAGGCGCCGGTATCCAGATTGGCGTTCGAGCTCGTGATTTCATAGTTGACGCCGCTCACGGTTTGCAACGCCCGCACGATGGCCTGGGCGCTCACCGGCACAACCGTGCCGCTCGCAACGCGCAGGATCGATGCCGGCAGCGCGATCGGCGCGGCCGAGGTCGACACCACGGTCGATGCGTTCACAACGACCGGGACCGAGCGCACCACGCCGGTTGCGACATTGTTCTGCACGATGACCACGTCATAGTTGCCGCTGGTCGAGCTTTGCTCGAGCGGCGTCAGGACGAAATGGCCGCTGCTGTCCGCCACGGTGCCCTTGATGATGTTGCCGTTCTGCTCGGCAAAAACCGCAGCCCCCGCTTCCGCCGGCGCGACGTAGCCCGAAATCGTGCCGCTGACCACCGTGGGCGTCGCCGTCACCACCGGCTTCAGACTGTACGAGCCGTTGCCCTTCTGCACGATCGACTTGCAGGCGTTGAAGTCGAGCACGAGATCGACGAGCGTATTGGCCTGCACCGTGAAAGGCCGGACGATCTTGTAGCCGCTTTGCGCGGCGCTGGGCGTGTCGAGCGCCTGCTCGCTGCCGCCCGTGGGGACGACCGAATTCGCCAGCGAATTGCCCTGGTTCTGCGCGAGCACCAGCCGAACCTGCTGATACTGGCCAGCTGGCAAGGCCGTCTGCCCGAGGTCGGCGAGCACGCCGTTGGTGAGCGAAAGCAGGTCGATTCGTTGCGGCGTCGTCAATGCGATGTCGCTCCAGCCGCTGTCGCCATCGCCTGCCTGCGCGTTCATGTTCACGCGCACCTTGTTCACGGTGACGTACACGTGATCGAAACCGCACGCCGGAGCGTCGGTCATCTGCACGCGGAGCGTGCCGGTCGGCGTGCTGCCGCCGTTCCCGCCGCCTCCACATGCGGCAAGAGCGAGCGGCAATGCGAGCGCGCACGTGAGCGTTTTAAACAGGGTTTTCATGGGTGATTCCTCCATCATCATTGTTGTGCGCTGAAGGATATGGAATTTCCCTGTAAGCAGAACTCGCGATTTGAAACCGGCCGTAACTAGAGCGATTTAACATTCTTTATCATGACGGGAGAGACTCAGAGTCCCGATTTGCATATGATGCTGGATGAATAGGCTCAAAAGAAGCATTCACGGCTTTCGCGGCTAGGCCAATAATCAACCTGATTGGTTATTTGCCGCATTTGGACTAAGGTTTAGTAGCTCTTCGTTACACAACAAGAACGAACGTTGCGAGGTGGGGCATGCTCACGTTAATCGACCAGGAGATCGCGCATCTCGCGCGAGTCATGAGCGCATCAATGGCGGGCGACCTTGCGGGGCCCATTCTGCCGGCCGCCTACTGGCGGGAGCGGCTTCATCAACTGCTCGATTCGCAGCACCTCACGAATGCGCAATTGCGTTCTATCGACGTGCTTCTGCTACAACTGGATGAACTCGAAGCGCAAGCCGCGAATAGCGCCGGCAGCGCACGCCGCGTTGCAATCGGCGCGAGCTAACGAGCCGCAATACGGCACAATGAGAATAACTTCAGCCGCCAGTTTCACAGGAGCCCCGCAATGAACAAGTCCCGCCTATTGGTCGCGTCCGTCATGGCCGCCGCTATGCTGGCATCGTCAGTCGCACTCGCCCAGCCGCCGCATGACAACCCCGGTCACGGGGGAGACCATGGGCACGGCCCAGGACCCGGTCACGCCGATCACGATAAAGGACCGAATGGCCACGGGCACAAATCAATGCCGCCCGGGCATGGTCCCGACGGTCCCGGCAATTCCGCGAACGCGCCGGGACATTGGCGCAAGGGCGACCGCCTGCCGCCCGAATACCGCGACCGTCAATATGTCATCGACGACTGGCGCGCGTACCGGCTCGCTCCACCGCCGCGCGGTTATTCGTGGGTCGGTATCGGCGGCGACTATTTGATGGTGCAACTATCCACGGGCGTGATTCTGCGCGTCGGACCGTAAGCGCCACGACATCCGGCCGCCTCGCGCGGCCGTCCACCTTCGGTCCTCGTTCCCGGCGCACGGGCAGCCCGGCCCCCAAGGCCATCCACGCAGCATAGCGGCCGCCCTTCGCCCAATCCTGCCTGACTGTTAAAGAATCATCGGCATGCCGCCGTTATATCCGTTACGCATAGCGAGCGGCCGGTGGATGCTTGCGCGGCCGCGCGAACCTGTCCCGCGCGTTCACGCCTCGCTTCGATCGACGCGATGGGGGTCGCGGCCGCGCCACTTTTCACCATGCCCTTTATGAGCCGCACGACGCCTGGATAAAAGGCGCAAGGCACCAGCGCAAGGATTAATTTCGAAAGACAACACCGGCAGCAAGCCGTCATACTCTGTCTCTCCTAGGGCGAAACCTTCCGACAGCGGAATTGGAAGTTTCGCTGCACACCCGATCGATGCATGACCGCCGTCGCTGGACGGCCATTTCCGCGCTGCGCCGCACGCGGATCATGTGGAGCGTACCTGTTAAATGAGTTCTACCCCTGTCGTTCCGTTCGCCCACGACAAGCCCGGATCCGGCTCATTCGTGGGCAGCGCGCCGGCGTTTCGCCAACTGGTCCGGATGATCGATCGAGTCGCGCCGACCGATCATCCGCTGCTCATTTTCGGGCCGACCGGCTCCGGCAAGGAGCTGGTGGCGCGCCGTGTACACGCGCACAGCCAGCGCCAGGATCAACCTTTTGTCGACGTCAATTGCGGCGCGATTCCCGACCATCTCGTCGAAGCTGAACTTTTCGGGCACGTGAAAGGCGCCTTCACCGGCGCTGCCGAAAACCGCCAAGGGCTTTTTCAGCAGGTCGGCAAAGGCACGCTGCTGCTCGACGAAATCGGCGAATTGCCGCTCGCGCTGCAGCCGAAGCTGCTGCGCGTACTCGAGACGCGAACCTTCCGCCCGCTTGGATCGACGACCAGTCTGCACTTTGCAGGACGCGTCGTGGCCGCGACCCATCGCGACCTGCGCGAGCTTGCACGCGAAGGCCTCTTTCGCGAGGACCTGTTCTACCGCCTCGCGGTGTTCGTGCTCGCCGTGCCGGGACTCGAGCAGCGGGTCGAGGACATTCCCGCGCTCGTCAACCACTTCGCCTCGCAGCATGCGCGCCGCCTCGAGTTTTCGCCGCCTGCGCTTCGGCGTCTTGCGCAGCACCCGTGGCCGGGCCATATCCGGCAATTGCGCAATCTGATCAGCCAGCTGAGCGTGCTCGCCGAAAACACGCACATCGACGTGGACACGCTCGAGCCGTTTCTCGCTAACGAGGCGAGCGGGCCGGTCTCGCGAGCGAGCCTTGCGGACATGCTGCTGCAACTGGAAGGCCGCGACAAGCTGAGCGCCGCCGAAGACCTCCTGATCGACCGCGCGCTCGAACGCACGAGCGGCAACAAGAGCGCGGCGGCCGCGCTGCTCGGCGTGGGCCGCAAGACCATCGAACGGCGTCTGAAGTCGCGCGAGGAACATCACCGGGAGGCGCACAAGTGCCTCGAACATGCGAGGGCGCTGATCGAGGAATCGAAGTTCGCCGAAGCCATTCCGCAACTGCGCCGCTGCCTCGACGTGCTGCAAACGCCGAACGAACAGGACGCCGTGCGCCGGCTGCAGTTCGACGCCTATCGCCTGCTCGGCATGAGCTTGCGCAGCGTGCACGGCTGGCTCTATGCCGAGGCCACGGCGTGCTACGCCGCGGCCCTCGCGATTGGCGAAGGCGTGTGCGCGCCCTCAGAAATCGCCGCGATCCAGTTCGGCATCTGGACCACGCAGTTGACCACGCTGCAACTGAAGCAGGCGCGCGCGACCGCGCAGAACATGCTGGAGCGCGCGCAGAACGGCGGCGATCGCGTGTCGCTCGACGAAGCGCATGTGGCGATGACCAACACGTTGTTCTGGCTCGGCGACAGCGAGGAAGCGCTGGCCTGTCTCGCGCGCGGCAATCTGCTGGGCGTGGGGTGCAACGACATCCGCACCGGCTCGCAAGGCATCGACCTGGCGAGCCTCGCGCTCACTTTCGAAGGACTCGCCGCGTATCAGATCGGCGCCTTCGCACAGGCACGCCGCGCGATGGAGATGCTGATTCTGCGCGCGTCCGAGCCGGGCGTGCATGCGCTCGCGCACGTCGTCAATCTGCAGGGCGCCGCGTGGCTCGCCGCGCTCTTCGACGACGTCGACCGGCTCGGGCGCCTGTCGAGCGAACTTGAATCGGTGTCCATTGCGTATGGCTTCGCGTTTTATCGAGGAGTCGGCCAGGTGCTGCGCGCCTGTCATCTCAGCGCGATGGGTCAATCCGACGAAGCAGAAACTGTCATGCTCGACGGCTACGATAACCATGTGGTGTGCAACGGCGGCGCGCTGTTCTATTCGTTCAAGGCGTGGCAGCACGGGGAATTGCTGTTGCGCGCCGGACGTGCGAAGGAATGCGAAGCACTGCTCGCGGCCGCGATCGACGAAACGCTGGCGCGTCAGGAGCGCGTCTACCTCGGCAAGCTGCTCGTCACCCGCGCTCGCGCGCAGTGGGCGCTCGGCGACGTGAACGCGGCGGAACTGGGCCTGCGCACCGCGCTGTCGACAGCGCTTGCGTTCGGCGCGGTGCCCGCGCGCGTGGACGCCGCGCGCTACCTCGCGGACCTCTTGCGTTCCACTCGCCGTGTCGCGGAAGCGATCGAGACGCTTGAGCGCGGCTTGCGCTCGTTGCCCGTGGATGCAACGCCGCGCGTCGCGCGCGCGGCAAAACTGCTTGCCGAACTTCAGCAGCAGACTTCTTTCGACAACTACACTAAAGGAATCGTCAATGGCATTTGACCTACGCCGGGAAGATCTGGAACCGCTGCTACTGGGCGCGGCTTTTTTTGGCAGCGGCGGCGGCGGCACGATCGAATCCGCCCGGCATCTGGCCGCGCATTTCGTTGCCGGCGACTACTATCCGACCGACACGGTGAAGGTGGTGTCGGTTGAAGAAGCCACCGAAGGCGCCGCCGTCATGGTCGCCTACCTCGGCGCGCCCAAAGCGATCAATTCGGCGACCTACCCGCTCGGCCCGGTCACCGCCGTGCAAAACGTGAAGACGCGGCTCGACGGACAATCCCCGAAACTCGCTTACGTGATGCCGCCGGAAAGCGGCGCGCTCGGCTTCACGGTGGCGGCGCTGGTGGCGGCAAAACTCGGCCTCGCGGTGATCGACGCCGACGGCGCCGGCCGGGCGGTGCCTTCCCTGCCGATGCTCACGTTCGCCGCCGCGGAAATCGACCCGCGGCCGGCGTTCCTCGTGAGCCAGGGCGGCCTGTGCGTGGAACTCGACGTGACGCCGCGTCAGGGCAAGCTCGGTGCACCGACTCATCAACGCGACGTGTCGGCGATCGTCGAGCAGATGATGCGCCCTGTCGTGGCCGACCCGGAATTCGGTCAGTTCGGCGGACTCGCCATGTGGGTCATGAAGCCGGCCGATATCGGCCGGGCCACGCCGATTCGCGGCACGCTGACGCGCGCGCTCGAACTCGGGCGCGTGTTGCAGGCGGGAGGAATAAGCAGCGCCCGGCAGATGGTCGACTATCTCGTCGAACGTTGCGGGCTCGCAGCGCGGGCGGTGTCGGAGCCGGGCCAGCTGGTGTCGGCGGAAGTGGATACTAGCGGTGGCTTCGACGTCGGCAAGATCCGCATTCAGGCGCAGGAGCGCACCTATACCGTCATGTACCAGAACGAGTCGCTGCTCGTATGGGACAGCGCGTGTGCGCAGCCGATCGTGCTCGCGCCCGATAGCGTGGCGTACTACGTCGGCGGCGAAGGCCAGTCGGTGTTCAGCAACGGCGACCTCGTGAACGCCGACGGCTCGCTGAATCCGGCCATCGGCAAGCGCCCGGTCACGCTGATCGCCTGGCGCGCCGAAGCGGAACTACGCAAGCCCGGTTTGATTCTCGACAGCTTCATGCAGTTACTGAACTCCCTCAATTATCTCGGCCCGTATGTGCCGCTGGCATCCAAAGGAGACGCCTCTTGAATTCGCCAATCCGAATCTGCGTGCTGGTGCCGGTCGCCACGTCGCAGTACAACGAGCGCATCATGAAAGCCATTGCGCCGGTGGTGCCGCCGGACGTGCAGGTCGAGATTCGCAACATCACGCAAGGGCACCCCGACATCGAGAATCGCACGAACTGGCTGCAAAACGCCATGCCGGTGGTCGAACTCGCGCAGGCGATTGCCAACGACGGCTTCGACGGCATCTGGCTGACCGACTTCGATATGTGCGGCGTCGAGGCAGCGCGCGAAGTGATCGACATTCCGATCATCGGCGGATTTCCGGCTGCGGCGTTTTCGGCGCTCGCGCTCAGCCAGCGTTTCTCGATCATCACGATCCTGCCGAGCACGCTCGCGATGCAGCGCGGTCATCCGCAAACTTACGGCATTCAGGACACGTTTGCGTCGATCCGCGCGATCAACTGCCCGGTCGCGCAACTCGACGACATGGAGGTCGTGATCATCCGCACCTTCGACGCAGCGCTGAAGGCGATCAAGGAGGACGGCGCACAGTCCATTCTGCTCGGCTGCACGGGTTTCGTGGATGTCGCGAGCCGCGTCTCCAGGATGCTCAGCGACGAAATGGGCGGCTACGTGCCGGTCATCGATCCGAACCAGGCCGGCTTTAGCTTCCTGGTGTCGCTGGTGCGCATGCAGGTGCGGCCGAGCCGGCTGACGTACAGCAAGGTCAGCCTGCAGTCGTAAGTTTCCCCATCTGCCTGTCCCTGTCCGTCCGGCGCGGCGCGCGATGCTGCGCCGCGCCGGACCTTCCGCCTTGGCCATTCGCGCCCAAGGGCTTCCGACCGCGTTGTTTCCGCGCTGTTTCCGCGCTGTTTCTGCGTTGTTTCCGCGTTGTGTCCGCGCTGTTCTGCGCTCTTGTGCGTTGTTCTGCGCGGCTCCGCGCTGTCCGGACCGGACGAAATCGCCCCTCTACGCGCCGCGCATGCCGACCTGGACGAAAACGTCCACATTTCACCCCGATCCTGGACGGGATTGACCATTTGCGCCCAAGCGCGTCCACGGGTTGGCCCGCGCACACGCGATCTCAACATATGGCACGGTCGTTGCTTTTACGAAGACTCGCGGCGTTGAGTTCGCGCGCCGCGACCGAATCTGTCCGAAATGCCGGGGGCCTGAGAGACCAAACAACGATCGTGCGCCGCACCGTTTTCGAGGCATCGGCGTCTGCCTGAATCGACGCCGCCGATCAAACGATCGCCGTTCATGAGCGCAATGCCTCGATTAGTTATACGAACGAATGCGAAAGCGCCGATCAAGCCGACGACGAGATGTTGCCGGCAGCAGACTGAGAGAGGGCTGTGCTGTAGCAGTGACAGTGTCGGAACGTCGCGAGGGAAGGCTTCCACAGAGAAGCGGCTCGCGGCGCGAGGCACTGAATGGCGGAAAATCTTTTGGCTATGTACCAGACGATCCGCTACGGGGTAGGTCTGGCCGCCGTTGCGTGCCCTTGCCGGGGCGGCAACGGCGGCTCGTCCGTTGTAGTGAGGCGCAAAAGAACAAGCTGCATGACCAGTTCTACGCGGCGTCAGACAGTGAGCGACGCTGCGAGCAGACCAGACTGGCCACCTACGGGGGTTCAATGATGCATCGCCACATTCTCGAAAGCGAGCTCGTTCATCTCGAGCGCGTCATCGCATCGGCATCGCAAAAGCCTTTTCCGCCAACCTATTGGCGCGACCGCGTCGAACATCTGAAAACCTCGCCGCAAGCGACCATGTACCTCAATCGCATTGCGCGGCTGTCGCGCCTCGTCGCCGAACTGGACGAGTGACGCCGCAGTCGGTGCCCGCGTGGCGTAGTTAGCCCGACGTGGTCAGCGTGTCCCAGCGCGCGTGTCGGGCGCCTTGCCGGCGACGAGCAGCACGATCGTCGCGATGCAGAACACCGCCCCGGCATGGAAGGTGGTGGCGGCGCCCAGCTTGTCCCATAGCTCGCCGGCAATCACGCTCGAGAGCAGCGTGACGGCGCCGCTCAGCAGGTTGAAAAACCCGAATGCCGTGCCGCGCAGTTGCGCCGGCGCGGTGTACGAGACCATGGTCGCAAGCAGACCCTGCGTCATTCCCATGTGCAAGCCCCACACTGCGACGCCCAGCAACACGACGCTCCAGTGGCTGCCTCGCGCAAGCACGAGGTCGGCGGCAATCAGCACGACAAGCCCCGCGATCAGCAGCCTGGTGTGGCTCATCGTGTCAGCGAGCTTGCCGAATGGATACGCCGACAACGTATACACGACATTCATCGCCACCATGACGAGCGGCACGAGCGCGACGGGCACGCCGCTGCCCATCGCGCGCAACACCAGGAATGCCTCGCTGAAGCGCGCGAGCGCAAACACGCCGCCAATTGCGACGACCCACCAGTAGCTCGCACCGAGCTTCTTCAGGTTCTCGAGCCGGATCGGATTGACGCGTTTCGTGCCCGGCTCGCGCGCCGGTTCGTGGATGCCGACCGTCAACAGCGCGACGGCCAGCAAGCCCGGTATGACCGCGAGCCAGAACGCCAGCCGGAAGTTGTCCGCCCACACCGACATGATGATGACCGCGAAGAGCGGCCCCAGCACGGCGCCCACCGTATCGAGCGACTGACGCAAGCCGAATGCGGCGCCTCTCAGATGCACGGGCGTGACGTCCGCAACGAGCGCGTCGCGCGGCGCGCCGCGGATTCCCTTGCCCACTCTGTCGATCACCCGTGCGCTCACCACCACGCCGACCGTCGGCGCAATCGCGAAGAGCGGCTTGCTCAGCGCGCCGAGCGCATAGCCGGCCACGGCGAGCCACTTCCTGTTGCCGAGATAATCGCTGAGCGCGCCAGAAAACACCTTGACGATCGGCGCGGTCGCTTCGGCGATGCCTTCAATCAGACCGATGGTCGCCGCGCTCGCGCCGAGGCTGACCATCAGGAACATCGGCAAAAGGCTGTGGATGATCTCCGACGAGACGTCCATGAAGAGGCTCACACAGCCGAGTATCCAGACGCTGCGCGGAATACTTTCGAGCACGTTGATGCGGGATCGGACTCGCATGGGTGGGCGCATTCAGAAGAGAAAGATGAACGGAAGACCGAGGCCACTCACTGCTGGCACTGCACGTCCTTCCTCGGCACGACGATCAGCACGGGGTAGGTGCCATGGTCGAGCTCTACGCGCGCCACCACCTCGGTCAACGTGCTGTCGATCTGGTCGTACACGCTGACCTGTTCGCGCCTGAGCGTTGTGATGCCGGTGCACGCGGACGCGCGGCCTTCATCGGAGATCCGGCATTGGATCGGATTGTCGGCCAGATAGCGATATTGGTCCCGCGCAGGCGTCGCGAGGTATTCGCGAACGCTTTGTTCGGAGCCGCCCACGCCGGTCACCTTGCCGATCGCACATTGCAGTGCGCCGGTGTCGCCGCTGGCGGAGGTTTGAGCGTGAGCGGCCGTGCTCGCCGCGAGGGCAGCGGCAAGGGTCAATGCAGCGGCCAATGCAAGGGTCAATGCTGGGGGATATCTCATCGCGCACGTCACGTTTGTCGGGCTGAAGTGCTGAATTGTAAAGGCACCTCGCCCGACCGGCTCGCCAGCGAGCCGCGCGGCATGTCAATGGAGAATGTCCTGCATGCGATAGTAGGCGCCGACGAGCGGCAGCATCCAGCGGCGCGCGGCATGGGCCGGCACCGGAGGCCAGGGCAGCGCGCGCCACGGGTTGGCATCGGCGGAACCATACATGACGTCTGCCATCACGCGCCCCATATGCGTGGACATCTGCACGCCGTGGCCGCTGTAGCCCATGGAATAGTAAAGCCCGTCATGCTGCCCGGCGCGCGGAAGGCGGTCCACGGTGATGTCGACAAGACCGCCCCAGCAATAGTCGATTCTCGTCGCCCCCAGCTCGGGAAAGTACTTCGCGAGATTGGCCTGCAGCACCTGCCCGCTCTTCGCGTCCGAGCGCGGATCGGACATCGCGAACCGGGCTCGCCCGCCCCACAGCAGCCGGTTATCCGGCGTCACACGAAAGTAGTTGCCGATATTGAGCGACGTCACATAATTGCGTCGATGCGGAAAAAGCGCGTCGAGCTGCCCCTTCGATAGCGGCTCCGTCACGACGATGAAACTGCCGACCGGCGCCATCCGTTGCTGGAACCATTGCAGCGGCCCTTGCCGCGACGGGCCCGTCGCCACCAGCACGTTGTCCGCCCGAACAACGCCGCGCGCCGAGGTGATCTCGTAGCGGCCGCCGTCCATACGCTTGATTTGCGTCACGGCCGCGTTCGGGAAAATGCGCGCGCCGTGACGCGCGGCGCTCTGCGCGAGCCCCACGCCGAACTTGCCCATATGCATTTGCGCGCCGTTGCGCTGCAGCAGCCCGCCATAAAAGCCATCCGAGCCGACTTCGCTGCGCACGCGGGCCGGCTCGATCAGTTCGATGTCCTGATCGACTTCGCGATACAGTACGTCATAGGTCCGCGCGAGCTTGTCGAAGTGCTTCTGCTTTGCCGCGAGTTTCAGCTTGCCGCAACGCATGAAATCACAGTCGATCTTATGTTGCGTCACGACCGATTCCACCGTCCGCACCGCACTTTCATACGCGCGGTAAAACGCGCGAGCCTGTTCGAGCCCGACGCTAGCCGCGAGCGAAGCAAAGTCTTGCGCCACACCGGTGTTGCACTGCCCGCCGTTTCTGCCCGACGCCTGAGCCGCAATGCCGCCCGCCTCCAGCACGGTGACCGACACGCCGCGCGTTGCAAGCTCCAGCGCAGCGGACAAACCGGTAAAACCGCCGCCGATCACCACGACATCACTGTGCCCCTCCACCGGTCCTTGCGCGCCGTCCTTGAATTCGGGGGCCGTGTCCAGCCAGTACGAATCTAGCTTCATTGATTTTTCGATTGATTGCCACGACGAAGACCGGCCTCGCCGCGAAGTTCTCGCGACGAGCCGGTCACCGGAACGCTCGACGGCGTACAGCTTACGTCAGGCGGACCACCACGCATACTCGGCAAAAGAAAAGCCCATCATCGCGCCGGTCGGAATCGAACCGAGGCCTTTCAGGCGCTTGTCGTTTGCATCGAGCAGGCTGATGAACGCGGGAATGCCGATGCCGCCCTCGTCGGCGACGAGCGCCTGCATTTCGCCGTACATCTGCTTGCGCTTCGCGTCGTCGGTCTCGGCACGTGCGCTGACGAGCAGCTGATCGAACTTCGGGTCCTTCCACGCGGACTCGTTCCACGGCGCGTCCGATTTGAAGAACTGCGTGAACAGCACATCGGCGCTCGGCCGCGGATTGATGCTGCCGAATCCCAGCGGATGCTTCATCCAGTGATTGGACCAGTAGCCGTCGGCCGGCACGCGATTCACAGTCAGGTTGACACCGATCTTCGCGGCCGTTTGCTGGATCAGCTGCGCCATTTCGATCGAGCCGTTCGCGTCCGAAGTCGCGTAGATCGGCGGCAATGCGCCGGTGCCGACCGCGCCGGCCTTCTGCAGATAGAACTTCGCCTTGTCGAGGTCGAACTTGCGTTGCGGCAGCGAAGCATTGAAGTACCGATGCCCCGGCGGAATCGGCTGATCGTTGCCGATCACCGCGTAGCCGAGAAAGACCGCCGAGCGGATCTGGTCGCGATCGAACATGTACTTCATGCCTTTCACGAAATCCGGGTTGCCTGTCAGCGTATTGTCGCGGCGCATGATCAGGTCGGTGTAGAGACCCGACTTGGTTTCCTTGACCTCGTAGCCCGGCGTTGCGGCAATGCGGCGCGTGGCACGCGGGTCGACCGAGTTAATGAGGTGCACGTCGCCCGCGAGCAGCGCGCTCACGCGCGCCGCGTTGTCGCTGATGCTGATGAGCTCGATCTGATCGAGATAAGGCTGCCCCGACTTCCAGTAGTTGTCGTTGCGCACCCCGACGGTGCCCGCGCCCGGCTTGAAGCTCTTCAGCTTGTAGGGACCCGTGCCGATCGCCGAATTGAAGTTGGTCGTGCCGTCCTTGACGATGACGAGTTGCGGCGTGGCGAGAATCACCGGCAGGTCCGCGTTCGGCACCTGCAGCGTCAGCGTCACTTCGTTAGGCCCGCTCGCCGTCACGCTCGCGAACTGATCGGCGAGCGTCTTCACGCGCGATGCCGTCTGCGGATTCTTGTGACGCATCAGCGAATAGACGACATCGGCCGGCGCAAGCGGCTTACCGTCGTGAAAGGTCACGCCCTGACGCAGCTTGATGATCCACGTCTTCGCGTCCGTGCTGGACACGGATTCCGCAATGTTCATACGCGGCGTCAGGCTCTCGTCGAGCTGCGTCAGGCCGCTGTAAAACATGAAGAAGCGGATGTAATCGCCGCCGGTGGAACCTGCCGCGGGGTCGAGCGTATCCGACACCGAACCGGCGTCGTAGGCGACGCGGATACTGCCGCCCTTCTTCGGAACCTCCGCGGCAAGCACAGCGGGCGCGGCTGTGAGAAGCCCTCCGCCCGCGACCATCATGCCGGTCCCGGCCAACATGCGCATCATGTCGCGGCGGCTGATGCCGCGGTTAATCGTATCGTCGTTCACGTCAATTGACTCCGCAGAAGTGAGTGATCCAGGCAACATGCCGTATGCGGCGAGACGATTTCCGAGGTCTCGTTAACAGCATCGTATGCCGGCAGAAAGCGCGTAAAGCGCCGACAAAAAAAGGCAGACGGCATAAACAGACTGTTCTTGCGCCGCTAACGCGGCAATTTGCATGGTCGCCGGTTTTGGGCTCGCGACCATGTCCCCGCGAGCCATGTCAGGCGCTCGCCGACGCTGTGTTTTCGAGCAACTGCGGATAGCGTTGCAGCACTTCCTCATACAGTTGCGCGATGACCTGCGGCCCAGGCGTCAAGGTGCCGGCCGCTTCTTTTGCGTCGAGCGCGTCGAATATCTTGTGCTTGAGGAAATGCCGCCACACCACCGGCGCACGCGCGAGAATGCCGGTCAGCACGTCGTAGCGCTCGCGCGTCCATCTCGCTTCGTATGCGTTGCGCTCGGCGCCGTAGTCGAAGTGAGTGACGGGCTTCTGCCGCGCCGCTTCTCTCGCGGCGTCGCGCAGACGCGCGGTCGAGTCCATATCGACGGCGCCGTCGGTCAGCACTACGCTGTACAGCTCGCGCGCCTCCTCGACGGACACGTAGCCGCGCCGCACATCTTCCAGCACCTTCTGTGTATCCCGTTCGTAAGGATGCCCATAGCCGCCGCCGCCGCATCCCTCGAGGCGGATCACGTCGCCGGGACCGCAGATCACGAGGTCCGTCACGCCGAGATTTTCTTCGCTCTCTGTGCCGGGATTGCGGGTAAACCGCGATACGGCACCCGCTTTCCCGCCCAACACGCCCCACGAAGCAAAGCGCGAGCGGTCGCGATTGCGCGCCGTCACGAGCGTGCCCGGCGACGACACGCGAAACTCCATCACCGTGCCGAGGCCCCCGCGGTATTTGCCGGCGCCCGCGCTGCCCGGTACCACGCCATAGCGTGTGATGCGAATCGGCACTTCGGCTTCGTTGATCTCAACCGGCGTATTGCGCAGGAATGCCACGTTCGCGCCCGAAGCGTCCGAGCCGTCGGCCGACGCCATGCCGCCCGCGCCGCCACCCACGGGTCCGATCGACGCGATCACCGTGCGGCCGTTGCGATCCACCGTCTTCACGTTGAGGATCGACATGCCGCCGGCCGGACACGCCGGCAAGCGCTCGGGGCAAACCATGGAGAACGCACCGAAGCTCACATACTGTGCGACCTTCGCGGTCAGGCTGCGCATGCCGACCGCTGCCGGCGGCACGCAGTTCATGATCGTGCCTTCGGGCAGGATGCAGCGCGCCACTTTCAGCATGCCCGCATTCAGCAGCAGATCGGGATTGAGCGAATACAGCACATAGTTCAGGCCGACGAGCGCAAGCACATGCCGCTCCTTGCCGCCCGTCGGCATATTCAGCGACGAATTCAACTGCGGGTCGCTGCCGGTGAAGTCGAATACGAGCGAGTCGTCCTTCACAGTCAGCGTCAGCGCGACACGCAGCGGCTTGCCGTTAACGGAATCCTCGTCGGCGTACTCCGCAAAGAAGTATTCGCCGTCCGGCATGCTCCGCACGATCGTGCGGGCCTGCTCTTCCGAATAGTCGAGCAATGCGTCCATGCCTGCGCGAAACTGCTCGATGCCGAAGCGTTCGATGATCTCGAGCACGCGCCGCTCGCCGGTCATCAACATGGCGATTTGCGCTTTCAAGTCACCGCGATTCTGTTCGGCCGCGCGCACGTTGAGCGCCATGTGCTCGAGCAGCGTTTCGTCGAGCACGCCCGCGCGGACAATCTTGGTCGGCGCGAAACGAATGCCTTCCTGATAGATCTCGGTGAGCGTGCGCGACAGCGAAGCCGGCACCGCGCCGCCCATGTCAGTGTTATGAATATGCCCGCCGACATAGCAGACGACTTCGCCCTCGTAAAAGACCGGCTTCCACATCATGACGTCCGGCGTGTGAGTCGCCACATAGCCGCTATAGGCGTCGTTCGTCATGCAGATGTCGCCGGGCTCGTAGTGATCGATCATGTCGATCACCGCGCCGAAATCGAGGCCCGGATACCACGTGGCGCCGAGCGTTTTCGGCGACGCGAAGGTCAGCCCGCGGGGGTTCATCAGCGTGCAGGAGAAGTCTTCGGTTTCTTTCACGAAGGCGGAATGCGCAGTTCGCACGAGCGTGTATGCCATGCTTTCCGCGGCGGCGACGCAATAGTTCGCGAAGATCTGAAGGACGGCTTTATCGAATGTCATGGTGCGTTTCCTGGGTCGGCCGGTCAGACGGCTTCGAGAAAGAGGTTGCCGTACTCGTCCACGCGTCCGTCGAAGCCCGGCAGCACGCAGGTCGTGGTGTCGTCCTGCGCGACAATTGCCGGCCCGACAAAGCGGTGTCCCGCCAGCAGCGCGGAGCGTCGGTAAAGCGGCACGCGCCGCCACGCTCCGTCCAGATAGACGTCGATCTCGGACTCGACGCGCGGCACGCCCTCGCCCACGGCAATCTGCGGCAGCTCCGGCTTCGGTGTAGGCGCGGTGATGACAAGCCGCAGCGCCACCACCTGGATCGGCGACCTCTCGTCGCTGTGTCCAAAAAGACGCGCGTGCTCGCGGTGAAACGCCTGCGCAATCGCCTCGATGTCGCCGCCGGTAATCGCCTGCGTGGACAGCGGCGTGTCGATCTCGAACGATTGCCCGCGATAGCGCATATCGGCCGACACGACAATGTCGGCGCTCGCGTCCGTTCCGCGCTCGCGGATCACCCACGCGCGCGCGTCCGCTTCCAGATGCGCGAGGTCTTGCGCGAGCAGTTCGAGCGACGCGCGGTTGAGCGGATAGTATGTCGTCCGAACAAAGTCGTTTTTTGTATCCGCGATCAACCCGCCGAGCGCGCTGAGCACACCGGGCGTGGTCGGCACCAACAGATTGCGCACGTTGAGCGCACGCGCGAGAAAACAGCCGAGCATCGGGCCCGCGCCGCCGAACGGCATGAGCGCGAAGGTGCGCGGATCGATCCCGAAGCGCGAACTCAGCCGGCTCACGCCTGCATACATGCCGGAAATGGACACCTCGATAATGGCCGCGGCGGTTTGATAGACATCGAGGCCGAGACGTCGTGCGAGCGGCTCGATTGCCCGGCGCGACGCGTCCACATCCACCTTCACTGCGTTGTAGCCGAGCGCGGCGCTGCCAAGCACGCCGATCACGGCGAAAGCGTCGGTAATGGTCGGGCGGGTGCCGCCGCGTCCGTAACACACAGGACCCGGGCTCGATCCCGCACTTTCGGGTCCGACCTTCAGCACGCCGAATTCGTCGACCCACGCAATCGATCCGCCGCCGTCGCCGACTGACGATACGGACACCGAAGGAATATGAATCTGAAATTCGCCGATGTATTCGCCGGTCGCGTATTGCGGCTTGCCGTCGACAATCAGCGCGATATCCGCAGTCGTACCGCCAATGTCGAGGCTCATGCAGTCTTTCAGCTTGCACAGCTTCGCGAGATAGGCCGCGCCGATCACGCCCGAGGCGGTGCCGGACAAAATCATTTGCACGCAGTTCTGTTTGCCGTGTTCGGCGCTCATCACGCCGCCATTCGACTTCGTCACCTTCAGGTCCGCGGCGACGCCGCTTTCGGCCAGCGCGGCCTGCAACTGCGTCAGATAGTTGGACACGCGCGGCTGCACATATGCGCCGATGGTCGCCGTCACCGTCCGCTCGTATTCGCGGATGATCGGCCACACCTCGTGCGAACACGATACGAAAAAGCCCGGCAGCGCGGCCTCGATCAGCGCCTTCACCTGCTGTTCATGCGCCGGGTTGCGATAGGCGTGCAGCAGCGACACCACCGCGCCTTCGCAGCCCGCCGCCTGCAAACCGCGCACGGCGTGCAGCACGCTTTCTTCGTCGACGGGCGTTTCTTCCTCGCCGTCCGCGCCGAGACGCCCGATCACACCGAACACGCGGTCACGCGGAATCAGCGGTGCGGGACGGCTCGACATCAGGTGATACATGTCCGGAATCTTCAGACGCGCGATATCGAGCACGTCTTCGAAATTTCGCGTGGTGATGAGCCCGAGCTTGAGCCCACGGCGCTGCACAACCGCATTCACGCCCACTGTCGTGCCATGCGTGAAATACGTCACCTCATGCGGCTCGATGCCATAGCGTTCGCGCAATCCTTCGACACCCGCCAGCACTTCGCTGCCGGGACTGTCAGGCCGCGAGAAAACCTTCAGCGTGCGGATACTCCGCGTGTCCTCGTCCAGCACCGCGAAATCGGTGAACGAGCCGCCAATATCCACTCCGATTCTCAACCCCATTGTCGTGTCCTTGCCTGTCTAAAGTGAGATGCGCGTCGGCGGCTTACGCGTGCTGTCTGCGTTTGTCGATGACATCGCGAATCTGGTAGTAACTGCCGAGCGCCGGCATGAACCACGGCTTGCCTGCGTAAAGCGGATGCGTGACCATCGGCGTGCCATAGGCGCTCGTCTCCGGTGCCTGTCCTTCGACGATCAGGCGCGCGACCTTGTAGCCGAGGTACGTCATCATCACGACGCCGCTGCCGTTGCAGCCGAGCGCGTAGTACATGCCGTCGGCGGTACGGCCGAGATGCGGGAGGAAGTCGAGCGTGAGCGCGACCGTACCGCCCCAGCTATACGCCACCTTGACGTCGGCCATCTGTGGAAAGCGTTCGACCATCTGTGCATGCAGAATCGCGGCCGACTGCCGGCGATCGAGGTTGTAGAAACGCGCGCGGCCGCCGAACAGCAGACGCTTGCCGTCCGGCGAATAGCGGTAATAGTTGACGACACGGCGTGTTTCCGAAATGCCGCGCCGCTTCGGTATCAGCGAGCGCTGCAGGTCGGCGGGCAATTCTTCTGTGGCGATCTGATGTGATACGACCGGCACCACGCGGCGTTGCAAATCGGGCATCGCGGCACCCGTGTAGCCATTCGTGCAGATCACCACATGCCGGCTGACGAGTGCGCCGCGCGACGTCTCGATGCCATACTGCGCCCCTACCCGCGTGACGCTTTTAACCGCCGCGCGGCTGCAGACGGTGACGCCCGCGCCGCGTGCCGCGGCGAGGAGCCCTGCGAACATCATCGACGGATGCACCTGGCCCGCGCGTTCGAGCAGTACGCCGCCGGTGTAGATGTCGCTCGCGAGTTCGGCGCGCAGTTCATCGCGCGAAAGCATGTGCGCGCCGGCGCGCGCATACGTGTTGAGATTGACGATGCGCTTGCGCCACGCGGCCATATGCGCGTCGGTCCACATCGCGTTGATGCGCCCTGCTTTCACATAGCTGCACTCGATGGCGTTCTCGCGCAGGATGCTCTCGAAAACGTCATACGAAACCGACGCTTCGGTGAGCAACGCGCGCTGTCTTTCTTCGGATGCCGAACTATCCAGCTTCTTTCCAGACGGCGCCTTGCCCACGTTGACGCCGCCGGATACCTGACCGCCGCTCAGCGTGCTTGCGCCGATGCCCGGCACATCGGCCTCCAGCACGACAACCAGCAACCCCTGCTTCGCCAGTTCGAGCGCGCACGAAAGGCCCGCATACCCGGCGCCGACGATGGCCACGTCGACCTCGCGAGGCACGTCCGACATGAGTTCGTCGTGCGGACGCCAGTCTTTCCACCAGTACGGTGTGTCGAAGAAGTCGGAGGAAAAAACCTGATTGCGCGTGGACACGGTTGAGTCCCTGGTTAGAGTGGAACTGCCCTGCTCGCGAGACGCGTCAAGGCGCTAAACTATTAGCTATGCTTACCTATTTAAAGGAGCGGTCTCCTGCGATTCTTCAGTCACCGCGCTGCGATCTTCAGCAAGCGAAGCAAGCAGCGCGTCGCTCACGTCGTGCAAGGCATCGCGTGTAATCGCAACAATTTCGTCGACGTCCGCCCGCGTAGCGACAAGCGGCGGCGCGAAGCCGACAATGTCGTGCGTGCCGAGCGCGCGCACGATCAGGCCGCGTGCGAGTGCGGCCTGCGCGACGCGCTGGCTCGCCTTGACTGCGGCGGGAAACGGCCGGCGCTCGCCGCCGTCGGCCATTAATTCGAGCGCGGCGAGCATGCCCACGCCCCTCACATTGCCGACGAGCGGGTGCGCGTCGAACGCGTCATGCAGACATGCCTGCAAATAGGCGCCGACTTCAGCGGCGCGCCCGACGAGTTGCTCGCGCTCGATGATGTCGAGGTTCGCCAGCGCCGCGGCCGCACACACGGGATGCCCGGAATAGGTCCAGCCGTGACTCATCGCGCCGTGCGCGCGCGAACCGCGCTCGATCACGTCCCACACGCACTCGCTGACCATCACCGCCGACAAGGGCAGATAGCCGCTCGTCAAGCCCTTCGCCAGCGACATCAGATCGGGCTTGAGCCCGTAATGCTCGCTGCCTGTGCGCGAGCCGAGGCGGCCGAAGCCGCACACCACTTCGTCGGCGACGAACAGGATGTCGTGGCGCGCGAGCACCGCCTGGATCGCGGGCCAATAGCCGGCGGGCGGCGGCACGATGCCGCCGGAGCCCATCACCGGTTCGCCGAAAAATGCGGCGATTGTGTCGGCGCCTTCACGCGCGATCAGTTGCTCCAGGTCCTCGACGCAATCCGCGACAAACTCCGCCTCGCTCGCGCCGCGACGCGCGTCGCGATAGAAGTCGGGACTTGCGGTATGCAGCACCTGCGGCATCGGCAAATCGAAACCCGCGTGAAATTTGGGCTGGCCCGTCAAACTGCCAGTCGCGATGCCCGAGCCGTGATAACTGCGCTGCCGCGCGATGATCTTCTTCTTGCGCGGCCGGCCAAGCACATTGTTGTAGTACCAGGCGAGCTTGACCTGCGTTTCGTTGGCGTCCGAGCCCGACATGCCGTAGAACACTTTCTTCATGCCAGGCGGGGCCCAGTCTTCGATCAGACGCCGCGACAGTTCAACCGCAGGGTCATTCGAGAAACCCGCGTACGTGTGATAGAACGACAGCTGACGCGTCTGCTCCGCGATGGCGTCTGCCATGTCCTCGCGTCCGTAGCCGATGTTCACGCAATACAGTCCCGCGAATGCATCGATGTAGGAGCGCCCCGCGTGATCTTCTATACGAATACCTTTTGCGCGCGACATGAGCCGCGCGTCCAACTGGCCGGACGCGTGATCGGCTGCATGCGTGCCGGGATGCATCAGATGTCGCCGGTCGGTTTCGAGCGTCAGCTCGCCTTGTTGCATGAGGGATTTCATGGCGGTGTCGATGAGGTTCATGTTTTGTCTGCCGCTGGTCCATGTGCCGGCGCGTCCCATTCGGGATGCCACGCCGCCTGGCTCACGCGGCCGTCGGCACGCGCCAGCGCGCCGATGCGCGCCATCTCGCCCGCATCCAGTTGAAAATCGAATACGGCCAGGTTTTCGGCGATCCGCACGGGATTCGACGATTTGGGGATGGCTGCCACGCCGGGCTGCTGCATGAGCCAGCGCAGGATGATCTGCGCCGGCTTGCGCCCGTGTTCGCGCGCGATCTCCGCGATAACCGGATCGGCAAGCAGCTTGCCGCTGCCCAGCGGCGTATGCGCGATTAGCGCCATGCCATGACGCCGGCACGCGGCGAGTACTTTGGTCTGGTCCAGATACGGGTGGTATTCGCACTGATTCGCGACGAGCGGCACCGACGCGAGTGCGACCGCGCGATCGAGCAGTGCGACCGGAAAGTTCGAGACGCCGATGTGCCGCGTCAAGCCGCTCTGCTGCGCGTCGCACAGCGCGCCGATGGTCTCCTCGAGCGGCACTTCGGGATTCGGCCAATGCACCAGCAACAGGTCGACGTGATCGAGCCCGAGTCTCGCGACGCTCGCCTGCGCGGCGCGCCGGAAATCGGCCGCGCGCAATTCGGTGTGCCACACCTTGGTGGTGACGAACACCTCGTCGCGGGGCACACCGCTCGCCGCGAGTGCCTGGCCGACCGCCTCTTCGTTCTCGTAGCGCGCGGCCGTGTCGATATGCCGATAACCCGCCGCGAGCGCCGCGCGCACCGCCTGCACGCCTTCGTGCGTCGACCGCCAGGTGCCGAGGCCAATTCGCGGTATGCGGGCGCCATGCGCCTCGACCACCGGCAAAGCGTCGCACGACTGAAAAAAGAGTCCCATTGCTGTCATCGTCCTCACTGCTTGCCAAGCTTGACCAAGGTGTGCCACAATACGGCACGGCGTTCCAAATCCAGTGCATGAAAAGTAACACGCGCTTTTTTGCGTTGCAAGCGCGGCGTGTGTGCGCTCGTGCGCCGTGCGCGCTTCCGGAGATCTGCATGAAAAGTTTGCTGAAGAGCCTGGAGATTCTGGAGGCTGTCTCGCAGAACCAGCCCGTCAGCGTCGGCGTGCTGGCGCGCCTGCTCGACATGCCGAAGTCGAGCGTGCAGCGGGTGCTGCTGACGTTTCACGAGGCCGGCTGGCTGCGTCAGACGAGCGGCGACCTGACGCGCTGGGAAGTGGGTCCGCGCATTCTCGGCGTGCGGCCCGCCGCGCTGCGCGGCGGCGCGCTGTACGCGGCCGCGCGCGAGCCGATGCGCGAGTTACGCGACCTGACCAACGAAACGGTTCATCTATCGGTCCCGGACAGCACCAATTCGA
Source organism: Paraburkholderia phenoliruptrix (assembly GCF_047325075.1). Taxonomy (NCBI): domain Bacteria; kingdom Pseudomonadati; phylum Pseudomonadota; class Betaproteobacteria; order Burkholderiales; family Burkholderiaceae; genus Paraburkholderia; species Paraburkholderia phenoliruptrix. The sequence goes on from NZ_CP168530.1 coordinate 164,851, forward strand.
TGGTGCTGATCGACCGCGCCGACTGCACGCAGAACGTGCGCACGTTCAGCCCCATCGGCGACCTGAGCCCGTTTCACGCCACCGCGACGGGACTCGCTGTGCTGGCGTACATGAAAGACGCGGACGTGGATGAAATCCTGAGCCGCGATCTGCCGAAGTTCAGCGAGACCACGCCGTGCGATCCCGCCGAGATCCGGCTGGAACTCGAACGCATCCGTCAGCGCGGCTATTCGGTGAATCTTTCGCAGTATCGTCAAGCGGTGTGCGCAATCGGCGCACCGATCATCGACTCGGACGGCGCGCCCGCAGCGAGCATCTGCATCTCCATGCCGGAATCGCGCTACGACCCGGCACGTCTCGATGAATGGGGCAAGGCGGTGGCGAAGGCGGCGGCGGCAATCAGCGTCTGACAAGCGGTGCGTGCTCGGCCGCGCGGAATCTGTCACGCGCTGCCGGCCTGGCTCGCGCTGCGGGCCTGTCATGCGCTGCGGGCCTGTCATGCGCTGCGGGCCTGTCGTGCGCTGCGGGCCTGTCGTGCGCTGCGGGCCTGTCGTGCGCTGCGGGCCTGTCGTGCGCTGCCGGCCTGGCTCGCGCCACGCGCGGTGCGCGGTGCCCGCCCCGCGGCGGGCGCGCCATTTACAAGCCGTTGTAATAACCGGCGCGCACGGCTAAGCGGCGTGATTCGCACGCACGGCGGCCCAGCCGAACTGCCGTCGGCACAGGCGATGCTGCGCATACGATAGCCGCCTCATTCACCGCCACGCACAGGAGCCACCCATGACCGAAACGCCTGCGCCTCAAAAACCCGATCCGCAGCAGTCCGAAGTCAGTCGCGGAACGCCGCCCGCCCGCACGCCCGAGTCGCTCCCCGAAACGGATCTCCAGCCGGATCAGCAGGCGGTGCGCGACATACCGGGCGTGGGGGCACCCGGCAGTCCGTCGCCTTCTCCGTGAATCCGGTGTTCATGGTCTATTGGTGCGAGACCGTAGACGACGCCATGGTGCCGCGCTCCGCTTCCTTTCCGGCCGGCGCTATGGCGGATGCGCTTTCGTTCGCCGAAACCTTGCGGCGGCGCCGCTCGAGCGGCGAATCCGTGTCCTTTGTCACGCTCTGCTCGGAAAATCCCAATTCCGTAGGACTGCCGGGCGTTGCCGATCCGCGTCCGGACTACGCCTGGAAAAAACGCCGTCCGTGATTGGACCGGCATTGCACCGGCATGCCGATTGCGGCCCAGCAGAGGGCGGCGGCTGCGTCGCGCAATCATCGCTCAACTTTGGGAGGCATGGATGGCAAACGACAAGACCGAAGGAATCAAGGAAGAACTGAAGGGCATGGTCAACAAGGGCATCGGCTCGATCACCGGTAACGAAGCGAAAAAGGCCGAAGGCGAAGCGCAAATCACCGAAGGCGATAACCGCAAAGACCTCGGCGATCAGCGCGAAAATGCGGAGAAGGGCAAGGTCGACCCGGGCAATCCGTCGAATCTTTGAATATGCTGCCCGCCCGGTTGCCCGACGCCGCTGCACGTCAGAACCTCGTGCGCAATCCGGCCATCACGCTGCGGCCGCCCTCGGGTGCAATGTCGCGGACCACGGAGCTCGCGTAGCGGATGTCCTGGTTCGTCAGGTTATCGCCGCGAAGATAGGCGAGCCAGTTCGTCGCGCCGACGCGAAACGCGTAGGTGAGAAGCACGCCGAGCTTCGTGTAACTCGCCGTCGGCAGATCGTTTTCGGGCACGCGGTGCTGGCCCCACGCGTGCTCCAGTTGAGCACGCGCGCCGAAGGGCCCATAGCCGTAATCGACCGCGAGCGTGGCCCGCAGCGGCGCAATGCGCGGCAGCGGCTGATCGTTGTCCATGTTGCGCGCATGCGTGTAGTCGCCGCCGAGTTCCACGTCCACGCGATGCGCGCCCTTTTGCAACACGCGCCACTTGCCGTCGAGTTCGACGCCGTAAAACTCTGCTCGCACGCCGCGATACACGGCTTCGTTCAGCGCGCCGTCGGTGCCCGGCGCGACGAGCTGGTCCGCGTCGTCCACGAGCCGCCCTGTGTTGAATTCCGTCAGATAGTTTTTGAAACGGCTGTAGAACACGCCGACGCTGCCCTTGTTCGGACCGCTCGCGAAACGCAGAGAGAGATCGCTCGAGAGCGCCTTTTCCTTCTGCGCATCGGGATTGCCGATCAGATACTGACCGGTCGCGTCATGCGGACCGTTTGCATAGAGTTCGTACAGCGCGGGCGCGCGCTCCGTGTAGGCGGCGTTGCCCGCCACGGACCAGAGCGGCGTCAGCTTGTACAACGCGCCGAGCGACGCGCTCGCCGCATTGAAGTCGCGCTCGCGCGCGCTTGCGAACTTGCCGTTGCCGGTTGCCGCCGGCTGCTGTTTGACGTGCTCGTAGCGGGCGCCGGCGCTCAGCTTGAGTGCATCCGTGACGTTCCACTCTTCGAGGCCGAAGAGCGCGACGTTGGTGGTTTGCGTCGTCGGCACGAGCGCCTCGTCGCCGAGCGCTGAGAAGGTGTTCTGACTGAGCTGAACGCCGAGCGCGCCTTCAAGCGGACCCATCTTGCGATGACGTGCCTCGATACGCGCCTCATAACCATGATTGCGGAACGTGGTGCTGGTCTCGCCGTTGTCGATTTCCTTGTGCTCGTAGTCCGTATAGCCGACGTCGAATTTGAGTTGGGAGAAGGGTCCGCGCAGGTTACGCACTTCGGATGCAAACGCCGCGTGGTCCTGATGCATGCGCAGACGCACGTCGTCCTCGGCGACCGAGCCGTAGTTCGCCTCGTAGCCGTTGTACGAGAGGCCCGCGTAACCGTCGGCCCACGTATAGGCGCCGCCGAGCGCGCCGCCATGCCAGCGGCCGTCGCTGTTGGGCAGGCTGCCGTAGGCTTCGCTGGTATCCGGACCGTCGAGCGCGCGCTGGCGCTCCGAGTGCGCAAAGCCGGGAATACGCTCCTTGCTCGTCTCGCGATCGAACGCGTCGACATGAAACGCAAATTGCCCGTTGCCGCCTTCGACCTGAGCCGCGCCGGCGCGCGCGTCGTTCGCGCCGCCGTAGCTCGCATCGACGCCGCCGGTGAGTCCGTTGATCGGCTCGCGCGGAATCCGGTTGTCGATGGTGTTCACCACGCCGCCGATTGCGTTGCCGCCGTACAGCAGCGCCGCCGGTCCGCGCACGATCTCGACGCGCTCGATGGTGAGCGGCTCTTGCGGCACCGCGTGATCGTAGGAGAGCGACGAGGCGTCCCAGGCGGCCACGCCGTTCTGCAGAATGCGGATGCGGTCGCCATCCATACCGCGAATGATCGGGCGGCCGACCATCGGGCCATAGGTTGTGGTCGACACGCCGGGCAGACCGTTGAGCGTCTCGCCGAGCGAGTTGGTCTGGCGGCGCGTCAGGGCGTCGCCGTACAGCGCGGTGGCGGGCGCGATCAGGTCGGTATCGCCGAGCGGATTGGCGGTGACGAAAACCGGTGCGAGCGAGCCGCCCGGCGCCTGCGTCGCATTCCCGGCAGGACGAACGTTATCCGATTGCGCATGCGCCAATGCGGCGACGAGCGCGAGTGAAAGTGGCGACAGCCGAAGCGCGCGCGCGGACGTGCGCGGAGGATTTTTATTCACGGTCTTTTATAGGATTCGCTGTAATGCCGGTTTTGTTCTATGAGCGCAATGTTATAACGTCTCACGCAGCAAACAAACCAACCCGGGCTCGCATCGACGATCGAAACCATTGCCGATACGTGCCGGCAAACGCCTCATCCGCTCAATGACGACGCAATGATATAACGTAACATTGACTCGGTAAAGCGACGGCGCGATGCCGTCCGCCGGTTCACGCATCGCGCGCCGGCCGCGCGAGCAACACGGGCGTGCAGCCCAGCCGCGCCGTGCGCGCGGCGACACTGCCGAGCAACCAGCGCGCGACGCCGCGCCGGCCATGCGTGCCGACAACGAGCAGGTCCGCGTGCCACCGCCCGGCCTCGCGCACGATGGCGTGCGGCACGTCATCGCTAACGGGCTCGGTCTTGACGAGTGCCGTCTCGGCCCGGTTCGCGACCTCCGCGAAGGCGTCCGCGGCGCGCGCCAGAGCGACGTGCCCCTCTTCGACGAAAGCCTCTTCGAGAACATGAATCGGCACGAAGTCCGTCAAACGCACGGCACGGTCGATCACATAGATGGCGCGCAAGCGCGATTCCGGCAGAGCCAGCCGAAGACCTGCACGCAGCGCATCCAGCGACGCCGTGCTGCCGTCGAGTGCAAAAAGAATCCGCTGCGGAGAGGGCCCGATGTCGGCTTCATAACCGGCAGGCACGATCAGGATCGAACAGAGCGCGCGCGTGGTGACGAACTCGGACACGGTGCCTTCCACCCAGCGCAACATGCCGTGATGCTGACGCGCGCCGAGGACGAGCAGATCCGCCTTCCATTCGGCCGCAGCGTCGATCAGCGCATTGGCCGTGTAGCCGCCTTGCCTCGAAATGTCGATGACGCCGGACTCCACCTCGATGCCCACGTCGGCGAACATCTTTCTTGCACGCGCCACGGCCTGTTCGGCATCGCGGGCCAGCTCGTCGCGCGCAAGCTGCAACTCGGCGTCCGTCATGGATCCGAGCGGCAGAAGGACGCGAGGATTTTCCGCCACGCTCACAATGCGAATCAGCGCGCCGGGCAACGTCAAGTGACACACGTAGTCCGCTGCGCGCGCCGACTCGGGCGAAGCATCCACGGCAACGAGAATCCGCCTGATCGCGTCCGCGGCGTGGGCACCGCGCTCCGTTGAATTCATGATCCCGTCTCCATTGGGTTCCGATCGCGCCGCCGCGCCGCCCGTCGGTCTTCAGATGCCCGGCATGACCTGATACGGCTCGGTGTGGTCCTCCACCCGTTTGACGCCGGGTATGTTCTGCGCCGCCACGCGGAGCGCATCCACGGCCTCGGCGGACTGAAACACACCCCACAGATGCACGACGCCGTCGGTCACGACGATGTTGCGGCCGGCGAACGCCCATTTGCGCCCCGCCAGTTCACCCATCAGGATCGCGCGAATTTCGGCGTCCGAGAGCGTGGCGTCCGATACCGGCTCATCCGGCACGCTCGCGAGCGCCTGCACGAGATTGGCGCGGCTCACAATGCCGACGAGCCGTCCCGCCTTCGTCACGGGCACGCGCTTGATATGCCGCGTCTCGAGAACACCGGCCACTTCGCCGAGCGGCGTGTCGGGGCCGACGGTGACCACGTCCGTGGTCATCACGTCGCCCACTTTTGCCGCATGGGTCTTGACGTAATCGCGCGCCTCATGGCTCGCGGACCAGAAATCGAGCCACGACGTGCGCTTGCGCTCGTCGGTGCCGATCTCGCTGCGGCGAAGCAGGTCACCCTCGCTGATCATGCCGGCGACGCTGCCGTCCGAATCGAGCACCGGCGCGCCGCTTATATGGTTCTCGACGAATAGTCTGGCGACCTCGCGAATGGTCATGTCGGGTGTGACCGAAATGACCTTGCCGGTCATGACATCGGATGCGCGCATGGCAAGCCTCCTGGCTGTTAGGTGATGGCGTGATTTCAGATTAGGCGGCGCCGCGCACGCCCGTTTGACGTGGATCATGCCGGCGCGGGTTGGGCGCAACTGGGACCCGCGCACGACCCCGACGCGGCCACTGTGCGCCGCCGGCGTGGGCCCTGGCTGACTCAGGTCAATTCCGCGCGTGGCATGCAGCCGATACTGATCGCGGTCCAACCATCGTCTGGAGAAAGCTCATGGCTCAAATGATGAAAGCCGCTGTCGTTCGCGAATTCGGCGCGCCGCTGCAGATCGAGGAAGTCCCCGTCCCGCGGCCTGGGCGCGGCCAGATTCTCGTCAACGTGAAAGCGTCCGGCGTGTGTCATACGGATTTGCACGCCGCCGATGGCGACTGGCCGGTCAAACCGGCGCTGCCGTTCATTCCCGGGCACGAAGGCGTCGGCTATGTCGCGGCAGTCGGCGAAGGCGTCACGCATATCAAGGAAGGCGATCGCGTCGGCGTACCGTGGCTGTACACGGCGTGCGGTCACTGCGAGCATTGCCTCGGCGGTTGGGAAACGCTCTGCCACGAGCAGCAGAACACAGGCTATTCGGTCAACGGGGCCTATGCCGAATACGTGCTGGCCGACCCGAACTATGTCGGTCATCTGCCTGCCTCCGTGTCATTCGAAGCTATCGCGCCGATTCTTTGCGCCGGCGTGACCGTCTACAAAGGCATTCGCGTGACGGATACGCGGCCGGGCCAGTGGATCACCATCTCCGGAATCGGCGGTCTGGGTCATGTCGCGGTTCAATATGCGATTGCCATGGGTCTGCGCGTCGCGGCCGTCGACATAGCCGACGACAAGCTCGCGCTTGCGCGTGAGCTCGGCGCCGAACTCACGTTCAACGCGCTGGACGGCGACCCGGCCGCCGCGATTCAGAAGGAAATCGGCGGCACCCACGGTGTGCTCGTGACCGCCGTGTCGCGCAGCGCGTTTGCGCAGGCCCTCGGCATGGTGCGCCGTGGCGGCACGGTCGCGCTGAACGGATTGCCGCCGGGCGACTTTCCGTTGCCGATTTTTTCGACGGTGCTCAACGGCATCACCGTGCGCGGTTCGATTGTCGGCACGCGCAGGGACTTGCAGGAATCGCTCGAGTTTGCCGCGCAAGGCCGTGTCCGGGCGCGCATTCACCTCGACCGGCTCGAGAACATCAACCATGTCTTTGGGCAACTGAAGAGCGGCCAGGTGGATGGCCGCATCGTGCTGAAGCTCGACTGATCGACTGAGCGGCGGCGTGTCGAGCGTGGCGAATGTGGCGAATGAAGCCGGGACTGGATGTGAAATCCGCCCGGCTCACGCCCTGCTCATTCAATCAGGCTGAGCCGGCTGGCCAGGCGCAGCGGGCTCGGCCGGCAGCGCGCAAGGCTGGATGGAAAGCGTATTCGACATCTTGAGCCGAACCCAGTCCATTCCCTCGCCGAGACCCGCGAGGATCGCCTGGTGTTCGGTGGGAAAAGTCCCGCTGTGCATGAACTCGTGTTTGAACACGCCTTGCGGCGTGTGATGACTGAGCTTGACCAGACAGTCAAATCCGCCCGCCGCGCGATGAGTGGTGGCGACGACCGACCAGTCGCCGTCGCCCACGTTGCCCGAAATTGTCATGAGTCTCTCCTCGTTGCCGCACGCGTCGCAAACTGACAGGCCGGCGCCGCAGGGGCGGCACCGGCCGTGCTCAGGCAGGCGAACGCGCGGCTAGGCCACCGTCAGATTGTCGACGACCGCGTGCACGCCCGGCGCCGACCACGCCGCGCCGCGCGCCGCCGAGCGTTCGGCGAGCGAATCGACCTTGCCCGTCAGCGTGACCGTTCCTTCGTGCACCTTGACCTCGATGTGCTTCGCTTCGCGTTCCGCGTGACGCTGCAGCGCCTTGCCGATCTGCTCGCCGATGTCCTGCGCAGCGGCCTCGCCACCAATCCGGATGAGATTAGAAACGCCCGTGACCCCGCGCATATGCGAGATGGTGCGCATCGCGACATGGCTCTGATACGCACGGTCCACTTCGCCGCGCAAGGTCACCCAGCCTTTCTCGACCTGCACCTTGACCGCCTCTTCGCTCAAGCCCACGGTCCAGCGCAGCATGGTCCGTACGGCGTTGGCGATTTCTTCGTCGGTGCGCACATCGGTATGCGCGATGCGAACGCTCATCTCGACCACCACGGCTTTCACGCCGGCCACGCGCTGCGCGGCTTTTTCCGCCGCGACCTTTTCCGCATAACTCGTCGGATGACCCGACAGCGTCACGACACGATCGCGCACTTCGACGCCGATATCCGTGCTGTCGACTGCCGGATCCCAGGCCAATTCGTCCTCCACCTGGCGCTTCAATTCGAAGTCCGATTTCATTGCATGCTCCTCGTGGGCTTTCGCCTCGTGTCGCGGCGCGCGCGGCGCAACATGCGGCCGCGCGCGCGCGACATCGCGCTCAGTTGATCTGCAGACGTTTGCGCTCTGACGGCGCTTTCTTCGGCAGCGTCAGGGAGAGCACGCCGTCCTTGTACTCCGCCGCTGCGGACGCCTCGTCGACTTCACTTGCCAACGAAAATGCGCGGCTGACCGCCCCCGCATACCGCTCCCGGCGAATCACCCGCTCACCGTCTTTCATTTCCTGATTGCGTTCCACCTTGGCGCTGATCGACACGAGCGTGCCGTCGATCTTCACGTCGATATCTTTCTTTTCCACGCCCGGCAGTTCGGCCTTCACGGTGTAGGCGCTGTCGCTCTCGGTCACGTCGAGCTTGATATCGGCGAGCGGTTCGCTGCCTGCGCCGCGCAGCGGCCGGAACAGCCCCTGAAACAGCTCGGACATGGGGTCCATCTGGAACGGATCAAATCGGCTCAAATTGCTCATCGTCGTGCTCCTCGGATGATCGGTGATTTCACAAAACACATGGCATTGCACGCGTTTTAATACACGGTTCGACGCACGATCCGCCCTTCGCAAAACGCGTGCTCCAGCGTGCTTCGATCCGCGGCCATCGCCGCCTGCGCGGGAGCGCATCGGGCACTCTGTACCACTGACTTTAGGCTCGCGCATGAAGCGCCGGTTGACGTGTGTCAAGCGCGACGCACCGCACGCAGCCATGCCTGCCGAGGCTCGCCTTTAGCCTGATGCCGACTTTCCCTGACATCCTTGAGGGCCCTCCGTGTAGGGAATTGCTGACACGGCTGCACGAATACTGACTCGACTCTCGGCGGCACCTGATTTATGTGGCGTGGACCATGGTCTTTACTGAAATCACCGGAAAGCGCCACTGTCAGCAGGAGACCATCATGCCTACGACCTCCTTTCAAACCGCATCGACGCCTGCCGACGGCCAGCCGCGCGAGACGCCCGACACCGCCGACGACTTCGCCCGGATCCTCGCGCTCGCCCGCGAAGCCGGCATGCTCGTCACGCTGGACGGTCAGATCGGCCGGCAGAAGTACCAGAGCATCGCGGGCTCGCTCCACGCGTTTCGGCGTTTCGCGCAAGCGCTGTGCGACGCCTCCGTGCAAGCGCCGGTGCGCTGAATCTGCGCCTCACAACGCCCAACCACGGCGTGGCCGGGAGGGATGAGACATGAAGCTGACGTTTCTCGGGGCGGCAGAAACCGTCACGGGTTCCAGGTACCTGCTGGAAGGCGCGGGGCTGCGGATTCTGATCGACTGCGGGCTTTTTCAGGGGACCAAGAACCTGCGGCTGCGCAACTGGAACCCTTTGCCGATCGACGTCCACACGCTGGATGCCGTGATTCTCACGCACGCGCACCTGGATCACAGCGGCTATCTGCCGGTGCTTGCCCGCATGGGCTATCGAGGGCCGGTGTACTGCACGCGCGGCACGCGCGATCTGTGCGAGATCATGCTGCGCGACAGCGCGCGGCTGCAGGAAGAAGAGGCGGCCTATGCGAACCGGCACGGTTTGTCGAAGCATCATCCGGCGCTGCCGCTCTACACCCTCGACGACGCGGAACACGCGCTCCAATTGCTGGAAGCCCGCGATTTCGACATGCCGCGGCAACTGAACGAGCAGGCATGTTTTCGCTTCCTGCCCGCGGGGCACATCCTCGGCGCGGCGAGCGTCGTGCTGTGCGTCGAGGGCAAGGTCATTGCCTTTTCGGGCGATATCGGCCGGCCCGACGATCCGATCATGCGCGCGCCCATGCCGCTTGCCCACGCGGACTATCTCGTCGTCGAATCCACTTACGGCGACCGGCTGCACGCGAAGACCGATCCGGCCACCGAACTCGCGGAGATCTTCGCGAATACATTCCGGCGCGGCGGCGTGGTGGTGATTCCGTGCTTCGCAGTCGGGCGGGCGCAAACCATCCTTCATTACATCGCGCAACTCAAAGCGACCGGCCGCATGGCGAACGTGCCGGTGTTTCTCGACAGCCCGATGGCGACGAGCGTCACGCAGCTTTACCGGCATCACGTGGGCGAGCATCGCGTGAGTTCGACCGAGGCCAACGCGATCAGCCACGCCGCGCAGATGGTGCGCACGGTCGACGAATCCAAAGCGATCCTCGGGCGGCATGGCCCGATGGTGATCATTGCGGGCAGCGGCATGGCGACCGGCGGGCGCGTCGTGCATCACCTGAAAGCGTTCGCGCCCGACCATCGCAACACGATCGCGCTCGTCGGCTATCAGGCGGCGGGCACACGCGGTGCGGCACTCGCCGCCGGGGTGCCAGAAATCAAGATTCACGGCGAGTATGTGCGGGTGCGCGCCACGGTCGCGAGCCTCTCGTCGCTGTCCGCTCACGCCGACTATGGCGAGCTGCTCGCATGGCTGCATTCGCTTCCGGAGGCGCCGCAGCGCACCTTCGTCACGCACGGCGAACCGGCCGCCGCCGACGCGATGCGGCGTCATATCGAAGAGACCCTGCACTGGCCTTGCGAAGTGCCGGAGTACCTTCAAACGGTCGAGCTGCCGGGCGCCGCGGACAGTGCCGCCGCCAACCGGAGCCCCGAATTCGTACGTTGCACGCCGGATGATCCAGATCAATCCGCGGACGGCCCGGGCTGACACAGTGACGAGATGAAATCGCGCAGGAGACCACGACATGAGCGCACTGCCGCAGACGGCCGCCTGGTCCGTCGACGAACATGAACTGGACAGCACCGCGAGCACGGAAGAAAAGCTGCGCTTCGCGCTGCGCTATGCGGTGCTCGCGCCGTCCAACCACAACACGCAGCCCTGGCACTTCATCGTGGACGGCGACAGCGTCACGCTGTGCGCCGACCGGCTGCGCGCCTTGCCGGTGGTCGATCCGTTCGATCGCGAGCTGATGATCAGTTGCGGCGCCGCGCTCTTGAATCTGCGCGTCGCGCTCAGCTACTTCGGACTCGCCTACGCGATCACCCTGCTGCCGTCCCGCTTCGACCCGGACGTGCTTGCCCAGGTGCGGATCGTTTCCGACGGTCATTGCGACGCGGCGCTCGCCTCGCTCCTTCCGGCGGTTCGCCGCCGCGTGACCACGCGAGAAATCTTCAGGGACGAGCCGCTGCCTTCAGGCGTCCTGCAGCAGCTCGTCGACGCCGTCGAGGCCGAAGGCGCGGACGCCGTCTGCATCTCGAGCGCCCCGGTGCGGGAGAAAGTTGCCGAGCTCGTCGCCGAAGCGGACCGCATCCAGTTCGACGACCCGCGTTTTCGCCGCGAGCTCGCCAGCTGGATTCACCCGCGACGCCGCGAGGACGGCATGCCCGCGTTGTCGGCCGGCATGACCGCGCTGCTCGATCTTGCGGCGCCGCTGCTGGCGTCGGTAGTGCGCACGTTCGATCTGGGCGGCGGTCTTGCCGCCGCGCACCATGCGCTCGCCGAAGGCTCGCCGCTGCTCGTTTGCCTCGCGACATCGACCGACGACGCGCCCGCGTGGCTCGCAGCCGGCCAGGCGCTCGAGCGGCTGTTGCTGGTCGCGGCGAATGCCGGCATCACCGCGTCGTATCTGAATCAGCCGATCGAGGTCGGCGCGCTGCGCGAGCGGCTGCGTACGCTGCTCGTGATCGACGCGGTTCCGCAACTCGTGTTACGCGTCGGCCGCGCGAAACGGCCGGGGCCGGCGATCCATTCGCCGCGCCGGCCGTTGACCGAGCTCGTGTCCTGAAGGACCCACGTTTGTCCGTTGAGGCTGCCATGAAGCATTTTTTCAGACTCGGCACGACGACGCCCGCAGCAACGGGCGCCCGCCCGGTGCACGGCGAGTCGCTACCACGCATCGTCTTGCCGCCGCCTGTGGTGAGCGGCGGCATGCCGATCCTCGACGCCCTCTCGAAACGGCGCACGACCCGCCGTTTCGCGCCGACCGAACTCGACGACGCGACGCTCGGCCAGTTGCTGTGGGCAGCCAACGGCGTGAATCGCAGACACGCGGGGACCGAGCCCGACGGCGCCGACAGGCGTACGGCGCCGTCCGTTCTCGCCTTGCATGAAATCGAGGTGTATGCGGCGCTGGCGCGCGGCATGTATCGCTACGATCCGCGCGCGCACTGCCTCGACCTGGTGATTGCGGCGGATCTGCGGGCGCTGACCGGCTATCAGGACTTCGTCGGCGAGGCGCCCGTCGAACTGGTGTATGTGGCGGACCTCGCGCGCATGCAGGACATTGCGGCCTCGCAGCGCGAGCCGTTCGCGTATGCAAGCGCGGGCGCCATTGTGCAGAACGTCTATCTGTTTTGCGCAGCGGCCGGTCTCGCGGTGACCGCGCGCAGCTGGCTCAATCGCGGCACGCTGGGCGCCGAGATGCGGCTGTCGCGAGACAGCGTGCCTGTCCTTGCGCAAACCGTCGGGCACTTCGATCCGGCGGACTCGGCGGACTCTTGATAGAGCTGAATTGATAGAACTCAAGCGCTGAAGGGCTCACGGCTCACACGCCGCTCATACACCGCTCTCGCGCCCGTGAGCACTTCAGCCGAGGGCATCATGCGGCCTTACACGGACGCACGCTGCTCCCGTTGGCCGTTGTCCGCCGGCTCGCGAACCAGCAGCACCGGGCACGTCGCCAGGCGCACAAAGCGCTCGGCCACGCTGCCGATCACCATGCGCCGCAAGCCGCGCCGCCCATGCGTGCCCATCACGACGAGATCCGCGTCGCGCTGGTCGGCGCAGCGCAGCAACGCGCCGGCGACATCTTCGGAGATGCCTTGCGTCTCGACGATCTCCGTCTCACCGACCACGTTCAGTTCACGCATCTGCTCGCGCGCAGCATGCAGCAGCGTCAGACCGACCTGCCGCGCGGCATCCGTCAGCAGATGCGGATCGCAGGCGCCCGCATACGTAAACGCGGCCGACTGATCCACCACATACACCGCCGTCAGCCTGCCGCGCGAGAGCCTGGCGAGCTGGATCGCTTCCGAAAGCGCGCGTTTCGCGGCGTCGCTGCCGTCCAGAGCCACCACAATATTTGCATACATAACGGACTCCTAAAAGTTGAGTAGTAGCGTCGCGCCCGACGCGTCACGTCACGGATCGCGCGACATGACGCTCGAGCAGCCGTTCGGCGGCATCGAATGCCTCATGCACCGCTCGATCCGGATCGTGACTTTGCCGATGCTCGACCGGCAATAGCTCGCCGGTGCGCAGCACGAGGTCGAGGCGCGCGTCGAACAGGCGCCGGTCAGACTCGTTCTCGGCCGTCGTGCGAACGGCGCGCATTCCATCCTGTGGAGCGCGCTCGCGGATGGCTTCCAGCGCGAGATGGCAGCCGGAAATGGATCGGCTGAACCGCTCGAGGCGCACCAGTTGCGCGGCCGCTTCGGACTCGATTTGCGCGGAGCCGGCAAACCCGAGGTACACGATCTGCATGTCGATTCCCATACAACCTCCGCGCGCCGTGTTTCGCATCGACCGTTCGCGCTGCGAAAGCGGCGTGCATCGGCGAGTCAATGAATTCATCATGGACGCGCATGGGCAGGCGACGATTGACCTGTATCAACGGCGTCGCAGTGGCCGCGCCCGGGGCGCCGTTGATCCAGCGCAACGAGCGTCCCGGCCGCGCGGGTATGGTCTATACATTCACGGCCATCACCTGCGGGGACCCTCAAATGAACCATGACGAATACGCCGGCACGCGCCCGCTTACGGCGGCCGCCCGCAATGAAGCGATCGAATCCGGCCATTTCTATCTGGTCGGCGGCGGCATTGCGTCGCTCGCGGCGGCCGCGTTTCTGATTCGAGACGCCGATGTGCCCGGCTGCCGCATCACGATTCTCGAAGCGCTCGGCAAAGCCGGCGGCAGCCTGGACGGCGCAGGCACGCCGCAAGACGGCTACGTCGTGCGCGGCGGCCGCATGCTGGAAAGCAAGTACCTGTGCACCTACGACCTGTTCGACTCGATCCCGACGCTGGACGGCCGCAGCAGCGTGACGAAGGAGATCTTCGACTGGAACGAGACGATCCGCACTTCATCGAAGTCACGGCTCGTACGCGACGGCAAACGCGAGGACGCGCCGGCGTACGGTCTCGGCGAAGCGCATCTGCTGACGCTCGGCCGGCTTTCGCTCGAACCGGAAGCGCTGCTCGGCGACAGCCGCATCTCGGATCATTTCGAAGCGGACTTCTTCGAGACCAACTTCTGGATCATGTGGTGCACGACGTTCGCCTTCCAGCCCTGGCATAGCGCCGCCGAGTTCCGCCGCTACCTGCTGCGGTTCGCGCATATGACGCCGGGCTTCAACCAGCTGCACGGCATCATGCGCACGGTCTACAACCAGTATGACTCGATGGTACGGCCGCTGCGCAAATGGCTCGACGAACACGGCGTAGTGTTCCTCAACAATACGCGGGTGGTCGATCTTCGGTACGACGAAAGCGGCGAGTTGAACCGCGTCGCGGCGGTTCTCTGCGAACACGACGGGCGCCGCGATGAAATCGCCCTCGGCCCGCACGACAAGGTGATGATCACGCTCGGCTCGATGACCGCGGGCTCGAGCCTCGGCGCGACGGATCGCGCGGCCGTCTTCAATCGCGACGACAGCAGCGGCGCCTGGGCGCTGTGGAAGACCATCGCCGCGGGCCGCGGGGAGTTCGGTCATCCGTCGGTCTTCGCCGATCACGTGGACGAATCGCGCTGGCTATCCTTCACGGCGACGCTGCACGATCCGACGCTCTTCCGTCTGATCCGCGATCTCACCGGCAACGTGCCAGGCGAAGGCGGCCTGATCACGTTCGCGCAATCGAACTGGCGGGCTTCGATCGTGCTGCCGCATCAGCCGCATTTCATCGGACAGCCGAAAGACGTGCAGGTGTTCTGGGGCTACGGGCTCTTTATCGACCGGCCGGGCAATTTCGTCGCCAAGCCGATGGTCGAATGCACGGGCCGCGAGATCATGACCGAGCTGCTCGGCCATTTGCATATCGAGGCGCAGGCCGAGCGTATTCTCGACGACGCCATCTGCATTCCCTGCCTGATGCCCTTCATCACGAGCCAGTTCCTGCGGCGCCGGCATGGCGACCGGCCGCACGTGGTGCCCGAGGGCTGGGCGAACCTCGCGTTCATCGGACAGTTCTGCGAATTGCCGAACGACGTGGTGTTCACCGTCGAATATTCGGTGCGCTCGGCGCAGACTGCCGTGTACACGCTGCTTGGCCTCGACAGGTCGGCTCCGGCTGTGTACAAAGGTCAACACGATCCGCGGGTGGTGTACGGCGCGGCTTCGGCGCTCGCAGGCCACTGACTGGCCACGGAACGAAGCGCTGACCGGTCCGGAAGGGACCGCTGATGGCACTGAGGACACCACAACCGCCGCGCCGCGAAGCGCGGTGCAAAGCGCGGCAACGCGCAAGCCTTTTGGGGAAACGCCGTGGAGCCCGACGCAAGCCAGCCTGAACGCCCGCCCGCCCCGCCCGCCCCGCTCGTTCTCGCCGGGTTGCGCGCGTCGCTTGCGCGCCTGCGCGAACATCCGCTCGCGCGCATCGGGCCCGGCCTGATTACCGGCGTCGCCGACGACGACCCGAGCGGCATCGCCACCTATTCGCAGGCCGGCGCACAATTCGGCCTCAACATGTTGTGGACGATGCCGCTCGCCTTTCCGCTCATGGCCGCCGTGCAGTCCATGTGTGCGAAGCTCGGCCGCGTCACCGGCAAGGGCCTCGCCGCCAACATCAAGGAAGTGTTCCCGCCCGCGGTGCTGTACGGCGTCGTGGCGCTGCTGCTCGTCGCCAACACGCTGAATATCGCCGCCGACGTCGCCGCCATGGGCGAGGCTGCGCAACTGGTGAGCGGCATCGACCGTCACGTGAGCACCGTCTGTTTCGTGTTCGCCACGTTGGTCCTGCAGATTTTCGTGCCCTACCATCGCTACGTGTTCTTTCTCAAGTGGCTGACCGTTTCGCTGCTGGCCTACGCGGCGGTGCTCTTCGTCGTGCATGTGCCGTGGCGCGAGGTGGCGGTGCGCACGGTGTGGCCGCGCCTCGACCTGAATGCGGATGCGGCGGCCATGGTCGTCGCCGTGTTCGGCACGACGATCAGCCCGTATCTGTTTTTCTGGCAGGCGTCGGAAGAGGTCGAGGATCTGCATACCCACGCCGGCAGTGCGCCGCTCGTCGACGACGCCCGCGAAGCGCCCGCCGAACTGCAGCGCATCGGCTGGGACACCTGGAGCGGCATGCTGTATTCGGACCTGACCGCCTGGTTCATCATGCTCGCGACTGCCGTGACGCTGCACGCGGCCGGCGTCACGGATATCGCCACGGCGGCCCAGGCGGCCAGCGCGCTGCGGCCTCTTGCCGGGGACTTCGCTTATCTGCTGTTCGCGCTCGGCATACTCGGCGTGGGATTCATCGGCGTGCCGGTGCTGGCCGGTTCCGGCGCCTATGCGTTGGCCGAAGCGCTCGGCTGGCCCGAAGGGCTCGAGCGCAAGCCGCGCGACGCGCTCGGCTTTTACGGCATCATCGCGGTCAGCGTGCTGGCCGCGCTGGCCATCCAGTTTTCGTCGATCAGTCCGATGAAAGCGCTGCTTTTCAGCGCCGTGATCAACGGCGTGGTCGCCGTCCCGCTGATGGTGGTGATTCTGCTGCTGGTGTCCAAACGCGCCGTGATGGGGCCATTCACCGCGAGCCGGCCGGTCATTGCGCTCGGCTGGATCGCCACGGCGGTCATGGGCGCCGCCGCTTTGATGATGCTGCTGCCGCGCTAGGCAAGCCGCGTCATCGGCGCGCCGTCAGCAGCTCCATTCGAGCGTCTGATAATGCGCGAGGTGCCGCTTCAATTCGCCGACAAACGGTTCGAGCAACCGTTCGAGTGACGCCGCCGCGACGCCTTGCACCTGGGCGGCGCGCACCTTGCATTGCGCGACGGGCGCCTTGCCGGCCAGCGCGCGCATTTCGTCGAAAGCCGCTTCGGCGCCGAGACCGCCCAGGCTGCAAAAGAAGCCGATGTGCCGGAACTTCGTGCGGTTTTGCAGCAGGTACGCACGCACCGGCGAGGACACTGCGCCCGCCCAGATGGGCGTGCCCACCACCACCAGATCGTATTGCGACGGATCGAGCCCCGCGGGCACGATCTCGGCCGGCCGCTTGCGCCATGAGTCCATCACGCAGCGCAGATAGCCGGACGCGCCGCGACGCTCGGTGTAATCGCAGATTTCCTCGACGTCAGCGGACAACATGCTCGCGAGCGTGCTGGCGAGCATGTGCGTCGTGCCGGTACGCGAGAAAAAGACAATGAGAACGCGGGACTCGGACATGACTCGCTCCTTCCATGGATAGCGCATGGGCACGCGTATCAGCGCCATGCATGCATGTCCGGAGCTTAAGCGGCAGCGCTCGGCGCTTCATGACGCAGGTCAAATACCGCTGCGAGGCGCCCCGCCCCTTTTCGTCCTCTGCCGTCCTCTGCCACCCTTTGCCGCCGTTGATCTGCATCAACGAGGCAAGCGGCGTGGTTCGTAGACTCAAGCTCATCCGCCAGTGCGTCACTTCTCTCCGGGAGCATTCGCCATGAGCTTCAAGACCATCGTTGTTCACCTCGACACGAGCCCGAACGCGCATCCCCGGCTCGAAACCGCGCTCGGCGTCGCGAAACAGTTCGGCGCGCATCTGACGGGCGTATTCGCCGTGTTTTCGCCGGATCCGCGCTCTCTGTATGTGATGGCCGGCACGGCCGAGTACTACCGCCAGCACGAAGAGCTTCGCGCCGAACGGCGCGCCGCGCTCAAGCGGCTCTTTCACGCGGAGCTTCGACGCGCGGAAGTGCAGGGCGAATGGCTCGCCGTCGACGAACCCGCCAGTTTTGCCGTGCCGCGCCTCGGCCGCTGCGCCGATCTGATCGTGGCGGGCCAGGACAATCCCGGCGACGCGGAATCGTATGTCGGCGATCTGTTTCCCGAGAACCTGATCCTGACGAGCGGACGCCCGGTGTTGCTGGTGCCGTATGCGCGCAACGAACGCTCGACGGGCCGCCGCATTCTCGTCGCGTGGGACGGCAGCCGCGAGGCCGCGCGCGCCGTGCACGACGCGCTGCCGTTCATACGCGCGGCGGAAAAGACCACGGTTCTGACCATCAACGGTATGCGTGAAGGCGGGCAGGACCGCGTGCGCGGCGCGGATATCGCTGCGCTGATCGCGCGGCACGGCGTGCCCGTTGAGGTCGCCGATATCGAGACGGGAGCGGACGCGCCGGTCGGCGAGACGCTGCTGTCCCAGGTCGCCGACAGCGGCGCCGATCTGCTGGTCATGGGCGGGTACGGGCACTCGCGCTGGCGCGAACTCGTCATGGGCGGCGCCACGCGCACCATTCTCAAGTCGATGACCGTGCCGGTGCTGATGTCCCACTGAGCGCCGACCTTCTCTTCTCATTCAGGAGTGTTCACCATGTACAAGATTCTGGTTGCCGTCGACGGCAGCGAAACCTCGTCGCGCGCGCTGGCCGCCGCGGTGGATCTGGCGCGCGAGTCGGGCGCGAGGCTGCAGCCGCTCTTCGTGGTGGACGTGCCGTTGCTCTCTTACGACGTGCCCGGCTACGACCCCTCGTATGTGCGCGATGCGCTCGTCGAGGAAGGCAAGCAGGTGCTCGCCGACGCCACCGCGCAATTGGCCGCGGCAGGCGTGAAAGGGCCGTCGCGCATGGTCGAAACCGACCTGACCGGCGACGACATCGCGCATCGCATCCAGCTCGCCGCCGAGGAGTTCGAGGCCGACGTCGTCGTCATGGGCACGCATGGCCGGCGCGGCGTGGAGCGGCTCGTGCTCGGCAGCGTCGCCGAGCGCTTCTTGCGGATCGCCACCTGCCCGGTGCTGCTGATTTCCGCCCGCTGCGCGCCCGCTGCCGGCGCGGCCACGGTCGCGGAGCAGGCGCTCAAAGAGCCGTCGTAGACGGCGGTGTGCCGTTTGCGCAACTTCCAGGCGCAGCCCGCAACGGGTGCATAACGCATGGGGACGGCCAGACC
The DNA here is from genome assembly GCF_047325075.1 of Paraburkholderia phenoliruptrix. Classification (NCBI taxonomy): domain Bacteria; kingdom Pseudomonadati; phylum Pseudomonadota; class Betaproteobacteria; order Burkholderiales; family Burkholderiaceae; genus Paraburkholderia; species Paraburkholderia phenoliruptrix. The sequence continues at coordinate 183,785 of NZ_CP168530.1, forward strand.
GGCTATGCGCCGGATCTCGCCGCCCGGCGCCGCTCGCTGACTTTGCATCGACGTGCATGGCGTGCATAGCGTGTGCAAGGCGGCCATACCTGTTCATGCGCCGGAGCCTGTCGCCCGGCGCCGCTCGCGGCTCCTGTCCGCGTCGCTCGTAACACGGCGTTGCGCGGCAGACCCGCGCCGCCTTGACCCACCCACTTCCCCCGCACGGGTGGCACGGCACTGGCATGATCCCGGCGTTTCGCGGACAATGAGAAGAAAGATCTGCTGTGCGCTCGGAAGATTCGCGGCGCCCGTGAGGCAAGCCGCGCAGCTGCCGGCAGCCACAGCACTTGCCTGCAGGCCATGCCGAGCTCTCCGCAGCGCAAGTTGAATCCGTCCGCAATCATTCAAAAGAGGCGCACATGCCCGTCAGCGGTAAGACGCCCACGCCGCGCAGCGCGGCATCGCAGGAGCCGTCGAGCTGGTTCGCGGCACGCCCTGCATTGGCGGCAGCGGCGGCGTTCGTGGTAACGCTCGCCGTCATGCTGGCCGCGCGGCGCTGGTTCGATCCCGTGCTGTTCATCTGCGTCGCCGCTGCGTTGCTCGTCGCCACGAGCGCCTTCATGCTCGTGCGCGCGCGTCGCGAAGCGTCTTCCGCGCATAGCGAAGCCAGCGCGGCAATCACTCAGTCGGGCGTCAACGAAGCGCGCATGATGGCGATCATCCGTTCGTCGATGGAAGCCATCATCACCATCGACGAACAGCAGCGTGTCGTCCTCTTCAATCCCATGGCCGAACAGGTGTTCGGCTGCTCCGCCATGGACGCGATCGGCGCCCCGCTCGCGCGCTTCATCCCCGAGCGGTTTCGCGCGGCCCATGCGCGGCATGTCGAACAGTTCGGCGTGACAGGCGTGTCCGACCGGCAGATGGGCCGGCAGCGCGTGCTGTCGGGCTTGCGCGCGAACGGCGAAGAATTTCCGATAGAGGCCTCCATCTCGCAGATCCGCGACGGCGACACGCGGCTTTACACCGTCATGCTGCGCGACGTCACGGAACGGGTCCGGGCCGAGCAGGCGCAGCAGCGGGCGCGCGAGGAACTGCGCGAGCTGTCAGCCAATCTGCAGAAGATTCGTGAAGACGAGAAGACGCGCATCGCCCGGGAACTGCACGACGACCTCGGCCAGCAGCTCACCGCGCTCAAAATGGACATCTCCTCGGTGGAAGAGACACTGGGCGCCTCGGCGAGCACCCTGGTGCGCGAGCAATTGCAAGGCATGCGCCGCCTGATCGACGTGACCGTGGCATCCGTTCGCCGTATTGCCGCCGATCTGCGCCCGGTGATGCTCGACGACCTCGGCCTGATTCCCGCCGTCGAATGGCTCGCCAACGACTTCACGAACCGCTACGGCATCGAGGTGGAGCGCGACATCGAAACCGGCGACGCGCGTTTTTCCCCGACAGGCGCCACCGCGCTCTTTCGCATCGTGCAGGAGGCGTTGACGAACGTGGCGCGCCACGCCGACGCCACCCTGGTCACGCTCAGCCTGCGCGTCGCGAACGAAGGCTTCGTGCTGCGCATCGCCGACAACGGCCTCGGCTCGTCTCACGGCGGTGAGCCGGCCGGCAAATCGTTTGGCCTGCTCGGCATTCGCGAGCGCGCGCACATGCTCGGCGGCGCCGTCGACATTCAAACCGCGCAAGGCAAGGGTTTTGCGTTGCGCGTCACCATTCCGGCGGAGGCCGTGCAAATGCAGGAGTTGCAATCATGACCCGAGTGCTGCTGGCCGACGACCATGCGCTCGTGCGCGACGGTCTGCGTCATATTCTGAAGAGCGCGAGCGGCTTCGAGGTCGTGGGCGAAGCAAGCGACAGCGTCACCACCGTCGCGCTGATCCGCGCCTGTCCGGCCGAGGTGCTGGTGCTCGATCTGTCGATGCCCGGCCGCAACGGCGTGGAGCTCATCAAGCAGATCAAGGACGAAAAGCCGGCGCTGCGCATTCTCGTGCTGACCATGCACGCCGAACAGCAATACGCGGTGCGCGCCTTCAAGGCCGGCGCATCCGGCTATCTGACGAAGGAGAGCGCGAGCGCGGAACTCGTCGCGGCCGTGACGAAGGTCGCGGCGGGCGGCGTTTACGTGAGCCTCGCGATGGCCGAGCGGTTCGCGCAAAGCCTGAACGAGCCCACCGACCTGCTGCCGCATCAGCGTCTGTCCGACCGCGAATTCGACGTGCTCAAACGCATTGCCGCCGGCCAGACCATCACCGAGATCGCGGCCGAACTGTGTGTCAGCGCGAAGACGGTCAGCACGTACAAGACGCGCATCCTCGAAAAAATGCAGATGCCGCACGAGGCCGCGCTGGTGCGCTATGCGATGCGCCACAAACTGGTCGGCGACGAGGAAGACGAGATCTGACCGTTTCTGCAGCCCCGCCCCCGGGCTGCGAGGCATGATGTAGGAAATCCCCTACAGCCCTTCTTGCTCACCTACTCGAAGTTCGCTGCGCGCCGATTTTATTTCGAGACAGCGCGGCCGATACTTCGAGCCATGAACTCAAGACTCAATCACCCCGCGCTGCGTGTTTTTCTCGTCGACGATGCTTATCCGGTCCGGCGCCGCATGGCCGCTCTGTTCGGCGCCCTGGAGGGCGTGGAGATCGTCGGCGAAGCCGAGGAGCCCGGTGCCGCATTGGCCGGCATCGAGGCCTGCGCCGCCGATCTCGTCGTCACCGAGCTGGGTCTGAACGGCGGCACCGGCCTGGAGTTGCTGGCGTCGCTCGCGCAACGCATGCCGCACGTGATCGCGATGGTGCTCACCAACCGTTCCGGCGCCGGGTTCCGGCATGCCTGCCTGACGGGCGGCGCGCACTATTTTTTCGATAAGACCCGCGAATTCGAACTCGCGCGAGCCACGGTCCAGCGGATCGCCGGCCAGCATCGGGCACGCGCCGCCGTTCCTCAATCAGGAGCCCATCATGTCTGACGTTGCCGCCTATCCGATCACCTCGCGCGCATTCATTCCGCTGCACGCGTCGCCCGCGCCGACGCAACGGCCCGGCGCCGAGCGCGCGCGCACCAAGGATCCGCTGCGCTGCACGTCCTGCTCGATGCGCGCGATCTGCATGCCGCAAGGCCTCACGGCCGACGAATTGCAGCGGATCGAAGCGCTGATCTGCCCGTCGCGCACCATCAGGCAGGGCGAGACCATCTATCGCGCCGACGACGCCTTCCAGAACATCTATGCGGTGCGCGCGGGCTCGTTCAAAACGGTCGTCATGCACCGCGACGGCCGCGAGCATGTGACGGGGTTTCATCTCGCCGGCGATTCGCTCGGACTCGACGGCGTCTGCTTCGGCCGCCATAGCTGCGATGCCGTCGCGCTCGAAGACAGCAAGGTCTGCATCATCCCGTTTCATCAGCTCGAGGCGATGTGCCGCGAAGTGAAGGCCCTGCAGCAACACGTGCATCGGATGATGGGCGGCGAGATCGTGCGCGAATCGTCGCAGATGATGCTGCTCGGCACGATGTCCGCCGAACAGCGCGTGGCGACTTTCCTGCTGAATCTGTCGGATCGCTTGAGAAAACGCGGCTATTCGCCGGCCGAATTTCATCTGCGCATGACCCGTGAGGAAATCGGCAGCTATCTCGGCATCAAGCTCGAAACGGTGAGCCGGATGCTGTCGCGATTCCAGCGCGAGGGGCTTCTCGATACGCGCGGCAAGAACATCCGGATTCTCAATCACGAAGGTTTGATGCAGGTGTGAGGCCGGCGCCCGGTGTGTCGCGCTTGATCGAGGTCAACGGCAGCCGGGTCGCCGCCCTTACACTGAGTTCAACCCTCGCACAGGAGCTGCATCGTGAACGCCCCATTCCGCCGATGCCTTGTTGCATGCGCCGCAGTCATGCTGGCCGCCGGCTCGGCGCATGGGCAGTCCTCCGAGCCCAGCGCGCTCGTCGATCAGCACCACTGCATGTTCTGCCATACGCGCGACGCGCCGTTTCTCGCTCCGTCCTTCCAGCAGATCGCTGAACGCTATCGCAACGTGCCGAACGCGCAGTTCATGCTCGAACACAAGCTGCGGCTCGGCGGCAAGGCACATTGGGGAGATATGGCAATGCCGCTGCCCGCCGATCGCGGCGGCCCGATATCGCCGGAAGACGCGCATACGCTCGTGCAATGGGTATTGACTCAATGAAGCCGCGCGCGACGCGGCCGCAATAGCAACGAGCTGCGACCAGCTTTATTCGTTCCGGCGGGGGATTCCGTTAGGAGAATCATGATGCGCCTCACTATCCACCTCGACACGTTCGACCGTGTCCACCCGATGGCCTTCGCCATTCTCTGGCTCGACATGGACACGCGGCAATGGTCGCGCGAGGGTCATCTCGGTCTCGAGCTGCCTGAATGGGGCACCTTGCAGATGGACTGCGGCAATACCGTCGTGTCCGCGCCCGGGGACTGCGCGCCTGTCTGCGTGCTCGAAGGGCTCGATCTGAACAATTGCAACAGGCGCTTCGAAGGCGAAACCGGGCGCGCGCAGTGGTGCGCCGAACGCGGACGCGCGCTCATGACGGGCCATTGGCACGTGCAATGTATCGACAACCAGGAGGCGCAGGCGGAGCACGGCCTGTTCGCAGCCGGCGAGGAATCGTAGCAGCGCTGGACGGGTGGGCCGGGTGTGCCCGGCGAGCCGCGTGGGCCACGCGCAGACGACTCGGCCCGGTTGCCCGGCTGCTCTACTCGTCGCCCGCCGATGCCGGGTTGAGCAGCAGCACGAACGCCGCGACGCCGACCACCATGGCGGCGAATCCGTATCTCACGAGTCCGCTCTTATCGAACAGCAACCCGTCGATTGCCACGGACAAACCGGCAAGAGACGCAAACACGGCGACCACTGCAACGACGATCCGGTATTCGGCGCGTACCATGACTTTCTCCCGGCCGCTCGCGCGGCAGCTGCATCGACAGGCTGTGAGGCGGGCGTGATTCACCCAGGCCCATGATCCGTGCTTTAGCGGAGCCGCAATTGATTGATGTCAACGATGCCTGCGACGTGACCCGGAACCGCCTGGCGCGCTATTTGCGTCGTGTGGCATCACACGGGCGCCGGCAGAACGACCGGGGCCAGATCAGGAGGAGACAATGCGCGACGACATGCATCACGCCGTAACCCCGCTCGCCCCTCGCGACGCGTGCTGGCTGACGCCGTCCATTCAGAAGTCGCATGAACGCTCGGAAATATTCGGCCTGAGCGAGTCCATGCGCCCTGACTACGACGTGCTGCCTGCCGGCGAACTGGCATTGAAACTGGAACAGAACCGCATTCTCTGCGCGCACGCCACGCCGGTCATGGAAACCCTCCATGATCAGATTGTGAACACCCAGAGCATGATCGTCCTGACCGACGCGGAAGGCCTGATTCTTCATTCCATCGGCGACGACGATTTCCTGCGGCGCGCCGAGAAAGTCGCCCTGCGGCCCGGCGCGAACTGGGCGGAAAACCGGCAAGGCACCAATGCAATCGGCACGGCGCTCGCCGAGCGCAGCGCAACCGTCGTCCACGGCGAGCAGCACTATCTGGCCGCGAACCGCTTTCTCACCTGCTCGAGCGTGCCGATTCTCGATCCGTACGGCGATCTCATCGGCGTGCTGGACGTGACGGGCGATCATCGCAGCTATCACCAGCACACCATGGCGCTTGCGAAAATGTCGGTGCAGATGATCGAGAATCATCTGTTTGCGAACACCTTTCGCGAAACCTTGCAGATCGCCTTTCACGGCCGCGCCGAATTTCTCGGCACGTTGATGGAAGGCATCGCCGCCTTTACCTGCGACGGCCGCTTCCTGTCGGCCAATCGCAGCGCGCAGTTCCAGCTCGGCCTGCCGCTCGCGGGATTGCGGGCGCATACGCTGTCGTCGCTGTTCGGCCTCACGAGCGCGCAGTTGATCGACCGTCTGCGCACGCACCGCGACCGTCACCTGTCGCTGAATCTGAGCAACGGCGCAGTGGTCTGCGCAAATGTGCAGTTCCGCCGCAGCACGCTCGCCGACGAGCCCGCACGCTTTCACGCGCCCGGCCAGACGGCGCCGGCGCAGCGCAGCGAGCCATCGGCGCCGCCCGCCAATCCGCTGTCGAGGCTCAGCTATCTGGACACCGGCGACCCGCAGATTGCGTCGGTCATCGCGAAGGTGCGCAAGGTGATCGGCAAGAACATCCCGATCCTGATCACCGGCGAAACCGGCACCGGCAAGGAACTGCTCGCCCAGGCCATTCATAACGATTCGCCGCGCCGCGCGGGGCCGTTCGTCGCGGTGAACTGCGCGTCGATCCCGGAAACGTTGATCGAATCGGAACTGTTCGGCTATGAAGAAGGCGCCTTCACCGGCGCGCGGCGCAAAGGCGCGGTCGGCAAACTGCTGCAGGCCAACGGCGGTACGCTATTTCTCGACGAAATCGGCGACATGCCCTACCCGTTGCAGGTGCGGCTCCTGCGCGTGCTGCAGGAGCGTCTCGTGAATCCGCTCGGCTCAGCAAAGTCGATTCCCGTGGACGTCGCGATCATTTGCGCCACCCATCGCGATCTGCGCGAAATGATCGCGCAAGGCCGTTTCCGCGAGGATTTGTACTACCGGCTCAATGGACTCGTCGTCAAATTGCCGCCGTTGCGCGAGCGCACCGATTTGTCGGCGGTGATCAAAAAGATGCTGGATTGCGCGTCGGCCGAGAACGCCGGCGGCCAGCCGCTTAGCATCGCCGACGACGTCATGGCGCTTTTCGAGCAATGTGCGTGGCCCGGCAACTTCCGCCAGCTCGGCAATCTACTGCGCACCGCATCGGTCATGGTGGATCCGGACGGCGAAATTCGTCGCGAGCATCTGCCTGATGACTTCTTCGACGATCTGCGCGCCGTCGGCCCGTCGTCCGCGCAGGGAATGGATGTGTTGCCGCTACCCACCGGGCGGCTTCACGACGTGGCCGCGAGCGTGATCGCGAACGCCGTCGCGCAGCACGGCGGCAACGTATCGGCCGCGGCGCGCATGCTCGGCATTTCGCGCAATACGATTTATCGGAAACTGCCGGCGCACGGCGCGAACCACAGCGAAGACGCGGCGTGATTTGCGCGCAGCGGACCGGGCGCAACGCACCGCACTGCTCCATTTTGCAACAGGCCTGTGCTGCAATTGAACAGCGCGCGGGCGTCAGGGCCGCGCGCGGCACACTGCACGCGCCCGTCACAAGACCCATCGGCCCACAAGCCAGCCCTCGGCTGCGCTGCAGCGGCCGGCTCGCGTTTCGCATGGACCGACCTCGCCTCGCGATACGTTCGGCATGGACCTTGCGTTTGAAGAGGGGACCGCTTCAACGATGCGGTTTCTCAATCAATCGCCCAACCCAAGGAGACAGCCATGCAGTGGACCACCCCCGCCTACACCGATCTGCGTTTCGGTTTTGAAGTCACGATGTATATCGCCACACGCTAACAGCACCGATGGAACGCCGCCGCGCGCGTCGTTGAATGGGACGCGCGGGCGGCGGCTTGCCGCAACGAAATCAATTAGGTGTGCCTGGTATGAACGCTCCGGATACTGAACGCTGCATCGGTCCGCGGCCGTATTTGCGCCCGCTTTTCAGGCTGCAATGGGAAGTCGCCGGAGACGGCTATGTGCTGCTCTCTCCCGAAGGCGCCGTCAGATTGAATCCGAGCGCAGGCGAAATTCTGAGCCGTTGCGACGGCACGCGCGAACTCGACGACATCATCGGCGAGCTCGAGGATCTTTTCAACGCGTCCGATCTCGCCACGGACGTCTACCGTTTTATCGAACACGCGCGGCAGCGCGGCTGGGTGGAGTGATCCAGTCCGCGTGTGGAGCTGCATGTCGCGTATGTCGCGTATGTCGCGTTGCGCTCCAGACGCACGTGTTGAAAGCGCCCGGCGATTCTCCCGAATAACAGAGAATCGCCGGGCGCTTTCGCTTATGCAGCTGCCTGGCGCGATGCGTTCTATCGACGCCTGACGCTATGGCGAAGTCCCCGCGTTCAGCGAACTGCCCGCGTTCAACGGTTTCGACGACGCTCTCGCGCTCTCGTCCGTCAACTTGCTCTTGCCGGCGCTGTAGCCGTTCGAGTACAGCAAAAACGCCATGATGTCCGCGTAGTCCTGCGGCTTCATCTTGCCCGGACGATCCGCCGGCATGTTGTTCGCCATGTAGCCATACACGCCGCCGATGGTCAGCTTCGCATTCGCCGTCGGTGCGAACGACGGCCCGCGCAACGCCGGCGCGTTGAGCCCCTGCAGTTCGGGACCGTGGCACTTCGCGCACGCGCTCGAATACAAGGTCTTGCCGTGCGCGACCTGCGCGCGGTCGAACGCGGGCGCGTCCGCGGACACTGCTGCATCGACCTTGATGAAACGTCCCTGCCCGATGTCACGGCCACCGGCTCGCATGATGGGCCACTTGAAGTCGGCACGGCGAGGACCGTCGCGATAGGCAAACTCCGCTGCCTCGGGCACGCTCGCCTGCGCTAGGCGAGGAAGTGTCCAGCCGCGCGTCAACGCGGCAAGCCTGCCATTGGACTCCATCTTTGCCAATGCGGCGTCGATACGCGGCTGCAACGCTGCACCGTTTTTGCCGAAGGCAAACACCAGATGCCAGTCCGCATACGCCGACTCCGCTTGCGCGATACGAAAACGCTGCTCGGGATGCGTCTTCGTATAAGCGACGACAGCCGGATACCAGACAATCGCGCGTTGCGCATGTCCGTTTGCGACGGCATCGACGGTCTGTTCTGCGGTGTTTTCCAGGTCGAGCTTCACGTTGGGCTGCTGCACGGCGATCAACTGCGCGGGGCTCGCATAGGTGGCGGCAACAATCTCGGCACCGCTTGTTTGCGCCGCCGATTCGTGCATCGTCACGCTCACGTAACCCGAGTGCAGATAAGCACGCGAAAATGTGAGCTTGCTATTGGAGCCGTCCGCGACAGACGAGCGCGGAAAACCGGCGATCACATCGCACTTGCGCGCGAGCGCCTTGTCGAGTTCCTTGAGCGACACGCCGTCGTCGTCGCTGCCGGCAAAGCCGCCCGGCGCGAGCGTAAGGGCCACGCCTGCCGTGCGGAACGCTTCGCGCGTCACCGCTTCGTCGAGCACCGTCGACGGACTGCCTGGAAACGTGCACACGCGCACGCCCGCGCTCGCGTGGCCTGGCATCAGCGCGCCGCTTGCGAGCAACGCGCCGGCCATAGCGATTGAGTTGAGTCGAGTCTTCATGATCTTGCTTCCGGGGAAAGGCGGGGCTGCCGCGCGCTCACTGCTCGCGCGCATCCGCATCGAGCAGGTGGGCGCTGCGGCCGCATGGACATCAGCCGTGGTTGAGTGCGAACACGTACAGCGTGCCGCCGCGTGGGATCTTCTCCGCGGCCTTCGCCATCGGACCGCCCCAGATAGGATTGGCGCCGCCGTAGCCGGCGAGAATCGCCACGTACTCCTTACCGTCGACTTCGAATACCGACGGCTGCGCCACGATGCCGCTCGCGAGTTTCGGGCTCTTCCAGAGCACCTTGCCGGTCGCTGAATCGAATGCGTACAGATGGCCGTCCAGCGAGCCGCTAAACGCGAGCCCGCCCGCGGTCGTCGCCACGCCGCCGTTCCAAGGCAGCTTGCTCCAGAAACTCCACAGCTTCTTGCCCGTGCTGACGTCGATAGCCTGCAGTTCGCCGTAGCCCTTGCTGCCCGGCTCAGGCTTGATCTCGAAGCCTTCGCCGAGGTACGGCAGTCCTTCCATGTAGGTGACCGACTTGCCGGACAGCGACATGCACGCATGCAGCGCGGGAACAATCGCGACCTGCTTGTCCGGATCGTACGAAACCGACCACCAGTTCTTGCCGCCGAGGAAGCTCGGACACGTTTCGATGGTCGTGCCGGTCTTCGGATATTTGGAGGGATCCTGAATCGGCGCGCCGTCCGCCGTGTAGCCGGTGACGGAAGTCGCCTTGACGAACGGCTTCGCATAGATCAGCTTGCCCGTGCCGCGGTCGATGGCGTGAAAGTAGCCGTTGCGGTCGGCATGGATAATTGCATCGTAGTCCTTATCCTGGTACTTGATGTTGGCGAGCACCGGCGTGTTGACGCCGTCATAGTCCCAGGTATCGTGTTTCGTGTACTGGTAGTGCCATTTGAGATCGCCGGTCTTCGGGTCGAGCGCGAGCAGCGAGTCGGAGTAGAGGTTGTCGCCCGGCCGCAGATCCGCGAGCCACGGTCCCGGATTGCCGACGCCCCAGTACAGCGTTTTCGATGCCGCGTCATACGTGCCCGTCAGCCACGCAGGCGCGCCGCCGTGTTCCTGCATGCCGTCGGGCCAGGTACTGGCGCCTTTCTCGCCGGCCGCGGGCACGGTGAAGCGCTTCCACAGTATGTTGCCGTTGTCGGGATTCAACGCCGCGATAAAACCGCGCGCGCCATATTCGCCGCCCGCACTGCCCACCACCAGCGCGCCGTCGAGCGCGAGCGGCGCAAGCGAAAACGCGTAGCCGAGTCCCGGTTCGAACATCGTCTTGCGCCACGCAAGCGACCCGGTTTGCGCATCGAGCGCGACGACCTCGCCGTTGAGCATCGCCACATAGACGTTCTTGCCGTAGAGGGCGACGCCGCGATTGATCACGTCGCAGCATGCCGTCTTGAACGACTCGGCGCCGAGCTTCGGTTCGAACTTCCACAGTTGCTTGCCGCTCGCGGCATCGAATGCATAGACGTTGTCTTTCGGCGTGGTCACGAAGAGATAGCGGCCATTGACGATCGGCGTCGCTTCGAAACCCTGCTGCAGATCCGCGGGAAACTTGTAGCTCCACACCTGCTTTAACTGCTTCACATTCGACGTGTCGATCTGCTTGAGCGGCGAATGGGCCTGGCCGTTGTAGGTGCGGTAGTAGGTGAGCCAGCCGGGATCGCTTTGCGCAGCGGCCAGCCGTTCATAGGTGACGGCGGGATAGTCGTCGGCCACGGCGGCGGTCCCGCATGACAGACTGACGGCCGCGGCGACGCCTATCGCAAGCGCTCTCGGCCGCAGCGCCGAAATGGAACGTGCTTTCATCCTTGTCTCCTGTGTAGACCCGAGCGGCAATGTCAGCTGTCTGTGCGAGTCGGTGCTTCCAGCATCGACTCCCACCGCATGCAACGCTGCTTACTCGGGTCCCATGCAACATGGGTTGCGCTCGACGTGAGTTGTCGCTTCAGTGGCGCACCGCAAGGCGCGCCACGTCGATCCCACACCACATGTTCGCTGTTGAGTTATCGACGGGAAGCCGGGTGGCGACGCCATCGTCTGGGGAACGCAGTCTGGCTGCGAGCCCTGTTAGGCAAGTCACATGCCATTGGGGCAGCGCTGCGGCGCAAGGCGCGCCAGGCCGGGAGAGACGGGACAATGCGACGGATCAGCCCGCCGGCCGACGTGATGAAGGCTGTTGCACGCTGACGCAGTTCAGCGCCGATGTGTTGCTAAACAAGACAGCGGCACGTGGCCAGAGGCGAGCGCGTCGTCGCTGCGTCCGCCGAGCACGTCGAGCCTTCAGGTAATCGACGCCCCGAGCGCAAACGCCTTCTGCAGGAAATTCGCCGTCTTGGCCGGCGCGGCCTCCATGCGCGAGGCGAGCGACAGCCGGATCGAAATGGCGTTGCCGAGCACGTCGGTGTAAGCGACGCCTTCCACGCGAATCTGACACACGGAAGCCGGCACGAGCGACACGCCGAACTCCGCGGCCACCAGATTCACCACGGACGACAGCTGCGGCGCCTGCTGTCCTGCGATCGGCTCGAAGCCCGCCTCCCGGCACGCGCCGACGATGACGTCGTGCAGTGTGGGGCTCGCCTCTCGCGGCAGCATCACGAAGGGATCTTCGGCCAACGCTGCCAGCGGGATCCTGCGCTTTTTCGCGAGACGATGCGTGGCCGGCAACACGACCCTCATCGGCTCGATGGCAATGTGATGGAACTGCACGCCCGCCGGCGACTGGCTGCCAAGCCGCACGAAAGCGACGTCGACACGTCCGTCGCCGAGATAGGCGAGCAACTGCGCCGTGTTGCCCTCCGCAAGCGTGAGCGTGACGTTCGGATAATCCTGCCGATACGCGCGAATCAGCTTGGAGACCACGGGATTGAACGCGGCCGAGCCGGTAAAACCGATATTGAACTGCCCGATCTCGCCGCGCCCTGCGCTCTGCGCCTTTTCGACCGCGAGCCGGGTGTCGTGCAGGATGCGCTGCGCGTCGGCGGCAAAGGCCTCGCCTGCCTCCGTCAGCACCACGCCGTGGCCGGTGCGGCGAAAGAGCCGCACGCCCATTTCGTCTTCCAGCGCATGAATCTGCTGGCTGAGCGGCGGCTGACCGATGCCCAGTCTTTCGGCCGCACGCGTGACGTTGCGCTCCTCGGCGACCGCCAGAAAGTAGCGGATATGGCGCAATTCCATGCGATATATGAGAAAACTATTTCAGGAAGACGCGATAGATATTGGACAGTATATCAGCGGTGCGACAAAATATCGCCATCGCGCAGTCCGCGTCCTATAAGTGTTCCCGCAAAACATCGCCTTTTACGTTAGATGACGAAGGCAGGACGAGCCGCGCCGATCGGGGCGCGCGGCGGTTTGCGCCGTTGTGTTTTATCTAATGAGGTGAAGGGGTCTATCGTGGCTGAGACATTGAGAAAACCGAGGCCGGAATTCCGGAACATCGGTATCGGGCAGATATTGACGGCGTACCGGCTGCCGCTTGCCGGGCGGGTGTCGATCCTGCATCGCGTGAGCGGGGGGCTGCTGTTCGTGGCGCTGCCGTTCCTGCTTTACCTCTTCGACCAGAGCCTGACCTCGGAGCTGAGCTTCGAAGGCTTCAAGGGCTTTTTCTCCAACCTCATCGTCAAGCTCATCGTGCTGGTGCTCGCGTGGGCCTACATGTTCCATTTCTGCGCCGGCGTGCGGCACCTGCTGATGGACACCAACCATGAGGCCGTCACGAAAGAAAAGGGCAAGCAGACCTCGATCGTGGTGTTCGTCGTCTCCTCGCTGCTGACGCTCGCCTTCGCGGCCAAACTCTTCGGAGCATTCTAAAAAATGGCAGCCAATAACCGAATCGGCTCGAAGCGTCTGGTGGTGGGCGCGCACTACGGTCTGCGCGACTGGCTCGCGCAGCGCATCACCGCCTGCGTGATGGCCCTCTACACGGTGATCCTGCTCGCGTGGTTCTTCGGCGCGCGCGACTTCTCCTACGAAGGCTGGGCCTCGATCTTCGCCACCCAGTGGATGAAGCTCGCCACCTTCGTCACGCTGCTCTCGCTCTTCTATCACGCGTGGGTCGGCATCCGCGACATCTGGATGGACTATGTGAAGCCCGTGGGCGTGCGTCTGCTGCTGCAGGCGCTGACCATCGTCTGGCTGCTCGCGTGCGCGGGCTACGCTGCGCAGATTCTCTGGAGAGTGTAAAAGAATGGCTGCAATCAAGAATGCCCTGCCGCGTCGCAAGTTCGACGTGGTCATCGTCGGCGCGGGCGGCTCGGGGATGCGCGCGTCGCTGCAACTGGCGCGTGCGGGTCTGTCGGTGTGCGTGCTCTCGAAAGTGTTTCCCACGCGCTCGCATACGGTGGCCGCGCAAGGCGGCATCGGCGCCTCGCTTGGCAACATGAGCGAGGACAACTGGCACTACCACTTCTACGACACGATCAAGGGCTCCGACTGGCTCGGCGACCAGGACGCGATCGAATTCATGTGCCGCGAAGCGCCGAACGCCGTGTACGAGCTCGAACACTTCGGCATGCCGTTCGACCGCAACGCCGACGGCACGATCTACCAGCGCCCGTTCGGCGGCCACACGGCCAACTATGGCGAAAAGCCCGTGCAGCGCGCCTGCGCCGCCGCTGACCGCACCGGTCACGCGCTGCTGCACACGCTCTACCAGCAGAACGTCGCAGCGAAGACGCAGTTCTTCGTCGAATGGATGGCGCTCGATCTGATCCGCGACGCCGACGGCGACGTGCTCGGCGTGACCGCGCTCGAAATGGAAACGGGCGACGTCTACATTCTCGAAGGCAAGACCACGCTGTTCGCCACGGGCGGCGCGGGCCGCATCTTCGCGGCCTCGACCAACGCGTTCATCAATACCGGCGACGGCCTGGGCATGGCCGCGCGCTCGGGCATCGCGCTGCAGGACATGGAGTTCTGGCAGTTCCACCCGACGGGCGTGGCTGGCGCGGGCGTGCTGATCACCGAAGGCGTGCGCGGCGAAGGCGGCATTCTGCGCAATTCGAACGGCGAGCGCTTCATGGAGCGCTATGCGCCCACGCTGAAGGATCTGGCGCCGCGCGACTTCGTCTCGCGCTCGATGGACCAGGAAATCAAGGAAGGCCGCGGCGTGGGTCCGAACAAGGACCACGTGCTGCTCGATCTGTCGCACATCGGCGCCGAGACCATCATGAAGCGGCTGCCGTCGATCCGCGAGATCGCGCTGAAGTTCGCGAACGTCGACTGCATCAAGGAGCCGATTCCGGTCGTGCCGACCATCCACTACCAGATGGGCGGCATTCCGACGAACATCAACGGCCAGGTGGTGGGCACGCCGCGCGGGCACGAAGAAGTGGTCAACGGCTTCTACGCGGTGGGCGAATGCTCGTGCGTGTCGGTGCACGGCGCGAACCGTCTGGGCACGAACTCGCTGCTCGATCTGGTGGTGTTCGGCCGCGCGGCGGGCAACCACATCGTCAAGCACGTGAAGGAGCTGAAGGAGCACAAGCCGCTGCCGGCGGATGCGGCGGACTTCGCGCTCTCGCGTCTGGCGAAGCTGGAGAGCTCGTCCTCGGGCGAGTACGCGCAGAGCGTGGCCAACGACATCCGCGGCACGATGCAGAAGCACGCGGGCGTGTTCCGCACGTCGGCGCTGCTCGCCGAAGGTGTCGAGGCGATCCGCGAAGTGGCGGCGCGGGTGGAGAACATCCACCTGAAGGACAAGTCGAAGGTGTTCAACACCGCGCGGGTCGAGGCGCTGGAGGTGGCGAACCTGATCGAGGTGGCGCGCGCGACGATGGTCTCGGCCGAGGCGCGCAAGGAAAGCCGCGGCGCGCACGCGCAGAACGACTTCGAGCATCGCGACGACGAGAACTGGCTGCGCCATACGTTGTGGTTCAGCGAGGGCGACCGCCTCGACTACAAGCCGGTGCACATGCAGCCGCTGACGGTCGAATCGGTGCCGCCCAAGGCGCGGACCTTCTAAGGCACAGACAAGGAATCCAGAGAAATGGCCAAGCGTACATTTGAAATCTACCGCTACGATCCGGACCGGGACGCGGCACCGCGCATGCAGACGTACGAGATCGAGATCGACTCGCACGAGCGCATGCTGCTCGACGCGCTGGTGAAGCTCAAGGCGCTGGACGAGACGCTGTCGTTCCGCCGCTCGTGCCGCGAGGGCGTGTGCGGCTCGGACGCGATGAACATCAACGGCAAGAACGGTCTGGCGTGCCTGACGAACCTGAACGACCTGCCGCAGAAGATCGTGCTGCGTCCGCTGCCGGGGCTGCCGGTGGTGCGCGACCTGATCTGCGACTTCACGCAGTTCTTCAACCAGTATCACTCGATCAGGCCGTACCTGATCAACGACACGCCGCCGCCGGAGAAGGAGCGTCTGCAGTCGCCGGAGGAACGCGACGAGCTCGACGGGCTCTACGAGTGCATTCTGTGCGCGAGCTGCTCGACGTCGTGCCCGAGCTTCTGGTGGAACCCGGACAAGTTCGTGGGCCCGGCGGGTCTGTTGCAGGCGTACCGCTTCATCGCGGACAGCCGCGATCAGGCCACGGGCGAGCGGCTCGATAACCTGGAAGATCCGTACCGGCTGTTCCGCTGCCACACCATCATGAACTGCGTCGACGTCTGCCCGAAGGGGCTGAACCCGACCAAGGCGATTGGCAAGATCAAGGAATTGATGGTTCGCCGCACTGTCTGACGCGCATCGTCGCTGCTTCGGCTGGAGTCCTGTTCTGGGACTCCAGCATCCCCCTTACCTCACCTGTCCGCGATTTTCTGATTCGCTTAATTAGTTTTCGCGCGCCGCAATACCTCACGACGTGAGCCAATCCGAATCGCCGGGGTCCATCCCCGCGCGACATTGGCGGCACAAGCAGCCACGACGCATACGCTGTTACAAAAAATTCCCGCCGACGCATTTCGTAAGACCTAAATTCCATTGCATTCATGCTGCCGGTGCCCGCCGCCAGCGTTAAGCAAGTCGTAGCCGACGCGCTGGCGGTCTCCAGCGCTCGCGGCCTGCAATGGTCCACGCGGTAGTGAGTTGGCGAGTAAAAGATGCTGAACAAGAAGCGCCGATGCTGTCGTTATGACTCATGCAAAGAGGCGCAATCTCCCCACGTTGCTTAGCAGCCGCCAGCGTGCTACCGGTCTGCCCGTCGCAGGTCGCTTATGGAGGAGGAGTCTTCTATGTCCTGCAACAAGCATGGTCTACTTGTGTTCGGCATTCCGCTCGCCCTCGCCTTGACGGCCAGCGCGTCGGCCTCGGCCGCGCCGGTTTTGGCGTCGGGTCCGAGTCCGTTTGCCAGCTGCAACATCGGCGGGCCGGGCACCGTCTATGTGAATGCGGAGGTCGAGCCGTGGCTGGCCGTGAATCCGGCCAATCCTTCAAATCTGATTGCCGTGTGGCAGCAGGACCGCTGGTCGAACGGCGGCTCACATGGTCTCGTGGCAGCGTCTTCGTTCGACGGCGGCCATACGTGGGCTGAAACGCCCCAGCCTTTCAGCCTGTGCGCGAATGGACTACCGTATGAACGCGCGTCCGACCCGTGGGTTTCGTTTGGACCGGACGGCACCGCCTACTCCGTGTCGATCTCGTTCAACCAGTCGAACAACAGCAACGCCGTCGGCGCCGCCGTGTCGAAGGACGGGGGCCAAACGTGGAGCAACCTGAGCATTCTGATTGCGGATAACGAACCGTCGTTGCAATTCTTCAACGACAAGGAGTCGGTGACCGCGAATCCGATCAAGGCAGGCGTCGCTTATGCGGTCTGGGACCGCCTCGAACTGCCGAACGGCAATCCCTACGCGAACCTGCATACCGCGGCTTACCGCGGACCATCCCTATTCTCGAAGACCGTGGACGGCGGCCTCACGTGGAGCGCGCCGTCAGTCATCGTGAACGTGCCGTCGCGCCAGCAGACCATCGGCAATCAGATCGTCGTCAACTCGCAGGACGGAACGCTGTATGACTTCTTCGACCTGATCAGTCCGCCCTTCTCGAAAGCGGCGGGCAAGGTCGCGTTCATCAAATCGACCGATGACGGCGCCACGTGGACCAAGCCGCAAATCATCTCCGGACTGCAGACCGTCTCCGTCACGGATCCGAACACAGGCGAACCGGTGCGTACGGGAGACATCATTCCCGAGCCTGCAATCGATCCAGCGACCGGCCAGCTCTACGTGGTGTGGCAGGATTCGCGCTTTAACGGCGGCCAGTACGACGAGATTGCGCTGTCTACCTCGACGGACGGCGGCCAGAGCTGGAGCGCACCCGTGCGCGTCAACACACCCTCTGGAAGGCCGGCGTTCAATCCGAGCGTGCGTGTCAACGCGGCGGGAACGGTTGCGATCACCTACTACGACTTCCGCACCCTCCAGGCCGGCAATACGGCCACGTTGCCCACCGACTATTGGCGAACCACCTCGACGGACGGCGGCAAAACTTTCGGCGGAGAGCTGCATCTGGCGGGCTCGTTCGATCTGAAGACCGCGCCGAATGCCGAGGGCTTCTTCGTAGGCGACTACCAGGGATTGGATGCGCGCGGAACGTCATTCGTGCCGCTGTTCGTGCAGACCAACTCGGGTAACACGTTAAATCGCACGGACGTGTTCGCTGCACCCTAGTCGTCGAAAATCGCGCCGCCGGCGCGGCCTGATCGCCGGGAAGCCTCTGGCGATCAGGCAAGGCACGCTGAATGGCGCTTACAGATAGCTGCAGACGTAGTCGAGCGTTTCGACGACGTCGATATCAAAGCGGCTCTTGCCGGGCACCGAAAACGATTCGCCGGCGGTGTAGGTTGTCCACTCGTCGCTGCCTTCCAGGCGGATGCGGCATTGACCGGCCTGGACTTCCATCAGCTCCGGCGCGTCCGTGCCGAAATTGAGCGTGCCCGGCAGAATGACGCCGAGCGTCTTGCGCGTGCCGTCGGCGAAAAGCACGGTATGAGAGACGCACTTGCCGTCGAAATACACGTTGGCGCGTTTGATAACGGAAACCTGGTCGAATTGCGTTGCGGCCGTCATGGCGGTGTTCCTGTGAGTCGTCGTGAAGGGATGTGTGGCGCCGCGCGGCGGCTGCCTTGCTGTTCGAGGTTTGCGCCGACCGTCCCGGGCAGCTTGCGGTCAGGCCCAAGCTCGCCATCATACAGGCGAGCGCGGGCGTGCAACGACCTCGGTGCTAGTGCGGCGCTCAGCCGGCCGGGCGCCAGCGTCCGGAAGCCGGGCACACGATGACCGGTTCGCCATTCAGCAGGACCTGCTCTTCTTGCAGTTGCGATGCGGGTAAGGGCGCAACGTCGAAATCGATCTGAAGCACGCGGGCGACCTCCGTATTGTCGATCGGCAGCTCCCACGTCAGGAATATCTGCACGCAATCCGGGGCCAGTGTGAAGTCGTCCGCATTGAAGCCGCTGCTGTGGCGTCGAATGACGCCATGGGGCTGGCCCGTGTCGAATATCACGGCCGTGCCGCGCGTCAACGGAATGCGCTGACCCGTCGACGGGAAATGCACGTCGAAGCCCTGGTCCTCGGTAAGGAAGAGGTTGCAGAAGGCCGCGCCGCCATACTGCGCGGCGTCGTGGTGATACCTCGCGCCGCGGCAGGCCATCAACGCGACATCGCTGGAGGCCAGCACATCGGCGAGTCCGAGAGAGCGCGTCCAGTCGGACATCGACTGCACGCAGCGGGTGTAATCCGCCCAGCGCACGCGCGTTCTGGCGAAAGGCATGGCCTCGACGTCGCCGGCTTCGAGATCCATCCGCGACGATGTTTCTCTCTCCCAGTCGGTGAGCACGTGACGTGGAGGCACGGGTATATCGACGACATGTGACAGCACGACGTCGCTCACGCTTCGACTGCGCAAGGCCTCGCCGGTGGAGAAATAGGAAATCAGCATGTGGCGCGCTTTCAGAGCGTTTGGAACCGGTGCAGCGTTTGCAGCAGTTGCAGCGTTTGCACCGTCTGCAGGACGAACGATCCGCGTATTGTAACGATTGCCAGCAACCGGCTTGACTGCGGCTGCAGCCAGTCTGAAGCGAATTCAGGAACGCAAAATGCGCGGCTTCAATCTTTCGTCTCGCTGCTCCCTTGCAAGCGGACAGCACTGGAGCCCCTATGCCGCAGTCGACAACACCGAAGCAGCGGACTTCCGAGCGCATCACACTAGCCCTGCAAGGAGGCGGCGCATTCGGCGCCTTTCAGGCCGGCGTGCTCCAAGCCTTGCATGAGGCCGGCATCAGGATCGACGCCTGCTGCGGGTCGTCCATCGGCGCGATCAATGCAGCGCTTTATTTTGGCAACGAACCGGCTCGCCGGATCGAGCGGCTGCGGGCGTTCTGGCATGGCGTGTCGGTGCCCGGCTCCGCGTGGCGCGAAGAGGCGCTGCACACGCTCTGGCCGCCGACGGGCGGCCTGCACTCGCGAACCCTGCGGCGCATGCTTGCCGAAGCGGATCAAACTTACGCGTTGCACCTCGGGTTGCCTGGATTTTTCGTACGCCGTGCCGACATCCCCTGGGTGATCGGCACCGGCAATCCGGGCGACGCCAGTGTGTTCGACACGCGCCCGTTG
This sequence comes from Paraburkholderia phenoliruptrix, assembly GCF_047325075.1. Lineage (NCBI taxonomy): Bacteria > Pseudomonadati > Pseudomonadota > Betaproteobacteria > Burkholderiales > Burkholderiaceae > Paraburkholderia > Paraburkholderia phenoliruptrix. The sequence goes on from NZ_CP168530.1 coordinate 203,613, forward strand.
TCGCGCACGCTCTCAGACCTCTGCGATTTCGAACTGCTCAACCGCAGTTCCGTTCAAGTGAGCGTGGTCGCTGCGAATGCGGCCAGCGGCGCGGCCCACTACTTCAGCAATCATGACGGCGGGCTCGACGCGGCGAGGATCATGGCCTCGGGCGCCTTACCGCCCTGGTTTCCCGCAGTGGAAATAGACGGCGCGTGGTACTGGGACGGATCGCTCGCCACGGCAGCGCCGATGCGCCATCTCGTGGCCAATGCGCCCGCTGCTACACGCACGACGATTTTGCGCGCCGACTTGTGGAGCTGTGACGGCCCGCTCGCGGACAATCTCGTCGACGTCGACATTCGGATGAAAAACATCGAGCACGCAAGCCGCGCGGCTCTTTTCAACGACGCGTTGCAAGAATCGCAGAATCTGGAATCGCTGCTCGCCTACGCGCTGAGTCGTATCGACAGTTCGCAAAGACAGACGGATCCGCAATTGATCGAAGCGGCTGCGCTCGCGCAACCGAAAAACTTGCGCGTCGTCGGCATCGACTACGAGCGCTCGCAGTGCGAGGCGCACTTCAAGGACAGTCAGTTCGGCAAGACCGCCATCGACGAGCATTGGGCGAATGGGCGCCGCGCTGCAGAAGCGGCGTTGTCGCAGATCGACACTGCGTAGGCGCGTGGCGCAGACAGGCGGGCAGCCGCGCCGTCGCCGGCCACGCCACGCCACGCCATAGAAACGTTATGCCTGTGTATCGATCATGCCCGTGGTCTGCCCGGACTGGAGCATCAGTTGCGCCAGCTCCGCGGTGGCCATCTGAAGCGCTGCGGAAATCTGATTGACCTGGGCGGCCGCGCTCGCCGCGGAATCGGACGAGACGCCGTCGGTGCCCAATTGCGACTGCTTCGACGCGCGCGCCATCTGCTCCTCGGCTTGCGCGAGTTGTTGCTGCAACGACCTGATCAGCTGCTTGAGCCTCGTGATGGCGGTGCTTTCTGTTGAGCTACTACTGCCGCCTTGTGCCCCGCCGGCCTGGATTGCCGAACTACTCGCGCCAGTAAAGGACGCGCTCGTGCTCGAAGCGCTGCCGCTCGGGTTGGTGTCCGCGTTGGCGTTGTTGCCGACGGCGTCGGCGGAAGTACCCGCGGCGGTCGATGTTGTCTGCGCGTTGCCGGCGGCGTAATCGCCCGAAAGCGTGTTCTGGATCTGCATGGTCAAGTGGTTATCCTGTGCAAGGGATCAGATGGCAAGCCATGCATTGGCTATCGGCAAATTGCGCGCGATCCTTTAGGGCGCGCAGAAAATCCGCTTGATCGGGCCGTCGAGGGGAACGAGCTCTGCTAACCTGCGAAGGAAACCAAGTATCGCCTCTGCGACAAAGAGCAGGCGTCTGGGACGCCTCGCCGCGACGCAGTCTGAATCCCTATCTTTCACTTGCCGCGCGCTGGAGTTGCCAATTGCTTATTCGCCGACTCACCCCGTCCGATGCGCCGTCCTTTCAGACGTTGCGCCTTGCAGGCCTGAAGGAGACGCCAACTTCATTCGCGTCGAGCTATGAGGAGGAAATGCACCGTTCTCCTGATGACATAGCAGACCGTTTAGCTGCGAGAGACGACCGCGGCGTTTTCGGCGCATTCGAGGGCACGCGTCTCATTGGAATGGCGGGACTCGGGCGCGAGAACGTTGCGAAGCTGCGCCACAAAGCGTTTGTATGGGGCGTCTACGTCGCGGCCGATAAAAGAGGCCGTGGCGTGAGCAGGATGCTCGTCAGCGAGGTAGTCGGCTTTGCCCAGTCAGTGCCGGGCATCACGCAAATCAACTTGAACGTCAACGCATGCAACCACATTGCCATCCGGCTCTATACGTCGCTCGGCTTCAAACAGTTCGCGCTTGAACCGGCCTCCATGGTTGTCGATGGAAAGCCGTACGACGAGATCCATATGTCGTTGCGCTTCGAGCGCGAGGCGGCACCTACAAGCGACCATACGGCTGCGACAAAGCCTTCGCTGACTTGAGGAGATCTTCCAGCATCGCCGCGCGTTTCTCGGGTTCGGTATCGCGGCTCGTCATGAAGCACAGCGCCGCGACCGGAAGACCCGTGCGGTCGCGTATCGGCGCCGCCATGCACAGCCGGAAAGTGTGCGACAGGCCTTCCGTGCAGCAGTAACCCTCGTCCGCGGCGCGTTGCACGTCGCGAACGAAATCGTCGAATTCAATACGCCTGCCGTTGTCGAGAACGAAGTCCTCGTCCGGAATCAGGTTGCGGATTTCGTCCGCGCGCAAATGCGCGAGCAGCAAACGACCCGACGCCGTCCACGGAATCGGCACCTTCACGCCAATGTCGGAACTGATGTTGAACGGCCGCGAGCTGTTCTCCGACAACACCACCGTGTACTTGTTGCCTTCGAGCATGCACAACTGCGCGGTTTCGTCATGCGTTCGCACGAGCGCGAGAATGGCCTGATGCGCGCGGCTGATCAGATCGTTGTGAACCGCGTAGTCGGCGCCGTAGTAATGCATCTCACGGCCGAAGAACACGCTTCCGTCGGCGGTAGTTTCGAGCCAGCCTGCTTCCGTCAGCATGGTGACCAGTTCGTAAATGCTGGAACGCGGCGCGCCTGTGGCTTCGATCAACTCGCGCATCGTCATTGGCCGCCGCGCGATATGCAATTGCTTGAGAATGCCGATGACGCGGTCGACCCCCCTGGCCCTTGTTGATTCCGGTGCAGACATTCATTGAACTCCGTCAGCGATAGGGTTCGCAGTGTAACTGTTGTGTGACGCGAGTCCGGCGTGCGGCGAGCGGTGCGCCATCAACGCTGGTTCAAAGACGGTGCGAGGTTCCGCCGCGGCCTCAATCAATGATCGAGCACGCGATGCAGAAACTGCCGCGTGCGCTCGTTCTGCGGATTCACGAAGATCTGCTCCGGCGCGCCCTGCTCCGCGATCACGCCTTTATCCATGAACACGACGCGGTCGGCGGTCTTGCGCGCGAAGCCCATTTCGTGTGTGACGACGACCATCGTCATCCCGTCGCGCGCCAGTCCGCGCATCACTTCCGTCACTTCGCCGACGAGTTCCGGGTCGAGCGCGGACGTAGCTTCGTCGAAGAACATGATGCCCGGCTCGACGGCGAGCGCTCTTGCAATGGCCACGCGCTGCTGCTGGCCGCCGGAGAGCTGGCTCGGATAGTGTTCCGCGCGATCGGCCAGACCGACTCTGTCGAGCGCCTCCATGCCTCGCTTGCGCGCGTCGGCAGCACTCATCTTGCGAGCCTTGATCAATGCGAGCGTCACGTTGCCGAGCGCGGTCTTGTGCGGAAACAGATTGAACTGCTGGAACACCATGCCGACGTGTCCGCGAATTTCCTTCGCACGGCGCGCATCGTGAAGCGGGACGTCGTTGACCCACACCTCGCCGGCGTCGGCGGTTTCGAGGCCGCTCATGATGCGCAGCACCGTGCTCTTGCCGGAGCCCGACGCGCCGATCAGCACGAGCACTTCGCCCGGCCGCACGTCGAGATCGATTTCCTTCAGCACTTGAGTAGCGCCAAATGATTTGCCGACGCGGGTGAGTTTGATGATCGGCTTCGACGTAGTGACAGTGGTCATGACAGCAGGCTCCTTCTTCGGTCATGGTGGCGCACCCACTGCGACAGTGGAAAGCACACGATGAAATAAAGCACGGCAACGAGTCCATAAATCTCGACCGGTTTGCCGACCCGGTCGACAATGGCCTGCCCGCCGTGCATCAATTCCGACATGCCGATCATGCTGACAATCGACGTGTCCTTGATCAGCGACAGGTACTGGCCGATAAGCGGCGGCATCACGATCTTGCCGGTCTGCGGCAGGATCACGGAGAAGAACGTCTGCGTCTTGCTGAGGCCGAGAATCTGCGAGACTTCCCATTGGCCTTTCGGCACCGCCTCGATACCCGAGCGGAACACCTCTGCGATATAGGCGCCCTGATAGACGCTCAAACCGACGACGCCCGCTGCGAACACGTCGATTGCATAGCCGAAATACGACACGCCGAAGTAGATGAACATCAGCGTGATGAGCACCGGCGTGCCGCGAAAGAGTTCGGTATAAAGCCGCGCCAAGGTCGGCGTGCCCCACGGCCCAAATGACCGCAGCACGGCCGCAAGCAGGCCGATCAGTGTTCCGCCGACGATCGCCGCCGCCGACAGTAGCAGTGTTGCCAGCAGTCCCTGAAACAGGATCGCGAGGCTCGTCATCAACAATTCGCTCGACATGTTCAATCTCCGGTTTCGGCGCTCAGGTGCGGTCGGCCTGGCGTGCGACAAGGAAGAGCCGCCGCGTGCGTTTTTTCACCTCGAGCGGCGGATGAAACATGCGCGCCCCAATCTGGCCTGCGACCCACGAAAGCACGTTGCTGAGGAACAGATAGGCGATCAGCGTGATGGTGAACGTCTGGATATAGAGCAGCGTGCGCGCGTTGATGACCGTTGCGGTTCCGCTCAATTCAGGCAGCGCAATCGCCGACAACAACGACGTGCCCAGCAGCAACTGGATCAGGTTATTGACGATTGCCGGATAAACCGCACGCGCGGCCTGCGGCAACACGACTTCCATAAAAATCTGCGAGCGCTCGAGACCTAGAATGGACGCTGCCTCGACTTGCCCGCGCGGTACCGACTGGATGCCCGCGCGAAACACCTCGGCCAGATAGGCGCCGACATTCACACCCAACGCAATCACACCCGCTGTGTAAGCATTGAGCGTGACGCCGAGCGACGGCAAACCGAAGAACACGATAAAAATCTGCAACAGCACCGGCGTATTGCGGATCGCCTCGATATAAACACTCGCCATGCCGCGCAGCAGCCTCACGCGGGACGCACTCGCCAATGCGGTGAGCAAGCCGAGCAGCATCGCGAGGACGAAGGCCAGCAGCGTAACCTGAAGCGTCAGCCACGACGCGCGAACGAAATCGTTCAGATAACCCGCGAGGGTGACCCATTCATAGCTCATGGTTCCTCCGTCCGTCGCGCATCACGGCGCGTGCATGCAGTTAGTACTGCGGATTAAGCGGAAAACGCGGCTCGGCACCGAACCACTTTTTGTAAAGCTGCGCGTTCTGCTTCGACGCGTTGATGTTGAAGAGGAACAGGTTCAGGTAATTGAGCCACACCTGGTCGCCCGCCTTCACGCCGAAGGCGTTGTATTCGAGGGGAACCAGCGCCTCATTCGTGACAGTGAGATCCGGATCGAGCGACGCCTGATACGCGAGGAAGTTGTTGTCCTCGATCATTGCGTCAGCCTGGCCCTGCTTGACTGCGAGGATCGCCGCCTGCGAGCTGTCGAATTCCTGAATCTTCACCTGCATGTTCAGCGAACGCACTTCGTCGCCGTTCGTCGAACCCTTGACGGTCGCAATGGTGCGATTGGCCATGTCGTTGATCGATTTGATACCGCTGCTCTTCTTGACCAGCAGCGCCTCGCTCGCCACCACGTAGGGATTGGTGAACGCAATTTCCTTCGCGCGTTCCAGGTTGCGCGTGAAGTTGCAGAACACCACGTCGACCTTGCTGGTCTGCAGGTTCGGGATGCGGTTCGCGCTCGTCGTATTCACGACTTCGAGCTTGACGCCCATCTGCTTGGCCAGTTCTTTCGCGAGATCGACGTCGTAACCGTCAGGCTGGCCGTCCTTGTTGTAGAAGCCGAACGGCGCGAACGTGAGACAGTCGCCGACTCGCAGCGTGCCGCGCTGCAAGACCTGCTTGAGCGTCGAATCCGTGCCGGCGCTCTGCTCCGGCTGCGCCACCTTGGTACAGCCCACGAGCGCGAGCAACGCCGCCACGGCGAACAAAGAGGCGAATTTTGTGCTTTCCCTGACAAATCTCATTTTCGATCCCAATCTGGTGATGGAGCTTCGTGCGTGGAAGGAACGACAATCAGCATGGCCTGCGCGGCATGCACGGTCTCACGGACGGAAGCAATTGCGCGGTGGAGCCCGACTGTCTGATATATCGGACTTGTGTCCGATGCAGCAGATAGCGCCCAGTGTTTCATGGGAAAAAAATGATGGCAATGGGGTATACACCGTCGGAGGCGGTCGGTGAAGCTGACGGTGCGGGACGGCCGGAGACGGCCTGACCGTGCTGGCAGCGCCTCGGTTACTCGCGCGAGCCGAGGCGGCGGTGCCTCATCCGCGCGCGCCGCAGAGGGCCGCGGGCGCGGTCACGGTCGGTGACGAGGTGGAGGTGAGCTGAAGCGTGAGACGGACGAAGCTGGCGCTCCGGTGCGACTTGGCGCCAAGCCGGCGACAGGCAGCGTTGCTGCCTCTCCAGGGAAGCATGCGTCGGTTGGCGCATGCCGGCTGGAAGGAACTGCCGATGAAAACCGCGCGCATGTCTTGATGCACGCCCTCGCGGACACGCGCGACCGATCGCATCGGTCGCGCGCAATCCCATCGCCCGGCTTGCTCAGTGGTCGAGCTGCTGAATGCCGGCGAGTCGCCAGGCGTCACCGCCGCGCGCGCTGCGGACCATGCTCCACACTTCCTGGAACGGCTGGGCGGTCGGCGCATCGTCTTCGCGCATCTGGCCGTAGAAGCGCACGCTGACGAATGTTTCATCCGCCGTGCTTTCCACGCCGAGCACTTCGGCCTCCAGTTGCGGCACCTCGGTGCGATTCGGCTGGCTGCCGCGGTCTTCCAGGTCGCGCTTGAGCTGCGCGAACATCTCGGGCGTGGTCAGCTCGAACAGGTCGCCTTGCTCGTTGCGGTCCCAGGCCGCCTGAAGACGCATGAACAGGCTTTTCGCCGACGCGACCAGCTCCGCCTGGTCGAGCCCGAGCGGCTGCACCGGCGCATTGAATGTACCCGCTGCGCCCGCCGCGCCCGTCGGATTGGTCGCAGCGCGCTGCGTGCCGAAGAAGTGACTGTCGGACTGCGCGTGACCCGTCTGGTTCATGAACGGCGAGCCGTTGCCCTGCGAGCGGTTCGCGGTACCGTGACCATAAGCCAGGTCCGGACGACGCCGATTCGCGATAAAGCGGAACAGCATCACGCCGGCCATGACGACGAGGCCGATCAGCAGCAGGTTCGACAGCATTTGCGCGAGCCCGGCGCCGAGGCCGAGCGACGACAGCAGTGCGGCAATGCCGAAGCCGGCAGCAAGACCGGCGAGGGGGCCGAGCCAGCGGTTGCGCGCGGGTGCGGCGGCCGGCGCCTGCGCGGCCTGCTGCGTCGGCTGAGCTTGTTGGCTGCGCTGCGCGGGCGCGGATGGCGACGCCATCTGCGACTGTCGCCCGATGCTCTGGCTGCCGCCCACGCGCTTCGCTTCGGCGTCGTTGGCCGAGAGCGCACCGAGCGCGAGCACTGCCGCGAGACCGAGTGCCGCCGTACCGCGCGTCAACCTGCTGGCGACACGCCGGAACTGAGTGATGGCTTGGGTATGCATATCAACCTCTCCGTATGAATCAGGGCGCCCGCCGCGCGCGTCATGTTTCGCGCGCGAATGCCTTACGGACGGTAATTTTCTTCGGTCATCGACGCTGCCGCTGGTCTGCCGGCCAATTTCAATGTCCGACCTGTGAGCCTTCAATCTAGCCGAACTCTCGACGACGGAAAATTCGTATTTTTATTGCTGATCCTTCGTAAAAACCGTAACGTTGATGAATCGACGGAGGACGCGTGAATTTCAAGCATCTCTATTACTTCTGGGTCGCGGCGCACGCGGGCGGGATTGTGCGCGCGGGCGAGCAACTGCACGTCACGCCGCAAACGCTGAGCGGTCAGATCAAGCTGCTTGAGGAAGCGCTGGATAAAAAGCTCTTCAAAAAGAGCGGCCGCACGCTCGAACTCACCGATGCCGGGCGGCTCGCGCTCGACTACGCGGACGAGATTTTTTCCCTCGGCTCAGAACTGGAAAGCGCAGTGCGCCGGGAGCAGGAGGTCGGCACGCAATCGCGGTTTCGCGTGGGTATTGCCGACTCGGTGCCGAAGGCGATTGCGTACCGGCTGCTGGAGCCTGCGCTGAGCGCGCCGGTTTCACTGCGCGTGATCTGCCACGAGGGCAAGCTGCACGCGCTGCTCGCACAACTGGCGGTGCATCGCCTCGACCTGATCATCGCGGATGCGCCCATTCCCGCGGACGTCAACATCAAGGCGTTCAATCACCGGCTCGGCCGTTCCACGCTGAGCTGCTTCGGCGCGGCGTCGCTGCTGCAGGGCGTGCGCAAGCGCTTCCCGATGTCGCTCGGGCAGTTGCCGCTGCTGTTGCCGGGCACCGAGTCGGCGGTGCGCCGCAAGCTGGACCACTGGCTCGCGTCGCGCGCCATTTCACCGCGCATCGTCGGCGAATTCGACGACAGTGCGATGGCGCTTGCGTTCGGCCGCGAAGGACGCGGCCTGCTGTTCGCGCCGACCGTGCTGGAAAATCAGCTCCACGCAGAGCACAAACTGACGACCGTCGGCCAGATCAACACGATTGTTGAGGAGTTCTTCGCAATCTCGATCGAACGGCGCATCAGCCATCCGGCTGTGGCGATGATCATCGACGCCGCGCGCAGCGAACTCTTCAACGCGTAGCCCGTTGTGCTTCGCTTCACAGGCGAAAAAAAGCCACTCGCAAGGAGTGGCTTTCAGATATTTGGTGGGCCTCCCGTGAGTCGAACACGGCACCAACGGATTATGCTAACCAGCTACGGCTTTCGCCGCCCCTTTCGGGTTTGTGGTCTGGACTGTCTCTTGTCTTTACGACCTGCCCGTTCAGTCTCTACACGTTCTCTCGAAGAGAGCTTCGCTCGGGATTGCCACGCTGCATGACAGCAGAGGTTTCCCCGAATTTGAGCAGTTCTACCAGGGGGCAGAGCTAACTTACCCCAAGGCAACCCATTCATGACTCACCATGCCGAGCCGCATGGTTTAGGTGAGTCTTTGCTAAGTCCGCTGCTCTAACCAGGCATGAGCTAGAGGCCCTGAGAACTTGAGATTTTACCGTATCTCAACACGATTAATTCAAGACGATCAGCGAAAGGACCTGCGCAGAGCGGACCGCTTCGCCGAGTGGCCGCCATACTACACGAAAAAGGGGCCTCCGCAACCGCTTCGCCTTCTTGGCGAAACGGCCGGAGGCCCCTTTGAATCGCTGCCGGCGGACGCTGCTTCACGTGCCGCCGAAAGCGCTCGGGTTACCGCACCGATCAGTTCCCTTCGAGGAACGACTTCAGCTTGTCCGAGCGGCTCGGATGACGCAGCTTGCGCAGCGCCTTCGCCTCGATCTGGCGGATCCGCTCACGCGTCACGTCAAACTGCTTGCCGACTTCTTCAAGCGTGTGATCGGTGCTCATTTCGATACCGAAGCGCATGCGCAACACCTTCGCTTCGCGCGGCGTCAACGAATCGAGCACGTCCTTCACGACGTCGCGCATGCTCGCGTGCAACGCGGCGTCTGCGGGCGCCACCGTATTCGTGTCTTCGATGAAGTCGCCGAGATGCGAATCGTCGTCGTCGCCGATCGGCGTTTCCATGGAGATCGGCTCCTTCGCGATCTTCATGATCTTGCGGATCTTGTCTTCCGGCATTTCCATCTTCTCGGCGAGCGTGGCCGGATCCGGCTCAAGGCCGGTTTCCTGCAGAATCTGACGCGAGATGCGGTTCATCTTGTTGATCGTTTCGATCATGTGAACCGGAATACGGATGGTGCGCGCCTGGTCCGCGATCGAACGCGTAATGGCCTGGCGGATCCACCACGTTGCATACGTGGAGAACTTGTAGCCGCGACGGTATTCGAACTTGTCCACCGCCTTCATCAGGCCGATGTTGCCTTCCTGAATCAGGTCGAGGAACTGCAGACCGCGGTTCGTGTACTTCTTCGCAATCGAAATCACGAGACGCAGGTTCGCCTCGGTCATTTCGCGCTTGGCCTGACGCGCCTTCAGTTCGCCGGCCGCCATCTGACGGTTGGTTTCCTTCAGGTCCTTCAGCGGCAGCACCACGCGCGCCTGCAAATCCAGCAGACGCTGTTGCTGCTCGCGAATGGCCGGAATGTTCCGCGTGAGGATCGCGCTGTACGAATGACCTTCGGCGACGATCTTGTCGGCCCACTCCAGGTCCGTTTCGCTACCCGGAAAACGCGCGATGAATTCCGCGCGCGGCATGCCGCACTTGTCGACCACCGTATGCAGAATCTGACGCTCGACCTGACGCACTTCGTCCACTTGCGCACGCAGCGTGTCGCACAGACGCTCGACGGTGCGCGCGGTGAAGCGAATGGTCATCAGCTCGTTCTGGATGGTTTCCTGCGCCTTCAGATACGACTTGGACTTGTAGCCTTCCTTCTCGAACGCGCGACGCATCTTGTCGAACCATTCGCTGATCAGGGCGAATTTTTCGAGGGACGCACGCTTGAGCGCTTCCATTTGCGCCGCGTTGGCCGTGGCCTGCGCCGTGCCGTCGTCTTCTTCCTCGTCCTCTTCGTCCTCTTCCTCTTCTTCCTCGTCTTCGCTTTCGATCGCTTCCGCTTCCTGCACGGAGAAGCCGTCGGCGTCTTCCGCGTCGGCGTCGATCAGCCCGTCGACCAGTTCGTCGATGCGGATTTCCTCGTTCGCGACGCGCTCGGCCATGGCCAGAATGTCGGCGATCGTGGTCGGGCACGCGGAGATGGCCATGACCATGTGCTTCAGGCCGTCTTCAATCCGCTTGGCGATTTCGATTTCGCCTTCGCGCGTGAGCAGCTCGACCGTGCCCATTTCGCGCATGTACATGCGCACCGGGTCGGTCGTGCGGCCGAATTCGGAGTCGACGGTGGACAGCGCGACTTCGGCTTCCTCTTCCACTTCGTCGTCGGACGAAGCGGCGGGCGCGTTGTCGTTCAGCAGCAGCGTTTCGGCGTCCGGGGCCTGCTCGTAGACCGCCACGCCCATGTCGTTGAACGTGCTGATAATGCCTTCGATCGCCTCGGTCTCGGTAAAGTTGTCCGGCAGGTGATCGTTGATTTCAGCGTACGTGAGGAAGCCGCGCTCCTTGCCGAGCTTGATGAGCGCGCGGAGTTTCGAACGGCGCTCCTCGAGTTCCTCGACCGTGCCGGGCTGCGACGACGAAAACGCGTCTTTCAGCAGCGCCTTTTCCTTGGCGCGACGGTCGCGTGCCCTGGCCTTTTCCACTTTGCCGGAAGCGGCCACAGGGGTTTCTTCGCTCTGGGTTGCGTCGTCATCGACGGGTACTTCATTCAGCTTTTTCGTCATGGAGTTCGCCGTACCGGCTGTAGTCTCGACTCGCGGCTGGTGGACAACAGCCGGTTGAACCGTGGATACTGGAGTCTCGCGCACTGCCGCATCGTCCTGCGCGACAGCCGCTTCCCTTGCGCTTCTGACACCCGGCCGCCTCTCAGCCGGAGGTGGTACGGCTTGCGCCGACTTCTCCACCGCCTTTGCCACTCCTGTTGGCGCCGCTCGCGCGGCCGAAGTGGTCGAGGACTTCTTCCCGGCAGCCGGGGTAACGCTGGCAGCAGACGCTTTCCGGGCGGAAGAAACTAACTTGGCCGAGGTGACCTTTCCGGTCTGCTCCGTGGAGCGTGGGCCTGTTTTGCTCTTTCCGCCTGTCGTCTTTGCCATCGCATCGCCTTTTCGCCTTTGCTAGGAAAACCCTTTGAAAAACAAACCGCTGGAAACCTTTTATTATACCACTCAGGTTTCTGCGCCTCCGTCTACAAGCCGAGCTGGCGCTTCATGTCAGCCCGCTTCCGATTGAGCTCCGCGAGTTCCGCGAACTCCTCCGGCGTGTGCCGGGATTGCCGCGAAAGCTGCTCGAGACGATCGCAATAAGCGTCATAACGCATCTTCAGAATCGCCGCTTTCAGTTCCTCTCCGACAATCCTTTCCTGCTCGCGCCGCTCCTCGATGACGGTCGCATCTTCCGGGTCCTTCAGCAACAAATCCCGGACATTTTCATCATAGTCCAGAATTTTGCGAAAGATTTCCTCGAAAGTTGGGGCGTTTGCCCCGTTTCGCAATAGGTCGGAGAGCAACTGGAACTCCGCCGACTCGCCAAGTGCGCGCGCGTGCGTGGTCACTTCCTCGAACAGTTCGCCGTGCCGCGTCACGGTGAGGAGCGCCTGTTCCGCTTCTTCGTCCAGCACGGCGACGGTGCGCGGATACATCACAAGATTGCGCAGCGTCTTTTCCTCGATGCCGGTCACGCTGCGCCGGTCCTTGCGCGCCGGGGCCGAGCGCGCGGCCGCCGCAATGCGCGCATCGACCTCGCAGAGCGCGGCCACCTCGTCAAACGGCACGTCGAGCCGGTCGGCGAACATATGCATGATCTGCGCGCGCAGTGCGTTGGCCGGTAGCGCCTGCAAGAGCGGCTTGGCGTCGAACAGCGCGCGGGCCTTGCCTTCCGGCTGGTCCAGCTCCTTGCCGGCGAGCACCTCGTTCAGCATGAACTGCGACAGCGGCATGGCGCGCTCGACCTGCTCGGCGAACGCCTCGGTGCCGAATTCGCGCACGTAGCTGTCCGGGTCGTGCTCCGCGGGCAGAAACAGGAAGCGGATGGTCCGGTTGTCCGCCGCGTGCGGCAAACAGGCGTCCAACGCGCGCCGCGCGGCGCGCCGGCCGGCCGAGTCGCCGTCGAAACTGAAAATGACCGTGTCGGTCTGGCGCATCAGTTTCTGCACATGGACCGGCGTGCAGGCCGTGCCGAGCGTGGCGACCGCGTTCTGGAACCCCAATTGGGCCAGCGCGACCACGTCCATATAGCCTTCGACGACGAGCACGTAGCCCTGTTCCCGAATCGCGAGCCGCGCCTCGAAGAGCCCGTACAGTTCGCTGCCTTTGTTAAATAGCGGCGTTTCCGGCGAATTCAAATACTTCGGCTCGCCGCCGTCCAGCACGCGGCCGCCGAAGCCGATGACCTGTCCCTTTACGTTGCGTATCGGGAACATGATCCGCTCGCGAAAGCGGTCGTAGCGGCGGTTCTGGCCCTGCCCGTCCGATTTTTCGCTGACGATCACAAGACCTGATTCGACCAGCGAGTCGTCCCGATAGTTCGGAAAAGCGGCCTCGAGGTTCTGCCAGCCGTCGGGCGCGTAGCCGAGGCCGAAACGCGCCGCGATCTCGCCGGTCAGGCCGCGTTTTTTCAGGTACTGGATCGCGACCGGCGCGCCGCGCAGCTGCTTGCGATAGTAGTCGCAGGCCGTCTGCATCACGTCGGAGAGCGCCGTGGTGACCGCCTTCGAAGCCGCCGGGGAATAGCCGCCGACTCCTCCGCCTCCATAGCCGGGCGAAGGCTCGTTCGGCACCGTCAGGCCGACTGACTGCGCGAGTTCGTTGACGGCCTCGGGGAATGACGCGCCGACGTGTTCCATCAGGAAGCCGATCGCCGTCCCATGGGCGCCGCAGCCGAAGCAGTGATAGAACTGCTTGGTCGGACTCACCGTGAACGACGGGCTTTTCTCGTTATGGAACGGGCAGAGCCCCATGAAGTTCGCGCCGCCCTTCTTCAACTGCACATACCGGCCCACCACGTCGACGATATCGACGCGGTTGAGCAGGTCCTGCAGGAATGACGGAGGAATCACGGTAAATGACGCTGCCTGAAGGACTCAACGCCGCGCGCCGCCGTCTATGGCGGGCACGCGGACCAGACGGACGAATCGCGCGCTATTTGGCGAGCGCGGCTTTGACCTGCGCGGAAACCGCCGTCATGTCGGCGCGACCGGCGAGTTTCGGCTTCAGCACGCCCATCACCTTGCCCATGTCCTGCGGACCGGCGGCGCCGGTTTGCGCGACGGCGGCCTGCACCTCGGCCAAGATTTCCGCCTCCGACATCTGCTCGGGCATATACGTGGAAAGAATCGCCAGCTCGGCCTTTTCCTTGTCCGCGAGATCCATGCGGCCCGCGCCTTCGAACTGGCTGATCGAGTCCTTGCGCTGCTTGATCATCTTGTCGACGACGGCGGTCACCGCGGCGTCGTCGAGGGTGACGCGCTCGTCGACTTCACGTTGCTTGATCGCGGCGAGCAAGAGCCGGATCGTGCCAAGACGCTCAGTCTCGCGTGCGCGCATGGCGGCTTTCATATCGTCGTTGATCCGGTCTTTGAGGCTCATCACTCACCTGAATGCGTTGAAAGTTGAGAACCGGCCGCGTCGGCCCACACATCAGCATGCGCATGAACACAAACACCCGCTTGGGACGGCTTCCTCAAGCGGGTTGGCGCAATATGCGTAGTGGATGCGACCCTGCCGGCTGGTCTGAAGAGACCGTGTTTTCGGTGACAGTACCCGTTGTACCGTCACCGGTTGGATGCCGCTGCCCGTTGGCCCGGAACGGCGGCAACACCAGAATTAGTAGAACTTCTTTGGCAGCATCTGACTGCGCAGACGCTTGAAATGACGCTTGACCGCGGCTGCCTTCTTGCGCTTGCGCTCAGCTGTAGGCTTTTCGTAAAACTCGCGCGCACGAAGTTCAGTCAGCAAGCCGTTTTTCTCCATGGTGCGCTTGAAACGGCGCATGGCGACTTCAAACGGCTCGTTGTCTTTTACGCGGATGGTCGTCATTTTTCAATAACGGAACTTTGTAAAGGTTCAGGAGTATAGCAGAGCTTTTACACAAAGCCACCGCGCCGTCAAGCCCCACGAACATACTCGGCGGCGGCCTGGCCGGCCGCCACGCCCGACGCCCAGGCCCACTGAAAATTGTAGCCGCCGAGCCAGCCGGTCACGTCCACCGCCTCGCCGATAAAGTACAGGCCCGGCGCGCGGGCGCTCATCATGGTCGCCGACGAAAGATCGCGCGTGTCCACGCCGCCGCGCGTCACTTCGGCCTTGCGGTAGCCTTCCGTGCCGTTCGGCGTGAGCGTCCAGCGCGACAGCGCCTCGCCGATACGCCGCAGCGACTTGTCCGGCAGATCGGCGACGCGCGCCTCCGCGGGAATCTGGTGGGTCTCGAGCCACACGTGCGCGAGCCGCTGCGGCACCCATTCCGACAACAGATTCGCGATCTGCCGGCGCGTTCCGGTCTTCGCTTCGAGCAGCGCGGCAGCGGCGTCCCGGTTCGGCAGCAAATCGATGTGAATCGGCTCGCCCGGCTGCCAGTAGCTCGATATCTGCAACACGCCGGGCCCGGACAGGCCGCGGTGGGTGAGCAGCAGATCTTCTTCGAATTCGGCGCCGGTCTTTTTGTTGCCGGTCGCGATCCGCACCTCCAGCGACACACCCGAGAGCGCCGAAAAGGGCTCCCAGTCGGCGGCGGCAAACGTCAGCGGGACGAGCGCCGGGCGCGTGTCGATCAGCTTGTGGCCGAACTGCTTCGCGAGACGGAACGCGAAATCCGTCGCGCCGATTTTCGGAATCGACAAGCCGCCGGTGGCCACGACGAGCGCCCGCGCCGCAATCGCACCGGCGTTCGTGTCGAGCGTAAAGCGGCCTTCCGCGTCCTGCCTCACCTCCTGGACGGACAACGGCGTGCGCCAGGCGACGCGCCCCGCGTCGCACTCGTTCTTCAGCACATTGATGACCGCGTCGCTCGATTCGTTGCAAAACAGCTGCCCCTTGTGCTTCTCATGCCAGGTCACATGATGGCGCTTGAGCAAGGCCATGAAGTCGCGCGGCGTGTAGCGGGCGAGCGCCGAGCGGCAAAAATGCGGATTCGCCGACAAATAATTGCCGGGCCCCGCATACAGATTCGTGAAGTTGCAGCGGCCGCCGCCGGAAATGCGGATCTTTTCCGCGAGACGCTGCGAGTGATCGATCAGCACCACGCGCCGGCCCAATTGCCCGGCCACCGCCGCGCACATCATGCCGGCCGCGCCTGCGCCGATCACCGCGATATCGAAGGATTCCATGGGGCCGCATTGTACCTGCGCGTCTGCGAGGGCTTGGCCGCGCTGCTATACTTTCAGGCTTATCTTTTTGCGTTTTCGGGCTGCTCGGCAGAGCCTGCCAAACCCATCTCACATGCTCGTTCTCGGCATCGAAAGCTCCTGCGACGAAACCGGCCTCGCGCTCTACGACACGGAGCGTGGCCTGCTCGCGCACGCGCTGCATTCGCAGATCGCCATGCACCGCGAGTACGGCGGCGTCGTGCCCGAACTGGCCTCGCGCGACCATATCCGGCGCGCGCTGCCCTTGCTCGAAGAGGTGATGCAGCGCGCGGGCGCCGCACGCGGCGACATCGACGCCATTGCCTATACGCAAGGCCCGGGGCTCGCGGGCGCGCTGCTGGTCGGCGCGAGCGTGGCGAATTCGCTCGCCATGGCGTGGGACAAGCCGACCATCGGCATCCATCATCTGGAAGGGCACTTGCTGTCGCCGCTGCTCGTCAACGAGCCACCGCCGTTTCCGTTCGTGGCGCTGCTGGTGTCGGGCGGCCATACGCAGCTCATGCGCGTAACCGACGTGGGCGTGTACGAAACGCTCGGCGAAACGCTCGACGACGCCGCCGGCGAAGCTTTCGACAAAACCGCCAAGCTGCTCGGCCTCGGCTATCCGGGCGGGCCGGAAGTTTCGCGCATGGCGGAGTTCGGCACGCCGGGCGCGGTGGTCCTGCCGCGGCCCATGCTGCATTCCGGCGACCTCGATTTCAGCTTCAGCGGCCTGAAGACCGCCGTGCTCACGCACGCCAAAAAGCTCGGCGGCGCCAACATCTGCGAGCAGGCGAAGGCGGATCTGGCACGCGGTTTCGTCGACGCCGCCGTCGACGTGCTGGCCACGAAGTCGCTGGCCGCGCTCAAGCGCACGAAGCTGAACCGGCTCGTGGTCGCGGGCGGTGTGGGCGCGAACCGGCAATTGCGCGAGGCGCTTTCGGCGGCGGCGCACAAGCGCAACTTCTATGTGCACTACCCCGATCTGTCGCTGTGCACGGACAACGGCGCCATGATCGCGCTAGCCGGCGCATTGCGGCTGCAGCGTTGGCCCGAGCAATCGGGCAAAGACTACGCTTTTACGGTTAAGCCGCGCTGGGATCTGACGTCGCTTGCGCGCTAGGCGTCGGATTAGGCGTCGGATTACGCGCCACGATCTGACAGCCGAACATACAAAAGCCGCTCGAAAGAGCGGCTTTTTCATGAGGTCATTCTGACGTTCGAGATCGGATCTGTCGCTGCAGAGAACCGACTGCCGGCTTCAGACCACGCGCTTGTCACGCTCGATCACGGCATAGGCGCTGTGATTGTGGATCGACTCGAAGTTTTCCGCTTCCAGCACATACGCGACGATCCGCTCGTCCGCATTCAGACGCTGTGCGACGTCGCGCACCAGGTCCTCCACGAATTTCGGATTTTCGTAGGCGCGCTCGGTCACGAACTTCTCATCCGGACGCTTGAGCAGGCCCCACAGTTCGCACGACGCTTCTTCCTCGGCGATACGGATCAGGTCTTCCACCGCGATCTCGCCCGCCAGTTCCGCGTTGATGGTGACGTGCGAGCGCTGGTTGTGCGCGCCGTACTGCGAAATCTTCTTCGAACACGGGCAGAGGCTCGTGACCGGCACCATCACTTTGAGGAACAGGCGCGTCGCGCCATTGCGCGTCTCGCCGCTCAGCGTGACTTCGTAGTCGAGCAGGCTTTGCACGCCCGACACGGGCGCCGTCTTGTTCACGAAGTAGGGGAACGACACTTCGATGCGGCCCGCCTCGGCCTCGAGTTTTTCGAGCATCGCCGCGAGCATCGCGCGGAAGGTGGCCGGTTCGAGCGGCGCCTTGTTTTCTTCGAGCAACGCAACGAAGCGCGACATGTGCGTGCCTTTCTGATCGGCAGGCAAATGCACGTCGAGATTCCACGTGCCGACCGTCGGCTGCACGTCGCCACTGGATGTACGCACCGTCAGCGGATGGCGCACCGCCTTGACGCCAACCCGCTGAATCGGAATCTGTCGGGTATCGGGCGTGCTTTGCACGTCGGGCATCACAAAGGCGGGATTCATCTGATTCATGTTGTTGTCCTTTCAGGAAGACGCCGGCCCGCTCCCCAGTGGTTCGCTTCACGGGAGTTTCGTTGAAAGAGGAAACTTGCCCCGTTAGACGAACGCCCGATTGACGGCGTTCGCGAAGCGACGGGTTCGGGAGGCGCCAGTTGCCGCGCGAAGCAGAAATCGCAACGGCAAACGCCGGCCCCTGCCGGCGTTCCATGGTGGGCACAGCCCACCGGGTCACTTGTGATTTCCCTCGCCGCCCGCGCCGTTTATCGCGAGCCGCGCCGCGTGGCAGATCGAGGCGCTAACCGGTTGCTTAACCAGGAGGCTAAGCAACGTGCTTAAGCGACCCGCTTCACCGACGATTGACCGCCGACCGCACCGCTCGACAGAAAGCGCTCGCGAATCGACTTGGCGATGCCCGCGGCGTCCAGCCCGCATGCGGCAAGCAGCTTGGCCGGATCACCATGGTCGATGAAGCGGTCAGGGAGGCCCAATTGTAGTACGGGCCGCATAACCCCACTCTCGAGCAGGGCTTCGACGCATGCCGAGCCGGCGCCGCCCATCACGCAGCCTTCTTCGACAGTGACAATGGCGTCGTGCGTCTCTGCCAGTTCGCGCACGAGTTCGGCGTCGAGCGGCTTGACGAAACGCATGTTGGCCACCGTGGCGTCCAGCTGTTCAGCCGCGGCGAGTGACGGCGCGACCATCGTGCCGAACGCGAGGATCGCAATGCGCTTGCCCGCAGGCTGCGAGGTTTCGCGGCGCACTTCGCCCTTGCCGACCGGCAGCGCGGCCATTTGCTTGACCGTCGCGACGCCGGTCCCGGCGCCGCGCGGATAGCGAACCGCCGTCGGGCAAGACTGCTGCAGCGCCGTGTACAGCATCTGGCGAGACTCGTTTTCGTCCGACGGCACCATCACCATCATGTTCGGGATGCAGCGCATGAACGCGAGGTCGTACGCGCCCGCGTGCGTCGCGCCGTCCGCGCCGACCAGACCCGCACGGTCGATGGCGAACACCACCGGCAGGTTCTGCAGCGCGACGTCGTGAATCAGCTGGTCATAGGCGCGTTGCAGGAACGTGGAGTAGATCGCGACGACCGGCTTCATGCCCTCGGCGGCGAGGCCGCCCGCGAACGTAACCGCATGCTGCTCCGCGATGCCGACGTCGAAGTAGCGATCCGGGAAGCGCTTCTCGAACTCGACCATGCCCGAGCCTTCACGCATGGCCGGCGTGATGCCGACTACGCGCGAGTCCAGCTCGGCGGCGTCGCACAGCCACTCGCCGAACACCTGCGTGTAGGTTTTCTTCGACGGCGAGACAGCCGGCTTGATGCCCTCGGCCGGGTTGAACTTGCCCGGGCCGTGGTACAGCACCGGATCGGCCTCGGCAAGCTTGTAGCCCTGGCCCTTCTTCGTCACCACGTGCAGGAATTGCGGACCGCGCAGTTCCTTGATGTTCTGCAGCGTGGGAATGAGCGAATCCAGGTCGTGACCGTCGATCGGCCCGATGTAGTTGAAGCCGAATTCCTCGAACAGCGTAGCCGGCACGATCATGCCCTTCGCGTGCTCCTCCAGCTTGCGGGCCAGATCGAGCATGGGCGGAGCGACGCGCAGCACGCGCTCGACGCCCGCGCGCGCGGCCGCGTAGAAGCGGCCCGACATGAGCCGCGCCAGATGGCGGTTGAGCGCGCCGACCGGCGGCGAGATCGACATGTCGTTGTCGTTGAGGATGACGAGCAGCGGCACGTCGTCTTCGACGCCGGCGTTGTTCATCGCCTCGAAAGCCATGCCCGCCGTCATCGCACCGTCGCCGATCACCGCAATGCCCATGCGGTTGTCGCCCTGCAGCTTGCTCGCGATCGCCATGCCGAGCGCCGCCGAAATCGACGTGCTGGAGTGCGCCGTGCCGAACGTGTCGTATTCCGACTCGTCGCGCTTCGGAAAGCCCGAAATGCCGCCCAACTGACGCAGCGTGCTCATGCGGTCGCGGCGGCCGGTCAGGATCTTGTGCGGATACGTCTGATGGCCGACGTCCCACACGATGCGGTCGTGCGGCGTATCGAAGACGTAATGCAGAGCAATGGTCAACTCGACCGTGCCGAGGTTGGACGAGAGATGGCCGCCCGTCTGCGACACGCTGTCGAGCACAAAAGCGCGCAACTCGTCGGCAAGCGGTTGCAATTGGCGGCGATCGAGGCGGCGCAGGGCGGCCGGGTCGTCGATGGTTTTCAGCAAGTCGTACATCGTCGTTCCATTGTAGGAAAACTTACGCGCCCGCACTTCATACACGCGCCTTGTGGGGACGGCGCGCGGCGGCGGGCTTTCGCGTTCAGCTGACCCGGTTCACCACCAGGTCGGCCAATTCGGCCAGACGCTGCGCGCGCGCGCCGAACGGCGCGAGCGCAGCGTGCGCGTCGCTGCGCAACTGCGCGGCGAGCGCACGCGAAGCGTCGAGCCCAATAATCGACACGTAGGTCGGCTTGCCGTCCTTCGCGTCCTTGCCTGCTGTCTTGCCGAGCGTCGCGGAGTCGGTCGTGACGTCGAGAATGTCGTCGACGACCTGAAACGCGAGGCCGACCGCGGCCGAGTAAGCGTCGAGCGAACGCATGGCGTTCGCGTCCGGCGCTTCGCCCGCCAGCGCGCCCATGCGCACCGCGGCGCGCAGCAGCGCGCCGGTCTTCATGCGGTGCATGGTTTCGAGTTGCTCGCGCGTGAGTGTGTGGCCGACGCTCGCCAGGTCGATGGCCTGACCGCCGCACATGCCGATCGAACCGCTCGCAAGAGCCAGCTCGCGCACGAGCGCGGCCTGTTGCGCCGGCGCAAGAACGTCCGACGTCAGCGCGACGAATGCCTGCGATTGCAGCGCGTCGCCGACCAGCAGCGCCGTGGCTTCGTCATACTTGACGTGCACCGTGGGCTTGCCGCGACGCAGCGCGTCGTCGTCCATACAGGGCATGTCGTCGTGCACGAGCGAATACACGTGGATCATTTCGAGCGCCGCGGCGGCCGCGTCGAGGCACTCGGCGCGCGCACCGGTCAGCTCGCCTGCTGCATGGCACAGCAACGGGCGGACCCGCTTGCCGCCGCCCAGCACCGCGTAGCGCATGGCCTCGTGCAGTTTGGCGGGCTCGATAATTTCAGCCGGCAAATAATGTTCGAGTGCCGCTTCCACGCGCCCGAGCACCGAGCGCATCCATTGTTCGAATGTCATAGGTCGTCCCCGCTCTCAGTAGCGGCTGTTCCTGCTGTATTCACGGGCAAGGGCTTGAGCGTCTCGCCGTCGAGCACGCGCACCTGCTGCTCGACCTTCTCGAGCTGCTGCTGGCAAAACGCCACGAGAGCCGCGCCGCGCCGATAGGCGGAGAGCGACTCCTCGAGGCTCAGATTGCCGCTTTCCATGCGCGCGACGAGCCCTTCCAGCTCTGCCTGCGCCGCCTCGTAATTGTCGGGCAGGGGCGTGTTGTCGACGCCCTCGGCCGGGCCCGCAGCGGCATCGTTCGACGCGGTCTTCGCCATGAATGGTCGCAAAAATTAAAACAAGTCGGACATTCTACGGCAAAAGCGACAAATGGGATTTGCCAGCCCGCCTTCTGCCCGGTCGGCCGCCCGCGGGCGCCCCGCCAGTCTCGCAGAAAAAAATCGATCGGTCTGTGCCGAAAAGCCGAACTTTCCCGACATTTTTGACCCAAATCAGTGACTTAACCGCCCCAAGGAAGGGGAAACAGGTATAATCTCGGGCTCCCTAAATCGAATCTTCGATGGTTGGGTTGTTCACTGCTTTCACGTCTTCATCGGGAGTGGGAATGTCCAATCTGAGCAATGCATTGCAGTTGCGGTCTGTTCACAGCCAGCTGCCAGTCACGGCTTACTTTGACGAAGCGCTTCTAACGCGCGAAATCGAAACCCTTTTCAAGAAAGGTCCCCGTTACGTCGGGCACGATCTCATGGTGCCGGAGGTGGGGAATTATTTTGCCTTGCCGAGCGAGCGCGAGGGGCGGGTGCTCGTTCGCAACCAGCAATCGCAAGTCGAGCTGCTCTCCAACGTGTGCCGTCACCGCCAGGCCATCATGCTGAACGGCCGTGGCCATGCGGAGAATATCGTCTGCCCGCTGCATCGCTGGACGTACGACCTCAAAGGCGAACTTCTCGGCGCTCCGCATTTCGCGGACAACCCGTGCCTGAATCTCGGCGCCACCTCGCTGCAGAACTGGCAGGGGCTGCTGTTCGAAGCACAGGGCCGCAACGTCGCGCGCGATCTGGCCAACCTCGGCACCCGGCAACATTTCGACTTCTCGGGCTTCATGTTCGACCACGTCGAAGTGCACGAGTGCAACTACAACTGGAAGACCTTCATCGAGGTCTATCTGGAGGACTACCACGTCGCGCCGTTCCATCCGGGCCTCGGCAGCTTCGTCAATTGCGACGACCTCACGTGGGAATTCGGCGACTGGTACAGCGTGCAAACCGTCGGCGTGCACAAGGACCTGGAGCAGCCGGGCAGCCCCACGTACCGCAAATGGCATGACGAGGTGCTGCGCTTTCGCGGCGGCAATCCGCCCGAGTTCGGCGCGATCTGGATGGTGTACTACCCGGGCATCATGATCGAGTGGTATCCGCACGTGCTCGTCGTGTCATGGCTGCTTCCGCGCGGTCCGCAGAAAACCACCAACGTCGTGGAGTTCTATTACCCTGAAGAAATTGCGCTTTTCGAGCGCGAGTTCGTCGAAGCCGAGCGCGCCGCCTATATGGAAACGGCTCGCGAAGACGACGAAATCGCCGAGCGCATGGACGCGGGCCGCCGCGCGCTGATGGAACGCGGCGAGTCGCAGGTGGGTCCGTACCAGAGCCCGATGGAAGACGGCATGCAGCACTTTCACGAGTTTCTGCGGCGCGAGCTGGGCACCCTCTGAGGCGCCGCGCGCTCACGCAACTTCACTCGCGTTTGCATCAACATCGAAAGACGGGCTTCGGCCCGTCTTTTTTGTTTAGACTTACAAGGTAGGCCGGCCATCCGGCCGCGTCACGAGGCCGCCGGCAACCGGGCCGCCATCGCCCGCATCGAGGAGACGTCATGCCCCACACTCACTACACCACGTTGATCTCCGCGACGAACCTCGCGGAACGGCTCGCCGATGCGCCGGGCAGCGTGTTCGTCATCGACTGCCGTTTCGATCTGGCCGACCCTGAAGCCGGCGAAAAGGCCTATCTCGCCGGACATCTGCCCGGCGCGCATTATCTGCATCTCGACCGCGATCTGTCGGGGCCGAAGAACGGCAGCAACGGGCGTCATCCGTTGCCGGATCGCGCGCGGCTCGTCGAAACACTGGAGTCGCGCGGGCTGAAGCAAGGTCAGCAAGTCGTCGCCTATGACGCGCAAGGCGGCATGTACGCCGCGCGCGCCTGGTGGCTGCTGCGCTGGCTCGGCCACGACGCCGTGGCGCTGCTCGACGGCGGACTGCAGGCGTGGGAAGCCGCGGGCCAGCCGCTCACGCAGGATGTGCCGCCGCAAAACACCGGCGACTTCAAAGCAGGCGCCCCGCTTTCCGTCACCGTGGACGCGCAGATGGTCGAGCGCAATCTCGGCTCGAAAGAGCGCGTGGTCGTCGACGCGCGTGCCGCCGACCGCTACCGCGGCGAAAACGAGACCCTGGATCGCGTCGGCGGCCATATTCCGGGCGCGCTCAATCGCTTCTTCAAGGACAACCTCACTGCCGACGGCCGCTTCAAGCCGGCCCATACGCTGCGCGACGAGTTCCATGCGCTGCTCGGCGACACGGCACCGGAACACGTCGTTCTGCAATGCGGCTCAGGCGTGACGGCGTGCGTCAACGCGCTCGCCATGGAAGTGGCCGGGCTGCACGGCGCGGCGCTGTACGCCGGCTCGTGGAGCGAGTGGAGTTCGGATCCTAAGCGGCCCGTCGCGACTGGACCGAATCCGTAAAGCGTCGGACAGGTTCGCAAAAGAGAGAAGGCCGTTACCACCGACAGGCGGCAACGGCTTTTTTTTGCAGCGAGCAAGGCAAGTGAAGCGAGTGCAGCGCCCGCGAGCGGCTCACACGAGCGTCAAGCCACCCCGTGCTGCCTGAACCAGGCGAGCGCCCGGCGCCAGCCGTCCTCGGCATCGGCCTTTTTGTAGCTCGGCCGGTAGTCCGCAAAGAACGCGTGGCCCGCGTCGTCGTACACGACGAATTGCGAACCGCGCGCGACCTGCGGCCCTTGGGCAATGGCCTGCTTCATCTGTTCGAGCGATGCCTGCGGGATGCTCTGGTCCTGCAAGCCGTAAAGACCGAGCACCGGCGCATGAAGGTCGGCCACGCGATCGAGCGGATTGGCCGGGTTGGTGGCCGTGTTCTCGCCGGCCACGCGCCCATACCATGCAACCGCCGCCTTCAATTGCGGATTGTGCTCCGCGTACAGCCATGCGATGCGGCCGCCCCAGCAAAACCCGGTCACGCCGAGCCGCTCGAGGTCGCCGCCGTGCTCGCTGGCCCACGCCGCCGTGGCGTCGAGATCGGCCAGCGCCTGATCGTCCGGCACCTTGTTCAGAATCTGCTGGCTGATTTGCTGGATGGTGGGAAGCGCCATCGGATCGCCCTCGCGCACAAACAGGTTCGGCGCGATGGCGAGATAGCCGAGCTTGGCAAAGCGCCGGCACACGTCGGCGATATGCTCGTGCACGCCGAACGCCTCATGAACCACGAGAATCACTGGCAAACGCGTCTTGCCCTTGGGCTGCGCGCGGTAGGCCGGCACTAGCGTGCCGCCCGAGTGCACGGCGATCTCGCCGGCTTCGAGGCCTTCGCTGTCGGTATGAATGGTTTGCGCCGACACCGGCATCACAGCGGCCGCAAAACCGGTGCCGAGCGCGGCCTTGATGAAGGTTCGTCGATTGAAGGGAACGTGCGGGACCAGGCTGTCGACATCGGGGTTCAGCATGCAGGCGCTCCTCATTAGATGTAGAGGCAACAGGATACGCCTCGGGCGTCTCCTGTTGCAGATGCGGCCGGCAAGGCCGCAGCGCCGTCAGTGCAGCTTCACGCGCGGCAAGGTGGTGCGCCGCAGCCAGTGCGCGAACGTGTCGAGCACCATGCGCGCGTAGCCGTGCAGCGCGGCGATATGCAGGCGGTACAGCGACATGTACATGAACCGCGCAAAGAGCCCTTCAATCAGCATGTTGCCGCCGATCACCCCGCCCATGAGATTGCCGACCGCGCTGAAATGGCCGAGCGACACGAGCGAGCCGAAGTCGCGATACGTGAATTCCGGCAGCGGCCGGTTGTCGAGCCGGGCCGCCAGCGCCTTCAGCAGAAAGCTCGCCTGCTGGTGCGCGGCCTGGGCGCGCGGCGGCACGTTCTTCTCGTTGCCAGGCCACGGGCATGCCGCGCAGTCGCCGAGCGCGAACACGTTGTCGTCGATTTCGGTTTGCAGCGTGCGGCGCACGTTGAGCTGGCCGAGACGGTTGACCGGCAGGCCGTCGAGCTGGCTCAGGATAGCCGGCGCCCTGATGCCCGCGGCCCAGACCGTCAGATCGGCGCGCACGGTCTTGCCGCTCGCGGTGCGGATAATGCCGGGCGCGACTTCGGCGACCGTCTCGCTCGTCATCAGCTTCACGCCGAGCTTGGTGAGCAGCTCGGCCGTCGCCGTGGAAACGCGTTCCTGCAAAGCCGGCAGAATGCGCGGCCCCGCCTCGATCAGCACGATGCCCACGTCGTGCCGCGGATCGAGCTTGTGCAAACCATAGGCGGACAACACCTGCGCGGTGTTGCGCAATTCCGCGGAAAGCTCGACGCCCGTCGCGCCGCCGCCGACAATCGCCACCTGAATGCGCGGCTCCGACGAAGGCGACGTGCCCGGCCCCGATTCGACCGGCTCATGCGCCTGGTGCTCGGCCCGCATGCAAGCCGCGATCAGCCGCTTGCGAAAGCGCTCGGCCTGGCTGACGGTGTCGAGTGCCAAAGAGAATTCCGGCGCGCCCTTCACGCCGAAGAATGCCGTGGTGCTGCCGATCGCGATCACCAGCGTGTCGTACTCCAGCTGCCGCTCGGGCAGCAGTTCGGCGCCGTCGTCGTCGAGAACCGGGCCGAGCGTGAGGCGCCGGCTTGCACGGTCCAGCCCCGTCAGCTCGCCCTGCTGAAACTCGAAGCCGTGCCAGCGCGCTTGCGCCGCGTATTCGAGTTCCTGCGTGAACGGGTCCATGCTGCCGGCCGCCACTTCATGCAGCAAGGGCTTCCAGATATGAGTCGGATTGCGGTCGACGAGCGTAACCTGCGCCCGCGTCGCGCCCCGGCTCTTGTGACCATAGCGATCGCCCAGCCGGGTTGCCAGCTCCAGTCCCCCCGCGCCTCCGCCGACGACGATAAAACGATGCATTGAACTCTCCGTATTTGCCGATGGGTTGTGCGTCGTAAGCACGCGCGAGCGCGTGTGTTTTACCGATTGTCCGCGAGCAGCACGCTTTGTCACAAGCTGTGAAAACGCATGTGTGACATGCACACGACGTTATCGCGCGCCGTCACACGGCCGTCAATGCGCCTCTTCCCAGTTGAGCCCCGCGCCGACTTCGGCGACGAGCGGCACTTTCAGCGCCGCCACGCCGCACATCAGCTCGGGCAGACGCTTGCGAACCTCGGGCAGTTCTTCGTCGGGGACTTCGAGAATCAGTTCGTCGTGCACCTGCATGATCATGCGCGTGCCGATGTTCGATTCTTCGATCCATTTCTGCACCGCGATCATGGAGAGCTTGATGAGATCGGCGGCCGTGCCCTGCATCGGCGCGTTGATGGCCGCGCGCTCCGCGGCCTGGCGGCGCGGACCATTGCCGCCGTTGATTTCCGGCAGCCACAGGCGGCGGCCGAACACGGTTTCCACATAACCCTTGGCTTTCGCGCTCAGGCGCGTCTCGTCCATATAACGGGCGACGCCGGGGTAACGCGCGAAATAGCGGTCGATGTACAGCTTCGCGGCATCGCGCGTAATGCCCAGGTTCGACGCAAGGCCGAACGAGCTCATGCCGTAAATCAGGCCGAAGTTGATGACCTTGGCCACACGCCGCTGATCGTTCGACACTTCCAGCGGCGTCACGCTGAAAATTTCGGAGGCGGTCGCGCGGTGAATGTCTTCGCCCTGCGAGAAGGCGCGCAGCAATGATTCGTCGCCCGAAATATGCGCCATGATGCGCAGCTCGATTTGCGAGTAATCCGCGGAGACGAGCTTGTGGCCCGGCGGCGCGATAAAGGCCTCGCGAATGCGGCGGCCTTCGCCGGTACGCACCGGAATGTTCTGCAGGTTAGGATCGTTCGACGCGAGACGCCCCGTCACCGCGACGGCCTGCGCATAGTTCGTATGCACGCGGCCCGTGCTGGCGTTGACCATGCGCGGCAGTTTGTCGGTGTAAGTGGACTTGAGCTTCGACAACCCGCGATGTTCCAGCAGGATTTTGGGCAGCGGATAATCTTCGGCGAGTTTTTGCAGCACTTCTTCGTCGGTGGAAGGTGCACCGCTCGGCGTCTTCTTGACGACCGGCAACTCCAGCCGCTCGAAAAAGATCTGGCCGATCTGCTTCGGCGAACCGAGGTTGAACTCGCCGCCGGCCAGCACATAGGCCTCGCTTTCCAGCTCGATCAGGCGCGCGGCGATTTCGCTACTCTGCAGACGCAGTTTTTCCGCGTCGATCAACACGCCCGTGCGCTCCATCTTGCGCAACACGCGCGACGTGGGCACCTCAATGTCGCGGTACACATGCTCGAGCGTCTTCTCCGCGGCGAGTTGCGGGTACAGCGTTTGATGCAGACGCAACGTGATGTCGGCGTCTTCCGCCGCGTATTCGGCGGCTTTGTCGAGCGCGACCTCGTCGAAGCCGATTTGCTGCGCGCCCTTGCCCGCAACGTCTTCGTACTTGATCGTCTTCACGCCGAGATGGCGCAACGCGAGGTTGTCCATGTCATGCGGGCGGTGCGATTCCAGCACGTACGATTGCAGCAGCGTGTCGTGCTCGATGCCGCGCATTTCAATGCCGTAGTTGGCGAGCACCTGTTCGTCGTACTTCAGGTGCTGACCGACCTTCTTGTGCTTCGCGCTTTCGAGCCACGGCTTGAGCTTCGCGAGCACTTCGTCGCGCGCCAGTTGCACTGGCGCGTCCGGGCCGCGATGCGCAACCGGCACATACGCGGCATGCCCCGCTTCGACCGCGAACGACAAGCCCACGATCTGCGCGGTCATCGGATCGAGCGACGTAGTCTCGGTGTCGAACGAAGTCAGCTCGGCCGCTTCGACTCTTTGCAGCCACGCGTCGAATTGGTCCCAGGTCTGCACGGTTTCATAGTGACGTTCGTGGTCGACGGTGAGCGCGGGCGGCACATCGGTTTCCGGGCCTTCCACCGCGTCGGCAATTTCGACCTCGCGCAGCCAGGTCTTGAAGCCGTGGCGCGTGAACACGTCGCGCAGTTCCTCCCGCGACTCGGGGCGGCTCTGCAAGTTTTCCTCGATGGACGCGATGTGATCGGTCAGATCGCAATGGCGCTCGACGGTGACGAGCTTGCGCGCCATCGGCAGGAAATCCAGCGCGCGTCGCAGATTGTCTCCTACCGCACCTTTGATCTCGCCAGCATGTGCGACGATGCCATCCAGCGACTCGTATTGCGTAAGCCATTTGAGCGCGGTTTTCGGCCCGCATTTCTCGACGCCCGGCACGTTGTCGACGGTATCGCCGATCAGCGACAGGTAGTCGACAATGCGCTCCGGCGGCACGCCGAACTTGGCAAGCACGCCGGCGCGGTCGAGTTTTTCGTTGGTCATCGTATTGATGAGGGTGACATGATCCGACACGAGCTGCGCCAGATCCTTGTCCCCAGTCGACACGATCACGTTCATGCCGCGCTTTTCCGCCTCGGTGCTGAGCGTGCCGATCACGTCGTCGGCTTCCACGCCGTCGATCATCAGGAGCGGCCAGCCGAGCGCGCGCACGGCCACATGGATCGGCTCGATCTGCCGCGAGAGATCGTCGGGCATGGAAGGACGATTCGCCTTGTAGTCGGGATACCAGTCGTCGCGAAACGTTTTGCCCTTGGCGTCGAACACGCACGCGCTATACTCTGCTGTGACTTCCTTGCGCATGCGCCGCAGCATGTTGATCATCCCGTAGAGCGCACCCGTGGGGCCACCGTCGGGCCCGCGCAGATCAGGCATCGCATGGTAGGCCCGGTACAGATAACTCGAACCGTCGACCAATAGCAGGGTCTTACCTTCAAGGCTTCGTTCTTCAGGCATTATGACTAAGAGAAAAGTGATTCCGAGTCTGCGTTCACTCGCAGATCAAGAGCGCGCAACGGCAAAAAAGGCCCGCGCATCGTGGCAGATGTTCACGATTATGGCAGAGTTTATCGAGGCGACCGAGTACCTCTCGGAGATTCGCCCGGCTGTCAGCATCTACGGTTCAGCACGCCTGAAACCGAACTCGCCGTACTACAAACTGGCCACGCAGATCGCGCGCAAACTTTCGGATGCGGGCTTCGCCGTGATCTCCGGCGGCGGCCCCGGCATCATGGAAGCCGCGAATAAAGGCGCGCATGCGGGCAAGGCGCCCTCGGTCGGGCTGAATATCGAATTGCCGCATGAGCAGTCCGGCAACCAGTGGCAGGACATCTCGCTGCGTTTCCGCCACTTCTTCACGCGCAAGGTCACGTTCGTCAAGAACTCCGACGCGGTCATCGTCATGCCCGGCGGTTTCGGTACGCTCGACGAACTGGCCGAAGTGCTCACGCTCATTCAAACCAAGAAGTCGCGCCACGTGCCGATCATTCTGGTGGGCGCCGAGTTCTGGGAGGGCCTGCTCGCGTGGTTCAAGAATTCGCTCACGCCAATGGGCCTCATCAATCCGACCGACATCGACCTCATGCAGGTGATCGACGATCCGGATCAGGTGCTCGAAGCGGTGCTGAAGTTCTACGAGGATCGCGAAGGCGCCGAGCCGCAGCCGACCAAGTCCGAAGAAGACCGGATGTTCTATCTGTAACGTGTGGGTCTAGCGTGACTTGTCCGCGCTCACGCGCGTAACTGGACGCCGAACGGGCAGCCTGTGTGCTGCCCGTTTTTGTTTCAGGTCTGCGGCGAAGCTTGAGCATGCGCCTCGGCTTGCGTGTCAGTGCCCTCGCCCTGATCGCCTTGCGCTTGCAACCATTCGCAGAACTGCGCGACGAGCGGCGCATTCGCGACCTCGCGCCGCGCGACCCACCAATAGCCGCGCGCGTCCAGGCGCGGTCCGGCAAGCGGCAAGACGAGGCGGCCTGACGCGAGTTCATCCGCCAATAGAGGCAAGGGGCCGAGCGCGACGCCAAGTCCATCCACCGCGGCCTGCAACGCCAGATAGAAGTGATCGAACGACTGCTTCTTGCGGCATTTCGCCGTGACGCCCGCCGCCGCCAACCAGTTGCCCCACGCATCAGGCCGTGTGTCCGAATGCAGCAAGACGTGCCGCGCGAGATCGTCGGCGGTGCGGATCGGCGAGCGCTGCAGCAGCGCAGGACTGCACACGGGCACCTCGGTTTCGCCGAGAAAATGGCCGCTCACGCAGTTCGGCCAGTGCGCGGGACCGCGCCGCACCGCAACGTCGAAACTGTCCAGTCTTTCCACGGGCGCATTCGACGTTGCAAGCCTCAGCTCGACGTTCGGCACCTTGCGCTGAAACTGATGCAGGCGCGGCAGCAGCCACTTCATTGCAAAGGTGGGCAGCGCATTCACGCGCAGCACATGCACGACGCCGGTGTCGCGCAGTTGGTCCGTGGCGTGCGCGATGCTGTCGAACGCGGCCTGAACCGTGGAGAGATAGCGGCGGCCGTCGCCCGTCAACCGGACACGCTTGCCGTGACGCTGGAACACCTGCACGCCGAGCCACGCCTCAAACGCTGCGACCTGCCGACTGATTGCACCGTGAGTCACATGCAGCTCGTTGGCGGCGGCGCTGAAGCTTTCATGACGCGCCGCGGCCTCAAAGGCGCGCAGTGCGGGAAAGGGAGGGAGATTGCGAGCCATGCTTGTGATTCTAGATCACAAAGCCGCGCCCAAAAATCGTTTTGTCGCGCGGCGGTTCGGCGCTAATCTTCCGAGCTTGAACGGGAAGCGAAGCAATATGGACCAGAACCTCACCTCACTCGATTCCGCAGAGGCACGCAAGCCCACACTGCGGGAGATTTTCGGCGGTTTTCTCGGCCTCGGGCTCATCTCATTCGGGGGCGCACTGCCGCTTGCGCGCCGCGCGCTCGTCGAACAGCGCCGCTGGCTAAGCGCCGAAGACTTCACCGATCTGCTCGGCCTTTGCCAATTCCTGCCGGGCGGCAATGTGATCAATCTGTCGGTGGCCGTGGGCATGCGCTTTCGCGGCATCCCGGGCGCGCTCGCCGGCATACTCGGACTGATTGCGGGACCGTCGCTCGTCGTGATCGGCCTGGGCGTGCTGTACGAGCACACGCAAGACGACCCGCACGTGCGTCATCTGTTTGCGGGGCTGGCGGCCGCGGCGGCGGGCCTGCTTATTTCGATGGCCGTGAAAATCCTGCTGCCGTTGCGTCACAAGCCGATGGCCGCGCTCATCGCCGCGCTCGGCTTCATCGCGATTGCCATCCTGCGGCTGCCGCTCTTGCCCACCATGCTGGTGTTGACGCCGCTCAGCATCTACGTTGCATCGAGGAATGCGCAATGAACGGCACTCTCGTTTCGCTCGCCATCATTTTCAGCCAGCTTTCGCTACTCGCATTCGGCGGCGGCAACACCATTCTTCCGGAGATGCAGCGCCAGGTGGTCGAGGTGCATCACTGGATGCCGGCCAGCGAATTCAGCGCGCTCTTCGCGCTCGCGCAAGCCGCGCCCGGCCCGAACCTGATGATCGTGACGCTGATTGGATGGCATGTGGCCGGTTGGCCGGGCATGCTCGTCACGTCGATCGCGAAGTTCGGACCGTCTTCGATCGTGACGATTCTCGCGCTGCACGCGTGGGACCGCTTCAAGGACCGGCCGTGGCGGCGCTACGCGCAATGGGGACTGGTGCCGGTAACGGCCGGCATCGTCGCGGCGAGCGCTGCGCTGATCGCGCAAGCGTCGGATTCGACCGCCATTGCATGGGCGATTACCGCGGTCACAGCAGCGATCGCGCTGAAGACGCGCGTTCATCCGCTGTGGCTGCTGGCGGCGGGTAGCCTGATCGGGCTGACGGGCTTTGGGCAGTAAGCAGGGCGCGCGCAGCGCCCGCACCGCGCGCTCGCCAAAGCCGGCTTACTGAAACGCCACTTCCGCGAAACTGCGCAGCTTGCGGCTATGCAAACGATGCAGTCCGTTCTCGCGCAACAGCTCCATCGCCTTCACGCCGATCTGCAGATGCTGATCGACCTGCGCGCGATAAAACTGGTCGGCCATGCCGGGCAGCTTCAGTTCGCCGTGCAGCGGTTTGTCGGACACGCATAGCAAGGTGCCGTAAGGCACACGGAAGCGGAATCCATTCGCGGCGATGGTCGCGCTTTCCATGTCGAGCGCAATCGCGCGGCTTTGCGACAGCCGCTGCACCGGCTCGCGATGATCGCGCAGTTCCCAGTTGCGGTTGTCGACACTCGCGACGGTGCCCGTGCGCATCACGCGTTTCAGCTCCACGCCGTCGAGCTGCGTGACCTGCGCGACCGCGCGTTCGAGCGCGACCTGCACTTCGGCGAGCGCCGGAATCGGCACCCACAGCGGCAAGTCGGCGTCGAGCACGTGGTCCTCGCGCACATAGCCGTGCGCGAGCACGTAGTCGCCGAGGCGCTGCGTGTTGCGCAGACCCGCGCAGTGCCCGAGCATGATCCACGCATGCGGACGCAGCACGGCAATGTGATCGGTGATGGTCTTCGCATTCGACGGCCCCACGCCGATGTTGATCATCGTGATGCCGCTGCCGTCCGCGCGCTTCAGGTGATACGCGGGCATTTGCGGCAGACGCGGCGGCGCGGTGCCTTCCTGCGCCTGCTCGCCGAGATTCTCGTTGTACGTGACGACGTCGCCCGGCTCGACGAACGACGTGTATTCGCTGCGATAGGCGCGCAGTTCCTCGTCGTCGGTATGGGCCATCATCGTGCGGCCGAGCTTGACGAATTCGTCGATATAGAACTGGTAGTTCGTGTACAGCACGTAGTTCTGGCAATGCGTGGGCGAGGTCGCCGTGTAATGCTTCAGCCGATGCAGCGAGAAGTCCACGCGCGCCGCCGTGAACAACGCAAGCGGATGCGGCTCACCGGGCAGCGGCTCATACGTGCCGTTCACAATGCGGTCGTCGAGCAGCGCGAGGTCCGGCGTGTCGAACACGTCGCGCATGAGGAAAAGACGCTCGCGATCCAGATCGCCTTCGAGGTGAATGCCCTCCGCAAAGGCAAAATGAATCGGAATGGGTTGCGTCGAAACGCCGACCTCGATCTTCACATGATGGTTCTTGGCAAGCAGCCGCAGTTGCTCACGATAGTAGTTGCCGAACAGATCGGGCCGCGTGACCGTGGTCTCGAATACGCCGGGCCCCGCGACGAAACCATACGAGCGGCGCGAGTCGATATGCGTGTTCACTTCGGTGCACACGCGCACGAATGGGTAGCATGCGCGCACCCGGCGCTCGAACAGTTCGTTGCGGCGATAGCGCGCGAAGGCGTCGCGCAGGAAAGAGGTGTTCGCTTCGTAAATCGCCGACAGGCGGGTGACAGCTTCGGCAGCATCGTCGAAGGATTCAGTCGGGAAACTGTTGGCGGGAGTTTGCACCGCGCGTTGATTGGTATCGTTGTTCATCTTCGTTCGCCTCTATTGATGAGATGACATTACCACGGAACCCGGGTTCGCCAAATGACCGCGCCGCCCGCGCGGCACGCGCTGCCGCGGGCGCCCGAAGATGGCGGACGCGTCGCGCGAAAGCGGCGCAAAATAAGGGGATCGCGCCCGTGGCAGAGGCTGGATTTGCTAGAATCGGGGCACCATTCCGGAGAATCACCATGAAGCCGCTCCTTCCCGTCGCCGTTGCACTGGCCGTGGCCTTTGGCAACGCCGCGATGGCTGCCCAGCCCGTCGACGACACGCCGCCCCCGGGCGCCCCGCAGTCCGCCAACGAACGCGCCGGCCTGCCCGATCTGGACAAGATCAACCGGCCGGCCGCTGAGGTCAGCTCGAAGGTCGAAATCAACGTCCCGCGCACGCCGAGCTTTTACGAGCGCAGCGCGAACGGCACTGAAATCACCGAATACCGCGACAAAGGCAAGCCCGTCGAAATCAACGTGCATTCGAACCTCGGCACGCGCTATCACATGAGCGCGCCGCTCGACACGTCGCCCGCCGTGCGCGACAACGGTCGTGCGAGCACGCGTTTGCCGTCGGTGAACCTCACTTATTGATCGATGCGGGCCGGGGCGCCGGCCTCGCCCGCCTCGTTGTTTTCATCGAGCATCCGCGGCTGGCGTGCCGCGGCTTAGCTGTAACCGTTTCAAGACCGCTGTTGCCGTGAATCCCGCTGCCGTTTGCGGACCCGCCCTTCGCGCGTTCGCCGCTGCCTTGACCACCGCACGCATTCCGCTGGCCGAATCGCGCCAGCCCGACCAACCTGATCCGACGTTTTCCGCATGGCTGTCTTCACCGCTGTCACCGAATCCCAACTTGCAGACTGGATGCGCCATTACGATCTGGGGGAGGTCGTCGAATTTCGCGGCATTTCATCCGGCATCGAAAACAGCAATTTTTTTCTGACGACGACGCGCGGCGAATACGTCCTCACCATCTTCGAAAAGCTCACAGCCGAGCAACTGCCGTTCTATCTGGACCTGATGCGGCATCTGGCCGCTCACCGTGTGCCCGTGCCGGACCCGATGCCGCGCGAGGACGGTTCTCTCTTCGGCATGCTGCTCGGCAAGCCCGCGGCGATCGTGACGAAACTCGAAGGCGCGCCGGAACTCGCGCCGGGCGTCGAGCATTGCATCGAGGTCGGGCAGATGCTGGCTCGCATGCATCTGGCCGGGCGCGATTACACCGGCTATCAGCCGAATCTGCGCAGCCTGCCGTGGTGGAAGGAAACGGTGCCGACCATCCTGCCGTTTCTGGAAGGCGAGCAGCGTGAGCTGCTGTCCTCCGAACTCGCGTATCAGGAGGCGTTCTTTGCCTCCGCCGATTACGCCGCGCTGCCCGAAGGCCCCTGCCACGCCGACCTGTTCCGCGACAACGCGATGTTCGCGCACGCCGCGCCGGAGACGGGCCACGAAGTGCGGCTCGGCGGCTTCTTCGACTTTTACTTCGCCGGCTGCGACAAGTGGCTGTTCGACGTCGCGGTGACCGTCAACGACTGGTGCGTGGACCTCGCCACGGGCAAGCTCGATGAGGCGCGCACGGAAGCGATGTTGCGCGCGTATCAGACCGTGCGGCCCTTCACCGCCGAGGAAAACCGCCATTGGGGCGACATGCTGCGGGCAGGCGCATACCGTTTCTGGGTCTCGCGCCTGTATGATTTTTATTTGCCGCGCGCGGCCGAGCTGCTCAAACCGCACGACCCCGGCCACTTCGAACGCATTCTGCGCGAACGCCTGTCCGGCGTCGCACTTCCTGGCATTCATACCTCATGCAACTGATCGAAGTCCCCGC
Organism: Paraburkholderia phenoliruptrix; assembly: GCF_047325075.1. NCBI lineage: Bacteria > Pseudomonadati > Pseudomonadota > Betaproteobacteria > Burkholderiales > Burkholderiaceae > Paraburkholderia > Paraburkholderia phenoliruptrix. The sequence continues at coordinate 239,098 of NZ_CP168530.1, forward strand.
GAAAGCCGGCTATGTATGGTTCCGGCAAGGCATCTGGCTGTTTCGCAAGAATCCGCTCGCGTTTCTGACGCTCTTCTTCACCTACCTGCTGGTGATGACGCTCGTCGCGCAAATTCCGCTGATCGGCAGCGTGTTGCCGCTCGCGTTCATTCCCGGCGTGGCGGTCGGTTTCATGGCGGCATGCCGCAACACGATCGCCGGCAAGCCGGTGTTCCCGACCATTCTCGTGGACGGCTTCCGCTCGTACGGCCCGGTGGTGGCGCGCCGGCTGATCGTGCTCGGCGTGTTCTATGTGATCGCGATGGCGCTGGTGCTGGCGGGCTCCGCGCTCGCCGACGGCGGCATGCTGCTCAAGGTGATGCTCGGCGCGGGCGGGGCCCTCGACCCCGAGGCGCTGGCCAACAGCAACATGCCGCTTGCCGTGGTCACGGCCTTCGCGTTCTACGTTCCGGTGGCCATGCTTTTCTGGTTCTCGCCGATTCTCGCGGCGTGGCATGACGTGCCGCCCATCAAGGCCATGTTCTTCAGCCTCGTCAGCTGCTGGCGCAATCGCGGCGCGTTCATCGTATTCGGCGCGCTGTGGTTCGCCGTGGCGATGACCGTATCGCTCGGCTTGTCGGCGCTGATGCAGGGACTCGGCGCGGGCGACTTCGCCTTTGCCGTGCTGATGCCCGCGACGATGATCGTCACCACCATGCTGTATTGCTCGTTTTACGCGACGTATCGCGGCTGCTACGGCGTGCAAACGCCGCAAACGCCGGATCTGCCGACCACGCCGGCGGCCTGAAACCTTTGAGGGCGTGACTTCGGCCGCGGTACGAACAACGGGCGGCCGGGTTCCGCTTGCTCGCGTGAGCGCTGTGCCTGCGGCGGCGGTCGCATCCGTTCAGACCTGCGTAAGCCCGCTCCGCAAACAGCCGTTTACCGCTCCACTTGCCGATGACACGCGTCCGCCATCTGAACGACAGCTTCGACACCGGTCTGGTCTGGTTCCGCCGCGACCTGCGTACAACCGATAACGCCGCGCTCTACTACGCGCTCAAACATTGCGAGCGCGTCTGGTGCGTGTTCGTGTTCGATACGACGATACTGCAACCGCTCGTCGACAGGTGGCAGACGCGTCATCCGGGCACGCAGGCGCAGGACCGGCGTGTCGAGTTCATTTTTGGCTCGCTGCGCGAACTCGACGAGGCACTGCGCGCGCAAGGCGGCGGCCTCGTCGTGTTGTATGGCGACCCGGCGGATCTCGTGCCGAAGCTCGCCGATCAGTTGCGCGTCGACGCGGTATGGACCAACCACGACTACGAACCCGCCGCCATCGAACGCGACGAAGCGGTGCGCGAGCGCCTGGCAGAAACGGGGCGCACGTTTCTCACGTTCAAGGATCAGGTGATTTTCGAGCGCGCGGAACTGCTGACCGGTCAGAACAAGCCGTTTACCGTCTTCACGCCATACAAGAACGCCTGGCTCAAACAATTGACGAGCTTCGATCTCAAGCCCTACCCGGTCGAAACTTACGCGAATCGTCTGGCCTCGTTGCCGCCGGCCCTGAACAGGCAGTTGCCGACGCTCGAACAACTCGGCTTCGCTCCGGGCAATCTCGCGGAGCTGGACTTGCCCACGGGCATGAGCGGCGCACAGCGGCTGCTGGACGACTTTCTCACGCGAATCGACAGCTACGCCGAACGGCGCGATTTTCCGGCCGTCAAGGGTCCGAGCTACCTCTCGGTGCATTTGCGCTTCGGCACCGTATCGATCCGCACGCTCGCGCGGCTCGCGCATGAAATGTCCCTGCAGCCGGACGGCCGTGGCGCGGCGACGTGGCTGTCGGAGCTCATCTGGCGGGATTTTTACTTCATGATCCTTGCGCATCACCCGAGGCTCGCGGGCGGCGCGTCGTTCAAGGAGGAGTACGACCGGCTGCGGTGGGAGCAGGGTCCTGAGGCGGACGCCGCCTTTGCCGCGTGGTGCGATGGCCGCACGGGCTACCCGCTGATCGACGCCGCGATGCTGCAACTGAACCGCACCGGCTACATGCACAACCGCCTGCGCATGGTGACGGCGAGTTTTCTGGTCAAGGATCTGGGTGTCGACTGGCGGCTCGGCGAGCGCTATTTCGCCGAACAATTGAACGACTATGATTTCGCCGCGAATAACGGCGGCTGGCAGTGGGCGGCTTCGACGGGATGCGATGCGCAGCCCTATTTCCGCATCTTCAATCCGATCACGCAGTCGGAAAGGTTCGATGCCGACGGCCGGTTTATCAAACGCTATCTGCCGCAACTGGGCAAGCTGCCGGCGAAATGGATTCATGCGCCGTGGCTGGCAGGCGCGCAACGGCTGGCGGAATTCGGTGTTGCGCTGGGCGACAACTACCCGGCCCCGATTGTGGACCACGCGCACGCAAGGGCGCGGACGCTAGCCCGTTTCGGTAAGTGAGCACACGCTCACAAGGGTGCAACAGTCCGACCGGAGAAAGACTGGGCATGAGCCCGAGGCGCAGAAAGCGAAACGCTCGCGCCGTGCACCGGCGTCTATTATTACCGCCGATGCTTCACTGAAGGCGTTCAGCTTAGTGCTGGCTCATCCACGACGGCTGGCGGAAGCTCGTTTCGCGATCCAGCTTGCGCATGCGGAATTCCAGGTCGTACAGGTCCGTTGCTTCAGCGAGGAACGCGTCTGCGCGCTCTTTGGCGAGTTGTTCGGGCGACTTCGTCAGAAACAGGAACAGGCGGGTAAGCAGGTACATGGTCAACCTCGACAATGAGTTTAGGCGTTAACGCCTAAGGGATAACCCGTATTATAGGGAAAACCCTAGGAGTGCGCCAGCACTGATTTCGAAGTGTTGTTCAAACGTCACCGGGCGTAGAACCAAGGCGCCGCGCCGCTTTCCTCGACGCCTGCCCCCACGCGCCGCTGGTGCTTGAAGAATTCCCAGATCATCGCGCTCGCGTCCGGACCTTTCGACGAATGGAACGGCACGGCGTCGTCGCCGCCGGCCCACGCGTGCGCGAGCCCTTGCACGCGGCACACGCGCACCACGCGCCGCCCGCTGCGGAAATAGTCGCGCATCGTCACGCCGCCTTTGCGCTCTTCGCGCAACTCGCCGGCTTTGCGCGCGCCGGTCGGATCGATCATCCGGTTGAGCCGCAAAAATTGCGTCGCAAGCTGGTCGGCATTGACCGGCGCGACCACATGGTCGGCGTCGCCGTGGATGATGATCGCCGGCATGCCGGGGTAATGCGCCACATCGGCCACCTCGTCGACGAGTTCGACGGGGTCGCGCCGCGCCCCGCGCCGCATCACGTCCATGGCGGTGATGCCGGAGCGGGCCTCGCCGAAAGCGGGCCCGGAATGCAGCGCAACCGCCGCGAAGCGCTCCGGAAAATGCAGCGCCAGCAGCGCCGTCAGCCCGGCGCCGGCTGAAATTCCGGCGACGTACACCCGCTCGCTGTCGAACCCATGCTGGGCAACGAGGGCATCGACAAGCGACACAACCGCGCGCGCCTCCGCGCCGCCCGCGCTTTCGCCTGCGTCGTACCAATGCCAGCAGCGGTGCGAATGCGCGTGCTTCGACTGTTCCGGATAAACCACGGCAAAGCCGTAGCGGTCCGCCAGCACGTTCATGCGCGTGCCTTGGGCGAATTCGTCGATGGATTGCGTGCAGCCGTGCAGCATCACGACGAGCGGCATGCTGTCGAGCGCATGGCCCGACGGCACATACAAACCATATTGCAGATGATTGACGAGCCGCCCGGGCGCCGCGGGCGCCGAATGAAACGAGCGCGTCCAGGCGCCGCTCGCCCACGCCGCCGCGCGCGGACGAACCCGCGATTCGCGCGCGCTCTGGCGCGGCGCCTCGCGTTTGGCCGGCGCACGGAGCGCCGCGGACTTGAGCGGGCGGACTTTGGTCGACGGCTTGCTGGTCGCCGGACGGGCTGGGCGCGTGGTGGTGCGCTTCGCGGTCTTCTGCGCGTGCTCGGTTTGAATCGCCAGCAGGCGCTTCAAACCGCGAAGCCAGATGTTCGATAGACTTTTTGCCATCGGCGCAAAACCTCGCAAAAAGGGGCAGGATGGTGGGACGAAATGTGCTTCTTGTGCAATGCACAATAACATCAATCCGCACGCTATGCAGGACGCTTCAAACGAATTCCGCCGCTGCCAACCGTGCCCATCACCGGCCGCCAACGGGCAGCCGCCAGCCCGCCGCAGGCTACCCGCGACAGCCGCCGATGAACCTTGCCGGCGCGCCGCTATCCAAGTGCGAGCTGGCCCTGAGCTGCCCTGTTAGCAAGCTAACGTCCCGCGGCAAAAAGCTTTTTTGCCCGGCGCCAGCCGCCGGCACAGCCCGTCTATACTGGCGGTTATCCCGGCGCGTCGGCGATTCATGCCGTTCGCGCGTTGCAGTGTGATATCCATAATTCTATGCGGCTCTGATCGCCTGTCCCGATGCCCGAATTGTCCGACCACCTGTGGTACTCCATCACCAGCCTCGGCGGCGCCGGTATGACGCTGCCGCTCGCGTTCGCCATCGCGCTGTGGCTGGCGGTCGGCTACACGTGGCGTATGGCGGCGGGCTGGCTGCTGTTGCTCGGCGCGGCCATTGGGCTCGTGACCGTCACAAAGCTGGCATTCCTCGGCTGGGGCGTGGGCGTGCGCGAGCTCGATTTCACGGGCGTGAGCGGCCACGCCATGCTCTCTACGGCGGTGTATCCGGTCGCCCTGTTCCTGATTCTGCTGCGAACGCATCCCTCCGTCCGGGTGCTGGGCGTGCTGCTCGGCCTCGCCGCCGGTATGGCGGTGGGCTTGTCGCGCGTCGTGCTGAGCGCGCATTCGCCTTCGGAAGCCATCACCGGCTGTCTCGTCGGCGCGCTCGCTGCGCTGCTGTTCGTGCGGATGGCATGGAAGGCCCAGCCCGAGCGCCTTTCCGCGTTTCCCGTCGCGGTGAGCCTGATGGTGCTCGCTGTGTTGATGCACGGCGTGCATGTGCCGACGCAGCGCTGGGTGACCCACATCGCGCTGAAAGTGTCCGGCCATGAGCGGCCGTTTATCCGCGCGAAATGGAAGGCCGTACGCGACGTCCGGCCGGCCGCCGCCCCGCTCTCGCAAACGCGCAACACCCTCGCGCCGCCCGCTTCCCTTCACGTGTGAATCTTTGCCGGTCCGGCTTGCGCCGCAGTATTTGACCGGCCGAATGTCCGTCATGCCCGCGCTATAACCTCGTGTATATTACGATAGACGTTTTAACCACCGCTCCGGCGCGCGCCGGACTTTCACACGTTCATGACACCGTCCCGCCGTCTGCTGAAACAAGCGCTATGGGCCGCCGGCGCTATTTGCCTTGTCTTTAGCGCCAACGCACGCGCCGACGAGCTGGTCGTCTCGGCCGCCGCCAGCCTGACCAACGCATTCAAGGCCGTGAGCGAAGCCTTCGAGAAGCAGCACGCGGGCACCAAGGTGCTGCTCAACTTCGGCGCTTCCGACGTCCTGATGCAGCAGATCGCCAAGGGCGCACCCGCCGACGTCTTCGCCTCCGCGGATCAGAAGGCCATGGACAAAGGCGCCGCCGAGAAAGTCATCGTGCCGGCCACGCGCCACGATTTCGCGGCCAACTCGCTCGTACTCATCGTGCCGGTAGACAGCCGTTTCGCGCCGTCGAGCCTGAATGAGCTGGCGTCGTCGAACGTCAAGCGGATTGCTTATGGCGATCCGGCGTCCGTGCCCGTCGGCCGCTACACGCAAGGCGCGCTGCAAGCGGCGGGCGTGTGGGACGCCGTGAGCGCGAAGGCCGTGCTCGCGGCCAATGTGCGTCAGAGTCTCGATTATGTGTCGCGTGGCGAAGTCGACGCCGGTTTCGTCTTCGGCACCGATGCCGCCATCGTGCCCGGCAAGGTGAAAGTGGCGCTGAGCGTGCCGACGCAAACGCCGATCACCTATCCGATCGCGCAAGTGGAAGGCAGCCGCCACGCGGCGGACGCGCAGGCCTTCGTCGACTTCGTGCTGTCGCCGGCCGGTCAGGCGGTACTCGCAAAGTACGGCTTCAAGCCGGCTCACTGATCCACACACGCCGACACGGCCGGAAAAATCATGCAAGACGCCTGGATCCCGCTCATGCTGTCACTGAAAGTGGCGGGCTGGGCGACCGCGCTCAATCTCGTGTTCGGCGTCGCGGCCGGCTTCGGCTTGTCGCGCTGGCGCTCGGGCGCGCGCGACGTGGTGGATTCGCTGCTGACGCTGCCGCTCGTCATGCCGCCTACCGTGCTCGGCTACTACCTGCTGGTTCTGCTCGGACGGCGCGGCGTGATCGGCGCCTGGCTCGACCGCTTCGACATTCAGCTGGTGTTCACGTGGCAAGGGGCGGTGGTTGCGTCGACGGTGGTCGCGTTTCCGCTCGTGCTGAAGTCCGCCCGCGCCGCCTTCGAAGCCGTCGATCCGCAACTCGAGCGTGCCGCGCGCACGCTCGGCATCAGCGAAACCGCGCTGTTCTTTCGCGTGAGCCTGCCGCTCGCCGCGCGTGGCATTCTCGCGGGCGGCCTGCTGGCGTTCGCCCGGGCGCTCGGCGAGTTCGGCGCCACGCTGATGATCGCCGGCAATTTGCCGGGCCGCACGCAGACGCTTTCGGTGGCGGTCTACTCAGCCGTGCAAGCCGGCGACGACAGCACCGCGAATTTCCTCGTAATCGTGACTTCGGTGACGTGCGTCGTGATCCTGCTGCTCGCCGGGCGGCTCGTGCCGCAGCGCACGCTTCTGGTTTCCCGCTGACATGCCGCTTAACGTCGACATGCGCAAAACATTGGAGAGCGCCGAGCGCCGCTTCACGCTCGAGGTCGCGTTCAATGCGAGCACGCAGCGCGTGGTGCTGTTCGGCCCATCGGGCGCGGGCAAGAGTCTGACGCTGCAGGCTATTGCCGGTCTGCTGCGTCCCGACGAAGGCACGATCGCGCTGCACGGCCAGGCGCTTTTCGACAGCTCGCGCGGTATCGATCTGAAGCCGCAGGCGCGCCACGTCGCGTATCTGTTTCAGGACTACGCGCTCTTTCCGCATCTGAACGTGCGTCAAAATATCGGCTTCGGCTTGCAACGCGGCTGGCTCAATCCGCGCGCGCGCAATCGCGTTGCCGAGGTGGATTACTGGCTGGATGCGCTGGAACTGCGCAGCGTGGCCGGCCACTATCCGGCGCAGCTTTCCGGTGGACAGAAGCAGCGCGTGGCGCTCGCGCGGGCGCTCGTCGCCCGGCCGCAACTGCTGTTGCTGGACGAGCCGTTTTCCGCGCTGGACAGCCACTTGCGCCAGCGCATGCGGCAGGAGCTGTCCGAGCTGCAAACCCGGCTTGATATTCCGATGGTGTTGATCACGCATGATCCCGACGATGTCGCCGCCTTCGGCGATCAGGTCGTGCAGATCAGCGACGGTCGCGTTCGCGAGCATCAGGCCTTCAGCGGCTATGTGCGCAGCGAGACTTGAGTTCGAACGGGCGCCTCTGCCCTTTCGCTATCCTTGCGCTAGCGGCTTCAGTCCTTCACCCCCAGTATCACGCTCGATGCCTTGAACGCCGCGACGGCGCTGGCACCTTCGGCAAGACCGAGCGAATCGGCGCTCTGATTCGTGACCACGGCGGTGACCACCGCGCCGCCATCGAGCGCGAGCGACACCTCGGCGTTCACAGCGCCGCGCTTCACGTTCTGAACCACGCCCCGCAACTGATTGCGCGCCGACAGTTTGAGCGGCGCGCCGCCTGTGTCTTCGACGAACAACACAACCCACGACGCCTTGATCAGCGCGAACGCCGCCGTGCCGACGGCAAGGCCGAGCGCCTCCGTGCTTTCGTGCGTGAGCACGGCGACGATCGTGTGGCCGCCTGGCAGCATGAGCGAGACCTCGTCGTTGATCGAGCCGCGCGTGATGTGGGAGACAGTGCCATAGAGCTGGTTGCGCGCGCTCGTCTTCACACCGATGCGGCCGATCAGATCCCAGTCCGTCGCGAAACCTTCGATGGCCGCGCCCGCGCGCTCCAGAAACCGCCGATGCTCGCGCTCCACCGCGCGAAAAGTGTCGATCAGCTTCTGCGCGCGCGGAGTGAGCGTGGTGCCGCCGCCGCCCTTGCCGCCCGTGAGCCGCACAACGAGCGGCTCGCCGGCGAGGTTGTTCATTGCGTCGACCGCGTCCCACGCGCCCTTGTAGCTCATGCCGACGGCTTTCGCGGCACTAGTGATGGAACCCGTCTCGCCGATCGCCGCCAGCAGCGCGATTCGCGACGCGCCGCCGAGCGTGTTGGCGCCGGCCTGGAACCACACGGAGCCGCCGAGTTCCAGCGGCTCGCGGGATGAATCGTTACTCTCTGATGCCATGGCGGGCAGGGTCGCGAAATGATTGCAGGACAGCGAATCATTATAGCGACCGGCCTTCGCGCCCCGCGCTCGCGGCCAATCCGACAGCGCCGCCGGCATTCATACAGGCGCGCTCGCTCAAACCGCGTACTGCGCGATTCCATTACCGAACGACCAGTTCTCCTTCTGCACTTCGACGAGATTGATCAGTACGTCCTCGCGCCGCAGTCCCGGCGACTCATGCAACTCGTCGACCATGCGCTCGTAGAGCGCCTTCTTCTGCTCGAGCGTTCGGGTGTTGCTGACGGTGATCTGGATCATCACGAGGTCGTCCGTTCGCTGGATATTCAGATACTGGCTGTCATACACAAAATTGCCGGCGTCGTGCTCGGTGATCAGCATGAAGATGTCGTCCTTCGGCACATTGAAGGTCGCGACGAGCGCGCGCTGAATGCTGTCCGTGAGCGCCTTCCGGTATTCCACGGGCTTGCCGGCGCGCAGAGCGATGCGGGTAAAAGGCATGGCGGTTCTCCTTCGAGGTTGGTGAAAACATGCACACAGCGTAGCCGCGCTCCATCATAATGAATAGACATTACCGGCTATTTCATCTATGTTGAACGGAAATGAAAGTGCTCGATCTCGATGCCGTCCGGGCGTTCGTGCTGGTGGCCGATCTGTCCAGCTTCACGCGCGCCGCCGACGCGCTCGACACCACGCAGTCCGCCGTCAGCCTCAAACTGAAGCGGCTGGAAGCCTATTTGGGCAAGCAATTGCTGGAGCGCACGCCGCGCGTGGTGCGCCTTTCCGTCGACGGCAAGGCGTTTCTCGGCGCCGCGCGCGAACTGTTGAGCGCGCATGAACGGGCGCTGGGATCGCTTTTGGGGGAACGTCGGCGGCTCGCGCTCGGCCTCAGCGAGCACGTCGCGGGGCCTGACCTGCCGCACTTGCTCGCGCGCCTGAATGCGCACGATCCCGCGCTCGTGGTGGAACTGCATCTGGGCACATCGGCTGCCTTGCTGGCTCAGTTCGACGAGCGCCGGCTGGACGCGGTGATCGTCCGCTACGGCGCGGACGAGCCGCCGCGCGAGGACGCCCACGTGTTGTTCAGCGAACCGCTCGGCTGGCTCGCGACGCCGGCATGGTTGCCGCGCGTCGGCGAACCTTTGGCGCTGGCGCTGCTGAGGCCGCCCTGCAATGTGCGCGACGTCGCGCTGCGCACGCTGACGGAAGCGTCGGTGGCATGGCAGGAGGTGTTTGTCGGCGGCGGCGTGGCGGCCGTCGGCGCGGCGGTCGCGGCGGGACTCGCGGTGTCGCCGCTTGCGCGCCGGGTGGCGCCGCGCGGGTTGGTCGATGTCGGCGCGCGGCTCGGCTTGCCGCCGTTGCCCGACTCGCGCGTGACGCTGCATTCGCGCGTGCGCGACGAGCGCTTGAAGGAAACATTGCGGCTGGTGACGAGCGGCTTGGGGGGTGGTTAGCGGGCCTTGGCGGGCGGTTAGCGGGTGATTCGCCGGTGATTCGCCGGTGATTCGCCGGCGATTAGCGGGCGATTAGCGGGCGATTAGCGGGCCTTAGCGCGCGGCCAGCGGGTGTTAGCTGCCGCCGTTAGCAGCCAGTTGTTAGCGGTGCTTAGCGGACGATTAGGTCCGCGGGCAGTTAGAGGGCATTCCGCCGCTCCGGCCGCAGCGCCGACGTTCGAACCGCTGCGCGGCTCCGCGGCTCAGTGCAAGATCGGCGGCAGCGAGCCGCTGCGGGCTGTCGCGGGGTTTGCCGCGGCGTCTGCCTGATCGGCTCTGGCAGGAGCGGCAGGAACCGCCGGGGTCGGCTGCGTTGCCGTGCCTTTCGCCGTTGCACCGGTCGTCATCGCACCGCCGTGCGCTGCGCCAGCCTGCGCTGCGTCCGCATGTGCGGCTTTTGAGGAGTCCGCAGGAGACTTGCCCGCATGTGCGGTTTTTGCAGCTTCGGTATGGGACTTGTCTGCGTGAGCAACAGCCGCGCGCTTCTGCTTTGCGTCGTGAACCGCACCGGCGCTTTCATGGCCGGGTCGCGTCGCCGCATGCTTAACACCCTCTTTTGCCTTCGACCTCCCGGCCCGCGCAGATGCCGCAGCGTGTTTCGCGGCAGTCTTCGTGTTCGCTTTCGACGCGGTCCGCGCGCCGCTTGCGCCCTGCCCCTTCGCCGCGCCGCGTCCGGCATGCGCGCCGACCTCGGGCGGATTCCACACCTCGGTATAACCGTTGGCCATGGCCGCGCCGGACGCACACCACACCGCGATTGCCGTTGCTACTGCTCGAAACCACATCTGCTGAACTCCCATGCCTTTCCCTCGATAGAGCGAGCCGGGATTATATTCCCTTGCAAAAATCCGAAAATGGACTAGCATAATCAATAAGTACATATAAGGACTTACCCGCTCATGGCTCACGCCGCCCGCGCCACCCAGTCTGAAGCGCCGATTCGTCGGCCGCTTTCGGAACCCTCGTTTGCGGAAATGTCCGCAGCGGGTTTGCGCGCCTTCTTCAACATCGCCCGAGACTGGGACTTGAGCGCCGAGGAGCAAATCGTTCTGCTCGGCTCGCCGGGCCGCTCCACTTACTTCAAATGGAAGTCGGCGCCGGAAACGGCGCGCCTCGCGCGCGACACGCTGGAGCGTCTGTCGCTGCTGCTCGGCATCTACAAGGCGCTGCAAATCCTGCTGCCGCAGCCCAGCGCCGCGGACAGCTGGATCAAGCGGCCCAACAGCGCGCCGCCGTTCGGCGGCCGCCGCGCGCTGGACCGCATGCTGGCCGGCAACATCAGCGACCTCGTGGCGGTGCGCCAGTATCTCGACGCCATGCGGGGCGGCTGGGCGTGACACAACCGCATTGGCAGGACCGCTGGCGCAGCGCGCCGCTCGATTGGACGCCCGCGTATCGGGTCATTCCCACACGCTTTCCGGCCGTCAATCTGTTCGACCGGGTGGCATCGGCGGAAGATTTCGACGCGCTCTATGCGCTCGAAGCCATGACCAACGACCGGCTGCGCACGGAAGTCGGCGAACTCGATCTCGTGCCGCGCGAAGAACGCCGCTTCGGGCCGGGCTATGGGCCGATCATGGCCGCGCTTACGCATCTGAATCCGCTTGGCAGCCGCTTTTCGGACGGCAGCTACGGGGTGTTCTATTGCGCCCGCACGCGCGCGACGGCTATCGCCGAAACGCGCTATCACACGGGCAAGTTCATGGAAGCCACCGCCGAGCCGCCCATGCGCCAGCAAATGCGGCTCTATACGGTGGTGGCGCAAGGCGACGTGGTGGACCTGCGCGGCGATCCGAAGCTGGACCTCGCGGTGCTCTCGCCGGACGACTACCTCGCCGGTCAGTCGCTCGGACGCGCGGTGCGCGAAGCGGGCGCGCCGGGCATTGCGTATCCGTCAGTGCGCGATCCGGAGGGCGAATGCCTTGCAGCCTTCAAGACCACGCTGCTGCGCGACTGTCATCACGCCGCCTATCTGGAATACAACTGGAACGGCACGAGCGTGGATATGGTGTTCGAGCTGAGCCAGGTCGGCTGAGCGCGTTCACAAGCGCGAACCAGCGGGAACACGCGGGAATCAGGGCAGCGCCAACGCCGCGGCGCCTTCCGCGCGCGCTTCTTCCACGGAAATGGACCAGCGCCGCAGCGCCCTCGGCTCGACGAGCGTGAGCCGGCCGCCGGGCCCGAAGGCGCCGGTGTCGATAAAGACCTGCGAGCCGATCTGCTTGATGTCGCGCATCGGCGTGTGGCCGCAGTAGGTCAGCGACAAACCGCGCTGCCGCTGCGGATCGCCGTTGCCCATGGCGAGCTCGCGTCCCCACAGCAATTGCTGACGCGTCTCGGCGGAAAAATTGCCGGCGTCCAGTTCGGCGTCGGTGCCGAAGAATTCGGCGTGCAGAACATTGAAGCGCTCCGGACCGCTGCCGACCACGCGCGCCAGCGGCAACGTGCGCAGCCGCTCCGCGTAGCGACGCAGGCTCTCGTCGGGCAGATTCGCCGCCCACGCGCCGCCAATGCCGTACCACCACTGACGCCGCAAGCGGCCGTCGGCCACGGCGCACAACGCGTCTTCATGATTGCCCAGCACAGCGAAGAACCATGGTCTGTCGAGCAGTGCGAGCGCCTGCTCGGAATGCTCGCCGCGGTCCACCAGATCGCCCACCGAGAAAAGCCGGTCGCAGGCGGGATCGAATGAGACGAGGCGCAGCAGATAGCGCAATGCGTCGACACAACCGTGCAGGTCGCCGACCACAAAGTCGCGCCCGCTCCGGTTGGCCGGGTGATGCTGAACAGAGATGTCGAGTACGGAAGCCATAAGCTCATGATAATGCGCGATGCCGGCTACGTATGCGCGCTGCCTCTCGTAGCGCCGCAATCCAAAGCGCAAAGTTGACACAGAATCACGCGAAAACAGCGCGTTCCGGGAAAATCTTGCCGGAAACGGGGCGCTCCGCGGCGCGTCCTTTGCTGGCTTCGCAAATCGCTAATGCCGCTTGCGAGCGCGGCAGGCGGCGCTCGCGTACGGCGGCTCATACACGAATTTGACGAGTACGCGCGAATGAAGTTGCGCATGCACAGGCCGGCGCCTGCATTCCGCTTTCGGTTGAAAGGAGCGCGCAAGGCCGTTGCGGAACACTATGTGTGCGCTGCGCTCGCTCTCGAACGGTGCACGGCGCGTACGAGTAGAATCCGCGACACTTGAGCGCCTCACTGCCCACTCCATGTTCACCAAATACTATCCGCAGACGCTTCGCAACCGCCCGCGCATGCTGATCGCGCTCGTGTTCGGCATCGTGGCTGCCGCGTTGATGCCCGCGCACATGCGCCCCATGGTCCGTGTGCTGGTCGGCTGGGACACCACGGTGTGGAGTTATCTCGTGCTGATCTGGGCACATATGGCCGCCGCGGATGAGCACCGTGTGCGCGAATCCGCTCGCCGCGACGACGAGAACGCGGGCGTCGTGCTGTTCGTGATCTGTGCGGCCACGATTGCCAGCATTGCCGCGATCGTACTCGAGCTCGCTTCGGCAAAGGGCACTGCGGGCGCGTCGACGGTATGGCACTACACGCTCACCGGACTCACGCTCATCGGCGCGTGGTTCATGATTCCCACCATCTTCACGCTGCACTACGCGCGGCTCTATTACGACACCGACGCAAGCGAAACGCCGCTGCTGTTTCCGGATCAATCGCTCGTGCCCGACTATTGGGACTTTCTGTACTTCTCGTTCACCATCGCCGTTGCTTCGCAGACATCCGATGTGGTGCTGCGCTCGCGCACCATTCGCCGGGCTGCGCTCGCGCAATCCATTCTGTCGTTCTACTTCAATGTCGCGGTGCTCGGCTTGTGCGTGAACATTGCGGCCGGCCTGCTCGGCTCGTGATTTCAGACGCTGGGCGGCAGCGTCGTCGCAGCGGTAACACGTCCTCTCTCACGTCGGGTCCCGTGTAAAACGCGGACCATAGCGGCCCGTTTTACACGGGCTCGCACCATCCCGCAGCGTCGCGCGCCGATCTTCGCCGCAACCCTTCCTGCAAGGGCACCCGCAGCCCTCGCACGCTCGCCTGGCCCGCTCACTGGCACAGGCTTTGCTGACTTCCGCAGACGTTCTGGCCGGCCCGAGTCGCGACGCCTGGCGGCGAGGCACCCGTAACTGGCCAGCGGCGTGACGATCTTTGCACTACATTGACCAGTACGCGCCGTCAGTCTACGGATCGCGCGGCAGCCGGCTCTGGAAGCCCAATGAGCGCTGTGATCGCATGCCAATTGCATCCACACCGCAGCAGGACAAATCTGGAAACGACCGATGGAACCTCCAAACGGGTACGCGCCGCGGATCTATTTTTTTCATTCACTTCTGGTTGGGCCGCTTGACGCGTGGCCTGCGCAGTTCGCTCATGCGGCCGCGCTCGGCTTCGATCACGCGTTGATCGGCAGTCTCTTCGAGCCGGGGCGCGCGAGCCATGGTCAGGTGGTCGGCAACCACGCGCGCCTGCATCCGGTGTTCGAAGCCGAGCAGCCCGCCGGCGACGCCATCCGCACACTCGCCGGCGAGGCGCGTTCGCACGGCCTCACCTTGCTGGCGGATCTCGTGATCGACCGCGTCGCCGCCGATGGCGCGCTTTACGCCGAGCATGCGGACTGGTTCCATCCGCTCGAAACGGAAGAAGCGCGCCTCGATCCGCGCCACGTGCATCGCGAGGACAACGTCGCGTATGCCAACTTCGGCGATGCCGGCACGCGTGCCGCGCTCGCCGACTGGTGGACGCAGCAACTGCTCGCGCTCGCCGCGGCGGGTATCGGCGGTTTTCGCTTCGATTCGCCGCATCGCGTGCCCGTGGAGGTCTGGCGGCAACTGCGCGACGCCGTGCGCGCGGCTCATCCCGACGTGCGCTTTCTCGCCGCCACGCCCGGCCTCGCCCGCAGCGATCTTGCCGGACTCGAAGGCGCCGGCTTCGACAGTGTGTTCTCGTCGGTGCGCTGGTGGGACTATCGCGCGAGCTGGATGGTCGAGGAGCACGCCGCGCTCGCCCGCATCGGCGGGCCGATCGCTTTCCCCGAAGCGCCTTACGGCACACGGCTCGCCGCCGAGCTGAGCGATCCGCACGATTCGGGCAGCGTCGAGCGGGCTTATCGGCGGGCGCTCTTTACCGCGTCCGCTGTCGGCACCGGCTGGATGATGCCGATGGGTTTCGAATACGGCGTGAGGGAACCGATGTCGCAGACACGAGGCGACGCGTCGCAATTCGCACTCGCGTGCCAGGCGAAACGCTTCGACCTGTCGCAACCCATCTCGCACGCCAACGAACTGCTGCGCAACGCGAAGGCGCTGCAGGTGAACGGCGAACTGCGCCCGTTGAGCGGACCGGGCGCGCCCGCGGCTGTGCTGCTGCGCGCCGATCAGCCCGACTTGCGCGAAGCCGGCGAAGCGGTGCTGATCGCGATCAATCCCGAACTCGGAGCGCCGGTGCGCGTGGATCCGGCGCGCTTCCTTGCCGGTGTGCCCGGCAACTTCACGCGCTTCGTTGCGCTCGATGCGCCGGGCCGCGCGTCGCCCGCGGCGTTGACACCGTTCACGCTCGCGCCCGGCGCGGTGCGTCTCTTTCAGGCCGTGACGGAAAAGCCGATCTGTCTCGCGCCGCCCATCGACAAAGCGAACAGCAAGCGCAGCGGACGCAAGACGGTGCTCGAAGCGATCAACGCGCCGCGCGTCGCGATTGAAAGCGTGATGCCTTCCGTCGACAACGGCCGCTTCGCGGCCAAGCGCAGCGTGGGCGAACGCGCGGAAATCAGCGCCGCGATTTTCGCCGAAGGCCACGACAAGATCGCCGCCGCCGTGCTGTGGCGCGCCGCCGACGAAAACACCTGGCACGAAGTATTGATGGCTCCGGCGCAACCCGCGGGCCTCGACATCTGGAAGGCGCGCATTCCGCTCGAACGCATGGGCCGTCATGAATTCACCGTGATTGCGTGGCGCGACGACTTCGCTTCGCTCGTCGAGCACGTCGAGAAAAAGTTGAAGGCGGGCCAGACCGTCGAGATCGAACTCGACGAAGCCGCGCATCTGTTCGCGCTCGTGCTCGCCGAAGTGGAAACAGCGGAAGGCGCGGACAAGGCGCCGCTCGAACATATCGTCACGCAGTTCAGGAAAGCCGACGACGAAACGAAGCTCAAGCTGCTGCTCGACCCCGCCACCGCGAAAGCGATGACCGCCGCGCGCCACCGCCCGTTTTTAAGCCGCGATCCGGTGACCTACAAGATCGACGCCGAGCGCACCGCCGCGCGCTTTGCGAGCTGGTACGAGATCTTCCCTCGTTCGATGAGTGACGACGAATCGCGACACGGCACCTTCGCCGATGTCACGAAGAAGCTGCCGCGCATTCGCGACATGGGCTTCGACGTGCTGTACTTTCCGCCGATTCATCCGATCGGCATGACGAATCGCAAGGGCCGCAACAATACGCTGAACGCGCAGCCCGGCGACGTAGGCAGCCCCTATGCCATCGGCGCGGCGGAAGGCGGTCATACGGCGGTGCATCCGCAACTCGGCACGCTCGACGACTTCAAGGCCATGCTGGCCGCCGCCCGAGCGCACGGCCTCGAAATCGCGCTCGACTTCGCGATTCAATGCTCGCCGGACCATCCGTGGCTGAAGGAACATCCGACCTGGTTCGCCTGGCGTCCCGACGGCACGCTGCGTTACGCCGAAAATCCGCCGAAGAAGTATCAGGACATCGTCAACCCCGACTTTTACGCGCACGACGCCAAGCCCGACTTGTGGCTCGCCTTGCGCGACGTGATTCTGTTCTGGATCGAAGCGGGCGTGCATATTTTCCGCGTCGACAATCCGCACACGAAGCCCCTGCCGTTCTGGGAGTGGATGATCAACGACGTGCGCTCGCGCTACCCGGAGACGATCTTCCTCGCCGAGGCATTCACGCGCCCGCGCATGATGAACCGGCTCGGCAAGATCGGCTTCTCGCAGTCGTACACGTATTTCACGTGGCGCGAGTCGAAGCGCGATTTCATCGAGTACCTGAGCGAACTCACGCAAACCGGTGCGCGCGATTTCTACCGGCCGAATTTCTTCGTGAATACGCCGGACATCAATCCGCGTCATCTGCAGTCCCAGGGACGCACGGGCTTTCTGATTCGCGCGGCGCTCGCGTCGACGCTGGCCGGCTTGTGGGGCGTGTATAGCGGCTTCGAGCTGTGCGAGGCGGCCGCGTTGCCCAACAGCGAAGAATATCTCGACTCCGAGAAGTACCAGTTGCGCGCGTGGGAGTGGAACCGGCCCGGCAACATCATGGTCGAAATCACCGCGCTGAACCGGATTCGCCGCGCGAATCCCGCGCTGCAAACGCATCTCGGCCTCACGTTCCTGCCCGCGCACAACGACAACATTCTGTTCTTCGAAAAGGCAACCGAGGCACGCGACAACGTGATCGTCGTCGCAATCAATCTCGATCCGTTCAACGAACAGGGCGCGGATATCGAGCTGTCGTGGGAGACATTCCAGAAATGGAATCTGCATGACCACGGACCGCTCGAAGTCACCGATCAGATGACGGGCGCCCGCTTCGAATGGCATGGCCGCTGGCAGCACGTGCGGCTCGGCCCGGGCCAGCCTTTTTCGATCTGGCGCATCGCGCCGCTCGGCGGCCTGCCCGCCGAGCGTCCCGATGAAGCCGACAGCGATCCGACCGGCGCCCCGCACGCAGACGCCGGCAACCCTACCCCGACGGAAGGTGCGATATGAAGCGTGACGATTCCTCAGAGACCGCATCGCAGGCAAGCGCAAGCACGGCAACCGCTACCGCTGCCGCAACGAAAGCGCGCACGCGTCGCCGCGGCAAGCCCGCCGCGCTGAGCGACGATCCGCTCTGGTACAAGGACGCGATCATCTACCAGGTGCATATCAAGTCGTTCTTCGACGCGAATAACGACGGCGTCGGCGATTTCCCCGGCCTCATCGCCAAGCTCGACTACATTGCCGAACTCGGCGTGAACGCGATCTGGCTGCTGCCGTTCTACCCGTCGCCGCGGCGCGACGACGGCTACGACATTGCCGATTACCGTAACGTGCACCCCGACTACGGCCAGCTTTCCGACGTCAAACGCTTCATTCAGGAAGCGCACGCGCGCGGTATCCGCGTGATTACCGAACTCGTGATCAACCACACGTCGGATCAACACCCGTGGTTCCAGCGCGCGCGGCGCGCGAAGCCCGGCTCGAATCATCGCAACTTCTATGTGTGGTCCGACACCGACAAGAAGTATCCGGAAACGCGCATTATTTTTATCGACTCCGAGCCGTCGAACTGGACGCACGATCCGGTCGCGGGCGCGTACTACTGGCACCGCTTCTATTCGCATCAGCCCGATCTGAACTTCGACAATCCCGCGGTGCTGCGGGAAGTGCTGCAGATCATGCGTTTCTGGCTCGATATGGGAATCGACGGGCTGCGGCTCGACGCGGTGCCGTACCTCGTCGAACGCGAGGGCACGAACAATGAGAACCTGCCCGAAACGCACGCGATCCTGAAGAAGATTCGGGCGACCATCGACGCCGAGTATCCGAACCGCATGCTGCTCGCCGAGGCCAACCAGTGGCCGGAAGACGTGAAGGAATATTTCGGCGACGAAGACGAATGCCACATGGCATTTCACTTCCCGCTGATGCCGCGCATCTACATGTCGATTGCGAGCGAGGACCGCTTTCCGATTACCGACATCATGCGGCAAACGCCGGACCTCGCCGAGTCGAATCAATGGGCGATTTTCCTGCGCAATCACGACGAGCTCACGCTCGAAATGGTCACGGACTCCGAGCGCGATTACTTGTGGAACACCTACGCAAGTGACCGCCGCGCGCGCCTGAACCTCGGCATTCGCCGCCGTCTCGCGCCGCTGATGGAGCGCGACCGCCGCCGCATCGAGCTGATCAATTCGCTGCTGCTCTCGATGCCCGGCACGCCCGTAATCTATTACGGCGACGAACTCGGCATGGGCGACAACATTCACCTCGGCGACCGCGACGGCGTGCGTACGCCGATGCAATGGTCGTCGGATCGCAACGGCGGCTTCTCGCGCGCCGATCCCGAGCAGCTCGTGCTGCCGCCGGTAATGGGCGCGCTCTACGGCTTCGACGCAGTCAACGTCGAAGCGCAAAGCCGCGATCCGCATTCGCTGCTCAACTGGACACGGCGCATGCTCGCCACGCGTCGCGCGAAACAGACCTTCGGGCGCGGCACGATCCGCTTTCTGAAACCGGAGAATCGCAAGATTCTCGCGTATCTGCGTGAAATGCCCGGCGAGCCGCCCATTCTTTGCGTGGCGAATCTGTCGCGCGCACCGCAGGCGGTCGAGCTCGATCTGTCCGAGTTCAACGGCGCCGTGCCGATCGAAATGACCGCCGACTCGGTGTTCCCTGCCATCGGCCAACTGACTTATCTGCTGACGTTCCCGCCGTACGGCTTCCTGTGGTTCCTGCTGTGCGAAGGCGGTCAGCGTCCGACGTGGGCGCAGGCGCATCCCGAGCCGTTGCCCGAGTTCGTCACCATTGTGATCCGCGAAGGCCAGACCGGTCCGACGCCGGAAAACGTGCGACTGCTCGAGTCGGAAGTGCTGCCTTCGTGGTTGAGCCGCCGCCGCTGGTTTGCGTCGAAGGATCAGAAGATGCATGCCGTGCGGCTCGCCGCGTTGACCACGATACCGAACGGCGGCTTCGCGTTCACCGAAATCGAAGCGGACGTCGGCGACCACACCGAACGCTACGTCGTACCGATTGCGATCACGTGGGGCGGCGAGACGACCACGCCGCTCTTTCTGCAGCTTGCGCTGGCACGTGTGCGGCGCGGCCGGAACGTCGGGCATCTGACCGACGCATTCGCGCTGCCGATCTTCGCGCACGGCGTGCTGCGTAAATTGCGCGAGCGCGCAGTCGTGCCGACCGTGCAGAAGAGCGAGATCAGGTTCATTCCGACTGAGCGCTTCGCGGAACTCGACGGTCTCGGCGAACGCCCGGAGATCCGCTGGCTCGCGGCGGAACAGAGCAACAGTTCGCTGATCATCGCGGACGCCGCGGTGCTCAAGCTCGTGCGGCGTCTCGTGAGCGGCATTCATCCGGAAGCGGAAATCAGCCGCTATCTGACGCAGCTCGGCTATGCCAACACCGCGCCGCTCTTCGGCGAAGTGGTGCGCGTGGATCCCGAGGGCGTGCCGCATACGCTCGCGATCCTGCAAGGCTTTGTCGACAATCAGGGCGATGCGTGGAACTGGTCGCTCGACTATCTGCGTCGCTCGGTCGACGAACTGGCGATCACGGTCGACACGGAGACCTCGTCGGCCCCCGATCGCGCCAACGAGGCCATTCTGCTCGAAGGCTACGCGGCACTCGCCGGCATCATCGGCAGACGGCTCGGCGAGCTGCATGTCGCGCTCGCCTCGCCGACCGACGACCCGGCGTTCTCGCCCGAACCCGCCGACGCCGACCAGGTGAAGGCGTGGGTCGACGGCACGCAGTCCATGCTCGCAAGCGCGCTCGACCTGCTCGCGCCGCGCATCGACCAGTTGCTCGATGCCGAGACGAAAGCGCTCGCGCAAAGTCTGATCGACCGGCGCGCGGCGCTCGTCGAAGCCGTGAATCGACTCATATCGGCGGACACGCGGGCACTGCGCATTCGTATTCACGGCGACTTCCATCTCGGGCAGGTGCTGGTTGCGCAGGGCGACGCGTATCTGATCGACTTCGAAGGCGAGCCCGCACGTTCGCTCGAAGAGCGTCGCCGGAAATCGAGCCCGCTGCGCGACGTGGCCGGGCTGATGCGGTCGCTGTCGTATGCGAGCGCCGCCGCGCAGTCCACCACGGAAGCCGCGCCGCAACAGACCGCGGACCGCAAGCGCGTGTTGTTCGACCGTTTCCGCGCGCACGCCACCGAGACGTTCCTGAAGGAATACCGCGCGGCCACCGCCGAAGCGCCGACGCCGCTCGTCGCGCCCGAGGCCGAACAGGCGCTGCTCGATCTGTTCCTGATCGAAAAGGCCGCGTACGAAGTCCGCTATGAAGCGGCCAACCGTCCGACGTGGCTCAGCCTGCCGGTGCGCGGTCTCGCGGCGCTCGCGAGCCGGCTGCTCGGCGACACCGGTGCGCCGCACGATCCTTCAACCGAGGCGCGAGACGCCGCCACCCCGCCTCATCCGGCCGAGGGCGACTATGAGTGAACACGATCCGGCCGCAGGCCTTCAGCCGCTCGACATCGACGCGCTCGTCGAGGCGCGCCATCCCGATCCTTTCTCGCAGCTCGGGCTGCATCACACGGACGCGGGTCCGGTCGTGCGCGCGCTGTTGCCGAATGCCGCGCACGTCAGCGTGATCGCGCGCGCCGACGGCGCGCTGCTCGGCGAACTTCAGCAGCTGCGTCCCGGGCTTTTTGCCGGCCGCGTGAGCTCGGCCGTGCCGTACAGGTTGCGCATCGACTGGCATGGCGTCGTGCAGGAAATCGAGGACACCTACTCGTTCGGCCCCGTGCTCGGCGATGAACCGCTCGGGCGTCTCGCGAACGGCGACCCGTATGCGGTGCTCGAATGCCTCGGCGCCCACCCGATGGAATTCGACGGCGTGCCGGGCGTGCGCTTCGCAGTGTGGGCGCCGAATGCGCGGCGCGTCTCCGTGGTCGGCGATTTCAATGCATGGGACGGGCGCCGTCATCCGATGCGTCTGCGGCACCAGGCGGGGGTGTGGGAACTCTTCGTGCCGCGCGTCGGCCCGGGCACGCGCTACAAGTACGAACTGCTCGCGCGCGACGGTCATCCGCTGCCGTTGAAGGCCGACCCTTGCGCGATGCAAAGCGAGAAGCCGCCAGGCACGGCGTCGGTGGTCGCGCATGTCGACGAGATCGAGCAGTTTCCGTGGACCGATCACGACTGGATCCAGTCGCGCGGCGAAAAGCAGACGCCGCGCTCGCCGATCTCGATCTACGAAGTGCATGCGGAGTCGTGGCTGCGCGTCGCCGAAGAGGGCCAGCGCGGTCTCGATTGGGCCGAGCTCGCCGAACGCCTGATTCCGTATGCGAAAACCATGGGCTTCACGCACGTGGAGTTTCTGCCGGTCGCGGAACATCCGTTCGGCGGATCGTGGGGTTATCAGCCGCTCGGGCAGTTCGCGCCGTCGGCGCGCTTCGGCAAGCCGGAGCAGTTCGCGCTCTTCGTCAACAAGGCGCACGAGGCCGGGCTCGGCGTGATCATCGACTGGGTGCCCGCACATTTTCCGAACGACGCGCACGGTCTCGTGCAGTTCGACGGCACGCCGCTTTACGAGCATGCCGATCCGCGCGAAGGCTACCACCAGGACTGGAACACGATGATCTACAACCTCGGCCGCAACGAGGTGAGCGCGTTCCTGATTGCATCGGGGCTCGCGTGGCTCAAGCGCTATCACGTGGACGGCCTGCGCGTGGACGCCGTGGCGTCGATGCTCTATCGCGACTATTCGCGCGCCGCCGGCGAGTGGGTGCCGAACATTTATGGCGGCCGCGAGAATCTCGAGTCGATCGCGTTCCTCAAGCGCCTGAATCACGAGGTGGGCTATGTGCCGGGCGTGCCGGGCGCGATCACCATTGCCGAGGAATCCACCGCGTGGCCGGGCGTGACGGCCCGCGTGGAAGACGGCGGCCTCGGTTTCCAGTTCAAGTGGAACATGGGCTGGATGCACGACACGCTGCATTACATGCACGAAGATCCGGTCTATCGCCAATACCATCATCACAACATGACGTTCGGGATGGTGTACGCGTATTCGGAGCGCTTCGTGCTGCCGCTTTCGCACGACGAAGTGGTGCACGGCAAAGGCTCGCTGCTCGGCAAGATGCCCGGCGACACCTGGCAGAAGTTCGCGAATCTGCGCGCGTACTTTGGCTTCATGTGGACTCACCCGGGCAAGAAGCTGCTCTTCATGGGCGGCGAATTCGGCCAGCTCGCCGAGTTCAATCACGACGCGTCGCCCCACTGGCATCTGCTCGACGATGCCCACCATCACGGCGTGCAATTGCTGGTGCGCGACCTGAACCGCCTCTATCACGACGAGCCCGCGCTGCATCTGCTCGACAGCGAGCCGGGCGGCTTTAACTGGCTGATCGGCGACGACAGCGCCAACAGCGTGTTCGCGTATCGACGCACCGACGGCGCGGGCCGCGAACTCGTCGTGGTGTGCAACATGACGCCGGTGCCGCGCGTCGGCTACCGCATCGGCATGCCGCGCGAAGGGCGCTGGTCGGAGGTGTTGAACACGGACGCTAGCGTGTATGGCGGCTCGAATATGGGCAACGGCGGCGTGATTCACACCGACGCGCTAGCGAGCCACGGCTGGCCGCATTCGGCCTCCCTGACCTTGCCGCCGCTGGCGACGATCGTGCTGCGCGCCGACTGAGCGACAGTGTCGGCGGAATCGGCCACGGCCCGGTTCCGTCGAAGGCGAGCGCGCGGCCCGTATGACGAAGGGCCGCGCGCTCGTTGTTTCGAGCACCGCGTGGAGCACAGCATGGAGCACCGCGCCGCGGCATTTCATCAAAACAGAACAAGGAAGGGGAACCATGTCGCATGCAATGCCCGACCGGCTTCTGCCCGGCTCGCCCTATCCGCTCGGCGCCAGTTGGGACGGCCTCGGTGTCAACTTTGCGGTGTTCTCGGCGAACGCGCAGAAAATCGAGCTTTGCCTGTTCGATCCCACCGGCCGCAAGGAAATCAAACGCTTCCCGCTGCCCGAATGCACCGACGAGATCTGGCACGGCTATCTGCCGAATGCGCATCCGGGCACAGCGTACGGCTTTCGCGCGCACGGTCCGTATCAGCCGCAGCAAGGACATCGCTTCAATCCGCACAAGCTGCTGCTCGACCCGTACGCGCGCAAGCTCGTCGGGCAGTTCCGCTGGTCGGATGCGTTGTTCGGCTATCGCGTGCATTCGAATCGCGCGGATCTTTCCATCGACCGGCGCGACTCCGCGCCGGCCATGCCCAAATGCGTCGTGATCGACGAAGCATTCGACTGGTCGCACGACAAGCGCCCGAATGTGCCGTGGGGCGAAACCGTCATCTACGAAACGCACGTGCGCGGCGCCTCGATGCTGCGCGCCGATCTGCGTCAGCACGAACGCGGCACGTTTGCCGCGCTGGCGTCGCCGGAGTTTATCGAGCATCTGCTGAAGCTCGGTGTGACCGCCGTCGAGCTGCTGCCGGTTCACGCGTTTCTCAACGACCGTTTTCTCGTGGAGCGGGGCCTGCGCAATTACTGGGGCTACAACACGGCGGCGTTTTTCGCGCCGGAGCCTTCGTATCTGAGCACGCACCGGCTCGACGAAATGCGCATTGCCGTGCGCCAGTTGCACGCGGCCGGCATCGAAGTAATTCTGGATGTGGTCTACAACCACACCTGCGAAGGCAACGAAATGGGGCCGACCGTCGCGTGGCGCGGTCTCGACAATGCAAGCTACTACCGCCTGATTCCCGGCGACGAGCGGCACCACATCAACGACACGGGCTGCGGCAATACCGTGAACCTGCTGCATCCGCGCGTGCTGCAGATGGTGATGGATTCGCTGCGCTACTGGTCGACGGCGTTCAACATCGACGGCTTCCGCTTCGATCTCGGCGTGACGCTCGGGCGTGAGCCGCATGGTTTCGATCCCGGCTCCGGCTTCTTCGACGCGGTGCGCCAGGACCCGGTTCTGTCGCAGCGCAAGCTGATTTCCGAGCCGTGGGACATCGGCCCCGGCGGTTATCAGCTTGGCAATCATCCACCGGGTTTTGGCGAATGGAATGACCGTTTCCGCGATACCGTGCGGCGTTTCTGGCGTGGCGACGCGGGCCTGCGCCCGGACCTCGCCGCGCGCCTGACCGGTTCCGCCGATCTGTTCAACCGGCGCTTTCGCAAGCCTTGGGCGTCGATCAATTTCGTCGCCTCGCATGACGGTTTTACGCTCGCCGACATTACCGCGTACGAGCATAAACACAACGAGGCGAATCGCGAAGGCAACCGCGACGGCCATAACGAAAACTGCAGCAGCAACTGGGGCGTCGAAGGACCGACCGACGATCCCGCGATTCTCGACACGCGCAAACGCGTGGCGCGCTCGATGATCGCGACGCTGCTGATTGCGCTCGGCACGCCGATGCTGCTCGCCGGCGACGAGTCGTTGCGCACGCAGGACGGCAACAACAATGCGTACTGCCAGGATAACGAAATATCGTGGATCGACTGGGAACGCGCGGAATCGCCGGACGGCCGTCAGATGACGGGGTTCGTGTCGCGCGTGGTGGCGCTGCGCAAACGGCATCCGCTCCTGCGCGAAACGCGTTTTCTGTTCGGCGACCGCGAAGTGTTGCCGGGGCTTTTCGACGTCGGCTGGTTCGACGAAAACGGCGACCCGCTGACCATCGAAGCCTGGGAAGACCCCGAAGGCCGCGCCTTCACGTTGCGGCGTGCGGGCCCGGGCCTGAACGGCGAAACAGAAGTATTGTTGATGATGCTCAACGCGAGCGCGGAAACACTGCGTTTTACGCCCCCTGCGCCGCACCTGGAATGGCACGTGCTGTTAGACACTGCGGATACGCACAGCGCGCCGCACCGGCTCGCTGCGACCGACCTCGAAGTGGCCGCGCATGGCCTCGTGATACTCGCCGCGCAACCCGTCGGCGAGGCCGACTGGCAAGCGGGCTGGAAGGCGGGACCGCGGCACGGCTCGCGGCTTCTGACCGCGTTGCCGCCCGAGCCCGGCGAGCTTCCGCCCGCGAGCGATGCGTCGCCGAATGCCTAGCTCGCGGCGGCCACGCGCGAACGGCGTGTGAGCAATCCGACGGCATAAACCGAATGGTGAAGAGTCATGTCCGAACATCCAATCGATCCACACGCGCATCACTACGCGCATTGCCTGCCGTTCGGCGCGCAATTGCTCGGCCCGCAAGGCGCGAATCCGCGCACGCGGTTTCGTTTCTGGGCGCCGTCCTGCCAAAGCGTGCAGGTCGAAATCGAAAACGGCGCGGCACAAAGCGCGCATGCAATGACGCCCGCCGGCAACGGCTGGTTCGAGGCGAGCGTCGAGAGCGGCGCGGGCACGCTGTACCGCTTTCGTCTTGACGACGGCAACGCGGTGCCCGATCCGGCGTCGCGCTTTCAGCCGCAAGATGTGCACGGCCCAAGCGAAGTCATCGACCCGCGCGCCTACCGCTGGGAGCACACCGACTGGCACGGCCGCCCCTGGGAAGAAACGGTGCTGTACGAACTGCACGTCGGCGCAATGGGCGGCTATCGAGGCGTGCAAAAGCGCTTGCCGGCGCTGGCGGCGCTCGGCGTCACCGCCATCGAACTGATGCCGTTGAACGATTTTCCCGGGAAGCACAACTGGGGCTACGACGGCGTGCTTCCGTACGCGCCCGACTCCGCTTACGGCCGCCCCGAAGAACTGAAAGCGCTGGTCGACGCCGCGCACGGTCTCGGCCTGATGGTGTTTCTCGATGTGGTCTACAACCACTTCGGGCCGGACGGCAACTACCTGCACGAATACGCCCGCTCGTTTTTCCGCGAAGGCACGCATACGCCGTGGGGTCCGGCCATCGATTTCGAGCGCAGCGAGGTCAGCGACTTCTTCATGGACAACGCCGTCTACTGGATCAACGAATACCGGATAGACGGCCTGCGTTTCGACGCAGTGCACGCCATCGACAATCATGCATGGCTGCGCGAGCTCGCCGATCACATTCGCGCGAATGTGCAGCATGGCCGCCATGTGCATCTGGTGCTGGAAAACGAGCACAACAGCGCGAGCCTGCTGGAGAAGCACTTCACCGCGCAATGGAACGACGACGCGCACAACACGCTGCACGTGCTGCTCACGGGCGAAACCGAAGGCTATTACCACGCGTACGAAGATCAGCCGATCCGCCGTCTGGCTCGCGTACTCTCCGACGGATTCGCCTATCAGGGCGATCCGTCGCCGCTGCACGACGGCGCGCCGCGCGGCGAACCGAGCGGCCATTTGCCGCCCACCTCGTTCGTGATGTTTCTGCAGAACCACGATCAGATCGGCAACCGCGCATTCGGCGAGCGTCTGCGCAAGCTGACGTCGGACGATGCGTTGCGCGCGGCCACCGGCTTGCTGCTGCTGTCGCCGCAAATTCCGCTTCTCTTCATGGACGAGGAGTACGGCTCCACGCAGCCGTTCCTGTTCTTCACTGACTACACCGGCGAGCTCGCCGACGCGGTGCGCGAAGGACGCCGCCGCGAGTTCGCGCGCTTCTCGTCGTTCAGCGACGAAAAACGTCGCGCGCAGATTCCCGATCCGAACGACGCGCAGACGTTTGCCGCATCGTCGCCGCCCGAGCCGCCGACGGCGCCCGCTCACGAGCTGAACGGCGAAGCGAAAGACCGCCTCGACTGGATGCATTTCTATAAATCCGCGCTGACGGTACGCGCGAAACTGATTACGCCGCGTCTTAAGCACGGCAAGGCGCTGGGCGCCACGGTGCTGACCGACGACACAGGTGCGGACGCGCATGCGCTCATCGCGCGCTGGAAACTGGGCGATGGCGAGACGCTGTCGCTCGCGCTCAATCTGTCGAAGCACAGCGTGCCGTTTAACGACGTGCCTGCCGGCAAGGTCATTTTCGAAACGCCGCCGCGCGTGCGCGAGCAGATCGACGCGAAGGTGTTGCCGGCGAACGCGTTCGTCGCATGGCTGACGGGCGACATCAACGACTACGCGAGCGGCCACGACGCGCGCATTGTCGGCAAAGAGGAGCGCCGCTCGTGAGTACCCGACGTTCCGGCGATACGATCGCCACCCTCGCGACGCGCGCGGGCTTCGAGGTGGAATGGGAAGACGCGCATCACAAGGTGCACCGCGTGCCCGAGAAGACGCTCGCCGTGCTGCTCGAACGGATGGGCCTGCCGTGCGGAAACGCGACGCAGATCCGCCAAAGCGCGGCCGCGCTCGAGGCCGAGCTGTCCGGCCGCAAACTGCCGCCGCTGATGACCGCCGAAGTCGGCCGCGGCATTGCCTTGCCGGCCGCCGCGATCAGGTCGGGCAGCCACTACCGGATCGAGCTGGAGAGCGGCTCGATCATCGACGGGCGCTTTACCGCGCCCAAAGGCGAAGAAGCGCTGCTTGCGCCCATCGACGAACCCGGTTATCACACGCTCGTGATTCACGAGCAGCGCATGACGCTCGCGGTTGCGCCGTCACGCTGCTACACCGTCGCCGACGCATGGCGCAGTCTGCATGACGACGACGCACGCGCCGACGCGCCGCCGCTGTGGGGCATGGCCGCGCAACTCTACGGCTTGCGTCGCGTGGGCGATGGCGGCATCGGCGACTATTCGGCACTCGCGCGAATCGCGGTGGAAAGCGCGAGGCGCGGCGCGCATGCGCTCGCCGTCAGTCCGACGCACGCAATGTTCAGCGCGGAGCCGAACCGCTTCAGCCCCTATTCGCCGTCGTCGCGTTTGTGGCTGAACGTCACGCATATCGACCCAGCAGCCGTGTTCGGCGAAGATGCGCTGCGCGCCGCGATGCACTCCACCAAGGCCGCCGACGCGTGGACCGAACTCGAAGGCTTGCCGCTTATCGACTGGCCCAAGGCCGTCGTGCTCAAGCTGAAACTCTTGCGCGCGCTGTTCGAGAACTTCTGCACAGAGGAACGCGCGCACGACGCGCCGCGCGCGTTGGAATTTCACGGCTTTTGCGAACGTGCCGGACGAGCGCTCGAAGACCATGCGCGTTTCGAAGCGCTGCAGGCCGCGCAGCTCGCGCAGGGCGGCAACGGTCATTGGCGCGACTGGCCCGAAGCGTTGCGCGATCCGCGCAGTCCGGAAGTGGAGGCGTTTGCGCAGGCGCATCGCCATGAAGTCGACTTTCACCTCTTTTTGCAATGGCTCGCCGCGAAGGGTCTGTCACACGCGCAGCATGGGGCGCGCGAGGCCGGCATGGCCGTAGGCCTGATCGCCGATCTCGCGGTGGGCTGCGACAGCGCCGGCAGCCACGCATGGTCGTATCGCGACGACATGCTGCAAGGCGTGTCCGTCGGCGCGCCGCCCGACCTCTTCAACCAGGCGGGACAAAGCTGGGGGCTCACCACTTTCTCGCCGCGCGCGATGCGCACGCAAGGCTTCTCGGCGTTCATCGACATGCTGCGCGCCGCGTTCGCGCACGCGGGCGGCATCCGCATCGATCACATTCTCGGTTTGCGGCGCCTGTGGCTCGTGCCGGAAGGCGAGAGCGCGCGCAACGGCGCGTACCTGCGCTATCCGCTCGAAGACCTGCTGCGGCTCATCGCGCTCGAATCGTGGCGGCATCGCGCGATTGTGATCGGCGAGGATCTCGGCACGGTGCCGCCCGGTTTTCGCGAGCGGCTCGACGAGCACGGCATTGCCGGCATCCGCGTGCTGTGGTTCGAGCGCGACGAGGACGGCAGCGGGTTCAAGCCGCCGCAGGCATGGGACCGCAATGCGGTCGGCACGACCACCACGCACGATCTGCCGACCGTCGCCGGATGGTGGGCCGGCAGTGACATCGCGTGGCGCAACCGGATTGGCCAGACGATGGCGCGCCCCGACGGCCGCGATCCCGAAGAAGCCGCGCAGGAAGAGCGCGCGAGCGACCGCGCCGAACTGTGGCGCGCGTTCCAGCAAGCGGGCGTAGCCGCGCCCGATGTGCCCGCGCCGCCGCCCGAAAGCCCGCCCGTCGACGAAGCGCTCGCCTTCGTCGCGGCCACGCCGGGACCGCTCGTTACCTTTCCACTCGAAGATCTGCTCGCGCACAGCGAACAGCCGAATCTGCCGGGCTCGATCGACGAGCATCCGAACTGGCGCCGCCGCATGAATCTGCCCATCGACGAAATGTTTCTTGACGACACCTTTTGCGACCGGCTGCTCGCGGTTGACCGCGCGCGTCGCGCCGCGACCGTTGCCACGCCTCCCGCCAATCCTGCTTCGGAGCCTGATACGCCATGACCGTCCCGCGCTCCACCCTTCGGCTCCAGTTCCACCGGGGCTTCACTTTCGACGACGCCGCAAAGCACGTCGACTACTTTGCCGCGCTCGGCATCAGCCACGTGTATGCATCGCCCATCACGACGGCCGAGCCGGGCTCGACGCACGGCTACGACACCGTCGACTACACGCAGGTCAACCCGGAATGCGGCGGCGAGGCGGGCTTGAAGCGCCTCGTCGAAAAATTGCATGGGCACGGCATGGGCCTGATCGTCGACATGGTGCCGAACCACATGGGCGTCGGCGGTTCGAGCAATGCCTGGTGGCTCGATATTCTCGAATGGGGCCGCCATAGCGCCTATGCGCGCCACTTCGACGTGGACTGGCATTCGCCCGACCCGGCCTTGCGCGGCAAGGTGCTGCTGCCGACACTCGGCGCACCCTACGGCGACGAACTCGTGTCGGGCCGCATTGCGTTGCATTTCGCCGCGGACAGCGGGCGCTTTTACGTCGGCTACGGGCCGCATGTGTTTCCCGTCTGCCCGGTCGACTATCCGTCCATTCTGCAAAGCGCCGACCGCGCCGACCTGAGCGCGCTCGCCGAGCGCTTTCACGGACTCACGACGCAACCCGCCGACCAGCCGCGCGCCGCCGAAGGCCGCGAGGCGCTACGCGAGTTCGTCGCGCAAAACGGCGAGTCGGCGATTCAATTCGCGCTGCAAACCTATGCCCCCGACGATCCGCTCACGCGCGATCGCCTGCATCGCTTGTTGGAACGCCAGCATTTCCGCCTCGCGTGGTGGCGCACCGCCGCCGACGAGGTCAACTGGCGGCGCTTCTTCGACATCTCGACGCTCGCCGCGGTGCGCGCGGAGCGGCCCGAAGTGTTCGAGGCGACGCATGCGCTCGTGTTCCGTCTGTATCAGGAAGGCGTGATCGACGGGCAGCGGATCGATCACGTCGACGGCCTCGCCGAGCCGCGCGAGTACTGTCAGCGGCTGCGGCAGCGTCTGACGGAATTACGCGAGACGACGCCGTATGTGGTCGTCGAAAAAATTCTCGCGCGCGGCGAACCGCTGCGCGACGACTGGCCGGTGGACGGTACGACCGGCTACGACTTCATGAACGACGTGGGCGCGCTGTTGCACGACCCCGCGGGCGCCGAACCGCTTGCGCAGGCGTGGACCGAGTTCACGGGCCGCAGCCCCGATTTCGCGGACGAAGCACTGGCCGCGCGCCGGAAGATCGTCGCGGAGAATCTTTCGGCCGAACTGGACCGCGCGGCGCGAGCGCTGCATCGCATCGCGCGCGACTCGCTCGCCACGCGCGACTACACGTTCACCAGCTTGCGGCGCGTGCTGACGGAGCTCGTCGTGCATTTTCCGGTGTATCGCATCTATCCGCAAAACGGCTTGCGCAGCGCCATGGACAACGTGTACTTCGAACAGGCGCTGGCGGGCGCGCGCGCCACGCTTTCCCGCGCCGATCACGGGGTGCTGGAGCGCGTGAACAACTGGCTGGGCGGCGTTGGGGACGACGCGCCGCCGGGACGCCACGCCCAGCCGCAGCCCGGGCAGAACGGCGCGCCGCCGAACCACGCCGGCTCCGCGCGGCGCACCGCGCAGACGCTGTTTTCGCAATTGACCGCGCCGGTCGCCGCGAAGGCCGTGGAAGATACCGCCTGCTATCGCTATGGCCGTCTGCTGTCGCGCAACGAAGTGGGCGCCGATCCGGGCGAGTTTGCGTTGTCGGTGGAAGCGTTTCATGCGGGCAACGTCGAGCGTGCGCAGCGCTTTCCTCACGCCATGCTGACCACCGCGACGCACGACCACAAGCGCGGTGAAGACGTGCGCGCGCGGCTCGCCGTGCTGAGCGAAATGCCGCACGAGTGGACCGCGACATGGCGCGCATGGTCGACGTTGAACGCGCCGCAGCGCCGTTCGCTCGACGGGACGCCGATCAGCAGCGTCGGCCAGGACACGAGCTACGACTGGGCGCCCGGCCCGGCCGCGGAAGCCATGCTGTACCAGACGCTGGTCGGCTGCTGGCCGCCCGACCTCGTGCACGACGACGAGGCGGGCGTCAAGGCATTGGCCGAACGCGTCGCGCAATGGCAGTTGAAGGCGCTGCGCGAGGCGAAGCTGCAAACCAACTGGTTCACGCCCGACGAAGCCTACGAAGCGGGCTGCCGCGATTTTCTGTTCGACATTCTCGCGCCGCAGCGACGCGACGGTTTCCTGAAGGAACTGGCCGCGTTCGTCTCACGCATATCGCGCGCCGGTGCGCTCAACAGTCTGCAGCAGACGGTGTTGCGGCTCGCATCGCCTGGGATTCCCGATCTTTATCAAGGCACCGAGTTGTGGGACTTCAGTCTCGTCGACCCCGACAATCGCAGGCCGGTCGATTTCAAGCAGCGCGCCGCGTGGCTCGCGCAAACACCGCCGTCCGAATTTTTGTCGACGTGGCGCGACGGGCGCGTGAAGCTCGCGGTCGTGCAGCGGGTGCTCGCACTGCGCGCGCATTTGCCGGAGTTGCTGAGCCAGGGCACTTATCTGCCGCTGACGGTGCGCGGCGCGCAGGCGTCGAACGTGATCGCGTTTGCGCGGCGGCATGGCAATGCGTGGGCGGTGGTCGTGGCGAGCCGCCTCGCGGCCGGGCTGCTGGGCGAAGAAGGCGATTTGCCGATGGTCGATCCGGAAAAATGGCAGGACACGGCAGTCGAAATGCCGCCGGATCTGACCGCGCGCGCCCTGTTCGACTGGCTGAGCCCTGCCGCGCCGAAGGTGGACGAGAACGGCCTGCTTTGTTTGCGCGATGCGCTCGCCGCCATGCCGATTGCGGTGCTGGTCGAGGACGGCGTGCCGCGCAGTTGACGTGCATGATGGCGCGCTTGCCTCGTTTGCCTGCTTGCCGCTTTGCGCGCGAGCGACGAGCGTGTTGCAGTTGCGAGGCGCTAACCGCCTTCGTCGTCGAAAACTTTGGGGTACACGCGCACGAGCACGATGCGCGGCCCCTTCATCTTCTTCACGACCACGTCGAAGCGGTCGAACTCGACACGCTGCCCCTCGGTGGGTAAATCGTTGAGCGCCTGAATCACGAGGCCGCCCACGGACTCGGCCTTGCCTTCGTCGATATCGATACCGAGCGCGCGCTCGAGCGACACCACCGGCAAGCTGCCCTTGCCCATCAACGTGCCGTCGTCCATGCGCGTCCAGTCGGCGTCGCCCTGCCGGAACTCGTCGTGAATCTGGCCAACGAGCGCGCCCAGCAGATTGTCGAGCGTGAGAAAACCAATCGGCTTCGCGTTCTTGTGACCGACCAGCGCAAAATGCGGCGCGCCTTTGCGAAAGCGGCGAAACAATTCGAGCGCCGGCATCTCGGGTTTGACGTACTGGACGGGGCGCGCGTAGTGCGAGAGATCGTCGAGCGTGCTGCCGGCATGGCGTGCCAGCAGCAGATCTTTCAGGTGGATCATGCCGGCCACGCGCTCGCCGGAGGCATCCTCGAAAAGCGGATAACGGCTGAAGCGATGCCGCGCGACCACGTGCATGTTTTCGCGCAACGGCAGGTCGAGCCGCAAGCCGATCAGTTCATACGCCGGGCGCATCAGGTCCGACACCGTCATCCGCGAAAAATCCAGCGAATGAGCGATGGTGTTCCACTCGTCCTGGCTATACGCGTCTTCCGGCGCGCCGCGCTCCGACGCCACGTTGGTCCGGCGGCTGCGCAAAATGAGCTTGAGTTCGTCGGTTGAATAGTGCGAGTCGTGCGCATGCTCCGAGTTCAGGCCCGCGAGCTTCAGCACGGCGTTCGCGCTCGTGTTGAGCAGCCAGATGGCCGGATACATCGCCCAATAAAAGCCGTACAGCGGCGTGGCGGCCCACAGCGAGACCTTCTCCGCTTCGCGAATGGCAAGCGACTTCGGCGCGAGTTCGCCGACCACGATATGCAGAAACGAAATACACGAGAACGCGAAGAACAGCGAAATGCCGTGAATCAACTGCTCCGATTGCACGCCGGCCAGGCTGAAGAGCGGCGTGAGCAGTTCCGCAAACGCGGGTTCGCCGATCCAGCCGAGCCCGAGCGACGCGAGCGTGATGCCGAGCTGGCAAGCAGACAGATAGGCGTCGAGCCGGCCGTGCACCTTGGCGAGCAGCCGCCCGCGCATGCCGTGCTTTTCGGCGAGACTCTGCACGCGCGTCTGACGTAATTTGACGAGGCCGAATTCGGCGGCAACAAAGAAACCGTTCAGGGCGACGAGAAGCAATGCACCGATAAGGGCGACAACCTGGATCAAAGCGGAGGGCTCCGGCAACAAAAGTTGTCAGTATAGAGGGTGAAAGCTTGTTGAAAAGTAAATGGCGAACGACAGGCGGCGCGCGTGATTGTTCATTGGCCCTCATCGGCGCCGGTCGGCGTTCATCGGGCTGCCGCGGCGCTCAAGGGAACGCGCAGCGAGAGCGTGGCCGGCGCGCTTTCCGCCGCGTCCTGTTGCTCGAAGCCGCCGCCATGCGCTTCCGCCACTCGCTTGCACAGCGCGAGAACCCACGCGATGCGATTCGCCTCGCGCGGCTCGCGAGCCTGCTTGCGCGCGAACGTTTCAAGTACATGCGGCAGTGAGGTGTCGACCAGGGCGGCGCTCGCCTCATAGGTGACCGCGGCGTGCCAGCTGGTTGCGTCCGCACGCGATTCGAGCGTGACCGCCGCGCCTTGCGCGCTGGATTCGACGGCAAAAGTCAGCATGACCCACAGTGCGGCCGCGAGCCGCTCGCGATCGCCGTTCAGTTGCTCGGTGGCAAGCTGCGAGTTGAGCGTGAGTTCGACGCCGCGCACGCGCGCGAGTCCCGAGCGCACTTCTTCGGCTGTTTCGTCGAGCAGCGGATGCAGCGGGAACGGCGCATAGTCGAGCGCGAGCGATCGGGTTTCGGCGCGTGTGGCGTCGACGATCGTCTCCAGCAGCTTGACCTGTTGATCGACGCCGTTGCGAATGCCGACGATCGCGCGCTGCGAGTTGGGATCGTTGGGGTCGAGCTTGCGCTCCAGCACATAGGCCCAGCTATGAATCGCGTTCAACGGGCCGCGCAGGTCGTGCGACACCAGAGAAAGCACGTGGTCGCGCATGAAAAGCGCGGCTTCGGCCCGCAGATGCGCGGTGCGTTCAGAGACGGCGAACCCCGAAGTCACCGGTTGTGCCCCAGCTGTTCCGGTTGAAGACGTTGTCACGATCGACCTCTCAGGCAATGCATGATGATTGGGAAAATCCCATTATAGGCATGCCACCGGGCGCCACCAGCCTGGCCAGATGGTCAATCCGGAACGCAATCCGCGTGCCACGCCGCGTTCTTCGACTGCCATGCTCCAACGCGCCTACAATGTCGGTTTTACGTTTGTGAACTGAGGAGCGACATATGTCGACTGTAACTACCGAATCCGGCTTGAAGTACGAAGACATCGTTGAAGGCACGGGCGCGGAAGCGGTTGCTGGCAAGACCGTCAGCGTGCATTACACCGGCTGGCTGACCGACGGTCAGAAGTTCGACTCGAGCAAGGACCGCAACGACCCGTTCGCGTTCGTGCTGGGCGGCGGCATGGTCATCAAGGGCTGGGACGAAGGCGTGCAAGGCATGAAGGTCGGCGGCACGCGCAAGCTGACCATTCCGCCGCAACTTGGCTACGGCGTGCGCGGCGCGGGCGGCGTGATTCCGCCGAATGCGACGCTCGTGTTCGAAGTCGAATTGCTCGACGTTTAAGGCTTTCCCTGTTCGTCTGGCTCTCGCTCCGCTTTTCCGATGACGCACGCCGCCGTGACCGCACCTAGCGTTTCGCTGCGCCGCTTCGGCGCGGTCGAGGCGTCGGACGTGCACGATTTTCACCAGGTCGTGCTCGGTCTCGACGGCGCCATGGTGATGGCCGTGGACGGCGTCGCGCAACAAATCGACGCGCGCTCCGCGTGGCTCGTTCCTGCCGGCGCGCGGCACGATTACGCGGGGGTCGGCGAGAACCGGCAGTTGGTGCTGGACTTGCCTGCGGCCACGCTCGCCGTGCCGGAACGCCTGTTCGACCGGGCGCGCACTGTTGCTGTGGATGCCGCGTTCACCGAGCTTGTCCAGCGCATTGCGTCGCACGCCGCGCAGGGCGCGCCCGCGGACAATCTCCACATTCGTCGTTTTCATTGGGACGCGGCGGCCCGCCTTGGCGCAGCGTTAGTCGCGGGCACAGGCATGGGCAGCCGAGGCGCCGAAGCCGCCGCGGGGCTCGACTTCGCGCGCATCGACCGCTGGTTGCGCGCGCATCTGTCGGAGCCGCTGCGTATCGCCGACCTTGCCGCGCATTGCGGCTTCGGCGTGCGGCGCTTCCATCAACTTTTTATCGAAGCGTTCGGCGAAACGCCGCATCGCTATCTGCAGCGGCTGCGGCTCGATACGTCGCTCGCGCTGCTCGCCGATCCGCGGCATTCGCTGGCGGATGTCGCACTCGACATCGGCTTTGGCGACCAAAGCGCCTATACGCATGCGTTCACGCGGCGGTTCGGGCTCGCACCGGGTCAGTGGCGCAGCCTGCGGCATTGATGAGGGTGTGCGCCCGCAAGCGGCGTAGTGAGCCTGTGATGGGCTGGGCACGCGATGATCCGGTAGCGCGAGGTTATGTGAGACACGTCAGGCCTACACGGCTCGCGCAGACTCCCGCTTAACCCACGCATAAAACAATGGCAACAAAAAAGCCCGCATTGCGTCGACGCTTTCGCGCCGAGACAAGCGGGCTTGATGCTTCCGGCCTTACCTACGAGGCCTGACGACGTCAGCCTACCGACAATTGCAGGTGCAGTTGCGAGCGCGCCGGGCCACCGCCGTCGATGGCTTCGCTCGCGGCGTCGCGATCCGATTGCGAGGACGGCGCGAGACGCGCGGTTTCGATGCGGTCCAGGTATTCCGTCGTCACGTCGCCGGTCACGTAGTTGCCGTCGAAGCACGACGCCTCAAACTCCTTCAATGCCGGGTTGATGTCGCGCACGGCCTGCTTGAGCGCCTCGACGTCCTGATACACGAGATGGTCCGCGCCGATCATGCGTGCCACTTCCTCGTCCGAGCGGCCGTGAGCGACCAGCTCGCCGCGCGTGGGCATGTCGATACCGTAGACGTTCGGGAACTTCACCGGCGGCGCGGCGGACGCGAAGATCACCTTGTTCGCGCCGGCGTCGCGCGCCATCTGCACGAT
Organism: Paraburkholderia phenoliruptrix; assembly: GCF_047325075.1. Taxonomy (NCBI): domain Bacteria; kingdom Pseudomonadati; phylum Pseudomonadota; class Betaproteobacteria; order Burkholderiales; family Burkholderiaceae; genus Paraburkholderia; species Paraburkholderia phenoliruptrix. The sequence goes on from NZ_CP168530.1 coordinate 276,131, forward strand.
TTCATGCGACGTGGTGCCGCGCACGATCGAGTCGTCGACGATCAGCACGTTCTTGCCCTTGAACTCGATGCCCATGGCGTTCAGCTTCTGGCGCACCGACTTCTTGCGCACCGCCTGGCCCGGCATGATGAACGTGCGGCCGACATAACGGTTCTTGAAGAAGCCTTCGCGATACTCCACGCCCAGCTTCTTCGCGACCTGCATCGCGGCCGGGCGCGACGAATCGGGAATCGGCATGACGACGTCGATCGCGACGTCCGGCAACTCGCGCTTGATCTTCTCGGCGAGATAATCGCCCATGCGCAAACGCACGTTGTAGACGGGCACGCCGTCGAGCACCGAGTCCGGACGCGCGAGATACACGAGTTCGAATATGCACGGGTTCAGGCTCGGATTGGCCGCGCATTGCTGCGAATGCACGTTGCCGTCCAGGTCGATGAACACCGCCTCGCCCGGCGCCACGTCGCGCACGAACTCAAAACCGATACCTTCGATCGCCACCGATTCCGACGCCAGCATCCACTCGACGCCTTCCGGCGTTTCAAGCTTGCCGAGGCACAGCGGCCGGATGCCGAACGGGTCGCGGAAACCGAGCAGGCCGTAACCGGCGATCAGCGAGACGATCGCATACGAACCCCGCACCCGGCGATGCACGCCCGACACCGCCTTGAAAAGCGCCGCCGGATCGAGCTGCAAACCCGAGCTCGACAGCTGCAATTCGTGCGCGAGCACGTTGAGCATCACTTCCGTGTCGGAATTGGTGTTGATGTGGCGGCGGTCGATGCGGAACATCTCATCTTTCAACTGCTGCCAGTTGGTCAGATTGCCGTTGTGCGCGAGGATGATGCCGAACGGCGCGTTCACGTAGAACGGCTGCGCTTCTTCCTCGCTCGACGCCGAGCCGGCCGTCGGGTAGCGCACCTGGCCGATGCCGCTATTGCCCGGCAGGCTGCGCATGTTGCGCGTGCGGAACACGTCGCGCACCATGCCGTTGGCCTTGTGCATGTGGAAATTGCTGCCGTTCGCTGTCGCGATGCCGGCGGCGTCCTGACCGCGGTGCTGCAGAAGCAGCAGGCTGTCATAGATCAGCTGGTTGACCGGAGAATGGGAAACTACGCCTACGATGCCGCACATGGCATGTCCTTCAAAGGTACGAAATTCGTCAGAGCGGCCGGTGCCTCGCGAACTGCGCGCGATATGACGCGACGGTTCGCGACATGATGCCAGGGCAACCGGATTACGCCGGAGTCGTGCCGCGTTCCTTGGCCGCTCACCTGATCGTCACACGCGGACGTAGGCAGCAAGCGTCTCCGGAAGCAGCGGTTTCATTACGTGCACGCCTTCCACCGCATAGGGCCGCAGCAAGGCGTTGCGCCAGAATTCCTGTTGGGGCAGTTCGGTCAGGCCTGCAAGGGCGACCAGAATCAGCACCAGAACGACCCCTCGCACGAGGCCGAACATCAAACCGAGCGAGCGGTCCACGCCGCTCAGGCCCGTGGCCTGCACGATGCGCGACAGCAGCGCGTTCAGCACGCTCGCGACCAGCACCACGCCAATCGCCACCAGCGCGAAAGCCAGCAGCCACTGGGTCAGCGCGCCGCCCGGCCACGTGGACGGGATATACGGCACGACATAACCGACGAAGCGGCAAGCAATGAAAAACGCCGCGATCCAACCGATCAGCCCGAACACTTCGGACAAAAACCCGCGCCATGTGCCGCGCAAGGCCGACAAACCGATCACCGCCATTACAGCGTAGTCGAAGGCCGTGAACATCGCTCGCTTTACTGCGCCGCGCCGCTCGTCGTGCCCGACGCGAGGCCCGCTCCGCGAACCTTCGCAATCGCGGCGCTCGCCGCCGCGCGATCCGCGAACGGTCCGGCGCGCAATAGCGTGAGCGTCGTGCCGTCAGCCTGCTTCCGATGTTCGATATATGCGGGCACACCGGCCGCTTTCAACTTGCTGGCCCAATTACGGGCATTCGCTTCGTTGGCGAAAGCGCCCAATTGCACGGCAAAACGGCTGCCCGGCGGCGACGCGGGCGTGCCCGAATTGGCGTCAGCGCTCGCGGCGACGCTGGTTTCGTCCGCAGACGGCGCTGCGGCCGTTGCGTTGCTGTGGGCGGCCGGTTTATTCGCGGGCTTGGCTGCCGCCGCCGGGGCCGCCGGCGTGGCGGGCGTCGGCGTGGGCGTGGGTGAGGCGTTGGCGGCCACGGCCGGCGGTTGCGGTTTGCCAGCGGGCTTCGCGGCGGGCGTCGAATTCGTGTTGGCCTGGGTTTGCTGCCTGGCGTCCTGCCGGTCCTGCCGGACATCGCCGCTCACGGCGCCGGACTGCGCCTGCGCGGCCATCCTGGCGGGCGCGAGACTGGAAGCCGCGAGCGCGGCGTCGGGCGCGGGATTATCCGGCGCGACGCCCGCCTGCGTGTCGACCTCGTGCTTCGTCAGCCTGGGCGCGGGGCGGCTCGGAATGTCGATGGAAATGTCGTCGGTAACGGGCTTCGGGTGCGAGTCGAGCACCATGGGCAGCACGACCACTGCGGCCACGACCATGGCGATCGCCCCGACCAGCCGGCGCCGCGCGCGCTGTTTTTCCGGCAACGTAGGGTCGAGCAGCATCGCATCGGCGTCGACGGTGCGCTCCGTGCGGCGGGTCCGCCGCTCCACGCGCTCGCTACGGGCGGCCCGGGTGGAACTGGTGTTTGCGCCGCGCCGGCTGGGCGCGTCGTCTTTCTTGCCGAACGAGAAAATTCCCATGAATCGCTTGGTTCGAGCGTGGCGCCCGTTCAGTGTTGCTGCGATTTACGGTAGGCCATGACACCCGCTACCGTATAGAAACTGCCGAAAACCACAATTCTATCATTCTCTGACGCCCGTTTTAGCGCATCTTGGTACGCCTCGGCCGGCGTCGCATAGCGCGTCACGCTGCTGTCGGTACTGTCTTCCACGCCCTGCCCGCGCAACGCGGCTTCGAGCTGTTCCGCCGATGCCGCGCGCGGCGTCGGCAGATCGGTCACGCACCAGTGATCGATTTCGCCCTTCAGATGCTGGAGCACGCCGGCAATGTCCTTGTCGCCCATCATTCCGAACACGCCGTAGGTGTAGGGGAAGAAGCCCATATTGCCGAGGTTCTGGCCGAGCACGGCCGCCGCGTGCGGATTGTGACCGACGTCCAGCACGACTGCCGGCTTGCCCGGCAGCACCTGGAAGCGGCCCGGCAATTCGACATTGGCGAGGCCGAGCCGGATATCCTGCGCCGACACCGGCAAGCGGTCGCGCAACGCTTCCAGACCGGCGAGAGCAGCCGACGTGTTGATCAACTGATTCGCGCCGCGCAACGCCGGGTAGGCGAGGGCCGAGCGCCGCAGCGTCGGGCCGACGTAGCTCCACTGCTGGCGCTCGCTGCCGGCCTGGCCTTCGTAGCGGAAATCGCGGCCGAATAGCCACAATTCGGCGCCGATCTGCTCGGCATAGTCGATCAGCGTCTGCGGCGGCACCGGGTCCGCGCAGATGGCGGGCTTGCCGGCGCGGAAAATGCCGGCCTTCTCCAGCGCGATTTTCTCGCGCGTATCGCCGAGATATTCGGTGTGATCGATGTCGATGCTGGTGATGATCGCGCAGTCGGTGTCGAGAATGTTCACCGCGTCGAGGCGCCCGCCCAGGCCGACTTCGAAAATCACGGCGTCCAGTCCGCGCGACGCGAAGAGGCTCATGATCGCGAGCGTCGTAAATTCGAAATAAGTCAGCGAGACCGGCTGGGCGAGGCTCAATCGCGCGGCCTCGACTTTCTCGAAGTGCGGCAGCAGTTCGGCGTCGCTCGCCATCTGGCCGTTGATCCGCGCGCGCTCATTGAACGCCAGCAGATGCGGCGAAGTATGACAACCCACGGTGAACCCCGCGCGCAGCAGGATCGACTCGAGAATCGCGCACGTGGAACCCTTGCCGTTCGTCCCGCCCACGGTGATGACCGGGCACGCAAACGACAGCTGCATTGCGTCGCGCACCTGGCTGATACGCGCGAGACCCATGTCGATGCCGACGGGATGCGCGGATTCGAGATGCGTGAGCCACGCGTCGAGGGTGGGGAATGTGGTCATCGGGTGAATCGCGAGTCAATCATTGAGCGGTATGGCAAACATGCGCGGGATGACGCCTCGCGCACTATGTGAGACCGTGATTATCCCGGAAATGACGGCGCGCCGCTTGATTGCTCATGCGGCGCGCTGTTTTGTGGGGATTTTTGACGCGGGTGAGCGGTGGGCGCCAGCCACCCGGTGCTGGCCGCGCGCCGGCCGGGCGCGTTGCTCTGGGCGAGCCCGGCGCGGCGCGAAGGCCGGCGCGATGCTGGCTTTGGCGGCTTTGGCGGCTAGACGACTCAGGCGACGGCGTCCGCCGGCTGGTGGCTCAGCAACGCCATCAATTGAGCAAGTTCCTCGCGCAGCTTGCGGCGGTCCACGATCATGTCGATCGCGCCCTTCGTCAACAGGAATTCGGCGCGCTGGAAGCCTTCCGGCAGCTTCTCGCGCACGGTCTGTTCGATCACGCGCGGGCCGGCAAAGCCAATCAGCGCCTTGGGTTCAGCGATCACGACGTCGCCGAGGAACGCAAAGCTCGCCGACACGCCGCCCATGGTCGGGTCGGTCAGCACGGAGATGAACGGCAGCTTGGCCTCGGACAGCCTGGTGAGCATCGCGGTGGTCTTCGCCATTTGCATCAGCGAGAGCAGGCTTTCCTGCATCCGCGCGCCGCCCGATGCGGTGAAGCAGATAAACGGCACTTTCTGCTCGAGCGCGTTTTGCGCTCCGCGGGCAAAGCGCTCGCCGACCACCGAGCCCATCGAGCCGCCCATGAAAGAGAACTCAAAACAGGCCACCACGACCGGCAGCGTATGGATCGCGCCGCCCATGACGACCATGGCGTCGGTTTCGTCGGTGTCGTCCATCGCCTCTTTCAGGCGGTCCGGATACTTGCGGCTGTCCTTGAACTTGAGCGCGTCGACCGGGACAATTTCCTGGCCGATTTCGTAACGGCCTTCCGGATCCAGCAGGCTGTCCAGCCGCTCCCGCGCGCCGATGCGCATATGGTGATCGCACTTCGGGCACACATGCAGATTCGCCTCCACGTCGTTGCGATACAGCACGGCCTCGCACGACGGGCACTTGATCCACAGGCCTTCCGGAATCCCCTTGCGGCTCTTCGGGTCGGTTTGTTTGATTTTTGGCGGCAGCAGCTTATCGAGCCAGCTCATAGGAAATCCTTCTCGGGTCAACGGTTGCACAAACGGCGGGACGAACCCGCCGCTCGCACGACAGACGACAAAATGACTGTTATCGGGCAGTCGCGACGCTATCGAGCGCCTCGCGCACCTCGGCGACGAAACGCCTCAGCGTCTCGGCGGCGGTTTCGGGGGCCGCCTGCTCGAGCAATTGCACGATACGGCTGCCGATCACCACCGCGTCGGAAACTTCGGCCACGAGACGCGCCGTTTCCGCGTCACGAATGCCAAAACCGACGCCGACCGGCAGGGGCACGCGCGACTTGATGGCCGGGATTTTACTCGCGATGCTGGAAACGTCCAGATTTGCCGCGCCGGTCACACCTTTTAGCGACACGTAGTAGACGTAACCGCTCGCGATCTTGCCGACTTCCGTAATGCGCTCGTCCGTCGACGTGGGCGCCAGCAGAAAGATCGGATCGATCCCGGCGGAACGCATCTTTTCCGCGAAGTTAGCGCATTCTTCCGGCGGATAGTCCACCACCAGCACGCCGTCGACGCCCGCTTCCGTCGCCGCCTCGCCAAAGGCTTCGGTGCCCATGCGCTCGATGGGATTGGCGTAGCCCATCAGCACGACCGGCGTGGTTTGGTTGGTTTCGCGGAACCGCTTGACGTCGGCGAGCACGTGGCGCAAGGACACGCCGTGCGCCAATGCGCGTTCCGACGACTGCTGGATCACCGGCCCGTCGGCCATCGGGTCCGAAAACGGCACGCCGAGTTCGATGACATCCGCGCCGCCGGCGGCGAGCGCGTGCATGAATTCGACGGTGCGGGCGGGGTCGGGGTCGCCCGCCGTCATGAAAGGAATCAGGCCTTTTTTGCCCTGCTCGGACAACGCAGCAAACGTGTTTTTGATACGGGACATGGAGTTGTTCTCGATTGAGCTACTGCGCTCGGCGCTTCGCGGGTCGCTTTATTGCATTCGGTATTGCACGCGGTTCGGCACGCGGTTTTGCACCCGGTCACTGCACTTCGGCCTGCCGGGGCGCTTTGACCTTGACCGGCCGGCGCTTGGCAGGCGCGGCGGCCGCGGCGCTGACGCGTTCGCGCGCTATCGCGCAGTAACTTTCATTGATCTCATAGCCGACGAATTCGCGTTGCTGCCGGGCGCAAGCGACTGCGGTAGTGCCGCTGCCCATGAAGGGATCGAGCACGCGGCCGCCCTTCGGACAACTGGCCAGGACCATTCGCTCGACAATCTCCAAAGGCTTTTGCGTAGGATGATCGACGCGTTCGGCATGTTGCCGGTGCAGCCTCGACACAGACCAGACGTCCTTCGGATTATAGCCAAGCTCCAGCCACTTGCTCCCTTCAAACAATTTACGCGAACGCGCCTTCTTCGTGGCGGCATCATACGGGATGCGGACGGGATCGAGGTCGAAGTAATAATCTTTCGACACCGCGAAAAAGCCGATGTTATCGTGCACCGAGGTGAACCGGCGCGTGGTTCCGCCCATGCTCGGCACGCGCCGGTCCCAGATGATCTCGTTGATCATGAGGAGCCGGGTCTTCAGAAAACTGAAGATTTCCGGCGCGTACTGCCACGTGCAGAAGATATAAAGCGAGCCCGACGGCTTGAGCTTCGGAATGGCAAGCTCGAGCCAGCCACGCGTCCAGGCGAGGAAATCGTCGCCCGTGCGCATATCGGAGTCGTTGCCGTAATCCTTGCCGAGCCCGTACGGCGGGTCGCATAGGATGAGGTCGATCGATCCGTCGGGAATATTCGCTACATCGGTTAGAAAATCGCGGTTCAACAACTGGATGCCCGCGGGCACCTGCGGCAACAGCAGCGCAGGCGCCTCGGGCGCCAGAAGCTCCCCGGCCGGCGTCAACTCACTCGTCGCCGGCTGGGGCTCGTCGAACTCGTCGCGCATCTCGGCGGCGCTCAGAATTGAATGCCCGATCGCTCGGCGACCGTATGCATGTCCTTGTCGCCGCGGCCGGACAGGTTCACCAGCAAGTGCTTGTCCTTCCCGAGCGTGGGCGCGAGCTTCGTGGCGTACGCGAGCGCGTGGCTCGACTCCAGCGCGGGAATGATGCCCTCGATGCGGCAGCAGTCGTGGAACGCCTTGAGCGCTTCTTCGTCGGTGATGCCGACATATTGCGCGCGGTTGCTCTCTTTTAGCCACGCGTGCTCGGGCCCGACGCCGGGATAGTCGAGGCCTGCCGACACCGAATGCGTCTCGATGATCTGGCCGTTCTCGTCCTGCAGCAGGTATGTGCGGTTGCCGTGCAGCACACCGGGGCTGCCGCCGATCAGCGACGCCGCGTGGCGCCCCGACTCGATGCCGTCCCCGGCCGCTTCCACGCCGATCAACTGCACCGAACTATCGTCGATGTACGGATAAAAGATACCCATCGCGTTCGATCCGCCGCCCACGCACGCGATCACCGCGTCCGGCTGTCGTCCGATCAGCTCGGGCATCTGCACCTTGCATTCATCGCCGATAACGCGCTGGAAGTCGCGCACCATCATCGGATACGGATGCGGCCCGGCCACGGTCCCGATAATGTAGAAGGTGTTTTCGACGTTGGTCACCCAATCGCGCATGGCCTCGTTCAGCGCGTCTTTCAGCGTGCGCGAGCCGGATTCGACCGGCACGACCGTGGCACCGAGCAGTTTCATGCGGTAGACGTTGGCGGCCTGGCGGCGCACGTCTTCGGCGCCCATGTAGACCACGCATTCCATGCCGAAGCGCGCCGCGATGGTGGCCGTGGCCACGCCGTGCTGCCCCGCGCCCGTTTCCGCGATGACGCGCGGCTTGCCCATACGCTTGGCAAGCAGTGCCTGGCCGATCACGTTATTGATCTTGTGCGCGCCGGTGTGGTTCAGGTCTTCGCGCTTCAGAAAAATCTGCGCGCCGCCGAGCAGTTCACTCCAGCGCTGAGCGTGATAAATCGGCGAAGGCCGGCCGACGAAGTACTTCAGCTCGCGCTCGTACTCGGCGATAAACCCGGCATCTTTGGAGAATTTTTCGTAGGCGGCACGCAACTCGTCGAGTGCGTGAACCAGCGTCTCAGCGACGAACACGCCGCCAAACTGGCCGAAATGGCCTCTTTCGTCAGGCAAGTTATACATGTGGATCACTCTTTCGTGGCGCGCGGCGCGCTCATGGAGCGCCGCGCCGCGGAATCATCCGGCATCCGCCGCGCGCACCGCGCGTACGAACGCCGCCATCCGGGCGTGATCTTTCACGCCCTTGGCGCCCGGCACTTCGATGCCGCTCGAGACATCGACCGCGTACGGGCGCACGCGATGGATCGCATCACTGACGTTTTGCGCGTTCAACCCACCACTCAAAACGGCCCGAGGCGCGAGCTCTGCTGGAATAAGTGACCAATCGAAAACCTTCCCGCCGCCGCCATAGCCTTCGACATGCGTGTCGAATAGAAAGCCATTGGCGCCTGAATAGTTGAGAGCCGATTTTACCAAATCGGCCGACTGAGTATCCGCCGCAACGCGCAGCGCGCGCAACCAAGGCAAACCCGCAATGCCGGCGAGCGATTCGCACTGGTCCGCCGTCTCGTCGCCGTGAAACTGCAACAGCGAAAGCCCGACGTTGCTGACCACTTCGCGCACCCAGTCCGGCGAGGGATTCACAAACAAACCAACCACCGACACGAACGGCGGCACATCCTGCACCAGTTCCACGGCCTGTGCGATGCTCACCGAGCGCGGGCTCGGCGGATAGAACACGAGGCCGATCGCGTCGGCGCCGAGGCCGATGGCGTGCTCCACGTCGGCCGGTTTCGAGAGGCCGCACAGTTTGATCCGCGTGCGCCGCGGCGCCGCCTGTTGCTCGCCGCCGGTGGCCGCTATCGACGCGGAGTTTTCAGTGACGAAGTTGTCGGTCGTACTCATGTCCAGGTCTGGTCGTTCCATACGGTGCTCCACGGTACACTGCCGGTCTGCGGCGCGGGCACGGCGAAGTGCTCAGGATAGCCTACCTGCGCGAGATACAAGCCGTCCGGCATGAACGTCGGCGCGGCCCATTCGCGGTCGCGGCCTTCGAGCACTTCCGCCATCCACTGCACCGGGCGACGTCCCTTGCCGATGTACACCAGACATCCCATCACATTGCGCACCATGTGGTGCAGGAATGCGTTGGCCCGGAAACGGAAGTGGACGAAGTCGCCCTGTTGCTGAATGTCGATCTGATACAGATGCTTGACCGGCGTTTTCGCCTGGCATTGCGACGAGCGAAACGCCGAAAAGTCGTGTTCGCCGATCAAATGCACCGCAGCTTCCCGCATCGCGTCGATATTCAGCGACGCGTGCACCCAGCCCGCGCGCGCCGCGAGCATCGGCGAACGCACCGGATGCACGTACAGCACATAGTAATAAGTGCGCTCGAACGCGGAAAACCGCGCGTGGAACGCTTCGGGCATCGGCTTCGCCCATTGGACGGAGATGGTTTTCGGCAAAAACGAATTTGTGCCGCGCACCCATGAGATGTCGGCCCGTTCCAGCTCCGTGTCGAAATGCACGACCTGGCCGAGGCCGTGCACGCCCGTATCCGTCCGACCCGCGACGACGGTCTGCACCGGCATCTGCGCAAATTCGCGCAGGGCCCGCTCGAGCTCGTCCTGAACCGTGTTGCCGTGCGGCTGCGACTGCCACCCGCAGAACGCCGACCCGTCGTACTGAACGCCTAGCGCAATCCGCTTCACGACAACGGAGCGAGCGTCGAGAGCAGCGCGCGAGCGTCGTTGCGCGTGGCCGGATCGTTGGCTTCGATCACTTCGTTGATCAGTGTGCGCGCGCCGGCCAGATCGCCCAGCTCGATGTACTCGGCGGCAAGATCCAGCTTGTTGCGGGCGATGCGGGCAAGATCCGCCGGCGTGAATACGGGCAGCGGCTCTGTCGGCCCTGGCGGCAGCTCCAGGTCGAAGTCGAGCTTCAGCGCGCCGAAGCCTGCGGTGCCGAGACTGCCGGCACCCAGGCCGGCCACAGCGCCACGGCCGGCGGTGCCGGCCGCGATTTCGTCGGCGGCATGCGGAGCTTCGTCGGCGCCCGGCGGCGGCGGAACGGCCCGCCATGCAGTCGCTTCCGGCGACGCCACAGGCTGGCTGCTCAGCGATTGCGGCGCACCCGCGGTGTCGCCGGCCATTGCTCCGACTCGCGGCGGCAAGGGCATGTCCAGGCTGCCGAATGCATCGACAGCGTCGCGCGGGAATTCCGTCGACGCAGCCGGGCGCGATTCCTCGCGCACCGGCGCGCCGAACTCGTCGTCAGCGACTGGCGCGGTCGTGGCCGGGGCTTGCGGAATGGTCGGTTCCATCGGCTCCGGCGGCAACGGTTCGTCGTCCCATTGCAGACGATGCGAAAGCGGCTCGGGCTCCCACCCGTCGTTCAATGGCTCCAGCGGCGCCCGCGGCAAGGCGTCGGCGCCTAGCTCGGCGGCGGCCTCGAGGCTTGCGGTTGTCGTCGCGTTATGCAGGTTGTCGCGGAGTTCTTCGGGCGCTGCGTCGTTTTGCTCGAAGGCCGTGAGGTGCTCCGGCGCGGGCGGCTCTGCGGCCGGCTCCGTATCGGACGCGGCGAAAGCCCTCGGCGGCTCCCCCAGCTCGGCCGGATGCCCCGCGGCGAAGCGGTCGGCTGCCTCGTGCGACGGCTCTTGAGCGGCATGTTCCGATGACGGCTCCTGCACTGCCGCGCGTTCTGCGGCTTCGCGCGCCTCGTTCTCGCGAGCGGTCGCCGTGCGGATTTCCGCCTCGCGTTCCGCATCAAGCCGCTCCGACATTTCGCGAGCGGCCGCGTCACCTTCAGCCGCTTCGCGCTCTGCAGCAGCTGCCGTGGCCGCATGCTGCACGGAGGCGGCACTGAGATCTGCCTCGCGTTCGTCGCGGTTAGCCGTGTCGCCACGAGCAGCAACGAAAGCCGCCGGCGCGACCTCTCCACCCGCCGCTGCGTTCGCGGAAGCCGCCGCTTCCTGCGCCTTTGCCAGCCGCTCGCGCTTGCGCCGGCCGAGCCGCAAGGCGGTCAGCAGCACCACCAGCGCGGCGCCGATTGCCGCGCCCACCGCGAGGTTCGTCTGCGAAAGGCCGGTTTCGTTCGATGTGGCAAGAGCGGCGCCCGCGTGACCCGGCACGACAGCCGCAGCGGATGCGCCCGCCGCCGGTTGCACGCCGCTCGCCGACGGAGCGACCCGAGCCGCCGGCGCCCCGCCGATGCCGTGTTTCTGCAATTCCATCAGCACGCGATTCTTGAGCGCGAGCAGCTGCTGCAAGCTCGACACCTGCGTGCGCGGCTGCGACGCGCCGGTCGCGGCAGCCTCGCTTGCCGACGGCTGGACTGATCCGGCCCACACATGCGTGCCGCTCGCGGCGGACGCCGCCTGTGAACCCGCGGCAGGGACCGACGACACCGCGCCGCCGGAGACAGCCGAACCGGCGTCCGTCGCCGCGCTGGCGGTAGCTTGAGGCGCAGGCGCGGCGGGCGCCGCAGCTTGCGTCGCAGGAGTTTCCGCGCCCGTCGCGCCTGTCGCACTCGCCGCCGCATTGCCTTGCGCGGCGCCGCTCGCGGGAGCCGCAACCGAAGCATTCGCCGACGACCCGCTGACAGCCGCCGGCGCCGAAGCGCCCGCCGACGCAGCCACCGCGCCCGACGCGTCGAGCGGCGGCACGGTGAGCTGGGCACCGAGGCGCATCCGGCTCGGATCATGGCCCATGAATGCGTTCGGGTTCGCGTCGAACAACGCGCGCGCCGCGCGAGCCAGTGTGGCCCGGTCGTGCGATTGCGTGACGGCAATCGCCACGTCGTTCAGCGACTGCCCCGGCTTGACCGTATATTGCCCGCCGGACGCGTAAGACGCAGACGGGGCAGAAGCAGCGGCGCCGTCGGGCGCGCTTGCGGCCTCGGCGGGCGCGGCCCATGCGCTGCCCAGGCCCACGCTCGTCAGCATCCACGCCAAAGCAGCGGCGGCCGCGAGGCGGCCGGTACGTGGGCGCCCAAACACGGCCCGAAGGGAAGAGAGTCGAAAATTCATCGGGACTCCTGGCGCGTCAGCGCGCGGCCCTTTTTTGCGGTTATAAAGAGACAAGATAATCGGAGCACACAAATGAAAAAAGCGCCGCGCAAGCGCGACGCTTCTTGAGTTTTCTACGCGTCGTGAGCGCGTAGTTTACTTTACTTGTCGAGCACAATGCGAAGCATGCGGCGCAGCGGCTCGGCTGCGCCCCACAGCAGCTGGTCGCCAACCGTGAACGCCGACAGATATTCGCCGCCCATGGCCAGCTTGCGGGTGCGGCCGACCGGCACCGTCAGCGTGCCGGTGACCACTGCCGGCGACAGATCGCGCATCGACGCTTCGCGCTCGTTCGGCACGACCTTGACCCAGTCATTGCCCGAAGCGAGGATGCTGTTCACTTCGTCGAGCGGCACGTCCTTGGTCAGCTTGATGGTGAGCGCCTGTGAGTGGCAGCGCATGGCGCCGATCCGCACGCAGAGGCCGTCCACGGGAATGGAACCCGACGTGCCCATGGCCGGCTTGCCGAGAATCTTGTTGGTTTCGGCGCCGCCCTTCCACTCTTCCTTCGACATGCCGTTGCCGAGGTCCTTGTCGATCCACGGAATCAGCGAGCCGGCGAGCGGCACGCCGAAGTTGTCCGTGGGCATGCTGTCGCTGTTCATGGCTTCGAGCACGCGGCGGTCGATATCGAGAATCGCCGAAGCGGGGTCGGCGAGTTCGTTCTTCACTGCACCGTGCAGCGTGCCCATTTGCGAGAGCAGTTCGCGCATGTTCTGCGCGCCCGCGCCTGACGCGGCCTGATACGTCATGGCCGTCATCCACTCGACCAGGTTTTCGCGGAACAGGCCGCCCAGCGCCATCAGCATGAGGCTGACCGTGCAATTGCCGCCGATGAAATTCTTCTGCCCCTTGACCAGCGCGTTCTTGATCACGTCCAGGTTGACCGGATCGAGAATAATGACCGCGTCATCCTTCATGCGCAGCGACGAAGCCGCGTCGATCCAGTAGCCGTTCCAGCCGGCCGCGCGCAGCTTCGGGAACACTTCGTTCGTGTAGTCGCCGCCCTGGCAGGAAATGATGGCTTCGCACTTCTTCAGGTCTTCGATGCTTGTCGCATCTTTGAGCTTGGTCTCGTTTTTGGCGAACGACGGCGCGTTGCCGCCCGCGTTGCTGGTGCTGAAAAACACCGGTTCGATCAAGTCGAAATCGCCTTCCTGCTGCATGCGCTGCATCAGGACGCTGCCGACCATGCCGCGCCAACCTACGAGACCTACGTTCATGACTTCATACCCTTCGAATGGAAACTTCCCCGCATCTTTGCCCGCAGTGACCGCGCGGGGAAGATGAGCGGGCACGACGGACGATCAGCGTTTCGTGATCGTTTTCGGGGTAATCGTTTTAATCAGCGCTTGGGTGGTAATGGCGAGCTCAACCACACGGGCCGTTTTGCCGTGCAGTTTCGAAATCGTGGAGATTTGAGCCATGTGTGCCATCGCTACAATATACACGAAAACCGGAATCCGGCGACGTCGTTGTCTGCCGCTGCCGTCCGTATTGCCTGCGAATCGGCATTTGCGAGCCGATTCGCGTATTAAAGATCGTTTTAACGACTCAATCAGCGCTGCCTTAAACGCCGCCGCAGCGCCGCAGCGCCGCGCGCGGTTTCCTACAGCCGCGCGCGAGCCGCCTTGGAGCCGTGCTTACAGTGCAGCGACGACGGCGTCGCCCATGGCGACCGTGCCGACCTGCTTGCAGCCGGGCGTCAGAATGTCGCCGGTGCGGTAGCCCTGTTCGAGCACCTTTTTCACCGCCTTTTCGATGCGGTCCGCCTGCTCCGCCTTGTTCAGCGAATAGCGCAGCATCATGGCTGCCGACAGAATCGTGGCGAGCGGATTCGCCACGCCCTTGCCGGCGATGTCCGGCGCTGAACCGTGCGACGGCTCGTACAAGCCCTTGTTGTTCTTGTCGAGCGAGGCGGACGGCAGCATGCCGATGGAGCCCGTGAGCATGGCGGCTTCGTCGGAGAGAATGTCGCCGAACATGTTGCCGGTCACGATCACGTCGAACGACTTGGGCGCCTTCACGAGCTGCATGGCGGCGTTGTCGACATACATGTGCGACAGCTCGACGTCCGCGTATTCTTTCGAGACGTCGATCATCACGTCTTTCCAGAACTGCGACGTTTCGAGCACGTTGGCTTTATCCACGGAAGTCAGCTTCTTGCCGCGCTTTTGCGCCGCCTGAAACGCGACGTGCGCAATGCGGCGCACTTCGGGCTCCGAATAACGCATGGTGTCGAAGCCTTCCTTCGAGCCGGCGAACAACCCGTCCGGCGCTTCACGCACGCCGCGCGGCGCGCCGAAGTAGATGTCGCCGTTCAGTTCACGCACGATCAGAATGTCGAGGCCCGACACGATCTCTTCTTTCAGCGAAGAAGCGCCGGTCAGTTGCGGATAGCAGATGGCCGGGCGAAAGTTCGCGAACAATTGCAGATGCTTGCGCAGGCCGAGAATGGCCTGCTCCGGGCGCAGCGCGCGCTCGAGCTTGTCGTACTTCCAGTCGCCGACGGCACCGAACAGGATCGCGTCGGCTTCCTTCGCGAGCGCGAGCGTCGAATCGGGCAGCGGGTGACCCTTCGCCTCATAGCCCGCGCCGCCGACCGGTGCTTCTTCCAGTTCGAACTTTTCGCCGAGTACGTTCAGGACCTTGACGGCCTCCTTGACGATTTCGGGACCAATGCCGTCGCCCGGCAACACTGCGATCTTCATGCGAATTCCTTAATGATTTTTCCAGACTTTCAGTCTTAGCCGACGATGCGGTGAGCAAGCCACGGCTGCTTCGCGATGCGCTCGGCCTCGAACTGGCGGATTTTGTCGGCGTGACGCAGCGTGAGGCCGATGTCGTCGAAACCGTTCAGCAGGCAGTATTTGCGGAATGCCGCGACTTCAAACGGATACTCGGTCGCACCGTCCGACGTGCGCACCACTTGTGCTTCCAGATCGATGGTCAGCTGAAAGCCGTTGAATGCGTACGTTTCGTTGAACAGGTGATCGACTTGCTGTTCGCTCAGCACGATCGGCAGGAGCCCGTTCTTGAAGCAGTTGTTATAGAAAATATCGGCGAAACTCGGCGCGATGATCGCGCGAAAGCCGTATTGCTGAAGCGCCCAGGGCGCGTGTTCGCGCGAGCTGCCGCAGCCGAAGTTCTTACGCGCGAGGAGTACGGAAGCGCCTTGATAGCGCGGCTGGTTCAGCACGAAATCCGGATTCAGCGGACGCTTCGAATTGTCCTGACCCGGCTCGCCGTGATCCAGATAACGCCACTCGTCGAACGCATTCGGGCCGAAGCCGGTGCGCTTGATTGACTTCAGGAACTGCTTGGGAATAATCGCGTCCGTGTCGACGTTCTCGCGATCGAGCGGCGCCACGACGCCGGTGTGTACGATGAATTTATCCATGACGCTTGCGCCTGTTTCAGGACCGGGCGACGCGCGCGGCGGCATGAAAGCCGCTCGCCGCGCCGCCGGCAAAAATCAAAAACCGGTTATTTCTCAGCGTGATTGCTGATCGAATTGCCGAGGTGCGACATGTCCTGCCCAAATCCGTGCACCGTGTTGCAGCCGGTGAGACCGAGCAGCAACCCAGCCAGAGCACCCAGCGCGAAGCGGCGCAGAAGAGTAGTGCGATTCATGTTGTTCATCATGCGATTTATCCCAGCTTGCGAATATCGACAAAATGCCCTTCGATGGCCGCTGCGGCGGCCATCGCGGGGCTGACCAGATGGGTGCGGCCACCGGCGCCCTGACGACCTTCGAAATTGCGGTTCGACGTGGACGCGCAACGCTCGCCCGGGTCCAGCCGGTCGGCGTTCATGGCGAGGCACATCGAGCAGCCCGGCTCGCGCCATTCGAAGCCAGCCTCGGTGAACACCTTGTCGAGGCCTTCGCGTTCGGCTTGCGCCTTCACGAGACCCGAGCCCGGCACGACCATGGCGAGGCGAATGTTCGGTGCGACGCGGCGACCAAGCTTCTTCACGACATAGGCCGCGGCGCGAATGTCTTCAATGCGCGCGTTGGTGCACGACCCAATAAAGATTTTATCCGGCTTGATCGACTCGATCGGCGCATTCGGCTCCAGCGCCATGTATTTGAGCGCGCGTTCCATCGCGTCGCGCTTGACCGGATCTTTCTCGCGCTCGGGGTCGGGTACGCGGCCGTCGACTGCGGTGACCATTTCCGGCGACGTGCCCCAGGTGACCTGCGGCACGATTTCCGCCGCGTTCAATTCGACCACGCGGTCGAAATGCGCGCCTTCGTCGGACTTGAACTGCTTCCAGTACTCGACCGCGACGTCCCACTCCGCGCCTTCCGGCGAGAACGGCCGGCCTTTCAGATACTCGATGGTGGTGTCGTCCACAGCGACCATGCCGGCGCGGGCGCCCGCCTCGATCGCCATGTTGCACACGGTCATGCGACCTTCCATGGAGAGCGCGCGGATAGTCGAGCCGCCGAACTCCATGGCGTAGCCGGTGCCGCCCGCGGTGCCGATCTTGCCGATGATCGCGAGCACGATGTCTTTCGCCGTGCAGCCGCGCGGCAACTGGCCTTCCACCTTCACCAGCATGTTCTTGCTCTTTTTCTGCAAGAGCGTTTGCGTGGCGAGCACGTGCTCCACTTCCGACGTGCCGATGCCGTGCGCGAGCGCGCCGAACGCGCCGTGCGTGGACGTGTGCGAGTCGCCGCAGACAATGGTCATGCCCGGCAGCGTGGCGCCCTGCTCCGGCCCGATGATATGCACGATGCCCTGACGCAGATCGTTCATCTTGAACTGCGTGATGCCGTAGGCGTCGCAATTCGAGTCCAGCGTGTCGACCTGCAGCTTCGAGACGGGATCGGCGATGCCGTGGCTGCGGTCCGTGGTCGGCACGTTGTGATCCGACACGGCCAGATTCGCGCTGATACGCCACACGGGACGCTCAGCCAGCTTCAGGCCTTCGAACGCCTGAGGGCTCGTGACTTCGTGCAGCAGGTGACGGTCGATATAAAGAATCGTCGTGCCGTCTTCTTCCGTGTGGACCACATGCGTGTTCCACAATTTGTCGTAGAGAGTCTGTGCCATGGTATGCGGGGTAGTAATGACTGCGGGCTGACTGTGTCGGTCGATTATGCCACGCGAAGTCGCGCCGTGGGCTGCCCCGCCATCGAAAAAAGCGATAAAAAACAGTGAGTTGGGTGGTAGTGTCGATACCTGTATCGGCGGCACCCGGCAACTTTGCGGCAGCGGCGTACCCGACCGGACAAGGCACGCACGGCATGAACCGGCGTGGGTTTTACAGCAGGCTTTTATAGCAGGCTCTTGCAAGCGGCTCTTGCAACCGGGTTTTGCAACCGGCTTTTGCAACAGGAACCCGCGTCTGTCGCGTATGCTCCCAAAAGCATCGCGGCGGGAACGGTAGCGAGCAGTCAAGAAGACGTCAACACTCACACTCCTCGGAGGTCTGCATGCTTTCCTTCATTGGTACGGTGATCGTAGGGCTGATCGTGGGACTCATTGCGCGGGCGCTCAAGCCCGGCGACGACCGCATGGGTCTTATCATGACCATCATTCTCGGCATAGCCGGGTCGCTGGTGGCGGGCTATGTGGGGCGCGCGCTCGGCTGGTATCAGCCTGGCCAGCCGGCGGGCTGGATTGCGTCGGTGATTGGGGCGATCGTGCTGCTCGTCATCTACGGCATAGTGCGCCGGCGCACGTGATTGCGGCGCCGTGGCGCGCATGCGTGGACGAGGCGGTCGATCCGCCGCCCCGTCCTTCGCGCGGTTACCGCGACAGGTCGAACCCCAGTTGAGCGCGTCCGAGCGGCGTCAAATCGCTTTCCTGCGCGCGACCGGTGAAGTCGGTCTCGAAGTGATCGGCGGGAAAGTCGGGCGGGCTTTCGCCGCGCAAAAAGCTCGGCAACTGACGCTTCAGATACGCCTCGTTTTTCGCGCACCATGGCGCGGACGCAATGTACATCACGTTGCTGTAGCCGCTGCCGCGGTGCGCGTCCTCGACCGAGTGCACGACGTCGCTGTGCCAGAACACCGCGTCGCCCGGCTGCATAAGCGGAATCGGCGCGACCGCTTCCAGCAACAGGCCGTGCCACTCGGGCTTGATCGACAGGGCGCGCGCGGGCTGGGCGCCGCACAGTTCGTCCTCGGGCACGTCGTCCTGCAGCGCGCGCAGGATCACGTACGCCATGACGTTTGCGATCGGAATCAATTGCAATGTGCCGTCGCCGGGGCCTTGCGGCGTGAGCGCCGTCCAGCCCTGAAAAGTGCGGAACATCGAGCACACCGCCGGCGACGGAATTTCCTGCACGTCCGGACGATACGCGGCGTCGAAGGGATCATACGCACGCCAGTTGCCCGCCAGCACATGCCGGTACACCTTCTGAAAATTCGGATCGAGCCAGCGCTCGACCGAACCGCCGTCCACATGCGGCGACAAACCGAGCGACGCTGAACCCGGCGGCCGTCGACGAATCCGGTCCGCGTACACGGGCACGCGCTCCGGATCGAAGTGCCGCCGGCCCTCGCTCTCCGACGTCCAGAGGCGATTCAGGAACACGCGCGTGTTCGTCAGTTGCTCGGACTGGCGCGCGGCCGTCTGCGGTCTGGACCAGTAGATGCCGTAAATCTGCGGCTTGCTCGACGACAGATTGCCGAAATACTTGTCATCCGCGCGGTGGGCGAGCTTCGCGTCGAGGTCGTTGCGCTCGACGTAGCCGGTGATCTCGTCGTTCCAGTCACTTGCTTGCTGACGGTCGAAAACGCCGCGCACAACGCACGCACCGCGCGTTTTAATGCCGGCGATGGTCGCCGGATCGACACCGCCCGCCGCGATGGACGTGTAGTCGAACACGGGAATCGCCTCCCGCCCCTGCGCACGGTCGCGGTGAATCGCGTCGATCTGCTGGCGAATCGCGCCCTCCACTTCGCCGAAAACCTGCTTGTAGTTCGGCAGCGCGGCTCGCAGCGCGCGCTTCGTGCTGCGAATCGCCTCGGGAACATTGTCGATGACGAGCGGCATGGTTTGTCTCCTTGAAATGGTCCGCGTGGTGCTGTCCTTCTTGCAGATTAAAGATGTTCGGTCATCACAACGCATGTTTTACGGCCAGATACCGATACAATTCAGACATTCGCCGCTTCCCTTCCGCGCGGCCGGCCGCCTACCGTGAAACCTCAATACGAACGCGTCACCATTCCCGACGGCTGCTCGATTCGCGTCTACCATCGGCAGCTCGCGCAGATACCGTTCGAGTGGCACCACCACCCCGAATACGAACTCACGCTGACAATGAACAGCCGCGGCCGCCGCTTTATCGGCGATCACATTGCGGACTACAGCGGCGACGATCTCGTGCTCGTGCCGCCGGACATGCCGCACACGTGGGCGTCGACTGAGCCGATCGACGCACGTTCGCCTCAGGTGGCGATCGTCGTGTGGTTCAGCGGCGACTGGGCACGGCGTCTCGCGGATTGCTGCCCTGAATTCACGTCGCTGCGCACGCTGCTGCGGCGCGGCGCGCCGGGGCTGCGGTTTTCGAGCGAGGCCGCCGCGTCGATGCGCGAGCGCATGGCTGCGTTGCTCGACCCGTCGCCGCGCGTGCGGCTTGGCGCCGTGCTCGACGTGCTGGCGCAACTCGCGCAAGCCGACGCGGAACCGTTGGCGTCGCCGGCTGTGCATCGAAGTGCAACCAAAGATCGCGGTGTGTCGGCGCCCAGTTCGGCGCGCTCTGCGGGTCTCGGCCATGTCGCCGAGCCGGCACAAGCCGCAGCCGCCCGGCGGCAAACCGTCGGCGCGCTCGCGGCGCCTGGCGGCAGTGCATCGGAGGCGGAGCGTCTGAACCGCGTCCTCGATCTGCTCGACCGGCGCTTTCACGAGCCGTTGCGCGTCGCCGAACTGTGCGAGGTGGCCAACCTGTCCGAGCGCTCGTTGCACCGGTACTTCGTGCGGCATGTGGGCGAGAGCGTAGGCCGCTATCTGAGCCGGCTGCGGATCGGCTACGCGACCCGTCAACTGACGGACACGACGTGGCCCATCGCCCTGATCGCCGCGAGGGCCGGCTTTCCGAACCTCGCCAATTTCAATCGACAGTTTCTGTCCGCGCGCGGCATGACGCCAGGCGCGTATCGACGCTTCTTCGAGACGCATGGCCGCGCGCCGAAGGACGCCGCCGCGACGCCGCACAATCTGCAGACGCGGCCGCCGTCGCTTGAAAAGTCGGCAAGGCGGCCGCGACGCGCGCCACCGGCATGAGTGGCTTGCGCGGCTCGCCCTGTGCGTACTGCGCGCCCAAAGAGAAACGCCCCAACGGTGTACCCGTTGGGGCGTTTCTACTTCAAGCCTCGAGTTGCGACTCAGCCCGCAGCGAATACGCTGCTGCAGACGAGAGGAACCTCAGTCCGATCAGCGTTGCGCGATCGGCTTGGCTTCACGCGGCGTGTCGCCGATGAACAACTGACGCGGACGGCCAATCTTCTGTTCCGGATCCGCGATCATTTCGTTCCACTGTGCAATCCAGCCGACCGTACGCGCCATCGCGAAGATACACGTGAACATGGAGGTCGGGATGCCCAGCGCGCGCTGCACGATGCCCGAGTAGAAGTCGACGTTCGGATACAGCTTTCGCGACACGAAGTATTCGTCTTCCAGCGCGATCTTTTCCAGTGCCATGGCCAGCTTGAACAGCGGGTCGTCGTGCAGGCCGAGTTCGTTCAGCACTTCGTGGCAGGTTTCGCGCATCAGCTTCGCGCGCGGGTCGTAGTTCTTGTAGACGCGATGACCGAAGCCCATCAGCTTCACGCCCGAGTTTTTGTCCTTCACCTGCTTGATGAACTCAGGAATGTTGTCGACCGAGCCGATTTCTTCCAGCATGTTCAGCGCGGCTTCGTTCGCGCCGCCGTGCGCCGGGCCCCACAGACACGCGATACCCGCTGCGATACACGCGAACGGATTCGCGCCCGACGAACCGGCGAGACGCACTGTCGAGGTCGACGCATTCTGTTCGTGATCGGCGTGCAGGATCAGGATGCGGTCGAGCGCGCGCACGAGCACGTCGTTGACCTTGTAGTCTTCGCACGGGTTCGAGAACATCATGTGCATGAAGTTCGCGCTGTACGACAGGTTGTTGCGCGGATACGCAAACGGCTGGCCAATGCTGTACTTGTACGCCATGGCGACCAGCGTCGGCAGCTTGGCGATCATGCGGATCGCCGACACTTCACGGTGACGCGGATTGTTGATGTCGAGCGAGTCGTGATAGAACGCCGACAGCGCGCCGACTGCGGCGACCAGAATCGCCATCGGGTGCGCGTCGCGGCGGAAACCACGGAAGAAGAAGTGCATTTGCTCATGCACCATCGTGTGGTTCGTCACGGTCTTCACGAACTCGGCCTTCTGCTGCACGTTGGGCAGCTCGCCCTTCAGCAGCAGGTAGCAGGTTTCGAGGAAGTCGGCGTTTTCCGCGAGGTTGTCGATCGCGTAGCCGCGGTACAGCAATTCGCCCTTATCGCCGTCGATGTAGGTGATTGCCGAATTGCACGCCGCCGTCGACATGAAGCCAGGGTCGTACGTGAACTTGCCAGTCTGGCCGTACAGTTTGCGGATGTCGATCACGTCCGGGCCGAGAGTGCCCTTGTAAATCGGCATTTCAACGCTCGGCGAATTGTCGCTGAACGATAGCGTGGCTTTAACATCTGACGGGGTCATAGCACATCCTCAATCGAAGTATGGAAACAGGGTTTCGATAATTGCACGCCTGGAACAACGCACTCGCGGCGCTCAAGCGTTGCGCAGCAGCTCCAGCACCCGGATCACGTCCGGGTCGGCAAGCTCGCCTTCAGGTTCCTTGCGCGCGAGAAGCAAGTCCATCAGGTCGTTATCGCTCAGCTCGAGCAGGCGCGTAAGTGCGCCCACATCGGCATCGCTGAGGTCATGCTCATATCGGCTGAAGAAACGTTCAAAGATCAGATCGTTTTCCAGCAGGCCTCGCCGAGCGCGCCAACGAAGACGCGCGCGGCGGAGAGGGTCGGACTGATGCGAGGCATCGTTCATGTCAATACTGGCCGGGTCGCTTCGCGGCGCGCTCACCGCCGCTCAGGGCAGCGAACGACACGAAGCGTGGGGTTATTCATTCTAGACAGTGCGGCGAACCATCAATTCCTTGATCTTGCCGATCGCCTTGGTCGGGTTCAGCCCCTTCGGGCAGACATCGACGCAGTTCATGATGGTGTGGCAGCGGAACAGCCGGTACGGATCTTCCAGGTTATCGAGCCGCTCGCCCGTGGCCTGATCGCGGCTGTCGGCGATGAAGCGGTACGCCTGCAGCAGACCCGCCGGGCCCACGAACTTGTCCGGGTTCCACCAGAAGCTCGGGCACGACGTCGAGCAGCTCGCGCACAGAATGCACTCGTAGAGCCCGTCGAGCTCGTCGCGTTCCTCCGGCGACTGCAGACGCTCCTTCTCCGGCGGCGGCGTGTCGTTGATCAGGTACGGCCTGATCGAGTGATACTGGTTGAAGAACTGCGTGAAGTCGCAGATCAGGTCGCGCACCACCGGCAGCCCCGGCAGCGGACGCAGCACGATCTTCTGCGGCAGGTCGTTCAGGTTCGTCAGGCACGCCAGACCGTTCTTGCCGTTGATGTTCATCGCGTCCGAGCCGCACACGCCCTCGCGGCACGAGCGGCGGAACGACAGCGTCTCGTCCAGCGCCTTGAGCTTCACCAGCGCGTCGAGCAGCATGCGCTCGTGCGAGTCGATCTCGATCTCGTACGTCTGCATGCGCGGTGCCGCGTCCCGGTCCGGATCGTAGCGGTAGATTTCAAATGTACGCTTGGCCATTTCTCTGGATTCCTTGTCTGTGCCTTAGAAGGTCCGCGCCTTGGGCGGCACCGATTCGACCGTCAGCGGCTGCATGTGCACCGGCTTGTAGTCGAGGCGGTCGCCCTCGCTGAACCACAACGTATGGCGCAGCCAGTTCTCGTCGTCGCGATGCTCGAAGTCGTTCTGCGCGTGCGCGCCGCGGCTTTCCTTGCGCGCCTCGGCCGAGACCATCGTCGCGCGCGCCACCTCGATCAGGTTCGCCACCTCCAGCGCCTCGACCCGCGCGGTGTTGAACACCTTCGACTTGTCCTTCAGGTGGATGTTCTCCACCCGCGCCGCCACTTCGCGGATCGCCTCGACACCTTCGGCGAGCAGCGCCGACGTGCGGAACACGCCCGCGTGCTTCTGCATCGTGCCGCGGATGTCGTTGGCCACGCTCTGCGCGTACTCGCCCGAGGACGAGCTCTCCAGCTTCGCCAGACGCGAGAGCGCGAAGTCCGCCGCATCCGCCGGCAGCGGCTTGTGCTCCTTCAGCTCCTTCACGTGCTTGACGATGTGGTTGCCCGCCGCGCGGCCGAACACCACCAGATCGAGCAGCGAGTTCGTGCCCAGACGGTTCGCGCCGTGCACCGACACGCACGAGCACTCGCCCACCGCGTAGAAGCCGTTGACGACCTCTTCGTGGCCGCGCGGTGTGCCCACCACCTGGCCGTTGATGTTCGTCGGAATGCCGCCCATCTGGTAGTGGATGGTCGGCACGACCGGAATCGGCTCCTTGATGCAGTCGACGTTCGCGAACTTCAGCGCGATCTCGCGGATCGACGGCAGCCGCTTCATGATGGTCTCGGCGCCGATGTGCGACAGATCGAGCAGCACGTGGTCCTTGTTCGGACCCACGCCGCGGCCTTCCTTGATTTCCTGGTCCATCGAGCGCGAGACGAAGTCGCGCGGCGCCAGATCCTTCAGCGTGGGCGCATAGCGCTCCATGAAGCGCTCGCCGTTCGAATTGCGCAGAATGCCGCCTTCGCCGCGCACGCCTTCGGTGATCAGCACGCCCGCGCCGGCCACGCCCGTCGGGTGGAACTGCCAGAACTCCATGTCCTGCAGCGCGATGCCCGAGCGCGCGGCCATGCCCAGGCCGTCGCCGGTGTTGATGAACGCGTTGGTCGAGGCCGCGAAGATGCGGCCCGCGCCGCCCGTGGCGAACAGCGTGGTCTTGCCTTCGAGAATGTAGACGTCGCCCGTTTCCATTTCGAGCGCGGTCACGCCGAGCACGTCGCCGTCGGCGTCGCGGATCAGATCGAGCGCCATCCATTCGACGAAGAACTGCGTCTTCGCTGCAACGTTCTGCTGGTAGAGCGTGTGCAGCAGCGCGTGACCGGTGCGGTCAGCGGCGGCGCAGGCGCGCTGCACGGGCTTTTCGCCATAGTTGGCCGTGTGGCCGCCGAACGGGCGCTGGTAGATCGTGCCGTCGGCGTTGCGGTCGAACGGCATGCCGAAGTGTTCGAGCTCGTACACGGCGTTCGGCGCTTCGCGGCACATGAATTCGATCGCGTCCTGGTCGCCGAGCCAGTCGGAGCCCTTGATCGTGTCGTAGAAGTGGTAGTGCCAGTTGTCCTCGCTCATGTTGCCAAGCGAGGCGCCGATGCCGCCTTGCGCGGCCACCGTATGCGAGCGCGTGGGAAACACTTTCGAGAGCACGCACACCGACAGACCCGCGCGCGCCAGTTGCAGCGACGCGCGCATCCCCGAGCCGCCCGCGCCGACGATAACCACGTCGAACTTGCGACGCGGCAGGGCATTCTTGATTGCAGCCATTCTTTTACACTCTCCAGAGAATCTGCGCAGCGTAGCCCGCGCACGCGAGCAGCCAGACGATGGTCAGCGCCTGCAGCAGCAGACGCACGCCCACGGGCTTCACATAGTCCATCCAGATGTCGCGGATGCCGACCCACGCGTGATAGAAGAGCGAGAGCAGCGTGACGAAGGTGGCGAGCTTCATCCACTGGGTGGCGAAGATCGAGGCCCAGCCTTCGTAGGAGAAGTCGCGCGCGCCGAAGAACCACGCGAGCAGGATCACCGTGTAGAGGGCCATCACGCAGGCGGTGATGCGCTGCGCGAGCCAGTCGCGCAGACCGTAGTGCGCGCCCACCACCAGACGCTTCGAGCCGATTCGGTTATTGGCTGCCATTTTTTAGAATGCTCCGAAGAGTTTGGCCGCGAAGGCGAGCGTCAGCAGCGAGGAGACGACGAACACCACGATCGAGGTCTGCTTGCCCTTTTCTTTCGTGACGGCCTCATGGTTGGTGTCCATCAGCAGGTGCCGCACGCCGGCGCAGAAATGGAACATGTAGGCCCACGCGAGCACCAGCACGATGAGCTTGACGATGAGGTTGGAGAAAAAGCCCTTGAAGCCTTCGAAGCTCAGCTCCGAGGTCAGGCTCTGGTCGAAGAGGTAAAGCAGGAACGGCAGCGCCACGAACAGCAGCCCCCCGCTCACGCGATGCAGGATCGACACCCGCCCGGCAAGCGGCAGCCGGTACGCCGTCAATATCTGCCCAATACCGATGTTCCGGAATTCCGGCCTCGGTTTTTTCACCGCTTCAGCCATGCTAGACCCCCTGCTATGTAGTCACACCAATCCGCAATTTTAGCGCCTTTTATTTTCGCGCTGCAGCGAAACTGCCGACAGGTTCCTTGCAGCACGTGTAATAAAGGCACCGGCAAAAGGCGCGCGTGTGGGACGCCGCACCCTGAATCCAGCCGATTCAGCTGAGATCGTTCTGATAGTAGTACCCGGTTGTGACATACCAACCGCGCCGGACTTCCACCGGCCGGTCCCCGTAGGTGTACGACACGCGCTCGACCGACAGTAGCGGAAAGCCCGGCGGCACCTGCAGCAGATCGGCCACCGAAGGCTCCGCAGCGACCGCGCGGATCTTCTCCGTGGCGCGGATCATGCGGGTACCGAACTCGGTTTCGAACATCGCGTAAAGAGGGCCTTTGTATTCCGACAGCCGCTCCAGCGTGAGCCCGCGAAACACGGCGCCGGGCAGCCAGATTTCGTCGAGCACGGTGACTTCGCCGTCGAACTGCAGCAAACGCTTGATCAACACGACGGGATCTGCCGGCTTAAGGTCGAGTTGCCGCGCGATATCCGCCGACGCACGCAGGCGCCGGCATTCGAGCAGACGGCTGACGTGCGGGTGTTCGGCGCCGTCATCGGCAAGTAACCGCAAGAAGCGAAACTGCGCGCGATCTTCGTTGTGCGTCGCAACAAACGTGCCTTTCCCCTGGCGGCGAACGAGCAGGTTCTCGGCCGCGAGTTCGTCAATGGCTTTACGTACCGTGCCTTGGCTGACCTTGTATCTGGCCGCCAATTCGACTTCACTAGGAATGATCTCGCCGGGCTTCCATTCACCGCTTTCGAGACTCTGCGTAATCAGCCCCTTGATCTGCTGGTACAGCGGACTGAAAGTGGGCGAAGCAGCGGGGGCGGCCGCCGATACACCTTCGCCCGCGGCCGCCTGGCCGCCGGGATTCGTGGTGTTGGCCGGGTTCGAATTCATCCGCGCATTTCATCATAAACGGCTGGGCCGCGTCCAGCATTTCTCCCGCAATAGATGTGTCTTATATAAGACATAAGATAATGTTGACTTTGCGCCTGTCGACTCCTACACTCCTTGTCGAGCAAGGGTTTGCGGGTTTTTCGGCGGTTGCGGGCTGCAGCGGGTTTCGCCGCACTGCGACGCACCGGCAGCCACTCTGCACCGCTGTTCCCACGCAGTCCAGGTTTCGATTCGCCGCCATTCGTTGGTCAGACGCTTGCCGAAACGCGCTGTTTGCAGGAGCCCGCGCCGTGCAGCGGCTACCCCGGCGCCTCAATGTCCGCTCCCGCTCTCTTTCAGGAAGCACCGGCCGTCGTGCACGTTTGCATACGTCGGCGGGCGCGGCGCGAAGCGCCGGCTTGAGAGGGCTCAGCAGTACCGGTTTCGGCATGGCGGTCTTGCCGCAGCGCCGCTCCCGGCTCGCAATTAACGGGCCGGCAGTGGGCCGTCCGCGAGGAGTGAATTCCGCCGTGTTTCACAACGCTTCACTGAACGCGCATATAGAATGGCGTTTTCCCTAGCGTCTAACGCATCGTCCTGGAGATTTCTCAATGGCTAAGCCCGCAAAGCGCGTTGCCGTCACTGGCGCCGCAGGTCAAATTGCTTACTCCCTGCTGTTCCGCATCGCCAATGGTGATCTGCTCGGCAAGGACCAGCCGGTGATCCTGCAACTGCTCGATCTGCCGCAAGCGCAAGGCGCCGTCAAAGGCGTCGTGATGGAACTGGATGATTGCGCGTTCCCGCTGCTGTCGGGCGTCGTGATCACGGACGACCCGAAGGTCGCATTCAAGGACGCAGACGTTGCCCTGCTGGTCGGCGCCCGCCCGCGCTCGAAAGGCATGGAGCGTAAGGATCTGCTGTCGGCCAACGCCGAAATCTTCACGGTTCAGGGCAAGGCGCTGAACGAAGTGGCAAGCCGCGACGTGAAGGTGCTGGTGGTCGGCAACCCGGCCAACACGAACGCCTACATCGCGATGAAGTCGGCTCCGGACCTGCCGAAGAAGAACTTCACCGCCATGCTGCGTCTGGACCACAACCGCGCGCTGTCGCAACTGGCCGCCAAATCGGGCAAACCGGTCGCTTCCATCGAAAAGCTGGCGGTGTGGGGCAACCACTCGCCGACCATGTACCCCGACTTCCGCTTCGCGACCGCCGAAGGCGAGTCGCTGACCAAGCTCATCAACGACGACGAATGGAACCGCAACACCTTCATTCCGACCGTCGGCAAGCGCGGTGCGGCGATCATCGAAGCGCGCGGCCTGTCGTCGGCGGCTTCGGCAGCTAACGCGGCCATCGACCACGTGCGTGACTGGGTGCTCGGCACCAACGGCAAGTGGGTCACCATGGGCATCCCGTCGGACGGCTCGTACGGCATCCCCGAAGACATCGTCTACGGTGTGCCGGTGATCTGCGAAAACGGCGAATACAAGCGCGTGGAAGGCCTGGAAATCGACGCGTTCTCGCGCGAAAAGATGGACGGCACGCTGCAGGAACTGCTGGAAGAACGCGAAGGCGTTCAACATCTGCTCGGCTAAGCACCTGATGCAGAAGAACCGGAACTCCGTAGCGTTGTCGCAGCGGGTTCCGGTTTTTTTCGTGCGAAGCGAATACGGAGGGCCGTTGCGGCCATCCGCGCGCTTTGCATCCGATCCGAACGCGTTTTGCCGGTTTGCCCGTCAAACCGGACAGAACGCGGCCGAATCGGTTTTCCCTCAACAAAACCCACGCCCCTGACGCCGAAGATGCGCGCCCTCACACCCGCCGAAGTGCTGTTTGACGGCGAAGTGCCGCCCGCTGTGCTGCCCGCCTGCGACCACTACGCCGGCAGTGAAAAGCTGATGCTCAAATCGCTCGCGTTGCAGCAGCAGCTCGGACCGGTGTTCGACATCACGCTCGACTGTGAAGACGGCGCTCAGGTCGGCCGTGAAGCGGAGCACGCGGAGCTGGTCGCGTCGCTCATCGGCGGTGAGCACGATCGCTTTGGGCGGGTCGGCGTGCGGATTCACGACTTCGCCCACCCGCATTGGCGCGACGACGTCCGCCTGATCCTGCGCGCCGCGAGGCAAGCGCCCGCTTACATCACGCTGCCGAAAATCCGCAGCGTGCACGACGCGGCGGAAATGCTCGCGTTCATCGAGGCCACGCGGCGCGAACTCGGCGTGGCGAGGCCGGTGCCGGTGCAATTGCTGGTGGAAACGCACGGCGCGCTCACGCGCGTGTTCGACCTTGCCGCGTTGCCGGGCGTAGAGGCATTGAGCTTCGGTCTGATGGATTTCGTTTCCGCGCACGACGGCGCCATTCCCGACACCGCAATGCGCTCGCCCGGTCAGTTCGATCATCCGCTTGTGCGGCGCGCGAAGCTCGAGATTTCGGCGGCCTGCCATGCGCACGGCAAGGTGCCCTCGCACAATGTCAGCACCGAAGTGCGCGACATGAGCGTGGTCGCGAACGACGCGGCGCGCGCCCGCAACGAGTTCGG
Source organism: Paraburkholderia phenoliruptrix (assembly GCF_047325075.1). Lineage (NCBI taxonomy): Bacteria > Pseudomonadati > Pseudomonadota > Betaproteobacteria > Burkholderiales > Burkholderiaceae > Paraburkholderia > Paraburkholderia phenoliruptrix. The sequence continues at coordinate 305,319 of NZ_CP168530.1, forward strand.
CTACACCCGCATGTGGAGCATTCATCCGGCGCAGATCCAAGCGATCGTGGCGGCGTTCGCGCCCCGTGACGAAGAAATCGCCACGGCTACGGAAATCTTGCTGGCTGCGCAGTCGGCGCAATGGGGGCCCACTCGCCACCACGACACGCTGCATGATCGCGCGAGCTACCGCTATTACTGGTCGGTGCTGCGCCGTGCGCGATCCACAGGCCGCGCCATTGCGCAAGACGCCGCGCCGCTTTTCGCCGGAAGTGAAGCAATGAGCACGCAACGAGGGGACAGCGGCAGATGAGCGAGACCACGCAAACCGCGGGCGCAGAAGGCGGCTTCAAACCCAAAAAATCCGTCGCGCTGTCCGGCGTGACCGCGGGCAACACGGCGCTGTGCACCGTCGGCAAGACCGGCAACGACCTGCATTATCGCGGCTACGACATTCTCGACATCGCCAGCAATTGCGAGTTTGAAGAGATCGCGTATCTGCTCGTGCATGAAAAGCTGCCCACGCAGGCCGAACTCGCGGCCTACAAGACGAAGCTCAAGGCGCTGCGCGGCCTGCCCGCGAATGTGAAAGCGGCGCTCGAATGGATTCCCGCCGCCGCGCATCCCATGGACGTGATGCGCACCGGCGTCTCGGTGCTCGGCACCGTGCTGCCGGAGAAGGACGACCACAACGTGCCGGGCGCACGCGACATCGCCGACAAGCTGATGGCGTCGCTCGGCTCGATGCTGCTGTACTGGTACCACTACTCGCACAACGGCAAGCGCATCGAAGTGGAAACCGACGACGACTCGATCGGCGGCCACTTCCTGCATCTGCTGCATGGCGTCGAGCCGCCGAAGTCGTGGGTCGACGCGATGCACGTGTCGCTCAATCTGTATGCGGAGCATGAGTTCAATGCGTCGACGTTCACGGGCCGCGTGATCGCGGGCACGGGTTCAGACATCTATTCGGCGATCACGGGCGCTATCGGCGCACTGCGCGGACCGAAACACGGCGGTGCGAACGAAGTGGCGTTCGAGATCCAGTCGCGCTATCAGACGCCGGATGAGGCCGAGGCCGATATTCGCAAGCGCGTCGAGAACAAGGAAGTGGTGATCGGCTTCGGGCATCCGGTGTATACGATTTCGGACCCGCGCAACAAGGTCATCAAGGAAGTCGCGAAGAAGCTGTCGAAAGAAGCGGGCAGCACGAAACTCTTCGATATCGCGGAGCGCCTTGAAACAGTCATGGCCGAAGTGAAAAAGATGTTTCCAAATCTCGACTGGTTCAGCGCCGTGTCGTATCACATGATGGGCGTGCCGACGGCCATGTTTACGCCGCTCTTCGTGATCGCGCGCACGGCAGGCTGGAGCGCGCACATCATCGAGCAGCGTATCGACAACAAGATCATCCGCCCCAGTGCGAATTACACGGGGCCCGAGAATTTAAAGTACGTGCCGCTAAATAGGAGAAAATAGCGGTCGCTGTGCGCTTTCAAGGCGCGTGCAGTTCAACCCCGCGGCCGCCAGGACCGGTAGACCGCGTACCGTTCAACTGAAATTAGATAGAAAGGTTTTCTCCATGAAGAAGCTGATGATCGCCGCCGTGATTGGCGCCCTGTCCACGACGATGCTGACCGTCGCGACTGACGCCGCCGCGGAAACGGCGACCACCGCGAAGCCGGCTGCCAAGAAGGCGGTTGCAAAACGCCCGCAGCCGCGCCGCCTGATCAAGCGCAAAGAAAATCTCGCGAAGGAAGCGAAGGTCGATCCGATCCCGGAAGGCGCAGAAAAATGGTCGTGCAACGAAGGCCTGTCGTTCGACCTGAAGGGCGACATGAAGCGTGACCAGATCGTCACGGTTCACTGGGCGAACAAGAACTACAATCTGCCGCGTCAATCCACGACCACGGGCGCGGACCGCTTCCACGACGCCGCAAGCGGCATGGATCTCGTCGTGATCCCGACGAAGGCCATGCTGTTCTCGGACAAGGACAGCTCGCGTCTCGCCGACGAGTGCAAGACGGCAGCCATGACGCAAGGCGCACCGGCTCCGACGCAATCGAACGCGATCAACAAGACGAACTAACTCGTCGTCATCAGGAAAAGCCCTCGATGTCCGCTCCGATTTCCAACGTGCGACCCGACCCGGACACAGTCCTCGTCGATATCGTCGACTACGTTCTGGATTATCAGATCGACAGCGCGCTCGCGCTGGAAACCGCGCGTCATTGCCTGATCGACACGCTCGGCTGCGGCCTCGAGGCGCTCACCTACCCGGCCTGCACCAAGCTGTTGGGACCCATCGTGCCCGGCACGATCGTCCCCAACGGCGCGAAGGTGCCGGGCACGTCGTTCCAGCTGGACCCGGTTCAGGCCGCCTTCAACATTGGCGCCATGATCCGCTGGCTGGACTTCAACGACACGTGGCTCGCCGCCGAATGGGGCCATCCGTCGGACAATCTCGGCGGCATTCTTGCGACAGCCGACTGGCTCTCGCGCACGGCCATCGCAGCGGGCAAAGCGCCGCTCACGATGAAAGACGTCCTGATCGCGATGGTCAAGGCGCACGAAATTCAAGGCTGCATTGCGCTCGAGAACTCCTTCAACAAGGTGGGGCTCGACCACGTATTGCTGGTGAAGCTCGCCTCCACGGCGGTGGTTGGCCAACTGATCGGCCTCACGCGCGACGAGCTGATCAATGCGGTGTCGCAGGCACTTGTCGACGGGCAGGCGCTGCGCACGTACCGTCATGCGCCGAATACCGGCTCGCGCAAATCGTGGGCCGCAGGCGACGCGACTTCGCGCGCCGTGCGTCTCGCGCTGATTTCGAAAACCGGCGAGATGGGCTATCCGTCAGTGCTGACGGCGAAGACCTGGGGCTTTTACGACGTCCTGTTCAAGGGCAACGCCTTCCGGTTCCAGCGTCCGTACGGCGCCTACGTGATGGAAAACGTGTTGTTCAAGATTTCGTTCCCGGCCGAGTTTCATGCGCAAACCGCCGTGGAAGCCGCGCTCACGTTGCAGGCGCAACTCGTCGCGCACGGCCGGCGTGTCGAGGACATCCGCAAGATCACGATTCGCACGCACGAAGCCGCGATTCGCATCATCGACAAAAAAGGGCCGCTCGATAATCCGGCCGACCGCGATCACTGCATTCAGTACATGATCGCGGTGCCGCTGATTTTTGGCCGCCTGACGGCCGCCGATTACGAAGATTCCATCGCGCAGGACGCGCGTATCGACGTGTTGCGCGCCAAGATGGAATGCGTGGAAGACGCGCAGTTCACCAAGGATTACCACGACCCGGAGAAGCGTTCGATCGCCAATGCACTGACGATCGAATTCAACGACGGGTCGCAGTTCGACGAAGTCGTAGTCGAATACCCGATCGGTCATAAGCGTCGTCGCGAAGACGGGATTCCGTTGCTGGTCGAGAAGTTCAAGACCAACCTCGCGCGCCGCTTTCCGGTCAAGCAACAACTGGCGATTCTCGACGTGTCGCTGGATCAGGCACGGCTCGAAGCCATGCCGGTCAATGAGTACGTCGATCTGTACGTCATCTAGTTGAGTTAAGTACTGTAGTTCCGCGATCAAACCAAGGAAAACACCATGGCCCACAACCTCCACAAAACGCTCAAGGAATTCGACAGCGGTTCCGGCAAAGGCAAGTTCTACTCCCTGCCGCAACTCGGCAAGGCACTGAACATCAAGATCGACCGCCTGCCGGTTTCGATCCGAATCGTGCTGGAATCGGTGCTGCGTAACTACGACGGCAAGAAAATCGCCGAAGAACACATCACGCAACTCGCGAACTGGAAGCCGACCGCCGCGCGCGTCGACGAAATCCCGTTTGTGGTGTCGCGCGTCGTGCTGCAGGACTTTACCGGCGTGCCGCTGCTCGCCGACATCGCGGCGATGCGTGGCGTCGCGCAGCGCGTGGGCAAAAATCCGAAGTCGATCGAGCCGCTGGTTCCGGTGGATCTGGTTGTCGACCACTCGGTGCAGATCGACCACTTCCGCGAAAAGAACGCGCTCGATCTGAACATGAAGCTGGAGTTCCAGCGCAATAACGAGCGCTACCAGTTCATGAAGTGGGGCATGCAGGCATTCGACACGTTCAAGGTCGTGCCGCCCGGCGTCGGCATCGTTCACCAGGTGAACCTCGAGTACCTCGCACGCGGCGTGCACAAGAAGGCCGACGGCGCGGACACGGTGTACTACCCGGATTCACTGGTCGGCACGGACAGCCACACCACCATGATCAACGGCATCGGCGTGGTCGGCTGGGGCGTGGGCGGTATCGAAGCGGAAGCCGGCATGCTGGGCCAGCCGGTGTACTTCCTGACGCCGGACGTGGTCGGCGTGAACCTGAAGGGCAAGCTGCGCGAAGGCGTGACGGCCACCGACCTGGTGCTGACCATCACCGAACTGCTGCGTAAGGAAAAGGTGGTTGGCAAGTTCGTCGAGTTCTTCGGCGAAGGCACGCGTTCGCTGTCGCTGCCGGACCGCGCAACCATCGGCAACATGGCGCCGGAATACGGCGCGACCATGGGCTTCTTCCCGGTCGACGAAAAGACGATCGACTACTTCAAGGGCACGGGCCGCACGGACGCTGAAATCGCGGCGTTCCAGAACTACTTCAAGGCTCAGAACCTGTTCGGCATTCCGAAGGAAGGCGACATCGACTACACGAAGGTCGTGACGCTCGATCTCGGCACGGTTGCGCCGTCGCTGGCGGGCCCGAAGCGTCCGCAAGACCGCATCGAAATCGGTCACGTGAAGTCGACGTTCGAAGACCTGTTTTCGAAGCCGGTTGCGGAAAACGGTTTTGCCAAGAAGGCCGCCGACCTCGACGCGCAATACACCACCAGCAACGGCGTCAACGTGAAGAACGGCGACGTGCTGATCGCCGCGATCACCTCGTGCACGAACACCTCCAACCCGAGCGTGCTGCTGGCTGCCGGCCTGCTCGCGAAGAAGGCTGTGGAAGCCGGCCTCACGGTCGCGCCGCATATCAAGACGTCGCTCGCTCCGGGATCGCGTATCGTCACCGAATACCTGACGAAAACCGGCCTCCTGCCGTATCTCGACAAACTCGGCTTCACGCTCGCCGCTTACGGTTGCACGACGTGTATCGGCAACGCGGGTGATCTGACGCCGGAACTGAACGAAGCGATCACGAAGAACGACATCGTCGCGGCAGCTGTGTTGTCGGGCAACCGTAACTTCGAAGCGCGTATTCATCCGAACATCCGCGCGAACTTCCTGGCCTCGCCGCCGCTCGTCGTGGCCTACGCGATTGCGGGCAACATCACGCGCGACCTGATGACCGAGCCGGTCGGCAAGGGCAAGAACGGCAAGGACGTCTACCTCGGCGACATCTGGCCGACCAGCGACGAAGTGAACGACCTGCTCAAGTTCGCGCTGGACGCGGAAGCGTTCCGCAAGAACTACTCGTCGCTGACCAAGAAGGGCGACCTGTGGAGCAAGATCGAGGGCGAAGAAGGCCAGGTCTACGACTGGCCGAAGTCGACGTACATTGCTGAGCCGCCGTTCTTCGGCAACGATTTTTCGATGACGCCGGCCGACAGCATTGCTGCCGTGACCAACGCGCGCGCGCTGGGCATTTTCGGCGACTCGGTCACGACAGACCACATCAGCCCGGCTGGCTCGATCAAGGAAGACTCGCCGGCAGGCAAGTGGCTGAAGGAAAACGGCGTGCAGAAGGCCGACTTCAACAGCTACGGTTCGCGCCGCGGTAACCATGACGTGATGATGCGCGGCACGTTTGCCAACGTCCGGATCAAGAACCTGATGATCCCGCCGAAGGCAGACGGCTCGCGCGTGGAAGGCGGCCTCACGATTCACCAGCCGAGCGGCGAACAGCTGTCGATCTACGACGCAGCAATGAAGTACATCGACGCCGGCACGCCGACCATCGTGTTCGCCGGTGAAGAATACGGCACGGGCTCGTCGCGCGACTGGGCCGCCAAGGGCACGCAGCTGCTGGGCGTGAAGGCCGTGGTCGCACGTAGCTTCGAGCGGATTCACCGTTCGAACCTGGTCGGCATGGGCGTTCTGCCGCTGCAGTTCAAGGGCTCTGACAGCGTGCAATCGCTCGGTATTACCGGCGAAGAAACCTACGACATCGAAGGCCTCGGCGCAGACTTCAAGCCGCAGCAGGAAGTGACGCTGGTGATTCGCGGCAAGGACGGCAGCGAGAAACGCGTGCCGGTGCTGCTGCGTATCGACACGCCGATTGAAGTCGACTACTACAAGCACGGCGGTATTCTGCCGTTCGTGCTGCGTTCGCTGCTGGCTGCTTAAGCCTCGGCTTCAGCTTTGCGGTAACGCAAACAGCTTGGCTGTTTTGCAGGGGCTGCGTCCTGTGGAGGGCGCAGCCGACTTTCAAAGCCCGACCTTGGTCGGGCTTTTTTTTCACCGCTCAGTGGGACGCGAGCGATGCGGGGCCGGACTGGAAGGCGGCGGGATTGTCGGTAATTCGACGCTGGGTCATACGGGCGTTCCAGTCGATGTTGTCCGAGGCCCACACCGACGCGGACGGAGTTGGGCGCGTTGTAGTCGTGATGCTGGCGTGCCGCTGCTGCGCGGCCCAGTCGGACAGCGCGGCGCGCTCGGCTGATTCGTTTAAGGTGAATCGAGACGCGGTTTTCTGATGCGGGCCATGTGCCGCAAGAGGCGTTTGTGGATGAACCAGACGGTTCAGTGCGGCTTGACCCCTTTCGATTGGTACGTGGTTGAACCTCGCCACGGCAAGCGGGCGATGAATGCTCGCCAGCCGGTTGCCGGCGGCGAGTTGGCGCGGCGGGCCCGCGTTTGCGTTCGCCTGCTCCACTTGCTGTGACGAGCTCACCGTGCCGACGCGATGTTCAATTTTCTGCCAGCGGTTCGTTGCAGGCGACGCGGCCGGCTCTTCCTCGCGCGACGCTTGCGTCACATTGACGACCGGTTTAGCCGACTCAGCCGTAACAGGGTCGGCACGTACTACCGCGGGAGACGGTCTTGCCGCCACTGTATCGTTGCCGGTGATTTCGTGCGTGGAACAGGTTGCGAGCAACCAGGCGAGCGCGATGCTGCAGCCCACGAAGATGGCGGCACCGAGTATTCGATCAGACCGCGACGAATGGGGGCGCGGGTCATCCGCTTCGAGGTAACGCCGGGCTTCGGCCAGTTGCTCGTCGAAACGACCGTCAGAATTGGGCCGCTGCGGCAGCTTGTAGAAGAACAGAAATCTGGTATTTGGCGGAATGCGAACGCGAGGACGCGCAGTGGGCGCATATTCCGGCGCGCCAGGCATCGCCGAGTGCGCCTCGCGCGCCTGTGTGTGCGACGCCGAGCGTCGCCATGAGCCGAAAGGCGGCGGCAAGCCAGACAGCGAACGAGAACTTGGAAGCGCGAGCGCCCCCTCGATCAAGGCCAAGGGCCTAGTCATGGCAGGCCGCTCCATGCTCGTCACGCACGGCCTGCAGTTGTCCGATCAACGTTTGAATTCGCTCCGCAAGCAGATCAATCGATGCGCCGTCCTGCCCGGATGCTGCTGCTTGCGCCTGCCGCAATGCCTCCATCAAACTGTGCGCGCCGACGAGGCCCAGCGCCCCGCTCAGTCGGTGCAATAACCGAGGAACGGGCGCGAAGTCACCTTCGCGTTGCAATTCGCGGAGACGGTCGAGGTCATCGCACATCGCTTGACACCAGCCGTCAAGGAATGCGCTCAGGTTTAGCCCTTCTTCAACGAGAGCGTTTAGGTAACGACGATCGAACGGCTCCGGAGATCGGTTCACGGCTTTTTGTCCAGGTGTTGGCCGCCTTTGTACGAATCAGACGGCCTTGGTTTTTCGCGAGCCATCTGCATGCGCTGCCTGACAGCGTGCATGACGAGCTGCCCAAGCGGCACGCCATACGCCTCAGGGGCGCCGCGTGCACGCTGCGGGAGGTCGCAGTGTTCGCCGTCGTACAATGCCGTCTCGCTCATAGCCTCTGACTAGTCGATCAGCTTGTGTAACGCAGCGAACTCAATCAATGCTGCGAGCGACGACACCCCGAGCTTTTCCTGAATACGGCTCTTGTAGGTACTCACGGTCTTGTCGCTCATGAACAGCGCGTCGCCGATCGCCTTGTTCGACATGCCCTTCGAGAGCATCTGCAAAATGACGAGTTCCTTGTCGGAGAGCAGCATGACGCGGCCTTCGTCGCCGTTGGGCGTGACGCCTGGTGCGATGCTTGCACCGTTGGGTGCAACGGGAAACACCGTGTTAAGCAACCAAAACTGAGTGTCAAGACACCGTGCTTTTAGCCGGTCTTAAAAAACATCTTTTGCGTTGGGGCAAGCCGGCGCAGCCGGCGCGTCAGGCTCAAGTGTGTTCAACTCTGGCACCGCCCATCGGGCGGCTGTCCACACCCTCGCGGTGTGGGCAGCAGAGTTGTGCACACGGGGATTTGCGATGTCTGATGTTTACCAGCGTGGGGCCGCACAACAGCAGACAACAAGAACCGCAGTTTTATGCATGGACAGACGCCGGTCGAGCACGCGCCACGGTACCTGCGGCGCTCGTGGCTAAAACTGCGTGTTATACGGAGAATGACATCCAGCCAGAATGCCCTTCCTCATAGATACCTTGACGCGCAGGAGCGTGCCCACACCTTGGGTATATCGGAGCGCGCTGTGGTCCTACGAGCTACGCACCGCCCTTGGCTCTTGCCGCCGCGCGCGGAGTTTTTTGAAAGGGCACTTCTAAGATGGCGCTCAGATGTCGTTGACAGCTTGATGACCGATACTAAATTTTAGATTTGTTCGCGTTACCCAGCGGCTCACCCGCAGCATCGGTTTTCTTCTTTCGGCCCGCCCTGATACGTACAGGCTGCTCGGTAGGTTCTTCGAGCAAGTGCGATTCTTGGACTCCGAGCGCATTGGCGAGTGACACCAAATTGTCCAGTGTTACGTTCGCCAACCCTCGTTCAATCTGCCCGATATGATTCGGATGCAATCCGACACGGCCAGCAAGCACCTCTTGAGACATGCCAAGTTTGCCGCGCCAAAGCTTTAGATTTCTTGCAAGCCGCAGCCGTGCGGCTTTCTGTCGGGGTGTAGTGGTGGCTTCCATATGCGACAGGAGCATCGCCTATCGAGCGCGGCCAATCCACCCTATATGAATTGGCAATTTATGAATTGCCAATCTTTACATTGTGCATTTCCCGTTTTAGACTGCGTCCTATCCTATCGGTTTACTGTTCGCGGCGAGCCTACACGCCGGGGGCGAGGTTACTTACGTATCGGTCGCGCGCCTTTCCTTGGCGTTGGTAAGACGTCTGGCGGCACGGTGTGCTGAGGGTGGTTCGCAATCGTTTGGGGAATTACGCAAAATGCTAGAGAGGAACGCGCCACAGAAGGCCATCATTGGGCGCCCGCGTCTTTCCCGTCCGTCAACTGTCGCGTGGGGCTACAAATGCAGGTGACGGAAGTCGTGCCCGGCCGGGAAAAAATAGATGCGCCCCAACAACGTGGACAGTGCCTCGAATGCATACGTCCTCGCCTTCTTACGTGCGGAGCGCTTCTTCGCGACGCCAGGACGGACTCGCTTTCGCTTCACGCGCGCTTCTGTCTTGCGTTTGAGTGCATATATTTTTGCTGCCTCGAGATAGCAGCCGCCAGTGGGGTCATGCTTGAGGCACATACGCATCCCAGCTTCGACGTTCTGGATGCCGCGGTTCCAACTTTGCCAGTCTCCGCTCAAGACAGCGTTACCGTAGATTTGCTGCTTTTTTGGACGGAGCGCGGGACACCATTCTTGCCTGCAGTGCCGATAGGGGAAGTTTGCGATGTGGCAGCACGGGTCCTCGATGCTACCTTCCGCCGGTTTGAGCACAGGTAGGCAGATGGGTTCGAGAATGAAGCGCCGCTCCCGGCCTTTGAACAAAGTGATGCGCTCCATTCGGCAGAGGAAGGGCGTTGTGGTCCTTCGCTCAGAACTGTCGACATTGGGAAGTCGCTCTCAACGGACGCGAGTGCTGCACACGCTGGTGCATAGGGGGCAACTGGTGCGTGTGGGCTATGGGATTTACGCGAAGACGAGGACGAATCGATTTACCGGGACGCTACTGCCGGCGGCCCCATTTGAGTCCATAGCTGCCGAGGCTTTCAGAAAGCTCGGCATTGATGTCGGTCCGGGAGCGCTGACCCGAGAGTACAACGTCGGTCGTTCCACGCAGATACCAATGAGGGCAGTCGTCACTACTGGCCGACGACGTATCACCCGGCGGATTCAGATTGGTACCAAAAGGGTCGAGTACGAACGCGCTAACAAGGGACACACTATGACGCGAACTTATAGATGAGAGGACGGGCTATGAGCAGAACTCCGGGCGTGTCGCCAGGCACCACCTCCCTACAGACAGACGTCGCTGTGTATCTCGGTGACTGCAGTGGCGACTCCTTGTCCGTGGTGTGCGACGGCAGCTCAACGGAATCGCGCGGCTCGACGTGGCAGCGTGCGTTACTGGCCCTTGCCTCTCCAACGCCACGTGGCCCATATCCAGTGGCCAAGCAGTTTACGATTTTTGTTCACGAGATGTCTGGCTATGCGACAGCAGGCACTCCTGCAACTAACACGTTGCGAATCGACGTTAGATGTGAAGGCAAGTGGGCATACGCTGGAATGCGAAACGCGGAGTTCAGTGCCGACCTTCCGCCGATTCCCTATGTAATCGGCGACGATGTGGTCACCACTGCCCGACGCCTGTTTGCGACCACATCCTCGCCCTGATGTGGTTGAACGAAAACGCCCGCGACGCGCCGAAATTTCACCTCATCACCGCAGTGCCCACCGCCTTAAAAACAATGCTCACAGGTAACTCCTGGCCCAACCTTCTTCGCACCGCCCCCACGACACACAGGCGGGCGCGCACTCGTGGGTACGACGTTCTACCTCCCGAGTCCGTGTGTTTGCTCCGTAGACGCGGCCCAACGTTGCTAGATGCGCCGAAAGAACATGGGTGAACTGAGACTTGCCTTTTACGAGGGTGCCGTTGACGGAGACCTCGCCGCGCTGGTGCATCTGTGCGATGTGGAAGGCAGCGTGGTGCCCGATGATAGGCCTCCCTTTGCGCTCCTTGAGGAGATGAGGCGCGTGCTCAGAATGTGCGGCGAAAAATATGCGGCGCCACATTCGGTCGGGGAGCGTTTCACTGTACTCGTTGGTCGAAAGTCGGATGCGCAGCTCCAGCCTCTGGCACGGTTTGACGTCGTGGCACATCGCGGGCACGCTCGCGCAAGCGTGATGTACGCAGACGGCTCTCGGACTGACATCAACGGCGCGGCCTTCGAGGGCGACGACGACGTCGTCACGACACTGCTCAATATTTTAGAAGCGCAAACGGACGGCAGGCGATAGGAACGATGCCATGGCCCTCATGCTGCATTTGCTGTGGGAAAATCGGATGCTGCTAGCCGTACCAGCATGCGCGGCTTTCCTCGGCTACATTCTCGGTCGCTTGCTTCGCGATTGCGGCCGAAAATAGCGATGCTACAAGTCGCTTGGGCGACATGTGCTGACGACAGCCTTGCCAGCACCGCATTGAACGGTGCTGCCACAACTAACCGCTCCGAGCTGCTGATTCATATCAAGCACGAGAGCGCACCGCAGCGGTGCTGTGCAAACATCATCGCGCTACAGCGAGGAAACGTGAATGTCTGTCGCCTAGCAGCGAAGAAAGCTCCTCGCGTGTCGCGCAGCATCGAAAAAACAGCTTAACGCGCTGTTCGATTGCAGCTCGAGTCGCGGTGCTGCGAGGACGAGGCAGCCGGGAAATCGGACAAAAACCCGGTGTGTATTGATGCCGACGTTCGTACGCTCGTCTTGGAAGGGTCCAATGTCGGCGAGTGCGCCGACCGTGTGGTCCAGCCGAACCTCGAACCAGTACGGTTCATCGTTCACGTGCGGGGAACATTACGTCCGTCCGGACTTTCGGAAGTCGGCCCGGCGGTTACTGCCTATGGCACTTTTTGACAGCCGTGTGCTGGAGCGGTGTGGCGCATGCCTTCTGCGCTTGCATATCTATCCCCTAACAGCGTTGAGGCTTTGGGAACCTGCTATCAGGCGAGGCCACGAGTAGGCGGCTAGCGGCACCGTTACCCGCAACAGCACGCCGGTTGGAACATCGGGTGTGTTGGTTGGGTAGATTGGAGACTAAAGAGGAAGCACAACTGGTCCGCCTGAACCGGCGCCGTGCATCGGAAGGCAATCATCGTTGATTTCGCATTGGTAATGGTCCGCGTCGCACCTGACTGATAGATTCCTTGGCGCCTTAGTGGTTAATTTCAACTGGTCGGCTGTGGTGCTGATTTCATTTACGCTTTGCCAGCTTTTCGCACATCTCGGCCACCCAGCGGCGCACAAAATCCCGATTCTGACCGTCGAGCTTTGACAGCATCGATGCTATGTCGGACGCTTCATCCGTGACACGGCTAGAACTCGCCCGCAGCAAAGACTCAAGCGGAACCTCGAAATAGTCGGCGAGCTGAATCAGCCGCGTCAGCGGCGGAAGCGTAGCGCCTCGCTCGAAGCGGCTCACGGTTTCCTGTTCGACTCCGATGATTTCAGCAAGCTGCTCCTGCGTCAGACCGCGCGCTGCGCGTTCCCGAGCAATTGATTTTCCTATTCGCTCACCTATTCCTGCCGGTCGCCGAGCCATAACCACGTTTGTTGTCGTTAAACAACATGCAGTGTGGTCCCGCTGTGAACTAAAGTTAACGACATAAAATGTCGTAATACCATAAATCTAGTATGACACAGCCCTCGGCTTCGAGCCCTGGCGCTTAGAAGGCAATGCATTTACGGGGAAACAATGAAACAAAACGGGTATCCGACCGTGTGGCACTTGTCGCCAGCGTTGCGCCGAGCCGCGCGGGTTGTGCTTGCTGCCACACTTTGTGCACTGTCTACTCATGCGAACGCCTGGATGGCCGTCGCATACGGAGACAATGGGTATGCATTTATTGAGAGCAATGCCAACTCTTCTGAGGAGGCCACCGCGAAGGCGCTCGAGGGATGCGGCAAGAGCTCAACGCGATGCAATCTGTTAGGCAAACCAGTTGCCGGACCTGTGGCTTTGGTCATTGCCCGTGCCGGCGACGGAGTAGGCGTGTCGGCGAACAGAGACCCGCTGGTTGCGGCCGAACTGGCGATGAAGGAATGCAAGGCACGCTTCAAGCGAGGCTGCCGACTAGAGCATGTCGCGTGGGATGAGGGTGACCGATGGTATGCAATATCGACGGGTAACGGCGGCGCATACATCGAGTATGGCGACGAATCGGACACTGCGGCAAAGTCTGGAGCGCTTCAAGGGTGCCGAAAACGAACAGACAAAGCCGAGACCTGCGAAATCCGGGCGGTGAGCAGCAAGTCCGGCTGGATTGCCATGGCTGAACAGGAAACCCAATATGGTTGGGCGGTCGGTAGCACAAAGGATGAAGCGCTCGCGGCCGCGCGACGTGAATGTGCACGAGCAGGTGGCGGAAAGCCATGCGACGATACGACCGTCGTCTTCAATCCCGGAAATACGGCCGCGCCCGATTCGGTTGCTGCAGTGCAAGCGCGGATTGCACGGCAGGACGAAGCCGCGTCCGTTCCCGGCAAGACTGATGCAGTTGTTCGTTACGCGGACACGTGCCACAACGCAAACTGTGTTCGCAAGTATGAGAACGGTAAGACTATCCGATACACGGCATGCCTAAACCCTGCGACCTCTCTGCCCATGAATGACCCGGTGCGTCTTGGCGGATGCGGCGGCAGCGATTCACGAGGCAATCTTTTCGGAATGGGAGGCCTTTGATTACCCGGTCATCATGTATCTGATAGACCGGGCTTCAGCCCGCACAAAAGCGGGCTTTCACCATTAGCTACGGTGTCGTCAAGCTGCGGCGTCCTTCGCCAATAGAACCGCCGTCGTGGCGCGGCCAACAAACTAATGGCGAGCCGCGTCATCGGGGCATAGGAAGTTTTTTTGTTACGGTGCTAGTTGGGTTAGACCGAGGGGTGATGTTCAAGGCCGCGAGCGGCTGGACACTCTCATGGCGGTCCAGCCGCCTGGTTCGATACCCTTCGTAACCTACTCGAGTTGACCTTCGATGGTCTCGAGAACGCGCTCTCGGTCCTTCGACAGGCCACCAACAGGAGGGCCTGCAAAGCTCTTCCGTACGCCGCCCAAGTACCATATTCCGAGAAGAAGGACTAGTAGCGCAGCTATGACGTAGATGACCTTCTCATTCGGCGGTTGAATGCCGACGTAAGCTAACACTAAGGCCCCGAACACGGCCAGCACGCCAAATGGCTTGGACAGCCAGCCAAGCTGGAAAGGCCCCTTCTCTTTCCAGCTACGTCCTTCAGCAAAGATACCAGCGGCTATCGGCATTGCATACGAGATGAAAAGGAAAACGGCGCTTCCGGCACTCAACACAGAAAACGCGTCGCCGTACAGCGTCACGACAATCGCGAGAGTTGCGGAAACCCAGATGGCAATGCCCGGGGTCCGATGCTCTGAATTGACCTTCCGCATCCACCTGGAGCCAGGCAGCCCGCCATCGCGAGCAAATGCGAACATCATTCGTGAAGTCGACGTCACGGCCGCGAGACCACAGACGTAGTTGATGAAGAACATCAAAATCTCAATGACGAAGCGCAAAGGCCCAGGAATTGGCGCTAATATTGCCTGAAAGAAGCCCGTTCCCTGCTTTACAGCAGCACCGACATCGGGCATCACCAGCACAAACGCGCAGACCATCACGTAACCAAACGTCGTGGACCAGAAGACCGAGCCTATGATGCCGCGCGGCACGTTTCGAGAGGCCTCATGTGTCTCCTCCGATGTGTGCGCGGATGCATCGAACCCTGTAATCGTATATGCCGTGAGCAGCAGGCCTGAGAGAAAGGCCATCGCCATCGTTTGCCTGGGCCACATACCACCGTCTACGCCGGTGAAGTTTGTGAAGGTAAAGAGCCGGGAAAGGTCAATCTTCACAGGCGAATAAACGAGCAGAGACGCGACAAGCAAGATGGTTACGACAAAGATGAGGTATCCGGACAAGTCAGTGATTCGACTGGTTATGCGAATGCCTTTGTGATTCAAGAATGCCTGTGAGGCAGTGATGACCGTGAGAAAAATGGTCTGTGACCACCAACCGAGCGACTCCGGCGTGACCCCAAACATGGGCGCAATGATGGTCCTGAAGAACGGGTCATAGGTTCCATAGTTGATTGCGGCAACGACGAAGACCAAGCCTAAAAGGTTCAGCCATGCCGTGAGCCATCCCCACGTCTTGCCCCCGAGAATCGAGCTCCAGTGATAGAGGCCGCCGGCAGTCGGATACGATGAAGCGATTTGTGCCATCGCCGCGGCGACAATCAGGGCGAACAGCGAGCCAAGTGGCCACCCCAGGCCGATTGAGGCACCTCCCGCCGCGGAGAGACCCAACTGAAAGGACGTGATGCCCCCGGAGAGAATGCAAATCAGCGAGAACGACACCGCAAAGTTGGAAAATGCACCCATACGGCGGGACAATTCTTGAGCGTAGCCCATCTCGTGCAGCAACTTTACGTCGTCATCGACGAATTCGGTCGCGTGCGTAGCTGGTTTCGTGTCCATGACGCTTCCTTCTTAAAGAATTCACTCAAGTGGGGCGCTGTATATCTGCTCGCATAATCTGCCAGCACCGAGAATGTCTCCGTTTGCGCAATTTGGCCAACCTGCGCTCATGCAGCTGTGAAGCAGTTGTCGACATACAGGTGTGCGCCGTTAATGAAAGACGCATCATCACTCGCAAGGAAGAGAGCAGCGTGCGCCACTTCCTCCGGGGCGCATAACCGGCCCTGCTGGACAGCTAAAGCCGCTTCGCTGGCGTCGAAGCCGTACTTCGCAAGAGCATCGATTTCGCGTCGACCATGCGGGGTATCGATAAACCCGGGGTTGACAGCGTTGCAACGGATGCCGCGGTCACGATATTCGACCGCAATGGCCCGCGCGAACATCGCGCATGCTCCCTTTGTCGCGCAATACAACACCTCCAGCGGAGTAGCCGCGACTGACGAGATTGACGCGGTGCAGACGATTGAACCGCCGCCTGAAGCCAGCATGTGAGGGAGCACGGCTCTTGTCATCATGAACATGCTTCTGACATTCACGTCCATGAGCCAGTCATAGTCGTCGTCGGTAGTCTCCAGGAAGGGCTTGACGACGATGCTGCCGGCGTGATTAAAGAGCGTGTCGATTCGTCCGAAATGCGACGCGATGCTGCCGACGGCATCTTCCACTGCAACGCGTTTTGAGACGTCTGCGGCGAAAAATTCGGCGATTCCCCCTTCAGCTCGAATCTGGTCCACCACTTGCTCGCCGGCTGACTGATTGATGTCAATTACCGCGACTTTGGCTCCTTCCTTCGCGAACAATCGAGAGGCTGCACCGCCTGCGCCGGTTGCGCCGCCGGAGACGATTGCGGTCTTCCCGGCAAGGCGTCCTCTACCTGCGCTGGCAGTGGTACCACTCTCGGCGAAGCCCTTGTGTTCAGCCATCTGGACGCTCCTTGTCGTGTGAGTTCGGAGAAGGTAGGCCCGCCGAAATCCCGAGACTATCCAAAATTGGCAAAATCGCGCCAAGCCCGGCGTCTCGAGGACCAAGCTGATGCCAGAGCTTGTAGACTGAATCGCGCGTCCGAGATGGAAGGAACTTGTAATTTACGGCGGGTCAGTCCGAGTCGCCGAAGGCTCGTCGCTAGTTTTTTTCTTCCCTTACACTGGAGAGGGGAAGCCGAAGCGTTCGTCGAGGATGCGGAAAATGTCAACATGCGAACAAACAACGCCAGTCGCGGTCCGGACTTGCCACAGTGTTGAGGAGCAAGCAGCGCTTCTGGACACGTGGAATCAGAGCTATTGTCAAATTTCGCGCGGTGCGTTCGATGGCTCAGTCACCACGCTAGTCATCGGCGGCTTTCGTGTGCATACCGAGCGACTCAATAGAACGGTCTACCAGCGCGGCGAGGTCGCAGCAAAGGAAATTGCTGTTGGCATTCCCTTTCAGTTGGAGGGACACGCGCTACTATGTGGACAGCCGAGCCATCGGGATGCACTCCACGTTTTCTCTGGAGAAGGCGGATTTGAGTTTTTGTCGCCGGACCAGCACCTCGTTGTGAACCTAGAGATTTGCCCAGAGAACATTTCAAACCGGGCTGCGCGGGAACACCTTGATTTGCTACGCCCTCGACTTACCAGGAGAGCGGGACTCATCCCGGTTGCATCTACTAGGTTGCAGGAGTTCCGTGTGGCACTTGAGACCATGCTTAGCATCCTAACCAGGATGCCACATCTGACGAAGGACGTGAACATCGCTGAAACGTTTGAGCGAAGCGCTGTTTTCGGGCTCGCCGACGTGCTCGATTCTGAACCAGAGTTGCTTACACAAAGCGCTTCGCGAACGTCACGACACTGGCAACTTGTTCGTGCGGTCCGTGAGTTGGTGGAGGCGTCGCCTGACTGCCCACTCACGGTTGCGGAACTGTGCGTTCGGCTTCGTGCTAGCCGTCGCACGTTGCAGTACGCTTTCGAGGAAGCGCTGGGAATGAATCCGTTCTTGTACACCCGTGCGATTCGTCTCGGGAAGGTACAACGCGAGCTTCAGAGCGCCGCCTCGGTAACGGAAGCTGCCACACGGTGGGGGTTCTGGCACTTAGGCAACTTCTCCGCAGAGTACCGCGAACAGTTTGGCGAACTCCCATCAGAAACGCTTCGGAGGTATCGCGGTTGAACGCTGCATCCTTTAACAAACGATGTCGCGCAATTGCCGGACGACTTCGGGCTACATATAAGTCGTGGTTGTCGCGCGCCTCATCGACTGGGTGACGTACGCGTCTTGTGATTGCCCCTGGCTTCGCTCGCGACGGCATCCAATTGTCGCCAGTATTCGGGGTAACGGCCGCGCAGCCAATTCGCGATTGTCCCGTTGCTTAGCAGCCTGCTGATGTATGCCACTGAGACGGCCAATTCGAGATGTTCAACGCTGTATGTCTCCTCTGCGGCAGAATGCGTCGCCTGAAGCAAGGCTATCTCGCGCTCGAGCCTCGCGATTTGTAAAGAGGTCTCGCTGGGTTCTTTTCTCTTCCTGGGCTCTCTGGTTACCAGTTGCTCCACTGACGTCGTGGACCGGATGGCTTTCGCGAAGGCAGAAGTGAAGTTGCCTTGACTGCACATTAGCTCCGCTGCCTCAATTTGCCGGAGCGGCTTGAGCCACCGCAGCGCTGAATAGACCGACGCAGGGCAGAATTTGTCTGCAAGTAGTGCCGCGGCCTCCTCGCAAATGCCGTCAAGAAGGGCGGCTTTTTGCTTCACCGTTCTCTGCATGACTCCCAAGACACTTGCAATGCGCTCCGGTGCGACGCCCTTGCGCATCGCTTCCGCAATCATTCGCGCGTCCTGCGCAGGTGTCAGGCGATTCACGTGCCGATTGTAGGTGTATGTTTCGTCGTCAGTTGATATCAGGCAGAGAGCGTCGGGCTTTCCGAGCCGTTTCAATGCTTCAAGGCGGAGCCTGCCATCGAGAACGACGTAGCACCCGGACCTTGTCGCGTCGGCGACAACAACGAGAGGTTCCACGAGCCCAACTGACACTATGGACGCGAGAACCTGAAGATACTTCTTGCCCGATACGGCCGACACGGGCAACGGACGATGCGGTCGGAGCAAATCTAGTGCGAGCGTGACCAGCTCCGGCATGAATGCAGGCTGCAAGGCTGTGCCTGCGTCGACGGAAAGAGTCTTTGTGCTCACGGTTGCACCTGAATCCGTTGCTCAAGGACCTTAGGAATTGTCCCGACTGATTCACGGCGAAGCAGCGCAACAAATTCGCCATCTTGCAGCAGCCGCTGCAGCGCTGTCTGGATAATGACCATACGCGTGTGGACCAGCTCCGCCTTCTTGCAAAGCAATTGGTGAGCTTCACTATCCTTGACGTACATCTTACGGAGTTGTTCCGGTGATAGCGGGGTTTCTGACCTGCCGCGGTTACCGGGCTTCTGCAGCGAACGGTGTTTTTGCCGCTGAGCTAACAGGCGTCGAACCATCGTTAGTTGTCGCCCCTTCAACGCACCTTCTGCATATGCGTCGGCGAGCGCAGATTGAACTTCCGCCTCATCGCAGCGGGCGATGCTGACAGCAAGTCGAATCGGTACGGTTCCGCATTCAACCGCATGCAGAAGCCGCTCTTCGCCGTGCTCAAGCAGGATGAGCAGGCTGTTCAGATACGATTGCGTCAGTCCGACCTTTTCCGCAACGACCTCAACGGAATTGCCTGCGTCAATGAGGGCTTTCACGTCACGCAGTAGCTCGGTTGGATTATGGTTTCTCCGTGCGACATTCTCCACGAGGCTCATTTCCAGACAGCAGAATTCGTCGCGCTCGACAACACGCGCAGGAATCGTGCGGTGCCCCAGCAGGCGAACGGCCTCAATGCGTCCCTGACCACAAACCAGGTCAAAATGAGGACTGACATCGACTCCACGCCTGCGGCTAACGGTTATCGGCCGCTTAAGACCAACCGCGGCGATGTTCGCCACGATTGCCTGATGTTGTGCACGTCCGCGCGCTCGTGGATTGAGCACGCGGATGTCGTCAAGCTCAATTTCCACAATGCGGTCACCAGCCAGTCCCTGAGCGCTATTCATCGCTTTGCTCCAGCGCGCGTCGACGCGTCAAATCGTAAAGAACATCGAGGTTCGAAAAGTAGAAGCTGTCGAGGGCGGGGATGTTCATAGGGCATACGGTGGTCACCTTGCCCGGTGGGACGATTCCCCGTGGGAACACATAAAAGCCGTCGATGCGCACCGGCATTCGATTGAATAGCACGACGGCCATGACATCGACCGGGTAGGTGGCGGGCCATCTCAGTGTCCAGGTGCGCTCCCTGGAGCCCACAGCCACGCTCAGGCGTGCGCTGAACTTGATTTCCAACTCGTCATTCACGTTAAGCAACGTACCGCTTCGGCCCAGCGACAATCGGTGGCCGGCTTGCTGCAGCCTCGCGCGCGTTTCGTCGATAAGGGCGCGATACATGGCGCGAGCCCGTCGACGCACGTCGACATAGTCGTATCGGCACGTAGGCGTGAAGCCAATGCTGCGGTATGCGTTTGCCAGACATCCGAAGCGTCTGGCTAGTCCACTCTTACCATGTACGCTCAGACTATCCGCCATCGTCCGGACTGTCAGGTAGCCGGTGCGCGTCCAGAGCCGCTTCAGCTCTGCGTCTACTTCCGACTCGTCGACACCGCGTGAGTACCTTGTCAGGCGATGCTGCGCAGCCTCGAACACCGAAGGTTCGACGATGGCTCTGAAAGCACCGACGGCCCGAATCCACTTCGAGGGTGGATTGGGAACACGTGCCGTATGCAGTCGCATCGAACCCCTGTTGTAGATATTGTTTCCGACATACTTTTCGCCCATCAGAATCCGGCGGATGGTGGGTCTGCTCCATGGCCTGTTGTATGCGTTGTACAGCCCGGTGTCATTGAGGCGGCACGCGATGCGCAGAGTGCTTATCTTTTCATTCACATACCAGTCAAATATGCGGCGGACCAGGGCGACTTCGTTTGCTGGACCAGGCACGAGGACGACACGGTCCGTGTGAATGCTCTTGTGCTCAAACGCTGCGAGCGGGCCTTTCACGTTGCCATGGGCGTCAACAAGCATCCGGCGCAATCCATACCCCGGAGTTGAGCCCTGCCAGAAGCCGAGGCGCACGAGCCTACACTGACCGTTGAACACTTTTCCCGAGAGCTCCCGGCTATATTCGCCCGCCATCGCTCGCTTGATGGACTTATAGACGCTCGCAAACGGTGTTCCGTCGTTCTCAAAGGGCTCGGAGCAGTAGATGACACGAACGCCTGCGCGTCGGCACTCGTGTTCGTAGTAGGCTGCCTCGTCGGCGTCCTGAAATCGCCCCCACCTCGACACGTCGAAGACGAGCACTGTGTCGAAGTCTCGGTCCTGACTCTGGACATCGGACAACAGACGCTGAAGCCCAGGGCGTTCGCGCAATGTGAGACCACTCAACCCAAAGTCCTGATACGTGCGGACCACCACAATGCCATGAGCCGCCGCGTAGTCAGCAATGGCCTGCTCCTGTGCGACCGTTGAATACTGTTGCTGGTCCGTTGACATTCGCACGTACTGCGCTGCCGCCAACCGCCGCACCGGTGGCGGCGATAATGAGGGCTCGGTCTCGTCGGCTGGCATCTTGCGAAGTCCATACGAGCAAATCTCAGTGATAGGCGCCAGCCTCTTAAAGTCAAGATGCTATGGAGACATCTGGGAATGCACCGGAGACTGTGTCGGCTCCGCGTGCTTGCGCACCGGCGAACTAGCGGTTCAATTGAACCGGGGAGTTTTTCCTTGTTCGCCGTTCATTAGTCTGTGACCTACGAACACAGCGCTTCGCACGACATCCGACAGACGTTAAGCGCCTGGGTCTACAATGCGGTTCAAGATATCCGGATGTCCAGGGCGATGAGCAACCCTTTGAACATGGACCTGCGCGCTCGGGCGGAGCTGCTCTCCTATCTTGTTGCGTCACACCTTCTTGCGCGGCACATGACGGGCAATTGGCTGTCTGTCGAGCATGTCGTTGAATCAACGGCCCTTTGGCTAAAGACGAACGGTGCTGGAGCTGATGTGATGGAACGAGTGATGCTGTCGACCCGCGCACATGATATGGCTCAGAGGCTCGAAAACACGCTCGGGTCGGCGGTGACGTCCAAATCCGTAACCGCGCTCTTCTGTGAAAACCTGCGCCTTGATTTCCGGTCTCCAGTTGCGCGGCAAATCTACCAGCACTGCCTCACGCATCTGTTCAACTCGGGATGCTGGTGAAAGCGGGCTTCACGCCTTCTTGATGCGGTGCTTCCTGCGCTTTTTACCTATGGAAGCTACGGCAATGCCCGCAGCAACTTCGTAGGCAAGCTTCATGTGGCGCCCCGGCGCCAACGCCGCGTCCGCTTGGCTGACCGTGCGCTTGAGCACCACGGCATATTCGGGATGGCGGGATGTAAGCCAGTCAGCGATGACTTCGTCGTGAATCCAGGTCCGTGTCCAACCTGCGGCCAGTGTCAGAAAAAACAGGTTTTCGTGATGGTAAGCCCGAAGCGCTTCTGCGTCTCTTTGCGCCGCGGTCAGCTTTTGGACGGTTCGGCGAAGCTGACGTGCTGAATCGGAGTTCAGCTGAGCGCTATGCCCGTGGTCGATACGCTTCCTTGCGGGCGTCGCCGCCAGCAGGGCTCGGGCAAAATCACCGCTCAGGTTTTCCTGGCGAACCATGAGGGAGAGAGTTTCTCGCTGTTGCGAGGGAGACATTCGCTGCAGCGCCTGGACTGTTCGTACGGGTAGCGTCTGGCCAGCAACAATCGCCGCGGCTTCGTCACTGAGGCAGGGTGGTGCGACACTGCGCCCTGGCGCGCTGGTGCGGCAGACGAATCGCGGGCTCGGCGCTGCCCTCATCGCGGTCTCCTCGTGAGGCGCTCTTGCAGGAGCCGAGGCATAGTGGTGAAACCACGAGTCGTCATGAGCGCGACGAAGGCGGGGTCTCCCAGGAGTTCACGCAGAATCGCAACGAGCTCGGCAGCCTCGCTGTCGGTAGTGCGCATGCTGTCGACTGCGTGCCGTTGCCTCGACAGTTCCAGACTGAGAACGGCCTGCGCCTTAACCCGCGGCGTTCTACGCGCGCCGGCGCTGGATGGGTGAGGCGCCGCATTGTCGCGTGGACGACTGCGTTCCGCGATGCATGCCTCGTCGTTTCCTCCGTCGCGTATCGTTCTCATTGTCGTTCGCTCGCCAGACTGTGACCCATCAGCGCTTCGAGTGGCACAGTCTGAGGAATAGCCAGTAATGACTTCAGGTCCGGCCGCTGATACGCAGGAAAGTGTGTCTGCCCGTGACGGTAGACAACGGTATATGCCCCAGCGACAAGGCTTCCGCGTGGGAAGAGATGAAAGTCGAGCAATTCAGCCGCAGACCGTTCGATGCGTCCGTAGACGAGGAAGTCGACAGGAAAGCCGTCAGGCCAGCGGGCCACCCAGTAAGGCACGTGCCCCGCGATGAGCCACGGACTGCGGACGGCAAGCTTGATTCTGAGCCACTTGTCGACGCACAGCGTATCGGTGTGCTTTTCATACCTCGCTTCATGACCGCGAGAGCGCAACGCTTCGAGAGTGACGTCCGCTACCAGCATTTCGATGCGTCGCTCGACGTACCGATTGGCTGAGCGCTCTGCTGCCAGCTTGGGGATATAGCCCACCTCCTTATACGCCTCGTACAGACTTCCGAATTCATGCATGACCTGCTCGACGGATGGTGCGCTCCGGTAACGCCTTAGCGTTGCCTGGTCCAGCTTGCCGGCCTTGACAACCACCTTCCGCAAGCCCTCCACGATTTCGTCGCGCGTTGGCTTTCTGCGCCGCGCCTCCATCTTTTTCTGCACGGTGCAGAAGATGCGCCCCTCGACGACGGGTTCAAACGCATTCTCCGCGCGTATCCACTGCTGACGAGGGACCCGTTGCCACCCTGTGTCGAGCTTGGACGAGGTCCTGCTGTAGACGTTGGTGCCGATGTAGGCTTCACTGCTGAGAATGCGAAGAATGTTCTGGGCCTGCCATGGCCGCCCAAAGCGGTTGCGGAGGCCAAAGTCATTGAGCCGTCTGGCGATGGTCTCGCCAGTGACCAATGGCGTTGCATACCATTCGTACATCTTCCTGACGAGCGATGTCTCCACTGCGGAAGCCGGAGCGATGACGACGCGGTCATTCTGGACGCTTTTGTATTCGTAGAGACCAAGCGGCCGCCGCGTCCCACTTTTTGAGTCAACGAGGATACGCTGAAGACCGTATGCTGGTGGTCCGCCGGCGTGAAAGCCGCGCTGGGCATTGAGACATTGCCCAAGGAAAACCTTGCGGGACATCTCCCGGCTGAATTCGGCCGCCATCGCCCGTTTGAGCGCCTTCATGACAGAGGTCGCGGGACTTGCATCATTCGAGAACGACTCGGCAACATAGATGACGTTCACACCTGCGCGCCTGCACGCATATTCGTAGAAGGCGGCTTCGTCTACATCCTGAAAGCGCCCCCAACGGCTCACGTCGAACACGAGAACGGTGTTGAATCTCCGGCGCGGGTTCTGAACGTCCAGCAGCAACTGTACCAGTGCCGGACGTTGCCTGAATGTGAGGCCGCTCAACCCAGCGTCTTCGAAATCAGCGACGACGCGGAAGTTGTGAGCACGCGCATATTCCGCGATAGCCTGTCGCTGGAATAGAGGTGAATATTCCTGATGGTCCGTCGACATGCGGATGTACTGCGCCGCCCGCTGAAGCGCATGGGGGGTGGTTCCGCTCGTCTTCGCAGAAGCCATGGCGTACGTCCGACGGCAACATACGTCTGTGGTAGCGGCTTGGTGCAGGAAGTCAAGCCGAATTCACTTCCTCCTTGGTGACGAGCCTAGCGCACGGTCGCCAACCCGTTGCCCCAATTGGCACTATCCCGTCGCACAGTCATTCATGCGATTGTCGCCGCCGGCACAGGTCTTCGCAGGGTTACGAATATCAGCTGTTCCGTTGTTGAGGCGAACAGCATCTCGTCTATCGACAGCCGCCGCGGGTTTTAAAACGGCGCTTCGCGAGGGTGCGGAGGTCATCAACGTCGGTAATCGTTGGAAAGCGTACAGGCATAAGCCGTTTTCCAAATCCACCGCAATGACGTTACTCGACCTTTGCTGACACGAGTCTCAAGCGGACCTGCACCTCTGCGATGGGTGATGCTGAGACCATGGCGCTCACACACAGTCCGCTGTGTTGGCCAGTTTTTGACAACAGATACGACAGATAGCGATAGGAACCACCCTGTCCCTCAACGTCCCTGTCCTCGAGAACCTTCAGCGAAAGCCCGCTCCTTTGTGCCAGGGACAATTTGCTTGAACTGCGCGGTTGATGTGGCCGCATCGGCTCTCCGTGCCCACACGGAGCATAAATTGTCTGGCTGCGAAATCACTGCAAAATCGCCAACGGAACTGGAAACGGACCATACCTCTTCGGGCTTCCCGCGAAGTACCTTCTGGGAAAAAGACCCGTCGGCATACCGTAGGTGGCGGTGGCCGGCCAACTCACGAAGCGTTTCGGCGTCTCCGGTGGATGCGATGCATAGCTCCATGAACATCCGGGTGGCGGCGTTCGATTGCGCAATGGCATGTGGGGGCGGCTCCTGAGCGTGCGCGCCAACCCAAATCATCAAAGACGCTGCCAGCAATTTTTTGTTCATGTCGCTCCTTGCTCTAGCCGTTGCTGAACACGTCCACTTCAGCTTATCTCAGGCAATGCTCGCCCAAGCCATGATGTAAGCCCGCAAACGGGCTAAGGAGCACCATCCACCATTTGGGCAAATCCGATTCGATGTCTCTCTCAGAGGTCAAATCGTTGCAGACTCGACGTTGCCGAGTTCGCATTCCCGCTGAATACTTCAGGCCAAGCGGGCTGCCGGCTTGTAAGTTGCCCGATGTAGTGGAGTACGCCGGTGAGCGCGGCGAATGGAATGAGAACCAACCCGAGCACTGCGACAGGGTTGCCACTTCTCATGACCCTCCGTTCCGTACGCAACCAAATTTTCATAGAGTTGCGCAACGAAACCTGAGTAGGCACAAGTTCCGGCTCTGGCAACATCGACGCTCCCTCTTCCATATATCGCCTGATATATTCGAATTCGTTCGCGAGCGTGCTGACTGTTTGCGCACCTTGCTGACCCAATTCATCGCGGAGAGATGCAACGCTTTTCCCCACCGAAAACGACTGAACCACGTATTGCCTCTCATCGAGAACGTGACAGCGGATGTTGTACGTGTTGGTGCGCGAGATGAAACCCTGTCCACGAGACTCAATGAAGAAAAACGCCTTATCCCACGCCACGGAGATGATACCGTTCCCTCCTGCCCCTCGATATGCATGCACCATCCGCGTTCGCCTATTGAATCGAATCGGCAGTCGCGTCCACGTAAATAGTTCTGTATGCAGCCCCCAAAGAACCGCCATCAGCAAAGCGAGTACGCAGAGCTCCAGCCCTCCGAAGCCAATGAGACCAGCAACCAGATTTCCGCTTTTCCGGACGGCATCTGGGACGTTCAACATCATGTCGAGAATCCCAAATGCAGCATAAGCTAGGAGGGGTACAGCAAATAAACCACCATAGGTAAGCATGCCTCGCTCGTGGAATTGAGCGTTTGCGGTCTCCAGGAATGTTTCGTTCTTCTCGAACACCGAAAAATTGTCATTGGGATGTTCACTTGCAGCGACACTGACCTTTAGCTGACTCGCTACCTCTTCCTCCATCAACGGACGGTTGAGCTTGACGCGAATGATTCCGTCCCATGCCATATCTCTAAGCTCCTAACCGGCTATATGCATTCTGCTCTTCGTCGAAGGACTGAAAGCGGTCCCAGCTCTTGTCCATGCCGAAATCGCTGTGCCCAAGGAATTCTTTGAGTTCACGCTCGTTGAGAATCATGATGAGTACACCCCCGACAATCAGAAGAAGAGTCAGCGGAAGAATAATAGGACTGTCGCCTGCTGACGGCGCAACGATACACAAAAGAACTCCACCAAAAGTTCACGATAGCGTATAGAAGGGCCAACCCAACCTGACCGGGTTCCTATGAGGCGTGGGCGTTCTGTTAGACCTCGATAGGCTGCCGCCAATCAGACTGTAAGTGAGCCCATGGTCTGCGACGCCACGAGCTTCGGAAGGGGCTCGCATTCGCACTGACATAAATCGTTCTCGAGTGCGACCTGCTTGCCCATGACACTCATCGTGTGAGGCGAACCATCGCTGACGATGATGCCCTCGGTATTGCACGTGTGGCACAACACAGACCCTCCAAGATAAGCCAACGGCCGGCCGTCGAACGACGAACCGACGATGCCGTCGAGCACCACACCATTGTGGGTAGTCGTGTCGTCTTTCAGTATGAATCTGCGGCTCATGGTAAGACATCCTCGTTTCGCTCGATGCTTCCGACGAATGACGTAGCGCGTTTCTGGGCCGGGAGCGGTATAGATGTTTGTTTATCCTGGTTCCGTTGCTCTGGTCCCTGCAAGCGACATCGGACTGGCATCAACGTCCACGGGCCAGACCGGCTCGCGGCTCGTTCGCATGCCGATGTAGTGCAACACCACAGTAAGAGCGATAAACGGCTTGAGCAGCCAGACAAGCAGCGTGGCAACAGCATTGCCTTCTGCAAGCAGTTTCCTGTCGGTGCGGAAGTATAGGTCGCCGCTATTCCGGAGGGAGATTGCAGTCGGAACCAACTCGGGGGCGGGCACGGCAGAGGGCCCCCCCTCCATATAGCGGCGAATGAACTCGAACTGGTCATTTAGCCCGTGAACAATGGTGCGCCCATTTTCTGTTGTCTCGTCGTCAATGGTGTACACGCGCCGGCCAACTGAGAACGACTGCACCACGCAACCTTCATCGTCGAGCACATGGCAGCGTAGACCGTATGGGGTTCCACGCGAAATGGGGTCCTTCTGACGCCGCTCGATGAAGAAGAAGGCTTTGTCCCAGGGAACTGAGATAACGCCTTTCGAGCCAGCGCCACGAAAGGCATGCACCATGCGCGTCTTACGGTTGAAGCGCACCGGGATTCTCGTCCAGGTGAAATTCTCCTGGTGAAACCCCCAAAGCGACACGAATATGATGCCCAATCCGAATAACATGAAACACACAACGAAGGCCATAGCAAGTACGAGCTCCGGACCGCTTATGTTGGGCGGCGGATTCAGCATGGCCCATATCATCCCGCTGACGAACAACACCCCAATTGCAAAGATAAAAATACAGCCGTAAGTCAGCGCCCCGCGCTGTGCGTAGGCAGCGTTGGTGGTCTCGAGATATACGTCGTTCATCTCAAACACCGAAAAATCGTCCTGTGCCTTTGTACTGGCCGCAGCACCAACTCTGAGTTGTCGCGCCTTTTCTTCATCGTTGAGCTGCCGACGCAGCTTCACCCATACAATGCCATCCCATGCCATGTCGACATTCCTGCAGCAGGGTTACATAGGGGTCAAGTTTTCGCGGGCCCGGCGCGGCCAAGTTCGCATTCCCTTTGAATTTCTTCGGGCCAAACAGGCTGCTGACTGGTGACTTGCCCGATGTAGTGCAACAGGCCAGTAAAAGCGGCAAATGGGCTGAGGAGTAGCCCGAGCATGGCAATCGGATTGCGGCTTGCCAGAAATTTCTTGTCTGACCGCAGCCAGATTTTCAGAGAATTGGAGAGGGAGACGGTTGTGGGCACAACTTCAGGGCTGGGAACCGCGGATGGTCCATCCTCCATGTATCGCCGGATAAACTCAAATTGGTCGGCGAGCTCGCCAACAATTTGAGCCCCGGCCTCCGTCGATTCGGCAGAGAGCGACGTCACAGAGCTACCTACGGAGAACGACTGCTGGACATTTCCGGCGTTGTCCAGCACGTGGCAGCGGATGTTGAAACTGTTTGTCCTTGAGAGCGGGTCTTTCTTGCGCGGCTCAACAAAGAAAAAGGCCTTTTCCCAAGGAACCGAAATCACGCCTTTCGCGCCGGCGCCGCGATATGCATGCACCATTCGCGTTCGGCGATTGAAACGCACGGGGAACCGTGTCCACGAAAAGTTCTCCTGGAGCATCGCCCAGACGACGAAACCCATTCCGCCCAGAACCACAGCCTCGAGAGCGCAGAGACATGCTATCACGACCGCAAGCGAGGCATCGCGCGGCATGCTTGGCGGGATGTGAGTCACCATGCGAATCATGATGTAGGTGAGAAACAACCCGAGAGGAAGAATAAAAATTCCCCCGTAGGTCAACATGCCTCGGCGACGAAACTGGGCATTAGTGCTCTCAAGGAACACATCATTCATCGCGAAGACGGAAAAGTCGTCTTGAGGATTGTTGCTTGCTGCAACGTCTATTCTCAACCGACGTGACTTTTCCTCTTCAGTAAGAGGGCGATTGAGCTTTATCCAAGCAATTCCATCCCAAGCCATATTTTATGCCCCCAATCCATTGTAGGCTTTCTGTTCCTCTTGAAACGTTCGAAAGCGCTCGTCCTTCTTGTTGGTTCCGAAGTAGGTCCGACCAAGGAATTCCTTCAGCTCACGCTCTTTGAGGAATGTGATGATAATACCTACCGCTATGAGGAACAGTGTTAGGGGCAGTATCCAGGACGTTGCAACAAGAAAGGTAGCGCATATGGCCAAGGTAAAGCCCGCAACTGAAGAGGCGAAATAGGCGAGCGCAAGTACCGCGTGTCCATCCTGCCACGCACTCCACGCATTCAATGCGTCGTACCCTGCGCCGATGAAAGCCGCCGGCGCGGCAAACCACCGGCCCGCGAACTGCAGGCGTTCTACCATTTCTTTGGGAAGAAATGAAGGCAATGTAAGCTGTATCTTGTGTGCTGCTTCCAGGGCATTGCCCGATATCGATGCGACTCCTCCCAAGCAGGCTCCGATTGCTGCGTAAAACTTGCGAGACGTCTCAGTGCTATTGAAGTGCGTAGACTTCTCCATCTCCTTCGTCGCAAAGTACAAATTCGCGAACGCAAACACTGTGCCGATACCTGCGGAGGCGGTTTCGCCCCCTATCACTTTGCGGAATGAAGGAACAAAGGTCTTTTCAATCTCTTCCTCGGTCAGCATCAGCTTGTTGGCAGAGGAAGTAATGTACCTTGCCTTCTCCGCGTTTGACGCGTCCGACTTGGTAAGCGAGCCAAGCTTGTCCTCATCCACGATGATGAACTGGGGCACCGTGGTAACTCGCCCATCTGCAGTCTTAGTCGTAAATTGCTGCCGAATGGACGACTTCAGTGACTTGAGCGAAGGCCGATTGGCTGCAGGCATCATCTCCCACATCTGCCGCGCGAAATAGCTAATCCACTGTGATTGCGAGCCTTGAACGGGTCGCATGATGACCTGCTTGCCGCTTCTCGCAGACATGAGAAGAACTGCCGACTTTGCTGCAGCAGCGTCAATGCCGGCCGCCAACAGCTTGGCAATGGGCGCTCCTGCTTCATAGATGAGTTTTGCCCCCTGCTTGTAGAACTCAGGCAGCGTGGCCGCGTGCTTACCCTCTAGCGCTTCGCCAGACTTGAAAAACGATTCGATGACCTTTGCAGCAGTTTCTCGAAGCTCCGGATACGGGTAGCCGGCCGCGTCTTTCATTCGCTCCTCGTTCACCTTCTGATTCAGTACCAGCCCTCGCAGCAGTAGGTTCGTTGGGTCGGAAATTTGACCTTGTGTCCACTTATACAATTGGTCGAACGCTTCGCGCCGTGCCGACGCACCTTCGACGCAGCCAAGAAAAGCCCTCTCATAGGCGTACCCACTCACTGGGTCGTGAACATCATAGTCGTACTGGAATACGTGGCTCAGTTTTTCTGACTTTAGCCAGGCCACGTGGTCAAGCGAAAGTGGTGTCCAAGTGTTTTTCTGTTCCTGCTGGAAGTCTTGCTTCGCCTTATTTTGGTACTCTTCCGCTGCGGTGATGCTGACGGCCGTACCGTACTCCTCCCAGGCTTTCTTTCTCACCTCTGGTGCTTCAGAAGCAGTCTGTTTTCTTAGGTCGGAGATATTCTCTTCCAGTTGCTTGCCGCCATCGAAGAGCGCGCCCAAGGCGCCAGCCTCCATCATCTGGCCTTCGAGCATGTTTTCAGCTACTTGGTCGCTCTTAATCGCCCCTTCTTCGACGGCTTCCTTGACACCCTTCACCATGTCGGCCGACCAGCTTCCCCACTGATGCTGCGCGAGAACGACACCAAAGGCGTACTTGTTCTCCTGATTGAGTTCCTGGGTGATACCAATCGGGTCCCACAATGCAAACACTGCACCTTTGTGTGGGGCGAGATGGTCCATCGCCGTGTTGAGCGCCGCACCTTCGGTGCTGCGGTCTTTATATGGAAATGGCGAGGTGTAGAACACCTTATCGCCACCGCCTTTGTACTCGGACACCAGTTGCTGAACCTGGGTCGCGGATGCTGCGTGCGGGGCCTTGCCCGGGCTGGCAAACCATCCGGAAGAATTGAACGCCTGCATACGCTTCGTGCGGCAACCATCCTTATCCGCGGCGTAGGCGTCGCGAACCGCCCTGGTCCACTGAACTTCGCTGAAGGCGAGGTACACCGTCCCGGCTTTGTCGGCGTTTTCAATCGTGATGCACTGCGCGAGTTCTGGGTGTCCTGTTTGCGTGCACGAGAACGGCTTCTCGGTCGAGCGGTCCAGCGCGACATCGAGCGGATACTCGTAGCAGTTGCCCTCGTTAGTGACCGCGTAGCACTTCCACGCCGATGTATTCGGATAGTAGATGTACACGAACCCGTATCGCAGGGAACGTAGCGTGTACTTTGCCTTGCCTGAGGCGACATCCTGTACGTGAGCACCAAAGCTCCCGCTCACCAGTGGCACCCCGTCGATGCCATGTGCGCGCGTAGCCGCCAGCGCCGAGTAGCGCACCGGTAATATCGGCAGCCCCTTCTTCTGACACATCTTGCACTGAGTCGAAGGTGCGCCAGCTGCCGCGGCAGACCTGGTGATTGCAGTAACGCTTGGAGCGCCCGATTCGGCCATGGAACCCCCTTCTATGGAAATCCGATTGTTTTTGATTACTGGAACTGGTGTTGAGCGGTTTCCATGCCGATGCGCTGCCAGTCGTTGTCGCTCCACCGTCCAACTGCCTCGGCATACGGCGTCTCACGGACCTGAGACAGCACGCTTTGCACGTGCGGATGGCGGTCGAAATTAGGTCCGACCAGCACACCGTGCAGTGCAAACGGAATTCGGTCCTCCGGAGAAAGACCATAATGCTCGGCCTTGTGCAGTTGCTTATCGAGCTGGCGCGGCAGGTCTGCCGACGTAGTCACGTTGGCCTCCCGCAACAGTTCGAGCGCCCGTCGAACGAAGCTCAGGCGTGCAATCTGCTGATACTGCACGTCTGTCACCACAAGGTTCCCGCTTCCGTTTCCCTCGAAGGTTACGTCTTGCCACCCCCCAGCCACATCCAGATACGTCCAGCGGGTCACGGGGCCCATCAGGGTCAGCATCTGCTCCGGCTCAAGTATCCAACACAGATGAGCGAAGACACGCGGGTCGTAGTAGCGGAACACTGCGCTGCCCGCGAGGGGCTTGCACAGCAAGAGAGCCTGCGCCAAATGCTCTCGAATCATGTCTGTGGTGGCCTCGGTTTCGAGAATCCCGCAGACCACCGGCGGTCGCCCGTCCTGATGATGAGATTGGGCCAGTGCGCGCACGTGCGGCAACTGACGCTCGATGTGTTCAAGCCGGTACAGCACAGGCGCCACACCTTCCAGTTCTGGACGCTCTGCCGGCACCAGTTCGCCGATTTCATACGCATTGGGGCTTGGACGCATTCTCAGTTCCCCATTGCTCGGCTCGATAATCAAGTAGGTAGCGGTCATGCTTTTCTCGAGAACGTAGTACGCTTCATTCGACTAGCGCCGAGCCGCTCGATGCTGCTGAGGCGAACTGCGACGCGCACGACTTCGATGCCGGCACGCTCGCCGATGCGTTCTCTCCTTGCGGTCCCGCGAAGCTATGCGATGCCCCCTTGAAATCAAGCGCGCCAGGCGCATGCACAGAGATATTGCCGCCGGAAATTTTGATGACGGCGCCTCCGGCAGACAGCGTGATTTCTTTCTGCGCGACGACTGATACGGCGTCCGAGGTCGATATGACCTTAACCGTCTTATCCGCTGTCAGTTCGATATTGTCGGAGAGCGCCATGACCTAGACTTTCCCCTTGCCAGCGAACAGCTTCATCCCAGCCGTCTGGGCGAAGAGGCTGATTTTTTCGCCGACGCTTGCGATGAACGATTTGGTGGCGGCTACGTGTGTGCTGGCTCCGCTGACAAGATTGACGTGGTCGGTAGCCGCAGCGTGGATTGACTTCATCGAAGTAAGGCCGATGCCAACGGGGCTGCCCAACAGCATGACAGGCTCGGAGAAGCCGTTGGCTGTGCCCGTGCCGCCGCCGGCCGTATTGCCGTTGGTCGCGCTGCCCGAGATTTCCTGCTTCGTCGCATTGGTAAAGGCTTGTAGGTCGGATTGAGCGTCCGTCAAATCTTCAGCCTGAACAGCCTTGGCCGCGTCAGAGCGAATCTCGACCACGTTCGTCGATTCAGCCAGATGCTCATTTGCCTCCCTGACATCAAGCGGCTGGCTCGCAGGCCCGCCACGAGCGAAGGTCGATACGAAGATTCCCTTGCCAGCTCGCACCGCGCCATACGCGTCGGTCTTGAGGTCAAACCCGTTTCCCAGAAACGAGCCGCGCGTATTGCCCTGCTGGTCGATGAGATAACCGAGGTGCAAATAACTCTGGGCCGTGCTACTAAAAAGCTGCGTCCGGTTCTGACCCGTTGAGTCGTCCATCACGAGCTGGTTGTAGCCTGCGCCTTGGAATTCCTTCGACTTGTAACCTGAGAGCAGGCCATTGGAGTGCCATTGCGGTGTCTGCTGTCCGTTGAAGAGACTTCCGCCTACGACCGGACGGTCGCAGTCACCGTCCAGGTAGACGATTGCGACTTCATGTCCCACTCGGGGGACAAAAACGCCACCGAGGGTCCCGCCCGCATTGGGCGACATGACTCGCACCCAGCAGGACGCATTCTCGTCGCCTCCATTGAGCCTGTCCCAGTGCATTCGCACCTTTACCCGGTTGAGGCTATCCGTGAATACCTCTTCCTGCTGCGGGCCAACCACCGTCGCCGTCTGCATATGCATCAGCGGCTTACGATGTTCAAACGGACTGCGGAAAGGCACGGTGCGTCGCTGGCTCTCCAGTTCGACCAGGAAAAATCCTTCGCCGCCAAGTTCGTCTTTGACTCTGAAGACATCCGACGCACCAGCGTGAGCGGCGCGCGCCTCAGAGATGAGGGACTGAAGACTATGCCGGAAGTGTGTTCCTGTGGAAACCGGAAGATTGTTTTCGATGTACCAGGTCGCGCCCAGTACCGCAAATTGACGGCTTTCCGCACGGTCTGATGCAAGTGCGGTTGCGCCTTCTAGTTGGAACCAGCGGCCGGCGTCCAGGCGACGTACGCTGCCCACGGCAAAGAAGCGCTTGGCACGCGACTCCCACTCCTCCATGCGAATCTTCGACAGAGCATTGCCGCGGTCACTGTTGCCATAGGTATAGGCGCCCGTGTACTCATAGACTTCAGCTTGCTCTGGCAGGTCGCCCTGCGCGTCGACCGTTGGAGTGGAAATCTCCTTGTGAAAGCCCGGGTTTTTATAGTCGAAAGTGCGTGTCGTGTAGCTGACGCTCTGGAGAGTGCGAGCGCCACCCCATTGCACAATCGCGTCAGTCTCACTTCCTGCCCCGGCTCGATAAAAGGAAACTTCCTGCGGCGCCAATGCCTTTAGCGAGAAAAGGTCGTCTGTGACGACCAGCGTGTGTGCTTTGCCATCTTCTGCCTGTTCAAAATACCCGAACAGTCCTTCGGCTTCCATAATCCGGTGCACGAAGTTCCAGTCGTCCTCGTATTGAACGCAAAAAGAACGTTGCGGAAGGGCGTTTGATATTTCAAAACGATATGCGCCTCGGGATTGCGGATGTTGGTCAAACACCGCGGCGAGAATGTCCTCGGCGGTCTTATCCTGAAATATCCGCGCATCGCTTCTGAATTTGAGGAAATGCAGCCAGGACGAGAAGCTAATCTGATAGAGATGAACGCCGCCGTCCGAACCAAGCATTCGCGCGGTGTGGACATAGCCGTTGCGCGGTAAATAGGACGAGTCTGTTTGCTGGGTCCAAAGAGTGACTGGCTGTGCAATCAACGATTTCAGTTCAATGGAATCGCTGAGCGAAGCCACATCAACCGTGAAATCGTAATTGCGACCAATACGCGAGCTACCGGCAGCCCTGACCGGCACGAGCTTACTATTGCCTAGCGTTGTGTCAAGCTTTAGTAATCTGCGCGATTGGTCAATGCCAGCACCCAGCACCGTCGCCAAATCGTTTATCGTCATTACCGCTCCGCCCCGAAAATCACAGGCGGAATAATATGACGAAAAATCGGGCCGAACAATTCAGCGTAAGCGATTTCGAAGGAATTAACAATTTTCGGAAATGGTTTCCTTCGCCTGGCGGCTGGTGTAGGATTTTCCGGTTCGCGCGCCAGCCAGAATAAATTAGCCAATGCCATTTGGATAATTCATTGTGAGAAAATCAGAAATCTTCCTAATGGTGCCCCCAATGGGCTTAGGCCGGCGCTTGGCGGTCTGGTGGTCGTGTCTATGGCGACAAATGATGTTCACTCTACCGCTGTGGGGGCTGGGCGTCGGGCTTGCAGCCGCGTGGCTGCTTCATCA
This sequence comes from Paraburkholderia phenoliruptrix, assembly GCF_047325075.1. Taxonomy (NCBI): domain Bacteria; kingdom Pseudomonadati; phylum Pseudomonadota; class Betaproteobacteria; order Burkholderiales; family Burkholderiaceae; genus Paraburkholderia; species Paraburkholderia phenoliruptrix. The sequence goes on from NZ_CP168530.1 coordinate 340,740, forward strand.
ACGCCACGGTCGCTATCCATCGCTGGCGTCGCTCCTGATGGCAGTGATTGTCGTAGTGCCCGTCTGCTATATTGCCTGCCTGCCGCTTGTTGGCTACACCGTTCGGCGAGGATTCATTGCACAAAGGCTTACTGTGCCCGATGGCCTGTCGTTCGGCCAGGCGGCCATGGTGGGGCTGACGACGACAGGATGGACTTTCGTTACATCGCTACCAGTCAGTGTCGCAGCGTTGCCGCTACACGGGACGCGCTATGCGTTTGCGTGCAGGGTGCTGGAATTTGTTATTGACGTCGCGGCTGCGCTGTACGTGGTGCTCCCGAGGCAAGCACGGAGGCTACGATTGTTGAGTGGCAAGCCCGGCTCGCGCTAGACCGACCGTTGTGAAGTTGACGGGTGCGCCTGCCATCGTGCGAGCAGTTCGTACATTGTTCTGAACCAGTTGCCGGGCAAATTGTGTGTCCCGACATACATGGCGTGGCCGGCGTATTCACCCAATAGCCAGAGTTGGCGTATTGCTACGAAAGTGTAGATTGCATCGAGGTCGGGCTCCGCGATGTCAGCGACCGACCGATACCCAGCGAGAAAGGCGCTCCACATTGTGGCAACCTTTTCGTCCGGCTCGCTCAAATTGCCTTGCAGCAACCTGCTCCAGAGATACACGGCCAAGTCGTAAGCCAGGTAACCTGGACCGCTGTCGTCAAAGTCGAAGAACCATGCTCGACTTTGCCCTTCAGCGCTCCTACTGATGAATGTGTTACCGCCATGGCAGTCACCATGGCACACGACTTTTGTCAGCGCGACTCCTTGAATGCCCAGCGCAAGTGTCTGGGCAGCCTTTGCGAAGTCGTCTCTGAGGTTCGGGTCTAAGTGCTTCAGCGCTTGAATGCGTGCAAGCGGTTTCGAAATCAAGTGGTTGGCGTCCAAAGTATATTTGCTCGCGGGGCCGTCGTATGTCCGCGCGGCAACATGAATCCTCGCCAACTCGGCGCCGGTCAAACGTACGTTCTCGACATCTTCTCCGGGCGGCTCACCAACGAGATAGTCAAAAAGCACAAGCGGGCGGCCGCCTTCCGGCGCGGGAACCTCTGCTGCGAGCTTTCCGCTTCGTGTTCTGTGAGCGGTGGCGACGGCCGTGCCCTCGGCCCTCAGGTGCTCCAGCAGAGAAATCTCGAATTCGATATTCGCGGGTCCACGTGAACGCAATGCGCTGAGCCGAGCAATGCGACGGTCACCATTGGCGAGTCGGACCTCGTAGACGTCGTTGAAGCCGCGGCGGAGGAGAATGCAGTCTTCAATCGCACCAAGCGAGAACTCGCTGTCGAGAATTTGGCCGATGCTCCGTGCATCAACCATAGACCGAACGATATGAACATCAATGGTCCCGCTTCCGTTTGAGACGTTCATCGATAGCGTCCAATGTTGAAGCGTTTTCAGGCGATTGCCCTGACTCGGCGCGTGAGCGTTGCAGTCGGGGGCCGGCGTGTACAAGCTTGGAGTGCGCTGGACCCGGTTTATCAATCGCGAGGTGTTGTGGCGCTTGACTCACGGCTACCCAAATCGGCACCGTTGCGGCCACGCGCCGAAGAGAGGACAGAAGAGATAAAGTTCTCGAATCCAGGCTCCCAAATGGGCATGGCATTGTCCATTGCAAACATCCCGTGTCCGTCGCGGCCGAATGGTTGCTCAATGACAAGCTGCCCATTTCCACCCGCCGCCTTGAAGGCGTTGAACCACGTCCGGACAACATCGGGCGAAAAATACATGTCGTTCTGTACGTAGTGCCAGAGGACGGGGACATGCGTGGTGGCTGCAAAATGGCCAATTGCGTCGGCCATTCTTTCCGGCGCACACGGCTCTCCAGGATGCGTAGCTGGGCGGCCACCGCGCCCACCGGAGAAATTGACCACCGCGATAAGACCTTTGGGCGAGTAGCTTGCCGCGGCCAGCGAAGCGAAGCCCCCCGCGGACTGGCCAACCAGAATCACGCGCTCCGGGTCGACTTGCGGGAGTGTGTCTGCAAAGTTGACGGTGGCTAGCAGGTCCTTCGCGGCCTCGACGCCGGCCGTTTCGAAGTCGGGCGCACGGCAGGAGCCAGTGTCCTCTGCAAACGTACCGCCGGTGGCCCCATATCCACGCCGTATTGGAACAATGACCGCAAATCCCATCCGCACGAATTCGCGAATTTGTGGGAGCTTGCGATACCGGCCAATCTTTATTCTGTCATGTGCATTTGGTGGATTGCCGTGGCTGAGAACGATGAGAGGAAACGGGCCAGGCCCGTTCGGCATATAAGTCGTAGCAACGAGCTCACGCTGGCTTATGCCAAAAAAGCCTCTTTCCGTCATTGGTACGGAGACGACGGTTTCGTGTAGGTCGGTAGCAACGGGGTCCGATTCAGCGGCGCCAGCAACGGGCAAATGCGAAAGAACCATAACGCTCACAAGCTTGCACAACATCCGCAACCTGGTTTGCACAGCTCCCCCTCAGTGGTTGTTTATCACGCGTCGCCAGTGCAGCGACTGCATCGAGCGCGGAGGCCCTGAGGATACACAGGGGAAATGCGCCGAGAATCCGAACAAGACACGCTGCGGGTCGCTGCGCTGTACCGGGCACTACTCGCAGCGACCCGCGACTATCTGGTTATAAGGACGACCTGCACACCGTCGCCATTCACGGCGAAGGTCACGTATGCCGAGTCGTCCAGTGCGTATTCGTACCATCGGCTCGGCTACGGCCGTAGTCTCATCATTTTTGACATTTGCAATTTCTCCCGCCGTTGTGCGCCTTTCATGTTTGAGCTGCTTTAAGCCTACTCATATTCTTTCTTGCAATGAGAGCATTTGAACCTCTATCAGGTCAAGGGAATAAAGAGAATTCCGCGAGGAAGGTCGTTGTAAGTAATGGATGGCTCTGCGCTTGTTTCATTGCTGTCCGGCAGCCTGTATCAATAACGGGCGCGTAGTGGCTTGTTATTGAATCTGGGGCGTAAGTGGTTGATGCTGGCATGCGGATTGACGTGATGGTGTGCGCGGTCTGGAGCCCCCTGCCGGTAAGGTTATGCAACAAACCTATCTTGAGCCCAAACGCCGCGCCCCACTTTTTGTTATTTCCGATTCCTCTCTCCTTTGGCCGCCTGATGTAACAGATGGCCGATTTCTCCGGTGACTTGCGCGTTCGGTCTTAGCAGGGTCGCTCAGCTGGACGCCTTCACGACGCTGTCGTGAGCCTGCCTCAAATTTGACGCATTCCCCGCCTACGCTCTGAAGGTCGCCCGGCAACGGTCAACACGCGTCGCGAGCTTCACATGGAGAGAGACATGTCGACGAAATGTATTGCGTTCTCAAACAATGATGTGATTCTGGTGGCCTGGACGTTCGAGGGTAAGCTCAAGGATTGCGTCGGCTGCGACGTCCGGCGGATTCCGGCCGAATCCGCAAACGTTCATAGCGACGAGCCGCAGGGCGATTCGCTCCCCGCCATGGCGGCATTTCCCGACGACCCGAACGCAGGCAAGAGCGGGCGGACTACCGCGCAGGCGCCTATCCAGAAACTCTTCTGGAAGGACCTGTCAGTGACGGACCTGGCGTCGCCGGGCCCGTATATCTACCAGGTGATTCCGCTCAAGGGCACCTTCGATGCCAAAGGCGTGCCCACACTTATCCCTTTCCCGGATGTGAGCCCGCTCTTTTCGAATCCCGTGACGCTGAGCGCAGACCATGGCCCCGCCGATGACGCGTCATCAGTGAAGGCATATTTCAATCGGGGCATTCTGGCGACTCAAGCCCTGACGCATGAGGTACCTGTCAGCAAGAAGACGGGCGCCCCCGATGCCGGTGCATTGCTCAGGAAGATTGCCGACCCCCAGGACCCTCTTCGTAAGTCCCTGTCGAGCGACCTCACGACCGCCTTGCCCGCACTGCTCGTCGAGGCCAGCAAGGAAGGCGGCAACTGCTATGCAGCCCTGTACGAGCTGCATGACAGGGAGCTGGAATCGTACCTGACCGGAAACAAGCGCCTGCACCTGATTCTCTCGAATACGTTTGACAGCGAGAGCGGCGACCCGGACAAGGAGAACAAACCTGCGCGGGATGCACTCCACCACTCGGGCGTGGACGTCCTGGACAGGATTCTGCCCGATGGCAGCCACATCGGACACAACAAGTTCGTGCTCTACCTGAACAGCAAAAGCGAGCCCGCTGCGGTACTGACAGGGTCCACCAACTGGACTTCCACCGGTCTGTGCGCCCAGACCAACAACAGCCTGATTGTCCGCTCGTCCAGTGTCGCAAAGGCCTACTCGGACTACTGGGACAGGCTGAAGCAGGACACGGATGCAGCGAATGGCGATGCTCATGCCCTGCAGGGGAAAACGTTCCGTACCAGCAACCAGACACCTGTCGACGTCAACGTGCCCGGCGCAGCGAAGGCCACAGTGTGGTTCTCTCCAAACACGACGCAGAAGAACAAGCCCAAGAATCCGGAAGCGCCCGTCGATATGGCCGATGTCGAGGAGCTTATCAAGGCTGCAAAGCAGGCCGTTCTGTTTCTGTGCTTTGACCCGGGCAAGCCCAGCGTTGTCGACGCAGCGGCCGCCGCCCTTGAGGCAAACCCGAAACTGTTCATCCGTGGCGCGCTGACAAACGCCGACCGCGCAGGGAATTTCGTTATTGACCTTCATGATAATGGACGGGAGCCGGATGACCCCGCACAGGTTATCCCTGCAAAAGCCATCGACGACACATTCGGCATGTGGGAAAAAGAACTGCTCAACGCAGGCCACGCCGTAATCCACGACAAGATTGTCGTCATCGACCCGTTCCACCCGCAGAACTGCACCGTGGTGGTAGGCAGCCATAATCTCGGATATAAGGCGTCCTACACTAACGACGAGAACTTCCTTGTTATCAGGGGCAACGAAAGCCTTGCCCGCGCATACACGGTTCATGTGCTTGATGTGTACGACCACTATCGCTGGCGCCACCTGCTGGCCGAGTACGGGACGAAGGACAGCTGGCAGGGCCTGCAGCCGAACGACAAGTGGCAGGACCGTTACTTCCCGACCGAGGGAGCGACGCGCGACGCCGAGCTGGAGTTCTGGCTTTCCGCGAGGCCATAGTCAGAAGAGTCCGGCAGATGGGGCATGCGCTGCCGGATGCTCCCGCACATCGGTGACAGTGAAAGCACGCGTCCGGCTTCTTTGTGTCTCCTCTCGCGGCCACGTGGTAGGCAGCATTCGACGTGGCTGACGCGACGCTACCTTCTGGACCATGGAAGATATCTGCACGAGTCACCCATTTTCAGGCTTTTAAACTTGGTGATATCTGATGCATTGTTCTGGGGACGCTATGCGTACCGGTGGCGCTCATTGTTACTCGAGTTGCGAGTGCATTTAGCGGCTCTACCACTGGGTAGTGGGCCGGCCCCCGCGAAAACCGGACACGAGGTAACGCTTAAACTTTGAGGTAGTCTTACGCCTATGTTTAAGCCCAGCTCTAACGTGGAACCGATTGAAGTTCTGACCCAGCCCGAACAGCGCCGCCGGCGCTCTGTCGAGGAGAAGCTCGCGATAGTGCGCGAGACCTTCGAGCCCGGAGCAAGCGTTTCCGGAGTTGCCCGTCGTCATCAGGTGAATGCAAACCAGGTGTTCGCCTGGCGCAAGCTCTATCAGGACGGAAGCCTGTCAGCAGTCAGTGCCGGCGAGCAGGTGGTGCCGGCGTCCGACCTGGCCGAAGCGATGAAGCAGATTCGTGAACTCCAGCGACTGCTGGGCAAGAAGACGATGGAAGTGGAAATCCTCCGCGAAGCAGTGGAGTACGGCCGGGCAAAAAAATTGATTGCGCGCTCACCATTGCTGCCGGGGGACGACCGATGAAGACGGTCTGCGAAGTCCTGGGTGTGTCGCGCTCGAATCTCGCGGTGAAATCAAAGCGCGACGCTGAATGGGTCGACAGGCGCAAGACGCCCGCCCGTGACGACATGCCGCTCGTCGCGGAGCTCCAGGAGTTGGTCGCTGATTTGCCAACTTACGGCTACCGGCGCACCTGGGCCCTGCTACGGCGAAACCGGGACGCACAGGGGCAGCCTCGCGTTAATGCAAAACGGGTTTATCGGGTCATGCATACCCACGGTCTGCTGCTCGAACGCCGCCCGCGCCATGCCCAGTCAACGCGCCGACACGACGGCAGGGTCGCGGTGGACCGGAGCAATGCGCGCTGGTGCTCGGACGGCTTCGAATTCCGTTGTGATGACGGCTCGCCGCTGCGCGTCATCTTTGCACTCGACTGCTGCGACCGGGAAGCCATGAGCTGGGCTGCGACCACTGGAGGCTATACCGGAGACATGGTGCGTGATGTGATGCTTCAGGCTGTAGAAAACCGTTTCGATGGTGCGCTGAAAGCCGACAACGAAATCGAATGGCTCAGCGACAACGGTTCCTGCTACATTGCCGAGGACACGCTGACGTTCTCGAAAAAAGTGGGCCTGAAACCCATCACGACGCCGGTCAGAAGTCCGCAGAGCAACGGCATGGCCGAGAGCTTCGTCAAAACGATGAAGAGAGACTACGTCTCGTGGATGCCCAAGCCGGACGCGAGAACCGCGTTGCAGAACCTGGCCATCGCGTTTGACCACTACAACGAGTCGCATCCGCACAGCGCCCTGAAATACTGCTCACCGCGCGAGTTTCGCCAGCGACCAAATTCACCAACCTAAGCGCGACCGCATGTCCGGTCATGCGGGGGCAAGTCCAGGTAGTCCAAGGAGTGAGCCACGAGCGGCAGCAATAAATCTTGTGAGACGCATCCACCAAAGATGCTCTTACGTGGCCCTCGGGCCGTCAAAGAGCCGTGCGTCCACTTAAAGTGTCCATTAGGAAAAAGTTAAAACCTCATTCGCTAGATATGTCTTTATCTCATTCATATCACCGAAGAGTTCCTTCAGACATTCAAGCCATTCAGTGGATGGGACTCTTTTTGGGTTAGGCAAACGCATCCTGCGGATGCCCGAAGGAAGTCTCGCGCGGAAGAGAGGCGGCACCAGTCGGCGTGGCTCAACGCATCGCGGAAACACAGAGCAGGTGATGGCTCTAGCGATGCGCATCGACCCACGCGCGGGCCCATTCCAATCCCGCGAGCTGAGCGTCGTCCTCACTTTCGAAGTGTCCCAGAAGACCAGAAGCATGAACCAGCTTCCCTCGAAGGGTGATGGTTCCGCTCGCTGCATAACGTTCCCGCTGCAACCCGGTCTGGTACTCAACGATTGAGTGTCCCCAGACCTGATACCCGTGATAGCTCTGCGATTGCATCAGCGGACGATGTGAGCGGATACTGCGTGGTTACTTACACGAAGGACGTTGCCCTCCGGCGTGATTTGCCGCGGAATTTCAGACATGTCCGGTGCGTCTTTCGGCAAGGCGCCTGGCATATTGCCTTGCCTCACGATGAGCCTCGGTGCCCTCGCCGATGTGCGCCGCGAATACAACTTCGTTGCGTGCCTGGCGAGATGCCGCTGTACAGCGAGCTTGTGCCCCGCAGCCGCCCGGTGTTGAGCAGTTGCACGCGCCTCCGGTGGATTCCAGATTTCCGAGTACGTGCCAGCCCCGAAAGCCGCTGGCGCGAACGCCGCTGCCAATAGCGCAAGTCCAAGTTTTCTCACGATTTCCCCTTGCCGGCCTCTCGTTGCAGCCACTCTTTGCAAGCCATTGCCGGATGCATGCACCCGCCGTCGCAGCCTGCGCAATAGTGGCGGTCCCGAATGGCCTCGGTGACGCGCCATGCGCTTACAGCGGGCGGGCTTGCCGTGCCAACGGTATGACCGTTTTCTGCGGCGTAAAACGTCGGCTCGCCAGCCTTGCCACGGCGAATCGCTTCGTCGATTTCCGGCTCGCCGAACGCTGATTTCATCTGCGCCACAAACGCCGCAATTTCCGGCATGGGATGGCTGACCGGCTTACGCGCACGCATATCCATCTGCCGTTACTCCGAAAAAAGTGCCTGTTCGCGCTTACGAAAATCCGTGTAGGATACTGTACATCCATACAGGTTTTCTCGCAATGACATCCCCGATGCCGTCTCCCGAAGCGATACATCCGTCCTTGTGGCGGGCGTCGCAGCTCGCGCGGGGGCGCGGCCGGGTGGTGGATACCGGCTATCCGGCGCTCTCGGCGGAACTGCCGGGGGGCGGGTGGCCGGTCGGTGCGCTGGTGGACCTGCTCGTGCAGCAGCCGGGCGTGGGCGAATTGCGGCTGCTGCGGCCCGCGCTCAGTGCCGCGGGCAGCCGGCCCATTGCGTTCGTGCAGCCGCCGCACACACCGGACGGGCTCGGTCTCAGCTATATCGGCCTGTCGCTCGACCAGTTGCTGCGCGTAAAGGCGCAAAAGACCGGCGATGCGCTCTGGTCCGCCGAACAGATTCTCCGGGCGGGAAGCTGCGGCGCGCTGATTTTCTGGGCGCAGTACGCGCAGGCGTCGTCGTTGCGGCGCCTGCATCTGGCGGCGCAGTCGTCGGAGACGCTCTTCGTCATGGTGCGGCCGCTTGCGAGCGCACAGGACGCGTCGCCGGCGCTGCTGCGTCTGGCGCTCAAACCTTGCGCCGACGGGTTGACCGTCGACATCGTGAAACGACGAGGGCCCTCGCGCACGGAGCCCTTGTCGATTCCCCTTCAACCCACTCCTGTTCTGCTGTCACGACATGCGCGTCTTTCTCGCCGTTCACCTGCCGAAGTTGCCGCTCGAAGTCTTCCGACCGAAGTGGTCGCCTGAGCCTGCGCACGGCAGTGTCGTGCTCGAGAAGGACAAGGTCGTCATCGCGGATAGCGTCGCACGCGCGGCGGGCGTGCGGCTCGGCATGAAGCGCGGTGGCGTGCTGACGCTCTCGCCCGACACGGAAATGCACGAGCGCGATTTCGCCCGCGAGCAGTCGGCGCAACGCGAGGTCGGCATGGCGCTGATGCGCTTTTCGCCCGAAGTCGCGGTGCTCGAAGAGGCGACAGTGGTCGTCGAAGTCGGCGCTAGCCTGCGCCTCTTTGGTGGACTGCTGGCACTGTGCCGCGAGGCGAAAGCGTTGCTGGCCACGCTCGGCCTGACGGCACGCGTGAGCGCCGCGCCGACCGGCCAGGGTGCGTGGCTGCTGGCCCGCCATGCGAAAGGGAACTGCTCGCGGCGAGTGCTGAAACTGTCCACGCTCGAGCAGCGCCTTGCCGGCCTGCCCATGCTGGCGGTTCCCGATGTGCGCGAGTTTGCCGACTGGTTCGCCGGGCTCGGCTGCGAGACCATTGCCGACATCCGCCGCCTGCCGCGTGCGGGTTTGCAGAAGCGCTGCGGCGAACATCTGCTCGATTCACTCGACCGCGCGTTCGGCACAGCGCCGGAGCTTTTCGACTGGCTGGAACTGCCGCCCACGTTTTCCGGGCGCATCGAGATGCCCGACCGGCTCGAACATGCGGACGGCGCCCTGTTCGGCGCGCACCGGCTTATCGTGCAGCTATGCGGCTGGCTGTGCGCGAGGCAACTGGCGGTCACTGGGGTACGTCTGTCGCTCGAACACGAGCGAGGGCGCGACGCCATCGAGCCGACGAGCATTGACATCGCACTGGGCGAGCCCACGTGGCGCGAAGAGCACCTGCTGAGGCTGCTCAAGGAGCGGCTGCATCGCATCGAACTCACCGCGCCTGTGATTGCACTGCGTCTTGATGCCTCAAATGTCGAGTCCGCTGTGCCTGCGTCCGATACGCTTTTTCCTGAGCCGGGCGGCTCGAAGGAAGACCACGCGCGGCTACTCGAACTGCTGGTCGCGCGGCTTGGCGAAGAAAACGTGCTGCGCCCGGCGCCGAGCGCGGACCATCGACCGGAAGTCGCCAACTCGTGGGTGCCGGTCACGCAACCGGTGAAACCGGTGGTCATCCCGGAAGGCCTGCCGCGGCCAACCTGGATGCTCGACAGCCCGGTGCGGCTGCTGATGCGCCAGCATCGCCCGTTCTACGGCTCGCCGCTACGCATGGTGTCGCCAGGCGAGCGCATCGAGGCGGGCTGGTTCGACGGCGAACTGGTGACGCGCGACTACTTCGTCGCCCAGGCGGACGACCAGAGCTGCTACTGGATTTATCGCGAGCGCGTGAGCAGCCGCGACGCGGAAGAAGAACCACGCTGGTTCCTGCACGGCCTCTTCGGGTGACGCGCCATGGACTCCAGCTTCAGCATGTTGCCGGCGTATGCCGAGCTTTTCTGCCTCTCCAATTTCTCGTTCCTGCGGGGCGCGTCGCACGCCGAGGAACTCGCTGAGCGCGCCGCACAGCTCGGCTACTCGGCGCTCGCCATTACCGACGAATGCTCGCTCGCCGGCGTCGTGCGTGCGCATGTCGCGGCGAAGGAAGCAAAGCTGCCGTTTATCGTCGGCTCATACTTTCGCCTTATGAACGCCGACGGTTCGCCGGCGTTCGGCCTCATCCTGCTCGCGAGAAACCGCGAGGGATACGGCAACCTGTCCGAGCTCATCACGCTCGCCCGTACGCGCGCACCGAAGGGCGAATACCGGCTCACACCGCAGGACCTGTCGCGGCCAGACAGGGAATGTCGGCACCTGCTCGGCATGCCCGATTGCCTTGCGATTCTGGTGCCGAACTTCCCCGCGAGAGAGGACGTGCTCGATGCGCAGGTGGAATGGCTGGACGGGACGTTTCCGGGACGCGCATGGGTGGGTCTCGTGCTGCATCAGCGGGCCATGGACGACATTCACCGCGGCGCGGTCGAATTCGTCGCGCGCAATCGCGACGTGCCGGTGGTTGCGCTCGGTGAAGTGCTCATGCATGTGCGCTCGAGAAAACCGCTGCAGGACACGATAACCGCCATCCGCGTTGGCAGGCCGGTTCATGAATGCGGGTATGACCTCGCGCCCAACGCCGAGCAGCATCTGCGCTCCCGGCTGCGACTTGCCAATCTGTATTCACCGGAGGCACTTGCGGCGACCGTGGACATCGCCGCGCGCTGCACATTCTCGCTCGATGAGCTGCGCTACGAATATCCGGACGAACTGGTGCCGCCTGGCTTCACGCCAACCGCCTACCTGCGGCAGGAGACGTACATCGGCGCGCAGCGGCGCTTTCCGTCGGGCATTCCGCACCACGTGCAGGAGCAGATTGAGCATGAGCTTGAACTCATTGCCGACCTGCAGTACGAGCCGTACTTCCTGACGGTCTACGACCTCGTGCGTTTTGCGCGCAGTCAGCACATCCTGTGTCAGGGGCGCGGCTCGGCGGCCAATTCCGCGGTCTGCTACTGCCTCGGTGTGACCGAAGTAGACCCCGCGCGCGGCAACATGCTATTCGAGCGCTTCATCTCGAAGGAGCGGGGCGAGCCGCCCGACATCGACGTCGACTTCGAGCATCAGCGGCGCGAAGAGGTCATCCAGTACATCTACCGCAAGTATGGGCGCGACCGCGCGGCTATCGCCGCGGCCGTTTCGACCTATCGCGCGCGCGGTGTGCTGCGCGAAACCGGCAAGGCGCTCGGCGTGGACCTGCAGATAGTCGATGCAGTCGCGAAGTCCCACCACTGGTTCGATAACAGCGCGGACCTGCTCAAGCGCTTCGAGGAGTGCGGGCTGAATCCGCAGACGCCGCTCATCCGCGCGTGGGCCTCGCTTGCGGCGCAGCTTTACGGGTTTCCGCGGCATCTGTCGCAGCACTCGGGCGGCTTTGTCATCAGCCGGGGCAAGCTCACGCGCCTCGTTCCGGTCGAGAATGCCGCGATGCCGGAGCGCAGTGTCATCCAGTGGGACAAGGACGACCTGGAGTCGCTTGGCCTCCTCAAGATTGATGTGCTGGCGCTCGGCATGCTCTCCGCCATTCGTCGAACGCTCGACCTCGTCTCAGAACAGCGCGGCGAGCGCTTCGAGATGCAGGACATTCCCTCGGAAGACGAGGCGACCTACGACATCATTTCGGCGGCCGACACAGTGGGCGTCTTCCAGATTGAATCCCGCGCGCAGATGTCGATGCTGCCGCGCATGCGGCCGCGCACCTTCTATGACCTGGTGATTGAAGTGGCCATCGTGCGGCCCGGTCCGATTCAGGGCGGGGCGGTTCACCCTTATCTGCGTCGCCGGCAGGGCTTCGAGCCGGTCACCTATCCGAGCGATGCGTTGAAGACCGCACTGGGACGCACGTTGGGCGTGCCGATTTTCCAGGAGCAGGTGATGCAGGTCGCGATTCTCGCCGCCGGCTTCACGGCGGGCGAAGCTGACCAGTTGCGGCGTGCGATGGCCGCCTGGAAACGCAAGGGCGGGCTCGGCAAATACTATGACCGCATTGTGCTCGGCATGCAGGAGCGGGGTTACGACCTTGCGTTCGCGGAAGCTATCTTCGAGCAGATAAAGGGTTTCGGCGAATATGGCTTTCCGGAGAGTCACGCGGCGAGTTTCGCGCTGCTCGTGTATGCGAGCAGTTGGCTCAAGTGTCACGAGCCGGAGGCGTTCCTCGCCGCTATGCTCAATAGTCAGCCGATGGGCTTCTATTCGCCTTCGCAACTGGTGCAGGATGCGCAGCGGCACGGCGTGAAGGTGCTGCCCGTTGATGTGACCGTCAGCGGATGGAATTCGTCCCTCGAACGTCTGACCGGCGAAAAGCGACCGGCAGTGCGCCTCGGGCTGTCACTATTGCGCGGCATGAAGGAAGGCACAGCCGAGCGCATCGAAAACGCGCGCGCGGTGCGTCCGTTTGCCAGCGTAAAAGACCTCGCGCGCCGTGGGGCACTCGACCGTCGGGACCTGCATATTCTCGCTGATGCGAATGCGCTCGCTTCGCTTGCCGGCAACCGGCGCGAGGCGCTGTGGCAGTCGGTGGCTGCTGTCCCGGAAAAGGACATGCTGGCGGTCGCCGCCGTCGAAGATGAAACGCCGGAACTTGGCGCACCGTCGGAAGCAAACGACATTGTGGCGGACTACCGCTCGGTGGGTCTCACGCTCGGCCGCCATCCGCTGGAACTCTTGCGCCCGCAGTTGCTCGCCAATCGCCTCATGCCCGCCGCAACGCTGCGCACCTATCATGACGGCCGGCTCGCGCGCGGCTGCGGTCTCGTCACCGTGCGCCAGCGGCCCGGCACCGCCAAGGGCGTGGTGTTCGTCACACTCGAGGATGAGACGGGTAACGTGAACGTCATCATCTGGCCGACGCTGCTGGAGAAGCAGCGCAAGGAAGCGCTCAGCGCCTCGCTGCTGGCAGTCTACGGGGTCTGGCAGTGTCAGGGCGAGGTACGGCACCTTGTGGCGCAGCGGCTTGTCGATATGTCGCATCTCCTGGGCGGGCTGCATGCTGTCAGCAGGAATTTCTGCTGAGCCCGTCCATTCCGGATGTTGCACGCGTCGAGCCACAGCCAGCCGCAAGGTGTAGATTCTGACCAAAGGCAACTGCATCAGCACCTATTCATGTGACGGATACCGGAGGAACCGATGTGCTACTCGGCCCAGATTCAGGCGGATTACCGCAAGTTCGTGCGGATGTTCGGCGCAACGATGAGCATCCGTGAATTTGCGCAACTGTTCTTCGAGCGGGCCGAGGGTAACAAGGCAAAAGTGCCCAAGGCCATGGAGGATGCGTTCGCTGACCCGCAGACGGACGCGGAGCGTGAAATCAGGGCGTCCATCGACCGGTTCAATAGAGAGGAAGCCGCGCGGCTCGAACAGGACCTCTTCAAACACCGCACGCGGCTCGCGGAAGCCGAGCGCTCACTGGAGAGCAAAGCCACAAAGAAAGCGGCCGAAAACAAACGCATTGCCACCGACAAGATTCAATGGACGCTGGAGCGGCTGGACGACCTCCGCCGCACCGAGCCCGAGGCGCGCGACTTGCGCATCTTTCCGGGTCACTACGCACCTGTGATGGTGATGGAAAACGGTCAGCGCGTGGTGAAGCCGATGCGCTACCAGTGCCGCATCGCGGGCAAGCCGGCCTCATACGACGCCAGGTACCCCGGTACCTACAATGCGCGCCGCGACAGTCTCGAAGGCTTCTGGAAGCCGCTGTTCGGGTATTCGCATGGCGTGCTCGTCGCGAGCGCCTTCTATGAGCATGTGAGCCGCGCGAAGCTCGAAGGCCGGGTGCTTGCCGACGGCGAAGAAGACGAAGACGTGATTCTGGAATTCCGGCCCGAGCCGCCTCACGACATGCTTGTTGCCTGTCTGTGGTCGCACTGGTCGGCGCCGGGTGAGCCGGACCTGCTGTCGTTTGCCGTCATCACCGATGAGCCGCCATCTGAGATTGCAGCAGTCGGCCATACGCGCTGCCTTATTCCTATCAAGCCTGAGAATCTTGATGCGTGGCTTAGTCCCGATTCGAGCAACCTCCAGGCGCTGCATGCCATTCTCGATGACCGGGACCGGCCTTACTATGAGCACAAGTTGGCCGCGTGAAGAAAGACGGGGGTGCGTCCCTGGGAACGTCCCGTCACGGCCAACACCGGGAATCAATCGCAGGCCAACGCACGACGTTTGCGTGCTCCGGAACGCGGGGTGTCTGCACGCAGGTCAAACGTACCGCGATGAACCTGTCGACGGCATCGAATAAGGCCTCAATCGACGCGGGCTTCCGCAGGAAGGCGGTCCAGCACCCGCCCCGGTCGGTCGGTTCTGGCATGGACGACAGCAGGACGACCGGTAAGTCGGGAAAAGCCGCCTCGCGCTTGAGGCGCCGGCAGAGCTCTCCGCCGTCCATTTCAGGCATTTCCAAATCGGTGATGACCAGTTCAGGAAACTCTGCGTGGACTTTCCGGAGTGCGTCCCGACCATTATGCGCAAGCACGACACGATATCCGCGACTCTCCAGTACCTGTTGCAGCGCCCATCGGTTCTCAAGGTCATCGTCGACGAGCAGGATAGTGGACACGGTTAGACATACTCGAAAGAACCATACCAACGGTTTTCGCAAGCCGCGTACCTACCTGGTTCGAAACGTGCCCAGGACTGCGTGGTCTACTGAATTTCGCAAGCCACCTTCCTTGCGTGCGCTCGCCCGTTTGTTCCATCTTCTGTCTTCCCCGCATGCGCGTGAGTCTGCCGTTGAACTCGGCGTAAAGAACAAACCTAGGGCACGACTAACCGCGGAACAGAAATTGCGGGAGTCAGTGCAACGGGTCGGTCCGAGCCGGGTGACAGCTTCGCTTCCATACGAGGGACCATCATGCGAGTCGCTACGAGAGGATGTTTATTTTTTGCGATAGTTCTGAGCTTGTCTGGTGCTGTATACGCGCAAGGCGCGGGAGCGGCTGGCGGAGGGGGCGGTGCGGGTTCAGGCCAGGGCGGGACTGGGATGGGAACGCCCAATGCAAACGGAACTACGGAGTCGACATCTGGCGCGTCCGGGGCAAACACGATGGGAAAGTCGGGCGACATGTCGCAAAAGCAGATGAAGCCGAAGACGCAGAATAAAGGGATGGACGCGCCTGCGTCAGGGAGCGGTATGAAGAAGGCCTACTGACGGTGGATTGCTGGCGGGACCTGTCCCTGCACCAGGGACGTAACCTTCCACTCAGGAAACTGGAAGGAAGCGGAAATGAGTGAACAAAGGCGCGCTACCCACTTTGGCATCGTCGCCGCGGTTTATCCTGTTTTGCCCGGGTAGACTTCCACCGGCCTTTTCCTAAGCAGGCTTCCTGACATAAAGTGGCAAGCAGCCGGTGCGGGAGCATGATTTTCCTGCATCGGCTGTCGCGTGCGGGAAGTCCACCGTCGAACATCGTCGCGGTAGAACCCCGAGTCATCTCTCCTGTCGCACGACACAACCTCAGTACCTCCCCGTGCGGGCGCACCGTCAACTTTACAGCGCTTCTGCCGTACTGCGTCCACAGGAGGAGTGCCGCTCCAGGTGTTGTACTTCGCTAATTGCAGTGCTTTTCCTATACTGATTGTGTCGCAATCTGGTTAGCGCGACGCGAGCCGTATTTTCGGAGGACTGCATTATGAACAAGGACCAGGTCAAAGGCGTTGCTCAAAAGATGAAGGGCAAGGTCAACGAGGCAATGGGAAAGGTCACGGGAAAGCCGTCCCGTGAACTCAAAGGCGATGTTGAGCAAGCCGCAGGACAAGCCAGGAAAGATGTCGGTGATGCAAGGGAAGCGGCAAAGGACCGCGCAAAACGTCATCATTGACTGCGTGCCACCGGGGCCGTGGGGAACGCGTTCACCGAGTGTGGAAGGCACGTCAGGCCGCCGACTTGTGTAATCACTCGCCGGTCCGTTTCTCGATTTCAACGGCGACGGTAACGATGCTGACTCCGATGCGGGGTCGAGCTTGGTGGAAAGGTCTCCAATCCGGAGAGAATGCCGCGGCGGCGGAGTCAGCGCTTCGCCGGCTCGGTCCAAGGCCAACCCTTTTCGCATCCCGGGCGCATTCCGCTCGCCGAATGGCGCGGCGCCGACTGGTCCTACCTCGTTCGCAGCATCGTGCAATGGTTCGTCCATCGCGTCCTCCTCGTTTCCTGGGAACCCCTCTCCGAACCACTTGACCTTCATCCGGATATGACTGACATACCGGTACCAGTCGTCAGGGCTACAGTCAAAAAAGCTCGTGCTGAACGTTTAGCGTGGGAGTTCTGCGGTTGAGTGCTGTGTCGAGCAATTCCGTTGGCCATAGGACGAATGCGCCGACGATTCGTCCGCTGAAATTGGCCACCGTCATTTTCGGGGCGAGCGGAGGGTCGCGCAGGTTCCGGTCTGGGAGTCGTCCAGCCGTGCCATCGTATTCCGAGCGGCGAAAGACGCTCAGCGGTAACGAGGCTTGATATGAAATCACGGCTCAAAGCTAAACTCAAGGCTCAATTGACGGTAGCCGTTATCGCAGGCGCCGTCGCACAAGTCAGCGCGCTGCTGCTTTCCTTTACTGTTGACCTGAGCGCGGACGCTGTGTCGCCCACTACTCTCGTTTTATACGGCGCGGCGACCGTGCTACTCACCTATCGATGCGTCATTTTCGACGCGCGCAGGGCATTCAGCGCTGCGGTCAAAAAGCGTTATGTGATTGTCGAGGGCACTCCGCCCCACATCAACTGGATTCGCCCCATCTTTCCCGGGCGCTGGCTTGCACACCTGCATATTCGCCTGCATCCCGAACTTGTCGACGACAGGGAGGCGTGAAGCCGACTGCAAATGTCCTTGTCGCATGACTGGGCCGCCTTGCTGAGGTTAGGACTGGTCCGACAGTCGCCGTCGTCGCGCCTTCGACCGAAGTATGTCAAAGCACCGTAAGGCCCGCACGCAGTCGATGTTGCCGGTCGACCGACGCCCGCTCCGATATATTGTCGGCAATAAGACATTCCACCTGGCCAGAACAGACATGGCCACCAATCCTTCAGATTTCGCAACGACTGACTAATGGACCTTTGGATTCAACCGTGCGCTCTGTGCGCCGAGCTTTACGGAAAGTCCGCGGCTGAGCCTCCGCACGCGGACCTCACACTGAACGGAGTCGGCGCAGCCCCGGACCAACGCAAGGAAGAGCACTACACGTGCGTCCGATGCTCCGCGGTATTTGCCCGAATTCTTGCGGGCCCGGCGGCTCGACAAATCTGGATGGTGTTGAACGCAGGTCAGCACTAGGGAGGCGGCCTGCAGACTGAGCGGAAGCAATTTGCGTACGTTCACCCGAATTCACGGGCACTAACTCATCGTTTGGCGCTAGCTCCGCGGCGATTCGCGGGAGGGTACTTAGCTCCTGCCGTTGGCGCGGGCGCAATCCGCTCATGGCGGTCAAGCCGCTAGGTCGCCAGGCCATCGTACACACCCGACTTGGCGAGTTCCGATGCGATTTCCTTCAAGGTCGCAATCACAATCCTGATTGCCGGTGTCATGGCACCCTAGCTCGAACTGGCAAGCGTCACAAACCGGGTGAGGTTGGGCTTGACGATTCTTGCCGCTCGCAGCCGGCCAGCGCGAACATCCGGAGCAATGGCCCACGGTCCAAGCACCGCATATCCGCGACCGCTCGCTGCCACCTCTCGGGAAGCGGACGAGGGTTGTCCATCGTGTCTGAAATCGCCCGCCGCACGGGCGGGCGCCTCGTGCTTGCGAACACGAAGGTCGGGTTCCGAGCTCGCTACTTCCATCCGCTCCACCAGAAGGCCCGGTTGTGAGACCGAACCCGCTCGCGTGAAGAGCCACTGGCACCAGCATGAATCAACCAACGCCGCGTCGCTACAAGAACGCGACGCGCTCATGCCAACGCCAAACGGCGGGTTCCAAATCAATGGCTCGTAACAAGCGCCTTACAACATGTTCAGCGGAATCTTCAGATAGCTGACGCCATTTTCCTCGGAAGGTGGAAACTGGCCAGCCCGTATGTTGACCTGCACAGACGGAAGGATAAGAACGGGCATCGCAAGTGTTGCGTCGCGAGCTTCGCGCATACTGACGAACTGCTGTTCTGTTACGCCGTCGTGCGCATGGATGTTATGCGTACGCTGGGCGAGCACCGTGGTTTCCCATTGCGGCTTCCGACCCTCGGGTGGATAGTCGTGGCACATGAAAAGCCGGGTATCGCCCGGCAGGTCCAGCAGCTTTCGAATCGACCCATACAGTGAGTGGGCATTGCCGCCGGGGAAGTCGCAACGCGCGGTGCCGACATCCGGCATGAAAAGCGTGTCACCAACGAAGACGGCATCGCCAATCTGGTAGGCCGTGTCGGCAGGCGTATGACCCGGAACATACAGCGCCTTTGCTGTCAGGGCACCGATGGAAAAACTCCTCGTCTTCGCGGAACAGATGGTCGAACTGGGAGCCGTCAGGGCTGAATTCCGGCTCAAGATTGAAAAGCTTCTTGAAGACGCCCTGAACGGTGCGAATGTGTTCGCCAATCGCAACCTTTCCACCAAGCTTGCCCCGCAAATAATGCGCTGCAGACAGATGGTCCGCGTGCGCGTGGGTCTCCAGAATCCACTGCACGCGCAGGCCATGCTGGCGTAGGAATTCGATGACCTTGTCGGCATTTGTCGTTGAAGTGCGTCCGGCTTTAGGGTCGTAGTCCAGGACCGGGTCAATGACTGCGCATTCTGGATGCCCCGACTGGAAAACCACGTAAGTGACCGTGCCGGTGACCGGGTCGAAGAACGGTTCAACGTTGGGCTGCATCCTGACCTCCTCAGATGTCACGTATTCTATTCACAAATAATATATAAAGCAATATAATGTTTATATCCAAATTATAGGATGATGAGATGAGGCAGAAGTCTGTCCCAATCGACCTGTCGGTGATGCAGGCTTCGGCAGAGAAAGCCTGTGCGCTACTGAAGGTGCTGGCCAATCCCGACAGGTTGCTTCTGATGTGCCAGTTGTCGCAGGGCGAGTTGTGTGTCAGCGACCTTGAAGAACAGTTGGGCATACGTCAACCGACACTTTCGCAACAGCTTGGCGTCCTTCGCGATAACGAGCTCGTGGCGACAAGGCGGGAGGGAAAGAGCATCTTTTACTCCATCGCAAGCAAGGAAGCGATTGCGGTCATGAATGTGCTGTACGACCAGTTTTGCGCTCAATGACGATGAGGAGGTGCCATGTCGATTGATATTTCCAATTTCACACCGGGGCTGTCACTGACCGGAGGGGTGATGATTGGCATCGCAGCTGCTGTGCTTGTTCTCTTCAATGGGCGTGTTGCCGGTATCAGCGGGATTCTGGGCGGCCTGATGAACTTGCCGCAGAAGGATGCAGGGTGGCGTGTAGCTTTTCTTGCGGGGCTCGTCGGGGCCCCAGTTCTGGCGAGCTTGCTAGGTAATCCAATAGCGCTCGATATCGGGGCTGGGTGGGCCGAAGTAGTTGCCGCTGGCTTTCTCGTAGGCATCGGCACGCGTTATGGCAGCGGTTGCACGAGCGGCCACGGTGTCTGTGGCATCTCGCGGGGTTCCATGCGGTCACTTGTCGCAACGGCAACGTTTATGGCAAGCGGCATTCTGACCGTGTTTGTGACAAGGCATCTTTTCGGAGGTTGATATGGGTCTGCTGACCGCATTATTTTCCGGGCTTCTGTTCGGTGTCGGTCTGATGGTGTCAGGCATGGCCAACCCAGCGAAGGTACTGGGATTTCTGGACATCGCTGGTCAATGGGACCCGTCTCTCGCATTCGTCATGGCGGGCGCGATAGCCGTTGGCTCTGTCGCGTTCCTATTAGCGAAGCGGCGAAAGAAATCCTTGCTGGGTCGGTCCATTCAGATTCCAGCCGGTAAGCAAGTTACCTTGCGACTCGTAATGGGAAGCGCTGTGTTCGGCGTCGGTTGGGGTCTCGCGGGATTTTGTCCGGGACCCGCACTGGTCGCAATGGGCGCTGGCTTTCCGAAGGCGTGGGGTTTTGTGGGCGCGATGCTCGGCGGCATGGTGGTGTTCGAAATCATCGAGCGCGCGAAACTCACTCGGCAGCAGGCCTAAGATGCTACGCATCTACTTGAGAGCCGCCGTCCTCGCAGATGCGGTGGCTTTCTTAGGCAGGTGAATGGACGGCATGATTTTGCATGCGGTACATTCTTGGGACGTGTTGTCGGTCTCGTTCTCGCTCTGACGAGTGCGGGCGCTGCCATCGCAGCGTCCTCTTGGCGTCCTTCGTTCTTCGCCTGGAATTGCTTGACGCATCGCGGCCGGTTCCTTTAACTGTTTGCCGGTCCTACGGAAATGGCGCAATCAGGCACAGTTTGACAACGCGGAAATGTCATCCGATGAAACCGACCATACTTTTCTCTACGCTAATCGTGATGGCGGCTCTAGCCGCGCCGTTTGAATCGTTCGCCGTAGACGCGGAACGTCAGGCAGAGGTCGCGCAGCGAGGTGCGGAGGTCATGCCGTTCAGCCTCAAGGCCACGACTCACATCTTCACCAAATCGGACGATGGCGGAAGCCAGCAGGTGATTGCGAAAAACACGGCCGACAGCGTCCAGATTCGGCTGATTCGTGAGCACCTGCGTGGAATCCAGACGCAGTTTCAGCGCGGTGATTTTTCGGGACCTGCTCGTACTCACGGTACCGACATGCCCGGATTGGCGCAACTCAGAGCGGCAAAGCCCGGTCAAATATGGATTACGTACGAGGACATCAAAGGCGGAGGCGAGCTTACGTATCGATGCGATGACCCGAAATTAGTGGCATCACTTCACGAATGGTTCGACGCGCAACTCTCTGACCATGGTGCTGACGCGATGGATGGGCATGTGCATCATCAAGGGATGACGCAACCATGATTGTCATGCCGTGGTCCCGTTCGAGGACTGCTTTACACCGCAGGCACCGGTAGACATCCGGGTACTCAGATTTCAGAGCGAGAATTCCTCAAACGCTCTCAACGCATGGGTGGCATACATCATCGACGGGCCGCCGCCCATATAGACGGCAGTGCCGAGCACGTCTTCCAGCTCGGCCTTTGTCGTGCCTAGTTTCACCAGCGCCTGGACGTGAAAACCGATGCAGTCGTCGCAACGACATGCAATCGCTATCCCTAGCGCCACCAGCTCCCGCGTTTTTCGGTCCAGTGCCCCGCCTTTTGTCCCAGCCGCAGCGAGTTGTCCAAATGCCGTCATCAACTCGGGTTGTGACGCGCGCATCGCTCGCATCTGAATAGATACCGCGACTGTCAGGTCTTTGTAGTTGGCAATTCCGCTCATGTGCGCTCCTGTAGGTCGCGAGTTTCTAAAGCTGGGGTGTCGTCGGTATTCGGTTCTGCAGTATGTCTACTGTGCACCGGCAGGCGGTGGCCCCATGCGGTATTGCTGCTGCAACATCATGTTATTCATCATCTCCTGCTGCATTTGCAGGTATTGGTCGGTCATGTATTGTCGCTGCCGCAGTTGCTCGGGCGTCAGGCGCGAGTAGTAACCGCCCATATGACCCCAGCCTCCCATCATTCCGGGCCCAGCGCCGCCGCCCATCATGCCTGGGCCCATTCCACGTCCCATCATCCCCGGGCCCCACATCCCGTGCATGATTGTCATCGCGGTTCGCATTGTGGCCCAGTGCTGCTCGAGTAGCTTCTGGCGTTCCTGCGGGTCTTGAGTTTTGCGAATCTGGTCCATCTGCGCTTGCATTGTCTTCATTTGCTCCTGAAGCTGCGTCAGATTCTTGTCGAATTCAGCGGCGCCCGCGGGCGGCGTTTTTGAACTGCTTTGCGGCGCGCCGGTGTCCTTCGAAGCAGCTTGCAGGACCGGGGATGTCAACGCGATACCGGTAACCATCGCAACTAGCAGCTTTTTCATATCTCCTCCCTATGGACGCGCGACTCAACAACGGAGCGTGTGCAGTCATCGTCCACACAAAGGCTACATGTCAGCACCGCCCTACCCTTGACACTCGTCAACGAAACGGCTGCAGTCGTTGGGCAAGTGATTTGATTCTCCATGCGAGGAAATGCCGTTCCATCGTTTGCGACTTGACCGAGGTCAATAACTCGTCCTTCAAAGAGACGAGCATGACGGAGCGGACACGGCCGTGGACTGGTTGGACAGCTGAAGTACATGACGTGTTTGAGCGGCGCCGGTGCTGCGCGACCCGCCTCTGCGTGCGTCGACGTGGGCGCGACCTCTGTTCTGTTTAGCGTTCACCTTTACTGATTCGCTGAACATGATGCCGAAGTGGTTCAACACCGCCCGCGTACGACGCGCCAGCCGTTGCGGTCAATCCGGACGGGCCGGGAGATACGTGCGTCAAACGTATGGCACGGATGGCGCACGTCTACCGACTTGCATGTCATGGCCGGATGCAACCGTCGACCAGCGTACCGGCGTTTGCCCTGTAACGGCGGGCGGGGTTGCGTCGTCGAGACTTCATACTGAGGCTGGTTCACTGGGCGATTCTGGAGGTAGACATGTTCCAGACGATTCGACGCACGGTCCTGTTGGCGATAGTCGGCTTGTCATCATTTGCGTGTCAGGAATTGGCCTTCGGCGCGCCCCCCGAGGCGAGTCCAGCAAGCGATGCCAGGATATTTGCGGGAACAAGCTCCGCGCGCGCAACTGCGACCGTCGTGGGGGTTCAATCTGACACCAACAGCGTTTTGCTACAGATGTCGCCCGACAAGGTGGTGAAGGTTCAGGTCAACCCGGACGTCGGCAACGTAGGACTGCTCAAACTTGGAGACAAGGTGAACATCACGTACACGCGTGCCTTGCTGCTCCATGCCGATAAGGTTGATTCAAAGGGTATACGTGAAAGAGTCGATACCGAGATGACGATGCCCGCATCGGGGGGAACTACAACGTCGGTACATGGGGTCCGTGCAATAGTAACTGTAGAGAGCATTGACGCCACGAAAAGGTTAGTGACGTTACGGGGACCCACGCGCACGGTGACGCTTATCGCATCCTCAGGCCTTCCGCTTGGCAATCTGAGGGTCGGCGATAGCATCCGGGCAGACTATTTGGAGGCGACTGCGGTGCAATTGACCCGGGACGGCGCTCCGTTGCGATAGCTGACTACATCTGGAGAGACGGCACTTTCTGTGTTTGCTCTTTTTGCGCAGCACGCAACGGCCGCTCTCCTTCGCCCGAAAACGCTGGTGGCCCTGTCGCCAAAGGCATAGCACACGCCCCGGGGACCAGTCGCAATCTGAAGGTCAGCGGGCGATGTCACCTTGCCCGTTCGCGAGCAGTTTTCTCTCCTTAGGCAGGCGCAGGCCTGTCACTTGTGCGCTTCAGCCAGAAGTAGCGCACTACGTCTTGCGCATGGCATAGTGCGGCATCTCAACTCCGGAGGTGGGAATGGCGACCTTGGAATCCTTGCAAGCAAAAATCCAGAAGCTGCAGGCTCAGGCAGAAGCGCTAACCGCAAAAACGTCGCGTGCAGTTATCGAGAAGATTCGCGGTTTGATGGCAGAACACGGTCTGACGACCGCTGACATCGATGCACATGCTAACGGCAAAAAACGTGGACCCAAGCCGGGCGCTAAGGCCACCGCCAAGTCGTCGGCTTCGGCCGCAAAGTACCGTGACCCGAAGACGGGCGCGACATGGTCAGGCTATGGTCGCGCGCCGGGCTGGATTGCCAGCGCTAAGGACCGGTCGAGGTTCTTGGTTGAAGGTAACGCAGTGTCGTCCGCTCCTGCTGCCAAAAAGTCAGCAAAGGCCGGCAACTACGTGCGCGGTCCCCAGCCAGCGCTCTATCGTGACCTCAAGAGCGGCGCGACGTGGAGTGGACGTGGGCGCGCGCCGGCTTGGATTGCTGACGCCAAGGACCGCAGCAACTTTTTGATTGACGGCTCCAGCGCGGCGGCCGATGCGAAACCGGCGGCCAAAAAGGCCGTTGCGAAGCAGGGTGCGACCGCGAAGAAGACTGCTGCCAAGAAGGCCACGAGCGCGAAAGTGCCGGCTAAAAACGCAGTAGCGAAGAGCACGGTGCCGGCTGCAGTCAAGAAAGCGTCGGCAAAGAATGCACCTCGCAAGGCCGCAGCCGTGCCGACTCCGATGGCGGCAGTCGAGTCTGGCACGGAGTTGACGACCTGAACACAGTTGGCAGGCGCCCGGTGGAACAGCGATTGTCTTGTTCCACCGGGTACGCCAAGTCGACAAACTCCTATTGCGCCTTCGCTGCCTGGCGCTGCGCGGCTTGCTGTTGAGCTTCCTGTTGCGCGCGCTGCTTCGCAAGGTGCCTGCCGACCATGCAGCCACCGACGGCACCAACGACAGCGTGGTGCCCCGCGTAATGCCCAGCGACTCCGCCTACCACCGCCCCCTTGAGGCAGCCGGCGGCGTTGGCAGTTCCCGTCGTTGCCAATGCCAAGGCAGTGGCCAGCAAAACTATTCTTATCGGGCTATCTTTCATTCGAAGGTACTCGGTGGTTATATGCCAGAGATGTGGTGCCTTCAGGCATCGTTTCAATACCCGCGCCAATCACGATGCTCTCGCCACTCGTGCTCGCGCCATTCCTAGCGGCGCCATTCACGTTCACGCCACTCGCGACGTTCGCGCCATTCGCGAGCTCGCCAGTCGCCGTCACCGCCGTACGCGACGGCGACTGACGGCGGACCGTATACGGCGGGAGGCTGCGGAGCATAGACCACGGGAGGCGGTGGCGCGTACACTGGCTCTGCCGGCGCATAGACTCCGACCGGAATACCGATGCCTACGCCAATGTCGACATGCGCCGACGCGGCGGTGGACGCTGCCAACGCGGCTAGACCGAATGCAACTCCAACGATTTTGGTATTCATTTTTCCTACTCGCCCGCACGCTCGAGTGCAATGCCAGTGACTATGGCTCGTAGTGTAGGAGGCGATGTCGGACACATATGAAACGGCGGTGCGAGATTGTAACGCGACATTACTAGCGATAGCGCACCGCGAAGCGGCTGCCTCGCTTTCGCATTCCGCGGAATCTCACAAGCGCCCAGTTGACTAACGACTGTGACCGCCAAGATAGAATGCGGTACAGTCTATTGGTCCGTCAGATGGACGCCCCCGTCAAGACCGCGAAACGTTTGCCATGAATTTCTCAATACCCCCCGCCGACTACGCTCACCGCACGGAATTTTTCAAATTGGTGGCAGGCACAGAAACGTCATATAGCGAGGCAGTTTTCAGCTTTTTGGCCGTTCGGGACGGCGAAGACGCGCTGACTCTTTTCCAGGGACATTTGCAACTGTCAGCGAATCCGCACGGAAGCGGCGGTCTGGTCGTTGAAACGCCATCGATTTGCGGCGTCTCCTTGGCTCTTTCCGAGTTGGGTATAAATTGTTCGACGCTAGAAGATGCGCTGCGAGCGGAGGGCGTTAAAACCCCGCTCGGTCGCCTGCGATGGGGTACAAGGTTGGGGCAAGAAGAAAAGAGTCTTTCCGCATACTTCGAGCGCTTCCATCCGGACTTCAATGAACAACAGGCTCATGCGTTCGTCTTGACTATATCCGGAACGCGCTACCTCTTCACAAATAACAGCGCGCAATTCCAGAATGACTTGCGTGCTGCCGCCACTCCATATGACTCGGTTGCGGACCTCGCTGCTGAGCTTGGGCTGCGCCATCTTAGATGGGACATGTGCGTGCTAGACATCTCCGCACAACCAATGGTTTCCGTCGACCTGAACAGGACCATCCAAGGCGCAACTGCCACGCTGGGGTTAGTGGCTGCAAAAGACGTGGACGTTACCCCCGCGCGATTGGGATACCGGGTTCAACTGGCAGACGGACAAATCGCGACGCGTGGAGCGGTCGACGGCCCGCTCTTGAAATGGAACAAGTTCGAGACGCACCAGGTAGGGGAGTTTCAATTGAGCATTCCGCAAGGCGCAGCGGTCCAATGCTTCGCCTCCTACAACGGGCAATGGTTGCACCAAGGTTGGATTGCCGACCCGCATGCATCCATCAATGCCCGTCGAATAATACATGAGGCGTTCGACGAAGGATTGTCGCAGACGCAGAGGTGCTTCTTCGATAAGAAGACAAAAGAGACCAATGGGCGCGTGGTTGAGACAGGCGTTGCTAACTTACTCTATATGCTCGGCTTCTCCGTGGACCCGCTAGCAGCGTCCCACATGAGTGATGGGCCGGACGTGCTGGCGAGTACACCGGACGGCGACCTAGCTGTCATCGAATGCACAACGGGCGCGCTGAACAACGACGGAAAGCTGTCGAAATTGTTGCTGCGGTTGAACACGGCTCAAGACCGCCTTACTTCAATGGGGCATAAGCATGCCCGTTGTGTTGCCGTAATGGTCACGACTTTGCACTCTGAACACTTAACCGACGTTCAGGAAGCGACCAGAAAAGGAATCGTTGTTCTGACCGCCGAAGGTCTCAACTCGTTACTGGGACGGACGAAATCGACTCCAGACGCCAATCGATTGTTCGAGGAATGGTGGCAGCAAGCCCAGCCAGTTGATTCGATGCAGCAAGAACTCGGGGAGCATGTGGCGTCGTCATTGCTGTCGCAGACTCGGCACACTCTATAGGCGTTGCCTTGTACGGGGTTAGTGAAGAGGGCATCGCCGTCGTAGTTGGCAAACGGCCGATAACTAGATTGCTTGCGTAGCTTAGCTGCCGTATTTGATTTCTAGAAATTCTTTAAAGCTCAGCTGGCCGCTGAGCAGCTCACACGTCATCCGGTTGGCATCCTCGGCCGATAGAAGACCCTCCACGGCAATTACGCAATCTATCTCCAATCGCTCAAGCAAGGCGTTTATCTGGGAGATGATGTGGCTTCTGAAGATGCACTGTGACCTTTCAGCAGTGGCACTGCGATACATGTTGTAGAACTCTGTCGTGCGTTCGGTCGATAAATCGCGGCAATTCCATCCCCACGAGTGAGCAAGCTTATAGCGAAATATGTTGTTTGACCGAGCGTATGCTGTGACGTCGAAGTTACTGGGATTCCCGCCTCGCTGCATATCCATCGAAAGAAAATGCGGGCCAAGGCTGTTGAACTTTCTTAGGCCCGACAGCAAGCGTCTATAGCCGCGTCGACCACCTAGTTCACTGGGGACATCGATGTGCCACATCGCAGAAAGCGGTACCCAACGCAGCGCGGGGCTTTGCCAGAACTTCCGGTCTTCAGGGTTGAGATATTGGACCGCAAAGCCAACGAGCCGGAACAACCTTTTCGTCGTGACCTGGTGAAAAAAAGTTGTCCCGTCATCCCGTGGGATGAGCTCAAACTGTGCTCGCCCCTCCCATGCGATTCCTTTCGCGAGAGTGTCGACGGCAAGGGCCAGTTTGTCTTCGGGCGAACGGCCTTCATGGTCGGACAGGTCATCCAACACTCGAAGCGCCTTTCGCCGCGAATCTTCGGTTCCAGTCAGGTGGACCGAGAATCCTTTCTTTCTGGCGCGGTGAAGTGGCATCGGGTTGGAAATATCTTCAGCGAACATAAAAACGTTCGGAATGATATCCTCTTGGGATTGGCGCAGGCTCGGAAGGAATCTGGCAAGGCGCGGAGACCATTTGGGCCGTGGTTTTCCGGACATCATTTCGCGGTGTCCTCGTCAGACGGTGTGGCGATGTCGTACTGTTCTTCGGCAAGCTCATCCGAGAGGTTGGTCCGTTTCCAGTATTCGTTCAGATTTTCAGCGCCGGGCTTACGGGCCACGTAAAGTCCGACAAAAATGTCGATTCCTTCGTAGTCCAATGCGTGAGTGCGCGACGCAACCGCCTTTACCAAGGGACTCGTGTGTATAGCCTCTGTCTCGTTCGCCATATGCCAGGATTCATTCTCAACCGGCTTACGCGGGAGTTGTTCGAGCTTGTCTTCAACCCGTCGTTGCCACTTCGTTCGTAGGATGTCGCGTGGCTTGGCGCCTAGACCAGATTCAACGAAGTTGACCAACGCGACGATGCCCGCGAGCCTCTTGCCGTCGGCGAGGTGTCTGTCCCATGTAGACCGAACGATGCTCCACATGGCGTTATTCCCATGAAATTCGGACAACAGCAACGCGTAACCGCTAACATCCATCAGGTCGAGTACAGGTGCGGCCGCAATTCTTAGATTCTGTGTTGCCAGCCAGTCCGGACCATCGTTTGAATGCAATTTCCCGAACTGGTTCAGGCATCCAACGAAATATCGGGTAAAAACATCCTGTAGAAGCT
This sequence comes from Paraburkholderia phenoliruptrix, assembly GCF_047325075.1. NCBI lineage: Bacteria > Pseudomonadati > Pseudomonadota > Betaproteobacteria > Burkholderiales > Burkholderiaceae > Paraburkholderia > Paraburkholderia phenoliruptrix. The sequence goes on from NZ_CP168530.1 coordinate 369,254, forward strand.
CGGTGTCTTCGTCAAGCAAAGCTTCGAGTACAGCCTCGCCGGAGAAGTGTAGGAATTGGCCTGCATAGTCCGGATATGTTGGCGGTCGTTCCAATGCACTTAGCCGCGTCTGAAGACCCGACATCGTCTTGAGAAGCGCAATTTTCATTTCGCCCAGTTTTGCTCGGGTCGACGTAACATCGAACTTGGCCCACGGGAGTTCCGTCAGTTTCCGATTATCGCTCATCTCGGACCAGGTGCGCCCCCAGACAGCAACCTGCTCGTTGAGCTTGTGCCAGTACTCCCATTGCCGACTGAGCGTTGCAGCTGTCATCCAGTGAAGCTCCGCCGCTGAGAATGTGCCTCGCAGTGTCGCGTATGTGTCAGGAAGTTTGCTCGTAAGCACGGCGATATTTTGTACAAAATGCTCCGCTTCAGGCTGTAACGCGAGCTCGCTCAGATACCAAGGAGGCGAGACTTCTTTCCCTTCGACAGCACGCTCAAATGCCAGCCTCGGCGCCAAATACTCAATTTGGCTTAGCACATAGTCTTCAAAGCCGGCCCGGTAGTAGCTGTTCGGGTTTGACCAATCAATGGCTTCTATGCGAGTAAAGATGTCTGCGCGTCGGAATGAGGCATATCTTTCCCGCAACGCAAGGCTTAGGGCGATGGGCATCGAGGCCAGGCCCTCAGCGACGGCAACCTTTTGAACTGTCTCAGCTTGCGCCACCTCCGATTGCTCAATTGCATCGGTAGTACGGGAGCAGGCTTGATGGAAGACATCGAATGCGGAGTCTGCCCATCCCTGCCTAGCTAGGGTAGTGGCATAGTTTTCGATGTGTTGGAGCGCCGTAAGAGCGTTGTCCCATTGTGCGTTTCGAACATTGACGGCCAGGCAGTCCAACAGAACGGTAACTAGGCGCTCTTCAAGCCATTCACGATTGACCTCGGTGTTCGGTGCGATGGTTGTGCCGGTCTCGGTGGCTACAGAAAGCCTCATGTCGTCGGTTCGATACCATTCTCTATGGCGATAGATTTGTTGATACCACCGGCTATCCGTCGGAATCTCGGACTTCTTTGTCCTGTAATAAATGAGAAACTGGGTGGTACGCAGCGAGACTTCGAGGAGTGGCGTTCCGTTGAGATGTGGTTCTGCAAGCAACAGGTCTCGGAGGGTCTCCAGAACCGTGACGGACTTTGCAGCTTGCTTATATGCGTGGTGTTGGAATGACTCGTCTTGCCATTTGAGCCGCCCGACGGTAACCGCACTCATCCAGCGATGCAGCTGCTCAAAAATGTGTATGGAGAATTCTGCAGGGTCGAAGAGATGAAAGACCCGTTGACCAAGCTTCACGAATGCGAAAACGCCAACCCCAGCGGCAATGGTTACGAGTGGAGGTGCAATGTAGATACGGTCAAGATTCGACAACCTCAAACAGATGAGAACGAGACACAGGTAGGTCAAAAACGACAGGAACTGCATGTAGACGTTGCCGAATCTGTCCTGTGCGAGCAAATCGCGTAGGTTGCTCGGCACCTTGGCGTACATCGCGCTTCCGACTGTCGCAATCGCAGCGTAATACAGGCCGATGAACACACCGCCAATACTGCTGATTGCAGCGAGGAAGGTCACATAGTCAGAGTCGTTAGGAACCGAGTAGCCATACTTCGCGAAGAGGCAGCAGAGCCACGGATTGCTAAACTGCAGAACAGACGCAACAACGATGGCCCGAAACCATGGCGCGGCCGTCACTCGGCCGATGCCGATAAGAGACAGGCTGTTCGTTCTGACGTCTTTGAGTGATTGGTTCGCTTTGTAGAGACGGGACGTGAACAGAAAGGTGACCTTTCCGAAAGTCCTGCGAGCGTTCCAGAAGGCCCGGTATTGGGCGAACCTAAGGAAGAGATATGTCTTCATGGCCCGGTCTGTGCGGAGTCCGCCACAAGCGGACCCTCATCGTTTTTGTTCGTCATGTGCTAATTGTGGAGCGCAGAGCGGACGTGTCAAGCGTAGCGATAAGTGACCAACTTTTTTCCAGACACGTCTAACCTGTACTAGCTGACGCCTCAACCGCCATCTATACTAGCCCGCTAACGGGGCCCGGTCCTGGCGAATTCGTTATCAGCCGCTGGCTGCGCATGCTCGGGAGAAATCTTCAGCGTTAGTCTGGGGGCAATCGGGTCATCTCGCTGAGATGCAAGGTCTACCTGGGGCCGGACATTCAACGAGACGCTATGCTGACGATATATCGGCCCGGCGTCGAGAAATATTTAGCGGTTACTATTCATAAGATGCTTACTCCGGTGTCGAGAAATTCCAGAGGAAGGAGAGACGGATTGTTTCGTCTGATTCTGGCGTCCATTTGGTGCCAACGCATTTTTCTTCTTCAAACTCTGAGAATACGAGCGTCGCGAAGTCCTCTAGCGGTACGAGATAGCAAGCGTTAGAAGACATTGGCGCTGCGTGAATCGGCATCTCTCCCAGGTGGCCGACAACGCTCGCCGCATCGTCGACGTGTCGATAGCTGAAGGCAAGCGCATCTGCGGCTTCGCCCGGGCCCTCGCGCAGCTGACGAAGCCATGTTGGTGCGCTTTGAATCGGAACGAGAATAGTTGGGGTGCCGCCCTCCCGTTGAATCCGTTGCCTCTGTCTTGCCAGTTCATCGAGAAAGAGGTCGGCGCTCACGTCAGGTAAGGGAGCAGCATCCTTTACGCGAAGATATTTTACGAGTACGTTCGACGCAATCTGCTCACCGACCGGCTTGTTATACGACTCGATAGAACGGTCATGTTCGCCTTCCAACGGCGGCTCGGTGAATAAGCCTTTCCTTACGTTGATGAAGTTCAGTCTAGAAACGTCATCGGAACGAGGCTTTGTTACAAACGTCGTAGCGACGGACAGCGGAAAGGTCTTGCATTGCCTGTCCAAGACGTAGCGCGAAACTGCGGACGACGCGAGACTCAACCGGTCGTCTGCGATTTGTGCATCCGCGAATATGGCCTGTCGCGCTTCGGAGGCGGCGGTAGATAACTCATTCAGCTCGTTTGTCAACGCAGTTCGTGCAACCTCAGCATCGGTGGCTTTGCCTAGAGCTCGTCTCACTCTTTCTACCAAAGGCAGCCTTGGTGCGAGAGCGGGCGAGTTCAACGCATCGCCGAGAAGTCGAACGAAATGCCGTAACTGCTCAAGCTGGTCCATATCCCGAGACCATTGCGGGACTGCCAACGTTGGAGTGAACACGCCAAATGGTGTGCGGCCTCCCGCGACTGCAAGTAGAAGTTCGATTTGAGTGTTAAGGAGCGACTGCATATCGGCGTCGCCCGAGCCGGAAAATACTCGCCCGCCAAGACGGTCAGGTTCAAGGGTCTCAAACATCGCGCGTACGATTCCGTCGAGTCGACTGGCGTATCGCCTGTCCGCTATTTGTCCTCGTATCAGGTGCAGCCAAACTCGATGAAATTCGGAGATTTGGCTCAGCGCCACGGTGCCGCCTTGAATGTAGCTTCGACCCGTTATTAGCGCAATTACCAATTCGAACGAGAATGCCGACGCGTCGGCTGTGTCTTGTGTCCACGACAGGAGTACAAGCGCACTCAGAAAGCGGATATCCACCCAGTACCGCCGCAGCACTGTCGACGCAAGTGCCACAGCGATTATCGGTTCTTCGTCACCCTCCGGAAGGTTCTCAATGGAAGGACGGACGTCAGACCAAACATCGTCAATGCAGGCAAGCGTGTGAACAGGGAACTCTCCTTCGGGCAGCGGATGACCATCAAACTGGACTTCCTGCGACGCCCACCACTTCAGTAGCGAATCGACCAGATAGAGCGCGGCTACTCGGTCTCCGCGGACGACCGCTCCGGAAAACATCTTAAGCAGGCATCGAAGATATTCCGCGGCGAACCGTAGTTGCTCCGAAAGTACCCGCCAAGCATCGCTTGCATTTCCGAACGACGCGCGAATATCGAGGTAACTGCCGGCTTCCCAACCTTCGATAAAAGTCTTTATGGCGGACTCGTACTGCTTGGACACCGGGAGGGGCAAGACCACAGCATTCGCCGCGCCGCGAGTCGTGAGCCCCCTCTCATCGGCCTTCGATTGCCACCACAAACCGAGTCGATGCGACATCAGGGATGACAAACTGAGCACACATGCGACGATGTCCGGATGCTGACCGCGTATGCGATTGAGCAAGCGGTAAGGGACATAGCAACACCGGTCATAAAATGCAGTTTGTAGATTGTCGTCGGTCACGGCGGCAATGAGAGGTTGCCGGTACGCCCGTACCCATTCGTGGTGGAGGGGCAAACCAACCATCTGATAAGCGTTTCCGAGCAGGGTGGCGTTGTCCTTCGTTCCGTCATTCCTAACAAATGCCCCCGCCAGTATTAACTCGGCATGGAGGTCAACGAGCGCAGATATTGCGTCTGTCGCAGCCTCGAATCGACGCTGCTCGAGCAACGCTAGGACCTCGGTGGCAAGCTCTTCGAAGATGTCTATGGTAGAAGTCGAGGCCTTCCTTTGGCCAAGCACCAGTGAGTGGCGAATAAGCAGTTCCGCGACACGACCTGGTGGCTTGCCACCTCTGACGGTACATAGGGTTTCTTTGCCGCTGAGCAATTCACCAGGGGAAAACGTGAACGAAAGGCATGGCGAACCTACTCGGGAGGCCGGACGGGCCATCACGTTGGGCTCTTTGTGGTTAGCTCCCGTCCAGAGTTTGGCAGCGATTCTAAGTAGACGCAGACGAACGTCGACAATGGCCTTTGAACCTCGAATCGCTAAGGAGACGCAGGGCTCGCCGTCCGGGAATGGAAGATATCGCACGTGGGGCTTGTCGGGATTTTGTTCCTCGCCGTCGGAAGATGCTTCGGTATGGCCTTCCTGAAGAAATATGTTTCCTTCGAGTCGTTGCCGAATATCCGCTGGCAACGCAGTGCTCACCGCATAGCGCGTGAACACCCTCATCCTTGTGCTGTCGTCAAGGTAGTGAACTGTCCGATACAGAAACCACGCGGTTAGCAGGACGTTGAAGAAAAACCAGGCGCAGTCACCGGCGACCCCCATAGCTACCCATTCCGGTGGCGCATAGGGAACAGCTAGATACTCGACACCCATCGTTGTGACCAACGCGAGCGAGCTGATACCGGCAGTAAGCGCGGCGGCGTCGAGCAAATACAACTGCAAGCTAAGCTTCGCAGTGGCTCGGCGCTGGAGCAGCACGGCAACGAATGCAATCACGATTGGGTACACCAGGGCGGCAATCGTCGCTTGAACCGACCACAGCGTGCCGAAATATGCGGCGAACTCTACGTTCTTCCACTCGTACGGGGGAATTATTAGCAAGAGGAATCGCGGAGCGAACCACCAAATAAACGCCACCAGGAGCTTGAACAAGACCAGCGCAGACACACAAACCAACGAGTGCCCCGCTGCGAAGAAGACCAATCGCTCCTTCGTCGGCGCGCCGAACGTTCTGATTACGTTTGGCCTGTCCAGCCACTGACCAACTGTTCGATTTACTCGGCGGGAAAGATTGTCAAACGCGAAGCTAAACATCGACCGCTCCAATTAGCTGAAGACTCAGCGCTTCCGCCAGGTATGTTTGCCTCAACGAACTCGCCACGCTCTTAGGAGGATGTTGCCGACCGCTCAGTGCGCTCCCGCGGACGCGAGAAACCCCCGCCTTCTTGGATACGAGTGCCATCTTGGCAAGCCCAGAAATTCCGTCGTACGTGCGAAGCCAACATCTGCTGATACCACTGCAGGTAGAGGGTTCGCAGTCCAGCGTCGGGAGAATTAGCCAGTTCTGCGAAGCCTATTTTTGGTCGTCGGCGAGTTCGATATCAACGAAGCGCAAGGAGCCTGTCCTTGTCCGCACCGCTCGTACTAAAACCTGTCGATTGACCATCGGTCCAATTACGTCGTCAACTTGCTGCGATACGCCAACAACCTTTTCTTCACCTTGCTCTGGCACGTGAATTTTCAGCCAATCATCGTTAAGGTCGACAGCGCGAAGACTTCCTGAAAGCTCTACCGCTTGCTCGCCAGTGACCGGCTTCGGCAGCTCAGCACGAATCACCTTTGCAATCTTCGTACGGGCGATTGCGTTGATGCGAGGTGCGTCCTCTACTCCCTGTGACTTCAAATCCAGACTATCGAATTCCTTGCCTGTGGGCGTTAGATTTCTCACGAGCTTGCGGAATGTGGTGCGGTAGTCTGCGTCCGGTACCAGGGCCTTGGTCGCATCGCCAGTCTCGTCGGTCGATATGGTTTGGACAATGCTAAGGAACTCGCGCGCGACGTCGGACGCACCCGGATTCTGCTTCTCGAACAGTTCTAATTGAGTACTCGCCTTGATGGCGACAGAAAACTGGAAACTCCCTGGGGCGTCTTGCAACAGCCAAGGTTGGAAAAGCTGGCTGACGTCCTTCGTGGGTGGCCCTTTACGATGCGGGCGCGACGTTGTCCATTCGATGACGCGGTAGAACATCGCCTGAATCGTCTTCACGCGGTCGACAATGAGGTCAAGGGGAGCGGCGCCACGCAGCACTTCGCCGCCCCTGACTGAAACATTGACCATTCCCGGCAAGAAACTGAGGTCGTACTTTTTCTTCTCGCGTTCGTTGTATACGGTTTGAACGAGCTCTTCGAGCTGGAAGCGTGCGAATTCGGCCAACGCGATGTCACTCAACTGGCCATACGCAAGTTGGCACGCTTCTTCAAACTGCCCGGACTTGTATAGAAGTGCTGCCGCGCTGACGGCTGTGATGCTGCGGGTTTTCCCCTTGTCCGGGCCCAACGAGGCTAGGGCCTGCCGCTCAAATTCTGCAGCCTGCGAGAAGAGTCGCCTGGCTCCGTCCTGGTCGCCCGCTCGCAGCGATTCATGCGCTTTCTGAGCAAGGGTTTCACTCTGTCGGTGAAAGGTTAGCCAAGTCATGCGGCTGGTTCGAGTAGGATGAGTTTGGCCCGAAAGCCCACAACAGCGGCAAAAGCCGGAAGGCTGCTTTTGCCCTCGAGAGCCTGCTGACGTTTCTGTTTGAGCCTGTAGCGAACATCCGTTTCTCCGCTGTCTGAGCCGGATACTTCCAGCCGATACGCATCTTCGAGATAGTCCTCAGGGTCACTCCCAGCAGGCATGACATAGTAATCCGCACCGGTTCTCGTCTCGCACCGCGCTACGCCGACCATGTTCTCCAGCTGCTCGACCGCCGCAAGAGCGATTGCATATGCGCCGTCGCGTTTTGCGTCATCAGCGTTGAGATATGAACGTTTCAACAGATTGTCAGTTGGCGTCCAATTAAGTTCGACGACCTGCGCTTCACCGCGGGACTCGAGCTGGAATTCGGTCGGCGACGTGTGGTGGACGTCCAAACGAACCCTAGCGGCATTCGAGCAGCTGTCTAGCTGTGGACGGTCGATTACGTGTCTGCCACCGAGGCTCTCGAACATCAGTTGTAGATTATCTTCCACGACGGCCCCATGTCTCCGTTTTCTTGTCAGGAGAATGTAGCGCGGCATGCGGCGATGGTAAAGAAAATCACGCATAAACGGCAGAAATTCTATGGCGAAGCCTGTTCGGCGCACAAAGCGAAGGTTTCTGCAAAGAAAGCGTCAAGGGGCACGCTAGTCACGGTGTGGGCGCCATTCACGGGCTCGCCAGTCGTCTTCACTACCGTATGAAATAGCGATTGGCTTCGGACCGCAGACGACTGGAGCCGGCAGCGCATAGACCGCGGGAGGGTTACTGTCCCCCGGGTGCGCCCGCGCCCCGCGGAATGCCGATACCTACGCCGAGGTCAATGTGCGCCGAGGCGATGATGGACGGCTGCCATCGCGGCGAGACCGAGCGGAACGCCAACGAGCTTACTATTCAATTTCGGCACTCCCCGCTGCTGCGCAGAGGTGAAACGGGGTGCGAAACTGGTGACACTAGTTTTCCATCGTCGGAGCCTGTGCTGGCAAGCGTCAAAAGCGCCGGTTCCGCCGCGTGTTTCAAATACACTGCCTAGAAGGTGCCAGCCTGAGGGGCCTAGAGGCGAGATGACAGAAACTGCAGAAGTAGAAGCAGCGGAATTGCCGCGGCGTATATCGCGGTGACGAGCCAACTCGAATTCGCGTAGACTGCTTTCATGCCCAGTTGACCATTTCGAAAGGCCCATTGGGTGGACATTCCTACGGCCAGCACTGCTGCAACAGACACGTAGGGATGGTCAGAAACATATCTTGACGCTGTGTGGCCCTGAGCGCCGGCAGATTCATACATCCACGCAAGCGCGCGCACCGATATTCCCAGCCACAATCCGAACGTTGCGGTCGTCACGACAAAATAGAGCAGCGGAATCTTGATGACAGCGAGGTTGAATCTCCGGCAAATTGTGAATGCTCCAAAATGGTAAACCCATCGAATCAGCGCAATACCGTAGATGATGACGGCCGTCGTCACAAAAAATCCCCATGCTCCCATAGTTGTGGCGTGTTTCATGCGCTCGAACGCAGCAATATCTCCAATGTCCACAGTAGCGTGTTGAAAATAGAGCCACGAAAACAACTCCTGCCCCCCCTTCGCCGCCAAGCCGGCCCCGACTAGCGGGGCGCCCCATAGGCCCTTCAATCTCGCGTACAGTGGTCTATTCTCACCGACAAATCCAAGCGGACGCATGTACATCGGGGCAAATGCGATTAACGGATACATCGCCCATTTTGAATGCAGGATGGATGCGAAAATACTGCGAAACGATAACGACATGGCTTGGAGAAGTTGCCCTGTGTGATGGACGCAATATCGCGTCCAGCGATTATGCTATGTGGGGAGTAGCAGCTATTGCATCGAGCGAATCGCGCTAGTCGGAATAACGACCGTCAGATGCCAATCTTTAGAGGCCTATGCATCAAACAGACATCGAAGTATCTGTGCGTCTGGGTTGTCGTAAGGAATTTGAAAAATTTTGTCGCCTTCATCCCGGCTTGATACATGGTATATCGCCTTGCCCATCGTAGCTGCGTCTTGTCCGGAATTGCGCGTACGTCAAACGGAAGAATAGCCCGTCACGATTCGTCAATCGTCTCATCAACGCGTCTTGTACCAACGGTGCGTTGATTACCATGCGTTTTGCTACGCTTGCGAGACCTCTCACCAAGTACGAACGACGAATTGGTAATATGGCGCGGATGCAGTCTATGCGGGGAACTGCAGATTCTCGCATGCGAAGAGACGAGGAAAGCGTCCGCCCCTCTTGCGGTCGTACGGAAAGAATGCCGGTCGCGAAACGACAGGTACCTACGCCAAGCCAAAAACAACACCTACGCTCGCGGTTCAATAGATGGCCACAAACAAAAATCAACACTTCGTGCCGCGCTGCTATCTCCGCGCGTTCACGAAGAACGAAGCGAACGCTACAATCAATCTTTTCAACCTGGACCGGAAGAAACTGATTCAGGACGTGCCCGTCAAGCATCAGTGCTCCGGCTCGTACTTTTACGGTCAAGACGACAAGCTAGAAGAGGCAATCCAAGCCAGCGAAGCCGGCTACGCGCGAATGCTCCGCGAGATTCGCACGCCGGGGTTCAAGCTATACGACGGCGCAAAAGGCGTCCTCAGGCACACTTGGCTACTTCAACATCTGAGAACTGAGGCAGCGTCAATGCGTGCCGTGCAAATGGCGGCCGATACTAACGTCGTTCTAGGAGTCGATGACCCGACATTCCGATTGGGCATTCGGGACGCGGTTCAGGTAGCGATGCACGCCGTTGCTGACCAATTCCACGTCATTGATGACCTCAAGGTGTGCTTGCTTCGCAACCGCACCGTCATTCCTTTCACCACCTCTGATGACCCCGCCGTTGCGACGAACCGGTGGCACCTGGAAGACCGCCGAGCATTGGGTGCGTCCTTTGGACTCCGTTCGAGCGGCCTTGTCGCGATTCTTCCCCTCACGCCCGATATCGCATTCATTGCATATGACGGCGATGTCTATAATGTTCAGCACACCAATGGCTGGACTGACATCAGAAGCACAGGGGACGTACGCGCTTTGAATGAGCATCAGCTCCTCAATTGCTTTGCGAACTTGTTCGTCCACGACCCGGAGCAGGAGGACGAAATCAAGGCACAGTTGGCGGATAGTGCCCGCCGGCGACTCTTTCCGCGACATAGAATCAACTATGCCGTCCTCGACTTCGAGGGCGACACGCACGTTCGCTATCGCGTGGTGGAGCCGAGCGAGGCAACTCGGAAGGGCGACGCAATCCTACATACCCAAACGCTTCATCCGCGTCCAACACGGTGGCCGAGTTTCCTTCGATGGCGGATGCCGGGAAGCGTTTTCTCCAATGGCACGGGTGTTGGCTATATCAGGGCCGAACACGCTAGCACCAGCCATACCTCAACGCCTTTTCGAAAATTGCAGGCTCGATAGGACAAGCGCCACTTCAAAGGCAGCTATCCGTCAACGATAACGCTTGGTACCCGCCCGGCTCAGCGCAGGCCCTACGCAAGTGGCAACTCCTAGTCCCTTTGCTGTTGGTGTCGGAAACAAATTGGGGCCGATGACACACAGGCTGGAAGGAACGGCGCGAAGGCAGATTTGCGACTGCGAGAAGCCGCGGAGCTGCTGGCAAAGGAGTGGCCGCGGGAGTATCCGGCGGGGCGGTGAAGTGGCAGGTGGTAACTCCGAACGTCAGACCGGCGCTGATAGCGCTTGACCAATTCGACCACGTTAAATAGCGGCGAACGTCGATTGCGCGCTTGCAAACGACCATGGAAGTGTCGCTGAGAGCCAGAGTTGAAACCGATGGCAGACCGCTTGTGCCTCAAGCTGACGAGCGCCGCATGAAGGCAGATGTGGCGAAATCACCACACTCCCTCAAGACCAACCCGAGGTGGACAGACGCCAACTAACGCCCGTTTGAAACGCTGCGTATTGCAATCGACATTGCTCGCTCCAAATTCCGTTTAACTGATTGCTGGGTCGCATTGCATACCAGCGAGTTTCACGAAATGTCCGTGTTTAACGACAGCAACAGTATATGTGGTCTGACCAAGACATAAAATAGACGTCGACACCCTGGGAGAGCCAGCCAGGAAAATCCCTCATTACTCGAAACCACGTGTCGTAGGAAATTGGCGTCCCAATTCAACGCAAACGTCTCATATCTATCTAGTATTCCTAATCAATTGAATATTGTTGGAGCCCATCAATGAACCTGATTTCGAAAAAAAATCCGACTAACCGTCGCTATGTCGGTGCATACCCACTCATCGAGACCATTGAAGGAAAGCAGCGCATCACCGTCTTCGACGTCGACGGTCAGATTATGGAAATCCCAAGTATTTGGCTCAACACAGCGGAGCTCAAGGACTCGTCGTTGAGACTGCAAGCAAGGAACATTTGCTACATAGCGAATGCCATGCATGAATGCATGATATTCCCTGAGCTCCCCTTTGACAGGAAGGTCCATCTCCTCAATAGAGCCCACGTCCAAACGTATGTCAACTATGAAATAGCAAGACAGCTCGAAGAGACGACCGTGCATTCGCGCGAGATGACACTCTTCAAGTTACTTGTTTTCATGGACGAGTCCGATGGTTTTCTACATCGCCCACTGAAAGACGGCCCTTATAGGGATACGCGAAAGATTACAAGCGGGAGGTACGGCTACCTACCTAAGGAACTCACAGAGAAGCAGTTGATTTCTCTTTTGAACAGCCTGCATAACGAGTGTGAGCGTGTTCTAGTGCATTTTATCTTCGATACCGGAATCCGAATCGAACAGGCGGAGAAGCTGACCAATGCCTCCCTTCCCGACGAAGTGGCAGCTGCCGGTGGGCATGTCTTGATGAGGCTGGCCGCCAACAAGCAGCGAAAAAACGGCAGGCGAGAGCAGATAACTTTGCTTTCAACACCTGTTCTGGCCCGCGTGCAGCGCTACCACAACAACGATTCGGCATACAGGAAGCGGTATCCCTCTAGGCATGCGTCCGGGAACCTCGTTTTTCTATCGGCGAACGGCCAACCCTGGACGAGACAGAATCTCACAAAGCAAATGCGGGCGGCGGCTTCCCGCGCCGGCTTCAATCTCGAGGAGCCCCGCATGTTCGACCGCGGCAGCGGTAAAAAACGGCGAGTTCAGATAAGTCCTCACGTATTGCGGCATTCGTTTGCGTGCAACGTCTTGCGCTCTACCGATTTGGGTGCGGACTACATGGAGCGACGAGTCCTTGTCCAACAATGCCTGTGCCATAAGTCACTCGAAGCCGGTGACCCGTACGCCACCATGGTTCCGCGGCAACTCGCAGAATCAAAGGACAACACGTTCAGCAAGTACGAACAAGCTAAACGAATTGACTTGGCCACGTTCAAGGCACCGCGCAAGCATCTTGAACGCCGTGGACATTACGCGATATGAAAATACAGACGCACATCGAACGGCACCTTCCTGAGCCCAGAGCTGACGAGCCCTTCGCTCAGCTTGACTATCTAATTTCTCGCATGTTCCGAAGCGCCGGGAGAGACAAGAAAAGGAAGCTGGGCTACGCGTCAAAGCACTACAGGCAATTCGTCGCCGCCACGCTTGGTGCTCAGCATCCCCTCGACATTGTCGTTGACTGGCACGAAGACGCGCTTGCTGATTTCCAGCGTTGGATTGAATTCTGTAATCCGACCGGTAAGGATGGCTCCCTTTCACCCCACTCGGTTCGTCAGCTCGTGAGCGGCATGAAAGTGGTTATGGACTACGCCTATGCGAACAGCTACATCGATGTTCCCGTTTATGCTCTCTCTCGTCCACCCGGAAAACGCACGACATTCTTGCGGTCGTCGTATTCCGACAAGGAGCTCCGGGTTGTGCTGGAGGCTCTGCAGCCCGCCATCCAGTGGTCGTTGAAGCTCAGCGAAGGCTACCAAGTTACGGGCAGAGGCGCTGCCCCGTTCGGTAAGGCGTCAACCTTCCACAAGCAGGAAGACCTCTTGTGGTATTGGCGGAATGTTGTGAACAATCCTTCGGTCACTCGACGACAGGTTGAGCGGGCCCACCACTACTTCTATCAATCGGTCACGAAAGCCTTCGGAACTTGGGTCCAGTTTCTCGAGACCGCAGCCGCGCAGGAGCAGACGTCAGTTACCCTGTCGATTCATGGTGCGCAGGGTGAAGACCCACGCATGAAGCCCATGGACTTCTCCGACCCCGACAGCATGGTCTGGTACTTTGAGAACGTCATGCAGTGCAAGCCTCTTCCAAGCACAGAGCTAAGCCGCGAGTGCTCTCCGTTGGCCGACGCAGTTAGAGCGAGGTACGGCGACGTAGAGTCCTGGTATCGCTCGATGGGGACCACTCTTTACATAGACCACGACATCGTGACTCCCCTTCTTTACAAGCTGGCCAGCGAGACCGGCCTGAACGCGGAGTGTCTGCTCAACCTGACGCGGGATTGCTTCGTTAAGGACGACGCACTGACTGGGCAAAACTACATCGTTTATTGGAAATCACGGTCGACTGGGGAAAAGCGTCTTGTAGTCACCCTTCTTGACGACGATGATGCGATTGAAGTCTCTGATGACAAAGACGCACCGGTCAAATGTGTCCGACCGCTGAATATCAAGCAAAGCATCGTAGTCGAGAGGACGGTCCAAAAAATTCTCGCTCTTACCGCGCCCTTGGTCGAGAGAGCCCCAGTAGAGGCGCGAAACTTCTTGTTTTTGTACGAGCCTCGCGGCGGAGGTCAGCTCGGGACGGTTGCACCACTTACCGCCGGCGGCGTTTCCAAATGGAGTCGTAAGTTCTTCTTCAATGGAGAAAAGCGCGATATCAGGGACCCTACTGGAGTTGTAAATATCAGTCGATTTCGACCCACTCTCGTCACGGAAATGGTCAAGAGGGGATTCGACATCTTCGATTTGTCCGTACTGCTTGGACACCGCTCCGTACTCACAACAGCCATCTACCTGGACAAGCACGGGCTCGAGCCCCAGTTTGAGCGCGAGATGAGGTATCAGCTAGACCAGATTCGGAAGAACCACCAGGACGTACAAACGGGAGCGGCCCAAGAGCCCAATTCGTCCGCAACCATTCGTGTTTATCCAACCAGCGGCCTCTGCGGATGCCGCGACCCTTTCAATCCACCGGAGCGCATCAGGCGTGCCACGAACTTCGAGGAAGGAAAAGCGTGCGGATACTACAGCATGTGCCTGACATGCAAGCACGTAGTTATTACTGAGCAGTTTATCCCACGCCTCTTCAAGCATCTGTACGTATTGGAACTGGAATTGGACAAGGGTCTCGGGAGCGAGCCCTTACGTGACCAGTTGTATCAAAGACAGATTTCCGTGCTTCGGCAGGTGCTCGCCCCAGATTTCCTCTTCTCTCCGGACACACTGAAACGTGCCGACGAACAGTCAAAATACTTCGTAGACGAGCTTCACGATGACTTCCTCTATCATTAGCCTGCCCGCAGTGGTTTCACCCGCCACAAGTGATTCAAATCGGTACCAACCAGTCAAGAGGATAGCGCCGACCACGGCCGTTTCACCTGCTAGCATCTTCTCCGACGACTGCTGGTCATATTACGACGACAGTCTACGAAACTCTCTTGATTATCGCTGTGAAGTGGAGATTCACTGGAGCGATTATCGAGACGTCATGAGAGAGAGTCTCATAACGGAATTTAAGGTGCTGACATACGTCTGCATAAACAGGCATTTTGTTCTCTACTCAAAGCGAGGAGTGAAACCGAAGACTGTCGTAGCCGAAGTGAAGCGTTTGATAAGCGCAATGACTAGGTATTTGAATCTCAGGCACATCGGCTACTTTTCAGATGTCACAGCATCCGAATGGAGGTCAATGATTGCCTCCGTCAAATCGCGCACTATCGTCAAAGCAATTTTGAAGAAGTTGGCCCATCCGGCTGTCGCCGATTACCTTCCCGGTGGCCAGCCTTCGCTCCGCCTGGAACACGTTCGGGCGCTACGTCAAGGGAGCTCCGACACAAACGCTACTGTCGGTCTCCCGTCAGAACTATTCGGCATGCTGTCCCAAGTCTCACAGCGAACCGTTTTGGTCTTTCTAAATCTCATCGACTGCCCAGCGCGCTCCCCGGATTGCGCACAACTGCTGCCGGTTAGCGAGGCCATGGCAAACAAGGGAAAACTTTCGGGCGCGTTCAATGAGTACAAAGACTACGCCTCGAAAGTATCAGCGAAGAAGCTAAGCCATGAGAGGCGAAAGCAGTTTAAGAAACGGTTTGAGGCGGAGTTCGGCCTCACGCTACATCTCTTTGTCGTCTATCTCAGGCTTGTTCACAGTGCCGCACTTAGCTTTGTCGCCCTGTACACTGGCATGCGAGCCTCTGAACTTAGACTTCTGCGCAAAAAGGCGCTGTTCTCGAAGGATGGACACTCCTATATAAGGACTACCGTTTCGAAGCATCGGCCACTCGCAAATGCTGTCGATTGTGACCGTTGGGTGGCGACGGATGCACTCGTCGATGCGATGAAGTGCTTGCAACTGTTGTCGGCAATCGACGGCTCGTCGTTCCTCGCTCGACAACCGACAATGCAGCCCGCGTCAGGCTCAATACAGGCACAAAGACCACCGAGCCTTATAGCAATCACGAAAGGCATCCAGGAATATTTCCGCGCCGTTGTTCGTACAGGCCGCTACGCCTCATGGAGGTTAACCCCTCAGCAGTTCCGCGAGGGATTAGCCGAGCAGATGGCGCGCATGCACGTAAAGATGCCGTACGCGTCTATGCAGCTGAAACATCTGGCTGTGTCCTCTCAACGTGCGTTGCGCGGGCTTCCTGCTGACATCACCATGCGATACGGTAACTATCCGCGAACCTTGTTGTCGACCGTTGTTGGCGTCGACGCCGTCGCCCGTATCAAGACAGAGCAGGCGAGAAGTCTCTTTGGTGCGCAACGCGCATTCGCCGGAGGGGGAGCGCAATTACATCGCGAGAAAGTGGAGGCGTACTTTGCCGGCATCGGACTTGAAGGAAAGGAGCGAGATGACTTTATCGCAAAGATTGCTCCGCATGTGTCAGTGTATGCCTCAGGCATCGGATTCTGTTCTTTAAATTTGTTGAGCGAACGTGTCTCGAGCGCTCCGCCATGCTTGGGCGACTTGCAGTGTAATCCGTTCGACTGTTCCAACTCGGTTGTACCTGCATACAACCGCCCTGCAATCAAACTTCGCCTGGAGAAATGTGACGAGGCGATGGCATCGGGTGACGTCGTCGATAAGGAAAGGCTGCAACGACTGCGCAACGCTTACCTCAGCATGCTGGAACAATTGGACGAGGCATGAACAGCGGACTCGAGGAATACAAAGACACTGAGTATGAACGACTCACCGCTGCGCTGAAGGCTGCTTTGCTTCAGATTCGCTCCGACCCGCACTTAGCGGCGACGGTCGCACAGGTGTCGCGTATGGCTCATTGCTCGCGACAGGTGCTTTACAGCCCCGGCCGCAGGTGGGTCGTCACACGTGTCACGCGAATAGCCCTTTCCCGAACGCTTCGCGGCAAGAAGCTAAGCCAAAGCGACAACGGGGCTAGCGTCAAAGACGATGATAGCTTTGAGAAAACATTGCAGAACATGAGGCAAGAAAATGCCAAGCTCTTTCACGAAAAGCTCTTGTTGAAAAAGGAACTCGAAACTATCCGTGACGAGAACCAACAATTGGGACGTGACCTGAAATCTTCCGAACAGCAGTTGTATGCGCTGAGACAGGAACTTAGGCAGATGGTCAGCAACAACGTTGTCCGTCGAAAACGATGAACGGCGAGATTCAGGGTCGTTTCAAAGCACGGCCACCACCTGGGCATTAGCTTGACACTTTTGGCTGTCAAGTGAAGCCACGGGACCGCGCGCGCCACTAGCCGGCATTGGTTTGACACGACTTAGGTTGCTAAAATACGGCGTAGCCCGCGAGCACCGCCTCGACGCCGCGCATGATCTCCTTCATTTCCTGCGATTTGCCGACGAAACCGTGCACGCCCGAACGCATGGCGCGCGGCGCGAACGTAGCCGGGTCGTGCCCCGACAGCACCATCACGCGAATCGGCGGATGCACGAGCTTCAGGCGCGGGATGACATCGAGCCCGCTAATCCGCGGAATGTCGAGGTCGAGTATCGCAAGGTCGGGCTTGTACTGGCGAGCCATCTCCACTGCGGTCTGGCCGTTGTCCGCCTCGACCACTTCTTCGACGCTAAGCAATTGCATCAGCTGCAATCTGACAATCATCCGGAACGCTGGGTGGTCGTCGATAATCAGAATGGTTGACATGTGTTGCATTTCTCCTGGAAAAACTTCCATTTCCGGTTGAGACCGTGGGTGCGCTTCTCGCGGCTGGCTGGCGACATGCGGGTAGCGAGACGCGCCTGCGCTTGCAGGGTCGGCGGGTTCTCTTGTGCGCTGCAACAGCGCCTCAGGAGGCGGCGACAAGCTCGATCTCCACGCGGCGATTGGGCGCGAGGCATTGCACCAGTTCATCGCGTCGGCTTTGCCGGCACTCGGCAACGGGGTTGGCACTGGCGAGCCCGCGAACGGCAATGGGCGATGTGACGCCGCGAGCGCGCAGATAGCGCGCCACTGTTTGCGCGCGTTGGAGCGACAGGCCCTGGTTATGAGCGTTCTCGCCAAGACGGTCGGTGTAGCCGGTGATTCTGATTTCGCGCAGCGCGGTGACCGTGGTCAGGCGCCGCGCCACTGCATCCAGCGCGCGCCTGCCGGCGGGCAGCATGGCTGCGTCGTTGCCGCCGTCGAAACGGAATAGCGAGTCGGCGCGCAAGGTGACGGCTTGCGGCGTGGTCAGCTGTGGGGCGGCGGCCGCCGGTTTGCATTGCAACGCGCTTTCAGCCGATTTACGCAAGTTGTCCTGAACGTCTGACAGCCGCTTTTCGGCATGGGCGAAGCTGCGCAGCCACGCATCGTGGCCAGCCTGCATAAGCTGGACTTCGGCACACGCGAGCGGCAGTTGCGCCTCGCGACAGGACGTGATGGCCGGGTCGGACTTAATGGTATTGACGATCTTCCACAGATCGGGGCGCACCACGGAGACCGTGCGCAGAGCGGGGTTGGCAGCGGAAGGCGACACGCCGCTTTCGAGGCCGGTTGCAATCACGGCCGCCTGACCGATTGCCTCCTCGACGAAACCCCAATGATCGCCGGCCTGCCGTGCGTCTTTCGCGGCGTCGACCCAGCATTGCGCCTTTGCACGGAAGTAGCCGTTCTGTTCTGCGGGCAAGCGATCCAGCCGCGCCTGCAACGACGCGAGCGCCGCGCCGCTGTTGGCCACGGGCGCGTAGGCGTTGATCCATTGAGGATTGACGGCGCCGGCCGCCTCGTCTTGCGAGGCGCCCATGCCGGATCTGAGCAGCGTCGAGTCTTCAATACCGAGCCGTGCGCGCGCGGCGTGGTCCGCGCAGGCCATCAGTGTCAGCGCGCACACAAGCACGGTGAGCGGGGTTTTCATGAGATGTCTGCGTCTCGCGCATCTTTTTATCGAGGGATAAAAGTATGACGAGGCACAGAAGCCCGCGGAATGGGATGAATCTTAGAACGATGTCACGAGTTGTCGATTATCACGCTGCGTCAATGAAGTTCGTGATATTGCGCGTGTCGACGCATGCTTAAGCCCTGACGGCGCGCGCCGCATTGCGGCCACGAAGCCATTCCAGCGCCAGTAGCAGACACGTCGAGAAAACAATCAGGATCGTCGCCAGCGCCGCAATGGTCGGGCTGATGTTTTCGCGAATGCCGGTGAACATCTGGCGCGGCAGCGTGGTCTGGTCGGCCCCCGCCAGGAAAAGCGTCACGACGACTTCATCGAACGAGGTCGCAAAGGCGAACAGCGCGCCCGAGATCACCCCCGGCGCGATAACCGGCAGCGTGATGCGGAAGAACGTCGTCACCGGATTCGCGCCCAGCGACAAACTGGCGCGCACGAGGTTGTAGTTGAAACCCTGCAAGGTCGCGGCCACGGTCGTCACGACAAACGGCACGCCCAGCGACGCATGCGCGAGAATCAGCCCGACATACGTATTGGCTAGTCCGAGCGGCGCGAAGAACAGATACATGCCGACGCCGACCACGACAACGGGGACGATCATCGGCGAAATCAGAATCGCCATGAGGAGACCCTTGCCCCGAAAGTTGGCCTTGGTGAGGCCGATCGCGGCCAGCGTGCCCAACACGGTGGCGACCACCGTCGCGGACGGCGCGACGATGAAGCTATTCTTAGCCGCCATCCGCCACTCATCAGACGCAATCAGATTCTGATACCAGCGCAAAGACCAGCCAGGAATCGGATACACGAGAAAAGTGCTCGACGAGAACGACAGCGGCACGATCGCCAGCACGGGCAGGATCAGATACAGCAGCGTGAGCACGGCGAGCGCGCGCAGCGCGAAGTACCACACGCGCTCCACGAGAGACGTGTGCGGCGCAAAGAGGGGCTTGGCAAGTTTCATGTCGGCAGACTCCGTTCAGCCGAGGCTCAGCGACGAACGCGTGAAGCGTCCGTAAATCACATACAGCACGAGCGTGGCGGCCAGCAGCAGGGCGCCCAGCGCGCAAGCCATGCCCCAGTTGATTGTCACGTTGGTGAAGTATGCGACGTAGTAGCTGACCATCTGGTCGTTCGGGCCGCCGAGCAACGCGGGCGTGATGTAGTAGCCGATCGCCAGAATGAACACCAGCAACGCGCCGGCGCCGATGCCCGGGTAAGTCTGCGGCACGTACACGCGCCAGAACGCGGCAAATGGATGGCTGCCGAGCGAAACCGCTGCGCGCTGATAGGTGGGCGGAATCGACTTCATCACGCTGTACAGCGGCAGAATCATGAACGGCAGCAGGATGTGCGTCATCGAAATGTAGACGCCGGTGCGGTTAAAGAGCAGCGCGAGCGGATCGTGCAGCAGGCCGCTGCCGATCAGCGCCTTGTTCACGAGGCCTTCGCTTTGCAAGATCACGATCCATGCGGCGACGCGCACGAGGATCGACGTCCAGAACGGAATCAGCACGAGAATCATCACCAGATTCGCGCGACGTTCGGACAACGTAGAAATCCAGTAAGCAAGCGGGTAGCCGAGCAGCAGCGCGAACAACGTGACGGCCGCGCCGATCACGAAGGTGCGGCTGAACACGGCGAGATAGATCTGCTGGTCGGGATCGGTCGGAATGATGTGGCCGAACGCGTCCTGCTTGTGATCGAGCGAAGCGAGCAGATAGAACGGCGAATAGGCGCTGCCGTTTTTGGCGATGGCTTGCCAGTACGCAATGTCATTCCAGCGTTCGTCGAGTTCGGCGAATTTCGCGTGGATCTGCGCGGGCGTCAGTTGCAGCGGCTTGCTGTTGTCGTCGACGAAAGGCATGGCGCGCGCCGACTTGGCGACGAGCGACCGATAACCGGGAATTTCCACGTTGAGACGGCGCGCGAGCGCACCCATGCCGTCGCTGTCGGCGATGGCGGTCAGGTCGGTGGCCAACGCGGCGTAGGCGGCATCGGGCGGCGGCGACTTGCGGTCCCACGCGCTCAAAGCGCTCAAGGTATGCGGCAGCGCGCTCACCACCTCGGGGTTTTGCGCGGCGCGTGTGAGCAACGCGCCGATGGGCACGACGAAGATGAGCAGCAGAAAAATCGCCAGCGGCGCGATCAGCAGGAGCGCCATGGCGCGCTTTCTGGCTTCCGCGGCCTTCAGTTCGCGCTTGAGCCGGCCGGATGATTCCGGCGTGGAATCGGCGGCGATCGTCATCGTAGTCACACCCTTTCTCCTTGTCGATCCGGAGTTCGCGCTTCAGCGCGTTACTCCGGTCCCATGCAAAGCTGTCGATGGGAGTTAGCGCTTTAGCGCTTACTCCCATCCCATGCAAAGCTGTCGACCAGAGTTAGCGCTTCTAGCGCGTTACCCCAGCCCAAACCCCTACTTCGAAGCCCACGACGAAAACCGCTGTTCCAGCTCGTCGCCATGGTCGGTCCAGAACGACAGGTTCTGCAGCACCGCATTCTTGCCATTGGCCGGCGAGTTCGGCAGATTCGCCAGCGTCTTCGCGTCGAGCGCCTTGATCGCCGCCACATTCACCGGGCCATATGCAATGTGATGCGCATAATCCTGCTGCGGCTTCGACGAAAGCGTATAAGCGATGTACTTCTCAGCCAGCGCCTTGTTCGGCGAGCCCTTCGGAATCGCCCAATAATCGAGGTCATAAATACTGCCGTTCCATACGACCTTCAGGTTCTTGCCTTCCTTTTGCGCGGCGTCGATGCGGCCGTTATAAGCCGTCGACATCACCACGTCGCCCGCCACGAGGAACTGCGGCGGCTGGGCGCCCGCTTCCCACCACTGGATGTTCGGCTTCAGCTCGTCGAGCTTCTTGAACGCGCGGTCCTGGCCCTCCTTCGTCGCCAGCACCTTGTAGACGTCCTTCGGCGCAACGCCGTCAGCCATCAGCGCGAACTCGAGGTTGTAGCGCGCGCCCTTGCGCATCGCACGCTTGCCCGGAATCTTCTTGACGTCCCAGAAATCGGCCCAGCCGGACGGCGCGGTTTTCAGCTTGTCGGCGTTATAGGCAAGCGCCGTCGACCACACGAAAAAGCCCACGCCGCAAGTTTGCGGCGCCTCGGGAATCAGGTCCGACTTCTTGGCGATCTTCGACCAGTCGAGCTTTTCATACAGCCCTTCGTCGCAGCCACGGCCAATATCGCCCGACTCCACTTCCACCACGTCCCAGTTGACATGCTTGGCCTCGACCATCGCCTTGACCTTGGCCTGCTCGCCGTTGTACTCGACCGCCGTCACCTTGTTGCCGGTTTGCTGCTCGAACGGCTGGTTGAAGGCTGCCTTTTGCGCGTCCCCGTTGGCGCCGCCGAAGTTGACGACCGTCAGTTCGGCTGCATTGACCTGCGCCGCGCCCAGCGCGAGCGCCACGGCACCGACAGCGATGGCGCAGCGCGATTTCCCGATCTTGCTCATGGTGTGTTGCTCTCCTTGGTGGTGGTTTCAAGCATCCGTCATGCGAGTTGTTATGTGCTGCTTACTGCTCCGGCCCCTGCAATCATGCGCGCGTTTTGCGCCATTACGCCCCCGCGAATACCCGCAGATGCTCGGGCGCGAACTCGAGCGCCACCGGCGCGCCAGGTGCGAACGATTCGAGCGCGTCGGTGCCGAGCGGCACCTTGACGAAGCACTCGTCCTGCTGCGGCAAACCGCAGCGCATGCGCACGTGATCGCCGAAATAGATAAGCCCGCGCGCTTCGCCGGCCAGTGCATTGGCGCCCGGCCGTGCCGCGCCGTTGCCGTTGACGCCCGTCGCGAGCTTCATGCGCTCCGGCCGGATGCAGGCAATGGCCGGTGTTCCCGCCCGCGCGCCGCCGATGTTGCGGCCGGTCAGCCGCGTGCCGTCGGCCAGATGAAACTCGCAATACTCGCCGTTCACGTTCGCGATCGTGCCGCGCAGCTTGTTGCTGTCGCCAATGAAGTTCGCCACGAACTCGTTGCAAGGCGATTCGTACAGACTGTCCACGGTATCGAGCTGCTGCACGATGCCCTTGTCGAACACGGCAACGCGGTCGGACATGGTCAGCGCCTCGCCCTGATCGTGCGTGACGTAGACAAAGGTCACGCCGAGCTTCTCGTGCAGCGACTTCAGTTCGTACTGCATGTGTTCGCGCAACTGCTTGTCGAGCGCGCCGAGCGGCTCGTCCATCAACACGAGCTTCGGCTCGAACACGAGCGCCCGTGCGAGCGCAATGCGCTGCTGCTGGCCGCCCGACAGCTGCGCCGGATAACGCTTCGCGAAGCTCTCCATGCGCACCATCTTCAATGCGTTGTGGGTGCGGTGCGCGCGCTCTTCGGCGGAGACCTTGCGCACCGTCAGCGGATAGGCGACGTTCTGCTCGACCGTGAGATGCGGGAACAGCGCGTAGTTCTGAAACACCATGCCGATGTTGCGCTTATGCGGCGGCACGGTGTTGAGCAGCGTGCCGTCGAGCCAGATCTCGCCGCCGGTGGGAAATTCGAAACCGGCCAGCATCATCAGGCAGGTGGTTTTGCCGGAACCCGACGGCCCGAGCAGCGTCAGGAATTCGCCCTGATAGATGTCCAGATCCAGTTGCTTGACGACCAGCGTTTCGCCGTCGTACGTCTTGCGCACGCCTCGAAAGCTGACGATCACTTCATCCGTTTTCATCGCCGTAGTCTCCTCTGCGGTCGGGCCGGCTGCTGCTGCGTCACAGCGGGCTTGCATCAATTGCGTGGCCCACTATAGACCGTTACGGTTCTACAATATGGAACCATTTCATTATTCCGGATAGAACCACTTGGACACGATCATCTTGTCGGATTGGCTGGCCGCCAGACTCGATCGCGCGGCCGCGGAGCCGATCTACCGGCAGACTTTGCGGCTGATGCAACAGGCCATTCTCGCCGGCCAGCTGCCGCCCGGCACCAAGCTGCCCAGCTCGCGCACGCTGGCCGAAGACCTGGGCATCGCGCGCAACACGGTTCTACATGTATACGACCAGTTGACGGCCGAAGGCTATGTGCTCTCGACCACGGGCAGCGGCACGTATGTCGCCGATACCCAGCCGGACACCGCCGCCGTCAACGCGCGCAGAAAGCCGGCTGTCGCGGTGGCCGGCGCGCAAGGCAAGGCGACGCGGCGCGATCTGAACGACCTGTCCAACCGCGGACGGCGCCTGATCGGCCAGGCCGGCGTCTCCGCGAAACAGTGGGGCGCGTTCATGCCGGGCGTGCCCGACGTCGCCGAGTTTCCGGCCCGCACCTGGAGCCGTCTGCAAGCGCGTTTGTGGAAGGAAGCGAATCCGGATCTGCTGACCTATGCGCCCGGCGGCGGCTACCGGCCGCTGCGCCGCGCGTTGTCGGACTATCTGCGCGTCGCGCGTTCGGTGAACTGCACGCCGGATCAGATCATCATCACTACGGGTATTCACCAATCCATCGACCTGGCGGTGCGCCTTCTGACCGACGTCGGCGACCGCGCGTGGGTGGAGGAGCCGTGCTATTGGGGCGCGCGCAGCGTGCTGCAATCGTCGGGCATCACGCTGGTGCCCGTACCCGTCGACGACGAAGGCCTCAATCCGCGCGAGGAGGATTTGCAAAAGCCGCCGCGTCTCGCGCTTGTCACGCCGTCGCATCAATACCCGCTCGGCATGGTGATGAGCCTCGCGCGCCGCCGCACGCTGCTCGAATACGCGCGCCAGCACAACGTGTGGATCATCGAGGACGACTACGACAGCGAATTCCGCTACGGCAGCCGGCCGCTCGCGTCGCTGCAAGGTCTGGACGACGCCGGCCAGGTGATTTACGTGGGCAGTCTCGGCAAGATGCTTTTTCCGGGCTTGCGCATGGGTTACATGATCGCGCCCGAGCACCTCGTCGACACGTTTCGCACGGGCGTCGCCGAGCTGTACCGCGAAGGTCAGCTGATGCAGCAGGCGGTGATGACCGACTTCATCCTGGACGGCCACCTCACGTCGCATGTGCGGCGCATGCGCGCGTTGTACGGCGAGCGCAGGCAGATTCTGATCGACGCGATCACCGCGCGTTTCGGCAACGAACTGCCGGTGATGGGCGACGAAGCGGGCTTGCATCTGGTGCTCGGTCTGCCGGACCACGCGGACGACCGCGCAGTGACGGCGGCCGCCTTCGACGCCGGCGTGATCGTGCGGCCGCTCGCGAGCTATTACAGCAACGATCCGCCCGCGCGGCGCGGCCTGCTGCTCGGCTATGCGTGCGTGCCGAACGACAGGATCGGACCGGCGTTCGACACGCTCGCCCGCGTCATCGAGCACACCGCGCTCAGGACGCCGACGCGCGCCGCCTGAAGCGCGGCCCTGGCGCGTGCGCCAGGGCCTTGGCGCACGGCTGCGGCCAGCAACCGCCGCGCCGTGCCATGGCTCACTTCAGCCCGAAATCGACGCGGGTGGTCGCGCCTTTATCCTTGATGCCGTCCGCGTCGAGCTTCGGCGCGACGATAAAGACCCGGCTGCTGTCGATCTTGCCTTCCAGGTATTGCTGCACGCTCTGCGCCCGCTGCTGCGCAAGTTGCCGCAAGCTGGCTTCGTCGATAGGCGCGTTCGCGGCGAGCGCGCTCTTCATTTCGTCGTCGGGCAAGCTTTTGGTCAGGCCCACAAAATTGCGCGGCTTCTTGAAGTCGGCGGCCTTGTAGGCCTTGGTCAGATACTTGTCGTATTCCTTCGGGTCCACGGTGATGCTCGAGAGATCCACGCTCTGGCCGTTTCCGACCACGTCCCTGATCTTCTGCTGCTTGACGAGGCGGTCCACGTAAAGCGAGCGCAGCGCGGGGTCGTCAAGCTTGGGATCGACGCGGCCGATCAGATCCATTCTGATGGACGGCTTCGCGCTCAGCGCCTTCACGATGGTGTCGAGCTTGTTGCTGTCGGCGTCCGTCAGTTGCGCCGAACCCGGTTCGAATTCGACGTAACCCAACTCCTCGCCGCTGCCACCGAACGCGTTAGCGATCAGCGAGAACGGCGCGGTCACCGCTTTTTGCAGCAGATTGAGCACTGCGTGCCAGATGAGGCCGCCAATGCTGAACTCCGGATTCGACAACGAGCCGGACACCGGCAGATTGACGTCGATTTCGCCGCGCGAATTTTTCAGGAGCGAAATGGCGAGCCGCACGGGCAGCTTGGTCGCCGTGTCGTTTTCGACGTGATCGCCGAACGTCAGTTGATCGATGAACAAATGGTTATCCGCGTTCAGCTGATCGTTTTCGAGCTTGTAGTGAAGATCGACGTTCAGCTTGCCCTTGGTGATCGGATAGCCTGCATATTTCGCGGAATACGGCGTGAGGTTCGTCAGTTCGATGTCATGCGCGCTCGCGGTCAGGTCGAGCGCCGGCTTGGCGATCAGCGGATTGACGGTGCCGCGAATCGACAACGGGCCATTGGCCGCCAGCTTCGCCGCAATGTCGACGGGCGCGGACGTGGTGGACTGCGTCCCGAACGCCCCCACGGT
Source organism: Paraburkholderia phenoliruptrix (assembly GCF_047325075.1). NCBI lineage: Bacteria > Pseudomonadati > Pseudomonadota > Betaproteobacteria > Burkholderiales > Burkholderiaceae > Paraburkholderia > Paraburkholderia phenoliruptrix. Next base: position 395,234 of record NZ_CP168530.1, read on the forward strand.
GCCCTGAATGCCGACCAGGTTCGCGGTGAAGTTCGGCTTGATGAAGTTGTCGGTGTAAGTCACGCGGCCTTGCTGCAGCACCAGTTGGCCGAAATGCAGCTTGACCGGGCTTTGCGGCGGCGTGGCCGCGGTCACGGTGGCCGGCGCGGCAGTGGCAGTGGCGGCGGCCGCAGCGGACGACGCCGGCGCCGGCGCGGAAGCCGAGGCCACCACAGGTGCCGAGCCCGCAACGACGGCCGAGGCCGTGGACGGCGTCAGCGGCACGGGCTCCGCGCCCGCTTTGGCGTTCTTGTCGCGCGTGAGCGACTGCGCCGCCCCGCTTTCATGGGCGACCACGTCATTCAGATTGAGCTTGCCTTGCGCATTCAGCAGCACGCGTCCATAGAACTTCGTGAAGGTGACGCGCTCGGCGTCCACGGCGGTGCCGCGCTCGTCGTAATCCGCTTTGAGTCCGGACAGCGCGAGCGAGCGCCACCCGGCGAACGGGTCGGAGGTGGCCTTGTCGAGCATGCGCACGTCCACGAGCGCAACGTCGCCGCGATAGCTCGCCTTCAGCGACTTCGCCTCGCTCACTGCAAGGTCGCCGCTGCCGTTCAGCAGTGCGCTCGCGATCGTCGCATTCAGCTTGCTGCCGAAGTACGGCTCGAACGCGGCCGCGTCGAGCCGGTTCGCGTTCACCTTGACGGCCACCTTGAGCGGCGTGGCCGTGACGTCGCCCTTCAGATCAAGGGTGCCCTTCCTGTTCAGTGTGGCTTGCAATTCGACGGGCAGCGGGCGGCTCAGATCGTCGCTGATCTGCTGCACTTTCAGTTGCAGCGGTGCAATGCCGAGCTTGACCGGCTGCGCCGTCGTGTTGTCCGTGAAATTCGCCGTGCCGTCTTTCACGTTCAACTCGCCGATCTTGTAGTGCCATGCCGGGCCTTCGGCTTGTGCCTTCTTCGCGGCATGCATCGCGGTGCGCTGCGGCTCGGCATCGTGCGGACCGGCAAGCGAGGTCAGATTGATGCTGCCGTCTTTGAGCCGCTCCACGTCGACAGCGAGGCCTGTCGTGTCGACGCTCGCCACATCGGCGGTACGCGCGTTCAGGTCCGCCTGATTGACCTTCACGCTGCCTTGCGCGAGCGAGATGACCGGCTGCTTTGCGCCGCGCGGCGCCAGCTTCAGCGAGTGCAGATCGAGCTGCGAATCCGCGATCATCACCGCGGCCGGCGACTTCGACCAGTTCGCGCCGATATTCGCCGTCGCGGAAAGCGCGCCGTCGGTGATTTGCGCGGCAGTGGCGGCGTCCAGATACGGCTGCAGCAGCGGCAGATTGAGCGACTTGAGATCGAGCTTCGCGCTTGCGGTTTTCGCGGCGAGACTCAGCGCACCGGCGGCGCCGAGCGAGCCGCCGTTGTGCTTGAAGTCGGTGTTGAACGTGTAATGCGCGGGAGCCGTGGCAAGCGTCGACAAATCGGTGAGCGTGACGGCGAGCTTTTCCATGCCGGCGTCGACGGGACGCGACGCTGCTTCGTCGCGCACATTCACGGTGCCGTCGTTGAGCACGAAGCGCTTGATCGACAGGTCGAGCGGCGGTGCGGATTGTTGTGCGCTTTCATGCGCAGCCTGCGAAGCCGATGCCGCAGACGCGGCAGCAGGGGCCGAAGCAGACGTAGACGTAGACGTAGACGAGCTTGCCGCATTCGCCGCTGCCGGCTTGCCGGCAGCCGGCGCCGGCGCGAACATCCGCTCGACGCTCAGCACGCCGCTTCTGTCGCGCGCGAGGTTCGCGCTGGGCGCGTCGATACGAATGTCGTCGAAATGGTAGAGACTCTTCAGCGGCTCGAGCGTGTGCGCCGCGACGTGCACCGCGCGCGCCGCGAAGAACGGCGCCCTTTTGTCGTCCTGCACATCCACGTCGTTCAGATCCACCGTGCCCGCAACGCGCAGCGTGGGCGCGTCGTTCGACATCACAAAGTTGAGCTTCAGATCCGTGGAGAGCTTGCCCCCCTGCACGATCACGGGCAGCCGGGTCGGCACGTATGAGATGAGACGCGGCACGTCGAGCCCTTCGAAGCGCAACGACACTTCCGACTCGCGCGAAGCGGCAAACGGCTTGGTCTTGCCGTCGATGGCGAGCGGACTGCCGTCGATCCGCGCACGCAGCAACGGCTCGACGAAAATATCGGTTTTCGACGGCAAGGTCGCGATAAACGGAATGCCGAGCTTCCATTGATCGATCACATGCGTCGCGCCGAGCAGCTTGTCGTCGAAAGTAATCTGGCCGTTTTCCAGACGAATGTTCGACACCGAAAAAAGCGTCGGCTTGCTGTCCGGCGTGCTGGGTTGCTTCGAAAACTTCTCGATCAGGTCGGTGAAATTAAAGCGCTGCGCGTCGTAGCGAACAATATGAAAGCGCGGCGAATCAAGCTGGATTTCGTCGATAATCGGCGCCGCGCGAAACAGCGAACTCCACGACGGCTGCACGATGAGCCGTTCAATATCCACGAAACTGCCCGCGCCGCCGCGCTCGCCGATATGCACCCGATCCGCTTCGAGTTTCAGCGTGTAGGGATTAAGCGCGATGCGCGCAATGGTGGCGGGCCGATCGAGTTGTTGGCTGAGCTGTTGTTCGGCAATGTGGCGAATCAGGGGCGGCGCCGCAAAAAAGCCCAGCAGACCGAACAATACGATGAAGATCAGCAGACCCGTGACAACGCGACGTGTGCGGCGCGACTGCGCGACCTGGCGCATGGTCTGCATGGAAGACGCGAGTGATGCTTTATTGATGCTTGCCATGCTCGGTGTTGGGTAATGCGGCGGCAAGCCCGCCGCGACACGAAAATCCCGCAAGCGGCAGTATAAGTCGTGAATCTTTCGTGGGATACAAATGTAAGCCGTGCTTACACAATTGCCCACGCTGTCGAGACACGCGTCCGTCGCTTACTGCAACGTCGTGACGGACGCGTGATGTGGGGCGTCGAATCGTGCGGAGTGTTCCGAGGCCATCGCAATGCCGGGCGGATGACTCGCGCAGCGCCAGCGTTTACTGACGCACGACGGCCGGCGGTTGCCAGCTGCCGTCGGTGGCTTGCGGCTTCGGCGCATACAAACGCAGCACCAGTTGCAGGTCGGCGCGCGGCGCGGGCAGCCAGTTGCCGCTTCGGCTGCGCGTCGACGACACGGTGACATCGAGGGATCCGTCGCGATTGCGGCGCGCGCCGTTACGATCGCCCACCGCCATGCGCGCCGGCGCACTTTCACCGAGCGCGCCGTCTTTCGTGTAAGCGGTGATCGACCAGAAGCCGCGCACCGGCGGCAACTGATTCGGCGCGAAGTGAATCACGTACCGGTTCGCGCCGTTGAGCGCGTGGCCGTCGCTGTCCTGAGTGACGACCGCGCGAACTTCGTCGTCTTTGGTGCCGATGCCCGGTTGGGCATACGCGGCGTAAGCGCGCAGCGCGTAGTCGGGACCGTAGTTGCCGACGCCGTCGCCGAACCAGCTCCAGCCATTGCCGGTCAGCAGATTCGACGGCGGCGTGACGACGCGCTCGTGACCATCGGCGAGACCCGCCGCGATCGCGTCCGATGCGCTCGGCAGCTTCACCGGTTCGCCGGGCGTCACGCCGAGATCCGACAGGATCTTCAGCGCGTGTGGATCGGCGGGTTCCGGCGGATTGTCGGTCAGCGCCTGCGCGAGCCGATTGAAGAAACCGTTCGCGTCGAGCGCGACGACCTGCGCGGCAGGCGTGCCCGAGGCGCCAACCGCGCCGCCCGCCAGATCGGCGCTACTGCGCGGCGGCACAACCGACGCCGAGCGCGTGTCGCCGGTATAGACGGAAAGCGGTGCGACGCGAATCGCGCGCTGCAACTTGCGAACCGCCGTGAGATCGCGCGTGCCGTTTGACTGGATGCGCACGCTCACCCATGCGTTGCGGGTCGGCACGTCGACGCGCTTGACGTTCTTCGGCAGGTTGCCCTGCCAGCCCGGTCCGACGAACGCGATGGCCTGCGCCTTGATGCCGTTGGCGCGCGTCGCGAACTGGTCCGCCGTCGACCAGACCACGTTGGTCCACATATCGAGCACGCGCGCGTCGACATAGCGGCCGCGCGAGTCGGGCAACGCGACAATCACCGGTTCGCTGCCGACGTCGAGCCAGCCAGTGGAGTCTAGCGTGTCGAGGCTCGGCTGCATCGGATTGGACGCGCCGATGGGCGGCAGCGCCTGCGCATGGCGCAGCGTGTTGAGCGGCGCCTGGCCGGGCTCGGTGCCGACCGCCGCGTCGCGCGCGACGCCCATCAGCACAAGCGGATAGCCGAAAACATAGGAATCGGCGACTTCGTCCTTGATCCAGCCGGTGGATTTTTGCGAGGTGGACGGCGTCGACGCGCAACCGGCCAACAATGCGAGGCCTGCGAGCGATGCGCAGGTCCAGTAATTCGTAAACGTTGCTCGACGATTTTTTATCATTCGTTCAGGGGGCGGAACGTGCGGTCCAAAGAAAGGCGCCGGCGAGAGCGCACCAGTGCTCGCGCGGTCTCCCAAACCCTGCGCAGCCAGTCCGCGTCGCTTCGACGACAACATCGCGTTGTATCGTATCCGCGCCCGCCAGGCAAGCGCAAAGGCGCGAATAGCGTGTTGCCGCAAAGCCCGGCGCGTCGCGAGCAGGTTCTTGACCTTCCCATCATGGGAAGGTCGATACTGGGCTTCATCATGCGGCCCCATGCCGCCACGAACCTCGAACATCATGACTGAACTTGCCACTGCTCCTGCCGCGCGGTCCGACGGCGGCCCTCCGAGCCACACCGCCGAGCTTGAAATCGGCGGAATGACCTGCGCCTCGTGCGCAATGCGCGTCGAAAAGGCGCTGGCGAAGGTGCCGGGCGTGTCGGCGGCGTCCGTCAATCTCGCGACGGAAACCGCGAGCGTCAATCTGACCGACGCGGCAACCAGCGTCGACGCGCTGATCGCCGCCGTCAAGAAAGCCGGCTACGAAGCCGCGCCCGTCGCACCGCCTGACGCCGCGCCGGAACTGAGCGATGCCGGCGCGGCCGGCGCGTCGGCGGCCACCGCTCCCACAAGCGCCGATCGCAAGCGCACCGAAACCCGCCGCGACCTCGCGGCCGTGCTGGTCTGCGCGCTGCTGACGCTGCCGCTCATCGTGCCAATGGCGGCCGAATGGTTCGGCATGCACGCAATGCTGCCGGCGTGGCTGCAATTCGCGCTCGCCTCCGTCGTGCAGTTCGTGTTCGGCGCGCGCTTCTATCGGGCGGCTTATCGCGCCGTGCGGGCCGGCGCGGGCAACATGGACCTGCTGGTGGCGCTCGGCACCTCGGCGGCCTATGGCATCAGCGTGTATCAACTGGCGATCCATCCGGACGACGCGATACACCTGTACTTCGAAGCGTCGGCGGTCGTCATCACGCTCGTGCGCTTCGGCAAATGGCTCGAGGCGCGCGCGAAGCGTCAAACGACCGATGCGATCCGCGCCCTCCAGGCGCTGCGCCCCGACCGCGCGCGCATCCGCGTGGGTGCCGGCGAGCGGGAAGTGCCGCTCGCCGAGGTCAAGGTCGGCACGGTCGTGATCGTGCGGCCCGGCGAACGCGTTCCCGTGGACGGCGCGGTGCTGGAAGGCCGCAGTCACATCGACGAATCGCTGATTACCGGCGAAAGCCTGCCCGTGGCCAGGCAGACGGGCGACGCCGTGACCGCCGGCTCCATCAACGGCGAGGGCGCGATTGCCGTGACCACCACCGCCATCGGCGCGGAAACGACACTTGCGCGGATCATTCGCCTCGTGGAAAGCGCGCAGGCCGAGAAAGCGCCGATCCAGCGGCTCGTCGACCGCGTCAGCGAGATTTTCGTGCCGGCCATTCTGGCGATCGCCGCGCTCACGCTGATCGGCTGGCTGCTGGCGGGCGCCGGCGGCGAAACCGCGATCCTCAACGCGGTCGCCGTGCTGGTGATTGCCTGCCCGTGCGCGCTCGGTCTGGCGACGCCGGCGGCGATCATGGCCGGGACCGGCGTGGCGGCGCGGCACGGCGTGCTGATCAAGGACGCCGAGGCGCTCGAAACCGCGCATAGCGTGAATACGGTGGCGTTCGACAAAACCGGCACGCTGACAATCGGTCAGCCTTCCGTCACGGCGTTCGAGCCGGTCGGCGAAATGAGCCGCGACGAAGCGCTCGCGTTCGCGGCCGCCGTGCAGCGGCAGAGCGACCATCCGCTCGCGCGGGCTGTCGTGAAGGCCTATGAAGCGGGCGCAGCCGCGGGTGCGGCCGCTGTCCACGGCTCGACCGCGCCCCAGGCTCTGACGGCAAGCGCCGCGCGTGCCGTGGCCGGCCGCGGCGTCGAAGCGGAGGTCGGCGGGCGCACGCTGGCGCTCGGCAGCACGCGCTGGCTGGAGGAACTCGGCATCGACCTGTCGCCGGACATCGCGGCGCGCGCGCGCGAACTCGAGGCGGCGGGCAACACCGTCTCCTGGCTCATGCAGCGTGACTCGTCGACGCCCGTCGCTCTGGCATTGATGGCGTTCGGCGACACGGTCAAACCGACCGCGCGCGCGGCGGTCGCGCACCTCGCGGCGATGGGTGTGACAAGCGTGCTCGTCACCGGCGACAACCGGGGCAGCGCGGCGAGCGTCGCGCGCGCGCTCGGCATCGACGAATTTCATGCGCAGGTGCTGCCGGACGACAAGGCTCGCGTGATCCGCGATCTGAAAATCCGCAGCGCGGGCATTGTCGCGATGGCCGGCGACGGCATCAACGACGCGCCCGCGCTCGCCGCCGCCGACATCGGCATTGCCATGGCGACCGGCACCGACGTCGCGATGCACGCAGCCGGCATCACGCTGATGCGCGGCGATCCGGCGCTCGTGGCCGACGCCATCGACATCTCGCGCAGGACCTGGCGCAAGATCCAGCAGAACCTGTTCTGGGCTTTCGTCTACAACCTGATCGGCATTCCGCTTGCCGCATTCGGCTTGCTCAATCCGATGCTGGCCGGCGCCGCCATGGCGTTCTCCAGCGTCAGCGTGGTCACCAACGCGCTGTTGCTGCGTACCTGGAAGGCGAAGCCGTAAGCGCCGGGCGCACTGCGCAGGTGCAAAGGCGCGCTCCGCGGACGCGTCGTGATTACGAAACGCTTCCAATTTTCTAAAGGAAGCGTGGCTGCGGCCGTAAACAAGACACGATGCCGGCGGGTGCCTGTGCGCCCGTCCGGCATCGCTCGTCCCTCTTACTCCGCACACGCCCATGGAATTTCTCTCTTTGCGCCGTGCCAGCGTCGGCGCGCGGCTCGCCGTACTTTCATGCGTGCTGGTGGCGTTGATTTTCGCCTCCTTCACGTGGGCGCTGACACGCAGCGCCGGCAAGCAGGTCAGCGACCAGGTATTCGAGCGCATCGCCGAAAAAGACCGCTCCATCGCCGCCATGATCACGTTGTTCGACAAGGCGCTGTCCGCCGAAGTCGACCGCTCGACGTCGCTGTTCGCGAGCTTTCTGCCGACCACCTACACGCTCGACGAAACGCAGAAAATCGACGTGAACGGGGTCGCCACGCCCGTGTTCAAAGCCGGCGACAAGGTACTGAACATGGATTTCAATATTCCCGACCAGTTTCTCGAACGCAGCGGCGCCGTGGCGACGATTTTCGCGCGCACCGGCGACGACTTCGTGCGCGTCACGACTTCGCTGAAAAAACAGGACGGCTCGCGCGCAATCGGCACGCTGCTCGACCGCAACGGGCCGGCCTATGCGCTCCTCATCGCCAACAAGACTTACACGGGACTGGCGGCGCTTTTCGGCAAACGCTGGATCACGCAATACCGTCCGGTGACGGATGCGAGCGGCCGGGTGATCGGCGCGCTCTTCGTGGGCGTGAACGTCGACCCGGAAATCCAGCAGGTCGAAGACGGCATCCGTAAGCTGAAGATCGGCGAGAGCGGCTATTACTTTGTGATGAACGCGTCGAAAGGCGCGGATCGCGGCAAGCTGATCGTGCATCCGGCCGCCGCCGGCCAGGCCGCGGACAACGCGAACGCGCCGTATCAGCGCATGCTCGACATGAAGGAAGGCCGGCTCGAGTACCGTTCCGCCGACGCCACGCTCGGCGAACAAGGCGCGCGCGACAAGTTCGTGTCGTTTATCACGGTGCCGGAATGGCAATGGCTCGTGGCAGGCGTCGCGCCGCGCGACGAAGTGATGGCCGAGGTCAACGCGACCCGCAATCACTTCCTGATCGCGGGCTTCGTGCTGGTCGGCGTGTTCGCGGCCGTGTTCCTGTTTGCGGTGCGGCGCCTCGTCAGCCGGCCGCTCGACGAGGCGGTCAAGGCCTCCGAGCGCTTCGCCTCGGGCGACCTTAGCGTGCGCGTCGCCCAAAGCGCGAGCCGGCGCGACGACGAGATCGGCCGCCTGATGCGCTCGATCGACGGCATCGGCGAAGGTCTGGCGCGCATTGTGTCGCAGGTGCGCAGCGCGTCGACGGATATGTCGGAGGGCACGGAAAAGATCGCGACCGGCAGCGGCAACATCGCCTCGCGCATTGCGACGCAGGCAAGCAGCCTGGAAGAAACCGCGGCGAGCATGGAGCAGATCACGTCGACGGTGCAGCAGAACGCCGATCACGCGTCGCAGGCAAACACGCTCGTCACGCGCGCGGCCGACGCGGCGCTCGAAGGCGGCCGCGCGGTGGAACGCGTGGTGTCGACGATGGGCGACATCAGCCGCTCGTCGCAGAAGATCGCGGAGATCACGAGCGTGATCGAGGGCATTGCGTTCCAGACCAACATTCTTGCGCTCAACGCGGCGGTCGAGGCGGCCCGCGCCGGCGAACACGGCAAGGGCTTCGCGGTGGTCGCCTCGGAAGTGCGCGCGCTCGCGCAGCGCAGCGCGGCTTCCGTCAAGGAGATTGAAGGGCTCATCGCCGAATCCACGGCGACGGTGCAAAGCGGCTTCCAGATCGCCGAGCAGGCCAGCACGACCATGCAGGGCATCGTCCAGCAGGTCGGCCAGGTGCGCGCGATCATGGGCGAGATCAGCGTCGCGTCGCGCGAGCAGTCGGGCGGCATCGAGCAGGTCAATCTCGCCGTCACGCAAATCGGCGAAGCGACGCAGCAAAACGCGACGATCGTCGGCGAAGCGGAACAGGCGGCCGCCGAACTGCGCGACCACGCCGCGCGTCTTGCGCAAGTGGTCAGCGTGTTCAAGCTGGAGAGCGGGCGGGGTTAAGGGGCGCGTGGTTCTGCTGTGGCTCTGCCGTGCACTTTTGCTGGCGCGACCGGCGCATGATTTAGCCGCCTCGCCGCGTCCTGTCTCTGCAGCGGCGCCGACCCTTAGGCTGTCGGGCGGAACATCTGGAACATATCGCCGATTTCCGCGTAATCCGCGCGATAACCGGCGCGCATGATCGGCTGCGCGGCGTGAGTGTCGAACAGGCCGTCTTTCAGGTAAGCCTCGTTGATATGCACGCCGACGACCTGTCCGAGCGACAGATAGTTGTCCATTGGCTTGCCGTTCAGATCATGCAGCCGCACCACCTGCAGCAGTTTGCATTCGAGCGCGGCCGGCGCTTCGGCGACGTGCGGCACCTGCACGTTGCGCCCCGGCGCCGGGGTGAGTCCCGCGAGCGCGAATTCATCGACATGCGGCGCAACCGGCGCTGACGAGCGGTTCATCTGCTCGGCAAGGGGCTTCGTCGCCAGATTCCAGACGAACTCGCCGGTGGCTTCGATGTTGGAGACGCTGTCTTTGCGCCCCTCGCTGCAAAAGCCGATGATGGGCGGAAAGCTCGCGAACGCGCCGAAGAAGCTGTAAGGCGCGAGGTTCAATGTGCCTTCCGTGTCGCGCGAGGAGATCCAACCGATCAGACGCGGAGCGACGATCGCTTTGAACGGATCGTGCGGCAGGCCGTGGCCGGCGAGCGGGTCGTAGAAGTAATGGGGCATTGCGATGAGGCGTGGAGTGGGTGACGGGTAGTTATACCGCAGAGTCTTGCGGGGCGTTGGGGGCTATCTCCGCCCAATCACCCGCTTGCGCCCCTCCCTCACCTGCGCGAGATGCGCCTCGTCCCACTCATAGAATCCCGCGCCGCTTCGCAGACCGACACGCCCCGCGTCGACCTGCTCGCGCAGCAGATCGAGCGCGTCTTCGTCTTTTGCGAGCTCCGGCATGAGGTGCGTCGAAATATCGAGGAAGGTGTCGAGCCCGCCCATGTCCGCCGCTTCGAGCGGACCGACGATTCCCCAGCGGCGCCCGAGCGACGCCTTCATGACTCGGTCGACCACTTCCGGCGTCGCCGCGCCGGAGCGCACGATGTTCAACGCCTCGCGCAATACCGCAAATTGCAGACGGTTGCCGACAAATCCGGGAATCGCCTTCGCCAGAACCACGGGCTCCATGCCGATCGCGCTCGTCAAATCCGCGGTCTTTGCCGTGACGTCGGGCGCGGTCGCGCTGCCTGGCACCACTTCCACAAGCGGAATCATGTGAGGCGGATTCCAGAAATGCGCGATGACGAAGCGCTCCTTCGCACGCAGCGGCGCCACCAGCTGATCCGGCGGAAAGCCGCTTGTGTTGCTGGCGAGAATGGCGTGGTCCGCGAGCAGCGCCGTCAGCTCTTCGTACAGGCGATGTTTCAGCTCCAGCACCTCGGGAATCGCTTCGATGACGAAATCCGCCGAGCGCATCACGTCCAGTTCAGTGTGCGTCTCGATGCGCGCGAGCGCCGCCTGCTTCGCCTCGGGGTGGATCCGGCCGGCGTCGATCAATTCGTCCAGCACCGCTTCCGCTTTCGGCGCGACGCTCGCGAGGCGCGCCGGGTCGACGTCATGGACTACCGTCCGGTATCCATGCAGCGCGCTTTGCGTCGCAATGCCGACGCCCATCAGCCCGGTGCCCACCACGCCTATCACTGCCTTCGCTGCCTTGCTCACGCCGTTTCCCTCGCTGACATCATGAAAGCGTCAAAGCATAGCGCAGCGTGCGCAAGCGCTATGCCGAACGCAACAAAGCCGGCCTTCCTGGCGGAAAAGCCGGCTCTGCTGGATTCGCGCCGCGTAAAGCGGCGCGGGAGTCAATGCGCCGATCAGTAGCGCGGCGGCGGACGATGCTCGTCGCGGCCATGGTGACGCGGGTCGTAGTCATGCGGATGATGGCGCATCCATTCGTCATGATCCCAGTAGCGGTGGCCGTCGTAATAACGATCGCCATGCCAGCCGATGTTGATCGACACGCCCACCGGCACTCTATGCGGCTCGCCGTACACCACCGGCCCCGGGCCGTGGTCGACGACGATGCGCTCCTGTGCGGACGCGCCGCCCGCCGCCAGCATGGCGCCGCCGGCCAGCAGCGCCGCAATGATAGTTCGCGATGTCTTGTTGAACGTTTTCATGGTGCTCTCCCGTCAATGTTCGAATCGAGCCGGCGCCGCGTTGCTGAGCCGGAAACCGTCAGCTCGCGCACGGCGCCGTGCGCTTGAAACCCACTTTAGCGACGCGGGCAGCATGAAGACGTGAGTACTTGTAAGCGCAGATTTCACTCAAAGGGACAGATGACACGGCCCCCTCCGTGCGTGAAACGCCCGTGCGTCAAGGGTTGCGGGATGAAACGCGGATGTGGCCCGAGGAGACGATGTCAGCCGTTGTTACATCCATTTCGGCGGCGAAATATTGCCGACAAGCGCCAGACGAACAAAAGCCACTGCGCGCTTTGACGTGCAGTGGCTCGAATGACATGCGCGCACCGAAGCTCGCGCCCGCCGCGACGGTCGCGAGCGGGTGGAACGGCGTGTTATTAGTCCGTCAGCTTGATGCCGAAAAGCGTAGCTTGCGCCTTGCGCTGACGCTCGGCTTCGCGCGCACGCGCTGCGTACGAGTAGTCCGTGTCCAGCGGCAAGTGGGGCGACGCAAAGAGGTCGCTGACCTTTTGGAACAATGCAAAGATGAAGCTCATGGCGACTCCCGGTTGGTTGCTGCAATTGCTAGGGTTTTCCCTTAAGAAGCATTATAGGGTTTTCCCTAGGCAAAAGCTAGTGCAATGCAACATTAACTGCGTGACGTCTCGTCGCACAGCCATGGGCGGCGATATTGCGTTGCAACATGACAACGTCCCTGTTTTTGCGCCTTCGGGCACATCGCGAGACCTGGGCAATCGCGCAGGTGGATTGGAGCGTCGTCGATGGGATTGGCGGCCGGAACCGCGCCGCTTTGCCGGCGCCCTCTTGCGCGGATTAACGGAGCGGCGGCGGCAGCGCCTTGCGCCGAAGGGTCCGTGGCCGCCAGCGGCGCGCTGTTGACCGACGCGATCAGGCCGGCAGCGAGTGGCGCCCGCGTCGCGCCGGCGGGAGCAGGTTTTACCGACGCGTTTTTGCCAACGGACTATTGGCGCGCGTTGGCCGTCTTCGGCTTATGACTGTGCTGCGCCCGGACGGCGCGCTTGCCGTTCGCAGATGCCGGCGCCGCAGCCGCTTGCTGCGGGTTGGTTGGGGCCGGAGCGCTCTCCGGCGCGGCGGCCCTGGCCGCGGCGGTATTGGCCACCGCCATTTGGGTGTCGAGCAGACTGGCCATCGCGGCCTGCTGGTTTTGCATCATGTCTTGCATACGATGCTGCTGCGCTGTGGTCTCACGCGTGAGGCGCATGAGCAGCAGCGTTTGCGTGATGCCGATGGCGACCGTCATCAGCAGGGCGCCGACCACGATCGACAGCATCCATTTCATGCGGCGCGAATGGTCGCTGGCCGCGCGACGCTGGTCGGCGATGACGCCGTACAGCGCGTCGACGGTATCCGCGAAGGCCGTCGCACGCGCGCGGTCGAGTTCCGGCGCTGTGGGCGCCATGGTGGACGACAACGTCTCGGCCGCCGCGGCACTCGCGGACGGCTTCACAACTTGTCCTGCTGCGCTCGCCGTCGCGGATGGCGACGTTTGACCAGCTGAGGCGCTCGCGGATAGCCGTGCCGGCGGCACTGCCGCGTCAGCCGTCAAGGCCGGGATTTCGCCCGCCGATGCACTCACCCCTCGCCCCGCCCCGTCCACCGTCTCAGACGTCGGCATCTGAGCCGCCGCTGCGCCCGTGGGCGGTCGCGCGACTTCTTCCGATCCGCGCAGGTTTGCCGGTGCCCCCTTCCGGCCAGCGCGTGCATCCGCCGGTGCGGATGAAGCCGCCCCGCCCGGCAACGTGGGCTCAGCGCCGGGCGCGGCCAATGCGCTGCGCGCGTCCCCCGCCGATGCCTCCGGCGCATCCGCGCGGCTCGCCGTCGCCGATTCTTCTGCCTCGCTAAAAGCCAACGCTTGCGACCGCTTGCCATCGGCGCCGGACATACCAGTTGCCGCCGAATCCGCACTCGCGGTGCTCCGCTCCGCCGCCTGACGCAGTGCGGTCACGCTGCGCGCCACCGTCGCGGCCGCCATGGCGGGCGTGAGCGGCGAAGCCGGTGCTTTGTCGTCGGCAGCTGAATGGGCAATCAGCGACGCCTGTGACGCATCCGCTCCGGCGACCGCCGGCGGCTCCATCTCCAACAATCCGCCCAGTTGCGCGGGCGTGGCGCCTGGCTCCTCGGCCGTGGCGGCGCGCGGCGCGCGGCGCGCAGCTCTCCCGTCCGGGGATGCGCCTTCCGCGCTCGCATCCAGCGCGCCCACCGCCGCGAGCACGACATCGGGCAATTCGAAACCGTGCAGCGTGCCTTGGCGGATATCGATATTCATCGCTTCCAGCGTGGCGCGGGTGGGATCGTCAGGGAACAGGTCGAGTGTACTGTCGTCGCGTGAGACGTCGCTCAGTTGCGCGAGACGTTGTGCCGAGCGCGCCGCGCGCGCCAGCTTTTTTTCGGTTTCGGTAGAGACGGTGGCCTCGCGACGCTTTTTCGAAGCGGCGCGCCCAGGCCGGGACTGCTTGGATACTGCGGAATCTGCCATAGAGAAGAAAGCGGTGGTCGCCGGGAGCGGGCGCCGGCACCGCTCGTCAAATGCCATTGGAATTTTTCGAGACCGCATTGTCGCATGGCGTCCCCCGCCGCCGAAGCCATTCGGGCACGATTTTCGGTTTTAGCCGGACGCGTGGCCTGTTGAAATTATCTGAAGCGTTTTCCCCGCCGCTTTTGGGCGCCGGCCGGCATCCGTTTGCTTTATGCTAGGCCGCGTGCTGCTGGCACTCAGGCCGATTCCGCGTGGGATACGATGCCGAGCCGCACTGCCGCCAGAGCCCGGCCCGCTTGCTTTCACGGGCACTTTGAATCACCACGTTTGAAATCTGACTATGCCCAGCACCCACTCTGAGGCCGCAGCAACGTTCGCGCTCGCGGCTGCGCTGCGCCATCACTTCAACGGCGTCATCCTGCCCATGTGGCGCGGGCCGGGTTTCAACGCCGCGCTCAGCTTGCCGTATGAGGCGCTCGGCGCGGAAGACCATCGCCCGGCGCCCGTCGAGCGCTATCGGGCCATGGCGTGCGCGCGTCAACTATTCGTGTTCTCGCAAGCCGGCGATGCAGCCCACGCGCAGACGCTGTTTCATTCGCTCACGCACATTTTTCAGGACACGGAGCACGGCGGCTGGTTCTACAGCGTGGACCCGCAAGGCGCTCCGCTCGACACGACGAAAGACCTGTACACGCATGCGTTCGTCGTCTTCGCGTGTGCGGAATACGGGCGGCGCTCCGGCAATCGCGACGCGCTCGACATCGTGCATCGCACGTCGGCGCTGATCCAGTCGCGCTTTGCCGCCACCGACGATCTCTTTAACGCCGCGCTCAGCGCCGACTTCGCGACCGTGACTGCCGCGCCCATCCAGAACCCGTTGATGCATCTGACGGAAGCGTGGCTCGCCGCCCGCGAAGCCACGCGCGACAATGCATTCGACGCCGCGCTGCGGCGTCTCGCCGGCGCGGTCGCGCGTCACTTCGTGCATGCGCCGTCGGGTTGTATCGCCGAATTGCCGGTCGGCACGCCCGACAATCGCCTCGAGCCCGGCCATCAATTCGAATGGTTCTGGCTGGCGAAGCAGGCGGGCGGGCTGTTCGAAGGCTCGGGGCTGGTGGAAAACCTCTCGCGCGCGTTCGACTTTGCCCAACGCCACGGCGTGGATCCGCACACGGGCGGCGTTTGCGCGTCGCTCGACGAAGCGGGCCACATCAAGGACCCGGTTCAGCGCATCTGGGCGCAAACGGAATATCTGCGCGCGCTCGCAAGTCATGACGAACCCGCCGTGCGCGCGGTTTTGCCGCGGCAGATTGAACTGTTCCAGCAGCGCTTTCTGAGGCCGCAAGGCTGGTTCGAATGCAAGACTGCAAGCGGCGACGTGGCGCGCGCCGACATGCCGTCCACCACGCCTTACCACCTCGCCACCGCCTTCGACGCATTGCCGGCCTGACGCCTCAGCACGCCTGCGCTGAAGCCAGACTAAAAATGCTGCGCCATGGTAAACCCTAGTCTCCGTTTGTCTTTTTTGGATGCCCGCCGGGCTGAAAAAGTCCAAAGCCGGGGAATACCCCAATACAGGTTGATTGGCGTCTGTCATAAAGACGTGATACAACTCGTACTTCGCGCTCGATCTCGCGTTGAGAAATAGCGGTCGCGAATGCAATACACAACATATTTACTGGATCAAAAATGGCAACAGGTACTGTGAAGTGGTTTAACGATGCAAAGGGCTTTGGCTTCATCACGCCGGACGACGGCGGCGAAGACCTGTTCGCGCACTTTTCGGAAGTTCAAGGCAGCGGCTTCAAGTCCCTGCAGGAAAACCAGAAGGTGTCGTTCGAAGTGAAGCAAGGCCCGAAGGGCAAGCAAGCTGCGAACATCACGCCGGCCTAAGTACCCACGGTACGCTCAGGTAGGCTGACGCTCGCTTAAGCGCTCGCGTCGAATACAAAAATGGCCCGCTTTTGCGGGCCATTTTCTTTTTCCGACTGCCTGATTTTTAAGCTCAGACCATTTAAATCGCGCGCATCCGCGACAACGCAAATTGCGCCGATTTAGGTAGAGTTTCGCCCATCTGTTGTGTGCGCAACACAGATTCCGAAATTTCGAAGACGGACACGGCCTCCTTCAACTGCTGCGTCTGTTGATGCAGAGAAGCCGCCGCTGCCGCCGCCTCTTCGACGAGTGCCGCGTTCTGCTGCGTCATCCCGTCCATCTGGACCACGGCCTGGTTGACCTGCTCGATGCCCGTGCTCTGCTCGAGCGACGACGCGCTGATCTCCGCCATCATCTGCGTGACGCGCGAAATCGAGGCGGACACGTTGCTCATCGCCTCGCCGGCGTGCTCGACGAGCGCGGAACCGCCCTGAATCTCGGCCACCGACTCGCTGATCAGCGTCTTGATTTCCTTCGCCGATTGCGCGCTGCGCTGGGCGAGACCGCGCACTTCGCCGGCCACGACCGCGAAACCGCGGCCCTGCTCGCCGGCGCGCGCCGCCTCGACCGCCGCATTCAGCGCGAGGATGTTGGTCTGAAACGCAATGCCGTCGATCACCGAAATGATTTCGGCAATCTTGTCGGAGCTTTGCGCGATGCCGCGCATCTTGTCGACGACCTTGTCCACCACTTCGCTGCCGCGCGCCGTCGCTTCGAGCGCAGTCTCCGCGAGCGCATTCGCCTCACGCGCATGGTCGGCATTCTGACGCACGGTGGCGGTGATTTCCTCCATGCTCGACGCCGTTTCTTCGAGCGATGCCGCCTGATTCTCGGTGCGTGCGGACAAATCGGCGTTGCCGGTCGCAATTTCATTGGCGCCAAGGTGAATAGAGTCGGCGGATTCGCGCACCGTCTGCACCGTGCGCGCGACGCTTGCCTGCATTCTGGCAAGGCCCAAGAACAGCCTGCCGATTTCGTTGGTGCCGCGCGCGGCGATCGGCTGATCCAGGCGCCCCTGCGCGATGCGTTCGAAGTGGCGGCCGGCTTCTTCCAGCGGCGCGACCACGCCGCGGCGCAGCGCAAGATGAACGGCAAACGTGCCGCCAACCAGCGCCAGCAGAATCACAATGCTGACGACGCGGAACGCCGCCATCCGCGTGTCGATCGAATCCAGCGACGCCCGGCTCGCCGCGTTGCCGAACTGCGTGAAGTTGTGCAGCTCGGTCAGATAGGCGTCCTGGAACGACTGGGTCGGCTGATCGAGAAAGGCTTGGATATTGTTCCCGTCGAGAAACTGCGCGAGTTCGGTGAGCGCGCCGTGCAGCTTCTTGTAGCGCTCGGCCAGCGCCGCCGCGCGGGCGCTGTTTTCGTCGCTCGTCTTGGGCGCGCTCGCGAAGGCGTTGAACGACTGCTCGGCCGCCGAAAGCTGCTCGCGGGCGTGCTGGACGATGTCCGTCGGCTCGGCGCCGCCGCGCACCATCCGCGTACCGGCGCGCGACAGGTTGATGCGCGCGTCCATCAAATGCTGCGTTGTCTCGTTGACGGCGTTCACTTGCCTGAGCGCGATATTCGACAGATCGCCGACGTCGTCGTGGGTGCGCGTCAGTGACCAGAAACCCAAACCGACCGTGACAAGCTGGAAAACGCAGAACGCGGCCAGGACACACAATAGGCCGGACGCGACCTTGATCTTGCTGAACATCGTGAACACCTGAAGGCAAAGAATAACGGGAGCTACGTCAGGGTTTACGGCAGCAGGCGGGCTTGCTGAAGGTCAAATCCGTCAATGATTCTCCTAGCTCGCGCTTACGTCGCATTTGCGTCGCATTGACGTGGTCAGCATCCGAATTCTCGTCATTAGCCGCAACAATGCCGTGCAGATATTTCCGATTCACCTTGACGGCGTGCGTCGGCGCTTTCTAGAGTGGGTAGGGACCGACGAGCGCACCCTCGTGCGCAATGCCACCGCGGGCCTTCCTTGAAGGAATCACAATGACTGACCTACTCGACCGGGCGCGCGGCGCATTGCATGCCCAGCCGTTCAGCATGCTGCTAGGCGCCGAGCTGATGTACACGGGCACGGGCGAAATCGCACTCAGCCTGCCGATTCGCGACGAGCTGCGGCAGCAGCATGGCTTCGTGCATGGCGGCGTGATCAGCTATCTCGCCGACAACGCGCTCACCTTTGCCGGTGCGCTCTCGCTCGGGCCGAAGGTCGTAACGGGGGAATACAAGATCAACTATCTGCGGCCGGCCGTGAACGGCACGCTGATCGCGCGGGCGGAAGTGGTGTATGCAGGCCGCCATCAGGCGACCTGCCAATGCAATATTTTCGTGATGGACGGCAACCGCGAGAAACTCGTCGCGGTCGCGCAAGGCACGGTCAACCGGATCGGCGAGAACGGCGACCACGAACCGGCGAGCTGAACGCCAGGAACCGCGGCTCGAACCGCAGACGCCGCTCCGGGACGGCTTATTCCGCCGCGTAGGTCTTCTGCGTTTGCTCGCCGAGACCTTCAATGCCGAGACGGATAGTCTGTCCCGGCTTCAGATACACCGGATCCGGCTTCACGCCCATGCCGACGCCCGGCGGCGTGCCGGTGGAAATGACGTCGCCCGGTTGCAGACTCATGCACTGCGACACATACGAAACCAGCTTGGCGACGCCGAACACCATCGTCTTCGTGTTGCCGTTCTGATAGCGGTGACCGTCCACTTCGAGCCACAGGCCGAGGTTCTGCGGATCGGCGACTTCGTCGCGCGTGACCATCCACGGGCCAATCGGGCCGAAGGTGTCGAAGCCCTTGCCCTTGTCCCACTGGCCGCCGCGCTCGATCTGCCATTCGCGTTCCGACACATCGTTGATCACGCAATAGCCGGCGACATAGTCGAGCGCATTCGCCTCGTCGATGTACTTGGCCGGCTTGCCGATCACCACGCCGAGTTCGACTTCCCAATCGGTCTTCTTCGAGCCGCGCGGAATTTCCACGTCGTCGTTCGGACCGGAAATCGCGCTCGTCCACTTGTTGAAAATGACCGGTTCGGCCGGCACGGGCAGATTCGATTCCGCCGCGTGATCCGCGTAATTCAAGCCGATGCAGATGAACTTGCCGATCTTGCCGACGCACGGACCGATGCGCGGGTTACCTTCCACGACCGGCAGGCTCGCCGGGTCGAGCGCGCGCAGTTTCGCAAGCGCCGCGTCGCTCAGCGCCGCGCCGTCGATGTCGGCGACCACGCCGGACAGATCGCGAATCTTGCCTTGCGCGTCGAGCAAGCCCGGCTTTTCCTGGCCTTTCGGCCCGTAACGAAGCAGTTTCATCGTTGCACTTTCCTCTGGTTTCAGTGGTGTTCGGTGGGTACGTCAAGCGGCGCCGGCTCATGCGGGCGCGTTCTCAGTGCATGCTCAGTTCGACCAGCCGCCGTCGATCACATGCGCGTGCCCCGTTGTGAACGACGACTCGTCCGATGCGAGATACAGCGCGAGCGCGGCAATCTCCTCCGGCTTGCCGATACGGCCCATCGGCTGGCGCGCGACAAACGCGGCCTGCACGGCTTCGAGCGTCGCGCCTTGCGCCGCGGCCTGCGCGGCGATCCGCTGTTCGAGCGACGGCGACGACACCGTGCCGGGGCAGATCGCATTACAACGTATACCACGCGTGATGAAGTCCGCGGCAACCGACTTTGTCAGCCCGATCACCGCCGCCTTCGACGCGCTGTAAGCAAAGCGGTTCGGCACGCCCTTCACGCTCGACGCCGCCGACGACATATTGATGATTGACCCGCCGCCGCGCTCCAGCATGCCGGGCAGGAACGCGCGGATCATCCGGTACATCGCCTTCGCATTGAGGTCGAACGCAAAATCCCAATCCTCTTCGCTGCATTCGAGGATCGAGCCCGCATGCACGAAGCCCGCGCAGTTGAACAGCACGTCGATGGTGCCGAGCTCGGCGGCCAGCGCCTTGATCGCATCGCCGTCCAGTACATCCAGCGTGCGCGCCTCGACCGGCTTGCCGGCGAGCCCGTCGATGCGAATGTCGGTGGCGATCACGCGCGCGCCCTCGCGTGCGAATGCTTCGGCGGTCGCGAGGCCGATGCCTTGCCCCGCCGCGGTAATCAATGCTGTCTTGCCGGCCAGTCTTTGCGTCATCTACGGCTCCAGTTGAATGGGCTTAACCTGTCCTGGTTGTGTTTGTCTTCGTTACGTCACAGTCGATAAAACGCGGCGGCGTTGCCGCCAAAAACCGCTTCGCGCTCGCTCTCGGAAAGCGAAGCAAGCAGCGTGTTCGCCACCGAGTGCCACAGCAGATAATCGCCATTGAGTTCGAGCACGGGCCAGTCGCTGCCCCACATGAGGCGCGCCGGACCGAACGTGGCGAGCAGATGCTCGACGTAGGGCCGCAGCGTGTCCTCGGTCCAGCCCGGCGAGGCTTCCGTCGCAAGGCCGGAGAGCTTGCATTGCACGTTGGGCAGCGCCGCAAGCCGGGCGATTGCGTCGGCCCAGGTTTGCCAGCCGGCCTGACCGTAGCGGATGGGCGGCTTCGCACCGTGGTCGACCACGATGCGCAGCGCCGGAAAGCGTCGCGCGAACGTTTCCACATGGTCGACGTGCCGTGCGTAGATCAGCGCGTCGAAAGCGAGGTCGTGCGCGACCAGCGCCTCGACGGCCGGCGCGAGATCGGGATTGGCGATCCAGGTATCGTCGGGCAGGTCTTGCAGCATGGGCCGCACGCCCTTGAACTTCGGCTCCTCGGCGAGCGCGCCGATTAATGCGGGCGCGGTGGGCAGCAGGAGCGGCACCCAGCCGACCACCCCCGCAATGGACCGCTCATCGCGCGCAATGTCCAGCAGATAGCGCGTTTCGTCGATGGTCGGCGCGGCCTGCACGACCACCGTCTTGCCGATGCCCGCTCTTTCCCGCAACGGCGTGAGATCCGCCGGGCCGAACGGCCGATACAGAATCTTGAGTTCCGGCGTGAGCCATTCGTAATCGCCGCGGGCGGGGTCCCAGTAGTGCTGGTGGGCATCGATATGCATCGTCAGATCAGTCCTCTGGCGCGGGCGCGCGGGCGTCGAGCAGGCCCTCCCCGCGCAGCGCGGACCACAAGGCCGCGGGGATGGGCAACTCGAACGACGCCGCGTTCTCGCGCAATTCGTCGGCACTGCGCGCGCCGGTCAGCACGGTGGCGACCGCCGGATGCGCATACGGAAACTGCAAGGCCGCGGCGGCGAGCGGCACGCCGTGGTCGCGACACACCGTTTCCAGCCGCGCAACGCGCTCGATCACTTCGCGCGGCGCCTCGCCGTAGTTGAATTTCAGATCGCCCGCGACGCCGCGCGCCAGAATGCCCGAGTTGAACGCGCCGCCCAACAGAATGCTGACGCCGCGCTGTTCGCATGCCGGCAAGAGGTCGTCGAGAGTCGTCTGTTCGAGGAGCGTATAACGGCCCGCGAGCAACGCGCAATCGATATCGAACTCGGCCATTGCGTCGAGTATGACGGCGCCTTCATTAACGCCCAGTCCGACCGCCTTGACGGCGCCGGCCGAGCGCAGTTCGTCGAGCGCGCGGAAACCGCCGCCTTCAGTCAGTTGCCGCCAGTAGTGAGGATTGTCGTCGCCGTGCGTGACGCGGCCAATGTCGTGCACCAGCAGAATGTCGATGTCGATAATGCCGAGCCGCTGCTGGCTGTCTTCGAACGAACGGAGAATGCCGTCGTGCGTGTAGTCGTAAATCGCTTCGAAAGGCAGCGGATTCTGCCAGCCTTCCTTGCCCTCGTAAGGCGTGGTGCGCGGTACGAAGCGGCGGCCCACTTTGGTCGACAGCACGTATTCGCCGCGCGGATAGTGGCGCAACGCGTTGCCGAGCCGATGCTCCGCCTTCGTGTTGCCGTAATGCGGCGCGGTGTCGAAGTAGCGCACGCCGGCGTCCCACGCGGCGGCGACGGTCGCGTTCGCCTCTTCGTCCGACAGATCGCGATAGAGGCCGCCCAGCGGCGCGGTGCCGAGGCTTAACCCTGTCACGTGCAATGCGCCGCGGCCCACACGGCGCCGCTGCCGGACTTTCGAACCGTTCGTTGCGGTCATTTGCCACGTCTCCAATTAGAAGGTTCTTTTTATCACAGTGTGAGCCCACGCTCAGTGCTGTTCGAGCGGCACCACGCGCGGACGCACGGCCGCGCTCGAGGGCAGACAGGCCGGCCCGACCGGCTCGAACGTCTTGTACGTGAGAATGAACTCCTGGTGCCCGAGCATTTCCGATTTCGACGCCGCGCCTCGCGACACCGCGACCGTCTGCTCGAACACCTCGCGGCCCACTTCGTCGAGCGTGCCGCGTCCTTCCAGAATGCGGCCCGCGTCAATATCCATGTCGCCCGACAGATTGCGATACGTGGCAGGGTTCGCGCACACCTTGATGACGGGCGAGATCGCCGAGCCGACCACCGAACCGCGCCCCGTCGTGAACAGAATCACATGCGCGCCGCAAGCAATCAACTCGCCGATTTCCGCATTGTCGCTAATGTTGGGGAAACCGAAACGCGGCTCGCCGTCGGGCACGACGTCGAGCAGATACAGGCCGCCGGTGGGCGGAATATCGCCCGGTTTGACGATGCCCGCAATCGGCGACGCGCCGCTTTTCGCGTACGCGCCGAGCGATTTTTCTTCTTGCGTGGTGAGGCCGCCGTCCGCGTTGCCGACCGCGAAACTGCCGTGACCGAGAATCGAGTAATAACGCGCCGCCTTTGCGACACACTCGACGATCGCGTCGCCGAGCTCCGGGCGTGCCGCGCGCGTCTTCATATGGAACTCGCAGCCCACCAGCTCGCCGGTTTCCTCGAAGAGGCAGGTCGCGCCCGCGTCGATCAGATGATCGAATGCGCGGCCCACGGCAGGATTCGCGGTAATGCCGCTCGTGCCGTCGGAGCCGCCGCAAATGGTGCCGACCACCAGTTCGCTCAACGCCATCGGCACCTTCGGTTGCGCGGCGAGTTGCTCGCGCGCGCCGCGCACCCAGTCGACGCCGTACTGAATCGTACTGCGCGTGCCGCCCTTTTCCTGGATGGTCAGCAACTCCACCGGGCGACCGCTCGCGCGCACCACATCCACGAGATAGTGCTTGTTCATGCTCTCGCATCCGAGCGAAACGAACAGCACCGCGCCGACGTTCGGATGCGTGGTGAGCCGCTCGAGCATTTTCTCCGCGTATCCGTTCGGATAGCAGCCCGGAAAGCCGATCAGATGGACGGGCGGCTCATGCGCCGCGATGGCGTTGTCGAACGCGTCGAGCGGCGCGCGAAACTGCGTAACGATTTCGCGCGCCACGTGATGCGCGCACTCGACGAGATACGCCACCGCGACCACATTGCGGATGCCCTTGCGGCCGTCGCTGCGAAGGTAGCCTTGCAGCATCGGCGGTTGCGTCAGGGCGCTTGCTACGGTTATGTCGGTCATGATCGTTCCCGCGCGACGCGAGTCCGCGTCGTTATGCGCGAATCAGTGATGTACGAATTGATGGCCCGCGTCGTGCGTATAAGTCGGCAGGTAATCGCTTTCGAGGTTGTGCGTATGCAGATGTTCGCCGCGCCGCACGGCCTCGGTCACGTGACCGATCACGGCGCCGTAGCGCAGCACCTTGTCGTCTTTTGCGAGGCCGCGGCGTGCCACCTTGTGCCCGAGGTCGATGGTTCGCGCGAGCGTGACGCGCTCGCCTTCAATCATGAGTTGCGTGCCGGCGTCGAGCCGCGCCGCCGCGATCAGGCAGTTGTCATCGGGGCTCAGCAGAATCAGTCGCGGATCGGTTTCCGTTGGACGGCTCGTCAAATCAGTTCTCCGTGAGGCCGTTGATTAACGTTGCTTCAGTTCTGATCATCGCCGCGGCGTGCACCTATTCATCAATAAACGTATTATTCATATGCGGACTTTTTGAAGTCAAGGAATGTGCACTGCACCAAGCGTCCGTGTTTTCCCTGGACGCCTCGGGGTGCACGGAAACACGCGCCGCACTTACACTCAAGCGCCAGCTACTGAGAACAGCCCACGGAATCCGCCCACGATGGACGCAGAAGACAAAGACGATGCCGACCGTTATCGCGCGCCTGCGCTGGACAAGGGCCTCGACATCCTCGAGCTGCTGGCGGAGCAGAAAGAAGGGCTGACGCGCGCCGAGATCACCAAGCTGCTCGGGCGCAATGCCAGCGAGATGTACCGGATGCTCGAGCGTCTGGTCGCGCGGCAGTACGTGGTGCGTTCCAAGGGCGGCGACCGCTATTCGCTGAGCCTGAAGCTGTACGCACTGGCGCATCGCCATCCGCCGATGAACCGGCTCATTTCCGAAGCGTTGCCGCTGATGCAACGTTTCGCCGATGCCGCGGAACAGTCGTGTCACCTGGCCGTCTACGATCGCGGCAATCTGCTCGTCATCGCGCAAGTGGACGGGCCCGGCACCTGGGGCATGTCGGTGCGGCTCGGCTCACGGGTCGGTCTGATCGACACAGGTTCGGGCCGCGTGATGCTCGCGTTCCAGACCGTCGAACAACGCGCGCAAATGCTCGCCGAGCACACCAAAGTCAAGGGCGAGGTCACGATAGACCGCGATGCGCTGGAGGCCGCGTGCGAGCGGATTCGCGCGGCGGGTTATTCGCAGAAGGACAGTCAGCAGACGTTCGGCGTGACGGACGTCACTTTCCCGATTCTCGGACCGTCCGGCCAGGCAATCGCGGCGCTCACGTGCCCGTATCTCAAGCGTATTGACGAATATGTCGCGCCCACGCTCGCCGCCGCCACCACGCTGCTGCGCGAGACGGTCCAGGCACTGTCGATGTTTCGCGAGCAGGCTGTGTGAGTCGGATCTGAAGCGAGCCGTAGATGGTTTAGAATGGCGGCCCTCTCAAAAACGACGCCGCGTGAAGTCATTCGTGCGCGCTCCTCGATAAGCCATGGCGAAACTTCTGACCGACTCCGAATTCCAGCGTTTTTCCGAACTCCAGCAGAAGCAGTCGAGCTTCACGATCACACCCGAAGAGGCCGACGAACTGCGCGACATCGTCGCTCATGCGCAGAAGCGCCGCGACGACCGCGCGGCCGCGATGCAGACCATCGAGTCTTTCATCCAGCAATTCGACATCAGCCCGGACGAGCTGTTTTCGCCTGAGCAGATCGGCGAAGCGGCCCGCACTTATGGGCTGATTCCTGCGGCCAAGAAGGAACGTGTGCTGCCGCCGTCGTTCACTTTCAACGGCAAGCCGTATCAATGGACCGCGCGCCCGCTGCCGGACGACATTCGCGTGCCGCTGTTCGATGCGTTCAAGGCGGGGCAGTCGGTGAAGTCGTTTATCGCGACGCCGAAGGACGCGAATCGTTGCGCGGCGACGATCGCGCGGCTGGAGCGCGAAACGGGCGCCGTGTATGCGGATGCGTGGCTCGACGAGCTGGCGGTGACGCGTGCGCAAGTGGATGAGGCGGCTGCGAGGTTGCCTGCGTAAATGCGTGTTAGGTCAGCACCACCGGTGCGGTGGTGCGAGGATGCCGTTTCTAGGTAGGTGGGTGGGTCGCGTCTGACACGGAAGCGTCTTAATGTCCTGTTCAATCCGCTGCTGCTAAGCCTGACAGCTCACGTCAAAAAACAAGTAGAAAAATGTCAGTCGAGCCTTCGCGGGTGAGCATTCACAATGCGGAAATTTCCGCCATTGCGCAAAATCATCCGTAGTGAATGGGTAACTCTTGTCACCCGCCCCCTCCTATTACAAACTCGTTACCGCGCTTACACATCCCCAACGACTAACTACCAGAGGTGATAGTAGGTCGCAGGAGGGCTGACAAACCTTCTCGTACTCGTTCGCCGACAGCCTAGTCGCTTTTAGCCTTATTGATTAGGATTCCGATTCGATCTTAAACCTTTGGAATGGATATGAGAAAAATCAAGGACACATGGGTCGGTTCGGAATGCGGTGGCGCTTGAACCGAAAAACAATCTTATCCACTCACCATACTTATGATCAAAAATACTACGAGGGGCCTGACGCAGTACATCGTCAGATGGCTGACGGCTACTGCCCTCGCGGCATCCCTAGCGGCTTGCGGCGCAGGCGACAGCGTGACATCTCAGAGCACGTCTGCCGAAGTCAAAACGGCGGCGCACGCACAAACGAGCAAGCCACCTCTGCATACGCCGAAGTTCGTGCAGGTACAGTTATCACCTGCTGCCCTGCCCTCCGCGAAGGCTCCAAGGCTCCTCAAAGCGTCTCAACTCGGGAGCGATGCGCTCGGTGGTTATCCCGTTCCCCCGTGGATCTGGAACTCACATCGGATCAACGTGTGCTGGGAGAATGCCGCCGAATGGAATGAGACGCAGCGCAAATGGGTGAGAGAAGCTATCACCAGCACGTGGGACGCGAACTCGGACGTGACGTTCGTCGATTGGACGCAGTGTCCGGACTACGACAGCGCGTCGACCTATCTGGGTGTTCGCCTCGCGTTCGTGGACGGTGCGCCCCGAACACTTAGCGTCGGCGAAGCAGGCATCGGACGCAAGGCCGACGTCCAGTTGAGAATGAGCTTTGGGCAGGACGAAACTCAATGCGCAACAAGGGATGACTCGGGCAACTGTCTGACGAAGTTGTTTTGCTGGAATTGGGACGATCTGGAATCATGCGTTAAGACCATCGCAGTCCACGAATTCGGCCATCTGCTTGCATTCGCGCATGAGCAGGATCGACCAGACACGCCTGAATGGTGCAAAAACCTACCGGACGTGAAGCAGGAGCCCAAACGCAGTGACGGCGTCGTCTTTGGGCCCTGGGATCTCCACTCCGTAATGAACTACTGCAACACGGACTGGATGGGGCTTGGTGTGTTGAGCCCGGGCGACGTCAACCTTGTGCAAGCCTATTACGGAAAACCGGGGAGCAAGATTTACTCGGTATTTACGGCCAATGATCCTCCCATCGTAGTAGTTCAGGACAGCAAGACCTTCGACTACGCCGCGGACTACCTGACCATCCCCAACGCGGACGGTTTTGTGGTTCGTCATTTCGCGGCTACGCCAGACGGCAACAAGGTCGCGTACACGCTAGTCAACCGGCGGGACCACAGCACAATGCTCGGCTACATCGATACACACTCCGATACGCTGACGCTACAAAAATCGATCACCGAGGAAGTCGTGGACATGCAATTGTCTGGTGACAGCAAGACCGCCTATGTCATATGGCAGCAGGGCGGTACTACTGGACTTCGCGCTTACAACATGAGTACTCTGAATGTCGCCTGGAACCTCGTTATCCCAGGTGCTAAACGAATGGCCGCGCCACGCAATGCCACTAGCCAGCGACTTTATGTCGTCAAAAACGCCGGGGCGGGTAGCTTGCAGTCAATCGCCGTGGTGGACACGAACGCTCACAGTGAGATTGCCAGCTACTCCCTGGGTACCACGCATTCACGGGCGTTGTTGGTGGGCCTGACACCCGACGAAAAGACCTTGTACCTCGCCGATCCGAGCACCGAGAATCAAGTTGCTCCAATTATCGCCAGCCTCGACACACAAACCGGCCAATACAACGTTCTCCAGTCAATTAGTCCGGCAGACGCCGATATTCACGACCTGCATGTACTCGACAATAACCGGGTGCTACTGGCAACGAACAAGCAAGGAATGGCGCCGTTGATATACGACGCTGGCACCAACTCATTCAAAGCGATAACCGACGGAATCCCGGACAACTGGTCGCTCCCATTCGTGTACTCGCCAGACGGAAAAACGGTTTTCACGATGGGCCAGTATTGGGACGACGGCATCCCTTATTACTCGTTTATTCGCCTCGACAGCTACAGGTTCCAACCGGCAGCTTCCGCCCCCGGCTGGGCCGGTTCCAACTATCCGGTCTGGAGCGTAGGTTTCGGGCAAGACGTCGTGACTCGACCTTTCGCGGTGATCTATCGCTAACCTCGCTTCCGCCGGCAATCGTCGCGCTCGACGTCTTTAACGCATGCAACGCCGTTCAACCTTCGTGGCTGAACGGCGTTTTAATGTCGCCGGCATGCGGCATATTGCCTGGAGCATGGTCTTTAGGAAAATTGAACGACCTGGCGTTCGATTACGGCATATGTTGTCGAGTCCGCTACGGATTCTCCGCATTAGATTGGTCACCGCACAACGAAGATGCCCATGCACACGGCCACTCATCGCAGCCGCGCCCCACTGCCTCAAAACGTTGTCGAAACCGTGACCCAGGTCTGTTGACGAGCCGTGTGCGCGACTGCATGGCCCGCTCGCATCGCATAGCTCAGCTGTGCGGCCACGCGCTTGCCACTGTAGCTCGCACCGATTCCGTAACCCTGCAGCCTGACACTGCCGCCCGGTATCGGGCCGTCTGCGCGAGTTCTCCCTCGTGCATCGTCGTAAAAGAGCTGCACCGATGCGCCAGGCAGGTCGGTAAAAGATTTGCTTCCTGCGATGGAAAGAATGATGCCGTCGTCGACCGCCGCGGCGTTCTGATCATACGCGCGTACCGCCGATGGACCGCCGAGTCCCAGTCGCTCCGAGCTATCGGGACTCCTGCTCGCCCATTGTCCCCGCATCTGAACGGACGCACGAATAGTCGGCGTGATGGCCTGTACATAAGCGACCGACGGCTCTGCCTTGTAAAAGTCGAATCTTCGCCCGTTCAACGTAGCCGCGCTGCCGGAGTAGTCGGATTCATTTTGCCTGGCCGTTCCGCGACTGACAGTCGCGCTGTATTGGACGAGGTTTCGACGCTCGCCGATCGAACCCAGCAGGGTGCCCTCGGCGCGCAACGAAGCCACGACACTGCGCTCGCCGGTGCGAAGGATGTCATTGAACTTTTCGTCGCTAGACCGTTTGAAGTTGAGATTGGCGCCCACGTCAAGACTGACAGTGCCCGAGCGAATCACGGGGCGCACGCCATACACGCTGACCACATTGGCCGAGCCCGTGCCTAAACCCGCGAACGCCCCCCCGAGCGCGTAGTCCACATGCGAGTACGCAATACCGGCTCGGCTCGCACCAGAACCCGTCAGCATGTCGTACGAAATGCGCCCGAGGCGCGTACGCCCGTCTTCGCCGGTTTTGGTCTGCATGAAGCGAGGTGTCAGATAGGCCGTGGCCTGAAACTGATCGCCCAGCCCCAGCATATTGTTGACGCCGCCTGTGACGCCGAATCTGCGCCACCCCGCCTGCCTGGAACCCGCGTTATCCATCACCGCGGCGCCGTAGAAGCGATCGCCCGGCGTGACGTCGACGGTGACCATCGTGCCGCCCGGCTCGCTTCCGGCCGACAAGGTGGGAGTCGCAGAATCGACGCCCGGCACTTCTTCAGCCAGACGCGCGTTGCGCTGTATTTCTCGCAGCGACGGCGGCCCATCGCGCGACGTTTGCAGAATCTCTCTAAGCCGCTCAGTCGCCACGTCCGAGGTATTGTCAATATGGATCGACTCGATGTGGCCGCGCACGATGTCCAAGCGCACGACACCGTCCGTCACTGTTTGCGGCGGAAGGATCACACGAACAAGTGAATCACCGCCGTGGTACAGCACGGCAGTCAGTGCGTCGCGCAATGCATGCAACTGTGCGATCGTCACGCTGCGCCCACGCCAGGGCGTGAGGAATGCGTCGACGCGCTGTTGCTCCTCGTCCGATAACGCTCCCGCGAAATCAAAAGCGTTGACCGTGAACGAAAGTTGGCTCTCGCGGGACGCGGCTTCAGGCGGAGCGGCCGGTTCCCCTGACATAGGCCGATCCAGGCCGGGATCGGCTCCTCGCGTCAGTTCGGGGTTCTGCCGAAGAAGCGAGCCCGTACTAGTGGGCTCATATGCATGAGTGGACGCGTGCCAGGTCGTCACGCCGATTAATGGCAGCCACGCGGGGCTAAACTTGCGGCGCAGCGGCCGCGATTGAACAGCGATTTTCAAAGACAGTAGATGAGAAACGTATTGCTAAAAGCTTTTGCAGTGAGAGACGTGACGACATCAACATCGTCACGTCGACGGGTTCTACATTTTTACTACGCGATTGCGCCAACTTTTAAGCTTAAAGGTTGGCGGACTTCGGCAAGATGCGGATATTGCCTTCCGTGTTCGTTGTGGTGGCCGGCAAGTCGATCTCTTGCGCGGTCAGCTTTCCGCCGAGGCGGGCATCATTCGCACGGACGGTGATCCGGTTCCCGGCTTGCACGATGCCCGTCGTAACGTTTTTGGCACTCAGCGTGACGTTGTTGCCCGCCGTGGTTCGCGACAGGGCACTTTGTGAGAGGGAACCGTGAGCGTTCAGCGTAACGTCGCCAGTGCGGCTGATCACGTTGCCACTTTGCAGGAGATCGCCGCCGCGCATGACCGCGATGCAGCCCATGTCGGCGGGGCACGGCGGGGAATAGAGGCTCGACTTGACCGCGATGTCGCCGTCGGCCTTCAGATTCCCCGCCAACGTGACGTCACCACCATCGACGGTAATGCGCTTGGCTTCCACATTTGCGACGCGGATCGAGCCGGCCGGAGTCCGCACAGAAAACACTGGCGACATCAATTGAGACCTCAAGACAACGCCTGCGCCAGCCGATGTCTTGACACCATCGCTCTGGACCAGATTGGCACCGGAAACCAGATTGACTGAACCTGTGGTCGCCGTCACGTTGGCGCGTTGATTGATATCGCCTGTGTATGTCGTTGCCCCGACTCCGTTCGCGGCATTAATCGGCGCATTGATGTTGATGCTGTTGCTCGTCAACTGCACGGACTGAGCGTTGATCCGCCCGTTTGTCGTAATCATGCCGTCAGTCGTTTCGGGACCCAGGTCGCCGTATGTCAGAACAGTGGAATCGATTTTCACATCGGCCCCCGCATTAATAAGACCGTTCACGTCGACTTTGCCGCCGTAGGATCTGATCTCCACCGATCCCTTTGACGCCAGCTTTGCGCCGGACTCAATCGCCACGTCGTGTGTAGAAGGCGCGGAATAAACGCGTGCGCGGGCAATGGCCGGGTCAAGCAACGTACCGCTTGGAGACAGGATTCCGCTTTGTCCTTCCGAACTGATGACCACTGCGTTGTCGCCCGACAAACGGCCGCCTACGCTGATCTTGCCGCCGTCCATGGAAGATAGTCGGATCGCGCCGCCTTCTTTCACAGATGCACTTGTTGCCTCAATACGGCCCGTGTTCTGAATAACGGTCCCAATAATGGCCCCCGTGGCGGACGTTGATAAGGTGACATCGCCACCATTTGCGGTAATGGAACCGTGATTCGCTACTAACGCGTGTTGCGCCTGTTTGCCAAGCAGAAGTCGCAGGCTCGAATCGTTCATCACGAGGGCGGCGCCATTCGCCGCGCCCAACGTGACATCCTTCGCCTGGATCACTCCTGAATTGATGACGTGCGGGCCTACGAGACTGACCGACTCCCGCGCAACAAGTTTGCCGTTGTTCATGACTTTCGCCTCTGCCTGGCCGGGATACAGATTGAGGCTCCGATAGTTGCCTCCATACGGCTGCCCACCGTCCATGAACTCCTGATCGTGCACGTTCAGCGCCGACACCACCAGACTCCCCACATCTACCTTCGCGTTCTTGCCGAAGACAACCCCAGCCGGATTCACCACAAACACGCGACCATTGGCCTTGAGCGTGCCGTCGATCTGAGTAGCATTCGCCGTAGTGACACGGTTGAGCACCGCCGACGTCGCGCCGGGCTGATTCACAGCGACCGACTGGTCTTTGCCGATATTGAAGTCCTTCCAGTTCACGATCATCTTGTCGCTCGACTGCGAAATCGTGGTCGCTTTGCCTTGCGTTTTGATCGCACCTGTGCCCGCAGCTATGACACCGCCATCCACGGCAGAGGCGCTGCCCACGACTGCCATCAACAGGGCGGGCAGAAGCGCCAGACGATAATTCGGCGCGGCGAAACGCCCGCTTGTATCAGGAGAAAAATTCTTAGTCATTCGTCAATCCGTTAAGACAGCTAAATAAAAATAGCGTGCAAACAGGAAACACATGGCACACGCACAGCGACAAATCGAAAGGAAACCCAATTCAGCCGTAATATTCTATTCAAGCTTCCGTCGGGAAGCCTTGAAGAAACGTCCGAACATTTGGCGGTTTTGTCAGCGCGCAGCTGTCTGTCCGACCCTGAAGCGGTAAGTCAAGAATCCCTCCGTCGTCAGGCGCGCTCACACGCCTTCATCCAAAGCCATCCGGAATCCCACCACGCCCGGATCTTCCGTCGGCGTCATCGTGAAGCCGCTCGCTCGGGCCAGTGCGATCATCGCGGTGTTCTCACGCAGCGCCTCGCCGACAAGCCAGTGCGTGCCGCGCGTCCTCGCATAGCGGATGATGCGGTCCGTCAGCAGGCGCCCGAGCCGCCGGCCTTTCTGGTCCGAACGGACGGCCACAGCAAATTCCGCCGTCTCGTTATCGGGGTCTGCGACGGCGCGCACCACGCCGAGCGTGCGCGACACGCCCTC
This sequence comes from Paraburkholderia phenoliruptrix, assembly GCF_047325075.1. NCBI lineage: Bacteria > Pseudomonadati > Pseudomonadota > Betaproteobacteria > Burkholderiales > Burkholderiaceae > Paraburkholderia > Paraburkholderia phenoliruptrix. The sequence continues at coordinate 427,527 of NZ_CP168530.1, forward strand.
GTCCGTCTGCACGGTCGCGATCAGCGCCATTTCGCGGTCATAGTCAATCTGCGTCATGCGCGCGAGCTGTGAGTGGTCGAAGGTGCCCACGGCCCCAAAAAACCTCAGCCGCAAATCTTCGGGCGTCATCGCTTCGACGAAATCGTGGTGCGCCGCCTCGTCTTCCGGGCGGATCGGCCGCACCGTCACGCGCAGACCTTGCCAGTCGAGCGTCTCCTCGAAGCAGCGCGGATACGGCACAATCGCAAGACGGCTGCGCGTTGGCGCGATAGCGAGCGTGGGATCGACTATCGTCACGTGATCGCGGTACACGCGCAGCGTGAGCGTCAGGCCGACAATCTCGCCCACGTCGCAGACGGCTTGCGAGAGCGCCGTCAACGCCGCCAGCGCCGGCCCCGGCGCGACGAGCCGCGCATAGGGCGAACGCGTGACGATGTCGCGCGCGAGCGTCGGATTGAGCGGCGGCAAACCGTAGATGCGCAGCGGCTCCGAAACGCCGTCAGCGGAAGGCGCCGTGAAGCGGAATACCGGGCCGAAGTTGTCGTCGTCATGAAGCTCGACGGCAATGTCCACCACGGGCTTGCGCAGCGACTCCGCATTGCTGTCGGCGCAATCGCTGGCTTCTCGCTGAGGCTCCTTAGCCTCCGAATCCGTATCGGCACGCGCCGCTTCGATTTCAAGGCCGAAGCGCTCAAGCAGGCGTGCTGCGGCTTCCCCGGTTAGTTGGCGCTCACCTGCCGCGAGCGCCGCGCGCGCCTGCGCCTGTGCGGCGTCGATTGCGTCGGGCACGTCAGCCGGCAGACCTTCCGGCGTTTGCATCAGCAATTCGCGCCCCATCCGGTAATCGACGAGACGCGCAAACGCGCGGGCGAGCCGCTGCGGCGTAGTGTGAACCGGAATGCCTTGCGCATGCAGTGCGTCGCGTGTCGCAGCATCCACGCCGCCGAAGAAACACGCGAGCAGACCGCGATACGCGAACCGCTGATTCGCGATCAGCGCCTGCGCGACCTCGCCGACCGGCGCGCCGTGTGTCGACGCATGCACGACGAAAGCCGTGCCGGTGCCGCGATGCTCGGCGAGCAGTTTCAGCGCCGTGCCGAAATGCTCGGGACGCGCGTCGTCGCCGAGTCGCAGCGGATTGCCGCCCACCGCGTGCGGCAGAGCTTGCCGCAACGCCCCGGATGCCTCGTCCGGCCACGGCGCGAGCGTTCCGCCGGCGGCGGCGAAGGCGTCGCACGCGAGCGTCGCGAGGCCGCGGTCGCTCGTAATCAGCGTCGCCGTCGCACCCGCCGCGACGCGGCCCACGCCAAGCGTCTCGATTTCGTCGAGCAGGTCGTCGAGCGCATCCACGCGCACCATGCCGGCGCGGCGGAATGCGGCGGTGTAGAGCGCGTCCGCGGGATCGGCGCGGCCCGAGCGCAGCGCGAGCACCGGCTTGTTGCGCGCCGCCGCGCGAGCCGCCGACATGAACTTGCGCGCCGCCCGCACGCTGTCGAGTTCGAGCAGAATCGCCCGCGTGCCGGGGTCGCTCGCCAGATAGTCGAGCACGTCGCCCGCGTCGACGTCGGCCTCGTCGCCCAATGCGACCGCGTGCGAGAAGCCCAGGCCGCGCGCATGCGCCCAGCCGAGCACTGCATTCGTCAACGCGTTCGACTGCGACACCCACGCGACGCCGCCCGCCTTCACCGTGCACGACGGCGCGCCGAGATGCGCGCGCAGCGTCGGCGAGACCACGCCCAGACTGCCCGGCCCGACGATCCGCAACAGATTCGGCCGCGCCGCGGAGAGCGCATGCCGCAACGCGAGCCGGTCGTCGTCCGAGCGCACCTCGCCGACGATGACCGCCGCGCGCGTCCCCAGTCCGCCCAGCTTGTGAATGATCGACGGCCAGCTCGCGGGTGGCGTGCAGATCAGCGCGACCGTGGGCGCTTGCGGCAAGTCGCCGGCATCATGGATCACCGCGTGGCCGCCCAGCGTGTCGTATTTCGGGTTCACAGGCCACAGCGGCCCGTCGAAGCCGCCTTCCAGCACGCGCGCCCACACCATCGCGCCGGTGCTGCCAGGCCGCTCGGAAGCACCGATCACGGCGACGGACTTCGGTCGGAACAACGCGTCGAGATTGCGAACGGTCACAGGCACTCCGCAGTGAAAGGGCGCGCCGCTCCGGCGTGAGTGCGCGTCTTCGTCAGGATAGGCGAACTGACGGGATCGCGCGGCGCTTCCAGAGCGCGCTGATGGCGCCGATCAACCGGCGGTGGATTCGCGCGACCGTGCATCGGGATTTTTTTAGCGCGCGCAGGCAAAATAGCGCGCTTCAGTGCGACAATTGCAGGCGCTCCGCGCGCCGACGTCGGCCGCACCGTTGCGGATGATCAAGAGACAGAAGGTGAGGTATGCGACGCTTGCCATCGCTCATCGCGTTGCGTTTTTTCGAGGAAACCGCGCGCCACATGAGCTTCAACCGCGCGGCGAGCGCGCTGTGCGTGACGCAGGGCGCCGTCAGCCGGCAGATCAAGCTGCTCGAGGAATCGCTCGGCGCGAAGCTTTTCGAGCGCGATCACAAAGGCATTCGCCTGACGCCGGCCGGCCTCCAGTTGCTGCCTTGTCTGTCCGACGCGTTCGACACCATCGAGCGCGGCTTCCGTCAGATCACCGCCGCCAAAGGCCGGCGGCGCCTGGTGGTCGCCGTGCCGCCCACCTTCGCAACGCAGTGGTTCTCGCCGCGGCTCGGATCGCTTGCCGACGAAATGCCGGACGTCGAATTGTCGATCCGCACCGAGCCGACCGCGGACTGCCATTGCGACATCCGCTTTGGCCGTCACGCGCTGCCCGACGCGCATTCCGAATTGCTGATGACCGAGCGCCACGTGCTGGTCGGCGCGCCCATGTTGCTCGGCGAGCCGCTCGACAGGCTCCTCGAACACATGCCGGCGCTGCACGTGCTGCACAACGACACGAGGCTCGACCTGTGGCCCAACTGGCTGGCGACAGCCGGAATGCCCGCGCGCTACGCGGAAAACGGCATCGAATTTTCGACGCTCGAACAGGCGATTCGCGCGGCGCGCAAGGGCGCAGGCCTCGCTATCGTCGACAGAAACATGATCGTCGAGGAACTGGCGGACGGCAGTCTCGCGCAGTTCTCGGAGGTGGAAGTGGCCGGCCCGTTCGGCTACTGGCTCGACGTCGCGTCGCAGCACGCGGGGCTCGAATATGTGCAGGCGTTCGCCGGCTGGCTGCGCGAAGCGGTCATGAAGATGGGCTGACGGCGCGCCGCCCGTCATGCGCTCGCCGTGTGTGTCGCCGGATCAACCCGCAATAAAAAAGCCGCGTGCTGCACGGCTGCAACACGCGGCTTTGCTTTGTCGGACATGCCGCTCCGCACGCATAAGAGCGCCTGCGGACTCCGGCCTTGCGCCGCTTACATCGCCTTCTTGAACGGCGCGCCGGAATGCTCGCGCAACTCGTTGAACACGATTTTCGGCCACGCCTTTTGCGCGACCTCGATCTCCGACACATGCGAAGCGAGGTAGGTCGGCGCGTCCGATGCGTCGAGCGCAATGCGCGCGGCGTATGAATCGGTGAAGCGGCGCAGTTCGGCCGGGTCGTCGCACGTGACCCAGCGGGACATGCGGTAGCGCGCGGGCGCCATGCGCACGTCGACCTTGTATTCCGTCGACAACCGGTGCGACACCACTTCGAACTGCAGTTGGCCGACGGCGCCGAGAATCATCAACCCGCCCACTTCGGGACGGAACACCTGAATCGCGCCTTCTTCGCCGAGTTGCTTCAGCGCCTCGCCGAGTTGCTTCGCGCGCATCGGATCGACCACTTCGACCGTCTGGAAAATTTCCGGCGCAAAGAACGGCAGCCCGACGAACTGAAGCGCTTCGCCTTCCGTCAACGTATCGCCGAGACTCAGCGTGCCGTGATTCGGAATACCGATGATGTCGCCGGGATACGCCTCGCTCACCGTCTCGCGCCGCTGCGACAGGAACGTCACCACGTTGTTCGCGCGGAACGTCTTGTTGGAACGCGTCACCTTGACGGCCATGCCGCGCTCGAAACGCCCCGAGCAGACCCGAATGAACGCCACGCGGTCGCGGTGGGCCAGATCCATGTTCGCCTGGACCTTGAACACGACGCCGGTGAACTTCGGCTCGTCAGGCATCACCGGACGCTGCACCGTCATGCGCATGGACGGCGGCGGCGCCAGGTCGACCAGCGCGTCGAGAATTTCCTTCACGCCGAAATTGTTGATCGCCGAACCGAACAGCACCGGCGACTGCTGGCCGGCAAGAAACTGCTCGCGGTCGAAGTCCGGCGTAGCACCCGTAATCAGGTCGATTTCTTCCTTCGCGCGAACCCAGCTATGGCCGAAGCGGCGCTCGCCTTCCTCATCGCTCAAGGCCTGCAGCGTTTCTACCGCGCCGCCCGCCGTGTCCTGGCCGGCGCGGAAGACGCGAACCTGATCGCGCTGGATGTCGTAGACGCCCTGGAATTCCTTGCCCATGCCAATGGGCCACGTGAACGGCACGGCCGCGACGCCCAGATGCTGCTCGATCTCGTCGAGCAGTTCGAGCGGTTCGCGCACTTCCCGGTCGAGCTTGTTGATGAACGTGACGATGGGCGTCTTGCGGCTGCGGCACACTTCAAGCAGCTTGAGCGTTTGCGCTTCGACACCGTTCGCGCCGTCGATCACCATCACGGCGGCGTCGACCGCGGTCAACACGCGGTACGTGTCCTCGGAGAAGTCTTCGTGGCCCGGCGTGTCGAGCAGATTGATGACCGCGTCGCCGTACTCGAACTGCATCACCGAGCTCGCCACCGAAATGCCGCGCTGCTTCTCGATTTCCATCCAGTCGGACGTCGCGTAGCGATTGCTCTTGCGGCCCTTCACGGTGCCGGCGATCTGAATCGCGCCCGAAAACAGCAGCAGCTTTTCGGTCAGCGTGGTTTTACCCGCGTCCGGGTGGGAAATGACCGCGAAAGTGCGGCGGCGTTTGAGTTCGGAGACTGACATCGGGTCGGGCGGTCACAGATAGGGGTTCGGCGGTCTCCGGAAGCGGGTGGCCTCCGGTCTGCCGCGCGTGGCGCGGCGGCGTCGAGCTGCGCGAGTCGGGTCGGGAACCCGCATCACTATGGCAACCGGGCCGCGTCGGAAAACAGGTCGGGAACGAACGTTCGACAATACGGATAATCGCCAGCGCAGAACAGCGCAGGGAACGAATGATACACGCCGCGACGGCGGACGTGGGAAAGCCGCCCGCGACGGGGCGGGCGGCTGGGGGCGGACAAGGCGCCCGCGAAGCGCGATTCACGCGGCGCGCACGGCTTCGGGCCCGGTCGGCGCGGGCAAGCGTCAGCGCGCGCCGCCGGACCTGTCAGCCGCCGCTCGCCTCATTGAGCGTCAAATGTTTGGTTTCAGGCGCCCAGGCAATCGAAACAATCATGCCGACCAGCAGCACGGCCGCCAGCACGATCATCGTGACGTGGAACCCAAAGCCGGCAATGCCGAGCGGCAGCAGGAACGTGCCCACCGCCGAGCCGAGGCGGCTGCATGCAATGGCGAGGCCGACGCCGCACGCGCGAACTTCGGTGGGAAAGCATTCGGGCGGGAACACGCCGACCAGGTTCGAGAATGCCGACATGGTCAGCGTGAAAACGCCGAACGCGACGATCATGGCGAGCGTGGCCGACTCGGGCAGCGCGCTCAATGCAATCAGCGACACGCAGGTCACAGCAAACGAGCCGATCAGAAAGGCGCGCCGCGACAGCTTGATGGTGAGCCAGATGCCGATCAGCGCGCCCAGCACCAGAAAACCGTTCAGCAGCAGATCCGCGCCGGAGTCGTTGTTCAGGTGAATCGCTTTCAGGATGGTCGGCAGGAACGTGTAAATCGCGAAATACGGAATGACGAGGCACACGAAGAACGCGCAGTTGAACACCGTCCGGCGAATCAGGTCTTTTTCGAAGAGACGCATGAACCCGCTCGCTGTCTGCGCGTGTTCGTCATGGCCGCCGTCAAGCGTGACGTTTTCGCCGAAGTGCCTGAGGACGACCGACTTCGCCTCGGCGATCCGCCCCTTGCCGAGCAGCCAGCGCGGCGACTCCGGCGTGCCCACGCGCGCGACCAGCACGATCACAGCCGGAATGCCCGCCGAGGCGAGCAGCCAGCGCCATGCATCCGGCGACGCGTCGGCGTAATGCATGCCGAGCACATTCGCGACCACGTAGCCAATCGTCCAGATGACGCTGAACGAGCCGAGCAATGTGCCACGATGCTTGCGCGGCGAGAATTCCGCGAGAATCGCGTGGCCCACCGCAAAGTCGCCGCCCATGCCGAAGCCGATCAACACGCGCAGCAGACACAGCTCGACTGGGGAGCGCACATAGAACTGCGCAAAGGCAGCCACCGTGATGATGAGAAAGCTCATCAGAAAAATTTTCTGCCGGCCAAGCCGGTCCGACAGCCAGCCGAACACCAGGCTGCCGACGAAAATGCCCATCAGCGCGGAACTGCCGATCATGCCCATCCAGAACGCGTCGAGCGGCATCTGCCGGTTCATCGCCGCGAGCGCATAGCCGATGGTGCCGAGCGCGAAGCCTTCGGTGAAATGGGCGCCGAACGTGAGGCCGGCAATCTTGACGTGGAATGCGTTCAGCGGCACGTCGTCGATGGAAACGGGCTGCCTTGCGGGCGACGCCGCCGCCGGGAACGCGGGCGCGAGTCCGAGATGCGTTGCCTGGATATCCTGATTGTTCATGGTGTCTCCTGTGTTTGTCTTGTTCGGAGGGACGACGCTGCGGCAGCGCGGCAGCTTCATTGCCGCCCGCTGCCTGACGCTCAACGCCCCAAACCGCCCATCAGCATGTATTTCAGTTCGGTGTACTCATCGAGTCCATACTTCGAGCCTTCGCGACCCAAGCCCGATTGCTTGACGCCGCCGAACGGCGCGACTTCGGTGGACAGAATCCCTTCGTTGATGCCCACCATGCCGCTTTCAAGCGCTTCGCCGACGCGCCACGCGCGCGCCAGGTCCCGCGTGTAGAAGTACGCGGAGAGCCCGAACGGCGTTGCGTTTGCGGCGGCCACGGCCTCCTCTTCAGTGGTAAAGCGAAAGCACGCAGCGACCGGCCCGAAGGTTTCCTCCTGCGCGATCAGCATCGAACTCTTTGCATCGACGAGAACCGTCGGTTCATAAAAGGTGCCGCCTAGCGCATGCGGCCTGGCGCCGGTCAGCGCCCGGGCGCCCTTCTGCAACGCGTCCGCGACATGCGCTTGCACCTTCGCCAACGCGGCCGGATTGATGAGCGGCCCTTGTTCCACATCGCCCTGCAGCGCGTTGCCCACGCGCATCTTGCGCGCGGCCTGGGCGAGCGCCTGCGTGAACGCGTCGTAAATGCCGTCCTGCACGTAAAAGCGATTCACGCAGACGCAGGTCTGTCCGGTGTTGCGAAACTTCGACGCCATCGCGCCTTGCACGGCGGCGTCGAGGTCGGCGTCGTCGAAAACGATGAACGGCGCATTGCCGCCCAACTCGAGCGAGAGCTTTTTCAACGTATCCGCCGACTGCTTCGCAAGTAATTTGCCGACGCGCGTCGAGCCGGTGAACGAGAGCTTACGCACCACGTTCGACTCGGTCAGCGCGCCGCCTATCGCGGCCGCATCGCCGGAAACGATGTTGAACACGCCCGGTGGAATGCCCGCCTTCTCCGCCAGCACGGCGAGCGCGAACGCCGACAACGGCGTCTCTTCCGAAGGCTTGAGCACCATCGTGCAGCCGGCCGCGAGCGCGGGGCCGGCCTTGCGCGTGATCATGGCGAGTGGGAAATTCCACGGCGTGATGGCCGCGACCACGCCGCCGGGTTCGCGCGTCACGATGATCTTTGCGTTCGGATTCGGGCTTGGAATCACGTCGCCATACGCGCGCTTCGCTTCTTCCGCGAACCATTCGAAGAAGCTCGCTGCGTAGCCGACTTCGCCGCGCGCCTCGGCGAGCGGCTTGCCCTGCTCGCGCGTCAACAGTTCGGCCAGTGCGTCGCGATGCTCGAGCATCAACTCGCCCCAACGTCTGACGCGCGCGCCGCGCTCCTTCGCGGTCAACGAGCGCCAGGCGGGAAACGCGCGCTCTGCCGCGGCAATGGCTTGCGTCGCCTCGGCCGCGCCGCCTTTTGCGACTCGCGCGATCACTTCGCCTGTCGCCGGATTGAGCACCGGGTACGTGCTCGCGCCGTCGTGCCACTCGCCGCCGATGTAATGTCCGGTCCGCAAGAACGGGTTCATGCGGCTTCCTCCAGTTGGCCGGCGAACGCGCCTTGTGCCGGCCGCGGCTCGCGCGCAATGCGCTTGCCGGCGGTATAATCGTTGATCAGGTCGCACGGCGTGTAGTTGCGTTCGAGCTCGAACAGTTCGTCGTCGGAAAGCGCGGTGCTAAGCGCGGCCACGGCGCTGTCGAATTGCGCGGGCGTGTCCGCCCCGACCAGCATGCTGGCCACGCCTTTATGCGCGAGCACCCACGCCTGTGCAATCTGCGCGGGCGACACGCCGCGCCGCGCGGCCACGCGCGCCACCGACGCCGCAATCTCGCGCGACACGCCGTCGCCGTACATTTGCGCGGTGAAGAAGTCGGTCTGATTGCGCGTCGAGTGGGCGTCGCTTGTCAGGAGCCCGCGCGCGAGCGGACTGAACACCGAGACGCCGACGCCCTGATCCTCGCAGTACGGAATCATTTCGCGCTCTTCCTCGCGATAGGCCAGGTTCAACTGCAGCTGCATGTTGATCGGCTTGTGCCAGCCGTTGCGCTCGCAGGCCTGCATGATCTTTGCGAACTGCCACGTGTACATGGTCGAGACGCCGATGTAGCGCGCCTTGCCCGCGCGCACAATGTCGTTCAGCGCGGCCATGGTTTCTTCGACCGGCGTGTTCACGTCGAAGAAATGCAGCATGTAGATGTCGACGTAATCCATGCCGAGGCGCGTGAGCGACCCGTCGATGCCGTCCATGATGTGCTTGCGCGAATGGCCGCCCGCGTTCTGATAGGCGCCCATGTCGTAGCCGACTTTTGTGGTCACTACGATTTCCTCGCGGCGCGCGAGGCGCTTCAGGATGCGCCCCACCACTTCTTCGCCGACACCCGTCGAATAGAAATCGGCGAGGTCGATGAAATTGACGCCGGCTTCGAGCGCGTGGCGAACAATCGGCTCGCTGCGCGCTTCGTCGAAAATCCAGGGCTTCCATTGCGGCGTGCCCATGTTCATGGTGCCGAGGCACAAGCGCGAAACCTTCAGGCCGGATTGGCCGAGGCGAACGTATTCCATGAAACCTGTCTCCTTACAGATGGATGCGGCTGCGTGCGAGCGGTGCCGCTATCAGCGTTGTTTCGGTGTGTAGAAGGGATTCGAGACGTCGCGCGCGGCCGCGAAGACTTCGTCGCGATGCGGCAGGCCTTTCATCGCCGCGAGAATGGCGTTTCTGCACGCGCGGTAGTTGTTTTCGAAGACGGCGTCGAGGTCGTCAGTCGCGGGATTGACCCAGTTCGCCGACACCACCACCCAATCGTTCTCCGCCTCGGGCGGCAACGTGCCGTTCTCCAGCGACTCGGCCACCGCCTTCGCGATGCCGGCTTGCGATGCGCCCCATGTCGCGTTGCCGTGGAACTCGCTGCCGATTTGCGCCTTGTTCACGTAGAGCGTCAGCGGCTTGGTGGGCACGCCAGGGCGCGCGATCACGACGAACGGCGCGTGTCCCGCCGAGGGTGTCGCGAGCGCCGTCGCAAAAGCCTGGCCCGCGGGCCCGTTGCGCGGGCCGACCAGCACGTTGATATGGGCGAGATTCACGCCCGGGCCCTCGAATCCTTCGCCGATAAAAAGTTGTTTGTCCGCCGATACGCTCATGGTCTTTCCGTCGAGTTAAGTGGATGACCAATTGTGGCGTTCGACGTCCGCGACCATGTATCGATGAGTTTTGATCCGGGGTATGAGGCGAACTCAACTCCGGATTTCCCCGGAGTGGTCGAGTAAGAGGCGCGCTTTGTCGCTGGCCGCGACGCACGCAAAGGTGAGTGTTTTCGGGACTTGCCGCGGCGAGGTGTGCAGGAGAGCGAAAGGTGAGCATCCGCGAGATGCTTGTTGCACCGACGCGCTGCGTCGGTCCGCTGCCGGCTTCGCTCGTGGCGCGATTAATTCAGCGCGGGGGCGCTTCTCGCGATGCTTCGTACAGCCTGGGAATGCCCGCCAGCCAAGGCTGGCGCGGGGTGGCACGGCATGGGTGAGCCGTGAGTCGTGACCCGGGCTCACCGTGCGGCGGGTGCGCGCCGCGACGAAGCCAGGCTCACCGAAACAAAGCTCAGCGTGTGCGTTGTCCGTCAGGATCAATCACGGGCAGCGCGAATCGAATCCAAAGGTGAGCCTTTTCGGGACCTGCGCAGCGGTGCGAAAAAAACGCGCTGCTGCATCACTTGAGAGATGCCCGTCAAAGCGATACGCGCAAAAAGGCGCGCCGCCGCCGCGCATCAGGCATCGATGAGAAAACGTTCGCGGTTCTTGCCGGCGAGCCACGCGGGCGAACGGCCGCGGCCGCTCCACGTTTCGCCGGTTTTCGGGTTGCGATACTTGGCGACCGCTGCGCCTTTGCGCACCGCCGGGCGAGTTTTCGCGAAGCCGAGTTCCTCCGCGGTGAGATCGTATTCGGCAATTTTTTGCCTGATGTCGGCGATCGCTTGCGCGATTTCCTTTTCGCGAGCCGCCGCGACCTCCTTGTGAAGCTTCTCGAGCTGCGCAGTCAACTGCTTGTATGAGGCCATGACGGATGCTCCAGTGATTGTGGCGAACCGAAGTGCGAACGCTACCAGACGAATAAAACGTCGGATAGAGCGCCCGTCACCGCGCGTTGTTTGAAGGGGCGGCGGAACACACGAGGCGCGCGCATTCAATCGTCGACGGCATCGTACACGCGGCGTTCGAAGTCGACTGCCATGGGAAACGGCTCAATGGAGCGGCGCTGGATCAGCATGAGTCCGATCAGATCTTCCACCGGATCGGCGAACCAGCTCGTGCCGAAAGCGCCGGGCCAGCCGAACGAGCCCATCGACCGATAACCTTGCGGCAGTTGCTGCGCCGGATCGTCGACGATAGACAGGCCGAGGCCGAACCCTTGGCCCGCCCACATCACGTGACCAAAAGCCGGCAGGCGGCGCTGGTCGCGCGTCAGGAAGTTCGAGCGCATCAGATCGACGGAACGATGCGAGAGTAAGCGTGTGTCGCCTACGCGTCCGCGGCGCAACAGCAACTGCGCGAACTGCAGATAGTCCTCTGCGGTGGAGACGAGCCCGCCGCCGCCGCTCTGGAAGCGCGCCGGATTCGCCCAACGGCTCGCCGACGCGTGATCCTCGACCACGCGCCGCCGCGTGTCGGCATCGACACCATAAGCGGTGGCGAGCCGCGGCAGCTGCGGCTCCGGCACCCAGAACGCGGTGTCGCGCATGTCGAGCGGCTCGAAAATCCGCGTGCGGAAAAAGTCGCCGAGCGACATGCCGCTCACTCGCGTGATGAGTGCGCCGAGCACGTCGGTTGCGATGCCGTAGTGCCAGCGCGAGCCGGGCTGAAACATCAACGGCAATTCGGCGATGCGCGCGAGCCACGCGTTCACGTCGCCGCGCGCGTCGAAGCCGTTGAACGCGGCCGCGTACGCCTGCGCGAGCGGCCCCATCGCGGTGAAGTGATACGCGAAGCCGGCTCGATGCGTCAGCAGGTCGAGCACGGTCAGCGGTGTGCGCACCGGATCCGTCTCGTCGAGCGGACCGCCCGGATCGCGCAACACGCGCGGCGCGGCGAGCTCCGGCAGCCACTGCGCGATCGGCGTATCGAGCGCGAGCCGGTCTTCTTCCACGAGCATGAGAATGGCGGCGCTCGTCACCGGTTTTGTCATCGACGCAATGCGAAACAGCGTTTCGCGCTCCATCGGCAAGTGAGCAGCGTCGTCGCGCAGGCCGAGCGCCTCGAAGTAGCCGGTTGCGCCACGCCGCCACGCGAGCGCGACGACGCCCGCCACCTCGCCGCGCTCGACGTAGTCCTGCAAAGTCCTCGTCAAGGCCGCGAGCCGGGCCGCTGAAAATCCTGCTTGCATGTCGATGGTGTGTCCCGGCGTGGTGTAGTCGAGGGAAGACGACGAGGCTAAGCCGCGACCGCGACGGCAGTCAATCTTTTTGCCGCTCTTCCAGCGCCGCGAGCGCGGCGTTCAGACGTTTGATGCGATTGACCTGTGTCGGCATGCGGACGGCGTCGGAAACCGAATCGATGCGGTTACGCCAATACGACAGCGGGATTCGGTCTTCAGCGGAAATGTGTGAAATGACGTGTTCGAGATGCTGGATGTCTTTTTCGAGCTGGTGGTGATTCATTCTTTTTCCCCGGAATACTCGTTGACTTAATTCGAAACGCAACGGAAAAGCACACTATGTGCCGCTCTCAACGCATCGTTTTTTGTGTCGGCAACTTCTTCCTCGCTTTTGCCGACCGGCCTCGTCATCGGCAAAAGCTGCTGGTCGCATGCGCTAGCGAACCTGTGAAAATAGAATACTGCCGCGGGATTTGACGTTCCGTTACCTGGCGCACCGACTTCACTCCAGTGCGAAAAAATACAGCGACTTTTTATCGATGTCGATCCGTCCGGAATAAAACGCGGTAACTCGAATTTGATATGCGGAGTGCATTACACGCTCCGTGCGACCAGCCGCATTAGAAGCATCCATTTATGACGCTGGCGCACTTGTCGAAACGGTTTTCCGCGGAATCAGCGAGACGGGGGTGTATATCGGCCGCGCGCGGAAGGCGCGGCGCGTGGAATGCGTTATTTAGCCCGGCAGGCGTAGATCAGGCTGAGGGTGCCGTTGCTCGTGGACCGGCGGACGGTGTCGAACCCGCCGCCGCAGCTCGCGGCGGCCTGCTGCGTGCACGAGTCGGAACCCGCCGGGCATTCCACCAGCGTGGTCGGACGGCCGTCCGACAGAAAGAGCGGCGCGCTGCTGCTGCAGCCGCCCAATGCCGCGCCGGCGGCAAGTGCCAGCATCGCGCCGGTACCGCGCGCCAGGAAAGAGAAGCTCCGGTTCATGTGAAACCCCGATCACGTCTTGTTTTTAGATCACGCGATTGTGCCACGCGACTATGACGCTGCGTGATCCGACGCAAGCGCCGCCGCGGCCGCAGCCGCACGAACGCTTGTTTCAAACTTCGATGCCGTGCGCTGCGATCTTCTTGTAGAGCGTGGCGCGACCCATGCCGATTTGCGCGGCGGTCTCGATCACGCGCCCGCCGTTCGCGCGCAGGGCCTCGCTCAGAAAGCGCTTCTCGAAAGCCGCCATCGCGTCGCTCCACGACGACGGCTGTGCCGCCTGGCCGTTTTCGGCAGCGACCTGCGCGTTGCCGTCCGGCGGCGGCAAGCCGGCGCCCGGCGCGCCGCTCTGCCCCGCACCGATAAACGGCGCGAGCGTCCGCGCGTCGATCCGCTCGCTGTCGGAAAGCATGACGGCGCGCTCCAGCGTATTGCGCAACTCGCGCACATTGCCTGGCCAGCCGTAGGAGCAGAGCAGCCGCAAAGCGTCGTCCTGCAATTCGTAGTGGCTGCCGCCGCGCGCCTGGCTCGACAGATCCTCCAGCATGGCGTAGGCGAGCGCCTCGATGTCGGAAGCGCGCTCGCGCAGCGGCGGAGCCTGGATCGTCAGCACGTTCAGGCGATAAAACAGGTCCGCGCGGAAACGTCCGGCCGCGACGAGCGCCGGCAAATCGGCCGAGGTGGCCGCGATGATCCGCACGTCCGCGCGCACGATCCGGTTCGAGCCGAGCGGCTCGAACTCCTTGTCCTGCAACACGCGCAGCAGCTTGCCCTGCAAAGGCAACGGCATGTCGCCGATCTCGTCGAGGAACAGCGTGCCGCCGTTCGCCAGCTCGAACTTGCCGACCCGCCCCTTGCGGTCCGCGCCCGTGTAGGCGCCCGGCGCCGCGCCGAAGAACTCGACTTCGAGCAGCGTGTCCGGAATCGCCGCCACGTTCACCGTCACGAGCGGCTGGTTCGCGCGCGCCGAGCCGCCGTGGATCGCGTGCGCGAGCAGTTCCTTGCCCGTGCCCGTTTCACCGAGCAGCAGCACCGGCGACTCCAGTTGGGCCGCGCGGCGAGCCTGGCGCTTCACCTCGAGGCTTGCCGTGCTGGTGCCGACAAAACTGCCGAACGTGTATTTGGCCCGACGCGCCTGCGCAAGCGACTGACGCGTCGCGATCAATTCTTCCTGCACGCGCGAGTAGTGCGAAAACAGCGGCGTCAGCGCCTTGAGCTCGTCGAACAGCGCGAAGCCGACGGCGCCGACGGTCTCACCGGCGTCGTCCTTCAGCGGCAGACGCGTGACGACGAGCGGCTCGCGGTCCGTTTCCAGGATATCGAGCAGGATAGGCTTGCCCGTTTTGACGACTTCGCGCATCAGGCTGTTTGGAATCACCGCTTCGCAATCGCGGCCGATGGCCTGCTCCGGGTCGGCAAAACCGAAGCGCGCCGCGTAACGCTTGTTGATCCACACAACGCGCGCTTCGGCGTCGACGATAAACGTGCCTTCGCTGAAGTTTTCGAACGTGCGAAACAGGGAATCCATCGCGCGGCGCAGGACGTCGCCGTAGGTGGCGGGAAGGCCCGCCCAGTCGTTCATCATGTTGTCGCTGTCTCCGGGCTATCGTTTTATTGGCCGCTCTGTCTCTATCCTGAGACAAGCTTATCTCAATAGAGAGATTCGCGGCAAGCCCACTGCATCAAGGCTTCGGCGCCGCCATCGGCCACACGTGGCGCAATTCGCATCCCCGTTCTGAGACGTTTGGGTACAATCGGCGGCGCCGCGTCTCCCGGTTTTCGCGACGTAAGCCCGCCGCGTCGGCGCGGCAGCCGTTGCGAGCCGCATGGCATGGAACCTGCGTTCGCGGGCGCCATGCCGTCGCTACGAGGAGACGGCGCACACGTAGAACAAACCAAGCTTCTGGAGACTCAATGTCCTTTGTCATCGTCCTTGCCGCGCTGGCGTTTCTGATGTTCGCCGCGTACCGCGGCTACAGCGTCATTCTGTTCGCGCCGATCGCCGCGCTCGCCGCCGTCCTGCTGGTCGATCCGGCCGCCGTCGCGCCCGTGTTCACCGGCATCTTCATGGAGAAGATGGTCGGCTTCGTCAAACTGTATTTCCCGGTGTTTCTGCTCGGCGCCGTGTTCGGTAAGGTCATCGAACTGTCCGGCTTCTCCGAGTCGATCGTGGCCGCCGCGATCCGCTACATTGGCCGGTCGCGCGCGAATGCCGTGATCGTCGCCGTGTGCGCGCTGCTCACCTACGGCGGCGTCTCCCTGTTCGTGGTGGTGTTCGCGGTGTATCCGTTTGCCGCCGAACTGTATCGCCAGAGCAATATCCCGAAGCGCCTGATGCCCGGCGCCATCGCCCTCGGCGCGTTCTCGTTCACCATGGATTCGCTGCCTGGCACGCCGCAAATCCAGAACATCATCCCGACCACGTTCTTCAAGACGACCTCGTGGGCCGCGCCCGCGCTCGGCGTGACGGGCTCGCTGTTCATCATCGTGGTGGGTCTCAGCTATCTCGAATGGCGCCGCCGCTCCGCGATGGCAGCCGGCGAAGGCTATGGCACGGAACTCGTCAACGAGCCGGAGCGCGTCGAGTCGAAGCAACTGCCGCATCCGTTGCTCGCCATTGCGCCGCTGGTCCTCGTGGGCGTCGCGAACTTCGTGCTGACGCGCTGGATTCCGACCGCCTACGGCGCTTCGTACACCGTCGCGCCGGACATTCTGCCGGGCGTTCACGCGCCGCTCACCACCACGATCAAGACCGTGGTGGCCATCTGGGCTGTCGAGGGCGCGCTGCTCCTCGGCATCGTCATGGTCGTGCTGACGGCCTTCGGCCGCGTGCGCGAGCGCTTTGCGATCGGCACCAAGGCCGCCGTGGCGGGCGCGCTGCTGGCGTCGCTGAACACGGCGTCGGAATATGGCTTCGGCGGCGTCATCGCGGCGTTGCCGGGCTTTCTCGTGGTCAGCGACGCGCTGAAGAGCATCCCGAATCCGCTCGTCAACGCGGCGGTGTCGGTCAGTTCGCTGGCGGGCATTACCGGCTCGGCCTCAGGCGGCATGAGCATCGCGCTCGCGGCCATGTCGGACGTGTTCATCAAGGGTGCCGAGGCCGCGCATATTCCGATGGAAGTGCTGCACCGCGTGGTCGCCATGGCAAGCGGCGGCATGGACACGCTGCCGCACAACGGCGCGGTGATCACGCTGCTGGCCGTGACCGGATTGACGCACCGTCAGTCGTATCGCGACATTTTTGCGGTGACCGTCATCAAGACGCTGGCGGTGTTCTTCGTGATCGCCGTCTATTACACGACGGGGCTCGTGTAAGCGCCGGATTGCTTCGGGAGAGGATGCCGGCCAGCTCGCCGGCATCGCGACTTTTGATCGGTTATCGTGTCAGCCCGACACTCTCAGCCGTGAGATGCAATCTCCATGAGCCCCACCCCCGCTTTCTGGATGATCCCCGGCGCCCCGACGCCGGTCGGCCCGTTTAGCCACGCCGCCGAAGCCGACGGCTGGGTGTTCCTCACGGGCCAGATGCCCACCTCTCCCACTGACGACGCCGCGCCGCTTCCCGAAGGCGTGGTCGCGCAAACCCGGCGCGTCATGGACAACCTCGTGCTGGTGCTGAAGGGCCTCGATCTCGGCCTGCAACACGTGGTCGCCGTGCGCATTTTCCTCACCGAGTTCAAGCGCGACTACGCGGCAATGAACGAGACGTATCGCGCGTACTTTCCCGCCGACGCGCTGCCCGCGCGCACCTGCATCGGCGTCACTGCCTTGGCTCGTGACGCGCTGGTGGAAATCGACTTCGTCGCACGCCGGCCGGGCTGAGCCGCAACGCCGCCGCGCGGGTTGACGGCGCACGTTGAACGCGCAACGTGAGGCGCGGGTTGAATTCGCGGCTCAACGCGCCGATTCTTCGTCGACGCCATAGTGGTCGCACAAGGCTTCGTGCAGCGACACGGCGCGCTCGTCCATTTCGGTGGTCCAGCTTGCGCTGTCGTTGCACAGCCGCTGCAACTGCCTGCATGCGTCGACGAACCTCGGCTCCTTCACGATCACAAACGCGCCGCTCGCGCTATGCGCCCAGCCGGCGAGCGCCTGCCGGTCTTCTTCGTCGACAATGGCAAGAAGCCGCGGCAAATCGTTTTTCAGATGCTCCTTGAGCATGGCCGTGTAGCGGGCTTTGTCGTCGGCGGCGAGGGTGTTTCGCGGTGCGGCGGACGCGGCTGCGGGCTCGGCCACCGGCGCTGCGCGGTCTTCCGGCGCAGGCGCCACCGCGGCCAATGCAGCCTCCAGTTCGCTCAACGAGGCAGGCTTCGACACGTGGCCGCTGAAGCCGCGCTCGCGCCAGCTTTGCGCTTCCTGATCCTCGGCCACCGCGCTGAACGCGAGCACCGGCAGTTGCGGGTCCAGCTTGCGCAGCGCGGCGAGCAGCGCATAGCCGTCCATCGCAGGCATATGGATATCGGTGAGCACGACGTCGAATGAAGTGGTCTCGAAGAGGCCGAGCGCCTGCTCGCCATCGGCCGCGATGGCCGGCACGCACCCGAGCGTGGCCAACTGTTCGGCGATCAGGCTCTGAATCAGCGGATTGTCCTCGGCGACCAGAACCCTGAGACCTCGCAACGCGGGATGCACCGCGAGCGGAGCCGTTGCGCCGGACGCCTTGTCCGATGTCGCGAACGCCGCGCCCGCGACGGGCGCGCCGTCGGCGGCCAGTTCGATGGCCGCGCGCACCGCCGTCCCGCTGAATTCCGTCACTTCCAGCACGCCCTCGCCGCGCGCCTGCGGCCGCTCGGGGCCACCTTGCGTGATCCACACGGCGTTCACCGGCTGCAACGCACGCAAGCCGGCAATCGTGTCCAGATCGTAGGCGCCGGAGACGATCAACGCCTTCGGGCGGTGGGTGCGCAGCCACGCCTGCGCGTCGGCCAGCGTCGACACCACGTGTGCGTGCAAGCCGAAATGTTCGAGCCAGCGGCCGAGCAGATCGACAACCTGCCGATCGTGAAAAAGCGCGAGCAGCGGCCCGCGTTCAGCCGCTTTGGGCGCGGGTTTTTCCTCCGCGGTTGCGGCGAGCGGAATCGATACATTGAACACGCTGCCCACGCCGACCACGCTTTCCGCGGAAATCGTGCCGCCCATCAGTGCGCACAGGCGCGCGCAAATCACGAGCCCGAGTCCCGTGCTGCCGGCGCCGCGCGATGCGCCCGCCTCGCCCTGCGCGAACGGCTTGAATAGCCGCGCGATCAGTTCGTCGCTCATTCCCGGCCCCGAATCGCAGACGCGGCAATGCAGAACCGGCTCGCCTTGCGCATTGTCGACGAGCTCTGCCTGCAGCGTGATCTTGCCGCTCGACGTGAACTTGAACGCGTTGCTCAACAGATTGTTGATCACCTGCGCGACGCGCATTCTGTCGCCGATAACGGTCCGTTCGAGCGTCGGCGAAAGCAGCGAATAGAAACGGACGGGCCGGTCGCCCGCCATCGACGCATACGAAAGCGCAATGTTCTCGAACGCATCAAGCAGCGCAAACGGTGCACGCACGAGCAGCATTTCGCCGGCATCGATCTTGGAAAAATCGAGAATATCGTTGACGACGCGGCGCAGCGCATCGCCCGCCACGTTCAGGCTCGCAAGCCGCTGCGCATGCGCTTCGAGGCCGGGCGTGCGCGCGAACAGTTCCAGATTGCCGAGCAGCGCGTTCAACGGCGTGCGGATTTCGTGGCTCATGGCGGCGAAGAAATTCGTGCGCGCACGCATCGTCGCTTCCGACGTCTGCTGCGCGTGCCGCAACTCCTGTTCGAGCGCGTGTTGCGCGGTCACGTCGAGGATCGCGCAAAACAGCACGTCTTCGCCGGCGTAACGGGCAGGCGCGTAGGTGAACTGCAGAAACTGGACTTGCGCGGCGTCGGCTTCGTTCGAGCCGGCAGATGCCTGCGGTTGCGAGAGTCCTGCCGGTGTGGGGTGCCCAGGGTTCCCAAGCTGCGCAGGCGGCACCGGCACGGCTGGCGCGACAAAAGCCGCCACCCGCGCAAAAGCGGCAGCCGATGACTGCTTCGGCGCCTCGGCGAGCAACGCGGCGGCAATATGCTGCGGCAGGCGGCTCGTGCCCGGCTCGCTATGCAGCAGTTCGGTGGCGAGCGCGTTCGCCATCAATATCGAATGGTCGCTTTGCCTGACGATGCACAGTCCCACCGGCGTCGCGCTCACCAGAATGTGATTGAGCGTCTCGCTTTCCAACGCGCGCGACGTCTCGGCGAAAGCATTGCGCAACAGCCGCAGACCGAAGCAGCGCGCGGTGAGCGCGATCGCCAGCAGCACCAGCAACGCAAGGCCGCCGATTACGCCGAGCTGCCAGCCCATCGCCAGCGCGAGCGCACTCCACGGCACATAGCCGACGAGCGAGCCGAAGCCAGGCATCAACGACTCGTGGAAGATCGCGCCTTGCCGCCCGAAGTGGAAGACGTGGGGCGCGGTCGCGGCCACCGTCTGTTGCAGCATGGCGCCGGTTTGCGCGTCGAGCGCGGCGGACGACGCCAGAATGCGGCGGTCGGGCGCCATCAGCAGCGTCGCGCCCGCGCCGCCCGGCGGCGCAATGCGCGCCGCGAGGACGTCAAGCGGAATGCTCGCGCTGATCAGCGTGACCGGCGTGTCGCCTTCGTAATACGCGCTCACCGCGGAAATCACCGGCGCATTGCGCAGCGGATCGCGGTACGGCCCGACCCACACGCGCTCGCCTTTGGGCGGCACGCGCTTGCCGGTTTGCAGTTGCAGTTCGCGCTCGATCGTCTCACGCAGCGTGCCGATGACCGCCTCCTGAAGCCCTGCCGGGGCTGTCGGCGGCGCCTCGGCGTGCGCATCCGTATCCGCGCCCGCCAGCGAAGGCACGATCACGGCGTAATCCTCGTGAAGCCCGATGAGCGTGGCGCGCTGCGCAAGTTCAAAGGCCTGCTGCGTCACCAGCGTCGATTGTGCCGCTTCGTAGAGCCGCCCCAGCTTGTCGGCGGATTCTGCGCCCCATGCGGTGCGCGTTGCCTGCCCAACGACGATGTCGAACGCCGCGTCCACCCGCTCCACGTTGCCGCGTGCCGCGCCGGTTTGCGCAATGGACCGCTCCACCGCTTCCGGCGCGCGCCGCACGTCGGTTGCGCTGTCGTAATAGTCGAGCGTCAATTCGGCGCGCCGCAGGAACGACTCCTCCCGATGCAGCAGCAGCGAGAGGTCAGTGCCATTCTGCGACGCGAACGTGCGGCGGTATTCGAGCTGCTTGAGCGCCGCGACCGCGGCGAGTACCAGCGCAAAGACGACCACCATCAGCATCAGCGAGCCGATTGTCGCGAGGTAAACCCGCCGCTGGCGCTGCGCATGGTTGGCGAGCGAGGCAAACGCCTGAGCGAGTGACTCTTGAGTACGATCAAGGATTTTCTGCATCGGCTCAAGTATGGTGCGGTTCCCGCAGGCAGACCGCTGCGATTTCCGGCGAACCCCGTCTGCTGGCCTACACCGGCGCAGTGTAGACGTTTTGAAGGTCGCGCGCGACGCATCCGGCACCTTTAAATCGACCGTTTTCTCGCTGCACCCGAACCCTGCTTTAACGGCACTCGCACCGGCAAACCTGAGCGGATGAGTGGGGAAACCCTCAAGACATCAGGGCTAATGCCGTTATTCCTTGCAACGACGTCAGACCGCGCACGGCGCGGCGTGAGCACAGCAAGGAAAGTCATGCGCAACAACCAGCCTGTCACCGGGCACGAGTACGAATTCCCCTCGTCGCAAATGCTTGTTTCGGCGACCGATCTCACCGGCCGTATCGAGTATTGCAATCCGGCCTTTGTCGCCGTGTCGGGCTATACGCACGAAGAGCTCATCGGCCAGCCGCACAATCTCATCCGCCATCCGGACATGCCGCGCGAAGCCTTCGCCGACATGTGGACCACGATCCGCGATGGGCGTCCGTGGACCGCGCTCGTCAAGAATCGCCGCAAAAATGGCGACCACTACTGGGTTCATGCGAATGTCACGCCGGTGGTCAAGAAAGGCACCGTGGTCGGCTATCTGAGCGTACGCGTGAAGCCCACGCGCGACGCGGTGCGCGCCGCGGAAGCCTTGTACGCCCGCATGCGCGCGGGCGAAGCACGCGGCGTCAGGTTGCTGCGCGGGGTCGTCGTGCGCACGGGGCTGCGTGGGCGTCTGCAAGCGCTGACGCGCCTGCCCGTCGCGACGCGCGCGGCGACCGGCTATGCACTGACGCCGCTCGCGCTCGCCGCGGCCGGCCTGGCGTCATGGCAGGGCGCGCCGCCTGCGCCGTTCTGGATCGCGTTCGCCGTGGCAAGCGCCGTCAGTCTGGTTTCATGGAGCCTGCTTGCGCGGCACGTCGGCGCGCCCGTGCGCGACATGCGCGGCTTCGCTACCCGCCTCGCCGCCGGCGATCTGACGGTCGATCTGCAGATCGCGCGTCACGACGATCTCGGCGACGTCTTGCAGGCACTGAATCAGTTGAAGGCGAATCTGGCTGCGATCGTCTTCGACGTGCGCGAGCAGATCCACGGCATGCTCGACAACGCGCGCGAAATTTCGAGCGGCAACGTGGACCTCGCGCGTCGCACGGAGTTGCAAGCGGCCTCGCTCGAGGAAACCGCCGCCACGATGGAGGAACTGACCACCACCGTGCAAGCGAATGCGGACGCCAGCGTGCGCGCGCTGGATCTCGCGAAAGACGCGCAAGCCGCTGCCGCCGAGGGCGGCAAGATCGCAGGCCAGGTTGAACAGACGATGGCCGGCATCACGGCCGCCTCGCGGCGCATTGCCGACATTACGGGCGTGATCGACGGCATCGCCTTCCAGACCAACATTCTGGCGCTGAATGCTGCCGTCGAAGCCGCACGCGCCGGCGAGGCGGGCCGCTCGTTCGCGGTGGTCGCGAGCGAAGTGAGGATGCTCGCGCAACGTTGCGCGGCGTCGTCGAAGGAAATCAAGACGGTGGTCGAGGCAAGCGCGGCAGAGGTGGCAGCGGGCACCGAACTGGTCGCGCGCACGACGTCGCAAATGCGCGCCATCGACGAAGCGGTCGAACGCGTGTCGTCGATCATCGTGCAAGTCGCGAACGCGAGCAGCGAGCAAGCCGAAGGCATTCGCCAGGTGAACCAGGCGGTTTCGCACCTGGACGGCGCGACCCAGCAGAACGCCGCGCTCGTCGAGCAGGCCGCCGTCACGGCGCAGCGTCTTGCCGCGCAAGCCGACGTGCTGAGCGAGGCCGTGCGTCTTTTCACGGTGGATGACGCCGGCGCTGCGCCTCGTGCTGGCTCGGTGTCTGCGTCGCACACGGCGGCGCAGGCACGCCGCCGCGCTTCAGTCGATGCGGCGCACCACGCGAAGCCGGCAAGTGCGGTGCGGCACGTTCCGCGCGAAGCTCACGATGCCGCACAAGACGAGGCCGCATTGATCTGATAGATCGGCATTACTCCCACCTCGACAGCCAGGTATTGGCGCCGCACGATGCAAGCGTCAGTGCCCAATGGATGTAGGGCAGTCTGACCCAAGTAACAACGGCGTTTAGCGGCCCGTCCACGCGGACGGGCCGTTTTTTTTGCGCGCGGTTTAAGCTGTGCCGACGCGGCGGTTTATGCGCACAAACTCATGCTCATCCATCAGACTCGTCAGCATGCGGAGGCAGACATGATTTCTTCCGACTCGCAAGGCGCCGCGCCGCGCGATTCTTTGTGTTCGCATTTCACCGCGATGGCGCGCAACAACGCCTGGTCGAACCTCCGGCTGTATCGCGCCTGTCTGAGCTTGAGCGACGAGGCGTTCGCTGCGCACAGGGTGAGCTTCTTCCCGTCGTTGCAACTCACGTTAAATCACATCTTGCTGGTGGACCGCTATTACTTCGACGCGCTCGTCGGCGGCGGCCTGGGCCTCACGATTTTCGACGACGAACTCCCTTATCCGCGCGCCGAGCCGCTGTGGGAAGCGCAGGCGGCCAGTGACCACGCGCTGCTCAGCTTCTGCGAATCACTGACACCCGGCGATCTGCAGCGCGAAGTGGCAATCGACCGCGGTCCTTCAGTCGGCGTGCATCGCGAAAGCGTCGGCAAGGTGCTGCCGCATCTGTTCGTGCATCAGATCCACCATCGCGGGCAGGTTCACGCGATGTTGAGCGGCACCACAATCGCGCCGCCGCAACTGGACGAATTTTTTCTGGACGGCGATGCGCCGCTGCGCGCCCCGGAGATGCGGGAATTGCAGCGGATGCGCGAAGCACACCGCGGCGGACCGCTGTAGCAAAATCTCGGCGCGCACGGCATCTTCTCATGGCGGAATGCGTTGCCATGCGCGCTGCATGGGCTCCTCGCGCCAGGCGTTTTTGCCGATCAACAGGCACGCGCTTCGTCGCTGCGCGTAACCGCAGCTCGCGTCACGCGCGTGACAGCCCTGAAGAACGCGTGCACCGCCACGGGGCAGGAAAAATGCAGTCGTCCGCGCGACGAGTCGCGTTAAACTCATTGTCACCAAGGGACGTGGTCGCGGCGTCGGAGAATCGCTCAAACGTCAATATTGCGCGACAGACGGCGCGCCATGCTGCCCGTACAATGATTCGATCAACAACGGAACAAGGACAACTTCGATGCGCACTACCGGGTCTTCCGGGTCAATGGCCCTGCTCACCGAATACGACGACGCAACCGGGCGCGAACTGCGCACGCTGCGCCTCGAGTCGACAGAAGACGGCAAAGGCATCCTTCTGATCGAAGTCGACGAGCGCAAGCCGGGCATACATCGGGAAGTGCGCTACGAAATCACGCCTGCCGAGCTGATTGCGGCGATTCGCGCGCACGGCGCCGAACTGCCGGGCGAGCAGCACAATCACCGTCAATAACTGCACCGTGCGGCGTGTGAGCGCAAACGCGTTGAATTCGGCGGCGAGTCCGGCGGCTCGTCAGGCGCCGTGCTCGCGGCGCGCCGCTTCTTTCCTCTTCGCGCGCCACCTTCTTTAAGCGCGCGAGCTTCAATCGTTTTTCTTTCAGTTCGGGCCGCGCCGGGTTTTGGATTTGCGAGCGGCGCTAGTGCCTGCAACCCCGAATAACCGTTGTGTTTCAAGGGCTTTGCAGGCCTTGAAAATGGTCCATAATCGCTCCATTCTCCTTTGCTTTCCCACTGCGCGCCGTGCCTGAAAAGGCCGCGGATGTAAGTCGATGCTACATGACCTCGTCGAGCAATACGGCCCGGCGCTTATCTTTGCCAACGTGCTCGCCGCCTCCATCGGCCTGCCCGTGCCGGCCATGCCGTCGCTCGTGTTGTTCGGGGCGATGGCCGCCATGCATCCGGGCTCCGTCGGCACGCAGTTGCTGCCGGTGCTCGTGCTGTCGATTTTCGCCACGCTGATCGGCGACAGCGCGTGGTATCTGGCCGGCCGCGTGTACGGCGGCAATACGCTCAAAACCATCTGCCGCCTGTCGCTGTCGCGCGACACGTGCGTGAAGAAGACGGAGCGGTTCTTCGGGCGCTGGGGCGTGCGCGTGCTGGCCGTCGCCAAATTCGTCCCGGGCTTGTCCATTGTGTCGATTCCAATGGCCGGCGCCATGGGCACGCGCTATCGCACGTTTCTCACTTACGACGGCATCGGCGCCGCGTTGTGGTCGGGCACCGGGCTCATCGTCGGCGCATTGTTCGCGCACCAGATCGACATGGTGTTCGCGGCCGCCGGGCGGTTGGGGCGCACGGCCGGTCTCGTCGCCATTGCGCTGTTGCTGCTGTATGCGGCGTACCGGTGGATTCGCCGTCGTCAGTTGATCAACAAGCTCGCGTCCGCGCGCATGGAAGTCGACGAACTGGCCGCGCTGGTCTCGGCCGGCAACACACCCGTGCTGTTCGACATCCGCTCGCACGAGAAACGCAAGCTCGATCCGTTCGTCATTCCCGGCTCGCAATTCGCCGACGAGCGGCAGTTGGACCAGATCGTCGCCACCTATCCGCGCAATCAGAAAGTGGTGATCTATTGTTCCTGTCCCAATGAAATTTCGGCCGCCTGGATGGCCAAGCAGTTGAACGAAGCAGGCTTTGACGACGTGCTGCCCCTGCGCGGCGGCATGGAAGCCTGGCGCGACTCCGGTTGGCCCGTCGAGGCCCTGCCCGGCATGCCGCCGCCCGAGGCCGCGGTCGAGCACGTCGCGCCCAAAGCGGTTTGACGCCGCGGCGTCTGTCTCGCACTGCCGGCCGTGCGCGGTCGCGCCTTCGTTCCGTCAATCAATGAACATCGAAGGAGCGGTTCCATGCTTTCCATTGCAGAACCTGAAGTGCAGCCACAGCCCGAGGCCGTCGTCGCCGACGCGCCGTTTTCCAATCTGTCGACCCGCATGCACCAGATGTTCCCCGCGCTTACGCCGGCGGAGATCGAGCGCGTGCGCAAGTTCGGCGAAGTGGGCAAATGGCAAGCCGGCGAACTGCTGTTCGAGACGGGCCACACGGGTCCGGGCATGTTTGTGCTGCTCGAAGGACGCGTGAAGATCTATCAGCGCGACGGCATCGGACGCGAAGTGTTGATCGGCGAACATGGGCCGGGGCATTTTCTCGCCGAGGTCGGTCAACTGTCGGGGCGCCACGCGCTCGTCAACGGCATGGCGCTCAGCCATGTCGAGGCCTTGCTGATTCCGCCGGAAAAGCTGCGCGCGCTGCTCGTGGCCGAAGCCGAACTGGGCGAGCGCATCATGCGCGCGCTGATTTTGCGGCGCGTCTCGCTGATCGAAAAGGGCGCGGGCGGGCCGATCTTGATCGGCAGCAGTACCGACGCGCGACTCGTCATGCTGCAAGGCTTCCTGTCGCGCAACGGTCATCCGCACTCCACGATCGACGAATGCGACGAGGACGCGTTGCGCCTCGTCGAGCAATTCGGCGCGCAAGACGGGGATATGCCGCTCGTCATCTGCCCGGACGGCTCTGTGCTGCGTCACCCGAGCATGCCGGAACTGGCCACCGCACTGGGCCTGCTGCCCGATCTCAACGACTCCATGGTGTATGACGTCGCGATTGTGGGCGCGGGACCGGCCGGGCTCGCCACGGCCGTGTATGCGGCGTCGGAAGGGCTTTCGGTAATCGTGCTCGACAGCCGCGCGCCGGGCGGCCAGGCCGGCGCGAGCTCGCGGATCGAAAACTATCTCGGCTTCCCCACCGGCATCTCCGGCCAGGCACTGGCCGGGCGCGCGTTCGTGCAGGCGCAGAAATTCGGCGCGCACGTCGCGATTCCCGTCAATGTGAAGGCGCTGCATTGTGGCGAGGCGCCGTACCGTCTCGAACTGAAATGCGGCGGCCATATCACGGCGCGCACCATCGTCATTGCAAGCGGCGCGGTGTACCGGCGCCCCGCGCTCGAAGGGCTCGACCGCTACGACGGACGGGGCGTGTACTACTGGGCGTCGCCTGTGGAAGCGAAGCTGTGCAAGCGCCAGGAAGTCGTGCTGGTGGGCGGCGGCAATTCGGCGGGCCAGGCCATCGTCTATCTGGCGACGCACGCGGCGAAGGTCCACGTGCTGATCCGGCGCAGCGGCTTCGAGGCCACGATGTCGCGCTATCTGATCGACCGGATCCGCTCGCTGCCGAACGTCGTCGTGCACCCGAATTCAGAGATCGGCCGGCTTGTCGCGGACGACAGCGGGCTCGCGGGCGTCGCGCTGAAAAAGCCTTTGCCCGACGGCACCCAGCAGATCGACGCGCGGCATCTGTTCCTCTTCACCGGCGCCGATCCGAATACGGACTGGCTGCGCACCTGCGGCGTCGAGCTCGACGACAAGGGCTTCGTGCTGACGGGCGCGCTGGCGCACGGCGCGTCGGCCTGCGACCTCGCGACCACCGTGAAAGGCGTGTACGCAATCGGCGACGCGCGCGCGGGCTCGACCAAGCGCGTAGCGGCGGCGGTCGGCGAAGGCGCGGCCGTGGTCGCGCAAATCCACCAGTTCCTGGCCGTATCCGCCGACGAAGCGGTGGCCTCCGTCGCCTGACATCAAGCTGGTGCATGGCCCGCTGCCCTCACGCGGCGGCGGGCCGTCGCAATGCCCTGCCGCCGCGCCGTATCCGCCTGAAGTAATCCCCTGTTACACACACCTTCAACTCGTTGCACCTGCCTTTCTTTCTGTCTCGTAAGATGAACGTCAGCTATTCGACAGTGACTGCTCACGGTCGAAAGAGTCATCGCCTTGCTGGGACACAGGAGAAAAGCATGCACAAACGCGCCGTCGCCTTCGTCGCCTTCGCCGCCTTCGGACTTGCCGCCGCCTGCGCATCGACTGCCGCTTTCGCTCGCGTCGACGTTGGCGTGTTCGTCGGCACGCCAGGCCCGGTCTACGCCGCGCCGCCCGTGATGTACGCGCCGCCGCCCGTCGTCTATGCGCCCCAGCCGGTCTACGGTTACGGCTACCGCGACGACTATTATCGGGACCGCCGTTGGCATCACGATCATGGGCGGCATCGCGGGTGGGACAAGCATCACGGGCGTGGCTGGTAGGTTTTTGGCGCGGCACGCGGCCGTTGTATCACCGTCTTTTGGCGATTCGGCGTTCGGCGCTTGCGCGCTTGGGTATCCCCACGCTTCGGTCCTGCCGCGCTTTGTGCTCGGCAACCACCGCTACGCCGCATTCACGCTACAGTGTCGTCTGCTGATTCGGGCAAGCTTCCTCCCCGCCTCATCGCAGTCACTTACTGAACGACGTCCGCGTGAAGACCCTTCCGCTTTCCGCCGCCCGCACCATCCATCTGGCCGCACAAGGGTTGTTGTCGCCGCCGCGCCGCAAAGCCACCAAAGCCGACGTGCTCGACGCCATCCGCCGCATGGCGCAATTGCAGATCGACACGATTCACGTGGTCGCGCGCAGCCCTTATCTCGTGCTCTTCAGCCGGCTCGGCGCCTATTTGCCGCAGTGGCTCGACGAGCATCTCGCCGAGGGCAAGCTGTTCGAATACTGGGCGCACGAAGCCTGCTTCGTGCCGATTGAAGACTACGGTCTGCTGCGCCATCGCATGCTGGATCCGAGCGGCATGGGCTGGAAATACGCAGCCGACTGGCACCACAAGCACCGCAAAGACATCGACAAGCTGCTCGAGCACATTCGCGCGACGGGGCCGGTGCGCTCGGCGGATTTCGCTCGCGAGTCGGGCAAAGGCAACGGCTGGTGGGACTGGAAGCCGGAGAAGCGTCATCTGGAAGTGCTGTTCGCCATCGGGCAACTCATGGTGGCCGAGCGGCGCAATTTTCAGCGCGTCTACGACGTTACCGAACGCGTGCTGCCGCACTGGAACGACGCTCGCGACCTGCCGCCGCCAGAGGTTGTCGAGGGCGAACTGCTGCGCCGCACCTGCCGGGCGCTCGGCGTCGCCCGCGCCGACTGGGTGGCGGACTACTACCGCCTGCCGCGCCGTCCGTATCGCGACGAACTTCACGCGCTGGCCGATCAGGGCGAACTGATTGCCGTGCAGGTGCCCGGCTGGAAACAGGACACGTTCGTGCATCGCGAGTTCGCGCCGCTGCTCGATGACGCCGTGAGCGGCAAGCTCGCGTCGACGGTGACGACAGTGCTCTCGCCGTTCGACCCGGTCGTGTGGGATCGCAAGCGCGCGGCGGCGCTGTTCGACTTCGACTACGCGATCGAATGCTATACGCCGGCCGCGAAGCGCAAATACGGCTACTTCGTGCTGCCGCTGCTGAGCCGTGGACGGCTGGTCGGCCGCGTCGATGCCAAGGCGCACCGCGCGCAGGGCGTGTTCGAATTGAAATCCGTGCACATGGAAGCGGGCGTGCGCGCGAGCGCGCGACTCGCCGGCGATTTGCGGCGCGCGCTGCAACGGTGCGCCGATTGGCATGGCACGCCGCACCTGCAGATCGCGTCGGCGGCGCCGGAATGGCTGGAGGCGCTCAGCGCAGGCGAGAACGTCGAAACCTAGCCGCGCCGGCCGCGCGTGCAATCAATGCAACGCCGACCATGCCAGCGAAAGCGAAAACACGCCGAGCACAACCGACGCGCCGCGCTGCAGTTTCGCCGGATCGAGCCAGCCGAGCCTGCCGCTGCCGAGCGCCGCGCCGAACGCGATCCACGCCAGCGCGATCGGCGCGAGCAGGCACGCGAATATCAGCATGGCCAGCAGATACGACGGCCAATGCGCGAAAGCGTCGGCGGGGAAAATCGTTCCCGCGAACAGCAGCGCTTTCGGATTGAGCAAGGTTGCGACGAACAGGCTGCCCATGCCGCTCGCGTTCTGCGCGGAGTCCGGAAGCGCGACCGCCGCGCGCCACATGTCGACGGCGAGCCACGCAATGTACACGCCCGCCGCCACGCGCAACAACGCCGGCAGCCACGGCAGCGCGTGCGCGGCTTGCACGAGAAAACGTCCCCAGACGGAAATCGCGACGAGATAACCGGCGAGTTCGGCGGCAACGAGCGGCAGCGAGCGCCGCAACCCCTGGCGCAGCCCGGCTGACGCCAGCAACGTATTGGTGGGCCCCGGCGTGATCAGCACGACGACAATGCCGACGGCCAACAGCGCGACAGCGGACGCAGAGAACATGGAAAAGGCGGAAGGTGGGAAACAGTGCGCCCTTTTTATCATAGATGCCGGCACGCGGCGCCTCGCCGCAATGACGAAGCGCAATCGGCAATGGTCATGCGAACGCCGCGAGCGTTGCTCAGTGGTCGAGCTTCGCGCGCAGTTCGCGGGCTGCTTCGAGCAGCCCTTCGTAGCCGGAGCGCGCGTGCTCGGGCAGATCGGGATCGCCGACGAACGTGCCGAGCGTTTCGATGAGGCTATACAGAATGCCCTTTGCAGCACCCGACGCGATGCTGCCGGATGACACCTGCTGATCCACGTGACTGAGCGCCGCGTCGAGATTTTCCAGGTCAGGCCGGTCGCCCGTGGGCGGCTTGGGCGTTACGTCTTGCGTCATGATGATGCCTCTCCCCGTGAAAGCCTGGTGAATGAGCGATCCTTTCGCATTGTTATATACCGATCGCGCGGTGCCGTCTATGCGTGATCCGCGCTCCCGTAAAAGCTCACCTTTCCGTCTTTGATGCGGCTTCTCATGCCTTCATATTCGCGCACTGGCTGCGTCGCCCGAAGATGCGCCGCGTCATATCGAACGCGACGAGATTGCCGGCCACCACCAGCAGCAGGCCGATCACCGCTAATGCTGACCATTGGTAGCCCTCGAACACCGTCGACACCGCCAGCGCCACGATCGGAAAGAGCACCGTGGAATAAGCCGCCCGCTCCGGGCCCATGCGTCCCACCAGCATCAGATACGCGGTAAAGCCGACCACCGAGCCGAATACCGCGAGGTACGCGAGTGCGCCGAGGTAGCGCGCGGAGGACTCGACGCCAAACGGCAAGCCTGCGAGCAGACTGCCCACGGTGAGCACGCTCGCGCCGATCAGCATGGCCCAGCTATTTGTCGCGAACGGATGCAAGCCCATGGATTGCATCCGGCTCGACAGGAGATTGCCCGCCGAAAAACACAGCGTGCCGAGAAACGCGACGCCGAGCCCGAGCCATGCGGCGTGATCGCCGAGGTGCCCGCTCATCTGCTGAACGAACAGACACACAATGCCGACGAGCCCGAGCATCGCGCCCGCAATCGCCGACGGCTGCAAGGGGCGACCCATGAACAGCCGTCCGTTGATCGAATTGAGAAGCGGCGCAGTGGAAAACACCACGGCGACGAGCCCGCTCGGCACCACCTGCTCGGCGTAGTAGAAGCACAGAAAGTTGACGCAGAAGAGCGCGAGGCCTTGAGCGAACAGAAAGCGCCATGCGGCGCGCGGCGGCCACATCGGCCGGCGCATGATGCGCAATAGCGCAAACAGCACCAGCGCGGCGATCCAGAAGCGCCACGCGATGGAAACCGGGGGCGGCACCGCGCCCAGTTGCCATTTGATCGCGATCCACGTGGTGCCCCAGATGAGAACGGTCACGGCATACAGCAACAGATTCATGGTCGATGCCTGCACACGGCGTATATGGGAGCTCCACTATGCGGCAGCGCGGCTCGCCGGACTTGTCCAGGATTGCGCATTTCTGCGCGTGCGCAGCCGCAGCGCATGCGGCGGCGCGCAGCGAGCCGTATACTCACCGCTATCCGCCATAACAACGACATCCGCCCGTTCCGTGAACTCGAGCCCGCCCGCCCCTGTGACCCGCGCCACTGAAACGCCGTTCGGCATTCAGTCGGTGTGTCACACGCTGAGCCGATCGAATGCGCATCTGGACCGCTTCGCGTGGCTCGGGGACGGTCTCGCGATCGCCGTCTGGACGCGCGATACCGAGGTCGCCGAAACCATCTACGAGCGGCCCGGCCACCACACGCTGTCGTGTTATCTGGACCGCGGCTATCGCACGGAGCGCCAGAAAATGCCCGGCCGCTACGGCGCGCCGTCGCGCCTGTGCGCGTTGCCCGGCGATCACGAATCGCGCTGGTGGGTGCGCGGCCACATGCATTTCATGCATCTGTATTTTCTGCCGGAGCACTTCACGCAGCGCGCGGTGCAGGAGCTCGACCGCGAGCCGCGCGAGCTGACGCTCGCCGATCGCACGTATTTCGAGGACGCGCGCATCGCCGGTTTGTGTCAGACCCTTGCGAACGAGCATTGGGACGACGCCGACGGCCTGCTGCGCACCAACGAAACCGCGCACGAAGTGCTGAGCCTGCTGCTGCGCGCCCAAGGCGTCCGACGCACCGGCGCGGCGCTCAAGGGTGGCTTGTCGGTGGCCACGCGGCGGCGGCTGCACGACTACATCGAGAGTCATCTCGCGCAACCGCTCACGCTCGGCGAACTGGCGAACGTGGCTGCGCTGTCGGAATTTCATCTCGCGCGCATGTTCCGCACGTCGTTCGGATTGCCGCCCGCCGCGTGGATTGCGCAGCGGCGGCTCGAGCGCGCGCGGACGCT
Organism: Paraburkholderia phenoliruptrix; assembly: GCF_047325075.1. Taxonomy (NCBI): domain Bacteria; kingdom Pseudomonadati; phylum Pseudomonadota; class Betaproteobacteria; order Burkholderiales; family Burkholderiaceae; genus Paraburkholderia; species Paraburkholderia phenoliruptrix. The sequence goes on from NZ_CP168530.1 coordinate 459,555, forward strand.
GCTGCGCACCACCGCGCTGCCGCTCGCGCACATCGCCGAACTATGCGGCTACGCGAACGCCAGCCACTTCAGTCACCGTTTCCGCGAAGGCGTGGGCGTGTCGCCGGGCGCTTACCGGCAGGCAGTGGCGGTCCGATAGGCGCCCGACAGCCGTCGATAGCGAGACGTGGCGCGCGTCATTGCAGCGCCATTGCCAGCACGCGCGCCACGTGCAGCGCCTTCACACCGGCGCCGTCGTGAATCTGATGACGGCAGCTCGTGCCGTCGGCGACCATGATCGCGCCGTCGTCCATCTTGCGCACGGCCGGCAATAGCGACAGCTCGGCCATGGCCTGCGAGGTCGCGTAATGCTCCGCTTCGTAGCCGAAGCTGCCGGCCATTCCACAGCACGACGACTCCACCGTCGACACCGTCAGCTCAGGAATCCACCTCAGCACCGTTTGCACGGGCGTGAAGGCGTCGAACGCCTTCTGATGACAATGACCATGCACGAGCGCCTGTTGCGTGGCCAGCGGTTTCAGCGATAGCTGCAGGCGTCCGGCTTGCTGCTCGCGCACGAGAAACTCTTCGAATAAAAAGGCGTGCTTCGCGAGCTGCGCGGCTTCGTCTCCGAATCCGTAGTGCAGAAACTCGTCGCGCAACGACAGCAGACACGATGGTTCGAGACCCACAACCGGCACGCCGCGCGCGACGAAGGGCTCGAAAAGATCGAGCATGCGCCGCGCTTCGTGCTTCGCTTCATCGACCAAACCGGCCGCGAGAAACGTGCGTCCGCAGCACACCGGCCGCTCGCCTTGCCGCGTGTTGAAGTGCACCGTGTAGCCGGCTGCCTCCAGTACCTTTTGTGCTGCCCGCGCGTTGTCGGGCTCCATGTGATTATTGAAGGTGTCGACGAACAGCAGCACTTCTTTTAGCGCCGCGCCGCGCGTGTTCACCGTCGGCTTCACAGTCGACAGGAACGCCCTCGCGAAGCGCGGCAAGCTGCGTTGCTGAGCGATGCCCACCGAGCGCTTGAGCCATGTCGACAGGAGCGGCACCTTGTCGGCCAGCGCGATCAAACCCGGCACACGGCTCGCCGTGGCCGCATAGCGTGGCATGAAGGCGACGAGCTTGTCGCGCAGCGTCAGTCCATGACGTTTGACGCGTGCGGCGCGCGCCTCGATCTTGAACTTCGCCATATCGACACCCGTCGGGCAGTCGCGCTTGCAGCCCTTGCACGACACGCACAGGTCGAGCGTCTCCTTCACGTCGTCGCTAGCGAGGCCCGCTTCGCCGAGCTGCCCCGAAATCGCCAGACGCAAGGTGTTCGCGCGCCCGCGCGTGACGTGCTGCTCGTCTTTTGTCACGCGATAGCTCGGGCACATGGTGCCGGCGTCGAACTTGCGGCAGTGGCCGTTGTTGTTGCACATCTCCACGGCTTTGGCGAGACCGCCCGACAGATCGTTGCCGCTGCCCGGCGCGCTTTCGCGGCCCGTCAGCGGATCGCGTTGCACATTCCACGCCGACCAGTCGAGCGCCGTTTCCATGCGCTGTTCGCGATAGCCTGGCGGGAAACGGAAGTAGCGCGCGTCGTCCATTTTCGGCGGACGCACCATCTTGTCGGGATTGAAACGGTTATCCGGATCGAACAGCGCCTTGATCTCGCCGAAGGCCTGGTTCAGCTTCGGACCGTATTGCCACGCGACCCATTCGCCGCGGCACAAGCCATCGCCGTGCTCGCCGGAATAGGCGCCTTTGTATTCGCGCACGAGCGCCGCCGCTTCTTCGGCGATCGCGCGCATTTTTATCGCACCGTCGCGACGCATGTCGAGAATCGGCCGCACGTGCAGCGTGCCGACGCTCGCGTGTGCATACCACGTGCCTTCCGTGCCATGCCGCTGAAAAACCTCGGTGAGCCGGCTCGTATAGTCGGCGAGATGCTCGAGCGGCACCGCGCAGTCTTCAATGAAGGACACCGGCTTGCCGTCGCCCTTCATGCTCATCATGATGTTGAGCCCGGCCTTGCGCACTTCCCATAGCGCCTTCTGCGCATTCATGTCCGGCATTTCGACGACGGAGCCGGGCAAGCCGAGATCGGCCATCAATTCGGTCAGTTGTCTAAGGGACTGCAGTTGCGCGTGGCGCGATTCGCCCGCGAACTCCACGAGCAGCACCGCTTGCGGCTCGCCCACCAGCGCCTTGGCGACGACCGGACGGAACGCCGGGTTGCTCATCGCCAGATCGATCATGGTGCGATCGACGAGTTCCACCGCGACCGGCTTCAGCTTGACGATGTGCTGCGTGAGATCCATCGCCTGCCAGAAGGTCGGGAAGTTGACCACGCCGAGGGTCTTGTGCGCGGGCAGCGGCGCGAGCTTCAGCGTCAACTGACGGCTGAACGCGAGCGTGCCCTCCGAGCCGACCAGCAGATGCGCGAGATTGGCGACGCCGTCGTCGGTATAAGCGCGCGGGTTCTGGCAATCGAACACGTCGATGTTGTAGCCGCCCACGCGGCGCAACACTTTCGGCACGCGCGCCACGATCTCGTCGCGCTCGCGTTGTGCAATCTGCCGCACGCCTTCGACGATCTGCTGCAATCGCGCACCTTGTGGCGGGTTTCGCAGCGACGCAAAATGCGCTTCGCTGCCGTCGGCCAGGATCGCGTCGATGGCCACGACGTTGTGCACCATGTTGCCGTATTCGATCGAGCGCGAGCCGCAGGAATTGTTGCCCGCCATGCCGCCGATCGTGCACTGCGCAGCCGTCGACACATCCACGGGAAACCACAGACCGTGCGGCTTGAGCCACGCGTTCAGGTGATCGAGCACGACACCCGGCTCGACGGTGACGGTGCGCGCGTCGGCATTGAAATCGACAATGTTGTTCAGCCACTTGCTCGTGTCGATCACGAGCGCTTCGCCGACGGTCTGTCCACATTGACTCGTGCCCGCGCCGCGCGCGAGCAGCGGCACCTTCTCGCTGCGCGCAATCTCGAGCGCCGCGCGCAGATCGTCCTGATCGCGCGGCACGACCACGCCGACCGGCATGATCTGATAGATGGATGCATCGGTCGAATAACGGCCGCGGCTTGCTGCATCGAACAGCACATCGCCGCGCAGCGCCTTGCGCAGATGCTGCGCGAGCGGCGTCGTCAGCCGCGCCGCCGACGGCACCAGATGAATCGGCTTGACCAGCAAAGCGGAAGTGGGATTCGTCATAACGTCGAGGGTTGTGGCAGTACACACACTTCGTGCACGCCATGCACTTCGCGCGAAACGCGCTCAGGCGCATGCGCCGTGAGCGCCCGATTATTCAGTACAGCGTGACGCTCACCGGCGGCAGGCCTTCAATGCGCCCGTGCGCCATGCCCGCGCTTCGGGGGAAAAACATGCCGGTATACGAACCCGTCGTGACGATCATGTCCGGTGTCACCGTGATGCCGCGCGACGTCGCGTGATTGACGAGCCACGTGAGCAATCGGCGCGGATCGCCCGCCGGGTTCGCGGGCGTCAATTCGACGACATCGCGCCCGTTGAAGTCGAAGCGCAGCGCCGGCGCAACAAACGGAAAATCCTCGTGATACGGCATGAATTCGCCGACGATCAGCGCGCCGTGGTTCTGCAAGTCCGCCAGTTGCGCGAGCCGGTCCACGTCGGGCCACTCCGCGAAGCGGCTGGCGACAATTTCGATTGCCGCACCGAACGAGCCGATGGCCGCGTGCACGTCGGCTTCGCGATAAGGCGCGGCGGACGGCTCGAAGCTGCGGCCGAAACGAAACGCGATTTCGAGTTCAAGCGCAAGCGGCGTAAAGGCCGTGCGCGGCAGCATCACGCCATCGGGATGCAAATCGATGTCCGGCAGCGGCGCGCCTTGAATCGGGCCGCTTGCCGACTTGGAGCCGATCTTCCAGCCGCCGACGCGCGCGCCGGCGATGCTGAGAATTTCGTGCTGGATGGCATAGGCCGCGTCCGCGTCGGCGGGCGCGCGGCTGGGCTGGAGCTTGCCGAGCGTCGCGTGATTGCGGCGTGCATCGGCAAGCAGGCGGCTGAGCGGCGAAGTGCTCAGCTTGAGGGCGTCGGCGCGAAAGGACCTGAGCATCGCTTACACGCCCATGCTGGTGGGCAGCTGCCCCTTGTCGGCGCCGCCGCCCGCGAACCGGCTGTCCGGTTGCATGCGGAACGCGAGCACGACACCGAGCGCCATCAACAGCATGCTGCCGACGAACGGCAACTCCCAGTTGCCGAAATAGTCGATCAGGAAGCCGCCCGCCACCGGCGAGATGATCGCCGCGAGCGCGGAGCCCGTGTTCATCATGCCGCTCGCCGTGCCGGAGGCTTCCGGCGCGATGTCCATCGGGATCGCCCACATCGGGCCGATCGTCATTTCGGCGAAGAAGAAGCCCGACGCGAGACACGCCATCGACACATACAGGTGGTGCGTGAACATCAGCGGAATCAGCGACAGCAGGCAGAACAGCATGCATACCGATACCATCCAGCTGCGCGCGCGCTTGAGGCTGCCGGTGCGCGTGTAGATGAAGTCGGTGACGATGCCGCCAAGCGTATCGCCCACCACGCCGGCGAGAAACACGACCGACGCGAAGATCGCCGACTTCTTCAATTCCAGGTGATAGCTGTGCAGGAAGTACTGCGGAATCCAGCTGAGAAAGAGCCACAGGGTCCAGCCATAGCAGAAGTAGACAATCGTGACGGGCGCCATGCGGCGAAACAGCTTGCCCCACGGCACGCCGGCGCCTTTCGCTTTGGGAGCGGGCAGAACGTCGAGTTCTTCCTTCGTGATGCGCGGGTGGTCTTTCGGATGCTCGGTGAAGGTGAACGCCCACACGACAACCCACAGAAGGCTGAACGCGCCGCAGATATAGAACGATTCGCGCCATCCCCAGCTTGTCATCACGAGCACGACAATGCCGGGCGCGACCGCATTGCCAACGCGCGAAGCCGCATGCGTGATGCCTTGCGCGAAGCCGCGCTTTTCCTTCGCGACCCAACGCGCCATGGCGGACGTCGCCGCCGGGAAAGTGGCGCCTTCACCGAAACCGAGCAGCACGCGCGCCGCCAGCAGCGACATCAGACCGCCCGCAAAACCGGTCAGCAAAGTGGCGATGCCCCAGATCGCGCCGCACGCGAGCAACGTGCGCCTCGCGCCGAAACGGTCGCTGACCCAGCCGCCGATGATCTGGAAAAGCAGGTACGGATACGCAAACGCCGAGAACACGAGGCCGACTTCCGTGTGCGAAAGATGGAATTCCTTGCCGAAGCCCGCTGCCGCCGTACTGACGTTGACGCGGTCCAGGTAGGTGATGAAGTACATGATGCATAGCATCACTAGAACAATACTGGTCGCACTGGTCACACGAAACCGCTTCATCGTCTCTCTCCATTTGCATGTGTCGACGGCGTGCCTGATAGGGCGCGCTTCGTCGTCGCAAGGCGGCATGCGCCGCCTCGCCATCGCATTGTTCAGGGCCGCGTTCTGTGCGCGGCTTCATGATGGAACTGACTTCGTCGATGCCTGTTTGCGTTGTTCCTGTCTTCTTTCGATTGCGGCGGTTCGAGCTTGCCGCCGCAGCCTCGTCAGGCGGCCGCCTTCAAACCCGCGGCGTGCGCCGGCTGGCTCAACCAGTTCATAGCGGCAGGCAAGCCGCTTTCCTTGAGGGGAACGCCCGCGAGACGCAGGCCCATTTCGCAGCCGGCGAGCGTGGCGAGCAGCATCAGGTCGTTGCAGTCGCCGAGATGACCGATGCGGAACATGCGGCCTTTCATCTTGCCGAGCCCGGTGCCGAGCGACATGTCGAACCGTTCGTAAATGAGCTTGCGCACCGCGTCGGCATCCACGCCCTCGGGCATCATCACGCCGGTCAGCACCGGGCTGTACACAGCCGGATCCGCGCACTGGATCTCGAGTCCCCAGGCGCGCACCGCGCGGCGGGTCGCCTCGGCAAGACGCTCGTGGCGCGCAAACACGTTGTCGAGCCCTTCTCCCAGAATCATGTCGATCGCCTCGTGAAGGCCGTACAGCAGATTCGTGTTGGGCGTGTACGGCCAGTAGCCGGTCGTGTTCATCTCGACGATTTCTCTCCAGTCCCAGAAGCTGCGCGGCAGTTTTGCGTGCTTGCTCGCAGCGAGGGCCTTCGGCGAGATCGCGTTGAAGCTGATGCCCGGCGGCAGCATCAAGCCTTTCTGCGAGCCTGACACGGTGACGTCGACGCCCCATTCGTCGTGGCGATAATCGGCGCACGCGAGGCCCGAAATCGTATCGACGAGCAACAGCGCGGGATGGCCCGCGGCGTCGATCGCGCGGCGCACGGCCGCGATGTCGGACGTGACGCCCGTCGAGGTCTCGTTGTGCACGACGCAGACGGCCTTGATCGACTGCTGCGTGTCGGCGCGCAGGCGCTCTTCGATCATGTGCGGTTGCACGCCGCGCCGCCAGCCTTCGATACCCGGCAAGCCAAGGAACTCCGGCGTGAGGCCGAGGCTTTCCGCCATCTTTTTCCAGAGCGTCGCGAAGTGACCCGTCTCGTACATCAATACGTGGTCGCCGGGGCTCAGTGTGTTGGCGAGCGCCGCCTCCCATGCGCCGGTGCCGGACGCCGGATAAATCACAACCGGATGCTGCGTTTTGAAGATTTTCTTGATCCCGTCCAGCACCTTCAGACCGAGTTCGCCGAATTCCGGTCCGCGATGGTCGATGGTCGGATAGCTCATCGCGCGGAGGATGCGATCGGGCACGGGGCTCGGCCCCGGAATCTGCAGGAAGTGACGGCCGGCGGGATGAAAATCTAACTTCAGCATTGCGCTCCTCCGATTGAATTTTGCATGCAAAAAACTATATCAGACGAAGTTGCGCCGACGAAAGTTGAAAATTGCCTTTGCGCACCCGTGTTTACCCGCGTCCTACCCTTCATTGCGGCGATCCGATAAAATCGACCGAAACGGGCATTGAGGAAGTTTGTATGCAAAATTCGGAATTTGAGGGCAGCTCGCTCGGCGCGTCGCAGTTGCCTAAGGTGGAGCGGCAGCGCTTGCATGACACGGTGGTCGAGCATATTCGCCGGTTTATCGTCGAAGGCGTGCTTGAGCCTGGCAAGAAACTGAATGAGCGGGAGTTGTGCGAAACGCTCGGCATTTCACGCACGCCGTTGCGCGAGGCGCTCAAGGTACTCGCCGCGGAAGGGCTGATCGACATTTGGCCGAATCGCGGCGCGTCGGTGTCGAAAATGTCGGAAGCCGAATTGCGCGAGACATTCGAACTGATGAGCGGCCTCGAGGCTTTCTCCGGCGAACTCGCGGCCGAACGAATGACGGCGGCCGAACTCGCCGAGATCAAGGCGTTGCACTACGCCATGCTCGCGTGCCGCGCGCAAAACGATCTGGCCGGATACTACAGCCGCAATCAGGCCATTCACGACAAGATCAACGAAGCCGCGCGGAATTCGGCGCTGCGGCAGACTTATGTCTCCGTCAACCGGCGTTTACAGGCGCTGCGTTTCCGCTCGAACTTTCAGATTCCCAAGTGGGATCGCGCGATTCACGACCATGACGAAATGCTGAAGGCGCTCGAGGCGCGCGACGGCAAGAAGCTGAGCGCGATTCTTCGTCAGCATCTGCTCGATAAGCGCGATGCGGTGTTGCAAGTGCAGTCGCGCGAAGATGCGGCGGCGGGCTCGGGGTTGAAGGCTTGATGGTTAGGTGCCTCGTGCCTTATGCGTCGCTTCGGCTCATGCGTGGGCGCGAAAACCCGCGAAGTTGTCCACGCAAAATGTTTGCAAGGCTGTGGACAACGTTCGCATAGGCCGGCCAAGTGATTGACGCGATGGCGGAATCGGCGTGCGGTCGATGTATGGGCAGTGCAAGCGATAGCGATAGTTCGTCCCGCGCGCGGACATGGTTTGCGGTCGCGGTCACACTCGCGCTGCTCAGCAACGTGCAGTTGTCCACACAATTTGTTGAAAGGGCTGTGGACAACGTGCGCACATATGCGCCAAGTGTTTGACGCGTCGGCGTAATGTCCTCGCGGTGCGGATGAATGCAACGCTTGCATTTACACCGGTCCCCTAGGACCGCCCTTCTATCGGATGCTGCGTCAAATTCAGGTGCTGTCTAACTTCCGGCCGGCCTGCCGCAATAACATTCAGCATTGCAACGCCCAACCGCCGTGCCAGTTCATCGTCAAACCGGAATTCCTCATCATCAAGGAAAAACGGCACTGCCATCTTTCCCTCGATGAGCGGCGCCACCAGAACGGAGTCCACGGCTTGCATCGTCAATTGCCGCGGTTCGTCGGTATAGGTCAGCACGACGGTGTACGGTGGGTGGTTAACCATTAATATCCCCCTGCATTGCTGGTATCGATCAAAGGCGCTTTCCTCGCACAGCGCGTGATTTCGCTCGCCGCGAGGCTTAGCCGTCAGTGTACAGGCGACCAAATCCGCCTCGTACTCCATGACACTTTGCCGCCTGACCACTTCTGCCCGCGCACACCAACCCGCGCCGCGCCTCGAACCCTACCGCACGCCATCCTTCGCTCTAAGCGACTCCGGCAACCCCCGCAACACAATCACCGCGCAGATCAAACTCATCGCGCCGATCACATACAACGCAGGCGTGGTGCTTCCAGTCAGATCCCTGACTCGCCCGACCATGATCGGACTCACAATCCCGCCGAGCTGCCCCAGCGTATTGATCAGCGCGATGCCGCCCGCCGCCCCCGCGCCCGTCACCAGCTTCGGCGGCAATGCCCAGAACGCCGGAATCGACGCCACCACGCCCGCGCCCATTACCGCCAATGCGACGATCAGAAACCCCGTCTGCTTGTCGAAGAAACCTGCTGCAAAAAATCCGATCGCCGACATCAGGAGCAAACCGAATACGAACTTGCGCCGCTCGCCGCTTGCATCCGACAAGCGCCCGACCACCACCATGCAGATCGCGCCGCACACGTAAGGCACGGCCGTCAGCAAGCCGATGAGCGTCGGATTATGCGTGCCCGCCACGCGGATCAGATGCGGCGCCCAGAAATTCAATCCATACGACGCCACCTGAATCAGAAAGTAGACGAGCCCGAGCGTGAGAAAGCCCGGCGTCCTGATCGCCCCGAGGAATGAATGCCCGGTCTGCGGATGGCGGCTCTGCTCTGCGATCTGCCCGGCCAGAAAGGACTTCTCGGCGGATGAGAGCCAGTGAGCGTCGTCGATGCGGTCTTTCAGCAGCTTCAGCACGAGATAACCGAGCAGCACGCACGGCAGGCCGCCGAGCAGGAACAGCCAGTGCCATCCCGGCATGCCGAGCACGCCGTTCATATGGCCAATGACGAGCCCCGCAAGCGGCGCCCCGACCAGCCCTGAAAAAGCCGACGCGAGAAACAGCATCGACGTGATGCGTCCGCGATAGCTCGGCGGAAACCACAGCGTCAGGTAGTACAGCACGCCGGGGGCAAAGCCCGCCTCCATCGCGCCGATCACAAAGCGCAAGCCGTAGAACTGCCATTCGTTGTTGACGAACACCATCGCCGCCGTCGCGATCCCCCACGAAATCATGATGCGCGCGATCCAGCGCCGCGCCCCGACCTTATAGAGGAATAGATTGCTTGGCACTTCGAACAAAACGTAGCCGATCACGAACAGACTTGCGCCGAGACCATAGGCGGTATCGGACAAGCCGAGATCGCTTTGCAGCTGGAACTTCGCGAAGCTGATGTTGATGCGGTCAAAAAACGCGAACAGATAGCAGATCATGATGAGCGGCATCAGCCGCCATGCCACTTTGCGGATGATGGCCGCCGCACGATCCGCGCTCTTTTCACGCCCATCGGTTGCAATTGCGCCAAGGTCACTCATGTTCGTCTCCAATGCCGGATTCGGCCGTGCCGTCCGGTCGTTTAGTGGATGAGGGAAAGTCAGATTTGCCGCACGTAGTCCGGCACGGGATGCAGGTCGCGATTGCGCCCGGCCTTCGCGACCTGCCCGGGCACATCGTGGCCGAGCAAGGCGGGCAACGCGCGCGACAGCGAGAGCAGCTTCTCGAGATCGATGTCCGTGGGAATGCCCATCTCGTCGCACAGATTGACGAGGTCTTCGGTGCAGATGTTGCCCGACGCACCCGGCGCGAACGGACAACCGCCGAGACCGCCGAGCGCCGCATCGAAGCGCCGCGCGCCGGCTTCATACGCGGCGAGCACGTTGGCGAGCCCGAGTCCGCGCGTATTGTGAAAGTGCAGCGTGAGCGCCGCAGACGGCACGCGTTGCAGCACGCGCCCGACAAGCCGCGTGACCTGGCGCGGATTGGCCATGCCGGTCGTGTCGGCGAGCGTGATGCCCTCGATGCCCATCTCGCGATACACGTCGACGATACCGATCACGCGGTCCTCGTCAATTGCGCCTTCGAACGGGCAGCCGAACGCCGTCGCCACCGATGCATTCAACAGCACGCCCGAACCCTTCATGTGGCGCACAATGTCGCCGAACGCCGCGAGCGACGACTCGCAGCTCATGCGCATATTCGCGCGGTTGTGCGTCTGACTCGCCGACATCACGAGGTTCAGCTCGTCCGCCTTCGCCGCAAGCGCGCGCTCGGCGCCCTTGAGGTTCGGCACCAAGGCCACGTAGATCACGCCCGCGCGCCGCTCGATCTGCTGGAACACAGCCTCGCCGTCACGCAACGCGGGAATCGCTTTTGGCGACACGAACGACCCGGCCTCGATGCGCGTGAAGCCCGCCGTGGAAAGACCGTTGATCAACTCGATCTTGTCCGCCGTCTCGACCCAGGTGGGTTCGATCTGCAAGCCGTCGCGCGGTGCGACTTCCTGCACGATCAGTTTGTCGGCAGACACCATGGGCGATGCAAGCTTGTTGGCAGCACTCATTGCACGGCTCCTTCGCGGCGCAGCCGCTCAATCTCTTCATTCGCAAAGCCGAGTTCGCTCAGCACGCTGCCCGTATGTTCGCCAAGCGCCGGGCCTGACCAGCGCACTTCGCCCGGCGTGTCCGACAGCTTCGGCACGATGCCCGGCATCTTCACGGAGGCGCCGCCCGGTAGTTGCGCCTGCAACAACATGTCGCGCGCCTGGTAGTGCGGATCGGCGACGATGTCCGCGACAGAATAGATGCGCCCCGCGGGCACGTCGGCGCCCTGCAGCGCGGCCAGCACGTCTTGCGTCGAATGGTGGGATGTCCATGCGGCGATGGCGTCGTCGAGCGTCGCGCAGTGGCGCACGCGGCCGTCGTTGTGCGCGAGCGCGGGGTCGTCCGCGAGATCGGGGCGGCCTATCACCTGCATGAGGCGCCGGAAAATCGGATCGCTGTTGCCCGCGATCACGACATAGCCGTCGTCTTCAGTCGGATAAGTGTTCGAGGGCGCGATGCCCGGCAATGCGCCGCCGCTACGCTCGCGCACGTGGCCGAGCAGGTCGTATTCCGGCACGAGGCTTTCCATCAGATTGAAGACGCTTTCCACGAGCGACACGTCCACGACCTGACCCTCGCCTTGGCCCGTTTTTACCCGCAGCAAAGACATCAGCGCGCCGATCACGCCGTGCAGCGAAGCGAGCGAATCGCCGAGACTCACGCCGACGCGCGCAGGCGCTCCATCCACTTCGCCCGTCGTATAGCGGATGCCGCCCATGGCTTCGCCGATCGCACCGAAGCCTGGCCGGTCGCGGTACGGGCCTGACTGGCCATAGCCGGAAATGCGGACCATCGTCAGTTTGGGGTTGATCGCATGCAGCGCGTCCCAGCCGATGCCGAGCTTTTCGAGCGCGCCTGGCCGCAGGTTTTCGATCACGACGTCGGCTTCGGCGGCCAGCCGCTTCACGATCTCGACGCCCTCCGGCGACTTCAGGTTCACGCAAACCGACTTCTTGTTGCGCGACTGCAGATACCACCAGAGCGAGGTGCCCTCGTGCAGCTTGCGCCATTTGCGTAAGGGGTCGCCGGTTTGCGGCGCTTCGATCTTGACGACATCCGCGCCGAATTCCGCCATCAGACGCGCGGCAAACGGCGCGGCGATGAGCGTCCCGATCTCGACGACGCGGATACCTTGAAGGGGTCCACTCATGTGCTGTCTCCATGCAGTTTTATGTTGGGAGACAGCTTGAGGGCATGACGCGGCGGCGTCCAACCGCAATTCGCCAACGACCGTTCGCGAACGGCGAACGGTCGCGCGGGCTTTACGCCGCGGGGGTTTGCGCGCCTTCGGACGCTTCTATGGAGCGCAGATGATCGAACAGCAGGCGGCTCACTGGCGACAGTGCATCCACGTCGCGCACCACCAGCACGAGGCTGCGTTGCGACCAGTCGTCTTCGAGCGGCGCCCCGACGAGTCCGAGCGGACGCCCCATCAGTTGATAGACTTTTTGCGGCAATACGCCGACGCCCATGCCGGCCTGCACCATCCGGCACACGGCGTCGAATCCCGGCACGTGGATACGCAGCCGCAACGGCTTGCCCGCCTGGCGCGCGGCGATATGCGTGCGCGCATTGATCGAGCTCGCAGCGTGCAGGCCGACGTGGTCGCCGTCGAGCGTTTCGGCAAATGCCACGCTGCTGCGCGCGGCGAGCGGATGATCGTCGCGCATGACAAGCACCAGCGAGTCGCGCCGATAATGCTCGACATGCAGCTCGCGCGTGTCGGCGTCGGCGGAACAGATGCCGAGATCGGCGAGGCTGTCGTCCACCGCTTCGACTACGCCGCCGCTCGGCCGCTCTTCGAGGTCGAGCTTCACGCGCTCGTGCAGCAGCTGGAACGCACGCAAATCCTCAGGCAAGAACTCGACGATGGCAGACAGGTTCGCCATCATCCGCACATAGCCGCGCACGCCGCTCGCGTGGCCGGCCAGTTCAATGCCGATGTTCTCGATATCGCGCATCACGCGTCGTGCATGATGCAGCAGCGTTTCGCCGGCCGGCGTGAGCGTCATGCCGCGCGCGTTGCGCTGAAACAGCGTTGCGCTCACCGCCTGTTCCAGTTCGAGCAGGCGCTTGCTGGCAGCCGATACGGCAATGGCCTCGCGCTCCGCGGCACGCGTGAGCGTGCCTTCCTCGTAGACGGCGAGAAACAGTTGGAGCGTGGTGAGGTCGAGCTTGCGGAGAAGGTTTTTGATCACCATGGCGCGGCGCCGGAAGTTCGGTCAATCGCTCATCATCCCATATGCCGCCGCGCACGTTGCATCATTCCTTCCACGACGAGCCGAGAATCATCGTGCAAAAATTCTCGCGATGGTAATGCGGGTCCTTAAGCTCAAGCACGTCGGCCTTCACGTTGCCGAACGTCGTGTGCGGCTTGTGGATGATGCCCTGCGTGAAGGCGTCGATAATATTTTCCTTGAAGTGCGCGCCGCGCGGATGCGCGTGCGTGACCGCGTGGCGTTCCTCTTCGGTGAACTCGTCGTAGGCGAGACCCAGCACGTCCATCTCGACGCCCGCCGTCACCAGCGCAACGACCGGTTTCATATGCTGAGGAATGCCTGGCGTAGTGTGCAATGCAATCGACGTCCACACCTGCTCGATGTCATCCTCGCCGATGCCGTGGCGCCGCAGAAAGTCGCGCGCCGCATTCGCGCCGTCCACCTCGAAGCGTTCGTGCTCGCTGCTATACGGCGCGACGAGACCCATGTCATGAAACATGGCGCCAATATAGAGCAGCTCCGGATCGTACTTGAGCTGCTTGCGTTCGCCGGCCAGCGCGCCGAACAGAAACACGCGCCGCGAGTGGTGATACAGCAGCTCCGTTTCGGTGTCGCGCACGAGGTCGGTCGCTTCGCGCGCCATGATGCTGTCGGGAATGTGGATGCCTGCAATCGTGGTCATGTGCGTAACTCCTTGAATGGCGTGGATAAAAGGAACGCGCCCGCGTGCAGCGGAAAAGCGCGTTTGGTATGCTGAACCAGCGCGTTTTTCGTGCGGCTCATGCAGTGAATGCGGCGCATCCGATGAAGTCCAGTATTGGCCAGCACCGTGGCCGCGACAATCGTGCGAAGCCGTCGAACACTGCCAATCGCACCGCGTTGACTGCCGTGGCTCGCTCATGCAGAAGGAATCAATCAATGCCCACCGTCGCGATAGCGATCTTTCCTGGCGTGCAGGCGCTCGACGTCGCGGGACCCGTCGACGTCTTCTCCGAAGCTAACCGCTTTGTCTCGCCGGACGCGCGTTACGAAGTCACGCTGCTGAGTGCGGACGACGCGCCGCTGCGCGCGTCCAACGGCATCACGCTCGTCGCCGACGGCCTCTTCTCGCGCGCTCGCGAACCCTTCGACCTCGCGCTGGTGGCGGGCGGTCCCGCGCTGCCCGAAGGCGAACCGCCCGCGGCGCCGCTGCTCGACTGGCTGATAAACGTCGCGCCGCGCTGCGGCCGCTACGGTTCCATCTGCACGGGCGCCTTCGCGCTCGGCCACGCCGGTTTGCTCGATGGGCGCCACGTCACGACGCACTGGCAGCACGCAGCGCAGCTCGCCGCGCAGTTTCCGAAGGCACGCGTCGACTATGACCGCATCTATCTGCGCGACGGCCAGCTGGTGACTTCGGCGGGCGTGACTGCGGGCATCGACCTGTCGCTTGCGCTCGTCGCGGAAGATCACGGGGCGCACATTGCGCTGGCGGTGGCGAAGCGGCTCGTCGTATTTGCGCAGCGCCAGGGCGGCCAGTCGCAGTTCAGTCCGTATCTCACCGCGCCCGCCGACGAAACGTCACCGGTCGCGAAAGTGCAGGCGCATGTCATGGAGCGCATCCACGAAAGCTTCACCGTGAAGCAGCTTGCCGACGTCGCCGGCATGAGCGCGCGCCATTTCGCACGCGTGTTCGTGCAGGAAACCGGCGTGACGCCGCACGAATTTGTCGAGCGCGCGCGCGTGGACGCGGCGCGCAAGCTGCTCGAAAGCAGCAGCGCAGCGCTGAAAGCCATTGCCTACGATTGCGGTTTCGGCACCGCGGACCGCATGCGGATTGTCTTCGTCAAGCGGATTGGCGTGACGCCGATGCAGTACCGCGAGCGCTTTCGCGCGAGCTGAAAGCGCATGTGAACCGCGCCGCTGCGCGTCCCGGACATGCGTGAGAAGATAGCGGCCTGCCTCAGCCAACGCTCAAGGAACGACATGAACTCATCCTCCCCGATTCGCGCCATCGTCACGGGCCACACGCGTGGGCTCGGCGCGGCGCTCGCCGAACAACTGCTTGCGCGCGGCGTCGCGGTGCTCGGTCTGTCGCGCTCGCGTCACGCATCGCTGAAACAGCGCTTTCCTGCGCTGCTCGAAGAAATCGAACTCGAACTCGCGGACACCGCGCGCGTTGCGCAATGGGTCGCGACGGACGCGCTGCGTGTATTCGTGAGCGGCGCGCGCACTGTCCTGTTGATCAACAACGCCGGCATGGTGCAGCCGATCGGCCCTATCGAAGCCCAGGATGCCACGGCCATCGCGACCGCGGTGAGCCTGAACGTCGCCACGCCGCTGATGCTCGCAAGCGCGCTCGCCGCAGCCAGCCCGGACGTGAGCGACCGGCGCATCATGCATATTTCGAGCGGCGCGGCGCGCAATGCGTACGCCGGCTGGAGCATCTACTGCGCGACGAAGGCCGCGCTCGATCATCACGCGCGCGCCGTCGCACTCGATGCCACTCGCGCGCTGCGCATTTGCAGTCTCGCGCCGGGCGTTATCGATACAAACATGCAGGCGGAGATTCGCGGCACTGGCGTGGAGCAGTTTCCGATGCGCGAGAAGTTCGAAGACCTGAAGCGCAACGGCCAGCTTGCGACGCCCGAGCAATCCGCCGCTCAACTGCTCGACTACGCATTCAGCGATGCATTTGGTACAACGCCTGTGGCCGACATTCGTGAAATTGCGAAGCCGGTGTGATTTTCACGGCTCCTGAAAAATCTCACCTTTGAGCGCACACGGTCGCGATTCGCGTGGTTTCGGGGCGAACATCACGCGAATCGCGCGTTGTTTGTAGCGGCTTTGCCGCATGGCCGCCGCTGATTGCCCGGGCCGCTCGTATCTCTCTGACGCTCCCGAAAATCCTCACCTTAGGCGCGCAGCGACCGACGTCCTGCGCCAGCCGACGGTTTCATCGCTCCTGAAAAAGCTCACCTTTAGCCGGCTGATACTGGCCGCAAAGCCATGGTGGGCGGGCACCGACGACGCCTTGACCAGGAACTCCCGAAAACTCTCACCTTTCAAAACGCGCGAATGATCTGCATACCCAGGTAAGAGGTATCGCGTGGGGATTTGGCATGAACGATGAATGTGACCGGTGAGACACGTCGCTTCCCGTCGCGCACGGATCGTCACGTCGCGCGACGGGCTCCCGAATCTCCTCACCTTTCTCGCGGTAAGGCCGACAGCAACACTTGCTTTCGCTCGTGCATGTGGCGGACGTCCAGCAGATTTCGCGCAGTGCAGCGACAACCAGGCGGCCACGCCGGGCGCTTCAATCGCGCCGCGAGCCGCTCCCGAAAAGCCTCACCTTTAACCCGGGTCGTGCGCGCTTCAGCTCGCGAGCTTGCGAAACGTCTCGAGAACCGCGTCGCCCTTGAACGGCTTCACGATCCAACCTTTGACGCCCGCCGCCTTGCCGCGCTCTTTCATCGCCGGGCTGCTTTCCGTCGTGAGCATGATGACGTTGACGGTCCTGTTCGCGAGTTCGCCGCGGATCTTTTCGACCATCGTCAAGCCGTCCATGTTGGGCATATTCACGTCGCTAATCACGAGCTTGATGCCCGGACTCGTTTTCAGTTTCGCGAGACCGTCCTTGCCGTCCACCGCGGTGTCCACGTCGAGGCCGTTCTTCTTCAGAAAGCCGGCCACTTCGTCGCGCACCGTGCTCGAGTCATCCACCACCAGAATCTTGGACATGTCCTTTTACCTCTCTCCACTCCATCAGACGATCAAAACAGCTCCAGCTCGCCGCTGGTTTCCTCAACGGCGCTCGTGTCGGCGATAAAGTCGACTGGCGCATACGCGCAAACGCAAACGGTCGCGCCGAGCCGCGCAGTGCCGCCCAGCGTCACCGAATACGACGATAGCAGCGCGGGCTGCAACTCATGCAAATGCGGCAAGCAACGCGCGCTCAGTACGTAAGGCGTCGACATGCCGAGGTCCGGAAAATAGCGCAGCAGTTCCTGGTTCATCGCCCCGCAACACAGGTTGCAGATTTCGAGGAACGCCTCCTGGAATGGCCGCTCGTCGGCTTCTTTGAGGTAATAGCCGCGCGTGCTGTCGTTTTCGTCGAAATGAAGGATGAGCAGCAGCCTGAACACGATCGACGAAATGGTCAGCACGGCCACCTGAGTACCCTGCGCCGCGCTCTCGCCGGTCTGCGCGAGGGGCATGATCGCGCACTCGTCGTCCGGACTGGATGGCAAGCGCGCCTGTGCGGCCTTGCGAAAAATGCGCTCGAAGCTGTCTTTTGCATGCGCCGTAATCACGCCGGCACCTCGTCCAGCTTCGCGTGAAACTGACTGGCCATCGACTCGACACTGGCCAGCGAGGCCGCGATCATCTTGCCGCCCGCCTGGATGTCCTGAAACGTCGAGGTCGTAGTCAGATCGTTGCGATGCAGACTGTCGCGATAGCTTTTCGACAACTCTTCGGAACGCGCGGCGAGCGTGCGCACTTCACTCGCCACGACAGCAAAGCCGCGGCCCGCCGCCCCCGCGCGCGCCGCTTCAATTGACGCGTTCAGCGACACGATCACCACATGCCGCACGATCGACGACAGCTCCTGGTTCTTCGCGTGCATGTCGTGATTCTGCGTCATCAGCGAGATCATCTGCTCGTGCCAGCGCTCAAAGGCAGCCCCGAGACTTTTCAGTCGCGCCGCTTCGCTCGCGAGTTGCCGCGCCTGCTGTGCCCACTGCGCTTTATCGTCGGTGGCGGCTTTCAGCGCAGTGCGCAAGGCGTCCACGCTCGCCGATTGCTCCATGAGCTCCGCGCGCAATTGCGCGGTCTCTGTTTGCAGCCGATGTTCGGCCTGCTTGCGTTCCTCGGCCAATACGTCGAGGTTGTTCTGCTCCAGCTTCAGCGACTCGATTTGCGCCTGTGCATCCGCACGCAGGCGCGCCGCGAACCGTGCAATATGCAGCCGATGCGCGGCCAGGCCGAACAACGCGGTCGCCGCGCTGCCCGCGAGCGCCGCCAATAGATACTGTTGGATCACAACCATTCCTCGAAGAGCGCCGCGATCTTGCGGCGCAAACCGTGCTCAACGCTTCATTGCGTCAATGCATCTGTGCGAAGTTCGCCGTCTTCATCGCGCGCTTCAGCGCCGAGCGTGTCGACGGCCACGCTATCCGGCAGACTCACGATCGTTTGAAACTGACGGAACGGCGCGCCTTTGCGATCGTCGGTAAAACGCAGTTCGATGCTGCCGTTCTCGCGCTTCAGGAAGTCGCGCACGGCGTCCATGCCGACGCCACGGCCCGACACCGCCGTTACGCTGTCCGCCGTCGAAAAGCCGGGACGGAAAATAAACGCGGCGATGGCCTCGTCGCTCAAGACTTCGCCCGGGTTTATCCAGCCGCGTTCCATCGCGATTCCGCGGATGCGCTCGAGCGCGAGCCCGCGGCCGTCGTCGCTGAGCGTGATCTGCAATGCGTCGCTGTCCACGCCGACTTCGATCGATATTGCGCCGGCCGGCGCCTTGCCTTCCGCGCTGCGCGCCTCGGCGGCTTCAATGCCGTGATCCATCGAGTTGCGCAGCAGGTGCATGAACACATTGTTGAGCAGTCCGCCGGCGTGGCCGCGCAGACGGTAGCCGTTGTCGTCGATGTGCACGCTCGGCGCCGGCTTGCCCAACTCGCCCGCGAGCGAAGGCAGCGAGCCGAGGACGCCGGCGAGCGCATCGCGGATGCTTTCGCTGCCGAGCGCGCGCAGGTTCCGGCGCAGCGTGTCACGCATGGACTGCAACGCGTGGAGCGCGTTGGCATCCGTCGCGTCGAGCAGATTGAGCGTGCGCTGAATCTCCTCCTTCTCCACCATGACATAACGGCCCGCATGTCCCGCGTCTTGGCGCTGCGTCTTGCCTTTGCGGCCGAGGCTCTGTTCGTTGATGCTCGCGTAGGCCTCGATAGCTTCGCGCACACGCGCGAGCTCGCGCATCAGATGCTCCTGATCCCACGAGCGGTCGGCGTCGGGCTGGCGCAGTTCGTGATAGCTCTGCTCGGTTTCGTGCACGACATCCGTCAGATGCTGCAGGTTACAGGTGCGCGCATTGCCCTTGATGGTGTGCATGTTGCGGAACAATTCGGCAATCGCCGCGTGATCTGCTTCGGAGTGCTTGCGAATAATGCGCTCGTTCTCGCTGATAAAGCCCGCCGAGCTTTCAATGAAGTGGTGGAATTTCTCTTCGCTGACGGCGAGAATTTCGCCGATCATGTCAAGGCGCCGGCGCTGTTCGCTGGCTTCGGCAGCGAGCTTGCGCAACTCCGTCACGTCGCGCACGCACAGCATGAGGCGAACAATGATGTCGTTTTCGTCGGTAATCGCAGACCAGCTCAGGTCGAGAATCTTCATGCGGCCATCGGGCATGCGCTTCGAAATTTCGCCCACCAGCAAATGCTGATTGAACGCGAAGTTGATGCAGTCTTCGCCGAGGCACGCGTGCGCGGCGGCATCGACTTGTGACAGGGCGTCCGCCCCAAGGTCGGTGTCTGCGAACACGAGGTCCATCAGCCCGCGCCCGGCAATGTCGCGAGCCTCGAAGATATCTTCCAGATACGCCGAGTACTCCGCGTGAATCACGGCGCCGTCGATCACCGTGAGAATGCCCTGCTGCATGTTCTGCAACATCGCCTGAATGTCAGCGGTTTTTTGTTTGAGTTGTGCCGAGCTTTCCTGAATCTTTTCGATCATGCCGTTGAAGGCGACAATCGAATGGCCGATTTCGTCGAGCCGCCCGACCGGCACGCGGCGCGTGAAATCCTGGCTCGATGCGATCTCGCTCATCATCGCCTGCATGCGGCTGAGCGGCCGTGTGATCTGCCGATAAAGCAATGCGCCGATCGATGTCAGCAAAATGATCGCGATGCCGGTCACGACGGCGATTGCCGTCGTCGTGGTAGCGAGCGTCGCATTGAGCGCGGTGATCGCTTCGTCTTTCTCGCGGTTCTTCTCGACGCGCAGCGTGTCGACAATCCCTTCCAGTTCATCGCGATACTGCGCAACGTTGGCGAACAGATACGCCTGCGCGAGTTCGTTCTTGCCGTCGGCTTTCATTTTTGCCGTCTCGGCTATCGCGGAGAAGTAATTGTCGAGACTGTCGCGGGCCTGCAAAACAAGGCCTTTCTGTGCGTGGCTCGCGGCGTCTTTCGCCTGAAGCGTGAGCGCCTGCTCCAGCGCGATTCTTTTCTTTTTCAATTCGTCCTGAGCCTGCGCGAGCACGTCGCCGTCGGGCGCGTAGACGAGCGTCATGGTGGCAAGCTGAACATCCTTGACTTGCGAGACGAGATCGGCGGATGCGAGTGCGCTCGGCACCACACCCTCGGTAACCTTGCGCACTTCGGCGGCACTGCCACGCGTTTGATACACGGCGTAACCGCCGATCGCCGACAAAGCGACGAACATCAATACCACCAACAGTGTGATGCGATGACGAATGGTCATGTGAACCCCGGATTCTGGCCTTCGCGTCGGCTCTCGTTGGAGCCGCGCGTTTTTTGTGCGCATTGAATCGCGCTTGTAGCACTGACGAGTATTGCCGAGGCGTGTTACCAAGCGATGACCATGCGTCTTCATCCGCATTCAGAGCCGCAAATAAACTTCTCAAGTTTTTCGCGGTGACGCCGTTAAACGACGGCCAGTCATTTTGCGCTGTCGGCAGCCGACACTCCTCTTGCTCGGCTCCCGAATTTCCTCACCGCAAACTTCAAGGTGCGCCGACAGGTACGCCTATTCTCACCTCGCCGGCTCCCGAATATTCTCACCTATGCTTGCGGCAGCAGGCCATGCACCAACTCCTGGAAGTCCTCACCTTTGGCGCAATCTCCTGGAACTCCTCACCTTTGCATGCGCCGCGGCACAAACAGGACCAACGGTGCGGCATGAATCCTGGGATAACTCACCATTGCCTGCGCGCACCGCCTCCTGGAACGTCTCACCTCTGAGCTTGACATGTGAAGGTGACGGCATCTCCTGGAATTCCTCACCATCCTGGAACGTCTCACCTTTGGCAAAATCCGGGCGCAGCGTGTGCGTTCGCGCGAACGGTTATCGCGTCATCCTGATGACGTTCGACACTCCCGCTGCCGTCGAGGCGCCGAAGCTATAAGTCGAACGGCCGCTGCGTTTGGCCGCGTACATGGCGGCATCCGCAACGTCGAGCAGTCCCGCGATACTCGGGACTCTGTCCGGAAACGTCGCGATGCCGATGCTCACGCCAATGGCGAAACGGCCGCCATACTCTCTTTCGCCCACCGCACGCACGCTCGACACAAGACGCTCGGCCAATTCCCTCAATTGCGAGTCGTCGCCGCAATCGTCGGCGAGCAACACGAACTCGTCGCCGCCGACACGGGCCAGCATGTCGTCGTGGCGCGTGACTGCGCGCAGCGATTCGGCGAGCCGGCGCAACAGCACGTCGCCCGCGCTGTGGCCCATCGCGTCGTTGACGTTCTTGAATCCGTCTATGTCGAGATACAACAGCGCGGTTCTCCGCGACCCGGCTGCGTGGCCCGACAGCTCGTCGATGGCCGACAGCAGCCGGCGGCGGTTCGGAAGTCCTGTCAGCGTGTCATGAGCGGCCTGTTGATCGAGTGCATTCGAATAGGCATGCACCCTCGCGAAGGCGCGGCGCTGTATATAGACCGTGTACACCATCAGACAGCACACGAGCACGGCAATGGCGACCAGCGCGGCGCTTCCGAACACGAGGCGCCGGTGCGCATCCTGCGTGGCGGCCTTTCGTCGGTCGCGCCAATTGTTCAGCAGGAGGTTCAGGTCCTCGCGCAGTCCATCCATGTACAGCTTGCCTTCGTTTGTCTGCACGAGCGCGATGGCGCCTGCGCGATTGCCGCTGCGGGCCAGCTCGATGGTGCGTGCGAGTTCCGTCACCTTGTTGGTCTTCGCATGCTCGACACGGCGCACGAGTTCAAGAGATTTTTCGTCGCTGCCCGCGGCCTGCTGCAGGCGCAGTATGGTGTCGTCCAGATCGTGAACGCCTTGCCGATAAGGCACGAGGTAGCTTTCATCCCCGGTCAGCAGATAGCCGCGCTGGCCGGTTTCCGCGTTCTCGAGATCGTGCAGCACGCGATTGGCCGCGCCGAGCACGCTGAATGCCTCCTCGTCGCGCAGACCGTCGGCGACGATGATCTTCGCCTCATACACGAAGAGACCCGCTGCGACGAGCAAGCCCACGGCCATGCTCACATAAAGCGCAATGAAACGGTTTCGATCGGCTTTCGCGGAGCGGAACAGACGCGCGGGCACAAGAGCCTCCAAAGCGGTGTGGAAGGGCAAGGATGCAATGATACTGGAGAGCCGTGACAGGCTCTCGCGAAGTGCGGTGCTCGACCGACCGGTGCCGGAAGTCCGCCGCGGTGGATGAGCTTAGAACTTCACCTTCACCTGAAAGCCGATGGTGAACGGCAGGTCGTCGGAAGGAATGGGCGGAATCACGATGAAGTTCGCGCCGACACGCTTGTATTCGACCATGATAAGCGGCGCGATCACCGGGCCGATCGTATGATCGCGACCGAGTCCCCAGTTGCCGTAGTTGTAGCCGGAGATGATGCCGCCCATGGCCGCGACCCGCACGATGCCCCAATGCAGGAAATCGGGCGACCACACGCCGCCGCCGTAGTACGAAGGCCGGCGTAGCGAATTGCGAAAACCGCCTGCGGTGAGCGCCCATTGGTTATTGAGCCAGCATTCCACGCCGAGCCCCGGGTTGAATTGCTCGAAGTGCTTATCCGGGTCGGGGTTGATGTGATAGGAGCCGAGCATCGCGTCGACCCATACGCCGCCCTCGCACCAGTTGCCCGCCTGCGCGGCCGTGCTGCCGGCGAGGCCCGCAGCCAGCGCCAGCAATGCGCGGCCGATGTACTTCCTGCTATTCCTGATGTTCTGCCGAAGATGCATGTCCTCTCCATCGCCGCTCGAGCGCCGGCGTAATGCTGTTCTGTTTTTGGCGCGTGCCGCCCGTCGCGCACTGTACCGCAAGCCACTCGTGCGATGTTGAACACGCACTCGGGCTAGCGGGCACAAGACGTGCCGGCAGTCGGCAGCACAACCATAACGGAGGAGCGATGGCAAAGCGGTGAAGACGCGGCGCGCCTTCACGTTGCATGCGGGGCGCTTACAGACCGAGGTCCGAGAGGCTCGGGTGATCGTCAGGACGGCGGCCGAGCGGCCAGTGGTACAGGCGGTCGGCTTCGCGGATCGGCAGATCGTTGATGCTCGCGTGACGGCGCGCCATCAATCCGTGCTCGTCGAACTCCCAGTTCTCGTTGCCGTACGAGCGGAACCAGTTGTTCGAATCGTCGTGCCATTCATAGGCGAAGCGCACGGCAATGCGGTTATCGGTGAAGGCCCATAGTTCCTTGATCAGCCGATAGTCGAGCTCCTTCGCCCATTTGCGGCGCAGGAACTCGACTATCCCGGCGCGGCCACGCGTGAACTCGGCGCGATTGCGCCACACGCTGTCCACGGTATACGCGAGCGATACGCGTTCGGGGTCGCGCGTGTTCCAGCCGTCTTCAGCGGCGCGGACTTTCTGGATGGCGGTTTCGCGCGTGAAGGGCGGCAGGGGCGGGCGGGTTTCGATCGTGTCGGCCATGAGGCACCTCGCTTGTGGGTCAGGTTGGAGTCCGCCTCGTCGGCGGGGGCTTGGTTGATGATCGGCGTGAGCCGGCGTCGCGGGCGGCCGCGTTCGGCTTGCGGGGCAATTGCGCGTCGAGCAGGGTTCGGGCGACCGCCTGCGCGTCGAGCGCGGCGTCAGGCTCGCCGCTCACGAGCGCAACGGCGATCGCGCCGTCGAGCAATACGAGCCACTGCCGCGATAAAGCCGCGGCGCGCCTCGCGTCCAGTTTCGTTTCAGCGACGAAGTCGTCGAACTGCGTCCGCACGAAAGCCAGCAGGCGTTCCTTGTGCTCGCGCGCGACCACGCGAATCGGATCTTCGGCCGAAGCAATCTCGCCGGCCGCGTTGAGGAACGCGCAACCGTGAAAGTCCGCCGACGCGAACCATTCGCGCAACACGTCGAACATGCCCAGGAGACGCTTGCGCGCGCCCGTGCCGTGCTGCTGCGTGCCTGCGATAAACCAGTTCATCCAGCGTTCGTCGCGCCGTTCGAGCGCGGCAGCAACGAGCGCGTCTTTGGATTCGAAATGCGTGTAGAAGCTTTTGCGCGCGGTGCCGGACTGCCGGACGATCGCATCGACGCCGGTTGCATGAATGCCGCCCGCATAGATCAGCGCTTCCGCCGCGTCGAGCAGGCGCTCACGCGCGCTCGGCGCGGGTGCGTTTTCAATGTGAGCGTCAGTGGCCATGGGCGAAGAGTAGAACGATCATTCTCCCTCGTCAAGTCCTAGCCGGTTTTTGCGCGAGCTGTGCGGCAACTGTTATCTTTGCTGGCGAGCAAACAACCGGAACCCACCTGATGAAGGCATTCACCGCGCGCGCCGTCGTCGTGCGCGCTTTACTCGGCGCGGCGCTGCTCACTGCCGTGGCCTGCACGCCGCTGCAAGTGCTCACGCACTCGGTCAGCCAGGACGAGGCGCGCGTGCCGGCGGGGCGTTACGATCTCGACGCCGACCATTGCAGCATCATCTTCGACGTCGAGCACTTCAAGTACTCGCGCTTCGCGATGCGCCTCGATCGCAAGAAAGGGCAATTGCAGTGGAACCAAGGCGGTCTCGCGCAGAGTAGCGTGTCGGTGTCGATCGACGCCGCGAGCATCGACACGAACGTGCCATTGCTCGACAAGATGGTGAAAAGCGCGAGCCTGCTGGACGTGGAGCAGTATCCGGAAATCCGTTTCGTGAGCACGAAATTCGAACGCACCGGCGACGCGCGCGGCACGTTGACGGGCGATCTGACCATTCACGGCGTGACGCAGCCGGTCACGC
The DNA here is from genome assembly GCF_047325075.1 of Paraburkholderia phenoliruptrix. Taxonomy (NCBI): domain Bacteria; kingdom Pseudomonadati; phylum Pseudomonadota; class Betaproteobacteria; order Burkholderiales; family Burkholderiaceae; genus Paraburkholderia; species Paraburkholderia phenoliruptrix. The sequence goes on from NZ_CP168530.1 coordinate 484,607, forward strand.
TCGATGTGACCTTCAACGGTTTTGCGCGCGATCCGCTGACGAAAAAGGACACGCTCGGTTTTTCCGCCGAGGGGCGTTTCAGCCGCGCGAAGTTCGGTCTGGCGACGTGGTATCCCGCAGTCGGCGACGACATTCACGTGCATATCGAGGCCGAATTCGGCAGAACGCCCGCAGGCGCGTAAGCGCACTGCGGGCGTTCGTGATGCAGTTGCCGCGAATGTCGATTCGTTGACTGGGCTATGCGGTGGTCCAGTCGAGAATGACCTTGCCGCTTTCGCCGGAGAGCATGGTGGCGAACGCCTGCTGATAATCGTCGACCTTGAAGTGATGCGTGAGGATCGGCGACAGGTCAAGGCCGCTTTGCAGCATCGCCACCATCTTGTACCAGGTCTCGAACATCTCGCGGCCGTAAATGCCCTTGATTTCGAGGCCTTTGAAAATCACCTGCGTCCAGTCGATGGCGGTCTGCGCCGGCGGAATGCCGAGCAGCGCAATCTTGCCGCCGTGGTTCATCGCTTCGAGCATGCTGGTAAAAGCGCTCGGCACGCCGGACATCTCAAGGCCCACGTCGAAACCTTCGGCCATGTGCAGATCCGCCATCACGTCGCGCAACGATTCACGCGACACATTCACGGCCCGCGTCGCGCCCATCTTGCGCGCGAGTTCAAGCCGGTAATCGTTGATGTCGGTAATGACGACGTTGCGCGCGCCCACATGCTTGGCAATCGCCACCGCCATGATGCCGATCGGACCCGCGCCGGTAATCAGCACGTCCTCACCGACCAGATTGAACGACAGCGCCGTGTGCGTGGCGTTGCCGAACGGATCGAAAATCGCCGCGAGGTCGTCGGATATTTCCGGCGGAATCTTGAACGCGTTGAACGCCGGAATCACGAGATATTCCGCGAACGCGCCCTCGCGATTCACGCCGACGCCCACCGTATTGCGGCACAAATGCCGGCGGCCCGCGCGGCAATTGCGGCAGAAGCCGCAGGTAATGTGCCCTTCGCCCGACACGCGGTCGCCGATCGAAAAGCCGCGCACTTCCTGACCCATGTCGACGATCTCGCCGACATACTCGTGGCCGACATGCATGGGCACCGGAATTGTTTTTTGCGCCCAGTCGTCCCACTTCCAGATGTGAATGTCCGTGCCGCAAATCGCCGTGCGCGTGATGCGGATCATCACGTCGTTATGGCCGACTTCGGGCACCTTGACGTCGGTGAGCGTGAGGCCCGGCGCGCGTTCGAGTTTGGCGAGTGCTTTCATGCGCCCTCCGCCGGTATCACGCCAAGCTCGCGGCCGACGCGCGCAAACGCATCCACGGCGCGGTCGATCTGTTCGGTCGTATGCGCAGCACTCATTTGCGTGCGGATGCGGGCGCGGCCCCTCGGCACCACGGGGAACGAAAAGCCGATCACGTAGACGCCTTCGTTCAAGAGCGCATCGGCCATTTTCGAAGCAAGCTGCGCGTCGCCGAGCATGACCGGAATGATCGGATGTTCGCCGGGCACGAGCGTGAAGCCGAGCGCACTCATTCTGCTGCGAAAATGCCCGCCGTTTTCGCGCACGCGTGCGCGCAGTTGCGCGCCTTCGTCGCTGGCCAGCAATTCGAGCACTTTCAGCGACGCCGCCGCGATGCTCGGCGTGAGCGTGTTCGAGAACAGATAGGGCCGCGAGCGTTGGCGCAGCAATTCGACGATTTCCTTGCGCGCGGCGACATAGCCGCCCGAAGCGCCGCCGAGTGCCTTGCCGAGCGTGCCGGTGATGATGTCGACGCGCGAGAGCACGCCGCAATGTTCCGGCGTGCCGCGCCCGTGCTCGCCGACAAAACCGACCGCATGCGAGTCGTCGACCATGACGAGTGCGCCGTAGCGGTCCGCCAGATCGCAGATGCCGGCGAGGTCGGCGATGATGCCGTCCATGGAAAACACGCCGTCTGTCGCGATCAGCTTGAAGCGCGCGCCCGCAGCGTCGGCCTCTTTCAGCTTCGACTCGAGGTCCGCGAGGTCGTTGTTCTTGTAGCGAAAGCGCTTGGCCTTGGAGAGCCGCACGCCGTCGATGATGCTCGCGTGGTTCAGCTCGTCGCTGATGATGGCGTCGTTCTCATCGAGCAGCGTTTCGAACAAGCCGCCGTTTGCATCGAAGCAGCTCGAATAGAGAATGCAGTCGTCGGTCTGCAGAAATTCGGCGAGCGCCTGCTCGAGCTGTTTATGCACCGTCTGCGTGCCGCAGATGAACCGCACCGAAGCCATGCCGAAGCCGTCGGCGTCGAGCCCCTGTTTTGCGGCCTCGATCAAGCGGGCGTCGTCGGCAAGGCCGAGGTAATTGTTCGCGCAGAAATTCAGCACGTCCTGGCCGTTGGCGAGCCGGATATCGGCCGATTGCGGGCTCGCGATCACGCGCTCGCTCTTGTAAAAACCGTCGGCGCGGATCTGCTCGAGCGTGCCGCGCAGATGGGCGAGAAATGGGTCACGCATGAAGCGGGCTCCTGAATGGGTGAGACTGCCGTGGGCGAACAGGGAATGGCCTGTTATAGTCGGCTGTCAGTTTTATCGGATATTTTCGTTTTTCCGAACTAAAATCCGGTATGTCGAACAACTCTAAACGATGGGTCAGGAAATGGCAAGTTCGGGTATTCGCCGTGCGGCGGCCGGCGCGGCACCCACTGCCGGTGCAATGGCGGCGCCGGCAATCGCCGCACCGCCGCGCGTCGGCGAGCAGATTCAGCGGCTGCGCGCCGAAAGGCGCATGACGCTCGACGATCTCTCGCGGGCGGCGGGCGTGTCGAAATCGATGCTTTCGGAAATCGAGCGCGACAAGGCGAATCCGACAATTGCGGTTGCCTGGCGGCTGACCAATGCGCTGGGCGTGAGCCTCGATTCGCTGTTTGCGCCGCAGAAGACGCCTGAGGCGATCGCCGTGGCGGGTCCGCACGACATCCCCACGCTGAGTGGCCACGATGCGAAATACCAGTTGCGCGTGTGGGGGCCGATCGAGTTGGCCGGCAAATTCGAGTGGTACGAGTTGACGCTGCAGCCGGGCGGAGCGCTCGTGTCGAATGCGCACGAACCCGGCACGCGCGAACATCTGACGGTGCTGCAGGGCTCCATGGAAATCGAGGCGGCGGGCGCGACGAAGCGGCTCAAGGCGGCGGACACCGCACGCTATGTCGCGGATGAGCCGCATGCCATCCGCAATGCCGGCAAAAGCGAGGCGAAAGCCTTGCTGGTGGTGATTCACGGCTGAGCGGCGGGCTCACCGTGGCGCGTCGCGCCGGATCGCGGGGCGGCAGGCTACCGGAATCCGGACTTGCGCGAGGTTGCGTCGAACACTGTATGTTTGTACAGTACAGGCTATCGACTGGAGCCGATAATGAACGACCTCAAGACCGCCCCGACCGACCGCGCTCTGGCCGCGCTGCGCTACCAAACCGCCGCGCGCGATCTCGAACATATCGTCCGCAACATCGCCGCGCGCTACATCGTGCAACAGGTTCCGCTGACCTGGCGGCTGCTTCATGCCATCGAAGCGGAGGCGCTCGCGGACCTGGGATTTGCGAGCCGGCATGACGCGCTCATGCTCGGGCTCTTTCAACGTCCGTCGGACCTGCCTTATCCCGAAACGGACGAGACCGTGGATTTCGGCATGTCCACCGCGCTGCCCGCCGTTTTCGCGTTTGCTGTGTCGGCCTACGAAGAAGCGGCTCGCGGTGCCGCGCAGCGCGCGTCGCAAGATCCCGCGCCGAAGCGGGTCCAGGCTTGGGGCGACTGAGCCGGCGCTTTGCTTTGCTCGTCTACACTATGCGCAACTAACCGATAATTAGCGCATGTCGCCTCCACACCTGTCCGATCTCGTCCCGCGCCCGGAGCCGTCCACCGATCTCTTCGATCAGCAACGCGAAGACTGGCGCCGCGATCCGCACATTGCCTTCGACGCGTGGCTCGCGAAGCAGCATTTCCGGCGATCGTCAGCACAGGTTTATCAGGCGCAGTGGGGCCTCTTTCTCGAGTGGCTCGCCGCGCGCGGAAAAAGCCTCGCTACTGTGGATACCCATGCCATCGCCGATTTCGTCGCCGGCCTCGACGTTCGCAAACCGCAGCGCGTGCGCTATCTGCGGTTAATCGAGCGGGTGCTGGATCATGTGCGCGAAGTCGAGGCATCGTCGACGAATCCCGCACGCTTCATTGCTCAGGACGGCGAAGCTGCATGGCGCAACGCGCGCGACAATGAGCCGACCGGATTTCTCGATCATGCGGAGCGGACCGCGCTGATCGCGCATCTCTTTTCACCGATGCAGGGTTTGTCCAGAGCGCAGCGCTGGAAGGAGCGGCGCGACCGCGCGCTGGTCGCCGTGTTTCTCGGCGGTGGACTGAAGACGGGCGAGGCCGCCGCGCTCACGGTTAGTTGCACGACGCCGGGCTCGCCATGGGTCACCATTGACTCGGCGAATCCGACGCTGGTGCGGCGGACACGGCTGGCGCCCTTCGCCTGCGCGATTCTCGACGCCTGGCTCGCTGAACGCCGGCTGGTGGAACTGGCCGGCAATCTCGTGTTTGCGGCATCGCCATCCGGCCGGCCGATGCACAAAGCCACCATGCTTCGCGCCGTGGATGCGCTCGTGGACGCGGCCGGCATTGCCGCGTCGCGTACTTCGCGCGCCAGCCCGCAAACCTTGCGTAACACTTTTGCAGCCGATCTGTTCGAAAGCGGAGTGGAGGCGGAACTCGTCGGGCAATGGCTCGGATTTGTCCAGGCGGTCTCGGCGAATCGTCTGTATCGCGCCTGGCAAACGTGGATGGAACAGCAAAATTCACGAGCAACCGACGAACCGGATCCCGCCGCGCCGCTGCTGCCGGAACCTCGGACGGACGGGCGTTTGACGCGGACGGCGGGACCAGCGGAATCCTGAAACCTCTCACGGCTCGCGTCCCGAATTTCCTCACCTTTCGCGACTGTCGCACGCTCGCTTCAGGCGGTCGTCGACAGTGCGCCGCGCGACAAAAACCGGCTCACCGCTTCCAGCCGTGAATCGCCGGGCCCCGACGAATGCTCGCATTCCGGACATTGCAATTCGAACCGGTGATCCACCTGGGACAGTTCCGGCTCACCTTCCTCGCACTTGGGACAACGCAGCGGCAAGCTCACATGGCCATCTGCCGCCGTGCCGATGGTGTGCAATTCGTCGCTCGTGAGACGACCCGCCTGCACGAGCGAATAGAGCAGACTGCCAATGGCGGGATCGATACCTTGCTGGCTGCGCAGCGTCGCCAGTTCCTTCGTCAGCGCATCCAGCTCGTCCGATTGTTCGCGCAACTGGGCGTCGAGCCGGTCGCCGCGTGCTTTGGCGGCCGCCAGTTGCTGAATGAACTCGAATTCCTTGCGACTCGCGTCGCGCACGCCGGACTGATACGTCGCGGCCATGCTGCGCAGCGAGTCCAGTTCGACGAGCATCGGCTTGACGCGGCGCTCGGCCTCCGCGACGGCGTCTTTGATCTGTTGCGCATAATGCTCGGTGCTCTGGCGCAGCTCGACGTGCAATGCGTCGATGCGATCGCGCAGCGTCGCGTTCGTCGCCTGTTCGCGGTCGACGCGTTGGCGAAGCGTCTGGTTTTCCTGTTCCAGCCGACGAACCGCAGCCTGCAGGCCTTCCTGGTGAGCTGTGCCATGTGTCGCGACGCTCGAAAGCTCGGCCTCCAGTGCTCGAACGCGTTCCCACGCCGATTCTGCCCGTTGCTCGCTGCGCTTGATGGCGTCGTCGGCGGCGTCGCGGCGGATTTCCGCATCGCGCGCACGTTGCTCGGCCGCGGCGATCTGGGCGCGGACTTCCTCGCGCTCGGCATCCAAGGCGCTGCGTGCCTGCGCGACGGCTTCTTCGAAAAGCGCGCCCAGCAGTTCTCCGGCGCGCTCCTCCAACGCTTTCGGGATGGCGCCGGCGCCGACCTTCATGCGCGACACGTCGCGAATGCGCTCCCAGAAGTGATCGATGTCCTTCGGGATGTCGCTCGCACTGCCCGTCTGCGTGAGATCGCGCACGGCTGCGATTGACGGACGTATGCCGAGATCAAAGAACAATCGCTTGCAGGCGTGCAGCGACAGCTCCTGCCGTCGCGCCCCGGCAGACCGCAGGGTGTCGAGCTCTTCGCGGATCGCTCGGCGTTCATCGTCCAGATTCATACGGGCCTCGTCTACGTGATTGCACGAATCATAACAATTTACGTATCGAACGCTACAGTTTTTCGCTCTTGTGTTGCCGTGAGAGGCAAAAGGGCCGACGCGCGGTTTATTTCCCTTTGCTGTACCGCACGAGGTCGCCTTTTCCGTGAAACAAAACTAAGAACATCTAATAAGCGATTGTTCATAAAGGGAATTATGAGTTCGTAGACACATCGCGCACTGTTTCACGATACGCAAGCAAGGGCCGACGTTGGGTTAGGGGTCTATCCGAAGGACTCGCGGGTCTCGGGCTTGAGAGTAATAAATATAAACACCTTTGAACCCATGTTAAAACCGTTAACGCCATGGCAAAGCCTTACCTGGCGGGCTTTACCGGCCGTGAAGGTGAAGCTTTCCGGGAGGCTTGGTGAGGTCTTGCGGGAATCTGAAGTGATGGGGTTCGGGGACACCGGTGAGCAGCTGCGGGACAGATCGTGAGCGGGTTCAGGAAGCGCCCTTTTGTGGCAAAACAGGCGACGGTGAGGTTTTCCGGGAGCAAACCGGCGGCAAGTCCCCGGCTGTGCGCGCGGACGAGTCCAGGCACCGTCAGCGGCAAGGTGAGCGTTTTCGGGACCGTTCAAACGGCCTGTTTTTATCGGTGTCCGGGCCTCAAAAAACCTCGAGGTGAGCCGGGACAGGAGAAAACGCCAGGCGAAGGTGAGGTTTTACGGGGCTTGCGAGCCGCTTTTGCCTCAATTTTGTGCAATGCAAGGGCCAAGGTGAGCTTTTTCGGGAGCTTCCCGGGACACGCGCTGCTGCGTCCGCATGGCGGCGATGGAGGAAAGTTCGACATCCGGCCGAAAGGTGAGCAAATACGGGAGTCGTGCTCAGTGTCGGCCGCCTCATGGGAAATTGGAGTCGCTGGTCGCCAGAGGTGAGGCTTTTCGGGAGTTGTTTTCGGTGGCATCTAACGACAAAGGTGAGGTGATCCGGGAGCCTGGCACCATCTGCATGCCGGAAATGTGCTCTGGATGGGGCTTCTTTTTGTGGCTGCGGCGGCTACGTGAATCGTAAAGGTGAGGTTTTTCGGGACCGTTTCTAGCGGGGTAAAGGGCCGAGGACAACAGCGGTCTGCCCTTAAGGTGAGGCTTTACGGGAGAACGTCATGGCATGAGCACGCCGTGTGTCCGCTGTGTGAGTGGGCTAAATAATTGAAAATTAAAAGGAAACTGGAGAATTCAACGAAAGGTGAGGGTTTTCGGGAACGTGCGTTTTCGCGGATCTCGCGACGGGGTTACGGTCCTAAGGTGAGCGTTTCCGGGACGGTTTATATCCGCGTCTAACGCATTGTGCTTGCGACACCCGCGCCATGCGGAGCGCTCCAGCTCCTCAACGGTGAGCCTTTACAGGAGATGGACGAGCTTATTGAGGCCCAGCCTCGACATGGGCGTCCGAGGGGTCAGTCAAGAACCGTCGCGAGCGTGGGCGAACGACGACGTGCATCGCACTGGAAGTGGGCACGTGTCAATAAAACTGTCGATGCGTGGGGACGAGCGCCAGGGCTGCGGCGCCAAGGCACAATGGTCGAAAGCGCAAAAAATTTTTGTGGTGAGAAGATTCGGGATGAGACGTTCCCCTTTCGGCGCATGGGAGAAATCTCCCGATTTTTCCCAACCCGCGACGCTAAAGGATCGCCGGAATCCTGCGTGCAATCATGAGGTGAGGGTTTTCGGGAGTCGCCCCAGGTGAGTCGCGTCGCGTAAGCTGCCATCACCCGCAACGGTGAGCGCCGCGCTATAGACGCGTATCACCACAGTCGGTATGCTCTCGCCAAATCCTCCTTGACCAGACGCATGGCCACGAAGCGCGCCAAGAAAACCGATGTAGTCAGCCCCAGCTCGGCGGAGTTGCGCAAGGCCGTCGAGGCGATCGCGATTCAGCCCAAGAGCGGCAAGATCACGTTGCTGACCCGCAAGCTCTTCAATGTGCTGCTGGCCGTTGCCCAGCAGGCGGACGAATCGGGCGACACTTATCGCGCGTTGCTGTCCGACATTGTGGCCAATTCCGCGTTTGACTCCAACGACACCGCGCTCGTCAAGGAGCACCTGCGGCGCATGGTTTCGGTCCAGGTCGAGTGGAGCACGGGCACCTCCAGCCAGAAGCCAGGCCGCAAATGGGGCATCTCGACGCTGATCGCCGACGCGGAAATTCTCGAAGATCCGACCACGCGCCGGGTCTGGGTGGAGTTTTCGTTTGCGCCCAAGATCAAGAAAAAGCTGCTCGACCCGGTCCAGTACGCGCGCTTGAGCCTGCAATTCCAGAGTCAGTTGCGCAGCAGCGCGGGCCTTGCGCTGTACGAAATCTGCGTGCGCTATCTGACCAATCCCAGCCATTTGACGATGCGCGAATCGTGGGAATGGTGGCGTCCCATTCTGTCAGGTACGCCCGACACGGAAGCCGGCGACGAGGCAAAGCGCGAGTACAAGTACTTCAAGCGCGACTATTTGCGGCCGGCAATCGCCGAGGTCAACGCCGTCACGAATATCTTCGTCGAGCTGATCGAACATCGCGAAGGCCGGCGCGTGGCTGAGATCCAGTTTCGCGTGACCGAGCGCAAGCAGCCGATGCTCGCGCTCGACGAGCACCCGAACGTGTTCGACAGCACGTTGGTGGACCGAATGGTCAAGATCGGCATTCCGCTGAAAGAGGCGCAAACGCTCTACGCGGACAGCGAGGAAAACCGGATCCGCGCGGCTTTGCAGATGACGGAGCAACGCATGCGCAGCACGTCATTGCCGCCGGTCCGCAGCGCGCCGGCGCTCTTCAAGGACGCGCTCAAGAAGGGCTACGCACCGCCGGTCGAAGCCGTTCCGTCCACGGGCGGGGCCAAGGCTGCGGTGGCGGCCCCTGCCGACGACCTGAAGGCGCGTCTGTTGGGCGAATACTCCGCCTATCGCCGCAAGGAAGCGCGCGAACTGTATGACGAACAGGGCGAGTCTGAGAGGGAAATTGCGCGGCAGTCTTTCGAGGAAGAGGCGTTGCCGGGCCTCGGCGCTCATATGCGCGACGACTGGCGCCGCCGCGGGCTGGACTCGAAGATTGTCGAAACCGCTTTCTTCGACTGGCTCGCGCGCAAGACCTGGGGCGAACCGACGGACGGCGATCTGCTCGCCTTCACGTTGAGCCAGTCGCGCGCGGCGTGAGGTGCATGCCCGCCTGATCGTCTGGCGGCCGCGCGGCGTTTGTGGCGGCGGCCATCGGCAGTAGCCGTTGTGCCGCCGCTGAGTGCTGCTACTTCTGCTGCTTCTGCATTTGCTACTTCAACATCTTTTCAATCTGGCGAAGGATGTCGTCGCGCTTCTCGCGCGTGAGACCTTTGAGCCGTAGCTCGAGCCGGTCATCTCCGTACGACTTCAGGTCGCCCACTGCCACACCGTCCAGCTTGATCTCCAGCCGTTGCGCGTAGCGTTGCCTGCCCGCCGGCTTGGCGCTTTCCTGCGTGGTGGCCCTGCCCTTGACGATATCGGCGACCTGCCGCGTGCTCAGGTCGTCGGAGAGAATTTTGTTGATGAGCCGCAGCGTGGCGTCCGCACCGCGGGCGGCGTGGTAGCGGCCCACCTGATAAGCCATGTTCGAACCGAAGCGATCCGGGCGCGCCACCATCTCTTGCATGACGGTCTCCGGCAATTTGGCGATTGACAGTGCCACCGCGACCGTCGACTCGTCCAGGCCGAGATGCTCTGCGAGTTCTTTCTGGCTCTGGAAATGACGATCGTCAAGAAAGCGTTTCCAGACGACGGCGTTGTCGAACACCGTCTGCGAGTCGCGCTGGACGTTCAGATCGTAGCCGAGCTTGTAGCTTTCCAATCCGATCGGCAGATCGATCACGATCGCCTTTACGGTTTCCTTGTTCGCTTCCTTCAGCGCGCGCACGCGTCGGCCGCCGTCGCTGACGAAGTACGTGCCGGGGTTGTCGTAGTCGGGAATGACATGGATTGCCTGCTGCTGCCCTTGCTTCGCCAGGTTGACGGCCAGCTCGGCAATGGACGACTTCAGATAGAAATGCCGCGGATTGAACGGGCTCGGCTTGATGGTCTTCAGCGCGAGTTCGATGACCTGGCCGGGGCGGTAGCCGTGCTGCAATCTCCACGCACGATAGGCGGCGGACTCGTTTTCCGTATCGACGGAGTCGAGGTCGGCGGACATCGGCGAGACGACGGACGACAAAGTCCGAGCGGTTCCATCCGGCGGCTTCGGAGCATTGTTCTTGACCAAACCATCGATGGCGTTCAGACGATCCAGGGCAGTTCGTTTCTCGCTGCTGGTCGTATCAGGACGTGCTTGAAAGCCTTTGGCGAATTGGGAGGGTTTCATTCAGGGTCCTTTATGCGCATAAACTCAGGGGAGCAAAGCGGCGATCTCGTTCGCGCACGCCCTCACTTCGATGGCCGCGAGCTTGGCGCCGCGGTCGCTCATCTGGAGTACTGTCTGGCCCAACGCCATGGCCTGCTTGTAGGCTTCCCGCGTTGGGATCTGGGTCTTGAGGAGGGGGAACCCGAGTTCCTCTAACGCGCGCTTGAGTTCGCGCGTCAGCATCCGCTTTTCTTCGGTCTTGTTCAGCAGGAACACCGCGCGCAGATCTTCGTTCATGACCTGTGCTTGCTGGACGAGCTTGACGAGGCCGACGCTCGACCAGTAATCAGCGGGTGAGGATGATGTCGGTATCACGGCAACGCTCGCCGCCAATAGCACCACGCCCGACACCTTCTCTGTGATGGAAGGCGGGCAATCGACGACGATGATGTCGTAGTCCGCTACGAATTTCTTGATCTCACGATGAATCTGACTGCCGGCCTCGGAAAGATTTACAACGGGGAACGGTATGCCGGTGTCGCCGTCGGATGAGGCGCTGGCCCAGTGGATGAGTGTGTTCTGACCATCGGCGTCGACAACCAGGACTCTTTTGCCCCTCTCATGAAAGGCCGCCCCGAGGTGCATCGCGATTGTGCTCTTCCCGACCCCACCTTTCTGCTGAGTTACCGCGATGATTTCCGCTGCCAATGTTCACCTCCTTTTTTAGACGCAGATGGATTTTACCTGGTTGATTTCTCATTTCAATCGTTTCTTTTAAAAAGGAGATGGAAATAGCCGAACGGCCAGGTTTATGCGCATAAAGATTGGGGGCAGAGAAACGGCGCTGAGCGAAGTGTCTTCCTTGCCCTGTCGTCTCGTATGGTGAGGGCTCAAGCTGAGGTTCAGTCCGACGCCGAAGTCCGCCAGTTAGAGGAGCGCGCGGGCACCGGCATGTGATGCCGGCGCTCTCAGGACGGTGCTGAGGATCTGGGCGGCGCATACGCGGGACCCCAGGCGCACACGGCGCGCGCCCGGGCGAAAGGGGGCGGCTAGTCCTGGCGGTTTATGCGCATAAACTGGGCCCTCAGCCTCAGCCTCAGCCTCAGCCTCAGCCTCAGCCTCAGCCTCAGCCTCAGCCTCAGCCTCAGCCTCAGCCTCAGCCTCAGCCTCAGCCTCAGCGACAGCCTCAGCGACAGCCTCAGCGACAGCCTCAGCGACAGCGACAGCGACAGCGACAGCGACAGCGACAGCGACAGCGACAGCGACAGCGACAGCGACAGCGACAGCGACAGCGACAGCGACAGCGACAGCGACAGCCTGGGGCGCGCCGCGACTCTTCCGTGTCGCGACTAGGCGTGCACGAAGCCGACAAGGATCAAGCCGCCACCCACGCGCGGGTTCCCGTGACTCAGCGACACAGCCCAACGTTGCTCGAACCCCACGGTTCTCTTACCTCCGCATCGCGGCAGAGAAGCCGACGGATGTCCATCTTCTTCCGCGGGCGGTTTATGCGCATAAACTCCCGAATCCCGACGGCGCACCGCGAGGACGCACAGCAAGCCGGCCACCCAATGGAACCGTCGCCCCAGCCACCATCCACGACCGGCTAAAATCCAACCATCCGTCACCCGACCCGGTCACCGCCGCTCACCCCGCGATCCAACCAAATCACCAAGCAAGCTGCAATGATCACCATCTACCACAACCCCCGCTGCTCGAAGTCCCGATCGACTTGCGAGTTGATCACCGCCACGTACAACCGCGACCAGGAACCGACCGAGGTTATTGAATATCTGAAGCAGCCGCTCACGGTCGAGCAGTTGCAGGAGCTAAACGGGCAACTAGGCTGCCCCGTCCGGGACATGATTCGCGACTCTGAGCCGGAGTACAAAGAACTGGGCCTTTCCGACGCGACGCTTTCCGACGCTCAGTTATACGAAGCATTGGCCGCCCACCCGATCCTTCTGCAGCGACCGATTGTCGTGCGGAACGGGCGCGCGGTAATCGGGCGACCACCCGAAAACGTAGCGACCTTATTCGCGTGACGCCGCCACGGCAAACTTCAATCGGCGGCAAACGCAAAAGCAGGACGAGGAGCCTCGCCGCACCGCTGGCAGCAATTGACGCCTGAGTGTCACTTGCCTCCGGCGCCCGCCACTTAAACTGGCGCAGTGCTCGACGGCAAATCGTTCGCCGTCGTAAGAGTGCCGTGCATGAAAGCACAAAGTCGAACAGAAATGCGGAGTCTGAATGCTGGAACTACGACCGTCTTGCGAAGGGTGTGGCAAGTCACTGCCGCCGAATGCACCCGACGCGATGATCTGCACCTATGAGTGCACCTTCTGTGAAGTTTGCGCACTCACCGCCTTGCGCAACGTGTGTCCGAACTGCGGCGGCAATTTCGAGCGTCGGCCGATACGCACTCGCGCGCAGTTGGCAAAACACCCGGCCCGCAGTGAGCGAAGCCCGATCGCAATCGATGAAGCGTCGCACGCCAGCTTCTTCGAGCGCTATCGCGACACCCCGCCTGGCGAACGGTAAAGCGCCCGTCACGACATTGGCGCTATTGCAAGCTAGCGCGAGCTCAATCGTCGCTGCCTGCCGTGTCCGACATGGAAATGCCGCTCATCGTATGAGCCGCTTCACGCAGCAACCGAATCTGTTTGCGATAGTTGCGGCAGCCGCTGCATGTCGGTAAATGCAGCCGGATGGCGACCCACTCGCCCGTCGACAAAGAGCGGTCGAGCGCGTCGGACAGCAGGCGCGTGATGTTCTTACACTTCCCCATTGGCATCCTCGCTGGATAGGCCCTTCTCGCTCAGGCAGGTGCGCAAGCGCAGCCGCGCCCGATAAATCAGCACGCTGCAATGGTTGGCCGTCATCCGCAGCTCGGAACAGATTGCTTCAATGTCCAGGTCGAGGAATTCGCGCATCATAAAAACGCGGCCGATGTGCTCAGGCAGATGTTCCAGGCACATCTCGAACAATATCCAGAATTGTTGCTGGCGCAACGCCGTTTCAGGCGTCGGCCAAGGTCGGGGCTTGGTCTGTTGCGACCAGTGGCCGTTGTCCTTGAACAATTCGCGGTCGAGCAGCGCCTCGTCCTCGAGTTCCGACTCCAACGCAGAGAGATTCACGGTACGTTGCCGGGCGCGCAGCGTGTCCACGAGCTTGTGCCTGAGAATTCCGAAAACCCACGTCTTATGCTCGGACTGTCCGGCAAACCGGTCCGCCTGTGTCCAGGCAGCGGCGAGCGCTTCCTGAACCGCGTCTTCCGCTGCGGCAGCATCGCGCAGTTGGAGACGGGCGAAACGCACCAGGTCCCGGCGCAGTTGCGTCAGATAGACGGGATCGTCGAATCCCGATTCGCTCACGCGAGCCACGAGATGCTCCGCTCCGCGCTTCGCGGAAGACAAATGTTTTCGTTTGAATGGTTGTCGCTCATGAGCGGGGCGATGATCTCGCACGGGGTTCGAACACGTGCGCCATTCTGCCGTAGGTTGCAGCGCAAGCGAATCGGTATTGAACATGTGCGGCTTCTCGCGGTGGGTTACTCAATGACCTTGTCGGATCTCGCGAGCCCGTATGACAAACGGAAACGCATTATTGTGAAAATTGAAAAGGCGACAGGATCGCCTCGTGGCCACATTCCCGATACGTGCAAAGCCGAAGTAGAAGCCCAGCGCCCCCTTTCAGCGTCAGCGCGCCGCGTCCACTATTTCAAAATCCGAAAAGATGTCTTCCCGACTTGCGCGTTTTTACGCAGGCGCTGAGTCGCTATTCTTCACCCATCGATCAACCGGGATCGCAAGCCAACCCCACGAGGAGTAGCACCATGAAACGCATTCTGTCCGCCCTGATCACTTCCATTGCCCTGTTCGCTGCCGCGTCGGGCGTCGCGCAAGCCGTCGCTCCGTCGCAATGCAACGGCCCCGCGTCTTACTGCAACGTGTTTTTTGGCAACTAAGCCATTGGCGGCTGTAGTCCCGACGCGCATCGTTGTGCCGGGGCGGACAAGAGCCCACGCAGGCAAAGGGCGCCCAAGCGGCGCCCTTGTTACATCAAAAGGCAAGGTGAGCGATGAGCGGTTAGGAACGTGGTCGAGTCGAGAACAACAGCTCCCGAAGGACCCGACAACGCCGCGCAAAACTATACGCGCCACCAAGCTCCCCGCCGATCCCGAAAAAGGCGTGCTGCCTCCAAAAGATATAGGCCGGAGGCAGGCTTGATTGACAAGGCAAAAGTATCAGTTATCCACAAGGTTATTCAGCAAATCTGTGGATAACTTTTCCGCCCGCGGGCTTATCCACCGGGCTAGCGCAAAGCCGTCACGCTATTGCGTCAATTGCGCCACGCGCGGCCTTCAACCAGCACCGATCTGCGCTTTTTGCCTATGATGGACAGTTCGTACCCTTCGCGCCCCGAGCGCCTCATTCAAGGAAACGAATCATGGCCCTACATATCGCAGTCGTCGTCGGCAGCCTGCGCCGCGAGTCGTTCAACCGCCAGTTGGCGCAAGCCGTCATCTCGCTCGCACCGCCCGAGCTCACGTTCGAGTTCATCGATATCGGCTCATTGCCTCTTTACAGCCAGGAGTACGACGCCGATTTCCCGGAAGTCGCGAGGCAGCTCAAACAACGTGTGGAGGCCGCCGATGGCCTGCTGTTCGTGACACCCGAATACAACCGTTCCATTCCCGGCGTGCTGAAAAACGCGCTCGACTGGGGCTCGCGCCCGTGGGGCGCGAATTCCTGGGGCAATAAGCCGGGCGCGGTGATCGGCACTTCGGTCGGCGCGACCGGCACTGCGCTCGCGCAGCAGCATCTGCGCAATGTGCTCGCCTACCTCGACGTGGCTACGCTCGGGCAGCCGGAGGTGTTCATCAAGCACGACCCCGCGGTCATCAACGAGAAAGGCGAAATCCTCAACGAAGGCACGCGCAAGTTCTTGCAGAGTTTCGTCGACCGCTACGTCGCATGGGTCAAGCGGCACGCGGCCGCTTGAGCCGCGGTGCACGGCCACGCGCGCCCGTGAGGCCCGTGGCGTGTTAATCGCGTGCCAATTGCGTGTTAAATGCGGCGGCGGCGCTCAGGCTTCACCAAGCGCGCCGCCGCTACCGCTTCCCCGTTTCTGCTTCCTATACGTGGTGATGTCCCGTCACGCGTTCCCAGCCGTGGCGCACGGCGAGCTTGAAGCGCTCCCACGTGCTGTTGTCCGCCGACGTCGATTCCCAATGACGTCGCGCCTCAGGTTCCACCTCGTCCCACGCTCTGTCGCGAAAACGCACGTCCCTGCCGATCTCGGCGCCGTAGCGATAAGCCGGCACATAGTCCTCGTAGCGCGAGTCGTCGGCTGCATACTGCTCGTCGTAATGGATGCGGAAGTCTTCTTCGTACTCCAGATATTCGTTTGGAATCTGGCCGCTCAAACCCGCCGTCGGATGCCCTGCGCCGGAGACCACTTCCGACGGCTGCATGACCGCGCCCGAGCCCGGCGCCGAGCCGGCGGCGATGGCGCTGCGTCCGGCGTCCCCGGTTAGCGGGTCGCGTAGGGGCTCGCTGAGCGGATCGGTTGCCGGACGCTCGCTGAGCGGCGGCGGCACAAACGGTTCGGCGTCGGTGCTGCGCGGGGACGTCGAATAGAGCGGATCGGGCGCGAGCGGATCAGACCTCAGCGGATCAGACCTCAGCGGATCAGACCTCAGCGGATCAGACCTCAGCGGATCAGACCTCAGCGGATCAGACCTCAGCGGATCAGACCTCAGCGGATCGGCCGTTAGAGGATCGGTCCTCAGCGGATCAGTCGTCGCCGCAGACGGCGTCGTGGCGCTGAAACCGGTCGCGCCCGGCGCGCCCGCACCGCCCGCACCGCCCGCACCGCCCGCACCGCCCGCCGGCAGGGTTCCGCTTGCGGCCGACGTCGTCGCGCTCGTCTCCCGGCCGGTGGCGCCCGTCATGCCGCCTTGGGCCCCGCGCACCGCACCCGGCGCGGCACTACCCGCCGTTCCCGTGCCAATCCCCAACTCGTCCAGCAACGAATGCTCGCGCGCGCTTTCGGAGGCCGTTTGCGTGCCCCAGTCCGGCGAGCGCTCGCCGATATCGGTCGCGCCGAGCCGCGTCAGCGTGTTGCGGGCGAGTTCCGCGTGCGATTCGCTGGCGGCGTCGATCACGACCAGCACCGCGCCCCGACGCACCGCTTCTGTGTAGCGTGCCGTCTCGGGCGCGCGCGGGCCGCTGGCAAAGAGGCTCGACAGAAAACGTTCGATGTTGGCGAGCACGCCCGACCCGGCGACTTCCTCGGTGGCGGAGCCGACCGACGGCTCGGCGTTCGCCTGCAATTCAATGGTGTCGCGAGCGAAACCGGTCTGCACTAAGGTGTCGCGAGCGGCTTCGGCGTCAGCATAGGTGTTGAATAAACCAATCACGGTATGTCGCATGGCTGTCTCCCGTTTGGGTAGGACGGACAGCGCGTGGCGCGCCGTCCCCATTACCTGCCGGATGCCGCAACCTTCATGCCGGGAATGCGGCTCGCGCGCCGCCGGCCCGCAGCCGTGGGCCGGCGCGAAGGCCCTCGACGAAATCCCGCGGCTGGCCGCGGCCTGTGCGTTTTTACAATCCGCGGTAACGGAGCGCACGAGGCAAGCCGCCCCCCGCCGGAACCGCCGGTGCGCTATTGCACCTGATGCGCCGCCGGATCCAGTCCGCTCTGCGCGAGCTCCCGCTGGATTCCCTGCAGCAGGCTTTCCAGCAGCGCGATGTCGAAAGGCTTGGACAGCACGCGCACATTGACCTGGCGCGCGCGATCGAGCTCCTCCGCGTAGCCCGTCACGAGAATGACGGGCAGCGTGGCGTCGAAGGCCCGGATTGCCTCGGCGAGGTCTATGCCGTTCAGACTGCCCGGCATATGGATGTCCGACAGCACGACGTCGAACGGCAGCGGCTCGCCGGTGCGGCTATGCTGCCGGTGCCCGTCGTCCAGCAGGCGCAAAGCCATGTCGGCGTTCAGGACGCAGGTGACGTGGTGGCCCATCATCTGCAGCAGCGCTTCGGTGCCCGCCGCGACTTCTTCGTTGTCTTCGACAAGCAGAATGCGCAGTCCATGCGGTGCGCTACCGTCCTCGGTACCCGTTTCGACCGGCACGTCGACTGCCGGCGCTTCCGTCGCGCGCGGCAAATAGAGCCGCACGGACGTGCCTGCGCCGACAGCGCTGTCGATCGCGGCAAGCCCGCCCGAGCGCTCGCAGAAGGCGAACACCTGCGGCAAGCCGAGCCCGGTGCCCATGCCCTTCGCCTTGGTCGTGAAGAGCGGCTCGAAGGCGCGCGCGAGCACCTCGGGCGCCATGCCGACGCCGGTGTCCTCCAGCGACACCTGAACGAAATCGCCGGTCAGCGGAAAGCCGTCTTCGTGACGGAACGTGATGTTGGTCGCACGCACGGTAAAGCGCCCGCCGTTGGGCATGGCATCGCGCGCGTTCACGGCGATGTTGATGAGCGCGAGTTCCAGTTCCGCGACGTCCACGCGCATCGGCCAGATGCCGACGCCGACATCCATCACCAGCGAAACCTTGGCGCCGAGCGACGCGCGCAGCAGGTCGCGAGAGGCCGGCAGCCAGCGGTCGAGCGCGACGGTTTCATTGCGCAGCGGCTGCTTGCGCGCCACGCCCAGCAGCTGCCGCGTGAGCGACTGGCCGCTCTTCAGCGCGCGCTCCATGGCCGAGAGTTCGCGGTCGAGCCCGTTGGCGCCGCGGCGCCGCGCGATCTGCACGTTCGCCGACAGGATCATCAGCAGATTGTTGAAGTCGTGCGCGACGCTGCCGACCAGCGTGCCGAGCGCCTCCATCTTGCGCGACTGCCGGTACGCCGATTCGATCGAGCGACGCATGGAGGCTTCCGCCTGCCAGCGCTCCCACGCCTCTTCCTCGGCGCCGAGCCGCCGCAGCGACAGCCAGATCACGCACCAGAGCGCGACGGACGGCGTGAATATGGAGAGGAACAGCACCGCAAGATGCCGGTACCACGCGGCCCACATGGCCGACGCACGGTAGCCGCACATGACGTAGACCGGATACGAGCCGACGTGCCGGAATGCAACGATCATGTTGTCGCCGTCGATGTTCGAGCGCATGCGCGTCACGCCCGCGCGTCGCCCTTCCTTCATCGCCTCGGCGAACGGCGAGTCCGCCGCGACCGCGTTCGGCTCGCCCGGGCGGCGCGGATAATGCGCGAGCACGGCGCCGTCGGTGCGCACAAGGGTCATGGTCATCGGCAGGCCGTCGGTGCCGCCGAGCAACTCGCGGTAAAACGCGTCGAAATAGCTCGGCCGCAGCGCGACCGACACCACGCCGGCGAATGTGCCGTCGGGCGCGCGACGTTCCACGCCGGTGTTGAACACCTGCTCGCCGGCGACGTGCCCCGACATCACCTTCGAGACGTGCTCGAGGTCGCGGCCCTCGCGCAAGCCGACGAAATCGTCGCGGTCCCCGATCGAAACCGGCGGCGCCGGATAAAACCGGCTCGTCACGAGCAAGGCGCCGTCGCGGCCGAAAATCGACACGGCGGCGACTTGCGGATAGCCGCCGCCCATGGTGCGCAGTTTCTGATGAATGGCCGCCTCGCGCGCGCGAATGCCGTCGTCGCCGAGACCTTCCGTCAAATCGACGATGCGCGTGTCGAGCGTTTCGTTCATGTCGAACACTTTCAGCGCATGTTCCTCGGCGACGCGCACGGTGCGCAGCGTCATATCCGTGGCGTCGGCCTCGCGGCTGCGCAGGTCGTTAAACGCCATTGCCGCGACGTAAAGACACGGAAGCACGACTGCGGCGACGAGCAGCGCGATCAGCGTAATGCGCCGCACGTGAAAATTCTGTTCGGGCACGGCGGGAAATACGGCGTCGCCCTGCCTTTCAGCGGAACGGCGGCTCGCTCGGCGCGGATCGAACCGGTCTTGTGTCATTGTCAGATGCTCGGCATTTCCAGGCGAAAAGAGACAGGATGATACGAGAAGCATAGTCGCAGAACGGCGGTAGAAGTTACCGTCATGGACTGCGCTTGCCTGTAGGACGCGCAATTCATCGGACTTTTAAAACAGTGACGAATTACGAAGCGCAAACGTACACAAAAGTATAAACGGTATAGAAACGATTATTATGCGGCGCGTATCTTTTCGAAAAATGGATAATGCAGGAAGATATTGTTAGCCAGGCGAGAATAGCGCGTATTGCGTTTCGGCTGGTTTACTTCGAGAATCGACGCCACGACAAAAAGTGCGTCCGCCATGTTCGAACGCATACGCCGCGAGGGCACCGGATCATGCGTACGCGCGTGAGCACCGGGCGTTCGCGGAACCACGCGCGCGGCAAGACTTAAGCCAGATTGAGCGAGCCGCGCCGATTCATCTACGGGGTAGGCTCAGCACATGCCGGTCATAGCCGTCGTCCGCCGCACGCGCGCGCAGTTCTGCGCGCGCACGGCTTTCGCCCAACGCGCCCTGCCGCGCCTTATCCCCGCCTGGCCGACAGGCGCCTTCCAGCAGGCGCCTGTCGCCGCTCGCCGTCAGACTCCGCCCTAAAGAGTTCCCACCACCCGCCGTTAACCCGAACGAGCTTATTCCGTCTTTTGCCCGCCATGTCTTTGCCTATCGTGATCGCCGATGATTCGCTGCTTGCCCGCAAGGTGCTCACCAAGGCATTGCCGGCGGATTGGGACGTCGAGGTGTCCTACGCCTCGAACGGACGGGAAGCGCTCGCTTTGTATCGCCAAGGGAAAGCCTCGGTGATGTTCCTCGACCTGACCATGCCGGACATGAACGGCTATCAGGTGCTCGAAGCATTGCAGCATGAGGATCTGAACACCTTCGTCATCGTCGTCTCAGCCGATATCCAGCCGATGGCCCAGTCGCGCGTGCGCGCGCTCGGCGCCGCGGCGTTCGTCGCCAAGCCCGTGACGCCGGAGGCGGTACTGCCCATCCTCAAGGAGTACGGGTTGTATGTCTGAGCCAGTCCTCACCGAAGATCAGCGCGACGCGCTGCAAGAGGTCGCCAATCTGGCGATGGGTCAAGCCGCGACGCGCCTCGCACGGCTGCTCGATTCGTTCATCGAGCTGTCGGTGCCGCGCGTGAGGGTGGTGGCGGTCAGCGAGGCGGCGCAGGCGCTGAGGGAAATGACCGGGATCCAGGATCCGGTGAGCGCCGTGCGTCAGGGCTTTCGCTCGGACATCAAGGGCGAAGCGCTCGTGATCTGTCGCAGCGACAGCGTCGAGGATCTGTGCGCGCTCGTGAGCGACCCTTACTCGCGCTCGGCCTACGAATCGGTGAGCCAGAAAGAACTGATGTTCGACGTCGCCAATGTGCTCACCGGCGCGTGCGTGTCGTGCATTCTGGACCAGCTCGGCCGCACGCCGGTGTTCTCCGCGCCCGGCCTGCTCGGCGACGCACTGACGCTCGACGAAGTGTTCCAGCCCGGCGTGCTGCAATGGGAAGTCGCGCTGCTCGTCGAGGTCAATTTCACGCTCGAAGACCAGAGCTTCCGCGCGCATCTCGTGATGCTGATGGCGGAAGAGTCCATTCGCCACATGAACGACGCGCTCGACGCGCTCCTCTCCAGCCTATGAATTCGCCCGCGCCGTCGTTGAGCGATCTGGTGGTCGAGCGGGTCGGCTTCGGCATCTTCGTGCTCGATCGCGACATGAACGTGCTGATGTGGAACCGGTTCATGCAGGACCACAGCGGCTTGTCGGCGAAGCAGGTGGTCGGCAAGTCGTTGTTCACGCATTTTCCGGAACTGCCGCGCGTCTGGTTGTCGCGCAAGATCGAAAGCGTCTTTCAGTTGGGCAGCTTTGCGTTCAGTTCGTGGGAGCAGCGGCCCTATCTGTTCAAGTTCGATCACGACCGGCCGATCACCGGCGGCGTCGACTACATGCAACAGGACTGCACCTTCATGCCGCTCACGCGCGAGCGCGAAGTGGTGGCCGTGTGCGTGACGATCTCCGATGTGACGCACGTGAGCATCGTGCAGCGCGAGCGCGAGGAGGCCGTCGCCAAGCTCCAGGAATACGCGGACCGCGACGGGCTCACGGGCATTGCCAACCGCCGCTACTTCGAGGCGCGTCTGCAGGACGAATACACACGCTGGCAGCGCTACGGCGGCGACATGTCGGTGCTGCTGTTCGATCTCGACCACTTCAAGAAGATCAACGACCAGTTCGGCCACGGCGTCGGCGATACCGTGCTGCGCGTGATGGCGCAGCGCGTCGCCGGCGTGGTGCGAGCGCAGGACACGTTTGGGCGTTTCGGCGGCGAGGAGTTCGCCTTGCTGCTGCCGTGCACGCCGCTCGAGGATGCAATGCGCGTTGCCGAAAAAATCCGCTGCACGATTGCGGACACGCCGGTCGAGGTGCAGGGCACGAGCGTGCCGGTGACGGCAAGCGTCGGCGGCGCGGCGGCGCGCCCCGGTTTGCCCGCCTACGAGGTGCTGATCAACGAGGCCGACGCGGCGCTCTACAGCGCGAAGCGCCAGGGACGCAACCGCTCGGTCGCGCTGACGTGAACGCCTGCCGCGGCTCTCACTAACGCTCGCGCCCCATATTCCGCAGGCGAAACTGCGCCGTCTCACAAACGTTGATATACTTTTCGCCGTTTCCGGCCTCCCAGCCGTCTGTTTCGCGCGTGTCCGCGCGCGCGGGCGCCCGCCCCTGCGGCGAGGCATCACAATTCCTGTACGCCTTTCAGCGGGCGCCCTCCTGCGGAGATCGTCTTGGCTGTTTCCAATCTCGTCGTGGACGATACTGAAATCGACGCCGCTGCCGCCACGTCCGGCAGCTCGTTCTATCTCGCCATGCGCATCCTGCCGGCCGCGCAGCGCGACGCGATGTATCAGGTCTACGCCTTCTGCCGCGCTGTCGACGACATCGCCGACAGCGACATGCCGCGCGCCGAGCGTGCCGCCGCGCTCGAGCGCTGGCGCGCCGACATCGACGCGTGCTATGCCGGCGCGCCGCGCGCCTCGTTGCGCGCGCTCACGCGGCACATTCACACGTTTCATCTGCAGCGCGAGGATTTCCACGCGATGATCGACGGCATGGCAATGGACGCCGCCGCCGACATCTGCGCGCCCGACGAAGCCACGCTCGACCTGTATTGCGACCGCGTCGCGAGTGCGGCGGGCCGTCTGTCGGTGAGAATATTCGGGATGCAGGAGGAGCCGGGCCGTTTGCTCGCGCACCATCTGGGCCGTGCGCTGCAGCTCACGAACATTCTTCGCGACATCGACGAAGACGCCGGCATCAACCGTTGCTATCTGCCGCGCGAGTTGCTCGCGCGCGAAGGCATCGCGATCAAGAGCCCGCAGCAGATCGCCGACGACCCGTCGCTGCCGCGCGTGTGCGCGACGCTCGCCGCGCGCGCGCAGGAGCACTTCGCCGCCTCCGACGCAATCATGGACCGCGAGCCGCGCGGCCACGTGCGCGCGCCGCGCATCATGTCCGGCGTGTACCGCGTGCTGCTCGAGCGCACGCTGGAGCGCGGCTTCGACATTCCGCGCACGAAAGTCAGCAAGCCGAAGCTGCACTTGCTGTGGATCGTCGCGCGTTACGCGCTTTTCTGAGCTGATGCCGAGGCTCGTACATGTGGTCGGCGCGGGCCTCGCCGGCCTCGCCGCCGCCGTGCAGTTGCAGCGGCGCGGCGCGCGGGTCGTGTTGCACGAGGCGGCCGCGCAGGCCGGCGGCCGTTGCCGTTCGTATTACGACGCCACGCTCGGCGCGACGATCGACAGCGGCAATCACCTGATGATGTCGGGCAACAGCGCCACGCTCAATTACCTGCGGGCAATCGGCTCGGCGGATGAACTGACGGGGCCGGCGCTGCCGGAATTCCCGTTTGTCGACCTGGCCACGCGCGCGCGCTGGACGGTGCGCCTGTCGGCCGGGCGGCTGCCATGGTGGATCTTCGACCCGCATGCACGCGTGCCGAACACCGGCCCGGGTGATTATCTGAGCATGCTGCCGCTCTTTTTTGCGAAGCCCGGCCGCAGCGTCGCGCAGACCATGGGCAGTAACGGCCCGCTGTGGGACCGCCTGCTCGCGCCATTGTTTCGCGCGATGCTCAACGTCGAGCCGCGGGACGCGTCGGCGGAACTGGCTGCGGCGATGGTGCGCGAGACGCTGATCGCGGGCGGCCTGGCCTGTCGGCCGCTGGTTGCGCGCAATGGCTTGAGCCGTGCTTTCGTCGACCCGGCGTTGCGGCTGCTGCAGCATGGCGGCGCGACGATCGAACTCGGCTCGCGGCTCGACAAACTGGTGTTCGCCGCGGACGCCATAGCCGGCGCCAAGGCCACCGTGAAACCCGGCGTAAGCGCGGCCCGCGTGCAGGCGCTGCATTTCGCCGAACGAACTGTCGCGCTCGACGCGAACCACGCGGTGCTGCTCGCCGTGCCGCCGGAAGTGGCGCAGACGCTGGTGCCGGGGCTGCGCGCGCCGACCCGCTTCACGGCGACCGTCAGCGTGTATTTCGCGGCCGAGCCGCCGTTCGGCTTGCCGCCCGTCACCGGCCTCGTCAACGGCACCGCGCAGTGGCTCTTCGCGTTCGACGGACGCCTGTCGGCGACGGTCTATGGCGCGGAACACGTGATCGACACGCCGGCCGAAGAGCTGGCAGCACGCGTGTGGGCCGAGGTCGCCCAGGCGGCCAATCTGCCCGCCGCGCCCCGGCCGGCCTGGCAGGTGGTGGTCGATAGACATGCGACGTTTGCCGCGCTGCCGGATCAGGAAACGCTGCGTCCCGGCACGCGCACTCGCTGGAACAATCTGATGCTCGCGGGCGACTGGACGGCTACCGGCCTGCCCGCGACGATTGAAGGCGCGATCCGCTCCGGCCAGAAGGCCGCGGATACGCTGCTGAATCAACCGATGGAACGCTGATGAACGACTTATCTCAAGCCCACCTGCTGGGCGCCGCCCTGTCCGAACCCGCCGGCGACGCGCGCAGCGCGCCCGCTGCGGCGCAGGCGTTTGACCCGGCGCTCGACGCCGCCATCACGCGCGCGACCGACGCGATTCTCGCCGCGCAGAATCCGGACGGCCACTGGGTCTACGAACTCGAGGCCGACGCAACGATTCCCGCGGAGTACGTACTGCTCGTCCATTACCTCGGCGAGACGCCGAACATCGAGCTGGAGCAGAAAATTGCGCGCTACCTTCGGCGCATCCAGTTGCCCAACGGCGGCTGGCCGCTCTTCACGGACGGCGCGCTCGACATCAGCGCCAGCGTGAAGGCGTACTTCGCGCTCAAGATGATCGGCGACGCCGCGGACGCCGAACACATGGTCCGGGCGCGTGAGGCGATTCTCGCGCACGGCGGCGCGGAAGCCGTGAACGTGTTCACGCGCATTCTGCTCGCGCTCTTCGGCGTGGTGTCGTGGCGCGCGGTGCCGATGATGCCCGTCGAAATCACGTTGCTGCCGACGTGGTTCCCGTTCCATCTGTCAAAGGTGTCGTACTGGGCGCGCACGGTGATCGTGCCGCTTCTCGTGCTCAACGCCAGGCGGCCGGTGGCGCGCAATCCGCGCCGCGTGCGCATCGACGAATTGTTCCGCGGGGCGCCCGTGAACACCGGCATGCCGGAACGCGCACCGCATCAGCACGTGGGCTGGTTCCGCTTTTTCCGTGTCGTGGACACGGTGCTGCGCGCAGTGGACGGCCTCTTTCCGAAAGCCACGCGCGAGCGCGCGGTGCGCGAGGCGGTGGCCTTCGTCGATCAGCGGCTGAACGGTGAAGACGGCCTCGGCGCGATTTTCCCGGCCATGGCCAACTCGGTCATGATGTACGACGTGCTCGGCTATCCGGCCGATCATCCGAATCGGGCGATTGCGCGTCAGTCCATCGAAAAGCTGCTCGTCATCAAGGACGACGAAGCGTATTGCCAGCCCTGCCTGTCGCCGGTGTGGGACACGTCGCTCGCGGCGCACGCGCTGCTGGAAACCGGCGAGGCGCGCGCCGAGCAGGCGGCCGAACGCGGCCTCGCCTGGCTGCGTCCGCTGCAGATTCTCGACGTGCACGGCGACTGGATCTCGCGCCGGCCGAACGTGCGGCCGGGCGGCTGGGCGTTCCAGTACAACAACGCCTATTACCCGGATGTCGACGATACGGCGGTGGTCGCGATGGCCATGCATCGCTCGGCGGCGCTGACGCAGACGGACGTGGACCGCGAGGCGATTGCCCGCGCGCGCGAGTGGGTGGTCGGCATGCAGAGCAGCGACGGCGGCTGGGGCGCGTTCGAGCCCGAGAACACGCAGTATTACCTGAACAACATTCCGTTCTCGGACCACGGCGCGCTACTCGATCCGCCTACCGCGGACGTGTCCGGCCGTTGCCTGTCGATGCTCGCGCAGCTCGGCGAACTGCCGCAGAACAGCGAACCGGCGCAACGCGCGCTCGACTACATGCTGAAGGAGCAGGAAGCCGACGGCAGCTGGTACGGCCGCTGGGGGCTGAACTACATCTACGGCACGTGGACGGCGCTCTGTTCGCTGAACGCGGCCGGCATGCCGCACGACGACCCGCGCATCAAACGCGCTGCCCAATGGCTGCTGTCGATCCAGAACGAAGACGGCGGCTGGGGCGAGGGCGGCGAGAGCTACAAGCTGGACTATCGCGGCTACGAGCGCGCCCCGAGCACGGCGTCGCAAACGGCGTGGGCGCTGATGGGCCTGATGGCGGCGGGCGAGGTCGATCACGAGGCGGTCGCGCGCGGCATCGGCTATTTGCGGCGCGAACAGCGCGAGCACGGTCTGTGGGACGAGACGCGCTTCACGGCGACCGGTTTCCCGCGCGTGTTCTATCTGCGCTACCACGGCTATCGCAAGTTCTTCCCGCTGTGGGCGCTGGCGCGTTACCGTCACCTGAAGCGCAATGGGCTCACGCGCGTCGCCGTCGGGATGTAACGGATGTTGCGTTCGACAGCGGCATCCGCGGATGCCGGCTCGGGTTCCGCTTCCGCCGGTCTGCCGGTGATTGTCGTGACGGGCATGGCCTTCGAGGCGCGTATTGCGCGCGGCGAGGGCGTCGAGGTGGTGTATGCGGCGCGCGCCGACCTGCTCGAGCGCGCGCTGAGCGCGGCGGTGGCGCGCGGTTGCTCGGGCATTGTCAGCTTCGGCACGGCGGGCGGCCTCGCGCCGGACCTGAAGCCGGGCGCGCTGGTCGTGGCCGACGCGGTGGTGGGCCCGTTCGGCCGGGTTCCGACCGATTCCGCGTGGGCCGACCGGCTCGCCGCCGCGCTGGCCACGGGCCCGCTCGCGTCGCGCCTGAACCGCGGTCCCATGGCGGCGGTCGCCGCGCCGCTCATATCCGCCGACGACAAACGCGCGCTGCATCGCTCGACGGGCGCATTGGCGGTGGACATGGAGTCGCATCTGGCCGGCGCCATGGCCGCCGCGCGCGGTGTGCCGTTCGCCGTGTGCCGCGCGGTCGTCGACCCGGCGTGGCGCACGCTGCCGTCCGCGGCGACAGCCGGTTTGCGCGACGACGGCAGTACCGCGCTCGCACCGATCCTGCGGGAACTGCTGCGCGAGCCGTCGCAGATCGGCGCGCTGATTCAGGTGGCCGTCGATGCCCGCGCGGCGCGTCTTTCCCTGGTGCGGGCGCGCGAGGCGCTCGGCGCGGCGCGGGCGCTGGAGATGCGCGCCGCCTGACGCGCTGGCGCGTCGTTGGTTTGCCGGGCGCTCGTTTGAAGTCCGCTCGGTTGTGGCCCGCCCGTTTGTGGGCCGCGTATTTGCTGCGGGCCTATTTGCCGCCGGCCCGTCGCTTCGCTGTTCGAACGGCCATGTCAGTCATCGGCGCACGCACTGAGGCGTGCTCTTCCCCAATAAACCTTACTGAGCAGCCGGCGCGGAAGCCGGCTTTTCCGTATCAGGAGACGCAGAGCGCGGAGCCGTGGGCGCTGCGCCTGCCGTCGAGGCCGCAGCCGGCGCGGCCGGCCCAGCCGGCCTGACAGTCGCCCCCTCATTGGACCCCTCATTCGCCCCTTCATTGGAGCCACCCGGCGCGGCTCCGACCGAGCCAGCCGCACCGCTCGCCGGCGTATCGCCGGGATCGGTGTAATTGGGCAGCCCACTCGCCGGCGCCCCCGTAGCCGCCCCCGACGCGCCATCCGGCGAAGCAGCCGTATCGCCCGGATCCGCGTAGTTCGGCAGCGCGGCCGGCGCACCTGCGGCGGCGCCCTTGGCCGGCACAGTGGCGGCGCCCGAGTCGCCCTGATCGTCGTATTCCGGAAGCGGCGCCGCGTTGTCGCTCGTGCCGCGCAGACGCGCGCGCCGTTGCTGCGTGTACGCATCGCGCACGAACGAGTACTTGTCCAACGCCGCCTGTTGCAGCAGATCCGTCGCGCCCAGCAGATCCGAGCGCACGCTCACGAACTGCAGCACGTACAGCGGATTGCGCACCGCGGGTTCCATGTAGTTCAGCGGATTGAACTTCACGTCCACCACGAGACCCATGCTGTCGCGCACGGTGCTGGGACCGAAAAGCGGCAGCACGAGATACGGTCCGGACGGAATGCCCCAGCGTCCGAGCGTCAGGCCGAAATCCTGATGATGCTTGGGCAAGCCCGCCGGCGTCGCCCAATCGAGCAGGCCGCCCAGACCGAACGTCGAATTGAACGCGAAGCGGACGATGTCCTGCGTCGCGTCGGTGATCTTCAGCTGCAGCAGTTCGTTCGCGGCGTTCGTGAGGTCGCCGAGATTCGAGAAGAAGTTGCTCACGGCCGTGCGCAGCGGCTGCGGCGTCACCTTCTGATAGCCCTTCGCGACGGGCACCGCGACATAGCGGTCAAGGCCGTCGTTGAAGTTGAACACCGCACGGTTCATCGGCTCGAACGGGTCGCCGGGCTTGCGGTCGGGGCCGGTCGCGCAGCCGGATACAAGGCCGGTGGCGGCTAGCGCCAGCACAGTGGTACGCAGTTTCATGCTTATATTCCTTTGTGCTTCGCGCGACGTGGGCGGGGCGTGCCCATCAACACGGGTTGGAAAACCACCGCACCAATGAGCGTGCAAAAGAGCGACAGCGCCAGCAGGCGGCCCATGCTCGACGTGCCCGGATGATGCGATAGCCAGAGGCTGCCGAACGCCGTCGCCGTGGTCGCGGCGCTGAACAGCACTGCGTGCGTCAGGCTCGACTGCAAGAGGCCCGTCTGCCCATTGCGCCACGCCATCACGAAGTAGATCTTGAAGGCCACGCCTACGCCGAGCATCAGCGGCAATGCGATGATATTCGCGAAATTCAGCGGCATGCCGAACACCACGCACAGTTCGAGCGTGACGAGCGCCGAGACCAGCAGCGGAACCAGCGTGCGCAGCATGTCGCCGAGGCGGCGCAGCGCCACCCACAACAGGATCGCGATGGACAGCAGCGCCCAGCACGCGGCCTGCAGGAACGCCTTGATGATCGTGTCCGCGGAATGGAGGATCGAGATCGGCCCGCCGATCGCACCGGGCTCCGCCTTCTTCACGGCATGCGCGAAGCGTGCGAGCGCGACGTCGTCGTTCGGATCGGCGCCGGGCTTCACCTTTGGCGCGATGTCGACGAGCGCCCGGCCGTCTTTCGAGACCCAGCCCTTGGAGATGTCCTTCGGCAGAGTCTCGCGCGTGATTTCCGTGGGCTGCAGCAGATTTTCGAGTTGCTTGAGCGCGATGCGCAACGTCTCGGACATCGCGGTTTCCGCGCGGTCGCGCGTGGCGGCGTCGGCGGCGGCGAGCTTTTGCAGCGTGGCCGACAGATGTTTGGCCTCGGCGGCGCCTGGGCCCGGGTGGTCGTCGGCGGCGAGCGAGAGCTGGTTCGACGCGCGCTTGAGCGCCGCGACGCGCACCGCGTCCGTGGCTTGCGGCGCCGGCTGTTGCTGCAACGCGGGCAGCAGCTGCTGCGCGGCGCTCGCGATCAGCATCATTTTCTGTTGCTGCTGCCCGGGGACGAAGCTGTCGAGCGTCGTGACGCGGCCCACTTCCGGCAACGCGCGCAAGCGCTCGGCCATGCGGTCGGCGTCGGCCAGCGACGGCGCGAGCACATGCACGTTGTTGACCGCGGCCTCGGGCGAGTCCTTCAGCGACAGCAGCGTGGCCATCGATTCCGTATGCGGATCTTTCAGATGCAGCGGATTGAAGTCGAAGTGCAGACGCGTGAGGAGCGGCGTGGCGCCGATCACGACGATCAGCGTGCCGATCAGCACGGGCTTGCGGTGGCGCGCGAGAAAGTCGTCGACGGGAGCCAACTGCTTGAAGCCCGGCGATGCCGGCTCGCCCGGCGGGTTGAAGATCTTCAGCAAGGCCGGCAGCAGCGTCATGTTCGTCAGATACGCGACGAACATGCCGACGCCGGCGATCTCGCCCAGCTCGGACACGCCGCGGTACGCCGTCGGCAGAAACGAGAAGAAGCTGAGCGCAACGGCGACGGCGGCAAGCGTCAGCGGCACGCCGATACTGTGCGCGGTATGGGCGAGCGCAGCCGAAAGACGGTCGTCGCGATTGCGTTCCTCGCGATATTTGACGCCGAACTGCACGCCGAAATCGACGCCGAGCCCGACGAACAGCACCATGAACGCAACCGAGATCATGTTCAGCGCGCCGACCATCATGAGGCCCAGCGCGGCGGTGATTGCCAGTCCGACAAAGAGCGTGATGAAGACCGCGGCGATCATGCGGCCCGAGCGCAGCGCGAGCCACAGAATGATAAGCACGACAACAAACGTGGCGATGCCGTTGAGCACCGCGCCGTCCTTGACGGACGCGAACTCTTCGTCGGCGAGCGGCTGTTCGCCGGTCAGACGGACGGCCGCCCCGTAGCGCGAGTCGAGATGCAGCGAAGCGGCCGTGTCGCGGATGCGTTGCGACGCCGCGGCGCCCGGCTCGAGCGCGTCGTAGTTCACCACGGGTTGCACGACCACGAAGGCCCGCGCCGGATTCGTGGCAGCGCTCCTGTCGACGAGCGCGCGCCACGAGAAAGCGGCCGGCTTGCCCGCCAGCACGAGGTCGAGCGTATTCGCGCTTTGCGACAACAGGCGACTCATGTCCGAAAGCTTCACCTGACCGATCTGCAGCGGCAGCAACAGGCTCGTGGTGAGCGTGCCTGCCAGTCCCGTCAGGCTCGGGTCGTGCGCGAGCGTGTTCACGAGCGGGCGCGACTGCACGAGCTGCGACGTGGTGGACATGACCTCTTCCGTCGACGGAAAGAGGAGCCCATTGTGTTCGAAGAACGGCCCGCCGGCCGGCTGTGAGACGGCGACGAATTCTTTCGGCTCGGCTCGCAGTGCAGCCGTCAGCGCGCTCGCGGCTGCGTCGGCGAATTCCGGCGCGCGTGCTTCGACGACGACCAGCACGGTTTGGCCGCGGTCCGGGAAAGCCTGGTCCATTGCATGCTCGAGCGTGGACCATTCCTTGTCGGTTTCGATGAGACGGCTGATGTCGGTGTTGATCTTGAAGTGATGCGCGACATAGATGCCGCTCAGAATGGCGAGCACGATCGACAGTGCGATGATCCGCAATGGATGGCGCACCGAATAGGCGACGAGGCGAACAATAGATGACTTCAGCATGTAGGCGGAGCTGGCCTTATCACGGGTGGCATTTTGACGAAAGTGCACAAGTATACAGAGCCGGAGCAAACCGGACCGCATTCGGCAGCAATGCGCGCCGGCGGCGCGCACGCAGTCCGCGCTGCGCGGCGGCGATGCCGGGCAGACAATCGCCGTAGCAATTGCGGCTCCCGGGCCATGGCGGCGGTGTAGCGCTGCCGGGACCCTGAACGCCCATTGCACGGACCCTCTGGGGCGGGAACGCAATCTCGGTATACTGGTCTATCCAGCTTTCGCCGCCAGCTTGCTTCGGGCTTGCTCAATCGCCCCATCGCATGTTCCCTGACCGGCGGCGCACACTCTTTTCAGGTTGCCTGAGCGTATGAAACGTTATCTGTCTGCATTCCTCGCTGCCGCCGTGGTGTCAACGGCGGCCTTTGCGCAAAGCACGCCGGACTCGGTGGTAAAAAGTGCCGTCGAAGGCACGGTCTCGGCAATGAAGGCCGATCCGCAGGCGCGCGGCGGCGACATGGCAAAGATCACGCAACTGGTCGAGACGCGCTTCGTTCCGGCAACCGACTTTCAGCGCACCACGCGTATCGCGGTAGGCAAGGCGTGGAGCACCGCCACGCCCGAACAGCAGAAGCAGCTTTACGACCAGTTCACACTGCTGCTGGTGCGCACGTATGCGTCGTCGCTTTCGCAATTGCGCGACCAGGACGTGAAGTTCAAGTTCTTGCCGGCCAATGTGCCGGGCGGCGCGAAAGACGTCGTGGTGCAATCGCACGTCATCAGCAATGGCGGTGACGATGCAATCGACTACCGGCTCACGAAGGGACCGTCGGGCTGGAAGATCTACGACATCAACATGATGGGCGCGTGGCTGATTCAGGTGTACCAGACGCAATTCGCCGATCAGCTTGCCAAAGGCGGGGTCGACGGCCTGATCAAATTCCTGACCGCGCATAACGCGCGCAGCGCGGGGTGATCCAGCGCGGAGGCTGAAGGTACGCCTCCGGCTTCACAACAAAGCCGCAAAAAAAGCGCGGTGGCCTGCAAAGCCACCGCGCTTTTTTGCATCATGCAGCACGAATTGCCGGACGACAGCCCCGCCGCACGGAGCTGCGCCGCCGTGAATACTCGGTGTGCGCTCAGTGCGCAGCCGTCGCCGTCTGCACCTTGTTGCCCTTGCCCGCCACCTTGATCTCTTCCAGCTTGATTTCGACGTGGCGCGAGAACACGTACTCGGCCGGGCGTTGCTTGTCGAGCGGGATGTCCTTGGCGAACGCGCCCGTGGTCTTCGGACCGCGCATGCTGACCTTGAGCGCCTTCAGCGGATGCGCCACTGTATCCATCACGGCGGTGGCTTCGAAACCGCAGTGGACCATGCAGTCGGCGCACTTTTCGTAGTTGCCGGTGCCGTACTTGTCCCAGTCCGTGGTTTCCATCAATTCCTTGAAGGTCTTCACGTAGCCTTCGCCGACCAGGTAGCAGGGCTTCTGCCAGCCGAACACCGTGCGCGCCGGGTTGCCCCACGGCGTGCATTCGTACGTCTGATTGCCGGCGAGGAAGTCGAGGAACATGGCCGACTGGCTGAACGACCAGTTCTTGCCGTTGTTGCCGCGCTTGAAGATTTCGCGGAACAGGTGCTTGGTCTTGTCGCGGTTCAGGAAGTGCTGCTGGTCCGGCGCGCGCTCATACGCGTAGCCCGGCGAGACGGTGATGCCGTCCACGCCCATCGGCCCGACCGTGTCGAAGAACGCGGCCACGCGCTCCGGCACCGCGTCGTTGAACAGCGTGCAGTTGATGTTCACGCGGAAGCCGCGGCGCTTCGCTTCCTTGATGGCCGCGACGGCCTTCTCGTACACGCCTTCCTGCGACACCGAATGGTCGTGCATCTGCTGATCGCCGTCGAGGTGAACCGACCACACGAAGTACGGATTCGGCTCGTAGTCGTCCATTTTCTTTTCCATCAGCAGCGCGTTCGTGCACAGGTACACGAACTTCTTGCGCGCGATGATGCCTTTGACGATCTGCGGCATCTCCTTGTGCAGGAGCGGCTCGCCGCCTGCAATGGAGACCACCGGCGCGCCGCATTCGTCGACGGCGCCGAGGCATTCTTCCAGCGACAGGCGCTGATTCAGGATAGGGTCCGGATAGTCGATCTTGCCGCAGCCATTGCAGGCGAGATTGCAGCGGAACAGCGGCTCCAGCATCAGTGCGAGCGGATAGCGTTTGTTGCCGGACAGGTGCTGACGCATGATGTATGCGCCGACCCGGACTTTCTGTAGCAGCGGAATAGACAAGACGTCCTCCTTAAACTTCGCGTGCGGCGAGTGGTTGCATCAGCTTCGATGGCAACTTGAATTCGACCTTCTCTTCACGGCCCGCCATCGTCGTGACGTCGACGGGTCCCATTGCGCTCAGCGCATCGATCACGTTCTTGACCATTTCTTCGGGCGCGGAGGCACCCGCCGTGATGCCGATGGTGTGCGCATTCGCAAACCACTCGGGCTTCACTTCCGAACCGTCGGCGACGAGGTAGCTCGCCACGCCGCTTTCGCTGCCGATTTCGCGCAGCCGGTTCGAATTGGAACTATTGGTGGCGCCGACCACCAGCAATACGTCGACCTGCTTGCTCAGCTCGCGCACCGCCGCCTGGCGGTTTTGCGTCGCATAGCAGATGTCGCGCGTGTCCGGCCCGACGATGTCGGTAAACTTGCGCAACAACGCGTCGATAATGCCGCGCGTATCGTCCACCGAAAGCGTGGTCTGCGTCACGTAGGCGAGCGGCGTGTCGACCGGCAGGTCCAGATGCTCGACTTCGGCTTCGCTTTGCACCAGCAGCACTTTGCCCGGAATCTGGCCGATC
This sequence comes from Paraburkholderia phenoliruptrix, assembly GCF_047325075.1. Taxonomy (NCBI): domain Bacteria; kingdom Pseudomonadati; phylum Pseudomonadota; class Betaproteobacteria; order Burkholderiales; family Burkholderiaceae; genus Paraburkholderia; species Paraburkholderia phenoliruptrix. The sequence goes on from NZ_CP168530.1 coordinate 518,536, forward strand.
GTGCCTTCCACTTCCGGATGCCCCGCATGGCCGATCAGAATCAGCGTGCGCCCGGCAGCCACATATTGACGCCCTTGCACGTGCACTTTAGTGACGAGCGGGCAGGTCGCGTCGAGCACGTCGAGCCCGCGGGCTTCCGCGTCCCGTTCGACCGTTTGAGCGACGCCATGCGCGCTGAAAATCGCCACGGCGCCTTGAGGCACTTCGTCGAGTTCCTCGACGAAACGCGCGCCTTTCTGGCGCAGATTGTCGACCACGTGGCGATTGTGGACAATTTCGTGGCGCACGTAGACGGGCGCGCCGTGCTGCTGCAGCGCCCGATCGACAATCTCGATTGCACGAACAACGCCCGCACAAAAGCCGCGGGGTTGGGCAAGGATGACTCGCATAAGTTGGCGGACTCCGACTGACGCGGGTTTCGAGGAAGCCGGAAATTCTGACTTTATCGCCGCGACGATCTAATTAATTAACGTCTTGAGCTCCGGCGACGGGCCGGTACAGCAAAACCAAACGCGCATTCTAACGCTATCAGGCCAGCTTTGCTTTGGCGGGGCCGCCGCAGTGTTGGGCGGACGCGGCAGTTGCGGCGGGCGCGCCGGCCGTTTTGCCGAAACTTGCGCGTCGATTTATGCGGCAAGAATTGCACACTGCACCGGTTTGGCGGAACCCTTAAACTACGTCGTCCTGTGGAGCGCTTCGCGCCCACGTCGAAAATCATTCCGACGCTTGCCGGAAACAGAGGGTAACGCTTAATGGGCTGGGTGCCGGTCATTCTGTTTTTTCTTTCCTGTTTGTCCTTGCTGATCTGGGCTGTGCTGCTATTCGCCCGCGGCGGTTTCTGGCGCGCGCGCCCGGCGGCGGCGCTCACTGTCGGGCCGCGCGCCGCGTGGCCGGCGGTGGCCGCGGTGGTGCCCGCGCGCAACGAGGTCGACGTGATCGCCCACGCCGTCACGACGCTGCTCGAGCAGGATTATCCCGGCGCTTTCCACGTGATCGTGGTGGACGACCACAGCACCGACGGCACCGCCGACGCCGCCCGCGCCGCGGCATTACAACTGCAATGTCCCGACCGTCTCACGGTGCTGGGCGCCAAGCCGCTGCCGCCCGGCTGGTCGGGCAAGGTGTGGGCGCAGTCGCAAGGCATCGAGGCCGTGCGTACGCTCGGCTTGCCGGCGGACTTTCTGCTGCTGACGGACGCCGACATCGGCCATCCTACGGACGCCGTGACGCAGCTCGTCGCCCGCGCCGACGCGGAAAAACGCGATCTCGTCTCGCTGATGGTGCGTCTGCGCTGCGATTCCTTCTGGGAAAAGGCGCTGATTCCGGCTTTCGTATTCTTCTTCGCCAAGCTGTATCCGTTCGCGTGGGTCAATAATCCGCGCAATCGCACGGCGGCTGCGGCGGGCGGCTGCATGCTGGTGCGCCGTAGCGCGCTGGAAGAAGCGGGCGGCATCGAGTCGATCCGCGCGGAACTGATCGACGATTGCAGCCTTGCCGCGCGCATCAAGCATCGGGGCGCCGGGCGTCATCCGATCCGGCTCGACGTGGCGGCGCGCAGCGTGTCGCTGCGCCCTTACGACAGCTGGCGCGAGATCTGGAACATGATCGCGCGCACGGCGTTCACGCAACTGCATTATTCGCCGCTGCTGCTGGCGGGCACGCTCGCCGGCATGGCGATCATCTACCTCGTGCCGCCGGTCGCCGCGCTCGTGCTCGGGCCCACGGGCTGGCCGGCGTGGCTCGCCTGGGCGGCCATGTGCTGCGCGTATGCGCCGATGCTGAGCTACTACCGCCGCTCGCCGCTGTGGGCGCCGTTTCTGCCGCTCGTCGCGCTGTTCTATGTCGGCGCGACGTTCGCTTCGGCGGTGCGCTACTGGCGCGGCAAGGGCGGGCAATGGAAGGCGCGGGTGCAGGCGCCCGTGCAGGAACGCTGAGGCGTCGACGGTCTGCAGGGCGGGGGCGGCGGCAGCGCCGCGCGGTCATAAAAAAACGGCGCATGAGCGCCGTTTTTTCTGCCTGTCCGGAACTGCTTTTCACTTGTTAGTGAGCATCATGTAGAGCTGAATCACCATATCCGGCGAAAAAGTGAACGGCACCCAGCCGTGGCCGGTATGGCGCATGACCAGCAAACGGTCGCCGTTCGACTGCTTCTGCACAGCCATGACCGGGTTCTTGGTCGACACGAAACGCCAGCCTGGCGGAATGCCCGGCGGCGGTTCCGGGGTCATGGAGGCGCGCGCGTTCGACAGTTCCTCGATCAGCTTGCCGATCTGCTCGGGACGCAGCGCGACCGTCTGACCGCCGATCGTCATGGTGATCTCGTTCTGCGCCGGACGATTGATTTCCAGCGTGGGCAGCGGCGCCGCGGCGGCGGGTGCCGCCGCCTCTGCGGCCGCACCGGCTTGCGGTTCGGCCGTTTGGGTCTGTTCCGCCGCGGTTTTCGCTGCGGACGCTGACTTGTCCGCCGAGGCCTCTTGCGGCGCGTTTTCGTTGCCTGTCTCGGGGGTGTTCTGGGCCTGCGGGGCCACGACAGCCTGAATGAGCTGATCGACGCCCGCTTCCAGCGCGCCGAGCTGTTCGTGAAGGTTCATGCGAGGTTTCTCTGGTAAGACCCACGATTTTAACTGCTGCGCGCAGGCTTTTACCTTTCGCAATCACAGCGACGTTGTAACAAAATGCGTGCGCTACGCCTTCAGATAGCCTGCGCCGCGGAACCATTCGAGTGCGTCGCTCAAACCCTCGCGGTAGGGCCGCGCCCGGTAACCCAGTTCGCGCTCGGCTTTTGCGGAACTGAAGTACATCTTGTTTTTGGACATCTTCAATCCGTCGACGGTCACGAACGGTTCGCGCTTCGTGAACTTGGCGACGGCTTCGGCGCCCACCGCGAGCGGATAGAGCGGCCAGCGCGGCAAGCTGATGGTGGGCGCCTTGCGGCCGGTCAGCGCCGCGATATCCGCGAGCATCTGCTGCAGCGGCAGGTTTTCGCCGCCGAGAATATAGCGTTCGCCGATCTTGCCGCGCTCGAGCGCGAGAAAGTGGCCGGCCGCCACGTCGTCCACGTGCACGAGGTTCAGGCCGGTATCGACAAACGCGGGAATCTTGCCGAGCGCCGCTTCGACGATGATGCGCCCGGTCGGCGTCGGCTTGACGTCGCGCGGGCCGATGGGCGTGGATGGATTGACGATGACGGCGGGCAAGCCGTCCTCTGCGATCATGCGCTCCACGGCGCGCTCGGCCAGCACCTTGCTGCGCTTGTACACGCCGATGGCCTGATCGGCTTTCAGCGGCGAGCTTTCATCGGCTGAATGGCCCGAGCTCGTCACCTTGAGCGTGGCCACGCTGCTCGTGTAGACGATGCGTTCGACGCGTTCCTTCAACGCCGCGCGCATGGTGGCCTCGGTGCCTTCGAGATTCGAGCGCTCGATCTCGCTCGGGTCCGGCGCCCACAGCCGGTAATCCGCCGCAACGTGCAGCAGATAGCGCACGCCGCGCAGCGCGTTGCGCATCGACGCTTCGTCGCGCATATCGCCTACGACGATTTCCGCGTCCAGCGACTCGACGTTTTGCCGCGGACTGGTGGCGCGCACGAGCACACGCACTCTGAAGCCTTTCTGCTGCGCGATGCGCGCCACCGACGAGCCGACGAAGCCGGATGCGCCGGTCACGAGCACGAGATCGCCATTCTGTTCGGTCATTCTGTTTCCGTTTCCTGCGTGACAGTCGGGGGATTGTACGTGGCGCGCGGGGCGGGTGTCGCTGAGGCTGCGCCGTCCGGCGCGAGGCAACTCGCGAGGCAACTTCGGCAGGCAAGCTCGCCGCGCCCCGACTAGAATGCCGGCTTGAAAGATTGCGAGGAGAAAACGGCATGGCACCGGATCTGGATGAGCGGATCGAAACGTATTACGTGCGCGTGCGCGGCACCGTGCAGGGCGTCGGCTTTCGTCACGCGACGGTGCGCCAGGCGCATGCGCTCGGCATCAAAGGATGGGTGGCGAATCTGGACGACGGCTCCGTGGAAGCCGTGTTGCAGGGCGCGGCCAATCAGGTCGACCGGATGCTGTCGTGGCTGCGGCACGGGCCGCCGGCGGCGCGCGTGACAGAAGTGACCGGCGAAGAGCGCGCGACGGAAAAGCGCTATGAGCGCTTCGAGCAGCATTGAGCGGCGCGCGAGCCGGGAACGGCTCGGCGTTGCGAAAACATTGGACGGCCCGCGTTGAGCTTCGTTGAGATTCAACCCCCGTGCATCTGACGCTAAAAGCGGTGCGATTCAAAAGAACATGCACCGCCCGATTGGCTGCGTCGAAAAACCTGGTTCGCGGAAAAAGGCGCGAGCCCTTAGCGCGCGACCAACAGGCTTTCGGCGAATCCCCACTCGCTTTCCACCCACTGATGGCTGCACGCGAAACCCGCGTCGTCGGCAATCGCCGGCACTTCGTCCGCGCGGTATTTGTGGCTGCTCTCCGTCCAGATCGTCTCGCCTGCCTCGAGCGACACGGTCAAATTCGCCGCGCTGACGTGCGCGGTGAGCTCGCGCTTCGCACGCAAATGCATTTCGATGCTGCGCGCGTCCGGATTGAAACGCGCGACGTGCTCGAACGCATCGAGCGGAAAATCGCCGCCCAGTTCGCGATTGATGCGCGCGAGCAGATTCAGGTTGAAGGAGGCCGTGACGCCGATCGCGTCGTCGTAAGCGGCAATCAGCACGGGCGTCGGCTTGATGAGGTCGGTGCCGAGCAGCAAGGCATCGCCGGGCGCGAGCATGTTGCGGATGTCGCGCAGAAAACGCGTTGCCGCGAGTCTGCCGAAATTGCCGATCGTACTGCCAAGGAACAGCACGAGGAGGCGCTCGCCGGACGCGCGCTTCTTGCTGACTTCCGCGAGGCCCGCCAGATAATCGCGCTCGTAACCCACAATCGAAATACGTTCGATGTCGCCCAGCTCGCGCCTGCACAACTGCAACGCACTGCGCGAAATTTCAATCGGGCAGTAAGAAGTAGGGCGCTTTTTACACAGCGCCTCAAGAATGCGGCGGGTCTTGCGGCCGCTGCCGCTGCCGAGTTCGGCGACGGTGACATCGTGTGGCAGATGCTCGACGATGTCCGCCGCGTGCTTCGCGAGCAGCCGCTCCTCGGCACGCGTCACGCCGTATTCGGGCAGCACGGTGATTACTTCGAACAACGCGGAGCCGACTTCGTCGTACAGATACTTGGAGGGCAGCTCTTTCTGCGGCGTATGCGTGAGGCCGGCGCGGACGTCGGCGGCGAAAGCTGAGCGTAGATCGGGCGATGCGTCGTGCGAGAGGGCTGGCTGGGTCATGGTGGCTCCAGTAGTCACATTCGATGAGCGGGATTCGTGGCGGGACGCCGGCACGGCGGATGGAAATCGACGCGTGCCGCGAAGGAAGCGGGTCCGGCCATGCCGGCCCGGCTCGTGGATGTTGCAAACGCTGCAGCAAGTTACCGAAGCAAGATTCGCGCTTGAGCGATGCAGTGCTGCTGCTGCGTTGCCGACAAACGCGCGCGGGTTGTCTCGCGCGCGTGAAGTTATGTTCTAGTCCATTGCGGCGAGATGCGCACGGATTAATTTGCCGCCGCTGGGCTGCCGCTCCGCGCTCCTGCCGCGCCTCAGGAACCAGGCCGCGCGGCTGCGCAGGGAGTACACGCCGGTAATCCAGCTAGAATGCGCGGCTTGCTCACGGACCTTCACGTCGAATGACCACCCTCACAGCGATGCACGCGCGCATCGGGCCACGGACCGCACCATGAACCAGTATTCGCCGAGGCGCGGCATTGCCTTATCGGTGAGCGCCTGTGCGATGTTCGCGTTGCTGTCGGCGTATGCGACGCTGCTCGCGCCGCTCAGCGGGCTCGATATTTTCGCGTGGCGGATCGTGTGGACGGTGCCCGGCGCGCTGCTGCTCGTGGCGCTGCGCAAACGTCTACCGATTTTGCGCGAGCTTCTTTACCGGATGGTGACGCAGCCCGCGCTCGGCGTCGCGATGCTCGCGGCCGCCGCATTGCTCGGCGCGCAGCTGTGGATCTTTCTCTGGGCTCCGCTGCATGGGCGCATGCTCGAAGTGTCGCTCGGCTATTTCCTGCTGCCCCTCGTGATGGTGCTGGTTGGGCGCTTCTACTATCGCGAGCGCCTCGACGGTTTGCAATGGGCCGCCGTCGCCTGCGCGGCCGTGGGCGTCGGCCATGAATTGTGGGTGACGGGCGCGTTCTCATGGCCGACGCTGTGGGTCGCGCTCGGCTATCCGCCGTACTTTGTGTTGCGGCGCAAGATTCCCTACGATTCGCTCGCCGTGTTCACCGTCGAAATGATCTTGCTGCTGCCTGCTGCAGTTGCGTTCATCGTCAGCGGCGGATCGCTTGCGCTTATCTCCGGGCGGCTCGACATGTGGCTCCTGCTGCTGCCGGGCCTTGGCGCGCTGAGCACCCTCGCTTTGGCTTCGTATCTCACCGCGAGCCGCCTGTTGCCGGTCGCACTGTTCGGCATTCTCGGCTATGTGGAGCCGGTATTGCTCGTGCTGGTCTCCATCACGCTGCTCGGCGAAACGTTGAGCGCCGCGCAATTGGCGACCTACGTCCCCATCTGGATCGCCGTCGCATTGACCGCGCTGCACAGCATGCGGTTCGTACGCTTCGGCTGAATTCGGGGAAGGCGCGCCGCGCATCGTACGGCGCGGCACGCGCTTAGCGATGCGCGGCGGCGCGGTTCGGGTTGACGCGCGTCGGTCCCGCTTCGCGCTCTATCGCGTCGCGCAATGCGGGCCGCCAGCCGATTTCAAACAGCGCTTCGGCGAGCACGAACAGCGGTCCGATCAGCAGGCCGATCACATCGTCGACGAAAGCCGGTTTGCGATGCTCGTACGCCACGTGCCCGATAAACTGAAACACCCAGCCGATCACGAAGAGGCCAACGCCCGTTGTGAGCCAGACCAGCGTGGACTGCGCCGCGATCCACTGGCCGAATGCGATGCACAGTGCTGACACTGCTGCCATCATCAGACCGAGCGGGACGTCGAGCACCAGGTAATAGAGCGTGGCCGCGACGAACAGCAGCCACGCCGGCGATAGTGTGACCGGCAGCGCGGCGAGCGCGAAAGCGGGACGACTCAACAGGACGGCCAACGCCAGCACGATCATCGGAATGCCGACGAAATGCGTGGCGATATTGCGCCTGTCGCGATGGTAGGCCGCATAGTGCGTAAGCTGTTGTGTCAGCGTTCTCATGGATGCCGCTCCTCGGTCAAAGCCAGCATAATCGCGGCGATCGAGATTGGAAACCATCGGGTAGCCGACAATCGGCATAGGCGCGATTCAATGACCGCAACTCTTCCTTCCATCCAGCTTGCCGCGCGGCTCGCCGACAGCGCATGGTTTCGCTCGGCCCCGGCCGCGTTGCAGGCGCAATTGGTCGAAGCAGGCCGCCTGAAGCGACTCGCTGCCGGCGAGCGTCTCTTCACGCGCGGCGATTCCGACGACGGCTTCTATTGCGTGCTCAGCGGCTTGATGCGAATCGGCGCCGCGAGTGTGAGCGGCAAGGAAGCGTTGCTTGCGGTCATCGAGCCGATGAACTGGTTCGGCGAAATCGCGCTGTTTGACAATCGTCCGCGAACGCACGATGCGTATGCCGAGCGCGAGACGGAGCTGTTTCATGTGCCGCGCGCCGCACTCGCGGCGCTGCTCGAACGCACGCCGGCCTATTGGCACACGTTCGGCTTGCTGCTCACGCACAAGCTGCGTCTTGCCTTCGACGCGATAGAAGAAGCGGCGTTGCTGCCGGCTGCGCAGCGCGTCGCGCGCCGGCTGCTGCTGATGGCGGGCGGGTATGGAGAAGCGGGCGCGCTGCGGCGCGTGATCCCCGTGCCGCAGGAAGATCTCGCGATGATGCTGGCGCTGTCGCGGCAGACCATCAACCAGGTGCTCAAGCAGTTTGAAACGCAAGGCGCGTTGAAGCTTGGCTACGCGGAAATAGAGATCGTCGACGCCCGCAGGCTCGGAGAGTTCGCACAACTGAACGGAAGTTCGGATCAGTAGCGCGCGCATAGGCGCCGCACGGCGGCCGCCTGGACTAATCCACGCCGCACAAGCGCATAAAAAAAAGGCGAGTCATACGACTCGCCCTCCCTGAACGGCCTGGCCCGGCTTCGATTATTGGCTTCTATCTTTTAGTGCACATGTGGCCGGTGCGCGCCGAAACCGTACACGTGTTATTGCGTTTTGGTCGTGTCGGTCTTTGCGCCGTCGGCGTTCACCGGCGCATTGCTGGTTTGCTGCGTGCTGTCCGTTTTCGCTTTCGCTGCGCTCGAATCGGCCGGCGTTTTCTTCACGGCTTTGTGATGCTTCGCGACGTGCTTCGACGACGTCTTCACATGCGACTTTGCAGTGGCTTTGGAAGGCGCTTTGGCCGTAGCCGCGCTGTCATCCGATGCACCGGTTTGCACGGCGGTGCTCGCCTTCAGATTCGCCTGGCCGGCGGACTGCGTTTGTGCGGGCTGCGCGGAGGGGGACGATGCCGGTGCCGCCGTTTGGGCGAAAGCAGTCGACACGAGCAGAGCGGAAGCGAGAGCGGCGAAAAGCGTCTTCATGGTTTGACTCCTTGTTTAACCGGTGGATTCCTGTTGGTGGATCCTGACCGCGGCTGAATTGTTCAGCGCTGCCGGTTTAACGCAGTCCGGAAGACAGCAGTTGACGATGCTCTGGTGACAAAACGTAACGACAGCGCACCGCAGAAACATATCGGCGTGCTGAATACGCTTTAAGTGTTTTTGCTTCCGCCTCGTCTGACGATTCTTAAACGTCATTGAAACGGGTTTTGAACGACGCCCGGTTTTTCATCCGGCTCGTCCTTTACTTTGGCGGGCAACCCAGGATGCGCCTGCAATGCCGCGACGATGGCATCCACGGCTTCTTTGAGTGCGAGCGCCGCCTTCAGCCCGCGCTGATCCTGCGTGAGTTCGAGCGTGCCGTTGAGTACGATGCGCGTCGTGCCGTTGCTCACGGTCAGTGCGTCGCCCTGGATGTTGAGCACGTCGTCATCGTTCGAATAGGGTTTAAACACCTTTGAGTCCTCCCGGTCGCTGATCTTTGAGGTTCTCCGGAATGCCCGGAAAGCGGATACCCGACGCTGCCTCGAGTTCGTGAATCGTCCTGATTTCGTAGCGGTTCGTCGATACATTGTCGACCACGACCGCGAACGCAAGTTGCCGCGAGGGCACGTAGACCGCCTTGAAAAGCTGCGTCGGCACGAACACGTGCGTGGGTCCGATGGTCTGCAGTTGCTGGCCGCTGAACATGGGCCCGGTGACGACATAGGTGTCGTCATACGCAACGGCGATTTTACGCACGGACGTTTCGATGCGCGCCCACAAGCGTTGATTATTCTCGCGATTTTGCGGCACGATGTTGGCGAGCGAAAACGATTGCGCCATCGCTTCGGCATTCCAGCGATTACCCGCAGGACTCATATGTCCGCGATCGAAGCCGCTGCGCCGGTAGTCCGCGAGCGTCGCGCCTTCGCCGTCGGGCAAGCGCTCTTCTTCGAAAAACTTGTTGGTGCGCACCATGTCTTTCGCGGCTTCGATATGGTCGCGCGTCAGATGTTCGGCGGACCACAACGGACCGTGCGTGATACCCGAATGCATGACGGCGAAATCGCTGTAGCACAGCATGCGCGTTTTCGGCGCCATCTTCTGATTGGTCAGAACCGGCCATTGCGCATTCGGTGTGAACTGGGTGCAGGAAGGCGCCGCGCTGGCGTTAGCGGCAAACGCGACGAGCAGGCAGGCGAACCACTTCTTCATGTGTCGAACGGTGAGGAGGGAAGGGGCGCAAAGTATAGCGTTGCGCGCACCGTCGGACAGCAGGGATTGCGAGAATCGCGCAGGCAAAAAAATGGGCCGCCTTGCAGCGACCCGAATGCGTGGATTTCCAACTCTACGTACGCAAACTTAAGACGGGCTTAAATGCGTGCGTTAGGCAGAATGGTCGGCGCGTTACCGCGTAGAGCATCAACGCCGCAAAAAATGACCGCGCGCGGGCCGCTCGGCGCGCGCGTGGGAATTTCGACCGGGAAAGGAAAAGACGCTGGAATTAATTGCCGAACACGCTATTTTCCGCGTGCACGTTTTGACGATCCACTGCTTGCAAGCGCCAGAACCCGCTTGTCGGTGTGCGGTTGCGCAGCGCGGTCCACGCGGCGTCGCCTTGTGCCGCGCTCACACGCTGTTTGCGGTCCACGTGCAGGCCGCGCAGCGTGCAAAGCGGCGCGTTGTTACTCGGCGCGCAGAGTGTCGTCACGCCGTCCTCATCGTGTAATTCGCCCCACGGGGGCAGATCGATCCCTTGATGCGCTTCCCTCGACCACCGGCCTTGGTCGGTGTCGAGCCAGAGAACAGCATAGTCGTGACTGACGGTGGGATCGGAACCGTTAATAAGGATAGTGAGGCGCATATCAGTTCCGTGCGAAGTGCGGAGAATTGCTTTATCAGTCTATGTCGCGGCACCGGTTATTCAAGGCAAACGTATGACTCTTTCGGGGCTTATGAAATACGCGTGAAGGCGCCGCGCGGCGGCGCGTTCTCCGACTACATTCACGCGAGGTCGAGTGGCGCCGTCAAATCGCCGAGCGGCGCGAGACCGTTGCGTGCAAATGCGCGGTCGCGCGCGACGACGCCGTCGAGCGGTGCGAGTCCGTGCACACGGCTGATAAAGCGAAGAATCGAGTTGGTGTCGTACACGGTGTGATCGACGTAGCCCTTCCTGGCGAGCGGCGAAATGACGAGCGCGGGGATTCGCGAGCCGGGGCCCCAGCGGTCGCCCTTCGGCGGCGCGACCGGATCCCACCAGCCGCCGTTTTCGTCGACGGTGACGATCACGACCGTGTTGGCCCATTGCGGGCCTCGCTGGATATGCTCGATCACACGTGCGATGTGCCGGTCGCCCGCTTCGACGTCGGCATAGCCGGCATGCATATTCAGATCGCCCTGCGGCTTGTAGAACGCCACAGTGGGCAGACGTCCCGCGTCGATGTCCGCGATGAAACGGTTGGTCGACGGATCGCTGCCGAGACCCGCATCGCGCAGATATTTGCGCCGCGCAGCGGTGCCGGGCGCGTAGTTGGCGAAGTAGTTGAAGGGCTGGTGGTGATACTGGAAGTCGGGCACCGCGCCCGTGTCCTGATGCTCCAGCGCGTATTGCCACGCGCCGCTGTACCAGGCCCAGTCGACACCCTTGTCCGTGAGACGGTCGCCGATCGTCGCGTAGTTTTGCGGCGGCAGCACGCGCGGATTCGCTGCGTCCGCGAATGCCGGGTTGCCGCCTTCCGCGGGGCGCACGTTGCTCGGCTGATACGGCGGCGCCATGGTGTTGACCGCGTAGCCGTCGGCGGTGAATGCGCCGTCGTTGACGAACTTCGGCGGGCCGTCCAGTGCCGACGCGGGCGAGTCCGCCGCGAGCTTCAGCCGCGTGCCGGTGGGATCGTCGCCTTCGACGACGGACACCATTTTTTTCGCCGGACTGTTGTGGATGTCCGGATAAAACGGCGCCTGCGCTGAAATCAGAAAGATGTGATTCAGCCAGGAGCCGCCGAACGCGGCCATGAAAAAGTTATCGCACAGCGTGTACTGCTGCGCGAGACTCCAGAGCTTGAGCGTGTCGGCGGAATTGCGGTAATGCCCCATGACGAGGCCGCCGGAATCGCCCCACGCCGCGAACTGGTTGTTGCGGCCGGCGTTGATCTGCATCTGGTTCTGATAGAAGCGATGCACCAGATCGCGCGTGATCACGCCCGTAGGCAGCGGCGCACCGTGCGCGTCGGTCAGATGGAACGGCCCATTGCGCAGATTGCCGATGTCGTTCTGGCCGATCATGTAGCGCCTGCCGTCCACTTCCTGCGCTTGCGGAACGAGGCCGCCCCAGATGGCCGGCAGCCGCGGCAGCGGCGTTTTGCCGTCGCGGTCGAATTGCAGCGAACGCTCGGCGCTCACGGCATCGAGCGGATGCTGGATGCCTGGAAAATTGCCGTAAAGATTCGCGAAACTGCGGTTCTCCGCGTAGATCACCACGATCTGTTTGACCTGATCGTGCAGTGCAGCGTCGAGCCGGATATCCGCGGCGCTGCGCGGCGTGGCGGCGTTGGCGATGTCGTCGGTCTTGCAGCCGGTCAGCGCGAGGCCGAGGCCGACCGCCGCAAGACCGGTCAGCACGCGGCGGCGCTCCGGGTTGTGCGGATCGTCGGCGGCGTTGGCGGCGTGGTCGGCGCTGCCGGGGTTCGGCGGCAGGGAAGAGTCGTGGTCTGTCATCGGTCGGTTCCGGAATGCGTGACGAGCGTCAAATGCGGCTCGGGGCGGCGCGCGGGGCGCCGGCGGTAGCTACGATTCTGCGCAAGGTACGGCGGAAGTTTGCACCGGAAGACCGCTCCGGCTTACTGCAGGATGTGATGCGGTGTTGGGCAGCTAGGGCAAGCGACGCTTGACGCGCCAACTGTTGTGCGTTGCATCGACGGCGAGCAGCAGCCAATGTCTCGCGTTGACGGGGTGGCGCGTTTGAGTCGCGTAACCGTCGACGGTCAATTCCAGTTCGTCGTGCGCGCGCAGATGGCAGGTGGCGTTGGCCCCGGAGCCGTCGGCGAATTCGACGACCGCCGCGGCCGCCCGTGCGGGTTCCGGCAAGTGGGCGATATGCACGGCGCACCCGGGATAAAGATGCGAATCGGCAACCTGGATCTGCACGGAATTGGACATGAGCGTGGCCTCCGACGCTTGAGCGGTACGAAGGCGCGGCAACGGGGCCTCGCGCAGCGGACCGCATCAAAGCATAGCACCGCAAAGACGTTATGATGCTGATCTGACCTCGATGAACAGCAGAAAACGGCAGCGAAGATGGCAAAAGAAGATCAGACCGGAGTGGGACGCAAGCAGGCGAGGCCACGTGCTGCGGCAGCGCCGGCTTCGCACGACGACGCGCTGTCGCCCGTGCATGAAGCCGCCAACGACGAAGACAGCGCCGCGGGCTCGACCTATCTGGTGCCGGGCCTCGAGCGCGGCCTGCGCATCCTCGCCGAATTCAGCGCACGCGAACCGGTGCTCGGCGCGCCGGAACTCTCCAAACGCATCGGCATTCCGCGAACCACCACCTTCCGTTTGTTGCAAACGCTCGAAGCACTCGGCTTCCTGGAGCGAGTGAACGGCGACCGCTATTTCCGCCTGAGCGTCGCGGTGCTGCGGCTCGGTTTCGAATATCTGAACTCGCTCGAACTGACCGACGTCGGCACGCCGATTCTCGAACGTCTGCGCGACGCCACAGGCTTGAGTTCGCATCTGCTGATTCGCGATCAACGCGACGTCGTGTTCGTCGCCAAGGCGCAAACGCACGAGCCCATGTTCAGTTCAGTGAAAGTGCATGTGGGCACGCGTTTGCCGGCACACGCAACCGTCCATGGCCAGGTGCTGATGGGCGATCTGACTTTCGACGAATTGCGGCGCCTGTATCCCGAGCCGCAACTCGAACGCTTCACCGAACGTACGCCGGCGACGGTCGAAGAACTGTATGGAAGAGTGCGCGAAAGCGCGGCGCTCGGCTATGCGCTCAGCGAGGCGTCGTTCGAGCGGGGCATTTCGGTAGTGAGCGCGCCGGTGCGCGATCAGAGCGGCAAGATTGCCGCCGCCTTGACGGTTACGATTCCGCGCTCCGACCTTGGCGAGGCCGAGGAGCGCGAGCCGCTCATCGCCGCAGTTTGCCAGGCCGCGCTCGAGTTGTCCGAACGCCTTGGCCACCGGCCACGGCCGGACGATCCAACTGCACTGCAGGCTCGCCGCAAACCGGTCGCGGCGAGCTAGCCCAGCCTCGTCGTCAGAACGAGTGGTGAATGCCGGTCAGAACGATGGTCTGATTCCGGCCGCTCGACACCCCCGCCGTGAAGAAGGCGGCGTCCGTGTTGGAGCCCGCGCGCTCATAGAGCGCGTTCACGTACACCTGCGTCGTCTTCGACAACGCATACACGTCGCCGATTTCGAACTGCGTCCAGCGGTGCCCGGCGAGCGTGGTGGTCGCGGCGCCGCCGGACACGCTGTTAAACGGCGTGAACTGGTAGTTCGCGCCCACGTCGTAGCTTTGATAGGTGTCCGAATGTCCCGCCGACTGCAGTTTGACTCGCGTATAGAGGCCATGCACGAGCAGCTTGCCGAACTGGTATGACGCGCCCGCGCCCATGTTCTGCACTTTGTCGGCGCTATAGTTCGCCGCTGCCACGCCCTGGAAACGGGTGATGCCCGTGGTCACAATAGAGGGCGTGCGATTGTGCTCGTTCGCATACGTCGCACCGGCCTTGAACGGACCGTTCGCATAGCTAAGCGCAAAGCTCAGCGTTTTGCCGGTGGAGAAGTTCGTCGTGTTGCCGAGGCCCATCATCGCGCCAAACGAAAAGCCGCTGAAGCTCGCGGAGCGGAACTTCACCGAATTGTCGAACGGCACCACGCCCGTGTCGGCGAGTTCGTCGATATTGCCAGGATGGAACGCGTACCAGCTCGCGGCGAGATAGGCGGTGCTCAGCGGGCCCAGCACGTCGAAGCTGAACGGCGTCTGATGACCCAAGGTCAACGTGCCGATCCGGTCAGAACTCAAACCCACAAACGCCTGGCGATTGAACAGCGTGCCCGCTTTGGCAAACGCGCCCGTGTTCGTATAGAAGCCGTTCTCCAGCTGAAAGACCGTCTTCAGCCCGCCGCCCAGATCTTCGACGCCCTTCAGGCCCCAGCGGTCCGGCTGCATGTTGCCTTGCTCCTCGATCCACTTCGAGTGGCCGCCCGCATTGCTGATGTAGGCAATACCGGCATCCAGGCTGCCGTATAGCGTGACGCTGCTCTGTGCCCATGCGCCTGTCGTCGCGCAGATGGCGGTCAAGCCGGCCGCAATAATGTGCTTCACCGTTGGTTCTCCTGATCGCACGACGGACAGCGCGCGCCGGTTCCGCCGCTTCTGACCCCATGCTTTTGGGTTGATGCAGTCTTCGCGTTTCGCGCCGGAAAACTGCGCTACTTTTGTTCCATCTATGGGCGTTCGTATCGCCTATGGAAAAGTATAGTGACTTCCCGCGCCGTCAAAATAAATTTTCGGTGTCCGTACAAACCCGAATCGTTTCCAGTCCGAAGTCTCTTTGTTCGCGTCGAATGCCCGTGCGGTAGGGGTTTCCGGCGCAGGTAGCCATCGCCGCGCATCGCGCAATGCAGTGTTGTGAACACTGCAGTCAGTGTTTTCCCCTAACGCATGAGATTTTTATTTGCTCGCTCGAGAGCCGCTCCTATAATTATCCATACACGAACTGATGTTCCTTATATGGAACGTCAGGCTCCAGGAGAAGGCGAGAAATGACTGACCAATGGCGCTGCGCCGGACATGCCGGCGATCTGTCCGAAGACGCGCCGCTCGAGTTCAAGCTCGACGGCACCGAGATCGGCATCTACAAGGTGGGCGACGAGCTCTACGCGCTCGAAAACGTCTGCCCCCACGCATACGCACTGCTGACGCAAGGCTTTATCGACGGCGACACCGTCGAATGCCCGCTGCACGAAGCCGTATTTCACATTCCGACGGGCAAGTGCCTGAAAGAGCCGGGCGGCCGCGACCTGAAGATGTATTCGGTGCGCCTCGCCGGTGAAGAAATCCAGATCAAGGTGGAATGACATGCGAGAGGTAGCCGTGAACTTCAATCCCTTCCTGAAGCCGTGGCTCGCGCCGCAGCCGAACAACGTCGCCGGCAAGGGCGTGATCGAGAAGCCCGGCGAGGCGGAAAACTTTATCTGGCAGACGCGCAAGGCCGAGCCGACGCAATACGAAAACGACTTCGGCGACGCGCTCGAAAAAGTGTTCGAAGCGGGCGCGGTAGAGCTGCAGGAAGTCGTCGACGGTTTGAACGGTCTTGGGTTCCGCACGCCGGAAGGCAACGCATGGAGCGCCGAGCGTCTCGCTGCCGAATTTCGCCTGCTCGCCGAATAAGCGCGCTTTTCCGAACACGTTTCATCGCATCCGCATCCGGAGTCTCTTCATGACGTCCCCCACGACAACGCAACACGCGGCCGATCCGATTCAGTCCTACCTGGACCGTGGTCTGCGCAACTACTGGTATCCCGTCGCGCCGAGCTGGCAGGTCGGCGATGCGCCGATCGGCATCACCCGCCTCGGCGATCAGATCGTGCTGTGGCGCGACAAGGAAGGCAAAGTCAACGCGCTGGAAGACCGCTGCCCGCACCGCGGCGCGCGTCTGTCGCTGGGCTGGAATCTCGGCGGCAGCGTCGCGTGCTGGTATCACGGCATCGAGATCAACGGCAGCGGCACCGTCACCAAAGTGCCGGCGGTGTCCGCGTGTCCGCTCGAAGGTCAGAAGTGCGTGAAGTCGTATCCGGCGCAGGAACACGCGGGCGCGGTCTTCCTGTGGTTCGGCGACGACGCACATCAGGAACCCGCGCCGCTGAATCTGCCGGAGGAACTGGTCGGCGAGGAGTACGCGAGCTTCCTGTGCATGTCGAACTGGAAGTGCAATTACCAGTACGCAATCGACAACGTCATGGACCCGATGCACGGCGCCTATCTGCACGCGACGTCGCATTCCATGGCCGAAGGCGACAAGCAGGCGGACATGCGCGTGCGCAAGACCGAAACCGGCTTGATGTTCGAAAAGGTCGGGCAGCGCGACGTCAACTTCGACTGGGTGGAACTCGGCGAAACCGGCTGCCTGTGGATGCGTCTCGCGATTCCGTACAAGAAGAAATTCGGCCCGGGCGGCAACTTCGGAATCATCGGCTTCGCGGTTCCCGTCGACGAAAACAATTGCCAGGTTTACTTCTGGCGGACCCGCAAGGTGCAAGGCTGGCAGCGCGACGCCTGGCGCTTCATGTATCGCAATCGCCTGGAAGGCCTGCATTGGGCGGTGCTGGAGCAAGACCGCTATGTGCTCGAAAGCATGGCGCCGAACGCGCGCGAGCACGAGTTCCTATATCAGCACGACGTCGGCATGACGCGCGTGCGCCGCATGCTGCGGCAACGCGCGCAGCAGGACTTCGCCGCGCTCGACGCGCATCGCGCGCAAGCGGCGCAAGCCGCGCAGCTGGGCGCAGCGCACACCGAAACCGCGGGCCACGGCCATGCATAACGACGCCACGCTTGCGCTCAATGGCCGGCGCGTTCTCGTGACGGGCGGCGCGCGCGGTCTCGGCGCGGCGTTCGTGCGCGCGCTGGTGCAAGCCGGCGCGCAGGTCGTGTTCGGCGACATTCTGCACGACGAAGGACGCGCGCTCGCGGCGTGGCTAGTGAAGGAAGGCCATGCGGCAACCTATCTGCCGCTCGATCTCGCCGATCCCGCGAGCATCGCGCGATTTGCGCAGCAGGCCGCGGCGCAAATCGGCGGCCTCGACGCGCTCATCAACAACGCGGCGATCACGAACTCCGGCGGCAAATTTGCCGACGAGCTTTCCGTCGAAACCTGGGACGCCGTCATGAATGTGAACGTGCGCGGCACCTGGTTGATGAGCACCGCCGCGCTGCCTTATCTGCGCGAGTCCGGGCGCGGCAGCATCGTGAACATCGCGTCCGACACGGCAATGTGGGGCGCGCCGAAACTGCTCGCGTATGTGGCCAGCAAGGGCGCGGTGATTTCGATGACCCGCTCGCTCGCGCGTGAATTCGGCGCGCATCAGGTGACGGTCAACGCAATCGCGCCCGGCCTCACCGAGGTCGAGGCGACCGCGTATGTGCCCGCCGGGCGTCATGAGTATTACCTGCAAGGCCGTGCGCTCGCGCGCGCGCAGGTGCCCGACGATGTCACCGGGCCGGCGCTGTTTCTGTTGTCCGATGCCGCGCGCTTCGTGACCGGCCAATTGCTGCCGGTGAACGGCGGCTTCGTGATGAATTGATCTTGTCGAATCGAAAGGAGAAAGAGATGGCGGACGCCGAAATCGAACGCAAATCGTGGGACCAGCCTGCGGACGCGAGCTTTGCACAGTGGCTGGACAGCCGCGTCGCACGCTTTGCAACGCGGCGCTACGACTGGGACGCACTGAAGTTTCAGGCCGATTACGACCCGAAGTACCGCCGCGCGCAGATGCGCTATGTCGGCACGGGCGGCACGGGCGTCGCGAAAGACGTGAACACGGTACCGGCAGGCGGCTTCACGTTTTCGACGATGGTGATTCCGGCCGGCAATATCGGCCCGAGCCATATTCATATGGACGTCGAAGAAATTTTCTTCGTGCTGCGCGGCAAGATGAAGGTGATCTGCGAGAAAGACGGCGAAACGTGGGAGGCCGTGCTCGGCGAGCGCGATCTGATTTCCGTGCCGCCGGGCGTTTATCGCACCGAAATCAACGTCGGCGAAGAAGATGCCTTGATGTGCGTGATGCTCGGTTCTCCTAAGCCCATTACGCCGACGTATCCGCCGGATTCGCCGCTCGCGAAGCTCAAGCGCTAAACCTACCTCCTTGTGAATATTCCCGCGAAGCAGATATGTCCGCCACCGCTCTCACCGATGCGAACGCCACGCTCGAAGCACGCCTTGCGCGCTTTCCTGCCCGGCAGATCGCGCTCGCGCAGCGACGCACGCTGAGCTATCGCGAAGCGAATGGCGCCGAAGATGCCGCTCGCGACGCGGATAACGCGTTGCCGCTGGTGCTGCTGCACGGTATCGGTTCGGGCGCGGCTTCGTGGGTGCAGCAATTCGAGGCGCTGGGTGCGCGCCGTCGCGTGCTGGCGTGGGACGCGCCCGGTTATGGCGAATCGACGCCGGTTGCTGCGGCGTCGCCCGCGGCAAGCGATTACGCAAGCGTGCTCGGTGAATGGCTCGCCGCGCTTCACATCGAACGCTGCGTGTTGGTGGGTCATTCGCTTGGCGCAATCATCGCTGGGGCGTTTGCCGCGAGCCATCCCGAGCGCGTGGCAGGGCTGCTGCTGCTCTCGCCCGCCGGCGGCTACGGCGCGGCACCCGCGCAAGTGCGCGAAGCCAGGCGCGACCAGCGTCTTGCGATGCTGAACGAGCTCGGCCCGCAAGGCCTCGCCGACACACGCAGCGCCAATATGTTGTCTGAGCAGGCGAGCGACGAAGCACGCGCATGGGTGCGTTGGAACATGTCGCGCGTGATTCCCCATGGCTACGCGCAGGCCACGCATCTGCTGGCCAACGCGGATCTCGCCGCCGATCTCGCGCGCTTCAAGGGCCGCGCCAACGTGGCGGTCGGCGCCGACGACACCATCACGCCCCCCGCCGCCTGCGAGCGGCTCGCACTGGCGGCGGGCACGCCGCTGCAGGTGGTGCCGCGCGCGGGGCACGCCGGCTATATCGAAGCCGACGCCGCGTACAACGCGATCCTCGACACGTTCTGCCGCGCGAGTGCCGGACCACGGAGCCAATAAATGACGCCCGAGACCCTCAATGAGCGCGACGCGGAAGACGAGCGCAACAACGAGCACAACAACGAGCAAAACGGCAACCACAACGACAGCGGCGGCGAATCGAACTATCGCGTGCCGGGTCTGGAGCGCGGTCTGAAGATACTGACGGAGTTTTCGCCACGTGAGCCCGTTCTCGGCGCCCCGGAATTATCGAGGCGCCTGAAGATTCCTCGCACGACGGTTTTCCGTTTGCTGCAAACGCTCGAGTCGCTGGGCTTTCTCGAGCGCGCGGACAAGGACCGCAACTATCGGCTCGGCGTGGCCGTGCTGCGCCTCGGCTTCGAATATCTAAGCTCGCTGGAGTTGACCGACCTCGGCTTACCGATCATCGAAGCACTGCGCGACGACACCGGCCTCACCACGCACATTGTGATTCGCGATGGACGCGACGTCGTCTTTGTCGCGAAGGCGCAAAGCCATGCGCCCATTTTCAGTTCCGTGAAGGTCAACGTCGGCACGCGCTTGCCCGCGTATGCGACCACGCACGGCCAGGTGTTGATGGGCGACATGACGCTCGACGAATTGAAAAAGCTTTATCCAGAGCCGCAACTGGAGCGTTTCACACGGCAAACGCCTGCCACCGTAGATGAACTCTACGAACGGATCCGCGACGACGCGCGGCGCGGTTTTGCGATCAGCGAGTCGTCGTTTGAGCGCGGCATTTCGGTGGTGAGCGCGCCGGTGCGCAACGACACGGGACGCATCGTCGCCGTGATCACGACGACGATTCCGCGCCAGGAAATCGACGCGTCGCTGCTCGACAGCGGCCTCGTCGACAAGGTGCGCCGCGCGGCCGGCGAACTCTCGCAGCGGCTCAATTACCGTCCCGGCAATGCGTCGAATTCCGGCAGCAAATACATGAAGGCACTGGGGCTCAAATGATTCAAATCGATCTGAACGGGCAGGTGGCGGTGGTGACAGGCGGCTCGTCCGGCATCGGCCTCGCGTGCGCGGAACTGTTCCTGCGAGCCGGCGCATCGGTTGCGATTTGCGGCCGCGATACCGAGCGCCTCGCGCAAGCCGAGGCCGCGCTTAGCGCGAACTATCCGGACGCGCGGTTGCTCGCGCGCCGCTGCGACGTGCTGAATACCGAAGACGTCAGCGCGTTTGCAGAAGCCGTGCAAGCACGCTTTGGCCGCACGGACATGCTGGTCAACAACGCAGGCCAGGGCCGCGTGTCCACCTTCGCCGACACCAGCGACGAAGCCTGGCGCGAGGAACTCGACCTCAAGTACTTCAGCGTGATCCGCCCGACCCGCGCGTTCTTGCCGATGCTGCGCCATGCCGCGGGCTCGGGCAACGCAGCGATTGTCTGCGTGAATTCGCTGCTTGCGCTGCAACCGGAGCCGCACATGGTGGCGACTTCGTCGGCGCGTGCAGGCGTGCAAAACCTCATCAAGTCGCTGGCGGTGGAACTCGCGCCGCAGCGCGTGCGCGTCAATTCGATTCTGATCGGCATTGTCGAATCGGGGCAATGGCGCCGCCGTTACGCAAAAGAAGCGCAGCCCGGCCAGAGCTGGGACGACTGGACCGCCGAGCTGGCGCGCAAGAAAAACATTCCGCTAGGCCGCTTCGGCAAACCCGAAGAAGCCGCTCAAGCGCTCTTTTATCTGGCTACGACGCTGTCGTCCTACACGACGGGCAGTCACATCGATGTTTCTGGAGGCGTTGCACGACATGTCTAATACAACCACCGTTGGCGAGCTGATCGCCGCCTTTCTCGAGCAATGCGGCGTAAAAACCGCATTCGGCGTGATCTCGATCCACAACATGCCGATCCTCGACGCGATCCACAAGCGCGGCAAGATTCGCTATGTCGGCGCGCGCGGCGAAGCCGGCGCCGTGAACATGGCCGACGGTCTCGCGCGCGTCTCCGGCGGCCTCGGCGTGGCCTTCACCAGCACGGGCACCGCAGCGGGCAATGCAGCGGGCGCGATGGTCGAGGCGCTTACTGCCGGCACCGCGCTGCTCCACGTGACCGGTCAGATCGAAACCGAATACCTCGACAAAGATCTCGCCTACATTCACGAAGCGCCGGACCAGTTGTCGATGCTGCAGTCCATCTCCAAGGCCGCGTATCGCGTGCGTTCTGTCGAAACCGCGCTGCCTACTATCCGCGAAGCCGTGCGCGTTGCGCAAACGGCGCCGAGCGGTCCGGTCAGCGTCGAGATTCCCATCGACATTCAGGCAGCCGAAATTGAATGGCCCGCGGATCTGGCGGCTCCGCACATCGTCACGCTCACGCACTGCGCAAAGCGCGTCGCGCAACTCGCGGAGCAGCTCGCCAAGGCGAAGCGCCCCTTGTTGTGGCTCGGCGGCGGTGCGCGTCATGCGACGCAGGCTGTGGAGCGTCTCGTCGCGCTCGGCTTCGGCGTCGTGACGAGCGTGCAGGGCCGCGGCGTGCTGCCGGAAGATCATCCTGCGACGCTCGGCGCCTTCAATGTGCATGCCGCCGTCGAAAGCTTCTATAAGACGTGCGATGCATTGGTGGTCGTCGGCTCGCGTTTGCGCGGCAACGAGACGCTCAAATACAAGCTCGCGCTGCCGCAGCCGCTGTATCGCATCGACGCCGACGCGCTGGCCGATAACCGCGGCTATCGCAACGAAATGTTCGTGCACGGCGACGCGAGCGCCGTGCTGGAAGAACTCGCCACGCTGCTGGAAGGCCGCATCAAGGTCGATCCGGCCTTCGCGCAGGATCTCGCCGCAGCGCGCGAAAGCGCCGTCGCCGATGTGAGCAAGGGCCTTGGCCCGTACAAGCGGCTCGTGGACGCGCTGCAGGCGGCGGTGGGCCGCGACTACAACTGGGTGCGCGACGTCACGATTTCGAACAGCACGTGGGGCAACCGCATGCTGAAGATTTTTTCGCCGCGCGCAGGCGTGCATGCGTTGGGCGGCGGCATCGGCCAGGGCATGCAGATGGGCATCGGCGCGGCGCTCGCGGGCAGCGCGGCGAAAACCGTGTGCCTCGTCGGCGACGGCGGCTTGATGGTGAATGTCGGCGAACTCGCGACAGCCGTCCAGGAAAACGCCAACGTGATGATCGTGCTGATGAACGATCAGTGCTACGGCGTGATCCGCAACATTCAGGATGCGCACTATGGTGGGCGCCGCTGCTATGTCGATCTGCATCAGCCGGATTTTGCTCAGTTCTGCGAAAGCCTGAAGCTCACGCATTACCGCATCAAGTCGCTCGATGAGGCCGACGCGATCATCCGCGAAGGCATGGCGAAAACCGGGCCGGTGCTGGTGGAAGTCGAGATGCTGTCGGTCGGCTCGTTCGCCACCGCGTTCGCGGGGCCGCCCGTCAAGAAAGAGGAGCCGGAACATGCGTGAAGCGGGCTACGCGGGGCATCACGCACCCGTCGACGTCGCGATGATCGGCTTCGGCGCAATCGGCCAGGCGGTGTATCGCTCGGTTGCCGCTGATCCGGCTGTGCGCGTGTCGCACGTGATCGTGCCGGAACATCATATGGCGTCGGTGCGTGAAGTGGTCGGCGCCGCGGTGGATGTGGTCGCCTCCGTGTCCGCGCTTTCCAGCCGGCCGCACTTCGCGCTGGAATGCGCGGGACACAGCGCGCTGGTGGATCACGTAGTGCCTTTGCTCAAGGCCGGCACGGATTGCGCGGTCGCGTCGATCGGCGCGTTGTCCGACGTGATGCTGCTCGACGCGTTGTCGGCGGCCGCCGACGAAGGCGACGCGACGTTGACGCTGCTGTCGGGCGCGATCGGCGGCGTGGACGCATTGGCCGCGGCCAAGCTCGGCGGTCTCGATGAAGTGCTGTACACGGGCCGCAAGCCGCCCACCGGCTGGCTCGGCACGCCGGCCGAACAGGTCTGCGATCTGAACGCGCTGAAGGAAGAGCGCGTGATTTTCGAAGGCAGCGCGCGCGAAGCGGCGCGCCTTTATCCGAAGAATGCCAATGTGGCCGCGACCGTTGCACTGGCCGGCCTCGGACTCGATCAGACGACTGTCCGCCTGATCGCCGATCCGAATGTGACGCGCAACGTGCACCGCATTCTCGCGCGCGGCGCATTCGGCGAAATGTCGTTGGAAATGTGCGGCAAGCCGCTGCCCGACAACCCGAAGACGTCGGCGTTGACCGCGTACAGCGCGATTCGTGCGCTCCGCAATCGCGCGGCGCGCTGCGTGATTTAAGCCGCGCGAAGCAACCGCTCAAGCCAACCGCTCAAGCAAACCGGAATGACCGACATGACTCACTTCGATACCAGCCTCGTGCCGACCGGCGATATTTTTATCGGCGGCGAATGGCGGCAAGGGCGTGGCAACCCGTACAAAAGCCTGTATCCGGCGGATCAGTCGGTCAACATGGAAATCTCGACGGCCAATGCCGACGACGCCCGCGAAGCCGTGGAGGCCGCGGATATCGCGTGGCGCCGCGCCGACTGGTCCGGTTTGAAGCCGCATCAACGCGCGCTGATTCTGTACCGCATCGCCGATCTGATCATGGCGCGTCACGAGGCGCTCGCGCAATTGCAGCGCCGCGACAACGGCAAGCCCATCGGCGAAACGCGCGTGCTGGTGGCGAGCGCGGCCAACACGTTCCGCTATTTCGCAGCGTGCCTTGAAACGCTCGACGAAGAAGTGACGCCCTCGCGCGGCGACTATCTGACGATGAGCGTGTACGAGCCGATCGGCGTGATCGCGGCCATTACGCCGTGGAATTCGCCCATTGCCTCCGACGCGCAGAAGCTCGCGCCGGCACTCGCAGGCGGCAACGCGGTGGTATTGAAGCCCGCGGAAGTGACGCCGCTCGTTTCGTTGGCGCTCGCGCGCATCTGCGAGGAAGCCGGCGTGCCGAAGGGCGTGATAAGCGTGCTGCCGGGCAAGGGTTCGGCGATCGGCGACGTGCTCGTGCGTCATCCGCTCGTGAAGAAAGTGTCGTTCACCGGCGGCACCGAAGTGGGCCGCGGCATCGCGCGCATTGCAGCGGACAAGCTGATGCCGGTCTCGCTCGAACTGGGCGGCAAGTCGCCGACCATCGTATTCGACGACGCGGATCTCGATCATGCGGTCAATGGCGTGCTGTACGGCATTTTCAGTTCGTCGGGCGAGGCGTGTATCGCCGGCTCGCGTCTTTTCGTGCAGCGGTCGATTTACGACGCGTTCATGAAGCGTCTCGTGGAAGGCGCGCGCAAGCTGCGCGTCGGCGATCCTTCGCGCGCGCAAACGCAAATGGGTCCGCTCATTACGGAAGCGCATCGCGAAACAGTCGAACGCTACGTCGCGCTGGGTCTGCAAGAGGGCGGCCGGCTTCTGTGCGGCGGCGAACGTCCGGTCGGCGACGGCCGCGAACAGGGCACCTACTACCAGCCGACCATCCTCGAAGGCCTCACCAACGACGCACGCATCTGCCAGGAAGAAATCTTCGGGCCGGTGCTCGTGGCCATGCCCTTCGACGACGAGGTGTCATTGCTGAAGGACGCGAACCATAGCGTGTTCGGCCTTGCCGCAGGCATCTGGACGCGCGACTACAAACGGGCGTATCGAATTGCCCGCGCACTGGAAGCCGGCACTGTCTGGATCAACACCTACAAGCTGTTCTCGATTTCGACGCCGTTCAGCGGCTGGAAAGAGAGCGGCATGGGACGCGAGAAAGGCCGGCTCGGCATCCGCGAGTACATGCAACAGAAGAGCCTCTATTGGGGCTTGAACGACGCGCCGCTGGCGTGGGCTGACTAATACGCAAGAGGCGCTTTATGACGATTCTCGGCATTGAACAGATTATCTACGGCGTGACGGATCTCGCTACCTGTCGCCGCTTTTTCTCCGACTGGGGGCTGAAGGAGGTGGCGTACGACGAAACGCACGCGCGCTTCGAGACGCTCAACGGCTGCACCGTTCTGGCCGTCGACGCCAACGATCCGTCGTTGCCGCCCGCGTTCGAAGAAGGTCCGACGCTGCGCGAAGTGACCTGGGGCGTCGCGACCCGAGCGGAGCTCGACGCATTGCGCGGTCGCTTCGCGGGCCAGCCGGGCCATTTCGAAACCGACGAGGCAGTCGGCTGCATCGACCCGAACGGCATGGCGATCCGCGTGGAAGTGACGCGCAAGCGCGCGCTCGACATTCACGGCTCGCCCTCGAACGTGTGGGGCCAAACCTTGCGCGTCGATCAGCCTTCGCCAATCTATGAACGCGCCGAGCCGGTGGAAGTCGGGCACGTCGTGTTCTTCACGAACCGGCTCGCCGAGCAGGAAAAGTTCTATCACGAGCTGCTCGGCTTCGAGACGTCGGACCGCTATCCGGGCCGCGGTGCGTTCATGCGTCGCGCGCCACACGGCGGCCATCACGACATTTTTCTGCTCGCGCTGCCCAACGGCAAGCGCGGTTTGAACCACGTCGCGTTCACCGTGCGCGACATTCATGAAGTGTTCGGCGGCGGCATGCATATCAGCCGCTGCGGCTGGGACACGCAACTTGGGCCGGGGCGCCATCCGGTTTCGTCGGCGTACTTCTGGTACTTCCAGAATCCCGCGGGCGGGCTGATCGAGTACTACGCCGATGAGGACCAACTCACGCCCGAATGGCAGCCGCGCGATTTCGAACCCGGCCCGACCGTGTTCGCCGAATGGGCGATAGACGGCGGCATCGACGGCAATACGCGTCGCCAGAAAAACGCGAAGGCGCCGGAAGGCAAGTTCATGACGGAGCGCAAAAATGACTGATGCTGCTACTGCAAAGGCGCAGGCCGTGCATGCCGAACTCGAGGCGCCGCGCACGATCGCCGTGATCGGCGGCGGTCAGGCGGCGGGCTGGGTGGTGAAGACGCTGCGCAAGGAAGGCTTCGACGGCCGCCTCGTGATGATCGCCGACGAGGTGCATCTGCCGTACGAGCGGCCGCCGCTTTCGAAGGCCGTGCTGGCGGGCGAGGCCAACATGGACACGGTGCGCCTCGTCAAGCCGGACGATTTCGACGCGCTGAACATCGAGGCGTGGCAGCCGGACTCGGCAATCTCGATCGATCGCGAAACGCGCACGGTTCGCACGCAAGCGGGCCGCGAAGTGCACTACGACCGCCTCGTGATCGCAACGGGCGGCGCGGCGCGGCGCTTGCCTGAGTCGCTCGTGAAGACCTCGCACATTGCCTATCTGCGCACGCTCGACGAAGCGCTCGCGCTCGGCGAACGGCTGCGTGCCAGCAAGCGTGTGCTGGTGGTGGGCGGCGGCTGGATCGGCCTCGAAGTCGCGGCAACGGCGCGCAAGCTCGGCGTCGAGGCGACGGTCGTGGAGGGCGCGCCGCGTCTGTGCGCGCGCTCGTTGCCGCCGCTCGTGTCCCGCTTCCTGCTGGAACTGCATCGTGCGAATGGCGTGGACGTGCGCCTGAATGCGGCGCTCACGAAGCTCGACGATCATCCGAACGACGCGACTCGCATCCGCGCAACTTTCGCGGACGGTTCGACCCTCGACGCCGATTTCGCGGTGGCGGGCATCGGCCTCACCCCGCATACGGCATTGGCGCAGGCGGCGGGCGTGAAGGTGGAAGACGGCATCGTGGTCGACCATTTCGGCGCGACCGACGACCCGCGCATCTTCGCGTGCGGCGACGTAGCGAATCATCCGAGCGCCTGGCTCAAGCGGCGCGTGCGGCTGGAATCATGGGCCAACGCGCAAAACCAGGCGATTGCGGTGGCGAAAGCGCTGCTCGGCACGTTCGAGCCGTACGCGGATATTCCGTGGTTCTGGTCCGATCAGTACGACGTCAATTTGCAGATTCTCGGCGACATTCCGGCCGATGCACAGCTGGCCGTGCGCGGCGATCTCGCGGCCAAACGGGCGACGCTGTTCCATCTCGAAGACGGCGCGATTCGCGGCGTGATCGCCATCAACACGCCGCGCGAGCTGAAGCTCTCGCGCAAGTGGATGAATCAAGGCCGGACTATCGACCTTGCCACACTGACCGACGCCTCAACGGCGCTTGCCTAACCACATCTACGGACGGCACAACGGCATGAGAACCATCGACAACATGATTGGAGACCGCAGCGGCGCCGGTGTTTCGGGCCCTGTCACAAGAGGGTCGATTATCGCGCGACTCGAGCGGCTGCCGAAGAATGCGATGCAGGTGCGTGCGCGCATTCTGATCGGTCTCGCCACGTTTTTCGACGGCTTCGACGTGATCGCAATCGCGGCGACGCTGCCGGTGCTGATCGCGAAATGGCATTTGACGCCGTGGGAAATCGGCTTTCTGATCGGCTCCGGTTCGGTCGGACAATTGATCGGTGCATTCGTGTTTCCGTGGTACGCCGAGCGTCAAGGGCGTGTGCGGGCGATTGCGCTGAGCTCGGGCATCATCGGCGTGACGAGTATTGCGTGCGGCTTTGCGCCGACGTTTGCAGCGTTTGTCGCGTTGCGCGTGATTCAGGGCCTGGGCCTCGGCGGCGAGTTGCCGGTTGCCGCGACTTACATCAACGAGATCAGCCGGGCGCATGGGCGCGGCCGCTTCGTGCTGTTGTACGAGATCGTGTTTCCGGTGGGTCTGCTCGCTTCCAATGCGCTCGGTGCCTGGATCGTGCCGCGTTTCGGCTGGCAGGCGATGTATTTTATCGGCGGCATGCCGTTGATTCTGTTCTTCGTGCTGCGCAAGCTCGTGCCCGAATCGCCGCGCTGGCTCGCCGAACGCGAACGCATGGCCGATGCCGATGCCGCCGTGCATGCATTCGAACGGGCGGCGAAGGGACCGCTGCCGCCCGTCACGCAGGCGGCGGAATTCGAAGCGATGGCGAACCGGCACCCGAAGCGTCGCATGAGCGATCTGTTCGGTGCGGCGTATCTGAAGCGCACGTTGGCCGTCGCGATGCTGTGGATCACGTGCGGCTTCATTCAGTATGGCCTGTCGACGTGGTTGCCCACGATCTACCGCACGGTCTATCACGCGCCGCTGCAACTGGCGTTGAACCTGGCGGTGGCAGCTTCCGTGCTCGGCGTGGTGGGATCGTTGACGTGCGCGCTGCTCGTCGACAAGGTGGGGCGCAAGCCGATCATCAATCTGTCATTCGTGGCGTGTGCGCTGTCGCTGCTGTTTGCAGGCGTTTTCCACGACTCTTCCGTGTATGTGGTGGCGGCGTGTTGTGCGTTGTCGCTCGGCTTTCTCGCGTGCGGCTTCATCACAGCTTATGTTTATACGCCGGAGCTGTATCCGACCAGCATCCGCGCGATGGGCTGCGGCGTGGGCGGCGCGTGGCTCAAAGTAGCGGCGATCTTCGCGCCGGCGATTGTGTCGAAGACGATGATCGGCGGCAATTTGCAGTTTGCGTTTTATATTCTCGCGGCGGTGCCCTTTCTGGCGGCGGTGGCGGTTCATTTCCTTGGCATTGAAACCAAGGGCAAGGTGCTCGAGCAGCTGGAGGCTTGAGGGCAGGGTTCCCAAGGCGGTGATGTGATGCGGTGATTGCGGGGACGAAAAAGCGCACTGGGAGGTGCGCTTTTTCGTTTTGTGGCGGCGTAGAAAAGCGAATCGATATCGCGACTCAAAATGCGTCGGAAAAGGCCTACAGGCGGCAGGAGAAGTACTACTTAAATAGAGACCGGTCTGATAGATATCCGTCTTACGCTTAGGTATCGTTTATCACTTGGTAGTGCTACTTAATATAAACAATAAGGATATCGATGATAAGTCTTCCACGGGAAGAACCCGCGCGTTTTTATGTGGCTGCCCGGCAAGGGCGGGGGCGGGTGCGGCAAATTGTGAGCGTGGGTGCAGTGACATATATGGCGATTCTGCCGATGACGGCGCATGCCGACGACATTACATACGGCTATGACGCGATAGGCCGCCTTACGTCGGTTTCGGTCGCGGGCGAAACTGCCTATTACGACTACGACGCGGCGGGCAACATATCGGCGATCCGCAGACAGATGGCGGTGTCCTCAACGCCTTCCGGTGCATTGAATTCTTCTGCGTTGGCAGATGCAGAAGTGTCTTCTTGATCCGTTGCTTTAGCGCAAACCTCGCGCTAGTCAGGCAATTCGCCCTCTTCCTCAGGAAATCCATGCAAGTCACCGATGCCATTGCAGCGCGTCGGGCGCTAATGCGTCCTTTCGCCGTATTTTTCTTGGTTCTTTTATCGGGCTTAGTGTCACCGCATGCCTATGCAGCAATAGATTGCGAAACAAAGTATGCCAATTCCGGCGCTTATCCGGCTGACCCGCAATGCCCGTTGAACGCCGCATCCGCCGATTTTGGCGGCATGGGTGGTTATGCGTGCGGAGATACTTCAGTAATTGCCGCTTACTGTAGCGGCCCGACTACCGGTACAACGTCCGAGCCGTCCTCTCCGGACGGGACTGCGACTGCCGACGGCGACGGTACTGACGGCGCTGACGATCAATCCGGCGGAGCCGACGGTTCAGGTGACTCAGCCGGTTCTGACGATTCCGGTAGTTCGGGCGATGCTAGCGATGCTACTGGTGCAGACAACTCTGCGGGTTCCGGCGGCTGCGGGGACGGAGGCGCGACGGCAGGGTGCGGCAGCAGTACGTCGGGCGCGGACCCCGTGAAACTCAACACCGGTCAGTTCCACCTTGTAGCCCATGATCTGCGCGTCAGCGACACTATCGCGCTGGATCTCGCACGCGTCTACCGTAGCAGCGCATACGACTCGTCAGGCAGACCGATGGCCGGCGCCTTCGGCATCGGGACGACGGTCAACTACGACGGCTACCTAACGGTGAGCGCTGCAGACAGCAACAATCTGCGGCAGCTCATCCAACTGTATCTACCGAGCGGAATCCGCATTTCGTTTACGCTTCGCGCCGGCACTACGTCGACGTGGGACGACCTGACGAGCCCTGGGAAGTACTTCCGCGCTACTATCACTGGCAGCGGCACGAAACTGCTGACGCTGCGCGACGGCCGCACCATGCAGTTCACCATGCTCGGCGGCCTGTACCGGTTGACACGGCTTCAAGATCGCAATGGCAACACGGTGACCATGGCGCGCGACAGTAAGACGGGCGCGCTAACTAAGCTGACGAGCCCCAACAGCAGGTCGCTCACGTTCACGTCGGTGATCGGTACGCGAGGTACCCCGCTCATTTCTGGCGTCACCGACGGGCTGAACCGCCATGTGAGTTACCAGTACGACGGTCTGGACCGCCTGACGCAGGTTACGGATGCGGCGGGCGGCCTCTGGGAATACAGCTGGGATGACAAGAGTCGACTTGTGGGCGTGACGGACCCCGAGGGCAACCAGCAGGTCATCAACACTTACGACGACAATGACCGCGTAGTGAGCCAGAGGCTCGCGGACGGCAGCACTTTCGCGATGGCCTATACCGCCGCAGGCGGGAAGATCACTCAGACGGAGGTGACGGACCGGCGTGGCAGCATCCGTCGTCTGGAATTCGATGCGAACGGTCGGGTGCAGCGTAATACCTATCCGGCGGGACATGACATTGCTCAGGTTCAGACGTACGGGTACGACACCACGGGTCGAATGACAAGTGCCACGGTCGGCGACCGTCAGTATGTGTTCGTCTACGACGCAAACGGCAACCGCGTCACCGATGCGGACCAGTACGGCACGCTCGTGACGCGGACCTTCGACGCCTACAGCCGGTTGCTCACGAAAGCGTCGGCAGGCGATCCTCAGCGCGGTGTCAGCACTGTCTACGCGTACGACTCGAAGGGAAATCTGCTATCGGCTACCGACCGGCTCGGCAATCGCACAGTCTTCACGAACGATAGCCAAGGTCGCCGTTTGACGGTCACTGACGCGCTGAAGGGTTTGACCAAATATGTCTGGACGGGCGCCGATCTTACGAGCGTGACAGACCCGCTGAACCGGACTACTCAGTTCACGACTGATGCCGTCGGTCGGGTGACCGCGGTACAAGACCCGCAGGGAAACAGGACACAGCGGACGCTGGACGCACTCGGTCGCACCGTCGACATCACGGACGCGCTCAATGGCGTTACACGTTTCACGTGGGACCGCAACGGTCATCTGCTGAGCCGGTCTGATCCCAAGGGCGTCACAACGCGATACACGTATAACTCAATTGGACGTCCTCAGACCAAGACAGATCCTTTGGGTAACAGCGAGAGATACGCGTGGAATAGTGCCGGGCAGATCGCGGCGGTGACCGACCGCAAGGGTCAGGTAACGACCTATATCTATGACGCAGCCGGTCGTACGGTACGGACCGATTTCCGAACGGCAGCGGCGGCTGCGCCTGTTCGAAGCTGGGTGTACGGCTGGGATAACAAGACTGGATACTTGAGCGGCACGCAGGACTTTTTCCCGACGGCTGACGGTCGCAACCAGAAAGAAGTCGATACGGTGTTTTACTACGATGCCGTAACGGGCAAGCTGATACGTACATTTGATTCTCCGACAATTCAAGGCATCTGGACATATCGCTATGCGCCTGACACGCGCGACGTCGCCGGCATCGACATGGACCGGGCAACCGTGAATTACAGCCGCGACGCCGAACATCGCGTGACGCAGATCCAGTATCAGGTGAATGACGAAGATGTGCGTACGTTCGGTTACTCGTATGACGCGCTCGGTCGACGAAGTCAAGAGACGTTTGCCAACGGAATTACTGCCATCTACGCGTGGGATGCTGCGAGCCAACTGACGGGTATCACTTACAAGCGGGCCGACGGCGGCTTCTTGGGGGATCTGACGTATGGGTATGACGCGGCCGGACGGCGTATCAAAGCCGGTGGCAGCCTCTCTAAAGTAAGTTTGCCGCAGGCGGTCAACGACGCGCAGTACAACGCGGCGAACCAGTTGACGCGTTGGGCGGGTAAGACATTCGCTTACGACCTTAACGGCAACGTCGTAAGCGACGCGATCAATCAGTACAACTGGAACGAACAAGGCCTGCTTAGCCGGATCAGCGGCGGCGTGATGGCGAGCTTTGCTTACGATATGTTCGGTCGCCGCAGGGATCGTACGGTCGACGGTCACCGTATGCAGACCACGTGGATCGGCGGTGAGATGAACTTCATGGTGCCGGACGGGGATTGGTCACAGCGCATCCGCGTGTTCTCGCCGTACCCGACGAGCGATGTCGATGAATTGACGTTCCGACGTATCGGAGATGATTCGAGTCAGGACAGGTACGTTCTGCGCGATGCAAATAACAATGTGATTGCGTTGACGGACGCTCAGCAGCAGAGCCAGACGGTGTATAGCTACGAGCCATATGGTGCGACGATGCAGACCGGTCTGGCTGACCCCAACACGCAGCAGTACACCGGGCGGGAGAATGATGGGACGGGGTTATATTACTACCGTAACCGGTATTACAGTCCGCAGACTGGCAGGTTCATCAGCGAGGATCCGATCGGTTGGGCGAGTGGGCAGACGAATGCGTATGCTTATGTGGGTGGCAATCCGCTTTCCTATAGCGATCCATTGGGATTAAGCCGCGGCACGCTCTGGACAGGCGGTCCTTCCGGCGGATTCGTGGTTCATCCACACAAGGGAGACATTGACTATTACGATGCCAGTGGAAATCTCTCTGCCCAGTATCACCGGAGTCACGGTGATGCGCCCCATGGGCATAACATCGGTCCGGGTTTTGATCGTAATGAACACGTGCCGCTGTGTCCGATTCCATAGGCAGTTTCAGTAATGGAGAAAAAATGGACGAAGTGAGTGGTTCTGCGTGGCCCGTTGTGAAAGACAATGAGCTTCTCCTGAAGGTCTTCGGGAGATACCCGTCGTTTCATGATGCGAGCGTGCTTTCCATTAGCATGGAGCGAGCGAAGCGGATGAGGAGACATGATCCGGCAACTGGGCCCGTCGATCCACGTCGGCTGGAGTTTGTCGATGTGATACTTGAAGTACTACACCGGGAGCATCGACCGGCGGCCGAGCGGATTGAGCGGTCGGATTACGCGGTTACGATCGCTCTCCTGGATGTGCGCAGTGCCAGTATTGATGTCAACGCCATGCTTGATGACAGCTTTGTTTCGGAAATCAGCTTGCGACATCAGCCTGACGGGTTACTTGCGTTTGATCTTGAGCCTAACATCGGACTCGACGTCCAACTCGTTTGTGCGGCGGCGGAAATCCGTTCCATCCGGCCTTATCGCGGCGCTGTGCTGCTTGAGCCCAATATCGTGGTGTTTCCATAGCAGGTGTGGAGTGGTGAAGTGACCAGAAGGGCCGCGTTCGCGGCCCTTCTGTATTTAAAGCGGCGTAATGACGAGTTTCTGGTGCTCGACGGTAATACGCACGCGCTGTCCGGGCTCGAAACCGGCGGTCTCGATCCATCGCCCGGAGAGCTTCATCCACGGAAAGGTGGCCGGCTCCTTGCGCAGATGAAAGGGCAGGCGTGCCGGTTTCTGATAGCGCCAGGATTGCTGGATGGTGACAGAGCGTTCGGTGACGGGTGGCGGTGGTGCTTTATGATTGGCGTCAGCCATGATCGACTCTCCTGATAAGAGTGGGTG
Source organism: Paraburkholderia phenoliruptrix (assembly GCF_047325075.1). Taxonomy (NCBI): domain Bacteria; kingdom Pseudomonadati; phylum Pseudomonadota; class Betaproteobacteria; order Burkholderiales; family Burkholderiaceae; genus Paraburkholderia; species Paraburkholderia phenoliruptrix. The sequence goes on from NZ_CP168530.1 coordinate 552,413, forward strand.
GTGGTCAGCGGGCGGTGAGTGTTGGTAGCACTCATCGCCCGCGCTTCGTTTACGGCGTTACATCGCCTTCCTTACTGCTGTTGCGCCTGCGCGAGCACGGCTTCGAGCATCTGCGCGACGAACTGCTGCTTCGCTTTAGGTAGCTGCGCAATGGCTTCAATGTGCTTCTGCCATCTGGGCATGGGACCGCGTTTGCGAGGTGAGCTAACCGGTATTACAGTCCGCAGACTGGCAGGTTCATCAGCGAGGATCCGATTGGCTGGGCGAGCGGGCAGACGAATGCGTATGCTTATGTCGGTGGCAATCCCGTATCAAGGGCCGACCCATTCGGGCTTGGGCCTTGGGATCAGAAGTATGGCTTGCCGAATACTTATTGGAGGTGGCTTCACCGGCAGGATGGCGGTTCGTTGATCAAAGAGCTTAAAGATCCGCAGACCGGACAACTCCCCAGGGATACTGCGTTGGAGTACTACAAGATCTATCTTTTAGAAACTGGACAATGTGGGTGACAGCTCAGGATTTGTAAGGTGATGAATTTATGCCCGGTTGCATTCTTTGTGGATTTGGTGCGGAGTTTGAAGTGGACAGCTTCTTGGCGTCCTCGCCGTGGTCAGGCGTAGCCGAAACATTTCGACGAGGAGCGACCGGAAATGCATATCGCCCAACTCGGGAGTACTCGTCGCTTCAGATCGCCGTGTCTCCCATTGACGAAGATTTTCTCGAGCCCCAAGTCAATGCGGCGCTTGCTTTCTTGCGAACGTATGACGCCGAGGTGAGGCGTCTGGTCACGTTTCCAGGCGTGGACGCAGTAGAGTTTCGCCTCGGCCTCTTCTGGCTGCCCGATACGGCTATTTACCCGATTTCTCTCACGCCATCGTTTCTCAAGGCAGTTGGCGACGTTGGCGCGAGCGTTGACATATATGTTTATGCAAGCGACGGTGAAAGCGAGGTTTAAACGTTGCCATTGGCAAAGGTATAGCTGGGAGCTCACGGACGAGCCGCAGTGAGCGACAACGCGGCGAGCCGGTTTTGGCGTAGGACAAGGCACGGAGTGGTGGCGTGACATAAAGGGCCGCGCGAGCGGCTCTTTCGATTCAAAGTGGTGTAGTGATGAGTCGCCGGTTCCCGACGGTGTTGCGCGCGCGCTCAATCTTCGGAACCAGCGCTCAGAACCCATTCCGTCGCCCAACGCCACTCACGCCCCACTTCACACCTGCTTCCGATAAACCACAAACCCCGACTTATCCGCCACCGTGTCATACAAGCGCATCGCAGTGTGGTTCGTCTCATGCGTTTGCCAGTACACGCGTTGCGAGCCGTCCGCTTTCGCGCGCGCATATACGGCTTCGATCAACGCGCGGCCCACGCCTTTGCCGCGCTCCGCCTCCAGCGTGTAAAGATCTTGTAGATAGCAGATCGGTCCCGCGAGCGTCGTATGACGGTGATAGAGAAAGTGCACGATGCCGACTAACTGATCGCCGCGTTCGGCGACCATCGCGTGCATCGGTTCATAAACGTCGAAGAAGCGGCCCCAGGTAAGCTGAGTGATTTCGCGCGGCAATGCGGTTTCGCCGGAGCGGCCATAAAACGCGTTGTAGGCATCCCATAGCGGCAGCCATGCGTCGAAATCCTGTTGTTTGACGGGGCGGATGTGAATCGTGTCGGACATGCGCGGCTCCTTGTTATGTCGGCAGGCAAACCGTCAGCATAAGAAAATCGGGCCGCTATTGTTAGCTCCAGCGCGCGGCCCTAATTTGGAGCCATGCTTTCGTCGGGCCGTCGATGCAAGCGTGCTTACACCGTCTCGGCTCTGAGCCACTGGACAAGCGCGCTGTCGTCGCCGGTTTCGAGCGCATGCGCGACGCGCTGCCCGACAGCGGCGCCGAACTTGTAGCCGTGCCCTGAACATGCCGACACCACGAGCGTCTTGCCGATCCGCTTCGAAAAGAACCGCTGATCCGCCGTGAAAGTGTACGCGCACGTTTTCACCTCGGTTACCGCGTATTCGTCAATGCGGCTCAACGGCGGCGCAAAGAGCCGCCGCAACCGGTCGCCTTCGCCGGGCATGGCGACGCGGTCGGTTTCCGCATCCGCCACTGCTCGCTTTAACACGCCCGCCCCGAACTTGAGACCGACGCCGTCGATGGGCGGCAACACGTAGCCGTCACTCGAACCGCCAATATCGACGATTGCCGGCGCGTTCGACCATGTGTGCTCGAGATCCGCAGGCGGCGTCAGATAAGCCACGGTGTTGCGATAAATGGTGAGATGGTCGGCCAGTGACGGAAAGAGCCGCAGCGTCCACGCGCCCGTCGTCACCACGAGCCTGTCCGCGTGGATCGTCGTGCCGTCTTCGGTGTGAATGCTCGCCGCTTGGGGATCGATTGCAACTGCTTTCGCATGCAGGCGAACGTCGACGCCGCGCATGCGCAGCCACGCTTTCAGATCGTGCGCAATGCGCTCGCTGAAGAGCGCGCCTCCTTCGCGATCGAGATACGCGTACCGGAACGTGGCGGCGTCGAGAAACGGATAACGCTCGGCGGCTTCTCGCGGATCGAGCCGTTCGTAGTCGAAACCCATGCGCTCGAGGCCAAGGCGAAACTGCTCGGCGCCGTCGCCCGCAAACTGCGAAATGCCGAGCACACCGCAGTTCGCGTAATGCGACACGCCGAGATCGTCCCACAGCCTGTCCCAACTATCGAACGCTTCGGCGATGGTCTGTGCATAGCCGTCGGCGTCGCCATATGCACGGCGAATCATGCGATGCCGGTCGCCCGACGCCGCGAGCGGATTCGGGATCGACCCCTGCTCGATTAGCGTGACGTCATGCCCTGCTTTGGTGAGCGACCACGCCGTGCTCAGTCCGGCGATTCCCGCGCCAACGATTGCCACACGCATGCCCATTCCCCGATCGGTTGAACGGGGTCCAGTCTAGCAGCGGGAAAAAATAAGCGGTGTATTGCGAAAAGCGGCGAAGAGCGGCGCGCGTGTCCGTTCAATCAACCGACGAATGGCACGCGCCTTAAAATGGTGGTCGCCCCGCGCCGCAATGCCGGCGGGGCAACAATGGGGACAAGGGCGGGCTCAATGCTTGCGACGCGAGCCGTCGCGAAGCTGGTCGCGCACTTTTCTGGCCGCAAAAAGCGGCACGTAATCGAATACCCGCGCTTGATGCCGATAGTCGGCGAGGATGTCCTGATACATCTGCGAGACGGTTTCCGCGGGCGTATTGGTTTCCTCAGCGATGCTTCTGACCACTTCGTCTACATTCGGTTCGGGTTGCGACATGGAATGTCTCCAGTTAAGCGGCGGTGGGATACGCGAGTGTGGCCAAACACAGGGCTTTTATTAGAGGATGCGATGCCCGCCGATGCCAATTGAATCGGTCTATCGCGTGTTGCACGCCACAGAGATTTTTTTCTTGCCTCGCGAATTTCGCCGCCTTAGCGCAGACTCGCCGGCCGCCAGCGTGAAATAAACCGAAACACATCATTGAGCGCGTCATGGAATAAAACGGCACACTCAGCAGTTCTTGTCCGTGAATGGCGCACCGCTGAAAACCGCCATGACAAACACTTTGCAACGACTTCCTCGCCGAGCGCACGACTGATGAACACGCAAGCCGAACCCCTCGCCAAACACACTGACTTATCCGCGCCCTCGCGCTATACGCGCATGGCGATGGCGCTGCACTGGCTCATCGCGCTGCTGATCATCGGCAATGTCGCGCTTGGCCTGTCCGCCGACTCGCTGCCCGACGGCTGGGTGCGCCCCGTGATCGACACGCACAAGTCCATCGGCATCACCGTGCTCGGCCTCGCGCTGCTGCGCATTGTATGGCGCGTTTCGCACACGCCGCCGCCGTTGCCGCGCGAGTTTCCGTCGTGGGAAAAGTTGGCCGCGCATGCTGCGCACTTCATGCTCTATCTGCTGATGATCGCGCTGCCGCTTTCGGGCTGGCTGCACGACTCGGCATGGAAGGACGCGGCCACGCATCCCATGCGGCTTTTCGATCTGTTCACGTGGCCGCGTATCGGCTACGTCATGAATCTTGACCCCGCGTTGAAGGAGACGCTGCATGACCGCTTCGGCGTATTGCATACGTGGCTCGGCTATGCACTGTACGCATTGCTCGCCATGCATGTCGGCGGCGCGCTGAAGCACGAGTGGATCGATCGCAAGTCGGTTCTGAAACGCATGGTGCCGTGAGCGCCGTGTCGTTCATCGTTTGAAACCGCAGCCAAGACGGGCCATCTGCCATTTTGAAAAAGACCCTGGAACAGGCGTTCGCGCTTGCATCGCCTCGCATCGTGCCGCGCGGCACGACATTGTCGAGCACGCTGATTCACGCGGCGGTCGTCGCTGCATGGCTATTGCTGTTCGCGCGTGCTTTCTTTTTGCACGGCGTAGTGGCGTGGTCGACCGGGATTGCCTACGTCGTCTATGACACGTTGCTGCTCGCGTTCGTCACGTGGAAAACCTTACCGCTGATGCGCCGTGCGCCGCCGCTCGATCCCGACTACGATCGGCGCAATTTGCCCAGCATGGGCGTGGTCGTGGCGTCGCATAACGAAGCGGCGGTGCTGCCGGTCACGCTCGCGGCGCTGCTTCGGCAGGCGCACGGTCCCGCGCAAATCGTGATTGCCGACGACGGCTCCACGGATCACACGCATGCGCTGCTCACGGAGCGCTTCGGCCTCACCGCGCCGGCCGAGGGAAAGCTCAGCGCGCCCAGCGCGCTTCATCCGAATCTGTTCTGGCTGCGCATGCCGCACGGCGGCAAGGCGCGCACGCTGAACGCCGCCATTACGCTGATGAACACCGACACCGTCATGACCGTCGACGCCGACACGCTTCTCGACGACGACGCCACTTACGCCATGCGCGCCGCTTTCGCAAGCAGCCCCAAGCTGGTGGCCGCGGCCGGCATTCTGGTGCCGGTGTGCGGCAAGTCGGCGTCGGGGCGCGTGCTGCAGTGGTTTCAGACGTACGAGTACATGCGCAACTTCATCGCGCGCTTTGCATGGATGCGCGCCGACAGCCTGCTGCTCGTCTCGGGCGCCTTTGCTTCGTTCAGGCGCGAGGCGCTCCTGGACGTCGGCGGTTTCGATCCGCAGTGTCTCGTCGAGGACTACGAGCTGATTCACCGGCTGCGCCGCTATTCCGTCGACCGCGGCCTCGGCTGGGACGTGCGCGTGGTCGGCAACGCGCACGCGCACACGGACGCGCCGGACACCCTCGGCGGTTTCCTGCGCCAGCGCCGGCGCTGGTTTGCGGGCTTCCTGCAAACGCAGTACTGGAATCGCGACATGACGGGCAATCCGCGTTATGGAACGCTCGGCATGCTGATGCTGCCTGTGAAGGCGCTCGACACCATGCAGCCTATCTACGGCCTGACCGCGTTCGCACTGCTGCTCGCTTTTCTGCTCGGCGGCCACGGCGCGATCGTCGTCTCGATCTTCGGCGTGATCGGCCTCAAGACGGCAATCGACCTCGCCTTCTATCTATGGAGCATTCATCTTTACCGACGCTGGACCGGCCGGGGCACCGGCGCCACCATCGGGATGGCGATGCTGGCGGCGTTGGCCGAGCCGTTCACGTTCCAGCTGTTGCGGCACGCAGGCGCCGCGCTCGGCTGGCTGCACTTCCTGCGCGGCGGGCGTTCCTGGGGCGTGCAGCGCCGCACCGGTCTCGTGAGCCGCGACGAGGCGTAGCCCCGAAGCCCCGAAGCCCGAAGCCCGAAGCCCTCCAAACAACGCCTCGCGCCACCGCCCTGTCCCCCAGCCCAGCCGGCGCGGCGCTCTGGCCCCGTCGGACCCATGCTCTGCCCGGTTCGAGTAGACTGACGACGATAACGGCCGCGACACGCGGCCGCCTACTCTATCCGCACGTGCACGGAGGCTCCACACTATGCATGCTGTTCCCCCGCTCGAACAAAACACCGTCGAGGCGTCGCCAACGCATGCGGCATCGCCGAAAACCGCTCCCACGCAGGGCCACGCGGCCAACGACGCGCCGGTCCGCGACTTGCGCCGCGTCGGCATTCATCCCGACTACTGGTATCCGCTCGCGTGGTCGCATGAGGTGAAGCGCGGAAAGACGCACGGGGTGACGTTCGCTGGCGATCCCATCGTGCTCGCGCGTACGGAATCCGGCAAAGTGTTCGCGCTCGAAGACCGCTGCGCGCATCGGCAGGTGCCGTTGCATCAGGGTGTCGTCGACGGTGAGTCGATTCGTTGCGGCTACCACGGCTGGACTTACGACTGCTCGGGCAAATGCATCGACGTGCCGTACCTCGGGCGCGAGCGTTTGCCGAACGGCGTGCGCTCTTACCCGTGCCGTGAAGTGGAAGGACTGATCTTCGTGTTTCCCGGCGATCCAGCCATGGCCGAGGTTCGTCCGCTGCCCCGGCTCGGCTCCGTCTCGGACAAGAAGTACAAGACGCGGCGCTTCGGCCGTCCGGTGAATTGCCACTATTCGTTCATGCACGAGAATCTGATGGACATGAACCATCAGTTTCTGCACCGCCGCCAGATGGGGCAGATGCGCGCGCGTTCGCTCGGGCGGCGGCACGGCGAAGGCTGGGTCGAGGTCGACTACACGTTCGCGCGCATGGCGGGCCAGCAGCCCGTCGGCGAGGCGATCGTGTTCGGTCAGAGCCGCAAGAGCGGCGGCGACAACGACAAGGACGTGATGACGATCCGCACCGAATATCCGTATCAGACGCTGCAGATCCGCACGTCGGAAAACACACTGGTGATGGATTTGTGGATCGTCTATGTGCCGCTCGACCGTGAGCAGCGCACGAACCGCACGTTCGGACTGCTGTCGATCCGCAAGCCGGGCATTCCCGGCGCACTGAATCTCGCGTGGCCGCTGCTCGTATGGTTCACCGAGCGCATCTTCAAGGAAGACCGCGAAATCGTCGAGGCCGAGCAACGCGCGCACGATTCGCAGGGCGCGGACTGGAACCACGAGGTGTTTCCGGTCATCAACGAATTGCGCGCGCTGCTGCGCGAATGCGGGGCGCCGGACCAGATCGTCGGCGCTGGCACGGGGCACACGGAAGTGATCCGCTTCTGGGACTCGCGTCACGGCAGCCCGTTGGCGAAGACCTGAGCGTCACATGCACGGGCAGCTTTGCGCCTCGCCAGGAATTAATTCATCTCTGCCCCGCGAGTAATACGGCCCGGTCGGACAGCGATAATGGGAACCGGGCGGCAACGCCTGGCCCACTGATGCAGGCGGGTTTGCGCAAATCGGCATGCGCGGCGGCGCGACCCGTGTACCATTTCGCTTTTTTCGATTTCTGAAGACCGTCCCGTGACCACGCAACCGCTCCCCACCGCATCGCGCAAATCCCTCACTCTGCTGCAAATGCTCGGCCTGATCGGCGGCGCCGCTCTGATCGCTGCTATCGTGCTGAATCTGCTGGTTTAACGCCGTCATGTACAGGAAGGGCGTCGCTGTAGAACTGCAGTTTTCCCCCGAACGGCTCAACGACGGCGCAGGCGATCCCTACTGGATCGACCTGACGCATGACGAGGCGCAGCGCCTGCTGGAAAGCCTGCAGACACGCCTCGCCGGCAATGGCCATGGCGAGGGCACGCAGGCGCCGCTCGTCGTGAGCCTCGACGAAACGCCGGCCGCGCCGCAAACGCACGGCGCGCCGGAATCGCCGGATTCGCCGGCCGCGAACAATGCTTCGCCCGACGACTTCAAGCAATGGGTCTGTGTGATCTGCGGCTGGATCTACGACGAAGCCGCCGGTCTGCCCGAGGAGGGCATTGCGCCGGGCACGCGCTGGGCCGACGTTCCCGCCGACTGGCGCTGCCCGCTCTGCGACGTGGGCAAGGAAGACTTCGCGCTGGTTGAGTTCTAGAGTTCCAGGCGCCGGCCTGTGTCGTTTCAGCGCGCCCGCACGGTGCGCGTGTACGAGGCGATCATCGTCGCGAGTTCTTGCGCAGCAGGTGTGAGCGGAATGGCGGCGCGCTGCAGCAAGCAGACCGTCTGCTCGATCGCGCGCTCGCGAACCTCGATGGTGCTGAGCGCACCGGCAAACGGACCCTGCCTCGCGACAATCGACGACTCCAGCGACAGGCAATCCGTCGCGCCCACCAGATGCAGCGTCTCGTATAAACCTTCCACGGTCGCGACGATCTTCGGCGGCGCCAAGCCGTGGCTTTCGAACAGGTGATTCAGGCGATTGACGTGCGGGTCGTCGGTCAGATTCGGCGAGCGCGTGGCGATCCATGTGCAATCGGCCAGCTCGGCCAACGAGCGCGCCCGTGCCTTCGGATGACCCTTGCGGCACACGATCACCGGGTCCGACGCGTAAAGCGGCACGACGGACAGATCCGCCGTATCCGTGTGCTTGGAGACGAGTGCGGCCGCGAAGTCCAGCGTGCCTTCACGAATCCACGAAATCATCATGCGCGAGGTGCCGGTGCGCAGATGCAGCGCCACGCGTTCGAAGCGCGTGCGAAAGTCCATCAGCACATGCGCCAACGCATCGACCAGCGGTTCGGTCGTCATGCCGAAGGTGACTTCGCCCACATAGTCGCCGCGCAACTGCTGCACTTCCTGCTCGGCGCGCTCGCATTCGCCGATAATCGCGCCCGCCCGCTGCAGCAGACGTTGACCGAGCGCGGTCAGCGCAATGCCGCGGTTGGTGCGGATAAAGAGCGTCGCGCCCAATATCGATTCCAGGTTCTGCACCTGCTGCGTGATGCCGCTCTGTGCGACGCCGAGCGCGCGCGAGGCCGCGCGCAGGCTGCCATGCTCGGCGACTGCCTTGAAGGCGCGCAACTGGGAGATCGTGAGCGCCATGTGAGCGTCCGTGTGGTGATCGGGGCCATGCGCGCGTGCGTGCCGCGTCGCGTGCCGGCGTGATCGGCAAAAGCGATCATGATAGTCCGAAGCGGACTTTTGTGAAGCGCCGCGGCGGCATACGATGGCCTCGCCGTGTTCCGCCCACCTCCAGACCACTTCCGCTCCCATGAAACTTCCGCTGATGATGCTGAGCGCCGCGCTGATTTTCAGCAACGGCGTGCTGGCCGCCGAAACCGACACGCTGCGCCTCGGCATCGACCCGAGCTACCCGCCCATGGATTCCAAGGCGCCCGACGGCAGCCTCAAGGGATTCGACGTCGATCTCGGCAATGAGATCTGCCGCCGCATTCACGCGCGCTGCCAATGGGTCGAGCTCGAATTTTCGGGGATGATTCCCGCGTTGCAGGCGCGCAAGATCGACGCGATTCTTTCGTCGATGGCGATCACGCAAAAGCGCGAGCAGCAGATTCTGTTCACGTCGAAGCTCTTCCAGTTCAAATCGCGGCTGATCGCGCGGCAAGGCTCGCCGCTCGCCGGCGGCCTTCAGGCGCTTGCCGGCAAACAGATCGGCGTGCAATCGGGCACGCAGTTCGAAGGCTATGCACTGAAGAACTGGGCGCCGCTCGGCGCGCATGTCGTCGCGTACAAGAGCCAGGACGAGGTCTTCGCCGACCTGCAGAATGGACGGCTCGACGGCGCGCTGCTCGGCTCGGTGGAAGCGGACTTCGGCTTCCTGCGCACGCCGGCCGGCCGTGGCTTTACGTTTGTGGGCGACCCGCTTTCAATGGGCGACCGCGGCACCGGCATCGGTTTGCGCAAGGACGAGACGGCCGTGCAGGCGTCGATGAATGCGGCGATTGCCGCCATGCTGAAAGACGGCACATACGCGCAGATCGCGAAAAAGTACTTCGACTTCGATCCCTACGGCAATTGATGCGCGCGCGTATTGCTTCTCCGCTGTTTAACTCCAGGCTCTCCTTATGAACAGGCAATCGCATCCGCTTCTTTCGCCCGCTGTCGGCACCCATCGCGAAGTCGTCTCCTTCCATTTCGGCGCGGCGAGCCGCGGGGAAAAGATCTATATTCAGGCGTCGCTGCATGCCGACGAAACGCCCGCCATGCTGACGACGGTGCTATTGAAGCGTCGTCTGCTCGAACTCGAAAAACAGGGCGCGCTGAATGCGCAGATCGTGCTCGTGCCGGTTGCGAACCCCGTCGGCCTCGGGCAAACCGTGCTCGGACAGTTTGTCGGCCGCTTCGATCTTGCGAGCGGCAAGAATTTCAACCGGCATTTCCTGCGGTTTCCGACACTTGTCGCCAACGCGCGTGAGGCACTAGGTTCGGACGCGGCGGAAAACGTGCGGATCGTGCGCCGGCTCATTGCCGATGAACTGGCCGCGCAAAAGCCGCTGACGGAATTCGAATCGCTGCAATTGTCGCTGCTGAAGCTTTCGTTCGATGCCGACGTCGTGATCGATCTGCATTGTTCGCTCGAAGCCGCGATGCATCTCTACACGAGCGAGGCAGCATGGCCGCAGTTCGAACCGTTTGCGCGCTATCTCGGCGCACAGGCGTCGCTGCTCGCGACGAACTCGGGCGGCGAGGCATTCGACGAAACGCACAGCCTGCTGTGGTGGCAGTTGCAACAGGCGCTGCCCGCGAGCAAGCCGGTGCCGAACGGCGCCATTGCCGTGACGGTGGAATGCCGCGGCCAGCGCGACGTTTCGTATGAAACGGCCCAGCAGGATGCCGACGCGATCGTCGATTATCTGGTGTGGCGCAAAGCCATTGCGCTCGAAGCGAAGCCGCTGCCGCCGCTATTGACGCCCGCTACGCCGCTTGCCGGCAGCGAGCAGTTCTACGCGCCGGTGAGCGGCATTCTCGTGCATCGCGCGAAAATCGGCGACACGATCCACGCCGGCCAGCCGCTGTTCGATATCGTCGATCCGTTGACCGATGAGACCACCACGCTCACGAGCAACACCGAAGGCGTGCTCTACATGCGTCGTGCGATTCGCTTCGTGACGGCCGGCGCGCCGCTGGGTCGGGTGACGGGAACGCGCGCCTTCCGTACGGGAGTTTTGTTGGGCGCGTGATGTCAAGCCGCATGCGAACCATGCCTGCAACAGAGGCTGCGGCAGGACGCGCCGACATTGCGCGCGTCAACCGGAGCCTCACCCGCTACGCGTCAGTTCGCCACGTCAGTTCACCACCAGCACCGGCGCAATAGCAGCCGGGTCGCTGATGCTCGGGCGGCCGTTTTCGACGTGACCCGCCACGCGACGCGAGAAGCTGTCGTCGTCGTTGCTCGTCACCGTCAGGTCGTACCAGTGATGGCTCGACGCCAGCACCCATACCTCCTCGATATGCGCGCCCGCCGGCACGATCACCGGGCGCGGGCGGCCGCCATACGCGTTGTCGGTCACCGTCAAGCGCGCGAGGCCGCCACCCTTGTTGCTGAACTTGAGGAACACGTTGCCGTTCGCGACGTCGTATTGCACCTTCACTTCGGGCTGCGGCGCTTTGTCGTGGTGATGGCCGCCGTCAAGCTGCGCGGCCTGCGCCGCAGGTTGCGTCGCTGCCTGCGTGTTGCCCGCGAATTTGCGCACAAAGCCGTTCGGCCCGAAGACTTCGAACGCGTACACGCCGTTGGTCGCCGTCAGATCGAACGATTCGCCGAGCGACTTGCCTGCTTCCACGGTATAGCGCCACGGACCGTCCGTGCGATTTGTCGAGTACACGTAGAAGTGCGCGCCCTGGTCGCCGGTATTGGCGAACGAGATCTCGAGCGTGTTCTGCTTCGGGTTCGCGTGGCCGTTCACGTGCAACTCATACGGCAACGCACGGGCGAAACGAATGCCGCTTTCCTGCGGATCGATTGCGCCGGGCGTCGCGGGCACCGTCGGCTTGGGCTGCGTCGCGCACTGGTTGTCGGCCATGCTCTTGTAGTTGCTCGTGTCCGGCAGCGGCGGGATGCGCGAATCCGGCGTGCGGAAATCGAACGCCGTGGTGAGATCGCCGCACACGGCGCGACGCCAGGCGGTGATGTTCGGCTCATACACGCCAAAGCGCGTTTCGATGAAGCGGATCACCGACGTGTGGTCGAACACCTGCGAGCACACGAAGCCGCCCTTCGTCCACGGCGAGACGATGGTCATCGGCACGCGCGGGCCGAGGCCGTAGGGCAGGCCGTCGGCGGTATAGCTGCCGCCGCGCCCCGGATTGACCACGTTGTGAATTTCGCCTTCCGTGCTGACCGTCGACTTGCCTTGCGCAGCCGTGGTGGCCGGCTGCGGCGGCACCATGTGATCGAAGAAGCCGTCGTTCTCATCGTACATGATGAAGAGCACGGTCTTGCTCCACACCTCGGGGTTCGAGGTCAACGCGTCGAGAATCTGCGACGTATATTCGGCGCCGTACGCGGGCGTGTATTGCGGATGCTCGGAGTACGCGGCGGGCGGGCACAGCCAGGACACCTGCGGCAGCCTGTTCGCGAGCACGTCGGCCTTCAGGTCGTCGATGGTGCGCACAGTTTGCGCGCGCTCATACAACGGCGAGCCGGGCTGCGCGTTAATGAAGTTGCTGAAGTTTTGCAGGATGTTCGTGCCGTAGTTGCCATTCAACGGATCGGCGCCGGTCAAACCTTGCTGGTAAATCTGCCACGAAATGCCGGCAGCCTGCAGGCGCTCGGGGTACGTGGTCCATGACAGCAACTGATAGTTCGGCGGGCCGTCGCCGTCCACCCAATCGTTGTTGTCGAGCAGCGGCCCGCCGAACTTGCCGGTCGGGTCCACGGTGCCGGTCATCAGATACGAGCGATTCGGGTGCGTCGGTCCCGGCAGCGAGCAGAAATACGCATCGCAGATCGTGAAGGCGTCGGCGAGCGCGTAGTGGAACGGAATGTCGCTGCGCAGGTGATAGCCCATCGTCATGTCGGTCTTGGTGGCCGGCCACTGATCGTAGCGGCCGCCGTCGATAGCGGCATGCGTCTTGTACCAGCTGTGGTCCAGGTCGCCCACACATTGCGCGCTGGTGGTCGACGTATTCAGATGGAACGGCAGCACCGGCTTGGTGGGGTCTGCCTTCGACGGTTGATACCACACCGGCTTGCCGTTCGGCAGCGGGATCGGGAAGCGGTCGTTGTAGCCACGCACGCCGCGCAGATGGCCGAAGTAGTGGTCGAACGAGCGGTTCTCCTGCATGAACACGACAATGTGCTCGACGTCGCGAATGGTGCCCGTGCGCGAAAACGCGGGAACGGCCAGCGCATTGCGAATCGACTCGGGCAGCGCGGTCAGCGCGGCGGCAGCGCCGGCGGATGAAGCCACGGTCTGCAGGAAACGGCGACGGCTATTTGATGTCATGGAATATCACCTTCTGCGGGGGAGAGAATAGCGCGCCTCGCGCGCCGGTGGAATCGGTCAGTTGCTGTCCGCGCCGTCGCCCGGTGCATAGCGCATGACGGGCGGCACTTGCCGGCTGTCGGCGGCGAGCGTGGCTTGCATGTTCTGGGCGATCGCGTCGGACGCGAGAGCGGGGTTCGCGGCGAGCGTGGACGCGGCGTCGGGCATGGCTGCGGCAGGCAGCGCAGCAGGCGATGCCCCGCCCGGTACCGGTGCACCGCTTGCGCCTGCATTCGCCGATAAAGAGGAAGACGAAGAAGCATTCGCGGATGCGGCGTCATCCGCGCCGCAGCCGTTGAGCGCGAACGTTGCGAGCGCAACGAAGAGGGCGACGACGAAGCGTTGATCTCTACTCATGTCTCACATCCGGTTTTGTGAAAGCGGATGCAGTCTCCAACCCTTTCAAGAAATAATTGTGAAACGTTTGCGAGTGGAAAAAATGACTCGCACTTGTGAGTTCTTCGAAAGGAATGGGAAAGTGATAAGTAGGAGAATGGACACGGCAGCGCCTTCTTCCGCACGATTGCTCACGCCATGACACGCATTGAACGACCTTTCGACATGACGCGTCTCGAAGACGAATGGCTCGAGGCCGACGGCTTTGGCGGCTTTGCTTCGGGAACCGTGGGCACGTTGCGCACGCGCCGCTATCACGCGTTGCTGCTCACGGCCACGCGCGCGCCGGGCGGACGCGTGGTGCTGATCAACGGCGTCGAAGCATGGCTCGAAGGGAACGGTGAGCGTTATCCGCTCAGCATGCAGCGCTATATGCCCGACGTCCTGTACCCGGATGCCACGGCGAACCTCGTCGAATTCACCACCGAACCGTGGCCGACCTGGCGTTTCGAGTTCAATGCGCAGACGCTGATTACGGCGGAAGTGTTCGTCAGCAAGGCAACGTGCGAAACGGTATTGCGCTGGCGGTGGCAATGCCCGCAAGGGCGATCGCAAAGCGACGCGCTCACGTTGAAAGTCAGGCCTTTGCTCTCGGGCCGCGACTATCACGCGCTGCATCACGAGAACGCGGCGTTCAATTTCGCCGCACAAATCACCGACGACGCGAGCGGCGCGAGCTGGCAACCCTACGGCGACCTGCCGCGTATTCATGCGGCGAGCAACGGCACTTACACGCAGGCGCCGGACTGGTACCGCAACTTCTGCTACGTTCGCGAGCGCGAGCGCGGCCTGGATTACACCGAAGACCTCGCGACGCCGGGCGTATTCAGCTTCGATCTGGCAGGAGCAGAAGCGCACGCGCTGATGATCCTGAGCGCATCGAACGAGGCGCCTGCAAACTCTAAAGCCGCAGCAACGCGTCGCGCAGGCGACCTGGAAGAACTCGAACAGCGGCGCCGCCATGCACTCGGCTCGCGCCTGCAACGTTCCGCCGATGCCTACGTCGTGCAGCGCAACGAGGGCCGCACGCTCCTCGCGGGTTTTCCATGGTTCACGGATTGGGGCCGCGATACCTTCATCGCCATGCGCGGTTTGCTCATCGCCTCGGGCCACCTGGACGCCGCGGAGGCGATTCTGCTCGAATGGTCCGGCACTTTATCCGAGGGCATGCTGCCCAACCGGTTTCCCGATTACGGCGACGCGCCTGAATACAACTCGGTGGATGCGTCGCTGTGGTTCATCGTCGCCGTGCACGACTATCTGGCAACGCATCACGCGGGTGCCGCAACGACAGCGCGCCTGCACGCCGCCGCCGAAGCGATCCTCGCCGGCTATACGCAAGGCACGCGCTTTAACATCAAGGCCTGCGCGCAAGACGGTTTGCTGTGCGCGGGCGTGCCCGGCGTGCAGCTCACGTGGATGGACGCCAGGGTCGGCGATTGGGTCGTCACGCCGCGCATCGGCAAGCCGGTGGAAGTAGAGGCGCTCTGGATCAACGCGTTGCGCATTGCAGCAACGTGGAACGGCGCGTGGCAAGAACCGGCCGCGCGAGCGATGCAAGCGTTTCATGAACGTTTCGTCGATCCGTCGACGGGGGCGCTGTTCGACAACGTCGACGTCGATCACGTAGCTGGCACCGTGGACCGGTCGATTCGTCCGAACCAGATTTTCGCGGTGGGCGGCCTGCCGTTTGCCTTGCTAGAAGGCGCGGCGGCGCGCGCCGTGGTCGACCAGGTGGAAGCGCAACTGCTGACGCCGCTCGGCTTGCGCACACTCGCGCCGTCGGATCCCGCCTATCGCGGACGCTACAGCGGCGCCCCCTTTGAACGCGATGGCGCCTATCATCAGGGAACGGCGTGGCCGTGGCTGCTCGGTCCGTTCGTCGAAGCCTGGCTGCGCGTGCACGGCAACACGCGCGACGCTTGCCGGCAGGCGCGCACGCGTTTCCTCGCGCCGCTGTATGCGCATCTGGATCACGCCGGGCTCGATCATATTTCCGAAATCGCCGACGGCGATGCGCCGCACGCGCCCGCCGGCACGCCGTTTCAGGCGTGGTCGCTCGGCGAGCTGCTGCGCCTCGACTACCTGCTTGCAGGGTTGGATCGCAACGCCGCGTAAACCGCGCTACGATGTGTGTCCCACCGCCAAGCCCGACGCAAGGAAGCTGTCATGCCACCGCTGCGCGCTGCGAATCTGTTCGCCACTACTGAAGGTTCACGTCTGCATTCGGCGGATTGTGCCCATTGGCAGCGCTGGGGACCGTACCTCAGCGAGCGTCAATGGGGCACGGTGCGCGAGGATTACAGCGCGGACGGCACCGCCTGGGAGTACTTCCCGCACGACCATGCGCGCAGCCGCGCCTACCGCTGGGGCGAAGACGGCATAGCCGGTTTCGGCGACGACACGCTGAGCTGGTGCGTGTCGCTCGCGCTGTGGAATCGCAAGGATCCGATCCTGAAGGAGCGGCTCTTTGGTCTCACGAATGCGCAGGGCAATCACGGCGAGGACGTGAAGGAGCTGTACTTTTATCTCGACGGCACGCCGACGCATTCGTACATGCGCATGCTTTACAAGTACCCGCACGCCGCTTATCCGTATCAGGATCTGATCGAGGAAAACGCGCGGCGCGGCGGCGACATGCCGGAGTACGAAATTCTCGACACCGGTGTATTCGACGATCTACGCTATTTCGACGTGCAGGTGGAATACGCCAAGCACGCGCCCGACGACATCGTGATGCGCGTGACAATCGACAATCGCGCGGACGAGCCGGCCTCGCTCGACGTGCTGCCGCAGATCTGGGCGCGCAATTCCTGGTCGTGGAAGGAGAACCCGGACAAACCGTCGCTCGTCGCAGGCATCGACCACAACGGCCGCGCGCAGTTGATCGGGCATCAGCACGGACACGAGCCGATTGTCGTCACGGCCTGGTCGAACGACGCGCCGCATGTCACCTGGCTCTTCTGCGAGAACGACACGAATGTGAAGCGCCTCTTCAATACAGAGGCGCCCGGGCCGTTCAAAGACGGCTTCAACGACTACCTCGTGCATGGCGATCAGCAAGCGGTGCGGCGTGATCGCGGCACGAAGGCCGGTGCGCATGCGCCGATCGAACTGGGTCCGCATGGGCGCGCGGTGGTGTATCTGCGCTGGCGTCCGGAGGCGACACCCGACGAAGTGCCGCTCGACGCCGACGCGCTGTTTGCAAAACGTATCGCGGAGGCAGACGAGTTCTACGGCGCGCTGCAACGCGACATGGACGACCCGGACGCGCGACTCGTGCAGCGCCAGGCGCTCGCGGGCATGCTGTGGTCCAAGCAGTATTACCGCTATGACGTGCATCGCTGGATCGAAGGCGATCCGTTGCAGCCCAAACCGGCGGACGCGCGCAAGCACGGACGCAACGCGGACTGGATGCACTTGTGCAACGCGGACATTGTGTCGATGCCGGACAAGTGGGAGTACCCGTGGTATGCGTCTTGGGATCTCGCGTTTCATGCGGCGGCGTTCGCGCTGATCGACCCGGCGTTCGCGAAACGTCAATTGCTGCTGCTCGTGAAGGACCGCTATCAGCATCCAAATGGGCAATTGCCCGCCTACGAATGGGCGCTCGGCGACGCCAATCCGCCGGTTCACGCTTGGGCTGCGTGGCGCGTGTACGAGATCGATCGCGCGCTCACCGGCAAAGCCGACCGCGATTTCCTCGAGCTTATTTTTCACAAGCTGCTGCTCAACTTCTCGTGGTGGGTGAACCGCAAGGACGCCGACGGCCACAATATTTTTCAGGGCGGTTTTCTCGGGCTCGACAACGTGGGCATTTTCGACCGGTCGTCGCCGCTGCCTACCGGCGGCCACATCGACCAGGCGGACGGCACCGCGTGGATGGCCGCCTACGCGCTCGACCTCATGCGCATCGCGCTCGAACTCGCGTACGCGAACCATGTGTTCGTCGATATCGGCGTGAAGTTTTTCGAGCACTTTTTGTATATCGCGCAAGCCGTGAGTTGCGACGACGGTTGCGATACCGGACTCTGGGACAGCGAAGACGAGTTCTTCTACGACAAGCTGCGCCTGCCCGACGGCACGAGCCTGCCGATGCGCGTGCGCTCCATTGTCGGACTCATTCCGCTTTTTGCGGTGCACGTGCTCGAAGAGCGCCTGCATGGCGAATTGCCCGGATTGCGCGACCGGTTGATGTGGTTCCTCAAGCATCGGCCGGATCTCGCGAAGCTGGTTTCGCGCTGGAACGAGCCGGGCAAGGGCAATGCACTGCTGCTCTCCGTTTTGCGCGGGCATCGAATGAAAGCGCTGTTGCGGCGCGCGCTCGACGAAAGCGAATTTCTCTCCGACCACGGCGTGCGCGCGCTTTCGCGCTATCACCGCGATCATCCGTTCGTGTTCACTCACAACGGCAACAGCTTCACGGTCAAATATCTGCCGGCCGAGTCCGACACGCGCGTGTTCGGCGGCAATTCGAACTGGCGCGGTCCGGTGTGGATGCCCGTCAACTATCTGTTGATCGAGTCGCTCTACGAATTTCACCGCTATTACGGCGACGGATTCCGCGTCGAATATCCGACGGGCTCGGGGCAGACTTTCTCGCTCTGCGAAATCGCCGACGAACTGGCGCGTCGCGCCACGACGCTGTTCCTCAAGAACAAGGACGGCGAGCGGCCGGTCATGGGCGCGTATCCCTTGCTCCAGGCGGACCCCAAGTCGGCGGACCTGATTCTGTTCCACGAATACTTCCACGGCGACAACGGCCGCGGCGTGGGCGCTTCGCATCAAACGGGCTGGACCGGACTCGTCGCGTTGCTGCTGCAACCGCGGGAGATGGCGCCGTCGGGCAGCGTGCCGCTCGCGGGCGAGCCGGGGCGCGCGCCGATTCCCATGGCGCCGTCGGCGCCCGCGCGGCCCACGCAGACGGCCACGCAGCCCGCGCCCGAGCCCGCCACGGCGCTTGCAACCGAGCACGAAGGCGCGTCGGCGTTGGCGGGTAGCACGGTGAAATAGCGCGCCATCGCGGTTGAACTGTGTGGGGGCGGACGTGGTCTTTCCAGTATTGCCACGTCCGGTTCATTGGCTTTCCCGAGCGAATTCCATGTCGACTACACCGAATCCTCAAGCCGCCGATTCTCCTAAGACAGGCGCTGACGCCAACGCCGCCGTGCAGCGCAGTTGCAAAGTGAGTGCGAGTCCGCACGGCGAGCCGCCGTCGCCCGCGGGCAAGCGGCCGGCGCCGCCCTGCACGCTGGTGATTTTCGGCGCGGGCGGCGATCTCACGAAGCGCCTTCTCATGCCCGCGCTGTACAACCTCGCCGTGGACGGTCTGCTGGACGCCGGCATGCAGATTGTCGGCGTGAACCACGGCGAGCGCGAAACCCGCGAGTGGATAGAAGACCTGCACCAATCGCTGCAAAAATTCGCCGCCGATAAAGCCAGCACCTTCCACGCCGGCCGTCTCGACGACCGCGCGTGGGACTGGGTCGCGCAACGCCTCGACTACATGGCCGGCGACTTCGAGACGCCCGATACGTTTGCGCGTCTGAAGCAGAAACTCGCTCAGGCGCCCGGCGGCAATGTGATTTTCTATCTCGCAGTCGGCTCGCGTTTTTTCAAGCCGATCGTCGAGCATCTGGGCGAGACGGGTTTGCTCAAAGAGGACAACGGCTTTCGCCGCGTCGTGATCGAAAAGCCGTTCGGCACCGACCTCGCGTCGGCGCGCGACCTCAACGCGCACATCCTTTCGTACGCGAAGGAATCGCAGGTCTACCGCATCGATCATTTTCTCGGCAAGGACACCGTGCAGAGCATTCTGGCCGTGCGCTTCGCCAACGCGCTGTTCGAGCCCGTGTGGCGGCGCGAATATATCGACAGCGTGCAGATCACGGCGGCCGAAACCATCGGCGTGGAAGGGCGCGGCAAGTTCTACGAGCAGACCGGCGCGTTCCGCGACATGGTGCCGAACCATCTGTTCCAACTGCTCGGCATGGTCGCCATGGAGCCGCCCAATTCGTTCGATGCGGAAGCCGTGCGCGACAAGAAGGCCGAAATTTTCGACGCGATCCTGCCGCTCACGCCGAACGACGTCGTCTTCGGTCAATATGAAAAAGGTCCGGCAGGCGTGGGTTATCGCGAGGAACCGGACGTCGCGGCGGACAGCACGACGGAAACGTATGCGGCCGCGCGCGTGTTTGTCGAAAACTGGCGCTGGGCCGGCGTGCCGTTCTATTTGCGCACCGGCAAGCGGCTTGCGGCGCGCCGCACCGAAATCTCCGTGCAGCTGAAGCCTGTGCCTTTCCGGCTCTTTCGCGACACGCCGGTCGACGCGCTCACGCCCAACGTGCTGACCTTGCGGATCGATCCGGCGCATGGCACGTCGTTCGATTTCAATGTGAAGACGCCGGGCCCGGTGATGCAGATCGGCCCCGTGCAGTCGTCGTTCAACTATGGCGACTTTTTCGGACAAAGCGCAAACGTCGGCTATGAAACGCTGTTATACGACTGCATGCTCGGCGACGAGACGCTGTTCCAGCGCGCCGATAGCATTGAAGCGACGTGGTGTGCGGTGGACGGCGTGTTGCATCCGCAGACCGGCGGCGCGGTGGCCGTGCACGGCTATGCGGCCGGCAGCGAAGGCCCGGCAGGGGCCGATGCGCTGCTCGCGCGCGATGGCCGCGCGTGGCGGCCACTCAAGCGCGATGCAGTCGAAAAGAAGTAAAACCTCAAGCACAACCATACCAACGGGGGTCACCGTGGCGACATCCAAAGATAAAGCGGCAACCAGTAACGAACGGATTCTTGCAATCGACGTCGGCGGCACGGGTCTAAAAGCGGCCATCATCAACGCGAATGGCGAGATGCAAACCGAACGCGTGCGGGTCGCGACGCCGCATCCGTGCACGCCGGAACAACTCGTCGATGCGTTGGCTGCACTCGTCCAGCCGCTGATCGCGAAGGTGCCGGCGCAGCTGATGTCGATCGGCTTTCCCGGCGTGGTGCGCAACAACCGCATTCTGACGGCGCCGCATTTCGGCGTGGAGGGTTGGCACGGCTTTGCGCTCGCCGATCTGCTCGCGCAAAAACTCGGCGGCTTGCCCGTGCGCATGATCAATGACGCCGAAATGCAGGGCTTTGCGGCAATAGAAGGCAAGGGCATCGAATTCGTGCTGACGCTCGGCACTGGCGCGGGCACGGCGCTCTTTCGCGACGGCGAGCTGATGCCTCATCTCGAGCTTGCGCATCATCCGGTGAGCAAGAAAGGCGTGGCTTACGACGAGTACATCGGCGAGGCCGCGCGCGAAAAAGCAGGGAATAAACGCTGGAACCGGCGCGTTCGTAAGGTGATCGGCATTCTCGAATCGCTCGTGCATTACGACAAATTGTGGATTGGCGGTGGCAATGCGGCGCGCCTCACGTTCGAATTGCCCGCCAACGTGGCCACCGTCTCGAACGATGCGGGCATCGAGGGCGGCGCGCGGCTGTGGCATCCGCGGTCGGTGCGCGAAACCCGTCAGTTGCCCGAAGCGAATGCGCGCACGGGCAAGTTCAAATGACCTCGACTGGCAAGACTGGCCGGAGCAAACAGTGATGATCCGAAAGCCTCAACCGGGCGCTGCACGGCGCCTGACTTACCTGCTTGCAGGTGCCGCGTTCGCGTTCGCCGCGGTGCAGTTAAACGCGTATGCGGCCGACGCCGCGTTCACGCTGACGTCGCCCGGTCTGGCCGACGGCGGCACGCTGGACTCGTCACACGCGGCCAGTGCGAACAACTGCGGTGGCGGCAACGTGTCGCCCGCGCTGCAATGGCGCAACGCGCCGGCGGGCACGAAGAGCTACGCCGTGACGATCTTCGACCCGGATGGCGCGAAGGGACTCGGCATCGTGCATTGGGTGCTCTACGGCATTGCGCCTTCGGTCACAGCGCTCGGTGCGGGGGCCGCGGCGCCGCCCGGCAGCATCGGCGGAACGAACCGGACGGGCGGTCCCGGTTATTTCGGACCGTGCCCGCCGGTCGGCGAGATGCCGCATCACTACATCGCGCAGGTTTATGCACTCGATCTCGTGCCCGATGCGCTGCCCGCGGGCTTGACGAGAGACGCGCTCCTCGCCGCCATCAAGGATCATGTGATCGCGGCCACGAGCACGGTGCTCAGATACGGGCGCTGATCCCGGCACATTGCGGATAGCAAGCACGCGCGCTGCGCCCCGACGCTCGAACTAACGGGCGGCATCGCCCCAACGGTATTCGACGCTGGCTTCATCCAGTTGCTTCTTGGTGTCGTCGTCCAGCACGAACTCGGATGCGGCTAGCGTATCGGTCAATTGCTCGGCGCGGCTTGCGCCGATAATCGCCGACGTGACGAGCGGATTCGCCAGCACCCACGCGAGCGAGATGCGCGTGAGCGACTCGCCGGTCGGCGCAGCAATCGCCTTGAGCCGCTCGATGGTTTCGAACTCGCGTTGATGCCAGTAGCGCTCCTGGTACATCGCGCCCGCCTTGCCGACGGTCTCGGTGAAGCGGCCCGACGTGGGCGTGGCATCCAGCTTGTGCTTGCCGGTCAGCAAGCCGCCCGCGAGCGGGTTGTACGGCATGACGGCGAGTTGCTCCTCGGCGGCGAGCGGCAGCAGTTCGCGTTCGATCTGGCGAAACAGCAGGTTATAGCGCGGCTGCACGGACACGAAGCGCGCCACGCGCAGCACGTCCGCGCGGCCAAGCGCACGCGCGAGCCGATACGCGAGAAAGTTCGACACGCCGATGTAGCGCGCCTTGCCCGAACGCACGATCGCATCCAGCGCTTCGAGCGTTTCGTCGAGCGGCGTGTTGGCGTCGTCGGAATGCAGTTGATAGAGGTCCACGTAATCGGTGCCGAGACGTTGCAGCGAGGCGTCGATGGCGTCGAGCAGATGTTTGCGCGACGCGCCCTGGTCCCATGCCGACGGGCCCATTTTGCCCACGGCCTTGGTGGCCAGAATGAAGCGGTCGCGCTTGCCCTTCAGCCAGCGCCCGACGATTTCCTCCGTGCGTCCTGCAATGTCCTCGCCGCCGCCGAGCGGATAAACATTGGCCGTGTCGATGAAATTCACGCCTGCGTCCGCAGCCGTGTCGAGAATGCGGCGCGAAGCGTCTTCTTCGGTTTGCAGGCCGAAAGTCATGGTGCCGAGACACAAGCGGGAAACGGTCAGGCCCGTGCGGCCGAATTTGCGGTATTGCATGCTCAACTCCGGAATGGAACGAAACGATTGCGATGGAGAACACGGCGAAAAGCGTCCAGAGAGGATAAACGCAAAACGACAGTTGCGTTCGCGGGCGCTCGGCTTGCATTCGGATCGTAAGCTGCGTGCCTGCCCGCGTGAGAGCGGCCGCTCGCGCTAGAATCGTTGCAGTCCATTCGTTATGCCGCTTCAGCCGGAATTTCGCCGATGACCTGTCCCGCTCATAACGCCGCTTATCAAACTACCAGCGCTGCCGACGCGGTCGATGCCGCGCTGATCACGCGCCGCTCGGTCCGCGCGTTTCTTCCAACGCCCGTGCCGCGCGCCGACCTCGAGGCCATTCTGGAAGTGGCGAGCCGCGCGCCGTCGGGCACGAACACGCAGCCGTGGAAAGTGTATGTGCTGACGGGCGATTCGCTCGCGCGTCTTTCGAAGGCGCTATTGGCGGCCTACGACGACCCGCAGCGCGACACGCTGTATCGCGAGGAATATGCGTACTATCCGCGCCAATGGGTGTCGCCTTATATCGACCGCCGCCGCAAGATTGGCTGGGACCTGTATGGCCTCCTCGGAATCGGCAAGAGCGACAAGGCGCGTATGCATGAGCAGCACGCGCAGAACTATCGCTTCTTCGGCGCGCCGGTGGGTCTTTTCTTTACCATCGACCGCGTGATGGAGCGCGGCAGCTGGCTCGATTACGGCATGTTCCTGCAAGCCATCATGACGGCCGCGCGCGGGCGTGGCCTCGATACCTGTCCGCAGGCCGCATTCACACCGTTTCATCAGGTGATCGCCGGGCAACTCGGGCTGCCGCCGAATGAGCAGCTGGTGTGCGGCATGTCGCTCGGTTTCGCCGACGACAGCGCGCCCGTGAATGCGCTGCGCACCGAACGCGAACCGGTTGAACGATTCACGCGATTCCTCGATTGAACGGCCGCGAATAACAAGCGCATCTAGTTCGTGCACGCCCCACCAACACCCTCGGAGAACAACAATGAAAACGTCGCGCCGCCATTTTCTCCTGATGAGCGTGAGCGCCGGCTCCTCGCTCGTGTTGTCGCGCACAGCCTTCGCCGCCGACGCCAGTACGTTGAGCGAGAGCGATCCGCAGGCGCGGGCGCTGGGCTATAAGGAGGACGCGTCGAAGGTCGACAAGGCGAAGTATCCGCAGTATGCAGCGGACCAGAAGTGCGGCACGTGTTCGCTGTTTCAGGGCAAGGCCACCGACGCGTACGGCGGCTGCACCTTGTTCGGCGACAAACAGGTTGCGGCGCGCGGCTGGTGCAGTTCGTACACGAACATGTGAGCGGCGCACGGCGGCGGATTCGTCAGATTAACGCACCGAGCGCGAGTTCGTGCGAGTGGCCAATCCAGAGCGCGGCGTCGCGATGGTCGCAGAGCGCGTCGCCAGTGTTCGGATGCACGAAGATGTCGAGCGCGCCGTGGTTGAGCGTGAGCCAGCCGATGAGGTCGCCGAACTGCTCATGAGCGAACGCGAGCTGATACGACCACATCGGATGCGGCCCGACCGGGCGCTCGTGAAAGCGGCCCATTTGCAGTTTGCCCTGCCAGTGCGCTTCGATTTGCTCACGCAAGGCCCACGCGCTGTCGCGAGTCGTCGCGTCGAAATAGACATGCGCGTGCCAGCTGCGAATGCTGGAGGTGGGACGAAGGGTCATGCCGGCTCCGTGATGGGTCAGTCGTTATCCGCCATTTGTTCTGCTGGGATTTCCGGCGAGGCGGTGTCGGGCCGCGCCGCCCGTTAGTAAGAATGGGTGTGAATTGTCGCGCTGCCAGCGCTTTTTTACCATGCATGGTCTGTCCGGTCTGCGGACCTGAAGTCGGAAGCCGCCACATTGCAGTGGGTGCGGCCGGCTAAAGCCACGCCCGCCGCTACTGCTTTATCCGCAACGCATAAGGGCGCCCCGGATGTTTGTCGCCCGCACGCTGCCTCGTGCTCACGGTTGACTGGGCAAGCGGAACGGCCAATGCACTGCGCTCGGTGTCGATTGGCATGTGCCTTGCTTTTGCCCTACCCGGATCGACGCGCGCCGACAGGGGCGCAGCCCAACCTCCCACGAGCAATGCTGACTACCGAACCACACATTCTGACGCGCGCCATAGAGGGCGACGTGACGACGCTTGTGTTCTATCCGGACACAGGCTGTCTCCGTTTTGCCGATTCGCGCGGTGTGGTACGCCACGAATTACGGCCGCCGCATTCCTGGTTCGCGATTGCATCCGCGTCGCGCGGAGTGCGCGGCGGGACACACGCGATGTCCGAAGGCTTGAGTACGCTATTGCATGACTTTTGTGTGAAACGTTCGCACGCTGTGAGGGCTGCGCCGCGCTCGCCGACACTCGCACGCGCGTGCGTTTCCGTCGACGCCGGGTGGCACGCGCGCGCCAGTGTATCCGCCGGAACACACAGACATGCACGCGCGCTCACCTTCGCTTACGATGGATATAACGGCTGCGTAGCGGCGGATTCATCTGCGGAAAAGGCGATGCGGGCTGGCGTGTCTATTCAGTTTTGTTCGGTGTCGTTCGTTGAATAGGGCGGACGGCATAACCAACTTTGCGAGGTGGGCCATGGAGATTATCGAGCTTGAACCTAGCGTCTCGCCAGACGGACGCGCGGTGATTTTCCAGCTTTCGGCGCGAGGACGGGACCTTGAATGCGCCGTCACGCGTGAAGCGCTGGAGCAGTATTTCTGGCTGCAACGCGGCGCCGCGGAAGACCGCATGCTGAAGACATTTGCGGATGGCCGCAAACGCATCACCGCTGTGGCCGAAAGAAAGATGCTGGCGCGACCCGGCGAAAAAGTGCTGCTGACGATCAGCGACTTTGCCGCGCGGTGATGACGCGTCGTGATGTCGCGCGCTGATGTCGACTGATCTGCTCGCACGCAACGTTTTGCTGACGTTGTGTGCGCATTCTTCGTTGCATGCCTGATTGCGCTGAGCGTGTCTCGCGGCGTTCGAGTGCGCTCGCGGTTGCTGCTCGCCGCGCTGTTCTCCGGTTGTTCGCCTGTTGTCCCTCCCACATGCGTCCCCGATTGTTACGCCCATTCGTTAAACAGGCGTGGCAAATCCCTTCCTTTTGCCGAATTGCTTGAGCGTTCGCTCGCCTAAACTGTTTTCCATGGAGCGACAGAACACCGCGCCCATCGACGCGGTCTTCCCCCCGCGTCGCTTTGAACCGTACCGTTGATGGCAGTGTGCCGCGGTGGTCGACGCGGCAAGGCAGTAAGCAACACGAAGTAGAAGCAAGGCATATGGCGCAGTAGCAGTAACAGTAGGCGTTGCAGTCGCAGCGAATCGTTTCTGGAGTTTTGCCGTTTTGCGTAACCGTAGTGGTTGAACCCGCAGCGAACGTTGTCGAAGTAGCAGTAACCCTGCATTCGCAGCAAAGAGCACTAGCAGTTGAATTTGCAACGGAAGTCTTCGCAGTAGCAGTCAAGCTGGCAATCAACTTTTTTCGCAGCAGCAACAACACAAGCAGTAACAGCTCTCGTGGTTTCGATGGTTAACGGTCGGCGGGCATCCACGCGCACGCACGACGCTTCCATCCTGTCCGGCCCTGTTCTCTCGCGGGAACAGGGTTTTTTTTCGTCGATGCGGTGAAGGTCCGGGAATTCCGCCGTTTAAGTCGGTCTTAATAAAGGCTTGCCATGATGCTTGCACAGACTCACATTAGAGGCTGTCGAGCCGCCGGCGCATCGGCGGCATTCGTCGCCGGAAAATCGTACCGATCCGGCGACGAAGCCGAGAGTTAGCGAAGGAGGTTGAACCTATGTCCAGTAAATCGCGAGTCCGCAAACACAAGGCGCCGGCCATCTCGCCGCTGCTGCGTGCGCTGACCCATAGCCGCAGCGCTCACGCGCCCGTCACCGAGGCGATGATCCTGCAGTGCTATGCGGCCCTCGACGCATTTCAGCGTGGCCACGGCTCGCGCGATCTGCACATCACGCTGAGCCGGCATTTGCTGGTGTCGCAGGAACTCGCGGGTCTCGGTCTCGGTGAAGATGCACTCGACGATATTCAGCGCGGACATGCCGCCATGGTTCATCTCGACGAACGCGAACAGCGGACCGGCGCATGGACGTTGAGCAGCGACGAATACGCGCAACTCTGCACGTCGCTCGCTATTCTGGACGGGCAATTGTCGGCGGCATCGCTGAGCGAGATCGCGAGCGCGCAGGCGCGCATGATAGAAGGCTTGATGCGGTCCGCGCGGACGAAGGCTATCGCCGAAGCGGTGCTGTGAGCTTTCGGCAAGCCGGAGATGAGGGAACGCCCCACATGGGGTAACGCGGTTCGGTTAGAGTCTTTCTAAGGTACCGAACGGTGTAACGTGAAGGGCAGCATTCGACGACCCGGTCGCCTGCGCGGCCGGGTCGTTTTTCTTTGTACAGGGACTTCAGCCATTCAGGTAGGCGCTGCAGACAGGCGGCAGTTTTGCATAGGCCGGGGTGATGGCAACCCACATCGTTTCGCGCTGGATCGTATGGAGGGCTCGCACGACGCTAATTTCGGTCGGTGCGAGATTCGCTTCCCATGCGGCGCGGGCAATCATCTCACCGTGAACCGGGTCGTAGGCGATCAATTCGCCTCGTATCTCCTGATACAGCGCCTCGACGTTTATGTTCAGTCATCTTCAATTCCAGATTGCTTCAGGTATAAGAACCTGGATTTAGGATCCGCAAACCGTATTTTGAATACCCAACTGTCCCAATCTTCATCTGAAATGTATGGCTTCGTTCTTGCTCGCCAATCTTCGATGAACTTGTCTTGCTCCTCCAGACTCAAGCTCAACCAATACGGCGACCAAACATAGACAGACCAATACTCTTCATTTCCTTGATTGGAAGAATGAGGCCCGAGGTCATGCCAGACAATCCAAGGCGGAGGCGGCCCGTACCTCGCTTTAGCCAGCGATCTTATAAGCTCAATATCATTAGTGAGGAGGCGAATGTTCCTTCCACCAAACTCATCGTCATGAGCAACCAGCGTATGCCTTCCATCTTGCTCAAAATGATTGAGCGAGATTTCTTTCTTTCCAGCCTTGATTAAGTTAAAGCACAGCGGGAAGGAGTTAATCTCCACATTAAAAATAACGAGGAAGGCCTCAATTCCAAGATTCCCCAGATTCTCAGCCCTTGGATAATCGGAATTGAAGTTTTCTGCTGGATTTGAGAAAAATCCCTTCAATGTTTCCAGTGGAATACCGAAGACATGTTCAAGAGCATTCAGGCGGCCAGTCTCAACCTTTCTGGACAGGACTTTCTCTTGTCTTTTAATCGAAAATTCTTCAATAGCACGGGACAGGGAGAACATAGCTTCCTCAATTGTTCGGAATCTGGTCAGCAACGGCACTGCCGCCCATGTAACCAATCGCACCGAACACTATGCCACCAATCAGACCCGTAATGATTGTACCTGGGCCAGTTTCGATACCCACAAGAGCGCCGGCGGCAGCCCCCATCTTCGCACCAGCCACGGCACCACCCCAGCCGGCAATCTGCCTCGCAACCTCTTTCTCAATAGGGCGCACGCTCTTCATCTTGAATGACTGGTCAGTGGCAACACCGAGATCGTAAGCCGTGAAGCCAATCCCAATTACTTGCACAACTCGAGCGTATTTCACAATGCCGAGAGACGCCTTCAAGCCCGTTTGGCTAAACACACCAGACGGCGGAACACGAGGACGAGGCTGAATAAGAATCTCCTTGTCTATGTTCATGACCTTTTGCCTGATATGCTCAGCCTCACGTCTCCCTTTGGAATTCAAGCTCATCTTGTATTCGTCAATGGCACGAACGATTTCCTCTGTAGTGACGAGCTTTGCACCAGATTTTTTTGCTTTGGCAATATCAACATAAACCGTCTTGCCATTCATGCGAAGTGTACCATCAGGATAAGTGCCGCTTGTGGAAGCATAAGAGGTTATTTTCTCAAACTCCAACACATGCTCAGCAACACTTACTTTTGATTCTGGACCGCCTCTTGACCACAAGCCATACTCTTCAGGATAGACCTCACGAAGATTGCCGATGGGCATCAAATTTAGCTGGAGAAGATACGGATCTTCAATGGAGCTATAAACACGGCGAACAAGAAAGCCGTCTTTCCCGGGCTCATCAACAACGACAAAAACGAAAATGCGGGCAGGCATGAGATGCCCAAGCACGTCATATTGAGAACCCTTCTCGTCGTTCGTTGGAATGTTGTAGGTAAAGGTACTCATGCGTTCCACCGCTCCACAGCTTTGTAGCCGATAGCAATATCCAGTTTCTCAGCATGGGTCGTATAGATCCGGGGGCAATACCCTTCGGAATCCGTAACGCCCTTGTGAATGGAACCGCTTCTGACCTTTATATGGAATGGAACGCCGGATAGAGGGCGACCAGAGCCGTCAAGCACTCTCACCCTTTCGTCAAAGTCACCAACGGGGTCTTTCCTCAACGGAGTGCCGTTGCAAGCGAACCCCATATCCGTCAGGTGATGAGACTCAAAGCTTTGAGACATCGTGCTTTGCGATGCGAGCATGACAGGATGCGGATAGCAGTTGCAGGCACACAGATCGCCGTCTAGAGCCGCCTCCTTGCCCATCATGTTGTCCAGCCACCGCGGCCCCTTCGGGACAATTCGGCCCGTAGAGCCACAAGCAGAACAGACCACCTGAGCTCCAAGGAACGTCAGAGGCGTTCCGTGATGGGTGCATGACGGTATCCCTTCAATGATCGTGCCTCCCGTCGAGGACTTGTCGCCCACCTTCAGATAGAACCTCCGCATATCACCCTATAGAAAGAATGGAGAATCCCGACACTTATCACAGGGCTGTCGACGCGGCAAAAACTGTTACGACGGTTGAGAATTTCCTTAACAATCTCCGGCAAAGCCACCAAGAAGAAAGCCCCTCTAGGCGCTTCCCACATGGGGCGTTTTTCTTGCGCGACGGCTAATCGTTGTACTGCGTCACATCGCCATAGCGGATTCCATTCTGACCACCGCCGAGTTCCACCGCACGCGATGCGCCCGCGGTCAATGCGGGGAACGGGCAATTGGTGCACGTGCGCGCGCCGGATGAATCGATGCCCGCGCTGACAGTCGTCTGATATTGCCCAAACGTCGTATTGTTCGGACTGCCGATTGCAAAGCCGTCGATTTCGCCGCTCGTGCCCGCGAGCGTGAGACCGGATGCGCGAATCTGCACCGAGTTCACCGGATAAGCCACATTCTGTCCGTTGACGAGGCTCGACCAGCTCACGCTCATCGCGTACTGACTGCCGGCAAGCGAGCCGCCCGGCGTGAGGAATTGCGTCGCGAAGTCCGACAGCAAGGTCGGCCATGAGACCGCCGCGCCGGCTGCCGCGCCGAGCGGGCTGCCAGGGTTCATCACCTGCGACTGGCCGAGTTGCGCGCCGTTGCTGTCGTAGAACGTCACCGTGTAGGTTGCGTAGAGCGGCACGGTGCTCGCGTCGACGGATTGCGGGGCATACACGCCGCTGACAGCGGGCGGCGCGAAGCTCGCCGTCGAGGACAGCGACTGCCACGACCAGCGATACATGGACGTGCCGCTGGCACTCGTCGCCGGGGAGACGGGTGCGGCGCCAAGCGCGCTATCGGCGAGACCGAGCGTGCCGCTGCCGGCCGCATTGCGCGGCAGCAGCCAAACCGGCGCGGCGAGCCCCGGCCCGCTGACGGACGCCGAATACACGCTCGGGTTCCTCGCCGTGGGAATCGTGATGTCGAGGCCGGACTCGTAGCGGTTCACGTCGTTGAGCCGCGTGTCGAGGAACGTGCGGCGCTCGATCCGCGAATTGATCGACACGGCAAATTGCGACTGGTTGCCGATAAGGTTCCAGCCGAGCTGCGTGCCTTGCGTTGCGTTGGCAAGCGCCACGGGCGCGGCCATCTGCTGCGCGATGCTGTACAGCACGACTGCCGTGCCGTCCGCGAGCGTGAACGGAATCCGCACGAGCGCTTGCTGCTTGCCGCCGCGCGTGAAGAACGCGAGCGTTTTCGGCGAGCCGAAGCGCGCGCCGGTCAGCAAGGCGTCGGTCAAGTCGTGGCCGACCGCCAGGTCGCTCGAACCGTTCTCCAGGAAGGTTGCGTCGATGGCGGGCGAGCATGACGTATTCAGCGTGCCCTTCGCGGCACACGCGGTCAGCAGCGAGGCGAGCGGTTCCAGATAGTTCGCCGCGACCGATGGCGCCGCGAGCTTCGTCGAGAGTCCCGTCTGCTTGTTCAGTGCGATGGTCGTCCCGGGCGCGGCATTGGAGAGCAGCAGCAAGCCGCCGTTGGCGCCGGTGACGAGCGAGACGGTGTCGATCACCGCGTCCGCGCCCGTGTGGTTCGCCGTGAACGCGGTGCCGACAGGATTGAAGCCGGCCGCCTGCAGCCCGTTCTGGGTGAGGATGTCCGCGAGGATTGCGTCGAGCGTGATGATCGCAATCTGAACCGACGACAGCGTGACTTTCGCGAGTGCCGTGCTCGACGCGAGCTCGGACGGATTGCCCGACGCCGTCAGCATGGCGGCGATTGCGGTGGTCAGCGTCGTCATGTTGACCACAGCCGGCGCCGTGCCGTTGGGCAGCGTCGCAAGCACGGACACGAGCGGGCTAGAGAGGCCGCCCGCGTCTTTTGCGGTCAGCAGAAACGGCGCGGTCATGCCTTTGACGGAGAGGGTGTAGGCACCTTGCGCGTCGGTGCTGGCGGTGACCTGGGCGCCGGTGGCATCCATCAAGGTGACGCTCGCGCCCACCCAGGCGCTGCCGCTCGCCACGGTGCCCGTCACCGAAGTCGGCGTAACAGTTTGCGTGCTGGACGAGCCCGAACTCGAGCCCGAACCGCCGCCGCTGCAAGCGCCCAGTTGAAGAAAAGCAAAAGCCACGGCGGCCGCAATGGCGCTGCGGGCTGACAGTCTGTGCATGTAGTTCCCCGATGTTGTGATTTCTTGTGGTCTGGTATCGGCCAATCATGCCGACGAGCGTTTTTAATCCGCCGCGCGCCCGCGCCGTGGCTTTGCGGGAGGGGCTTCGGTCAGACAAACGCTCATAGATTTTCTCGCCGATTAATGGCCGCTTTTGCCGCGACGTTCGGCGCGTTGGGAGAATACTTCAATCGACGCCATTGCGCCGCGCGACAAATGTCAATTTGCTTGCGGCGAAGCGATTACGAGTCTTCGTAAAACAGCACGGCTAGCCGCGGATTACTCGCGCGAGCCGGTTTACCAGAGCGATCCGCGCTTGTTAGACTGGCTTTCCGCGCTCACGCTGGGCGCGTCTATCTCGCCGTACGACTGCCGGGCTGCCGGTCCGCAGCGTAATCATTGGAGACGCCATGTCTTATATGCTGCTGATCGTCGAGCCCCCCGAACAGCGCGCCGAGCGCGGCGAGGCCATGGGCCGCGAAGTCTACGACCAAATGCTCCGTTTTGCCGCCGACCTCAAGGAGCGCGGCAAACTGCTCGCGGCCGAAGCGCTCACTTCTTCTCGCGACGCCGTGCGCGTCCAGGTGCGCGGCGGCCAGCCGAAACTGCTCGACGGCCCGTTCGCCGAAGCCAAGGAAATGATCGGCGGCTTCTACCTGCTCAACTGCGATTCGCGCGAGGAAGCCGTCGCCATCGCGCAGGCCTGTCCGGCCGCCACCTGGTGCACCGTCGAGGTACGCAAGCTCGGCCCGTGCTTCATGTAGGCGATTTTTTGCTCGGGGTTTTCCCCAGGCGGCGCGCGGAATGTGTCGAATCGCGTGCGCATTGCCCGTCGTGTGAGTAAGAGCGGCCCACGCGCCGCGCTGCACCTCACCACTTACGACGAAAGGAGTCACGGCGATGCGATTCATGATCCTGGTCAAGGCGACCGCAGCAAGCGAAGCCGGCGAAATGCCCGAAGCCTCACTCATGGCCGCGATGGGCGCGTACCACGAAGAGCTGGCCCGCGCCGGCGTGTTGCTCGATGCCACCGGCTTGCAGCCGAGCTCCAAGGGATGGCGGGTTCGCTACAGCCGCGGCCAGCGCTCGGTGATCGACGGGCCGTTTGCCGAAACGAAAGAACTGATCGCCGGCTACACGCTGATCCAGGTGCGCTCGCGCGAAGAAGCCATGGAATGGGCGCGGCGTTTTCCCGCGCCCTTCGGCGACGAGGCCGATGGCGAAATCGAAGTACGCCAACTCTACGAACTGGAGGACTTCGAGCCGAGTCCGGAACTCGAGCGTTTCCGCGAGCTGGAAGCGCGCCGTCGCTGATTGATCGCTAACCGATTATCGGATTCCATCATGCATAAACAGATCTTCGTGAATCTGGCCGTTGAAAACCTTGAACGGTCGAAGGCGTTTTTCAATGCGCTCGGTTTCAGTTTCAATCCGCAATTCACCAACGATCAGGCGGCGTGTCTCGTCCTCGGTGAAAATCTTTACGCCATGCTGCTCGTAAAAGACCTGTTCAAGTCGTTCACGCGCAAATCGCTTTGCAATCCGAAAGAAAGCACCGAGGCGCTCGTGGGCTTGTCATGCGAAAGCCGGGGCGAAGTTGATGCGCTCGTCGCGAAAGCGGTCGCCGCGGGCGGCAGCGTGCCGCGCGCGCCGCAGGACTATGGCTTCATGTACGGCCATGGCTTTGAAGACATCGACGGACACATCTGGGAGCTGATCTACATGGACCCGAATGCCAAGGCGGCGGGCTGAACCCGTGACGAAACTGGCCACTCATCGTGCCATCGAGGCCGTGTGGCGGATCGAGTCCGCCAAGGTCATCGCCCACGTCGCGCGCATGGTGCACGACGTCGGGCTCGCCGAAGAACTGGCGCAGGACGCGCTCGTCTCGGCGCTGGAGCACTGGCCCGACGCGGGCGTGCCCGACAATCCGGGAGCGTGGCTGATGGCGACTGCAAAAAATCGCGCGCTCGACCGCTTGCGGCAGGAAGCGCTGCACGCGCGCAAGCGTCAGGAGCTGGGCCACGACATGGATGCGCTGGAAGCGCATCTCGTGCCCGATTTCGTCGACGCACTCGACGCCGCGCGAGCCGACGATATCGGCGACGATCTGCTGCGGCTGGTGTTTACCGCCTGCCATCCGGTGTTGTCGACGGATGCGCGCGTCGCGCTCACGCTGCGCCTGCTCGGCGGCCTGACCACGGACGAGATCGCGCGCGCCTTCCTGGTGCCCGAGCCGACCATCGCGCAACGGATCGTGCGGGCGAAGCGCACCTTGTCGGCGGCGAAAGTGCCGTTCGAGGTGCCGCAGGCCGAGGCGCGCGCGCCGAGGCTCGCGTCGGTGCTGCAGGTGATTTATCTGATTTTCAACGAAGGCTATTCCGCCACGGCCGGCGACGACTGGATGCGGCCGGCGCTCTGCGAAGAAGCGCTGCGCCTCGGGCGCGTGCTGAGCGGTCTGGTACCCGGCGAAAGCGAGGTGCACGGTCTCGTC
Source organism: Paraburkholderia phenoliruptrix (assembly GCF_047325075.1). Lineage (NCBI taxonomy): Bacteria > Pseudomonadati > Pseudomonadota > Betaproteobacteria > Burkholderiales > Burkholderiaceae > Paraburkholderia > Paraburkholderia phenoliruptrix. The sequence goes on from NZ_CP168530.1 coordinate 586,692, forward strand.
GCGCTGATGGAAATTCAGGCGTCGCGCACGCACGCGCGCACCGACGCGCAAGGCCGCCCGGTGTTGCTGCTCGATCAGGATCGCAGCCGCTGGGATCCGCTTCTGATTCGTCGCGGACTGGCGGCCCTCAGCGCGGCGCACGCGCTGGGTGGCGCAAGCGGGCCCTATGCGCTGCAAGCGGCGCTCGCCGCGTGTCATGCGCGCGCGCATCGGGCGGAAGACACGGACTGGGCGCAGATCGTCGCGCTCTACGACGCGTTGGCGCAGGTCGCGCCGTCGCCGGTGGTCGAGTTGAATCGCGCGGTGGCGGTGGGCATGGCGTTCGGGCCGGCTGCGGGACTCGAAATCGTGGATGCGCTTGCCGGCGATGCGACCCTCGCGAACTATCACTGGCTCCCGAGTGTGCGCGGCGATCTGCTCGCCAAACTCGGCCGCCTGGAGGAAGCGCGCGCGGAGTTCAAGCGCGCCGCAGCGATGACGCGCAATGCGCGCGAGCGCGAACTGTTGCTTGAGCGCGCGCATTCGGTGATGCAGTAGGGCGCGGGCAGTTTGTGCGCATAAACTCCGCGAAGGGGCGGGCGGCCTCGCAGACCGTGGCGACCTCTCGGACCTCTCGGACTTCTCGGACCTCTCGGACCTCTCGGACCTCTCGGACCTCTCGGACTTCTCGGACTTCTCGGACTTCTCGGACTTCTCGGACTTCTCGGACTTCTCGGACTTCTCGGACTTCTCGGACTTCTCGGCGTTGGCGGTCGTCGCGGGCTTCCCAGGCCTTGCGCGTGGCGGGCTTCACCGCCGGCAGGCCCGGCGCGGCTCGCTCACCCGGCGGCCCGCCAGGCGCGCCGCGCGCGCCCGTCCACCAGATTGAGCGCCTCGAAACAACGCTTACCGCATAAACTGCCGCACACCCAACGTAATAATCACGCCGCCGCACACACGATCCACCCACGCCTTGCTGCGCCGATACGCGGACGAAATGCGCGAATGCGATAGCGTCAGCGCGACAAAACCATACCAGCTGCTGGCCACGACGAACACCATCCCGAGCATCGCCGCGAAGGTGCCGATGCTCTCATGCGGCGGCGCCGCCGACGAAAACACCGCGGCAAAAAACGCGACGGACTTCGGATTAGCGATATTGGTCGCGAAGCCTTGCGTGAACGCCTGACGGACGCTGCCGACGGGCGCTTGCGCGAGCGGCTGTGGCTTGCCCGCCGAAGCTTTAACAATGAGCCGTGCGCCGAACCACAACAGATACGCGGCGCCGGCCACCTTCACGGCAAACGCAAGCCATGGAAAAGCCGCGAACACAATGCCGACGCCCAAGATCGCACAACTCGCCCAGAAGAGATTGACGAGGACGATGCCCGCGACCACCGCAAGCGCTTCGATGCGCGTGGCCGATGCCGCCTTGTGCGCGACGGCCACGAAGTTCGGGCCGGGAATGACCACGCCGGCCACATACACGGATAACACGCCGAGAACGGCAGAACTATCGACCACGGCAGGCTCCCATCAAGCCGAGAAAAAAGCGAGCGCGCCGGTAGCGACGCCCGCCGCGGCGACCACGAACGATAGATTGCGCAGCCACTTCTTGCGTGTCAACAACGTAATGGCGCACAGCGCGATGGCAACCTGAATCAGCGTCGTGGCCTGTGCCCAGCGATGGTGGCCATGCAGCAGCGCTTCGCTTTTCGCGTCGTTGTCGAGCACTTCTTTTTCGATGGCTTCGGCTTTGGCGCGAATCGGCTCTTTTTGCTGCTTGTATTTGTCGACGTCGGCGACAAATTTGGCGTGCGCCTCCGAATTGCCTTCCGACAGCGCCGCGCCGAGTTCCGCGAGGTTCTGCTTCTCGCCCTTGGCCTGATAGTAGCTCCACTGATTCGCCGCCTCGGTCTTTTTGATCGCGGCTTCGTTCTTGTAATAGAGCGCGAGGTTTTCACTGTTCCCGCTTTGATAGGCGCACAGCGCGCCGATTGTCGCGAGGACCGCCGTGATGACGGCCATGCGGCTCCCGAAAGAGTCGGCGTCGTGATGGCCGGCGTGCTCTACCGCATGGTCGTGCGGACCATGCACTTCATACTCTTCAGACATCACATTCTCCGAGGCAGACGTTCTTGTCGTGTCCGGGCGTCGCGCGGGCCCGGTGACCTCAATCTTAGCCTGTGATGCGGTGCGGCTGGAAAAGCGTGCGTTCGGCGTGCGCCACGGCGTTTCGATTCACGTGCGATGGCCCATCTCTAGCAGGAGCAGCGAGAGTGTCACGACGGAGCCGAGCGTCGACAGCAAAATCGTGCGCGACGTGATGTGCGCCTCGCGCTCGTAGAACTCGGCCAGCATGAACGGGCCCGTGCCGGTGGGCAGCGCGGCCAGCACGACGGCCATTTCGACCAGCGCCGGCGAGAGCCCGAAGACGCGCGCGGCGAGCCACCATGTCAGCGCCGGTTGCACGATCAGCTTGACGAGCGTGAGCAGCCACGCGACGCCGCGGGTGCCCGATTCGGACGGCCGCTTTTCCGCGAGAAACAAGCCGAGGCTCACCAGCGCGCAGGGGCTGGCCGCGCCGCTCAGCAGCTTCAGAAAGGTTTCCGCGCTGGCGGGCAACGCGACGTGAAGGCTGGCGAACAGGGCGCCGGCAATCGGCGACACGATCAGCGGATTGCGCGCCAGCGAGCCCAGCACTTTGAGGCCGAGCGTGTGCGGCGTGCGCTCGGTCTGCAAGCCCACTTCGATCAACACGATCGCGCCCGCGAACAGCACGCATGCCACCAGAATCGTCGCGATAGTGGTGGGCGTGAGACTCGCGTTGCCGAACGCAATGATGCCGAGCGGAAAGCCGATATGGCCCGTATTCGGATACGACGCGGCGATAGCGTCGACACTCGCATCGGCGAGATGGCGTCCGCTCACGAGGCGCAGGACCAGAATGAGCGCGAAGATGCCGGCGCACGCCACCGAAAACGTGACCACAAACGCCGGCTGATACAGCTGTTCCCACGTGGCGCGCGCCATGGTGTCGAAGAGCAGCGCGGGCAGCGCGAGCCAGACCACGAAGCGATTCAGTTCCGACGCGGAGTTCGGCCCGAGTACACCGCGCCGGCGGCACGCAAAGCCCGCAAAAATGAGGCCGAAGACGGGGAGCAGGATCTCGAGCGTGGCTAACATCGGTGCAAATATCGGTGCAAATTTTGTGCGAAAGGCGCGGGTAACAGGCCGCGAATAAGCGGGCGACGTGTCAGCGTAGTGATTCGCGTTGATACAATCCAATACTGTTTTTTAGCACTGACAATACCTTTTCTGCATCGTCGAAAATGAGGTGGATGCCACTGTGATCGACATCAAGCCGCTGCGCTACTTCGTGACGCTGGCCGAAACGCGCCATTTCGGCCGCGCGGCGGCGCGCCTAAATCTGTCGCAGCCACCGTTGAGCCGCCAGCTCGCCGCGCTGGAGGCGAGTCTCGGTGTGACGCTGATCGAGCGCAGCCCGCGCAGCGTCACGCTCACCGCCGCAGGTGAGCGCTTTTACGCCGACGCCAAGGCGATTCTCGCTTCCGTCGAGCAGGCCGTGAGCAATGCGCAAGCGGCGGCGTCCGGCGAAGCGGGCAAGCTCGCCATCGGCTTCACGATGTGCGCGGCCTATAGCGTCGTGCCCGGTTATGCGCGCGCGTTCGGTGCTGCTTATCCCGAGGTTGCCTTGAATTTGCGCGAGGTTGTCTCGAACGATCTGGCCGCGCAAGTGGTGGCGGGGCACATCGACGCCGCCATCATGTTTCCGCACGTGCCGGACAAGGGGCTCGCCACGCGCACGATCGTGCGCGAGCCGCTGTGCGTGGCGTTATCGCGGGGGCATCCGCGAGCCCGCGCGCGGCGGCTCGAAATTGCGCAACTGGCCGGCGAACCGTTCGTGCTGGCATCCGAGGAAGTGGCGCCCACGTTGCACGCGACGATTCTCGAGCATTGCCGCTCTGGCGGCTTCGAGCCGGATATTCGCTTCGAAGTCCAATTGCAGCAGACGGTGCTGAGTCTCGTCGACGAAGGCGTGGGCGTTGCGCTTGTGCCTGCTTCCATGCGCAAGGCGCAGCTGGCGGGCGTGGTGTTCAAGCCGCTGGCGGATGCGCCTTTGATCGAGCAGATGCTGGCGTGGTCGCCGGCGAATCGGAACCCCTGTTTGGGGCGGTTTTTGGAGTTGGTGTAGGGGCGGCTGGAATCTGCGATGATCGAGTGGATTCGCGTTCAAACCTTTTAGCCGCTCGCTGCAAGTCATAGCCGATAAATTGCCGTCCTTCCCCATGCCGACCCAGCCTTTGACCCTCACCACCCCCCGCCTGACCCTGCGCCCTCACACGCGCGACGACTTTCCCGACAGCCTCGCGATGTGGTCCGATCCCGAGGTCGCCCGTCATATCGGCGGCAAGCCTTTTACGCATGAAGAAGTGTGGGCGCGGCTGCTGCGCTATGTCGGTCACTGGACGCTGCTCGGCTTCGGCTATTGGGTCGTGCGCGAAACGCAAACCGGACGCTTTGTCGGCGAAGTCGGCTTCGCGGATTTTCAGCGCGAGATCGAACCTACCTTGACGGGCACGCCCGAAATCGGCTGGGCTTTGAGTCCGGCCATGCACGGCAAAGGCTACGCGATAGAAGCCGTGCAAGCCGCTGTCGATTGGGCGGACAAAGAATGGCCGGGTGCGGAAACGGCATGCATCATTGCACCGGAGAACGAAGCGTCGCTGCGAGTCGCGCACAAGGCCGGCTATCGTGAGCAGATTCGAACGACATACAAAGGGCAGCCGACCATCGTGTTCCGCCGGCCACCGCTTGCCGCAGCGTAAATAAAAAAGCCGGCGCGAAAGCCGGCTTACCTGACTGAATGCGTGACTCAATGCGAGTTATCAGCGGGGCGTCTTAAGAAGCGGCCCTCTGCCGCGCAATCAAATCTGCGAGCTTTTCCATCTGCCGCCCTTCGGCGTCGAAATTCGCATCGTCCAGCCAACGCGGATAGCTCGCACGCAGCGCCGGCCATTCACTGTCGATAATCGAAAACCACGCCGTATCGCGATTGCGCTGACGATAAACAATCGCCTGCCGGAAAATACCTTCAAACGTGAAGCCGTAACGCAGCGCGGCCGCGCGCGACGGTTCGTTCAGCGAATCGCATTTCCATTCGAAGCGCCGATAGCCGAGTTCATCGAATACATATTGCATCAGCAGGAACATCGCCTCGGTCGCGATGCGGGTGCGCTTCAGGCGCGGCGAATAAACGACGTGCCCCACTTCGATCACGCCGTTGGGCGGGTCGATGCGCATCAGCGCAAACGTGCCGACTGCCTTGCCGGACGCGTTGTCGATCACCGTGTAGTGCAGCGGATCAGCCGACGCGGCGAGCCGCCCCAGATGCTCGCGATACGCCTCTGCAGTCTCGAACGGCCCGACGCCGAGATAGGTCCAGTCGCGGCCATCGGCGGCCGAGTGGTAGGCGTCGAACAGATCCGCCGCATGCGCGTCGACGTTCACCGGTTCGATGCGGCAATAGCGGCCCGCAAGCTGCGCGCGCCCGGGCGGCTGCGCGCCGCGCCACTCCGGCAGCGGCTCGCCGATGGGCTGGCCGAAGGCGTTACGTCGGGGTTCCATGTCTGCACTCCTCGCGTGGTGTTTGTGATTGATCGTGAAGATGGCCGTAAAGATCATGAAGAACGATACGTCAATCGTGGTATGTTAAAAAGATCCAGCTCAAACGAATTCGATAGGTCCAGCCGTCATGATCGAGATTATTGGCCCGCTTGTTCATACGGCCGCGCAGCGTGGGGCCCGCGGCGGCGCGCAAAAGCCCGCGCCGTTGCAGAAGCAACTGATCGAGCGCCTGCAGCAGGCCATTCTCGGCGGACGCCTGCCGGCGGGATCGCTGCTGCCGTCGTCGCGGTTGCTGTCGGCGGAAATGGGCGTGTCGCGCAACACCGTGGTGATTGCGTACGAGCATCTGGCGGCGGTCGGCTATGTGGTCGCGGATAAGAAAGGCACGCGCGTGAGCCCGCTGTCGAGCCGCGCGGCGCGGGGCGAGTCGTCCGCGCCACCCGCCGCGCCCGAAGTGGCGTACGCGGCGCGCGTCGGCCAGTTCGCGGCGACGCGCAAGCCTGTCGATAACGCGTTGCCGCTCACGCCCGGCACGCCCGCGCTGGACCGCTTTCCGCTTGCCGCCTGGCGGCGCGCCATGGAGCGCGCGATGGAGCGCTCGCTGCCGCGCGCGCTCGGCTACGGCACGCCGGCCGGCGAGCCCGCATTGCGCGACGCGATCGCCGCGCATCTGCGGATGGCGCGCGGCGTGCGCTGCGAGGGCTCGCAAGTGGTGATCACCGAGGGCGCGCAGGAGGCACTCAACCTTTGCGTGCGGCTTTTCACCAATCCCGGCGACGTCGCGTGGATCGAGGACCCCGGCTATCGCGGCGCGAAAGCCGCCTTCCGGCAGGGCGACCTGACCATCCAGCCGATGCCCGTCGACGCCGAAGGCATCTGCGTGCCGCCCGCCGCGTGGGCCGCGCAGCCGCCGAAGCTGATCTACACGTCGCCTGCGCATCAGTATCCGACGGGCGCGGTGCTGTCGGTGGCGCGGCGGCTCGAGCTGATTGCCGAGGCGCGCCGCGCGGGCGCATGGCTGATCGAAGACGACTACGACGGCGAATTCCGCTACTCCGGCGAGCCGATCGCCAGCATGCAAGGGCTCGTGGACGACGCGCCGGTTCTGTACGTCGGCTCGTTCAGCAAGACGATGTTTCCGGCGCTGCGCATCGGCTTTGTCGTGCTGCCGCGCGCCATTGCCGAGCACGCCGAAGTGGCGTTGTACGAGATGCTGCGCGGCGGGCATCGGCTGGAGCAACTGGCGCTCGCGCATTTCATGGAAAGCGGCGAATTCGGCCGACACCTCGGGCGCATGCGGCGGCTGTATCGCGAGCGGCAGCAGGCCTTGCGCGAAGCGCTTAGCGAAGATTTCGCGGCGTCGGAGATTCTGGGCGGCGAGTCCGGCATGCATCTGACGCTGCGCCTGCCGGCGGGCATCGACGACGAGACGCTGACCGAACGCGCGTTCGCCAAGGGCCTGGGTCCGCGAGCGCTGTCCAGCTTCGCGCTCAAGCCGCGCGCCGGCACCAACGGGCTCGTGATCGGCTACGGCAACACGCCCGCCGAGCAGCTGGCGCCGGCCGTCCGCGTGCTGGCGGAGCTGGCCGGACTGGCTGCGGGCAGGGAAAAACCGCGTCGGCGGCGGGCGTGATTTTTGGGTTTGTCCGCGCGGGCCATGTCGCGCTATCGTGTCGTTTATGCGCGGTGACCGAACACGCAATCTCGACGGATTGCCCGCATCATGTTCCGCGCGCCGTCGCGTGCGCGTCGCCGGATGGCTGTGCGGTCCGGGCATGAAGCATCCCTTTGGTGTGGTTTTCTATGACGATTAATCCGAGTGGAGATGACATGAAGGAAATCGAACCGACCCCGTGGTTTGAACTGGCCGCTCACTCGCCCGTGCGCGACGGCTGGTACGAGGTGCAACTGACGAGCGGGGACACGGCCTTTGCGAAGTACGGCGAGGGCGAGTGGACCGACAAGCCCGACGACGCGTTCACGCACTGGCGCGGCCTGTCCGCGGATCCGTCGCACGCGGCGGATGGCAAGGCGGACGGCCAGGCCGAAGCGGCCGGCGACGGCGCCGCAGCACCCGCCGAGGCCAAAGGCGCGGACGAACCTATCGATGCCGAAGCTACCGCGGCGAACGGCGTGCGAGCGGCGTGGAACGCGTTTTTCCCGAGCCTCGGGGAAGAGCAGCATAAGCCGGTGAACGCGGTACCCAACGGAAAAGCGCCGCATTGACGCATGAAGGGCGGCGGCTTTGCGGCTGCCGCCCTGACGGACCAGACCTTCGGGCAAAAACCAAGTATGAACGTTACCCGGGAACCCGTGGCCTTGCCGCGGGCCACGCAGTTACTCAATCATGGGCCTGTGACGATCATCACGAGCGCGCACAACGGGCGGTCGAATGTGATGGCGGCTTCATGGGCCATGCCGCTCGACTTCAACCCGCCCAAGGTGGTCGTGGTGGTGGACAGTCGCACGCTGACGCGGCAATTGATCGAAGCAAGCGGCGTGTTCGGGCTGCAACTGCCGAGCCGCAAGTTCGCGGCGCAGACGCTGGCCGTGGGCACGAACGCGGGGTTTGCGATCGACAAGTTCTCGGCCTTTGAACTCGAAACCTTCGTCGCGGAAAAAATCGACGTGCCGATGCTGGCCGGCTGCATTACGTGGATGGAATGCAAAGTGATTCCGGACGACAGCCAGCGGCACGATCTGATCATCGGCGAGGTGGTGGCGGCGTACGCGGACAGCCGCGTGTACTCGAACAACCGCTGGCATTTCGGCGACGACCGCGATCTGCGTACCTGCCATTACGTGGCGGGCGGGACGTTTTTTGCCACGGGCGAGGCGTTCGACGTGTCGCCTGCGGCAAATGCCTTGAGCGCCTCGCCGGCGAGCCGGTAACGGACCCATTCGCTTTGCGCGCTGGCGCCGATGGATTCATAGAAACCGATGGCGGGCGCATTCCAGTCGAGCACGCTCCATTCGAAGCGGCCGCAGCCGGTCTCGCACGCGATGCCCGCGAGGTGACGCAGCATCTGTTTGCCGGCGCCGCTGCCGCGCGCTTTTGGCGAGACGTACAGGTCTTCCAGATACAGGCCTTTCCTGCCGAGCCACGTGGAGTAGGAAAAGAAGTAGACACAGAAGCCGATGGGCTCGCCGTTCATTTCGCAGATGAGCGCCGTGGCTGTGGATGCGTCGGAAAAGAGACTGGTTTCGATGTCTTTTACGGTGGCGACGACTTCGTGCTCGGCCTTTTCGTACACCGCTAGTTCGGTGATGAAGTGGAGGATGAGCGGGGCGTCGGCGGCGGTGGCGGGGCGGATTTGCGTGGTCAAGGGTGGTTCGATCGGGTTGGTGCGTTGGGTGCTTGATTGCTGGCGCGATGTTGGATCGTGCTGTTTAGCTTGGACAGTAAGCATAGCAGGGACACGGGCGGCGTTCTTGGGGGACTGAGGTCGACTAATCGGCGTGAGAGAAAGTAAGGACTCGCCGAGGGGCGCTCAGTTTGAAACGAGATGCCCGTCCAATCACAGTGATTTGGCGGCTGGAATCAGTCCGGCCTGTTGTCGGGGTGGCAGAGATTCATGGATCAGCAAATCCCAAAATTCACTGTGCTTATTCCCTGCCCCGGGCTATTTTCTTGAAACCGCCACCCATTACCCAGCCTTCGCCGGAATTGCATTTAACCTTCGTGTACATGTCCACTTTGCCGGCCATATCTATCCCGGGCTCGCAGCGGTCCATTGGCTGCAAGGAAAACAACACTATCCCTTCAACACCGTCGTAAACCGGGATTTTTGTTTCTGCTATCCATGTTTCATTGGGATGGTCGGAGCAGCCTAGGAGTAGGGTTATTAAAAATAGCAATCCACTACATTTTTCGATACGCATTTCTCTCGCAAATCGGCTCGAATACTTTAATCCCACCATGAGGTCACCGGGGAAATATTATAATTATATCGGATGTTGAGTCAGAGGTTTGAATGTCGGCGGCTTGAAGTATTTTCGCGATATAAGGCGGGCAGCCATTGTCGGCAATGAGTGTGATCGATTGTGTCTATTCGACTATTGTTATCCGATAACATGATCTGCTTCTCATTACCAGTGATCTTCAAAACAGAGTCCGATGAGTCGCTATGTCTGGATATCTGCTGTCGATACAAGTAGCGTTCTTTTGTATCTCGCTCCTAACCGGGGCGAGCGCGGCCCTACGCCAGCCCATCGGCTGACTACGATTTGCAGCACCCTCTATCCGATCTGCATGCATAAAAAATCTTAAATTATGGCTCTTGTCCACGAATAAGGTTATCCACCATTTTTGTTGCCAAAAAATCAGCTTGGAGCATGGGTTTAATCGCGCGGCCCCACGCCTTACGTTCATCTTCTGGAAGAGCGATTGAAGCGCTAATAACTCTTCGTTTTTCCCATTCATCGCACCGGTCGAACCACTCACGAATCGTTCTGAATTCTTCACGTGTCAGGCGTCCTCGCAATCCTTCTAATGCAATCATTGAAGGATAGGTGACACTATCTTTCGCCGGGGCTTTAACAATATGGATAAGCGCGGATTTCCTAAAATAGCCATCGCTGGAAAGCAGCTTTGCTAGCGTCGCTTGGTGCCATTCAAGTGCGCCAAATCCCGAGGTCAACACAAGTTGAGCATAGTGATTTGTAATATTTTCTTTGTTTTGTTGCGGTATGACATCACTGTTTTTTAATAACATATCGACAAAATATTCGAGTGAATAAAGATATTCTCCGCAGATTATTGCTATCTTTTCCAGCAGGTCAAATCTTTGTTGAATAAGGCAGGAAATTATTAGTTTTTGAATTCCAGAGAACTCGGGAATTCCTGTCGCCTCGAGGACCTCAATCTCTTGTGGGATGTCTATCCTGAGAAATGCCTCGTATTTATCGCTGGCCGGCATAATAAAAGACCGTGCGACCCGATTGTAACCGCCGGTCAGCTTTGTCACTTTCCTTATTATGGTTTCCGGGGTTTCGTCGACTGAGGCACCTGCCGCGTCCTCGTCTTTATCCGCTAGATACAACTTCGTCTTGCCGGTGTTTAGCATAAGTCCATCGCGGAACAGACGGGTGGTGAGCAAATTCATCCATCTTTGCGCAGTGATTAAATCCGGCGCGAAGATGCGGAAATCATCAACGTAACGCACGAACTTTACGCCGGCGTCAATTAAATATCTATCAATATCGATAAGGGCTGCCTCCGCGACGATGCGGCTCGCAGCATTTCCAACCGGTATTCCATAACTGTCTTTTTTTGACCATAGCAGCAGCAAACTGTTAAGCGTGGAAACTATCTGTTTATCTAGGCCTATACTTAGGAGTGTAGACTCCACGCGATGTATGTTAATTCGATCATAGAACGACGCGATATCACACTGCACGACGTACGTGCACGACGAATCATTGGCGAGTTCCTTTACGCGCTCGCGCCAGTCACCGTAGCCGATACTCTTGTCGAAAAGAGCGCCATCATTGGGCGCAAACCTTGCCGAAAAAACTATTTTTTCCGACGTTGGAATCCGTGATTTCTCGATTTCAGGTGCAGCTTGGAGGACTATCGCCGTATATTTTGCGAGGCACAACGGATCAATTATGGCCGCTTTCCGATAATCAAATACATACCGGTTTTTAGGAGTCAAAATATACTGGATTGGCTTGAATCCCATATTGTTGACGTCCCCATGACGGATTTTTGCGCGCACTTCGCTCATTAGATCAACTTTATGGGCGCTAATGAGCGCGGCTTCCAGCGATTCGCGAGTAATGTCGCTAGAGCCGTGAGCTGCTAGGTGTTCTATGCTGAGCCTGCATGCGTCGTCCAAATTCATAGCGTAGGCGATCTCCAGGGATTTTTGTTATGCAACCGACACGGCATAAGCCAGCCTCAACAGAGCATACGGGACTCATGAAGCTTAAGGCAACGACCAAAAGTGCTTGTGAAGGCTGCGCAAAACTCGCGCGCATCAGTTGGCGCTAGCCGCGGCTACGTAACCTGTTTCAAGGCCGGTATGCGTTTGATTGCTTGATGCACGCCGACATTAGTCGGTTTGTTCTTGTTCGGAATGAACGCGAGGACGTCCGACCGTGCCCCTACCGGTGGCATCACTCTTTCCCCCGTCGTCGCCAACCTTCTACTGGCCCTATTCCAATTGGCAAACTAGCCCCGACACTTGCAGCAACCTCAATCCGCTCGCTTATAATCATCGAGTCGTTGGGAGACACCCGCGACCAGGTTTGACAGCCTGACGTTCCAACCGCACACCCGCTCACGCGGGTCGTGCGTCTATCTCTGCACGTCTATATTTTCAATGGGCGGGCGGTGGTGAGGGAGCCGCGAGGCTCGCCGGATTGTTGGAACGCCGGTCTGTCAACCACATCACTCGCCCGCTCACCCACCTGCAAAACCGAGCGCCCGGGCGACCCACCGAACACAGGGAGATCGCACCATGTCCAAATCACTCAAGTCTCAAACGCCAGCATCTTCACGCCCACCTGTCGACGCCCTCCAATACGAAAAGCTCGCCCTCTCAGCCTTCGACCTCTGCGACCGGAGCCTGACTCAACTGGACACGCTGATCACACTCGCGTCCTCGATATGTAGGAATCCTGCCATTACGCGCGACGAGCGTCAGCGTCGCCAGAAGCTGCTCGAATTGCTGGTGGACACGGCAGAGCACTATCAGCAGGAACTCGAATGCGACCGCGAGCTCTTCCAGGTCATCGCGTTGGATGCTAAGGGCGTTCCGCACAGCCGCATCACCGCGCGACATGCGGCGAACCTTCTGGCGGAGGCATCGGAGAAGGGCGGCGCGTCCGAGGCGGCGGCAGACGGAAAACGCCGCAAACGCACGTCCGCGAAAAACAGCGCAACGTTGATCGCGGATCTTGCGCCTCAGGCAACCGGCGCGTCACAAAGGCACTGAGGAGAAAAGGCTAAACGCGGGCGGCGAAAGAGCCCGCCTATCGCCGTCCCGCTCATCCGTTTTCCGTCGCCGCCGAATTCCCCGTGGAGCGAGCGCGCCCGCTGGCGGACGCGCCGTGCTCATCTTCCGCACCACCCGGCCGTGCCGCACGCAACATCACCCCGCCGATCACCCCCGCAGCAGCCGCGAAAACAGCACCAAACGCAAATGCGACGTGATACCCACTATTGAGCGCGGCGAGCGCGCTCTGCGTCGCCAGCATGTCGCCGCTGCGCGCAGCCGCGAGACTAGCGAGCACCGCGAGGCCGAGTGCGCCGCCCATCATGAACGACGTATTGACGATGCCCGAGGCGAGCCCTGAGTCGGTGGGATCGACGTCGCTCATCGCCGCAAGCAGCACGGGATTGAACGCGATGCCCGCGCCGAAGCCGAGCAGCATCATGCCGGGCAGCACGTCGAGCACGAAGCTGCCGTCCACCGGCGCGCGCGCGAACAGCGCGAGACCGCACGCGGCAACCAGCAGCCCGACCGCGAGCGGAATACGCAGGCCAAAGCGCATCACGACGCGCGCCGACAATCCGAGTGAAAAGAATCCCATGATGAGGTTCGCCGGCAAAAACGCGAGCCCGACTTGCAGCGGCCGATAGCCGAGCACGCGCTGCAAATACAGCGCGGAAATGAAGAACCACGCGAACATCGCCGCGGCCCACAGCACGCCGACGACATTCGCCGTCGCCACATTGCGCAAGCGGAACAAACCGAGCGGCATCAACGGATGCTGCACGCGCGACTCGATGACGAGGAACGCCGCGAGCAACGCCAGTGCGACGAGCAGCAAGCCGAGCGTTTGCGCCGAAGTCCAGCCGGCCTCGTTGCCATTGACGACGGCATACACGGCTAGCATCAACGAAACCGTGACTGACACGGCGCCGGCCACGTCGAGCCGTTCGCCGTGCGCATGACCGCGTGCGGAGGGCAGTAGCGCGACGCACAACGCATACACGGCAATGCCGATAGGCAGATTGACAAGAAAGATCCAATGCCAGCTGAGCAGGTTGGTCAGCAATCCGCCGAGCAACACGCCGATACTGCCGCCGCCTGCGCAGACGAAGCCATACACGCCCATCGCTTTGGCGCGCTCAGCCGGCTCGGTGAACAGATTCATGATGAGCGACAGCGACACGGCGGACACAATAGCGCCGCCAAGACCCTGCACGGCGCGCGCGCAGACGAGCAGCACCTGCGAGTTCGCGAGCCCGCACGCGAGCGACGCCAACGTGAACAGCGTAATGCCGCCGAGAAACAACCTGCGATGACCGTACAGATCGCCGAGCCGTCCACCGAGCAGCAGGCAGCCGCCGAACGTCAGCATATACGCATTGACGACCCACACGAGCGAGGTTTCCGTAAAGCCGAGATCCGCAGCAATGGACGGCAACGCGACATTCACAATGGTCGTGTCGAGCACGATCATCAGGACACCGAGGCACAGCACCATGAGTGCAAGCCAGCGTTTATTGCCGTGGATGGAATGAGTCATGCGAGCGCTCCTGTGCCGCGGTCGTGTGGGAAACCGGCGGCTTCGAGCGTCATGCCTGATGCAACGCGATGCCGGACGGGCCCGCCGCCCGGCGCGATGTGGACCAACCTGGTGTTAGGTGCTTGAGGGCGAGGGGTTTTTCAGTCTAGCACTCGCGGGTTTTGCGTCACAACTACGAGTTCCAGGGCGCACCTATGGCTGGACTGCCGGCCGCCAGCCACCGCCCCAAAAAAATCATACTCGCGACTTACTTCCCATCAACGCATTAGAAGGCAACGTCTCATCAAGCAACTTCCGCGCGCTTTCAATCCCGGCCACCGGCAATCCTTCAGGATAGAGCAAGCCCACCTGCACCAGCACGCTGGCCTGATCCCAATAGATATGCTCGTTATACAGCTTGTCGCCGCGAAAGCAGACCACGGCCAGCATCGGCACTTCGAAGTACTTTCCCGTCGGCGCCACGCCCGGCAGTAACCAGTCGATCTCGCAACTATGCGTGCAGCTGAAAATGAATTCGTCGACGATACGATCCGCACCGATCGTCCGCGAAATTGGAATCAGCTTGGTATCCGGTGGATTTGAGTTGACGAAGTGATGCGTATAAAACCGCTTGAGGTTGTCATGACCGACGCCGCCCGTCATCGTGGGAACGTGGTTGACATAGGGCTCGGCCACCATGGTCGGCATCACGGCCTCCACGTCGCGCGTGGCGAACTCGTGATAGCAATGCGCCTCCCACAGCGCATTCAGATCGTAGACCGGCCCGAGCACTTTGCGCAGCAGCGCGAGCGTGCGCGAATACGCCATCATCGCAGCCGGCTTGTTGTATTGCGGACGCGAAGGCGCGGCAAACGCATGATCACAACCGGGGTACACGTACTGCTCGATCTGGCCGCGTGTGCGCAACGCAGCGCTAATGCGGTCGCGCGTTTCAGGCGGACACAGCGCGTCGTTTTCGGGGAAATGAAACACCATGGGGCAGCGCACGGCCGGCACTTCGTCGAGGTACGCGTCGAGGCCGACGCCGTAGTAGCTCACCGCGCAATCCACATCGGTACGCGCCGCGCTGAGAAACGCGAGCTTGCCGCCGAGGCAGTAGCCGACCGCGCCGACCTTGCCAGCTTGCTCGGGTATCGCGCGCAACGCGGCAACGGTCGCGGCGATATCGTCGACGGCGAGGTCGGTGTCGAACTGCGCGAGATAGTCGAGCGCCTGTTTCATGTCGGCCTCGCCATAACCGAGCTCGATACCGGGCTTGATCCGCCAGAACAGATCCGGCACCAGCACCACGTACCCTTCTTCGGCGAAACGGTCGGCCGTCGCCTTCATGGTGTCGTTGATGCCGAAAATTTCCTGCAACACAACGAGCCCAGGGCCCGAGCCTTGCGCGGGTCGCGCCACATACGCGTTGAAACGGCCGCCGTCCTGGGCGACCACTTCCATGAAAGAGCCGGCCATGCGTGTGTCTCCTGAAGTTGGCGAGGAAGAGCCTATGCCATCGTACGCAATTCAAAGCGCTTGAGCTTGCCCGTTTCCGTGCGCGGCAACGAATCGACAAACACGATGACACGCGGATATTTATACGGCGCTACCGTATTCTTCACGAATTCCTGCAACTGCGCGACGAGTTTGTCGTCCGGCGTATGGCCAGGATTCAGCACGACGAACGCCTTGACGATCTGGCCGCGCGTATCGTCGGGTACGCCGACCACGCCGCATTCGGCCACGGCATCATGCTGCAGCAGCACGCTTTCCACTTCGGGACCGGAGATGTTGTAGCCGGCCGAAACGATCATGTCGTCGGCGCGCGCCTGGTAGAACACGTAGCCGTCTTCGTCGAGATAGACGGAATCGCCCGGCAGATTCCAGCCGTCGCGCACGAATTTCGATTGACGCTCATCGGCGAGATAGCGGCAACCCGTCGGCCCGCGTACCGCGAGCTTGCCAATGGTGCCGGGCGCAACCGGTTGCATGGCGTCGTCAACGGCTTGCACCACATAGCCCGGCACCGCGCGGCCAATGGCATGCGGCCGTATTTCGCTGCCCTGCGACGAGATAAAAATATGAATCAGCTCAGTGCCGCCAATGCCGTCGATCATGTCGATGCCGGTCGCGTCATGCCATAGACGCCGCGTCGAATCGGGCAACGCTTCGCCCGCCGACACGGTCTTCTGCAAGCTGGACACATCGTGCTGCGCAACGAGCGGCGCCATCTGCCGATAGAACGTCGGCGCAGTGAACATGATGGTCGCGTGAAAACGCTCGACCGTTTGTAACAGGGTCTCCGGCGTGAGCTTCTCGATCAATACCGTCGACGCGCCCACGCGCAGCGGAAAACACAGCAGGCCGCCCAGGCCGAAGGTGAAGGCGAGCGGCGGCGTGCCGCAGAAAATATCGCTCGCGGAAGGCTTTAATACGTGACGCGGAAACAGATCGCACATCGCGAGCACGTCGCGATGAAAATGCATGCAGCCTTTCGGCGCGCCTGTCGTGCCGCTCGTAAACGCGATCAGACAAACGTCGTCGGAGGCGGTATCGCATGCGGTGAACTCCGCGGGCTTGTTGATGGCCAGCGTATCCAGCGAGTCCGCTGCATCGTCATGAAACAGCAGCGTTTGCTTTAACCCGGCGCAGTAGAACTCGCTTTGCGGATCGCTGCAGCGCGCAAGTTCTTCGGTCAGTCGTGCATCGCACAGCGCGGCGCTCACTTGCGCTTTCACGATGATCTGCTTCAACTCCTTTGCGCGAAGCAACGGCATGGTCGGCACGACGACCAGTCCGACCTTCAGCGATGCCAGCGCCGCGACCGCCATCTGCAATGTATTCGGCCCGCGCAGCAGAACGCGATTGCCCGGCTGCAAACCCATCTCGTCGACGAGCACATGCGCGCCGCGATTCACCATCGCGAGGAGTTCGTTGTACGTGGTCGCGCGCGGCTCGCCGTCGACCAGCGACCACACGGCAGGACGCTCGCCGTGGCCTGCCTCGATTGTTCTATCGAGCAATTCGGTCGCGCAATTGAACCGCGCCGGATACGCGAGCTCAGGATTGTCCAGCAGAAAGACGGGCCATTGATCCTGCGGCGGAAGATTGTCGCGCGCGAAAGTATCGACGTGTGCTGACGGTTCCATCGTGGTCTCCCCGGTATCGAGCCGGCTCTATGCGCTTCAGTTGACGAGGGGTTGCGTGTCCTTACTGCGGAATAACGGCCGTTGCTTCGATCTCGACCTTGGCTTCGTCTTCGATCAACGCGACGACTTGTACCGCGCTCATCGCGATGTCGTAGTCGCCGATCAGCTCGCGAAACGCACGGCCAATTTCCTTTAGTGATGCCAGGTACTCGCGCTTGTCCGTGACGTACCACGTCATACGCACTAGATGCCCGGGCTTGCCGCCTGCCTCATGCAGCACGGCAAGCACATTCTTCAGCGCCTGAATGGCCTGACCGGCGAAGTTGTCGGTCTGGAAATGCGCCTGTTCGTCCCAGCCGATCTGGCCGGCAATAAATACTTGCACGCCGGTGGCCGCGACGCCGTTTGCATAACCGCGCGGTTTGATCCAGCCGGCGGGAAGAAGAGCTTTTTTCATGAGCGTTGCGCCTCGCTGAGTTCGGGCTGTGGAGCAAACATCGCAAGTGCGGTCGCGATGTCGGTGGGGATGTCGATCGAGCGGCCGCTTTCCAGCGATGTCGTCACAAGCACCTGCTTCGCGCGAAAACGCGTTTCGCCGTTGCAATCACCGACTATCTCGATGCCGATCGAGCGCCGGCCGATTGCGGTGACGGCGAGCGTCAGCATGATCGTTTCGCCCATCTGGCTGGGCCGCGAAAACTCGCAATCCAGCTTGACGATAGGCAGGCCGATGCGGCGCCGGCTGATCATCTGCGCGTAATCGATCTGCAGGCCCTCGTTGAACCAGTCTTCGACAAGCGCGTTGGTCATCACCAGATACTGCGGAAAGAAAACGATGCCTGCCGGATCGCAATGCGAAAAGCGGATACGTATGGGCCTTTCGAAGGGCATGGTCATTTCGCGTGTTCTCCGGCGGCTGCGGCGGCGTGCGCTTTCAACAGATCGCGCCCCACGATCAATTGCTGCACTTCCGTCGCGCCTTCGTATATGCGCAACGCGCGAATCTCGCGATACAGCATTTCGACCGCCACGCCGCTTTGCACGCCCATGCCGCCATACAACTGCACGGCAGCGTCGATCACCTGCTGGGCGCCCTCGCTCGCGTGCCACTTCGCCATGGCCGCTTCGCGCGTCACGCTTTCGCCCTGGTCACGCAGCCATGCCGCGCGATAGACGAGCAGGGCGCTGCTGTCGATCGTCAACGCCATCTGCGCGAGCTTGGCCTGGGTCAGCTGGAAATCGGCGAGCGTCTGGCCGAACATCTTGCGCGATGCGGCGCGCGCGATGCCTTCGGCCATCGCATGCCGAGCGAAACCGAGCGACGCCGCCGCGACGGACGTGCGGAAAATATCGAGCGTGCGCATGGCGAGCTTGAAGCCTTCGCCAGGCGCGCCGAGCATCTGGCTGCGCGGCACGCGCGCGCCCGCGAAATGCAGACGCGCGAGCGGATGCGGCGCGATCACGTCGATGCGCTCGGCAATTTCGAGCCCCGGCGTGTCGGCGTCCACGATAAACGCGCTGATGCCGCGTGCGCCGGGTGCTTCGCCAGTGCGTGCGAACACGACGTAGAAATCGGCGATGCCGCCGTTCGAGATCCACGTCTTGTCGCCGTCGAGCACGTAGGTGTCGCCGTCTTCACGCGCGGCCAGCGACATGGCTGCCACGTCCGACCCGGCCTCCGGTTCGGATAACGCGAATGCGGCAATTGCCGTGCCGTTCGCGACGCGCGGCAAATAGCGGTTCTTTTGCTCGTGTGTGCCGCCGAGTGAGATCGCGCCGGAGCCGAGCCCTTGCATGGCGAGGGCGAAATCCGCGAGACCCGAATGCTTTGCCAGCGTTTCGCGCAGCAGACAGACCGCGCGCGTGTCGATGGTATCGCCGTGACCGCCGTAGGCGACACCGCCCACGCCGTACTTGAGCCAGCCAGCCGCGCCGAGTTCACGAACGAGTTGACGGCAGGCGGCATCCACAGCGCCGTGCTCGACGTGTTCGGCGTGCGACAGATGCTCGCGGCACCATGACTCGATACCCGCGGCCAGTTCCCGATGACGCGGCTC
This sequence comes from Paraburkholderia phenoliruptrix, assembly GCF_047325075.1. NCBI lineage: Bacteria > Pseudomonadati > Pseudomonadota > Betaproteobacteria > Burkholderiales > Burkholderiaceae > Paraburkholderia > Paraburkholderia phenoliruptrix. Next base: position 605,989 of record NZ_CP168530.1, read on the forward strand.
AAAAAAAGGCCACGCCAATGCGCTGTGCAGATCGATGTTCGTATCGGCGCTCAACTCAATCTCCTTCGAACGCGGGGCGCGATTTTGCGGCAAAGGCCTGATACGCGCGCTCGAAATCGCGCGTGCTCATGCAGATGGCCTGCGCTTGCGCCTCAGATTCGATGGCCTCGTCGATGCTCATGCTCCATTCCTGGTGCAGCATCTTCTTCGTGATGCCGTGCGCGAACGTGGGACCGGCGACGAGGTCGGCGGCGAGCTTGTGCGCCTCTTCGAGAAGCGCGGCTGGTTCGCAGAGCCGGTTATAGAAGCCCCACGCATGGCCTTCGTCACCGCTTGCGGCGCGCCCCGTGAACAGCAGTTCGGCGGCGCGCCCTTGACCGATGATGCGCGGCAGAATCGCGCATGCGCCCATGTCGCACCCTGCCAGACCGACGCGCGAAAACAGAAAGGCGAGCTTGCTGCGCGCGGTGCCGAGACGCATGTCGGACGCCATCGCGAGAATGGCGCCGGCGCCGGCGCATACACCATCGACGGCGGCAATGACCGGCTGTGGGCAATGACGCATGGCTTTGACCAGATCGCCCGTCATGCGCGTAAAGAGCAGCAGCTCCGGCATGGGCAGGTCGATCAAAGGCGCGATGATGTCGTGTACGTCGCCGCCCGAGCAGAAATTTTCACCTGCACCGTGGATCACGACGGCCTTCACGTCGGTTGCATAGGTGAGCTGACGGAATAGATCGCGCAACTCGGCATACGATTCGAAGGTGAGCGGATTCTTGCGCTCCGGGCGATTCAATGTGATGGTCGCGACCTTGTTCGCGACCGACCAGCCGAAGTGCTGCGCCTGGTAGCCCGCGAGTGTGACGCGGTTGCCGGCCAGGAGGGCGTCGGCGTTGGCTTGTGGCATGAGCTTGTCTCCACGCAAAGCGTAGTGGCGTTGATCAATCAGTCTTTCAGACTATCCAGCAGATGCTTTTTCAGTTTGCCGAGCCGCTGATGCGTGCGCGATTTTTCCTCGAGACTCAGGCCGCCAAACAGTTCGACGACCCATTGCTCGTGGGCCGCCGCCATCCTGTCGAACGCTTTGCGGCCTGCAGGCGTGAGGCAGACGCTGATCGAGCGGCGATCGTTCGGGTCGGTGTCGCGCGACACGAGGCCTTCTTTTTCCAGTTGATCGGTAATGCCGGTCACATTGCCGCCCGTCACCATCAGGCGACGCGACAATTCCGTCATCTTCAATCCTTCAGGATGACGCTCGAGTTGCGCCATCAAGTCGAAACGCGGCAACGTGGTGTCGAATTCGTTGCGCAGACGCTTGCGCAATTCCGCCTGCACCAGGTTCGTCGTGGTCAGCATACGCAGCCATAAACGCAGGCCCATATGACTGTCGGCGCCGGTGCTCATTTCCAGATCCACGACGTTCTCCGCGGGTTTCGCGACGCCTTTGCGCGGCGCTCGGGTCTCGGCTGCTTTCGTGCCGCCTGTCGCAATCTTTCTGATGTTGGATGACTTGCTCACATGACTTCTCCACCGGAGATGGAAATGGATTGCCCCGTGATCGCATCCGAATCCGGCTGGCATAGCCACAACACGGCATGGGCAACCTGTTCCGGACTCACGAAGCGATGTTGCGGGTTCGAGCGAAGCAGGCTCTCGCGCGCCTGTTCTTCGGTGCGCGATGTTTTGCTGGTGATTTGCTGGAGCGACGCGTGCAGCAGCTCCGTTTCCGTGTAACCGGGACAGACCGCATTTACGGTGATGCCCTTGGTTGCGACTTCGAGTGCCAGCGAGCGCGTGAGACCGATCACACCGTGTTTGGCCGCGCAATACCCGGCCACATACGCATAGCCGATCTGGCCCGCGGTGCTCGCCACATTGACGATGCGTCCGCGCCCGCGCTCCAGCATGCCCGGCAATACCGCGCGCGTACCGAGGAAAACGCCGGTGAGGTTCACGTCGAGCATGCGCTGCCACAACGTCATGTCGGTATGCGTAAAGGGCGCCGCTTGTGCCTGGCCCGCGTTGTTGATCAATATGTCGACCGCGCCCGCTTTGTTGAAGGCTCTCGCGACGGAGTCTTCCTGTGTGACGTCGACGGTCACACACGCAACGTCGCCCAATGCGCGACATTTTTCACGCTGCGCGTCGAGCCGCTCCGCGTGGCGACCCATCAACGTGACGCGCGCGCCAGCGCGAAGCAGCGCTTCTGCTATCGAGGCGCCGATGCCGCTGCCGCCGCCTGTGATGACCGCGTGTTGCCCCGCAAGTGACGAATGGTTTGTGTTCACGTGGTTCCTTCCGCACGCTGTGCGCGCTGCTGTGCCGAAAGCCCTGCATTCGCCGCGGCCTGTGCGCGTTCGCGTTCCAGATTGCGTTCGAGTTGCGACTTCGCGGCGATGTATTGATTCGGCCATGTCACGTCGAAATAGCCGATTTTGGCGGCCTCGTTCAGTGTCCACGACGGATTGGCGAGATGCGGGCGCGCAATCGCGCACAGATCGGCGCGGCCCGCTGCGATGATGCTGTTCACGTGATCCGCCTCGGAAATCGCGCCCACGGCAATGGTCGCGATGCCCGCTTCGTTGCGCACGCGGTCCGCGAACGGCGTCTGGAACATGCGGCCATACACGGGCTTTTCTTCCTTGCTGACCTGACCCGACGACACGTCGATCATGTCGGCGCCCGCGGCCTTGAAGGCGCGCGCGATTTGCACGGCGTCGTCGGGCGTCGTGCCGCCTTGAACCCAATCGTTCGCGGAAATCCGCACAGAAATCGGCTTGTCTTGCGGCCACACCGCGCGAATCGCCTTGAAGACCTGCAGCGGATACCGCAAACGGTTTTCGAGCGAGCCGCCGTATTCGTCCGTGCGATGGTTGGTGAGCGGCGACAGGAAGCTCGACAGAAAGTAGCCGTGCGCGCAGTGCAATTCGAGCCAGTCGAAACCGGCCTCGGCGGACATCTGCGTGGCGCGCACGAACTGCGCTTCTATTTCGCGCAGATCGTCGTGCGTGGCCTCGCGCGAATACTGGCTGATGCCGCGCAGATACTGCTGCGGCGAAGCCGAAATGAGCGGCCAGTTCCCCTCGGTGAGCGGTTGATCGATACCTTCCCACGCGACGCGCGTCGAGCCCTTGGCGCCGGAGTGACCGAGCTGGATGCCGATTTTCGCGTCCGACTGACGATGCACGAGGTCGACAATGCGCTTCCATGCGGTGAGGTGCTCGGGCGCATACATGCCGGGACAGGCGGGCGTGATGCGCGCTTGCGGCGACACGCAGGTCATCTCGGTCATGACGAGGCCGGCGCCGCCCATGGCGCGCGCGCCGAGGTGCATTAAATGGTAGTCGCCGGCAATGCCGTCGACGGCGGAGTATTGCGCCATCGGCGAAACCACCACGCGGTTTTTCAGCGTGACGCCGCGCAATGTGAACGGCGTGAACATTGGCGGAATGGAGTGCTTTTGCGGTGCACGCTCTACGCCTGAACGCGCTGCGAGCCAGTCTTCGAAACCGGACACATAACGCGCGTCGCGCTCGCGCAGGTTTTCGTGCGAGATGCGCTGGGAGCGCGTGAGCAGCGAATACGCGAACTGTTCGGGCTCGAACGAGGTGTAGCGATCCACGTGCTCGAACCATTCCGTCGAATTGCGCGCGGCATTCTGAATACGCAATACGTCGACGCTGCGCACTTCCGTGTAGTGCTTCAACGCCGCGTGCAGATCGCCGGGATGTGCGTCCATGCTGTTGGCGAGCTCGATTGAATCTTCGAGTGCGAGCTTGGTGCCCGAGCCGATGGAAAAGTGCGCCGTGTGCGCTGCATCGCCCATCAGCACGATCGGCGTTTGACTGCCGTCCGCGTTGCTGCGCCAGTGAACCCATTCTTCGTTGACGACGCGCGGAAAGCGGATCCATTGCGACGAGCCGCGCAAATGCGCGGCGTTCGAGAGCAGCGCATTGCCGTCCAGATACTTCGCAAAGAGCTTTTCGCAGAATGCGATGCTGTCTTCCTTGCTCATTTCGTCGAGTCCGGCGGCGCGCCACACGCGCTCGGGTGTTTCGACGATGAAGGTGGAGGTCTGGTCGTCGAAACGATAGGCGTGAGCCTGAAACCAGCCGAATTCCGTTTTTTCGAACGCGAAGGTGAAGGCGTCGAATAGTTTCCTGGTGCCGAGCCAGACGAAACGGCAGTCGCGCACGTCGACGTTCGGCTTGTACGTGGCCGCGTATTTCTGGCGGATCGCGCTGTTTGCTCCGTCGCACGCGACGATCAGGTCGGCCTGATACGAGGCGTCGTCCGTAACCTGCGTTTCGAAGACGAGCTTCACGCCCAGTTCCTCGCAACGCGCCTGGAGGATATTCAGCAGACGTTTGCGGCCGATGCCGCAAAAGCCGTGGCCGGACGAACGAACCTTGCGGCCGCCGAAGTGGATCTCGATGTCGTCCCAATGATTGAACGCGTCGAGTATGGCGTCTGCGCTGGGCGCGTCTGCGGCGCGCAGATTGCCGAGTGTCTGGTCCGAGAACACGACGCCCCAGCCGAATGTGTCGTAGGGACGGTTGCGTTCGACGACGGTGACGTCGTGCGCCGGATTGCGGCTTTTCATCAACAGGCCGAAGTACAACCCCGCCGGGCCGCCGCCGATACAGACGATGCGCATGCTCTTCCCCACTGTCGCTTTACTGGTGAGTTTAATTTAGGCCTTGATAGTTTAGGTGTCAAGTAAATGTTTGGTGCGCGGGGCGCGCGGGCGGAGTACCAGGGGCCACCACGACGACAACGAGGCGAACGGCCCGCGGCGGCCAGTTTCACCGCAGTGCCTAGAAGTCTCGCTGCGGCAATCGGGCCAATGCTGGCGGGGGCAATGATGGCTTCGGGATATACGGGTGTACCGCTGGTGGCGTGCGGAGTGCTGAAGATTACCTACGACCTGACATTGCTACGGGCGTTCAGGCGTGTAAAGCTTGTGCACTAGATTGGTGTCAAGGCGGCGATATCCCTGTTTGTTTCTTTCTACCGGCAGCGACCCGGGGACACATCGTATCTACGTACCGCTCAAGAACTTGGGCGGGAGGCCGACGTTGCGCATACTCGAGCCCGAACGTCAAAGTGCCGATTGACGCCTTCGTACTCGAGTTTCGCCGGCTTGAACGCCATGAGCGTATTTCGCCCACACCCACGGCACGAGCTAAGCACTCTTCCGCGAATCGCCGCGGAGCTGGCGCCAAACGATGAATTAGTGTCCGTGAATCCCGGTGAACGTATGCAGATTGCCTCAGCAGGCAAGCCGCCTCCGCCTAGTGATGACCTCTACCACCTCAGCAAGCCACTTTCGCTGGAAAAGCTTGAGTACATCCTGTGTAACAGATTGGAGAAAGGCCTCCGCGTCCGGGCGGTCCGTAGTCGCAACGCGTTACCGATGACCGAGACCGGACTCAACGCCATTGCTGCACTGGCGATAATCGGGCTGAGCACAATGCCAAGCCACGGATAAAGCACACCAGCCGCCACCGGAATCCCCACCGCGTTGTAGGCAAATGCGAAGAACAGGTTCTGACGGATGTTCTTCATCGTGGCGACGCTCAACGCGCGGGCGCGTGCGATGCCGCGCAGGTCTCCCTTGACGAGAACGACGCGCGCGCTGTTCATGGCCACGTCTGTTCCGGTTCCCATCGCGATGCCGACATTCGCCTGCGCGAGCGCGGGTGCGTCGTTCACACCGTCTCCGGCCATGGCGACGATATGCCCCTGCGCCTGTAGCGCCTGCACATGCTTGTACTTGTCTTCAGGCAGCACGCCGGCCTTGACGCCATGGAGCGCGAGCGCCTTTGCCACGGCGTTCGCGGTGACATGATTCGCTACGCCCCGGGGTAGTTTGCCGGTCACCAACTGCAAGCGGCAGCCGGAAGCGGAAGCAAATGCTTTGCGCCAACGCATGTCTCACCGTGTTGCTGGACAACTCTCATCACGTGGGAAGCTTCTCACTCCGTGATGCATCGTCCCGATGCCGCCGACCGTTGATGCATGCCGATGAGTAGCGCCGCCGCTCATCACCTGTGCCGGGGCCGAAAGTTCCAGACGACCTGTCGGTTATGGATAGCAGGTTATCGACGAGCGCCTTAATTCTCCGTCGCATCTCAAATGTGAGATATCTGAAATGCACTTCCATGCCTTTCTCGATATCGCGCATCTGCCTACACTGACTTCCATACCCGCTGCGTGACATACAGGCAAGAAGCCGAAGCCGCACGGCGAGTTCACAGTGGTCTGCGCCCCGACAGCGCACGCCCAGACACGTAACCGCTTTACTTCGGAGACAGCATGAAAAGCATCGACCTCAAGGGCCTCGTACCCGCTCCCGTCACTCCCTTCACTCGCGACGGCGCCGTCGACTACGCAGCTATCCAGCGTCTTGGTTCTTGGCTCGGAAGTATTGAAGGCGTCAAAGGCTTGACCGTCCTCGGGCACGCCGGCGAAGGTACCTTCATGACGCCGCAAGAACAGCAGAAGGTCATCGAAGCCTTCGTGAAATCGGTGGACAACAAAATTCCGGTCATCGCCGGCATCACTCTGGAAGGGACCCAGGTCGCAGCGCTGGAAGCGAAGCGCGCGGTCGAAGCTGGGGCGGCGGCGGGCCTCGTATATCCGTCGCACGGCTGGCTGCGCTTTGGATATCAGAACGGCGCGCCGCAGGACCGTTATCGCACCATTCATGAAGAAAGCGGCCTGCCGCTGATTCTCTTCCAGTACCCGGACGTAACGAAGGCGACCTACAACCTCGAAACGCAACTGGAAATCGCCGCGCAACCTGGCGTTTTCGCAATGAAGAATGGCGTGCGCAACATGCGTCGGTGGGACACGGAAATCCCCGTCATCCGCCGCGAACGCCCTGAACTGCAAATCCTCACGTGCCACGACGAATACCTGCTGCATACCATGTTCGACGTTGATGGTGCGCTGGTCGGCTACGGCGGCCTGGCACCCGAGCCGCTCGTCGAGTTCATCAAGGCCGGCAAGGCGAAGGACTACAAGGCCGCGCGCGCCATCCATGACCGCTTGCTGCCCATTACGCGCTCTGTATATCACCGCGGCTCCCACATGGAAGGTACAGTGGCACTCAAACATGGACTGGTAGCGCGTGGCATTCTGGAGCACGCGACGGTTCGCTCGCCGCTGCTGCCGCTGCCCGACGGGGCTGACGTCGAAATCGCGCAGGCACTTCGCTCCGCCGGTCTCGTCGACTAACTGGTGATGCCTGCAATGTGAGCAGCGCACCGCATAGCACCGCGCCTCGCAGGCGAGGCTTCACGCTTCGCCTGTTCGTTTATAAGAAAGGCGTGGAGCACAGCGCTACTAGCCGGTCATAACAGCGGACGAGGTGCGCTTGCGACACGGTAGGCCTGACAATCGCAAATAAGCGGGCCACGGTAGAGCCCGCCGTCGATGTATTGGATGGAGACAAAATGAGCAAGTTACTAGCGGGCGCCATGGTCGAAACCGACCATCTGGCAATTCAAAAGTCTGAACCTGTGGTACGTGCTGCAAATCTGCTTTTCCGCATCGAGAACGTTCCATTTAGCCGCTGGCACACGAAAGCCCGCATCATCATGGGCAGTGCCACTTTCTTCGATGCATTCGACGCGCTCTCGCTGGCCTTTTCCTTGCCAGTGCTGGTCGGGCTGTGGCACCTCTCGCCGATGCAAATAGGATTCCTCATTGCTGCGGGGTATTTGGGGCAGTTCGTCGGGGCGCTAACCTTTGGCTGGGTCGCCGAGCGTTTTGGACGTGTACCCAGTGCGACAACGACGGTTGGTGTCATGTCGGTCATGGGGATAGCCTGTGCGTTCTCAGGCAATTTGCAGCTTCTTTTCCTTGCGCGCTTTCTGCAAGGAATCGGTGTCGGCGGCGAGGTACCGGTCGCAGCAGCCTATATTAGCGAATTGTCTCAGGCGCACGGCCGGGGCCGGTTCTTTATCCTTTACGAATTGATTTTCCCGTTGGGCCTTCTCGGTGCCGCACAGGTGGGCGCGTTCGTCGTCCCGCGTTTTGGGTGGGAATGGATGTTTCTTGTGGGGGCGATTCCAGGCATCGTCGTCACACTCTTCATTGCTCGTCTGCCGGAGTCCCCTCGATGGCTCATATCAAAAGGCCGCTATGATGATGCGGAACGCGTCGTCGAGAAAATCGAGGCGAGCACGACGCGCCGCAATCTCGACGTCGAGCGAGACTGGCTTGAGGTAGAACGGCGGCTTTCAAAGATTCGCGATGCAAGTCAGTCGAGAAGAAAGGCGTCGTGGAAGGAACTCTTTTCTAGCGTTTACCGCGGCCGCACGCTGGTTGTTTGGCTACTCTGGGCCAGCTCGTACTTCGTGGCCAATGGCATCAACAACTGGCTGCCGAGCCTCTACCGTACTGTCTATCACCTGCCTCTTCAGGAATCGCTGCACATGGCGTCGCTGTCGAACGTGCTCAGCGCGTGCGCCGTTTTGCTGTGCGCCTTTCTGGTTGACCGCACGGGGCGGCGTAAGTGGGCGATGGGGACATTTCTCGTCAGTGGGGCGTTGCTCCTCGCACTCGGCATGGTCGCAAACGGCGGGCCGTGGGCCGTGATGATACTGGGCTCTTCGGCCTATGCCGTCATGGGAACCACGACGGTCATGCTCTATCTGTACACCCCGGAAATCTATCCGACACGTATGAGGGCAATCGGAACAGGCCTCGCAACATCGTGGCTCAGAATTGCCTCCGCAGCAGCCCCTGCTATCGTCGGCTTTGTACTGTCGGGACACGGAATTTCCGCTGTGTTTCTGATGTTTGCCGCGACGACCGTAGTTGGCCTGCTGGCAGCCGGCGCGATGATTGAGACGAGCAACCGCTCTCTGGAAGAAATCTCGCCGTAACGGAAGTCGCGTTGAGTGGGACGCCGTCTGAACGGCTCTCGTCCCTCTCTTCTGCTGTTCAGGCATCGTCGCGCGTTGTTATGACGCGCGGCGATTCCTTTTTAGCCTGCTGGAAACACGGTGACAGCGAGCTCGCTAGTTGAATTGCAGGGATGATTTGCGAAGGCGGATAGACGGATAACGCGCCGGCGCGGAATCTCACATTCCGCGCCGGCAGTAGGTGCTGGGCGGGGCTTTAGAAGGTATGTCTTATGCCCGCGCCGTACGTACTGCCAGACGGCTTTGCGCTGAGCTTATCGTACGAGTAAACGGCATACACGTCGGTCCGTTTGGAGAGATAGTAGTCGTAGCCGACGGAGGCCGTGTTGCGAATCGAGTTCTGGTTTTTGGGCGCGGAGCGCTTCGTCATTGCCCACTCCGCCAGTACCGAAGACGTAAGCGTAACGGGAATCGAAAGGCCGAGCTCGTATGTGCGCGAACCGACTCGCGTCGTGGTTGTATTGGTCGTTTGTATTGCCGCGTAAACCTTCGCGAAGTTCGCGTTGTAGGTTGCGCCGGCGAGATAGAGATATTGCTGAACGGCAGGCGCGTTGACCGCAACACGAACTCGCTGTGCCGACAAGGCAATCTGTAGCGGGCCGTTCTCGTAGTTCAGGTGCAAGCCGAGGTTATCGTTCCCCTGGCTTCCGGGTGTCCCGCTGACTCCGTATTGCACAGTGCCGGTGACGCCCACGAACGGAGCGGACTCGGAGCTTGCGACGTTACTCCAGACGGTATCTCCGACAACCGTGTTGTTGTACGCGGCCGTGTACGACTGGACCACTAGCGGAGAAAAGACGACTGAAGAGCCGAACGGGTTCAGCAGAATCTGATTCAGGTACGTGCGAGTGGTTTGCTCGCCGAATCGGAAGACGCCATACGGCGTTGTCATTCCCACATAGGCGTTACGTGCGAACAGTCCGTCTGTCGTGTTGCGACCGAGTTGCCCCGTGTTCGGACGGAAGAAGCTTTCCAGTGTAAAGATGGCCGCGTAACCGCCGCCCAGGTCTTCTTTGCCGCGCAGTCCCCAAAACGAGGTCGTCAGGCCACCCCCTCCCAGTACGACGCTACCCTGACTTGACCCGCTCACCTTCGATTGCGCGACATATGTTCCCACCAAGCCGTATAACTGAATGGAGGCCGACGGATCGGCAGAGGAAGGCTGCGCGTGAACGACTCCCGTCCATATAGGAATCAATGCCATGGCGAGGTAACGCGGGGCTAATCGGCGGCGACGGCGCTCGCGCCGGGCGGGTTTCATTGGTGCCATCTGTAGTGTCTCCTTTAAGTATTCGCACGACACAGCCGTGCCCACCGGGATGCGGGGGCGCTTCCTGGACGGGCGTTTCTTCGGGGGCGGGGAAGGCAGGGCTGAACTGCTTTATTTGCGCAAGAAGTCTCGACGCGCGCGCATACGCTCGACGTTCAAATTGCTAGCGATGCACCAGCAGGACTCCTCACATCAACGGATATCCGCATACGGTCGTCTCCTGTACTGGTCAGTTGTGCCAGTAGCGCTTGGGCCAGCGCATTCGTCATCTTTCAGGCAGTGTATGCAACGCAAATTCATGCCGATAGACGCATCGATGCGATTTCAGATATGCTTCCCGAGAGATGGCGCCGGAGACAGCGATGGAACGAGAAGCCTTCAAGTTGTTTATTGAGGTGGCGGAGCTTGGAAGCATCAGTCGCGTTGCCGCCCTTCGGCAGACTGTCCAATCGAATGTCAGCAGGCAGATTGCCGAATTCGAGCGCGAATGCGGAGGCCGTCTCTTCGAGCGCACAGGCCGCGGCGTCAAACTGACCGGATTCGGCGAGCGAATTATTCCAAGAATCCGTGCCTGGATTGCGGACACCGACCAGCTATTCAACGAGATTCGGACGTCGTCCGGAGCTCCATTTGGTGAGGTGCGGATTGGCATCCTGCCATCCACGGCGCATCCGCTCATGACCACGCTGTGCGAGCGCATCAACGCAGCGTATCCGGACATCAGACTGAACGTTCGCGAGAGCCAGTTGGGCGAGGTCGAAACCTGGCTGGACAGCGGCCGCGTGGACCTCGCTATCCTCTTTCACGCAGAGCGCGCGATGACCACGGAGCGGCTCGCAACGCTCGCGACAATCGAAACCTATCTGGTCGGTGCACCGAACTCTCCTGTTTTGCAGCGGGAAACCATTGAATTTCGGCAGCTCGGCGGTTTGCCACTGATACTGCCCGGCAGGCCCAATCGCCTGAGAAATCTGATGGATGACGAGGCCCGGCGGGCCGGTATCGAACTACGTACGGTGCTGGAAGCAGACTCCCTTGCTGTTCAGAGAGAGGTGGCAGCGAGCGGTCGCGGATATGCCGTGCTTGGGCCGTGGGCCATTGCTCCGGATGTTCGCGCTGGCCGGCTGCGAGCGGCAAGAATCGTCAAGCCCAACCTCACCCGGTTTGTGACGCTTGCCAGTTCGAGCCAGGGTGCCATGACGCCGGCAATCAGGATTGTGATTGCGACCTTGAAGGAAATCGCATCGGAACTCGCCAAGTCGGGTGTGTACGATGGCCTGGCGACCCAGAGGCTTGACCGCCATGAGCGGATTCCGCCCGCGCCAACGGCAGGAGCTAAGCACCTTCCCGCGAATCGCCGCGGAGCTAGCGCTAAACGATGAGTTAGTGCCCGTGAATGCGGGTGTCCGAGTCAAGTGCCGTTTTGCCTCCAATGTGGAGCCCGGGAATCCGCCTGCCCAGGTAGATGGTTTGGGCCGGGCTTATCTCGAAGCTCCGCAACATCGCTGAGTCAAGGGGTTGTCCGCGCGCTGCGTCTTTTATCAGGCGCTGGATTTTTCGATCACTCCAGGTTGCCTCTGAAGCGTGATTCAGGCGATGGAAGTCGGGTTTGATTTGAAGAACGGAAGCGCGCGTCACCCAAGGGGCCCGACCGTTATGCAAGCAATCTTTGGGCTTCGGAGGCTTTAACAAAAACAGATACTTAGCGCGGGCTGTCTCGACCGGGTATATTTTTTGTGATCACTGATCCGGGAGAATAAAGTCTGTCTTGGCGAATGGCGATGCCAGGAACGGGCACATCGATGCCCTGCAGCGCCCGGCCACGCCCGGGTGAGCGGCGTGCGTGGCGCCGCTCTCGGACGAACACTTCAGTCAGGAATCGAGATGGACCTGCACGCCGCTCGATGTATAGATAGGCGTGACGTTGAAGCCGTCAACAGCAATAGTCGAAAACTTCACGTTCGAACCATTGCCGCTTATCAGGTTGAGCGTATCGCCGACCTTGGGTGCGAAGCCGTTGACGAACTTGACATGCAGCGTTCCCCCAACAACCGTGGTCTGAGCGCCCACTTTCATCGATCCTTGCCCATTCGCACCGACATCGAGCTCCAGCGTCGTATTCGCAAGCTGCGTGTATTTGCCGACCACAGACACGACACCAGGCGCATTGATGACCACGGTGCCCGCACCGAGGTAGACATCCCCCGTGCCGAATGCGGTCGTCGAGTCCGCTTCGAGTGTACCGCCGCTGACCTGGGAGCCGCCGGAGAAGGTGTTGGCGCCGGCCAGCCTGAGCGTTCCGCTGCCCTGGACGGTCAGCTTGCCGGTTCCCGAGATCGGATTGCGCCACGTGTCGGACGCGTTGAAGCCGCCCTGGCTGGCGTCCATGGACACGATGACGTTGCCGTTGAATGCGCCGTAGCCATCCGCCGCTGCAAACATGTTCAGACGTCCCCAGCCTTCCCCGTCGTCCATGACCGGATAACCGGACGGGAGTTCGGTCGTCTTCAGCACGACCCGGCGCTGATCTGCGCTGAGGTAGGGGAAACGGGTTTCAAGCAGCGTTTCTGCGCCCTTCGGAACGATTGGCGCGGCATCGGTCGCCTCGATCTGAGAAAAGCCAAAGGTCATACGACGCAGGTAGTTGGACTGATTGGTCTGATAGTCGGCAAAGCGGTCGGTGGAGGCTGTGCCCGAATGCGCGAAGGTATAGAGCGTACGATTCGTCGTGTTTGTCTGGGACATCAACGCGCTTTGGGCCTGTGCATAGGCCGCCGCCTTCAAGGAGGTGTTTGCCGGGTTGTAGAGGTTGGCCGCCACCACGGCGAGGCCCAGCATGCGGCCACCCATTACGTCGAGTGGCGAATGCATGCCCGCGATGATCCGGTTTTCTCCCAGCTCCATTGCGCGGCTCATCAATTCCTGGAAGCGCTGAGGAACCACGTAAGCCATGGCCAGCGAGTCACGCATCGCTTCGGCGGTATGGCCGCTAATGAAGCCACCGTCTGTTGCCGGCGTTGTGCTTTCGGCCGGTACCAATGTCGGATCCACGACCACCGAACTGCTCCACCGGAATGGTCTGGCGTACTTGTAAAAGCGCTTGGCGGGTTCCGTCGAACCGTTCGTGCTCATGGCATTCACAAAGTCGACCACGGTGCCGAAAGTCGTGTTATTAGGACTGCCAACGCCTGTGTTGTTGCCTGCGTCGTTGTACAGCGTCGTGGTAGCGTTGGCCGGGACGGAAGTGATCGTCGTGGTTTGCTGCGTGAGGCCTAGCCATGCGCTCGTCAATGGCCCCAAACCGTCGGTCACGCTGTATCCCTTATTGCGGCGGTCGTCGAAATAAGCCGCGTCAGCCTGCGCCTGTGTCCGGGAGACGGTCTCGTTGACGACGAACTGCGTGTTCTGGCCCAACACGGCAGCATTGAGGACAGTGCCGCAGGGCGTGCCCGAGTTAACGATGCCTGAGCACGTGGAAGCGACCACGGCCGGGAACCCATCGACGGCCGGTGCCGTAGCGCCCGCGTCGACGATCATGGTTGCGGGCTGCCAAAGGTCGAGGAAACGAGCGACAACGCGTACGCCGGCATTCGTATCCAGTGTCGCGAAGTGGGCGTCGTTTCGCTGGTTCGAGGCGGCATTGTCGACGAATGCCGGTACAGGAGGGATGGACGCGCTGTCCACGAAGCCCGGATCTGCCGGCGGGGCGGGAACAACGGCCGCACTACTTTGGACGTCATCACTGCTCCCGCAGGCACTCAGCGTCAGCATGGCACACAGGACAATGAAACCGGATAGCGGGCGGGGGCGGACGAGTCGCAACAGCATAGGTTTCCCAAGTCGGTGGCAGTAGAGTCAATGGGGGCAGATCTTGGGCGAGCTAAGTGAAGCCCCGATGACATTCGGAAAGGTTTGATTCAAAAAGGGCTTCCACGGCCGTGGGCATCAACTAGCTTCGTCCCGTTGCTCCGCGACCCCGCTGCGACCATTGCCCGGCACGGAGCTCTTGGGGGCAAGGAAAAAAAGTCCCGGTTGCCGCCCAGCCGCTCAACCATGAAGTCGATGAATGTCTTCACGCACCGCCTGCGTTTCCATGTCCGTGTCGTTCACGCAGATGGCAGCCGGCACATCGCGATAGACGATCTCGTCGCCAATGCGGCACCGCCACTGTGCGAGCTTGCCCGTGCTAGGCTCCAGCTTGCGAGTGGTCCGATGAGAGAGACGGACACCCAGCTGCTTTTCCAATTGCAAGAAACTGGTGTGCAGCTTTTCTCTATATCGTTCCGAACAACGCTCGCGGCCGGTCGCGCAATGCTTGTGCGAGCGTCTGCAACGCGCTCACCAGTTGCTCGCGTGACGACGCGCACGCGAGGTTGATCCGCACGCCGTGCTCGACGTCGGCACGATCCACCGCAAACGCCGACGAAGGCATTACGACCACGCCGCGCGCTTTCGCATTCGCCGCGAAATCATCGGCGCGCCACGGCGGCGGCAAACGCAACCACACGAACATGCAGGCAGGATCGGCGTCGAGCCATTCCTGCGGCAGGATTTGCCGCGCCAGATCGTGGCGCACGCGAATCTCTGCAAGCTGCGCATCCATGATGCGGCGCGCGGTGCCGTCCTCGATCCACATCGTCGCGATCAGCATCGACATCGGCGCGGGCATCCATGCCGTGGTGCGCACTGCCTCGGCCGCGAGCGCGGAACGTTCGGCCGGGCTCAGCAGATAACCCAGACGCAAGCCGGGCGCGAGAATCTTCGAGGTCGCGGCGATATGAAACGTCAGCTCGGGACACAGACTCGCGATCGTCGGCAGACGTTGCGACACGAGCGGACCGTACACGTCGTCTTCGATGATCGCCGCGCCATAACGCCGCGCGATATCGACGAGCGCGACGCGCCGTTCGAGACTCATCGTCGTGACGGTCGGATTCTGCAGATTCGGCACCGTGAAGATCGCCTTTACGGGCACGCGGCTGCAGATGCGTTCGACTTCATCGGTGATCAGACCGTCGCGGTCGCTCGGCACACTGACGATCTCGAACTGGAACACGGGCGCGAGCGCCTTCAGCCCGTAATACGTGAGCCGGTCGGCAACGATCACGCCATCCGTGCCGATCAGGCTGTTGAGCACGGCATACAAACCGTGCTGCGCGCCGCTCGTCACGACGACATGCTCGGGCGCGGGCGCGAAGCCGGGCGCCGCCATCCAGCGCGCGCCCGCCGCGCGCGCCCAGTCGGGCCCTTGCGGCGGCTGATATTCCTGAAGCGCTGCGTAGCGCGGATCGCGCGGCAATTCTGCGAGCGTCGTCGCGAGGCACGACAGAAACTCCCCCGTCGCGGGCCGGTTGACAGTCAGATCGATGACGCCGCCCGGCGCCGCATTGGGCGCAACGGACGCTTCCACGCGCGGCATCGCGCCACCCGTGACGAGCGAGCCGCGCCGCTTGCTGCCGATCACAAGACCGCGCAACTGCAACTCCTTATACGCACGCGACACCGTCGACACGTTGATGCCGAGCTCGGTTGCGAGCTGCCGTTGCGGCGGCAGGCGGCTGCCGGGCGGATAGACGCCCCCGCGAATCTCGTCTTCGATCGACGCCGATACCTCGATATAGGTCGGGCGTTTTGTCTGGACGGGATCGCCGTTTGTCTGGTCGATTTCCGCCGAAGTGCCGTTGCTGCGCGCTGTTTTGGGTCTGCCGGAAGCCATTGTCTTGCCTGTCTCCATACAAAACAGGTTTTGTGTGCCTGTTTGTGCCAGTTCGCCGGATTTTATACCAGTATGCATATGCGCCACGTCTTTGCCGCGTCTTTCAAGGCCGGCAAGGACCACGCCCGGCTACGCCAGGGAAAATCCTGGACCACACAATGTGGTTTTTAATTGCACACAAAAAATTGTTGTGTGATTCTTTGAATCGGGTTTTGTGTGGATTTTGAATTCAGGAACGAGCTGGAAGGAGATTTCGTATGGCTGGAAGCATCAGACAGACGCACGCGCAGGAACGGCCGCAGGACAGCGCAAATGAAGGCTCGACGCCGCGCCTCGGCGTCGCCTTGCGTCAACGCCACGTCACGATGATTTCGCTGGGCGGGATCATCGGCGCCGGGCTCTTTGTCGGCAGCAGCGCGACGTTGAACACGGTCGGGCCGGCTGCGTGCCTGTCGTATCTGGTGGCGGGCATCGTCGTGCTGATGGTGATGCGCATGCTCGGCGAAATGGCACTCGCAGTGCCGGGCATCGGATCGTTCACGGAATACGCGCGCATCGGTCTCGGCGACTGGGCGGGCTTCACGAGCGGCTGGCTCTACTGGTACTTCTGGGTGATCGTCGTGGCCGTCGAAGCGGTCGCGGGCGCGGCCATCCTGCAACGCTGGATACCCGCGCCCGTGTGGATGATCGGCCTCGTCCTGCTGTCAGTGATGACCTTCATCAACTTGATGTCGGTGAAGTCATACGGCGAGTTCGAGTTCTGGTTCGCGTCGATCAAGGTCGCGGCCATCATCGTGTTCATCGCGATCGGCGCGGCCTGGGTGTTCGGCTTCGGTCATACGCATAGCGCGTGGAGCAATCTCACGGCGTCGAACGGTTTCTTGCCGTTCGGCACAATGTCGGTGTTCGCGGCCGTGCCGACGGTGATCTTCGCGGTCGGCGGCGCGGAAATCGCGACCATCGCCGCCGCCGAATCGGATAACCCTGCGAAGAGCGTCGCCGCGATGACACGCTCGGTGATCCTGCGTGTCATCACGTTCTACGTCGGCTCGATGTTCCTGATCGCCTGCATCGTGCCGTGGACGAGCATCGTCACGGGTCATTCGCCGTTTGTCTCCGGGCTCGAAACGATGCGCGTGCCGGGCGCCGCCGACATCATGAACGCGATCGTGCTGGTTGCTGTGCTGTCCGCGCTGAACTCGGGCCTGTATGTGTCGTCGCGGATTCTGTTCCGTCTCGCGGGCCGTGGCGATGCGCCGCGCGCGCTGCTGCGCCTCACGCCGTCGCGTGTGCCGCGCCTCGCCGTGCTGCTGAGCAGCGTGGTCGGCTATGTGGCGATCATCGCTGCGATCGTTTCGCCGCAGGGCGTGTTCCTGTTCCTCGTGAATGCATCGGGCGCGGTGATGCTGTTCGTCTACCTCGCGACGGCGCTTGCGCAGATCCGCATTCGCCGCCGGCTCGAACGCAAGGGCGTGCAGGCCGAGCTGCCGATGTGGCTGTTCCCGTGGCTGTCGTATGCGGTCGTTGCCGCGATCGTCGGCGTGCTGATCGCGATGGGCACCGATGCGGGATTGCGTCCGCAACTGATGGCGAGCATCGCGAGTCTCGCGGTCGCGTCTGCTGCGTGGCTGCTGGCAGCACGGCGCCGTCATGCAGATGAAGGCACGCGCACAGGCTATCTCGCGTCGATCGAAAGACACGCGATGCAGGGAGACCGGTAATGGCGGACGTGGGCATTGTCGGCGCGGGTTTCATCGGGCTTGCGAGCGCCGGCTGGCTGATGCGCGACGGACATCGCGTGACGCTGTTCGATCCGTCGGGCGTCGCGCAAGGCGCGTCGTTCGGCAACGCGGGCACGTTCGCGCCGTATGGCTGCATCCCTGTCAACAACCCGTCGGTGTTTCGCGATCTGCCGCGTTTTCTGCTGTCGAATACGAGCCCGTTCCGCATGCGCTGGGGTTATCTGCCGCATCTGCTGCCATGGCTCGCGCGCTTTATGCTGAGTTCGACGCAGCGTCGTTACGAAGCGAGCGCGGGCGCGCTCGCCGCGCTGCTCGCGCAGGCTCAGGCGGGCTACGCGCCTCTGCTCGAAGAGCCTGAGCTGGCGAAGTTCGTGCGGCCGCGCGAATGTCTTTATCTGTATTCGAGCGGCGCATCGTTCGACGCGTCGCGTGCTTCGCTGGACTTGCGCGAGCAGCTTGGCGTGTCGTTCGAAGTACTGCGTGGCGAGGATGTGCGCGAACTGGAACCGTCGCTTGCACCGATCTTCGAGCGCGCCGTGCTGTTCAGCAATAGCTGGCATTTCTCGGACCCGCAGGCTTATCTGCGGACGCTGCACGACACGCTGGCGGCGCGCGGACTCAAGCTCGAACGCAAGAGCGTGAACGGGATTTCGTCCGCACCGGACGGTGTTGCATTGACAACCGACGACGGCATGTCGCGCCATTTCGATCATGTGGTGATCGCAACGGGCGCGCGCTCCGCGAAGCTGGCGGAGCAATGCGGCGACCGCGTGCCGCTCGATACCGAACGCGGTTATCACGTGCGTTATCGCGGCGCGTCGCAACTGATTTCCCGGCCTTGCGGCTGGGCCGAACGCGGCTTCTACATGACGCCGATGGAAGACGGCATCCGCGTCGCGGGCACGGTCGAACTGGGCGGCTTTACCGAAACACGCAACCGCTCACTGATCGATCTGCTGACGTTTTCATCGAAGCGCGCTTTACCGGGCCTGCAACAGCCCGACAGCACGTGGTTGGGCTTCCGCCCCTCGCTGCCCGATGGCGTGCCCGTGCTGGGCCGCGCAAGCGGTAATGAGCGTGTGATTTATGCATTCGGCCACCAGCATCTCGGTCTGACGCTGGCGGGCGTGACTGGGCGCATCGTCGCGGATCTGGTTGCGCGGCGCGATTCGTCAACGGGCGCGTTGCTGGATCTGTCGCGTTATGCACCGACGCGATTTTGACAATTTCAATCGACAGGAGCGCATCATGAATCGACGTACATGCATCATCAGGCTGGCCGCTTGCGCTGTGGCAGTGCACGCATCGTTCGCTGCAACGTCTGCGTTTGCCGACGATCCGCAGGTGGTAAAGATCGGCTTCGTTGGTCCGCTGACGGGCCCCGTCGCGCGCGTCGGCAAGGACCTGCAATACGGCGCGCAACTCGCCATTGACGAAGAAAACGCGAAGCATCCGACGGTTGCGGGCAAGCCCGTGAAATTCGTGCTCGATGTGCAGGACGATCAGGCCGATCCGCGCGTCGCGATTCAGGTTGCGCAAAAGCTCGTCGACGACGGTGTGGTCGGTGTGATCGGCCATTACAACTCCGGATGCAGCATTCCGGCATCGACGGTCTATCACAACGCCAACGTCGCGATGATCACGCCCGGCTCAACCAATCCGCAACTGACGAAGCAGGGCTACAAGAACGTATTCCGCACGATGGGGCATGACGGCGTCGGCGGCGTGGTGGCGGGACATTTCGTCGTCGAGCAGATGAAGGCGAAGCGGATCGGCATCATCGATGACCGCACGGCGTTCGGGCAGGGTCTTGCCGATGCCTTCGAGAAGGGCGTGAAAGAGGCGAACGGCAATATCGTCGATCGCGAATTCACGAACGACAAGGCCGTCGATTTCCGCGCGATTCTCACTTCGCTGAAGGCAAAGAACGTCGACGTGATTTTCTTCGGCGGTCTTGATGAACAGGGCGCAATGCTCGTCAAGCAGATGCGCTCGCTCGGCATGGCGACGCAACTGTTCGGCGCAGGCGCGCTAAAGAGCAATGCGTTCCTGCAGATCGCGGGGCCATCGGGCGAACGCACGCAGGATCTCGAACCCGGCCCCGCGCTCGACAAATTGCCTGCCGCGCAAGACTTCGGCAGGCGTTATAAGGTGCGCTTCAACCAGGACGTCGAACTGTATGCACCGTTCGCTTACGACGCAGCGCTCGCGATGCTGAAGGCGATTCATGACGCGAATTCGCTCGACCGGCAGAGGATCGTCGATAGCCTCGCGAAAGTGTCGATCCCAGGCGTGACGGGCAAGATCACATTCGATCCGTACGGCGATCTGATCAAGCCGCCTTATACGCTCTTCGAAGTGCAGCAGGGGCAATGGAAGAGCATCAAAACTGTCGGCGGTGGTGGGTGAGGGTGTTTCGGGTGCGGATACATTGTTTACGTTCGCTTTCCTACGATTGCGCTCGTGCGAAGTCCTTTACCCGGAGTTCTGTGGATTCGACGTAAGTTGTCATAGAGGGCGAGTGCGAGTCCAGTTTGATTGCCGGGTAGCTGTTTGCGGCTAGCAGTGAATGTCAGAAAAACTTCCGAAGCGGGGCATCGACGTGCTCGTTCCCGGCATCGCAAAGTTCGCAAGACAGATCTTATTACGCGGCCGCATTGCTGAATCGCGGTTTCCTGGCGTCATGACGGACTTTGCGTGTGAGCACGCTTTCTGCGACGACCATTTGGATTCAACGACTTACGACCGGACCCGCAGGCGCCGCCCCGCCCCTTTGCAACCGCTCCGCGACATCAGGCGTGGCGCGCCGCGTGCGGGCGGCCGATCGTCAGGTAGTGCGCCAGCGCGATCAGCGGAAAGGCCGTGGCGACCGCAGCCACGAGCGGCCAGCCGCCGTGTTCATAGAGCGGACTCGCGAGCGCCGAGCCGAGCGCGCCGCCCACGAAGATGCTGGTCATGTACAGCGCGTTCAGCCGGTTGCGGCTCGCCGCATGCAGTGCGTAGATCTCGCGCTGGCCCAGCACCATGTTCATCTGCACGGCGAAGTCGAGCACGATGCCGCTCGCGACGAGACCTGCCACGCCCCACGCCGGATGGATCAACGCGGGTGCATACGCGAGGGCGCCCACCACCAGCGCGATCAGCGTTGCGCGCATCGTGTGGCCGGCATCGGCGAGGCGGCCGGCCACGGGAGCCGAGGTTGCGCCGATTGCGCCGACCAGCGCGAAGATGCCGATTTGCGTCTGCGTGAGGCCGAACTGGCGCGTCAGTTCGACGGGAATCGCGGTCCAGAACAGGCTGAACGAGGCGAACATCAGTGCCTGGTACAACGAACGATGGCGCAATACCGGCATCGTGCGCACGAGGTGGCCGAGCGAGCCGATCAGTTCGACGTAGGTGGCCTGGTGCGCGGGCTGGCGGCGCGGAATGGTCAGCGCGAGCACGGTCGTCACAAGCGCCATCAGCACGGCGGCGGAACCGAACACCGCGCGCCAGCCGAAGTGTCCGGCGACCACGCTCGAGATTGGACGCGACAGCAGAATGCCGAGCAGCAGACCGCTCATGATCGTGCCGACCACCTTGCCGCGCGATTCGTCGGGCGCGAGATGCGCGGCGAGCGGAATCAGAATCTGCACGGCGACCGAGCTGAACCCGACCAGCAACGAGATGACGAGAAACGCGCTGGGCTGATGCGCGAAGGCCGCGGCGGCCAGACTCGCGATCGACACGAGCGCCGTAGCGATCATCAGCTTGCGGTTTTCCAGCAGGTCGCCGAGCGGCACGAGAAAAAACAGCCCGAAGGCATAGCCGATTTGCGTGAGCGAGACGATCACGCTCGCCATGCCGCCGGACAGGTGAACGTCCGGCGCGATCAGTTCGGTAATGGGCTGCGCGTAATAGAGATTGGCGACGATGGCGCCGCAGCAGAACGCAAAGAGCGCGATGAGACCGCGCGTCAGTTTGACGGGACTGCCGGTGCGAGTCGCGGCGGATAGCTGGGTTGACATGACAACTCCGTGAAGTGAAGAAGCCGAAAACGACGGGTCCGTGATCGGTCGGGGACGCGAGGCCTGTTACGTGGCTGAACGCGTCAAGCCATGCATGCAGCTTAATCGTTGCGTTCGCGCGGCGGAATGCGAATAGAATGCAAGCTAACGTTGCGTTTTATGCAACGAACCTCCCAATGCGCTTACACATGGACAAATTCCTCGCCGTCAAAACCTTGCTCGAAGTCGCCGATGCCGGCGGCTTTTCGAAGGCCGCGCAACGTCTCGGCGTGGCGACTTCTTCGGTGACGCGCCTGATGGATTCGCTGGAGGCGTCGCTTGGCGCGGCGCTGTTGACCCGCACGCCGCGCAAGGTCAGCCTGACCGACGCCGGCCTTGCGTACGTCGAACAGGTGTCGAAAGTCCTCGACGATCTGGCCGAGGCCGACGAGAGCGTATTTGACAGCGGCGCGGCGCCCGTCGGCTCGCTGCGCGTTTCGGTGCCGTCCACCTACAGCCGGTTATGCCTCGCGCCGCATCTGGCGGCCTTTCTTGCCGAGCATCCGCGCGTGGTGCTCGACGTCGTGGTGGGCGATCAGTTTGTCGATCTCGCGGTTGACCGGATCGACGTCGCCATCCGCATCGGCTTTGCGGAGCGCGACGCCAATCTGGTCGTGAAAAAACTCGCGGACAATCCGCGCTATGTCGTGGCGAGCGAGGACTACCTGCGGCGCAGCGGCACCCCGCAGACACCCGCGGACCTCGCCGGGCACGAGTGCCTGCGCTTCGCCTATGGCGGCGGCTACCGCGCGCGCCAGATCTGGACGTTCGAGCGCGACGGCGTAGAGGAACGCGTCGACGTGCGCGGCCATCTGCTTTCGAACAATCTGGACATGCTGTTCGAAGCTGCGGTGGCCGGACGCGGCATCGCATTGCTGCCCGCCTGGCAGGTCGCCGCGGAAATCCGTGCGGGACGCCTCATGCGACTTTTCGCGTCTTTCGACGCGCGGCCTCATTCAGGCGACGCAGTCGTGTATGCCGCGTATCTGCCGAATCGCCGCCAGTCGAGCAAGGTGCGTGCATTCGTGCAGTTTCTCGAATCGCGGTTGGGGGCGGCGCTCGAAGGTTGAGTGTCGAGCTCGGCTGTGCTCACCGCGCTTCGGGTGCGTGTGCAAGGCGCAATGCGCAAGGCGCCGCATCAAGCCTGCTGGTCGTTGTTCAGCATGCTCTTCGGGATGGACAGGATCAGCACGCAACTGACGAGCAGACAGGCTCCCAGCGCGTAAGTGCCGTTGTTGATGTTGCCCGTCATGTCCTTTGCGACACTCGTGATCATCGAACCTGTGAAGCCGGACAGGTTGCCCACGGAATTGATGAGGGCAATGCCCGCGGCCGCGGCCGTCCCCGAGAGAATCTGCCCTGGAAAGGTCCAGAATATCGGCATCAGACCCAGGATCGCGCAGGTCGCAATCGTCAGAAAGAGAATGGACAACGGCACATTGTTCGCGAAGCTCGCGCTGAGAATCAGACCGATGCCGCCGATGCACGCCGGAACCGCTGCATGCAGCCGG
The DNA here is from genome assembly GCF_047325075.1 of Paraburkholderia phenoliruptrix. NCBI lineage: Bacteria > Pseudomonadati > Pseudomonadota > Betaproteobacteria > Burkholderiales > Burkholderiaceae > Paraburkholderia > Paraburkholderia phenoliruptrix. Next base: position 629,210 of record NZ_CP168530.1, read on the forward strand.
CGCTCACCCGTCTTGCGCGAATGGCGTGCGTTCCAGATCATCGCCACGACAGCGCTCAGGTACGGGATGGCCGTCAGCAGGCCGATATTGAGCGTGCTCTTGACGCCGGATGCCTTGATGATGGACGGCAGCCAGAACGCGAGCCCGTAGAACCCCGTGTTGAACGTGAGCAGGATGAAGGTCAGCAACCACACGCGCGGGCTCTTGAGCGCGGCGCCAATGCGGTGGGTCTTCTTCGAACTCTCCTGTTCGAGGTTCTTTTGCAGCAAGGCCTTTTCGGAGGCTGTCAGCCATTTCGCCGACTCGATGCCGTCGCCCATGCGAAAGAGCACGAGGAAGGCGACGAGAATCGACGGAATGCCTTCCACCAGCAGCATCCACTGCCAGCCTTCCATACCGAACGCGCCGTGTGTGTTTTCCATGAGCCAGCCGGACAGGACACCACCGAGCGTCAGGCTCACGGGAATGGCAATCAGGAACCCGGACATCGCAATGCTCTGGCGCCGTGCGGGAAACCAGTAGTTCATATAAAGGATGATGCCGGGAAAGAAGCCCGCCTCGCAGACGCCCAGTAGAAAACGCAGGATGTAGAACATCGTGGACGTTTGCACATGAAAGAAGGCGGCCAGCGGTGCAATGAATGCCAATGACGAAGAGACCACGCCCCACGACACCATGATGCGCGCGATCCAGAATCGCGCGCCGTACCGGTGAAGCAGAAGATTGCTGGGCATCTCGAAGAGGAAGTAGCCCCAGAAGAAGATGCTCGCGCCGACGGCGTACACGGCGTCGCTGAGGCCCAGCGAATCGAGCATCTGCAGTTTGGCAAAGCCGACGTTGACACGGTCGAGATAGGCCACGACGTAACACAGCAAAAGCAGCGGCAGGATCCGCTTCAGAACCTTCCGGTACAGCAGTTCTTCGGCATGATCGACCGCGACAGGCGCACCCGCGGTCTGAGCGATGGTTGGCATTCGGTTGTCTCCTTTATGCGTGTCTTGAGCGCGAAAGCGGAGCGGGCCGCGCGCATCGACTCGACGCTTGCCCGCGTGCAAGCCTCGACCCGGTCGCTGGATCAGGAATTGACCGGCTATGTTACCGATAACAATTCGGGTCGAAGCTTTTCGCTCTGTTGTTATGTTATCGGTAACGAAGTTAGCATGGTGCGCCCTGAAGACGCAAGCTAGGGGAATCTACCTACGTCGTATGAGGCGTCGCGTCTATCATGGCGATTAGCCGTGAGCCGACGCGTGCTGTGCAACGGCTCGCCCCTCGTACAAGTACTCCAAAGCCCGATGGCCACCACCACCCGAACGCCGCGAACCGCGCGGCCGGCGCGCGCAACGCAGCCCGCCAACCCGCCGCGCATGGCGGACGTCGCGCATATCGCGCGGGTCAGCAAAATGACCGTTTCCCGCGTGCTGGCAGGGCACAGTGTTGCGCCGGCCACGCGCGAACGCGTCGAGCAGGCTATCGCGCAGTTGGGTTATGTGGCCGACGCGGCAGCAGGCGCACTCTCGTCGGGCCGTTCCGATTTCGTCGCGGTGCTCGTGCCGTCGCTCGCGAGTTCGAACTTCTCCGATACGGTGCGTGGGCTCACGTCCGTCCTGGAACCGGAAGGGCTGCAACTGCTGCTCGGCGATACCGACTATGGCCTCGAAAGGGAAGAGCGCCTCGTGCGCTCGATGTTGCGCTACCAGCCGCGCTGTATCGCGCTGACCGGCTCGCAGCACACGGACGGCACGCGGCACTTGTTGGAGCGCGCACGCATACCGGTGGTCGAGATGTGGGATCTTCCCGCCAAACCAATCGATCTGGCGGTCGGCTTTTCGAATGCCCGGGCGGCGCGCGAGATGGTGCGTTATCTCAGCGCCAAGGGCTATCGCAAGATCGGCTTTCTGTGCGGCGCGAGCGACCTCGATCGTCGCGGCCTCGAGCGGCTCAAGGGCTACCTCCAGGAGATGAAAGCGCAGGGTCTGGGCGAGCCTCGCGTGGTGCGTCTCGGCGAGTCGCCCATCACGATGACGCACGGCGCGCCCGCGCTCGACGCACTGCTCGAGCAATGGCCCGATACCGACGCAGTCATGTGTGTGAGCGATATGTCCGCGTTCGGGGCCATCATGCAATGTCACCGTCGCGGGCTTCGCGTGCCGCGCGACATCGCCGTGGCGGGCTTCGGTAATTTCGAAGTCGCGCTCTGCAGCAATCCGACCATCACGACGGTCTCGGTCGACGCCTACGGCATCGGCCGGCGCACGGGCGAGCTGCTGCTGGCCGCGCAGGCGGGAAGCACGCACGCCGCGCGAGCGCAACGCAAGGTGGTTATCGACTATGCCGTCGTGGAGCGCGAGAGCGCCTAGATCTTCACGCCTCGAAGATGCATAGCGCGTTCGCGCGTGCTAATATCAAAAGATGTTACCGATAACACCGCGGCGCGAACAATACGTGTGATGATCCGGCGCAGCATGCCGGCGCCCGGCACAGATGAGCGCACAAGAGACGCCTCGCGCCTGACGATCTTTCGGCAGGCCAGCAAAAAGGAGTACCGTATGACCTCACCCAGCACACGCCGCCTGCGCAGTCAGGAATGGTTCGACGATCCCTCGCACGCCGACATGACCGCGCTCTACGTCGAGCGCTTCATGAACTATGGGCTCACACGTGAAGAATTGCAGTCGGGCCGCCCGATTATCGGCATTGCACAGACGGGCAGCGACCTCGCGCCCTGCAATCGGCATCACATCGAACTCGCCGAGCGCACCAAGGCGGGCATTCGCGACGCGGGCGGCATTCCGATGGAGTTTCCGGTCCATCCGCTCGCGGAGCAGAGCCGCAGGCCGACGGCCGCGCTCGACCGCAACTTGGCCTATCTCGGCCTCGTGGAAATCCTGCACGGTTTTCCGCTCGACGGGGTCGTGCTCACCACCGGCTGCGACAAGACGACGCCCGCCTGCCTGATGGCCGCCGCGACTGTCGATTTGCCGGCTATCGTTCTGTCAGGCGGCCCCATGCTCGACGGCTGGCATCAGGGAAAGCGCGTGGGCTCAGGCACGGTCATCTGGCATGCGCGCAACCTGCTTGCGGCAGGCGAGATCGATTACGAAGGATTCATGGAACTGACGACCGCTTCGTCACCGTCCATCGGTCACTGCAATACCATGGGCACGGCGTTGTCGATGAACAGTCTTGCGGAAGCATTGGGGATGTCGTTGCCCGGTTGCGCGAGCATCCCGGCGGCGTATCGCGAGCGAGGCCAGATGGCTTACGCAACGGGCAAGCGCATTGTCGACCTGGTACGCGACGACGTGCGACCGTCGCACATCATGACCAAGGAAGCGTTCGAGAACGCGATCGTGGTGGCCTCAGCGCTCGGCGCATCCAGCAACTGCCCGCCGCATCTGATTGCGATTGCCCGGCACATCGGTGTCGACCTGAGCCTCGACGACTGGCAGCGCGTGGGCGAGCGGGTGCCGCTCATCGTGAACTGTATGCCTGCCGGCGAGTATCTGGGCGAGAGCTTTCACCGGGCAGGCGGCGTGCCGGGCGTGCTGCGCGAGCTCGACAAGGCAGGGCTGCTGCACCGCGATTGCGCGACCGTTGCGGGCCGCACCATCGGCGCAATCGCCGGCAGCACGGCCGAGCCTGACCGCGAGGTCATCAGGTCGACGGCCGAGCCGCTCAAGCACGGGGCGGGATTCATCGTGCTGTCGGGCAACTTCTTCGACAGCGCCATCATGAAGATGTCGGTGGTCGGCGACGCGTTCCGGCAAACCTATCTGAGCGAGCCCGGCGCGGAAAACACGTTCGAGGCGCGGGCAATCGTCTTCGACGGTCCCGAGGATTACCACGCGCGCATCAATGACCCGTCTCTTCACATCGACCAGAACTGCATTCTCGTCATTCGCGGAGCAGGCACGGTGGGTTATCCGGGCAGCGCGGAAGTCGTCAACATGGCGCCGCCCGCGGAACTGGTGCGACAGGGCATCACCTCGCTGCCCACGCTCGGAGACGGACGCCAGAGCGGTACGTCCGCGAGCCCTTCTATCCTCAACATGTCGCCGGAAGCGGCCGTCGGCGGTGGACTCGCGCTGCTGCAAACGGGTGACCGCATTCGCGTCGACCTGAACGCCCGCAAGGTCGACGTACTGGTTGACGAAGCCGAACTCGCGCGTCGGCGCGAGCATGCCACGTTTGCGATTCCCGAGGCGCAGACGCCCTGGCAGGAGCTTTATCGCAAGACGGTTGGGCAACTATCCACGGGCGGCTGCCTGGAACCCGCTACGCTGTACCTGAACGTCATTGAAAAGCGCGGCAACCCGCGCCACTCTCACTAACGGACCGACAAGGAGACATCACGAATGAATGCCATTTCCGCAGCATCCTTCCTTCCGCGCGATGTCGGGCAGGCGCTGCTCGTCGGCCGCGTGTGGCGCAAACTGCATACACCCTCAGGCGAACTTCACGGCCCCTGCGTCGTGCTGGTGCGCAACGGCGAAGTGCTGGACATTACGGCAAGCGTGCCGACGACGGCCGACCTGTTCGAGCGCGAAGACCTCGTCGCGTTCGCGCGAACGGTGTCGGGCGAGTCGCTCGGCCCAGTGGATAAGCTGGTCGAGGCAGCGCTGCGTTCCGGATCGGCGGACGACCTGCGCCTGCTCGCGCCCAACGATCTGCAGGCCATCAAGGCATGCGGTGTGACGTTTGCCGTGAGCCTCATCGAACGGGTTATCGAGGAACAGGCGGGAGGCGACCCGGCCAAGGCGCAGGAAGTGCGCGCAACCATTGCTGCAACCATCGGCACTGATCTCTCGAAGATTCAGCCCGGCTCCGATGCGGCGATGAAGCTCAAGGCGGAACTCGAGCGCCGCGGGGCGTGGTCGCAGTACATGGAGGTCGGTATCGGCCCCGATGCGGAAGTGTTCTCGAAGTCGCAGCCGATGTCGGCCGTCGGTCCCGGCGCCGACGTGGGTTTGCTCGCGGCATCGAACTGGAACAACCCTGAGCCGGAGATCGTGCTGGCTGTGAACAGCCGCGGAGAAATCGTCGGCGCAACGCTCGGCAACGACGTGAATCTGCGCGACATCGAGGGGCGCTCGGCGCTGCTGCTCGGCAAGTGCAAGGACAATAACGCGTCATGCGCCATTGGACCGTTCGTGCGCCTGTTCGACGACGAATTCAGTCTCGACGACGTGCGCAACACCAGCGTGAGCCTGCGCGTGGAAGGGGCGGATGACGATTTCGTGCTCGAGGGCGTGAGCCACATGAGCGAAATCAGCCGCGATCCGCAGGATCTGGTTGCGCAGACATGGGGGCGCCATCATCAGTATCCGGACGGCTTCATGCTTTTTCTAGGGACGATGTTCTCGCCCATCAAGGATCGCGACACACCCGGCGGCGGATTCACGCATCACCTGGGCGATGTGGTCACCATCTCGGCCCCCGAGCTGGGCGCGCTCGTCAACACCGTGCGGCTCAGCACGGAAGTCGCGCCTTGGGCCTTTGGCGTGCGCGCCCTGTACCGCAACCTTGCGCAACGCGAACTGATCCAGGTCGGCGGAAGGCGGTAGCCGTCGCGCGAAGGGCGCCGGCTACCTGATCGCCGATCTGGCCGCCGGCGTTGAACCTTTGCATCTCGTTCGACCAGCAGATCAATTCCGCCACGGAATCGGGTCGAAGGCGCGCTTCGCGGCATCGAGAAACGCACGCTGACGAATGGTGAGACCGTGGCGCGTGGGCACGAGCGCCATGACCGGTGCCGGTTCGAGATGCCATGCCGGCAACACGCGGCTCAGCTTGCCTCGCGCAATCAGTTGCGCGCAGTCCCATTCGGATCGCGCGGCCACGCCGAGCCCGTCGAGCGCCCAGTCTCGGACCACCGTGCCGTCGTTCGAGGACAAAGCGCCGTTCAACCGGACCGTGACAGGTTTGCTGACCCGCCTGCCCGCCGCATCGAGTTGAATGAAACGCAGACGGGTCACGTCTTCGTCGTTCTCGCGTAAGGTCAGGTACTCGCAGCGCGACAGTTCCGACGGATGCTTAAGCTTCGAGAGGCCGCGAGCAAGCGCGGGGCTCGCGCAAAGAATGCGTTCGTTCGGAGCCAGAAAATGCCCGATCCACGAGGACGCCTTGACCTGACCAATGGAAATCGCCACGTCGGCGCCCGATGCCGCCGCCAAAGGGCTTTCGACCAGAATCAGCGAGATCGTGAGATGAGGGTGCGAGCGACGCAGGTCGCGCACGAGCGGCGCGATATACGCGCGGCCGAAGCCGAACGGCGCCACCACGCGCAAATGGCCGCTTACGCCGTGCGACTCGCCGGACACGCGCGACGGAATGGATTCGATCCGCTCCAGGATTTCAATTGCCTCCTGAACGAGTCGCTGGCCTTCGTCGGTGAGCGATATGCCTCGCGCCGCGCGCGTGGCGAGGCGCACCGCCATCCGTTCTTCAATGCGCTGAAGACGCACCGTCACTGCAGGCGGCGTGAGATCCAGAAGCCTTGCGGCTGCGGCAAGCGATTGCGACACGCCGAGCGCACGCAGCAGTTGCATGTCTTCCAACTGAAGCATTAAGGCCTCTTTAATTGCGGGTTCATTGGATATTAAACAAGACAAAAACATTTTTCTCTATAGTGGGTCGCACGAATCCGGCAACCGCAGTTCTTCTGGCGAGAGCGTGTCGGATCTCATGGTGTAGGCCGAGTGGCACCGGCTCGAGGACACACTGCAATGAATTCACCTCTTCGTCACCTCCTGCAAGCGGGAAGGCTCGATCGGCTCTTTATCGACGGCGAGTGGGTCGCGCCGGAAGGTGCGGATCGCGTCGCGGTCGTATGCCCGTCCACGGAAAACACGCTCTGCGACATTCCGCTTGGCAACGCGCGCGATGTCGAGCGGGCGGTGCAGGCTGCGCGCAACGCGTTCGAAAGCTGGTCCGCGACTTCGCAGGAGGAGCGCGCCGCGCTGCTCGCGCGCGTTCATGCGTTGATGCTGGAGCGCAGCGAACTGTTTGCCACGGCGCTGACCATGGAAATGGGCGCGCCCATCAGCTATGCGCGCGCGGCGCATGTGCCGCGCGCCGCGGAACACATCCGCGTGGCACGCGACAACCTGAGGCATTACTCGTTCCGGACGCAGCGCGGACCGTTCAAGGCACCGACATGGCATTCGTGCGCGCGGTGGCCGCGCGCATTCGCTCGGGCCAGGTGCATCTGAACTATCCGGCGTGGGATCCGCAGGCTCCGTTTGGCGGGTACAAGCAATCCGGCAATGGTCGCGAGTATGGGATCGAGGGTATGGAGGAGTACATGGAGGTGAAGTCGATCCTCGGGTACTACGATTGAAACCGTCGCTATGCCTCGCCCTGCAGTTTGCCGACGAGGCATGCAGGGTTCGGGTTCATTACCAGCCGTAGAAGCGCGGCCACGTTTCTACCGTGCCGTCGGACTGCACCGCCAGATAGGCGGGATGCTGCGCCCCCGTGGCGCAGGCGTGGTTGGGCAGAATGCGCAGACGCGTGCCGACGGGAAAGCGCTTCTCGATCTGCTGGTCGGCGCTGCCGGCTCGCGAAATGATGCCGTGCTCCTGGTTAGCACCACTCATCAAATACTCTCCCAGCACCTCGCCGGTCTCGAGGCACACGAGTCCGTAGCCAAAGTCCTGTTTCTGGCGCTGTGTGCCGCGGTCGCGGCTCATGGCCATCCAGCCTGCGTCGACAATGGCCCAGCCTTTTTCGCTCTGATGGCCGATCACGGTGGTCAATACGCTCAAGGCAATTTCGGAGATGTCGTTGACGCCCACGTTGTGCATGACGAGATCGAACATGACGTAGACGCCGGCACGAACTTCGGTCACACCCTGCAGATGCTCAGCAGCCAGCGCCGTCGGCGTCGATCCCACGCTCACCACGTTGCATGGCAGGCCCGCCGCGCGAAGGCGCTCGGCGGCCCGCACGCAGCCTGCACGTTCCTGCTCGGCGATGCGAACCAGTTCGTCATGGGTATCGTAGTCGTAGCTCGAACCCGCATGCGCCAGCACTCCGCCGGCAGGCATGCCGCCGTCGGAGAGAATCGTCGCGACAGTCAGCAGCATGTCGTCCTCGGGCGCGATGCCCGAACGATGGCCGTCCACGTCGATCTCGATCCACACCTCGAATCGCTCGTCGTGCTCCCGGCCGAAAGCGACGATGGCTTCCGCGCACACGACGCTGTCGGCGACGATCTTGAGATCGCAGCCTTGTCGCCGCAGCGCGAGCGCCTGCGGTAGTTTGGTCGGCGCCATGCCGACAGCATAGACAATGTCGCGAACGCCGCAGGCAAAGAACTGCTCGGCTTCCTTGAGTGTCGACACCGTGATGCCGCTTGCGCCTGCATCCATTTGTGCTCTGACGACCTGCTCGCATTTCGTGGTCTTCACGTGCGGGCGAAACTTGACGCCTAGCGCGTTCATGCGTTGCTGCATTCGCGCGATGTTGCGCTGCATGCGCTCGACATCGATCAAGGCCGCGGGCGTATTCAGCGACTCCAGGTTCATCTGTGGCTCCTTGCGATTCTTTGCGCGACCGGCATGACGAGCCGGGCGCGTAGTGACAAGCCGCCACTATAGAAGCTCGGCGCGAACTTGTGCTTAATGGCCGATAAACCAGGAGTTAAGCCCAGTTGAATGCGCGCTCGCACCAACCTCACGCGAGCCCCACCGTCTTCCTCACCCCGGAATCGACCGGGCCAGGCGGCATGAAACGGCGCAGTTTGCTCAGCAAAGAAGCCTGCCCCGACGGCGTGCGGCGCATGCGCCACGCGCCGAGGCCTGCTTCCACGATCGTGCTGGCTACGCCGTCGGGCTCCGGAGCGTCCTTCAGATTGTTGGCGACCGAGCGCGCTGCAATGTCGCGTTCGCGATCGTAGTCGGCGATAGTCGAGGCGGCCAGCGGCGAATTCGCGTCGAGACTCGTGCGCGTGTAAGACGGCTGGACCAGCGTGACGCGGATGCCGAATTGACGCACTTCGTGATCGAGCGTTTCCGACAAGCCTTCCACCGCATGTTTGGACGCCGAATAAATGCCCATATACGGTGCCGGTAGAAAGCCGAGCACGGAGCTCACATTGACGATCCGTCCGCGACGCTGCGCTCGCATGTGCGGAAGGACAGCCTGTGTCGTCCGCAGGACGCCGAACACATTGGTGTCGAATAGAGATGTCGCCTCGGTAACGGCGGTTTCCTCGACCGCGCCGATCATGTTCATGCCCGCGTTGTTCACGAGCACGTCGATGCGTCCTGCCCGGTTGAGGATGGTTTGAATGCCGCGTTGAACGGAAGCGTCGTCGCGGATATCCATCTCGATCAGCTCGACGCCGGGCAAGGGCGTCGCCTGGGCAAGACGGCGCACGGTGCCGAACACCCGGCATCCGCGCTTCGCAAACTTCGTGGCGGCAGCGCGCCCGATACCCGACGAGACGCCGGTGACAACGACCACGGTGGAATTCGGCATGGCAGTTCCTTCGATAAGCGTAAGTAAGCGGGAGTGCAGATCAATGTCAATTCATCTTGCGCGCGAGGAGCGCGTCGTTCAACTCTGCCCCGCAGGCGACTCCTCGAGCATCTCCGTCAGAGGCGGCGCGTGCTTGTGCCGCTCGTTCCCGGTCTCCGTACCGCGCGGCCGGATCTTGAACCAGATCGAATACATGGCCGGCAGGAAGACGAGCGTCAGAATCGTTCCCGCAAAAGTGCCGCCGATCAGCGTGTACGCGAGCGTTCCCCAGAACACAGAATGCGTCAGCGGGATGAAGGCGAGGATCGCCGCCAGCGCGGTCAGGATCACGGGGCGCGCCCGTTGCACGGTGGCCTCGACAACGGCATGGAACGGATCGAGGCCTGCCTGTTCGTTCTGATGGATCTGCCCGATGAGAATCAGCGTGTTGCGCATCAGAATGCCGGACAGTGCGATCAGCCCAACCAGCGCATTGATGCCGAAGGGTTGCCGGAACAGGATCAGCGTCGGCACCACGCCGATCAAGCCCAATGGACTCGTCAGGAACACCATCACCATGGCGGAGATGGAGCGCACCTGCAAAATGATGATGAGCAGCGTGATCGCGAGCATGATCGGAAATAACGGCAGCATGGCGACCGTCGCCTTGCCCGATTCTTCGATGGAGCCCGCCTGCTCGATGCGATAGCCGTTGGGCAGCTTCGCGACAATCGGCTGCAGTTGCTTCGTGATCGCCGCCGACACGTCGGGCGGCTGCAGATCATCGGCAATATCGCCGCGCACGGTCATGGTCGGCATGCGGTCGCGACGCCGGATGATCGGCTCCTCCATCCGCACGTCGACCTGGCCTACCTGGGACAGCGGAATACGCTGACCATTCGCGCCGGCCAGCGTGAAGTCGCCGATTCTGGCCGGATCGAGCCGCACGTCGCCGGCCGAACGCGCCATGACCTGCACGGTGCGGATGTCCTCGCGCACGGCGGTGACCGGCACGCCGGACAGCAGGAATTGCAGCTGTTGCGCAACCGCGCTGGAGGTGAGCCCGACCGCCTGCAGCCGGTCCTGCTGCAACGTGAAGTGCAGCGTGGGCGTACGCGTGCCCCAGTCGGTGTTGACTGTGCGCATCATCGGACTGGCGTTCATGACGTGTTCGACTTGAGCGGCAATGCTGCGCAGCTTGTCAGGGTCGGGGCCTAAGACGCGGTAGGCAACAGGGAACGGCGAGTACGGGCCGAAGACGAGTTGCGTGACCCGCACCCGCGCTTCGGAGGCGAGCCCGCCTGCCACCGCTTCGCGCAGTCGCAGCTTCAACGCGTCGCGTTCATGCTGACTGTCCGTGCGAACCACGATCTTCGCGAACGACGGATCGGGCAGTTCCGGTCCCATCGCGAGATAAAAGCGGGGCGCACCCTGGCCGATGTAGGCGGTGACGATTCGCGCTTCCTTCTGCCCGGCGAGCCACGCTTCCACTTTTGCCGTGGCGGCGCTCGTCTCATCAATGGACGTGCCGTAGGGCATCTGTAGCTCGACGAGCACTTCGGGCCGGTCGGAGATCGGAAAGAACTGTTTCTTCACGATAGACATGCCGAGTATGGCCAGCATGAAAAGACCGACCACGGAACCGGCGACCCACCATTTGCGTCCGATCACGCGCCCGAGCACCTGGCGAAACCGGTTGTAGCGCGGCGTGTCGTAGATCGCACCGTGACCGCCTTCGACCTTTTTGAAGTCGGGCAGCAGCTTGACGCCCAGGTAGGGCGTGAAGACCACGGCGACCACCCATGAGGCAATCAGCGCAATGCCGACGATCCAGAACATGTTGCTCGTGTATTCGCCGGCGGTGGATCGCGCGAAGCCGTTAGGCATGAAGCCGACGGCGGTCACGAGCGTGCCCGCCAGCATCGGCGCCGCGGTATGGCTCCATGCATAGCCGGAAGCGGCCACGCGGCTGTAGCCTTCTTCCATCTTCACCACCATCATTTCGATGGCGATGATGGCGTCGTCCACCAGCAGGCCGAGCGCGAGTATCAGGGACCCGAGCGTGATGCGATCGAAATTCTTGCCGGTCGCGGCCATCACGACGAAGACCGCCGCCAGCGTCAGCGGCACGGCCGCGGCGACCACGAGACCCACCCGCCAGCCCATGCTGACGAAGCTCACCAGCATGACCACGAGCAATGCGGCGAAGAACTTGACCATGAACTCGTCGACGGCCGAGCTGATGTTCACCGCCTGATCCGTGACCTTGGTCAGGCTCATGCCGAGCGGCAGTTCAGCGTTGATCGAGCGGGCCTCGCCGTCCAGCGCCTTGCCGAGATCCAGCCCGTTCCAGCCGTCGCGCATCACGATGCCGAGCAGCAGCGCGGGTTCGCCGCCATTGCGGATCATGAACGTTGCCGGATCTTCATAGCCGCGCGTGACGGTAGCAATGTCCGAGAGCTTCAGCGTGCGGCCTTGCACGACGACCGGTGTGTCGCGAATTTTTTGCAGCTTGTCGAAAGCGCCGTCCACACGAACGAGCACCTCGGGCCCTTTCGTCTCCACCGAGCCGGCCGGCGTCAGCACATTCTGGCTATTGAGCGCGGCGAACACGTCCTGCGGACTCACGCCGAGCGTGGCCAGGCGGTCATGCGAGAACTGCACATAAATCCGCTCCGCCTGCTCGCCGATGATGTTCACCTTCTTCACACCCGGCACGTGCAACAGGCGCTGACGCAGCGTCTCCGCGTCGCGCACCAGGAGGCGCTGAGGCTCGCCCTTCGCCTTGAGCGCAAAGAGCGCGAAGGTGACGTCCGAGTATTCGTCGTTGACGATGGGCCCGATCACGCCGGGCGGAAGATTGCTTATTTCGTCGCCGACTTTCTTGCGGGCCTGGTAGAACTCCTCCTGCACTTCGGAGGGCGGCGTGCTGTCGAGCAACGTCAGCGTCGTGAAGGCGAGGCCGGGTCTTGTGTAGGTCTCCGTACGATCGTACCAGCGCAGTTCCTGCATGCGCTTTTCGATCTTCTCGGCGACCTGGTCCTGCATCTCCTGCGCGGTGGCGCCGGGCCAGGCGGTGATGATGGTCATCACCTTGACTGTGAAAGCCGGGTCTTCCGCGCGCCCGAGCTTGAAGAATGAAACGAGGCCGGCCAGCGAAATCAGGCAGATCAGGAACAGCGTGACGGAGCGCTCGCGCACGGCGAGCGCCGACAGGTTGAAACGGCGTTCGCTCACGGACGTGCTCCCTGAGTGGCGGCGGCCTGGCCGGCGACGCGGACCACCTCGCCTTCGCGCAGCAGATGTGCACCGAGCGCGACGACCCGCTCGCCCGGCTGAAGTCCACCGGCGATGTTGGCGCCGTCGTCGCCGAGATGCTGGACGGCAACGGGCCGCCAGGCCACCTTCGCCGGTTCGCCCTTGATGACCCACACGCCGGGCCCCTTGCCCGCGTCGAACAGGGAGCCGATCGGCACCTGCAAGCCGCCTTGCGCGGCGGAATCCGGATCGGGAATGCGGATCGTGACGGTCGTGCCCAAGGGCGCGTTGGCGAGGTCGCCGTCGAGCACGTAGCGCGCCTCGAAGGTGCGCGTCAGGCGATCCGCCGTGTCCGAGAGCTGCCGCAGCGTGGCGGGAACGCTCACGTCTTCCTTGCCGAAGAGCGTGGCTTGCGCAATCGAGCCGGCCGCGGGGCGCAGTGTTTCGGGCAACTGAATGACTGCTTCGCGGCGCCCCGCATGAGCGAGCCGCACGACGGGCTGCCCTGCGCTGACGACCTGGCCGGGCTCGGCCAGCGTTTCCATGACGACGCCGTCGCCGTCGGCGACCAGCTCCGCGTAGCGGCTCGCATTGCGGGCCACGTCGGCCTGGGCTTCTGCCGCGCTGAGCTGTGCTTTGGCGGCGTCCGCCGCTGCCTTCACCTGGTCGTACGTAGACGCCGAGATCGCGCCGGTGCCGCGCAGGTCGCGGTAGCGGGCTTCATCTTCAGCGGTCTGTTGGGCGCGCGCCCGGGCGGCGCTCACCGCTTCCTGCTGCGCCTGGGCGGCGAGCTTCAGATCGACGGGGTCGATGCGCATGAGCGGCTGCCCGCGCCGGACGCTCTGTCCGGCGTCCACGAGCCGCTCCAGCACCTTGCCGGACACGCGAAAACCGAGGTCGCTTTGCACCCGGGCGGCGACGGTGCCCGTGAACGAACGCGACGCCGGCGTCGCGGTCTGGACGATGGCGGAGCGCACGAGCGGCGCTTCCGTGCGCGGATCGGATGGGGCTTTGGCGCCGCAAGCGGCCAGCGCAAAGGGCAACGCACAGACGACGGCAGAAGTGGCGAGGCGACGCGAGAACATGGAAGTCCCATCGGCGAAATGATGATGGCTTCCATTATGGTTCTAGTGACCAAATCAGTCAACAGTCACAACGACCTCTTTTTCTCAGGGCGAGAGGCTCCGCAGGACGAGGCTCGATAGCTGCGCCGGCGCTTCCTCGGCGGAGTCGAAGCTATGCTGCAGAATCAGCGGATTCAGGTAGGGGCGCATGACCAGGTAGATAGCAGCGGCGGTCTCGTCCAGCGGCGTTTTGCGCTCGAAGTCGCCGCTTTGCCGGCCTTCCTGCAGGATTGCCTGAAGCATCTCCTGAATTCGTTTTTCGTAGGCGAGCGTTACCTGCCAGTGCTCGGTGGCGGCCGACGCGGCGATCTCATACAGCTTCTGGTCTTCGGAAAAGAGCCGCAAGCTCGCCTCCACGATTGCCTTGAACATGCGGCGCAGCTTCTCCGGCGGGCGGTCGGCCTCGTCGACCGCGGCCTTCACCGCGCATTCCATTTCGCGCAGGCAGTTCGCGCAGATCATTTCTCCGATCGCCTGCTTGGACTCGAAGAACTTGTAGATATAGGCCTTGGAAAAGCCGATTGCCTTGGCGAGGTCCGACACGGTCGTCTTTTCGTAGCCATACCGGCTGAAGTGCTCGGTGGCGGCCGCGACGATCTGGTCGCGGACATCGTGATCGGCCGGGCCGCGGCCCGAGATGGGGTAGGTAGGAGCGTTTTTCATAGGTTCGTAGCTTACCGCCGCATGTCAGAATCGACAACGTGTGACCAAAATGTATTATAGTCACTGTTACGAGTCGTCACATGACGGGTCGTCCCGTCCCTCATCCTCTCGCCGGAAGAAGCCCATGCTGCTCACACGCACTTTTGCCATGCTCATTGTCGCCGGCCTGGCGGCAGGCTGCGCCGTCGGCCCCGACTACGTCCGGCCCGAGGTGGCCATGCCGGCCAGGTTCGAGGGCCAGGCCGCGGTCGATCAGCGGCAGGCCGCCGCGACTGCCGACCTTGCAACATGGTGGGCCGGCTTCGGCGATCCGCAACTGACCCGCTACGTCGCGCTTGCGCTCGAACAGAACCTCGATCTCGCGCAGGCGTCGGCGCGCGTCGCGCAGGCCCGTGCCGGACTGGGCGCGGCGAACGCGGCGTTGCTGCCTTCGGGCAATGTCAGCGGCCAGGCGGCGAGAGCCTACCAATCCATTGAAACGCCGCTCGGGCGGCTCCAGAACGCGACGCCGGGCTTTGACCGCTACGGCAACGACTACGAAGCCAATCTCAACGCAAGCTGGGAACTGGACGTGTTCGGCGGATTACGGCGCGGCCGGGAAGCGGCGCTTGCCGACTACGAGGCGTCGGAGGCGGGCGCAGCGGCCACGCGCCTCGCCGTGGCCGCACAGACCGCGGACATCTACATCAGCATTCGCGGCTTGCAGGCGCGTCTGAATGTCGCGCGCCGGCAGGTGCGGACGCAACAGGACCTGCTCTCGACCATCAAGCTTCTGTATAGCAAAGGGTTGGCGGCCGAGCTTCAGGTGAGGCAGGCGGAGGGCGCGCTCGCCCAGGTCAAGGTGTCCGTGCCGGTGCTCGAAGCCGGTCTCGACGCGGCTATGAACGCTCTCGACGTGATGCTGGGCGCGCAGCCCGGCACGCATCGCGCCGAACTGCTGGAGGGCGGCGACATTCCCGCCGCGCCGCGCATCGGGGCGACCGGCTCGCCGGGCGAGCTTCTCAGACGCAGGCCTGACCTGATCGTGGCGGAGCGGCGCCTTGCGGCATCCAATGCGCGGATCGGCGTCGCGATTGCCGAGTACTACCCGAAGCTGTCGTTGAGCGGACTGATCGGCAGTGCGACTTCCGTGGCGAGCGGCAATCTGTTTTCGAGCGGCGCGAACCAGGCTGCCGGCGTGCTGGGTCTGCGCTGGCGTCTGTTCGACTTCGGCCGCATCAATGCGCAGATCGACGAGGCGAAGGGCCAGAAGGCCGAGATGCTGGCAGCCTATCGGCTCACGGCGCTCCACGCGACGGAGGACGTCGAGAACGCTTTTTCGGCACTGGTCAAGCGCGAGGAGCAGGCCGCTCTTCTGGCTGACGGCGTCGACTCGCTCAGCCGCGCGCGCGCGGCGTCGTTCGCGGCGTATCAGCACGGGGTCGTCAGTCTGATCGAAGTGCTGCAGGCCGACGACAGCCTGTTGCGCGCCTCGGATGCACGAGTGCAGGCGCAAGCGGAGTCAGCGCAAGCGGCTGTCGCCGCCTTCAAGGCGCTGGGCGGCGGCTGGCAGCCGGCGGCGGAGGCGGTGGCCGTGAGGTGACGGAACCTGGCTTCCATCCGCGTGTCAATACAGCATGTCGCGCATTCGTTCGGGGATGCCAAATGACTGCCATACAACCGGGGGCGGCGCCCCTCTCCGAAGAGGACGCACGGCGCCAGCTGCGCCGCGCCGTTCTAGCCAGCACGATCGGTACGACGATCGAATGGTATGACTTCTTTCTCTACAGCACGGTAACCGGTCTCGTCTTTGCCAAGCTGTACTTTCCTGAATCGGACCCGCTCGTCGGCACGCTGGAAGCGTTTCTGATCTACGCGGTGGGCTTCATTGCGAGGCCGGTGGGCGCGGCCATATTCGGGCATTACGGCGACCGTATCGGCCGCAAAGCGACGCTCATCGTCACGCTGCTGCTCATGGGGCTCGCCACGTTCGCCGTGGCGTTTGTTCCGACCTATGCGTCGATCGGAGTGTGGGGCGCCGTGATACTCACGGTGCTGCGCTTTATTCAGGGCGTGGGTGTGGGCGGCGAGTGGGGCGGCTCAGTGCTGATGTCGATGGAATGGGCCCGCACCAACGCGCACCGCGGCTTCGTCGCGTCGTGGCCGCAGTTCGGCGTGCCTGCGGGGCTCTTCGTCGCGAACCTCGCGGTGCTCGCCATGAGCGCCATTTCCGGCGACGCCTTCGTCACATGGGGCTGGCGCGTGCCGTTCTTTCTGAGCATCGTGCTGGTCGGAATTGGTCTCTATATCCGGCTGAATATCCTCGAGACGCCCATTTTCGCGAAGCTTCTGGCCGAGCGCAAAATCGAAAAGACGCCGATGCTCGAAGTCATTCGCCGCCAGCCGAAAGATATTCTGCTGTCGGCCTTCGCGCGCATGGCTGAACAGGCGCCGTTCTACATCTTCACGGCGTTTGTTTTCACGTATGGTGTGACGACATTGGGCGCCTCGCGCGATCTGCTGCTGACGGCGGTGCTAGCGGCATCGGTGCTGGAATTCGTCACCATTCCCCTCTTCGGCCATGTGTCCGATCTGATTGGACGCCGCCGCATGTATATGATCGGCGCGGCCGCCGCCGGCCTGTTCGGCTTCGTGTATTTCGCCATGGTCGACACGCGCAACCCGGCGTGGATCTTCATGGCCATCGTGCTTTCGCTCGTGCCCCACGCGATGATGTACGGACCGCAAGCGGCGCTGATCGCGGAGTCGTTCACGGGGCGGCTGCGTTATAGCGGCGCATCGCTCGGTTATCAGCTGGCGTCGGTGATCGCGGGCGGCCCGGCGCCGCTCATTGCAACCGCGTTGTTCGCCTACTATCACTCGGGCTATGCCATCGCCTTCTATGTGTTCGTGTGCGGGCTGCTGAGTCTGTTCGCCGCTTCCCGTCTCGGCGACTACACGAACAAGGACATCTCAGAGGAGTACGACGAGCCGCAGTCGATCAGCGGTAGCGGGCACGGCCATCGGCATGCCTGAATGAACCGGGCAGCGAGCCGAGCCGCGTGCAACGCAATCTGACGCGGCCCGGCTGTTCGTTGCCGCGGCTCAGGCCTTATAGCGCGCGGCCGGCGTATTGGTCGACAGCAGCGGGGCCATCGCGCGGCGCGCAGCCTCGTAGTCTTCCCACTTCTCCACCGCGTGCAGCGACGGAATGGTGACCAGCTCGCGGCGATCGAAGCCGACCAACGCGGCGTCGACCATGTCGTCGGCGGACATCACAATGGACTTGTCGAGGTTATCGAGCGGCAGGCCGCCGGTCTGCCAGAATTCGGTCGCCGTCGCGCCCGGCAGGACGGCCTGCACCTGAACGCCCTTGTCGCCCAGTTCATGATGCAGCGACTGGCTGAAGGCCAGCACGAACGCCTTGCTGCCACCGTACACGCCGTTCAGCACCTCGGGCGCGATGGCCACGATCGACGCAATGTTGATCAACGCACCCTTGCGGCGGGCAACGAAACCCGGCACGGCCGCATAGGTGAGCCGAGTCAGCGCGCTGACGTTGAGGTCGATCATGCGCTGCATGGCGTCGACGTCGCTGTCGAGCAGCGGCGTATGCGTGCCGACGCCCGCGTTATTGACGAGCAACGTGATGCTCGCGTCTTCCTTCAGTTTTGCTTCGACGGCGGCAAGGCCTGCCTTGTCGTTCAGGTCCGCGTCCAGAATCTCGACGCTGCGGCGCGTATCGGTCGTGATACGGCTGGACAGCGCGGCGAGGCGCTCGCGGTTGCGGGCAACCAGAATCAGGTCGTAGCCGCGTTTCGCAAGACGGTCGGCATAAATGGCGCCGATGCCCGACGACGCGCCCGTGATCAGTGCAGTGCCTTTGTGTGTTTCAGCCATGGTGTCGCTCCTTCGCATTGGGTTGTGACGGTGTGAGCGAATTCTGGTCTGTTTTGACGGCGGCGCAAATGACATATATGGTCATGTTTTCGGACATGGGAGGCTCCCGCATGCACCGCATCGGATATTTGCTGAGCGACGGTTTCCAGGTGATGGCGATCGCGACTCAGGCCGCCTTCGAATATGCGAACCTGGTGGTGGGCGAGCCGTCCTACCACGTGGAGAATTTTTCGACGGCGGGCGGCGAGGTGCGTTCGTCGCTGGGCATGAGCATCAGTACGCGGCCGGTCCGGTCACGCCGCCAGGTCGACACGTGGATCGTCGCGGGCGTCAACGATCCAGTGGGTATGCCGCCGCCTGAGGACGTGCTCGCGTTTCTGCGCAGGACGGGACCGCGCGCGCGGCGCATCGGCGGTATTTGCACGGGCGGCTTCGTGGTCGCGGAGGCGGGTCTGCTTGCGCAGCGCCGCGCCACCACACATTGGGCCTACGCGCGCGACATGCAGAAGCGCTTTCCGGACGTTCGGGTGGAAGACGACCGCATTTATATCGTCGACGGTCCGGTGTGGACGTCAGCTGGCATGACTGCTGGTCTCGACATGGCGCTTGCGATGGTCGAAAAAGATCTCGGCGCCGAGGTGGCGCGCTCGGTCGCGCACAAGCTCGTCATGCACCAACGGCGCTCGGGCGGTCAGTCGCAGCACTCGGAAATGCTCAACCTCGCGCCGAAATCGGACCGCATCCAGCGCGCGCTGAATTACGCGCGCGAGAACCTGAGCCGCCCGCTTACCGTCGACGAACTGGCGGAGCAGGTGAACCTCAGCCCGCGTCAGTTCAGCCGCGTCTTTACGCTGGAAACGGGACAGTCGCCGGCGCGTGCCGTGGAAAGTCTGCGGCTCGAAGCGGCGCGCCTGATGATCGAGCAGAGCCGGCATCCGCTCGACGTGATTGCGAAAGAGACCGGCTTTCGCGACCGGCGCCATTTGCGTGAGGCGTTCATACGCGGTTTTGGACTGCCGCCGCAAGCCGTGCGGCGCGAGGCGCGCAACGCCGCGTGATCCGCGCACACGCGCACACGCGCGATTTGCGGCCGGACGCGAATGCTGCCTATCTGACTTCGGCTTCGCCCGTCTCGCGTTGCGGACGTCGCACCGCGCGCACTTTGCCGCTATTGCCGCCGCCGCAGAAGAACTGCCCGCCGCCGTCCGATTCAAGACCCGACACGCCGACGCCCGCGGGCATCTCCAGGCTTTCCAGCACCTCGCCGGTACGCGGATCGATGTGCCGCAGCTCGCTCGCATCGTCTTCCCACGTGCCATGCCACAGCTCGCCGTCGACCCATGCGACGCCGGTCACGAAGCGATTCGACTGAAGGGTGGAGAGCACCGCGCCCGTCTGCGGATCGATCTGGTGGATCCTGCGCTCGCGATATTCGCCGACCCAGAGCGACCCTTCGGCCCACGCAAGTCCCGAAGCGCCCTCGCCGCCAGGCGCGGGAATGGTTGCCAGGATGCGGCCGCTGACCGGATCGATCTTGTGGATGCTGCCCCCGGCGATCTGAAACAGATGCTGGCCGTCGAAGGCCGTGCCTGCGTCGGCGGCGATGTCGATGGCGCGCAGCGTTTCGCCGCTCGCGGGATCGAACGCGTTCAGCGTCTTGCCGGCTGCGATCCAGACCTGCCGGCCGTCGTAAGTGACGCCGCCCACTTGCTGGACGCCGGGAAACGGGCCGTATTCACGGATGATGGTGGCGTTTGATTGGTTCATGCTGTCATCCTAATTGAGCGTAACCGGCGTGGGGAGTAACAAGGTTGTCGCGAATCCGGAGGCGGGCGGCGCGGTCCAGCGGCGCGCGCGTCCGTGGCCGAAAGACTGGGCCTTGCCCGCGGCCGCGAGCGAATCGAGCGCGCGTTGGACGGTGCGCTGGCTTGCGCCGAGCGCCAGCGCGAGCGCGGAACTCGACCACGACTCGCCATCGGCGAGAAGCGCGAGCATTGCCGCGTGCGCTT
Organism: Paraburkholderia phenoliruptrix; assembly: GCF_047325075.1. Taxonomy (NCBI): domain Bacteria; kingdom Pseudomonadati; phylum Pseudomonadota; class Betaproteobacteria; order Burkholderiales; family Burkholderiaceae; genus Paraburkholderia; species Paraburkholderia phenoliruptrix. The sequence goes on from NZ_CP168530.1 coordinate 649,608, forward strand.
CGTCGACGGGCCGCGCGAGCAGCACAACCCGCTTGCCGCGATGCGGCGCCAACGCAAAGCCGCGCCGCGTCGCGCCGACATCGGCGAATGCGCGCAGCATCGTGCGCAGCCGCCCCATTTCGACGCGCAAGCGCGCGCGATGCGTGTCATCGGCATGCTTTGTCCTGAAAGCGCCCGCGATCAGCGTGTGGCGCGGCACATCGGCGGGCCACGCCTCTGCAAGCTGATAGGCGAGATTGAACAGCACCGGACGCCGTGTCAGCGAGACAACCGTTCCGCCCGTTTGCACGACGTGCCGGCACGCATCGACCACCAGCGCGTCCGACGCGAGCAAGGCTTCCACCTCGTCGAGCAGCAGGAGCCGCGCTTCGCCGCCCGCGATCAGACGCGCGGCGGGCAGTCTCAAGGTGTGCGAAGCATTGTCCACTTCGGCAATCAGCGCGGGAATACCGGCTTCATGCGCGGCATGCCTCGCCCGGGCAAACGCGACGCGCGCCGCGGCAGTCTGCAAACGCCGCAGCGCGACGCCCGCGGCGACCAGCTCGTGTGCGGCCCTGAGGGCGGGCGGCAGGGGTTCGGGGTCGAGTGCGCCGAGCAAGCGCTCGGCGTCGTCGATATGGCCGATCAGCACCAGCCGCCGGACCTCCAGATAGCCCGCATGCGCGGCGTTGGCGCGGTCGCCTGAGGCTTCGAGTGTCGCGCGTGCGTCGGCGAGCGTCTTGGCCGGCCACGCCAGATCGCGCGACGCGAGCGCGATTTCCGCTTCTGCGACGACGCACCGCGCGCGGGCGAGCGCGTGTCTTGCGCCGAACGCGCGCGCCGCGCTTCGCACGAGCGCTTTCGCCCGGATCAGATCGCCGAGCTGCGCCATCGCGATGCCTCGCAGCGCGAGCGCCGGCGCGTCGTCGCGCAACGCGACGCGCTTCAATGCGCCAAGCGGATCACCGGCTGCGAGCGCCTGCGCCGCGGCCTGAATCAGCGGATCCGTCTTCATCGAAATCGCGCCACACTTGTCACTCCCACCGTCAGGAATCCCGGTACTAATCTAGCACGACCGCTAACCAGTACGTCGTATCGAAACCCACCGAACGACGAAGCCAACCCGACGGAGAAAGCCATGGCCACGACACACACCACCGGAACCCGCGAGCAATGGCTCGCGGCGCGCCTCGATCTGCTGAAGGCGGAAAAGGAGCTGACGCGGCGCAGCGACGAACTGGCGCGGCGCCGCCAGGAACTGCCCTGGGTTCGCGTCGACAAGAGCTACCGGTTCGAGACCGAGGAAGGCAACGCGTCCCTCGCCGATCTGTTTGCGGGGCGCTCTCAGCTGCTCGTCTATCACTTCATGTTCGGGCCGGATTACAAGGCGGGTTGCCCGTCGTGCTCGTCGATTGCGGATGGCTTCGACGGATTCGCGGTTCATCTGGCGAATCACGACGTGCGGTTGATGGCGATATCGCGCGCGCCGCTCGCGAAACTTCAGGAATACAAGCGTCGCATGGGGTGGACGTTTCCGTGGGCGTCATCCGCGGGCAGCGACTTCAACTTCGACTTCAATATCTCGTTCACCGAGGCGCAGCAGCGCGAGGGCACCGTCGAATACAACTATCAGCGCGGGCACCATGCCATGGACGCCGTGCCGGCGCCCGAGCCCGTCGCGCAGTTCGCGGCGACCTGCGGAACGGACGCGTCCACCTACACGCGCGACCGGCCCGGGCTGAGCGCGTTCGTGCTCGAGGACGGCGCCGTGTATCACACGTATTCGACCTATGCGCGTGGACTGGACGGGCTGTGGGGCATGTACCAGTGGCTCGACCGTGCGCCGAAGGGGCGCAACGAGACGGGCATCTGGTGGCGTCGGCACGACGAATACGAAGAGCGCTGAGGGCGTGATGGACTGCGTGAGCTCAGGCGCATCCGGCAAGCCGGCAAGCAATGAGACCCGTGCGCGGGCCTGTTCGCGGGCGGCTTTCTACGGCGTGTGCGGCTTGCTGTTCGCCGTCAGCGCGGCAGCGACAATCGCGGCATGCATGGCCATGTCGGCGATGGGCGCGATGCCCCTGCCCGGCGGCTCCACGCTCTCGATGATGTGGATGCCCACCTGCGGGCGGACGTGGCTGCGCGTCGCGGCATCGTTCGTGGGCATGTGGCTCGTCATGATGATCGCGATGATGCTGCCTTCGTTGGCACCCGCGTTATGGCGCTATGGCGAAGCGCTCCGCGGTGCAGGGCACGCGCGAGTGGCATCGCTCACATGGCTTGCGGGCGCCGGTTATTTCGCCGTCTGGGGCCTGCTGGGTGCGACGGTGTTCGCACTCGGCGGGGCGTTCGCCGCGCTCCAGATGCGCATGCCGGCACTCTCGCATGCCGCCCCGGCGGTAGCCGGCATAATCGTGTTGCTCGCCGGTGCATTGCAATTGTCCGGGTGGAAGGCGCATTATCTCGGCTGCTGCCGAAGGGCGCCGCAATGCGGCCAACCTGCATTGCCGTCGCGTGCTAGTGCTGCATTGCGCTACGGTTTGGGCCTCGGCATGCATTGCTGCCTGTGCTGTGCGAGCCTGACCCTGGTGCTTGTCGTGACCGGCGCGATGAATCCGCTTGCGATGGCGCTGGCGGCGGCTGCCATGACGCTTGAACGCCTTGCGCCGCGCGGTCAGCTTGTTGCGCAAGGGGTGGGATGGTCGATCGTCGGCATGGGTGTGCTGATGACTGTGCGAGCCGCCGCGCTCGTATAAAGAACTGCTTCGCAAAACTGAATAAAACACCACGAGACCGATGACCCGATATATCGCTTTTCTGCGCGCCGTGAACGTCGGCGGCACCGGCAAGCTTCCCATGGCTGACTTGCGCGCCATGTGCGAGTCCCTCGGTTTTACTCAGGTCCGCACGTACATTGCGAGCGGCAACGTCGTGTTCGAAAGCAAGCTCAACGAGGCTTCGGTGAAGAGCCGGCTCGAGCGTTGTCTCGAGGAATACGCGGGCAAGCCGGTGGGCGTCGCGGTTCGCACGGGAGCGGAACTCGCACAGGTGCTGGCGGCCAATCCCTTCAAGTCGGCAGCGCCCAACCGGACCGTCGCGATTTTTCTCGACGCGCCCCCGCCTGCCGATGCACTCGCTCACGCGAGCGGCCAGCGCGACGAAGAAATGGCGCTCGGCGCACGCGAAATCTACGTGCATTACAACGACGGCATGGCGGATACGAAACTGAAAATCCCGGCCGCCAGGACCGGAACGGCACGCAACATGAATACGGTTGCGAAACTTGTCGAGATGGCGAACGAGTAGCACGCAGCTTTCGCGTCAAAATCAAGGGTTAACCTTAGGAAAGTCTGACATCTGCGAGCGTCGCTTGCCGCCACCGCCTGGCGGAATTAACCTTTTGACCAACGTTTACGTAATAATCAGCCCGCACGCTGCCGGATTCGATCCACCCACCATTAAAAATGCGTAGGTCATGGCTTTTAGCGAACCAAGGTCTCCATTTTTCAGGTGGATCGTCTCTTCCGCTCAGAACCTGAGCGCCGAAAACCGCCAGATACTCCTCGCCAATCTTTTCACGCGCACCGCGTCGATTGTCTTCGCGTCCATCTGCGAAATCAGCGTCTGCGCGACCGCTTACTATCTGCACCCCAGCCTGCTGTACGCCACGTGGACGGGCGCCGTGGTCGCGCTGCTGTTCGTGCGTCTTGCGCTGATCTGGCTGTGCCGCCACCGCAGTGCGCAGAATCTGCCTACGCCCACCGCGGCGTTCCTGTTTGCGAGCATTCTGTGGAGCGCGTTATTCGGGTTCGGCGCGCTGCTCTGCAATATCAGCGCAGACGCGACGCTTTTTCTGCTCGGCAATGTGTGCGCGGTAGGCGTTGTCGGCGGCCTGGCGGGACGCAATGCGGCCACGCCGCGGCTCGTGATGCTGCAAATCGGCTTCATTCTCGGTTTGCTCGGCCTTGGCGCCGCGCTGTCGCCCGGTTCGGGGAAACTCGTGCTGCTGTTTCAGGCGCCGTTTTGCGCAGCGGGTTTTCTGACCGTGGCGCTGCGCAGCAATCGCGACACCGTGGCGCTGCTGCTCGCACGCGAAAGCAGTCAGCGGCTCGCACATCACGACAGCCTGACGGGCCTGCCGAACCGGGCGCGCATCAACGAGCTGCTGCTCGCACGCACGGCGGCCGGCGCTGCGCAACGCGACGGATTGTTCGCTGTTCTACTGATCGACCTGGACGGCTTCAAGGCGATCAACGATAGTCTCGGCCATGCCGCGGGCGACCAGATTCTGCAGGAAGCCGCGGTTCGGTTGCGTGAAGTGATGCCGGCCACCGACATCGTCGGACGCCTTGCAGGCGATGAATTCGTGGTCATTTCGGAAGCGCCCGAACCGTCGCGCGATGTGCGCCTGCTCGCGGACAGCATCGTCAAGACGCTGGCGCGGCCATTCTCGTTGAGCGAAGCGCTCGTGCATATCGGCGCCAGCGTGGGCGTGGCGCTGTATCCCGAGCATGCGTCGACCGGGCCGCAACTGCTCATCTGCGCCGACCGTGCGCTGTACGCGGTCAAGCGCAGCGGCAAGAGCGCCTACGCCATTTTCGATGCCGAGCAGCATGTCTCCGACGAAAGCCTGAGCCTGCTGCGCAGCGACCTGGAAGGCGCGTTGCGCACGTTCGGCGGACTGCGCATGGAGTACCAGCCGATTGTGGATCTCGCGAGCGGCGCCGTAACCGGCCGCGAAGCGCTGATTCGCTGGACGCATCCGACGCGCGGCGAACTCTCCCCGTCCGCGTTCATTCCCACCGCGGAACGCACCGGACTGATACTCGCGCTCGGCGAGTGGGCGCTGCTGCAGTCGTGCAAGGAAGCGGTCATGTGGCGTGACAAGGTGCCGGTTGCCGTCAACGTGTCGCCGGTGCAACTGCGCGAGGAGACGTTTGCTTCCATCGTGGCGGGCGTGCTGCGCAAGACGCGCCTGCCGCCCGAGCGCCTGAACATCGAAGTGACGGAGACCGTGCTGCTGAACGACGACATCGTGACGCGGCGCAATATTTCGCGGCTGCGTGCGTTGGGCATCGGCCTCGCGCTCGACGATTTCGGCACCGGCTTTTCGACAATGTCCACGCTCGTGCGCTTTACGTTCGACAAGCTGAAAATCGACAGCTCGTTCGTCAAGGAGTCCGTGCACCGGCGCGAGTCCGCCGCGGTGGTGCGAGGGATCGTTGCATTGGCGCGCGAGATCGGCATGCCGACCACGGCCGAGGGTATCGAAACCGAGGAGCAACTGGATTTCGTGCGGCGCTCCGGTTGCACGCATGCCCAAGGCTTCCTGCTCGGCCGACCCGTGCAAGGCAGCGAAATTGCACGTATCGACGAAAGGCTGTCTGCGCAGTCCTTGAACCAGGCGTAAGCGGCCGGCCGCTTCGTCTTGATGCCCGCCCTTGCTGATGCCGCTTTCACATGAAAGAGCGTTTGTGCGCGGGCGCCGTTTTCATCGAACCGCGAGGCATAAGTGGACTCGACACTGAAATTTCAGCTCCGGCTCACCGTGTCGGAAGAACTTGCGAACGCGCTGCGCGCCGATTCTTCGGGCGACGCGCAGGTGAGGCTTGCGCAAGTCTTACATCGGCATGATGCGACGGTGAAATGCCAGTACGACGCTTTTGCGGACTACGTGAGCGAAGCCGAGCGATTCGGCATCGACAGGTACCCGCTTTATGAGTGGACGCGCGACACGATCGCTCATCCCGCCAAGCAAGCCAAGTACCTGCGATCGTTCACGGTGTACGTGAAGGGCGAACAGATCTACGACAAGCAGGTGGCCGATGCCATGGAGAACGAACTATTGAAGCTCGTCGGCGAACACGGCATTGAAAGCGTTTCGAAGTTCGACACGAATCCCGCCAACAGCCCACAGCCGCCAACGCATTAGTGCCGGCCGTCCGCAAGAGTGTATTGGCGATGTGCCTTTTCATTCAACTGTCACCGTTTCGCGACTAGGATCACGGGTCAAAAGCCGCCTGTCCTCCCTACCCACAAACACAGACATGTCGAATACAAAAAACGCTAAGGCCTCGCCAGCCGATCAGGGCGCTTCCATCGTTTCGCGTCGCGGGTTTCTGAAGTTTGCCGGCGCATCCGGTCTTGCTACCGCCGCCAATGCGCTGTCGACGGCGCGCGCCGCGAGCAGCACGCCGGACGGCACGCCCGAACAGGTTCACCTGACGTGGGGCAACGATCCGTCGAGTGAAGTGACGGTGTCGTGGGCGTCGCTCGCGGCCGCCGTGAAGCCGCATCTGCGCATTGGCCGCACGGGCGACGCGAAGCACGTCGTGCATGGTGTGCAAACCACCTACACGGACGGCCTGAACGGCGAAGTCGTGTTCAACTACCACGCACGCCTGCGCGATCTCAAGCCCGACACTCGCTACGAATACGAAATCACGGCCGAGAACGACAGCAACGCGGCGCAGCCCTTTAGCGGCAGCTTCCGCACAGCGCCGCGCGGCCGCGCGCCGTTTCGCTTCACGAGTTATGGCGACCTCGCCACACCGAACACCGGCTGGGTGTTGTCGTCGCCGCAAAGCCGCTTCGCGGTGCAGGCAGTCGAGCGCTTTCAGCCGCTGTTCCATCTGCTCAACGGCGACCTGTGCTATGCGAATCTGAACCCGACGCACCAGCCTGACGTGTGGCGCGATTTCGGCAACAACTGTCAGACATCGGCGGCGAATCGTCCATGGATGCCGTGCCCCGGCAACCACGAAATCGAATTCCATAATGGCGAGCAAGGCTTCGCGTCGTATCTCGCGCGCTATACGCTGCCGGAAAATCACACGCGTTTTCCGGGCCGCTGGTATAGCTTCCGTGTGAGCTCCGTGCTGTTTATTTCGCTCGATGCCGACGACGTCGTCTACCAGGACGCCGCCGCCTTCGTGGCCGGACCGAATCCGCTCGTGCCGGCCGCGAGCACCGGCAATCCGCCGATCCAGCCGGGGACCTCCTTCTATGTGCGCGGCTACAGCGGCGGCGAGCAGACCCGCTGGCTCGAAAAGACCTTGCGCCACGCGGCCGAAGACGACGACATCGACTGGATCGTCGTGCAGATGCATCAGGACGCGCTGAGCTCGTCAAAGACAGGGAACGGTTCAGACAAGGGCATTCGCGAGGCGTGGCTGCCGCTCTTCGACCGCTACGGCGTGGACCTCGTGCTGTGCGGCCACGATCACGACTACGAGCGCAGCTACCCCGTGCGCGGCTGCAATCATCACAAGGGCACCGACATCGCAACCGGCCACCCGGTCGATACCTTGCAGCCGAAGCCGGTGATGTCGGCAATCTCGGCGGGCGCGTCGACCTTCGACACGAGCCAGGGCACGATCCACCTGATTCTCGGCGGCGGCGGCACGAGTGCGCCGCTCGACGTCTATGGTGTCGACGCCGGCACCGGCCTGCCGCAAGCGCGTATCTTCACGCGGCCCAATCGTCCGATGCCGGGCACGACGGCGGGCACCTTCGTCCGGGCAAGCGCCGATGCCGTCGAAGACGCGATCTGGTCCGCGCAACGCGACACCGGCACGGGCTACGGCATCGCCGTGTTCGATCATGACCCGGGCCAGGCCGGCGGCGAAACCACCATCACGATGAACTACTACCATGCGCCCGGTGCCGATCAGACGCCGACTGCCAACTACGAACTGTTCGAAACCATCCAGCTGAAGAAGAAGCGCAAGCGCTGAGCCGCGGACAGTAAAAGGTAAAAATGACGGCGCCATCATTTGTTACACGTCTTACCGGTAAGGCGTGCCGTAGTTACAGGATGCTTTCATGCCACCGGTTATACTCGGCGCCGTCTCATAAAAAACACAGACCTTTTATGTCCAGAAAAATCCTCCAGATTGTGGCTGTTGCAGCGCTCGCGAGCGCGGCGTCGTTGTCGGCGGTGGCCGGCGACATGAACAACGCGCTGGGCGGCGCGCTCGGTGGCGTCGCGGGTGCGGCACTGGGTGGCGCGGTCGGCGGCAGCACGGGCGCCGTGATCGGTGGCGCCGTGGGCGGCGGGGCGGGCGGCGCGGTGACGTCGAATCGCCGCGAGCGCACGGGCGCGATTATCGGCGGCGCGCTGGGCGGCGGCGCGGGCACGGCGGCAGGCAATGCAATGGGCGGCCGCGGCGGCGGCCTCGTGGGCGCAGCGTTGGGCGGCGGCGCAGGCGCGGCGCTCGGCGGCAACATCTCGCGCTCGAATTCGTATGCCGACGACTACTCGCGCGGCTATCGGTCGGGCGGCAAGAAGCATCATAAGCACCGGCATTACGATTGAGTGATGCGTGACGAGAAGGCGCCGCAGTTGCGGCGCTTTTTTTGCGCATTACCAGTGGTGCTCTACCGTCACGTCTTCGAAGAACTAAACGCCACCACCGCTTCCCTGAAGCGGCTGCTGCCATATACCGCTTCGATCAGATCCTCGTCGTCGAGCCGCTGTTCGACCACGATGCGGCGCAGGCTTTCCTTCACCGCCTGCTGCGTGACCAGCGACAGCGCTATCAACCGTTGCGCGAGCGCATGTGCCGCGTCCTCCAGCGCCTCGCACGCGCAGATCTCGTGCACATATCCGCATGCGAGCGCTTCGTCCGCGCTCAGGTAGTCCGCGAGCATGAGCATCTTCTTGACGCGCGGCGTGCCGAACGCCGCCTGAAGCCGCGCGATGTTGCGCGAAGACAGCGTGTTCGACAGCGTCTTTGCAATCGGCGCGCCGAAACGCGACGCGTCGGTACAAACGCGAAAATCGCAGGCAGTGGCGAGCGCGAGACCGCCGCCCACGGCCCAGCCGTCGATCACGGCGATGGTCGGTACCGCAATTCGTTCGACGGTGTCGATCACGCGCTCGACAAACGCTTCATACGCGACGCCATCGCGACCGTCGCGGAAGTCCCTGAAATAGCCGATGTCCGTGCCGGAAATGAAAGACTTGCCGCCGGCCCCGCGCAGCAGCACGCAGCGCACCCCGCTGTTTGCTTCGCACTGCGCAATGTGCGCGAGCAGCGACTCGTACATGGCGAGCGTCATCGCGTTGTGCCGCTCGGGTCTGTCGATCAGGATTTCCGCCGCGCCCGAGGCATGAACGGTGAGGCGAACCGGTTCGCTCATGACGCACCTCCATTGATCTCCGCGAAAATTTCGTCGTTATGCTCGCCAAGCAGCGGAGGGTGGCGCCGCACAGTCGGTGGCGTGCCGAGCAGTTTGACCGGGAAGCCGATGTTCTTCACGGTGCCCTCGTTCGGATGCTCGATCTCCATGCACATGTTGCGATGCCGCGCGTGCTCGCTCGCAAATGCTTCGGGGTACGAAAGAATCGGTCCCGCGGGAATGCCGGCAGCGAGCAGCACTTCGACCCACTCCGCGCTGTCGCGTTTGCCGAATTCCTGCTCCAGCACCTCGATCATCGCCTCGCGATTTTTCAGGCGCAGCGCGACACTCGCGTAATCGGCGTGATCGATGAGATCGCGGCGATCGAGCACTTCGCACAACCTCGTCCACAGCTTCTGATTGGTCGCACCCATGACGAAGTACCCGTCGCGGGCCTTGACGGCCTGATAGGGCGCGCTCATCTTGTTGCTCGTGCCGAGCGGCGTGGGCGGCACGCCTGTGCCCCAATAGTCGGACATGTCCCAGATCGAGAACGCCATGATCGAGTCGAACAACGACGCGTCGATATGCTGGCCTTCTCCGCTTCGCTGCGCGCCGATATAGGCCGACAGCACGCCGTACACGGCAAAGAGCGCGCAACCGATATCCGCGACGGGCACGCCGGCTTTCACCGGTTTGCCGCCCTTATAGCCGGTCACGCTCATCACGCCCGACATGGCTTGGGCCATCAGGTCGAAGCCCGGCCGCGACGCCCATGGCCCGCTTTGTCCGAAGCCCGAAATGCTTGCATAAACGATCTTCGGATTGATCGCCTTGATGGACTCGTAGTCGATCCGCAAACGCTGCACGACGCCGGGCCGATAGTTCTCGACGATGACGTCCGCTGTTTTGGCGAGCTTGTAGAACATTTCGCGCCCTTCGTCGCTTTTCAGGTCCAGCGTGACCGAGCGCTTGTTGCGGTTGAGGTTCAGAAAACCCATGCTGTCGGGGCCCTTCATCTTGAAGCCCATCGAGCTGCGCGTCTGGTCGCCCTCGGGCGGTTCGACCTTGATGACGTCTGCGCCCAGGTCCGCGAGCATCATGCAGGCGAACGGACCTGCCATGACCTGGCTCACGTCGAGCACGCGTATGCCTTGCAGCGGTAGTGGCGGTAGTTGCGGTGATTGCGCCATGGGGCCTTCTCCTCGATCGGGTGACTCGTGTCGTGGCTCCACTGTCGCCGAGTGCGAGGGCGCGCCGCAAGAATCGCCGCGTCATGGCTGGTTTCGCGGTTCGCGAAACCGCGGTGCGTGGGGTCGCGCTAGCCGCCTGCCAGCAGCTCAGCGACGACATTGCGCAGCGTCTCTTCCTGCGCGTGTCCTTCGACGCAGGACAACACGTAACTGCGCCTTGACCAGTCTCCGTCGAGTTCAGTCGACGCAAGCGCTCCCTCAGGATGGAAGCTCTGCAAGACATCAGGCGGCATGAGTCCGACGCCGAGTCCGTGACGCACCATCGCCAGCATGGTGTCGAAGCCGGTCACCGTGAAATTGTTCGGAAAGAGCCGGCCGCGGCTGCGATACGCGCGCTCCACGGCCGACAGCACCGCCGAGCCCCTGCCGAGGCTCACAATGGGAACATCGAGAATATCGTCGATGCCGACGGGCCCCTTGCCGAATTCGAAATGCGTTCGGCTATACACCAGCACGAGGCGATCTTCGCGGTAAGCGGCTTTGTCGAGATCGAGAAAACCGCTTTTCTTCTCGTAGATGCCGACGTCGATCACTCTGTCGCGCAGCAGCTGCTGGACGATCTTGCTGTTTTCTTCGACGATCTTGAGCGCGATGCGTGGGTACTTGCGCTGGATCGCGGCGATCTCGCGGGCCAGAAACTGGATCACGACAGCCTTCGGGGCGCCGATGATGATGCGACCTTCGAGGCCGTGATTGAGCGCCTGCGCGTCGCCTTCCATGCGGTCTATCAGGTTGTCGATCTGCCGAACGTATTCCACCAGCCTGGCGCCCGACTCGGTCAGCTCCGCGCCGTGCGGCACGCGCCGGAAAAGCTTCGCGCCGAGTTGCTCCTCGATGTCCGACACGCGCCGCGACGCAGCCGCGACGGCCAGGCTGAGCTTGTCGGCGGCTCGCGAGATGCTGCCTTCTTCCGCAATCGCAAGAATAAGCCGGACGGTGGTCGTGTCGAATTTCACTTCGTCTCCGTGGGTATGGAATCAGGCATCAAACAAGTATCAACGACGAACCGGCGCCTGCATTGCCCGATAGTGTAGTGCGCCGCGCGCGGCGGCTCGACCTGGCGATGCATGGGCGCACGTCCCGCCACGATAACGAAAACGCTATCGCCCCATGCAGTTTCGACATTGGAGGTCTCGCGTTCCGGTCCGTACACTTGTCGTTCAGTACATGCATACAAGTGCCGCGTTACGCTGCACCGTGCATGTCCGCAACGACGAATGGCCCTGCATGGCCATCTGGACGGAGACACGATTTGGACAAGCCCACTGGTTCGCTCACGGCCGCCGCAGTGCAGCCCAGACGCCTAAACTTCCGCTGGCACGTGCTCATCTGGCTGCTGATCGGCGGGATGATCAACTACATGGACCGTGCGAGTCTTTCCATCGCCGCGCCGGGCATGATTCAGGACCTCGGTCTCACTCGCACGCAAATCGGTCTGCTGGGCAGTGTGTTTGCATGGACCTATGCGGTGATGCAATTGCCGGCCGGCTGGGTGATCGACCGCTTCGGCGCAAAGCGCGCCTACGCGCTCGCGATGATCTGGTGGAGCGTGGCGACGTGGCTCACCGGCGTGGTGGGTTCCATTTCCGGCTTGCTCGTGATGCGTGCCCTGCTTGCTGTCGGCGAGGCGCCGTGCTGGCCGACCTCCGCGAAAATCACCGCTGCATGGTTTCCGGCGAAAGAGCGCGGCTTCGCAACCGGTGTGTGGGATTCGTCGTCCAAGTGGGGACCCGCGATTGCGCCCGTGGTGCTTGTCGCGCTGATGGTCGCGTTCGGCTGGCGCTCGCTTTTTCACGTGACGGGCGCATTCGGCATCGCATTCGCGCTGCTGTTCCTGATGTTGTATCGCAATCCGGTGGACAGCAAGCGTCTTTCGAACGACGAGCGCGAGTACATTGAAGCGGGCGGCGGCGGTCATGAACGATCGCTCGTCCATTCCTCGCTGCGCTGGCGTTCGCTGTTCGCGCGACGCAGTGTGTGGGGCATGATTCTCGGCTACTTCTGCACAATCTGGCTGTGGAATATTTTCCTCGTGTTCCTGCCGCTCTATTTGCTCGACCGCTTTCATATTTCATTCGCGCAGCTTGGCGTCTATGCCGGTATCCCGTGGGCCGGCGGCGCGCTCGGCGAGATTGCAGTCGGCTATCTGGCGAAGAAAATGGTCGATCGCCAGTTCGCTTCGCCTATTGCCGCGAAGCGTCTGCTGATTGCATGTTGCGCGGTGGGTGCCGCCGTGTGCGCAATCGCGCTGCCGTTCACGCAATCGTTCAATGTGACGCTCGCACTGTTCACGGTAGGCCTCGCTTTCGTCGCGGCTGTTGTGGGTTCCGCGTGGGCGCTTGCGGCAGACATCGCGCCTTCGTCGATGATCGCCTCGGTCAGCGCGATCCAGAACTTCGGCGGCTATTTTGGCGGCGCGTTTTCGCCGGTCGTTGCCGGGTTCATCGTGGACCGTACCGGGTCATACGCGCTTGCCTTTATTTCAGGCGGCGCGATTGCCGGATGCGCCGCGCTGTTTTACTGGTTCATGGCGCGCAAGCCGATTGTCGAGGACGCCGCTGCGTAAGCGGCATAAAAAAAAGCCTGCCGCCCGAGGGAACGGCAGGCCGAAAGTCGAGGGACGGGGTAGTCCTGAAATAGCGATCCCTCGAAGACCGAAGCGGAGTGTAGTCGCGCGGGAGCACCGGTTGCCGACGCGCGGCTGTTTTGCCCAAGCTCTTGGCCGAACGCGACAATCGCGCCGCATAAAAGCTTCGCAATACAGATGAATGTGCGCCGGCTACCCGCCGGGCAATCGGCGCCTTTGCAGCCTACGCCTTCATCACGTCTTCCACGCGAGCGCCAACCGGCGCGCATAGCGTAGCGTTCCGTCAATTCAATTTCCCCGCACCCGTCACGAGCGCGCTTGGTCGCATCCGCCAATAGCTGGATGCAATCGGACACCTTCAAATTGAGCGTGAAATGAAGCGCCTATGATGCACCGCAGAAAAAGCGGATTTCGCCATGTTGCGGGGGCAGCCATATGAATTGTGCGTGCGATCTACTCTGGACCGGAACAGCGGCGCCGATGCGCGCGAGCATCGAAACGCCGGGGGCGCAAGCGAGCGAGCCGATTCGCGCAGCGGCGGAGCAGTTGCGCGTAGGCGTGGAAGGGCGCGTCTCGATTGCTGCGGTCGCGCGTGCGGCGGCGATGAGCGAGCGCAACTTTCTGCGGCGCTTCAGAAAGGAAATCGGTGTAACGCCGACGGAATTCGTTCTGCGTTTGCGGCTGGAAAAAGCCTGCCACATGCTGATTCAAACGGAGTTGCCCGCCGACAAGATCGCGCGGCGCACCGGTCTGAGCAGCGGCGACCGGCTCGCGAAGCTCTTCAGGCAGCATCTCGCTATATCGCCCACCGGCTATCGGAACGCGGAGCGTCAGCGTCTCGCTGCCATCGCGTTGTCGACACCGCAAGAGCTTGCGGAACGCGAGGGCCACGATGACTGATCTGCATCGTCTGCTGAAGGACGCCCAACTCGCGTCGCTCCTCAACCGCCTCGGTGTGCGCCCCGGCGAATCGCGCGACGGTGCGATGCCGCTGTGCCTCGTCGCATCCATCTTCAACGTGCGGCAGATCGAGGCGGCGTACGAGCGTGCACTCGGCGCCACCGTGCGGCGCGCGGTGCTGGAACGCGCGCGTCAGCTCGTGGCTGTGGAAGGCGGCATGGTCGCGCGCAGCGGCGATCACATTCTGTTTGCGTTCGACGCCGGTTCGCCGGCCGAGTCGCTGAGCGGCGCATTGCCGATGCGCGAAGCGGGTTTGCCGGACCGCATCGTCGAGGCGCTCGGCGGCGCTCCCGTGTATGGAGAGAGCGGAACCGTTTATCCGGCTATTTCCGTGCGCATCGCAGGCTATGGCGATGGACCCTTCGACATCGACGCGATCGGAGCGGCTTCGCTTGCGCCGGGACGACTGCCGGGCTGGCGCGAGCAGTACCACGGCGACATGGCCACCGCCATCGCGCTGTTTCGCGCGATGGACGAGGGACGGCTCGCGCTCGAACTCACGCCGCTACGTGAAGGGCTGGATGCCCAGGTCACGACCTATTGTGCGCTTGCATTGACCGAGCGGACGGGCGGTAAGACGAGGCCGCTGGGCATTGCGCTGGAGGCCGTCGAACGGCTTGGCCTGACGCGCCGTCTCGACAGATGGGTCGTCAGCAGCCTGCGCGAGCGGCTCGTGCTGGATCCGTCGCTCAAGGTGAAGCTGAACACGTCGATTGACGGCATGCCGCCCGAAGCGTGGCGGCTGCGCGTCATGAACGCGTTGCTGCTGTCGCCCGACACGGCTGGGCGCGTGAGCATCGACGCGGCTCATGCGGCGGCATCGCCGACCCAGCGCGGCGCCGCCTGATAGCTTGCGGCGCGGCCGCGAGGGCGCGCGCCGGATTCGATTCGAGCGCATTTCGCATCTGCTGGCGCGAGGCAAATCTGCTGCAAGCGGCGCGAATTCGCAGACATTCAATGGTCTATTGCGGGGTGCAACATGTTGAAAGTGACGAAGGCCGTCTTTCCGGTGGCGGGGTTGGGCACGCGGTTTCTTCCTGCAACGAAGGCAAGTCCGAAAGAGATGCTGCCGGTTGTCGACAAACCGCTGATTCAATATGCAGTGGAAGAAGCGATTGCCGCGGGCATCACCGAAATGATCTTCGTGACCGGCCGAAGCAAACGGGCGATTGAAGACCACTTCGACAAGTCGTATGAGATCGAGGCGGAACTCGAAGCACGCGGCAAGCAGAAGCTGCTGGAGCTCGTGCGCGGCATTAAACCGGCCAACGTCGACTGCTTTTATGTGCGTCAGGCCGATGCGCTCGGCCTCGGCCATGCGGTGCTATGCGCGGAGAAGCTGGTGGGCAATCAGCCGTTCGCCGTCATTCTCGCCGACGACCTGTTGCACGGCGAGCCGCCCGTGCTGACGCAAATGGTCGACGTGTTCAATCATTACCACAGCTCGGTCATCGGCGTGGAAAGCATTGCGCGCGAGCACAGCAGTTCATATGGCGTGGTAGGTGGACGCGAATGGGACGACGGCTTGCTGAAGGTGTCGACGATCGTCGAGAAGCCTGCACCGAAAGATGCGCCGTCCAATCTCGGCGTGGTGGGGCGCTATATCCTCACGCCGGCGATTTTCCGGCATATTCGCAACCTGTCGCCGGGGGCGGGCGGCGAATATCAGCTCACCGATGCATTGCAATCGCTGCTCGCGGACGAGCAGGTGCTCGCGCACCGTTACGCGGGCACACGCTTCGATTGCGGCAGCAAGCTCGGCTACCTGAAGGCGACCGTGGAGTTCGCGTTACGGCATCCAGAAGTCGCAGAGGCATTCGATGCGTATCTGCGCGAGCAGCTGGCATCGAGAATGCAGTTCCCCGATGCCGTGGATATGGCCGCTGCGTGACGCAGTCCGCGGCAAGCGCGGCGGTTGCGTCGGCGGTTACGTCTATTGCGTGCCCGGCTGCTTTTGCGTGCCGGACGCGGGCGCCACGCGCGCGGACTCCTTGACGAGTTGATCGGTCATCGCGGCCGCGACGGGATTCGAGCTGCGGCGATTCAGGTCGACGGGATCGGTCGGCGGCGGCGGGGGCAACGAAGGATCGAGTTTCGCCGACTCGCGCACCAGCAACTCCGTCATCAATGCGCCAACCTCGTTGGAACCGTGGCGGCGCAGATCCTCGTGGCCGCGCGAGTCGTCGGCGTGCTGCGTGGTTTTCGACCTCGCGTAGGAGCGTTGGGGCTGTGCCTGCTGCTGCGCTTGCACTTGCGCCTGTTGCTGCTGCTGCATGGGCTGCTGCGCCGCCGCTTGCGGAACTTGCGAAAGCGGCGCCTGCGTTTGCATATCCGCGGCGGGCATATTCGCGAGGTTCGCGGCAGGAGCCGCTGGTGCCGCCGGCATGGCCGGCATCGCAGGCTGGGGCACTGCCATCGGCGCCGAAGACGGCGACGGCCGTACATCCACGCGGCTCACCTTCGTGCCGTTTTGAGCGTTGCCGTTGTTCGCGTTCGCAGACGTCTCGGGCGACCCGGGACGAACGATGCTGCCCGCGATCACATGCGTTTCGGCGGGGCGGGAATCGACGACGTCAGGCGCTGTGAGCGCCGCCTCGGGCGCAGCCGCCGACTTCTTTTCCTCGCGCGGATAGAGTAAATAGGCGCAGATCACCAGGTCCGCCAGCACGAGGCCGACGATCAGCGTCTTTCCGGTATTGGTCATATCTGAAACTGAAGCTTCTTCGAAAGGCACACGTCCATGATAAACGACGACTCGTTGCCTTACCGTGAACGCGACTCGGTGCGTTTTAAACACGAACGGTCGATCATCGACACATCGCGTGGATCGTACGGAGAGTTTCTATACAACTCGGCGGTTTGTCACTCGCCGAGGCTCAGCGTTTTGGGCCATCTTTTCCGGCCGCGTGGCGCGATTTGACGAATCGAACCTGCGTATGGGCCGGTTCGGGCGATGGACCCTCGCTTCGATAGGGCCGCGAGGGCCACAACTAGGCGCTGCGCAATCTCTGTTACGCTCCTGACTCATCATCAACCAGGAGGAGCGTCACATGAGCAAGGGGTATTGGGTAACCACGTATCGCAAGATCAACGACCCGTCGAAGCTGGCGGCCTACGGTCAGTTGGCGGCTCCCGCAGTGGCGGCCGCGGGCGGCAAGTTCATCGTGCGCGGCGTGGCGGACGAGGTTCGCGAGCACGGCATCAAGGAGCGGACGGTGGTGATCGAATTTCCGTCGTATGAAGAGGCAGTCGCCGCCTACGATAGCGACGACTACAAGAAAGCGCTTGCGGCGCTGGGCGACGCCGTCGAGCGCGATTTGCGGATTGTCCGCGGCGCGGAATAAGGCTTCGGGAGTTCAGCGCGGCGCGCGTCGACCTCGCTCGCCATGCATGACCGCGCTGAGGCAGCCAGACATCAGCGCGGCCCCGCTCAAGCCTATTTGACGGCCCCGAGCGCGAGGCCTTTCACCAGATACCGCTGCAACCACGCGAACACGACGGACACCGGCAACGTGGCGCACAGCGTGGCGGCCATCACCAGATGCCACTCCACCACGTATTTGCCGGCGACCATATCGGTCACCTGGACGGTCAGCGTCTTGTTTTCCGGCGAGCGGATCAGCGTGTACACCACGGCAAATTCATTCCACGCGTTGATGAACGTGAAGATCGCCGTGACGACAATCGCGGGTACGGCAAGCGGCAGGAACACCTTGAAAACGGCTCTCGCGCGTCCGCATCCTTCGAGCCACGCTGACTCTTCTAGATCGCGCGGCACTGTTTGAAAATACGAGGACAGCATCCACACGGCGAACGCGATATTGAAGGCCGCATACGAGACGATCACGCCGATTTTCGAATCGACGAGATTACCGTCGCCATAAGGAATCATCGCAGCAAGCCGGAACAGGCCGACCACGAGCAGGATAGGCGAGAGCATCTGCGTGACGAGCAGAAACTGGCGGTAGGGCC
Organism: Paraburkholderia phenoliruptrix; assembly: GCF_047325075.1. Taxonomy (NCBI): domain Bacteria; kingdom Pseudomonadati; phylum Pseudomonadota; class Betaproteobacteria; order Burkholderiales; family Burkholderiaceae; genus Paraburkholderia; species Paraburkholderia phenoliruptrix. The sequence continues at coordinate 667,482 of NZ_CP168530.1, forward strand.
CGCGTCCGCGAAACGGGAAGCGCGCCAATGCGTAAGCGGCGGGCAAGCTCACCGCGAGTGCAAGCAACGTCGACAGCAAGCTGATGACGGTGCTGTTGCGCAGCGCCACGCCGAAGTTCGCGGCCTGCCACATATCGACAAAGTTGTTCCACTGCCAATGCACCGGCAGCCAGCGCGCCGGATACACAAAAATCTCCGAAGCGGGCTTCAATGCAGTGAAGAGCATGACCGCAAACGGGAACAGCACGACCACCACCAGCGGCGACAACGCGAGCCAGCACCACAGCGAGCGTTGGGCTTTCGTGCTGAGCGTCATGACGGCTCTCCTTCTTTTGCCGGCTGCAGGCGCAGATACGCCATCGAGAAAACGAACAGCATGACGAGCATGATGAGCGACACGGCGGCTGCTTCGCCGGGTCGTCCGAGCCGGAAGCCGAGTTCGTAGAGGTAAGTCACGAGAATATGCGTGCTGTTGTCCGGGCCGCCTTGCGTCATCACCCAGATAATCGGGAACGAGTTGAACACGTAGATCACGTTCAACAATATGGCCATATTGATGAAGGGCCGCAGCAACGGCAGCGTCAGCTTGCGAAACTGCTGCCACGCGCTCGCACCGTCAATGCGCGCCGCTTCGTAAATGTCGCCCGGCACAGAAGAGAGCCCGCCGAGCAGAATGGTGACGGTAAACGGAATCGACACGAGGATGCCCACGGCGATTTCGACCGGGAACGCGAGCTCGGGAGTAGCGAGCCAGTGAATCGGGCCGCCAATGAGGCCGAGGCGTTGCAGCGTGACGTTGACCATGCCGTAGTCGTCGTTGAAAGCCCAGCGCCAGACCACCGCTGTCATGGTCAGCGAAACGGACCACGGCAGCATGACGATGGTTCGCGCAATGCCGCGTCCGTAAAAGTCCTGATTCAGTACCAGCGCGACTGGCACCGAGATGACGACGGTGCCGCCCACCACGAAGACCGTCCACACAATCGTGCGGCGCGCAGCCGCGAGAAACGTGGGGTCGCCGAAAATCGAGTAGAAGTTCTGCAAGCCGGTGAAATCGCGAATCGCGCCGAAGCGCGATACCTCATGCAGCGATTGCCACACGATATTGAAAATCGGATAGCTGATGATAAACAGCGCCAGCACCAGGCTCGGTGCAATCAGTAACCACGGCGCTTGCAGACGTGAAGAGGCGGAACGGCTCATACGTGCTCGATCGTGAGGCGCGCCCGCATGAAGCTTGCGAGCGCGCCGGAATGGGCCGGATTGTCGGGAGCGGCCAGCGTGAAGGTCGGAAAGGGCCGGAAAGGGCCGGAAAGCGCGCCGCGCTTTTTGCAAAGGCGGCAATCGCAACGAGGCGGCGCGCTTCCTGTCCAGCGGATCACCGCAAGTTCGCCGTGTCGGCCGCTTAGTGGCCCAGCGACTTGTTGGCTTGTGCGGCGGCCGCGTTCAGTGCATCGGCCGGCTTTGCCTTGCCCAGATAGATGGACTGCATGGCGTCGGTGACGGCTTTCGCGGTATCTTCCCAACCCGTCACAGTCGGTGCAAAGCGCGCCGTAGGCAGCAGTGCGACAAATGCTTTGGTGTCCGGATCATTGAACGCCGGGTCCGAAGATTCCGCCTTGGTGGTCGGCAGGAAGCCTTCCGTTGTCGTGAATTCGACGCGCGGTTCCTTCGTGAACAGATAGTCGAGGAACTTCCACGCAGACTTCTTCACCTTCGAATTCTTGAACATCACGATCGAATCGGTGACCGCGTAGGTGGCGTGTGTGGTGCCCATCGGAATCGGATCGATGCCGTACTTGAGGTTGGGCGCTTCCTTCTTGATCTGCTTGGCGAGGAACGGCGCGGAAATCATCATCGCCACGCGGCCTTGCTTGAAGAGGTTCTGCACGTCCTCGCGGCTATAGCCGGTCACGCCCGGCTGCGTGAGGCCCTGATCGATCAGCGATTTGTACAGCGTGGCCGCTTTCACGCCCGCCGCCGAGTTAAAGGCCGCCTTGTTGTCCTTGCCGACCACCTCGCCGCCGTTGGTCCACAGTGCATAGTAAAAGTAGACGTCCGTTTCGATTTCCTTGCCCTGCAGACCGAAGCCGGCAATGCCCTGCGCCTTCAGCTTCTTCGACGCTTCGATGACGTCGTTCCACGTTTTCGGGCCGTCCGGATAGCCGGCCTTGGCGAGCAGATCCTTGTTGTAGTACAGCGCCCGCGCGGACGCGGCAATCGGCAAGCCATAGACCTTCCCGTTGATCTCGCCCGGCGCGAGGAACGGACCGATGAAGCGTCCCTTGAAGTTCGCGTCCATATAGCCGTCGAGCGGCTCGGCCACGTCGTCCTTCACGAAGTCGAGCAGCCAGCGTGTGCCCACAATCGCGAGGTCGGCATTGGCGTTGCCGGAAATGTCCGTTTGCAGCTTCTGTTGCAACGTGTCCCAGTTCACATCTTCGATCTTGATGGTGGTGCCGGGATTGGCCTTCTCGAAGTTGCGAGCCATCTTTTCGAAGTACGGCGCGGTGGCATCGCTGTAATGCGCGACGGTCACGCGGACCGTGTCGGCCCGAGCCGCCACGGCGATACCTGCAAACGCGAGCGCCACGGCGACTTTGCCGAGCGCGAGGGAAGCACGGGCATGCAACGACATTTCTCTCTCCTCAATGGGTCCGCTGCCGTCGCCGGCCGCCGGGGTTGCGTTGTTGGTTGAATTGTTTGAAAAAATCCTACACGGCTAAAAATGCCTTGTCACGTAGGGTCTGCGATATTTTTTATTGCCCGGGTTTGTGCATAAGATGCCTGTAAAACAGGCGTATTCTCGGCGTGGCTAAGCAACCGGTTACCCACTATTCGGGATACCGAACATGATGCGCCGCACGGTTGTGTAAGAAATTTTCACGGTCTGCGAAGACGCATGTCGGCCTGAAAGCGAGGGAAAAATGAATCGAGTCGTATTGGTCACGGGCGCCTGCGGCGGTATCGGCAGCGTGTTATGCAAGCGTTTCGTCGTGCAAGGCGATACGGTGCTGGCGCTCGACATCGACGCGTCCGCGCTCGAGCGCCTTTCGAAGCAACTCGGCGAAACGCAGGTCACGCCGCTGGTTGCCGATCTCGGCGACGCCGCCGCGGTGCAGCAAGCCGTGGCCGCCGCGGTGGCAAAACGCGGACCGGTGGACGTACTGGTCGCAAACGCGGGCGCAGCCGAAGGCCTGACGCTTGCCACGACCGACGCCGCCAGCTGGCAGCGCGACATTCATCTGAACCTGAACGGCACGTACCACACGGTCGAAGCCGTACGCGCGTCGATGGTCGAACGCCAGCAGGGCGCGCTCGTGCTGATTGGCTCCGTGAACGGCATGGCCGCGCTCGGGCATCCTGCATACAGCGCGGCAAAAGCGGGCTTGATCAGTTACACGAAGGCGCTCGCGCTCGAACTCGGCCGCCATGGCATTCGCGCGAATATCGTGTGCCCGGGCACCGTGAAGACGCAGGCATGGCAAGCGCGCGTGGACAAGAACCCCCAGGTCTTCGAAGATCTGAAAAAGTGGTACCCGTTGCGCGATTTCGCCACACCCGACGATATCGCCGACGCCGTGCTCTTTCTCGCCTCGCCGATGGCGCGCGTGATCACCGGCGTCGCGTTGCCCGTGGACGGCGGCCTGATGGCCGGCAACCGTCTGATGGCGCAAGAGCTGACGCTCGAATCGCTTTGATCCAAACCCGCAGACGATGAGGACAGCATGGCAACAGTGCAACTGAGCGGCATCTTCAAGCGCTACGGCGATACGCAGGTGGTGCATGGCATCGACCTTCACATCGACGACGGCGAGTTCGTCGTGTTAGTCGGCCCGTCGGGCTGCGGCAAGAGCACGCTGATGCGAATGGTGGCGGGGCTCGAGGAAATCAGCGGCGGTGATCTGATGATCGGCGGAACGCGCGCGAACACGCTTGCGCCGCAGCAGCGCAACATCTCGATGGTGTTTCAGAGCTACGCGCTCTATCCGCATCTGTCGGTCTACGAAAATATCGCCTTCGGTCCGCGCATTCGTAAGGAGTCCCCCGCGAATTTCAAGCCGCGAATCGAGGCTGCCGCAAAGATGCTCAATCTCGGCGGCTACCTCGACCGTTTGCCGCGTGCCTTGTCGGGCGGTCAGAGGCAGCGCGTGGCGATGGGGCGCGCGGTGGTGCGCGAGCCATCGCTATTTTTGTTCGACGAGCCGCTCTCCAACCTCGACGCGAAATTGCGCGTGCAGATGCGCACGGAAATCAAGGCGCTGCATCAGCGCCTGAAAAACACGGTGATTTACGTGACGCACGATCAGATCGAAGCGATGACGATGGCCGATCGCATCGTCGTGATGAACGCGGGTCGGATTGAACAGATTGGACGCCCGCTCGAGCTGTACGACCGTCCGGCGAATCTGTTTGTCGCGAGCTTTCTCGGCTCGCCGTCGATGAATTTCGCCGAAGGCGTCGTGGTGAACCGTGCTCAAGGCTCGGGGCTCGCGTTGAAACTCGCGGACGGCGGTGAGATCGCGCTGGAAGGCGCACCGGCTTCGGCCACGGCTGGCGCGAAGGTCACGCTAGGCGTGCGGCCCGAGCACATCGAAACGGTCACGCAGACGCCCGACGCGGCGATGGAAGTCGAAGTCATCGAGCCGACTGGCGCGGAGACGCATTTGTACGGGAAAATAGGCGGCAACACGTGGTGCGTGACGACGCGTCAACGCTCGAACCTCGAGCCCGGCGAGCGTATCGCGCTGCATTTGCCGGCTCGTCACATCCACCTGTTCGATACGGAGAGTGGACGCAGACTGGCCTGAGCCGCGTGTTGCCGATTGAAGCTGCGAGCGACGCGGATTCATTTAACCCTCAAGGAACACCGGGTGTCCGCACCGAATCTGATTCCCCACATCCGCAGCGCACTCGCCAGTTTGCGGCCCGCCGAACGCAAGGTCGCCGACATGGTGCTGAACGACGTCGACTTTGCCATGCGCGCGAGCATCACCGAACTCGCGCAGCGTGCGGACGTCTCCGAGCCTTCGGTCACGCGTTTTTGCCGGGCCATCGGCGCGCATGGTCTGCGCGACTTCAAGATGCAGCTCGCACAGAGCGTGGCGGGCGGATTGCCGTATGCGTCGGCTGCCATTGCGCGCGGCGACGACGTGCAAACGCTGATGGACAAAGTGGGCGAAGCCGCCGTCGAGGGCATCACGCACGCGCGCGGCGCGCTGGATCCGGCGGTGGTCGAGAGCGCGATTGCGGCGCTCTCGGGGGCGCGGCGTGTGTTCTTTTTCGGCGTCGGGTCAGGCTCCGGCCTCGTCGCGCAAGATGCGGCGTTGCGGTTTTTGCGCCTCGACATCGCGTCCACCGCTTTTACCGACGCGCACCTTCAACGTCTCTACGCCGGCATGATGGAGCCCGGCGACGTGGCCTTCGCGATTTCGCATTCGGGGCGCAGCGTCGAAGTGAACGAGAGTATTCAGATCGCGAAGGAACGCGGCGCCACCACCATCGCGCTCACCAATGTGGGCTCGCGCCTCGCGTGGCTCGTGGATATACCGCTGCTGCTGCGCGTGCCGAGTCCCATTGATCCGAATACGCCGGGCGTGTCGCGGCTCGTGCACCTTTGCATCATGGACGCGCTCGCCATCGGCGTCGCGCTCAAAGCGGGGCCGAAGACGCTGGAGAAGATGCGGCACGCGAAGGCAAGGTTGTCCTCGCACGAGCCGCAGACGGGCGATTAAGGGCTGGCTTCGTCGGCGAAGGCTTCAGCGATCGCGTGCACAATCGCCACGCCGCCCGCATCAGTTTCGATTATTTGTCCGCCAAAACGATTACAAAACGCCGTTTCCAAGAAAAAACGATTACCGAAGGGAGGCGCAAGCGCGCGTCGCCGCCTCACGTCACCCCATCCACCCGAACCGCCGCGACAACCGCAGCGCGCCGGCCTGCAACATCTGCGCGGGCCCGGCTGTGGCGGCGCTGTCAAAGCTGCCGCTCGGTCCCATCAGGGCGAGCACGAGGCAGATGCTGCCGGTGTGATCGAGCACCGGCGCGGCCAGCGTGTCGATGCCGGGCACGGGCCGGCTGAGCGCGGTATCGATCCCCTGGGCGCGAATCTGGGCGAGTCGCTGCGCGTAGGTTTCCTTCAGCGCCGGCGGCGCGCCTTTGCCCACCGGAACGTCCGTTTCCTCGGCGCCTGCCAGCCGCAGATGGTCCTGGGCGAGCAACCCGGCCCGTACGTCGTCGGCGACATAGGCGGCGAAAACGCGCCCGATTGCCGTATTCACGAGCGACATGACCGTGCCGACCCGCAAGCTCACATGCAGTGGCCGCGGCGATTCCTCCAGCCGCACGACCGTCGGTCCGAGCGGGCCGAGCACCGCCATTGCGACGCTCATCGCTGTGGATGCCGCCAGTTCGACCACCTCGGGCTCGGCCTCGCGCACGGGCGACAGCCGCTGCAGGCTGATCAACCCGAGCTCCAGCGCAAGCGGCCCGGCTTCGAAGCAGCCGGCGGCGTCGCGGCTCAGCAGGCCGATCTTCAGCAAGCTCACCAGATGCGGAAAGGCTTTGGCCGGCGGCATGCCGGCTGCGGCTGCGAGGTCGCGCAAGGTCAACGGCCGCGCCGCGGCGACGAGCGCTGCCAGCAGCTCGCCGGTGTTGTCGAGCGACTGGATGCCGCGCTGCGGTTTGGCATCCGCGGAAAGGCGGGAAAGGTTATCGGATGACGCAGTCACGATTAGACGAGGCAAGCAGTGAGGATTGAGCCGCCAGCTCGGCGCCGATCTCTCGAGCGGTACCGAGCAACGCACGGGCGATCGGACCGTCGGCGGCCACATTCATTGCGCCCGTCGAGCCGATCACCGTCAATGCCAGTGCCAGATGCCCCTGCGGGTCGAGCACCGGCGCGCTCACACTGCTGATGCCGGGACTCGGAGCATCCACGCTGCTCTCCAGGCCGCGCGCGCGGATTTTCTCCAGCGACGCCTGGAAAGACGCGTCGCGCGGCGCGGCCCGCATGCTTGCTTCGGCGCCAGACTGATTGGCCCACATCGCGTCGAGCGTTTCGCGCGGCAAGTAAGCGCAGAAAACGCGTCCCGTCGATGTGGCGGGCAGCGACATCACCGTGCCCACGTGCAGATTCACATGCAATGGAAAGCCCGCATGTTCGTATCGAACGATGGTCGGCCCCTGCGGACCGGCGATGCAAATGGCCACGCTAAAGCCGATGGCTTCGGCCAGCGCGGCCACGCGCGGCACGGCAGCGCGAAACGCCGGCTGGTGTTCCAGATGCAGCAGACCCAGCCGCAGCGACAGCGGACCGGGCTCGTAACGGCCCGACAACTCGTCGCGCTTGACGAGGCCGAGGCGGCTCAGGCTCACCAGATACGCATGCGCCTGCCCCGGCGCGAGATCCGCCGCGACGGCGAGATCGGACAGCGCGAGGGGCACGCGCGCCTGCGCGAGCGCGAAGAGCAGCCGGCCGCCGACTTCGACGCTCTGAATGCCGCGCTGCGTCTTGCCGCCTTCCGCGGTTTCGTTTCCGCCTGCGCCCGTGCCGGCTGCCTTGGCTGCGTTGGCTGCTTTGCTGACCACCGTGCTTGTCCGTAAAAAGGGTCCATGTTAACCGAACCGTGAGCGCAAACCGCCACTGTCTGTTCTGTCTATCTTAGGCGGGGGGGGGGGGATTTGCGTATAGCGATATATTTCGCTATTGACAAATAAATCGCCGCGGTCATAAGATGCATTCACCCCGACATACCGGCGCAGTCACAGAGTCAAAACGGGGCGAGACAACCTCCAGCACCGTCAGCCTGCGCCCCGTCGCGCGGCCGGCCGTCTCGCCTCACATCCAACTTTTGAGGGAGACGAGCATGGCAAAGGCATTCGCATCGCAGGCCGATCTGGAAGTCAAGAAAGTCACGTGGACGCAGTTGTCCGAGAACGCCTACGCGTACACCGCGGAAGGCGACCCGAATTCGGGCGTGATCATCGGCGACGACGGTGTGCTGATCGTCGACACCACCGCCACGCCGGCCATGGCACAAGACCTCATCGCAAAGATCCGCAGCGTCACCGACAAGCCCATCAAATACGTCGTGCTCTCGCACTATCACGCGGTGCGCGTGCTCGGCGCGTCGGCGTACTTCAAGGAAGGCGCGCAGGAAATCATTGCGAGCCGCGGTACCTACGAGATGATCGTCGAACGCGGCGAAGCGGACATGAAGTCGGAAATTGAGCGCTTTCCGCGTCTTTTTGCCGGCGTCGAGACGGTGCCGGGGCTGACATGGCCCACGCTCGTCTTCGAAAAGGAAATCACGCTGTTTCTCGGCAAGCTCGAAGTGCGCATCGCGCATCTGGGCGCGGGTCACACGAAGGGCGACACAGTCGTGTGGCTGCCTTCGCAAAAGGTGCTGTTCTCCGGCGATCTCGTCGAATACGACGCAGCTTGCTATTGCGGCGACGCGCAACTCGAACAATGGCCGGCGACGCTCGAAGCACTGCGCGCGCTCAATGCCGAAAAGCTGGTGCCGGGCCGCGGCCCCGCGCTGACCACGCCGCAAGACGTCAACAAAGGCCTCGATTACACGAAGGATTTTGTCACGACGCTGCTGCAGCAAGGCCGCGAAGCCGTTGCGCAGAAGCTCGATCTGAAGGCCGCCATGGCGCACACGCGCAAGGCCATGGATCCGAAGTTCGGCCATGTGTTCATCTACGAACACTGCCTGCCGTTCGACGTTTCGCGTGCTTACGACGAAGCGAGCGGCATCACGCATCCGCGCATCTGGACCGCACAACGCGACAAGGAAATGTGGGACGCGCTGCAAGCCTGACAGGCCTATAACAAGAGAACCGAAGCGCAGCGCGGACGTAGAGCAGAAAAAGCGGAGAAGGACGGAGACACAAGATGAGCATCAACTACCAGACGCTGTCGTTCGAATATCAGCCGTGCCGCGAGCAAAGCCCGCAGACCGGCGCGAAGCAGACGGTCTATCCGGTGATCGTGGTCGGCGCGGGGCCCGTGGGCCTCGCCACCGCCATCGACCTCGCGCAGCAGGGCGTGGCCGTGGTTCTGGTGGACGACGATTGTTCGTTGTCCACAGGTTCGCGCGCGATCTGCTTTTCCAAACGCTCGCTCGATATTTTCGACCGGCTGGGATGCGGCGACCGGATGGTGGACAAGGGCATCAGCTGGAATGTCGGCAAGGTGTTCCTGAAAGACGAACTCGTCTACACGTTCAATCTGCAGCCGGAGGCGGGGCATCACCGGCCCGCGTTCATCAATCTTCAGCAGTACTATGTTGAAGGCTTCCTGCTCGAACGCGCTCAGGAAATGCCCAACATCGAGATTCGCTGGAAAAGCAAAGTGGTCGGCGTCGAGCAGAGCGGAACGCCGGGCACATGCGACGCCGCCGTCACGCTGACGGTCGACACGCCGAACGGTCAATACGCATTGCGTGGCCGCTATGTGGTCGCCGCCGACGGCTCGCGCAGCCCGATCCGCAATCTGATGGGGCTCGACAGCAAAGGCGTGACCTTCAAGGATCGCTTCCTGATCGCCGACGTGAAAATGGAAGCCGATTTTCCGACCGAGCGCTGGTTCTGGTTCGATCCGCCGTTTCATCCGAATCAGTCGGTGCTGCTGCATCGTCAGCCGGACAATGTGTGGCGCATCGACTTCCAGCTCGGATGGGACGCCGATCCGGTGCTCGAAAAAACGCCTGAGCGCGTCATTCCACGTGTGCGCGCGTTGCTCGGGCCGGATGCGAAGTTCGAGCTCGAATGGGTGAGCGTCTATACGTTTTCGTGCTTGCGCATGGAGCGCTTCCGCCACGGCAATGTGCTGTTTGCGGGCGATTCCGCTCACGGCGTGTCGCCGTTCGGCGCGCGCGGCGCGAATAGCGGCGTGCAGGACGCGGAAAATCTCGCGTGGAAGCTCGCCATGGTGCTGGACGGCAAGGCATCGGACGCACTGCTCGACACGTATGCGAGCGAGCGCGAATTTGCCGCCGACGAAAACATCCGCAACTCCACCCGCTCCACCGATTTCATCACGCCCAAGAGCCCGGTGAGCCGCGTGTTTCGCGACGCCGTGCTGAAGCTCGCGCGCCATCATCCGTTTGCCCGGCAACTGACGAATAGCGGCCGCCTGTCGGTGCCTGCAGTGTTGAGCGATTCGCCGCTCAATACGGTGGATCGCGACAGTTTCGCGGGCCTCATGGTGCCCGGTGCCTCCTGTGTCGATGCGCCTGTGCAGGCGGCTGGCGACCCCGCGTGGCTGCTTCGGCATCTCGGCCAGCAATTCACCGGTGTGCTGTTTTGCGGCGATAAAGGCATCGATGCCGCCACCGAAGCCGCGCTCAATGCGCTGCGCACGAGCGCGATTCCGTTGAAGCTCGTCGTGATCGCGAGCGGCGACACAAAGCCGCCCGCCATCGCGGATGTGACGATTCTGCGCGACGCCGAGGGTCTCGCCGGCGCGCGCTACGACGCGCTGCCCGGCACGTTCTATCTGATCCGTCCGGACCAGCATGTGTGCGCGCGCTGGCGGCAACTCGAGCCGCTTGCCGTGGAGCATGCGCTCAAGCGCGCGCTGTGCGTCGAAGGCACAGCGTAACGGCTGCGGCATGAGCGCAAAAAATAGAATCTGGAGACACACCATGGCACTGAACACGCAACCGAATCTCGCGCGTCCGGACGATTTCTACGAGGCGCTGATCGACATGCATCGCGACCTCGACGACGCACGGAGTCAGTCGGCGAATGCGCAACTCATTTTGCTGCTGGCCAACCATATCGGCGATCACGCGACGCTGCTGGAAGCGATCCGATACGCGCGCGAAGGCGTGGCCGATGCATCGCCGGAAGGCGGCGAGGTCCACCCGCTGGCGGCGTGATCCGCAGGTTCGTACAGCGCAACACTGCGCGCGGCTGGTGAAGGCCGCGCGTCGTCCATCGCGGCAAGAGCGCGCCTTTACGTTTTAGCGCCTTAACGCTTTAACGCTCGCGCACGCCGTCGCTTCGGCAAACAACAACGCGGCGCGTCAAGACGCCGGACCCGCGGGTCCGTTGGACCCATCACGCCTCATGTCTGGAGATAAACGATGAGTCAATCCCTCGCCTCGGCGCTCGAGCCCGGTTCAAGCGCCGCCGCGCATGACGATCTGCTGTATCGCAAGGTGTCGCTGCGCATTATTCCTTTTCTGTTTCTCTGTTACGTGGTGTCGTTTCTGGACCGCATCAACATCGGCTTCGCGCAGTTGCAGATGAAGCACGACCTCGGCTTCAGCGACGCGATGTACGGGCTCGGCGCGGCCGTGTTCTATGTCGGCTATGTGCTGTGTGAAGTGCCGAGCAACCTGCTGCTCGCCAAATTCGGCGCGCGCCGCACTTTCACGCGGATCATGTTGCTGTGGGGCGTGGCGTCGGTCGGCATGATGATGGTGTCGACGCCCGCACATTTCTACTTGCTGCGCTTCATGCTCGGCGTGTTCGAGGCGGGCTTCTTTCCGGGCATCGTGCTGTATCTCACGTATTGGTATCCGGCCCGGCGACGTGCGGCCGTGCTCTCGGTGTTCTTCGCGGGCGTCGCGGTGGCGGGCGTGCTGGGCGGCCTCGTGTCGGGCTGGATCATGCGCGATATGGGCGGCGTGCTCGGCCTCTTCGGCTGGCAGTGGATGTTCGTTATCGAGGGGGCGCCCGCGGTGATCCTCGGTCTCGTCGCGGCCGTCTATCTGGTCGACGGTCCGCAGCACGCGAAGTGGCTGAGCGCCGACGAAAAGGCGCAGCTCATCGCGCAACGCGACGAAGAAGGCGCCGCATCGTCGCACGCGGCCCATTCATCGCACTCGTTCGTGCAGGCCTTGCGCAATCCGCGCGTCTATCTGTTCGCGTTCATCTATTTCTCGCTGACGTGCGCGTCGTTGACGCTCAACTTCTGGATGCCGTTGATGATCCGCGACTTCGGCATTCGCGATGTGCTCGCAATCAGCCTGTACAGCGTGATTCCGAATGCGGTCGGCGCAGTCGGCCTGATTCTGATTGCCCGTCATTCGGACCGACGCGGCGAACGCCGGCGGCATTTCGCCGTATGCACGATTGGCGGCGGCCTCGCGCTTTCGCTTTTGACGCTGCATTTAAGCAGTTTTGCTGCGATGCTCGCGATTCTCTCGCTCGCTGCCGTGCTGATTTTTGCGGCGTTGCCGATCTTCTGGACCGTGCCCTCGCGCTATCTGTCGGGCGCGGCGGCGGCGGGCGGCATCGCGTTGATCAGCAGCATCGGCATTACGAGCGGCATTGTGAGCCCCTGGGTGATCGGGCAGATCAAGACGCACACCGGCAGCATGGACAACGCGCTGTATCTGCTGACCGTGCTGTTGTTTGCAAGCGGCATTGCGCTGCTGATCGGCGTGCCGAAGGAGAGCCGGCCCGTCTGAACGCAGCGCACGTTGCACGAGGCTCATCGTGTAGAGTCGCGGTAATTTCATTGCGCCCGGTTCTTGCGATGTCGGCCACTATCCAGGTTGTTCCGCTGCAACACGAAGGCCCGCCCGATGTGTCGGTGTGGCGGGTCGCTTTTTCTTTCGACGCATCGCTCGACGCCGCAATCTTCCAATCGCTCAGCGACGACGAACGCGACAGAGCGCGGCGATTCCGTCGACAAGAAGACGCGCTGCGTTTCGCGACCACGCGCGCCGCGCTGCGCGAACTGCTCGCGCGCAACCTCGGCATCGACGCTCGCGCCGTGCGTTTGACGGCCGACGCAAACCGGCGCCCGCAGCTCGCGGACTCGACGGCACTCGACTTCAACGTGTCGCATGCGGGCGCGTACGGTCTGATCGCGATGTCAGCGGCGCGGCGCGTGGGCGTCGACATCGAGCAGTGCAGCGACACCTTCGACTGGCGCGCTATCGTCGCCCTGACGCTCGACCCGGACGAGGCTGCATGGATCGAGCGCCTCGATGCCTCGGCGCAACCGGCGGCGTTTTACGACGCCTGGACAGCCAAGGAAGCGCTCGTCAAGACGACGGGCGCGGGCATCGCGCGCGGCCTGCAGCATTTGACCGTGTTGCCGCGCGAAGGCCTGCGCGTGACGCTGCGCAACGCCATTGCGGATGACATGCGCGCGCTGACGGCGCAATGGCTCGCCGCGCCGCGCGGCTACGCGGCGTGCCTGGCATGGTCTGCGGCGCCGCGTGATGCGTAGCGCGCCGACATCAAACGCGTTCCATCGGCGTTTTTTTGTCCGGCAACATGCAACTAACTGTCAGCCCCGCGCGGTGTCTCCGGATATGATGGCGAAGCGCGAAAAATCTTGCATCGACCAGCAAAACGGCCTCGCAACAAGGTCCCGTCTTCCACACTAACGCATGCCGACCCAGCCATCCGAAGCTGCTGATTCCAACGTCGCGGACGAAGCCGTCCAGCGCTTGCCGACCCTGCTGCAAGCCGCCGCGCTGTCCCTGGGAAGCGCGATCGCGCTAGGGCTTGCGCGCTTCGCCTACGCGCTGCTGTTGCCGTCGATGAAACTCGACCTGGGCTGGAGCTTCGCCGAAGCCGGCGCGATGAACACCGCGAATGCGCTCGGTTATCTGCTCGGCGCGCTGGCTTTCCCGCGAATTGCGCGTCGCTCGAGGGTGGACACGTTATTCGTCGCGGGTTGCGTCGCGACGGCATTGTTGATGGCCGGCAGTGGTCTCGTCGCGGACACCAACCTGCTCCTGCTGTTGCGCGTAATCACAGGCGCGGCCAGCGCGGCGATTTTCATCAGCGGCGGCGTGCTGGCGGCGCGACTCGCATCGGCAAGACCACGCGATGCGGGGCTCGTGCTCGGCCTGTACTACGGCGGTACGGGATGGGGCATTGTGGCTGCGTCGCTGCTCGTGCCGTTGACGATTCTCAATCGCGCGCATGGCTGGCAGTTCGCGTGGTTTGCGCTGGCTGCCGCGTGCGCTGTATTGACCGTGGCGGCCGTTGGCGCCGCGCGAAAAATCGAGGGCTTGCACGCTACTGCGGCACCGGCCGCGCAACGCGTGGCCACAGATCACGCCGCGCGCTGGCCCCGCTTTGCTTGCGCGCTCGCCGGCTATGCGTTGTTCGGCGTCGGCTATATCGGCTACATGACGTTTATCGTCGCGCTGTTGCGCAACGCTGGCATGAGCGCCGCAGTCGTAACGGCGTTCTACCTGTTGCTGGGCGTCGCGACGGTGCTTTCCGCGCGCGTGTGGTCGGCGCTGCTCGACCGCATGCGCGGCGGTCAGGCGCTCGCCGTGCTCAACGCGCTGCTCGCCGTCGCGACGCTGTTGCCCGCGCTCTTCACGCAACCGTGGATCGCCTTTGCGTCCGGCGCGCTGTTCGGCGCGACGTTCCTGTCCGCTGTGGCATCGACGACGGCATTCGTGCGCCACAATCTCCCGGCGAGCCATTGGGCCAAGGGCATCAGTGCGTTCACCATCGTTTTCGCGTTCGGGCAGATCGTCGGGCCCATGGTGATCGGCTGGGTGTCGGACGGAGCGGGTCTGGCTCGCGGTCTCATCTATTCCGCGCTGCTGCTCGCGGGCGGCGCGCTGCTCGCCGCGTGTCAAAAACCGCTGCGCGAAAGTTGAGGGCCGTGGCCGCGCATCAGATCTGCACCGACGGAATGCTCTTCATACAACGCAGCGCGAACATGGAACGGCTATGACGAATGCCCGCGATCTTGTAGAGCTTCTCGCGTAGAAAGCGCTCATAACCCGCCGTGCCGTCCACGGCCACTTTGACCAGATAGTCGTAATCGCCGGACACCAGATATGCCTCGAGTACTTCGGTGAGGGTCGCCAGTTCCGCGCCGAAACGGGCGAGCGCGTCGTCGTCGTGACGATCGAGCGTGACTTCGAGCAGCACGATATCGGCGAGGCCGAGTTTCTGTTGATCGAGCAGCGCAACATAGCCGCGAATGTAGCCCTCGCTTTCGAGTTGACGCGTGCGGTTCCAGCACGCCGTCGTCGACATGCCGACCTGTTCGGCCAGCTCCGCATTGCTCACGCGTGCGTTCTTTTGCAGTGCGCGGAGGATTCTGCGGTCTTGATTGTCCAGCGCGCGGGTCTTGGTGCTCATATCGGGAATCGGAAGATTGTTTGGTCAGGCGTCATTCTATCGGAATAACATTCCGGGAGTTGCCGTGTGGGCTCGCGCTTTAGGAAGCCTATCCAGCGCGGCTGCCGGTATATTTTCAGGGTGCATTCGCGCCCGGGAGATCCGTCCGGCTCGCCAACCGTCCGGCGGCCACGCGCGGCCACAAGCCGCTACGGGTATGACGCTGCTTTTACCGAAGCCAGCATGAGGGGAAACTGCGACACTACCCGGTCGCAGCCAACGCTCGCTCGGGCCCGAACGCATGTAGGGCACTGGCGCGCGAATCGAGGCATGTAAGAGACGCGCGGCCACATAAGGGCCGCGCCACAGAGCGTGTTTCGAATGATCAATGGAAGATCAGGTACAGAATCACCAGCACGATCACCGGAACACCCAGAAGCCAGCCAAGTAGGTAAGGCATGATGTCTCTCCTTTCGTATCGAGTTGGAATACGACGGAGATTCAGCATGGCGCGTGCCTGAGGTATTCACCGCGCGTGCCGCTGCCGCGTTCTAAATGTCACACTGTTTAGCCGTTGTCGACGAACCCCGGATAGAGCGTCATTCCGCCGTCCACGAATAAGGTTGTGCCCACAACATAATCGCTTTCGTCGGATGCGAGCCACACGGCGGCCTTGCCGATATCTTCTACTTCGCCGACCCGCCCGTAAGGGATCAATTGCAGTAACTTTTCGCGTGCGGCGCTCGTGTCCCACGCGTCGTGATTGATCTTGGTGCGAATCGCGCCAGGCGCAATCGAGTTGACGCGAATCCGCTCCGGCGCCACTTCCTGCGCGAGCGACTTCATGAACATCTGAATGCCGCCCTTCGACGCGGTGTAGTTGACATGCCCGGCCCACGGAATGACTTCGTGCACCGAGCTCATACAGATAATTTTGCCGAGCGCTTTCGACACGGACGTTGCCCCGCGCCGGCGGAATTCTTTCACTGCGGCTTGTGCCGTGAGGAACTGTCCCGTGAGATTGGTGCCAAGCACGGTCTGCCAATCGTCCATCGACATATCGGCAATCGCGTTGTCGCGCTGCAACCCCGAATTCGCCACGACGATATCGAGCGTGCCGAAGCGGGCGCGGCAGGCGTCGAACATTGCATCGACCTCTGCGGGATTCGACACGTCCGCTTTGACCGCAAACGCGGTGCCGCCTGACTGGTTGATCTCGTCAGCCAGCTTTTCAGCTGATTCGGCATGCGAATGATAGTTGAGCGCTACCGAGGCGCCTGCATCCGCAAGCGCTCCCGCGACGCCGTAACCAATGCCGGAACTCGCGCCCGTGACCAGAGCGAACTGATTGGCGAGTAACTTTTCCATCGCAATTCCTCGGCGCTCATGCGCGCCTCTGTACCTTCAGATGTGACGAGGCCGCCGGAAGGCGAGCAGTTCCCTGCATCGCCATCCGGCGGCCAGGCCCGTGTTGATCGACTGATTTATTGCGTCGCGCGAATCGCTATATGACGCCCGCGACAAGCAGCACGATCACGATGATCAGCACGAGGCCAAGACCACCCGTAGGCGCATAGCCCCACGAGCGGCTATGCGGCCAGGTCGGCAACGCGCCAATGAGGAGAAGAATCAGCACAACCAGAAGAATAGTTCCCAACATATATGACCTCCGCTTGGTGATGGAGCCGCCTCGCAAGCAACGGTGCACATGGTGCGATGTGCACCGCGCGTGCATCGGACAGCGTCGTCACCTTAGCCGAGCAAGCGTCGTGCCCACGGCTGAACGAGTCGGCGCTTACAGCGCCGGGGTGCGCGTGGTTGCGGCCCGCGAAGCAATGAGATCCGCAAGGAATGCCAGCGCCAGCGCGACGGCACCGCAGGCAAAGATGAGCGCGTAATCGTTATGCGAATGCGAGAACAGGTATGAATAGCCGTAGCCGGCAAGCGCCTGGAAGAGTGCGAACGCTGTTGTCGCGCGGCTCCACGAGGCGCGCTGTTCGGTGTGATCGTGCGGCACGAGTTCATGAATGCGGCCAAGCGCGAGCGGCACCACGCCCGGCGTGAAGATGCCGAGAATCACCGTCGACACGGCCAACACCCACGGGTTGCCTGACGCCGCGAGCATGGCAACAGCCGCTGCCTGCAGCAGCAGTGCCACGCGATAAGCCTTGCCGTAACCGATACGGTCCGCGATGTTGCCCGCGATCACCGGCCCTGCTATCGCCGCAAGCCCGTACAGCACCCAGTAATTTGCGCCGATTGCCGCGCCTTTGCCGAGACCGCGCGCCACGTAATCGACGAGCAGGATCATGGCCGGCACAAGACCGAGCGCGTTGGCCGCATACTGCGCATACAGCACGCGCAGCGCGAGCGTATTGCTTTGCGGAGCAAGATGACGAGTCGCCGAGGCAATGGGCGCGGGCGGATTGGTCGACGGCCAGCCGAACCAGCTCACCGCTGTCAGTACGAGCGCGACAGCGCCAAGACCGAACCAGGCCGTGCGCAGACCGAAATGCAGCAGTTCGGGAATCAGCGTGCCGGACGCGGCAATGCCGAGGCCGAGTCCCAGAAAGATCATGCCGCTGACAAAGCCGCGGCGCGGCACCGGAATGTGCGGAAGAATGGATGTAGCCACCAGCACCATGATGGCGCCGCCGGAGATACCCGACAGCAAACGCCACAAGAAGAACCAGCTTATCGAGAGCGGATACGCGCACGCGAAGAACGCGGCGGTCACCACGGCCATCAACATGCGCAACGCGGTGCGGTTGGATAACGCGGACGCCAGCGGCCGGCCGATCAGCGCGCCGATCAGATAACCGGCGAAGTTCGCGGCGCCGAGCGTGACGGCTTGCGCCGACGTGAACCAGTGCGCCTGAATCAGCGAGGGAATCAGCGGCGTGTACGCAAAGCGTGCGAGCCCGATTGCGACGAGACTGCCGCTCAGTCCGGCGAACGTGGCAAAGAGCGCGCGGGCATCGAGCGATGTCGAGCCCGAAGAGGTCAATGAGGGCGCTGTAGACATGACGACTCCTTTACCGGTGAACGTGCATGACGTCGCGCCGGATGTCGGTGAAAGTGCGAAAGGGGCGCCGCGTGAGGCGCGCGGCTTTAGACGTCGCCGTGCCTTGCCGGCAGCGCCGGCAGCCCGAGCAACGCGAGCGCGCTGGCTACGGCGCTCGTGAGCACGGCACGCTGCGGATCGATGCGCGCCAGCACGCGCATGCCCAGCACGGTGGCGAGCAGATGCGCCGCGGCCTGATCGGCGGAAACGGTTTTGGCCATCGCGCCGCTCTGTTGAGCCGCAATGAGGCAGCGATAAAAGAACGCGCGAATTTCGGCGATCTCGGTCGCGACGAGCTGGCGAAATGCTTCGTCCTCCGATGAAATTTCGAGCGCCGAATTCACGAGCATGCAGCCGCGCTTGTGCGGATCGGCGACCGACCTTTCGATGGTTTCGTCGAAAAAGCCGGTAATGGCTTCGGCGGGCGGCATGCTGGTCTCGAAGCGCCTGATGCGCTCGCGCAACGAGTGGTCCAGGTAGTGCTCCAGCGCGCGCAGATACAGCCCGCGTTTGTCGCCGAAGGCGTTGTAGAGGCTCGGCTGGGTGAGTCCGGTGCACTTGACCAGGTCGCGCGTGGAGGTGGCTTCGTAGCCCTTCTGCCAGAAGGTTGCGCTTGCTGCTTCCAGCACCTCGTTCTCATCGAATCCGCGGGGGCGCGCCATGATGAATGTCCTTTACCACCGGACCCGGTGGGTTCTGTATCAGTCGATATAGAACTGCATTATATATCGATTGATACAGAAAGCAAGGGGCGAGGTGGCCGCCGCGCTGGGGGACCGCCGCGTCTCGCGCAGCAGCGCGGCGCGCGGCGGTTTCCAATTGCTGGCATCTCGAGCGTCCTACAGATAGGTGCCTTTGATGCGGCCTTCGAAGATGGCGGTGTTGATGCCGAAGTCGTCGACGTGGCCGGCGGCGCCGCCGTCGACTGTAACGACGACGGAACGGCCGCCGCGGACGAGCTTAAGCTGCTCGGCCGAGAGCGTGAGTTCTTCGTCGGCCGCGTCGACGCCGCGGGGTAGGTCCTTGATGATGACGGTGGATTTCATGGCAATACTCCTTGAAGTGGTTGAACGAGCACGGCGGAGTGCTCGTTGCGATTTCTGCAAGGCGTATGCCAATTTGCGCGAGATTGAGCGCCGGTCGGCCCAGTGTCCGCGGACGCGAGGCCAGGCAGGCAAGCGCGCCGCGCCTCCGCCCAGAACCGATTGCGATGGAGAAAAATTAGCGGCCAGGTGTGCGGGCGCAACCCACAGAAAGCGCGTGAAGTGTTGGCTCGCGAGGGCGCTCAGGAGCTCACGGCACGAGGGCGTCGCTCAACGCCGCACGGAAAAGACAGAGGCGGCACGTGCTCATGACACGTGCCGCCGCAGAGTTGAATTAAACGGGAATATAAGGGCGAATTTAAGGGCGAATCAAAGCGCGAATCCACGCGTAGATCTAACTGCGCCGCGTGTTACGCGTCGCGGCCACCTTCACGATGGTTTGATGCGCGGCGGGAAAGCCGGGCGGGTATTCGACGACGCGCGCCGAGGTGGGCACGAGCGGCGCGGCGCTTGTCAGTCGCGCGCCAATGCGTGCGCCGCCGACAATGGCGGCCATGGCCGCACGGTCGAGTTCGACGTTGTCTGCGAGGTCTTTGATGAGAAGCTTGGCCATGATGTGTTCGCCGGGAAAGCCGAGCGATTGACCGGCGCGATGGTCCGGTTGGCGCTCGTAGGTGTCGTGCAATGTGCTGAGGTCTCGTCGCACTATGAGTATAGGAAATCTGTTTTTAACCTGCCTGCCGGATGTGGCAAGACGGCAGTAGGGAAGCCCCCGGTCCTTCGCTACTGCACGCCGTCACACAACAGCGGTGTTGGCTGCCCACAGCGATGGGCTGACATTCAGGTGCAACGGAACGAAGCCAGCGCCGATCACGCCGACGTTGTTGAGCGCCGCAACATTCACGTACTGCAGCTGGTTCAGGTTCTGGTTCACCGAGACGTTGACGTTGGCGATGCCGCTCAGGCCGCCGACCGTGGGCACGCCCGGCACGCTGCTGCCGGTGCCGCCGGACACTGCGGACATGGCGCGGCGGTCGAGTTCGCGGGTGCGGGAAAGATCGCGAATCATGAGGGATGACATGGTGTTTCTCCAAAGGTGCGAGGAAGAAGGCGGTGCGCGGCGCGAGGCGAAACGGCCCGAACAGGCGGCCGCTTCGCCTCGTCGCGTGTTACACGTGGATGTTGTTGCTCGACGTGACGGACGGGTTGATCGTCGAGCTGAGACCGGCAGCGAACGCGACGTTGTTGCCGTTGGCGTTCTGGATGTTGAGCTCGTTGCTGATCAGTTGCGTCGCGTTGACCTTCTTGCTGTAGTCGGGCGCGTAGACCGGGCTGAAGTTGAAGTACGACGTGGAGGGGCCGAAGCCGCCGCGCACGGCGCTCATCGCCTTGCTGTCGAGTTGTTCGGTGATGGACAGGTCTTTGATCATCAGCGTGTTCATGGTGAGTCTCCTGAAAGGGAAGGTTGCGGTTCTGCGGTTGGGTTCGAGCAACTTGTCTGCTCGAGCGTCACTAATGCACGGCCTGTGCCAGATTTATTCAAGGTTCCTAATAAAGTTCGTGATGCCTTGACCCGCAAGGCTTTCGGCGCAGCGCACCGATTTTTTATCCGTTCGCTGAAGGCGAGCTGCTGGCGGCGAGTGGTGGCGTGCGCCCGACAACGCACCGCATTCTGTTGGATCGCGCGCGACAAGCGCGATAAGCGCGGCCAGTGTGACGCGCGCCGCGCGCGGGGCAATCCTGGTTTGCGAAAGCACAGGGCGGGAGCTAGTATCGAAGCGGCACATGTAACTGGTTACGACAGCTTTCCTATCGGCCGGAGAGCCCCTGTTCGCATGCGATCGGGGCGGACGGCAGCGGCGGCATTTCGCACAACATGGCAAGCCTTGCGCGTGTAATTCACGACTTCCAGAACGGCGAGCTGTCCCGCGAGGAGTTCGTCGCTCAACTCGACAGCACGCTGGTGACCGAAGGCCTCGGCCCCACGCAGCTGCTGGAGATGCTCGGCACCGCGCATCGCAAGGCGCCGCTGCCTGAGGACCTGTATATCGAAGTGAGGCGGCGTATCGAGCTGCTGCGGGTGTCGAATGTCGCAGCCGGCGGCGAGGAGACCGGTATCCAGACCACTGTGGAGATTCCCTCGGTGGTCCCGGCCGGCGCTGCGCGCACAGGTGCCTCCGCAAGTACTGCTAAC
The DNA here is from genome assembly GCF_047325075.1 of Paraburkholderia phenoliruptrix. NCBI lineage: Bacteria > Pseudomonadati > Pseudomonadota > Betaproteobacteria > Burkholderiales > Burkholderiaceae > Paraburkholderia > Paraburkholderia phenoliruptrix. The sequence continues at coordinate 688,852 of NZ_CP168530.1, forward strand.
GGAATCCACGCGGCGGGACACGATCAGATCAAGGGCATCGGCGATACGCTGAATAACCGCTTCGTTCTCGAAGAGTGCCTCGGTGTCGGCGGAATGGGGACGGTGTACAAGGCGCTGGATTTGCGCAAGCTCGAGGCGTCGGACAGAAAACCCTATCTTGCGATCAAGGTCCTGAACGTCCAGTTCCGCGGCAATCCGAATTCGCTCGTGGCGTTGCAGCGCGAAGCGCGCAAGGCGCAGGTGCTCGCGCACCGCAATATCATCACGGTGTACGACTTCGATCGCGACGGTCCTATCGTCTATCTGACGATGGAATACCTGTCCGGCAAGCCGCTCAGCCAGTTGTTGCGCACGCCGGGCTATCAGGGCATGCCGGTTCGTGCCGCGCTGCCCATTGTGCGCGGCATGTGCAGCGCGCTCGCGTACGCGCACGAACGCGGCTTCGTGCATTGCGACTTCAAACCCGCCAATGTCTTTCTCACGACGAATGCCGAGGTCAAGGTGATCGACTTCGGCATCGCCCGCGTGTTTCAGCGGCCGGAAGAAGAGAGCGATGCCACCGTGTTCGATCCTGGCAGCCTCGGCGCGTTGACGCCCGCCTACGCGAGCCCGGAGATGATCGAGCATCGCGAGCCCGACCCGCGCGACGATATCTATGCGCTTGGCTGCATCACGTATGAATTGCTCACCGGACATCACCCGTTTGATCGCCTGTCGGCTACGCAGGCGCGCAACGCCGAATTCAAGCCGCAGCGTCCGCCCAATCTCGATGCAAGGCAGTGGCGCGCGTTGCGCGCCGCGCTTTCCTTCGACCGGGCCACGCGCATGCCGAGCGTGACACGCTTCATCGCCGAGTTCGACAACGAGGCTCGCGCAGAGAAGTCGGGGACGCTGGCGAAGGCAGGGCTCGCCGGCGCTGCGGTGATTTGCGCCGCGGCTGTCGCGGTGTTTGCGTGGCGCTCGGGGCCGAGCCGTCACAGCGAAGCACAGGTGGCCGCCGGCGCGTCGCAAGGCGCGAGCGGTGAAGCCGCTTCATTGCCGGTGCAGGCGAGCGGAACAGTGGCTGCGGCGACGAGCGGGACAGAGGGCCCCGCGAGCGGGGCAGCGGACGCCGCGAGCGCGAATCTGCCTTCGGAAAACGCTCCGGCGGCCAATGCCTCCGCGGCATTCGTCGCGCCGCCGCCTCCTGCGCCGAAGCCCGCGCTGACACTCGCCGCGGTCACGCCGGTGCTCGCGCAAGTGCCATGCTCGGCGCTATCGGCCGCGACGCAGGATCACACGTTGAGCGTTCGCGGCTACCTGTCGCAACGCTATGGCGTTGCGCGGCTGAAGGATGGTTTGACGGCGCTGCCTGGCGTAGACGCGCTGAAGCTCGACGTCGCCCCGCTTGCCGACGACAAATGCGACACCGTGAAGGCGCTCGCGCCGTACTGGACGCAGAACTGGCAAGCGGGGCACGTTGCGGGCTTGCAGGTGCGTCCGCCGAGCGGCCAGTTGAGCGAGGGGAATCCACTGGTTGTCGATGTCAGCACGCCCGGCTACGACTCGTATGTGAACCTCGACTATTACCAGCTCGACGGCAATGTCGTTCATATGGTGCCGAGCCCGCGTGCGAAGGACAACCAGGCACCGCCGCACTACGCCGCGACGGTCGGCAGCGCGGGCGACTGGGTGATTTCCAAACCGTTCGGCTCGGAGATGGTCGTGCTGCTGATCACGCCCGCGCCGCTATTCGACAAGCCGCGTCCCGAAGCTGAACCGCGCGCCGACTATCTGCGTGCACTCGATACGCGGCTCGCGCAAATCGCGGCGAAATACGGCCGCGACAGAATCCTAGCCGATTTCGCGCCGATCACCACGAAGCCTCACGCGCCGTGACGTGCAGACGGCGCCTTGTCGAGCTTCGTTCAGCAGATCACTTCAGGTCTTTGACGACGCGGAAACCGTCTTGCGACTGGCGCACGCCCGCGCTGTATTTGAAGCGCGTCGCGCTCAGCATGTAGCCGCCGCCTTCGCGCCACGAGCCGCCGCGAATCACCCGCATGTCGCAACCCGGGCTGTCCCACGCGCGGCCGTCGGCGGGCGCGGACTGGTATGAGTTGTGCCAGCAGTCGGCGGTCCATTCCCAGACGCTGCCGTTCATGTCATAGAGGCCGTACGGGTTCGGTGCGAAAGAACCCACGGCTTCGGGGCCCTCCTTGTGCCACGGCTCGCCGCAGTCCTTGCAGTTCGCGTTGCCCTTGCGCATCTGGTCGCCCCACCAATAAGCGGTGCTGGTGCCGCCGCGCACCGCGTATTCCCATTCGGCTTCGGTGGGCAGACGGTACGGTTTTCCCGTGGTTTTGGTGAGCCATTTGACGTACTGCTGCGCGTCGTCCCAACTGAGATCACGTGCGGGAGCGGCCTTATTCGTGTTCGTTTCAGGTGTGAGCTTCGGGCATGCATTCGCAGCGACGCAGGCATTCCACTGCTCGACGGTCACCTCGTATTTGCCGATAGCGAACGGCGCGCTGATCGTCACGTGATGGACGGGCTTCTCCGACGGGTCGTCGCTGTTGCTGCCCATCGAAAACGACCCAGCGGGCAGCGCGATCATGACAGGACACGTCGCGCAGTCGCGGCTTTCTCCGGCTGACGGCGCATGCGCGACCGGTTTTTGCGCCGCTGCCGGCACCGGCGGCGCGGCAGGCGCAGCCGTGCTCGCGGCGGGCGGCGTCGCGGCGGCGCGCGGGCGCTCTTGCGTCGCGGAGGCAGCGGGCACAGCAGGCGCAGCGGGTGTCGCGGGCCGCGCGCTCTGCTGCGCAGGCTGAACCGGGGGCGCGGCGTGCTGCGCCGGCGCGGTCGGCGTGGGCGTATTGGATGCCGCCGCCCGCAGCCGATCGATTCGCGCATGCGCGAGCGTGGCGAAGCGCCCATTCGGATAGGCCTTCAAATACGCTTCGTAATCCGCGGGGTAGTTGCTGTCCTTGATCGAATCCCAGAAGGTGATTTCGTATTGCTCGCTGCTGTCCTTCGGCAAAATGCCTCGGCTGTGCAGTGCGGCGACCGTGTCGTCATTCGGGAGAGGCCCAGCGGTCGCGCTGCCTGCAGCCTGCGTGGCCGCCTCATAACCGGGCAACGATGACGCGATCCACGGTCTCTGTTCGCCGCCGGTTGCTTGTTCGACTTCCGCGGCAACGCTGGCCAGCATGGTCGCGAGAGGCTGCGTGGGTGTCTCGTCGAGGGCGCGCAGCAACGCATGTGTGTAGATGCCATGACGCCTGCCGTCCGCTGCGAAGCTGCCCGGCGCGGTTGCGTAGGCAACGAGCGTGTTGGGCGGAAGCGCCGACGCGCCCGCGACTTCGCCGGTGAAGGGATTGTCGAGGCATGCGTCGATAATCGCGATATTCAGCGCGCCGTTGCGTGACGCGTGCATGCTCTGCAAGACGTCGCTCAGTTCGACACCCTCGCGGACCAGCGCGGCGGGCGAGCGGAGGTCGAGACCGGCGGGAATCAGCAAGGTTTGTGCGCCGAGGCGCATGCCATGGCCGGCGAAATAGAACAGGCCGACATCGCCGGCACGCAGACGCTCGCCAAATCGGGCAAGCGCACGCCGCATTTGCAGTGGCGTTGCATTCACCAGCACGTCGACGTTGTAGCCGCGCGCACGCAAGCGGTCGCCCATGGCCTGTGCGTCACGCGGTGCGTTGCGCTCGATAGCGTCCGCGGAATCTGCACCGTTCGCTGAATGCAGACCATAGGCGCCATTGCCGATGACAAGCGCAATGGGCGACGCGCCGGCGTGCCGCAAGGCAAAGGGTGAGCGCGCTAAAAGCGCCGGCTCCGCCGCTGCCGCATTCGCCGCGCTTGTGCTCTCACGCGGCGCTGAGGCAAAAGCACTGCCGCAATCCAACAGAATGGCCCCGGCCATCCACACCAGCAGGAATATTCGCCACATCTTCGCATCCTGTTTGTTCCGGACAGAACATAGGCATTCGAGCACCGCGTCATCGCCGCTATGGGTTGCATCCACGCGCTTTCCAAGAGCCGCGTTGCAGCGTATCAACAACCATAGCACGCGCGTGGCGGGCCACAACCAACACTTTTACCGAGTGCGCTATACGGTTAACGAGCATGGCGTATCTTTTTGGCAAGTTACGTCCTAAGCTAATTCACAAAGCAACGCGGCACGGTCGTTTTAACTACGCGGCGGCCGCATCAAGCGCGCGCCCGCGACCGCAGCACCAACGCCTTCGCTGCCTTTACGCAGTCGAGGTGGTCACGACCGCTCTTCGGGAGAGTGCGCCATGCGAAGAACCAACGTCCCCGCTGTTCCCAACCCGAGTTCGATAGCCATGATGCGGCTGTGCGCCACGCGGGCAGTTTCGCGTGCGGTGCTCGCCGTGGCCATTGCTGGCGCCGCGCTGCCGCTCGCGGCTTTCGCGGAATCGACTGCGTCGCCGCCCGGTGCGGAGGAGTACATCATCTGGCCACCCGACGGCGCCGTGATTCACGGCGGCAAGTTGTGGGTGCGGATGGGTTTGCGCAACATGGGTGTGTGCCCGAAAGGCATCGTGTTTCCCAACACCGGGCATCATCATCTTCTGATCGATACGGATCTGCCCGCGCTCGACCAGGAAATTCCGTCGGACCGCAATCACCTGCATTTCGGCGCGGGCGAAACGGATGCGCGTATCGAGCTGCCGCCAGGCAAGCACACGCTGCAACTGATTCTGGGTGACCACAATCACGTGCCGCATACGCCGCCCGTGTACTCGAAAAAGATCACCATCACCGTGCAGAAAGACTAGCGCGTTCCGCGCGTTCATTGCGGCCTGCTCAGGACGGAGAGACCTTCATGTACAAGCTCATCGCAGTGGCGGCACTGGTCGTGTCGGCCATAGGGGGCGCGGCGGATTTCGCCGCGGCGGCCGGGGCGCCTTCGCCTCACGGCGCATATGCCTATATCGGCTATCCGAACGACGGCCAGGTGGTGCCCGCCAACAAGCCGTTTCGCGTGTGGTTCGGACTGCGTTATATGGGCGTGGCGCCGAAGGGCGTCAAGTATCCGAACACGGGGCATCATCATCTGCTGATCGATACCGACTTGCCGCCGCTGGACCAGGAGATACCCTCGGACCGCAATCACCTGCACTTCGGCGCAGGCGAAACCGAAACCACGATCCAGTTACCGCCGGGCAAGCATACGTTGCAGTTGCTGATGGGCGACGACATGCATGTCCCGCACAGCCCGCCCGTGTATTCGAAGAAGATCACGGTCATCGCGCGTTGACCGCGGCAATCGCGGCGCGCGCTGCGATTCAATGCATGTCACCCCGCAGCCAACCGTTTTGCGCCGGTTGTTGGCTGCGATCCATCACATTGAGTACGACGGGGCGCCGTCAGATCGGCGGTCAGCGGCGCCCGATCGCTCTCAAAGCCTTTATTCAAGGCACTTTCGCAGATTTCTTAGGACCGGGAAATAAAACTGGCACAGCCCATGCGTTAGTGATGCTCGAGCAGACAAGTTGCTCGAACCCAACCGAAACGCTGTGACCTTCCCTTCAGGAGATTTGCCATGAACACGCTGATGATCAAAGACCTGTCCATCACCGAACAACTCGACAGCAAGGCGATGAGCGCTGTGCGCGGCGGCACCGGCTTCCTGTATCCGTCGTCGTCGTATCTGAACTTCGCGCCGGTCTATGCGCCGAACAACAGCAAGAAGGTGGATGCGACGCAACTGATCAGCACGACGATGAACATTCAGAACGCGAACGGCAACAACGCCGCCTTCGTTGCCGGTGTCTCGACCACCATCGATCCGCATGTGACGTCGAGCAACAACATCTACGTGTCGTAAGCGGCATGGGCGGACGCAAAGGCCCGCCGGCCCGCGCGTCCGCCAGCCGATCCTCAAAAAGTCCGCACGTCCAATCGTTCTTTTCACGCGACACCTCTTCACCGCACATCTCCCCGGTCCATGTTCATGCACTGCTTCGATGGTGAAGCGGCGCGGGAGGTGCTTTACTGAAAGCGTGCGACTCGTGTCGCGCAGTGAAGTGGCGTCACCGGAGAAAATCGTGTCAGCGTTGCCTGATTCACAGATCGTTCAGCGCTTCTTCAATCACCCCACAACGGCGGCGTTGCGCGGGCTATGCGCTGCTACGCTATGCGCCGCCGCGCTGTGTGCCTGTGTCGATGTAAGCATGCCGGACTACAAGCGGCCCGACACACCGGCCAAAACATCATGGACCGGCCAGAACGGCGCCCCTGTCTCGGCGGCGGCCACGATCGAGCCGGAGTGGTGGAAGGGCTTTAACGATCCGACGCTCGACTCGCTGATTGCGAAGGCGATAGGCGGCAACTTCGACATCAAGGTGCTGGCCGCGCGTATCGACGTGGCGCGCACACAGATCGGCGAGGCCAAAGCGGGCGCCCTGCCGACGATGGATCTCGGAGGCGGCGCCGATTTCCAGAAAACCACGGGCCAGACGTTCTCCAAGCAATATAACGTGGCGACCCAGGTGAACTGGGACATCGACATATGGGGCAAAGTCGAAAAAGGCGTGCAGGCGCAGAAGGCCGAATTTCATGCGAGTGAAGCCGACTGGCGTGCCGGTTATCTGGAACTGGTGTCGAACGTATCGAGCACCTATTTTCAGATCCTTCAATTCGACGACCAGATCGACCAGCAGCAAAAAACCCTCGCTGCGAACCGGCAGATTCTGTCCATCTACGAAGGCCAGCGCCGCAGCGGCCTGATCCCGCAGACGCAGGTGCTGCGGCAACAGGCGGAAATCAATCGCCTGACGAATCAGTTGCTCGAATTGGGGCGCTCGCGCGATCTGGCCAATAACGCGCTGTGCACGCTGACGGGCGTACCCGCGGGCGAATTCCGCCTGCCTAAAGGTCATTTGCAGCAACGCGTTCAGTTGCCCGGCGTGCCCGACGGCTTGCCCGCCCAACTGCTTGCGCGGCGCCCCGACATCGTGGCCGCGGAGTTCCGTGTGCTCGAGGCGTATGACCTCGTCGGTCAGGCGAAGCTTGCGCAATTGCCTTCTATCAGTTTGACCGGGCACGGCGGCACCGCGAGCTTCGCGCTGACCGACTTGCTGAAGTCGTTCACCTTCGGCTTCATGCCGAGCATCAACATTCCACTACTCGACCCCGGTGTGCGTGCGCACGTGAAAGTGACGCAGGCGCAATCGGCAGTCGCGGAGCAGCAGTACCGCGCCACGGTAATGGGCGCATTCGAGGAAGTGGAAAACGCGCTGGTCAATCTGAATGCGCACAAGGCGCAGAGAGCTGAATTGCAGCAACAGGTGGATCGTCTGCAGATCGTGGCCGATCAGATTCAGTCGCAACTGCGGCTCGGTGTCGTGTCGCAACTCGAGGTATTCGAAACCGAACGCACGCTGCTCGATGCACAGCAGTCGCTGTTGGCCAATCATCAATTGATTTTGTCCGACACGGTGCTGCTATATAAGGCACTCGGCGGCGGCTGGCCGACTGTGGACGTGCAGGCACAGGTCAAAGAGAAGTAGTGCAGAAGGCCTGCACAAGTAAAGGAACATTGAGCTAATCCGCCATGCTGTGCACACGAGGTCGCTTGCGGATTTCGGGCCGCACGCCGGGCGGCTCTCAAACCGGCGACTGGCCGACGACTGGCAATTGACACTCGCGATGCGTGACTTACAATCTTTGAGGGGCCGCGTTTACGACGGCTCCTTAAAACAAGGTCTTTTCGCCGTCGTCCTTCGTGCTGAGTCCGTTGCGCTCCCGCCGCAGCGGGTAAACGATTAGTGATCCGGATAAAATGGCCGACGGCGAAACATCGATTGCTGAGACGCGTGCGACAGTCGAAACTGCTTTCGACGTGCTGCTCGCTCCCGTTGCGTCAGGGCAGCACCCGGCGCTGGACGCCATCCGCATTGTCGACAGTCTGTTCGCCATTGGCCGCAGCGAAGCGCCGTTCAACGATTACCCCGCCGAGCGCATCGCGCGTCTGTCGCGCCGTCATGCGCGCGTCTTTATTGAACATGGCGCGGTTTATGTCGCGGATCTCGGCAGCAAGAACGGCACCACCGTCAACGGCATCGCGGTACGGCAGACCCCGGCCCGCGTGCGTGCGGGCGACGAACTGTGCTTTGGCGGCGACCTGTGTTATCGCGTGAGCATCGAGCCGCGCGCTCGCATTGTCGCGGGCAGCAGCGCAACCTGCGCGCCGCGCCTGCTGCTCGTGCCGCAGCGAGACGATCTCGGGCTTCAGCCTGTTGAAGTACAGGCCTTTCCATTTCTGGTCAGCAAGGCCGACGAAGTCTTCTCGCGCTACAAGGACCGCTACCCGCATCAGGTCAACTACATTTCGCGCCGGCACGCGCACATCTATCTGAAGGGCGAGCAGCTTTACGTGGAAGACCTCGGCAGCACGAACGGCACATTCGTCGGGGGAAAGCGGCTTGACGAATCCGCGCTGCCGCTTGCAGATGGCGACGTCGTTGCATTTGGCGGAGACCACTTCGTCTACAGGGTGACGCTGCAAACACCGCCTGAGGTCGAACCGACCGTGACGCAACTGCTCCTCGATCCCGCCGCCGACCAGGCCGCCGACGCCGACAAGACGACGTTCGTCGGCGCGGCGAATTCGTTCCTCGACATTTTCTGCGTCGATCCGGCGCGGCAGCGCGAGGACGAAGTCAACGAGGCCGCGAACGCCGCGAGCCTACAGGCAAAACGCGGGCCGTCGGGCGGAGCAGCGGCGGCGGGCGCGGCCAAAGTCGCAAATGGCGGGCATGCCGCGACGAGCGCCGCTAACGGCTCGGGCGCTGGCCGCGTCGCCGGTGCAACGAGACGCAAGCCGCAACGCTGGCGGCTCGTGGCGAGCGAACTGGGCAAGGCATTTGCCGGCGACGACCACGCGAGCCTGCGGCGCATCGCGGCATGGGGCAGCGCCGGTGTCGTGCTCATCGCCGCCGTCGCGTTGACGCTTTACATGCGTGGCTCGTCCGAGCGCGAGCTAAAGAACCTGCTGGCGAGCGGCGACTATACAAGTGCGGTGCAGTCCGCGAAGGGCTATCTGGCGAGTCATCCCACGGACACGAGAGTCAGCGCGCTCGCGAGTGAAGCGCTGCTCAAGGCGAAGCTGCCGGGCTGGCTCAATGCGCTGCAGAAGGCTCAGTTCCAGGAGGCGGACGCGCTGCTTGCGGACATGAAGTCGTCGACCGCGAACAATGCTGATGCTGCGTCCCTGCTCGGAGAACTGCAGTGGGTGGGCGAACTGGAGCGCTTCGTCACCGGGCGCGGCGGCGTCGAGGCGCCTATTCGCATCTATCACGACGAACCCGCGATCGACGGTTTGCTGCAGCGCTGGGAGGACGACCCGAAAAGCCACCAGCGTGCGCTCGACAGAATCGCGTCATATGTGCCCGTATTTACGGAGCCTTACGCGCAAGCGATGAGTCATCTGCGCAAGCTGGAAAGCGACGATTCGGTTTACCTTGCCGCGATCGAGCGCCTGGATGGCACGATTCGCACCGAGCTCGCGCGTGACAAGCCCGCAGCGCTGCCATCCGTACTCGACGATTACGCGCAGCGTTATCCGCGGCTCGCCGGCCTTGACCGCGTGCGCGACGATCTGCGCCAATACAGTGCTGTGCTGGAAGCGGCGCTCGGCCGTCAGTTGAGCACGTTGCTCGCGCTCATGAAGACTGCGCGTTTCGGCACGCCGCCGTTTCAGGCGCAGTATGCGCAACTGGCGGCGACGCGTCTGCCTTCCGCCGACGTGGTCCAGCAGCACGACGCCGTAACGGCAGCATGGCAACGCGGTGACACGCAGCAGGCACTGGCCGGATTGCAGTCGATGCCTGCCGGCGCATGGTCCGATGTGCTCGCTGCCGAAGCGGCCCACAAGAAAGCGCTTCTCGATCAATACAACGACTTGCAGAAAACGCGCGGCGGCAAGGATTACGACCAGCGTCTGCTGTCCTTTTACGCGAGCCTCGATCCTGCAACGGACGTGTGGTTTGCACAATCCATCCAGAAAGACGTCGCCGCGCTGCACGATAAAGCGCTGGCGCGCGCGCAAGACCTGATGCTGCGCGCGCAAAGCCTGTGGAAGCAGTATCGCGCGAGCGGGCCGATTGGCGGCACGCAGCGCCTGGAGGCCGGTATTTCACCGGGTTTTCGCAATGAGGCGCGGCTCCTGTCCGATGCCCAGGCGGCGGCGCAGCAGGGTATGCGCATCTATTTGCAACTGAAAGCGGACCATCCCGCGGATTTCGACCGCCTGGTCGCGGATATCGAAGCAGAGACGACGTTGCAGCGCCGCTCGCTGACCGAGCTGCGGATGGTGCTGGATCCCTCGCTTCTCAAGGCGAAGCTGGCGTTGATTGGAGGCGAGCAGAGTGAAACGCGACAGTCACCCTAGGCCGCTGGCGGAAGCGCTGGAGGACCACAGCGTGGAAGGCATCGCGATACTCACCGCCGAGCCGGTGCGAATCGCGCGTGCGCTGATCTGGACCATGGTCGCGCTCGTCGTGGCCGGCTTGCTGTGGTCGTTCGTCGGGCGCGCCGATGTGATCGTCACCGCGCAGGGCACGCTGTCGCCGGAATCGGAAGTGCGCCGCATCTACGCGCCTATCGACGGCGAGCTGGCCGACCTCTATATCGCCGAAGGACAGCCCGTGTCGAAAGGCGACATACTCGCGCGATTGAATGCGCGCGGCGCGATAGAGGCCGCGAGCAATGCGTTGCAAGCGCAACTGAAACTCGAGGATGCCGAGCGCGACTGGAAGCAGTTCCCGCAGAAGAAAGCGCTGATGGAGCGAAAAGCCGCTGCATTGAAGGCCCAAATGGAAGTGGAAGCCCGTCTGCACGAAAACCGTGTTTCCGAAGGCACGACCAAGCTTGCCGAAGGGCAGAAGGCCGAACTCGACGAAGCACGCAGTGTGCTCGACAACGCGCGGCGTGTGCGCGAGGCCGCCCATCAGGAACTGGACCGCTATTCGCAGCTATTTGCGCAGCCCGGTGGCGGCGGCATTGCGCAATTGCAGGTGGAGCAGAAACGAACGGCGGCGCTGGAAGCGGACAACGCGTACCGCGTCGCGCAGTCGAAACTCGCGGAACTGGACTTCCGTTTGAGCCACGAGTATGCGAAAGCGAATGCGGAGCTGGAAACGAGCGGCCAGCAAACCACCGATCTGCAACTGCAATACGACGCCGCGGTGCGCGACATCACCGACGCGGAAGACAAAGTGCGGCTGCAACTGCAAAGCGCACGGCTCGTATCCGAAGCCGCCGCGCGAATCCGCTTCGAGAACATCGACAAGGACAATTTTCTGCTGATTCTCGCACCGGTTTCCGGTGTGATTACCGATGTCACGTCCACCCAGCGAGGCGACAAGATCCAGGCGAATTCACCACTGGGCGGCATTGCGCCTAAAGACGCCAAGCCGGTACTGAAGATCGAAATCGCCGAGCATGATCGCGCATTTTTGCATGAGGGACTGCCCGTCAAGCTCAAGTTCAACGCGTTTCCGTATCAGCGCTACGGCTTGATCAGCGGCACGCTCGCTTACATTTCTCCGGCCACCAAGCCCTCGCTGCTGGACAAGCAGCCCGTCTACGAGGGCCGCGTCACGCTGGAGAAGAACTACTACGAGATCGCCGGTACTCGCTATCCGTTGCGTTACGGCATGACTGCCAGCGCGGAAATCGTGGTGCGGGAGCGGCGGCTGATCGACCTTGGCCTCGATCCGTTCAGACAGGTGGCAGGTTGACTGTTCGGATTACCCATTAATCAAAGGAGCGGACAACATGACCGCGATAGTGCGAATTGACGATGAAGTCGTGGATGTGAGCGAGTTCATTCGTCTTCTGAAACTGACAGGGCAGTTCGAAAGCCTGATAGAGCAGATCGTGCGCGACAAGCTGACCGTGCATGCGGCGAAAAAGCAGGGCATTGTCGTCACCGCCGACGAAATCCAGGAGCGCGCCGATCAATTTCGCCGCGTGCGCGGACTGCATCGCGCGACCGATATGAACCAGTACCTCGACGTGCTCAACGTGAGCCTCGACGAATTCGAGGTCTTCATTACAGACGGCCTCTATCAGGAGAAGATGCTCGACGAGGTCGGCAACGACGCGGCGGTCAGAGACTACTTTGCGCTGAATTCACCGAAGTTCGATGCCATCGAGGTGAGTCACATCGTGCTGGACAGCGAGGGCAAGGCGAAGGAAATGATCTCGTATCTGCGCGACGATCCGGACAGTTTCGCCGACATGGCACGCGAACATTCCATTGCGGATACGCGCGAAGCGGGCGGTGTGATCGGCAAGGTGCTGCGCGGTTCGTTGAAGCCCGACATCGAGGCGAAGATTTTCAATGCCGCCGTGGGCGATCTGCTCGGGCCGTTCCCCTCGGCGGATCGCTCGTGTTTCGAGATCTTTGCGGTGACCGCCAAATATCCGGCTACGCTCGACGCCGACGTGGCCGCCGAAGTCCGGCGGCTACTGCGCGAAAGCTGGTTGATCGCGCGGGCGCAGGAGCACGTGATCGAAGCGCGCTGACCGGGCGCCACCATCAGAAGCAAAACCGAGGCACGCACGCTTATGGATGCACCCCAGACTGCGCCATCCGCCGCCGAATTTCTTGCTTCGGTGGAGATACTGTCGCCTTTCTCGCGCGACGAGATCGAGCGCCTGGCCGAGTATGCGCAAGCGCGTTTCTACTCGTTCGGTGAAACCGTGTGTTCCGCGGGCGAGACAGCCGATGGTCTATACATAGTCCGCTCGGGCTCGGTCCGCATCTTTGTCGAGGAGCATGGCAAGGAGACGAGCATGGGCGTGCGCAAGTCGGGCGAAATTTTCGCCGACATTGCCATGCTCCGCACGTATGTGCATGAAGCGTCGGTGCGGGCATCCGCGAAAACCGAGCTGCTGTTCATTCCGCGTGCCGCGATCGAGCCGGTGATCACGGGCAATCAGGCGGCGCTTGCCTTTGTCGCGAGCTATGTGGCGATCAATTCGGCCGGTGGATTTGTCGCGCAACTGTTCGATTTGCGCGGCAAACTGAACAAGGCGGAACTCGAAGAGTATGTGCGCAGTGTCGGCGTGAAGCGTGTTGCCGCGGGCAAGGAAATTCTCAGGCAGGACGCGCGCGACGACCGGCGCCTATACGTGGTGCGCCAGGGCGAGGTGCGGATCGTTCGACATGAGGAAGGGCGCGACTATACGCTCGCCACATTAGGCGAAGGCGAGATATTCGGCGAGAAGGCGTGTTTGATGCGGCAGGAGCAGATGGCTTCCGCGATTGCGGCTACCGATACGCGGCTTCTCGTCATTCCCGAGCGCACGGTGCATTTCATCCTCGAGCGCAATCCGAAACTGCGCGAAGTACTGGACGAGCGCATTCGTTACGGCGACCGCGAATTGCAGCGGCAAAAGCGGCTGGAGCAACGCCGCAAGTTGCCGCTCATGCTCGATCTGCAGAGCAAGCCCGAGTTCGGCGAAAAAGTCATCCGGCGCTTCCCGCTCGTCGAGCAGGCGGAAGAAATGGACTGCGGCGCCGCGTGTCTCGCGATGATCTGCCGTCATTACAGCATTCCCATGACGCTCGGCAAACTGCGCGAACTCGCCAATGTGACGACGCAGGGCGCGACGCTCGACAGTCTCGCGCGCGCGGGGGAATCGCTCGGCTTCACCGCGCGCGGCGTGCAGTGCACGTTCGATTCGCTGCGTGGGTTCGATTTGCCGTTTATCGTGCATTGGGAAGGCTATCACTACGTCGTGGTGTACGGCCTGTCCAGCGAGTACGTGTGGCTTGCCGATCCGGCACTCGGCTTTCGCAAGTTGACGGTCGAAGACTTCGAGCGCGGCTGGAGCGGCACCTGTCTGCTGCTTACTGGCGGACCGCATCTGGTGCACATGTCGGCGGCGCGTTCGCCATGGATACGTTTTGTCGGCTACCTCAAGCCCTACAGAAAGATTCTCGGGCATCTGTTTCTCGCGACATTCGTGATTCAGGTGCTGGGCGTGATTCCGCCGCTCATCATCCAGAACATTCTCGACGGCGTGATCGTTCACCAGAACGTGAGCCTCCTGCATCTGCTGATAGGCGGGCTCATTATTGCCAATGTGTTCTCGCAGCTAATGGCGTCGATACGCGCTTATCTGGCGAATTTCATGGTGCGCAACATGGACTTCGCGATGATGTCGCAGTTCTTCAAGCACACGTTGTCGCTGCCTTTCTCGTTCTTCGCCAAGCGCAAAACCGGCGACATCTTCGCGCGCTTTCAGGAGAACCAGACCATTCGCGCGTTTCTCACCGAATCCACCGTGACAACGGCATTGAATCTGCTCATGGTGTTTATTTACTTCACGATCATGTTTGTCTACAACGTGAAGATGACACTGGTATTGATCGGATTTGTCATTCCAATCATGGCGCTGACCGCGCTCGCCACGCCGAAGATCAAGAACTACGCGCGCGAGGTATTCACTGCGTCGACGGAATCGAAGTCCTTCCTCATGGAAGCGCTGGCAGGCGTGGAAACCGTCAAAGGCATGGGCATCGAGCGGCCCGTGCGTTTGCGCTGGGAAAAGAAGTACGCAAAAGCACTGGAAGTGCAGTACCGCGCACACGCGTTCAATATTCTCGTCGGGCTCGGCAGTCAGTTGCTCAATGCTGCGACCACGATTGCGATTCTGTGGGTCGGCGCCAATCTCGTCCTCGCGCGCGAGATGACGATTGGTCAGTTGATCGCCTTCAATGCATTCATGGGCAGCGTGCTCGGTCCACTCATGGGGCTTGTCGGGTTGTGGAGCATGCTGAACGACGCGGGCGTGGCAATGGAACGTCTCGGCGATGTGCTCGACATCGAGCCTGAACAGAAGCCTGAGGATCTGCCGTCACGTGTAATGCTTCCGGAACTGCAGGGCGAAATCAGCCTGAGCGGTGTCTACTTCCGTTACGGCGACAACGATTCCGCTTATGTGCTGGAAAACATCAGCTTCGACATCAAGCCCGGCGAACTGGTGGCGATTGTCGGGCGCAGCGGCTCGGGCAAGACGACGCTCGCGAAGCTGCTGGTCGGCTTTTATGCACCGAGCGAAGGGAAAATGTCGATCGACGGTTATGACCTCAGCGTGGTCGACAAAGCCTATTACCGCGCGCAGATCGGCTACGTGATGCAAAGCAATCTGCTGTTCTCCGGCACGATTGCCGAGAACATCGCCAGCGGCGACGACGCGCCGGACCGCCGACGTATAGAGGAAGTGGCAAAGATGGCCGACGCCCACGCGTTTATCAGCAAAATGCCGCTCGGTTATGAGCAGATTGTCGGCGAGCGCGGAATAGGTTTGTCCGGCGGCCAGATTCAACGGCTCTGCATTGCGCGGGCGCTGTATCACGATCCGCGTCTGCTGGTATTCGACGAAGCGACGTCCGCGTTGGATTCGCAATCGGAAAGCAACATCCTCGGCAATATGCACGACATATTGAAGGGGCGCACGGCGGTGATCATTGCGCACCGGCTGAGCACCATTATGCGGGCGGACAAGATTCTTGTGCTGTATGAAGGCGCGATTGTCGAACAGGGCCGTCACGAAGAACTGCTTCAGCGCGGTGGCATGTACTACCAACTGGTGCAGAAACAACTGAGTGCGTGATGATGAAGATACTCGACCAGATCGAAGACATCAGTCCGGCGATTTCCTATGCGGGTTTGATCGAGCGTATCGAAATTTTGCGCTCGACGCTGCGCTGGTCGTCGCGGCTGGAACGTACCGACATTGACAAACTGCTGAGGCAGGCCACCTCGCTGCGCGACGAAGTCATGCAGCTATCGCACAAGGAGCGCTTCGTGCAAGCCGCGGTGGCGGCGGAGCCGGAACAGCGCGCCGAACAGTCGCGCGGTGCGCGCAGACAGGCGCTGCTCGAGCGCAGCTTCATTTTCGAAGGGACGTTCGGCGACAATCCGCGCCTGCTCGAATCGCTTGAAATTGCGGAGAAGGCGGCGCCTACCGACTTGCCTGTGCTGATCGACGGGGAGAGCGGTACCGGCAAGGAACTCATGGCGAAGGTCATTCATGCGAACGGCTCGCGCTCGGACAAGCCGTTTATCTCCGTGAATTGCGGCGCGATTCCGGATAACCTGCTGGAGTCCGAACTATTCGGTCATCGAAAGGGTGCGTTTACGGGCGCGGCAAACGACCGCAAAGGCAAATTCGAAAGTGCGCATACGGGTACGATTTTTCTCGACGAAATCGGCGAGTTGCCGCTCGCGGGCCAGGTGAAACTGCTGCGCGTGCTGGAAGCGCACGAGATTCAACGCGTGGGTTCGGACGAAACCATTGCGGTGGATACGCGTATTGTCGCGGCTACGAATCGGAACCTGCGCAAGCTCAGCGAGGAGGGCAAGTTCCGCGAGGATCTTTTCTACCGGCTCAGTGTGATTCACGTCACGCTGCCGCCGCTGCGCGAGCGCCGCGACGAAATTCCGCTGCTGATTGCATGGTTCGGCGATGAAGCGGCCGGCACACTGAAGCGCAGGCCGGTGAGATTGACCCCGCGTTTACGGGACTTTCTGCTCAACTACGCGTACCCAGGCAACATTCGCGAGCTGCGCAATGTGATGTACCGCATTTCGTGCCTTGCGGGCGATATGGCGGACATCGACCACTTGCCGACCGACATGCGGCCCGCGGCGCCCGGCTCGGCGGCGGCCTTGCAAGGCCTTGCCAACGGCGCAGGCCAGCAGCCGATCAGCGTGGCGAATCTGATGTCGCTCAGCGATGCGAAGCGCGCCGCGAGCGACGATGCGGAGAAAGCCTTTCTCGAACGCGGGCTGCGGGAAGTGAACGGCACAGTGGCAGAGTTGGCGCGGCGTATCGACATGAACCGCTCGCATCTGCAAATGCTGCTGAAAAAACACGGGCTTCATTCGAAGGACTTTCGCAATCGCAACCTCGCCGCACCGAGCAGAAACGGCGCAGCAGAGCAGGACGAAGATGACAATGACGCATGACGGGGCCGCCTCCGTTTAAGGAGGAGGTGGCCCCATGTCTTTCATGGCACGGCATCGAACCCGAGTCATGGCGAGGGATTCAATAGCGTTTTGTCGGCGGCATAAGGATCTTCGGCGCGCACCACGACCGCCGTGATGTTGTCGCGGCCGCCGCGTTCGAGCGCGAGGCTGACCAGCTGGTCGGGCGCGTTGCCATGCGCGGCGGTACTCAGCACGGCTAACATGTCGTCTTCGCCGACTTCGTTGCTCAGGCCGTCGCTGCAAAGCAGGAACATGTCGCCGTCCACGACTTCGATCGCATCGTCGTCGAGTTCGAGCAGGTCCGTCGCGCCGACAGCGCGCGTAATCATGTGTTGAGCCGGATGATGGCGCGCTTCTTCGTCGGTCAGGACACCGAGCGATTTGAGCGCTTCCACCTGACTGTGGTCGCGCGTGAGTTGACGCAATTGTCCGTCGCGAACCAGATAGAGGCGGCTGTCGCCGGCCCACACATAGCCGCAAAAACGGTCGCACGCGAGAAGCACGACGACCGTGCTGCCAATGCGCTGCACCTGGCGGCGTGCCGCCTCTTCTCTCAACTGACGATTGGCTACCTGCAAATGGGCGCGTGCGTCCGCGATAAACGCTTTCATGCTGACAGGCGGGGCGAGCCGCTTGAGGGCGTCGATAACGAGCCGGCTCGCGAGGTCGCCGACCGCGTGGCCGCCCATCCCGTCCGCGACGGCCCAGCGTCCGAGCGCGGCCTCGTCGAGGCACGCGTCCTCATTGATTTCGCGCACGCATCCCGCGTCGGAGCGCGACGACGACGTCCATCGAAATTGGCTCGCGCAAATCACAACGGCTACACCATATCGTTTCGGCTGCGTGCGTCAGGGGAGACACTGATGTTCGAGTTTGCGCCGGTGTTGCGCACGTCGACCGACTGGAACTGGTTGATCATCTGGTTAGCATAGAAGTTGTTCGAGACCTCGTACAGGTTCACGACCGGCCCAATGCTCGGCGTTTCCCGCACATAAGGTTGAATCCAGCCATACACCCAGGGCGCTCCGCCGCCGCCGCGAATTGCCGCCATGGCTTTGCGGTCGAGCGCGAGGTTGAGCGAAAGGTCGTTCACGGAAATGGAAGCCATGTCGTTCTCCGGTTGACCGCGTGCGCAACGCGCGCGGCTTGAAGGAATCTGGACGGTGATGGTGCAAGTGCTATGCCAATTCGCACGCGACATCACGCGTTTTGCCGCAATGCATTGCCTGGCGTGGTCATGCGGACTACGTCGACGCTGCGCGCCGGTCTGCGTGCGAGTCGATAGGTCGGGCGCCGGCCAACATGCGCACACCGCAACCGGTGCGACGCCCAACACTTTTTGGTCGCCAGGAGTCCTCCGGAAAGCGGCCCCGAAACGCCGCTTATCCTCGCGGAGAAAGAGCGCCTGACGCCAACACATGGGCGCGATTTCTGTCGGTTCATGGCCCACACTCGCGTTGCTCAAAGTCGCCGCCGTTCTCCGAAGGCCCCATAAACAAAGGCTTTCCGGCACATGGCCCGGATGATGCAAAAGACCTCGCAACAGTGTTGGAAACAAAACGAGGCCAGCCATGAACACGAACTCTCTTCAGACGAGCAGCGAAGTCAGCGGTGAATCGTCATCCACCATCGACTTGCCGATCGGCTCGCACCTCGTCTCCACGCGTTCCGGCTACGAACATCACGGCATCTATGTGGGCAATGGCCGTGTCGTGCATTACGCAGGCTTTGCGGGCTCCGTCCATCGCGGCCCGGTTGAAGAAGTCGAAATCGACCGCTTCGCCGCCGGCCACCCGCTGTCGATCCGCGCGACGCCCTGCGCGCGCTACATCGGCGAAGAAGCGGTGCGCCGCGCGCGTTCACGCCTCGGCGAAAACCGTTACCGCCTGTTGACCAACAACTGCGAACACTTCTGCGCGTGGGTGCTGCTCGGCGAAAGCCGCAGCGAACAGGTGCATTGCAGCCTGCGTCATCCACGCACCGGCATGCACGTGCTGGTGTGCCTCGTGAAGGCATTCGTGGAAAACGGCGCGAAGGGCCGCCTTGCCGCGCACGCTGCGTGAGTCAGTGAATGAAATCAGTGAGGGAATGAAGGAGAACATCATGGCTGCCGCTGAAAAGACTTTGCACTGGGCCGTCGACAAATGGCTTGCGCCCACTCCGTCGATGCCCGCACGCGTGGTCGAGTTTTGCCACCGCGCGTCACTGCATCAGCGCTTCGTGCGTGTCGAGGCACCGCGTCCGGGCGGCCTGCTGTCCATTTTTTTCTTCCGTCACGACGACGGCTCCTGGAACGTGTTTCCGCCGCAAGCGGACCGCCCCGCAATGAACGGCTATCGTCGCACCGGTCTGTGCTGATCCGGCAGGTCAAGAGCCGCTTCCTTGATGAGCCACTGACTGAACAGCATCATCGCGGGCGACATGGGCTTGCCTTTCAGCCATGTCAGCCAGTAGCTGCCCGCATGTACTTCGACATCGAATGGACGCACGAGACGGCCGGTATTGATCTCGTGATCGAACATCAACACGGGCGCGAGCGCGATGCCCGCACCCTGCATCGCCGCTTCCACCATCAGTCGCGACGAATCGAACACGGGCCCGCGGATAGGTCGCGGCGCAATGCCGGCCGCGGCGAACCAGTTGCTCCAGTCATCCGCGCGATATGAACGCAACAGCGTTTCGTCGGCGAGATCCGCCGGCTTCGACAATCGCTCAGCAATTTCAGGCGTGCAAAGCAGCGCGAGCGGCGCGTCGAGCAGGCGCGTGGCGAGCGAGCCGGGCCACGTGCCGTCGCCGAAACGGATAGCGAAGTCGAGGCCTTCGGTCGCGAGGTCCACGAGGTTGTTGTTCGTCAGCAGCTGCAGTTCGACAAAGGGATGCGCCTCGCGAAACGATTTGAGCCGCGGCATGAGCCAGCCGACCGCGAACGTGCCCACCACGCCGACCGTCAGCACTTCGTGAAAGTGGCCGCCGTCGAATTGTTTGAGCACCGCTTCGATGCGGTCGAACGCATCCGTCAGCACAGGGCGCAATGCAAGGCCTTCGTCGGTCATGGCAAGGCCGCGCGGCAGGCGCTTGAAGAGCGCGGTGCCGAGCCGCTCCTCGAGCGATCTGACCTGCTGGCTGACGGCGGCCTGCGTGACATTCAGCTCGAGCGCGGCGCGAGTGAAACTGAGGTGCCGAGCCGACGACTCGAAAGCGCGCAACGCATTAAGCGGAAGATAAGGTCTCATGGGATCTCATGGCCGAGGCATAAGTTTTTCTTGTGAGCGCATTAACTTATCATCGTTTGTCAGTCAGAGCCGAAAAACCGATAGTTGCGGCTTCACACAAGGAGCGGCAATGATCACGAGAAGAAAATTCGCGGGTGCGATGCTGGGTGTTTCGATAGCGGGTGTTGCGCTCGGTAACAGCGGTGCTTGGGCAAAGAATGCTAAGCCGGCCGCAGGGACAGACGCGGCAAGGCAGCGGCAAGCGTTCGCCAGCACGGATGCAATTCGCGCGCGGCTCGAGGACATCCAGGCGCAAAGCGGCGGGCGGCTCGGCGTGTCGATCGTCGATACGACTTCGGGTCTGCATGCCGGCTTGCGTGCGGACGAGCGCTTTCCAATGTGCAGTACGTTCAAGCTGCTCGCCGCGGGCGCGATTCTCGCGCGTGTCGACCGCGGCGAAGAAGACTTGCAGCGGCGCATCGTCTACTCAAAAAGCGAACTGGTGCCGTATTCGCCCGCGACGTCGAAGCATACGCGCGAGCTCACCGGCAACGGGGGCATGAGCATCGCGCAGTTGTGCAAGGCGGCGATCACGCTCAGCGACAACACGGCTGCAAATCTGTTGCTGCAGACTTTCGGCGGTCCTGCCGGGCTGACTGCATTTGCGCGCAGCCTCGGCGACGGCATCACGCGTCTGGACCGCAACGAGCCCACGCTGAACGAGGCGACCCCGGGCGATCTGCGGGACACCACCACGCCGAATGCCATGCTCGGCAATCTGCGCGAACTCGTGCTCGGCGAGCGTTTGAGTTCCGCGTCGCGAGCGCAGTTGCTTGCGTGGCTCGCGGCCAATGAAACCGGCGGCGCGCGAATTCGCGCAGAGCTGCCGAAAGACTGGGGCGTGGGGGACAAGACCGGTACGGGCGATCATGGCACCGCGAACGACGTCGCCATTCTCTGGCCACCGGGCCGCGGACCGATACTCGTGGCGGTTTATCTGACTGAGACGACAGGCGACGCCGCGCGCGGCAATGCGGCGATTGCAAACGTCGGCGCGCTGGTGGTCGAGTCTGTTTGACGTCGGCGAGACGGTGTTGAAGCGGTGTCGTGCGGGCCGCTAAACCGACATTCGTTGAAGCAAGGCGAGCAGCGCGTCGAACGCAATCGGCTTGCGTGCATATTCGATAGACGGATTGGGCTGCACAGGAATGTCGGCGGCCGCGCTGCACAAAATGATCGGAATGTCGCGCAGTTCAGCGTCGGCATAAAGCGCCGCGCACAATTGAAGGCCCGACATGACCGGCATCATGCAGTCCGACACGATAATGTCGGGCCGCGTCCTGCGTATCTGCTCGAGTGCAACGGCGCCGTTGGACGCCGTCAGCACCGTATAGCCGTGACGTTCCAGCAGCAGCCGCCACACCGTGAGGATGTCGAACTCGTCATCCACAACCAGAATGGTTTTCATGAGCGCTACGCCGGTCGCCGCGGCTGCAAGGTCGCGGACAGGCCTGACGCCGAGGAAACCGTGGTGCTGAGCGGGCTTTCGACAATTTCGAGCCCTTGCGACGAAATCACCAGTTCATGCGTGGACGGGTCATGCGCGCCTTCGCGCTGTTTGACGATGGAAATGGCGCGACGCAGACCCGCGTCCGTTTCCGTATAACGCAACAGCACGAGATTTTCCGTGAGGGCCGACACACGCGTGCTTCGCGAATGGCCGTAGTCCGGGTAGAGCGGGACTTCCTCCGTGACGAGCGTCGTCATGCCGGCCTCGCGCAACTGATGCAGCAAGGCGTTCAGAAACAGCCCGAAGCGCTCGACCCGCAGCGCGGAATCGCGAAAGCCTTCCACGCCGTCGATCACCATGCGCGTTGCGCCCATCTGCCTGGCGGTGGCGAGTGCGTTCGCGGCGATTTCGTCGACGGGGAGTTCGACGGCGGGCTGCCATTGAATCGCAAGCCGGCCATCCCGATGCGCTTCGTCAAGCCGAATGGAGACCGCCTCCGCTTTGCCGATCAGCCTTTGCGGTCCCTCGTAAAAGCCGAGATACAGGCAACGTTCGCCGTGCTGCACGCCGGCTGCAAGAAACTGCAGGCAAAGCATGGTCTTGCCGACACCCGAAGGTCCGATCAAGGTCGTGGTCGAGCCTTGCGACAGGCCGCCGCCGAACATGATGTCGAGATGCGGCAAACCGAAACTCACCCGCGTTTTCAGATCGACCGGCCCACCCGGCGCGGCGTGCTGCGCTTCGAGGCGCGGGAACATCAGCAGCCCGCTTTCGGCGATGCGAAAGTAGTGCTTGCCCATCAGGTGGTTGCGCGCGCGCATCTTGTGCACTTCGATTTCGCGCGCGCGGCGCATACCGTCGCTGTAGCGGTTCAGCTCGATGAGCCCGTCGACGAGCGTGTGTTCCGGATGAGGCTCGTTGCCCGACAGCGGCGCGAGCAGCAACGTCGTGCAGTCCATTGCGGCGACGAGGGCGTTCAGTTCATGAATGAACTTGGACAGCGACAGCTCCGTCTCGCTGAATTCCCGTGCGCTACGAAAGCCGTCGATAATCATCAGGCTCGGCCGGTAATCGTAGATGCTCGACGCAATCAGTTTCAGAAAGCCGTCCAGGCCGTCCTGCATCAGCTCGTGATAGCCCGACACAAAAAGCATCTGCTGGGCCACGGCGTTTTCGTCGAAGAAAGTGAGGCGCTTCAGGTGTGCAAGCAGCTTGTCATGCGATTCGGCGATGAGGGTCATGTACAACACCTTCTCGCCGCGACTGACGCGATGAAAGCCGATCTGACTCGACAGAATCGTCTTGCCGGCGCCGGCCATGCCCTCGAGAAGATACACGCCGCCGCGCACAAGACCGCCGCCGAGAATCTCGTCGAGGCCGGGCACGCCCGTTTCAACGTTAGCGCGAAGAGAGGTCGGCGATTCGTGATTGGTCATTATGATGTGCGGTTGAACTGCGACTAGCGGCCGGATCCACGCATCGACGCGTGCCTAGCCCAACTCAGCGAGCAAAGTGCGTTCCCGATTGTCGACGCGATCAGTCGAAGAGTGTCGCCCACTGAGCATTGAATTCCCGCGATTCTACTTGTCCTGGGAGCTCTGCGCCACGGGCATTCGCAAGCGGTCAATGCGGGATCACGACGCAAGATGAAAGCGCCGCGTTGCATCCCGGACGCTGCGCCAACGCGCAGCCCGCGCGGAATTGAAAAGTTGTATTCACAAGCGCCCGAAAATACAAAACAGGTACGCGCGACGCTGGTTAACGCCGCACCGCAGTGAGGTGCTTGTCAGGAAATGCCTACCCGAGCGAGATCGAGGCCCACGCTTCAAGGTCACCTCAAGCGCGCAGGCCGGGTAAGCGCCGGCGAGGGTAGATAGCGATCCTGATTAAAATGCCGGCGGTGCGTTGGCCCTATCCGCGCAGGTTACGCACGAACGTTTCCAGATGACGCTGCACCGTGCCGGCTGATTCCAGTTCGATGCCGTCGAGCATCTGCTTTTCGATTGCTTTTACTGCCTGTTCGCATTGGCGCAACACGGCGCGGCCCTCGTCAGTCAACTGGAGAAGAACGATGCGGCCATGCGTGGGGTCCGGCTCGCGGCTGACCCAGTTGCGGCTCGCCATTGCGTTCATCACTTCATTGGCTGATTGCGGCGTAATGAACGAGCGCTCGGCAAGCTGCGCATTGGACGCCTGCCCCTTGGCCTCGAGCACGGATAACGCAGTGAACTGGGCGAGCGTCAAGCCGAGCGGCGCGAGCGCCTCGCTCATCCGGCGCCGCAAGATGCGGTCGAGGCTGCCGATGACATAGGTGAGCCGCAGACTGGGCCGGCGAGCGCGCGTGGCAGTGGCTTCGAGAGTCGAGTTCTGGTTTTTGGTCATGGTGGGCATGAGATTCAGGCTATCCGGCATCTTAGCGCGGCTTGCCGTATACAATTCGGCACCGCCTGAATTTTGCCAATACTGACATCGCAACCATGCCGACTCCGACCCGGGCCTTTCTTCTCGGCCCGCTCCTGAAAGGCGTATCACGCTCGTTCTACCTCACGCTGCGCGTATTGCCGGCAGGCATGCGCGATCCGATCGGCCTTGCGTATCTGCTCGCGCGGGCCGCGGATACCATCGCGGATACCTCGCTGATTGCGCCCGGGCAGCGCCTCCAGTTGCTGCTCTCGTTACGCGATCAGGTCAACGGCGTCGCGAGCGACGGCGCGCTGTTCCAGCGCATGGCCGCGGAAGTGGCGGGCCAGCAGAGCCAGTCGGACGAGAAGGTATTGCTCGAATCGCTCGGCCCGGCGCTGCAAGTGCTCGCGCAATTGAGCGAGTCCGACCGCAAGGCCGTGCGCGAGATCGTCTCGACGTTGACCGAAGGCATGGAATTCGACTTGCGCACATTTCCCGACGAACGCTCTGGGCGAATTGCCGCGCTGCGCGAGTATGGCGAGCTGGATCGCTATACGTATCTGGTGGCCGGTTGCGTCGGCGAATTCTGGACTGCGATGACCTACGCGCACATGCCCGGCACGCTGAAGGAGCGCCCTGACATCATGGCAGCGCGCGGCGTGCGCTTCGGCAAGGCGCTGCAAATGACCAATGTGTTGCGCGATTGCGGCAGGGATCTGCGAATTGGCCGCTGTTATCTCCCGCAAAGCATGCTGGAGCAGCACGGCCTGAGTCCGCAAGACCTCTTGCTGCCGGCCAATTCCTTGCGCGCGCGTCCGCTGATGATCGAGCTGTTGCGCAACACGCTCGATCATTTCCGCGAAGCGCTCGATTACACGCTCGCAATTCCGGCATTGTCCGTGCGGCTGCGGCTGGCGTGCTTGTGGCCCATCCTGATCGGCCTCGAAACGCTGCTGCTGCTCGTGGACAACGCTGCGTGGCTCGATCCGCAGCGGGTTTCGAAAGTGTCGCGCAACAAGGTGTATCGGATCATTGCGTCGTCGCTGCTCGTCGTGCCGTCGAATGCGCGGGTGCGCCAGGCGATAGAGCAGCGTATCCGCGACATCGAAGCGAGGTTCTGACCGGCCCCGTATGTGGGCGAACGTACGGATTAAAAGCATGCTGGACCGTAATTTGATCGACACACTTCCTGTACGATCCAGGTTCAGATGGCATCCCCCGGTAAACCACATTGCGACACGCTGGACCTGATCCGGGCGCTGGCGGCGGGCGCGGTTTGCGTGAGCCATTTGCGCAATCTGATGTTCGTCGATTACCGGTCGAGCGTGAGCATCGGTCTTGCGGGCAAGGTGTTTTATTTCGTCAGCAATTACGGGCATACGGCCGTCATCGTATTCTTCCTGTTGAGCGGCTATTTTGTGGGCGGCTCGGTATTGCGCCAGCTCGACGCCGGCACATGGAGCTGGCAGCGCTATCTGACCGAGCGCTTGTCGCGCCTTTGGATCGTCCTCGTGCCGGCCTTGCTGCTCACGCTCTTCTGGGACCGTCTGGGTCTCGAACTGGCGGGCGGGCCGTTTTACCTCGGTACTGAAGGCACATTCGATCAACAGATCAACGTCGCATCGCATCTCGGTGCGGCGACACTTGCCTGCAACCTGGTCTTCCTTCAGAAGTTGTCGTGCGGCACCTACGGATCGAACGGCCCGTTATGGAGTCTCGCCAACGAGTTCTGGTATTACCTGTGGTTTCCTGCATGCGCGGTGCTGGTGCGTCGACGTCGTGGGCTCGGCGCCTTTGCGATGGCCGCGTTTGCAATCGGCACGATGATCGCCTTTCCTTCGCTGCTGAGCGGCTTCGGATTGTGGCTCCTCGGCGTAGTGCTCGCCGTGCTTGAAAAGCGCGTGCCCGCGCCCAGCGCACGCTCGGGCCTTCCGTGGCTGACGCTCGCAAGCGGCGCGGCCTTTTTAGCGGCACTCGTCTGCACGCGCTTCTTTCTACTCGACAACGACTGGATTGTCGGCGTGCCGTGCTTTGTCTTTCTGCGCTGCGTGCTGCGTGAAAACGTTCGCTTGCGTCCTGCGGCTTTGTCGCGAGTCGCGATTCTGTTTTCCGGATTTTCCTATTCGCTGTATCTCACGCATTTTTCATTCATTCTCTTTGTCGCTGCCGTGGGTTTTGGCCGGCGAATCCACTTCGATGCAGATGGCGTCCTGGTGCTCGCGGGCATGCTGGTCGCCTGCTATGCGTACGCTTTCGTGGTCTATCTGCTGTTCGAGCGGAACACGCGGCGCGTACAGCAGGCGATCCGGCAACTGCAATCCGGACGTACCGGCGCCGACGCGCCAGCGGCGCGCACCGGCCAGGGCGGCACCACGAGCTGATTCGCGCGATTCGAATGGCATCGCCATGCACGTCTGAATCGGGAAACCCCTAAGACCGCGCACGCGGGCTTCGCGTTAGTCTCTTCGAAGGAGGAGACGACCCATGAGACAGGCGTTCAATATTGCAGTCGTGCTGCTGCTCGGCTATCTGATGGCGGATCGCGCGCTCATGCGCGCGCAGGCCGGTGAAGTAGGCACGATCACGTGCCAGCAGGGCGCAGAACTCGTCAAGGCGGGCGCGCTCAAGAAGGGCTTTGGGGAGGCCGGTGCACGCAGCCAGGGGGAAAATTTCCTGTCGAGTTGCCTCGTCACGGGCCGCGGGCAGGTGGGCGATCTGATCGCGCGCGACTGACTCGCCGCTCGATTGGTTGCACACGCAACGGGATACGTCGGCGCGGCAAAAAAGCGCCTGGATTTGAGGGATCCAGGCGAAGTCATCGGTAGCCGATGACGGAGGTAACAGATAGCGAACTGGCCCGCCACCGGAACAACCGGTCGCGGGCCAGTTCATTTGCAACGGATCAAACGGATTGCGCCCGGCGGCGAACGCCGGATCTTAGTTGCCGAAGTAAATCGACTTTGCACCATTCGCCGACGCAGCGCGGCCCGATTGCGAGGAGCCGTTCGCCACACCGCCATAGCTGGGTACCGCCGGCTGCGCGGTGCCATTCTGCGCATCAACGCGACCTTGCGCGGCTTGCAGATCGGCCGGGTAGTAGGGGTCCGAGCGGCTCGGCTGGTAGCCGGCTTTTTCGAGTTGAATCAGTTCGGCGCGCACCTGAGCGCGGGTCACAGGCTGGTTGGACTGCGCAAACGAAGCGACAGGAGCGGCCAGTACAGTGGCGATAACAACGGCTTGAATAAGCGATTTCATGATGAACTACCTCCAGTTCGGTGTTTATTGCGCTACGAACCTTGTTGTTCGCAGCCAGTGATTGCATTGTAGGTTTGCAAACTGGAGAGAGTAATCGCCCGTTCTGGTAAACATCGTTGCTGGAATTGAGATAAAAGACGGACTGGGGGCGGCGGCGTTCCGGCCGGTTCCGCGCCCGGAAGTGCGCACTTTTAACCGTTTCTCATGGGCGGCGCGTGTTCGCCGTGCCGTCAGCCTCCTGCGAAAGCCGTGTGAATGCGTGACTCGTGCGCGCTTCCCGCTCGTCCCTTGCCTGATAGAAGTCTTTGCTGAGCCACTGCCCGAAGCCGATCATCGCCGAACCCAGCGCGCTTTTCAGCCGTGCCCAACGGCTTTCAGCGCGTGCAATGTTTGCAGCCGACATGACCGCGCCCGTGGCCAGCCGGTCGAGTTCAGCGTGAAGAAAATCCGCGAAGTGGTGGAGCCCGAGTTGATTGCTGTTTGACGACTTCTTTTCCAGTTCCACGTGATCCGGAATCAGCGATTGATTGCTCACGCGAATGAATTGCGGCGTATCGGCGCGCGCAGTGCCGGTGGTCCGGATCGCCAGTCCGACGCTGGCTGCTGCTTGCGCGCGCTTTCCGAGCGGCGCCAGATTCCACTTGTCGCAGAGATATTTGAGCACGCTGCAATGATCGAACTGCGCGTGACAGACGCCGCGGTCGCACCACGGCGAAACCAGAATGGCGGGCACGCGCACGCCCAACTGCCTGAAGTCGAAGGCGCCCGTATGTTCGTCGGGCGCGACCGCATCGGGCGGCGGCGGCACGTGGTCGTAAAAGCCGCCATGCTCATCGTAGAGGACGACTAACAAAGTACTTTGCCATAACGACTCGTTCGAGCGCAGCGCATTATAGGTATCCGCGATCAGCTTCTCGGCTTTCATCACGTTATGCGGCGGGTGGTCGTCGTTCTGCGCCTCGCCGAAGTACTTCGGCTCGATCAGCACGAACTCGGGAAATGCATCGGCGGGGCCCGCGGCATCGCGAAAGAAAGTGTCGAAGTAGCGGTAATTTGCCAGATTCTCCGCTTTGCGCTGGTTCTTCAACAGCAATGACGCGGGAAAGTCGTAGAAGTAGACGCGCCAGGTTTTTTCCGCGCTAGTCAGGCGGTCAAAAATCGTATCCTGGTCCTGTTCCGTGTACCACTTCGGATTGAGCCCATCGAGACCGGATGGCATGCCCACCTGCCCTTTGGAGGTGCCGGTAAGCGCGAAATAGCGATTAGGCCATGTCGGGCCGGGTAACGATGAAAACCACCGGTCGCAAACGGTGAATTGCTCCCCGAGCGTATGCAGCGCCGGCAAGAAGCCACGCGGGTAGTAGCCCATAATGTCTTGCCGCGCGGCAAGACTGCTCTTCGGATAGTCCTTCACGAAAGAGCGCACGAAGCCGCTGTTGTTTCCGTCGATCTGGCTCAATACCGCCGAGTGCCCATGATCCGGATCCAGCTTCATTTGCCGTGAGCGGGTGGGGCGTGGGTAGAAGGTGTGGCCGTGGCCGTCGTCGTTCGTTTTCGAGGCCGCATTGCGTATGCCGTCCAGCCCTTCGTGCACCTCGTCGAGGCAGCCGAGCATCTGATCGAAGGAATGGTTTTCCATGAGCAGAACCACCACGTGGCGGAT
This sequence comes from Paraburkholderia phenoliruptrix, assembly GCF_047325075.1. Classification (NCBI taxonomy): domain Bacteria; kingdom Pseudomonadati; phylum Pseudomonadota; class Betaproteobacteria; order Burkholderiales; family Burkholderiaceae; genus Paraburkholderia; species Paraburkholderia phenoliruptrix. Next base: position 717,922 of record NZ_CP168530.1, read on the forward strand.
GGGGTCGTTCTGCGCATGTGCTTGCTGTTGTGCCGCCTTGCCGAATTGGACGTCGCCCATGTGCATCGCTCCTGCAGAGTGTGTGCAAGACTGAACCTGTGAGGCGTCAGCTTTGCAAACGTATCGCAAAACGGGCTATGGCGAAAGGCCTTGATGGCAGCGGCCGGTTCGTGGGCGAGTTATCAGTCTCGCCGCGCGTGCCAGCCGCCCTGCAACAATTGAAAATCCCCTTCAAAAAGGACTCACGACGCGCCCGAGAAGATCGGACCTTGTGCGCCGGGTGCGAACGGTTGGAACACCTCTGCGTGGGGCGTCGGAGCCGCTTGCGTGGACGGAGCCGGGGGCGTTGCCGGCTCTCGCAGCGTTACGGCGCTGTCGGGCGTGATGGGAACGCTCGGCTTGGCAAGCAACTCGGTCTTTCTCATCGATCCAACCGAAGTGCCGAAGTAGTAGCCGATGATGCTGATCCACGCCGTGCCCAACGCGCCGACGATGACATTGACGAGATCCTTGTTGACGCCCGGCAAAGGCTGGAAAGCCATCAGCAGCAGGATGCCGAAGAAGCCCGCAGTGACCGCCATCGCGAGTACTTTGGGAACCCAATCGCCAGTGGCGAGTGCCATGGCGCGCGCGCCGGCGCGGTCGCCGGTTTCGATGCGGGCCATGTCGGTCTCGTGGGCGAGCCGGGCCTGTGCGGCGGTGACCATCAATTGCTGCAATTGAAGGGCGTTGGCGCTTTCCGCCTGCCTGATTTTGTCGAGCGCGCCAGGATCGTTCAATGCCGGCTCGACGTAAGCGGGGTCACTGGGCGTGCCGAGTGCATGAGAAATGATTGCTGCCGCAGCCGTCACGCCGATGCCCACGGGGCCGCCAACGAGCCCCGCAAGAAGCGGGGCGGTGCTGCCAATGTTCGTTGCTACTTTCGACCAGTCCATCATGCTGCTCCCAGAAGAAGATTACAGGCCATGCGTTCGGTCCAGCCCCGGCTGAAGCTTGCCCACGCGTGAAGGTTTCTCAGGTACCGCAGGCGATACGCCGCGAACCGCATGACGAATTTCATCGGGTCCGTGTTTTTCACTGCTTCCAACGTCTGCGGGCCGAACTTGCCGTCCTCGTTCGCGCCGGACGCTTTCTGCATCCACAGCACGACGAGTCCGCCGTTGTAGTTGGCGTCGAAAATCTGGAAGGCCACGCGCGGATCGAGTTCGTCGAGATGCAGCGGATCCCAGTACTTCTGTTTCGCGATCTGCCTCGCCGTGTCGAGTGGCAGATCTTTCATGGCGCCGTTGTATCCCTGACTGCGCGCGACACGGGCTGTCACGCCCCACATCGTCTCGCCGCCCGGGTCGGCCGGATTGAAGGAGTAACCGCCTTCGCTTCCGATCAACGCCTTGAATGCATCCTCGAAGTTTTCCATCGATCATCTCCTTCCATGAGTGTCGTGACGAACAGAACGTAGTGGGGTCAAGCCAGTCTGATTGCGTTCCGCTGGAGGTTAGGGTCCCCCGGCTGTGAGGCTTCCAGGCGGTTATCCGCGGGCGGGTTAGAAACGGGCTGGACGTGGGTGTCGCGCCTGGCGGTGCCCGCGTCGTCGGGATCCTGCAGGGCCGCGCCGAATCGCGCGATGCGACTTTCTCCCGCCGACAACGTGCCCGGATCGAGTCGCAACGCCTCGGCGAATTTGCTCGCCGCGCCGCGCATATCCCCTTTTTTCTCGAGCGCTCGGCCCCATTCTGCGTACGACGGCGCGAGGTCGGGGCGCAGCGAGACCGCGTGCGAAAGCTTGTTGATGGCTTCGTCGTACTGGCCCATTGCGACGAGTGCCTCGCCCCAATCGTGAAGGTTGTCGACAGAGTCGGGCTTCATTCGATCCGCCTGCCTGAATGCGTCGAGCGCTTCGAGGTAACGGCCCGCATGCAACAGCACGTCGCCGAGCAGACGCAGGTTCTCCGCGGTCGTCGATCGACTGTTCGCTCCGGCGCGCAGTGCTTCGAGCGCGTCGTCTATGCGATGCTGCTGCTCCAGCGCAATGCCGAGGCTTGCGTGCAGAATCGCGGAGTTCTGGTAGACAGTCAGCGCTTCGCGCGTCTGCTGCTCGGCTTCTTTCGCGCGCCCCTGGCTTGCGAGGAGCCATGATTTACCGGCGAGCGCCCATTCGCTTTGTTCGGAAGCCGGCATGGCAAGTACTTCGTTGTAGATCGAGAGAATGTCGTCGTAGTTGCAGCGCGCGAGCGAGCATTTCGTTTTTTGCACCTCGGAAAAGAGATGGCTCGCGAGAATGTTCGGCTCGGCAAGGCGCATCGCCTTGATCGCGATCTCATGCACGAAGGCTTCTAGGTCGTTTCCATTGAACGATACGGTGCTCTCCCTTGAATCGAAGGGCCCTCCTTCGATCTGTACATGTGCGACGTAGGAGTCGGCTCGCTCGTCGAGCTTCGTAATGCCGACGCGAACTACGACGTCGGTGCGCCTCACGATGCCTTTGACGAATCTGACCGTCGACGCATACGACATCTCCTGGCCCGGAAGCTGAATGTCGGGCTGCGCATCGTTATCCGCCAACGTGTCGTGCGGAATCGATTCGGCATCCTGACCGATCAGCCTCATTGAAGACATGATCCGTTCGGCGAGGAAATTGGGCGTGTAACCGCGCGCCGCCAGCGATTGCGGTGCTTCGACCGGCGGCACCAGTAGTTGTCGCGTCATCACGCCCCGCACGACAAGGCAAAAGAAGGCAATGGTGACGAGCGCGAATACCCACGGCAGGACATACGGCCATAACTCTTTCGGACCGCGGCCAATGATTCCGGCAGTTCGCCAACCGAGCAATATGGGAGCGGCGAAGGGGTGGCCGCCATCGCGGGCTGCAACACCTCGACGCAATGGACGGTTGCGTAGATGCGGGACTCGGCGTTGACTTTGCACACTCGACATGGAGCACCTCGGCCCGATCGATGTTGGGAAGTACGCGACTTCCGGTGGCCGCTGTTACGCATTGAGCGTGCCATGCGTGAAAACGCTTGCACTCAGCGTCATCTGCGGGATTGCATGACGAGTGGGAGAGGGAAAGTGTCGCGCGGTGGCCAACTTATAAGCGAGCAATAGTCGGCTGACGCGCGACAGACGTGCCTGAAAATGAAAAATGCCGTTCGGTCGGCGACCGAACGGCATCGATTGTGTTCTCCCCGCGCTTTAATTGGCGAGGCGGGGCGGACTTACATCGCGGCGGGGCGCCATTTCAGCAGGCGCTGCTCGACAGCGGTCAACAGGTAGTCCGCTGCGAGTGCGACGACCGCCAGCACGATCATCGCCGCGAACACGCCGCTTGCATTGAATGCGCCTTGCGCGGTGGAAATCAGCAGCCCGATACCCTGTTTGGAGCCGAGGAATTCGCCGACCACTGCGCCGACGAGCGCAAAGCCGAAGCTCACATGCAGGCTTGCGAGAATCCAGCTCAAAGCCGACGGAATCACCACCGAGGTGGTCACCTGGCGGCGCGACGCACCGAGAATCTGCGCGTTCGCAATCATGTAGCGGTCGGCCTCGCGCACGCCCTGGAAGGCGTTGGCGAACACGACGAAGAACACCATCACGACGGCGAGCGCCACTTTCGACGCCATGCCGAGGCCCAGTGCGATCACGAACACCGAACCCAGCACCACCCGCGGAATCGAGTTGGCGATCTTGATGTACAGGCTAAATACATCCGACAGCAGCTTGTTGCGGCCGAGCACGATGCCGCAGAACACGCCCGCAACCGAACCGATAATGAAGCCGAGCCCCGTTTCTTCCAGCGTGACCCACACCTGAGTGAGAAGCGGACCTTGCGACGTGCCGTTCACGAACCATTCGACGATCTGATCGAAAATCGCGCTTGGCATGGAGAAAAAGAACGGATCGATCCATTTGAGCCGCGCGGCCAGTTCCCAACCGCCGAGCACGACCACGAGCACCGCGATACGCAGCGAAATAACCAGCAGTTGTCGTTGGCGGATACGTTTTTGCGCGGCTCGTTCCACCTGTTCCAGCGAAGCCGGGTCGAGGCCTGCGGGCATTGTCTGTTGAGGGGTTGTAGACATGGTTGTCTTTCCTTGATTAACCGATCTGCACTTCTTCGCGCAGGTCGTGCCAGATGTCGCGCGAGATTTCGATGAAACGCGGGTCATACCGAACTTCCGACGTGATGCGCGGACGCGGCAGATCGATTTCGTAGACCTTCTTCAGTGTGGCGGGGCGCGCGGTCAGCACGAACACGCGGTCGGCAAGTGCGATCGCTTCCTCGAGATCGTGCGTGACGAACACCACCGAGCCGGCGCCGCCCCACAATTGCAGCAGTTCGTCCTGCATCAGCGTGCGTGTTTGCATGTCGAGCGCGGAGAACGGCTCGTCCATCAACAGGATTTCCGGACGGTTGATGAAGGTCTGCGCGAGCGCCACGCGCTTGCGCATGCCGCCGGAGAGTTGATGCGGATAGTGCTTGCCGAACTTGTCGAGGCCGACGCGGCGCAGCCATTCGTTGGCCTCGTCGTAGGCGGCGGATTTCGAGCGGCCGCGATACAGCGGACCGGCGGCAACGTTGTCGATGACCGAGCGCCACGGGAACACGGCATCGGCCTGAAAAACGAAGCCGATGCGCGGATCGATGCCATCCACAGGCGCGCCCATGACGCGGACTTCGCCCGTCGTGGGCTTCAGCAAGCCCGTAATCATGCTGAGCGTGGTGGACTTGCCGCAACCCGTGGGGCCGACGATAGCGACGAACTCGCCACGTGCCACCGACATGCTGAAGTCGCGCAACGCAATGGTTGCCTTGCCGTCCGGAGAAATGAAACGGCAGGACACGTTGCGCATTTCGATCGCAGGCGTCTCGCGTGACATTGGTTGGTTCATCGGCTTAAGCCTCGTAGTTCTCGTGGTGTGGGTTGACGTTACTGCGCCGCGGTCTTGACCGGTGCGGCCACGAAGTCGTTCGTGTAGGTCTTCGCGAGGTCGATGTGCTTGCCCTTCACCGAAGGATTGAATGCGGAGAGCACGCGCAGGACCGTTTCCGGCCCGTCGGCAGGCATCTTGCCGTCCTTCGTGAACATCGGCAGCGAGGCCTTCAATGCGCCGACGTACAGGTCCTTGTTGCTGCCGTAGTAGTCCTTCGGCATCTTCGCGGCGATTTCTTCGGCGCTATGCGTGGCGATGAAGTTCAGCGTCTTCGCGAAAGCATGCGAGAGCTTCGCGGCGTCGCTCTTGTGCGATTCGACCCACGCGCGCTGCACGTAGAAGCTGGAAGCGGGATACGTGCCGCCGAGCGCCGCGCGCGTGCCTTCCAGCGTGCGCATGTCGATCAGCACCTTGGCGTCGCCGGTTTTCAGCAGTTGCGAGACCGTCGGCTCCGTCGTCATGCCGGCGTCGATCCGGTTCTGCTTGATCGCTGCGATGAAACTGTTGTCCGCGCCCACGGGCAGCAGCGTGTATTGCGTGGACGGCACGCCCGCGCGCTGCGCGAGATATTGCGTGAGGAAGCTCGTGGACGAGCCGAGGCCCGTCACGCCGAGCGTCTTGCCTTTTGCGTCCGCCATGCTTTTGAAGGTGTCGGCAGCTTTCGTGGAGACCATTTCCACTTCGCCCGGCACCTGGCCGAAGATCACCAGCGCCTCGACTTCCTTGCCTTTGCTCTGCAGGTCGATGGTGTGATCGTAGAAGCCCACCACGCCTTGCACGGCGCCCGCGAGCAGTTCGTTTTCCGCGTCCACGCCGGCCGGCTGTGAAAGGATTTCGACGTCGAGGCCTTCGTCCTTGAAATAGCCGAGTTGTTCGGTGAGCTTGGCCGGCAGATAGATGATCTTGGCGGCGCCGCCGACCATGATCGTGAGTTTTTCCGCGTGAGCGGCGGTCGAGGCGGCGGCAAGGGCAAATGCAACACCGGATACGGCGGCAATCTGGCGCAAGGTACGCATGGGGCAGTCTCCTGGGTTTAGTCGCCGCCCGACGCTGCAGGCGGCGCTTTTTGGATGAATGACGGCGATTATAGAAATTGGAAACCTTCTGGCAGCTTTCGGCGATGTAGACAGATCATGAGTGTTAACCCCGAAGTGCCGAAAGCGTACGTCGCGCCGGGAGTGATACAGAGGCGCGGAGCCGCTTTTTACGGCACAATCGACGCCCTGGACTTTCGCCGTTTCCGCCATGAAGCTGCTGCTCATCGAAGACAATCCCACGCTTTCGCACTGGCTCGCGAAGATGCTGGAGCAGGAGGCATTCGCGCTCGACGCCGTGCAGGACGGCGATTCCGCGGACCGTCTGCTGCAGACGAATCACTACGACGTGATCCTGCTCGACCTGAATCTGCCGAAGCTGTCGGGCAAGAACGTGCTGCGCCGGCTGCGTCAGCGAGGCGACGCAACGCCCGTGCTCATTCTCACGGCGAGCGGCTCGATCGACGAGAAAGTGGAACTGCTCGGCGCCGGCGCAGACGACTATCTGGTGAAGCCGTTCGAAGTGCGCGAGCTGATTGCGCGCATCAAGGTGGCGATCCGCCGGCAGTCGCCCTCCAAGGCGAGCGAAGTCGTGTGCGGCGACCTGGCATTCGACATCGACACGCGCCAGTTCACGCTCAAAGGCGTGCCGCTCAATGTCACGCCGCGCGAGCGCACGGTGCTCGAAACGCTGATCTTGAGGCTCGGCAAAACGGTGACCAAGCCGGCGCTCGTCGACGCGATTTTCACGCTCGCCGACGAGCCGAGCGAAGACGCGGTCGAGATCTACATTTCCCGCTTGCGCAAGAAGCTCGACGGCAGTTCGGCGGCGATCGTCACACTGCGCGGACTCGGTTATCTGCTGCGCAAGAAAGAAGATGACCAATAGTTTGCGCGTCCGTCTGCTGTGGTGGTTGCTGGTGCCGCTCGCACTGTACGTGTTCGTGACCGGCAAGACGCAATACGACAATGCACGGCAAACCGCCGACCTCGTGCAGGACAATCAGCTGATCTCCTCGGCGCGAATGATTGCGGGCGAGGTGGAATGGGTGGACGGTTTTCTGCGCGTGGACGTCCCGCCCGCCGCGCTTGAAATCTTTGCGTCGCCCTATCGCGATCAGGTGTTCTACAGCGTGAATGTGGACGGCCGGCAATTGCTCGCGGGCACGCCCGACTTTCCGCCGCGTCCTACGCAGGCGGCCGACACGCCCGATCGTTACGACACCACGCTCTACGGCCAGGATGTGCGCGCTGTCGGACTCGTACGGCTCATGTACGACAACGGCGCGACTCGCCGCGTGCGCGTGACGGTCGGCAAGACCGTGCGTTCGCGCGACGCCATGGCCGAGCAGCTCTGGCAGCCGCAACTTGTTCGGCAGATCGAAATGATCGTGCTCGCCGTTGCGCTCGTGTGTATCGGGCTCACGTTCGAACTGCGTCCGCTGATGAAAGTAAAAGAGGAAGTGGCGGACCGCGATCCGATGCAGCTTGAACCGATTCGCGTGGACCGCTTGCACACGGAGTTGCGGCCCATCGTCGAAGCGATCAATCAGTGCATTGCGCGCCTCGGCGTGCAGGTCGCTGCGCAGCGCCGTTTTATCGCCGACGCGGCGCATCAATTGCGCACGCCGCTCACGCTGCTCGGCACGCAATTGCAATTCGCGCGACAGCAAAGCGGCCTGAATCCGGCACTCGACGAAGCGCTCGCCGCCATGCATCGCAGTAACCGGTCGATGGTCGGGCTCACCAACAAGCTATTGCTGCTCGCGCAAGCGGAGGCGGCGGACAACCGGCAGGTTGTCGTCGAAACCGTGGACCTCGTGCCGCTTGCCATGGAAGTCGTGGAAGACCTCGCGTTGCTTGCGCAAGGGCGCGGCATCGACCTCGGCGCAGAACTGTGCGACAGCGCGCCGGTGGCGGGACATCGCGGCCTGCTGCAGGCGCTCACTGCCAACCTCGTGGAAAACGCGATCCGCTACACGGGTCGCGGCGGACACGTTACGGTCGCTGTAAAGGCCGATGCGGATAGCGTCGCCGTCAGCGTGCTCGACGACGGGCCAGGTATTCCCGCCGAGTCTCGCAGTCGCATCTTCGAGCCGTTCTTTCGCGCGTCGACGGATACCGAAGGCACGGGCCTCGGGCTCGCAATCGTGCGCGAAATCGCCGACGCACATCACGGCAACATCACGCTCGAATCTGGCGAAAACGGCAAAGGCGTGCACATCAGCGTGGCTTTTCCGCGTGCCGTGGCAGCGCACACGCACGCAGCCGCGTAGCGAGCTAGCTGCCGTCACCCGGCGCCTGTTTGAGATGGCACTGGGGCAGACGCTCCTTCACCTGATCGAGCACGCCTGACTTCTTCCACGCCATATATCGCAGATAGCACGTCTGCTGCGGCGGAAACGTGCCGGGCAGTCTGTGCCACTTTTCATTCGTTTGCTGCAGCCAGAGTATCGCGTTGAGGATCTCGCGGTCGCTGCGGCGGGGGCGTCCGCGAGTGGATACCTGCTCCGGAAAGAGGCTTTGGACTCGTGCCCAGTCGGCATCGGAGAGGGGGATCTGTAGCATGGGCCGGCTTGCTTGACTGTACGGATAGGGCAGTTGCTGAGTTGCGTGGCTGACGATGCTATTGAAAGTTGTTTGTCCGGTCAAATTGCCTCCTGCGAATCTACTCGGGGCACTGAGTCAGCGAGCCCGAAAGAGGCTCGCGCATTCGGGTTGTTGCTCCTAGCGGAGCGCGCGGGCCATCCTGGCAAAGAGCCCATTTCTGTCGATCCATTCGGCGTATGCGCGGTAATCCGGATCGCTCATCAGGTGTCTTTCTTCGGTTTTCGCGCGCACGAAATAGATCAGGTTGACGGCGACGAGCGCTGCGCAATGCGAGAGTGCGGCTCGCCAACCCAGGGGTTCGACAAACGGCACCGACACCATCCAGTAGGACAGGTTCTTGGCGATATAGGCAGGATGTTTCGTCAGACGATAGGGGCCGGAAGTGATGATGCCGCGGTTGGTCAGATTGGAAAACCGCAATCCGAAAGAGATCGTCGCGCACGCATAGCACAGCAACAGCGCGACGATCGCGGTGCCCCAGATGATGCGAAGCACCGGCATGGACATGAGCCAGTTGTCCCAGAACACGGAACCTTCGTAACGGATGTACTGGCTGGAAATCAGCGACCAGAACGGCTGATAACAGATCAGTGCAACAAGCCAGCCGAGCATGGTCGGCTCGGCGCTGCGCACGTGGCTGTCCAGGATGCGAAGCGTGCACAGATAGCCGACTGTGCCGAACATCAGATCCATTGCAAACGACAGGTCGTACATGAAGCGAAACGTTGCCAGAGACAACGGCGCGTTCAGTGCGGCGGAAAGGGAAGTGTCGAATTGAGCGGCATTGGTGGAGAGATAGACCGTCATCAGCGGCAGGAAGAACGCTTTGACCATCCAGCCGGCCAGCATTTCGCGCACGGGCCGCCAGTTCGAGGGACGCTCGCCGCGTAACAGCAGGCGCGCGAGGAGCAGATACGCATCGTCTATTTCGCGTTGATGCGTGTCCATCCACGCGAAGTAGAGCGGCGCGGCTGCTGCCACATAAGGGGCGAGTGTCGCGATCAGCGACCAGAACGGCTTGTAGAACGCGCCATGATATTCGGGCAAGAGCCAGTAGAGCGTGCCTATACCTGCATAGACGCAGGCGAGCGCCGCGAGGCGCATCGCGACGCGCACGATGCTGAGTGTGCGGATGCCCCGACTCGCGAGCCCCGCGCTCGGACGCAAATAGACGCGCGCGACAAACAGCTCGTAAGCGGCCACCGTTGCGATGATCGCGAGACACGCCGCGGTGCTGCGCGCGGCGCCGTCCAGCGCGGGGCTGTCGCGTACCAGCCAGAGCGTCAGCAGGCCGGCCGCCATGCCGGCGAGGCCCACCGTAAAGGGCGTTGCCGAATGCGGAGCCGGGTCGTCGACACGCGCGAGTGTATCGATGCTGGAGGTCATGTCATCCTCGTCGTCATGACATAAGCGGTCGGGCGTTATGTTGCTGTGGGCCCGACCGTTTCGGGCTACTACTTATTTTGCCGGGGAGACGCCGCCGAGCAATCCGCCGACGAGGTGGGTCACCGGCGCGAGCGGGTTAGTGCTTGACGCTGTGCCGCCCCCCGGTCCGCCGCCAGACCCGCCCGTCAAGCCGGTAACGAGCCCCGTGACCGTATTGGCCGCCGTGCCGCTGTGCGATCCGCCGAGTGCGCCGGCCGCCGATGTCAGCGATCCGACGAGCGTGGCGACGGGTGCAAGCGGGCCGCCTGCTGTTGCGGCGCCGCCGGTTGTGCCCGTACCGCTCGTGCCACTCGAGCCGCCGGTTCCGCTGTTGCCGGGCAATGAGCCCGCGTTGCCGAGCAGTGCAGTAACCGGCGCGAGCAGGCTCGCGACGCCGCCAGGCGTGCTGGCACCCGTGCTGCCGCCCAACGAGCCCAGGTTGCCGATCAGGCCCGTCAAGGGCGGAATGGGCGCGCCGCCGCTTGCGCTCGTGCCGCCGATGGGCCCAAGCACGCCGGTGAGCGGCGCGAGCGGGTTGGTCGTCGCTCCCGTGAACAGTCCGCCGGTGCTCGTGACGGTCTTGCCGAGCTGACTGACGACTCCGCCGACGTCTTTGCCGACCTGATCGCCCGTGGCCGCGCTGACGCTGACGCCGGCCGCGTCGAGTCCGTTGCCGATTGTGCTGAGCAAGGTATTCAGCGGCGAGCCGAGTCCGGTTGCGTTGCCGATGGTCTGCGTCGTGTTCGAGACGGCGAGGGTGATCGGATTGATGGCTGAGCTGAGTTGCCCCTCGGCCTGTTGGACCGGCGCGCCGGCTACGGTGGTGTTCAGTCCCGCGCCGGTGGCGCCGAGCCCGCCGCCCACCCCGCCCACGGCGGTGCCAAGCGTCGACGCGAGCGGCGCCAGCGGCGCGAGCTGTCCGCTGCCGAGGCCCGTGACCGCGCCGCCGAGCGCGGTCACCGCGGCAGCGGTATTCGACAGAACGCCGGACGTGGAGCCGACCGTCGGGTTGAGGGGATTCGCCGAGCTACCGACTGTACCGAGGCCGGCGGCCGTGCCGTCGCCGAGCGACTTCACCGCGTTGCCGAGATCGGTGATGGTGTTGCCGAGGCCCGCGGTGGTGGTGCTGCCGACACCCGGCACCGATGTGCCGGCGACTTTGCTGCCGGTATCGGCGACGGTTGTGCCGACAGCGGTAATGAGGTTGCTGGCGTTGATGACCACGTGACCGATTGGCGTGGAGGAGGTGCCGGAAGTGCCGGAAGTACCGGAAGTACCGGAAGTACCGGAAGTACCCGAAGTGCCCGAAGTGCCCGAAGTGCCCGAAGTGCCCGAAGTGCCCGAAGTGCCCGAAGTGCCCGAAGTCCCCGAAGTACCCGAAGTGCCCGAAGTCCCCGAAGTCCCCGAAGTCCCCGAAGTCCCCGAAGTCCCCGAAGTGCCCGAAGTGCCCGAAGTGCCCGAAGTGCCCGAAGTGCCCGAAGTGCCCGAACTCCCCGATGTGCCGCCCAACCCTCCGCCACCGAGCCCGCTCGTGTTCGGCGTGAGTGCGCTCGTGCCTGGTGTATTGAGAGTCGACCCGCAGCCATAAAGCGCGAGCAATGTCGACGTCGCGACAGCGATAGCCGTGCGGCCAGCTAATTTGATCATGATGTCCCCGTTGAACGACAATTAACGGAGACGTCTCTGCAAGGTCCGCGCCATCCGTGCTTAACGACGCACACGGTGTGAAACGAGAAATTAAATCTCGCCGCGGTGCAAATGAGGAGAATTAAACGCGGAAATTTGCCTGAAGCCGAGCGGCCGCGCGCCGGTGTTCCGCCCCACGCTACGTAACGCGCACGCTTCGACGTAACGGCGCGCGGACAGATCAAAACGCCGCGGTATAGATCGCGAGCGCGTCGTCCTCGCTGACAGGCCGCGGGTTGTTCACGAGCAGTCGCGTCTGCAACATGGCGTCGCTGGCCATCCGCTCGAGCCCTTCGCGCGCGATGCCCACGTCGCGCAATCGCGCCGGAATGCGCGTTGCCGCGATCATCTGTTCAAGTCTCTCGATCAGCGCATTCGTCTTCCGAGGAGCGCTGCCCGACACGCCGGGCACCACGACGTCCGCGAGTTCGGCATAAAGATGCGCCGCGGACTCGGCGTTAAATCGCAAGACATGCGGCAGCACCAGCGCGTTCGACAGCCCATGCGGCACGTGATAAATGCCGCCGATCGGATAAGCGAGCGCATGCACGGCCGCGACCGGCGAGTTCGCAAACGCCTGTCCCGCGAAAGTCGCGCCGAGCAGCATGGCCTCCCGCGCCGCGCGATTCGAGCCGTCCTCGCACGCGGGCAGCAGGTTGCGCGACAGCAGGTCGAGCGCCTTGATCGCGAGCATGTCCGAGACGGGATTCTTCAAATGCGCTGACGTGTACGCCTCGATTGCGTGAACCATGGCGTCGATGCCGGTCGCCGCCGTCGCCGCGACGGGCAAGCCCAGCGTGAGTTCGGCGTCGAGAATGGCGAGGTCGGCGATCAGCTGCGGCGCCACGACGCCCATTTTCTTCGCCTCGCCGACCGTGACAATCGACACTGCCGTGACTTCCGAACCGGTCCCTGCGGTGGTCGGCATTTGCACGAGCGGCAGGCGCGGTACCGCGACCTTGTTCACGCCGTACATGTCGCCGAGCGGCTGTTGTTGCTGCGGAGCCAGCACCGCGATGAGCTTGGCGACGTCCATCGACGAGCCGCCGCCCAGTCCCAGCACGATTTCGGCGCGGGTGTGGCGCGCCCGGGCTGTCGCTTCGAGCACGACAGGCTCGGGCGGATCGGCGATGACGTCGTCGATCACGGTCGCATTCCAGCCATGCGCCGCCAGATCGGCAAGCGCCGGGTTCAGGAGGCCGCTGTGGTGCAGAAAGCCGTCCGTCACCACGCACAAGCGCTCGAGCGCCGGAAATTGCGCCCGCAACAACGCGCCCAGCCGGCGCGCCGCGCCGAACTCGACGACGAGCGTCGGCACCGTCTGAAAGCGGAATGCGTTCATCATGTCGCGTCTCCCGACACCATATGGCTCGACACCTCGCGCCGCTCGAGCATGGGAATGATCGTGCCGAAACCGAGCCGGTGGAAATGCTCGGTTTCGCGATGCTCGGCGAGCCCATTGGCGTCGCTGTACTGCTCGAGAATCACGAAATGATCCGGCGCGAGCGGCGAACGGAAAAACTCGTAGTACAGATTCTTCGGCTCCGCGCGGGTAGCCGCGGCGAGTTCGGTCAGCGGCTCGACGATCGCGTCGCCCTGGCCGGGCTTGGCGAAAAAGTGGGCGATTACCTGCAGGTAGGCATGAGCCATCGGTTGCTCCAGCTAGAACAGGGGTAGTCGGAAACTCGTCGTGTCATGTGCACCGCACTATCCACGGCGCTTATTTGCCCATGCGGCGAGGGGCGGCACAACTATCGGTTGTACCAGATTCGAAGCGGACGCTCCGCGAGAAGTCGTAACCGTTCCGGGACTGCTCGACGCAATGCTGTCCAGCCTGTGGGGCAATTTGCAGATCGTTATTGAGAATGATTCGCGTTTGCGATAGATTGTCACCGTCTCTTTTCTCACGCCGACGCGTCGCTACTGCAAGAGGATCCCCTATGACCATGCTTTCGATGCCGCGACCCACGCTGGCCGATCTCTCCGTTCAGCCGGGGCTGCCGACTGTCGTCTCGCCGCGCGCGGGCACGAACCAGTCATTGAGCGAGGCGGCGCCGCTGCTGCGCGCAATTGTCGATGAAAGGCTGGAGCGTGCCGGCGGCGTGCTCTTCACGGGTTTTCGCGTGGAGTCGATCGACGCGTTTCAAGGTTTCGCGGCTTCGTTCGGGCATCCGCTGATCGGCTATGAATTCGCGTCCACGCCGCGCAGCCAGGTGGAAGGCGCGGTGTACACGTCGACGGAATATCCGCCGCATCGCTCCATTCCTTTGCATAACGAACAGTCCTACACGCGCGAATGGCCGCTGCGCATCTGGTTTCACTGCGCGCTCGCCGCGCGTTCCGGCGGCGCGACGCCGATTGCGGACAGCCGCGCCGTGTATCGCGCGCTCGATCCGGCGCTGGTCGCGCGCTTTGCGAGCCGCGAACTGCTATACGTGCGCAACTTCGGACAAGGGCTCGACTTGCCGTGGGAACAGGCCTTCGGCTCGGACGATCCGGCCGTGGTGGAGCGCATCTGTCGCGCACGCGGCATCGAATGCGAATGGCGCGACAGTGAAGACGGCGAACTGCTGCTGCGCACGCGCGAGCGCTGCCAGGCGGTGGCGCGGCACCCGCGCACGGGCGAGCCGGTCTGGTTCAACCAGGCAAACCTCTTCCACCTTTCTTCACTCGACGAAGACATGCAGGACGCGCTGATCGACTCCGTCGGGCTGGAAAACGTGCCGCGCAATGTGTATTACGGCGACGGCGCGCCGCTCGAAGCCGACGCGCTCGCGCAGATTCGGGGCGTGCTGGATGCGCAACGCATTGTGTTTCCTTGGCAGACCGGCGACGTGCTGATGCTCGACAACATGTTGACGGCGCACGCCCGCGACCCATTCGAAGGACCGCGCAAGGTGATGGTCGCGATGGCGCAGAGCTATCGGGAGGGCGATGCGGTCGACGGCTGACCGCCGGCTCTCCGCCCGCATGTTAAGCGATTGATTAAATGTTCTGCTCCGCTTCGCCGCGGTTGAGAGCGATTCTCACCTGAGCTGAATTTTTGACGCCAGGTCATCTATAAGACATATGTCTTTGGACATAGGGCAAATCGCTGAAACCCTTGTCTGGCGGGCGTCCGGCTAGATTTGCCCAGATCTTCGGCCTGTTTGTTTAGCAGCGGAGCGAGGAAAACACGCATATACTCACGGTCGGGCCGTAAAAAGTAGTGCTGCGGGTCGCGCTGCGTTTTGCTGGTCTGTCGCAATTCGCTGGCTTGGCGCTTCCCACGCTCTGTCTCTCACTTCACCTAGCAAAGCATCAAACATGTCCACACCGCCGAAGATCATCTACACCCTCACCGACGAAGCGCCGGCTCTGGCGACTTACTCGCTGCTGCCGATCGTCAAGGCGTTCACGCGCTCGTCTGGCGTTAACGTCGAAACGCGCGACATCTCGCTTGCCGGCCGGATCATCGCTGCATTTCCGGACTACCTGAGCCCGGAACAGAAGGGTTCCGACGATCTGGCGGAACTGGGTGGACTCACCACGCGTCCCGAAGCGAACATCATCAAGCTGCCGAACATCAGCGCTTCGGTGCCGCAACTGAAGGCCGCGATCACTGAATTGCGCGATCAGGGCTACAAGCTGCCGCCGTATCCGGATGTCGCCACGACCGACACGGAAAAAGACGTCAAGGCCCGCTACGACAAGATCAAGGGCAGCGCGGTGAACCCGGTGCTGCGCGAAGGCAATTCGGACCGCCGCGCGCCGCTGTCGGTCAAGAACTACGCGCGCAAGCATCCGCATAAGATGGGTGCGTGGACCGCGGATTCGAAATCGCATGTGGCGCATATGAGCGGCGGCGACTTCTACGGCAGCGAAAAGTCGGCGCTGATCGCCGCGGCCGGCGCGGTGAAGATCGAATTGACGGCCGCTGACGGCACGAAGACGGTCCTGAAGGAAAAGACGCCGGTCCAGGCGGGTGAGATCATTGACGCCTCGGTCCTGAGCAAGAACGCCCTGCGCAGCTTCATCGAAAAAGAGATCAGCGACGCCAAGGCGAACGGCGTGTTGTTCTCGGTCCACCTGAAGGCCACCATGATGAAGGTGTCCGATCCGATCATCTTCGGGCACGTGGTCTCGGTGTTCTACAAGGACGTGCTGACCAAGCACGCGGACGCGCTCGCGCAGGCCGGCTTCAACCCGAACAACGGTATCGGCGACCTGTACGCGCGCCTGAAGGACCTGCCGGCTGAAACGGCTGCGCAGATCGAAGCCGACATCAAGGCTCAGTACGAACAGCGTCCGCAACTGGCCATGGTCAACTCGGACAAGGGCATTACCAGCCTGCACGTGCCGAGCGACGTGATCGTCGACGCGTCCATGCCGGCCATGATTCGCGAGTCCGGCAAGATGTGGGGCGCCGACGGCGCGCTGCACGACGCGAAGGCCGTGATTCCGGACCGCTGCTACGCAGGCGTGTACCAGGCCGTGATCGAAGACTGCAAGAAGAACGGCGCATTCGACCCCGTCACCATGGGCACGGTGCCGAACGTCGGCCTGATGGCGCAAGCGGCCGAAGAATACGGCTCGCACGACAAGACGTTCCAGATTCCGGCCAACGGCGTGGTTCGCGTGACCGACGCGAGCGGCGCGGTGCTGATCGAACAGCCGGTGGAAGCCGGCGACATCTGGCGCATGTGCCAGACGAAAGATGCGCCGGTGCAGGACTGGGTGAAGCTCGCCGTGAACCGCGCGCGCGCCACCAACACGCCGGCCGTGTTCTGGCTGGACGCTGCACGTGCGCATGACGCGCAGATCATCAAGAAGGTCGAGCAGTATCTGAAGGATCACGACACGAACGGTCTCGACATTCGCATCATGACGCCGGTCGAGGCAACGAAGTTCTCGCTGGAACGTATCCGCGCCGGCAAGGACACGATCTCGGTCACCGGCAACGTGCTGCGCGACTATCTGACCGACCTGTTCCCGATCATGGAACTGGGCACCAGCGCGAAGATGCTGTCCATCGTCCCGCTGATGGCAGGCGGCGGCATGTTCGAAACGGGCGCGGGCGGCTCGGCGCCGAAGCATGTTCAGCAACTGGTCGAAGAAGGTTTTCTGCGTTGGGACTCGCTGGGCGAATTCCTCGCGCTGGCGGCGTCGCTCGAACATCTGAGCAGCGCGTATCACAACCCGAAGGCCCAGGTTCTCGCGAAGACGCTCGACCAGGCCACCGGCAAGTTCCTCGACAACGACAAGTCGCCGGCGCGCAAGGTCGGCGGTCTGGATAACCGCGGCAGCCACTTCTACCTCGCGATGTACTGGGCGGAAGCACTGGCCGAGCAGACCGAAGACGCCGCGTTGCAGGCTCAGTTCGCCGGTGTAGCGAAGGCAATGGCCGCGAATGAAGCGAAGATCCTCGAGGAACTGCGTGCAGCACAAGGCAAGCCGGTGGACATTGGCGGTTACTACCGTCCGAACGTCGAACTGACGAGCAAGGCCATGCGCCCGAGCGCCACGCTGAATCAGATCGTGGACTCGATCGCGTAAGGTGGTCGGCCGTGGGCTGGCGGGCGTGCGGTGCGAGGCGCGTTTGAAGGCGCGAGACGCAAATGAGCACGCACCCAGGCATGCCCGGTAGTAAGCAGTAAACAAAACGATGGCGCTTTCGAGCGCCATCGTCGTTTCCGGCTTTGTCACGTGGACGCGCGTCATGCGGTCCCTTAAACGTGAACGATTTCCCAGTCGCTCAGTTTCTCGGGAATTTCGAGCGTCGACGTGTCGACCTCCGACAGATGCGGGCAGGTCAAGCCGCGCGCCAGATCGTCAGCGGCTTGCTGGGGGCTCGAAAACTCGCCCAGTTTGTCGTTGCCGTAGGTTGCTTCCCAACCGTCCTGGCCGGGCAGAATGTAGAACGCGCCCTCAGCCGATCCAAAGCGAAAGCCTTTCATTTTTAGTCTCCCAATTGCCAATAAAAAATCGCGGTCTTCCGGCGACTTCGTGCGGGAGCATCGGGAACGTCCAACAGCGTGTTGTTCCGCTCACTCGACTGCACCGCATGAATCGCCTGCTCTTGTAAAAGAGTCTACGTCAGGCCGCAGCCGCGCAAGCGGGTGTTAGGCAGTTCGCTCGGATCGAAAATAATGCGCAATATCAAGCGCTTACGCGTTTCATTTTGCGATGTGCAACGCCGGCGGACATTGCGAAATGAGGGATTTGTGCCACGCACCACGATTTTTTACGAAGCAAGGGCGCGTGTCATATCGTGAAATTTTGGGCGTTTCCGCCATCCAGGCATGTATGCGGTGTCGAAACAGCCTTCACGCCAGCACGCGCGCAGTGAAGGCGAGCATCGTCCGATTGAACAAGGCTGGCCTTTGCAGCGGCGCGAAATGGCTGACGCCGGGCAACATCCGCAGTTGCGCGCCGGGAATGCTGCGGGCCAGATATTCGGCGTGCTCGAGCTTGATGAACTCGTCGTGTTCGCTTTGCACGATAAGCACCGGCACGCGGATGCGGGCGAGATCGCGCGCGGCGTAATTGGGCTCGGTCCTCATCATTTCGCTGACGGCTGCCACAAAGGCGTGGAAGTCGTCCGGCGTCGCGGACAGCCGCACATAGTCCTGGCGGTGACGGTTGAAGCAGCGGTCGATCACCGGCGTCGCGACAAATTCTTTCGTGCCGCCCGGATCCATATTGCAGCCGAAGAAAAACACGCCCGCGACGCGCTCGGGCGCCACCATGCCGAGCACCATCGCCACGCATGCGCCGTCGCTCCAGCCGACCATGGCGGCGCGTGCGAGCGATAGCCTGTCCATGACGGCGAGCACGTCGGAGGCCATCAGTTCATATTGGTAGGGCCGCGCATCGCGCGTGCTGCGGCCATGGCCGCGACTGTCGATCACTACCGCGCGGTGGCCGGCTTCGAGCAGCGCGGGCACCTGATAACCCCAGTTGCCGCTATGGCCGAGGCCGCCGTGCAGCAGAATCACCGGCGCACCCGTGCCGTAAGACGCATACCAGATCCGCGCGCCTTCGTGCTCGACCCAGCCTGACTCGTTCGAAGCAGGCAGCGGCGGCGCGCCGTGGGCCTCGAAATGTTCGAGCGTGTCGTCGATGGTGTTGTCGTCGGTTGGCCGGGAAGAAGGCATCGCGGTTGTCTCCGTATTGTTCGCGCGGGGCGAGAACCGGCATTGCTGCGGCTCATACAGCGTGCCTGCGTTGCAGCGCCCAAATCAACCAGCCTACGGAATTTAGCCTGTTCACGCGAGAACAGCGCAGCGATCCCCGCTCATTCGGCCTCCAGCTTCGCAATCAGCATGGCAACGAACGTCTCGGTGACAGGCGGCAACGTCCGCCCGCGCTTCTTGATGAGCGCGACAGGCCGCGTGAATGCCGGATCGTCGACGGGACGCGCCACCAGTTCCGGCTCGGCCCGCACCTCGCGCGCCGCCGCCGGCAGGATCGTCACGCCGAGCCCCGCGCGAACCATTGCGACCGCACTCATCATGTAGGTCGGCTCGCAGGAAATCTCCGGCACGCAGCGCGCCTGCGCAAACGCGCTGTCCACAACCGCCCGCACACTGGTGCCTTGCGCGGTCAGCACGAGCGGCGTCGCGGCGAGATCCGCCAACGCGATGCGCCGCCGTTTCGCGAGCGGATGCCGCCTCGGGCAAATAGCCACCAGCCTGTCGATGCCCGCATGCAGCACTTCGAGGTTCATGTCGTCGAGCTCGCCGCCCGTGAGTCCAATGTCGGCCTCTTCATTGCGCACGAGCGTATTGACCATGCTCGCGACGACATCGCGCACCTGAAAGCCGACGCGCGGCACCGCTTTCTTCAGTTCCCGCACCAGCTCGGGCAGCGAACTCGCCGCGAAGGTCGGCAGGCACGCGATCCGCACGGTGCCGCTCGCGCCGTCGCCCAGCGCGCGGCCGTCGACCAGCACCTGCTCCATGTCGTGCAGCGACTTTTGCAGGAGCGGCAGCAGGTCGCGGCCTGTGGGCGTGAGCGCGACGTTGCGGCTATTGCGGTCGAAAAGCCGCAGGCCCAGCGTTTCTTCAAGACGGCGGATCTGCACGGTCAGCGCCGGCTGCGAAAGATGCAGCCGCGCGGCCGCCTGCGTGAAGCTGCCCGTTTGCGCGACGGCGATGAAAGCGCGAATGTCCCGAAGATTCAGATCCATGATGGTTTGTAATTGCTGCAATCAATTCATTTCAATTGATTTATCGCTGCCCGGAAATTACGCTGGATCGCAGTAAAAAACAACATCGGAGACAAGCACATGCTGCCATTGCTGGGGCTCGCCACCATCGTCGTGCTGCTCGGCGCCATTCTGTCGAAACGCATGTCGCCGCTGGTGGCGCTCATCATCGTGCCGATCGCCGCGTCGCTGATCGGCGGATTCGGCTTTCAAACGAGCAAGTTCGTGATCGACGGGCTGAAGGGCCTCGCGCCCGTGGTCGGCATGTTCGTGTTCGCGATTCTTTACTTCGGCACCATTACCGACGCGGGCACGCTCGACCCGATCATCGACCGTATTCTGCGCGCGGTCGGCACGCGGCCCACGCGCATCGTGATGGGCACGACGCTGCTCGCGCTCTTGATTCACCTCGACGGCTCGGGCGCGGTCTGTTTCCTCGTCACCATTCCAGCGATGCTGCCGCTCTACGATCGTCTGAAAATGGACCGGCGCGTGCTGGCCGCGGCGGTGTCGATGGCGGCGGGCATCAACTTTCTGCCATGGACGGGTCCGATGATTCGCGCGTCCGCTTCGCTGCATCTGCCGGTTTCATCGTTGTTCAATCCGCTCATTCCGGTGCAGGCAATCGGCCTCGTCTTCGTGTTCGGCGTCGCGTTCTGGCTCGGGCGCCGCGAGGAAAAGCGGCTTGGCCTCAGCGCCGCAAGCGGCTCCGTGCCGATGCCCAAACGCGAACTGACGCCCGACGAGCAGGCCCTGCGCCGCCCGCAAAACTTCTGGTTCAACATCGTGCTCACGCTCGTCGTGCTCGGCACGATGGTCGTAATGGGCGAAAAGATTCCGCCCGCCATCATGTTCATGGTGGGATTGTGCGTCGCGTTGATGGTCAACTACCCGAACGTCGACATGCAGCGCAAACGTATCGACGCCCACGCGCGCGCTGCGTTGATGATGGCCGGCATCCTGCTCGCGGCCGGCGTGTTCACCGGCGTAATGCAGGGCAGCGGAATGTTGAAGGCAATGGCGCAAGCCGCGGTGGGCTTCGTTCCGCCTGCCATGGCGAGCCATATTCCGGTCGCGCTCGGCATCATGTCCATGCCGCTTAGCATGCTGTTCGATCCCGACTCGTTTTACTTCGGTGTCCTGCCGGTTATCGCGGAGGTGGCGGGTCAACTGGGCGTGCCCGCGGTCCACGTCGGCCAGGCCGCATTGCTCGGCCAGATGACGACGGGATTTCCGGTCAGTCCGTTGACGCCCGCCACTTTCCTTGTGGTCGGTTTGTGCGGCATCGATCTCGCCGACCATCAGCGATTCACGTTTCCCTTGTTGTTCGGCGCCACCATCGTGATGACGATTGCGTGCGTCGCCTTAGGGGTATTTTCACTTTGAGCTTGACGCAAACAGGTGTGAGCAGCATGACAGCCACTCAGCATCAACGCGTTGTGCGGATCGGCGCGGGCGCAGGCTATTCGGGCGACCGCATCGAACCCGCGGTCGAACTCGCGGAGCACGGCGCATTGGATTACCTCGTGTTCGAGTGCCTCGCCGAACGCACCATCGCCATCGCGCAACAGGCGCGCAGCAAAGAGCCCGAACTCGGCTACGACCCGTTGCTCGAAACGCGGATGAAGGCGGTACTGCCCGCGGTGCTGCGCAACGACGTGCGCATTGTGTCGAACATGGGCGCGGCGAATCCGCTGGCGGCGGCGCGCAAGACGGCGGAAATCGCACGCTCTCTCGGGCTTGGCGACATCAAGATTGCTGCCGTGACGGGCGACGACGTGCTCGACGCGGTCCGCGCCGGCGACTATCGCTTCGAGGAATCCGGCGAGCGCGTCGCGGACTACGACACCCGGCTTGTCTCCGCGAATGCTTACCTCGGCGCCGGTGCGATTGTCGGGGCGCTCGCGGCCGGCGCCCAGATCGTCCTGACCGGACGCGTGGCCGATCCGTCGTTGTTCGTCGCGCCCCTGATCCACGAGTTCGGCTGGTGCATGGACGACTGGCGGACGCTCGGCCAGGCGACGGTGATCGGCCATCTGCTCGAATGCGCGGGGCAAATCACCGGCGGCTATTTCGCGGATCCCGGCTTCAAGAACGTGCCCTCGCTCGCGAGACTCGGCTTTCCGATCGCGGAAGTCGGGCCGGACGGCGCCGTGGTCATCACCAAGCTTGCGAAAGCAGGCGGACGCGTGACGGAAGCCACCTGCAAGGAGCAACTGCTCTACGAGATTCATGATCCGCAGCGTTATCTGCAGCCCGACGTGGTGGCTGATTTTTCGCAGGTGCGCATCGAGCAGGAAGGCGCGGACCGCGTGCGTGTAAGCGGCGGGAACGGCACGCCGCGGACCGGCACGCTGAAAGTGTCGGTCGCCTACTTCGACGGTTATATCGGCGAGGGGCAGATTTCGTATGCGGGCCCAGGCGCGGTTGCGCGGGCTCGCCTCGCGCTCGAGATCGTGCGCGAGCGGCTTGCGCTGACGGGCGTGCAGACGCAAGAATTGCGCTTCGATCTGATCGGCGTGAATGCTTTGCACGGCGAGACGCTCGCCGCTGAGTGTGCCGGGCCGTATGAAGTGCGGGTGCGCGTGAGCGGGCGCGCGGCGTCGCTGGAACAAGCCGTGCGCATCGGCAATGAAGTCGAGACGCTGTACACAAACGGCCCGGCCGGGGGCGGCGGCGTCGTCAAATCGACGCGCGAAGTCGTTGCTGTGCAGTCCGTATTGTTGCCACGCGAGCATGTGAAGCCGGCGTTCACGATGGTGGAGGCGTGAAATGAAACTGCGCGAGCTTGCTCATTCCCGAACTGGCGACAAGGGCAATACGCTGAACATCTCGGTGATCTGCTATGAGGCTCGGCACTACGAGCATTTGCGCGCCGTGCTGACACCGGAGCGCGTGAAGGCGCATCTCGCCGATGTCGTGCGCGGCAGCGTGGTGCGCTACGAATTGCCCGCCATCGCGGCGTTCAACTTCGTGCTCGGCGATGCGCTCGGCGGCGGTGTCACGCGTTCGCTGGCGCTCGACGCGCACGGTAAGTCGCTGAGTTCCGCGCTGATGGGGCTGGAGATCGAGGCGCCGGCGGCGGGGTGAGGGGTGGGGGCGTGCCTGGCTGCGTTCCGCGTCGCCTACTCCCCCCGCTCACTCGCCTCATGCGCGCGGCGCAGCCGCTCGCGGCTGTTGCTCAGGTGCATGCGCATCGCCGCGCGGGCGTCGTCGGGGTCCTGGCGTTCTATCGCGCGATAGATCAGCTGATGTTCGTTGAGCACGTTGCGCAACGTTTCGATCTGGTCGAGCTTCGCGATCTCCGCCGAGCCGAGGCGCGTGCGCGGGCTCACGCCGCTTCCCAACTGGCTCAGCACGTCGAAAAAATAACGATTGCCGCTTGCGCGCGCAATCTGCAAATGAAACTCGACGTCGTGTGCCAGCGTGTCGGTGCTGCCGCGCTCGAGTTCGGACTCGAAGCGCGCGAGCGCCGCGCGCATCTGCTTGAGGCTCTGCTCGGTGCGCCGGGCGGCGGCGAGCGCGGCCGACGCCGCTTCCACATCAATACGAAATTCGATGATCGCCATCACGTCGAGCATGCTCGACAGATCGGCGGCAGGCAGTTCCATCGGCTTGTCGGCGGCAGGGGCGAGCACAAAGGTGCCGATCCCATGGCGCGTTTCCACGACTTTCGCCGCCTGCAGACGGGAAATCGCTTCGCGCACGACGGAGCGGCTCACCGACAACTGCTTCATCATCGCGACTTCGGTGGGGATGCGGTCGCCCGGTCTCAGGACGCCGCGGCGGATGTCATCGGAAAGGGTGGCCACCACTTTCTCAGTCAGGCTGCTCATTTCTCGGGCTGGTTGGCTGGTAATCGGCTGAAAACGCGCGCCGTGCGGGCGCGGGCGACGTCACTCGACGTCTGGACATCAGCCATCATAGCGTCTGCTGTAAAAATACATGGCTTGTTGGCCGGGGCGAGCCGCATCACAACCGCGGACATCGGACGTCTTATTTTGAGCGAAATGAACGCGGCTGGGCTTCGCAAGCAGCCGAGTCGACCGCTCACAAGAGGATTAAAGGTGCAAAACAGGGTAAACACCACATTGGAAAGCCACCGGAAACGGTTGTAGACTGTCGTCAGACAACGTATGTCGTGCAGGATAGCCGCCGCCGTTCGGCGAGCTAGCCGGCAGACGTCAGACCACGGCTCCCCGACGGCCGACACAGGAGACTTTCTTGAACTCTGCTCTTACCACGGCAATCGATCCATTGGCGTCGGCCGTTTCAAAGGTCAAGCGGCATGTGTTGCCGCTTTTCCTGATCATGTTCATCGCGAACTACATCGACCGCGTGAACATCGGCTTCGTCAACGCTCACATGAAGGCCGACCTCGGCATCGGCGCCGCCGCCTATGGCCTCGGAAGCGGTCTGTTCTTCATCGGCTACGCACTCTTCGAAGTGCCGTCGAACGTGCTGATGCAGAAATACGGCGCGCGCGCGTGGCTCACGCGCATCATGGGCACGTGGGGCGTCGTGGCCGCGTCCATGGCGTTCGTGTCGAACGAAACGTCGTTCTACGTCTTGCGGTTTTTGCTCGGCGTCGCCGAGGCCGGTTTCTTTCCGGGCGTGGTGTTCTATTTCACGCAGTGGCTGCCGCAAAAAGAGCGCGGCAAGGCCGTTGCGATTTTCCTCTCGGGCTCGGCCATCGCGTCGGTGGTGTCGGGTCCGATCACCGGCAGTCTGCTGTCGATTCGCGGACTGGGCCTGCACGGCTGGCAATGGATGTTCCTGATCGAAGGTGGCTTCTCGATTGTGCTGTGTGCGGTGAGCTGGATCTTCCTCAAGTCGCGCGTTCGCGACGCGTCGTGGCTCACGGCTGACGAACAACGCGTGCTCGAAGACGCGATCGCCGCCGAGCAGGCCGAGCGCGTCGCGCACGGCGGCGCGCATCTGCCGGCCATCAAGCTGCTGAAGGATCCGCAGATCGCGCTGTTCTGCGGCCTCTATTTTGCGATCCAGTTGACGATCTACGCGGCCACTTTCTGGCTGCCGACCATCATCCGCAAGATCGGCGGCCTCTCCGATTTCGAAGTCGGCATGCTGAACGCGATTCCCTGGCTCATCGCCATGGTCGCGATGTACTGCTTCGCGTTGCTTTCCGCGAAGTGGCGTTTCCAGCAGGCGTGGCTCGCCGTTGCGCTGGTGATCGCCGCGTGCGGTCTGTTCGCGTCGACGTCGGCCAATCCGGTTCTGTCGTTCGTCGCGATCTGCTTCTCGGCGATCGGCTTCAAGGCGGCGTCGTCGCTGTTCTGGCCGATTCCGCAAGGTTATCTGGATGCGCGCGTCGCCGCGGCGGTGATCGCGCTCATCAACTCCATCGGCAATCTGGGCGGCTTCTTCGCGCCCGCCACTTTCGGCTATCTACAGCAGCACACGGGTTCCATTACCGGCGGTCTGTATGGGCTCGGCGTCGCCTCGCTGATCGCAGCGGCAGCGGCATTCCTCGCCCGCAATCGCCGCGGCGACGGCAACGGGCTGCGCGATCCGCTGCAAGGCAGCGCCCACTGATTGCTCGTCATCGTTACGCCTAACTCACTTAACTGGCCAAGTTCATATGTCCACGAAACCTTCCCATCCGAACGATACGCCCACCGTCACCGAACTGCGCGTCGTGCCCGTTGCGGGTCGCGACAGCATGCTGATGAACCTGAGCGGCGCGCATGGCCCGTTCTTCACGCGCAACGTCGTGATTCTGCGCGACAGCGCAGGGCGTGTGGGCGTCGGTGAAGTGCCGGGCGGTGAGAATATCCGCAAGACGATCGACGACGCGCGTCCGTTCGTCGTCGGCCAGTCGATCGGTAATTTACAAGCTGTCCTGAACAAAGTGCGCACGCAGTTCGCCGATCGCGATGCGGGCGGCCGCGGCCTGCAGACCTTCGATCTGCGCACCACCATTCACGCCGTGACCGCGCTCGAGGCCGCGCTGCTCGACCTGCTCGGCCAGCATCTCGGCGTGCCGGTCGCGGCGCTGCTCGGCGAAGGCCAGCAACGCGACGAAGTGGAAATGCTCGGCTACCTGTTCTATATCGGCGACCGCAAGAAGACGGACCTGCCCTACGCGAGCGGCGCTGACGGGCGCGACGACTGGGAGCGCCTGCGCACGGAAGAAGCCATGACGCCCGAAGCGGTGGTGCGCCTCGCCGAGGCCGCGCAGGCGCGTTACGGTTTCAACGACTTCAAGCTGAAGGGCGGCGTCCTGTCCGGCGACGCGGAGATCGAAGCGGTGACGGCACTCGCCGAACGCTTCCCGAACGCGCGCGTCACGCTGGACCCGAACGGCGCATGGTCGCTTGCGGAAGCCGTGCGCTTGTGCCGCGACAAGCACGACGTGCTCGCGTATGCGGAAGACCCGTGCGGCGCGGAAAACGGCTATTCGGGCCGCGAAGTCATGGCGGAATTCCGTCGCGCGACAGGCTTGCCGACGGCGACCAACATGATCGCCACCGACTGGCGTCAGATGGGCCACGCGATCCAGCTGCAGTCCGTGGACATTCCGCTTGCCGATCCGCACTTCTGGACCATGCAAGGCTCCGTGCGGGTCGCGCAGATGTGCAACGACTGGGGCCTCACGTGGGGCTCGCATTCGAACAACCACTTCGACATCTCGCTCGCCATGTTCACGCAGGTCGCGGCCGCCGCGCCTGGCAAGATCACCGCGATCGACACGCACTGGATCTGGCAGGACGGTCAGCATTTGACGCGCGAGCCGTTGCAGATTGTCGGCGGCAAGGTGAAGGTGCCGCAGAAGCCGGGTCTTGGCGTCGAAGTGGATATGGACGCGCTCGAAAAGGCCCATGCGCTGTATCAGCAGCACGGCCTCGGCGCACGCGACGACGGCGTCGCGATGCAGTACCTGATTCCCAACTGGAAGTTCGACAACAAGCGCCCGTGCCTCGTGCGCTGATGCTCTGAGGCGCGCCGCGCGCTCATTCACTATTGACGATATTCACGCCATCCATCATGACTTCACCGCAAGAACTCAAAGCGATCGTATCCGAGGGCCTGTTGTCCTTTCCCGTCACCGACTTCGACGCGCAAGGCGAGTTTCGCGCCGACACCTACGCGAAGCGGCTCGAATGGCTCGCGCCGTATGGCGCCACTGCGCTGTTCGCGGCGGGCGGCACGGGCGAATTCTTTTCGTTGACGAGGAGCGACTACACCAACGTGATCCGCACGGCGACGGAAACCTGCAAAGGCAAAGTGCCGATTCTCGCGGGCGCGGGCGGTCCGACCCGCGTGGCAATCGACTATGCGAAGGAGGCCGAACGACTCGGCGCAAGCGGCGTGCTGTTGATGCCGCACTATCTGACCGAGGCGTCGCAAGAGGGCATTGCGGCGCACGTCGAGCAGGTGTGCAACGCGGTGAAGAACATCGGCGTCATCGTGTATAACCGCGCGAATTCAAAGCTGAATGCGGACATGCTCGAACAGCTCGCGGACCGTTGCCCGAACCTGATCGGCTTCAAGGACGGCGTGGGCGAGATCGAAGCGATGGTGACGATTCGCCGCCGGCTGGGCGACCGGTTCTCGTATCTGGGCGGTCTGCCGACGGCAGAAGTGTATGCGGCGGCGTATAAGGCGCTGGGCGTGCCGGTGTATTCGTCGGCCGTATTCAACTTCATTCCGAAGACGGCAATGGCGTTCTACCGCGCGATTGCCGCCGACGACCACGCCACCACCTCGCGCCTCATCGACGAATTCTTCCTGCCGTATCTGGCCATTCGCAACCGTCGCGCGGGTTATGCCGTGAGTATCGTGAAGGCGGGCGCGAAGCTCGTTGGGCATGATGCCGGTCCGGTGCGCGCGCCGCTGACCGATCTGACCGAAGACGAACTCGCGCAGCTCGACGCGCTGATCAGGAAGCTCGGCCCGCAGTAATGCAGGGCAATGCGTTTCGCCAGCGGCGGGCTGTCTTGAGCGGCCCGGCCCGTGGGCGCTAGCCGCGGCGAAACACCACGTGCGAAATCCGCTGCACGAGCAAGGCAGCGGCGAGCGCCGCGACAGCCGTCAGCCACACGCCGATGTGAATGGACTGCACGAGCGCATCGCGCGCGGTGTCGATCAAGGCGAGTGTGTCGAGCCCCGTTGGTTTCATGTCGGCGATCAACTTCAGGCGCGACGCTTCGTCGATCAGAATCCGCAGGTCGACGAAGCGCGGCCGCCACTGCGAGGCCGCCGGCTCACCGAGCACGCTGATGGTGCGCGTGACCACGTCGCGATAGTGATGCTGTACGACCGTCGCCACGATGCTCGTGCCCAGCATGCCCCCCACCATCCGCGTGGACTGCAACAGCGCCGTCGTGATACCGAAGCGCTCGCGGCCCGCAATCTCCTGGCCGAACACATTCAGATTGTTGAGGATGAAGCCGAGGCCGATGCCGACCGCGGCCATCGGTAACTCGATCCACAGATGCGGCGTGCCGGCGTTGGCGAATGCAATGCCGATAGACGCAAACAACAGCAGGCCGAAGCCGATGGAGAGAATCCGCGTGGGCTTCTTCATGTGAATCACGATGCGCGTGTTGAGCACGCTGCCGAGCGCGATACATGCCGCGATAGGCGTGGCGAGCAGACCGGCCTGTTGCGGGGAAAGACCAAACCCGCCTTGCAACAGCAGCGGCGCGAAGAAGATCAGCGAGAACATCACGAAGCCCGACAGCATGCCGAGCGTAAACAGCGTGACGAGCTGCGAGTCCTTGAAGAGGTCGAGCGGAATGATGGGATGCGTGGCGCGCTTCTCGCACACATATAAAGCGACTGCGCCGACGGCCACGCACACGGCGAGCGTGATGTTGCCGGCCGTCAGGCCGTCTTTCGGCACGGCTTCGATAAACGCCTGCAGGCCGCCGAGCACCGCGGCCACCAGCCCGGCGCCGAGCCAGTCGATCTTGACCTCGCCTTCATGCGGACGCTGGAAGTTCGGCAGATGCACCCAGATGAAATACAGCGCGGCGCCGCCGACCGGCAGGTTGATCAGAAACGTGGAGCGCCAGCCGAGGTGCTCGCTCATCCATCCGCCGAGCGACGGCCCCGCCGCCGTGCCGATGCCGTACGCCGCCGCCATTACCACCTGCCAGCGCACGCGGGCGCGCGGATCGGGAAAGAGGTCGGGTATCGACGCGAACGCGGTGCCCACCATCATGCCGCCACCTACGCCCTGCAAGCCCCGCGCGATCACGAGAAACAACATGTCGTTCGCGACGCCGCACAGCACGGAGGCCACGGTGAACGTGATGACCGCGGCGATCACAAAGCGCTTGCGGCCGAAGTAGTCGCCGAGCCGGCCGAACACCGGCACCGTCACGACCGACGCCAGCAGATAAGCGCTCGCGATCCACGCGTAGTACTCGAAGCCGTGCAACTCGGCCACGATGGACGGCAGCGCGGTGCTGACCACCGTCTGATCGAGCGCGACCAGCATGTTGACAAGACCGATGCCGAGCATCGCGAAGAGGGCGTTCCGGAAGGGCAGCGCGGGAGCAGCGGCAGTGGAAGTCACGGATCTGGGCAGGCAAGCGATGAAAGGTGGATCGCCGGATGGCGCAAGGGGAGAGACGGGCTGGATGTTCCAGTTGTCTGACCACTTGGGCCATTATACGGGTTTGCCCTTAGTTGAAAATGTGCATGTGCGTCTCGCGCAATGGAAAAGCGTGCGCGCGCAACGGAATCGCCGGGCGCTCGCACGCGGTCCATCAGGGCTATGCAGTTAGTGGTTGGCCCACCACTCGGTCGCTTTTTGCTTGTCCCACGCCGGCAGGATGTCTCGCTCGATCGAGGCATTGCTCAGGGCGGGGAAGTCCTTTTTGAATTCCGTCACGTCGTGATCGAACTGGTCGCTGACGCTAATGTCCCATGTGCCGCCACTGAAACCGGTTGCCGCCTGGTCGATCAGCGGAATAACCGGGCCCGCGCGCAATTCGCCGTCTTTACGTTCGACCACGGTGGCGTCGATATGGCCCAGATAAACAATCGAATTCGGTTTGATTTCCACGGTTTCATGAAGCGGCGTAAAGAACATGCCATGGAAAGGGAATATGCCGCTTTGTCCGGTGATACCGCGCATGACGTATTTGCCGGGCGCAAGCGGAAGCCGGACAAAATAGTGATTGCCGGCGTCGCTCGTCGTGGTCGCCTGATCGTCGAATTTGAAATTGAGGCGGTCGGAACGGCTATCCGCAGCGCCGCGCTCCATGTGGACGACGATCGGACTCGGTTGATAGCTCGTGTGATAGGCGTTGCGCAACGTGACGGTCATGAGCGCGTAGGAGTTTTTGGTCGTATCGACGGAGCTCATGGCCGTGGTCGGCGACATCGGTGCAACTGTTGCACAGCCCGTGGTCAGCAACGTGCCGGCAATGGCGAAAGTGGCGAAGATTTTTTTCATCTGGAGTGGGGTTTCGGCTTGTTAGCGTTTTTGTCCGGTCGGTGAAATTACCGGATGGCTGAACTATTGGTATTGCACTTATGCGGCGCGAATGAATTCATCTCCGCCGCATGCCATGTAAACGACAGCGCTCAACAGAACTTAAGGGGGCGCTTCATACGAAACCACAAGCGCGTCCCACCTTCGCAATCACAGATTCGCCGGTTCAAACGGGAGAATGAGGAGAGGGTTTGTCTCTACACATGCTGCCCGCTGCGCTGCCGATAAACAGGTCAAGTGGTCGTGTGACACGGCGCGCGTGTTGAACCGTCGGCGGTTCGCGCAGCCGATTACCGGCTTCCGTTGACTGGACGAAACAGGGGGCGCGCGCATGCACCGATTGAATTTCAAGCAGAAGCTCTGGTTGCCGCTCGTGGTGAGCCTGCTGGCGCTCCTCGCCGTGTCGGTGTCGGCGGCGTGGTTGTCGCGCGAGACGCGCATCGAAGAGCGCAAGCATGACCTCGTGAATGTGGGCCACGTCGGGCTTAGCATCGTCAAGGAATATGCGGCGCTCGCGCAAAGCGGCGCGCTGAGCGAAGCCGACGCGCGCAAGCAGGCGCTCGCGCGTCTGCGCGACGTGCGCTACGGCGAGGACGGCTATTTCCTCGTGCTCGATTCGAAGCCGCGCATGATCATGCACGCGATGAAACCGGCGACCGACGGCAAGGATCTCGCGGGCGTCGAGGATGCCGACGGCCGCCATCATTACGTGACCTTCGCGACGGTGGCGCAAGCGCCGGAGGGCGGCTTCGTCGACTATGTGTTCCCGCATCCGGGCAACCCGCCGTCCGCCGCGGTCGGCAAAATCGGCTACGTCGTGCGTTATGCGCCGTGGGACTGGATCATCGCGACGGGCGCCTATGTCGACGATATCGACGCCGCGTTCAAGCAGTCGCTCTACGTGCTCGGCGCGGTGGTCGGCGCCGTTGCGCTGCTGCTTTCGGCGCTCGTCGCGTTCACGAATCGCAGCATTCAACGGACCATTGGCGGCGATCCCGCCTACGCCGCACAGGTGGCCGGCGAAATTTCGAAGGGCAATCTGGTCATTCCGATCGAGATCCGTAGCGGCGACGATTCGAGCCTGCTGCACACCATGCGGCAGATGCGCGACGCGCTCGCGAACACCATCGTGCAGATCAGCGGCGCCGCCGATAAAGTGGCGACGGGCGCGCGCGAGATCGCCGCGGGCAACACGGATCTGTCCTCGCGCACCGAGAGCCAGGCGGCTTCTCTGGAAGAAACCGCGGCCAGCATGGAGCAGATGACGGCGATGGTCCGCCAGACCTCGGAGAGCGCGCAGACGGCGAGCCAGCTGACGGCGAGCGCCGAGCAGATCGTCACGCACGGCGGGCAGATGGCGGCTGAGGCCGTGTCGACGATGCAGGAGATATCGACCGAATCGCACAAGATGGTGGAGATCATTTCGGTGATCGAAGGGATTGCGTTTCAAACCAATATCCTCGCGCTGAACGCGGCTGTCGAAGCCGCTCGCGCGGGCGACGAAGGACGCGGCTTCGCGGTGGTGGCCGGCGAGGTGCGTACGCTGGCGCAGCGCAGCGCGTCGGCCGCGAAGGAAATCCGCACGCTGATCAGCCGCGCGGTGGGCCGGGTGGAGAACGGCGTAGAACTGGTCGACAAGACCGGCACCACGATTCAGGCGGCGAGCGAGGCCATTGCGAAGCTGTCGGGCGTGATGCGCGACATCGCCGCGGCTGCCGCCGAGCAGAGCGCGGGCATCGATCAGGTCGGCGACGCGGTCTCGCAGATGGACAGCGTCACCCAACAGAACGCGGCGCTGGTGGAGGAGGCCGCCGCGGTGGCGCAGACGCTGACCGAACAGGCGAGGCTGCTCGAGGCGTCGATTCATACTTTTCAGGTGCAGGGCGGTGGGCACGAGGATGCGGTGGCCGTTGGCCGGGTCGCGCACAAACGGCCGCACCAGCTGGCGGTCGCGGTCTGATCACGAATTGAGAGGCTTGCCAGGATTTGCCGTCCTGGCGCTGTTCAGGCGCTATCCTAGCGATTTCGCCCGGAGCCTCGCATGCCACAGCCCATCCGCGCCACGACCCTCGTCCTTCTGTCATGCGTCGCGTTGACCATCGGCACGAGGGCCCAGGCCGGCTCAAATTGCGATCACGCGTGCCGCGCGCGCGGTCAGCTGCTCGACCATCGCGTCACATTGCGGCTGAGCGCCGCGGCGCTGTCGGACGTGCTGGCATCCAGCCCCTCCGGGCAGCAACTCATGCAGATGGCGGGCGCGCCTGTCTGCGGCGTGCAGGTCGTGTATTTCCGCTACCGGACCATCGGCGGCGCCGGCGAAGCGGCCACCGCGAGCGGGGCACTGATGATCCCGCAAGGCGAGTCCCGAACCTGCAGCGGGCCGCGTCCGCTGATGTTGTATGCGCACGGCACCACCGCGTACAGCCAATACAATCTCGCCGACATCACACGGACCGACCCGGACAACGAGGGCGCCGGGGAGGGCCTGAGCGTCGCCGCGATGTATGCGGCTCACGGCTACATCGTCGCGGCGAGCAACTACGCGGGCTATGCCGGCTCGGATCTTCCGTACCATCCGTACCTGAACGCCGACCAGCAATCCGCCGATATGATCGACGCGCTGCACGCGGCGCGCGTCGTCATGAAAGGCGACGGCGCGACCGCCGCCGCACGCGAGAACGGCAAGCTGTTCATCACCGGTTATTCGCAGGGCGGCTTTGTCGCGCTCGCGACGCATCGCGCGTTGCAGGCAGCGGGCGTCAGCGTGACGGCTTCCGCTCCGGGTTCCGGGCCCTACGCACTAGCCGCGACAGCCGACGCGATCACTGCGGGGCAGGTCGCGCTTGGCTCGACGCTGTTCACGACCTTGGCCGTGACAGGTTATCAGCGGGCCTACAAGAACCTGTATCGCCAGCCGGCCGAGTTTTTTGAAGCTGCCTATGCGCCTCATATAGAACATCTGCTGCCGAGCGCGCAATCGCTCGATACGCTCTTTTCGCAAGGCAGCTTGCCGCCGTCGCATCTTTTCAGCAACACGCCGCCGGGTCCGCAGTTTGCGTCTCTGACGCCGCCCGCAGCGCCCTCTCTGACGCCACCGGCATTCGCGCCGCTGTTCGCAGCAGGTTTCGGCGACGCAAATCTCGTACGCAACAGCTATCGCCGCGCGCTGCTCGAAGACGCCGCCGCGCATCCCGACGGCGCCTTCCCCGATGCAACGCCGGCCCTCGCGCCGGCGGCGACTCCCATGCAGCCGCTGCGGCAGGCGTTCAGGCGCAACGATTTGCGCAACTGGGTGCCGAAAGCGCCGGTCCTGCTGTGCGGCGGCGCGGCCGATCCCATGGTGTTTTTCTTCAACACACGCATGGAAGAGGCGTATTGGCTGAAGGCGAAGGTGCCTGCGGGGCTGACTTCGGTACTGGATGTCGACTCGGCTGCCGGCGGATCGGACGATCCATTTGCGGCGATCAAGCAGGGCTTTGCCGGCGCCAAGTCCGCGGTTGCGAAAGAGGCGGTTGCCGCCGGCGCGAAAGACGGCGGCGCGTCGGCGGTATTGCGCGCCTATCACGGCGAGCTGGTGGCCGGCTCCTGCATGATCGCAGCGCGTGCTTTCTTCGACGGCTTAGAGGCAAGCCTGCTTTCGGTTTCGGCGACGCGGTGATGCGTGCCCTCAATCGTCGAATAACGAGGTTTGCAGTTCGCGAGCGGGCGCAGGTGCGGGCGCGGGCCGTGGGCGTTTGTCAGCGTTGTCAGCTTTGTCAGCGGGTTTGACCGTCTCTTTGACCGGACCTTTAACGGCCAGCGTTCGCCGGTCTACGCCCGCTTCCAGCGACGTTTGTCCCGCTTCGAGAGACAGCAACAGCATCTTGTTCGCCAGGCCGCCCGCAAAACCGGTGAGTTCGCCGGACGCGCCGATCACGCGGTGGCAGGGTGCCACGATTGAAATCGGGTTCCGCCCGTTCGCCGCGCCGACTGCGCGCACCGCGTTGATATTGCCGATCTGCGCGGCGATTTGCGCGTAAGTGCGCGTCTGGCCAAACGGGATTGTCAGCAAGGCGGCCCATACTTTCTTTTGAAACTCGGTGCCCTGAAAGTCGAGCGCAAGGTCGAACGTCTGCCGCTTGCCGGCGAAATACTCGTTCAACTGGCGCTCGGCTTCACGCAGGATCGGCCGGTCGTCGTCATGCGTCACTTCACCCAGCCGCACGCGATTGGGCTTGTCGTTCTCCCACAGAATGGCGGCGAGGCGTTCGCCGCGCGCAACCAGTTTCAATTGGCCGACCGGTGAATCCATCAGCTTGTATGCGTAAGTCACTTGTCTGCTCCTGCAAATGGAAGTGTGCGTCGCGACGATTTCAGTGTGCACGTTGCGTCGCGCAGAAACACTTCGAATCTTGCTGTCTGTGTGGTCGTCAAGTATGAAGGATTCAGACGGGCGGCGGGCGGTGAAGCAGCGTGTTGCCGCGCGACTCAGTAAAATCGACCCTTCGCGCACGATGCAAGGCCGCCACCGGATCTTTCTACCACTGTGACAACGACACTTGAACAACTGCAAGCGGGACAGCTGGCGGGCACACGCCACTTGAAACTCGCGTGCGGGCTGACCGAATTTCCGCGCGAAATTCTGGATCTCGCCGACACGCTCGAAGTTCTCGATCTGTCGGGGAATGCGCTGACCGCACTGCCGGACGACTTTGCGCGGCTCCGCAAATTGCGCATTCTGTTTGCGTCGAATAATCCGTTCACGGAATTGCCGCCGGTGCTGGGGCAGTGTCCGCAACTGAGCATGGTCGGCTTCAAGGCGAATCGTATTCGCACCGTGGCGGGGCATGCGTTGCCGCCGCGCCTGCGCTGGCTGATTCTCACGGACAACGAAATCGACACGCTGCCGCCCGAAATCGGCCGTTGCAGTGATCTGCAGAAGTTGATGCTGGCGGGCAATCGTCTGCGTTGTCTTCCCGAACAACTGGCTGCCTGTTCGCGGCTCGAGTTGCTGCGGCTTGCCGCGAATCGGCTCGATGAACTGCCGGCGTGGCTGTTTCGCATGCCGCGCCTCGCATGGCTCGCTTATGCGGGCAATCCATTTGGCGAGGCACTGGAGGCGGCCGCGTTGGACGATACGCCGATAGCCGGGATCGGTTGGAACGATCTGCGTCTGCACGAGCCGCTCGGCGAGGGTGCGTCAGGCGTGATATACCGCGCCGAACTTCGCACATCGGCGAATGCGGCGCGGCCTGTCGCAGTGAAGCTGTTCAAGGGCGCGGTCACGAGCGACGGCTTGCCGGACTGTGAAATGGCGGCCTGCATTCAGTCCGGCGATCACCCGAACCTGATTGCCGTCGCCGGAAAAGTGAAGGACCATCCGGCCAATGCGCACGGGCTCGTGATGGAACTGATCGCGCCGCAGTACCGCAATCTGGCCGGGCCGCCGAACTTCGAATCGTGCACGCGCGACATTTACGACGCGGCCACGCGCTTCAAACCCGCCGACGTGGTCGAGATGGCGTACGGTATTGCCTCCGCTGCGCGCCATTTGCACCGGCGAGGCGTCATGCATGGCGACCTGTACGCGCACAACATTCTGCACGATGGGCAGGCACGTGTATTGTTAGGAGACTTCGGCGCCGCTTCTTTCTATGCGACGGAGAATCGCGAAGCGGGCGCGGCGCTGGAGCGTCTCGAAGTCAGGGCGTATGGCTGTCTGCTCGAGGAGTTGACCGCGCGCTGCGATTGGAGCGATTCGCTTGCGTCAGCCGAGGTCGCTGCAAAACTGACCGGCTTGAGGGACAGTTGCCTCAGCGAAGAGGTCGCGAGCCGGCCGTTATTCGAACAGATCGCATCCGAACTGTTCGCCCTGAAGGCTCGTTGATGTCGACGAGACGAGCCGCTGGCGGGCCCGCCGGTCCGCGTTCATCCGTTGGCGTTCATGCGGTCGACGAGCACTGCCACGAAGGAGAGCAACCATGACGCAGAGCATGCGCCGCCGCGTGCTGATCGCCGGTGCACTGGCTGCGGCCGGTCTCGCGCGCGCGGCCGGCGCAGCGGCCGTGGAAAGCGGCACGCCGAAGATCGCGCTCGTGCTGAAGTCGCTGAGCGACCCGTTCACGGTGGCCATGGCGAACGCGGCGAAAAATTATCAGCAGCACTACGCGTCGCAATTCGTGCTGACCGTGAGCGGAACCGCGACGGAGCCCGATACGGCCGGCCAGATCCGCATTGTCGAGCAGATGATCGCCGCGAAGATGAACGCGATCGTGCTTGCGCCGTCGGGCTCGAAAGGGTTGACGTCGGTGGTCGCGCGCGCGATCAAGGCGGGCATCATCGTCATCACGATCGACAATCCGCTCGACGAGGCCTTGCAGGACGCCGCGAAAATCTCCGTGCCGTTTGTGGGCCCTGACAACCGCAAGGGCGCGATGCTGGTGGCGAACTATCTGGCCGAGCGGCTGAAGGCCGGCGATCAGGTGGGGATCATCGAGGGCATTGCGGCCGATCGCAATGCACAGCAGCGCACGGCAGGCTATAAGGAAGCGATGACCGCTGCCGGCATGCAGGTCGTGGCGACCGAGGCCGGCGACTGGGAGTATGGCAAAGGCCGCGACATCGCTTCGAAAATGCTGGGCCAGCATCCGCAGATCCGCGGTTTGCTATGCGCAAACGACAACATGGCAATGGGTGCGGCGGATGCGGTGCGCGACGCGGGCCGCACCGGCAGCGTGTACATCACCGGCTACAACGCGATCGATGCGATCAAACCGTTGATTGCGGACGGCCACGTGCTCGCCACCGTCAATCAGTTCGCCGACCGTCAGGCCGTGTTCGGCATGGACGTCGCGCTGAAGGCCGTGACCGAGCAGCGAAAACAGAGCGAATTGTCGCCGGTCATCGAGACGCCGTTACAGCTTGTCACGGCGCCGAAGCGCTAATTCGCCCGATACGTGCGGCTGGCTGTTCGAATTGACGATCAGAACGTATCCCAGCCCTCACCGTGACCCGTTGCCCCTGCGGAAGCCGTCGCCACAGCGACCGGCCGCAAGCTCGCCCCTGCCGCGCGTTTGTCCACCACAGAAGTCTTGCGCACAGAAGCAACCCGTGCACGCGGCTGCGCGGGCTGCACAGCGCCGGACGCATGCCGTGTCGCTGCGTCTGCACCGTCGAGACGGAAGAACGACACCGACTGATTCAACTGCTTACCCTGATCTTCAAGCGACTTCGAAGCGGCCGCCGCTTCTTCCACCAGGGCGGCGTTCTGTTGCGTGACTTCGTCCATCTGCGTGATGGCCAGGTTCACCTGTTCGATGCCGCGACTCTGTTCCGCCGACGCCGCCGCGATTTCACCCATGATGTCCGTCACGCGCGCCACGGCCTGCGTGACTTCTGCCATTGTCATGCCCGCTTTGTCGGCCAGTGACGAACCGTCCCGGATCTTTTCCACCGACGTGCTGATCAGGTCCTTGATCTCCTTTGCGGCGCTCGACGAGCGTTGCGCGAGGTTGCGCACCTCGCTCGCCACCACGGCGAAGCCGCGGCCCTGTTCGCCGGCACGCGCCGCTTCCACTGCCGCGTTGAGCGCGAGGATGTTGGTCTGGAACGCAATGCCTTCAATCAGGCCTGTGATTTCCGCAATGCGCGTGGAGTTCGCGCTGATCTCGCCCATCGTGCCGACCATTTCACCCACTACGCCATTGCCCTTCATCGCCACTTCAGACGCATTGGCCGACAAGGTGCTGGCCTGCTGCGCGTTCTCCGCGTTCTGTTTCACGGTGGCCGTCAATTCTTCCATGCTGGATGCGGTTTCCTGAAGAGACGACGCTTGCTGCTCCGTGCGCGACGACAGATCGACATTGCCCGACGCGATCTGGCTCGAACCGGTCGCAATGCTGTCGGCGGCGCTGCGGACATTGCCGATCAGGCGAACGAGGCTCGACTGCATCTCGCCCATCGAAGCCAGCACGCTGCCGGCCGGCGCCTCGCTCGCGCCGGGGACGCTGCGCAGATCGCCCTCGGCCACGCGCCGCGTGACTTCGGCGAGTGCCACAGGTTCGGCGCCGAGCGCGCGCATCAGGCCGCGTGTGATGACAATGCCGGCGGCGACGGCAAGGGCAATCGCGCCGATACAGAACGCGATCAACAGATTGCGCTGTTGCACAAAGCGCTCCTCCGACTCTTGCGCCATCATTTTCGCGCGTTCATGGGTCACGTCGAGGTATGCATTGGTCGCCTTCGTCAACGCAGTCAGCAACGGACGGCATTTCGAGGCGATGTCGGCAACGGCCGCATCGCGCTGACCGCTCAATGCCAGGCTATTGATCTGGAGTGCGACGGGGCGATAGAGCTGTTCGATGCGCGATATTTCACCGGCGAGCGAACGGGCGGTCTCGCTGATGTCCTTGGCTTCGGCCACCATCGCATTGAATTGTTGGAGCCTCGCTTCCACCTGCTTCTCGGCATCGACGACCGCGGCCTTTTCAATGTCGACGTCCGCAGGCGACGAAACGAGCACGAGGTTGCGCACCGCCATTGCACGGGCGTCGACCGCGTTGCGCAACGACTCCGCCATCTGCGCACGCGCATTGATGCCGCTGACAAAGCCGGCGAAGCGCTCGTTCGCGTCGTTGAGCGCAATCAGCGAGCTCGCGGAGACGATCAACACGACGACCGCAAGCGAACCAAACGCGGCAGTCAGCTTTGCCTTTTCCGACAGATGATGAAAGTTCATGATTCTGGACTCCAGTCGCCACTTGCTGGCCGAAAACTATTTGAGGGCTTCAGACGCCCGGGCAATGCCGGTCCGCAGCACACTATCGGATATCGGTTTCGCCGGTGCCACACTCAATAACGGCGCGCTCGCAGCATGTCTTAGGGCGGTTACCCCTGATGAAGTGCGCGCAAAGGTTTGCGGACGATTGAAATTTGCTATGAAGCATTCGCTCAATGGCAAATCGTTATGGCGGCCCGCCGGTTAAGGCAATATGACGGTCGCGTGAAGTGGCGATGGCGGCCATCGGCGCTTCATCTTCGGCTGGTAAATTGCGCGTGTGACGAACGGGATGCGGAAAACAAGCCTGAAAGACTTATGAAATCTGAACTCCTGCTGCAAACCTACGGCTCGGATTCGTCCGGCATTGTGTGCGGCTTTATCTTTTCGCCCACGCAGGCAGGCCGGCCCATTTCCGCCGACGACGCGCTCGACTGGCTGCGCGCGCACCAGGATGGGGCCGCCGCGCATGGGGACGAGTTCCTGTGGTTGCATTTCAACCTCGCGCACAGCGCGAGCGAGCGTTGGATGCGCGCGCAACTGAATTTGCCCGAGACGTTTTTCGATGCCTTGCGCGAAGGCTCGCACTCCACGCGCATCGAACAGGCGGACGGCGCACTGCGCGCGGTGGTGAACGACGTGATGTTCAATCTCGAGTTCATTCCGTCGGAGATCGCCACACTGTGGATTTACGCGCATCAGCGGATCATCGTGACGGCGCGATTGAAGCCGCTGCGCTCAGTGGACCGCTTGCGCGCGTCTGTAAAAGAAGGGGAAATATTTCGCTCGCCAGTGGAACTGCTGGTTCATCTGATGCGAGATCAGGCCGATCTGCTCGTGCAGATCGTTCGACGCACGAGCGCCGACGTCGATCGTATCGAAGACCGTTTCCTCTCGCAGCGCCCCACGCAAAACCGGCTCGATCTGGGCGCGATGCGACGCATGCTGACGCGCTTGCAGCGCATGCTGGCACCGGAACCGGGCGCGATTTTCCGCTTGCTCGCGAGACCGCCGCGTTGGCTTCAGCATGAGGACGTGCAGGACTTGCGCGAGTCGACGGAAGAGTTCTCCGTGGTACTTTCCGACATGGCGGGTCTGATCGAACGCGTGAGGCTGCTGCAGGAAGAGATCATTTCCCGGCTGGAAGAGCAGAATAACCGCACGCTGTTCACACTGACTCTCGTGACGGTTCTCGCGATGCCGATCAATATCGTTGCAGGTTTCTTCGGCATGAATGTGGGCGGTATTCCGTTTGCCGAGAACCATCACGGTTTCTGGGTGATGGTGGCGCTGGTCGCGTGCTTCACGGGATTGACGGCATGGTGGGCATTCCGTCGAAGGAAGGAACGTTAGCGCGATGAGCGATTAAAACGAAGTTTGTCCGTACGAGGGCTGCCGCAGTGGACGGCAGGAGCGGACACCATGTAAAGACCAAAGGCCGCACGCCGCAGAGGCGGCCCAAAAATAACGCCGAAGACCATGTCCAGTTCCGCCGCACTACTCGCCACCGTATTCGTTTCGTGCCTTTCCAGCGCAGCCGTGCTGGGCTATCTTGCACGCTACGAGGTGGCCGGACTGCGTCGCTGGCTTGCGGCGCATTGCCTGTTCGCGGCGGCATCGGGCGTGCTGTTCATCACGCAGGCTCGCCCGTCGTCGGTTGTCTTGCTCGCTTCGTGTCTGTTCGTGCTCGCGGGCGCGTCGCTCATGCTGCAAGGCTGCCGCGCCTTCGTCGGCAAGCGCACGGCGCCGGCCGCTGAGCACCTCGCATGGGGCGCAGCGGCGTTCGCCCTGGTGTACTGGACGTGGATCTCGCCCGATATCAATTCCCGCGCCGCGGTCATGTCGTTTGTGCTCGCGTATTCGCGCATCGCCGTGGGCTGGATCATCTGGAGTTCTCGCGTGGGCGGGCGGCCGCAGTACGGTCATTGGCTCGTGCTTTGCGCCGCGCTGATAGGCGGTGTGGTTTATTTCGCGCGCGGCATGCTGAATGCCTTTTTCGCCGATCCGTCGATGCAATGGCCGACGCACGTCGCGCCCGATTTCGGCTTTCTGGGCATCAGCATTCTTTCGCTGCCGGTTCTCTCTATCGGGCTCGTGATGCTGGCGAACGACCGGCTCATGCAGCAAGTCGAGAACCTCGCTACGTTCGACGACCTGACGGGCGCCCTCGTGCGCCGCGCATTCATCGCTCGCGGCGAGGCGCTTTCGCGCGTGGCCCGTAACGCGGGCGGGGAGCTGAGCGTCGCGATTATCGACATCGACGATTTCAAGGCGATCAACGACCGCCACGGGCACGCCGCGGGCGACCGCGTTCTCGCCGAGTTCGGCGGGGAAGTG
This sequence comes from Paraburkholderia phenoliruptrix, assembly GCF_047325075.1. NCBI lineage: Bacteria > Pseudomonadati > Pseudomonadota > Betaproteobacteria > Burkholderiales > Burkholderiaceae > Paraburkholderia > Paraburkholderia phenoliruptrix. The sequence continues at coordinate 759,360 of NZ_CP168530.1, forward strand.
CAGCGGCATATGCGCCCGGGCGACGTGTTTGGGCGGCTCGGCGGCGAAGAGTTCGCGATCCTTTTTCCGCAGACGTCGATGGCCGAGGCGGCCCAATGCATCGGCAACGTGCTCGCCGCGGTCAGATGCCCGGTGCCTGGGGCGAACGGCAAGCTGGCGTTTGCGTTTAGCGCCGGCATCAACGACTGCGCGCGAGCGGAGAGCCTGGGCGAAGCGCTGGCCGGCGCGGACGAAATGCTTTATCGCGCGAAACGAGCCGGCAAATGCCGCATCGAACTGGCGCAACGGGAACGCGCCGGCAACAGCTCGGCAGACATGGCGCAATCCGCGCTGTGACGCGTCGCCGGGAGCCGGCGCGCGCCGTCGCCGCGCCGCACAAAGAGGGCTGGCGTTCAAGCCGCAGCGCCGCCCCTCAGTGCGGTTGCTCGATCATCAGATAGCGGATGACCAGCGCAGGATCGGCGATATCGAGGATCAGGCGCCGCAATATGCGCTTGCGCATATGGTTTTCGTCCAGCATCCATGGGCCGCCTGCATCGCTCAGATAACGGCACAGCGCTGCGCGCGTGTCGGCGTCCGAGGGCAGGTTCAGGCGAACGGCAAGCAGGCCGGCCACCACGTCGTCGAGTTCCAGCGTCAAGGGACGCGAGTCGATAGTGAGCGTCAGTTCCATAGCTATTCGAGGTGTTCGAATGTCGCGCAACGCGGCCGCGGCACATGCAAAAAGCGGCTCCGCCGGCCGCGAGCGCAATGGCACAGCCGTCGCCGGCACGCCGGCGGAAAACGAAATAAGGCCTCTGCTCGGCGACTTCAAGAGCCGATTGCGCAGTGCGCATGTAACAAAGCTTTTCTATGGATAAAGACGCGCTGGCGGCCTGCATCGCCTGCAAAAAGCGTACTTGAAATTCGTTCGGCGCCGACCTATTTTATTTTCGGCTCCGCAGTCGCGTTGCGACGCGCTGCGTGTTTCGCGAGGCGCGCGTCAGCGCCGGTGTGCGGGTTTCGTATCGCACGCGAAGGAGGATGCGATGAACACCGATCCGAGAAAGTGGAACCCTTTCAAGTTTCTTCGCGGCTCCGGCCGCAAGCCCGAGGCGGAGAGTGCGCACGAGACCTCGGCAAACGAGCAGTGGCGGGCCGCGTGGCCTGACATTTCGCGGCTTTTTCCACGCGATCCGTGGCGCGCGGTGGAGGAGTTCTTTCACGATCCGTTTGCGGGCCGCGGCGCGCTCGAACGATGGTTCGGCGATTTCAGTTCGTCGCGCTTCCAGCCGCGTATCGACGTGGTCGATGAAGGCAAGGTGCTGCGCGTCACAGTAGAGTTGCCGGGCATGGCGCGCGAAGATTTGACCGTCAGTGTGGAAGACGGCGCGCTCGTATTGCGCGGCGAGAAAAAGCAGGACGTGCACAGCGAGGAGGACGGCTGTTACCGGCTCGAACGCGCATACGGAACGTTCGTGCGCACGATCCCGATGCCCGAGGAAGCAGACCCCGAGCGGGCACTGGCCAAGTTCGACAAAGGCGTGCTAACTTTAACGGTACCCAAGCGGGAGCCGCTGCGGCCTGCTAGCCGGACGATTGAGATCGGCTAGCAGCGGCGGCATTCGCTTCGCCGCGGTCCCATGGTCCCATGGTGCGCTAGTCCAATAGACGCTCGCGGTGACGGGCGCGCAGAGGCGGGTCGTTAGCTCAGCTGGTAGAGCAGCGGACTTTTAATCCGTTGGTCGGCGGTTCGAATCCGCCACGGCCTACCATCGAATTGCTTTGAGGAAGTCAGGCGGCGGCGCGGTCGGCGGCCGGCTCATCCCACCACGAGCGGCCGCAACAAGCACATCATGAATATCGATCCAAGTGTCGTCTCCGCTTTCGCGCCCACGGGCAAGCTGCGTGCGTCGATCAATCTCGGCAATCCGATCCTCGCGAACAAAGACCCGCAAACCGGCGAGCCCTTCGGCGTTTCCGTGGATCTCGCGCGTGCGTTGGCGAAGCAGCTCGGCGTGAAACTGGCGCTCGTGGTGTTCGACACGGCAGGCAAATCGGTGCAGGCGGTGAGCGAGGAGCGCGCCGACTGCGGCTTCTTTGCCGTCGATCCGTTGCGCGGCGAGACCATTGCCTTCACCGCGCCGTATGTGCTGATCGAAGGCTTTTACATGGTGCGCGACGACTCGTCGGTCCGCACGAACGAAGACGTCGATCAGCCGCACAACCGCGTCGCGGTCGGTAAAGGCAGTGCTTACGATCTCTTTCTGACCCGCCAGTTGAAAGCCGCGCAGATCGTGCGTGCACCCACCTCGCCGACCGTCGTGCGAACCTTCCTCGAACAGGGCCTCGAAGTGGCAGCGGGCGTGAAGCAGCAACTCGAGGCCGATGCGCGAAGCACGCCGGGGCTGCGTCTGCTCGACGAGCGCTTCATGGTGATTCAACAGGCGATGGGCACGCCGAAAAGCCGCGGCGAAGCGGCAGCCGCGGCGCTCTGCATGTTCGTCGAGGAAATGAAGGCCTCGGGCTTCGTTGCCGATTCGCTCGAGCGGCATGGCATTGCGGGCGCGTCCGTGGCGCCCGCGGCCTGACTGCCAACGCGCTCAGCGGCCTGACGCCCGCGGGCGTCTCCTGTCACGCGTCTTGCTGTCGCTCTGCATGGGCGGCCTGTTCGACGCGGCCGCGCCCCGCGGCTTTCGCGAGATAGAGCGCGTGATCGGCGGCACGCGTGAGCACCGTGGTCTCGGCGCCGGCATCGATAACACGGCTCGCGACGCCGACACTGATCGTGATCTTGCGAAAGGATGGTGAGCCTTCGTTAGGAATGCAGAGTGCCGTCACGGCGTCGCACATCCGCCGCGCGACGTGCGCCGCCGACGCGGCATTCGTGTCCGGCAACAGCACCACGAACTCTTCGCCGCCATAGCGCGCCACCAGATCGCTGCCGCGCCGCACGGCACGAGCGAGACATTCGGCGACGAGCACGAGGCAGCGGTCGCCTTCCACATGACCATAGCGGTCGTTGAAAAGCTTGAAGAAGTCGATGTCGATCATCAGCAACGACAGCGTGGACCGGTCGTGCAACGCGCGTTGCCAGTGCGCCGTCAATGCGGCTTCGAATGCGCGGCGGTTGGCGACGCCCGTCAGCGGGTCCGTCGTGGCGAGCCGCTTCAGTTCGTCGAGTGCCGCGGCAAGTCGAGAATGAAGAAAGGTATTTTCGACCAGCAGCAACAGCAGAACAAAGCTCGTCGCGCACATGCCGTAGATTCGCCCGACATAGAAGCCGAGGTCGTAACGGCCTTCGTTGAACACGGCACTGAGCGCGACGTCGCAGATCCACGCGCATAGCACGACCATGAGCCATAGGTCGATGGTCGAGCGCGACTTTTGCCGATACAGCACCACCAGCGCGAGAAGACAGAGGCCCCACGTCGATCCCGCGACCCACTGCATTGCCGGCGCGTAGTGGTGGTTCTGCATGATGTGGGGCAGCAGCGATTCGCCCGCCGTCGCCAGAGCGACCATGGCCGCCGCGAGACCGAGCACGGCGCCCACTGTCAGCGCCAGCGTGCTTGCCGCGACGGACTTTCCTGTCATGCGCGCCTCTTTGCTGTCCTTCAGCAGCGCATAGGCGATCACGAAGATCGGAAAACCGGCGTGCCAGAACATGTAGATCCAGGCCGTGCTTTGCGGTCCCGCGTTCAGAAGCCCTGTCGGCGAAAACAGGCCGGGAAAGCTCAGCATATGAAGAAGCGCCGTCGCCGACGTGTACAGGTAGCCGCTCGCCAACGCGCCGAGCGCCCGCGAACGGGCGATCACCGACTGGCCGAACAACAGCATGGCGGTAATCAGATCGTTGAGAACGAGCGCGGACTCATACACCGGGATAAAGGCCGGCACCTGAGCGAGCGGTATCTTCGCGAACGGCACGGCGACCAGAAAGACCACTACCGACATCAGCGCAACCGCGCCGGGAAGCACGCGCGCGCGTCGGCTCGAAGCATGCGCGTGCGGCGCATCGGTTCGCGCATCGATGAGTTCAGTCGCCAAGCTTTGTTCCGCCGCCATTGTCAACAGTCCAGTCGTGTCATGAGGGATCGGCGCACAGTCGGGCCGCCCGAAAACGCGCAAGACGCAGACTATGAGAGATGTCGTGAACGGACGCAAGCCCGGCACTGTAAGCGCGATCAGAATCGGGTAAGGAAAGCCTGAACGCATGCAGGGCCGCGCGCCACTGCTCGGGCGTGTGGGCAAAGGGCGGCACGATTCCTCACGGCAAATTCAGGAAAACCTGACGGCATTTGTTGTCGACGGAATGTAAGACTTTGGCGCAACCGTGCCGTTAACACGGGTTGAGTAGCTGGATCGCCGCGTGCCGGCGCGCCCCGAGGAAATGCGCTACCTCGCGGGCGGGCAGAACAAGGAAATGAACCATGAGTACGAATAGGGGAAAGCGCATGACCGGGAGCCCGTCCGCAACCATCGACATGTCATCATGAAGCTTCGCACGGTATTTCAGGCATGGAGGCGCAGGCGCGATGATGCGTCGCGCGCCTTGGCGCGCGAGCCGGCGGCGGACGGGTCGGGTCTTGAAGACATCAGGCGGCTTGAGACCGAGCTGGAACTCGAGGCGCAGCTCCATCAGGCCGTCGAGGCGTTGAACCGTTCCGAGCGCATTTTCCGCGCGGCTTTCGAGCATGCGCCGCTCGGGCTCGCGATCCACGACGGTACGCCCGGTGCGCGTCTGCTGGGCGTCAACGAGGCGTATTGCCGGATCGTCGGCGCGGCCCGCGATGAACTCATCGGTACCGAGGCCGGTCATCTGACGGCCGGCGACGATCCGCACGGCGGTTTCGAGCAGATCCGGCTGACGGCGCGCGAGCTGGGCGGGCGTCTCAGTCTCGTGAGGCGCCATCTGCGAAGCGACGGCAAGCCGCTCGACCTGCGCGTCCATGTATCGTTGCTCGAGGGCGCGCAAGACACCGCAGACGTGTCCGCGGTGTCGGTCGTCCAGGACGTGACGGAGCTGCTGGAAACCCGCGACGCGCTCGCCGTGTCCGAAACGCGCGCGACGCTCGCCATCGAGAACGCCCAAATCGGCTTGTGGGACTGGGATATCGAACTGGACAGCGTGTTCTACTCGGACCGCATGCTCGAAATTGTCGGTGCCTCGCACACAAATTTCACAAAGGCCGCGGACTGGCTCGCCCGTCTGCATCCCGATGACGTCGCGGCCTACCAGCGCGCGCAGACAGCCCACTTCGAGCGCCGCTGCGGCCACTACGAGTGCGAACTGCGCGTGCGGCACGGCGACGGGCATTACAAATGGGTCAGCGACCGCGGCAAGGTGGTCCGTTGGAACGACGCCGGGAAGCCGCTGCGCATCATCGGCACGCTGATGGATATCGACACGCGCAAGCGCGCCGATCAGGCGCTGCGCGAGAGCGAGGCGAGATTCCGCGGCATCTTCGAGACGACGCGGCGCTTCATTGCCGTGCTCGACCCCGACGGCAGGCATGTCGCCGTCAATCCGGTGGTCCACGCATTCACGGGGCTGAGCGCCGGAGAAACACGCTCGCTGTACCTGTGGGAAGGTCATTGGTGGCTCGACGACAGCGACCGCGCGCGCGTCAGGGACGGCGTGCGTCGCGCGGCCAGCGGCGAGTATGTTCAGTTCGAGATCGGCCAGCGTGCCGCCGATGGACGCATCATGAGCACCGACATGTCGATGTGGCCGCTGCGCGGCGAGAGCGGCGAGGTGGTGCGCATCTTCGCGGAGGCGCACGACATCACGTCGCTCAAGGACACGCAAGCCGCACTCGAAGATTCGCAGCGCTTCTTCCGTGCATCGTTCGAGAACACGCCGGTCGGATTCGCGATCGTGGTGGGCGAGGGCGTGATCGTCGACGCGAACAATGCGATGTGCGAGCTGCTGCGCTATGAGAAGGCCGACCTGATCGGCAGGTCGTTCCGGCAGATCACGGTGCACGACGACCCGACCCGGCCCTTATCGGCGATGCCCGATCGCGTCAAGTCGGGTAACGGGCGCGCGGTGATCGAGAAGCGCTACACGCGCGGCGACGGCGTCGTGATTCAGGTGCGCAGCCATCTCGTCGTCACCGCCTACGACGCCGATGATCAGCCATCCGAAGCATTTTTAATGGTCGAGGACATCACCGAGCGCGTGCAGCGCGATGCCGCGCTGTACGAAGCGCAGGAGCTCGCGCAAGTGACGCTGACCTCGCTCGCGGAAGGCGTAATCCGCACCGATCTGAACGGCACGGTGACGCTGTGCAATGTGGCGGCCGCGAAGCTCATGGGCATGGAGATCGCGGACATCGTGGATAAGCCGATCGCATCGGTTCTGCGACTGCTTGAAATCGGCACGGCCAGGGCGCTGCCGTGCCCGGCGGTATCGGTGCTCGCGTCGGGCGAACCCGTGCGCATCGACGATTTTGTCGGCCTGCGGGCAAGCGGTCAGCAAAGACGCGTCGTGACCATCTCCTGTTCTCCGCTTCATGCGATGGACGGCAAGATTCTCGGCACCGTTACCGTGCTGCAGGACGCCGAAAAGGTGCATGCGTTGACAGAAGCGCTGGCCACCCAAGCCATGCAGGATGAACTCACGGGACTGCTCAATCGACGCGGCTTCATGCGGCGGCTCGAACAGGCCGTCGGCGGCGCGGGCCGGCACGACGAGACACTTTGTCTGCTATATGTCGATCTCGACCGGTTCAAGGTTGTCAACGACGCTTGCGGCCATGACGCGGGCGACCGGCTGCTCGCCGAAGTTGCCCATTTGCTGCGCCAGCATGCCCGCTTGGCGGATACGGTGAGCCGGCTCGTCGGCGACGAGTTCGTGCTGCTGTTGCATGGCGTCGACGAGGAGCAGGCGCTCGCCGTCGCGAACCGCATCGTCACTGCGTTGAACGCCTATCGGTTTGTCCACGACGGGCGGCTCTTTGTGCCCGGAGCGAGTGTCGGTCTGGCGAGTGTGCTTGCAGGAACCGCGAGCGCCGCAGCCTGCCTGGCATGGGCCGACGCCGCCTGCCGCGCCGCGAAACGCGAGGGACGCGATCGCGTCTGCGTTTATCGGCCCGACGCGGCATCCATTGTCGACGCGCGTCTGACGACCGGATGGTCGTACCGCATTCAGGAGGGCCTCGAGAACGGTTATTTCAAGCTGTTTTTGCAGAAGATCGTGTCGGCGGACGGCGAGATATTCGGCTATGAAGCATTGGCGCGGTTCGTGGATTCGTCCGGCGAGCCTGTCGGTCCTCATATGTTTTTGTCAGCCGCCAAGCGTTTCGATCTGATGACGAGGATCGACCAGATGATCTTCAATCAGGCGCTGCCATTGCTGTATGGCCTGCGCGTCAAGCATCGGGGCACGCCGTGCCCGTATCTGTCGGTCAATCTCGGCGCGCGGTCGATTGCGGATCCGCTGTTTCGCAACTGGCTGATCGAGCGGCTGTCCGATAATCTCGGCGTGGCGGCAATGCTGTGGATCGAGATTACCGAACTCGAGGAAATCAACTGGACGGAAGAGGAGCTGGCCTTCGTTGCCATGGTCAGATCGTACGGTGTGCGAATTTATCTCGACGATTTCGGCACCGGCTACAACTCGTTCGATGTGCTCAAGCGGATCGCGGTGGACGGCATCAAGATCGATCGCTCGGTGACGTCCGACATCGTCTCCGGTCCGATCAGCCAGGCGCTGGTGAAGGCGGCAGTCTCCATTTCCGCCGACATGGAGATCGACCTCGTGGCCGAGGGCATCGAAAATCACGCGACGTTGCAGTTTCTGCGCCGGCTCGGCGTGTCTAAGTTCCAGGGGTATTTCTTTCATCGCCCGGAACCCGCGGCGCATGCGATCCGCGGCGGCAGACAAGGCGCGGCGCGAACCCCGAGTGTCGAGGCGAGCCCGGCCAGCGTTGTGCGGATGTGACACCGCCGCTGTGTCAGGTGTTGCAGCACGTCCGCCAAAAAAGTGCCGGGCGTGCCGGCAGCTCGCATGGCTTCCTCACCAGTTGTATCTGGCGCTGGCCAGCACAGTGCGCTCGTTGCCGAATACACAGACAGCGTACGATTGGCAGCCGCTCACATAGCGACGGTCGAACAGGTTCGCCGCGTTCAGTGCGAGACGCCAGTTGCGGGTGTCGTAGTGCAGCGCGGCGTCGTACACCGTGTAGCTCGCGATTCTCAGCGAGTTGTCGGGCGCGCCGGCCAGCGCGCTCTGATAGCGGATGCCAGCGCCCATGCCGAAGCCCGCTAACGCGCCCGTATGCCATGTCCAGTCGGTCCACAGCGACGCCATCTGACGCGGACGCGGAACGTCGACCGGCCAATGGTTTAGCGACGCGTCGTTGGCCTTGATGTTCTTCACGTCCTGATAGACGTACGACGCGATGATGGACAGATCGCGCGTTATATTGCCCACAGCGTTCAGCTCGACGCCGCGCGAACGCACCTCGCCCGTCTGCACGAACGAGGTGCCGGTCGGATCCAGATTCGCCGGGGCCGGCGTGACGACGTTCGTCTGATGGATCTCGTAGACGGCGGCGCTCAGCAGCACATTCCTGGCGGCAGGCTGCCAGCGCAGACCGGCCTCGATCTGGCGGCCGCGCGTCGGTTTGGGCAGACCGGCCCCGTTCATGTTGACGCCAATGACCGGATTGAACGAAGTCGAATAGCTGACGTAGGGCGACAACCCATAGTCGCCCTGATAGGTGAGCCCGACCCGGCCCGAGAACGCGCTGTCAGTCTGTTTGCTCCGGGTGCCGGTCTGACGGTTGTCCTCGTGCATGTCGACCCAATCCTCGCGGCCGCCGAGCGTCATGGTCCATCGCCCCGCCTTGATCTGGTCCTGCGCGTAGGTGGCGAATGTGTTCATCGCCGTATAGGTGTCGGTGTGACCGAACGACGTGCGGCCGGAAAAGATTGCAGTGCTAACCGGCGTATAGACCGGGTTGTAAAGATCGAGGTACGGCGCCTGGGCGAGCCACACGCTTTCGGTCGTCGTCTGCCTGTTGTACTGAAAGCCGAGCAGCAGCGTGTGTTCCAGTGGCCCTGTGCCGAAGCGCGCTTGCGCGTGGTTGTCCACGTCGAAACGGCTGTAGTTCATCTGGAACAGGCCTGCATAGCGCGTCATGTCGGTCATGCTGTGCGGTGCAAACCCAGCGCCGAAGACCGACCCGTCGTCGCCGGAAAGATGCATCCAGCGCAGGTTCTGATGCAGCGTCCAGATCGAATCCAGGTCATGAGAAAACTGGTAGCCGACCGACTGCTGCTTCTTCTGATAATGATTGAACGCCGGATCGCCCATATAGACGTCCGGTGACAATGGGCCGTTCGGATTCGGCAAGACAGTGCCTTGCGCCGGCAGGAAGTTATATGAAATGTCGCCGCGGTCTTGCAGGTACGTCGCGGTGAGTGTCAGCGAGGTGCTTGCGTTCGGCCGCCAGCGAAACGACGGCGCGAGCGCCACACGCTGGTCCATGTTCGGCCCGGTCAGTGCGTTGCCGTCGCGCGCCACGCCGAGAAAGCGATAGGCGTATTTGCCGTCGGCGTCGAGCGTGTCGCCGAGATCGATCATCGTTTGCTTGCGCGCGTAGTTGCCGAGTTGCACGCCGATTTCGCGCACGCGCGTGCCGTCGGCTTGCGCCGTCTGCACGTCGACGATCGCGCCCGGGTCGCCGGCGCCGTACAGTACCGAGGTCGGCCCGCGCAGCACGGTGGCACTGTCGATCATATAAGGGTCGACGCGCCAGGCGGCGAGGGCCGCGGTATTCGGCGTCTGCAATCCGTCGACGAACAACGTTGGCGTAAAGCCGCGCAGCGCCGCATACCAGTCCGTGCGCGCATCCGACCCGAAGGACGAGAAGCCAGGTATGTAGCGCAGCGCCTGGTTGATGTCGGTCGCGCCCGTCATCTCGATCTGCTCCGCGGTGACGACGTTGATTGTTTGAGGAATCTCAGCGATCGGCGTGTCTGTTTTGGTGCCGGTTTGGCTACGTTTGCCGACGAGTCCCACCGACGACTCATTGCGCGGGTCTTTCACCGTGATCGCAGGCAGCGAGATGCCGGGCGTCGCGTCGACTTGCGCGGTCGCGTCTTGTGCCGATTGCATCACCTGTGCGTGAGCATGGCCGGCGGCCGCGGCGAGCACCATGCCCTTCATCGCGGTCAAGATGGCATGGCGGCCCGCGCGCCTTGCCCGGAACGTTCCGCCTGTCACCAATTGCCCATGGTTCTGCGGGCGCGGGTGTTCATTGTTTAAACGCAATAAGGCCATGTGCTCGCTTTCATGAGACGTTGGTGGTGTCGTGCGGTGTGAGGGCGAGCGCTTCGACACCTGCGAAGTCCAGCGCTTCCACGCAATGGCGAACTTCGGTGAGAAACGCCGCGCATGACGGGTGAAGCGCGAGCATGTTCTCGATCCATTGTTCGATGTCAGTCAGGCGCCCGTCTTTTGCGAGCACGGCCAATTGCCGGCGATCGCTGTCAGGAGGAACGGCGTCGACACGCGGCCGCCCGATGTGAAGCCGCGGCGATGCAGCCCAGCTCGATGAATACGGTACGACGTTCCGCGGCGATGCCTCCCAATCGTCGGCAATGGCAACGACGAGTTCAAACGAGAATGACGTTCCCTCACGCGGCGCGCTCGCCACGCGCAACTGGCCGCCCATGGTCTTGACAATGCGCTGTGCGATAAAAAGGCCAAGCCCTGTGCTGCCGTTCACGCTTTGTATCTGGCGAAAGGCGGTGAACAGTTTGGACTGCTCTTCGAGTTCGATACCGATGCCGGTATCCGCGACCTCGAAGCCCATGTGCCAGTGCCGGCCACTTCGGCGCGCTCTGACTGTCATCATGACCGTGCCGTCGCGCGTGAACTTGGAGGCATTGGATAAGAGATTCAGCAGTACCTGTTGCAAGCGGCGGCCGTCGATCGTCAACTGGCGGGGCAACGAGGTCAATGCCTGATAGTGGAACTGGTTGTTCAATTGCGCGCAGAGCGCCACCGCGTACTCGGCGATGTCATCCAGCAACGAAGGCAGGTCGGTTTCGGTCGGCGCGATATCCAGCGGTTGCAATTCGGCCTTCGCATAGCCGATCAGCTCGTCGATCAGACCGAGCTGGTAATTCACACTGCGCTCAATGGCGTGGATCAACGTACTTTGCTTCGAATCCGCCGCATCCAGCAGCAGCCGTGCATAGCTGGAAATAGTGGCGAGCGGCGCGCGAAGATCGTGACTGACATAGCCAAGCGTTTCGATCTTTTGCTGGTTTCTCTCTTCCGCGTAAAGCAGCGCTTCATTGAGTTCCAATGTGCGCCGTTCGACTTGCTCGCGGAGCCGGTCGTGCTCGGTTCTCTGCCAATCGGCAAGTTCGGCTCTGGCCGCGAGGCGCTGTTTGCCGACGTGGTTGATCCATGCCGCCAGCACGATCAGGTGAGTGGCGAGCCCAATCACCGAGACGACCGGGTTCGGATGAATATCGGACTTCAACCAGGCGAGACCCGGCGGCAATGAGCCGAGTGTTTCGAGCATGCGCAATGCGAAATTGAATAGCGCGAAGATCACTGCCAGCAGCATGATGCGCGCAGTTGGCGTCGAGCGCCGGGCGAGCGTTGCAGCCACGCCGATCTGGACGATGCCGAAAACGGCGTTGCCGTACATGCCGAGTTGAACGAAGACGAACAGATTACCGAATGCCGCCCCCGCGGCCGCGATGCACTCGAACAACGCGAAGCTCAACAGAATGTAGCGCGCCGGCAGATTCGCTTTTTCGTTGCTTGCCATGCGCAGGATGAACACGATGAACAGAAAAACGGCCGTGCAGCCGAACACCGTCACACTTCTGGAGTTCCAGTCGGTTGCATGCGGCCAGAAGTATATTTTCGTGTACCCGCGATCTGCCGCGTCGAACAGCGCGGTCATGAAGCACATGGCCGCCAGCACGAGAAACGAGCCGCTGCGCGAAAAATAGGCGATCAGCAACGCACACCACGCCAATGCCAAAGTCCCGCCGATCAATCCGCCATCCCACAGCGCGGCGCGTTTTTCGAGCGCGTCGAACGCCGCCGTCGAATAAAGCACGGGTTCCAGCGCGAGCGCGGTATCGCTCGTTACGCGGATGAGAACAGGCAACTGTTCACCCGGCGCAAGCGTGAACTCCATTTGCGGATAGCGCGATAAAACTTGCGAGGAGGCTGGATTGTCTGGACTTGAATTGGAAGAGGTCCAATTACCGCTGCGCTTCACGTAAAAGTCCACGTGTTCGAGGCGCGCGTCGAGAAGCGCGAGAACGAGGGGAACGGCTGTCAGGCCGCGGTTGCTCGCGTCCACGCGCAGCCACCAGACAGAGCGAGTGAAGCCCGGTTTTAAGCGCTTGTCGTCCACAGTCACGAAGCGGTGCGGGTTGCCATCAGAGAAGGCGGCAATGTCCTGCCATGTCATCTTGCCGCTGACATCTTCGAATGCCTGTATTGGGCCCAACGCGAGCGCATGTTGTTCGTCGCCGCTCGTCGGGCTGAGGCCGGCGCCGAACGCGTGCGTGCTCCACCACATGAAGCACATGAAAAGGACGCACTGCCACAGGGCTGCACGTATGGTGAAGTCAGTCTGCATCGGCGGCTGGCTGGTTCGAGTCCGCGGCGCCTTGAATGCGATGTTCGTCGCGATACGCCGACGGCGTTACCCCGAATCGCTCGCGAAATGCCGTGGCGAAATTCGCGGCGCTGGAAAAGCCAATTTCTTCGGCGATGCTCGCAATACTCAAAGGCGTCGTGCTCAAGAGCGTTTGCGCGACCCGCAGGCGCTCTTCCCGAAGGTACTCGAACACCGTTTGGCCGAGGTTCTCGCGAAAGGCGCGCGACAGGCGCTTTTCATTCGTTCCCAGCAAACGCGCGAGATGCTCGACCGTCGGCGGATCGTTCAGTCTTTGCGACAGATGCTGGATGGCGGCGCGAACGAGTACGCCGTTGCCGGTGGTGTCGACGGCGAACCCGTCGTCCTGAACTTCCCGCTTGCCGCCTGCGCGCACAAGGTGCACGCGAATCCGCGCGAGCACCTCGGCGGCGTCGAATGGCTTTAACACATAGTCGACTGCGCCGATCTCCAGTCCGTTCAGACGCTCGTCCAGATCGCCGGCCACCGTGAGGAAAATGACGGGAATCGCGGACGTGCGAGCGTCCGCGGCCAGAAGCCGGCAAGCCGCGAAGCCATCCATGCGCGGCATGCGCACGTCCATCAGGATCAGATCGGGCGAAATGGCGAGCGCGCGTTCATAGGCCTGCGATCCGTCGAATCCCACGCTGATCCGGCATCCGGCATGTCGTAAAACGTCAATTAACAATCGAAGCTGGTCCGGCTGATCGTCCACAACAAGAAGATGGGCACCTGCGAGGGCGGTATTCAGAGGCGGCATCGTTAAAGGGGACACACCTTGCGGGTGACGTTCTCGGGGTTGATTGACGACCACATAGTGGGTTGAGCGTCGGCTGATATCGGCTCAGAGACCCAACAGCGGCGCGAAGAATAACAGATACATATTTCGGGCTGAATTTCGCGGCCTGGCGAGGTTCGTTGCGAACGACGCCGATTCGCTTCGCATGAGAACTCGCGAAGGATGGCGTTAGACGACCAGGTTCATGGCGGATGAAGAAAGAATTTTCTCTCCAGCAAAGCAATTTGCCGCTCGCGCAAACGAGTAGGCGAATTGCGCTACCCATAATTCCGCTGACTCTTACACGGCATTTCCAGAAGTTTCATGGGATGTCGCTGGTAAGGAATGGTTCCGGTCTGCAGCGATTCAGGCGGCGGACGCGGGCCATCGGAGGCGCGGGCATACGAGGTTGTTGCCATAGACGCCGCCACGGAGAGAGCGAAAGGAAATCCTTTTGTCCACTACAGAAGTCAGAACGGAAAACGCAATGAACATGAGCCGACACAGGGTGGTTTCGAATAGCGGAGTTGAGACGCGAGTCGCTGCAGGCGAGATGCAACGCGGCAGCCGGGCGGAAGGACCGAAAGTGGAGACGCGACGAGCGGCTACCCTGCTGCAATCAAAGCTGTCGCTAGCGATACTGGCGGCGGTGGCGTTTCTGCCCGCAGGGCAGGCATACGCAGACAACTATGCGTCGGGAGGTAGCAACGGGGCGAGCGTCTCCAACAGTGCAGGTCCTGCTGCAACTGGAGGCACCTCTCCCGCCACGGCGGGCAGCGATGGCAGTCAGAATAACGAGGCCTTCGGCATGGCGTCCAGTGCAAATGGAGGTAATGCCTTGTCGATTGGAGATGCGGCGACCGCGAATGGTGGCGGCGCTACGGCAGTAGGCGCTGATACAACTGCAATCGGAAACAACGCGGTAGCGTTCGGCGGCGGAGCGGCAGCGAATAACGCCGGTGCCACTGCGTTAGGCTCTCTGTCGAAGGCGTCTCAAGCAGCCACGGCAGTGGGTGTGTCGGCTACGGCAAGCGGCGGCAGCAGCACGGCAATCGGCAACTCGAGCTTGGCCAGCGGGGGATCGGCTATTGCACTTGGCCAGTCGACAACTGCATCAGCGGCTACTTCTATCGCGGTCGGATTTAGCGCGAATGCCGCATCGGCCAACGCGATTGCGCTGGGCACGCTCACACAGGCGACAGGGGCAAATTCGATCGCGATCGGTAACGCAGCCGTCGCTTCGACCAACGAATCGACCGCGCTCGGTTCCGGCGCGGTCACGCGCGCCGCAACGAACGTGAATAGCGTCACGCTGAATGGAGTGACGTTCAGTGGTTTCGCCGGCTCCACGCCGCTCGGCGTGGTGAGTATCGGCGCCGTCGGTCAGGAGCACCAGTTGCAAAACGTCGCCGCGGGTCAGATCAGCGCGACCAGCACGGACGCCGTGAACGGCTCGCAGCTTTTCTCGGTGGCCTCCCAGGTTGCGGCACTCTCCAATAACCTCACGTCGCTCACCACCACCGTCAACACGCTGTCGACCACCGGCTCGACCGGTACCACGGCTGATCCCACGGGCACTGCAGTGGGCACGAACTCGGTCGTGTCCGTGCAGAACGGCACCGCCATCGGCACCGGTTCGAATGTTTCGGGCAACGATGGAACGGCGATCGGCACGAACTCGACTGTCACGGCAGCGCGTGCAACGGCCATTGGCACAGGTTCCAAAGTCACGGCAACGAATGGAACCGCAATCGGCGATGGTGCGAGTGTCACCGGCGCGAACGGCACGGCAGTGGGCACGAACTCTCAGGTCACCGCGAACAATTCGGTTGCCCTGGGTGCAAATTCAGTCGCAGACCGGGACAACACGGTTTCGGTCGGTGCACCGGGTGCTGAGCGTCAGATCACCAACGTTGCGGACGGTACGGCTCCGACCGACGCTGTGAACGTGCGTCAATTGAATAGCGCAGTGAACAGCGTTCGCGACGACATGCAGAAGTATCGCCGCGACGCGAACGCCGGCTCGGCGAGCGCCATTGCAATGGCCAACCTGCCGCAGGCCGTGTTGCCCGGTGAGAAGGTTGTCGCGATGGGTGCCGGAACCTACGGCGGACAGAGCGCGATGGCCGTCGGGCTTTCTATCGCGACCGCCAAATGGATGGTCAAAGGCTCGGTGACGACGGGCGTGTCCGGTCACGGCTCCGTGGGCGCGGGCGCCGGCGTGGGCTATCGCTGGTAAGTCAAAATCAGCTTTGAGCATGGTATGACGCCACCGCGATGTCTCGCGTTATGCGGGCATCGCGGTGTACTTCTTTTCGCATCATTGCCATTTCCGTCACTGCAACGTGTCGCCTATCCGCGCAAAGCATGATGTAAAAAATACTGCTTGTGCGTTGCTCAAAATAGCGACAAAAAAGTATTAATCAACCGCTGCCATTTAGCTGGGAAATGTATTAAAAAATGCATACGCAGCGAACGGCACTTTGTAAGGTGACCGTTGGCGCAATAGCAATCCCGTACTCGCGCGTCGCACTCTCCCGACTCACAGTGAGGGTTCTCTCCCAATTCCACCCCGCCATGCATAACTGCGAGACAGTTTCGTGAATGAGCCCCAATTGCGACCGCTTCTTTAATTGTCAAATCTTGCAATACCCCGAAAATAGTCGCGGGCTTTCCGTGGACAAATAAAAAGTCTTATGAGAAAGTTGCCATGAGCACGCATCTTTCCTTTTCTTACGCAACACCTCGGGAGAGGCACCACATCTAACCCGGGCAGGTCGAAGCTCGTCTCACATAGTGCTCATTCATTTGATTAAAACAGCGCTTGCGCGTGGCAAAACACATGAAGCCATTAAGCGCCGGCGAAACGAAATGATGCGACATCAGGGGCAGGCAACCATGAGTATCCGAGGCGGAAAAAGTCCGGGCACATGCTCGGTAAAAAAACAATATCAAGGCCGGCAGTTGGCGCTTCTCGGCCCAATCGCAGCCGCTATGCCGTGTCCGTTCGGGCCTTCATAACGCGGCAGATTATTCGTCTCAGCGGTCAGCTCGTCGGAAAGCCAGCTCTCCGATCGAAGTCTGCATTTCCTTTCTGCACACGAACCGGGCGTGTGCGAAGCGTTCTTCGCTCGCATTCGCGGTTCGTCGTTCATCAAGGTCATAAGCGACTTCGGGAACCCCAGCGCTAAAGCAACGCACCACTGCAGACGTTTTAAGCACAGTAAATAGGCATCCTAAGCAACAGGAGGCGGGCGCACGCCTGTGCTTACGAGCATCGCGTTTCAATTATTCAGAGAGACAACGACATGAACAGGGCATATCGGACCATCTGGAACAAGGCGCTGGGTGCATTCGTCGCGGCGTCGGAGTTGGATACGTCGCGCGGCAAGGGAAAATCAGGGGCGGCTGCCTCGGTCTGCGATGGACGCCACGGTGAACGAGGCGAGTGCGCGCCGCTCGCGCCCCGCGGGGCGAATCCTCGCGTGCTCACCATGTTGCTCGCCATGGGCGTAGGCGGATGGAGCACGCAGGCGCTGGCGCAGGCAAGTTGCTCGACGGCGCCCTACAACTTTTATAGCGGCAGCACCACGTGCGTGGGCTACATGTCCGCGGCGACTGGGGGCGGCGCCACTGCCGTGGGCTATGGCGCGAGCAGTACGGGACTTAACGCAATATCGTTCGGCTTCCAGGCCATTGCATCGACGACCAACACCATTTACATGGGCGCGCGCACTGCTCCGGGTACGGGCGCGACCGCGGAGTCCGCCATCGGCATTGGTACCGATGTGACGGCCAGCGGAAACGGGGCCATCGGTATCGGCGTTGACGCAGTTTCAAGCGGCAACCTGTCGACCGCGGTCGGGCCGACGGCGAAGGCCACGGGAGACAACGGTGTCGCGATGGGCGCCAGTTCGAGCGCCGCCGCCTCGGGCGCGGTGGCAGTGGGCAGCGGCGCGGTCGGCTCGCAAACAAACGGTGTCGCGGTGGGTTCGGGAGCGAGTGCCACAGGTGTGAATGCGCTGTATCTCGGCGCGCGCACTGCCGCCGGCACGGGATCGAGCGGACAGTCGTCCATTGCCATCGGCACGGACGTGACGTCGACCGGCGACTATGCTGCCGCGTTTGGTTATCAGGCGGTGGGCAGCGGAGCCGCCGCCGTTGCGCTTGGCTATATCGCCAACGGCTCGGGGACGCATTCCATCGCCGTCGGCTTTCAGTCCATCGCCAGCGGGCTCAATGCCGTGTATCTGGGCGCGCGCACCGTCGCGGGCACTGGCGCAACGGCGGCGGGCGCCGTCGGCATCGGCACGGACGTGCGGGCGTCCGGTGCGTCGTCGCTGGCGGCCGGCACGGTGGCCTCGGCCACTGCGCAGAACGCAGTGGCGCTGGGAGCGGGAGCGGCTGCCTCGGGACTCAATTCGCTCGGCATGATGAACGGTTCGAGCGCGAGCGGTGCCAATGCAATCGCTCTCGGCGGGGCCGATTCAGTCGCGGAAGGCGGCTCGTCCGCGCCCGCGGCCGTCGGCGGCGCCGCGGCTTCGGGTATTCGCGCGGTGGCGATGGGCTCCGGCGCGAGTTCGGGCGGCGCGTCGTCGATTGCGATTGGCGATTCAGCCGCCACGGGCGCGAATGCGAACGCTATCGCGATGGGGACGAATGCAACGGCGTCGGCAAGCAGCGCGGTTGCGTTGGGCAACCAGGCAGCCGCGAGCAGCGGCAATGCTACGGCGATCGGCTTTACGTCGCAGGCGCTCGCTGCGTCGACGGTGGCTATCGGCGATAGCAACAAGGTCGCGGCGACCGCCGGTGCCGGTTCGATTGCCGGTGGCCACAGTTCTCAGGTGTTGAGCGGGACCGGCGCGGTCGCGCTCGGTCAGGCGCAGACAGTGAGCGGCAACGGCGCCGTCGCCATCGGCGATCCGAATAGCGCGACGGGCAACGGCGCAATCGCGGTGGGCGCGGACAACACGGCAACCGGCAACGGCGCGGTCGCGCAAGGCAACGGCAACACGGCGAGCGGCCAGGGCGCGGTGGCGCTCGGCAACGCGAGCAACGCAACGGGCGCGAGCGCCCTCGCGCTCGGCGATTCCGCCGTGGCGAACCTGGGCGGCGCGATTGCGTTGGGCGCGGGCGCATCGGCGACCAATGCAAACGCCGTGGCGCTCGGCGCCGGCAGCACGACCGCGGCGCCCGTCGATACGGCGACCGTCACCGTGGGCGGCGTCACGCGCGCCGTGCAAGGCACGACGCCCGGCAGCACGGTGAGCATCGGCTCGGTGGGCAATGAGCGCACGCTCACGAATCTCGCCGCGGGCCGCGTGAGCGCGACGAGCACGGACGCAGTGAACGGCAGCGAACTGTACGCGACCAACCAGGCGGTCGACAGCCTGACGAGCGGCAGCGTCGGCCCGTTCGTGTCCAACAACTCGGTCACGTCGACGCAACCGGTTTCCTCCGGCGCGAATGCGGCCGCGGGCGGCTTCGGCGCTTCGGCGAGCGGCGCGGCTTCGCTCGTCGTCGGCAATCAGTCCACGGATAACGGCGTGGCGAATTCCACCGTGCTCGGCCAGGGCGCGAGCATCGCAAGCGGCGTCAGCGGTTCGAATGTGGCGCTGGGCCAGGGGTCGACGGTCACGTCCGCCGCGGTGCCAACCGGTAGCGGCACCATCAACGGCACAAGTGTCATTTACGCAGGCGGTGCGCCCGCGGGCGTGGTCAGCGTCGGCACCGCGGGGGCGCCCCGTCAGCTGACCAATGTCGCCGCAGGGCGCGTGAGCGCGTCCAGCACGGACGCGGTGAACGGCTCCCAGCTTTTCGCCGCGGATACCGCCATCAACACGATTGGCGGCCAGGTGACGAACCTCGGCAACAGCGTGGCGTCGAGCCTCGGCGGCGGCACCACGTACAACAGCACGACCGGCGCGCTGACCACGAGCCTCAGCTATGGCGGCAACACCTATAGCTCGGTGCAGAATCTCATCACGGCTATTACCGGCGGCGGCAGCGCGCCCGGCATCAAGTATTTCCACGCGAACTCGACGGCGCCCGACAGCCAGGCGCTCGGAACCGACAGCGTCGCGATAGGCCCGAACGCGGTCGCCAACAACACGGGCGACGTCGCGCTCGGCTCGGGCTCGCAGACCGGGGCCGCCGCGCCGACCAGCAGCGCGACGATCAACGGCACCGTGTACAGTTTCGCGGGCGCGAATCCGACCAGCGTCGTGAGCGTGGGCGCGGCAGGCGCCGAGCGGCAGATCCAGAACGTGGCGGCGGGCAGCCTGAGCGGGAGCAGCACGGACGCCGTAAACGGCTCGCAGCTGTACCAGACCAACCAGGCGATCGACAGCCTCGCGACCACCGTCGCCGCCGACAAGACGCACTACTACAGCGTCAACGACGGCGGCACGCAAGGCGCCAACTACAACAACGACGGCGCGACGGGCCTCAACGCCCTGGCGGCGGGCGTGGCGGCCACGGCGAGCGGCGCGAGCAGCTTTGCCGGCGGCAATGGCGCGACCGCGCTTGCGAACAACGCGGTGGCGCTGGGCGCGCTGTCGAGCGCATCGGTGGCGGGCGGCGTCGCGATTGGCTCGGGTTCCGTGTCGGATCGCGCGGTGCTGTCGGGTGTGGGCTCGATTGCCAACGGCACGCACTCGATTCCATTCAACACAGCGGACCAGACGCTGCTCGGCGCGGTGTCGTTCGGCAGCGCAAGCGGCAACACGTATCGTCAGTTGACGAATGTTGCCGACGGTACGCAGGCGCATGACGCGGTGACCATCCGCCAGTTGGCCGGTGCGCTTTCGTCGTTTGCGGTGACCGGACAGATGTACTTCCACGCGAATTCGACGGCCGCCGATTCACTGGCGGTCGGCGCGGAGTCCATTGCGGTTGGCCCAACCACCGTGGTCAACGGCGACAACGGCGTGGGCATGGGCAACGGGGCGATCGTCGACTCCACTGCGCCGGGCGGCGTTGCCATCGGTCAGGCGGCGAGTTCGGCGCAGGCCGACGCGATTGCGCTCGGCAGCGGCTCGGTGGCGAGCGGTGCGCAGTCAATTGCTCAGGGCGCGAATGCGAGCGCGGCGAATGCGGGTTCCGTCGCCATTGGCTCGGCCTCGCACAGCAGCGCAATCGACGCGCTCGCGCTGGGCGCCGGTGCGAGCGCCACCTCCGCGAACAGCGTCGCGTTGGGCGCAGGATCGCTAACCGGCACGCCGACGCCGACCGCCAGCACGACGATCAACGGTACGGTCTACGGCTTCGCGGGCACCAATCCGACCAGCGTGGTGAGCGTGGGCACCGCGGGCGCCGAGCGGCAGATCCAGAACGTGGCCGCAGGCAGCCTGAGCGCGACCAGCACGGACGCCGTGAACGGCTCGCAGCTGTATCAGAGCAACCAGGCGATCGACGCACTGGCCACCACCGTCGCCGCCGACAAGACGCACTACTACAGCGTCAACGACGGCGGCACGCAAGGCGGCAACTACAACAACGACGGTGCAACCGGCACGAACGCACTGGCCGCAGGCGTCGGCGCGACGGCCACGGGCGCCGGCAGCACGGCGCTCGGCCAGGGCGCATCCGCGAACAATGCGAACGATGTGGCGCTCGGCAGCGGCTCCACGAGCGCCGCCGCCGTGGCGACCACGGGCGACACCATCAACGGCACGGCTTACTCCTATGCCGGCACGTCGCCGACGAGCACGGTCAGTGTCGGCAGCGTCGGTCACGAGCGCACGGTGACCAACGTGGCCGCGGGCCGCGTAAGCGGGAGCAGCACGGACGCCGTGAACGGCTCGCAGCTCTACGCGACCGACCAGGCAGTCGACAACCTCGCGAGCGTGGTGACGGCAAACGCCAAGCACTATTACAGCGTCAACGACGGCGGCACGCAAGGCGCCAACTACAACAACGACGGCGCGACGGGCCTCAACGCCCTGGCGGCGGGCGTGGCGGCCACGGCGAGCGGCGCGAGCAGCTTTGCCGGCGGCAATGGCGCGACCGCGCTTGCGAACAACGCGGTGGCGCTGGGCGCGCTGTCGAGCGCATCGGTGGCGGGCGGCGTCGCGATTGGCTCGGGTTCCGTGTCGGACCGCGCGGTGCTGTCGGGTGTGGGCTCGATTGCCAACGGCACGCACTCGATTCCATTCAACACAGCGGACCAGACGTTGCTCGGCGCGGTGTCGTTCGGCAGCGCAAGCGGCAACACGTATCGTCAGTTGACGAATGTCGCCGACGGTACGCAGGCGCATGACGCGGTCACCATCCGCCAGTTGGCCGGTGCGCTTTCGTCCTTTGCGGTGACCGGACAGCTGTACTTCCACGCGAATTCGACGGCAGCGGATTCACTGGCGGTCGGCGCGGAGTCCATTGCGGTTGGCCCAACCACCGTGGTCAACGGCGACAACGGCGTGGGCATGGGCAACGGCGCCATTGTCGACTCCACTGCGCCGGGCGGCGTTGCCATCGGTCAGGCGGCGAGTTCGGCGCAGGCCGACGCGATTGCGCTCGGCAGCGGCTCGGTGGCGAGCGGTGCGCAGTCGATTGCTCAGGGCGCCAACGCGAGCGCGGCGAATGCGGGTTCCGTCGCCATTGGCTCGGCCTCGCACAGCAGCGCAATCGACGCGCTCGCGCTGGGCGCCGGTGCGAGCGCCACCTCCGCGAACAGCGTCGCGTTGGGCGCAGGATCCGTGACGACGGTCGGCGCGTTGAGCAACTACATCGCGTATGGGCTGAGCAGTCCGCAGTCGTCGGCGGGCGAGGTGAACATCGGCAACCGGCAGATCACGGGCCTTGCGGCGGGCAAAGCCGGCACGGACGCCGTGAACGTATCGCAGCTCGATGCAGTGGCAAGCCGCCTGACGACGCTCATCAACCAGCAGACGGTCAACAACGGCGGCAGCTTCTCGTCGTCGCCCGGCACGCCGACGCCGCCGACGCCCTCGGGGTCGAACTCGTCGGCGGGTGGCCAGGGCGCCGTGGCGTCCGGTACGAACAGCTCGGCGGTCGGCAATGGATCGACTGCGTCGGGCACCGGCTCGACCGCGGTGGGCGCAGGCGCAACGTCGACGGGCGCCGGGTCGACCGCGCTCGGCACGGACAGCAACGACGGCGGCCGCGCGAATGTGGTGGCGGTCGGCTCCGCGGGGACGAACCGGCAGGTCATCAATGTCGCCGCCGGCACCGCGCCCACGGATGCCGTCAACGTCCAGCAGCTGAACGCCGCGCTGTCCCAGGCCAACGCTTACACGGATGCACGCATGAACGAGTTGCAGAACGGCATCAACTCGACGGCGCGCAACGCGTATTCGGGCATCGCGGCAGCCACCGCGCTCACGATGATTCCGGAAGTCGACAAGGACAAGACGCTGTCGCTCGGTATCGGCACGGCGGGTTTCCGCGGCTATCAGGCGGTGGCGATTGGCGGCACGGCGCGCCTCACCGAGAACGTGAAGATGAAGGCCGGCGTCGGCATGAGTCCCGGCGGCACGACGGTCGGCGTCGGCGCGGCCATGCAATGGTAAGTCGTGAAGGCGGGGCCGCTGCGGCGCGCCCTGCGTTCTTCGCTACACACAGTCTATGGAGTACCTGATGAAACGACTCTTTTTAGCAAGCCTGTTGTCTGCCGCCGTGCTCGTCGTGACCGGATGCACGGCAGGGAGCGGTCCAACCTACAACGCGTATTCGGTCGACTGGCGCAACGGCGCGAGAATATATCGCGCCGAGTGTCACGGACTGTTCGAAGGCGCATCGACCTGCATGGACGTCGCGCGGCGCATCTGCGGCGACAAGCCGGTTCAGGTGATCGACAGGATCGATGTGGTTCGTACTGCCGACGACCCACGGAGCGACCCGCGCGTTCTGCACTTCAAATGCGGCGAGGCGCTGAGCAACAAAGCGCCCGCCGAAACCGGTGCGGTTGCGGCTCAGGCCGCCACGCTGGAGAACTTCTCGCTGGAAAGCGATGCGCTGTTCCCGTTCGGCAAGTCGTCGCCCGAGTCCATGTTGCCGGCCGCCAAAGCCAGACTCGACGAGATCGCCGCGCGCATCCGCCAACACGAGCACGTGAGTGCCGTCACGGTGGTGGGCCATACCGACAGGCTCGGTCCCGAATCGATCAACGGGCCGTTGTCGCTCGCGCGCGCCAACACCGTGCGCGGCTATCTCGTGGCACACGGGTTGGACGGCAGCATCATTCACGCGAAGGGTGTCGGCTCAAGCGAGCCGCGAACGCATTGCGCGGAGGGCGACGCGCGCGCACTGATTGCGTGTCTGCAACAGGATCGCTATGTGTCCATCACCGTGGAGGGGCGCAAGTGATGTGAGCGCGAGCCGGCAAAGCGGCTGCATCGTGAGGAGCGGGCGATGCTCGCTCATTTCACAGCTCAGCCTGCCGACTCCGCTAACCACGCACGCCAGCCGCCGGCATGCGTGATATCCACCGCATCGTGCAGACCGTTCTGCTCGCAGATGAACCCGGTCTCCCATGTCCCATCTGCGAGTTCCACTTTTCCGAGGCCCAATGGCGCGGGGATTGCGCCGATAAACGAGCCGAGTTCCATACTCGGCAACTCCCATACTTCGACGGCAATCGCCGCGCCTCCCTCACGCACGCGCGCCATGGCTGGCCGCTGAATCCCTCCGCCGGGCAGTGCATAGAGCCGGTAATCCGGCGAACTGGTCGTTTTTCCGACGAGGCGTGCGCCGCGCCTCGTCAACTGCCCATTCAACGGCAGCCCTTCCAGATGCGCGCCGCACACCACGATACGCACGCGATCGTTGCGCGCTCTCGGGGCAGGCAACCGGTAGTCGCACGAATTGCCGCCGACTGTCGGCAAGCCCAGCGCTTGCTGAAGGCTCGCCGCCACGCCGAGCAGATACTGATCGGTGAATGCGCGCCCGAATAGCGTCGCGCCCCACGGCAGTCCATTCTTCATGAACCCGCCAGGCACGGCGGCGGCCGCATAGTCGAGCAGGTTCATGAAATTGGTGTAGTAGCCGAGCAGCGAATTCGCGCTAACGGGGTCCTCTTCGAGTTCCGCAAGCGTGACCGGGCGAGGGAAGGCGGGAGTGAGCACGCAGTCGAGTCCGTCAAGAACGGCATCGCACTGCTTCTTGAGTTCTTGCAGCCTATACTGCGCGCGAAAAAGCTCCACGGCGCTTGCGCCCGGCGCTTTTGCGAGTACATCGCGAATGACGGGCAGCACGGCATCGGGTTGGGCTTCCATCAGAGGGCCCACTACGCTATAGCGCTCGGCCACCCACGGTCCTTCATAGAGAAGCCTCGCCGCTTCGAGAAACGGCTCAAAGTCGATTTCGATTGCTTCTCCGCCGATCGCTTCGAGCGTCGATCGCACGTGAGCGAGGAGTTCCGGGCTTTCGTTGCAGCCCGAAAATTCCAGTTGCTGTGGCACGCCGAAGCGGAAATTCGCCGGCTTGCCGAATGCGCTCGCATCGTTCCATTGCGGGTTCGCGCGGCTATAGGCATCGGCGGGATCGGCTGATGCGGTTAGTGCAAAGAGCTCGCTCGCTTCTTGTGCCGTCGCGGTGAAATAGGTTACGCAGTCCAACGTTCGGCATGCCGGTACGACGCCCGCAGTGGAAAGCAGACCTTTGGTCGCTTTCAGTCCGACGAGGTTGTTGAGCGCGGCGGGCACGCGTCCGGAACCGGCGGTGTCGGTGCCGAGTGCAAAACTCGCCACCCCGAGCGCGACGGCCAGCGACGAACCGGAACTTGAACCGCCCGACGGATAGTCAGGCAGCACGCTGTTGCGGCATTTGCCGTACGGCGACCGCGTGCCGTTCAAACCGGTTGCGAACTGATCGAGATTCGTTTTGCCGATGGGCACGGCGCCGAGCGCAATCAATTGGCCTACGAGCGTGGCCGATTCGGCCGGCACATAGGCGAATGCGGGACACGCCGCAGTGGTCGGGATGCCGGCAAGATCGATATTGTCCTTGATGGCGAATGGAACGCCGTAAAGCGGTAAGGAGTCCGCGTTAAATTCGTCCAGGCGCGCCAGATACGGTTCGAGTTCCGCTTCGGAAAGTAGCCGTATGAACAGACGGTATTCGTCATTCAGCGATGCGGCGCGCGCAAGTACTTGCGCGATCAACGCGCGTGGCGTCGTCTCGCCGCTGCGATAGTGATCGCGCAAGGTCGAAAGACGCAGGTCGAAAGAAGTCATGCGAGATTCCCGAGAATGTTCCGCTGCACAGTACGCGAGCTGAAACGGTTGCGGCGCGCCATCACGCGCGGCTCATGACGACCACACGCTGTCCCGCCTTCACCGGCGAGCCGGGCGCGACGTGCACTTCGTCGATCACGCCGGCGCATTGCGCGGTCACGGCGATTTCCATCTTCATCGATTCGATGATGAGCAGCACGTCGCCTGCTGCCACGGACTGGCCCGGCTTCACGTGTACCTGCCAGAGATTGCCCGCGATCTCGCTGTCGACGGCGATCTGGTCGTCGGCAAGAGGCGCGCTCGCCGCGTCTGAAGCAATGGGTGTGTCCATTGCTGCGTCGACATGCTCGGTGCCTTCCCAGCGTTGCCGTTCCGCCTGGAATGCCGCGCGCTGCCGCGAACGGAATTGAGCGATGCCGTCCGCTTCGCGCTCGAGAAAGCTCAGGTAGTCGGTCAGTGACAGTTCCGTCGTTTCGATCCGCAGCGGGTAACGGCCAAGCGGAAAGTCCTCGCGAATCCGCAGCAGTTCGTCAGCGGGTACTTCGTAGAAGCGGATCTGATCGAAAAAGCGCAACAGATACGGCTCGCCGGCAAAGTCCGCTGTTTGCCGAAAGCGGTTCCACATCTGCAGCGTGCGTCCCACGAACTGATAGCCGCCGGGCCCTTCCATACCGTAGACGCAAAGGTACGCACCGCCGATTCCGACCGAGTTCTCCGCCGTCCACGTCCGCGCCGGGTTGTACTTTGTCGTGACCAGCCGATGACGCGGATCGAGCGGAGTCGCGACCGGCGCGCCGAGGTAGACGTCGCCGAGACCCATCACCAGATAGCTTGCTTCGAAGACGATCTGTTTGAGCGCGTCGATCGATTCGAGATCATTGATGCGGCGAATAAACTCCAGATTGCTGGGACACCACGGCGCGTCTTTTCTGACGGTGGTCATGTACTTGTCGATTGCGAGCTGACAAGCGGGGTCGTCCCACGAGAGCGGCAGATAAACAATGCGCGACGGTACTCGCAAATCTTCTACGAGCAGTACTTTGTTCCAGGTATTCGCAACCGTCTCCAGCAGTGTATTCAGCGGGAGAACATCGGGCCGATAGTGAACCTGCAACGAGCGAATACCCGGCGTGAGGTCGATTACGCCGTCAAGCCGCAGTGATTCGAGCGACTGCATCAATGCATGCGCGCGGAATCGCAGTTCGAGATCCAGCTCCGCGGGACCCACTTCCAACAGAAGATGCGTGTCGCCCGACAGTCGAGCAAGCAGTCGCTCGCGGCCGGCGCCCACGTCGAGCACGATCGGCGAGCCCAGCGTGTACGCTTGTGGCAATTGTGCTGCGTCGACACCTGCCGCTGTGAATTGAGCCCCGAGTAATGTAGTCTCGAGATGGAGGCGCTGCGCGGCTGCGCGGGCCGTGTCTATGCTCACCGGCACGAAGCGCACCTTGTCGCCGGCTTTGAGCTGACCGATTTGCCACAGGTCCGCCTCGATGATCGTGACCGGGCACACAAAGCCGCCGAGACTCGGCCCATCGGGGCCGAGAATAACGGGCATGTCGCCGGTGAAATCCACCGCTCCCACGGCATACGGATTGTCGTGAATGTTCGACGGATGCAGCCCCGCTTCGCCGCCGTCCTCACGCGCCCACTCGGGCTTGGGTCCAATCAGACGCACGCCGGTGCGGCTCGAATTAAAATGGATTTCCCATTCGGTGTCGAAAAAGCGCGTCACATAGTCGGGCGAGAAGTACTCCGGCGCGCCGTGCGGGCCGTATATGACGCGCAGCACCCGCACGTCCGGCAGCGCCGCCGTCAGCGCCGTCGGCAAACGTGTGCCGCTCGTGCGGTCGGTCAGCGGATAAAGATGCAGCACGTCGCCTGCCCGCAGCGCGCGGCCGCCGTGGCCGCCGAACTGTCCCAGCGTGAAGGTGCTGCGGCTGCCCAGATACGTCGCCACGTCGAATCCGCCGCGCACCGACAGGTAGGCCCGCGCGCCCGTGCCTCGTATGGTGCCGAGCGTGAGCGTCGCGCCTGCGGGCACGAGCACCGCGGTGTTCATCGGAATCGGCTGGTCGTCGAGTGTGACCGGCAACACGGCACCGGTGATGGCGACGACGGCGTCCGTGTTGAAACGAAGCGTCGGTCCGCTCATGGTGATTTCGAGCGCGGCCGCGCCGGCTTCATTGCCGAGCAAGGTATTCGCGAGCCGCAACGCGCGGCTGTCCATGGGCCCTGAGGGCGGGATGCCGACTGCCCAATAGCCGAGCCGGCCCGGATAGTCCTGTACAGTGGTCTGCGTGCCGCCGCTCAGCACCTCCAGAGTCGCCGCGCGATAGCGCAGCGTTTCCAGACAGCGGGTCCACGGCTCGCCGCTGGCAAACGGCGTGTCGTCGATAATCTGCCGGAGATAGTCGCGGTTCGTCTCCACACCATACAGCCGCGTGCGGGCGAGCGCATCGCCGAGCGCGCGACGCGCCTCATCGCGGGTCGGCGACCACGCAATCAGCTTCGCAAGCATGGGATCGAAATAGGGCGGCACATCGCAACCCGCTTCAATCCACGTATCGATGCGCAGATTCTTTCCGTCCGCTGCGGGAAAGGCCACATCGGTCACAAGTCCGGGGCTCGGTTTAAAGTCGCGACCCGGATCTTCCGCATACAGGCGTGCCTGGATTGCATGACCTTCCGGCTGAAGGCCGCTCGCGAGAACAGAAAGCGGCGCGAGTGTGCCGGCCGCGAGTTCGATCATCCAGCGCACGAGGTCGACTTTCCAGACCTGTTCAGTCACGCCGTGCTCGACTTGCAGCCGCGTGTTGACTTCAAGGAAATAGAACTTTTGCGCGAGCGCGTCATAGACGAATTCGACGGTTCCGGCCGAGCGGTAATGAACGGCCTTGGCGAGTTTGAGTGCCGCCTCGCAGAGCGCAGCGGCCATTCCGTCAGGCAGGTTCGGCGCGGGCGTTTCTTCGAGTACTTTCTGGTTGCGCCGTTGAACCGAGCAATCGCGCACGCCCAGTGCAATGGCATCGCCCTGGCCGTCGCCGAAAACCTGAACTTCGAGATGGCGCGCGCGCTCGATGTACTTTTCGAGGAACACGCCCGCGTCGCTGAAATTGTTCTGGCCAAGGCGTTTTACCGCGTCGAAGTGCGCGCTCAGTTCTTCTGGACTGCTACAGACACGCATGCCGATGCCGCCGCCGCCCGCCGTGCTTTTCAGCATGACCGGGTAGCCGATTCGCGCCGCGGCATCGAGTGCGGCGGCGAGATCGTCGAGCAGGCCCGTGCCTTCCAGCATCGGCACGCCTTGTGACGCGGCAATCGCGCGTGCAGTGTGCTTGAGTCCGAACTCACGCAGTTGTTTCGGCGTCGGTCCGATAAATGCAATGCCGGCGGCTTCGCAAGCTTCGGCGAATGCCGCGTTCTCCGACAGGAAGCCGTAACCCGGGTGTATGGCCTGTACGCCTTCGGCGCGCGCGAGCGACAGTATCTTCGCGATGTCGAGATAGGTCGTTGCCGCAGCGCCCTCGCCAAGACTGTGGGCACGCGCGGCCTGAGTCACGTGCAGACTGGCGCGATCGGCTTCGCTGTAGACGGCAACACCCGTCACATCAAGTTCGCGCAGCGTGCGCAGAATGCGGCAGGCAATGGCGCCGCGATTGGCTATGAGAACTTTTTCGAACATGGAATGGCACAGAAACATGGGCGGGCCGTCCCGCCGTGAGCGTGCATGCCGTGGCCGTCCACGGCAGATCGGCAGACAATGCAGCCGGTTATTTAGTGTTTGACCGGTTGGTGCGATACCGCGGTTGAAGAACTTGGCGCCCAATAACGCTCCGCGCGCACCCGCATGACTTCATATAGCCAGCGGCGCAATGTGCTCAGTTCCATATCAATAGCTCCGCGGGTGTGGGGTTGTAGGCGTTGCAGGGATTGTTGAGCTGCGGACAGTTGGAGATAAGTACGATCACGTCCATTTCCGCACGCATTTCGACGTATTTGCCGGGCGCGGAGATGCCGTCTTCGAAAGTCAGTCCGCCGCTTGCCGTGACGGGAACGTTCATGAAGAAGTTGACGTTCGCGCCGATATCGCGCTTCGACAAACGGCCGTCGTGCGCGCAGGCTCTCAGGTAATTGTCGCGGCAGCTGTGCATGTAGCGCTTTTCCAGCGCATAACGCACGGTATTGCTTTCCTGCGCGCAGGCGCCGCCCAACGTGTCGTGACGGCCACAGGTGTCTGCAATGATCGTCAAAAGCGGGTTGCCGAGATTCGAATACAAGACCGTTCCGGTCGTCAGGTAGAGGCTGCGCTGGCGCCGCAGCGTGCGTTGTGCGTCGTATCGTTCGCGCGGATCGACGGCGCTGTAGAACAGCGTGTCGACGGCCTGATTGCCTTCCAGGTCGAGAATGCGCAGGGTCTGCCCCGCCTTGACTTCTTTTAGCCAGGGTTCTCCGGCGGCCAGCGTTTCGCGGAAAATGGCGTGAGCCGGATCGAGCGTGCTTTCGGTGAGCGTCTTTATCGTCATAGGTGCTCCGGTCAGAGAAAGAAACGTTCGGTATTGATGAACCCACGGACGTTTTCATCGCATGAAGTGCGGCACAGTTCAGCGACGCTCGCGTCCGCGGCACTGAGCGTGAGCTTGATGGGCTTCGGCGCGTATTCGGGGTGCGGGTCCAGAGGATGCTGGACCGCGGTGAGGATCACGAGTGTGTTCATCGGCGCATATAACTCGACGTAATCGCCGGCGGTCGAGTTGTCGGCAACAAAGCTCAGTGTCCCTTCGTCAGTGACGTCGACCCGGCTGAACAGGTTCAGGGTCATCAGGAGATCGGGCAGGCCAAGGCCCCACTTGCCCATTTCCACGAGCAGGTTGTCTGTGCCGTTGCGATAGAACGCATTGCGCAATTCCTGATAGCGCCCCACGCCGTACTTCTGCTGCACTTCCTCCGCGTTGGATACGCCGCAAAGTGTGTCGTGCCAGCCGCACGTATCCGCGACGACGGCTGCGAGCACGCGTCCCATGTCGGAATAGAGGCAGTGGCCGGCGGTAATTTTCGCTGTGTGCTGGCATTTGAGCGTATCGGGCAGATTCAGGCGCTCGCTCTTTTCCTGGGCGTTGAGCAGCATGACGCTGACGTTGGCGCCGCCGCGCAAATCGGTGATACGCAGCGACTGTCCGCGTTTGACGATGAGCGACGTGTGAGCGCCGCCCGCAACGTTTTCTTCGAGTAAGGTGTCCATAGGTCTCATCTCAAGCCGCTACGGCGGCAGCACGCGACGCACCTTCAACAGCGGCTTGCGCCATGCGAAGAGCAGGCGGGCAATCGCGGCTGTGGTCGAGCGGAATGTTGTAGGTGATGCGCGCGCCATAGGCATTCGGCGCTTGCGGGTCGACACGTACCTTGTCGAATACGAGGACGCGGCTGCCGAGCGCGAAGCCCTCTTTCAGATCGTGCGTGACCATGAAGATCGTCAAGCTGGATTCGCGCCATAAATTCAGCAGCAATTCGTGCATATCTTTGCGAATGCCCGGGTCGAGCGCGCCGAAGGGTTCGTCCAGCAGCAACACGCGCGGTTTCATGATCAACGCCTGCGCAATGGCGAGCCGCTGTTGCATGCCGCCCGACAATTGATGCGGGTACTTGTCGAGCGAGCTGCCGAGTCCGACCTTATCGAGCATCGTAACCGCCTCATCCTGGGCTGAGCGGCGGCGCTGTCCGAACAGGCGGCCGGTCCATCTGGCCCGCGGTAACTCGAGTCCGAGCAGCACGTTGCGCATCACGGTCAGATGGTCGAATACGGAATAGCGCTGGAACACCACGCCGCGATCCGCATCCGGTTCTCCGGGCAGCGCTTTTCCGTCGAGCAGAATCTCGCCGCGCGTGACGCGCTCCTGGCCGAGAAGAAGTCGGAGAAACGTCGACTTGCCGCAACCCGACGCGCCGACCATCGAGCAGAACTCGCCTTTTTCAATTTTCAGATCGAGCCGTTCGAGCACGACCTGTTCGCCGTATTCTTTCCAGACGTTGCGGACTTCGATCATCGCGAGCCTCCGCCGTACCACGGGAAGGCGTATTTCGCGAGGCGCCGCAATGCTTCGTCCATCAGCCATGCGAGCAGCGTGATCCACAGGACGTACGGCAGAATCACGTCCATGGTCAGATAGCGGCGCACGAGAAAGATGCGGTAACCGAGGCCGTCGGTGGACGCGATGGCTTCAGCGGCAATCAGAAACAGCCAGGCCGAGCAAAGCGATAAGCGCAACGCAACGAGAAGACGCGGCAATAGCTGCGGAACGATCATGCGCAGTATCAGCGTCCAGCTCGTCGCGCCGAGTGTCTGCGCCTTGACCCATAACTCGTTCGGTATGTCGCGGGCGCGCTGCTGAAGATCGCGAATCATCATCGGCGTAATACCGATGATGATCAGTACGACCTTCGACAATTCGTCCAGGCCGAATACGATGAACAGAATAGGCAGCAGCGCGAGCGGCGGAATCATCGAAATCACGGTGATGAACGGCGACAGTGCTGCCGTGACGGCCGGAATGCTGCCGGTCGCGATGCTGACGGCCAATGCGATCGCCGCGCTTGCCGCGAGTCCGATTGCGAGGCGCCGCACGCTGGAACGCGTGTCGGTCCACAGCAGATGTTCTCCGGTGCGCTTGTCTTCGGTGAACGCGTACTGCTTGACCGCGTCGGCCATTTGCGCGGCACTGGGCAGCAGTTTGTCTTCCGGGTTCGCGGCGAGTCGCGCCGACGAGCTCGTGAAATAAACCACCACGAGCACGACGAATGGCATGAGCAGTAGCATCAGGGCGCTACTTCTCCCCGGATATCGATTGATCAGTCGCATGACGGAACCTTGTGGTTCAGGTATCTGACTTAGAGCTTGCCGTCCGCGGCCATCCGGACATAGGCAGGATCGAAGCGCAGCTTGATGTTGTTTCTGTTGCCGACGACCACGCCATTGCCGAATTCCATGCCGACGGCGTTGGCGTCGGCCGCGCCTTGACCGAGCAGACCGTGGTCGAAGGAAAATTTGGCGACGCGCGTCATGGTTGTCGGCAGGTTCGCGCTGGTCGCGAAGGCGAGCGCGGCCTTCGGCGTGTAGAAGAGTTCAGTGGTGGAAAGCTGGCTCTTGAAGCCGGCGAGGTCGGTGCCCGACGCCTTCGCCATCGAATTCAACGCCTCTGCGCTGGCCGTGCTGTTCGCTTGCATCAGCGCGAGCATTTCGAACCAGGCGCCGGTGAGCGCTTTGCCGAGAGCCGGATTGTCATGGAGCGTCTTCGTGTTGACGACCATCATGTCCATGATTTCGCCGGGAATCTTGCTGGAGTCGAAGACCTCCGTGACATTCGGCTTGGCTTTCAGGTCGGCAAGCATCGGGTTCCACGTCACGGCCTGCTTGACTGCGGGAGTCGCAAACGCGGCGGAAATATCGGCGTCCGAAGTATTGACGACCTTGAGATCGCGTTCGCTCAGTCCCGCGGTTTCCAATGCGCGCGCGAGCAGGTAATGCGAAACCGAGAACTCGACGAGATTGATGGACTGTCCCTTCAGATCCGCGACTTTCTTGCCGGAACCTTTGATCAGTACCCCGTCATTGCCATTGGAGAAGTCGGTGACGAGCAGCGCGGTCGAATCCACGCCGCCGGTGGCGGGAATGGTCAACGCATCCATGTTCGTCATCGTGCAGCCGTCGAATTTGCCGGCGGTGTACTGGTTGATCGACTCGACGTAGTCGTTCAGTTGCACGACATCGACATGAATGCCGTATTTCCTGGCCCATTTGGACACGATGCCTTGTGTCTTCGCTTCGCCCCACGGCATCCAGCCGGCGTAAATGGTCCAGCAGACCTTGAAGTCGGTCCGGCCGGCAGCGAACGAGGGGGAGGAGGAGAGAACCGCGAAAGCAGCGACAACGCTGGCGAAAAAACGAAGTTTGCGCATATGGATGACCCCAGTGTGGCGGATTGATAGCGGTAGGAGCGGCGCGACGTGTCGCGTTCTCTCCCGGGCTTTTATCCCGCCGTGTAACCTCGCCTGAGGTCGACAACTCTCGGACCAGCGTTTGTGTGCGGCGATGCCGCGGCGCAAACCGGAACCCTAGTCGTCCATTGCAAATTGTGACTGCCAAACCGGATGTAGCGCCGGCTCCTGTACGAAGTACAGCGAGAAGCGTGCCATGCGCAAAAGCCCCTGAAAGCAGGGGCTTTTGCGTCGGCAGGGCGCCTCTCGGCCAGGCGCGGATGCAACGTTGCAGTGCGGCGGTGCCCGCTCGTGGTGCAATTCCGCTGCGGCGTGAAGCGGGGACGACGCCTGGCTGCGGCAATAACAATATCCGGCGGGTTTAGGTCGTTAGCCCGCGGGCTAACGGTCGGCCACGGGCTGCCAGCAGATAGTGGCTAACTAAACCCCTGCGGTCTGCCGAGCCCGCACCATTCCCGGATCAGCCGACGCGCTCGCCGCCTGCGGCTCACCGGAGGACGCCGAAGCCGGCGGCACCAGCTTGCCTCGCACGAGCAACTCCAGCGTCTTCGCTGCCAGCATCGCGACGATGACATTCGCGACCACGAACAGAACCGGCGCGGCCCACGCCACTGCGCCCGTGGTGCCTCGCTCCACCATGCGCAGCGCCATGGTCGGCAAGGCGGCCACGCCGAAGCTGAAAGCCCAGTAACCCGGCACGAAACGCTGGTGGCGAATCCACGGCAGCAGGCGCAACAGCAGCAAGGCCTGATAGAGGCCGTAGCCGAGCAGCATCAGCGAAAATAGGTCGGAGGCGCCGCTCGTCAACGCGAGGTAGGTGACGCCGCCTACGACGGGCGGCGCAAGCTGGATGCCGAGCGTCGGACGCAATGCTTCGGGCAGCGGTTCATGTACGGCGGCACGGTGCAGGATCAGCGATTCGATTGCAAGCCAGAACAGCACGCCCGCGCCGAAGAAGAGCCCGCCCAACTGATAAAAGCCGAAAGCTGCCGCTGTGGTGCCGGCCACGAAGCTCGGCGCCACGGTGGGCAGATAAATGGCGGGCGTGATGAGCTCGGGCTTGCGGCCGCCTTGCCAGAGCCGTCCATGCAGATACGCGCCGAGCGCCAGTTGCGCGAGCGCCGCCACGCTGAACAACACAAGTGCAAGTTTGTACGCGTGGGGCTGCAGAAGCTGCGCGGCCAGCATGCTCGACACGGGGCCGAGCGCCACGAAAGACGACTGCACCGGATGCTGCAGTTCCGCGCGGGCGTCGGTCGCGTGCGTGCGCCACTTTTGCGCGTAGGCGACGAGAATGACGAGCCATACGACCAGCGCCGCGACCGTCGTGATCGTTCCGATGGCGGCGGGCCAATGCCACAACCTGATTGCCACGCGCCACAAGTTGGCGAGCGCCAGTGCGCCCACTGCTATCCCGAAGAACGAGGCCGGAATCGCGCCACGATTGCTGTTCATCACCGATCCTCCGAAGGTTGTGTCGCGCGTGACTATCCGGCTGCGCGATCGATGACGTACTGTAGAACCGCCGTCGCAAACGCTGAACGCGGGGCACGCTCAACAAATCGCGCGATCGTCTCAAGATGCACATGGGGAACGGAACGACGGAGGCTTTCGTGATTCAGCGTTTAAGGATCGGGATCGGGATCGGGATCGGGATCGGGATCGGGTAGGAAATGCGCCCGCCTCAGTCCGCATGCGGCGATGCCGCCGCCGGCGACAGTTCCGCGAGCAGCGACATCAGGTAGTCGATATTCACCGGCTTGACGAGATGATGGTCGAACCCCGCTGCCTGCACGCGCAGATGATCGTCGGCCTGGCCGTAACCCGTCACTGCAATCAGCACGGGCCGTGTCCCGCCCTTCTGGCGAATCAGCCCGGCGAGCTCGTAGCCGTCGATGTCCGGCAGGCCGATGTCGAGCAACGCGGCATCCACGGGCTCGGCCTCGGCTTTCGCGAGCGCATCGTGCGCCCCGTACGCGATGCTGACGTGATAGCCCTCGCTCTCGCACAGCAGGGCGAGCGAATCCGCGGCGTCCTTGTTGTCGTCGACGATCAGCACATTGAGCGCGGCGCGCTCGCCATGCGAGGTGCCGCTCGGGGACGGTTCGTCGTGCAACGGCGCGGGCACGTCGGGCGCGTGCGAAAGCGGCAGCCGGATCGACACCGTCGCGCCGCGGCCCGGGCCGGGACTCGCAATGTCGATCGTGCCGCCATGCAGCTCGACCAGCTTTTTCACCAGCGACAAGCCGATGCCGAGCCCGCCGTGCGCGCGGTCGAGCGTGCGCTCGCCTTGTGCGAAGAGGTCGAAGATGTGCGGCAGCAGATCCGGCGAAATGCCGCTGCCGTTGTCTTCAATGGTGACCGCCGCGAAGCGTTCGTCGGCGAGCGCGGTCACACACACGCTGCCGCCGGGATCCGTGTACTTGCACGCGTTGTTCAATACGTTGACGAAGATCTGCGAGAGGCGCAGCGGGTCCGCATGGAGCCAGACGGGCGCGGGCGGCAGCTTGACCGTGAGGTGCTGGCCGCGCGAGGCCGCCATTGACGACACGGTTTCCAGCGCGCCGTAAATGGCGGTGCCGAGCAGCACCGGCTCGCGCCGAAGCACGATGCGCCCGTGCGTGATGCGCGACACTTCAAGCAGATCGTCGACGAGTTGCGCCATATGATCGACCTGCCGGCTCAGCATGCCGACCAGTTCGCAGGAATTCACGCCGGATTCTCTCTCGCGGCGCAGCAGCGCGATCGCATTGCGCATCGGCGCGAGCGGGTTGCGCAGTTCGTGCGCGAGCATCGCGAGGAATTCGTCCTTGCGGCGAT
This sequence comes from Paraburkholderia phenoliruptrix, assembly GCF_047325075.1. Taxonomy (NCBI): domain Bacteria; kingdom Pseudomonadati; phylum Pseudomonadota; class Betaproteobacteria; order Burkholderiales; family Burkholderiaceae; genus Paraburkholderia; species Paraburkholderia phenoliruptrix. Next base: position 795,791 of record NZ_CP168530.1, read on the forward strand.
CCGTTTCGCGCAATGCAAGTTCCAGCGTCTTGCGCTGCGTGATGTCCACCGCGCTGGCAATGACGCGCCACGGTTTGCCGTCGGCATCGCGTTGCAAGACCGCCTGGCTCTGCAGCCAGCTTTCCTCGCCGTGCATCATGATGCGGAATTCGAGCGGCTTGTCGAATTCGCCGCTCAGGGCGACGCGCCGCATCGCCTCGTCCACGGCGGCGCGGTCCTCGGCATGCACGCGATGCAGCGCGGCGTCGTACCGCAGCGCAATCGTCCCGGCCGGCACGCCCGGCAGTGCGTCGACGCTGTCCCAGCAGACTGTCCAGGAATCGAGCGACAGATACCCGATGGTCATGCGCGCGGCACGCATGGCCACCTGAAGACGCAGATTGCGCTCCTCCAGCGCGGCTGCGGCGGCGCGCTCGTCGGTCACGTCCGTCGCCATGCAGAACCATTCGCGCAGTGTGCCGTCGTCGTCGCGCAAGGGCGCGGCGCGCGCGGACATGGTGCGCCAGCTGCCGTCGCGTCGCCGGAGCCGGAAGGTCATCGAGCCCGGCATTTGCGCCTTGACGATGTTCGACCACGTCGTGCGCGCGCAGGCTTCGTCGTCGGGATGGACGAGATCGAGCCATTCGCAGCCCGCGGTGAGGCCGTCCTGCGGCGTGAACGACTGCCAGTTGCCGAGCTGATTCGTATGGCCCGCTGCGTCCGCGATCCACGTGAGTTCCGAACTCGCTTCGACGAGCGCGCGGTAGCGCTGCTCGCTGCGCTCGCGCTCGATCTGCGCATCGTGCTGCTCGGTGATGTCGTACGTCACGCCGAATACGCGCTCGATTGTCGTGCCGCTTCCGCAGTCCGTTTCGCCGCGCGTGCGCAGCCACGAACGGCGCCCGTCCTCGAGTTCGATCGGAAAGTCCAGTTCGAAGGGCACGCACTCGTGCAAGCGGGCCGTCAACTCGCGCGCGAACCACGCGCGACGACTCTCGGGAATGCGATCGAAGAGCCATTGCAGCGGCACTTCTGCTTCCTGCCGTTCGAGCCCGTAAATTTGCGCGAGCTGGGCGCTGATGCGCGCGGTGCGGCTGCCCATGTCCCATTCCCACGCGCCGACGCGCGCCGCGTCGAGTGCAAAGCGCAGACGCCGTTCGCCGATTTCATAGGCCTCGCCGGCCTTGACGAAGTCGTGGATGTCCACGGCAATCCCGCACGCGCCGCTGACGACGCGCGCGTCGTCGAAAATTGGCTGAATGCGCAGTTTGTGCCAGCGGTATTGGCCGTCGAAACGTTCGAGGCGCGCGTTCACCTTGGCGCTTTCGCCCGCTGTGAGCGCGCTGCGCCATGCATCGAGCACCTTCTTGACGTCGTCTTCCAGAACGAACTGATCCCAGTGAATCGCGGTGTTCGGCGCGAAGGGATGGCCGAGGTACTTGCGGCAAGCGATGTTGGCATAGGTGACGACACCGCCTGCATCGGCGGTCCATACGAGAGCCGGAACCTGATCGGCAATATCGTTATTGCTCATTGCGTTATCAATCGCACTGTTTTACTGCCTGGAGATGACGTGTGCTCAGATCGTAAGTGAGATTGAAGCATCGCGCTGCCGCAGCGGAGCGAAAGCCCATCGTCATGTGCCCGTCGCCTCGCTGCTATTGGGGAAACCATGGGTTCGCACCCCCATTGCGGCACTTCGCCGCTTATGCCTTGGCCAATTCCGCAGACCTTTAGGCGCAATACGTCGATATCGCGCTTCGCGGTGCTCATTGTGCGCCCGAAACCGGCTGCAATAATACGGGCGTGCGCACAGTTGGACCGACGCGCGAGAGCCGCATGCCATCTCAGCATGCGGCGCGCCTCGCGTGGGACAGGAGACGTGATGAACAACATTCCGCCGGCAGCATACGACCACAATAATTCACGTCGGCGCGGGGCGCGTATTGCGCTCCTGCCGCTTGCCGCGGCGGTGCTGTGCTGCGCGGCTTCATTCGATGCGCGCGCTGCGGGCGTGTTGCCCGCGGGCGGACACTTCGTCGGCGGAAGCGGATCGTTCAGCAGCGACGGCACCACACTGACGATCAATCAGGGTTCGGGCCGCGGCGTGGTCGACTGGAACAGCTTTTCGATTGGCGGCGGCAACCGCGTGGTGTTTGCCAACGGCAACGGCGCGACGCTCAACCGCGTCACGGGCGGCTCCCCGTCCGCAATTCTCGGCACCCTGAGCGCGAGCGGCAGCGTCTATCTGATCAATCCGCAAGGAATCGTCGTCGGACCGCGAGGCGTCGTGTCGACAAACGGACGCTTTGTCGCGTCGACGCTCGATGTCGCCGACACCGACGCCTTCATGAACGGCCAGCCGCTCACCCTGTCGGGCAATTCGCGCGCGGGCGTGGTGAACCTCGGCACGATTGCTTCCGGCAACGGCGACGTCTTCCTCATCGCGCGGCAGGTGGCCAATGCCGGCACCATCAGCGCGCCTAACGGCACCGTCGAACTGGCGGCGGGGCAGCAGGTGCTGCTGCAGGATTCGTCGTCGGGCAGGCAGGTGTTCGTGCAGCCGGGCCAGCCGGGCGCGAGCGCCGCCATCGTGAACGGCGGCCTGATTCAGGCGGCGCAGATCAGCCTGCAAGCCGTGGACGGCAACATCTACGCGCTCGCCGGCAATCACGAGGCCATTCGCGCGACGGGCACCGCCATGCGCGACGGCCACGTATGGCTCGTCGCGGCGCACGGCACGTTGCAACCGGGCGGCGTGATCGACGCAACCGGCGGTACGGTGGACATGAGCGCGGACACGCTCGCGTTTCCGACTGGCGGCACGACGGTGCACGCCAATCAATGGAACATCGCGACACCCGCCTTCACCGTGGACGACAGCGCGGCGCGCGCGCTCTCCACGAGCCTCGGCACCGGCACTTCCGTCAACCTGCAAACCACCGGCGCGAACGGCGGTTCCGGCGACATCGACGTGAATTCGGGCATTGCATGGCAAGGCAATGCGTCGCTGACGCTCGCGGCGTATCGCAACCTGAGCATCGCGCAGGGCGCAACCGTCGCCAACCACGGCGGCGGCAACCTGACCTTGCGCGCGGATGCCGCGAGCCTCGACAACGGCGGCAGCGTCGCGAATCGCGGCGTGATCGACTGGTCGGGCAGCACGGGGCTCGTCAATGCGCTTTACGACATGAACGGAAGCTACAGCGCCGGCACTCTGCTCGGCAATCCCGCGTGGACGGCCGCGCCGGCCAGCGGGCAGCTCATGCAGATCACAGCCTACAAGCTCGTCAACAATGTGACGGACCTGCAGAACATTGCGCAGGACCTCGCCGGCAACTACGCGCTCGGCACGGACATCGACGCGACCGGCTACACGCTCGCGCCAATCGGCAATCACGCGACGCCCTTCACCGGCCAGTTCGACGGCATGTGGCACAACGTGAACAACGCGCACATCGAGATCGCCGACTTCAGCAAGGACTACTCGTCGGGACTCTTCGGCGTGGTGGGGACGGGCGGCGTGCTGCGCGACGTAGGCGTGGAAAACGGCTATGTCAGCACGAGCTTTCTCGGCAGCGGCCTGCTGGCCGGCGTGAATCAGGGCGTGATCGCCAACGCGCACTCGAGCGGCGCCGCGAGGGAGATTTACCAGGACGGCACCACATTCGGCGGACTGGTGGGCCGCAACGAAGGCAGCGTCGAGCGCTCGTGGAGCAGCGCGGCGATCTCGGGCTCGGACGCGAACGGCGGCCTCGTCGGCTACAACCTCGGGTCGATCACGCAGTCGTATGCAACGGGCAGCGTGAGCCCGGTGTTCTCGACCGGTTACGGCGGCGGGCTCGTCGGTATCAATGATGGAACCGTCAGCCAGTCATTTGCGACCGGCGCCGTCCAAACCCGCTTCATGCCGACGCACGGCGTGATTGCGTTCGGCTCCGGCACGCTCGCGCCGGACGTCTACTGGAACACGCAGACGACAGGGCAGGCGGCGAGCGGCGGGAGTCTGCCGCCGTCGAACGGGCTGACCACGGCGCAGATGAGCGACCCGGCCAATTTTGCGGGCTACGACTTCGGCCCGAACGGCGTATGGGCGATGCCGGCCGGCGCGACGCATCCTGTGTTGCGCTCGCAGCTTGCGCATTAAGCGGCGCGCTTTATTCGCGGATACACCGGCGCGCGCGCTCGGCCCGCGTGGCGCAATGCCCGCTTTGTGCGTGATGGCGGCGCTACACGCTTCGGCAGTATTCGCGCAGGCCTGGCGCGACGTTGCCCCAGCACCCCCGCCACCGACGCCGCGCACGGCGCCGTCGCGACCTTCGGCGCCGGCGGAGGAAAACTCCGCGCAGATCGCAGTGAGCCGGCTAGAAGGGCTGGTGTTCGAGGCCGCGGGCGCAAGCACGCCTCGGGCGGCCGCGCAGCCGGGCATCGCCGCGCACGGCCTGCCTCTACTGAACGCCGCTTTTCTGCATTCGTTCGACGACGATCTCGGCCAGCCTCTCACCTTTGCACGCCTTGGCGAGATTCGCCGCGCCGTGGTCGAGCGGTATCGCGCCGCCGGCAAGCCGCTCGTGGATGTGTATGTGCCCGAGCAGGATGTGAGTGCCGGCGTCGTGCATATCGCGGTCGCGGAGTTTCGGCTGGGAGAGGTGCGCACGAGCGGTAACCGCTATTTCTCCGACGACCTGCTCAAACGCGAGATGCCGCTCCAGCCGGGCGGTCCGATTCTGCAGTCCGAGGTGTCGCTGGGTCTCGCGGTGCTCAACGCGAATCCGTACCGTCGCGTGGATGCGGTCTTCGCACCAGGCCAGGCCGCCAATTCAACCGACGTGATCCTCCAGACCGACGACCGTCTGCCATGGCGTGTGAACGCAGGGTACGACAACGCCGGCGTGCGCGAACTCGGCCGCGACCGCTTCTTCGCCGGCATTGACTATGGCAATCTGTTCGGGCTCGATCAGCACGCCGCCTATCAATTCACGGCGAGTAACGATTTCTTCAGCGGCAATCCTGACATTGAGGGGCGCCCGAACCGCGCGCGCTTCATGGCCCACGCGCTCAGCTACGTCGCGCCGCTGCCGTGGCACGACAGCATCGAACTGTTCGGCGTCTACGCGCAAAGCACGCCGCGTCTGCCGGACAGTTACGGGCAAACCGGCACCTCCGCGCAGCTCAGCGTGCGCTACGACTGGCGTGTGCCGGCGACAGGCGAGACCGCGCAACTCGTGCAGTTCGGCTACGACTTCAAACGCAGCAACAACGATCTGGAGTTCGGCGGCTTTCAGGTGTTCAACTCGAACACGCACGTGCATCAATTCGTGCTCGCATACGATCTGAGCCAGCCGGACGATAGAGGCGCGACGCATGCATCCGCGATGCTCGTGGCCAGTCCTGGCGGGCTGGACGGCTCCAATACCGACAGCGCTTTTCGCGCCGCGCGGCAAGGCGCGACGGCCCGCTACGCGTATCTGCAACTCGCTGCTCAGCGCGCGTTTGCGCTGGGCGGCGGCTTTACGTTGAGCGGGCGAGGCACCTTCCAGTGGACGCCGAATACGTTGTTGCCGAGCGAGGAAATGGGCTTGGGCGGAGAGTCGAGCGTGCGAGGCTATGAGCCGTATGTCGTGTTGGGCGATCGCGGCTGGAACGTGCAGGCCGAATTGCGCGCGCCTGCTTTGCCGTTCGGCGCGAGCAGCGCGGCCGCGCAGCCTTTCGTGTTCGTCGACGCCGGCCATGTGTGGAATCGTATCGATCAGCCCGCGGAGGCGAGCCACGGGTCGCTCGTCAGCATCGGCGCGGGCTTGCGTTTCCAATGGTCGCGCTTCGTCGATGTTCGCTGCACCTATGGCGTGCCGCTGCGCGCGCCGACGCCCGGTGGATCGAAGGCGCCCATGGTGCTGCTCTATGTTTCGATAGGCAGCTAGCTAAAGCGCCCAGAACACGTTAGATATGTTTGAAGACGCTGCTCGCGAGCTTGCGCAGTTCGTCGAACTGGGTGACGAGTTCGAGGCATAGAACGAAGGCCAGCATCGCGGAAGGGCCGGGGTAGCGTTCGGTCCATCGCAATAGCGGCGCCGCGGAGCGCGCGCGAACGGCTTCACGTGTCATGACATAAGCGATGGCGATGCCGATTGCGGCGCCGACGAGCAGGTCCGTTGGATAGTGAAAGCCGAGATAGGCGCGCGGAAGGCAGATAAAAAGCACGGTGTACGCCAGCGCGAGCAGACCGATTCGCTTCCACACCAGAAAGATGCCTGTGGCGATTGCCATCCACAGCATGGCGTGGTCGCTCGGGAATGAGCTCCACGATGTCAGCAGCGCGTCTTTCGACACGCTGGTCGGAAAGTGCAGATTCAGTTCGTGGCTGTAGACGGGCCGTACTCTGAACGGCAACCAGTGCGTCAACGCTCGTCCGACGAACAGCGCGACGAGGCCGCTGAGTACCGTCGCAATGACCATTTCGCGGCGCCATTTCGTTCGCTCACCTGATTGAAACCACATCCACCACAATACGGGAATGAGCAGCAGACCCTTAAAGGTGTACAGATCGGCGACTGTTTCAATGGCGTGGGTCGTGAAGAACCCGAAGTGAATGTTTGAAAGATACTTTTCGATTGTTGTATCAAAGCTATTCATTCTTTTGTGAGCATTTAAGGCTTGTAGTAAAGGGCTGAAACCGTCTCCCTGTGTTGCGGCTGCTGCGTCGTGCAGCAGATTCTTGACAAAACGGCTACTGGTTAGTGTACCTGATCACTAATGATCGACAATTTTTCACCAGATGTCCCGTTCGCCTGGCTGCGCCCGGCACGACGTATCATCGCCGCAGAGGCCCGGATTTCATGCGTCAGGCGTGGCGTGCAATGCGCGCACGCGCTGCCGCCGGACCTGTCACACGGTTTGCTGTATCTACTGTTCACGAACTACGGCGCGTGTGCGACGCGCGTCACGCATGAAAGGAGCGGCAAATGCTGACGCAGAGAACGAAGGATGTTGTAAAAGCTACGGCCCCCGTGCTGGCGCAGCATGGATTGCCCATCATCACGCGCTTCTACGAGAGACTGTTCGACGCTCATCCCGAACTGAAAAACGTATTCAACGTGGCGCATCAGAATCAGGGCCAACAACAGCAGGCGCTCGCGCGTGCGGTCTATGCATATGCCGAGAACATCGAGAATCCCGGCAGCCTCGCAGCCGTGCTGAAAAACATCGCCAACAAGCATACGAGCCTCGACGTGCGGCCCGAGCATTACCCGATTGTCGGCGAACATCTGCTCGGCGCGATCAAGGACGTATTGGGCGATGCGGCGAATGAAGAGATCATTTCGGCCTGGGCGCAGGCTTATGGCAATCTTGCGGACCTGTTGATGGGCATGGAAAGCGAACTGCGTGAGAATTCGACGCAACAGTTGGGCGGCTGGACCGGCTGGCGCAAGTTCGTGGTCAAGGAAAAGCGGCCCGAAAGCAGCGTGATTACCTCATTCGTGCTGGAACCCGCCGACGGGCAGCCCGTGGTCAACTTCGAACCGGGCCAGTACATCAGCATTGCCGTCGAAGTACCTTCGTTGCAATTGCAACAAATTCGCCAATACAGTCTGTCCGACATGCCGAACGGGCGCAGCTATCGCATTTCGGTCAAACGCGAGGATGGCGATGCCTCGCGGCCGCCGGGTTATGTGTCGTCGCTGCTGCATGAGCATGTGAACGTTGGCGACGAAGTCAGGCTCGCCGCGCCGTACGGCACGTTTTATATCGACGTCCATGCAAAAACGCCGATCGTGCTGATCAGCGGCGGCGTCGGTTTGACGCCGATGGTGAGCATGCTCAAGCGCGCGATTCAGGATCCGCAGCGACAGGTCGTGTTCGTGCATGGCGCACGCAATGGCGCGGTCCATGCAATGCGCGACCGGCTTCGGCAAACCGCGGCGACGTATGCGAACTTCAAGGCAGTGGTCTACTACGAAAACCCATTGCCGGGCGATGTAGCAGGGCAGGACTACGACCGCGCCGGCTTCATCGATCTCAACGAACTCCGCGACCTGATCCTGCTGCCGGACGCGGATTACTATGTGTGCGGCCCGATTCAATTCATGCGCCTGCAGCACGATGCATTGCGCGCAATGGACATTCCCGAAACGCGGATTCACTACGAGGTCTTCGGCCCTGATCTGTTTGAGGAGTGAACATGCCGTGGTGCGTTGAGCCCTTATTTCGAGTGTCTAGGCGGCCAGTTGCTTGTGGAAGAAGGTCGTGCCGCAAAAGCGGCCGTCGGGCATCAACGCATAATTCGGCACTTCGCCCACGCGTTGCCAGCCCGCGCGCTCGTAGAGCCGCTCGGCATCGCCTCCCGTGACCGTGTCGAGCACGAGCACGGATTTGCCGGCGCGTCGCGCTTCGTCGTCCACGGCGGCCATGAGCCGCGCGGCAACGCCCTGACGTCTCGCTTCACGGTGCACGAGCATCTTCGCGACATCCGCGCGATGGGGCTGATTCTCTGGCTGCGCCGTGATGAGCTGCACCGTGCCGACGACCTTGCCGTCGGGATATTCGGCGACGAGCAGTATTCGCTCGTCGCGGATCACGCCATCGGCGACGTGCTGCCAGAATTGCCGCGCGGTGTCTTTCGAAATCGGCAACATGAAGCTGACCGACGCGCCGCCCTCCACGCAATCGATCAGCAGATCGGCGAGCGGTTCCACGTAACGTATTGCCTCGTCGGCAGTGATGCGCCGCACCGCTATCGTTTCAGTCATCTTTGGCTCCATGAGTCGAAAGGCATGCTGGATCGTGCTGCAAGGCATCGCGCACAGCGCTCCTCATCGCCGACTAAAACCAATCAATCGCTCGTCGTCTTTCGATGATGCTCGGGCGCTTTTGCGGAGGCGAAATACGTCTGCAACGCCGGGGCCGAGCGGTCGCTCAACGAACAGATTCGTGCGAGCCAGTCTGCTTCGGCGGGCCATTCGCCTTCCACCACGCGCGGATAAATCTGGCGCAGGAACTGATGCAGCGCCCGGGCGCCGATATTGCCGCTGACGCCGAGCAGTATGTGCAGCGCCTCCCGCGTCGAATCGAGGTCGCGCGCCGCGACGCTCGTCGCGAGCGTCGCCACCGTCGAGCGAATCTGCTCGATGCCATTCAGGAACGTCTGGTCGAGCAGGTCAAGCGCGACCAGTTCCTGAAGATGCTTCTCGTCGAGCAGCGGACCTTCGCTGAGCGGCATGGACTTGCCGGCCGGCAACGCGCCCTCGTGTGACGAAGCTGCGTCTGCAGACAGATGTTGTGCCCGATGCCGAGCGAACTGCCGCGCGAGCGCCGCATACAGCGCGCCGATCTGCGCGGGCTTCGTCATCACTTCGTTCATGCCGGCGGCGAGGCACCGTTCCACCGCCTCCATGTCGGTCTGGCTCGTCAACGCGATGATCGGCACGCTCGCGTACGCATCGGAACGCGCGCGGATGAGCGACGTGGTCTCCACGCCGCCCATACCGGGCATGTTCATGTCGATCACGATCGCGTCGATCGCGGCGCCTTCCTGCAGCCGGGCGAGCACAGCGGGGCCATGTTCGGTTTCCACCACTGTTGCGCCGAATCGTTCGAGATAGCCTTTCGCGACGAGTCTGCTGTACGTGTCGTCGTCGGCGAGCAGGATCGTCTTGCCGGCAAAGCCGTCAAAGCGCTGGCTGCGTCCATGCTGATGACCGTTCTCGAACAGCTTGCGCAGCACGCCGATCAACCCGACCATGCTCGCCGATTTGCTGACGAACTCATCCATGCCGGCGCGGCGTGCCAGAACCCGCGCCACGTTGCCGGGCTCCGCCGTGTACGCGACGACAATCACGTTGCAGTTCGGATTGCGCCGATCCGCGCGAATGCGCTCGGTGGCGGTGTAGCCGTCCAGTCCCGGCATGTTGATGTCCATCAGCACCAGGTCCCACGCCTGTCGCTCGCCGAGCGCGGCGAGCGCCGCCTCGCCGTCGGCCGCTTCGCGCGGAAGCGCGCCTGCCTTCGACAACGCGCGCTGAACGCGCTTGCGGTGATCCGCATCGTTGTCGGCAACGAGGATACGTTTGCCTTGAAGGAACGGCGCCGCGTGTTCGAACACTTCCTGCTCGTGGCGTGCAACCTCCGCTTCGGAGACGGGCGGAAACTCCAGCGTGAACTGGGTGAATTGGCCGACTTCGGAGCGACAACGGATACTGCCGCCGAACGCGCGCATCGCGCGCTGACAGTAAGCGAGCCCGAGCCCGGTGCCGGCTGAATTGCCTGCGGTGCGGAACGGCTCGAAAAGATGCGGCAACATCTCGGGCGCAATGCCGGGGCCGGTGTCGTGAACGATCACCGTGTGCCGATCCACCGTGAGTGTGAGCGTGGCCGAAGGGTGCGCGGCAATGTGGTGAAGCGCGTTCTTGATCAGATTGAAAAGCGTGAACAGATAGACGGTTTCATCGACCTTGAAGGTGAAATCTTCCAGCACCGCGAGTCTTACGCGGGCACGCTCGTTCTGGTCGCCGAAGCCGTATTCCTCGAGCGCCTTGCGCGTGGCCGCCGCCGCGCTGACATACGTGAATTGATCGGAGCGGATGGCTTTGGCGCTCACTTCGTCGAGCGTCATGGCGATGATGCGCAAGCCGCGCTCAATGGAGAGCTGGCCGTGCGCCAGATGCCGATACAGCAGCGCGGTGCGGCGCTGCGACGCGTGGTGGTCCATGGCGGCCGGCAGTACTTCTTCCACTCTATCCAGAACATGCTTGAGCTGGCTGAGGGGATTGCGCATTTCATGAGCAATGGAGCCCGCGAGCGCACGCAGCGCGCCCGTGCGCGCCTGCGCGACGATTCCCTTCAGATTGCTGTATGAGAACGTGATGCCCGCGCAAATGCCGAAGGTGAAAACCGGCAGATAAGTGTAGAGAAAGAGATGCGCATCCACATGAACAGCTTGCGGAATGACGATGCGGGCGCACAACACGGCAGCGCCGATGCCGAGCGCCAGATTGAGTGACAACGCAACGAACGATGGAAAGATGGCGATCAGAAAGAAGACCATGCCGAGCTCGGCCATCGACCAGAGCATCGAATAGTCACCCGCCAGCAGATAGTAAGTGAAGAAAAACGGTAGCGTGTAGGCTACCGTTGCGAAGTAATACCAGGGCAGGAGGCGCGCTACCGGAGCGGGCCAGAAACGGCGCAACAGCAGCAACGCGCAGCTTGCGGTGCCGACAACGCGCATCAGTGCGTTCTCATTCGGCTGCGGATCCACAAAGGTCCACCAGAACCAGTACACCGGATGTCCCAGCGTGCCGATCAACCCCACAGCCAGCACGCTGTAGTCAGATACTTTGGCAGCTTCGGACACCACCCGGTTGAGATAGCGGATGCCCCCTGAAATGGCTTTCATGTCGCGTTTTGAATTTATTGACGTGGCCTCAGAACCTGAAGCTGCTAACGTTGAATGACATGCCAGCACTGCCGACCCAGCACAGCACTCTGTCTCCCCGTTTCAATTCGCCGTTGTCCTTTGCCATGGCAATGGCGGCGGGAATGGAGGCCGACACGAGATTCCCCGTCTCCGGATAGATGTGATACATCTTGTCCTGAATGCCCACCTTTTCTCCATAGCCGTGCCACGCCGCCTTGGAAGACGCATGGGTAAAGACAATGTCGATATCTTTCTTCGGAATTGGCAGTTTAGCGAGTACGGCGGAGAGTTCGTCGGAATTCTTGTGAAGCTCGTGGCCGAACGATGTAAAACGCATGTCGCCGTTTTTCCCGATTCGCTCCGACGGGTGGCAATAGCCTTCATAGCCGGGAATGGGAATGGTGCAAAGGTCGGAAACCTCGGGCTTTCCGCGAAAGGCAAAGCTGAAGTTCTCCGGCTCCTTCGCCACGAGCAGCGTGGCGGTGGCCGCCTCGCCGATCGTGAAGGACGGCAATGTGTATTCGATTTGCGCCTGATTCTTCAACGCAAAATTCCCCGGGTAGAGTGGACCGCCTGCCAGCATATTGAATTCGGCATTCACGATCATAGCGTTTCTGTACTGACCGCACTTGAACAAACTGTCGATAATCGACATGGCGCGGGTCCAGCTCATGCAGGCGTCCACCACGTCGAAGCATTCCGCATTGATGAAACCGAGCGTGCTCGCCATCATGTGGCTATTGCCCGGCTCAAGAAAGCCTCGGCCGATGCCGACATAAATAAACAGCTCGATGTGCTCGGGCCGCAAATAGGTTTCCGACAACGCCTTGCGCGTGGCCATGGCGACGTGGTCGATGGGCGACTCGTGGCTGTCGCACCAGCGCCGGTTGACGAGCCCGCTTCGATCGAGCAGCGTCTTGATGGTGCGAATGCCCCGGTCGATGTCGCCCTCATAGCCGGTGGAATGAAACCGGATCATATCGGCGACTTCGTCATTGGTGACGACTCTGGAAGGCAGGCTGACGGCCACGTTCTTGATAAGCATAAACAATCCATTAAAGAGGGTTTATTGGTGGAGGGAGTCTCGTTCGCGCACGTAGCGCGCGCCTGTCATCCGGCGCCCGCTTTTACAGCGCTCGTACATTAACGCGTCCACCGCAACTGGCGAAATACCGTCGCCCTCGGTTGGATCATTTAATCGACGTGAAAAGCGGCATTCGGCTAGAACCGCTCGATCATCCCCACTTGCACGCCGCGAACCGGCGCGCCGGGATAGGCCGTCGGCAGGCCGGTCACGTTGACGCCGCGCAGCGTGAAGGTGGCGTCGCCATGATTGCGCAGCATCGCGCCGCTCGCGTAGAGCGTGAGTTTCGGCGAGAAGTCGTATTCGCACGCCACGCTGAACTGGTCGGCGTTGTCGTCGCCGCCCGAGCGATCGCGGGCATACGCATAGCCCAGCGAAACCCGCAGGCGCGGCGAGAACGCGTAGCGCACGGAGACCGACAGACCGTCGTCGTGATAGCGCGGCGCACCGCCGTCGCCGTTGAAGAACGACATGTAGGCGGTGGCTTTGTCGAAGCGGTACGACACACCGCCCAGGTTTGCGCGCAAGGTGGTGCCGCCATGCGTCTGCTGATGCGCATAGGCAATGCGCAGCGGCCCATTGCGGTACGCAAACGTTTCATAGTCGCCGGAAACGCCGTTGCCGTTGCCGCTGTCGCGCAGCGCGACCATCACGGTCGTGGTGAAGCCGTGAAAGTCGGGCGACAGATAGGCGATGCCGTTATCCGTGTACGGCGTGATCTTCGAGAGGTTGTTGAGCCCCGAGGCGATGGTGCCTGCGCCGAAGGCGTCGAGCTGCCCCTTGAACGGGATGTAGATCGGCGAGTACTGGCGGCCGACGCGAACTTCGCCCCACGGCGCGCCGACGCCGATCCACGCCTGGCGATTGAAGATCGTGCCCGCGGTCGAGAAGGTGCCGTCAGCCGAGCTGAAGCCGTTTTCGAGCTCGAACAGAAGACGCGTGTCCGAATCCAGTTGCTCGGCGCCGCGCAGGCCGATTCTCGAACCGCGGTACGCACCCGAGTCGAGGCGCGGCGTCCAGGAAGAGCCGGGATTCGTGACTTCGATACTCGTGTCGATCGAGCCGTATAGCGTGACAGTGCCCTGTGCGTGAGCGGCCGGCGCGGCGAACCAGCAGGAGCCAGCCATGACGACACTTAGGACGAGCCGCGCGGGACAGCGGTTGCGTGAACGAAAGGCCTCAGTCAGGCACATAATCCTTTTGATGGAATAGCCGCGATACACAAAGAAAAATGAAAGCGACGGCTTGCGCGCGTTGGGCAGCCGCCGCTCGACATGATAGCTGCGGTGGCCAATGCGTGATGCACTGGATACTCGACGTTGCGCGATTTGCACGCGCGGGAAGTTCTGCGACGCCCTCGCCGGCCTGATTTTCCCAATCGAATCGTTATGGCCGAAGTCTTGGAGAACGATAAAGCCACAGGCTTTCGGCGGCAGTTTCTTTTATGCGGCATGCATTAACTCTGCCGACATCTGTCCATTCGCCAATAAGCGACCCGCTCTAACCAAAGATATTCGTTTATGTCAACACTCAAGATTTTCGCTCTGCTGCCGTTTAACCCGGTGCGCGATTTTGCGCGGGCCTATCGAGAGTTGAACAACCATTTTGCGGACTTGAATCTCCGCACGCTCAAACTACAAAATGAAAATGAAACAAAAACTACCTTTGATTATGTCGTTGCTGGGTTCATTCGCGCTTGCCGCATGCGGCGGCGGCGGGGGCGGCAGTTCTTCGACCACTCAGGCCGCTGCGCCGGCCGCGAGTGCACCGTCGGCACCGTCCCCGGCATCCACGCCGACCGTGACGGGCGAGGCACTGCCGAGCCTCGCATCGCCGCAGGCGGGGTCGACCGCGGCGACAGGGAACGGATTCGAAGGCATCTGGACGGACACGACGTCGTCGCGCGTCACGGCGATGATCGATCCGGCGAACAACATCTCCTACCTGAGCGGCCTGTTCTCGTTCGTCACGTCCACCTTCTTCGGCGCCGCGACCACGGCTGCGCCGAACTGGACGCTCACCAGCGGCTTCGAAGTCATGAGCAACCTGCGCTACACCGCCACGGCGGGTAGCGGGACGTATGCCGCGAATCAAACCCTGACCGGCAGCTATGTCGCGAACGGCAGTACGGTGAATCTGTCGTTGAAATACGATCCGGCGAACGCACTGGCGGTCTCGCAGTCGAGCGTCACCGGCACGTGGGCGCAAAACTCGACCACACTCACTGTCGACGACGCCGGCGGTTTCACCGGCAACATTCTCGGCTGCGCGGTCTCGGGCACGCTGACGTTGACCACGCCGGGTTCCAGCAAGAACCTCTATACGCTGACGATGACGGGCACCACGAGCACCTGCACGCTCGCGTCGGGCGTGACGTACACGGGCAACGCGGCGATCACGTTCTTGCCGGTCACCGGCAGCACCACGCTGTACCAGCGCTCGATCATTTATCTGGTGAAGGCAACCGACAATTCGGTGATCGCGTACGGGCAATTGACGAAGCACTAAGCCGCCCGCGGGCCACGGCAGGCATGAATGTGCCGTGGCCCGTCTTCTCTGTCATTCCTGCATTACTCCCTTACTCCGGCGTCGCCTATATTCGTAATATGGCTGGCGGCCCCGCACGGCGCCTCGTCGCGCCGTCTCACGCCGTGTCGCCGCGGCAACCCGCCGCCGGCGACCTGCCGCCAACGCCACACCGGCCATCGTGCGCGATTTGGCCCCGATCATGCCGATAAAGCGGCGCGTGGCTCTTGCTGGCCCTACAATGAGCGCCTTAACAGTTGACTGAGCGTGCATCGGCGATAATTCTTATCTGGGAGGCACGACAGTCCGCTGTCGCGCGAAAACGAGGAGAAAGGCAATGTCACGGCAGAAGTCGACCGCCCGGGAGGTAGCCGGATCACCTCCCACGGTAAAAAGCGACCTGCGTTTTCCGGTGGTGGGGATCGGCGCTTCGGCCGGCGGGGTTACCGCCCTGAATACATTTTTCGAGAATGCCCCGACGGGCATGGAGATGGCGTTTGTCGTCGTCGTGCATCTGCCGTCGGAACACGCCAGTCACTTCGACGCGATCCTGCAACGCACGACAGGCATGCCCGTGCGCCAGGTGACGGCCACCATGCCTCTCGAGAAGAACCATATTTACGTGATCGCACCGGGCAAGCGGCTCGAAATGTCCGACGGCTGCCTCCGGACGCTCGACCAGGAACAAGCTCCCGGACCGGCTTTCACGATCGATCATTTTTTCCGCACGCTCGCGGATGCGCACGAGCGGCACGCAATCGGCATCGTCATGTCCGGCGCGGGGTCGGATGGCGCCGCGGGACTGAGCCGCATCAAGGAAGCCGGCGGCATTACGCTGGCCCAGACGCCGAGCGACGCCGAGCACGCCGAGATGCCCCAGCATGCGATCGCCACCGGCCAGGTCGACATCGTGCTGCCGGCCTCCGAAATGCCGCAGCGGCTGCTGGAGCTGTGGAGCAACGCGCAGCGCATCCAGCTTCAGGACCTCGAAGGCGCGGAGGCGTCGAACGACACCGGCAAGGCGCTCGTCAACGATCCGGAACGCGCGCTCTCCGACATCCTCATGCACTTGCGCGTGCGCACCGGCCACGATTTCCGGCTATACAAGCGAGCCACGGTGCTTCGGCGCATTGAGCGGCGCATGCAGGTGAACGGCCAGCGCGACCTGATGGGCTACCGGGACTTCCTGCGCGCAACGCCCGACGAGGCGCATGCACTGCTCGGCGACATGCTGATCGGCGTCACGCAGTTTTTCAGGGACCCGGACGCGTTCGAATATCTCGGCCGCGAAGTGATTGCCTCGCTATTCGCCGAACAGCCGCCGGACGGCCAGGTGCGAGTGTGGGTCGCGGGCTGCGCGACCGGCGAGGAGGCTTACTCGATCTCGCTGCAACTCGCGCAGGCACGCGAAAAAGCCGCATCGGGCCGCTCGATTCAGGTCTTCGCGACGGACATCGACGAAGCGGCGATTGCCCGCGCGCGTACCGGTTCGTATCCGCTTGCCATTGCGAGCGACGTGCCGGCGCCGCTGCTGCAACGCTATTTCACGCGGGAAGGCGCTCATTACGTCGTGACCAAGGCCGTGCGCGAGCGCATTCTCTTCGCGCCCCACAGTCTGCTGCGCGATCCGCCGTTTTCGCATCTGGATCTGATTTCGTGCCGCAACGTGCTCATCTATCTCGAGCGCGCGGTGCAGCGGCAGATTCTCGAACTCTTCCACTTCGCGCTGCGCCCGAACGGCTATCTGTTCCTCGGCACGGCGGAGTCGGCTGACGCGGCCGACGATCTCTTCGTCGTCGTGGACAAGAAGTGGCGCATTTACCGTGCGCGCGCCGTCACGCATCGTGCCAAGCCGGCAATGGGCTTTCCGCCGCTGCTGCAGTCCGACGTCGGCGCGAGCGAGGAGCGGGCGGTTCCGCTGCCGCTTTCGCGGCAACCGGCGAGCCCCGCGCAGCGCAACTTCTCTTACGCGGAACTGCATCAGCGCGCGCTCGAAACGTATTCGCCGCCGAGCGTGATTATCGACCGTGAATCGAACGTGGTGCATCTGTCGGACAACGCCGGGCGCTTCTTGCGGCACGTCGGCGGCGAGTTGTCCAGCAACATCATGACGCTCGTGCTGCCCGACCTGAGGCTCGACCTGCGCACCGCCATTTTCCGGGCGCTGCAAACGCGCACGAGCGTGGAAGCCCGCCGGGTGAAATGGGTGCACGACGGCCAGGTCTCGTGGATCAACATGACGGTGCGGCCGTTTCACGACGCCGTCGCCAATGCGGAGTTTCTCCTGATCGTATTCGACGAAGTTGCCGGCCACATGACCGACGAAGAACAGGTCGAAGCGACCGGCCAGGACCCTGTGCTCGCCCAGCTGGAGCAGGAGTTGCAGCACAGCCGCGAACAGCTGGCCACGATCATCGAGCAGTACGAGACGTCGGTGGAAGAACTGAAGGCGTCGAACGAAGAACTGCAGGCGATCATCGAGGAACTGCGCTCCACGAGCGAAGAGCTGGAAAGCAGCAAGGAAGAATTGCAGTCGGTCAACGAGGAATTGACTACCGCCAACGCGGAGATGCAGGCACGGATCGAAGACACGGCCAAAGCCAACGACGATTTGCACAACATCATCGCGTCGAGCGAAATTGCCACGGTGTTCGTGGACAAGGAAATCAGGGTCAAACGGTTTACGCCGAACGCCACAGCCATTTTCAATCTGATCGACTCCGACCTCGGGCGCTCGCTCTTCCATATCACGCATACGCTGCGCTATCCGACGCTTGCCGACGACGTCAGGCAGTCGTTCCAGTCTCTGCGGCTGACCGAGCGGGAGATTCAGAGCGAGGCCGGCCGCTGGTATCTGATGCGGCTCCTGCCGTATCGCACGGCGGACGATCATATCGACGGCGCGGTGATCACGCTGATCGACATCACCGACCGTCACGAAGCCGAGGAAGCCGCGCGGGCGGGCGAGCGGCGCCTGCGCCTCGTCGCGCAATCGACCAAAGACTACGCGATTGTGATTCAGGATTCCGCCGGAACGATTGTGAGCTGGAACGCGGGCGCGGAACGGATTTTCGGCTATTCGGAAGGCGAAGTGGTCGGCCAGAACATCGAGCTGATCTACGAGCACAACGACCGCCAGGCGCTGCTGCCCGCGCAGGAGCGCGACATCGCCGCGAAGGACGGCCGCGCCGACGACGAGCGCTGGCACCGCACGAAAGACGGCCGCCGCATCTTCTGCAGCGGTGTGGTGACGCCGATTGTGGATACGTCATTTAACGGCTTCGCGAAGATTCTGCGCGATCTGACGGCGCGCAAACTGCGGGAGGACGCGAGCCGCGAAGCGCTCGCCCGCGAGCAGGCGGCGCGCGAGCAGGCGCTGAGCGCGAACCAGTTGAAGGACGAGTTCATCGCCGTGTTGTCGCACGAGTTGAAACATCCGCTCAATCTGATCGGCGTGAAGGCGGAAATGCTTCCGCGCTTGCCGGAAGTGCGCCACCTGCCCGCCGTGTGGGATGCGGCCGCGTCCATCCGGCACGCGGTGCGCAGCCAGGCGCAGATCATCGACGATCTGCTCGATCTCTCGCGAATCCAGACCGGCAAGCTCGCGCTCGAAGTCTCGCGGGTCGATCTGGCGGCTTTGATCGCGGATATCACTGACACCTGCGAGGAAGACGCGCACGCCCGCGGCATTACGATGCAGGTCGAGGTTGCAGACGAGCCGGCCATCACGCTTGCCGACCCCGTCCGTTGCGAGCAGATTCTCTGGAACCTGCTGTCCAACGCCATGAAGTTCACGGATTCCGGCGGACACGTGGAGGTGCGTCTGTCGCGCGACGGCCGCATGCTGCGCCTTGAAGTCACCGACAGCGGCCAGGGCATCGAGCCGGCCACGCTGCCTTACATCTTCGATATGTTCCGCCAGACGCCGCGCGGCCGCAGTCGCGGCGGTCTCGGCATCGGCCTTGCGCTCGTGAGGCAGCTTGTCGAGATGCACGGCGGCCACGTCAAGGCGGAGTCGGACGGTCCGGGCCACGGCACCAGAATGACGGTATGGCTGCCCGCCATAGAAGACGAGCGCGGGCAGCTGCGCGACGCCATCGGCAAGCACCGCACTATCGCCGGCCTGCACATCCTGCTGGTCGAGGACGATGCGGAAACGGCTGCCTCGCTGACCACGCTGCTCGAGCTCGAAGGAGCGCGCGTCAGGACCGCCGGCGACGGTCTGGAGGCGCTGCGGATGCTGGCGGAGGAACCGGTCGACGCGGTCGTGTCCGACATAGGCATGCCGCACATGGACGGTTACGAGCTGATCCGCAAGATCAGGTCCGATCCGGCCGTCAGCGGTGTTCACGCGATTGCGCTGACAGGGCGGAACCGGCACGACGAGGTTCAGGCCGCGCATGAGGCGGGATTCAACGCTCATCTGGCGAAGCCGCTGGAATTCCAGCAATTGCTGGATGAACTCGGCGCGCTGACGCCGGACGGGCGAGCCGCAGGCGAGAACCGGCGCGCACAGCTGACGCCGGACGCGCGACGCACCGGGAAGTGATGCGGGCGCCGGGTCGGCTGGCGTCTCCGTTATGCAGGCCGGGCGCGCTGGCCCGGCCTGCGCTTGCTCAGGGCGCGCTATCGGAAGACTCGTCGCCGCTCCCACGCAGCCGCGCAATGTTCTCGACGATGGCTTCGCGGTGCAGGGCGAACTGCACGAGCGTCGCCCGCATGGCCGTGAGCAGCGCCTCGGCGCGCTCCTTTTCAGTACCCGCCGGCAACGACGCGGCCAGTGCCTGCTGATGCTCGATCCGGCGCGTCGCCTCGGCGATATGTACATCGGCCTGGCGCAAATTGATCAGTTCTTCGGATAGCTTCACGATTGCCTCCCGCGTTGCATGCCCTCGCAGAACCTGCCGCGCCCGTCCCGTTCAGGTCTGGAAATTGCGCCGATACGACGAAGGAGGCCTTATGGCTCATCGCGACATTGTAGTTATCGGAGCATCGCGTGGCGCGCTTGCCGTGCTCAGAAAACTGGTGGCAGGCCTTGCTCCCGATCTTGGCGCATCTGTTTGTATCGTGCTGCACATCGGCCGACATCACAGCATACTGCCGGAACTTCTCTCGCGCGCGGGTCCGCTGAAGGCAAGCCATCCGCAGCAAGGCGAGCGGATGGAGCGAGGCAGAATCTACATCGCGCCGCCCGATCGACACATGGTGGTGCGCGACGGCCAATTCCGGCTGCTCGATACCGCGGCTGAAAACTTTGCGCGTCCGGCGGCGGACCCCTTGTTCCGCTCAGCCGCCGCCGAGTACCGCAAACGTGTGGTGGGCGTCGTGCTGAGCGGCGATCTCGACGACGGCGCGGCGGGTCTCGCCGCCATTCGTGCGCGCGGTGGCTATGCGGTGGTGCAGCGCCCCGACGATTCCGAGGCGCCTTCCATGCCGCGCAGCGCGCTCGCCGCGGCGGGCGCGGACGCCGTCGCGGGTCCTGACGATCTCCCACAGGTTCTTCATGCTGCGGTGCAGGGAGCAGCACCGCGCGAGGAGCATCCCATGACCAATCGGCCTGATCTTGACCGCGAGGCACAGCTCGGCGAAAGCCTGACGGTCTTGCCGGAGCAACTGGATGAGATCGGTGAGCGCTCGGCGCTCACGTGCCCGAGTTGCAACGGCGTCCTCTGGCGAATGTACGACGAGCGGCCATTGCGTTACCGCTGCCACACGGGGCACGCGTTTTCCTCATTGACGCTCGAAGAGGCGACCGAGCAGAGCGCCGAGGACGCGGTCTGGGGCGCCATCCGTGCGGTGCATGAGCGGATCATCTTCGCGCGCGAACGGCAGCGCTGGGCCGAGCGTGCGGGCAACGATGTGGAGAAGGCGGTCGAGCAGGCTCGCATCGACGAAAACGAGAAGCTGGCCGAGATTCTGCGCAGCGCCACGCGCGCCCAGGAGCCCTGAGGCACAATTCGCTGTCCGCCTGGCAAGAGGTACGAAATGAAGATTGCGACGAAGGTAGCGCCGATTCTGGCGGCGTCGATCGTATTGCTCGCGGGCTGTGTTGCCGGCGGCATGCAGCGAGGCGCGCAGACGCACCTGAGCCCCACCCAATGCCGCGACCTCACCGACATCAGAAACAAGGCGCCCGTCACGCACGAGCGCAGCATGAGCGAACTGGCGGCCCTGGAGATGGCGGGCTACCACCCGGAGTGGCGCTTCGACCCCTACTATCCGGCGGATCTGGAGGCGGCGCAGCGGCAAGTGGATTTCTGGTATCGGACGGAGTGCCCGCAAGCGCGGCGGTAAGCGCCCTCGGCGCCCCCCGCCGCGCTGTTCGCCGCGCTGCTCGCCCGCATTCATCGCTGCGGTCGGGTCCGGCACCGGCCCCATGCTGTCGAGAGGCGCTGCCCGCGCCGGTGCCGTCACTCCGCGACGCCTGGCTTACAGGCCGCTCACCGTCTTGACCGTCACCCACTGGCCGTTCTTGACCTGATACAAGGTGGATGAGCCGTTCTTCAGCGAGCCGTTCGCGTTGAACTCGATATGCCCGGTAATGCCGTCAAAGCTGATGCCTTGCAGCTTCGCGCGATAGTCGTCCGGTTTCGTCGAGTTGGCTGCCTGCATCGCCTTGATGGCGGTCCACGCCGCGTCGTAGCCGAACGGCGCATACGAAAGCACGTCCTCGCCGAACTTCTGCTTGAAGCGCTCGGCGAACTTCGCGCCGACGGGCGTGCTGTCGAGCGGCCGGCCGTATTCCCATGCCATTGCGCCTTCCGAGACATTGCCCGCGAGCTTGATGAAGTCGACGTCCTTCACGCCGCCGCCGCCCACGTACTGCGCTTTGAGGCCGAGCTGGTTCATCTGCTTCATGATGCCTGCCGCCTGCGGATTCAGCGCGCCGACGAAAATCAGATCGGGGTTCTTGCTCTTCAGGTTCGTGAGCTGCGTCTTGAAGTCCGTCGCCTGATTGGTCGTGTATTCGCGGTCGATGATGTCGCCGCCGTGCGCCTTCACCGCCTTCACGAACTCATCGGCTTCGCCTTGACCGAACGCCGTGCGATCGTCGATCACGGCGATGCGCTTGGCCTTCGTCGTGGTGACGGCATAGGCGCCCGCGGTGCCCGCGTTCTGTGCGTCGCTCGAGATCACCATGAAGACGTTCTTGTAGCCGCGGTTGCTGATGACCGGATTGGTCGCCGCCGGATCGATGACCGGCAGGCCCGCCTTTTCGTAGAGATCCGAAGCGGGAATTGTCGTGCCGGAGTTGAAGTGGCCGACGACGACGGACACGCCTTCGTCCACCAGCTTTTGCGCGACCTGCACGCCGACGCGCGGGTCGGCCTGATCGTCTTCGGCAACGAGCTGGAACGACACGGGCTGACCGTTGATCTTGATGCCTTGCGCCTTGGCGTCGTCGAGCGCCATCTTGACGCCGTTTTCCAGGTCTTTTCCGTAACTGGCGTTGGGGCCGGTGAGCGGCGCAGCAAAGCCGATTTTTACAACCGTATCCGCGCGAGAGGCGAGTGGTGCAACTGCGAGAAGTGCTCCAACTGCAACCGCGATAGGGGTGAAAGTCTTCGCAAAACGCATGTTGTTTCCTTTGTCGGCAAGCATGAGGTCACTGCTATGGCGTGCATGCCGGTGGGCTCGCCCGCAGTTCAAGCTCTGCGGCGCGGAGGCGGCCGGT
Source organism: Paraburkholderia phenoliruptrix (assembly GCF_047325075.1). Classification (NCBI taxonomy): domain Bacteria; kingdom Pseudomonadati; phylum Pseudomonadota; class Betaproteobacteria; order Burkholderiales; family Burkholderiaceae; genus Paraburkholderia; species Paraburkholderia phenoliruptrix. The sequence continues at coordinate 818,468 of NZ_CP168530.1, forward strand.
GCACGGCTCTTGTTCGCATGAACTGCGGGTTGGGCTCCTTGTGAATAGACGTGGGTATTGAGCAAATGTGTCCGGAGAGGAAACGTCGCGATGCGCAGCAACAGGAAAGCGGCAACGCTCCTGCTCCGCGCCTTCGGCGAGCGACCCATCCGCATTACGGCACAGCAGCGTAAACCGAGGCAATCAGGACAAACACCCCCTGTGGCGTGCGACATCGCAGTGGCGGCAGTATCATGAATGAGCGCGTCCACGCGACACATCGTCGGCCGGCAGGCGCTGTGCATGCGGGCCGCGAGGATGCGCTAGCAGGGAGACGTGCATGGCTAAGCGAATCCGACTATCCATCGTGGCGGTAGGTCTCGCTTGCGCGGGATGCCTCGCGGGCATGAACGCAGCGCAGGCGAGCGACCGCCTCCTGAAACTGCTGCAGTTGCAGACCTTACGTCGCATGGCGCCCGATGCCGCCCCTGCGAAAAAGAACAGTGCCGGCGACGATACGAAGCGCCAGGATCAGGGAACCGACAACCGGCCGCCGCCCACCCAGCCCTACAATCGCGGCGCGCCCGACAACAGTGCGCCGGCGCGCAAGCCGTAGCGATGTGCGGGCGCTCCCGGCGGCGTCTGGAGAGCCGCTCCATCATGGCGACGCGTCCACGCCGAGCGCTTGCGCCGCCTTGCGCTGATAACCGCCTGTCGCGAGCAACAGGCTGCGCGAGTAGTCGCTCTGCACCTGCTGTGCGCGAACGCTTTCAATAGGCAGTTCCTCGACGATTTCTCCATTGCGCATGATCGCCACGCGCGAGCACAGAAAGCCGACCACCGCGAGATTGTGACTGACCAGAATCATGGTCAGATTGCGTTCGCGGTGCAGGCGCTTCAGCAGGTTGAGAATCTCGGCTTGCACGGAAACGTCGAGCGCGGACGTCGGTTCGTCGAGCAGCACGACGCGCGGCTCGACAATCAACGCACGCGCGATGGCGACCCGCTGCCGTTGTCCGCCCGACAGTTGATGCGGATAGCGAAAACGGAATGACGGATCGAGGCCCACTTCACGCAGCGCATTGAGAATGCGCGTTTCCTGTTCGCCCATCCGGTTGATGTTGAGCGGTTCTCGCAGCGTCTGGTCGACCGTGAAGCGCGGATGCAGCGAGCCGTAGGGGTCCTGAAAGACCATCTGCACGTGGCGTGCGCGCGCGTCGCGATCCGGGCCGGCGATATGCACCGAGCCCTCGGAAACAGGCGCGAGTCCGCTCAGCGCGCGAAGAATGGTCGACTTGCCCGAGCCCGATTCGCCCACGAGGCCGAAGACCTCGCCCGCCGCGACCCGAAAGCTGGCGGCGCGCACTGCATCGACGGAGCCGGCGGCTGTCCTGAAGCGCACAGTCAATGCATCGACGCGGATCATCGCGGCACTCCTTGCTGCCCGGCAGGCTCGTTGAACCACGCGGCGTCGCGCGACAGCACAGGCAATTCGGCGGGCGGGTCGACGAGCGGCGGATTGGCGGCAAGCAGCCCGCGCGTATACGGATGCTGCGCGTTCACGAGATCGCGCGCGGCACAGGTTTCGACGACGCGGCCCGCGTACATCACCACCACGCGGTCGCAGAACGACATGACGAGCGGCAGGTCGTGACTGATGAAAATGAGGCCCGTCTGATGCTTTTCGATCATTTCATCGAGCACGGCCAGCACTTGCATCGAGACCAGTACATCGAGCGCGCTCGTCGGTTCGTCGGCGATCAGGAGGCGCGGGCCGGTGGACACCATCATCGCGATCATCACGCGTTGCCCCATGCCGCCCGACAACTCGTGCGGATACGAGCGCGCAACGCGTTCCGGCTGGCGAATGTGCACCGACTCGAGCGCACTCACGATCTTTGCCCGCATTGCACGGCGGCCGAGCTTCGGCTCGTGCAGCGCGAACGCTTCGCGCATCTGCTGCTCGACGGTCATGACCGGGTTGAGCGAATACTTCGGATCCTGCAGAACCATGCCCATTTGCGAGCCGCAGAAGCGGCGCCGCCGCGCGGCCGGCATGGCGAGCATGTCCTGCCCGTCGAAGCGGAGCGCTTGGGCGCTGCAATGCGCGGCGGGCGGCAAGAGACCCAGCAGCGCGCGGCCCGTGAGCGATTTGCCCGACCCCGATTCGCCGACGATGCCGAGCCGCTCGCCTTTTTTCAGCGTCAGCGACACGCCGCGTACCGCTTCATTCAGCGTGCCGTCGTGCGCGCGAAAGGCAATGCGCAGATCGTCGATTTCACACAGCGGAGCGTCCATGTCAGTCTCCATGGCGCGGATCGAACACGTCGCGCAATCCGTCGCCGAGCAGGTTGAACGCGAGACTCACGAGCAGAATCGCAAAGCCCGGAAGCGTGGCGACCCACCACGAATCGAGCAGCACGTTGCGGCCGGAAGCGACCATGAAGCCCCATTCGGGACTCGGCGGTTGTGCGCCGAGCCCAAGAAAGCCGAGACCGGCGACGGTCAGAATGATGCCGGCCATGTCGAGCGTGGCCCGCACGATCACCGACGACGTGCAGAGCGGCATCACATAGCGCAGCAAAATGCGCAGATTCGACGCGCCTTGCAGACGCGCAACCTGGATGAAGTCTGCCTGCACGAGCCGCAAGGTCTCGGCGCGCGCAAGACGGGCGTACGCGGGCCACGCGGTGATGGAGATGGCGATGACGGCATTGATCACGCCCGGTCCCAGCGCCGCGGCGAAGGCGAGCGCGAGCACGATCTTCGGAAAGGCGAGCGCGATGTCGGTGATGCGCATCAGCACGTTATCGACCCAGCCGCCGAAGAAGCCCGCGGTGGTGCCTATCATGAGGCCGATCGGCACCACCACGACGACCACGAGTATCGCTATCGACAGCGTAAGCCGCGAACCGTAGATGATGCGCGAGAGAATATCGCGCCCGAGCTGGTCGGTGCCGAGCCAGTGCGAAGCGGAGCCGGGCGGCAGCAGCCGGTCCGACAGCACCTGACGCAGCGGGTCGTGCGGCGCGATCCACGGTCCGATCGCCGCGACGATCACCAGCACCAGCAGAATCGCAAAGCCGAACACAGAAAGTGGATTGCCCGCGAACCGGCGCCAGCGTCGATACGCGAGACCCAGCGCGGCCTGCTTGCGCGACGCGGGCGTGCCCGTGAGCAGCCACGCTTTCCACGTGCGGCGCGGGGCGTTCATCGGCCAGTCCTGCGTCGAACGTTCAAGGGGAGGGCGCACGTGAATAGTCTCCGTTGCATCAGCGGGCGCGCGGATCGAACACGCGATAGAGCGCGTCGGTCAGCAGATTCAACGCGATGAAAGTGGCGCCGATCACGAGCGTGCTGCCGAGCACGGCGTTCATGTCGGCGTTGAGCAGCGCGCCCGTCAGATACGAGCCGATGCCCGGCCACGCGAACACGATCTCGGTCAGCACCGAGCCTTCCAGCAGGAAGCTGTATGAGAGCGCGATCACCGTCAGCAGCGGCACAGCGATATTGCCGAACGCGTGCACCCACACCACGCGTCGCTCGGGAACGCCCTTCGCGCGCGCCGTCGTGATGTACTCCTGATTCAACTGATCGAGCATGAACGAGCGCGTCATCCGGCTCAGATACGCGACCGAGTAATAGCCGAGTATCGCGGCGGGCAGTGCGATATGCGAGAGCGCATTGAAGAACACCTCCCATTCGCCGGCCATCAGCGAATCGAGGAGCAGGCTCCCGGTGCGCGAGTCCACCATGCCGTCGAACACGGGGTCCAGCCTGCCGGGCCCCGACACCCAATGCAGCTTCGCATAGAACAGCAACAGCCCCATCAGACCGAGCCAGAACACAGGCACGGAACTGCCGATCAGCCCCACGAAGCGCGCCACGTGATCGATCCAGCGGTTGTGGCGCGTGGCGGCGACGACGCCTAGCGGCACGCCGACCAGCACGCCGCCGATGGTCGCCAGCGTGGCCAGCTCGAGCGTGGCGGGAAAGACCCGCCGGATGTCGTCGAGCACCGGATTGGCCGTGAGCAGCGAGACGCCCAGGTCGCCGTGCAATACCGCATTCACATAGATCAGGAATTGCTCGGCGAGCGGCTTGTCGAGACCGAGCTGCACGCGCGCGGCCGCATAGGCGCTTGCCGACGCGCGATCGCCGAGTATCGCGAGCACGGGATCGATCGGCACCTTGCGACCGATTACGAAGGTCACCGCAAGCAGCCCGATGAAGGTCACGGCGAGCGTCAGCACCCAGCGCAGCACGCGCAGCGTCCAGCGCACGCTTGCGCGGCGCGCGGACGCTGCGCGAATGCGGTCGATAGGAGTCGGAATGGTCGACATGGTCAGCGCGCCGCGAGACGCTTACTGCTTTTTCACGTGCAGATACGAAACCAGGTCGTTGATCGGGCCGACTTCGAGCCCGGACACGCCTGGCGGCATGGCGACCTGCGAGACCTGCTGGAACATGATGACGAACGGCGAACGCGCGAGCATTTCCTTTTGCATCGTCTGATAAAGCTCCGCGCGCTTCGTGGTGGACGACTCGGCAAGCGCGGCGTTGGTCTCTTTCGTGAGATCAGGAATGTCCCACGAATTGCGCCATGCGAGCATCTTGTAGGAGGACTTGTCGGAGTTGTCCGGATTCCACGCGAAGCCCTGCGCGTTGCTGTGCGGGTCGATATAGTCGGCGGACCATTCGCCGATATAGATGTCATGCTGACGCGCGCGATACTTCGCGAGCGTCTGCTTGTTGTCGCCCGGAACGATCTCGACCTTGATGCCGCCTTGCGCCAGATTGGCCTGCACCGCCTGGGCGATCTCGTTGTACGGATAGGCGCTGCGCACGTCCATGGTCACGCTGAAGCCGTTGGGCAAACCCGCCTTGGCCAGCAGCGCTTTCGCCTTGGCGACGTCCTGATGGTAGGGGTTGCTGTTGAGTGCGCCGAGAAAGCCTTCAGGCAAGAACGTCTGATGAACCTTGTAGGTCGTCTTCACAACGTTCGTCTGAATGCCGTTGTAATCGATCAGCCACTTCATCGCTTCCTGCACTTCGGGCTTCGCAAGATTAGGATTCTTGACGTTCAGGCCGAGGTACAGCAAGGTGGCTTGCGGAACGGCGTTTACGTGCGCCTTGTTCGATTTCGTCAAGGCCGCGAGGTCGTCGGGGCTCAGGTTGCGCGCCACGTCGGCGTCGCCGTTTTCAAGTAGCAAGCGTTGGCTCGACGCCTCGGGCACGTGGCGCAGCACGATGCGTTTCATCGCGAGCGGCATGCGGTAATCGTCGTATTTCTGCAGAATCAGGCTGTCGTTGGCAGTCCATTTGACGAGCTTGTAGGCACCCGAGCCGGCCTCGTTCGTGCGCAGCCATTCATTGCCGAAGTCATTGCCCTTCTGATGCGACATCAGCAGCTTCTTGTCGAGCACCGAGGCGGGCCACGCGCCGAGCACATTCAGCACGAACGTGGGCGCGTATTTCTGATCGGTCGTAATGCTGACTGTGGAGTCGTCGATCTTGCGGACTTTCTGCAGCGCATTGTCCTTGGTGAGGCCAATGCCTTGCAGCACGGCGGCGGCGCCTTTGTCGAGCAGCACACAACGCTGTATCGACCATGCGACGTCGTCGGCTGAGAGCGGATTGCCGGAATGGAACTTGAGGCCCGAGCGGATCTTGAAGGTGAACGTGAGTCCGTCGGGGCTCACGCTCCACGATTGCGCGACGTCGCCGTTGAATTTCGACGGGTCTTTCAGGTCCACGCGCACGAGGCGGTCATAGGTGTTCGCCACATATTCTTCGGGCACGAGTTCGTAGACTTCGCCGGGATCGAGCGTCGAGAATTCGTCGAGCGTCGTGGCAATGACAAGCATGTCTTTCGGCGTCGCGGCGAGCGCGCTGCCTGTCATCGTGACGGAAAAGGTCAGCGCGGACACGACCGCGACTGCTGCCAGCGCATTGCGCAAAACCAGATTCATACTTGCTCCGAATGTAAAGGAAGACAACCTGCAAACGGACAGCCAGGAACCCATCGGGATCAGATCACATCAATTTCAACGGGCCGCTTTCGCTGTTGTCGATCACGGGCAGCGCGCGCGAGCCGGGTAGTTCGTAGTGCCACCATTCGCTGGCAATGTGCGTAAAACCCGCTGCATGCATGATGCCGAGCAGCAGCAGGCGATTGCGCTGCACGTCTTGCGGCAGGCCAGGGTGAAAGTGCTCGGATGCCTTCACCATCTCGTCGAAACCCGTGCCCATGTCGAGCGGTTCGCCGTCGCCGTCTATCAGCGTGAGGTCGACGGCCGTGCCCCGGCTATGGTTCGAGCCGCGGCCCAGTTCGGCGATGTAAGTCGGGTCGGGCAGAAAGTCCCACAGCACCTGTTGCGCTTGCGGCGGCCGGTAGGCGTCGAAAATGCGCAAGCGCAGGCCGACGCTGTCCGCGAGATCGACGGCTTTGCGCAAGGCGGATTCCGCGGGTTCCAGCAGCAGGCAGTGTGCTTCGCGATAAATCGGCTTGCCGGTGAAGTTGCGCGGCGTCGCATAAACGAGGTCGATCTCCACGCGATGCGTGTCGGGCATGATGTGGACCAGGCGGGAAGTAGCGGTCATGGCGATCAGAATTCGAATTGGTCGAGTTCTCGCTGCAGTTCGCGATTGCGGGCAACGCGCTCGTCGATGGCCGGGCCGAGGCGCTCCACGATCGAGGTCAGCAGGAGATTGAAGAGACAGGTGAGCGGCGCGAGCGAGTCCCAGAACTGGCCGACGTCGGTCTTCACTTGCAGCAGATCGCAATGGAAGTCGCGTGCCCACGGGCAGTAAAGATCGGTGACGAGCGCAAAGGCGAGCTCGCGCTGCGCCGCGGCCTCGCAATAGCGGCGCGCGATGCGCGAATAGGCGCGCGTGTCGGTGACGATCAGATACGGCGAGGCGAACTCGGAGTTCAATGAATCGACATACGAACCCGACATGCCATCGGAATAGAACACGCGCGGCCGCAAGTATTCGAGGTAGCTGAAAAACGCGTTCGAAATGCCGCGCGTCGATTGAATGCCGACGATATACACGGCGTCCGCCGCGGCGACGCGCTTTGCCACGCGTTCAAACGCTTCGCTTTCTGCGAGGCGATAGACGTATCGCACTGCCTCGACTTCTAGATCCAGAGACCGTGCGCGTGCCGCCCGTTGCCGGCTCGTGCGCTCTGGGCCGCCCGCGTCGCGCTCGCTGCGATACGCGTCGAGGCGGTCGGTAATGAACCACGGCCGCGTTTGGCTACCGCGCAACTCGCGCTTCAGATCGTCCAGATTGCGATAGCCGATGCTGCGCAGAAAGCGCCCCACCGAAATGCCGCTCGTGCCGGTTTGCTGCGCGATCTGGTCCGCGGTTTCGAGCCCGAGGCGGTCCAGATTCGCGAGCATATACGTGGCGATGCGCTTGGCCGTCGGCGTGAGCGTCGTAAAACTCTGCTGGACCGTATCGGTAAACGCAGTGGGCATCGGCGTTCGTTATTTATCTGTCATGGGATCATGCGTTGGTAGCTATCTGACAAGGACAATAAAGCGAGCGCTACATTAATTTTTTTATCGGGGCGGACAATTCAATAGGCATAGGTTCGTGTGTGCGGTCGCGCATTCACCGCGCCGCCACGCGCCGCACAAAATCGAGCGTCAAGGCAGCGATCTCGTCGCTGGCTTCTTCCAGGGCGAAGTGGCCGGCGTCCAGCACATGTACTTCGGCGTCCGGAACGTCGCGCTGATAGGCGTGTGCGCCGGCCACGGTAAACGAAGGGTCGTGTCTGCCCCAGGTCACGAGCGTGGGCGGCCGATGCTCGCGCAGCCAGGCCTGCCAGCGCGGATACGACTGCAGATTGGTGCGGTAATCGTAGAAGAGATCTGTCTGAATGGCCGCCTGCCCGGGCCGCGCGAGAAACTGTTCCTCGTCGCGCCAGTTGTCCGGATCATAGCGCTGCGGGTTGGGACTCGTGCCCACGTGGCGCAGTTTCAATGCAGCCGGCGAGGCGAGGTTGGCCCACAGACTCGCTTCATGCTCCGCGCGGTCCTTCCAGAACGCCTTGCGCGTTTCCCACAGCGGCCCGAGTCCTTCTTCATGCGCGACTGCATTCTGGATCACGATGCCCATTACGCGTTCGGGCCGCGCCATGGCGAGCCGGAAGCCGACCGGACCGCCATAGTCGGCCATGAAGAGGACGTAGCGATCGAGCTTGAGCGCGTCGGTGAACTGTTCGATGGAACGCGCGAGGTTGTCGAACGTATAGGCGTAGCGTTCGGGCGCGGGCGCCTCGCTGTTGCCGAAGCCCGGATAGTCGGGCGCGACGACATGAAACTCCGGCGAGAGAAACGGCATGAGCGGTTCATACATCCGCGAAGACGACGGAAAGCCGTGCAGCAGCAGAACGGTCGGCGCGTCTTTCGGGCCGGCCTCGCGATAGAAGATGTCGACGCCTCCGGCGCTGACAGTCGGATAGCGGAAGGTGGAGCGGGTGGCGTCCATGGTCGGTTTTCCTCACGTTGGAAGAGGTGTGTTCAGGGCCGCGGCTCGGCGGCGGACGAGGCCGTTCGCGATTGGCACGACGTGCACGGCGGGCGCGCCGGCGCCCTGGTGTGCACGACATGCAGCAGGTTGGCGGCCAGCGCGAATGCGGCGGCGGCGATGCAGATGCCTGCCCAATGGCCGAGCGCCCACGCCGGCCCCGCGAGCAGTGCGCCGATGGCGCTGCCGACGAAAAACAAACCGGTGAAGAGTCCGTTCACGCGGCCACGCGCTTGCGGGTTGAGCAGATTGACGGCGCGGCGCCCCATCGCCTGATCGCCGATTACGCCGAGGTCGAGCAGCAGCGCCGCGACCACGAGCAGCGTGAGCGACGCCGCAGGCGACAAGCCGTTGCTGCCGCCGACGAGCGCGATGCCGGCCGCCAGCACGACGATAGTGTGGAAGGCGAGGGTGGCTTGCCGGTCGAGGCCGCGGTCGCCGAGGCGGCCCGCCACCGGCGCGATGACGGTGCTGCCCGCGCCGGCCAGCGCGAAGAGGCCGATGCCGACGTGGCCGAGGCGCAGCGGCGCACTCGCGAGCTTGAGCGCGACGCTCGTCCAGAAGAGGTTGAACGACACCATCAGCAAGCCTTGATACAGCGCGCGGCGACGCAGGACCGGTTCGTCGCGGATCAGATGCAGCAGCGAGCCGAGCAGCGCGGCATACGAACTCTGGTGAAGCGGACGCCGCTCGGGCAGATGCGTCCACAGCCACGCCGACATCGCGGCGAGCGCGGCGGCGTCGATTGCATAGTAGCTGCGCCATCCGAATGCGCCGGCGATCAGGCTGGCCGCCGGCCGCGACAGCAGCACGCCGAGCATGAGCCCGCTCATCACGTCGCCGACCACGCGACCGCGCTCGGCCTCCGGCGCCTGCGATGCCACGACCGGCACGAGCATCTGGATCGCGCTCGATGTCAGCCCGACGCAAAACGACGCAGCGAGGAAGACCACCGGCTCGCGCGCCGCCGCGAGCACCGCGAGCGACATCACCTGCGCGCCGAGCGTGCCCATGATGAGCCGCCGGTTCGGCCACAGGTCGACGAGCGGCACGAGGAGCAGCAGACCGGCGGCATAGCCGGTCAGCGTGAGCATCGTCACGAGGTTGGCCCACGCGCCGAGTCCGACCGACGTGGCGAGATCGTTCACGAGCGCCTGCGACGCGTACAGACCGAGTACCGCGATGCCGACGGCGATCGCATAAGGGCGCGCGGCGACCGTGGCAGGCCTGGCAGCGGCGGCGCTGCCCGAATCGTGTGGTGACATGCGCGGGTGCTCCGTGAGGACGATGTTCCGTATCCTACTCGCGCCTGTCTGATAGATAATCGGGGCGAAAAATGACTCTTTCTCCCGGAAAAATGGATAATGGATCGCTGCGTGACCTGGAAGTTTTTGTCGCGATTGCCGAAGAAGGCAATTTGACCGCGGCGGCGCGGCGGCTCGACCGATCGCTGCAGGCGGTGAGCCGTTCGCTGCAGGTGCTGGAGCGCGAGGCGGGAACCCTGCTCGTCGCGCGCACCACGCGGCAGTGCCGGCTGACCACGGCGGGCGAGCAGTTCTACACGCGCATCAAGCAGGTACTCGCCGATCTGGCCATGGCGCGCGCCGAACTCGCCGAGTATGCGACGACGGTGACGGGGCGCCTGCGCATTTGCGGTCCGACGCTCTTCGGTCCGCGTTATCTCGCGCCGCTCCTCGCGGCGTTTCTTGCGCGCTATCCGCAACTCACGGCGTCGCTTGATTTGTCGGAGGAGTACGACGACCCGGCGGTGAGCGGCGCCGACGTCACCATTCGTATTGGCGAGACGCCCGACTCGAATCTGATTGCGCGGCGGCTCGGCACGATTCGCCGCGTGACGTTCGCCTCGCCGGCTTATCTGGAGGCGCGCGGGCGTCCGCTGCGGCCGGCGGATCTGAAGCAGCACGATTGCGTGGTGCGCTCGGCTTTGCCGGAGGCGTCGCTGTGGCGCTACCGCAGCAAACGCGGCGTGGAGGAAGCGGTGCAGGTGCACGGGCGCTTCGAAAGCAACAGCACGGCTGCCATCAACGATGCGGTCGCGAGCGGTCTCGGCATTGGCCGGGCGGCGTACTGGCAGATCGGCGAGCTCGTACAGCAGCGCCGCGTGGAACTCATCCTGACCGACTACGAACTGTCGCCGCTGCCGTTGCAGGCGCTCTGGCTGCCCACGCGGCGCCTGCCGGCGCGCACGCGCCTGTTCGTGGAGTTTCTCGCGGCACGGCTCGAAAGCGTTGCGCTGTAGCGCGGCGGACCGGACCGATACGAGCCGGATGCCTTAACAGGTCGCGCAGAGTCGTTCGGATCGTGAGCAATCCTTACGCGGTCTGCGCGCTGTCGCCCGGCGCTTTCGCACGCCGCGCCACGGAGTGCCGTGTCTGAACGGCGGGCATAGTCGTTGCGGATCAACCTCCACACAAGTACATGTGGAGGACATCATGAGTATATTGAACCCGCAAGGCACTGCGTCGGGCACCGGCGGTGCGGACATCGTCGGCACGGGCACCGGAGAAGGCCCCGGACCGGAAGTCATGGCCGCGGCGACGCTCGACGACACCCAGGTCATTTCAGCGGACGGAGAAGACGTCGGCAAGATTTCGGACATCATGCTCGACGTGCGCAGCGGCAGGATCGCCTATGCGGTGCTGTCCGAAGGCGGCTTTCTCGGCATGGGCGCGAACCTGCACGCCATACCGTGGAATGCGCTTACGCTCGACACCGACGCCAAGTGTTTCCGCGTGAGCATCGACGCCCAGCGCATCAAGGACGACCCCGGCTTCGACAAGGACCACTGGCCTTCCATGGCCGATGCGTCGTGGGGCACGACGCTCCATCAGTACTACAACCGCGACCCGTACTGGTCGACGACGCGCGGCGTGGCAGATGTGCCGCCGGGAGATATCTGAGTTGTTCATCACGAACGCCGGCCTGCGCACAGCATGGCCGGCGTTTGTCTTATCGAGGGAGGCAACGATGAAGAGGGTAAAGAAAGCAGTGCTGGCTTCTGCATGTGCACTGGCGTTGGTCGGCACGGCGTTCGCGCAGGGTGCGGGCGGCGGCGGTTCCAGCGGCGGCGGTGGTAGCGGCAGCGGCGGCACGAGCGTCGGCGCGGGCGGAGCCGGCGTGAACGGAGCGAACGGCGCGGGGCAGGGCGGTGCAGGCATGAGTGCGCCCAACATGGGCGGCACGAGTGGCTCTACATCCACGATGAAAAGCGGCAAGTCCAAACATGCTGCGCCGACACGCATGCCGCAAAACGGCGCGCATGCCAAGGGCGCATCGGACACCGCTGCTTCGACTGCACAGTGAGCGGCCGCGGCAGCGCCGCGCCATACCATCGGGCGACACGCCTTGTTCGCAATTCGTGAGGATTGCACAAGGTGTGCCGCTTGACTGCTCGCGCGCTCAGGCACGCGATGCCGCACACGATAGCCCGCGAAATAAGCCCTTTTTCACCGGAATAAACTTCCTGCGCCCCTCGTTCATTGACCGTCAGCTTCTGTGGCAGAACGAGGAGTGCGGTCATGAAGTCTCTACTTGATGTATTCGGCGTCGCAGCCATCGCGGCGCTGGTGTCGTGCGGTGGCGGTTCCGGTTCGAACAGCGTCAACTCGCCGATCCAGTCGACGTTCACCGCGACGGCCCTCGTCTCCGACGGCGCCGTGCCCGCTGCCCACACCGACGCAAATCTGAAAAACCCCTGGGGCGTCGCTTTCAATCCAAAAGGTTTTGCCTGGGTGGCGGACAACGGCACCAACGTCGCGACGCTCTATGACGGCAATGGCGTGCCGCAATCGCTCGTCGTCACGATACCCGACGGCAGGAACGGTCCGGCATCGCCGACGGGCATTGTCTTCAACGGCACACAAAGCTTCGTGGTCACGGAAAACGGCAAGTCGGGACTCGCAGCGTTCATCTTCGCGGGCGAAGGCGGCACCCTGACCGCGTGGGCGCCCGCCGTCGGCCCGACCAATGCGTTCGTCATGTATGACGATGGGGCGGGCGGCGCGGTCTACAAAGGTCTCGCCATCGCTACCATGAACAACGGCAACTTCCTCTACGCGACGGACTTCCATAACAACAAGATCGACGTCTTCAATACATCGTTTGCCAAGGTCGCCATGCCGGGCGCTTTCACGGATCCGGCGATTCCCGCCGGCTTCGCGCCGTTCGGCATTCAGGCGATCGGCCAGAATCTGTTCGTCACGTACGCGAAGCAGGACGCCGCCAAACACGATGACGTCGCGGGCGCGGGCCTCGGCATGGTCGACGTCTACGACAGCGCGGGCAACCTCAAGCAGCACTTCGCGATCGGCGGCCCGCTTAACGCGCCTTGGGGCATGGCGGTGGCGCCCGCTAACTTTGGCTCGCTGAGCGGTGCGGTCCTGATCGGCAATTTCGGCGACGGCACGATCAACGCGTTCAATGCGACGAGCGGACAGTCGATGGGACGGCTCAATGGATCGAACGGCAGCCCGATTGTGGAACACGGCCTATGGGGCATTGCGTTCGGCAATGATCTTGACAGCCAGCCTTCCAGCACGCTCTTCTTCGCGGCGGGCCCGAACGACGAAGCCAACGGCGTATATGGAAGAATCGATCTGAACGCGACATCGAGTGCCGGCACAGGCACGAGCGCGGGCTCCGGCACCGGCACCGGCACCAGTTCCAGCGATGGGGCGAGCATCGGCATGTAGCGCCCGGCGCGCGGGAAACAGGCGCCGCGCGGCCGGCGAATGCGGCGCGGCGTCGTCGCCAAAGCGTGGGAAGCCTGACATTACGACGCAGGCATAGCGGTGTACTATCAAATGCGCAGGATCCACCTGCGCGCGGCATTTGGGTACATCGTCAATGGCGGTCATTGAACCCCGGCGAGGCCCTGGGGGAACGGCATGAGGGGCTGGCTTCTGGCATGGGAGTGCGCGTGTCTGCTGTCGGTTGCTGCGGCGCAGGGTATGCCGACTGCCGCCGTGCCCGCCAGCACCGTCGCCACGACCGACTTCCTGGCCGAGGCTAAGCGCGTCGTCAATGCGGCGGCGCAACCGGGGGCGCCCTGGAACGGACCGCGCGACGGGCCGCGCGCGCAGGCCGGCAAGCATATTGCCGTCGTCGCCGAGGACCTGCGCAACGGCGGCATTGTCGGTGTGGTCGACGGAGTGCTCGAGGCGGCCAAAGTGATCGGCTGGGGCGTCAAGATTTTCGACTCCGCCGGCACGCCCGACCTGCGCCTCAAGATGCTGGCGAATGCACTCGCCAGCCGCCCGGACGGCATGATCCTCGTGGGCAGCGACGCGCGCGCCCTGTTGCCCGGCCTGCGTCCGTTTGCCGAGCGCAACATTCCGGTTGTCGGCTGGCATGTGGCGGCCCAGGCCGGACCCGTGCCCGGCACCCCTCTCGCGATGAACGTGGCGACGGATCCCGTCGAAGTCGCGCGCGTGACCGCGCTGGCGGCGATCGTCCAGTCGGGCGGACATGCCGGCGTCGTCATCTTCACCGACTCCAACTTCCGGATCGCGCAAGCCAAGGCGGACGAAATGGCCGCCGTCGTGCGCGAGTGCAGCGGCTGCACACTGCTCGATATGCGCGACGTGCCGATTTCGCGCAGCCAGGAGCTGATGCCGGCCACCACCCGCGCCTTGCTCGCGCAGCACGGCAAGCGCTGGACCTACGCGCTCGCCGTCAACGACATCTATTTCGACTACGCCGCGCCGGTACTGACCCAGGCGGGCATGCCGAACGCGGGCATGGCGATGCTGTCGGCCGGCGACGGCAGCGAGTCCGCCTTCCTGCGGATCCGCACGGGCACCTTCCAGACCGGCACGGTCGCCGAGCCGCTCAATCTGCACGGCTGGCAACTGGTCGACGAGATGAACCGGCTCCTTGCCGGCGGCGGCGTGACGGGTTATGTGGTGCCCGTGCATCTCGTGACCGCGGAGAACATTACCGCGGACGGCGGCGATCGTCTGATCTATGACCCGGCCAACGGCTATCGCGACATCTATCGCCACATCTGGCAACGCCCGTGAAACTTCCGCTTCCACAGTCGCTTACCGCGCAGTTTGCGCTGGTGGTTTCCTGCCTCGCCGCGCTGGTGGTCGCGGTCGGCGCGACTACGCTTTATTCGCTGGGAAGCTCGGCCCACGCCGTCCGCCAATTGGCCGAAGAGCGGCTCGCGCGCCAGGAGGATGCGCACAACCTGGCGCAGCTCACGCTGATGATCGAACGCCTCGCGTTGCAGTTGTCCAGTGGCGAGACCGTGGACGTGGTGCGCGAAACGCATCGGCATGTGATCGAGGAGCTCGCCACTTTCGACCGCCTGGTGGACCGGCTCGCCGCCGCAACGACGAGCGAAGGCGTGAGTGTCGACGCGCTCGCGTTGCATCGCTCCAGCCAGCGCTTTCGCAACACGGTCAATATCGAGGCGCAGGTCCGCGAGACGGCGCTGCGCGCGGGAAGCACGCCGGGGGCCGCGCCCGAGGCTCGCGGGTCATCGGCGTCGGGAA
This sequence comes from Paraburkholderia phenoliruptrix, assembly GCF_047325075.1. Lineage (NCBI taxonomy): Bacteria > Pseudomonadati > Pseudomonadota > Betaproteobacteria > Burkholderiales > Burkholderiaceae > Paraburkholderia > Paraburkholderia phenoliruptrix. Next base: position 833,506 of record NZ_CP168530.1, read on the forward strand.
GCCTCGAGGACGATCTGCGTCGCCAGGCCGACGCGCTCGCCGCCGCGGCGCGCCAGCAGGCGGATTACTTCACGCGCGACTATCGTCAGGCGGTGCAGGACCTCGCCGACAATGCCGACCGCACCCGAAAATGGGTGACCGGCGAAGTGGCGGTGAGCCTGCTGCTCGCCTGGCTGATCGCTCATGCCTTTCTCGGCCGCCATGTGGTTGGACGGCTGCGGCGCGTCAGTCACTTCCTGCGGCACGGTGACGTCGACAGCGCGCAAGCCGGGGTGCCCGTGCGCGGCGGCGACGAGATTGCCGACATGGCGCGCGCGGTCGAACAGTTTCTCGAAGACCGGCGCCAGCGCAGGCAGGCCGAGCAGGCACTGAAGGAACTCAACGCCGAACTGGAGGCGCGCGTCACGCAGCGCACGGCGGAGCTGAGCACGGCGCTCGCGGGCCTCACCGCCGAGATCGTCGAGCGGCAGCACGCGGAAGAGGCCGCACGTGCGAGCGAACACTTTCTCGACAGCATCATCGAGAACATTCCGGACACCATCTTCGTGAAAGACGCGGCGACGCTGCGCTTCGTCCGCTTTAACAAGGCGGGCGAGCAGCTGCTCGGCTACCGGCGCGAGGAACTCATCGGCAAGTCCGTCCACGATCTGTTTCCGCCGAGCGAGGCCGAGTTCTATGCGCTGAAGGATCGCGACGTGCTGAAGTCGCAGCAACTGGTGGACGTGCCGGACGAGCCGGTGCACACCCGTTATGGCGTGCGCCTTTTGCACACCATGAAGATTCCGATCGTCGACGTGCGCGGCGAGCCGCAGTTCCTGCTCGGCATTTCACGCGACATTACCGAGCAAAGGCGTGCCGAAGATGAACTGCGGCGCTATCGCGAGCACCTCGAAGACATGATCCGCGAGCGCACCGCCGAGCTTGCCGTCGCGAAGGAACACGCCGATGCGGCGAACCGGGCCAAGAGCGATTTTCTCGCGCACATGAGCCACGAGCTGCGCACGCCGTTGAACGGGATTCTCGGCTACGCGCAAATACTCAGGCGCGACAAGAACCTGGAGCAGCGCCAGGCGGACGGAATAGCGGTGATCCAGCGCAGCGGCGAACATCTGCTGGCGATCATCAACGATATTCTCGACATGGCGAAAATCGAGGCCGGCAAGGTGGACCTCTATCTTTCCGATGTGCTGCTCGAGCGCTTCATCTACTTTATCGCCGGGACCATCCGCCTGAAGGCGACGGAAAAGGGCCTCGCCTTCTCGTGCGACATGGCGCCCGGGTTGCCCGCGGCCGTGCGCGTCGACGAAAAGCGGCTACGCCAGGTGCTGCTCAACCTGCTCTCCAATGCAATTAAATTTACCGAGACGGGCAGCGTGCGTCTGCACGTCGACTGGACGCCGCCCACGCGGCTGCGTTTCGAAGTGCAGGACACTGGAATCGGCATCGAGGAAGCGCATCGGGAGACGATTTTCCGGCCTTTCGAGCAGGTGAGCGACGCGCGGCACCGCGTGGGCGGCACGGGGCTCGGGCTTGCCATCAGCCGGCAGCTCGTGCGCCTGATGGGCGGCGAGATTCAGGTCGAGAGCCGCCGCGGTGGGGGGAGCATCTTCCGGTTCGAACTGGATGTCCCGGCGGTGGCGCGCGAGGCCGCCGACGTGCCGCTCGAATGGACGGCAAGCGGCTACCACGGGCCGCGCAAGACGATCCTTGTCGTCGATGACGTCGCGGCGAATCGTGCCGTGATGGTCGATATGCTCGCGCCGCTCGGCTTCGAGATGGCGGAAGCGGGCAACGGACTGGAGGCGTTGCAGAAAGCAGAGGCGCTGCGTCCGTCGCTCATCCTCATGGATGTCGTCATGCCCGGCATGGACGGGCTGGAAGCGACGCGGCGCCTGCGCGCCATGCCGGAGTTCGCGCGCCTGCCCATCGTCGCGGTCTCCGCGGGCGCCTCGGGCAGCGATGCCGCGAAAAGCCTCGCCGCCGGTGCGAACGCCATGCTGTCCAAACCGGTTGATCTGAGCGTGCTGCTCTCGCAGATCGCGGTGCTCCTGAACCTCGAATGGAGCGACGACACGCCGCCCGAGGCGCGCGAACCGGCTATACGAATCACGGGTTCCTCCACGGACAACTTCATCGTGCCGCCCCATGAAGAGATGGAGGCGCTGCACTACCTCGCGCGGCTCGGCGACATGCGCGCCATCGTCCAGCACACCGAGCACCTGACCGAGCTCGACGAACGCTATCGTCCTTTCGCCGACCACCTGTGCCAGTTGGCGAAGCATTACCGGTCTCAGGCGATCGTCAGTTTCGTCGAGCAGTATCGGGGCGCGCGCGGCGCCGATTGATAACCGTACGACATCAATCGTTCAAAAAATTGCAATTCCCGTTTGACTGGCGAGGGGCCACTATGCGTCAAACGGCAAAGTGCGGACCACCGCATGTTGCAGGATTTCAGGAGACACATCGATGCACCCCTCCCCCTCTACCCTTGCCCCGGGCCAGTCCAAGGCCGCGGCGGTCTTCCGCGTCACGGCCGGGAATTTTCTCGAGCAGTTCGACTTCTTCCTGTTCGGCTTTTACGCGACGCAGATTGCCAACGTCTTTTTCCCGGCTGCCAGCGAATTCGCCTCGTTGATGATGACGTTCGCGGTCTTCGGCGCGGGTTTCCTGATGCGGCCGTTGGGCGCGATCGTGCTCGGCGCGTATATCGACGACGTGGGCCGCCGCAAAGGCCTGATCGTCACGCTGTCCATCATGGCGAGCGGCACCATTCTCATTGCGTTCGTGCCGGGCTACTCGACAATCGGCCTTCTCGCGCCCGCGCTGGTGCTGGTCGGCCGGCTGCTGCAGGGCTTCTCGGCAGGCGCGGAGCTGGGCGGCGTTTCGGTATATCTCGCCGAGATGGCGACGCCCGGCCGCAAGGGCTTCTTCACGAGCTGGCAGTCCGCGAGCCAGCAAGTGGCCATTGTCGTGGCCGCAGCCCTCGGCTTCGCGCTGAATCAGTCGCTGAATGCCACGGCCATTGCGGCGTGGGGATGGCGGGTGCCGTTCTTCGTCGGCTGCATGATCGTGCCGTTCATTTTCCTGCTGCGCCGCAATCTGCAGGAAACGCAGGAGTTCAAGGCGCGCCAGCATCGTCCGAGCATGAAGGAAGTGTTCCGCACGCTGGCGCAAAACTGGTCCGTGGTGATCGCCGGCATGATGCTGGTGGCGATGACGACCGCGAGCTTCTACCTCATCACGGTCTACGCGCCGACCTTCGGCAAGACGGTCTTGCATCTGAGCACGGCCGACAGTCTGCTCGTCACGCTGTGTGTCGCGGTGTCGAACTTCGTGTGGCTGCCCATCGGCGGGGCCATCTCGGACAAGATCGGCCGCCGGCCGCTGCTCGTCGGCATGACGGTGCTCGCCATTGCGACCGCGTATCCGGCGCTCTCGCTGCTTGCGCATGCGCCGAGCTTCATCAATATGCTGCTCGTGCTGCTGTGGCTCTCGTTCATGTACGGCATGTATAACGGCGCGATGGTCGTCGCGCTGACGGAAGTGATGCCGGTGCAGGTACGCGTCGCGGGCTTCTCGCTCGCCTACAGCCTCGCGACGGCCGTATTCGGCGGCTTCACGCCGGCGATCTCGACGGCGCTCATTCACATGACCGGCGACAAGGCCGCGCCCGGCTACTGGATGAGCTTTGCCGCCGCGTGCGCCCTTCTCGCGACCTTCGCGCTGTATCGCCGCCGCGCGGCGACGCTGACGCCGGCGCACTGATGCGCGTGGCGCTTCGCACGAATCTGAACACACCATCACACACGACTCCAATCATGAGACATCTGCTTCTGAAAGTCGCCGCCGCAGCCTGGCTTGCCACCTCGTTTGTTGCAGCGAATGTGCAGGCCGCCGACCTGCACGTCATGAGTTCCGGCGGCTTTACCGCGGCGTATAAAGTGCTCGGCCCGAAGTTCGCCTCCGAAACGGGCAACACGCTCGACACCGCGCTCGGTCCGTCGATGGGCAAATCGCCCGAAGCGATTCCCAACCGGCTCGAGCGCGGCGAGCCCGCGGACGCCGTCATCATGGTGGGTTATGCATTGGACGATCTGATCCAGAAGGGCAAGGTCATGCCCGGCTCGCGCGTCGAGCTGGCCGATTCGCGCATCGGCATGGTCGTGCGCGAAGGGGCGCCGAAGCCCGATATCAGCTCGGCGGAAGGCCTCCGGCAGGTGCTCCTGCACGCGAAGTCGATCGCCTACTCGGACAGCGCGAGCGGTGTCTACATTGAGCGCGAGCTGTTCAAAAAGCTCGGCATCGAGGATCAGGTCAAGTCGAAGGCGAAGATGATTCCGCGCATTCCGGTCGCCTCGGTCGTTGCGAACGGCGACTACGAAATCGGCTTCCAGCAGGTGAGCGAGTTGTTGCCGGTGAAGGGTGCGACGTTTGTCGGCAAGATTCCGGAGTCGCTGCAGTCGGTGACGCGGTTTGCCGCCGGCATTCCCGTCGGCGCCCAGCATCCGCAGGAAGCGAAAGCGCTGCTCGACTATCTCGCTTCGCCTGGCGTACAGGCCGCAGTGCAATCCACGGGGCTGGATTCGGTTTCCGCGCATTGACGTGAAGTGCAAGGGAGGGCTGCCCTATAGTGGCCCTCCTTGGGCGGCCTTCCTTGCGGCCTTGCTGTCAGGTCTCCGAAGTATGTCCCGCTGGGTTCCCTGCGCCGTCTTCACCATCCGCGCCGCCCGGCGCGGCCGCCCCGAGCCGCTGTGCCAGACGCCGACGGTCGCAGGCGCCTTCCCACATCGAAACGAAGATCACCGCGCAGGCGTTGCTGATCACGCTCGTCAGCGCGCGCGCCTCGGACATGAAGCGGTCGATGCCCACCAGCAGCGCCACCCCGGCGACGGGCAAATCGGGCATCACCGTCAGCGTCGCGACGAGGGCGACGAGCCCGCTGCCCGACACGCCGGCCGCGCCCTTCGACGTGAGCAGCATGACCGCGAGCATCGTCGCGATCTGCGTGGCTGAAAGCGGCACGTCGCACGCCTGGGCAATGAAAACGGAGGCAAGCGTCAGATAGATCGCGGTGCCGTCGAGATTGAACGAATAGCCGGCGGGCAGCACCAGACCCACGACGCCCTTGTCGCAGCCGAGCGCCTCCAGTCTCGCGATCAGGCGCGGCAGCACGGGCTCCGTCGACGATGTGGCGAGCACGATCAACAGTTCCTCGCGCAGGTAGCGCAACAGCCGCCACAGCGCGAAACCGTGCAGCCGCGCGAGCGGCGCAAGCACGAGCGCGATAAACAGCAGGCAGGCGACGTAGAGCGACACCGCCAGCATGCCCAGCGAGCCGACCGAGCGAATGCCGAAGCGCCCCACCGTGAACGCCATGGCGCCGAATGCGCCGAGCGGCGCGAGCCGCATGATCATCGTGAGGATGCGAAAGAGGCTTTGCGCGATACCGTCGACGAGCGCGAGTACCGGCGTTCCCGCCTTCGGATACCGATTCAGCGCGAAGCCGAACAGCAGCGAGAGCAGCAGCACGGGCAGCACCTCGCCCTTGTCGAAGGCGCCGAGCATCGTTTCGGGGATGACCCCCAGCGCAAACGCGACAAGACCGCGAGGCTCCGCGTGCTTCCCGTATTGCGCGAGGATGCTTGCGTCAAGACGGTGCGCGTCGATATGCAGGCCCGCGCCGGGTTGCAGCACGAACGCGGTGACGAGCCCGAGCACGAGCGCCACGGCGGTCAGCAAATAGAAGAGCGCGAGCGCCTGAAAGATGGTGCGCCCGATCGCCTTGCTGCTCGCCAGCGACGTGATGCCCGAGACGATCGTGCAGAAGACGATCGGCGCAATCATCATCCTCACGAGGCCGACGAATGCGTCGCTCAGCGGTTTGAGCAGCGCGCCCGCGTGCGGCAGGAAGTGGCCGAGCGCGATGCCGGCTACCATGCCCAGCAGTACTTGCACATACAGGGAGCGAAGGGATCGTGCGAGGTTCACAGGGCGGTCTTCCTGCCCGTCTGCCGTGCCGGTGCAGATGTTTCGCCGGAAGCATCGTTGCTTGCAACGCCGCTGCGCCGCATGTCGAGAATGGTTTTGTGAAACTCCTGCGCGGCCGGCGTGAGTGGCCGCCCGCGGCGCCTCACGATACCCACCCGCCGTTTCACCACCGGTTCGACGAGCGGCACACTGGTGAGGATGGGATGATCGCGTCCGGGCATCGCCATCGACGGCACCGCGGCAACGCCGAGCCCCGCCTCGATCAGGCCGAGCAGGGTCGTGACATGGCGCGTTTCGCAGACGCTCGGCGCACGTGGCGCGACGGACGACAGCGCCTGGTCGAGCAGCAGGCGGTTGCCCGAAGTCTTGTCGACCGAAACGTAGTCGTGCTCATAAAGCTCGTTCCACGTCACGCGCTTCTTGCGCGCGAGCGGGTGGTCGCGACGGCAAGCCGCAACGAAGCGCTCCTGCAGCAGCAGCTTGAACTCGACCTCGGGCTCCTGGCTGCCCATGAAACTCACGCCGAAATCCGCTTCGCCGCTGATGACGGCGCCCAGCACCTCGTTCGCGCTCGAATCCAGCAGCTTGACGCGGATACGCGGAAACCGGCGATGGTAGCTCGCAATCGCGCCCGGCAAAAAGTAATAGGCCACCGACGGCACGCAGGCGATGGTCACATGACCCAGACGGCTCGACGAAACATCGCGGATGCCGAGCAGCGCGACGTCGAGATCGTCGAGCAGTTGTTCCGCGCTTGGCGCGAATACGCGGCCGACAGTGGTGAGCGTCACGCTGCGCGTGGTGCGCTCGAAAAGACGCACGCCGAGTGCTTCCTCGAGCTTTTCGATGCGGCGGCTCAAAGCCGGCTGCGAGATACTGACCGCCTCGGCGGCCTTGCGGAAGCTCCCGAGCTCCACTACCGCGCGAAACGCCTGCAGGTCGTTCAGATCAAAGTTGATGCCCACGGGTCACTCTCCCCATTCTGGATGCGGGCATTTTGCATGACCTATCCGGACGCGGCCATTGTGAAGTACCCGGTTCGACTTGTGCTCACTAGAACCGGTACAAAACCGACGCCATGCCGTTCAGATCCAGCCGGCGCTGCGTGATCGGGCTGCCGGCGGCGCTCTTTTCCAGCCGTCCGATCACGGCGGCGGCGTTCGCCGACCAATGCGAGTTGAACTTGTAGGTGGCGTTCACGTTGAAATGCACGTCCCGCACGCCGGAGCCCGTCGCATATTGAGGCAGGCCCGAGGCGGCGCTTTCCTGAGCGTTGACGCCGAAAAAAGTCCGCGTGTAGGTGGCGTTGGCCCACGTCACGCCCGGCCCCACGGACAGCAGCAGGTTGCCGAGCGGCGCGGACACGAAGAGGTCCGCCATGGCGGTCAGCCCTTGCCCTGTTCCTGCGATGTCCTGGTACACCGCCGCCGAACCCGTGAAGGCCCACCAGGTGTAGTCGGCGAAAAGACGCAGCTTCGGTCCGTAATGCACGTCGGGCAAGCCTCGCAGGCGTGCGTCGTGCGATGCGCTGCGCGACTGGAAATCGAAGCTGAGCGATGCCCCGACGTGGTAGTTCTCGCCGAGCAGCGCATTCACGCCGAGAACATCCGGGCCTTGCGAGAACACGCGGTCCTTCCACGAAATGTCCTGGACCGGAAAGGGCAGCACCTGAACCTGCGACGAACCGGGATATTTCGGAAACACATACAAGCCAGGCCCGACCGATATTTTCCAGTCGCTTGCCGCCTGAGTCTCAGCGGCCTGCGCCGCGCTCGCCGCGCTCGCCGCGCCCGTTACCGCGAAGGCGCCCAACGTGCTCATGATGAATGCACGCTTCATTCTTTCCTCGCTACGGTCGCCAGTTGCCGCAGGCGGCGCGCAAGCGCGCGCGAGATCACCGGCGTGGGTGTCGTGCTGGAGACGGTGGCCGCCACGCTTTCCCGCAGAAAAAGCGCACATTCGCGCGCGACGACTTCGCGCTCGTTGTCGGACGTGATCATGTGATAGGAGTCGTCAAGCCAGATGGTTCGCAGAAAAGAAGCCCCGATGTGCGTGCCGACGAATCGCGCATTGTGCGGACTCGAGGTCTCGTCGTCGATGGCATGGAGAATCAGGCAGTCCGTCCGGACGCCCTTCAGCTTCTTGCGCACCCAGCCCGCCAGCCGGCCGGCCTCGTGCAGCGCCGGCATGCTGATCGACGCGGGTCCGACTTCGCTGATGTCGTTCTTCTGCATCGCGCGCGCGATCTTGGAACGCAACGCTTCGTTGCGCAGGCCGTACGGTTCGTGCTCGCGGTAGCGGTAACGGGAGCGCATCGGCGTGTAATAGACGTAGTCCAGCAGAAAGCGGTACCACGGGATCGCCCAGCCGTCGTAGCTCAATGTGATCGACAGCAGCAGCAAGGCGCGTGCGGCCGGCCGTTCGTGCGCGAGCGCGGCGGCGAGGGTGGCGCCCATCGAGAGACCGCAGACGGAGACATGGCGGTGGCGCGCGGCGAGCTTGTCGAACTCGGCGACGGCGGCGCTGATCCACTGCTCCATCGGCTGATGTCCGGCGCCTGCGCTGTAGCCGGGCAACTCGGGCGTATGAGTGACGAAGCCCTCGTCCGCGAGAAGGCGGGCGAGAAAGCGCAGCTCCAGCGGCGAGCTCGACAGACCGTGCAGCAGCAGGACGGCGTGATCGCCGGTTTCCATGCTCGAAAGAGGGGAGGCGCTCATGTCAGTCCTCCGCTCGCAGAATCAGGAATTCGCCGGAGGACGTGATGAAGCGCTCGCACACGCATTCCACCGGCCGCCAGTCGTCGCGGCCGCCGGACAGGAAGCGCATGCGGTGGTGCCCGGGCGTGAGATGGCCGCTGACGCGGGCCAGGTCCTCCTGGTGCACTTGCGCGTGCTTCGTGCAATACGCGATGCCGGCATGCAACGACGCGTCGCCTGTCGATCCGTCGGGCATGGCGGTGGCCCCGGCCGCGACGAAGCTGCCCGGCGGCAGGCTGTTGGCGGGATCGAGCGCCTTGATGAGGATGAGCGTGCGCTGATACTGGGCGATGTGATGCAGCATGCGATGCATTTCATCCGTCGCGCGGCGCGCCAGCAGCCGCTCGTTGTCATGGCGCAGCAGCATTTCATAGCGCGATTGCGCCACGGCGCCGAGCAGTTCCGCGCGGTACTGCGCGCGCCTCAGGCGCTCGACGAGCGTGATGACGAGGATAGTAATGAGCGGATACGAGATCAGCAGGCGGATGTCGGACGCGTCGATCACGTCGATGTGTCCATAGGGCGGCACGAAAAGATAGTCGGCGAGGCACAACCCGAGCAGCATCACGCCTATTGCGGGCGCGAGGCCGCAGTAGTATTCGACCAGCACGGCAGCAATGAGAAACGATGCGCCCGGCATGACCGGCCCGAGCAGCGGGTGCAGCAGCGTTCTGACGATGGCGGCTGAAACGAGGGCCGCCGCCGCGACGATCCACCTGTTACGGCCGCGCGGCGCCCACCGCCTTGAATTTCTGACTTCCATGCATTCGACGCGAAGATATGACCTTTCACCTTGATAACGGCGATAGGTAAAAAAGCTTGAGCAGACCGCGCGAGGTCCGCCACGCGACTGACTTCATCGACCGGGCATTGTAATCGCGCGTCGCGGATCGTGCCCTGTGTCCCGACGGCGGCATGGCGCCCGAAGCGCATAATATGTTCACCCGCAGCGGCGGCGAAGATCGCGCGGCCATGGGTTAGCGGCCATAATGTGCCGCTGTAATCGACTTCAAGGGCGAACAAACGATGGACAAGCAAGGCTTTACCACGAGCATCGTGCACGGCGACAGGATCACGGGCACCGAGCACGGTGGCGTGCGCCAACCGATTCATACGTCCGTGCAATATGGCTTTGAGCGCGTCGAGGATCTGATCGGCGTGTTTCAGGGCACGCGCAAGGGCGGTTTCAACTACGCGCGCCAGGGCACGCCCACCACCGCCGCGCTCGAGCGCAAGATCACGAGCCTCGAAGACGGGCTCGGCAGCATCTGCTTCGGCACCGGCATGGCTGCGATCACCGCGATCTTCCTCACGCTGCTGCGTGCGGGCGATCACCTCGTGTCGAGCCGCTACGTTTTCGGCAACACGAACAGCCTGTTCGGCACGTTGCGCACGCTGGGCGTGGAAGTGACAACCGTCGATGCCGGCGACGCAGAGAACGTGAAGAACGCGCTGCAGCCGAATACGCGGATGGTGTTCGTCGAAACCATCGCGAATCCGGGCACGCAGATTCCCGACTTGCAGGGTATCGGCGAGCTGTGCCGCGAGCGCGGCATCGTCTATGTGGTCGACAACACCATTACGTCGCCGGCCTTATTCAGGCCGAAAGCGGTCGGCGCCAGTCTCGTCGTCAACTCGCTCACCAAGACGATCGCGGGCCATGGCGCCGCGCTCGGCGGGGCGGTGACGGACACGGGCCTGTTCGACTGGAGCGCGTATCCGAATATTGCGGACGACTACCGGCGTGCACCGGCGAAGGAGCAGGGTCTGTTGCAGATCCGCAAGAAGGGCTTGCGCGACATGGGGGCCTCGTTGTCGTCGGAGCAGGCGCACTCCATCGCGATGGGCGCCGAGACGCTCGCCTTGCGGGTGAAGCAGAGCAGCGACAACGCGCTGGCGCTGGCGCGTTTCCTGCAGGGCCACGAAGCGATCGGCAAGGTGTTCTATCCGGGGCTCGAGAGCCATCCGCAACACGGCGTCGCGCAGGCGCTGTTCAAGGGCGCGTCGTGGCTGCTGTCGTTCGAATTGCGCGACGCAGAGCGCATGGCGGAGGTCGTCAACGCACTGCGCTTGCCGATCAAGGCGACGGGTCTCGGCGACACGCGCACGCTCATCATTCCGGTCGCGCCCACAATCTTCTTCGAGGCGGGCGCCGAAACGCGCAAGGCGATGGGCATTTCCGATGGCATGCTGCGCTTGTCGGTGGGCATTGAAGACATTGAGGATCTGTTGGCGGACTTCGAGCAGGCGCTCAAGCTGGCCGCGTAAGCTGCCGCGCTGCACGGCCGCCTGAAAAGAAGCAAGGCTGAGCTCTCGCGCGTGCGTGCGGGCCGCCGGCGAGATGCCCCGCCCGATGCGCGTCCAGTCGTCTGCGACGATTGGGCGGCATCGGGCGAGGCTCGCGGGTCAGCCAACGAGCCCTGTGGCGAACTCGCGATAGGCGTGCAGCGGGCGGCCCAGCATGCCGGTAAGACGCTCGACGTCTCCCGCCTCCGGCACCATGCCGTCGCTGACATAGCGCTCGGCCATCAGGCGCATCTCATAGGCCATCCATGTCGGCATGAACGTCGCCAGGTTCTGCTCGAAGCCGCTCGGATCGTCGCCGCCATAGGCAACCGGGCGGCCGAGCACCTCGGACCAGATAGCGGCCAGCTTCGCACCCGTCAGCGTGTCGGGCCCGACCAGATTGATGATGTCGAGCGGCAGTTTGCCGGGCGCATCGTTACGACGCAGCAGTTCGATGGCCGCAACTTCCGCGATGTCACGCGTGTCGATCATCGCGACGCCCTTGCTGCCGATGGGCATCGGATAGACGCCGTGATTGACGATCACGTCGCGGATCATGAGCTCGTTGTCCATGAAGTAAGCCGGACGCAGAATCGTCGCGCTGAATCCCATCTCTTCGATCATGCGCTCGGCGCCGGATTTCACGGCAAAGTGCGGCACATTCACAAACCGCTCGGCGTGGATGACGGACAGATAGACCACGCGCTCGACACCCGATTCGCGAGCAACGTTGAGTGCGATGAGCGCCTGGGTGAACTCGTCGCCCGCCACGGCATTGAGCAGAAACAGCGTGCGCACGCCGGAGAAGGCTTTGCGGAGGGAGTCGACGTCGAGCATATCTCCCTGAACGACGGTCACGGCCGGCGGGAAGTCCGCTTTCGACGGATCGCGCACCAGCACGCGCACGTCGGCGCCGCGGTTGACGAGTTGATTGACGACCTGGCGGCCGACACGGCCGGTGGCACCGGTTACGAGGATAGTCATGATGTTCACTCCTTGAGTGGGTTGGGACGGCTCTAAGGTAAGTGATCCATCTACGGTCCGGAAGATGCTATAAATAGACAGGGTGTCTCACTGGTGAAACACATGGGCCTGCTTGCTCTCGCTGATTTCAATCTCGTCGCCCGTCACGGCAGCTTTGGGGAGGCCGCCCGTGCGACGGAGCGTCCGAAGGCCACGCTCTCGCGCAGGGTGAGCGAACTGGAGAACAGTCTCGGCCTCAGGCTGTTCGAACGCGGGCCGCGCGGATTGAAACTCACGCAGGAAGGACGCGCGCTTTACGAGCGCACGGGCGCCCTCCTGACCGAGCTTGCAGAGAGCGCCGCGGCCATCGCATCCGGTAGCGAAGAGCCGCGCGGCCGGCTGCGCATCAGCGCGCCGACGCTCTTTTCGCAGCTCGCCATGGGCAAGCTCGTCGCCACCTTCGCGCTGAAATATCCCGAGATCCGGCTCGAAGTCACGACGGAAGATCGCCCCGTCGACATGATCGAGGAGGGCTACGACCTCGTGATCCGCGTCAACCCCGATCCCGACGAGAGCCTGATCGGCAGGGTGTTCCTGCGCGACCGGCTGGTTGTCGTGGCCTGGCCGGGTTTGGCGCGGCCGAAGGGCAAGTCCAGCGTTCCGGCTGTGCTGCGCGGCGGTAACGATCCGATTGGCGCGTGGGACGTCAGGGGTCCGAAGGGAAAATCGCGCATCGCGATCGAGCCGGTGGCTTACCTCTCGTCGCTGATCATGGTTCGCGATACCGTGCGTCTCGGAGTGGGGGCCGCGAGCTTGCCGCTGTCGCTCGTGAGCCATGACATCGCCGCCGGCCGGCTCGCGCATTGGGGCGATGTGGACGGCCCCGAGATTGCACTGTGGGCGCTTTACCCTTCGCGACGCTTGCTGAGCCCTCGCGTTTCCGCCTTTCTCGATCACATCAAGGAGGCGTTTCCGTTGGGACAACCCGAGGAACTCGCGGGATTTATAGAGCCGGCGTAAGGAGGTGCTGGGCGCGCGCGTTGTACCAGTCCACCGCGTCTTCGCCCGCGGGAATGCTGAAGGGGCTCGACGGATCGGTGGCGGCGAGCCATACGGCTTCGGCGACGTCCGATGCATGCGTGACGGCCGTCTCCTTCTGCCAGTTCGCAAAAACCTGCTGCACCAGCGCGCTGTAGGGCTCGGGAAAGCCGTCTTTCATGCGTGCCTGCGCGTTCTCGCCGAAGCGCGTAGACGGCGCGCGTCCCGGCAGCACGACACGCACGCGCACGTCGAACGGCTCCAGTTCGAGCGCGAGCGATGCGCTGAACGCATTGACGGCCGCCTTGCTGGCCGTATAGACCGACAGCAGATGCAGCGGCCTGCACGTGACGGTCGACGTCACATTGATGATCACGCCCGCGCGGCGCTCGCGCAATTGCGGCACGACGGCCTGGGCCATCGCGATGGTGCCGAGCGTGTTGGTCTCGAAGATGTCGCGTGCGGTGTCCATCGGCGTGCCTTCGAGCGCGTTGAGAAAGCCGATGCCCGCATTGTTGACGAGCACGTCGACGGGGCCGGCGGCCTCGATCGCAGCGCGGATGCTTTGCGGATCCTTCACGTCGAGCGCGAGAACGGATAGGCGATCGGAACGCGGCAACACGTCTTCGCGCGGTGTGCGCATCGTCGCGACGACGCGCCAGTCGCGATCCAGAAAATGACGGGCGATTTCAAGTCCAAACCCGGACGAGCAACCTGTAATCAATACGGTCTTCATGTCGACTCCTGTGGTCGGTGACAGTGGCCACACGATAGCGCGTCGTAGGTCGGACTCGCTATAATCGAACGTCCACTTTTCATTAGAGATCGTCCGGCTATGGTCGACCCGCTGGCGGAAGTCGTCGCGTTGCTGCAACCGGCGCCCACGTTTTCCAAAGTGCTCAGTGGCGCGGGGCGCTGGCGCGCGAGCCGCACGGAGGTCGGGCAGCCCTTCTATTGCGTGGTGCTCGAAGGATCGCTGCGTCTGTCGGTCAATGGCGGCGAGCCGCTCATTCTGCAGGCCGACGACTTCGTGCTCGTGCCCGAGGTTTTCGGCTTTGAGATCACCAGCATCGACCCACCGGACCCTGACGCCGCGCCGAATCTCGCGCCCACGCCGCTGCCCGACGGCAGCTTCCGTTTCGGCGATGCGTCAGCCGCGCCAGATGCGCAATGGCTTGCGGGCCTGTGCGCGTTCGGGTCGCCGGATGCGGCCTTGCTTGTTTCGCTTCTGCCCGAGCTGGTGCTCGTGCGCGGCGACCGCAGGCTCGCGACACTCGTGAAGCTGGTGCGTGAGGAGTCGCAAGCACAGCGGCCCGCGCGCGAGGTCGTGCTCGCGCGCCTTCTGGAAGTACTCCTGATTGAAGCGCTGCGCTCCACGCAGACGGGGGCGTCGCCTGGGCTCGTCCGCGGCCTCGCCGACGCCCGGCTCGCGCTCGCCATCCGTCAGATGCACGAGCGCCCGCAAGAGCCGTGGACGATGGCGCAGCTTGCGAAAATCGCTGCGCTGTCGCGTTCGTCATTCTTCGAGCGCTTCAGCCGTGCGGTCGGCGTCGCGCCGATGGAGTATCTGCTGTCGTGGCGCATGGCCATCGCGAAGAATCTGCTGCGCCGGAACACGCTCAGCGTTGCGACGATCGCGGCGCGGGTGGGTTATGGCTCGGCGAGCGCGTTTAGCGTTGCGTTCACGCGGTATGTGGGCGTGTCGCCGACGGGGTATGGGAGGGGAAGTAACGGCGCTGCTTCTCGTGAGCGGGACGGTGGCACAGCAGCATTCGGCAACCGCGTATCCGGGTAAACGTGCAGCGCAGGAAATTCAAGAACCAGGCCCCGCCGGCCGATATATGTACCAACTAGTTAATCTGCCGGGGCCATCGCATGAAGCTGTCCACCAAACTGCTTGCACTCGTTCTCGCCGCGCTGCTCGGCGTCGCTGCAGTCGCCGCGACCGCGTTGCATACGCTGCGCAGCGCGCTGATCGATTCACGGCGCGACGAGATTGTGATCCTGCTGGAAAAAGCCGAACATCTGATCGATTCGTATCACCAGTTGGAGCAGCGCGGCACGCTGACACGCGAGGAGGCGCAGCGGCAGGCGAAGGCCGCCCTGTCGCAGCTCAATGCGAACTCGAAGAGCTACTACTGGGCGACGACTTCGGACGGCATCAATCTGGTGCATCCGAACGCGAAATTTATCGGCACGAAAGCCAACGGCAATCGCACGACGAGCGGGCTCACCGACAGCGAGGCCTATCGCCAGGGCATGCTGCAGGCGCATTTCGCGTTGGTCGACGTGCTGATCAAGCGCGGTCCGGACGCGCCCGTCGAACCCAAACTGCAAGGTGTGGTGGGCGTGCCGTATTGGGACTGGTGGGTCGGTACGGGCTTCTGGTACGACGACATCAACGCCAGCTTTACAAAACTCGCGACGATGCTCGGCGCAATCGCCCTCGTGATTGCGGTGGCGGTTGCCGCGATAGCGTGGGCCGTGCTGCGCAGCGTACGGCGCATGCTCGGCGGCGAACCGGCCTACGCTGCTTACGTCGCGCACGAGATCGCGGGCGGTAATCTCGCGGTGCGTTTCGACGTGGCCGGCAGCCAGACAGGCAGTCTGCTCGCGGCGCTCGGCGAGATGAAGGCACGCCTCGCTGCGATGATTGCGGAGATCCAGTCGGCGAGCCGCTCCATCGCGCTCGGCTCTGCCGAGATCGCCCAAGGGAATCTCGATCTCTCGCAGCGCACCGAGGAGCAGGCCGCGTCGCTGCAAGAAACCGCGGCGAGCATGGAACAGATCACCGCGACGGTGAAGCAGAACGCCGACCACGCGCAGCACGCCAACGCGCTCGTGGGCAGCGCGAGCGAAGCGACGGAGCGCGGCGCGACTGCGGTCCGCCAGGTGGTGGACACGATGCAGCAGATCACCGCCGACTCCGGCAAGATTGCGGACATCACGAGCGTGATCGAAAGCATCGCATTCCAGACTAATATCCTCGCGCTGAATGCGGCTGTCGAGGCGGCGCGCGCCGGCGAGGAAGGGCGCGGCTTTGCGGTCGTGGCCTCCGAAGTGCGCACGCTCGCGCAACGCAGCGGCGCGGCGGCGAAGGACATCAAGGAACTGATCCAGCGTTCGGCTTCGCGAGTCGACGACGGTAACCGCCTTGTCGAAGTGGCCGGTGAACGGATGAGCGATATCGAGCGCTCGATCCGTCAGGTGGCGGGCATCATGGGCGAGATTTCGGCGGCATCCACGGAGCAGAGCACCGGCATCGAGCAGGTAAGCCGCGCCGTCACGCAGATGGATGAGGTCACGCAACAGAATGCGGCACTCGTGGAGCAGGCGGCTGCCGCGTCGTCGTCGCTGGACGAGCAGGCGCAGCGGCTGAACTCGGCAGCGGCAACGTTCAAGCTGTCGTAGGCGTCAGGGTAAGCGTCGCTTGGCTGCGCGGTGAGCTTTCGGAGCGGCTCGGAACGGTTGGTTGAGGGGGCGCTATTGCCGTGCGAGCATGAGGTCGAGGTTCTGAACTGCAGCGCCGGATGCACCCTTGCCAAGATTGTCGAAAACCGCCGACAGCAATACGTGCTCGTGTTCGACGTCATGAAATACGCTCAAGTGCATGTCGTTGGTACCGTTCAGCACTTGCGGATCCAGATGCTTCAAGGCGCTCGATTCGTGCAGCGGCAAGACTCGCACGTGAGCTGCATCGGCATAGTGGCGTGCGAGGCATGCGTGTAACGTCGCCCCATCCACGCTGGGAGGCAGCAGCCGCAACGCTAGCGGCACCGTGAGCACGATGCCCTGGCGGAACGCTCCATACGCAGGAACGAAAATGGGACGGTGCACGAGCGTTGCGTGCTGCTGAATTTCCGGTGTGTGCTTGTGCGCGAGGTCGAGGCCATAGACCTGGAGAGAAGGCGCGTTGGCAGCGCCCGCCCCTTCGTGTTCCTCCACACCCGCACGCCCACGTCCGGAGTATCCGGATACCGCATGAATGCTGACCGGGTAGTCGCCCGGTACGAGCCCCGCCTGTACCAATGGACGCAGCAGGCCGACTGCACCGGTCGGATAGCAACCAGGGTTGGTGACGCGACGTGCGTTTGCAATTCGCTCTGCCTGCCCCGGCGTCATCTCCGGGAAACCGTAAGTCCAGTCCCGGTGCGTGCGGTGGGCGGAGCTTGCGTCGATCACGCGGACGGCAGGATTGACAATCGCGCCCACTGCCTCGCGCGCGGCGGCGTCCGGCAAACAGAGGATGGCGATATCGCAGGCGTTGATGGCTTCTGCGCGCCGCCGCGAATCCTTGCGCTCGGCACCAGCCAGTGTGAGCAGGCTGATGTCGGTACGGTTGCGCAGCCGTTCGTGGATTTGCAGCCCGGTGGTGCCTTGGTCGCCGTCGATGAAAACGAGGGGAGAGCTCATACGTGAATGACTCCGCTGACTGTGGTTATGACAGGCAAAACGAGCCGCTATAGTGCGCGGGCGGATAGAATAGAAAAAGTTGAATTTCACAACGCAGAGATTCAGTTTTTCTGAATCGGGACGCCGCCATGCGAGAAATCAGTCTGGACCGCTTGCGCACGCTGGTCGCCGTAGCGGAGCATGGTTCATTTGCCGATGCGGCGCGGGCATTGCACCTGGCGCCGCCCACTGTGAGCCTCCACATTGCCGAACTGGAGGAGCGCATTGGCGCTCCGCTCCTGTCACGCAAGCGCGGGCATGTGGGGCCGACGTCCATAGGCGAGGTACTGGTGGACCGAGCGCGCCGGCTTCTCGCCGACGCGGAGCAGGCGTTAGACGATATTCAACGCCAGGTAGAGGGGCTCGAAGGGCGTGCGCGTCTCGGCGCATCCACAGGCGTGATCGCACACGTGCTGCCGCAAGCGCTCGAGGTTCTGCGCGAGCATCATCCCGCCATCGACATTCAGATCGTCGTGCTTACTTCGCAGGAAACCTTGTCCCGGCTGGTGGATGGAACGCTGGATGTCGGGCTCGTCGCGCTGCCTCAGCCGCCGGTCGCCGGACTTGTGATAAAGCCCTGGCGCCGCGACCCGGTGAGGGCTTTTGTGCCGGCACATTGGCGGTGTCCGGCTCGCGTGACACCCGAATGGCTCGCCGGTCAGCCGCTCATTCTCAATGACGCGACCACGCATCTCTCGCGTCTGACTGCCGAGTGGTTCGCGAGCGGCGGGTACCATCCCGCGCCGCGCATTCAGCTCAACTACAACGACGCGATCAAGAGCCTGGTGGCGGCAGGTTATGGCGCCGCGCTGTTGCCCCATGAGGCGACGACCCCACTGCCGGACAGAGGCATTGCCATGCGTCCGCTGCGCCCGGCGTTGTGGCGACGGCTCGGCATTGCACATCGCGCGGGGTACGTCGAGCGTTCTACCCAACACGTACTCGACGTATTGTGGGATTTGCGACTGGCGTAGCGTTGCATGCACGGCCGCGCGAACCTCCCTGACCTGCAATTACATAGATGAGGTGTGCTTAGAAATCAGCGACCTTGCCCCACGCGGACTGGGCAAATCGGCCGGGCTGATACGGCGTGGGATCCACGATCGGGTCCGCACCGCTGGCAAGGTCCGCGATCAGGTGTCCAGCGCCGGGGCCAATGCCGAAACCGTGCCCAGAAAAGCCCGCGGCGAGGATCAGCCCGGGCACGCCCGGCACTTCGCCAATACCCGGTACGCCGTCCGGCGTGCTGTCGACGAAACCGGCCCACGCATGGGTGATCCTCGCTTCGCGAAGTTCCGGCAGCAGTTCGACGGCGCGGCGATGGGTTTCGGCGACCGCTACGCGGTCAGGCTTCGGATCGAGAATGCGTACGCGCTCCATGGGAGTCGGCGCGTCGAGCCGCCATCGCTTCAGCGTTTCATGCCCACCGCGAATACCCTCCAGGCCGCCCGGAAGAAGGTTGCGCCAGCGCTTGGCGAACATGGGTACGAAATGTGGAGCGAACCGCAGGAACTGGGGCGTCACATCGACGCGCGCGCGCCCGCTAATGGCCAGCGCGTAGCGTCCGTCGGTTCGACGCGTAACGGAGACGCCGGACGTGAACAGGGCATCCGGCAAGCGGTGCTCCACAGGGGCGACACTCAGGATGGATTGTCGGATCGAAGCTTGAGGAAAGCGGATGCCCAACTGGCGGCAGAACGCGGATGCCCATGCACCCCCTGCGAGAACGACGGTGCGGGTCCTGATGACGCCGGCTTCCGTCACGACGCCGCAGACCCGGCCGCCCTCCAGCTCGATGCCGCGCGCGGCGCAATTCTGAGTGACGCTACCCCCGAGTTTCATCAGCGCGGCGGCCACCGCGGGCGCAGCTTTCGCGGGGTCCGCCGTGCCGTCGGTGGGCGAGAAGACGCCGCCCTTCCAGGCCCGGCCGGTCACCTTGCCCCGTTCGGCGGCTTGCCGGCTATCGAGCATGTAGGTCGTCACGCCCGCCGTCTTTGCAAAGTCGCCCCAATTGGCCCAACGCGCCAACTCGGCGTCGTCATTGCTCAGATACAGCAGCCCGCAGCGATGAAAGCCCGTATCTTCCCCTGACTCGATGGCAAATCGCTCCCAAAGGTCAAGGCTTTTGCTCGCCATCGGCAACTCGCGTGCGTCACGGTTCTGCTGCCGGCACCAGCCCCAGTTTCGGCTCGACTGTTCGGCGCCGACCCTTCCTTTTTCGACGAGCGCGACGGACACACCCCGCCGCGCCAGATAGTAGGCGGCAAATACACCGATGATCCCGCCTCCGATCACGACCACGTCAGCGGCGGCCGGCAGCGTGGGCGAAGTGTGCAGGTGGCGCAGCGGAGGGGACATGATTAATCTCGTTCGACGGAAGACTGGACGTTTTGAACCACATAGAATTTGGCCACGCGCTCGCGACTTTCCCATCCTATCGGTGCACCTCGCGGGACGAAAAGCGCGTCCCCGGCGTTGAGCGACAGTACGCTGCCATCCGGCGCGGCGAACTGCACGCTGCCGGCGAGAAGGTGCATGAATTCGTTCACACCATGCGGAAGAATGATCCGGTGGTACGGCGTCGAGTCCCACGTACCCGCTTTGTACGCCGCGTCGTCCTCGCTGAAGACATTGTCACTGCGGCATGCGGGAGCCGGGCCCAGCAGCACCTCCGCCGGCAGGGTGGCCGACGGCTTGAAATCGGCGTCGGCGCGCAAAGGCGTGAGGCCGGTCTTCGTCGGCCGCGCGCAGGCGGCGGCGCAGAACAGGAAACGCGTGCGGAATTCGGCTCTCATGCGAAGCGCGGTACCGCAGCCGATCACGGCCCCTTCGTGCGGACCCAGCTCCAACGGCGCCATTCCGGCCGCCTCCAGCGTGAGCGTTCCTTCCACGACGACGATGGTTTCGATGTGGGGAAAGCGCTCCACAGCGAGCTCGCCGATGAAGCTGACACGACCCGCTGCCATCGCATCCGGTCCTTCCCAGGCGATTTCCCGGTGTCGCGCGAAGGGATCGTTGCGGCCAAATGCTCCGCGGCGGAAAGCGGTCGAAACCGGCGCTCCTTCGGCACGGTGCAATACAAATGCTGCGCTCACTTTGGCTCCTATGAATTGCCCGACGATGATTGCTTGCTGTCAGCCATTTAACCAGCTCGAAAAAATCAGGGCGCACTGATTTGAGCCGGCAAACAACGCAAATCCATCCATTGTGCGCCGGGCTCACAGCACGGTCTGCGGTCACACCCTTTAACCGGTTGCCACGCAGGCATTCCGCTTATGCCGGCGAGGCAGCCCGTGGTGGTTCCAGCGGGCGAACCTGCAAGCCGGCTGCCCGGCGCGCGGCCTCCCTCCCAGGCGCCCCCGACGAGTGTTCGA
The DNA here is from genome assembly GCF_047325075.1 of Paraburkholderia phenoliruptrix. NCBI lineage: Bacteria > Pseudomonadati > Pseudomonadota > Betaproteobacteria > Burkholderiales > Burkholderiaceae > Paraburkholderia > Paraburkholderia phenoliruptrix. The sequence goes on from NZ_CP168530.1 coordinate 854,363, forward strand.
TGTCGCACGGAGCGCGTTCATTCGGTTGGCTACGCTATGCCCGTACCGTCATCGGCGGCCGGCCAACGTCGCGCGCGACGCGCCCGCCGCATTTCAATGGTGTCCGCACGCTGAACATGGGGTTTGGATGGATCGCTTCGACTTCCCGGGCGCCTCGCGTGCGTATGGCGACACGTCGGGACGCACACCCTTCTACACGAGCTCGCCCGAACGGATCGACGCGTCGCAGTTGACGGCGTTCACGGCGTTCCTGCGACGCTGCACGGGCGAGCCGCTGCCCGACCACGAAGCCCTGTACGAGTTTTCCGTCCGCGAATTTCGGACCTTCTGGCGATGCTTCGTGCAATGGGCGTTAGGCGATGCATACTCAGGCGACGCCGAACCGGTTTGCATCGGCGACGACTGCGAACACGCGGTCTTCTTTCCGCAGATGAAACTCAACTACGCGGACGTCCTGCTGGCGCCGTCAACGGCATCGGCGGACGCACCCGCGCTCACCGCCTGTCACGCCGACGGCAGCCGCGTGCGCCTCACGCGCGCCGAACTGCGCGAGCAGGTCGCGCGTCTCGCGCAGGCGCTGTCGGCGCTCGGCCTGCGCGAAGGCGACCGCGTGGTCGGCGTGATGCGCAACGACGTCGAGGCTATCGTCAGCACGTTGGCCGTGACGGCCCTTGGCGCGACCATGTCGACCGCGGCGCCCGAGATGGGCGTCGAATCGATCCGCGATCGCTTCCAGCCGCTGGCTCCGCGACTGTTGTTTGCACATACCGCGGCGCGCCCATTCGACACCGGCAAACCGGTGGCGAGCAACATCGCGGAACTCGCGGCCGCGCTGCCGTCCCTGCAAGCGGTTGTGTGCCTCGACGACGGCGGCTTGCCGAGCACGGTCACGCAGCCGATCCACGCGCTTGCCGGACTGCTCGATAACGGCGACGCGAGCGGTTTCGTGTGGCAGCGCTTCGCCTTCAACCATCCGCTTTTCATCATGTTTTCGTCGGGGACGACCGGCAAGCCGAAGTGCATCGTGCATGGCGCCGGCGGCACGCTGATCGAGCATTTGAAGGAGCACCGGCTGCATACCGATCTCGCGCCTCGCGACCGGATGTACTTTCACACGAGTTGCGCGTGGATGATGTGGAACTGGCAGTTGTCGGCGCTTGCTTCCGGCGTGGAGATCGTGACCTACGATGGGCCGGTGTCCACCGTCGACACGCTGTGGCGTCTCGTCGCCGAGGAGCGGGTCACCGTGTTCGGCACCAGCCCCGCGTATCTGAAGATGTCGGAAGATACGGGCCTGCAGCCGAAGACGCAGTTCGATCTCGGCGCCCTGCGCGCAATGCTGTCCACCGGGGCCGTGTTGTACGACTCGCAGTTCGACTGGGTGCGCGATCACGTGAAGCCGCTGCCGCTGCAGTCCATCTCGGGCGGCACCGACATCATCGGCTGCTTTGTGCTAGGTAATCCTAACGTTCCGGTGTATGCGGGCGAGGCGCAATGCCGCAGTCTCGGGCTCGATGTACAGGCATGGGACCAGGGATCGAAAACCGCGGGCGTCGGTCAGCTTGTTTGCGTGAATCCGTTCCCCTCGCGTCCGCTCGGATTCTTCGGCGATACCGACGGCAAGGCGTTTCATGCCGCCTATTTCGCAAGCAATCCAGGTGTCTGGACGCATGGCGATCTGATTTCGCTGTCGCCGCAAGGCAGCGTGCGCATGCATGGCCGCTCCGACGGCGTGCTGAATGTGCGCGGCATCAACGTCGGTCCCGGCGAGATTTATCGGGTGTTGAACGATATTCCCGAAGTTCGCGAGGCGCTGGTTGTCGAGCAGCAGGTGCGTCATGCGTCCGCGAATCCGCGGGATACGCAGCAGGTCGAGTCGCGGCTCGTGCTGTTGCTGGTGTTGAACAAGGGTGCGGGGTTGAACGGCGCGCTCGCCGCCCGCGTGCGCCGCGACCTCGCGCGCCGCGCGTCGCCGGCTCATGTGCCCGACCGGATCATTGCCGTCGATGCTTTGCCGCTCACGCACAACGGCAAGCTCTCCGAAGCGGCGGCGCGCTGCGCGGTCAACGGACTGCCGGTCGGCAACACGGCGGCACTGCGCAACCCCGAGTGTCTCGACGCCATCCGGCTTCATCCGGCGTTGAATCTGGCCGCGCGCGAACTGCCGCCGGTGGGCGAGACCCGCGAACAGCTCGAAGCCCACCTGCAGGCGCAGTGGGAGAAGCTGTTCGGCATGGCACCGATCGGCCGCGACGACAACTTCTTCGACCTGGGCGGCCATTCGCTGCTTGCGATGCGCCTGTTTGCCGAAATACGCCAGTCGACCGGACGCGTCATCCCACTCGCCATGCTGATGATCGCGCCGACCATCTCGCGGCTCGCCTCGCTGATCTGGGAGGACGCATTGCCGTCGTCTTCGCCGACTCTCGTGCCGGTGCGCGCGGGAACCGGCGTGCCGCTATTCCTGATCCACAGCGCGAGCGGCTCGGTGATGGAGTGCCTCGCATTGATCGATTCTCTGAAAAGCCGTCGCCCGGTTTACGGACTGGTGGCGCGCGGTCTGGAAGGCGAGCAGCCGGCGCTGCTGCGCGTGGAAGACATGGCCGCGAGCTATATCGAGCAGATGCGTACCGTGCAGCCGAAAGGGCCGTATGCGTTGGCCGGCTATTCGTTCGGCGGTCTCGTGGCCTTCGAGATTGCGCAGCAACTGCGTCGTGCCGGCGAGCGGATCGATTTGCTGTTCCTGCTCGATACCTACGTCGACGAGCACTGCCGCCCCTGGAGCGCGCAACTACAACGTCGCGCCGCTTCTTTGCGCATGCATTGGCGCACGGTGAGAGCGCTGCCGGCCGCACGCCTGCCGGGTTACGTGAAAGACCGGTTCACAGGCGTCGCGGATCAATTGCGGATGCGCGTTGGCCGCATGGCGCGCAGGCCGGAAGCGTACACCGCTGTGCTGCCGCCGGCGATGCGGCACATACGCGAAACGATGCGCGTCGCGATGACCACGTATCGTCCGAAGCCTTACGACGCATGCCCCATCGTCTACGTGCGCGCGGCGGTTCTGCAGGATGCTTATGGCGATCCGCTGCCGCTGTGGCGGCGCGTGGCGCGTGCTGGGCTCGTCGTGGCGGAGGTGTCGGGCGACCATTCCGATCTGATCGTCGAACCGAATGTGCAGTTCGTCGCGGCGGCGCTCGATCGCGGTCTCGGCGAATCATGACATCGGCGCGGAGGTGTCGCCGCTCGAATAAAAATAAACTGAAACACTCAATTTTTCGTCTTTGCCTGCCGATAATCCGACTGTCAGTTTCCACGTCGCGGTCGTATTCACATCGCATTAAACAAGATCGGCACATTACAAGACGATTATCGTGTTTCCTAACCCTGTCGGGCGAGCGGCCATTATCGCGGGTCGTCATCCGTTCATCGTGGGCGCGCTCGGCATGCTGCTGGCGGCGAGCGTCCTGGGCGTGAGCCTGCTCACGCTCGTCGCCGCGCGCGACACAGCGATCCTGCACGCTCACGAGACGTCCCGAAACGTAGCCGCCGTATTGTCGAGCAACATTTCGCGGACGATCGATTCGTCCGATCAATCGTTGCAGGCGCTCATTGCCGCGCTCGATAAGCCCGCCGTTCAGCACATGGAGCCGGGCGTGCGGCATGATCTGCTGTTCAGCCCGACGGCCGCTACGCGTTACGTGACGGGCATGGGCGTGACCGACGAGCGCGGACAGTTGATAGACGGCTGCTGTTCGCGCACGCATCACTGGAACTTTAGCGACCGCGATTACTTTCTCGTGCATCGGCAGTCGAACAAGTTCGGCCTGTATATCTCTGCGGTCTATCAGGCGCGCTCGCGCGGCGGCGTAGACTCGATGGCGCTCAGCCGACGGATCAATAACGCGGACGGCTCCTTCAAGGGCATAGCCCTGGTCGCGATCGACGTGGAATATTTCAGGCGCCTGCTGGATGGGCTCGACGTCGGCTCGCGCGGCGTCACGGCGATTGTTCGCACCGACGGCACGCTTGTCGCGAGAAATCCCGCTCTTGCCGCAGCGTTTACACGGAACTTCAGCAAGTCGCTGACCTTTCCTCGGATGGTGAATCACGAATCCGGCTTCTACACGGCGCGTTCTTCCACTGACGGCGTGCTGAGGCTCTATACGTTTGAACGTGTGCCCGGCACGCCGCTGATCGCCGTCGTCGCCCCCGCACTCGACGACATCCTCGCCTCATGGCGAACGCTTGCATGGATGGTGGGCGTTTCCGCCTGCGCCATCAGCTTCGCGTTTTGCGCAGTCGTCTGGCTGCTGGCATTTGCGTTGCGAGACCGCGCGCTCGCTGGAGACCGCCTGACCGAACTCACGCAGACCGACCCGCTCACCGGTCTCAAGAACCGCCGCGCGCTCGACGAGGTACTGCAAAACGAATGGGACAGATTGCAGCGCAACGACAGCCATCTGTCGGTGCTATTCGTGGACGCCGATCATTTCAAGCAATACAACGACCAATACGGTCACGCAGAAGGCGACAAGGCGTTGAAGCATCTTGCCGCCCGCATCGTGCAGCGCGTTCACCGTCGCGGCGATTGCGTCGCCCGGTATGGCGGCGAAGAGTTCGTGGTTGTGTTGCCGGACACGGACGCCGCGGGCGCTTACCGTGTTGCCGAGGGCATCCGCGAGCAACTGGAAAGCTCCTGGCAAACCGGGCGCGAGGCCGGCAGCGCTGCCGTTCATCCGTTCACGGTCAGCATCGGCTGCGCGACTGGGCGGCGCGCGTCTCCTGCCACCTGCGAGGAACTGACAAAGGCCGCGGACATCGCGCTTTACGAAGCGAAAAGGGCGGGCCGCAATTGCGTGAGAGCGGCGAGCGCTATGAGCCAACCCGGATAATAAGCGTGACGTCTTTGGCGATGACGGACTGGCCGGCTTCGAATACGCCGGCTGGAACAACGAACTTCCCGCCATAGTGAATGGTGTGCAGCCCCGCTGGCAGCGGTTGAATCATCAGGTAATAGCCGTCGGCGACGGCCGTCGCGGATCCGCCTGTGTGACCGAAAATCCATGGACTAGGCGCGGAAAACGGGAATATGCCGGTCTTGGTGCGATAGGCCGCGATGTTGTCGACGGCCACGCCGTCTACCGTGCAGAACAGATCGCGAATGTCGTTTGTAAAGGCGCTGGCAATCTTCAACTGATCGGCGGTGAATGTGCGGATGGGCGGATTGTCGAGTGAATTCGGTCCGTCGACCATGGGCAGGAAGAGCGACGCGCCGTCGAGGACCAGCAGGAAGATCGACGTGCCCGCAGGAATTGTGCTCGCCGCCTGGTTGCAGATCGTCTGCACCGCAGCGGGCGTGGCCCAGAACCATACGTTTCCCGTTTGCGCGGCTGAAATAGGCCGATGGTTGCAGTCTTCGAATGGATGGGGCAGGGGGCCGACCGGCAACCCGAGCACCCACTGCCAGAACGAAACCGCCCACTGACTGTATGTCTTGCTCCGGAACTCCATATCGAGCGACACGACATACGGGTTCACACCTTCTTCATGCGGACTCGCCTCGTCGGCGGTCGCAAAGGCGGCTGCTCGTCCGCTATCGTCGCCTCCGCCACATCCCGCAAAGGGGATTGCAGCGCCCATCACCACTGCCGAGGTCCGCAGTATCTTCCCGGCACGCGCGGCGATTGCGGTACGGTCTCGCGTTTCGAAGCGGACGCTCATACTGCCTCCTGGTGCCGAGGCGATCTACGACGGCGACAACGGCTTATTCAGTCTAGCAAGAGTAAAACGGTGCGTCGACTGCCGGATTGAAGCGGCGTTTCAATATGCTTCGCCTATAGTCGTTTGTCATATGGGCGAAGGCGGGCCTCGCCGGATCCGTCGGATGGCAGGAGGGCGAACATGGAACACGAATACGCAAACCTGGAGAAGTCGGTCTTCTGGCTCCATGTCGCGGTGGCGCTGCTGTTATTGCTCTCACTACAGCGAGGTAAGAACGTTGATCTGAAAGGTTGGTTGCAAGCGCAGAGACAGGCTCTCACGGTCGAATTTTCCGCTGCCGTGCTGCTCCCGGAGGTGGTGCAGCAGTCGGGCGCGGTGCGGTAGCCGACGTTCGGCTCGTGATTGCAGGTGTAGAAACCGAGATCAGGTGAAACTGCCCTGATGGTTCGATATCGAGCCTGCAAGCGATTCCTACGACGGCACGAAGACGCCTATCGAGGCGACCGCCATGGCAAGCGTCGCGAGCCATCCTCCCCAGGCCAGCGGGCCGGTGACGGCGAATTGCCCCATCACGCGCCTGCTACGCGCCATCAGCATCATGACTATCATGATCGGTACGGCAGTCACACCGTTGATCACGGCGCTCCAGTAGAGTGCGCGAATCGGATCGAAGTGCATGAAGGTGATGGCAACACCGCCGACGATGGCGAGCGCAATCACCGCGTAAAACTCGCGTGCAAGCGTCAGATGCAGCGCGAGACTGCTACGCCAGCGGAAGCTCCCGGCAGCGGCATACGCGGCCGATCCTGCGAGAACGGGAAGCGCGAGAAGCCCCGTCCCGATGATGCCGAGAGCAAACAGCACGTAGGCGAATCGCCCGGCAAGCGGCTCGAGCGCTCGCGCGGCGTCTGCGGATGTTTTCACATCAATGTGATGCAGGTGGAGCGTCGCGGCCGCCGTGAGCATGATGAAAAACGCAACGAAGTTCGACACGCCCATGCCGATCCATGTATCGAAACTGATCCGGCGCAACTGCGCCGGCGCCTGATACGGCATGCGGCGCAACGGTCCTTGCCCCGGTGCAGCGCGCATTTCCTCGACTTCCTGCGATGCCTGCCAGAAAAATAGATACGGGCTGATCGTGGTTCCGAGGACAGCGACGACCGTCGTCAGATAGTCGGATGTCAGTGAGACGTGCGGCAGCACGACTGCACGCGCAACGTCCGGCCAACGGATCGGCACGATCACCGCGACGGCCACATAGGCGAGAAGCGACAGGGCGGTCCATTTCAGGAAGTTCGCGTACCGGTCGTAGGGAACGAATATCTGAAGCGCAATGGAGAACAGTCCAAGGAAGACGACATACAAGTGCTCCGGACCGTGCACCAGCAATCCGACCGCGGCGCCCATCGCTGAAAGGTCTGCCGCGATGTTGATCACATTCGCGACGAGGAGCAGGAACACCGCGCCGTACAACAGCCATGGCGGGTAATGCGCGCGCATGTTGGAGGCGAGGCCTTTTCCGGTCACCCGCCCAATCCGTGCGCTCACCAGCTGAATCGCTGTCATCAACGGATACGTGAGCAGGATCGTCCACAGCAGGTTGAACCCGAAAAGTGCACCGGCCTGCGAGTATGTGCCGATCCCCGACGGGTCATCGTCTGCCGCACCTGTAATGAGTCCCGGCCCCAGTCGTTTGATCCATGACCGCTCGACAGGGTCGCGCACAGCTGCTTCCGGCTCTATCAGTTTGTCGTCGTCCATGTTCTGCCCCTTGTTGTCCGTAGAGCAAATTGCGGACCTGACGGCTGGCGGCCGCGTGCAATGTCATTGCGCAAGCGCGACGTGGGAGCCAAAGCGATGCGCGCGTCCCGCTACTGTGGCTGGCGCCCGCTTTGATGCTTGTGGTGCTTGTGCGAACGATGGTGGCTCGGGCGGGTACTGGCGGGTGCCGACGTGTTGTCTCCTCCGGCGGTCGGGGCCGCGGTCGCCGCCCCGTGTGCGTTGCCGCCGCCTGATCCGCCGTTGCCGTTGCCGCCCGCTTGCGCACCCGCGGTACTGGCAACGGCCAATGCGGTCAGAAGTACAAGCGTCGATTGAATGCCTCGCATTTGGTGCTCCTTGAAAAGTAGATCGATTCGCTGAACGGTTGGCCGTCGGCGCGCCGCAATCACAGACGCAGACGCACAAGAGCAAAGCTAATGCCTGAAAGGCATGTGCGGCAGTCGGCAGACGCGATCGTCTCGCACCATTTTTGTGTCTCAGACCACAGTTACCCGCAGCGCGGCGTGTAAAGATCCACCGCACGAATCGCTGACACAGTACGACAGCGATGTTCCAGAACAATAAGTGCGATACGGGGACCTTCAAATGAAAAAATATCCAGGCTTACTCCTTGTCCTGTTGCTGGCTGCCTGCGGAGGCGGAGGAGGGGGCGGCAGCGGCAGCGCCACCACGGCATCGGCAACACCTTCGTCCACGAGTCCCAGGGCCTGCACAGACGGCCCTTACACGACGGACCCTGCCAAAGTCTGCACCGACGCAAACGGCAACCTCGTGACGGCCTATGTTTATGCGCAGCCAAACACGGTGATTCCAGACGGAACCGTCATCACCGCGAACACCACGTGGCCGGCAAGCGGCTCCCCGTATTTCCTCGCCGGCACCGTGCGGGTGGCGCCCGGCGTCACGTTGACGATTCCGGATAACACGATCGTGGAGACCTACCGCGCGGTGCCCTGCACGAGCGATTGCGTGGGTACGATTCCGACGAAAGGCATCATCAACGTCGCGGGCACGCTCAACGTGGGAAGCCAGGGGCCCGTTCAACTGCTCGGCGTGACGGCCGCCAACACGTCGCTCGCTCCGGACGCGGGCGGTGGCACGGTGAGCATCACGCATACCGTGTTGCAGGACGCATTCGTCCAGATCAACGACGCCGCACCGTTTTCGATGACCTTCAGCCAGGCCACTCACCTGAACGTGACGCCCATTGTCCGCAATGGCGTGACGACTTATCAGGCCGGCACGAACGGCTACCCGCGCCTGAGCAGGTCGGCGACGGTGAAGGGCAATACGTTTGTCGACTCGGCGGCCTTCGCTTTCGATCCGTCGGTCTTCGTGCAGAACAACCTGTTCATCAACATGGTCGATGCGCTCGTGCTGATCGACGCGTTCCCGGCCAACGGACAGGCGCCCACCGGCATCGCGCAACGCAACTCGTTTCTCTTCAAGAAGGATTCACCGAATGTGAATCGCATCGTGATCGAGTCACACGGCACATACGATGCGTCGACGGTTCATTCGCTCGACTTCTCGAACAACTTCTGGGGCGTGACGGATAACACGACCATTCAGTCGCGCGTGCTGGACAGCACCGACACGACCAACCCGCGGCTGCCCAACGTGATCCTCTACGCACCGCCGCTGCAAAGTGCCGATCCTGCCACACCGGCGGACCCGCAGAGCGCGACGCCGAATGTGTAGGCACTGACATTGGGCGCTCGAAGTGGGGACGTGCTGCGTATAGCACGTCCTCACAGTCCGGATACCTTTTCGCGCTTACTGGCCTGCGTGCCGGCGCAGGGCTGGCAGGCCGTGATGCTCCAAATCGACTTGAGAACCGTTGACGTTCTCGGTTACAACGCGTTGCAGGGACATTGCGTTCAGAAGCGCCAGAATCGCTTACGCTACGGAAGGAGAGATACGACACTCGACTTCGCCATGGCATCGAAAAAAGAAATCAAACGGTTCAGGGCCAACTTTTCGGATGAGCTGCACAGCGCGGCGTTATACGAGACCCTTGCGCACGCTGAAAAGGATGAGACCCGCAAGCAGGTATATAAAGACCTCGCCAGGTCGGAGCGTGAACATGCGCAGGTGTGGGCGGACAAGCTAAGCGCCAATGGAATGTCCGCCAGGCGAACCGGTCCGGCCCTCAAGACGCGCCTGATGCGAGCTCTGGTCCGCGTTTTCGGTGCGGCCTTTGTCTTGCCCACGCTCGCTGCAGCCGAATACGCGGACCGAAACAAGTACCAGGGGCAACCTGACGCGGGCCACATGTCGGCTGACGAGCATCACCACGCCGCTGTGGTGGAAACACTGGCTCATGGCAGCGACCCGGGAATGTCGCAGGGCGCCCGCATTGCTGCGGCCGAGTCATGGCACAAGGGTGTCTCGTCGGGCAACGATCTGCGTGCGGCCGTGCTCGGTGCAAACGACGGTCTCGTCTCCAACTTCTGCCTGATTATGGGCGTGGCAGGTGCTGGTACCGGCAACAAGGCAATCCTTCTGACGGGGCTCGCCGGACTGATAGCCGGCGCCTGCTCGATGGCGTTGGGCGAATGGCTTTCGGTGACCAACGCGCGCGAGCTCGCTCGCACTCAGATTGCCAAGGAGGCGGACGAACTGAAGATGTCGCCCGATGCCGAAGAACACGAACTCGCGCTGATTTATCGTGCGAAAGGCCTCGAACCGGACGAGGCAAAGCGGGTAGCGTCGCAGATGATGCGCGACAAGGACAAGGCGCTGGATACGCTGACGCGGGAAGAGCTCGGCCTGGACCCGGCGGAACTGGGCGGCAATCCATGGTCCGCGGCTGCTGTTTCCTTCTGCCTTTTCTCGCTTGGCGCCATTTTCCCGGCCATGCCGTTCCTGTGGACCCACGGGTTTCCGGCCATTGCGCAATGCATTGTTCTGAGCGCGCTGTCGCTTGCAGCCATCGGCGTCTTCACATCCCTATTCAATGGGCGAAGCGCGGCCTTCTCCGCTTTCCGGCAAGTCGCGATCGGCCTGATCGCCGCCGCGTTCACGTTCGGCGTGGGCCGGCTGTTAGGCGTGTCGGTTTCGTAGAGCGGCCGGATGCATAGATCACCACGCGTAGCGGCCGTCGTTGCGCGAGCAGCAAACGAAAAGGCGTGCGAATCATTTGCATTCGCCGGAAGTAACGGATTCGAAAGAAAAAACTTCTAAATAGTCGTTGACTTGGCTCGTGCGCCGTCACTAGAATTCGCGTGTTTCCACGAAAGGGGCATTTGCCTTGGACAGTTGCAGTAGTCGACCTTCGAACAGTTTTTCTGCCTGACCGGCACGACGCCCGCCTGGATTCTTCCTTAGCCGCCGTCCTGCCAGCAGGCAGACGGTGCGCGCCGCAGTAGCTTCCGCCGTTCCTCACCCGCGCATCTTTTCGATTGGCCGCCGTCGTCGACGCGTGCGTTGTTGCGCACATTCGTCTACGCGCCCCGGTGCGCCGGGCCCTTGGCTCGTGCCGCCGTTCGTTCACGCTGTTTTCGCGCACGCCATTCGTGCCGGATCGAGCGTGCGGTTGAACACGTCCGTCAAACATGAACCGGACTCGAGTCACAGAGGAGTTCACGATGCCCGACCCCGAGCCTTGTCCCTGCACGACTCGCCCGGCGTTCTCGCCGAACGCAGGGCGCTTCGCCTGACATCGGGCCGCACACGTTCCTCCCACGCTCGAGCATGTCGAAGCGCGCGAAGTGAAACGGGGGCATGCCTGATCGACGGCGCCACGTTTCAAGCATCTGGAATCTGGAGGAATCACCATGCGCTTCGCTTTGCTCGTTTCACAACTGCCGCATGTCGAGGAAGCTCGCACACATTACAACGGCATGCTCGCGCTCGACGGCCGTTCACACACATGGACTCGCGTAGCCGGCGCCATCTGTGCGGCGCTTAAGAAGCTAGCCCGCTGAAGGGCCATGCGTGGCCGCCTGTCTGCCGGCTGCCGCAGCGCCGGCAGGCGGAAGGACGTGCCACGTGTCAATCATCGATTTCACGCAGCACTGCTAAGGAATGACCGGAAATGTCAACCACTCCCGCAAACCTCACGCAACGTCAAAGCGCCGTGCTCGACGAGGCACACGTGGGTGATATCAAGGGCGCGCTCGGCACGATCGCCCATCACGATACCGCCCCCCGTGGCAGCTGGACGGCGCGCCTGCGCACGCTGCTCGCCATTCTTGGCCCCGGGCTCATCGTCATGGTCGGCGATAACGACGCGGGCGCCTTCGGTACCTATACGCAGGCCGGGCAGAGTTACGGCACGTCGCTGCTCTGGACACTCGCGCTGCTGATTCCGGTTCTTTACGTGAACCAGGAAATGGTCCTGCGCCTCGGCGCCGTGACGGGTGTCGGCCATGCACGGCTTATCTTCGAGCGCTTCGGCAAGTTCTGGGGCGCTTTCAGCGTCATCGACCTTTTCCTGTTGAATGCCCTCACGATCGTCACCGAGTTCATCGGCATCACATTCGCGCTGGACTTTCTCGGCGTCTCGAAGGTGCTGGGCGTCTGCATCGCCGCCGTGCTGACGATGGCCGCGGTCAGCACGGGCGACTTCCGGCGCTTCGAACGCTTTGCAATTGTGCTGTGCGTGTTGAGTCTGCTGTTGATTCCGGTACTCGTGTCGATCCACCCGCCCGTGAGCGTCATCGCGCGCGACTTTCTGGTGCCGACATGGCCGAAGAACTCGAAGCTCTCCGACGTGATGCTGCTCGTGATCGGTATTGTCGGCACGACCGTGGCGCCGTGGCAGCTGTTCTTCCAGCAAAGCTACGTGATCGACAAGCGCATCACACCGCGTTTCATGAAGTACGAGAAGGCGGATCTCTGGATCGGTATCGCGTTCGTGATCGTCGGCGCCGTGGCAATGATGGCGTTCACGGCGGCGCTCTTCGACGGCAGGCCCGAGTTCGGTCACTTCACTGATGCGGGCGGTGTGATCGCCGGGCTGCACAAATATGTCGGCGAGACGTCGGCCACGATTTTCGCGGTGGCGCTGCTCGACGCGTCGATCATCGGCGCTGCCGCTGTTTCGCTCTCGACCGCCTACGCGATCGGCGATGTCTTCAAAGTCAAGCACTCGCTGCATCGCAGCGTGCTCGACGCGAAGGGCTTCTACCTCGTCTACTTCGGCATCATTGCGCTTGCGGCGGCACTGGTCCTGCTGCCCGGCAGCCCGCTCGGCCTTCTTACCGAAGCCGTGCAGACGCTGGCCGGCGTGCTGCTGCCGAGCGCAACGGTATTTCTGCTGCTTCTATGCAATGACAAGGCCGTGCTCGGCCCGTGGATCAATTCGACGAAAGTCAACGTGTTTACGGGCGCCGTGATTGCCGTGCTCGTGATTCTTTCGATCATCCTCACGGCGGCTACCGTGTATCCGGATATTAGCGGTGCCGCGATTCTCAAGATTCTCGTGGTCGGATGCACGGTGGGCGCGGTCATATACGCGACAGTGGAACTCTCGCGCAAACTGCGCGGTGGAGCTGGCGCAGATGATGAGTTGCCCCTCAGTCGTACTGCGCTGAAGGAGTCGCGCAACACGTGGCGTATGCCGCCGCTCGAAGATCTGGCGGCGCCGCAGCACCTGAGCTTGTCGACGCGCGTGTGGATGGGTGTGCTGCGCACCTACCTCGTCGTTGCGGTGGGTCTCGTCATCGTGAAGGTCGTGCAGGTGGCCATTCACTAAGGGATTGCTGCCCCGATGGGCTAGGGTGCGCCTGAAATCAGCGTGTAAGCAGTAATATGATGACTTCCTCCCCTATCGGAAACACCACGATGCAAGTGCTGGTCGACGCAGACGCCTGCCCGGTTGCCGTCAAGGAGATATTGTTTCGGGCAGCCCGGCGTGTTGAAGTGTGCGTCACGCTGGTCGCGAATCAGTATCTGCGAACGCCACCTTCCCGGTTCATCAAGGCCCTCCAGGTGCCACACGGCTTTGATGCGGCCGATAACCGTATCGTTGAACTCGTCGAGGGCGGTGACCTCGTGATTACGGCAGATATACCTCTCGCCGCTGCTGCGCTCGACAAGGGCGCTCACGTACTCGACCCGCGGGGGACGTGGTTTAGCTCCGAGAATATTCAGGAGCGCCTGACGATGCGCGAAGTAATGGATCAGTTGCGCAACTCAGGTGTGCAGACCGGCGGCCCCACACCTTACGCAGCAGGCGACAGCAAAGCATTTGCGGCACAGCTGGATCGTTTCCTGGTACGTCGTCGTGACGCACCACGTTGACACGCTCCATAGCCGGGAGACAGGAAGAAACGTTGCTGCGGGTCTGTTAGCCATGCTGCGTCCGTGAGCCGGTTGAGCGGACGCCTATACCGGTGCGATGGCCGTGGCGGGAAGGACGCTCGTCAACACGGCCGCCCACCTGTCACAGGTCGAGATCCATGCCGGTTTTCAGAGTTGCCCTCGCCGAGAACAGATTGCGTTGATCTGCATGATCGCGAATTGCTCCCTGGCTCCCGGCATGTTTTGGACAATGCACTCGTGGTAGGCCCGCTCACGCGGCAGCAGCATTTCGCTATTTCTATATAGTGCGTAGCACGACCGCTGAATATAGTTCGAGGCGACCTGACTACGCGCGTCGCGCAGCCCGACAAGCAAACACTCGTCATATGACGCCCCGCTATCCGCCAATGCAGGGTGCATCGTTAGTAATCCAGACAGGCATATTGCAGCCCGTAAGCTAAAAGCTCGTAACGTGCTGATCGGCATGGCGCATCTCTTCATGAATGTGATTTGCCCGGGATGGGTGCACATCGAAAGGCTTGGACAAAAGTTTAGCAAAGCGAGGCGCAGGGACGGGAGCGTCGCGTACACGACAGCCGCGCTGCTCGGTCAGCATGCGCTGCCGGAGAACGCGGCGAAGCTGGTCGCCGAACGCCTTGGGCGCGACGCAGATGCCGTGCGCCTGCTGCAAACCATTCCCGTGCGCGGCAGCATTCCGGGCGGCGTGCCGACCGATCCCACCCTCTACCGCTTCTACGAAATGGTGCAGGTGTACGGCTCGACGTTGAAGGCACTGGTTCACGAGAAATTCGGCGACGGCATCATCAGCGCGATCAATTTCAAGCTCGATATCCAGAAGGTGCCGGACCCCGAAGGCGGCGAGCGTGCCGTCATCGCGCTCAACGGCAAGTATCTGCCCTCCAGGCCGTTCTGAGTTTATCGCGTCGCGGGTCGGGCGATCCACGACGCACGAAGTTCAATCGCTGATCTAAAAAGGCGAGCCGTCATGTCGACTCAACCGCAGGAAATTCGTCCGCCGCTTCCGCCGTTCACGTTGGAATCGGCCAAAGAAAAGGTCCGTCTCGCGGAAGACGGCTGGAATTCGCGCGATGCCGCCAAGGTCGCACTCGCCTATTCGCTCGATACGAAATGGCGCAATCGCACGGAGTTCGCGAACAATCGCGACGAAGCACGTGCGTTTCTCGAGCGCAAATGGCGCAAGGAACTCGACTATCGTTTGATCAAGGAACTGTGGGCGTTCGACGGCAACCGTATCGCGGTGCGCTACGCGTACGAATGGCGCGACGATGCGGGTAACTGGTTTCGCTCGTACGGCAACGAGAACTGGGAGTTCGGCGCAGATGGTCTGATGCAGCGCCGCTTCGCGTGCATTAACGACATGCCGATCAAGGAGTCCGAGCGCAAGTTTCACTGGCCGCTCGGACGTCGTCCGGACGATCATCCTGGCTTGAGTGATCTCGGCCTGTAAGAGGCCGGGACGCGCGCGCCAACGTTCGGCGTGACGCGCGTGCGCGCGGCGGCGATCAGATTCGACGACGCGGCTTACGGGACGCATACAATGCGTAGGACCAAGGCGTCGTTGATCTACCGTCGCACGAAGAATTTGAGGGTGGTTCAGGGACAAACCTCGATGAACGTGAGCACGGTAGATTCGGAAATCGTTTAATCTCGATCGACGTCGCGTGGGAGCGTCAGTGGTGATAAGAAGGCGGCCGGCCCGCGCCCCGGTTTTGCCCATCTGCTGCCGTGTCGACGAAATGCCGGGCGCAACATGCACAAAAGTCTATGGACATCAGAACGCTTAGCGCATACGACCAACATTCCGCGTCATTTGCAAAAGACTGGGATGAGCAGCCGCCAGCGACAGACTTGCACGCGCTGGTGCGGAAGTACTTCCGTCCCGGACGTACGGCGGACGTTGGCTGTGGCAGCGGACGCGATGCTGCCTGGCTCTCTTCGAATGGTTTTCCGACCGTGGGCTTCGAGCCTTCGAAGTGTTTGCTCGAAGAGGCTCGGCGGCGCCATCCCGAGGTGGAGTTTCAGGTTGCCGCGCTACCCGAGCTCGAGGGCATCGCGGACGCGACTTTCCAGAATGTGCTGTGCGAAACGGTCATCATGCATCTGGCGGCGGAATTGATTGTGCCTTCGGTGCGCAGGCTCCTCGACATCATCGAACCTGGTGGAACTCTGTATTTGAGCTGGCGAGTCACCGAGGGGAACGACCGGCGGGACGAACATGGGCGGCTCTATGCCGCCTTTGATTCTTCGTTAGTTCTGCAGGCTTTATCCGACGCAACTGTTGTTGTGAACGAGCAAGTGGTGAGTCCTTCGTCGGGTAAGGCGATCGGTCGCGTCATCGCCAGGAAGGGATAGACGTGCCTGCTGATCGGATGAAAGTAGTCACGGCGATCGGGGTGACCAACTCCGTAACGAACGGAGCCTTAGGCGATGGCCTCAAGAAGCATCCGTAGAGCGACAGCAGCTGACGTGCCGGTTATTACACAGATCCGGAACGACGCACATTTGGAAAAGCTGGCTCATGGCGATTATGCATGGGGCAGGGAAGGGAACGGCTTTTCTGAAGAATGGGTGCTGAAGAGTCTCTCGCGAAGAGCGGTGTATGTCGTGGAGGAGGACGGTGTGCTCGTGGGCACGTTTTCACTCGATTTGGATGACGAAGTATATTGGGGGCTTCAAGAGCCAGTCGCGGGTTATGTGCACGGACTTTCTGTCAAAAAGGGCTTTCATGGCCGTGGGCTTGGCAGCTTCGTCCTCGATTGGTGCGCTGACCAGGTCAGCATACTGAACCGACGTTTTGTTCGGCTTGGATGCGACGCGAGAAACATCAGGCTATGTCACTACTATGAGTCGCTTGGCTTCGTCCGGGTAGGACTCAAACCAATGACCGAACATGGCGACTATGTCGACTCGCTGTACGAGAAATCGGTGAATCGAATACGTGAGCGGCCTTCGGCCAGGCTTCTGATCACCACTCCAAAGCGGCGAGTGTTGTTGTTTCGCTTCGTGCATGAATCTGGAGCGCTCACGGGACAGGCCTATTGGGCGACACCTGGAGGCGGTGTGGAGCATGGCGAGACCTTTGCGCAAGCGGCGATGCGGGAACTCCGTGAAGAAACCGGCATTCGCGAGGCACAACTCGCCCCGCCCGTCGGACAGCGCGAAGTGCTCATGCAGTTACCCGACGGTGAGCACGTGCTCGCCGTCGAACAGTATTTCGTCGTCACCACCGGCGCGGAGTCCATTTCGCGTGACGGTTGGACCGCGCAAGAAATGGAAGTGATGACGGCGCACAAATGGTGGAGTCGGGACGAGCTGTCCGCCACGACCGAGACTATCTATCCGGAGGGACTGGTCGAGATGCTAGACGGCGCCGGGGTTTTCGGCCTTGAACGGCGGGTTTGACGTGTTTTGGGGGTGGGACGGGGCTGGGCCGGTTCGTCGTGTCGGGCAGGGGCGGGCACAAACTGCCGGTCACATGCACCGCCGGCAGACCGCTCAGGCGTCGGCTCTGCTTCGCAACCGGCCATCTGATTGTCACAAGGCGAGCGCTCGTTCAGCGGCCAGAAGGGAAAGCAATCTGAGCGGCCAACGACGCCCCGCTCTACCGAGCGGGGGCGTCGACCCTGTTCATTCCTGTTAGCTTGCCGGATTGCGTGCCCTGACGATCCACGCCGCGCCGTCGATCATCACCGATCGCTCGCCGGGGAGGCCTGCGAAGGCGGCACGAACTGCGGCCGAGGCGCGGGCTCGGATGTGGTCGGGCTGATCAGCGAGCGCACGCGAAAGCGGGCCGACCTCGAGCGTCATCTTCACCGCGTCGTCGATCGCAGCGTCCCGCGTTTCGCCCTCGCCGAACGGGACGGAAGCGTCGAAGGGCGCGATAGCGATATCGGTGAAGCCGGCCGCCATCAGGATGCGCGCCACGCGCCCCCGGTCGCCGAACGAAAACGGGCCGGGCGCTTCGGGATCGGGCAGCGCGCTCGGCGGGAGGATGCCCTTGAGCGCGCCCACCGGCAGGCGCATCCAATCATTCTCGGCCGCACCGCGCCAGCAGACGAAAGCGACCCGCCCGCCCGCCCGGAGCGCGCGTCGCATGTGGGCGAACGCCGCTGTCGGATCGTCGAAGAACATCACCCCGAAACGTGAGAACAGGATGTCGAACGCACCTTCGGGCAGCTCGGCGCTGCTGGCGTCGGCCACCTGAAACATGGCCGGCGTATCCTGTCGCGCAAGCGCGCGCGCCCGGCCGATCAGCGGTTCGGATATGTCAACGCCCAGCACTTGGCCCCCCGCGCCGACGCGGGCGGCCAGAGCCAGACTCGACGCGCCCGCGCCGCAGCCGATGTCCAGCACGCGCTCACCCGTCGCGGGCGCGGCGGCTTCTATCGCGGCCTGGCCGAACACCGCGACCATGGCGTCGAGCCGCGCCTGGTTGGCGACCCAGCGCTCCCCGCTTTGACCATTCCAGTCACCGACCTGATCGGCACTTTGCTCTGCCATGTCATCTCCTTGACTCGACTATCCGTCCATCACCGCGCCGATCTACGCCAACCTTTTCGGACGCAAGGGCGCAACGGGAGAAGGCAATGTGTGCTGTCAAACAACCATCGACTGCTGCGCGAAGATACCCGCCATCGCGCCCTGCGATGAAGCCTGGGTGACCGAGGGCAAGAAGGGCGTGGCGAGGTCGCCGGCGGCGTAGATGCCGGGCATGCTGGTTTGGCGGCGCTCGTCGACCTTGAGGACGATGCCCGTGGGGGTGTCGACCGTGGCGAGGCCCAGTGATTCATGCAGGCTCGCGGACGGCTTGTTGCGCGGATGGGCGAACAGGACGTCGACCGCGACATTGCGGCGGGTATCGAGATTGACGGTGGTGATATGGCCATTCTGGTGGGCGATCTCGACGATCCGGCCATCGATGAGAGATATGTTGCGGCGCGCCAGATCGGCCTGGATATCGGGCGCAATGTCATGACCATCGGCGAAGACAGTCAACTTGTCGGTCCAATCGCGGAACAGCCTGGCAGACTGGTACGACTGCGGGCTGGACCAGACGAGGCCCCAATGCTGGCCGGCGACTTCAAATCCGTCGCAATAGGGGCAGGGCACGATGGACGTGCCCCAGCTTTCGGCAAAGCCCGGAACATCAGGCATCTGGTCGGCGACGCCATAGCTCAGGATCAAGCGGCGCGCCCTCAGGCTTTCGTGATCGTCAGTAACGACGCAGAAATCGTCGATGGCGCCAGACACGCTCTCTGCCCGGGCATTGACGAGGCTGATCGTTGGATAGCGCGACAGCTGCTGCCGCGCTTCGACCAGGATGTCCAGCGGCGGCTTGTGATCGTGGCCGAGCAGGCCATGCGAGTGGCCGGCAAAGCGGTTGCGCGGCCGGCCGGTATCGAGAACGGTGACCCTGCGGCGGGCACGGCCGAGCTGCAGGGCAGCGGCGAGGCCGGCAAAGCTGCCGCCGATGATGATGACGTCATCCATGGTGATGGGCTCCGTGTTGTGATTGGAGGGGTGGGCTGGGCGTGGTGTGCAATATCGTCCAGCGATACGCGCTTGAGACGGTCAGCGAGTAGGGCTTCGGCATTGGCGAGAAAGTTGCTGATGGCTGTATTGATCGGCCCCACAATCCCGCATTCGATATCGCCAGGCGCCCCGAGAAAACCTGATTGGGGCAACTGGTTGAAACCTGTCCTTGGCTTGCACATTTAAGATACTGCGTGGTATCGTAGTGCAAGAATTTGAATACTGTCAAGTACTGGAATTGTTGTGACCGAAAACAGCCAGAGCCGGCGCGGCCGGCCCGCCAACGAGGCGCTTCGTCAAACGATTGTCGACGCCGCCTGCGAACTCTTTGTGGAATTGGGTTTTCAAGCGACGACCATGGACAAGGTCGCGCAGCGGGCGAAGATATCCAAGCTAAGCATCTATCGGCACTTTGAGAACAAGGAGGCGCTGTTCAGCGCGGCCATGGCGGCCCACTGCCAGCAGTTTGCACCGCAGACGCTTACCGAAGGCATCGCCGGTTCGGCTGAAGATCAGCTCATGGCGGTGGGATCTTCGCTGCTTCGCACGCTGTTGAGTCCGGACGTCCGCAGTGTCGAAGCCATGGTTTTGGCCGACAAGACGAATCAAAGGTCGTTAAGCAAGCTCCATTACGAAGCCGGGCCCGCCCATGTCATCGCCCAGATCGAGGCCGTGTTGCATCAGTTGCACGCGAAAGCGATTCTGAACGTACCCGATGCTCACCGGTCCGCCCGCTTGTTTGGCGCACTCTTCAAAGGATGCGATCTGCTGCTTATCGCACGCTTCGATGAGGCGAGGGCAATTGACGACAACGAAATCGAGTCCTATTGCCGGTCGGCCGTCGCCATGTTCATCGCCGCGCACGGTGGCATCTAAAGGTGCGCTATCGCGAACCGGCCGTTAGTTTTCGCGACAGTCTGGATGTTGCACACTAACTGCCGCGCGGGTGAGCTGACAACGGCGACCGCACATCCGTGCAGCACGGTCGCACGTCGCGCACTCACAATCCATATGTCTATGCGCGCCCCGCTCGTCAGGACTCTCGCTTGGGCACAAAGAGCGAATTCAGTTCGAAGTCCTCGATGGAACCCGACGGCACAATGGCTTTTCCCTCGATTGCCGGCACGGCCAAAACCAGGGCTCGCGCAACACGGTGCGCTTCGACAGGACGAAAGTCCGCGGGAAGCAGAGGTCTCAGCAACTGGCTCAGCCAGATGCCCATCTTTTCGCCGTAGCGCGCAGGTTGTTTCAGAGCCTTCCGGTCTCCAAGCAGGAACGAAGGCCGTACCACGACGAGGGTTTCGGGGCCTGGCGCGGCAAGTGCATCTTCGAGTTCGCCCTTGACGCGGTTGTAGAACACGATTGAGCGTGCATTCGCGCTGATGGCGCTGACCACGCCAAACCGTCTTGCGCCAGCCGCCAGGCTGGCTTTCGCAACAGCAAGATTGGCTTCGAAGTCCACGGCGCGAAATGCGGAGCGGCTTCCCGCCTGCCTGATCGTTGTACCCAGCGCAAGATAGGCTTCGTCGACTGGAGGCAAAGGCGGGATCGACCGGAAATCCACCAGGTGAACCATGAGCTTTGGACTGCGTACCTCCAGTTCACGCCGGCATAGAGCATGAACCTCCGCCACGGACGGATCTTCGAGCAGTTGCCGAAGGATGTGGGCTCCCACGAGCCCCGTAGCGCCGGCAACCACAACCCGGCGACGAGACGGTGGCTGGCGTACATGCGCCAGATCGAATGACGACTGCTGGAACGAGGTCTGCATCATCTGTCAGCGGAGTGTTGCGTTGGAAACTGGCGCATCCGGTGCGGAGCGTAGCACCGGATGCCTCTTCCGGAGAAGCGCTTCCACCTGCGGAGCGGCGGACTTTGCCGCGTCGTAACCCGCCTGCCGCGCACGCTCTCTCCCGGCTGTGTCCTGTGCGCCTGCGGGCGAAACGGCCGGCGCGATCAGGACGTCCGCTTCGGCCAGTTCGTTTTGTGCCATCAGACAACTCTGGACCTGCATGGTCCTCAGCACGATGGACATGATAGAAGTTGCGGGATAGCGGGGACTGTGACAGTAGATGTCTACCGCGACGACGATGTCGGCACCCATGGCCCGCGCCACGCGGACGGGCACGACAGACGTGACTCCGCCGTCCACGAGCATACCGTCCCGGTATCGCATCGGCACAAAGACGCCGGGGATCGACGCGGACGCTCTCGCGGCCTCGCTTGCGTCCCCCTGCGTCAGGATGACGGGGGTGGAACGCTCGAGGTCACTCGCTACGGCTGCAAATCGCTTCGGAAAACGTTCGATGGGCTTGCCTGCCACAAGCGAGTCGACCGATGTCGCGCGCCGTCTCGCTCGTGCTGGAAGTTCCCGCGCAGGACGTCGCCAGAAGCGCGCACAACAGGGCAGGCAGCACGCAACTCCATGACAGTTTCATCGGACCGTTCCAAAAGATCTGCCGGCAAACGCCCATGGCATCCGGTCGTCCTTGTGTCTTTCCCGGTGTATTTCGTTACGCATTCACGCGATGGAACACCCTGGTCTGTCCGAGGGCGGATATACCGAGGTAGCCGCGCAGATACATCTTTCCGTCCTTGATGGTCGCCTTGCAGGTGTATGTGCGGCCGGAGGACCCGTCGTAGAGCGAGCCTCCGGTCCATTCACCGTCGTCCCAGCGAAGGCCGGTCAGAAACACGATGTTCTTCAGCGAGCGGGAGCGCTGCGCAGGGTCGGGGTTCCTCGTGTCGAGCTTGAAGGTGACGTTATCGGACTCCACCACCTGATTTCCATACAGCAGACGTGCCTCGAAGGCGGCGCCTGCCTTGTACATGTCGAGCTTCACGCTGCCATCGTCGGCTTCCCATATTCCAACGATGCCGTCGCCGGGAGCCTGCTGGGCATGAGCGGTTAGCGTTAAAAACAGGCTCACGACGAAGAGCATCATGGAGACGGCCGATTGGCGTAAAACCAGGCTTGCGTTCATGCCGGTGATCCTTTTGAGGGGTTTCCGGGAAGCAATCTTGTTCCGGGCGTCCGGCGTGCAGCCGCCCTCACAGAGGCAGCGCACGCCGTCCGGCAGGACCGGCTCACGCACGCGAGGCGTGATCACGATTGCGACAGACGACCGGATCGTAAGGACTGAGCCCGGATCGCACAGTGGCGGATGACGCCGCTGTCGTTGCGAGTAGCGCCATTTCTTCCTGGAACGGAGGGCTGCGCGGCGGATCGCTTTCCGGTCGCCGCTTTCGGCATGGCGCGAATTGCGACCAGTGTGGCGCCTTTCGTTAGTGCGCCGGCGCCGTGCGGCGCGTAAGGTTCACTCAGTCAGAACTCGCTGAGAGAACACGATGTTTGATAGAAGCAAGAAGACAGCCCTCGTGACGGGCGCCTCCTCGGGCATGGGAAAGGAAATCGCCCGGCAGCTGATCCACGACGGCTTCCAGGTCTACGTGGCTGCGCGGCACGTCGACAGGATGATCGACCTGGAACGCCTTGGCGCAAGGCTGCTGCGCATGGATCTTTCCCGCGAAGCCGAGATCGTGTCGGCAGCCGGGACGATTCTCAAGGAAACCGGGGGAGTGGACGTGCTCGTCAACAACGCCGGGTTCGGGCTGTACGGGCCGGTGGAGGACATCAGCATCGAGGAGGCGCGATACCAGTTCGAGGTCAACGTGTTCGGCACGGCCCGCCTCACGCAGTTGCTCCTCCCCGCCATGCGCGACAAGGGCAGCGGCACGATCGTCAACATCACGTCGATGGGCGGCAAGATCTATACGCTCCTCGGCGCGTGGTATCACGCGACGAAGCATGCCCTCGAAGGGTGGTCGGACTGCCTGCGGCTCGAACTCGCGCCATTCGGCATCCGCGTCGTGATCGTGGAACCTGGCCTGATCGAGACCGGATTTGGCGATGTGGTTTCGCGCGGCCTGCTGGCGCGCTCCGGCAGCGGTGCCTACGCGAAGCTGACTCAGGCTGTCGCAAAGTCGACGCAGCAAGCCTACGGCAACGGACGCGGCACCGACCCGGGTGTCATCGCCAACGTGGTATCGCAGGCACTACGCGCGAGAAAACCCCGCACGCGTTACGTCGCCGGCAAGTACGCCAAGCCGATGATCCTGATCCGCGCCTGGTTTGGCGACCGGATGTTCGACCGCGTGATCATGAGCCAGATGCGCTAGGATAATCCGCGCGCCCGGCTCGCGACGGGCGCGCACGAGGGGCAGAGGCTATTACACCAGAGGCACCGATGGGCGCAGTCATGGCAGACAGATGCAAGATACCGCAGGCGTTCTGGCGCGCGATTGCGCACGCCGGCTTGCCGCCGGCCGCGGTACTGCGTCAGGCCCGGCTACCCGCCACGCTGCACCTGAATCCGCAGGCGCTCGTGAGTACCGAGCACTACTTCGCGCTATGGAAAGCGATCGGGCAGCTGGCGCCCGAGCCCGGTTTGGGCATCACACTGGTGACCCGGAGCGAAGCCGCGACGCATCCCCCTTTCATCCTTGCTGCATTCCATGCCCGGGACTATCGCGACGGCCTTGAGCGGGTCGCCCGCTTCAAGAGACTCTGCACGCCGGAGCAGTTACATATCGCCGAAGAGGAGGGCGAATGCACGCTCACGTCGGCGTGGCCATACGCCACTGAATCTGAACCCGCTGTTGCGACCGATGTCACGTTTGCGACGCTGCTCGAGCTCGGCAGGCGGGGTACCGGGCAACACCTGACGCCGCGCCGCGTGGAGTTCATTCGCTCAGGTCCCACGGACGAGGTCTACCGCGAGTATTTCGGCTGCCCGATTCGCTACGGCGCATCGCGCAATGCGCTCGTGCTGAAGTCGGTCGATCTGGACCGGCCGTTTCCCGGCCACAACCCCGAACTGCTCGACATGCTGACCCCGGCACTGACGGCAGCGCTGGAGGAAATCGAAGCGCGTAGCTCGATCCGCGAGCAGGTGAAGGTCGTACTCAAACGATGCCTCGCAAGCGGCCGGCCGGAACTGTCGGACGTGGCGCGCGACCTCGGGATGAGCGAGCGGACACTGCAACGGCGCATCACGGACGAAGGCACGACATTCCGGGATCTGCTTGCCGAGGCCCGACAGGAGCTCTGGCGCCGGCTGCTTGCGGACCCGGCCGCGGGCATCGATGAGGTTTCCTGCCTGCTGGGTTACCAGGACACGAGCTCGTTCTATCGCGCGTTCCGCGATTGGGAAGGCGTCACCCCGAACCGCTGGCGCGAACTGAATTCGCTGGGCATTGCCGCCGAACCGATCTGACGCGCACATAACCCCCGGCGCGCTCTTTGCCCAGACTTCCTTCCGTAGCTTCGACTCGTTGCCGGCCACGCAGAGACCGCCGGTCGACGCTGTCCTGCAGCCCACCGTAGTGAGGTAGCCGCTGCGCTGCGGCGCAAGTCACGTTCATTCGATTGGCGCCAGGTGCAACGGGCATGGCGCGATCTGCCAGTGCCGCCGATCAGGCAAGGCGGTACAAATCTGCCTGCAACAGCTATCCATTTCGAGAGGCATCCCATGAAAGAAAAAGTGTGGTTCATTACCGGTGCATCGCGCGGCTTTGGCCGTATCTGGACCGAGGCGGCACTCGCGCGAGGCGACAAGGTCGCCGCGACGGCGCGACAGCTGGCCAGTCTCGACGGGCTGGTCGAACGCTATGGCGACGCGGTGCTTCCTCTCGCGCTCGATGTCACCGACTCCGCTCAGGCAGGCCACGTCATCGCGCAGGCCCATGCGCACTTTGGCAGGCTCGATGTCGTCGTGAACAATGCGGGCTACGCGCTGGTGAGCGCGATAGAGGAAGCGAGCGAAGCCGACGTCCGCGCCGAGTTCGAAACCAACTTCTTCGGCGCCTGGCGCGTGATCCGGGCTGCGTTGCCGTTTCTGCGCGAGCAGCGCCACGGCCACATAGTTGGCGTATCGAGCGTTGCCGGCATTGTGGCGGGGCCTATCGTCGGCTTCTATCACGCCTCCAAATGGGCGTTTGAAGCAATGCATGAGAGCCTCGCCCAGGAGGTCAAGGACTTCGGGATCAACGTCACGCTGCTCGAGCCCGGCGCATACGCCACCGATTTTTCGAGTCAGGAATCGCTGAAACTGGCGGCCGGCAACGATGCCTATGCCGCTCTCAGGGCACGGGTCTTTTCGTCCAGTGGACAGATCGATTTCGGCGACCCCCGCTCGACCGCTCGGGCTGTCCTTGAGATCGTCGATACGGCCAATCCGCCATTGCGTCTCTTTCTCGGCACCGAAGGGCTTCCTGTCGCGCGTTCCGCATACACTGAGCGTCTCGCCACCTGGCAGGCGTGGGAGTCGGTCTCCAGCGCGGCGCAGGGCAATTCGAGGCGGCAGGACATTGTCCTGTGAAAGCGGGCAGCTCCCACGGCTAACCGTGCAGGCCAGAGATTCAACGAGCCGCGGTGCCTGCATAACGGCTGGGTGTCGCTTCGCACCAGGCCAATCCGCCATCGCATTCACTCGATTCCATCGACCGGACAACCGATGACGCTCCATTTCTCCTGCACCATGTGCGGTCGGTGCTGCCGGGACCTCCGGGTGCCGCTCGGCCTTTCCGAAGTGCTGGACTGGCTGCGCGATGGCGGTGAAGTGCAGCTACTCTGTGAAGCCATACCCTGGCTGGTCGAGCCGGCAGCGGATGATCCGGCCGCCGCCTACAAGTTCCGGCGCTCGTTCGCGGCGATGAGCGGTACGTTACCGTTGCGCGTTGTCGTGACGGTCGTGGCTGCGTTCGAAGGACCGTGCCCCCATCTGCAACCCGATCTGGCATGCGGCATTTACGAGCGGCGGCCGCGCGTATGCCGCATTTATCCTGCCGAGATCAATCCGTTCATCGAACTTCGCCCCGCTGGAAAGGCATGCCCACCGGACGCGTGGAGCGATCGTCATCCCGTGCTGGAAGTGTCGGGTCGATACGTGGAGCCGTCGCTTGTGGCAGGCATCGACGCTTTTCGAGACGCGGACGTGGGCGATGTTGGCGCGAAACGGATGCTGTGTGCCCTCCTTCGCGTAAGTTCGACTGCGCTCGCCAATGAGGGTTTCGTCGCCGTGTTGGCGGAACGCGAGGCGATGATGCGGGCCATCGGGGCCGCAATCGATAGGGCCGAAGCCATCGAAGGCAACGCGTGTGCGCAATCGTGGACCGTCGTTTCGAATCGGCGCCGGTCGCGTGAGGCGCTTGCCTCGGTCGACGCGCGCGCCGTAGCACCCGAAGCGTTGCCCGACCAACAAAAGTATCTGGGATTTCACGCATCCAGCGACGATTAATCAGCGCCTGTTGGCCAGCAATCCGACGCGATCGCAGCTGTTCTCTCTGGCGCGATTGACGCATATGCGAGCACTGCGTTGGGCAATCGAATGATTGCGAGCCGGATGGGCAGTTCGGTGATCGAGGCCGTCGCACATGAGCCGCAAACGAGCGAAGGCCTGCGGACGCCGCCTCTGTCATTGACCCCTTCACTCAACCTCGTACCAGGCAGTGAGTTCGGGAGCGCAAAATGCGTTTTGCGGACCGACTCAAGAAGAAAACCTGTAAGGAGCACGTTGATGAGCGAAGCATCACAAGCAACGGATGTCAGCGCGCCTGCCTGGCTAAGCGTCGCCCTCAAGGAGCGAGGCATCAGGCGTTATGGTGCGGGACAGTGCAATCCCCGAATTGCCGAATACAATAATTGCACACAGCTCGCTGGCTACGACGACAAGATCGCCTGGTGCTCCTCGTTCCTGAACTGGTGCATGAAGCAATCGGGTATTCGCGGAACCGGCTCAGCGCTGGCTCGCTCGTGGCTCACTTGGGGGCAACCGCTTGAGAAACCGAAATACGGTTGCGTTGCCGTTCTGACTGCCGATGACGAGGTCGATTGGAAGGGACACGTTGGATTGTTTCTCCGAATCGACGATGAGAACGTCTACCTGTTCGGAGGCAACCAACTCGAGGAGGTCCGGGAACTCGACTATCCGCGCGATCGCGTGCTCGCCTATCGCTGGCCTTGACGCCTGCAAGACTGCTTCCCCGATAACACTCAGTCCTCCTGCGCAAGTCGAAACAAGACGTCAGCGAGGGCGCGAATTTTTGACTGTGCGGCACGTTGGGACGGATAGACGACGAAGTACGACAAGCCGTTTTGCGCCACCTCGATAAAAGGCGTCACCAGTGTCTCCGCCCGCAGGCGGTCCCTCGCCATCCGGGGATCGCCTATTGCAACTCCATGCCCTTCCGCCGCAGCGGTGGGCGTCAATTCGAGGGTATCAAAAACGGGGCCACGGTCCGCGTCGATGTGCCGTGCCTCCACGCTTTTGAGCCAGCATCGCCACTTCTCATGGCCGTGTCCGGGATGGAGCAATGTGACATGGGCAAGGTCGGCTGCCGAGCCAAGCGATGCGGCCATTTCGCTTGTGCACATCGGTGTGAGTTGCTCGGCAAACAACGGAACCGCATCCATGCCCGGCCACTGCCCGGTCCCACGAACCACGATGGCGTCGACGTCAGGCGTAGTGAAATCCGGTGCGTCGTCCGCCGATGTGGCGATGCGCAGTTCTGTTTCCGGCAACGCGTGATTGATATCTGCGAGCCGTGGGAGCAACCAGCGAATCGCGAACGTGGACGGCAATCGCAGGGTCACGACAGACGCCGTCCTGGCGTGAAGGTCTGCGTGTTGAACCAGTTGCGTGAGTACGCTGACGGCCACGGTCAACAGTTCGCTTCCTTCCGCTGTCAGCGTCAGCCCCGACGCATGGCGCACGAAAAGTGCACACCGGTAGTGCGCTTCCAGTTGCTGGATCTGACGGCTCACCGCGCCCTGCGTTCGACACAGATGGTCAGCGGCTTTGCTGATGCTCCCGAGTTGCGCCGCGGCGACGAATGCCTGGAACGCTGCCAGCGGCGGTAGCGTCCGCGTAAGGTCGGCCAATGGATATGCATGCGTTGCATACCCGGGTTGCGGATTTTTCGATTGTTTGCTCATCGGTGCATCGCTATCGTGCGTGTATCGGATGCGCATCCGCTCAAATGCGCGGAGTTGTCAACGAACGATTGGAGAATGAAGATGGCCTCATCGTCGGAAGCACTATACACGCGGCAGGTTCGCAACTATCTCGAGGAACTGGAGCGCGGCGACGTCGCGGCGATCTGCGCGCTGTTCACGCCAGACGCCCAGATCTTCTCGCCGTTTCTCGGCTGGATGCGCCCTGCGCCATTCTTTGCGAAGGTCGAGGCAGCGTCTGGAGAAAGCCGAATAACGCCTATCGACATCTGCGCCAGCACGACAGGGGCTCGACGTGCGACCGGTTACTTTGTCTATGACTGGGGGCTGAAAGATGGGTCCGCGGTGCGTTTCGAGTGCGTCGATGTTTTCGAGTTCGACGACAACGGGCTCATCGAGCGGATGATCATCGTCTACGATACCCATCCGATTCGCAGTACGGTAGGTGACAAATACGCGTAGCCCAATCGATATTGCTCGATACCGAAAGCTGGTTGGCGCAGGGCTGGCGCCGACTTCGTTCACCACGCACTGGCAGGGTATTCATGGGTCACGCCGACATCCGCCGGTAGCCGAAGGGCGGCACTTCCTGCTCGGGCGCCATGGACACCTCAGCTAAGGGGCTTCCAATCCTTCGCCCTGCCGGGCTGCACGGGCGGCAAATCAACACCCGGCAAGCTACGAGTTTACGTCGCGGTGCTACGCAGAGAGCCGGTCAGATGACGCAATTCGTCGAGCAGTTTCACAGCGGGCGTCGGCAGAGTGCCTCGCCGACGACGGAACGCAGTCAGAGTGCGTTGTGCATCGAGGCCTTCGATATCCAACGCGTCGATGACGCCGGCCCGGCTTTCGGTGTCGTACATGGGTTCGGCCATCCAGGAGACAAAGCCACAGCGCGCGACAAGGCTTTTGAGCACGGTTACCGAACGGGTTTCGACTGCGATGGAAGGCATCGGAAGACCGTGGGCTTCGAAGGTCTCCCGCACGTGGGCATAAGGTCCGGTTCCCTTGGGGGTGAGTGCCCAGCGTTGCGTCAACGTGTCATCAAGTCGAAGCTTATCCTTCGAGCGCAAAGGATGATCGGTCGCCGCGACTACACAACTCCTGTCAGTCCATGAACAATCGGAGATCGCAGCCACGTCTTCGGTTTCGATTCCCGAAGTGCACAGCGCCAGGTCGATTTCGCGAGTGAGCAATCCTTCAACCAGACGATCCCACACGCCTTCAATCACCTCAACGCGTAGATTGGGCCATTTCTCGAGCACGCATGCGATAGCCATCGGCAAGACGAGGCTCGCTATGCTGCCCACCGCGCCAACCTTGATCACGCCTTTCGCCAGGCCGCGCATTGCATCCAATTCCTCGCGCGCGTGTTCGGCCTCCCTTTGCAGCGACATGGCATGCGGCATCAATGCTTCACCGAGCGCGGTTAGCTGCATCCCTTTAGTGTGCCGCTCGAAAAGCGGAGCCCCTACTGATTCCTCAAGTCGCTTGATCGATCTGCTTAGCGCCGGCTGGGTCATGTTCAGCGTTGCCGCGGCTCGTCCGAGGCTACCCGTGGAGACGATCGTGGTGAACATCATCAACTGCTGCAGATTGAAACTCATGGCGGCGAACCCGATTGAAAGGGTTTGGAGGGATCGAACAAGTCGCAAGCTGTCCCCACCCTAGGTGTCTTCCCTGGAAGCGACCCCAGCGCCTGCTCGCTGCGCCCGTTGAAGAGCCGGTCATTACAGCGCATAGCCGTGATCAGCAAGGCGGGCAGCCAAAAGAAGCCAATCCGGCGACCCGATCAACCCATGCCTGAATGTAATGACTTTGACCGTTTTTAGCAATTTCAAATCAATGCGGCAAATTCCATACTGCGGCTCATCCAATCACCGCCAGTTTTTATGGCGAACCGCAGAGGACTCGAGATGCAGCGAAACACCAGTGGGCAGCCGACCGTTCGCGATGCCGTCGTGGACTTGATGCGGCGCCTCGGACTGACGTCCGTGTTTGCCAATCCCGGCTCAACCGAGCTGCCCATGTTCCGCGACTTCCCGGAGGACTTCCGGTACGTGCTCGGATTGCAGGAAGCTGTCGTTGTCGGTATGGCAGACGGATATGCCCAAGCGACCGGCAATGCCGCTCTGGTCAATCTGCATTCGGCGGCCGGCGTCGGCAACGCGATGGGCAACATATTCACGGCTTTCAAGAACCGCACGCCGCTGATTATTACCGCCGGTCAGCAGGCGCGTTCGATTCTGCCGTTCGATCCGTTTCTGTCGGCCTCGCAAGCAACCGAGTTGCCGCGTCCCTATGTGAAGTGGAGCATTGAACCGGCTCGTGCAGCAGATGTTCCGCTTGCACTTGTCCGCGCGTATCACGTCGCGATGCAGGAGCCGCGTGGCCCCGTGTTCGTTTCCATTCCGGTCGACGACTGGGATCAGCCGGCCGAGTTGATGGAGGTGACGCGGGTTAGCACCCGGTTTCGCCCCGATCCAGTGCGGATTGCGGAGATCGGTGACGCATTGGACAAGTGCAAACGGCCAGCCATCGTCGTCGGAGCGGAACTCGATCGCGCCGATGCCTGGAGCGAGGCAATCCAGCTAGCAGAGCGCCACAACGCGCGGGTTTATGTTGCGCCAATGTCGTCGCGCTGCAGCTTCCCTGAAGATCATCGGCTGTTCGCCGGATTCCTTCCGGCGATGCGCGAAAAAATTGTCGGAATGCTGAATGGGCATGACCTGATCTTCGCCGTGGGGGCGCCGGCATTTGCGTATCACGTCGAAGGCAGTGGGCCGCATGTGCCCGATGGCGCGGCGTTGTACCAGCTTATCGACGATCCGGCTACCGCGGCGTGGACACCGGTCGGCACCTCGGTGGTGGCGAACATTCGCCTGGGGCTTGTCGACCTGCTGGCCCGTCCGGCGCCGCATGGCCGGCCGCTACCGGCTCCTCGGGAGGTCGTCGAGCGAGCCGGGCCCACGGCGATCATGTCGGTCGCGTATGCGTTGCAGACGCTGTCCGAGGTTCGCAACGCAGCGGATATCGTGGTCGAGGAGGCGCCAAGTTCGCGGCCCGTCATGCAACGTTATCTGCCGTTCACGCGCAGTCAGACGTTTTACACGATGGCAAGCGGTGGTCTGGGCTACGGAATGCCCGCCGCAGTGGGCGTGGCTTTGGGCAAACCCGGTAGCCGCGTGATTGCCCTCATCGGTGACGGCTCGACGATGTATTCGCCGCAAGCGATATATAGCGCGGTCCAACTGGATCTCCCCGTTACCTTTGTCATCCTGAATAACTCCCGCTATGCCGCCTTGCAGGAATTTGCGCCCGTATTTGGCTTCTCCGCGTCGGACCCGGTACAGGGCACTGATCTTCCGGGGCTGGATTTCGTTTCTCTCGCCAACAGCATGGGTTGCAAAGGCGTTCGAGTTAGCGATGCTCTGTCGCTGAAGCCGGCTCTGGAAGACGCGTTGTCTTCGGGCAAAACGCGTCTTGTAGAAATTGTCGTGGCCTGACCGTGAGCCGGTGGTTCGACAGACTGCCTTTTCGAATATATTTCAGGAGACCGTAATGAATCATGTGCCGATGTTGATCAACGGCGAGCGCACGATGGCTCGCGATGGAGCGACATTCGAGCGCCGTAACCCGCTCGATAACACGGTTGCATCGACGGTAGCCGCCGCCACTGCGGCCGATGCGCAAGCCGCGGTGCACTCAGCCGCCGCCGCGTTTGCCCCATGGTCGGCGATGGGACCCGGCGAGCGACGCGCATTGCTGAATCGAGCCGCAGATGCACTCGAAGAAAAGGGCGACGCTTTCGCGCTCGCAATGGCCACAGAAACAGGCGCGTCCCGTTTGTGGGCAGATTTCAACGTCAAACTTGCAGCGGACGGGTTGCGCGAAGCCGCTGCGATGACCACGCAGATTTCAGGCGAGGTGATTCCCTCGGACGTGCCTGGCAACCTGGCGCTTGGGGTTCGTCAGGCCGCTGGCGTCGTGCTCGGGATTGCGCCGTGGAACGCGCCGGTCATCCTTGGCGTGCGAGCCATCGCGTTGCCGCTCGCTTGCGGCAATACCGTCGTGCTCAAGGGCTCCGAATTCTGCCCCGCGACCCACGGCCTGATCATCGAGGCGTTACAGGACGCCGGACTGCCACGCGGCGTCGTCAACTTCGTCACGAATGCGCCAGCGGATGCGGGCGCCATTGTCGAAGCGATCATTGCCGAGCCGGCGGTCAGGCGAGTCAACTTCACCGGTTCAACCCGCGTCGGCCGCATCATCGCGACCCAATGTGCGAAGTATCTGAAGCCCTCGGTACTTGAACTCGGCGGAAAGGCTCCGTTTCTGGTTCTTCACGATGCCGATATTGACGCTGCAGTTCAAGGCGCAGCATTCGGGGCGTTTGCGAATTCCGGTCAGATCTGCATGTCCACCGAACGCATCGTCGTCGACACGAAGATCGCCGATGAATTCGTCGCGCGACTGGCCGAAAAGGCGAAGACCCTGCCGCTTGGTGATCCGAGAAAGGGCCCGGTCGTACTCGGCTCCGTTGTGGACATGGCGACCGTCAGGAGGTGCAACGACCTGATCGACGACGCGCTGGCGAAAGGTGCGACGTTAGTGTGCGGAGGAAAGTCCGAGACCACGCTCATGTCGGCCACGTTGCTGGATTACGTCACGGCGGACATGCATATCTACCGGGAAGAGTCGTTCGGGCCAGTCAAGGCAATCGTCCGCGTCGAGGGCGACGAACAGGCCATCGCGTGCGCGAATGACAATGAATACGGTCTGTCGGCAGCCGTCTTCAGCCGTGACGTTGCGCGTGCCTTGACGGTAGCGAAGCGTATCGAGTCCGGGCTTTGCCACGTCAATGGGCCGACGGTTCACGACGAGGCGCAAATGCCGTTTGGCGGGGTGAAGTCCAGCGGCTTTGGGCACTTCGGCGGCAAGGCCGGGATCGCGGAATTCACCGATTTGCGCTGGGTCACCGTGCAAACCACGCCTCGCCACTATCCGTTCTGATGGCGGCCAGGGCGCGGACACGGCGCGGAGACGGGCCTCTGGCTCATGCGCGATGAACAGAATAACAACGCTATACCGGTAAGAAGCATTCGCTCGGGTAAAGATGAACGATCAAATTAAGGAGACTGCAATGCCTATGGTCGATTTCGAGCTGCCATTCGATCGCGTCTATTTCGAGTGGGACCAGCACGTCAGGGAACGGATGGCCGGGAACGGCGATTCAGACTTCATTCGTCTGGCTGGGGAGGCGAAATGAACGATCGTAACGTCCGTCTGCCGACCATAGACATAGGCCGCACCCTCGATGAAGGACCGTTCTCAGCATTTCAGCGAATAGTCGTCTTGCTCGCCGCGTTTGCGATTGTGATGGATGGATTCGATGGGCAACTCATCGGGTTCGCTATTCCCAGCTTGATCAGGGAATGGGGCATCACGCGCAACGCATTTGCGCCCGCCGTTGCTGCCGGCCTTGTCGGCATGGGTATAGGCAGCGCGTGCGCTGGGCTCTTCGCGGACAGGTTCGGTCGGCGCTGGGCAATCATCGGGAGCGTGCTGGTATTTGGTGTGGCGACGAGTTCGATTGCGCTATCGCCGGACGTTATGGCCCTTGCAATTCTGCGCTTCTTCGCGGGACTCGGTATCGGCGGCGCGCTGCCGAGCGCCACGACCATGACAGCCGAATTTACGCCTGCTCGCCGCCGGACGCTCGCGGTGACCGCAACCATCGTTTGCGTACCGCTGGGGGGCATGCTTGCCGGACTGTTCGCGAGTGTCGTGCTTCCTCATTATGGCTGGCGCGGACTCTTTCTCATTGGAGGCACACTTCCCGTTGCACTGGCGGCCCTGCTGTATTTCGTCATGCCCGAATCGCCGCGTTATCTTTCCCGCCATAGCGAACGTTGGAATGAACTGCGTCGCCTGCTGACCCGCATGTCCCGCTCGATTCAGCCGGATGCCGTGTTCGCTGACCAGAAGGAGCAGAATACGGTACCGCGTCCGAGCTTTCGATCTCTGTTCGCGGACGGTCAGGGCCGTGACACCATTGCAATCTGGATCGCTTTCTTCATGAACCTGATCGCGGTTTACAGCGCATTCAGCTGGCTGCCGACGATGCTTGCTGGCGAGGGTCTCAGCCCTGCCGTGGCGGGTTCCGGTCTTACCGCCTACAACCTGGGCGGTGTTTTAGGAGCACTGGGCTGCGCGGTGGCGATCGGTCGGTTCGGGTCGCGCTGGCCTTTGCTGGTGTGCTGCCTGATGGCCGCCGCGAGCGCCCTTTTCCTGCGCGGTCTTGACGTCTCCGCCCACACAACGTTGCTTGTATTCGGAATTGGTTTGCACGGTCTCTTTGTGAACGCAGTTCAGTCGACGATGTACGCCCTTTGCGCCTATGTGTATCCGACCGAGATACGTGCGACCGGGACCGCATCCGCGCTCGCGTTCGGGCGGCTTGGCGCGATTCTTAGCGCGTTCGCGGGGGCATTCGTGATCACGCAGGGAGGAGCGTCTGCGTACCTGGGCATGCTTGGCGGCGCGATGTCGATGGTTTTTATCTGCCTGATGATCGTGCGTCGCCATATTCCGCCCATCGGTCGCGCCTGACCACGGCGCGTCTCATGTTTTTCGCATCACGATTCAGACTGACAGTACCCCAATCATGACAACAGGATTGCCCGGCATGTTCTGCGTCAGCGACTATCGCGACGAAGCCAGACGGCGGCTGCCGCGAATGGTGTTCGACTATCTGGAAGGGGCGGCAGACGATGAATCGGGACTGAGGCATAACCGTTCGGCGTTCGACAACTTGCAGTTGTTGCCACGCCGACTGTCGGATGTCAGCACACGAGAGCAGTCCGTGGCGCTTTTAGGTCAGCAGATTCCCTTACCGCTGGTGATCGCGCCAACTGGCCTCAATAGCGCATTCTGGCCCAAGGGCGACCTTGCGCTTGCACGCGCGGCGGGCAAGGCCGGTATTCCGTTTGCGCTATCGACGGCTTCCAATATGTCCATCGAAGAGGTGGCGAAAGGGGCCGACGGAGAACTGTGGTTTCAACTGTACGTCGTTCATCGCAACCTCGCGAAGAGCCTGGTCAATCGTGCCCGCTCGGCACGCTATTCGACCTTGATCCTCACTACCGATGTCGCGGT
Source organism: Paraburkholderia phenoliruptrix (assembly GCF_047325075.1). Lineage (NCBI taxonomy): Bacteria > Pseudomonadati > Pseudomonadota > Betaproteobacteria > Burkholderiales > Burkholderiaceae > Paraburkholderia > Paraburkholderia phenoliruptrix. Next base: position 889,866 of record NZ_CP168530.1, read on the forward strand.
CAACGGCTTTCGCCGACGCGATCTTCGCAATGGCTTTGCCATGCCCTTCAAGGCAAGTGCACGTGCGGCTCTCGACGGACTGTCGCACCCGCGTTGGCTTTGGTCTTATCTGATGAACGGCATGCCCGAGTTGAAGAATTTCGCTACGGACGATGCATCGGACACGGCCTCGCAGGCAGCGGTCCTTCGCAGGCAGATGGATGCGAGCTTCAGCTGGGATGACCTGCGCCGTTTGCGGGACGAATGGCCAGGCAAGCTCCTCGTTAAGGGGATCGTGACAGCCGATGATGCCGCGCGGTGCGTCGAGCTCGGCGCGGACGGCGTGATCGTTTCCAACCACGGCGGCAGGCAGCTCGCCGACCTGCCCGCGACAGCCGACGTGCTGCCGGATATTGTCGAGCACATCCCGGGAAGTACGGTAATTCTCGACAGTGGCGTACGCACGGGGGCCGATGTCGTGAAGGCGATGGCGTTGGGAGCAAATGCGGTGATGCTGGGGCGCGCCACCTTATACGGGTTGGCAGCGCGAGGGGAAACCGGAGTGAGCGACGTCATCGAGATGATGAAACGGGAAACAGACCGGACGCTCGCCCTCATCGGTTGTCGCTCGGTGGGTGAGCTCGATCGTAGCTATATTTCGAAGCGGCCATCATAGGCAACGGCGCATTGGCGCCAGATTCTGAATGCGCAATTGTTCGGAATAGCGATCCCGCCGTGTCGCGGATTTCGGCGGTCGATCAGGTCGCGGCTCATGACTGGGACGAGATTCGGCCGCTCATCAACCCGAGTTAAACACCATAAAGCTTGCTGCAGAGCTCGGCGCTCGCACCCAGGCGTCGCGAAAGATCGGCCGCCGCATCTAACTGCGCGCGGTTGAGCGCGCCGCTGGCATCGGCCGCAGTGAGACGCGATGCGGGACCGGACAGCGTCAGCGCGGCCATGAACTTGTCGCCCGCGCCGAAAATCGGCGTCGCAAAGGCCGCCGTGTGCACGTCGCGCGCGCCCGCCGTGAAGAGGGGCAAGGTCGGCTGCTCTGTGAAGATGGGCTCCCCCAACCCCCAGAAGCGGATCACTTGACTGATCGCTGTATCGTCGAGCGGAAGGGATGTGCCCGCGAGCCGCGTCTCGCGCAAACCTTCGGACGGTTCCACCCGGAACAGGCAGAGCCGTTCCCCGTTGTCGTGGACGTAGTACGATGCGCTCTCTTTCGTCAACGCTGCGAGCGCACGCAGCGCCGGCTCGACTACCGAAGCGAGACGAAACGACTGCTCGTAGAGCTTGCCGAGATACAACACGCGATGGCCGAGCGAGTAGTTTCCCGTCTGCGAGCGCACGACATACCCCATCCGCTCCAGAGAATTCATCAGGCGGTACACGGTCGTCTTGTGTATGCCGGACGCCTGCGCCAGCGCCGCTAGAGACTGCGATTCGGCTCCTGGCCTGAAGCAGTCCAGCAGCGACAGCGCTTTTTCCACCGCCGCAACGCCTTCGTTCCCCATCTCCGTCTCCTGTTTAGTCGCTCCGGTCGTATTGTACCTAGTACAACGCCAATTTACTGGATAAAAGGGTTAACGCCAGTGGTCTCCCGCCCGCGCCTTGCCTTATAGTCATTTCACACAGTACACGCATGTTGTACACAGTACAACACACTACCGAGGTGAGATCCATGAGCGCAGCTTCCACAGGACAGTCCCCCATCAATCGCAATATCGAGCGCGTGTCGCCTGAACTCGTCCAGGCCGCCGCGAAGTTTCAGGCCGCCATCCTCGCGGACGTCGCCGGCCGGCGCGGCACGCTGCACGGTCGCGTGCAACCGCTGTCGAAGGCGATGAAAGTCGCAGGCCCGGCAATCACGGTCGAAGTACGTCCCGGCGACAACCTCGCCATCCACGCGGCGCTGGCTATCGCGAAGCCGGGCGACGTGATCGTCGTCGACGGCAAGGGCGATCTGTCGTGCGCACTGCTCGGCGAAATCATGGCGACGCAGGCGAAGGTGAGCGGCATCGCCGGCATCGTCATCGACGGCGCCGTGCGCGACTCGCACGAACTCGCGAAAGGCGACTACCCGATCTTCGCCTCCGGCCTGAATCCGTGCGGCCCGACCAAGAGCGTCGCGGGCGTCGTGAATGCGCCGGCTTCGGTCGCGGGTGCATTCATCAATCCGGGCGATCTGGTCGTCGGCGACGCGGACGGCGTCGTCGTGATTCCGCGCAACGATGTCGCGCGCATCATCGAACTGGCGCAGAAGAAGCTGGATGCCGAAACGGCGCGCATCGCAGGCATTCTGAAGGGCGAGGCGTTGCGTCCGGCATGGCTCGAGAAGGAACTGCGCGCGTTTGGCATGCTGGTCGAAGGCGAGGCACTGTAATGCCGACGACTCTGCAAAAGCCGGTGATTCTCGTCACCGCCGCCGATATCGCGCCGCAGGCGCTCGACATGCTGACGCAGTTCGACGTGGTGTTCGCAGGCAAGCAGCCGACCGAAGACGATCTCGTCGCGTTGAGCGCGCAACATAATCCGGTCGCGATCATCGTGCGCTACGGCAAGATCAACGCGCGCATCATGGATGCGGGCCACAAGCTGCAAGTCATCTCGAAGCACGGCAGCGGCATCGACGTGATCGATCAGGCGGCCGCGGCCGAGCGTGGTATCGCGGTGCGAGCGGCGGTCGGTGCGAACGCCGCGGCCGTGTCGGAGCACGCGTGGGCGCTGATCCTGGCGTGCGCCAAGTCGGTGCCGCAGCTCGACTTGCGCATGCGTGACGGCCATTGGGACAAGTCCACGCACAAGTCCGTCGAACTCGATGGACGCACGCTCGGTCTCGTCGGCCTCGGTGCGATCGGCCGCCGCGTGGCGTCGGTGGGCATCGCGTTCGGCATGAACGTGATTGCGTTCGATCCCTACGCGAAGGACGCGCCGCAAGGCGCCCAGCTCGTTTCGCTCGACGAGTTGTACGCGCAGTCCGATGTCGTGTCGCTGCATTGCCCGCTGACCGCCGAGAACCGTCAGATGCTCAACCGCGAGACGCTCGCACGCTTCAAGCGGGGCGCCATTCTCGTCAACACGGCGCGCGGCGGGCTGATCGACGAAGCCGCGCTCGCCGAAGCGCTCGCGAGCGGCCAGATTCGCGCGGCCGGTCTCGACAGCTTCGACGTCGAGCCGATGGCCACGCCGCATCCGTTCCAGCGCATTCCCAACGTGATCCTGTCGCCGCATATCGGCGGCGTGAGCGATGCCGCCTACGTGAACATGGGGCGCGGCGCCGCAGCCAACGTGCTCGCGGTGCTGGAAGAGCAGGCCCGCGACGTCGCCTGAAACGAGCAAGGTAAAGGTTCAGCATGTTCTATCTCATCTCGCCCGAAGTGCGCGCAGCCGAAGTCTTCACGCGCATGCCGGAGAAATTCCGCAAGCCCGACGTTCAGACGGACTGGGCGCGCGCCAACCGCGGCGGCCTTGCGACGGACTCGTTCCTCGAAGGCCCTGTGTGGGACCCGCAAGGCTATCTGTTCGTGACGGACATTCCGCACGGACGCGTCTTCCGGATTTCGCCTTCGGGCGAGTGGGAGCTTGTCGTGCAGTACGACGGCGAGCCGAACGGCATGAAGCGTTTCGACGATGCGCACATGCTCATCACCGACTATCGCAACGGGCTGATGCTGCTCGATATCGAACGCGGGGAAGTGCGCCCGTATCTCGAGCGCCGCAACAGCGAGCGCTTTCGCGGCGTGAACGACCTCGCGTTCGATTCGCAAGGCAACCTGTATTTCACCGATCAGGGACAAACCGGCCTGCACGATCCGACCGGCCGCGTGTATCGCCTCACACCCGAGGGCAAGCTCGACATGCTGCTCGGCAATTGCCCGAGCCCGAACGGCCTCGTGCTTTCGCCCGACGAAAAGGTGCTGTTCGTTGGCATGACGCGCGGCAACTGCGTGTGGCGCGTGCCGCTGCAAGCCGACGGATCGGTCAGCAAGGTAGGCCAGTTCTTCACGTCCTACGGTCCGAGCGGTCCTGACGGACTGACGGTCGATTGCGAAGGACGCCTGTTCATCGCGAATCCGGGACTCGGGCGCGCATGGGTGCTGAACCACCGCGCCGAGCCGGTCGAGATCCTCACCAGCCCCGAAGGCGCATCGCTCACCAACCTGTGTTTCGGCGGCGCGGACATGAAGACGCTCTTCATGACCGAATCCGTTTCGGGAACCGTGCTCAAGGCACGCATGAGCATCGCCGGAGCCCTGCCGAAACGGGCACTGAAGCCGCTCTGAAGCGCGGTTCATATCAACATGTCGCACCGGAAGAAGTGCGATGGAGGAGCAAGCATGGCCATACCGCAAACCGTATCCGGCGCGCGTGCCCAAGACGCCGCGAAGGCGCCGCAGGGCGCACTGCATGAGGCGCATATGGGCAGCGAGGAATACGCCGCCAGCGAGCGCACGCTCGCGAAGGCGTTCCGCCGCATCCTGCCGTTCATTTTCATGTGCTACGTCATCAGCTATCTGGACCGGACCAACGTCGGCTTCGCCGCGCTGACGATGAACAAGGATCTGGGCCTCACTTCCGAGCAGTTCGGCTTGGGGGCGGGGCTGTTCTTTATCGGCTACTTTCTGTTCGAAATTCCGAGCAACCTCATCATGCAGAAGGTCGGTGCGCGCGTGTGGATCGCGCGCATCATGTTTACGTGGGGTCTCATTTCGATGCTGACGGCGTTCGTCGTCGGTCCGAAAAGCTTCGCGGCGGCGCGCTTTCTGCTCGGGCTCGCGGAAGCCGGTTTCACGCCGGGTATCTATCTTTACTTCACGCAGTGGTTCCCCGGCAAGTGGCGCGCGAAGGTGACGGCGGCGTTTCTCGTCGGCATTCCGGTCGCCAACATGATCGGCTCGCCGATCTCGGGCGCGTTGCTGCAACTGGGCGGGCTGCACGGTCTGCGTAGCTGGCAATGGCTGCTGCTCATCGAAGGTCTGCCGGCGGTCCTGCTCGGCATCGCCTGTCTGTTCCTGCTCGCCGATCGTCCCGAGAAGGCCAGGTGGCTCACCGCCGAAGAGAAGCATTCGCTTGCGCGCCGTCTCGCGCTCGAACAGGGCGATATCGGCGCGAAGCACGGCACCAACTTGCGCGACGCGATGACCAACTGGCGGGTATTCGTGCTCGCGTTCATCAACTTCTGCGGGATCGTGGGTTCGGTCGGCGTCGGCATGTGGATGCCGTCGATGATCAAGCAGTTCGGCGTCGAGCATGCCGTGGTCGGCTGGCTGACCGCCATCCCGTATCTGATCGGCGCATTCGCGATGCTCTGGTGGGCGCGCGTCGCCAATCGCGCGGTCAACCGCATTCCGTATGTGGCGGGCGCGCTGATCATCGCGGCGGCCGCGCTTTGCGCGAGCACGTTGGCCGACGCGCCCGCGCTCAAGCTGATCGCACTCTGCTTCACCGTGAGCGGCATCCTCGGCTTCCAGGCCACGTACTGGGCCATTCCGTCGAGCTTTCTCACCGGGCGCGCGGCGGCGGGCGGTCTCGCGCTGATTGTCTCGGTAGGCAATCTCGGCGGCTTCGTCGGCCCTTCGATGATCGGCTGGCTCAAGCAAATTTCCGGCGGCTTCACCGTGCCGCTGTTCGCGGTCGCGGGCTTCCTGCTGCTGGGTGCGCTCACCATCGCCTGGCTGGGTGATCCGGGCGCGGACGCCGGGGAAGCGCGCGCCGCCCGCAAGTAACGAGCGCATGTTTCATCGCGTTCGAATAAATCTACAACCAACTCTATTGGGAGACTGTATCTTGTTCACGAAGGCCCGCAACCCTGCCAACCTCACATCCCGTTTTGTATTCGCGGCTATCGCCGGCGCGTGCATGAGCCTCGCCGCCAGCGCCGCGCACGCGCAAAGCAGCGTGACGCTCTACGGTATCGTCGACGTGGGCATCGAACATATCAACAATGCGAGCGCTGGCGGCGGGGTCACCCGCATGACTTCCGGTAATCTCTCCGGTTCGCGCTGGGGCATGAAGGGCACCGAAGACCTCGGCGGCGGGCTGAAGGCAATCTTCACGTTGGAGGACGGCTTTAACGTCAACGACGGCACGCTCGGTCAATCGACGAAGGGTATCGGCGCCAACGCAACGACGACCACGCGTCTGTTCGGCCGTCAGGCGTGGGTCGGCATGTCGTACAAGGGCCAGCAACTCACCTTCGGCCGTCAGAACTCGCTGCTATACGAACAGGCCGTGGCGTTCGATCCGATGGGCGCTTCGTCGAAGTATTCGGTGCTGTCAATCGACTACGCGACGGCCGGGCGCATCGACAACTCCGCGCGCTACACGGGCAACTTCGGCCCGCTGACCGCGCAGGCCATGTACAGCACGCGCTACGACACCGGCTACGGCGTGGAAGTGCCGGGCGCCGAAATCACCGGTCGCTTCTTCAGCGGCGCCCTCACGTTCGCGCAAGGGCCGTTCGCGGCGAGCCTGTCGTACGAGCAACGCAATAGCAACACCGTGGCGACGAACACCGCCACCGAGCGCCGCGCGACCGCCGCCGCTTCGTATGTGTTCGGTCCGATCAAGGGCTTCGCGGGCTATCGCTACCTGCGTGCGTCGAATGCCTTCCTGCCGGTGAACCCGATCGCGGTCGCGAACGGCTCCGCGGCGAACGCCGCCAATCTGTACTGGGCGGGCGCTCAGTACACGATCACGCCGTCCTTCCAGTTGACGGCGTCCGGCTACTACCAGGACGTGCATTCGACCAACGCCGATTCGTGGCTGGCCGTGCTGTGCGCAGACTACTTCCTGTCGAAGCGCACGGACATCTACGCCACGGCGGGCTATTCGCACAACAAGAATGGCGCGGCGCTCGGCGTGGGCGGCTACGGCACGGTTGCGGCCGGTTACAACCAGACCGGCTTCGTGGTCGGCATGCGTCAGAAGTTCTAAGAGGAAGCGCGCCGTGCAAATCGTTCATGCGCCTCATGTGACTGTCCGGCCCGACTGGCTCGCGCAACGCGTGGAGCCGGTGCTTGCGCCGGAACTCGCCATCGTCGATGCGCATCATCATCTGTGGGACCGGCAAACCGGCCGGTATCTCGCGGAGGAATTCGGTGCGGACGTGGGCTGCGGACACCGCGTCGTATCGACCGTCTACGTGCAAGCTCGCTCCATGATGCGCGCACACGGCCCCGATGCGATGAAGCCCGTCGGCGAGGTGGAGTTCGCCAACGGCATCGCCGCGATGTTCGCGAGCGGGGCGTATGGACCGGCACGGTGCTGTTCCGCGATCGTCGGCGGTGCGGATCTGACGCTCGGCGCGGAACTCGACGCCGTGCTCGAGTCGATGTCGCAGGTCTCGGGCGGACGTTTGCGCGGCATCCGCAATCCGCTCGCGTGGCACGAAAACCCCGAGGTAACGTCGAGCCCCGTCACGCCGCCGCGCGACCGCATGCGCAATCCCGCGTTCCGGCAAGGCGTGCGCGCGCTCGCGCGTTTCGGCTTGTCGCTCGATGCGTGGGTGTATCACACGCAGCTCGACGAACTTTACGAACTCGCAAAAGCATCGCCCGATGTGACTGTCGTCATCGATCATTTCGGCGGGCCGCTCGGCGCGGGTCCGTATGTGGGCCGTCGCGACGAAGTCATCGCGCAATGGCGGCAATCGCTCGCGCGTCTCGCTAGCCTGCCGAATACGCGCATGAAGCTCGGCGGCGCGGGGCTGACGGTATTCGGCTTCGATTTCGCCACGCGCGATCTGCCGCCGTCATCGGAAGAACTGGCTGCTGCGTGGCGGCCTTACTTCGACATCTGCATCGAATTGTTCGGGGTGAATCGCTGCATGTTCGAGAGCAATTTCCCCGTCGACAAGGGAATGTTCAGTTACGGCGTTCTGTGGAACGCCTTCAAGAGACTGGCGAGCGCGATGTCCGCCGACGAAAAGTCCGCGCTGTTCAGCGGGACGGCAGCATCGACGTATCGCCTCGAGATTTCCGGAGACAACGCATGAAGACGAGCGCAACCGTATCCAGCCACGAGAACACCGCCGAAGCACGCGCCAAGGGATTCAGGAACATCACCGCGATCGAGTGGCGCTCGCTGACGCTCGCGGGTCTCGGCTGGACCTTCGAGAGCTACGACTCCTTCCTGCTCTCGCTGCTTTTGCCGACGCTCGCGCTTCAGTTCGGCCTGAGCAAGGCACAACTGGGCCTGTTCACGAGCATTACGGCGGCGGGGCAGATCGTCGGCGGAATTCTGTTCGGCTATGCGTCGGACCGTCTGGGCCGGGTGCGCACCGCTTTGCTTTGCGTCGGCATCTATTCGCTGTTCTCGGGCCTCATCGCATTCGCGCCTAACGAGCACTGGTTCGCGGCGTTGCGCTTCTTCGGCGCGCTCGGCATGGGCGGCACGTGGACAGCGGGTGCGGCGCTGATCGCCGAAACCTGGCACGCGAGCCGCCGCGGCAAGGGGGGCGCACTCATGCAGATGGGCTTACCCGTCGGCGCGATTCTCGCCATCACGATTGCCGGCATCGTCAGCAACAGCTACGGCGGCCTAGCGGGTCACGGATGGCGCGTGCTGTTCATGATCGGCGCACTGCCGTTCTTCATTCTGTTCTGGGTGGCGAAGAAGACGCCCGAATCGCCGATCTGGCTCGAACGCAAGCACGCGAAAGCGCAGGCGGTCGCAAGGGCCAAAGCGAGCGCCGAGGCGCTCAACGTGCGCGGCCTCCTGACGGCGTTCGGCTTCATTTTCTTCCTGCAATACCTCTACTGGGGCGTGTTCACCTGGACACCGACGTTTCTCGTCACCGTCAAGCACCTCGATTTCGTGCATAGCCTGACATTCGTGCTGTCGCTTCAGTTTGGCGCAATCACCGGCTTTTTGCTGTTCTCCGCGTTCGTGGACCGGCTCGGCCGCCGCCCGATGTTCCTTGCGTATCTGCTTGTGGGCGCGGGAGCCGTGTTTGTGTATATCCTGTCGGCCGATCCGCTGCTGCTGATGGTCGCAATCTTCTTCACCGGCTTCAGCGTCAACGGCATCTTCGCGGGCGCCGGCCCGTTCCTTGCGGAGATCATCGGCAACACGGCGTCGCGCGGCTTTCTGATGGGCCTCGCGTACAACGGCGGACGTCTCGGCGGCTTCATCGCGCCGCTCGTGATCGGCGCGCTGGCATCGACGGCGGGCGGTTTCGTGCTGGGCCTGTCGACGACCATTGTCGCGTTCATCGCCGCCGCGGTGGTCGTGTTCTTCGCGCCTGAAACGCGGGGCAAGTCGCTGTCATGACCGCGGCTGCCGATTCTGGCTTCGTCAACCGGCTGTTTCCGGCGCTCAGCGAGGCGTCGCTGCGGCGCTATCTGAGCGGGCAGGTTGCGTCCGTGCTCGGTAGCTGGACGCAGAACGTCACGCTGAACCTGCTCGTGTATCACCTTTCGGGTTCGGCGGCGATCCTCGCGCTGCTCAACTTTTTGCTGTACGGGCCGCAGTTGGTCGTGGCGCCGGTTGCCGGCTCGCGCATTCGTTCGGAAAACGCGAAGCGCGCGACGCTCTGTGTGCTGCTGACGTCGCTGCTGCTGACCATGAGCCTTTTCACGCTGTCGATGCTGGGCGTGCTGAGCGTGACGCTGATCCTCGCGCATGCGCTCGCGATCGGCATATCGAGCGCGGTCGAGACGCCCGCGCGCCAGGTGTTGCTGCTGACGAGCCTTGAAAACGCGGCGCACACGTCGAACGCCGTCGCGATGAACACGATGGTCTACAACGTGGGCCGCATGGTCGGTCCGACCATCGCCGGGTTCGTTTATCCGACGCTTGGACCCCGCACGTCGTTCGTGATCTATGCGCTGGCGCTGTGCTTCATGGCCAGCTGTGTGCGCTCGATCAGGACGGACGCGCCGGAGCGTCCGTCGCGTGCCGAGAGCGGCCTGCGAGATGCGGTCGGCTACGTGATGGCGGACGCATTTTCAGCGCGCTATCTGCCGATTCTCGCGTGCATTGGTCTGTTTGCGGGCAGTTATCAGACGCTCGTACCGTTGCTGGCAGACAAGGGTTTTCACGACGCGGCGCGCTTCACCGGCGTGTTTTTCGCCTGCGCGGGCGCGGGGTCGCTCTCGGCCGCCTTGCTGCTGTCGTCGGCGTTGGGGCCGCGTGCATCGGCAAGGTTCATCGGCTTGGCGCCGTGGACGGCTGTCGTCGCGCTCGCGATGCTGTCGATGACGACCGCTGCGGCGACATCGATGCCCGCGTTCTACGCGCTCGGCTTCAGCCTCACCTTCGCGGCCACGTCGACCAACGCGACCATCCAGCGAAGCTGCCCGGAGCACGTGCGCGGCGGGCTCGTCGGCATGTACGGCATGGCCTATAACGGCACGATGCCGTTCGGCTATCTGCTGGTCGGAACGGCCTCGGAAGCGCTTGGCGTGCGGCACACCTTCGGCACGATGGCTTTCGTGCTGGCCGGCGGCGTCATCGCGATCATGGTTTTGAGTCGTATCAGAGAACAGCGCGCTGGCGCACAATAGATTCAGGAGAGAGACATGCAAGTCAATGGCGGCACCGTATCGAGTATCGAGCGCCAGACCATACGCAAGGTGGTCTGGCGGCTTCTTCCCTTTTTGATGATCTGCTACCTGCTGGCCTTCATTGACCGCGGCAACGTCGGCATGGCTTCCTTGCAGATGAACCACGATCTCGGCCTTTCCGCGCGAGTGTTCGGCTTCGGCAGCAGTCTGTTCTTCGTGTCGTACTTCTTCTGCGAAGTGCCCAGCAACATTGCACTGCAAAAGTACGGCGCGCGCGTCTGGATCGCTCGCATCATGATCACCTGGGGACTGGTGTCGGCGGCGACCGCGCTGGTGCGCAATCCGAGCTCGTTTTACGTTCTTCGCTTTCTGTTGGGCGCGGCAGAAGCGGGTTTCTTTCCGGGCGTACTGCTGTATCTCTCGTACTGGATTCCGCCGAAATACCGCGCGCGGATCGTGGCGACCTTCATGGTTGCGATTCCGGCCGCGAGCTTCATCGGCTCGCCCATTTCCGCCGCGCTCCTGCAGATGGACGGCTTCGCGGGTCTGCGCGGCTGGCACTGGCTCTTCATCCTCGAAGGCATCCCGACGGTGATCCTCGGCATAGTGTGCCTCGCGGTCCTGACGGACAAGCCCGAGCACGCCAAATGGCTCACCGCTGAAGAGCGCGAGTGGCTGAAGGGCGCGCTCGCCAACGAAGCGCGCGAGCCGAAGAAGGTCGCGCAGATGCCGCTCGCGAAGCTCTTCCGCAATCGCTATGTGTTGTGTCTCGCGCTTGTCGATACGTGCGCGTCGGCGGCGGGCAGCACGCTGTCCGTGTGGCAGCCTCAGTTGCTGAAGTCGTTCGGCCTCACGGTCATGCAGACGGGTCTGCTCAATTCGGTGCCGTACCTGATGGCTTCGTTTTTGATGGTGTATTGGGGACGCCGCTCCGACAGCCGTGGCGAGCGCCGCTGGCACACGGTCATTCCGATGCTGCTGATCGGCTTCGGCCTGTTCGGCACCTCGCTCTCCGGCTCGTTGCTCCCGACGATGATTATGCTGTGCGCGGTGCTCGTCGGCGCATATGCGTTCAAAGGCCCGTTCTGGGCGCTGGCTTCCGGCATCCTGTCGAATAGCGCTGCGGCGGCGGGTCTTGCGACCATCAACGCGATCGCCAACCTGCTCGGCGGCGGCCTGATGGTCAATGTGTACGGCTGGGTGAAGCAAGCCACCGGCAGCTATTCGCTCGCGCTCATGCCGCTCGGCGTGCTGACGCTCGTGAGTGTGGTGACGCTGTTGCTGCTGAGCCGCCCGTCGGGTCCGAACGCGCGCATGACGAACAAGACCGAGGCGGCCTAAGCATGCGCGAAATGAACCGCAGGGAATTCCTCGGCTGGAGCGCGGCCGGGTTGATCGGCGCATCGCTTTCTTCGACGGTGACGGCGAGCGAAGTGTGGTCGAGCGGCACCGAGCCGCCGAAATCCAGTCTGCCCGCAGGCACGATCGACTGCCACATGCACATCTACGATGATCGCTTTCCGAGCGCGCCGGGCACGACGCTGCGGCCGCCGAACGCGAGCATCGAACAGTATCGCGCGTTGCAGAAGCGGCTCGGCATCCATCGCAACGTCGTCGTCACACCCTCCACTTACGGCACCGACAACAGTTGCACGCTCGATGCGCTCAGACGCTTCGGTAACGATGCGCGCGGCGTCGCGGTGGTCGACACTTCGGTGACAAAGCAGCAGCTCGCCGGGATGCACGACGCCGGCGTTCGTGCGATTCGCTTCAACCTGAGTTATCCGGGCGCAACGACCGTCGACATGCTCGTGCCGCTCGCATCGCGCATCGCGCCGTTCGGCTGGCATATCGAGCTCGTCGTGCAGGGCGCGAAGCTGCCGTCGCTCGAAACCACCTTGTCGGGCCTGCCGTGCCCGCTCGTCATCGATCACATCGCGCACGTGCCGCAGCCGGGCGGACTCGAATCCGACGCCATGCGCACCGCGCGCAGGCTCGTGGAGCGCGGCAATACGTGGGTCACGCTGTCGGGTCCGTACATCGATTCGAAGAGCGGCGCGCCCGCGTACGCCGATGTCGCGCCGGTCGCGAAGGCTTTCATCGACATGGCGCCCGAGCGCTTGCTGTGGGGCACGGACTGGCCGCATCCGACGCAGAAGTCGGACAAGCCCGACGACGCGAACCTCGTGGATGTAATCGCCGGCTGGATCGGGCAGCCCAAGTGGCAGCAGATCTTCGTGTCGAATCCGGAAAAGCTCTACGGTTTCGTCTGACGTGCGGCGTGCAAAACGCAAGGAGGAGACACCATGTCCGATGCCTTCAGCTTTCGGGACTATCCGCTCGCGAGCCATACCGTGCCGCGCACCGGCATGGCGCCCAAGGTGCCGCGCCGGTTGCAGCACATTCTTTCTCTCGACGACTTCGAGACCGCCGCGCGCCGCTTCCTGCCGAAGCCGATCTTCGCGTACATCAGCGGCGGCTGCGAAACGGACCGCACGCTGCGGCACAATCGCGAAGCGTTCGAAGCCTACGACTGGATCACGCGCGTCTTCACCGATACATCGCGGCGCACACTCGACGTTGAATTGCTCGGCCATACCTTCAGCGCGTCGTTCGGCATCGCGCCTATGGGCATCAGCGCGTTGTCCGCCTATCGCGGCGATCTGATCCAGGCGCGCGCCGCGCGCCGCGCCAACGTGCCGATGATCATGAGCGGCTCATCCCTGATACGCATGGAAGAGGTGTGCGAGGCGAATCCGCGCGCGTGGTTCCAGGCCTATGTGCCGGGCGAACCCGACAAGATCGTCGCGTTGATCGAGCGCGTGCGCGCAGCGGGCTTCGGCACGCTCGTCGTGACGGCGGACACGCCGGTGTCCGGCAATCGCGAGAATAACGTGCGCGCCGGCTTCTCCACGCCGCTGAGGCCGAGCGCGCGTCTCGCCTGGGAAGGCATGACGCATCCGCGCTGGCTTTTCGGCACCGCGTTGCGCACGCTGGTCAATCACGGGATGCCGCACTTCTAGAATTCGCGCGTGACACGCGGCGCACCGATCTTGTCGTCGAACGTGCTGCGCGATTTCGGGGCGCGCGATCATCTCAGCTGGGAGCATCTTAAGTTGATACGCGATACCTGGCCCGGCAAACTTGTCGTGAAAGGCATCCTGCATGCTGACGACGCACGACGCGCATGCGAGCTCGGCGCCGATGGCGTCATCGTGTCCAACCACGGCGGACGGCAACTAGACGGCGCTTGCGCTTCCGTCCGCGCGCTGCCACGTGTGGTCGAAGCGGTCGGCGAGCGCTGCACGGTCATGGTCGACGGTGGATTCCGGCGGGGCAATGATGTCCTGATCGCACACGCGCTAGGTGCCCGCGCTGTCTTCGTAGGCAGGCCGTTCAACTACGCGGGCGCGGTGGCTGGCGAGCCCGGCATTCTTCACGCCATTGCGATCCTGGCGAACGAAATGCTGCGCAACATGGCCCTTCTGGGCGTCAGTGCACTGTCTGATTTGACCGGGACGCTTTGCGGCAGCTTGGGCAATCCAACTCGTCAGATCGGGTGATACGGTTCCGAGCTGTACACGCCGACGCCTGCCGCCGCCTGATAACCGACGATGGACGATGTGTTGATCACGTGGCCCGAACGCTGCTTGCGCATGACCGGCAGCACGGCGCGTGTGACGTTGAGCAAGCCGAACAGGTTGGTCTCATAGATGCGGCGAACCTCGGCATCGAAGGGACACGCCTCGTGCGTCTTTCTCAGACGCAGGCGGCTCGCATGTCGATAAAAGTGCGTGTGACACGTTCACGGAAAAGCGGTGTACCGCGGTGTCCTCTCAGCAGGAGCGGCCGATGAGAAGAGTTTAAATTCGCATTACGGCTAAATTCTGCCCTCACACACGGACCCCATCAGCGACGACGGCAGGCGCGTCCTATTTGCCGCGGTAATCATTCATTATTCTTTCGTAGGTAAATTCGCGTAAGGATTAGGTAAATAAAACGCCATTCCGCCGTCACGCCGGCCTGCTCCAATATCTGGGGTACGAAACATCTCCTCCCCCGTTGATTTCGCAACGGAATAGACTGAGAAGAACAAATAGCAGGACATCCGGAGTTAAAACACATGTTTTCTCGAGCCTTCCTTTTCGGCGCTTCAGGTATCGCTTTGGCGGTCTCGCTTTACGCATGCGGGGGTAGCACCGATACGCCGTCCCCCGTTTCAGTGCAGGACCGGTTGACGACGAGCACTCCCATCAAGCACGTCGTTGTCATTTATAACGAGAACGTCTCGTTCGACCACTACTTTGCGACGTACCCGAACGCGACCAACCCGTCGGGAGAACCGGCATTTACAGCTGCGGCGGGCACGCCGACGGTGAACGGGCTGAGCGGTGCTCTGCTGACGAACAATCCGAACCTGACCAATGCTCTCAACGCTCCGAACGGGGCGAACCCGTTCCGGTTGGACCGCACTCAGGCTGCGACTGCCGACCAGAACCACGCATATACCGCGGAGCAGCAGGCCTACAACAACGGTGCAGCAGACCTCTTCCCGAAATTTACCGGTAAGGGTTCGAGTGGCGGTGCTGGCGCATTCGGTACGGCGGGACAGGTCATGGGCTACTACGACGGTAACACCGTAACGGCGTTGTGGAACTATGCTCAGCACTTCGCGATGAGCGACAACGCCTATACCGACACATTTGGACCGTCCACTCCTGGCGCTCTGGAGGTAATTTCCGGCCAGACTAACGGCGTGCAACTGCTGAAGACTAGCCAGCAGCCGTTCAATCTGTCGACGGCGTCACATTCCTATTACGTCAACGACGGTCAGGGCGGCGTTACGCTCATCAACGACGTTGACCCTGCCAACGACCTCTGCTCCAGCACGACGGATCAGATTCTGATGTCTGGCAAGAATATCGGCGATCTGCTGAATGCCAGGAACATCACCTGGGGCGGCTTCATGGGCGGCTTCAACCTGTCGACTGTTAACAGCAACGGCACGACGGGGTGCAAGCGCAGCACGGTGACGCCGGCTGTGGGTCAGGCAACCGCAGATTACATTCCGCACCACAACTGGTTCCAGTATTACGCGTCGACGGCGAACCCGCAGCATACGCGTCCGAACTCAATGTCAACCGTTGGCTTCAGCACGTTGACCGATGGCAAGACGCCGGAACCCGCCAACCACCAGTACGACTCTGACGACTTCTTCGCTGCAGTGAAGGCGGGCAACTTCCCGTCAGTAAGCTTCATCAAGGCACCGGCGTTCCAGGATGGTCATGCAGGCTACTCCGACCCGCTCGACGAGCAGGCGTTTACGGCCAAGGTAGTCAACTTCCTGCAGCAACAGCCCGACTGGAAGAACACTGCGGTTATCGTTGCATGGGACGACTCTGACGGCTGGTACGACCATGCCTATGCGAATCCGACCAGCGCCTCCTTCGACGCCCAGGCGGACCAGCTTAACGGTGCGGGCAAGTGCGGCACGGGAACGGCTCCGCTTGGCGTCAACGGTACGCCGGTCAATGGGCGATGCGGGCCGGGCACGCGTATTCCGTTCCTCGTGATTTCGCCGTGGGCTAAAGTGAACTATGTGGATCACACTCCAATCAGCCAGGCATCTGTCGTCCGGTTCATCGAAGACAACTGGCTTGGTGGTCAACGTATCGGTGGTGGCTCCTTCGATGCTACGGCGGGCAGCATCATGGGCATGTTCAACTTCAGCGGCAGCGGCAATAACCCTACGGTGTTTGTCGACCCGAACCTCGGCACCGTCGTCTCGTCCGTACCTGCCATCTGATTGTTGCAATGTCGCGCCGGCTTGATGCCGGCGCGGGGCAGAAGCACCTTCAGTTGTTGCCAACTCTCAGGGTTGGCAACATTTTTCGTTTCAAGCGTTAGCCCTGTTGCTCATATGCGTGCATCCCCATCACCTCAGACCGGAACGAGTCCTATTCAGAGCCCGCTTCGGTTCAGCGTTAGGCACATGCTCCTGTGGAGTTTCTCTGCAGCGGTTGTTGCCGGCGTGGCTTTTTGCAGTTTTGCGCTGTTGTATCCGTCACGCGTGCCGGCTGTTGTGGGCGTGATGGTCGAAAGCCTGACAGGCGCCAACCCAAATCCGATACAACTCCAGCGGCCTGAAGCGCCAGCGCAACTGAGTGCGGTCGCGCAGCTCGGAAAGAAGATATTTTTCGACCCGACGCTCTCGGCCTCAGGGCGCCAGTCATGTGCGTCGTGTCATAGCCCGGCACATGCTTTCGGTCCGCCAAATGGTTTGGCGGTTCAACCCGGTGGCCCATCTCTGTCGCAGCAGGGTTACCGGCCGCCGCCGTCGTTGATGTATCTGTATCGCCAGCCAAATTTCAGTATCGGTCCTGACACCGGCGACGCCGATAACGCGCCCGACCTCGCGCAGATGGCAAGCCAGGTTTCAGGCGTGGCAAGAGCACAAAAGAATGCTGGCGTTGTTCCCGCGGCGCCTGCGATGGTCCCACAGGGCGGGATGTTCTGGGACGGCCGCGCAGACACGCTGCAGGCACAAGCCGCAGGGCCGATGCTCAATCCCGTTGAGATGGCCAACACGAGCGAAGCCGATGTCATGGCCAAGATTCAACGAACCCAATACAGGAACGATTTTCTGCAACTGTTTGGTTCGAACGTCTTCGAGAATACCAGCCTGGCGATGTCGGAGGCGATGTTCGCCGTGGCTCGCTATCAGGTAGAAGAACAGGCGTTCCACCCGTACTCGAGCAAGTACGACTACTGGCTCGAAGGTAAGGCGCGGCTGAGTCAGGCGGAACTGCGCGGACTGCGTCTATTCAACGACCCCAACAAAGCGAACTGCGCGGGATGTCATCTCTCCAAGCCGAGTTCCGACGGTACCCCGCCAATGTTCACGGACTATCAGTATGAGGCGCTGGGGGCGCCTCGGAACAATGATATTGCGGCAAACAAAGACCCGGAATTCTTCGATATGGGGATCTGCGGCCCATTCCGCACCGACCTGAAGGGCCAGACGCAATATTGCGGGATGTTCCTGACTCCGACTTTGCGCAACGTATCAACGCGCAAAGTGTTCTTCCACAATGGCGTGTTCGCTTCGCTTGAGCAGGTCATGGCGTTCTATAACGAGCGCAACACAGCTCCGCAGAAGTTCTATCCGCGGGGTGTGGATGGGAAAGTCCAGAAATACAATGATTTGCCGGCACGGTTTCATGCCAATATCGATGACAAGGACGCGCCATTCGACCGGAAATTCGGCGACACGCCTGCTATGACGGATGCGGACATCCACGACATCATTGCTTTCCTGAAGACATTGGATGATGGATATCAGCCTGGTGTCCGGTAGTCCTTAGCAATGTCCGTTCAACGCCGGCAAGAGACCTCCGATCGCGTACCGCGCGTATGGCATGAATTGGTCCAGCAGGGCATCACCTCGCTGCCCACGCCGGCCGGTCGCTTCCCCAGCGACCGGTACCCAGATTCAGCGTGACGGCGCCATCAGCGAGGCGCCGGCTCGTTCAGATAAACGCCTGTGGACAATCCGGCTTTTACCTCCCGTGTGAAGTCGTCGGTTGAGACTTCCTCCGCGCCTGCCTCGATCGCTTCGTATGCCTGACGAACGACGTCCGAGGGTGTCGCCTTCGGCACGTCGAGGCCGCGCGTCAGATCGGTATCGATAAACCCGGCATGCAGCGCGACCACTTGCGTGTGCTGGTCGCGCAGCGAATGACGCAGGCCATTGGTCAACCCCCATGCTGCCGATCTGGATACGCCGTAGCCCGAGAGAATGGGCCGGTTCACCCAGCTCGCAACCGAAAGCACGTTCAGAATGGCGCCGCCGCCGTTGCCGGCCAGATTGCCCGCGAACGCCCGCGACAGGACTCGCCGAACGCCGGTAGCCTCGCCAGGCAGGCGGCGCGTTACCTGTCGAACGCGCACCGCGACAACATCGAGGCTGGATGTCCGCTCTCCGGATTCGCGGGCGACGCGCCCCGGGTGACGGACGCGGCGCGTGCCTGTTACGCGCAGGGCCTTGAGGCGTATGTCGACAGGTTGGCAGCCATGATCGCCGCAAAGAGCGCGACGCCGGAGCAAACACGCCGCGAGGCGATCGCGGCGTTCAGTCAGATGGTGGGGGCACTGGTGTTGTCGCGTGCGATAGCGGGTGCGAATCCCGCTTTCGCCGACGAAATTCTCGACGCGAGCCGTCGCGCGTTCGGAGTCGAGACGCCAGCGCCGCTCGATGAGCGCTGAGCGCTATTCGCTATGCGCGGGCGTCGCACCTGCCGCTCGCGGCCGTTCGCGCAGGCCGTGGCGCGAGGGCGCGAGGCCCGGCGGTCCGGCGGTCCGGAGTGCCGCTCGCCTGCCTCACAACACATCGTTCATTGGCCAACGGCCGCCTTCCACACTCGCGGCACGCGATGGAAATTCCGGTCGAAATAGATCAGGCTGTCGCCGTCGCTGCGCACTCTGATTTCTGTTGTTTCCACGAACATCACCGCGTGTGAGCCGACGTCCTTCGCCTCGACGATTGTGCCCTGCAAACTCGCAAGCGCGCCGCGCAAGACGGGCACGCCGTGGTTGCCTTCGTCCCAGATAGGCAGTTGAAAACGCTCCTCCATCGAGAGCTCCGTCATGCCCGCGAAGTGTCGCGCGACGCTCTCCAGATTGGCTGGCAATACGTTGATCCATACCTGGCGATTCCCGTCGAACACGGCAGGCATTGCGCTCGAGCGATTGAGGCAGTCGAGCAGCGTCGGCGGCGTGTCCGTGACCGAGCAGACAGCGCTTGCCGTGATGCTGCAGCGGCCATGCGCGCCCGCCGTGGTGATGACATTGACGGCAGCGCCCAGGTGCGCCATGGCTTGCCGGAACTGCTGGCGCAGCGGATCGATCGAGGAGTGAGTGGAAGTGGATTGTGCGGGCATGATCGGTATGTCTCCGGCTTGATCTGCTGTCGAGGAAAAAACGGAATCGGATCGATAAAAGCGTGGCATGGCGAGCGCCCTGGCTGAGCCGCAGCGGGCCGGCGATGCAATGAGCGTTCAACGCATGAACAGCCCGCCGTTGATGTCCCAACACGCGCCGTTGGCGAACCAGGCATCGGGGCCCGCGAGCATCACAGCCGCTTGATCTTCGGTGGCGGTGTGAGGTCCGCTCGAAGAGTCCTTGATATTGTCCGTCATGGCAATTCCTCGTACGGTGCTGGTCAACATCTGCCGCGGGCGCTTCAAAAAAACTCGGCTGGGTCCGCGGCGGAAGTGTTGCCGTTTCGGCTTCGGGATGTTGCTCAGAGCTGCGATGGATCGTAGCCCGGTTTCTGATACAGCGTGTCCCATTTGTCGCGGATATCGTGGTCGTACACATCCTTGACCCACGCCGATGGTTGCACAACCTCGATGCCAACCGAGACAGACTCTTTGCCATAACCGAGGATGGTCGTGACTACCTTCGTGATGCCATCAGAAAGCTGCTGCTTTTGCTGTTCCGATTTGCCTGGCCACATTTTCACAATGACGTGAGGCATCGACGACTCCTTTTTAGCGTGCGGCAACGGTGCCCGGATACTGGTCGTCGGCCACGTGCTCGAGCCAATCGACCGCCTTGCCATCGAGCGCCTCCTGGATGGCGATATGCGTCATAAAGGTTTCGGCCGATGCGCCGTGCCAGTGCTTCACGCCCGCCGGGATCCACACAACGTCGCCTGGCCGGATGGCCTCAAGCGGGCCGTCCCAGCGCTGGACGTAGCCACTGCCGGCCGTCACAATCAGTGTTTGGCCGCGTGGATGCTGGTGCCATGCCGTACGCGCGCCCGGCTCGAACGTCACACTGCCACCCGACGCGCGAGTCGTTTCGTTCGGCTGAAACATCGCGTCTATACGGACGGTGCCGGTGAACCAGTCCGCGGGCCCCTTGACCGAGGCGACGGTGCCGCAACGCTTCACTTCGATTTCCATTGACTGCTCCTGTTCAGAGGTTCGCCCGCGGCAACGGCATGCGCCACGTGGTCGTTGACTGAACTTTACTGCTCACCCGGTACCTCCGGTAGCTGCTAGACTTCGCTAACTGATATGAGCGCGATTCATAATGTCGAAAGTCGATCTCAATGTCCTGCGGGCCTTTCTCGCCGTCGCCCGCGAGCGAAGTTTCACCCGTGCGGCCGCTCAGCTCGGCGTATCGCAGTCCGCCTTGAGCCATTCGATGCGAGGCCTGGAGGACAAGCTGGGGCTTCGCTTGCTAACGCGGACGACGCGTGGCGTGTCGCCCACCGAAGCAGGTGAGCGACTGTTGGCAAACGTTGGGCCGTACTATGAGCGCATCGACGCCGAACTGGAGTCGTTGAGCGCTTTGCGGGACAAGCCGGCGGGTCTTATCCGCATCTCGGCGCACGATCATGCGGCCGATACGATTCTGTGGCCGAAGCTCAAAAAGCTGCTACGCCGATATCCCGACATTTCGGTAGAAATCAACATTAACTACGGCATGGTCGACATCGTTACCGAGCGATTTGATGCGGGCGTGCGAAGCGGCGACCTCATTGCGCAGGACATGATTGCCGTACGAATAGGCCCCGATTTCAGAATGGCAGTCGTCGGTTCGCCGGCTTATCTTGCGTCGCATGGACGTCCGGCAAATCCGCGTGATCTGGCGGCGCACAGTTGCATCAATCTTCGCCTTCCGACGCGTGGCGGGTTATATGCGTGGGAATTCGGGAAGAGACGTAACACGCTGCACGTTAATGTGCATGGCCAGTTTATATGCAACACGACGCCTCAAATGCTCGAGGCCGCGGTAGAGGGGTACGGACTTGCCTATGTGCCGTACGATCTCGCGGAACCGCATATCGCCAGCGGTCGTCTTGGCAGTGTCCTTGACGATTGGTGCCCTTTGGTGCCCGGGTACCATCTTTACTATGCGAGTCGTCGGCAAACGTCGCCCGCATTTGCCTTGGTTGTCGACTCCTTGAGATACGGCAACTAACGACGAGACCGGAACGGCCGGCGCTCAGCCTGTCGTAAGGCGCCGTCGATGCTCACGCACTCATCTACGACGACCGCTTTCCGGTCGTGCCAGGCACGACGCTGCGTCCTCCGCGTGCGGCCGTCGCGCATGCATTGTTCGTTTCGGATACGCCTTCACGCCAACGCGCACCGGGCTCGTCGACCAGGCAGCCCCTGCTTTTCCACGTCCACTGTTTAACGCGGGCAAATTCAGCCGTACCACGGTGCCTGGGACATTCCCTAAGAGAGCGGTTGGCGCTCAGCTGACCTTGGGCGCCCCAAACCGACAACAAACCTCCCTGCGCGGCTCCGGGATCGGCGCGCACCTTGGCTGCGCGAGTCGGTCTTTTCCTTCTCCCTGTTTTCTGCACCTGATACACAAACGGCTCGCATTACCAAAGGTAGGGGAAAGTGCACACAAAATGTAGCTGGATGGGTCAATTTGGCTTGGTACTCTGCCATTCATGCACTAACCGCCGCTCAGCGCTCGGTCTCGCGCACGAAGATGCGGCTTTCTTCCTGTGAAGTCGCCAATCGTTCGATACGGCTCGGCTGAGCTCTTCCTTTGTGACGGAAAAATGCCTTGGTGCATCGGCCCGCGTGACGGATAGCGCCGCACTTCAATTCCTTGAACCTGCCAGTTGGGATGACAGAATGGCCCCAAACCTGACATTCGCGCCTCAAGGCGTGCTCCATCCGGCCGCAGTCGATGCGCAAGAAGTACGACCGGCTGCCAAACCCATCGCCGTTTCCGGCACCGACATCCTTACAGTCAAGAATCTGTCGAAAATCTTCGGCCCAAAACCGCAGCGTGCTGCGGAACTCGTCAAGCAAGGCCTGGGCAGAAACGAGATCTTCGAACAGACCGGCAATATGGTTGCCGTGAATGACGTTAGTCTCAGTGTGCGGGCAGGGGAGATCTTCGTCGTCATGGGTCTTTCCGGTTCAGGCAAGTCGACGCTGGTTCGGCTGCTGAATCGTTTAATCGAACCCACGTCGGGCCAGGTCATTCTCGAAGGCCGCGACATCGCGCCCATGTCCACGCTGGAATTGCGCGAAGTGCGCCGCAAGAAGATGGCCATGGTATTCCAGTCGTTCGCGCTGCTGCCCAATCGCTCGGTGCTCGACAACATTGCCTATGGGCTGGAAGTCGCAGGGCAGAAGAAAGCCGAGCGCTATGACATCGCCCGCGCCGCGCTCCAGCGCGTCGGTCTGGGTTCGTATGAAAAACTCCTCCCGAGTGAACTGTCCGGCGGTATGCAGCAGCGCGTAGGTCTTGCTCGTGCGCTCGCGGTGAACCCGTCAGTGCTCCTGATGGATGAGGCTTTTTCGGCGCTCGACCCGCTCATTCGGTTCGAAATGCAGAACGAGCTATTGCGCCTGCAAAAAGAAGAGCAGCGAACCATCGTCTTCATCTCGCACGATATTGAAGAAGCGATCAAGATCGGCGGCCGGATCGGCATCATGAAAGACGGTTGCCTGATTCAGGTGGGCACGCCCGCGGAGCTGATCCAGTCTCCTGCTGACTCGTATGTACGGGACTTCTTCCGCAATGTCGACGTATCGCGTTTCCTGAAGGCATCCAGTCTGATGGCGCCGGTGGACCGGCGGCTGATTGCCTGCGATGTGGGCACGTCCGCCGAACGCTACCTCAATCAGCTCATCGACAGCGGTGTCGAGTGCGGCTATGTCTGCGACGACGCAGGACGGTATCAAGGCTGTGTCACTGCCGCGTCCCTGCACAAGGCGGGCACGCGCCCGGTGCGCGAAGCGCTATTGCGCGACGTGAACGCGGTGACGCTCGACGCCGATCTTCACCAGCTCGCCGACATTGCGTTGGGCCAGGAGCACGATGTGCCGGTCACCGACGCGATCGGCAAACTCGCTGGGGTCGTCTCGTGCCGGACAATCCTCAAACAGGTCATGGAACGGAGAGCAGCATGAATTCGTCGATCATCGGAAAGTTTGCGGAGAACGCCGTCAACTTTCTGTTCCAGCATTTTCGCGGCGGCTTCGACGCCTTTTCGGCCGCACTTGGTGCAGTCGTCAAACTGCTCGAAGATGGTCTCGCCGCGGTTCCGTTTGTCGCAATGCTCGTCATTCTCATGGCGTTTGCGCTGTGGCGGCGTGGCGTCCTCTTCTCGGCATTCGTCGGCATTGCGCTTCTCGCGATTCACTACATGGGGTTGTGGTCCCAGACGGTCTCGACACTCGCGCTCGTCGTCGCCGCGACTTTCTTCAGTCTCGTGATCGGCGTGCCGCTCGGCATATGGGGCGCGCGTAACCGGCGCGTCGAGGTGGTGCTGCGCTCGCTGCTGGACTTCATGCAGACCATGCCGGCATTCGTGTACCTGATCCCCGCCGTGATCCTGTTTGGCCTTGGCCGCGTGCCCGCGGTCATCGCGACCATCGTGTTCTCCATGCCGCCGGTCGTCCGTCTCACGACGCTTGGCATCCGCCAGGTGCGAGAAGAATTGCTGGAAGCCGGCCGCTCATTCGGCAGCACAGATACACAGCTTCTGTGGAAGATTCAATTGCCGAATGCGCTGCCATCCATCATGGCGGGCGTCAATCAGACCATCATGATGGCGCTGTCGATGGTCGTGGTGGCGTCGATGATCGGTGCAGGCGGTCTCGGTGAATACGTATTGAGCGGAATCCAGCGGCTAGACATCGGCATCGGTTTCGAAGGCGGCCTCGGTGTCGTTTTGCTCGCCATCGTGCTCGATCGTTTGACGGAAAGCTTTGGCGTGAAGTCAAAGAAGGCCGGGACGGGTGCGCGGGCGGCGAAGGCCGGCGCGGGTGCGGCGGCGCGCACCTGACTGAAGCGGTACGGAGTGTGGGGACCAGACGCTGAGTCGCAGCAGCGGTCGTTGAAGCTTTAACGAATCTTATAATCAGGTAGGAGTACTAGATGAAAGACAACATATTCAAGTCGCTCGTCGTGAAACTGGCGATATCCGCCGCGGTCGCGGCCGGCAGCGGCGTGATGCCCGCCGTCGCGGCAGAACCGGTCAAGATTGCGGTCACCAACTGGGCGGACGTGCTGGCCGTAGCCAATGTGGCGAAGTACGTTCTCGAGAATAATCTGAAGCAACCGGTTCAGTTCGTGCAGGCAGACATCGGCATTCAGTATCAGGGTGTTGCGCGCGGCGACCTCGACATCATGGTCGGCGGTTGGCTTCCGGTCACCCATGGAACCTACTACGCCAAGTACAAGAACGATATGGATGATGTCGGCATCATCTATACGGGCGGCAAGAACGGCTGGGCCGTGCCGACGTATGTGCCTGAGTCAGAGGTCTCGTCGATCGCCGACCTGGCGAAGCCCGAGGTCAAGAGCAAATTGAACAGCACGATTCAAGGCATCGAGCCTGGCGGCGGTTTGATGCAGGCTTCGGAAAAGACGATCAAGGCCTACGACCTCAACGGCTATACGCTGCAATCGTCCAGCGAAGCGGGCATGCTCGCCAGCGTCTCGCGTGCCTATCAGTCGAAGCAATGGATCGTGGCGACCGTCTGGAGCCCGCACTGGCTGTTCCAGAAGTGGCAGATGCGTTACCTGAAAGATCCGAAGGGCACGCTCGGCGGTGAAGAGCAGATCCACGCGTTCGCCTCGAAGCAGTTCGCAAGCAAGTTTCCCCGCGCGGATGTCTTTTTCAAACACTTCAAGCTGACGCTCGCGGATGTCGAGTCGATCGAATATCAGGGCAACAGCACGAACGACTATGCGACCGCGGCAAAGAAATTCGTGGACGCCCATCCCGAGAAAGTCAAGGCCTGGCTCGAGCAGTAGAGGGCGAGCAGCCTTGCCGTGAGCGGAGATCTCCCGCTCACGGCAGATGCTGCAGCAGCCCGTAGGGGCGCAACAGAAGCATTGGGCAAGGCAACCACGAATGGAAACTGGGCACCACAAGATGCATGCGTGCTCAGGCAAGACCCGCCTTACATGATTTCATCCGGAGTGACCACGTGAACGAGAACGCGCGTTTTTTTGCTGAAAACCTCCAGAGCCGTGACCCCGTCATTGCATCTGAAATTGCGTTGGAATTGCGCCGCCAGCAGACGCAGATCGAACTGATCGCATCCGAAAACATTGTTTCCGCCGCGGTAATGGAAGCGCAAGGGACCGTGCTGACCAACAAGTACGCGGAAGGCTATCCGTCGAGGCGGTATTACGGCGGTTGTGAGCACGTCGACAGAATCGAAGCGTTGGCAATCGACCGCGTGAAGGCGCTGTTCGAAGCCGAATATGCGAATGTACAGCCACATTCGGGAGCACAGGCAAACGGCGCGGTCATGCTCGCGCTCGTGAAGCCGGGCGAGACGGTAATGGGCATGTCGCTCGATGCAGGCGGCCATCTGACGCATGGCGCGCGCCCGGCGCTTTCCGGCAAGTGGTTCAACGCGGTGCAGTACGGCGTGAATCGCGACACCTACCGCATCG
The DNA here is from genome assembly GCF_047325075.1 of Paraburkholderia phenoliruptrix. Lineage (NCBI taxonomy): Bacteria > Pseudomonadati > Pseudomonadota > Betaproteobacteria > Burkholderiales > Burkholderiaceae > Paraburkholderia > Paraburkholderia phenoliruptrix. Next base: position 915,818 of record NZ_CP168530.1, read on the forward strand.
ACTACGACGAAGTGCGCCGGCTAGCCGAGGAGCATCGGCCGAAGCTGATCATCGCCGGCTATTCAGCTTATCCACGTGCTCTCGATTTCGCCAGATTCCGCGAAATCGCCGATAGCGTGGATGCATTGCTGATGGTGGATATGGCGCACATCGCGGGAATCGTTGCCGCAGGCAGGCACGAGAATCCTGTTCGTTTCGCCGACGTCGTCACCTCGACCACGCACAAGACGCTGCGCGGACCGCGCGGCGGGTTCGTGCTGACGAACAATGGCGACATCGCGAAGAAGATCAACTCGGCGGTTTTCCCGGGACTGCAGGGCGGCCCGCTCATGCATGTCATCGCGGGCAAAGCGGTTGCATTCGGGGAAGCGCTGCGCCCCGAGTTCACCGCGTACATCGATCAGGTTCTGCGCAACGCACAGGCACTCGGAAACGTCCTGAAGTCCGGCGGATTGAAGCTCGTAACCGACGGCACGGACAACCATCTGTTGCTCGTCGATCTGCGTGCAAAGCGCCTTACCGGAACTCAGGGCGAGAAGGCCCTCGAACGCGCCGGCATTACCTGCAACAAGAATGGCATTCCGTTCGATACGGAGAACCCGACCGTCACCTCAGGTATTCGCCTCGGCACTCCCGCGGGGACCACGCGCGGTTTTGGCACGACGCAGTTCGAGCAGGTCGGCGAAATGATCATCGAGGTGCTGTCGGCACTCGAGCGCGAACCCGACGGCGACGAGAAGGTCGAGCGCACGGTGCGCGCTCGCGTGCGCGAGCTGTGCAACCAGTTCCCGATTTACTCCAGCGCGGACGCACTTGTTTAACCACAACGGCGCATAACGACTGATACACGTCGTCAGGAGACATCGCGCCGTCTATTGAAGAGAGAATCCAGATGAGTTTCGAGGGCGTACATACACCGCTCGTCACACCGTTCCATGCGGATGGCGAGATCAACCACGAGCTGCTCGGCAAGCATGCGGCTAATCTCGCGGGCCGCGTCGCGGGGCTCGGGATCGGCGGCACCACGGGTGAATACTATGCGCTCAGCTTCGACGAGCGCGTACGAACGTTCGAGACTGTCGCCCAGGCAGCGGGCGGAAAGACCTATCTGACCGCGGGCATCAACGCGACGACCACGAAAGAGGTCATCCGTCTCGGGCAGGAAGCGAAACGTGCGGGACTCTCCGCGTTGCTTTTGGCCGCGCCGTATTACGCGCAGCCGACGCAGGACGAGCTGCTCAACCACCTGCTGAAGGTGGATGACAGCCTCGACATGCCGATCATGCTGTACAACTTTCCCGCGCGCACGGGAACGGAAATCGGGGACGGTATTCTCGCCACGTTGCTCGACCGGCCGAACTTCATCGCGATGAAGGAGAGTACGGGCAATATCTCGCACCTGCATCACCTCGCGACGCATTTCCGCGAGAAGCTCGTGCTGAGTTGCGGAATGGACGATCAGGCGCTGGAGTTCTTCGTGTGGGGTGCGAAGAGCTGGGTCGCAGGCGCGTCGAACTTTCTGCCGGAAGCGCACACGTCGCTCTTCGATGCATGTGTGAAGCGCGGCGACTTTGCAACGGGGCGTCAATTGATGGCGCGATTGCTGCCGGTGCTCGAACTGCTGGAGCGCAGCGGCAAATTCATTCAATACGTTCGCTACGGCTGCGAGCTCGCGGGCATGCCGGTCGGCGTTGCGCGTGCTCCGCTCGGCACCCTCAATGAAGAAGAGCGCGCCGCATTCGCGCGGCTCGTTCAACCCCTGTTGCGCAACACTCAGTAAGACTTCATGGCCTGGAATCTGGAATTCGTGCGTTTTCCCGCGCCTGACGGTGTGAACGGCTGGTGGGAAAGCCTGCCACCCGCACCGCCCGCAGTTGCCGTCACTGCGGAACGGCACTATGACTGGGTTGTTGTGGGCGGCGGCATTACCGGGTTGTGCGCGGCGCGGCGGCTGGCCGAGCTCGCGCCCGATGCTTCGATTGCGCTCGTCGAGGCGGATCGCATTGGACGCACCACGGCCGGACGCAATTCCGGGTTCTTCGTCGATCTGCCACACGACATCAGCAGCGAAAGCTACTCGCGAAGCGTGGAAGCCGATAAAGCCGATGTACGTTTGCAGCGGCACGGTATCGACTATGTGCGCTCGGTGGTGAAACAAAAAGGCATCGATTGCGACTGGCAGGACGACGGCAAATTTCATGCGTCGGTCAACAGGAAGGGACATGCTGCGCTCACGCACTTCGCCGAGGGACTGGCGCGCATCGGCGAAGATTTCGAATGGCTGGACGAGGCCGGAATCGCAGGCGTGACAGGCACGGACTTCTACGAAAGTGCGCTTTTTACCCCTGGGTGCAGCACCGTTCAGCCGGCGGCGCTGATGCGCGGGCTCGCTGCAAGCTTGCCCGAGAACGTAGCGGTATTCGAGTCGAGCGCTGTGAGGGGAATCTCGGACAACGGCTCAGCCAAGGTCTTGTCCTTTGCGAACGGCAAGCTGATCGCGCGCCGTGTAGTGCTTTGCACGAACGCATATGCCGCGACGTTTGGCGGACATCCGAACGGTTTGTTGCCGGTCTATACATTCGCCTCCATGACGCGCGCGATGAATGCGAACGAAGTGCGCCGGCTCGGCGGCACGCGTTCCTGGTCGCTGATTCCCGCGGACCCGATGGGTTCGACCATTCGGCGTCTTGTCACGGACCGCATCTGCGTTCGCAATCATTTTGCGTTTCGACCGGGTCTGGAGGTATCTCAGGCGGACCTCACGAAGGCGAAGAGTCTGCACCGGCGTTCATTCGAGCGGCGCTTTCCCATGCTCGAAGACGTCGAACTCGAATACACGTGGGGCGGCCCTTTGTGTCTGTCGGTCAACAACGGAGCGCTCTTCGGGCGTCGCTCCGACGGTGTGTTCGAAGCGGTAGGGTGCAACGGCCTGGGCCTGAGCCGCGGTTCCGCGTCAGGCAAGCTCATCGCCGAATATGCGCTCGGCCGCGACAACGACCTGATCCGCCAGCTTTTGAACCAGCCCCATCCCCGCTCCTTGCCGATACGTCCTATCGCAGATGTTGCCGTGACCGCGGCTATCTGGATGAAGGAGTTTTCGGCGGGCGCCGAGCTTTAAATCAGAGGACAGCATATGACCAGCTATGAGGAATGGAAGCAAAAAGCAGAGGCGCTATCGCTCGACGGACGCGCGTTCATTGCAGGCGCACGGTGTCCTGCGGCATCCAGTGAGACCTTCGGCACGCTCAACCCGTCGACGGGACAATTGCTGGCCGAAATCGCGAAGTGCGACACGAAGGATATTGACCGTGCCGTCGCGGCCGCACGAGACGCGTTCGAATCGGGCGTGTGGTCGAAAGCTGCACCAGCGGCGCGCAAGGCCGTGCTTCTGCGGCTCGCCGCGTTGATTGAAGAACACGCCGAGGAACTGGCGCTTCTCGAAGCGCTCGAGGCGGGCAAACCTATCAGCGAATGCATGGGGCTCGACATTCCCGAGTCGGCGGCATGTATCCGTTGGCATGCCGAAGTAACGGACAAGCGCTATGACGCGCTGTCTCCGTCGGGTGCGGGCGTGGTTAGCATGATCACGCGCGAGCCCATGGGTGTGGTGGGCGCGGTATTGCCGTGGAATTTTCCGGCGCTGATGCTCGCGTGGAAAATAGGCCCGGCGCTATCGGTAGGCAACAGCGTCATCGTCAAGCCCGCTGAACAAACGTCGCTTTCGACGTTGCGGATTGCCGATCTCGCCCTTGAAGCAGGCGTGCCTGCCGGCGTCTTCAACGTCGTGACCGGTTTCGGCGAGAGTGCGGGGCAGGCTTTGGGGCGGCACGGCGATGTCGATCTCATTGCATTCACAGGCTCCACGGAGACCGGCAAGCGCTTCCTTCACTATTCCGCGGATACCAACCTGAAACGGGTCGTGCTCGAATGCGGCGGCAAGAATCCGCAGGTCGTGCTCCCGGATGTTGCCAATCTCGACGCCGTGGCCGAGCAGGCAGTCGCGGCTGCGTTCTGGAACATGGGTGAAAACTGCAGCGCGGGCTCCCGGATCCTGGTTCCGTCGAGCCTGAAGGCGCAATTGCTCGAGAAGATAACTGCCGTGCTGGAGAACTGGAAGACGGGCGATCCACTTGATCCAGACGTGAAGCTCGGCGCGCTGATCGAAGAAAAGCACTACGAGAAAGTGCTCGCGCACATCGAGAAGGCAAAGGCAGAAGGCGCGCATCTCGTATGTGGCGGCAGGGCCACGCGGACTGAAACGGGCGGCTGGTTCGTCGAGCCGACCATTTTCGACAATGTCACCCCCCGTATGAGTATTGCGCGCGAGGAGGTGTTCGGTCCCGTCGTGTGCTTCATCGAATACACGGACATCGACGATGCGGTGCAGATAGCAAACGACACCTGCTATGGCCTTGCGGCCTCGCTCTGGACGGACAACGTCAATCACGCGCACAGGATCGCCGCACGCATTCGCGCGGGCACGGTGACCGTGAACTGCTTCGGCGAAGGCGACCTGTCCACGCCGTTCGGCGGTTTCAAGCAGTCGGGCTTCGGTGGTCGGGACAAATCCGTCTACGCGCACGACCAATACTGTGAGTTGAAAACGACCTGGCTGAAGCTCGACTAGGCCAAGCGCGGCGCGCGGTCACCGCCGCCGTGTGTAACAGGTAGGCGCTCTCGCGCACCTTTACCGAGGAAGGACCCGGGCGACCCTGCCGGGCAATTGTCGTGCGAAACATCAAGTGAGATCTCATGCGATTCGGATTCATCGGGACGGGGACTATTACGAAAGCAGTCGTGACGGGCATGCTCAGATTCGATGTTGCGTTCGAGCGCATATCGCTATCGCCGCGCAACGAGAAGATCGCCGGCGAACTCGCGGCACTCGACGAGCGAATTAGCGTGTGCGCGAGCAATCAGGCAGTGCTCGAATCGTCGGATGCGGTATGCCTTGCAGTGGTCCCGCAGATCGCCGTGGACGTGCTCGGGCAACTGGAGTTTTCTGCGCGCCATCGCGTGATCAGCTTCCTTGCGGGTGTGCCTCTCGATCAGCTTCGCCGCCTCGTCGGACCGGTGCAGAGCGTGACACGTGCCGTTCCGTTACCGGCGGTGGCGGAAGGCCGGGGCAGCACGGCGATCTGTCCCGCCGACAAAACGGCCCGGGGCATTTTCCGCGCTGGGCGAAGCGGTGGAAGTGGACGACGAAAGCCGATTCGACGCTCTCTCTGCCGTCACGGCGACCATGGCGAGCTTTTATGCGGTGTTGGAGAGTGAGGCGCAGTGGCTCGTCAAGCAAGGCGTCGAGTATGACGCCGCTCGCGCGTTTTTGTCCGGCTATTACGTGGGACTTGCCCACGACGCGGCGCGAACCATGCAGCCGTTTGCACAATTGACCGACGAATGCATGACACCTGGCGGCATCAACGAGCAGGTGCACGCGGAGCTCCTGCAGCGTGGAACGTACAGCCATTATCAGCGGGCGCTAGACGGCGTGCTGGAGCGGATCAGGGCAAGCCCGTAGCGGCGACGCTGCCGTGGGCTTTTCGCAGCCACACACGAGCGCGTGCTGGCGCCGCGTGCGTCATGGCAATAGCAACGGCCGCGCGTATTGGGGTTCTCTACGCTTGTCAGGTTCGTAGAACAATCGCAAACTGGTTGAGGCTGGAGCGTTCTGCTCGAGTGCGCGGTCAACGCATTGTCACGGGGCATTGCGCAGCGTCGGCCGGAGTCGTCCTCGGTCCTGGACGCGTCCGCTTTACAAGTGAAAGCCATGCAAAAGAAACCGGTGTTTGCCGACCGATTATTAGCTCAGATGCCGTCGTTACGTGCTCTGAAATGCTTCGTCACGGCTGCACGCTACGAGAGCTTCACACAAGCTGCAGAAGTGTTGTGCGTCACACAGGCGGCAATCAGCCGGCAGATCAAGGAACTCGAAGATTCGCTGGACGTCGCGCTGTTCGAACGCACCGGCCGGCATATCGCATTGACGGATGCGGGGCGCATTCTCTATAACGCGTCCTATCTGTCCATCATGAACATTGCCGAGGCGGCCCAGGCCGTGCGCCGGAACGACAAGCATGCGCTTACGATCTGCGTGTCGCATACGTTCTCCGCGCTGTGGTTGTCTGTGCGTTTGCCTTCGTTTCGCAAGCAGTTTCCCGATATCCGCCTTCACATCATGGTGACCGAGCATTTCATGGAGCTCGACGAACTGATGGAGCCCGATGTCATCATTACGAAGAACCCGCCGCGCGAACCGGAATACGATGTCGAGCCGCTCTTTCACGATGTTGTTTATCCGGTATGCAGCCGCGATTTTTACGAGCGCCACTTCCGCGCAAGGTCGGTTAAGCCGCTCGATCTTCTGTCGCACGCGACGCTAAACCTTTCCTTGCTGGGCCGCGCGCAGGTCTGCGAGCACGTGGACTGGTCGGTCTGGCGCAACTGGTTCCAGCAGGGCGACGGCTCCGACAGACTGGTCGAGAACGAGCATCTGGAAAGCAATGACTATCGGCTGCTCGTTTCGCAAGCCGAAGCCGGCGAAGGAACGCTGCTCGGGTGGCATCACCTGGTGCATCGCCAGGTCGAGCAGGGCCTGCTTATTCGGCCCGTCCAGAACGCACTGGAGTTCCATGACCGCCATCATTACCTGATCACGAACAAGAGTGCGAGACTCCGTCCGGAATATGTCCGGTTTCGCGAGTGGCTAGGCGAGGAGGTCGGCGCGATGATGCGCGACTGGCCCGCTTCACAGACAGAAGCATAGGCAGAGAAGGGAGGCAAACGTATGCCGCAACAACCGGATCTCTTTGGCGTGAAAGTAAAGGATGGTCGCCGCTGGTATTCGATCGACGAGCGCGACTGGCAGCCGATGAAAATCGGCGAGACGATTCTGCCGGGTTTCTCATTTATTCCGGTTGCCGAAGACGAGCAGGGTGCCTGGAAGAGCTACTGGATGCGCCTGCAACCCGGCGCCCGCTCGCTCGATCACCGGCACGACTCGACCGAACTCGTCGTGATACTGGATGGCGTGTTCACCGATCACGACGGCACGGACTTTCTGCCCGGGCAAACGGTGTCATACCCCGCGGGGTCGCGACACAGCACTTCGTCGAATGAAGGCTGCACGGTGCTGGTCGTGGCGCGCACGGAGTCGACCATCGTGACACAAGCGCGAGCTTGACCGCTGTGCCGCTGAAACCGTCCACGCCGCGAACCAAAGGGTACCGGCGGCTGATTCCGTCTGTGACCGCGCTCGTCGAATTCGAGGCGGTGGCGCGACACCAGAGCTTTACGCTTGCTTCGAACGAACTCGGTGTGACGCAGGCGGCGGTCAGCCGGCAAGTGAAATTCCTCGAGGAAACGCTGGGAACGCGGCTCTTCGAGCGTTTGCATCGCTCGATCGAACTGACGCCGGATGGAGAAGCGCTCTATCTGGTGGTGGCCGAATCCATGCAGAAGATTGCCGGCGTGTTCGACCGGCTTTCCAGTGGACCTGTCGAGCAGGAACTCGTACTGGCGGCCACCTCGGCATTCTCCCACTTTCGTCTGCTGCCCGGGCTGGCGGCGCTCAAACAGGAGCAGCCGCACTTGCAGCTTCGCATTTCCACGCAGATGTTCAACGCGGACCTGCGGCCGAAGGAGGTCGACATAGCCGTTCGATTCGGCAACGGCAGATGGGGCGACGGCACGGCGACCTGGCTTTTCGACGAGGAGGTCTTTCCTGTCTGCTCACCGGCATGGATCGAATCACGCGGCATGCCGGAGTCGCTGCACGATGTGGCCAGCGCGGCGTTGATCGAGTCCGACATCACCTCCGAAGGCTGGATGGGGTGCGACGCATGGTTTCGGGCCGTGGGCTTCACACCGGTACGTTTGAACTATGCGCTGCGCTGCACGCTTTACACCGATGCAATCGACGCGGCGCGCCGCGGTCTCGGCATTGCGCTCGGCTGGGGCAGGCTCGTGAGCGGCTTCATTGCGGCGGGCGAACTCGTGCGCCTGCCGGTCGCCTCCTATGCGACCTCCGATTCGTATTACGTTGTCATACCGCACGGACGCACTATCAATCCAGCCATTGAGGCGGTGATTGCGTGGCTGCGCAGCGACGCGCATCAGCCTTGCGCCATGCACGCGCACTCGCATAATCCAAAGTAATGCCAGGCCGAAAATAAAGCGCGTTGACGCTGCTTTTCGTCGATCCAATACTCAGGTCATAGCGGGACCCACCGAAGTCCCGAGACCCCTGAACGCTGGAGAACGACGATGTCTGAAGCGCAACTCAAGACCCATGGTGAGCTGGTTCGTAGGCGTGCGCCAGGTTATGGCATGCCCGGCGAGTTGTTCGGCCGTGCCGACGTATTCGAGACCGACGTCGACGTGTTTTTTCATAAGCACTGGATTCTGGTCGGCGTGACGGCCGACGTGCCGGAACCGGGCGACGTTTCGACGGTAGACATCGGCAAGGCGTCCATCATCATCGCTCGCGACGACGATGAGAACATCCGTACCTATCGCAATGTATGCCGGCATCGCGGCGCGCGGCTGAAGGGAGCCGGGAAGTCGACGGTCGGTATGCTCGTATGCCCTTATCATCAGTGGACGTATGACCTGGACGGAAGCCTGCGTCACACGACACATATGGGCAAAGATTTCGATGTGACGTGCCGTAGCCTCATTCCGGTCAATACGAAAATCGTCGGCACTCATATCTTTGTCTGTCTCGACAAGAACGCGCCGGAGGATATCTCGAGACTGGAACAGACCATGGCGCCGCGCTTTGCGCCCTATGATCTGCAGCACACGAAAATCGCCTTCGAGCAGGAGATAATCGAGAACGGCAACTGGAAACTCGTCATCGAAAATAACCGCGAGTGCTACCACTGCCAGGGTACTCATCCTGAACTGACCGCGTCCTTTCTGCCGGAAGACTTCGGCTTCTGCCCGGAGAATCTCAGCGAAGAATCGCTTGTGGCGCTGGAAGAGTACAAGTCGCGCAATGCGGCGTGTCAGGCGAGCTGGGAGCGTGATGGATTCGTCAGCGAAACAGTCGAATGGCTCGACGAAGACGCGGTAACGCAATTCCGCACGCAGCAACTCGTGATTGCCGGTGCGGGGGAATCGCAAACCATCAGCACCAGGGTGGCGAGCACCCGGCTTTTCGGCAACCTTACGCGACGCGATCTGGGAGACACTCATCTGTGGACTCACAATTCGTGGACTCACGTGATGAGCGACCACGCGGTGATCAGCTACATCATCCCTCTTGCAGCGGACAGAACGCTCGTACGCACGAAATGGCTCGTTCATGCGGATGCGGTGGAGGGCGTGGACTACAACGTCAAGGATCTGACCGAGGTCTGGCTGGCCACGAACACGCAGGACAAGCACCTCGTGGAAATCACGCATGAAGGCACGCAGGATCCGGCCTATGTGCCCGGCGTATTCTCGCCGTTCACCGAAGCCTACGTCGATCAGTTCTCGCGCTGGTATGCGGCCCGGCTGAGCGCACACGGCATCGCCTGAGTGGAGTCATTGCCATGAATTGCGTGGAAAGCATGTTTCATCAGTTGCCTCAGACCGCCGATCGATTGACTGACGCCGCCACGTGGGAGCAAGGTGCGCGCCACTGGCCGAGTGGTGAACAGCAGACGTTGACCTGTTGCCGCGTCATTGACGAGACACATGACGTGAAGACGTTCGAGTTCCGCACCGAAGATGGCCTGCCGGTGCGCTTCGAGCCGGGCCAGTTCATGACGGTATCGGCGGATGTCCATGGGCACCGGCTCGAGCGTTGTTACACGATCTCTTCGCCGCCGACGCGTCCGTATCTAGTCTCGATGACGGTCAAGCGAGTGCCCGGCGGTGGGATGTCCAACTGGCTTCACGAAAGCATGCAGCCAGGAAAGCAGTTGCGCGCGTACGGCCCGTCCGGCACTTTCACAGCGACAGTGTCTGCCACGCCAAAGGTTCTGTATCTGTCCGCGGGCTCCGGCGTTACACCGCTGATGTCGATGACCCGAGCAGGCATCGACTTGGGGCTCGACAGGGACATCGTGTTCGTTCACAGCGCGAGAACACCTGCGGACATTGTCTTTCGCAAGGAGCTGCAAAGGCTCCGTGAGCTATCACCCCGGCTTCGCACGTATTTTGTTTGCGAGGACATCGGCAACGAGCAGGACTGGGCGGGCCCGACCGGACGGCTCAGCCTGCCGCTTCTGCGCGACTGGGCACCGGACTACCGCGAAAGGGAAGTGTTCACCTGCGGTCCGGCCGGGTACATGAGCGCCGTGCGTACCATGCTGGCAGAAGGCGGGCACGATCCGGCGCGCTACCACCAGGAGAGCTTCGATTTCAGTGCTGGTGTCGCGGTAGAGCCCGCGCAGCCGGAGCACGCGTCGGGACAGAAGAGCTTCAAGGTCACACTGTCTCGCTCGTCGAAATCATTCTCCATGACTGATTCGGATACCGTGCTTTCTGCTGCGCGACGTGCGGGAGTGGCGATTCCGTCATCGTGCAGTCAGGGTATTTGTGGCACCTGCAAGACCCGGGTCCTGGAAGGTACCGTCGACATGAAGCACCAGGGCGGAATACGCGACAGAGAGATCGAGAGAGGGCTGCGGCTGCTTTGCTGCAGCCGGCCAACATCGGACCTCGTGCTGGACCTCTGATTTCGTGAAGCGCTGCAAAGCCGTGCCTCCGTTCATCGTTTCATATCCGACAGGCAAGCATGTTTAAAGCGATCACACCGGCCGCTGAGAGGCTTACTGGCGCGAATAGCGCACCCGAGCATGACGCAAGGGACAACATGATGCGAGAGGTCCGGGCGTACCGACTCTCGCGTGTGCTGGAACAGCTGCGCCTGCATCGATGTCCCGCGATTCTGCTCTATGACCCGGTCAATATCCGCTATGCGACCGACACGTCGAACATGCAGGTGTGGGCCGCCTGGACCCGTTCGGCGAAGCCTGGCTGCAAGAGCACGGGATCGTACTGCTGGACGGGCAGGCGTTGATGGAGACCGCCCGACTCGTCAAATCGCCAGGTGAGCTGATATTGATCGGCGAGTCGCTGCGTACGGCAGAAATACGTTCCGGAATCGGCGCTCGAGGCGCGGCGCCAGGACGACGCGCCAGTTGCGCATCTCGTAGCGGGGGTTCGTCCCGACGAGTGGCGGGGCTCGCGTGCGAAACCGAGGAGTCTTGGAACGGTGATGCGGTGCGCGCCAATGCACGACGTTGCAGCCAGTGCTCGACCGTGCTTTGCACAGACCAACCGACATTTGCAGCGTAAGTGGCAATCGGCGGCACGCGTGGAGGTACGGCCGAACCGACGCGTGTTGTGAAGTCGTCGGTGTTGCGTTGGAAACAGCCGGCTCACCAAGCCTCATGCAGCGGGCCACGACTCCGGGGAGGCGCCGGACACCGTCCGGCCTCAGGGCAGGGCTAGCGGCCGGGCTTGTCCCGAGACGGTGACGAACTTGTCGTTCGAAAGTCGGCGCCGGCGCCGTGATCCCAGAGGCTTGGCAGCACGGTCGACCGGCCGGTCATTTGCACCGCGCCAGTTTGCCTTCAGGTTTTTCAGCACCGGGGCAGTCGCCGTTTTGCGGGTAACATTAAGCACGCAGAACGTGGAGGCCGCAGATGCGACTTGCAGACTTTATCTCGCGAGACATGGAGCCGATCCTGGCACAGTGGGAGGCGTTCGCAGGCACCCTCCTGCCGGCAGCGGGCAATCTGCAGTCATCGGGGCTGCGGGATCATGCGCAACAGATTCTACAGGCGGTCGTAAAAGACTTACAGACGTCGCAAACCCGGCAGGCTCAACGCCAGAAGTCGATGGGGCGCGCGCCCGTGCTGATCGATGCAACCGAGACGGCGGCGCAAACCCATGCGCTGCTCAGGGCGCGGGCTGGCTTCAACATCAACCAGCTCGCCGCGGAGTATCGGGCACTGCGTGCAAGCGTACTGCGCCTGTGGATGGACGATTGCGCGCCTCACGCTCCTGACGTGGACGACATGATCCGTTTCAACGAAGCGATCGACCAGGCACTGGCAGAGTCGATCAGTTTTTTCAGTACCCACGTCGAGCAGACCCGCAACCTGCTGCTGGGCATGCTTGGGCACGATCTGCGCAGTCCGCTTCAGGCAATCCAGATGACTGCTTCCTATCTGGCTGCGCTGAACGCGGGCGATCACGTATCGGATGCCGCCGCCCGTCTGATCCGAAGCGGAGGCCGCATGCAGGCGCTCCTCGACGACCTGAGCGATTTCAACAGGACCAGGCTGGGCCTGGGGATCAATGTCGTGCCGGCCCCTGTCGACCTGGCTGACTTGCTGGCCGACGAACTGGACGAACTGCGTGCCGTTCATCCGCATAGGCAGATTGAGCTGGATATCAGCGGCAGCCTGAAGGGAAACTGGGACGGCCGGCGACTGCAGCAACTCTTTCAGAACCTGATCGTGAATGCCATCAAATATGGGGCGCCGGATACGCCCGTGCGCGTCGAGGGGCACGGGGACGCGACGCAGGTCCGTATCGACGTCAGGAACCATGGCCCTGTCATCGAGTGCGCGACGCTCGGCCGCATCTTCGAGCCGCTGACCCGGGGAGCGTGCGATCCGTCAACCTCTCCGGGCGAGGGCAGCCTTGGACTCGGTCTGTACATTGCACGCGAGATCGCCAAGGCTCATCACGGGGTTATCGAAGCACGCTCCGACGAAACAGAGACTGTGTTTTCGGTGTCATTGCCGCGCGCCGTCGGTACGGCAAACGAGCCTTGACGGACCGCGACGGGACCCACTGACCCGCACCGTAGGCGGCCGATAGGCGATGGGACAGTGGGCGGCGTCGCCCAAACCGCTAATTGACCCCACCTACCGGTGTGCGTTAGCCGTGTATCCCCCGCATCTTTGGCGCCCGGTCCGTTGCACCAGGTGCGGAGCCTTTACCTGTCAGTCTTCAGAGCGCAGCGATCGGGCGGTCAGTGTCCCCGACCGCCGAAGCGTGCATGTATCGCAACAACAGCTCACGAATTTTGAGCACGGCAGCTTCTTCGCGCCCGAGGAAGAGATGAGACCGCGCGGCGACAATGTCGCTTCGGTCAATCTGCGCCAGGTCCGGCTTTGGCACCCACGGCAGGGTGTCGAGGGGGCACCACCAACGCGCGGGCAATTCGTCGCACAGCCGCAATTCGACGTCGGCGCACCACTGCAATGTGACACGCTAGCTAGCGTGACCTTGCATACGCACGCGCCATGAGTTGGGCGTTTCACCCACGACCCTTCTGAATGTCCGAGTAAAATGCGCCTGATCGCTAAAACCATAATGACAAGCGATTTCCGACAAACTCATCGAGTTGTTTGCCAAATCGCTTTGTGCGGCGGCGATGCGCTGTTCTAGTCTCCATTGATGCGGCGTTCGTCCGACCTGCTCTCTGAATGCATGGAAAAAATTGGCCTTCGACATTTGCACCGATGCAGCGACCTCGTCTATAGACAGATCGCCCGACCGATCAGCGGCTAGTAGGCCCAAGGCAAGCGCCACCCGAGAGCGCTGATCAGACGGTACAGACCCGCCAAGGCTGGTGTGGCTGCTATGCCTTTTCAATGTACTTGCCCCGCGGTCGCCTTGACATCGTTCCTCGGGCTGCTCGGCATATCGTCCGGCTGGTGTGCACCACATACCCGCGCGCCATGAGCTGGGCGTATCCCCGACAATCCTTCTGAACGTGCGGGCAAAGTGCGCCTGATCGGTGAAACCATATTTTCGAGCAACCTCAAGGAGGGTTATCCGCGATTCGAGGAGATCGCTCTGCGCCGACGCGATGCGTTGTCGCAGTCTCCATCGATGCGGCGTTTCCCCCACTTGCTGTCTGAAAGCCTTGAAAAAACAGGACTTGGAGACTTCCAGGGACGCGGCAATGTCCGCCATTGCGAATTCGCCTGACAGATCAGTACTCAGCAGGCCCATCGCGATCAGCACCCTCGAGTCGTTTACAGGATCCCCTGAATCAGCTATACGCTCGTGTTCGGTCAGTGCGGGTGATGTTCTCACGCTTCGATCGCTTCGTGTAATCGTTGTATCGATTGCCACTCTGCATGATCAGGAGACGGACGCCAATAGATGACAAATCAAAACATATTTGACGCAAAGTCAAAAGACAGAAGGCCATGCGCCGGTTACCGTTTGAGTGAAATCGCAAGGCGAAGTCTGCGTGCACCCGCACAATCGGTCATTGGGCGGTTGGTGCGCGAGCAGTGCTGAACCGGGGAATCGGGGGGCACTCAACGTTTGCAGCAGGAATTTTGTATCGCAGTGTATCTGGACCGGCAGCTGATAAGGAAGCTTGCAGACGACAGGGTCGGCGAACACATTGCCGATACGTGGCGGAGTTCAAATGTCTTCACGCAAGGTTGATTGACAACAGTGCGCTCGACTCAGGCAACGCGCTGATTGCAGGCTTTTCATGTCAGACGTTGCATCTGAACCTTTCGACTTTGAATGCCCCTGTTTAACTGGAGATCGCCATGAAGCTCGTTCAATCGCTCGTCGTTGCAGCCCTCGTTGCCGTGCCCGCACTTTCGTTCGCGCAGTCGAACGATGCATTGACCCGCGCCCAGGTCCGCGCGGAGCTGGTCCAGTTGCAGCAGGCCGGCTACAACCCGGCCAGCGACAAGGCGCAGTATCCGAACAACATCGAAGCCGCGCAAAAGCGTCTGGATGCCCGCAACGCTTCGAGCGCGGCGGCATATGGCGGCGTGAAAACCGGCTCGGCCAGCACGGGCTCCCGTTCGCCGATGGCACAAACGCCGTCGCATGACGTCGTCGGTCTCGGATCCATTTACGCTCATTCGTGATACACCGCCGTGAAGCGAGCAGGCGCGGCAAGCTGAACCGTGCCTGCCTGCTCGCGCTCATTTCGTGGGCATTTCCTGCGCATTTCGTGCGCACAGTCCTCGCCAAAGTGGCCACTTCCACACAATCTCAAACTGCCGGAAATCACCATGACCACGCATCTGAAGCAACTCCTCGGTTCTGCGCTGCTGCTGGGCGGCCTCGTCGCCTTGTAGTCCTCGTACGCCGCGCCGCCTCAAGATCTGAAGGGCAAGAATGTCGTGCTAGTACAAGGAACACCGCATTGCCATCACTCGGCACGTCCACAATCGCATGGCAGGCGGGTTCAAGCTTTGACTTGACGATCGTAGCGCTTGGTCATTGCATAGAGCAGCAAAGAACGAGGGGCGGCGACCTACGCCGATAGGCACGTCCCTCAATACCCACGCGCAAAGTTCACGCTCTCAGGCACTTGGCCGGTATTGCGGAACTGGGTGATATTCGCCGCTATCACGGATGCTGCTGTGTGCACGTCGGTCGGTGCGGAGATATGAGGTAACACCGTAACATTCGGATGTAGCCAGAGTGGGGAGTGCGTTGGCAACGGCTCGACGTCAAAGACATCGAGCACCGCATGAGAAATCTGCCCTCTGCCTAGCGCGTCCAGTAAATCCGCTTCGACGACGACGGGGCCACGTGCAAAATTGATAAGCGCGCAGCCAGCCTTCATTCGTGCTATGCGAGTTTTGTCGATAAGGGCCCGTGTCTCGGGTGTCAGGGGCGCCAGACACACGACGATGTCGGCTGCGGCGAGCATATCGTCCAGCCCTTCGTGACCGTGATAGGTTGTCACGCCGTCGACCTGCTTGGGTGTCCTGCTCCAGCCGCTAACCCTAAAGCCGGCATCGAGCAGGCGCTGAGAAGCCTGAGCACCCAGCGTCCCTAATCCGAGAATACCGACCTCTATGTTAGACGGCTTGCGATAGGTGTGTTGATGCCACTCGCGATTGTTCTGCTGGGCACGATATACGGGCATGTCGCGCTGCAGGTAATACGTCCAGGCCAGCACCGCTTCCGCCATTGTGCGGGACATCTCCGGATCAACCAGTCTCACAATCGGCGGCCCATCCTGCGGCCAGCAAGCGATGAGTTGCTCGACACCAGCCCATAGGCTCTGCACCCAGGTGAGTCTCGGCAGTGATGCGAGATTCGCCGGATCAGGATTCGCGACGATTGCAATTGTGCTATCCAGGCGTTGAGCTATGCTCATCTCGCGCAGCGGCAAAATGGTCTCGTCAGGCATGGCTCCCCGCAGTGCGGCGAGATATTGCGCCTCGGGTTCGTCCGCAAGACGGGTGATTAATGCAATGGTGCCGGACATGCTGGCCTCTACCCTATGCCGACGCTTTTTCGCTATCCATCTCTGCCATGTCGATGAAACGGTCGCCGATACGCGGATGTGCGCGACCGCCGTCTGCGGCGCCGATCGCGATCAGGATTTCGTCTGGACCAGGTGCGTCGGCGATCTGGAACGTCGCTGTCAGGAAGTGAGAGCGGTGTCCGGTCAGGCTCTTATGAATCATGGGAAGCGATATCAGCGCGCCGGGGCCGACACGTGAATTGGTGAAGCTCAGGAAGGCAGTGCCGCCGACAGCTTCCCGGAACATATTGCCAAAGCGCAGCGTATGAATCAGCGCTGAAGCGTGCTCAATTTCCCCGTTCACGCCAACCATCGCGGCTTTGCCGTATGCCTCTACTCGTTCCGCGGGCATGATTGCAGTGAGTCGCTGCACCATCTGCTCACCGAGAACCGGCGCAAGACGCAGGATCTCGGGACGCAAGTTCTCAACGAAACCCTGACCCGCCCATGGGTTTTTGAGCACGGCGGCGACTACGACCATCGTAATCGGCTTCTCGGCTGGCTTTCCGCCTTCGATATGGATTTCTTCGATGAAGGTGGAAATTTTTCGCACGCCCGTTTCCATTTGCATCCTCTGTAGTGTCCAAGTGAACAATAAATCGCATGCTAGGTAGCAGGAATCCGCGCGTCTTCCTCCGCTTCGATGGAAGCATCTTTTTTTTTACCCTGCGATAAGCCGTATAGTGAAAGTGAGGGAGGAGACAAGTTATGCCCGATCCGTTGTCACGTATGTCTTCGCTACGGGACGTCGCAAGTCGGATAATCACCGACGCCGACGTCGATTCGCTGCTTAATGGTCTGATAGAACAGGCTTGCCGTCACGGGCCATGGGATCTGGGAGCAATCATGAGCGTTGATATCGCTCACGGAGACGCTCTCGTTATCGCTCGTCGCGATCCGTCACTGCTTGGCCGCCGGCTTGAAGATCGTTGGGAACTTGCGACGAGCCCAGCCCTTGTTGCATTGCAGCGTAATGAGCCTGTGTATATTCGCGATGCGCGGGAGACCACAGAGTTCCTGGGCTATCGGCGCGAAGCTCATGAACGCGGGTATAGGACTGTTCTGGTGCTGCCGATGTCAAGCCGGGATATGCAAGGCCGGCCGATGGTTCTCACCGTTTCGGCGCGCCGGATAGTTGACGTATCCGCTGACGACCTTGCGTTCATGAGCATGATCGTGCACCTGGGTGCGATCGCAATCGATCGTGCTCACCATCAGCGCGCGCAGGCAGCAGCGTCTGCGCAACTGCGTCGGGTGCTGGGCGTCCAAAGTGCGATGCTCCAGGAAGTGCTTGCCGGCGGTTCGATGGAAACGCTCATCGAAATGCTCTCTGACTTGCTTGATGCGTCTGTGCTGGTTATCGACTTCTACGGTGGGGCAATTTTCTCGTCCCGCTCGCCAGACAGGGGCATGTACGACCTGGACGCATGGAGGGCGGTGCTGGACGGCCCCGCGGGAATGCGCCTTCGCGAGGATGTGCGAGAGCTCACTACGCGCAACACGCAGCGCCGGCTCGCCTTCGAGGTCTCGGAGGGCCAGAAGCTATCGGCAAGTGTTGAACCACTGTCCGTGGACGGTGAGATCGTCGGCGCGCTCCTTAGCTTTGGCGACGGCGAGCACAATGACCTACGGATGCTCGCGATCGAGAACGCAAAATTCGCAGTCAGCGTGCAACTGATGCGCAGCGTGATCCGCTTCCGTGCGGAGACGAGAACGCTGACGGAGCTTTTTTTCGAAATCGTTGAACGGCGCTGGCGAGATGCGAACGATGTGCTCGAGCGTGCCCGTCGCCTTGGTCTGTCCCTGACGACGCCGACCCGGCTACTTGTGGTCGATTATCCGCACCGCCCTGCAGCGAGTGAGAACCGCTCCGCTGAGTGTAACCGTGTCACAGCCATGCTCGCTGCACAGCAAAAACTGGCGGTTCATACAATCACCGTGGGTGAGGGGCTCGTCTGCCTGCTCCCCCTCGACGGGGGCACCGATGAGAGCGTAGCCAACGCTGCCATGACCGCCTTCGGTCGTCGTCTGTGCTCGACGCTTGCACCGTTGCTCGGACGTGAACCGATTCTGGTCTTGGGCGATACCTTCGCCGGGCTCGAAGCGCTTGCAAAAGAATGGGAACGTTGCTGGCGGATGATCAAGATCGCCCGCGGTATGGGCAAGAGTGGCGCGCTCTCTGTGCCAGACCTCGGTCCGCTTCCGTTGCTGATAGGTGCTGCCGATTCGCCCGATGTGCGAGCGTTCATGACTGGAACGATAGGCCCGCTCATTGAATACGATCAAGGCCACCACACGCCCTATATGGAAACCCTTTCCGCTTACATCCGTCACGGCTGCCGTAGCCAGGCCTGTGCCGATGCCATGGGCCTTCATGTGACGACACTACGTTACAGGCTTTCGCGAATTTCGGATCTGTTTGGCATTGACGTCGAGACTCCGGAGCGACGTTTTGCGGTGGAACTGGCCCTGCAGTTGCACAAGCTGGTCGAAAGCAGACTGCCTGCAGACCAGGTGACATGATCTGTCTATCCTCCTTTCCGCGCAGGCGAGGGGGAAATTCTGGACAAAGTCCTCCGTTCCATCGGAAGGCAAGGGAAATTTCGCCGCATACATTCATCTCAACGTTAAGACGTTCGAGGTGAACAAGATGGCTACGGTAATAGAGGGCAACCGCACCGCAATCGACCCGATTGCGCTGCGCCGCGCGTTCGGAACTTTTGTCACCGGTGTAACGGTGATCACGACGGTCGACGCCGACGGAAAGCCACGCGGCATGACCGCCAACTCCTTCTCGTCGGTTTCTCTGGATCCACCGCTTCTGCTTGTCTGTGTAAACAAAGGAGCGTTGAGCTACCCGGCGTTCTGTGGAAGCGACCGGTTTGCCGTTAATCTGCTGCGTGATTCACAGATTGATGTGTCGAATCTGTTTGCGTCGAAAGCTCCAGACAAGTTCGCATCCGTCAGCTACGACGTTGTGCACACCGGCGCCCCCGTGCTCACTGATTGCCTCTCATGGTTCGATTGCACCACGTATGAACGCGTCGACGCTGGCGATCACACGATTCTCGTGGGCCGTGTTCAGGCATTCGGGACCAGCCCATCGGCGCCACTCGGGTTTTGCCGTGGCCGCTACGCTCAGGTAAAGGACCCGCTTCCTCCGGGTTGGCTTTCTTCGACCAATATGATCGTCGGGTATCTGATTGAAGCGCAGGGTGAGGTCCTGCTGGTTGCAGATGGCAACGGTGGCTGGGTATTACCCACAGCTCCACGAAAGCTCGTCAATGGGCGCCTGCCCGTCGAAGGCGGTGGAGAGTTGTCGCTCATGTCCGACGACACCTTCCTGTATTCGGTATTTGATGTCGCGGGCCACGACTCCGGCTACCTGATTTATCGCGCACGTCTGGCGGAGCCTCGCGGTGCGCTCACCTTGCCGCCCGGATTCTGTTTCTTTGCCCCTTCCGAACTCCCATACGACGAGATTCCTTCAACCGAAGTGCGAGCGATGCTCCGTCGCTTCGTGCGCGAGAGCGAGAACGGCGGATATTCGATTTACGTGGACTCGCCTGACGGTGGCCGCCTTGCAACGGTGGGCACTGCGCAACCGTGGGTTCGGAATGCGCAACCTTAAAATTCATCAGAGGGCAGCATGAAGACGACAGTGGAAAGCCTCCAGGGAGCACGGCTCGGCAATTTTATCGACGGTGAATTCGTCGAGCCCAGAAGCCGTGAGTATGCGCCGAGCTATGACCCGACCACTGCACGGCCGTGGTACGAGTTTGCTCAGGCCAACGCCGCTGATGTCGATGCAGCGGTAAGTTCTGCACAGGTTGCGTTCAAGCACCCGAAGTGGCGACGCATGACACAGACCGAGCGCGGCAAGCTTGTACGCAAACTCGGTGAACTGGTCCTCGCAAACGCCGACGAACTGGCGTTGATCGAGTGCCGCGACAACGGCAAGCTGCTCAGAGAAATGCGTGCGCAGATGCGAGCCATCCCGGATTCGTATTTGTACTTCGCGGGCATGGCTGACAAGCTGCAGGGTGACACGATTCCCGTCAACAAGCTCGATATGTTGAACTTCAACCTGCGCGAGCCGATTGGAGTCGTGGGCATGATCATTCCCTGGAACTCTCCGTTGATGATGCTTACCGGCACGCTGGCTCCGTGTCTCGCGATAGGCAACACCGTGGTCGTCAAGCCATCCGAACACGCGACTGCGTCAACGCTGGCGCTTGCCGAGCTGGCGATCGAAGCAGGTATTCCGCCGGGCGTCTTCAACGTGGTAACTGGTGATGGCGCTACGACCGGCGATGCACTTACGCGTCACCCGGGCGTTGCCAAATACGTCTTCACCGGTAGCACCTTCACAGGCCGCAAGATTGCAGGTAATGCCGCGCAAAACCTCGTTCCGTGCCAGATGGAACTCGGTGGGAAGTCACCGCACGTGGTGTTCTCGGACGTTGAGGTCGAGCGTGCAGTAAACGGCGTCGTATCGGGCATTTTCGCGGCTGCGGGACAGACTTGCGTTGCAGGTTCCCGCTGCTTTGTGGAGCGGCCCATTTACGAGCGATTCGTCGAAGCGCTCGTCGAACGGACAAAGCGGGTGCGCGTCGGGCATCCAATGGAAGAAAGTACCGACATCGGTCCGCTCGCGCTTGCGGCACAGCTCGCGAAGGTGAAGGACTACGTCGGTTCGAGTGTTGGTGAGGGGGCAAGGATTGCCGCGGGTGGCAAGCAGCCCACTGAGTCGGCGCTCGCCGAAGGCTGGTACTTCGAGCCGACAGTCATTACCGATGCAACGAACGAAATGCGGTTCATGCGCGACGAGATCTTCGGACCAGTAGTCGGCGTTGTGCCGTTCGATACTGAAGAAGAACTGATGACGCTCGCGAACGACACGGAGTATGGCCTTGCGTCGGGCATCTGGACGCGCGACATCGACCGCGCAATGCGGTTCGCACGTGACATCGACGCCGGTACGGTATGGATCAATACGTACCGCTCTGCAGCATACATGTCGAGCAATGGCGGCTTCAAGCATAGCGGCTACGGCCGTCGTGGTGGCTTTGAAGTGATGCGAGAGTTCTCGAGGCTTAAGAACGTGGTGCTGGACTATTCGGGCGCCATGCAGGATCCGTTCGTGATTCGCCTGAAGTAATCAGGTGAGCCCACATCGTCCACCTGACATTCGACCTGAGGCATTTATGAAATTCGCTGTTTCGCTTAGCATGGAGCGGTTCTCGCCCGAAGATTCGATGACCGACGCGCGTAGACAGATGCTTGAACTCGCGCGTGTCGCCGACGAAGGAGGCTTTGAGACGCTCTGGACCGCCGAGCATCATACGATTGAATGCACGATTTCACCGAATCCGTTTACCGTCCTTACCTGGCTCGCGCAGCACACGGAGCGTATCCGTCTCGGCACGGCGACGATTGTCGCGCCCTATTGGTCGCCCATTCGTCTTGCCGGCGAGGCGGCGATGTGCGATCACCTGACAGATGGGCGGCTCGAGTTCGGTATCGCGCGCGGCGCGTACCAATACGAGTTCGACCGGATGGCCGGTGGCATGCCACAACAGGAAGGCGTCGCCTACATGAAGGAACTGGTGCCTGCGGTCAAGGAACTGTGGAAGGGCGATTACGCTCACGAAGGGCACTATTGGAAGTTTCCGCTTGCCACCTCGGTGCCGAAGCCGCTGCAGCAGCCACATCCGCGCATCTGGGTCGCGACGCGCGACCCGGGCAGTTTCGACTGGGCGGTCGGCATCGGCGCAAACATACTTTCAACCCCACTGTCCGCACCGGCATCGGAAGTTGTTGTGCTCGGCGAAAAGTTTCGCAAGGCGGTCGCCGATCATCCCGAGCATCCACGGCCACGTTTCATGATGCAGCGTCGCACCTGCGTGTACGATCGCCCGGAAGACTGGGAGGTCGCCGTGCGCCATAGCGTCGACTACGGTCGCTACTTTGAAAATCTGATGCAAAACATCGGCACGGTGAAGAACGGGTTCCCCGAGGGGGTGCCTTACGAAACCGTCGCCAATCGCGGTAACTACGACCCGCGGGCGATTCG
Organism: Paraburkholderia phenoliruptrix; assembly: GCF_047325075.1. Classification (NCBI taxonomy): domain Bacteria; kingdom Pseudomonadati; phylum Pseudomonadota; class Betaproteobacteria; order Burkholderiales; family Burkholderiaceae; genus Paraburkholderia; species Paraburkholderia phenoliruptrix. The sequence goes on from NZ_CP168530.1 coordinate 938,149, forward strand.
CGACAACCTCATGTTCGGCACACCGGACGAGGTCATCGACAAGTTGCAGATCTACGAGGAGCAAGGCGTTGATCTCTACACGCTCGGTTTGTCGTTCAATCTGCCCTTCGAGTTGCAGATGCGTACGCTCCGCCTTTTCATCGACGAAGTGATGCCCCATTTTGCGGCACGTGAGCGGCAGAACAGCCGGACAAACCTGGCCTTGCTGAATTCAGGCCAAACGCCGAGCGAGCATCGCACGATGAGCACCGCGGCGACGGGAATCTGAGCGATGGACGACGTTATTCCTGGCGCACCTGCCACCGCGATCAATGGCGTGTTTGACAACGAAGGCGTCGAGCTGAACTACAGGCTGCAGGGAGACGGACCGCGCGCGTTGATATGTATTCATGGCGTGGGCTCGTATCTGGAGGCTTGGCAAGGGGCCATCAACGAGCTTGGCACCGGCTTTCGCGTGCTGACGTTCGATCTACGCGGTCATGGTCGATCGTCGCTCGTGAAGGGCCGTTATGAAATCGACGATTTCGTGGGGGATGTGCTCGCACTGGCAGATCACCTCGGCTTTGACCGATTCAACCTTGCGGGCTTTTCGCTTGGTGGCCTCATTGCGCAACGACTCGCACTGACACATCCCGAGAGACTCGAGCGTCTCGTGTTGTTGTCAACGGTTGCGGGCCGAACGCCAGACGAGCGGACGCGGGTGCTTGCGAGGCTTGCGGCGCTGCAAGCCGGTGATCGAGGATCACACTATGATGCATCGCTGTCGCGCTGGCTCACGGAGGAGTTTCAGGAGGCACATCCGAATCTGATTGCCGAGCTTCGTCGCCGCAATGCCCAGAACGATCCGGACTGTTATGCGTCGGCGTACCGTGTGCTGGCCCAGACAGATTTCGGCGGTCTCATTGACCAGATCCCGGTGCCAACATTGATCGTAACCGGTGAAGACGATCTGGGCTCTAATCCGCGAATGTCGCTCTTTATGCACGAATGTATCCCGAACTCACGCGTGAGCATCCTGCCCAATCTTCGTCACTCGCTTCTCACTGAGGCACCCGGCAGGGTGGCAGCAATGATGCGCGAGTTTCTGGTCGAACAAGAGCCGCACCGTGTGGAGTATTCGGGAGCCTCTTGCGGAGCGGACAGAAAATGATTGTCGAAGAGCGCATATATAGAATCCGCAATGGCCGCATGTCGCGCTATCTGAATCTTGTGCGCGATGAGGGGCTTGCGATCCAGCAGCCAATTCTTGGCTCGTTGATCGGTTACTTTACGACGGAAATTGGTCCACTGTCTCAGGTCACCCACCTGTGGGCCTATGCGGATCTTGAGGACCGTCGACGTCGTCGGCAACAGCTTGCAGATGACCAACGCTGGCAGGAATTTATCCCGCGACTGTCGGAAAACATTGAATCGGCAGAAAATCGCATCCTCGTTCCAACCGATTTCTCACCGCTACGGAATCTGCCGCAGGTGGCGTCCGTCACTGGTTCATCGAAGGAGGCACGTCCATGACTGACCGCCTGAAGATCGAGCACCTGTACAAGGTGTTCTCCGACCGTCCTGAAGCCGCGATGAAAATGCTTGAGCGCGGTGCGAACAAGGCAGATGTGCTACGGGAGACTGGCCAGGTCGTCGGTCTTGACGACGTATCGCTATCCGTTCCGGCCGGCGCCATGTACATGATTATGGGACTGTCGGGTTCCGGAAAGTCAACACTTGCGCGCTGCGTGAACAGGCTGAACGAGCCGAGCAGCGGTCAGATTCTTCTCGACGACATCGACATCTGCAAACTTAATGAAGCTGGCTTGCGCGACGTTCGACGTAACCGGATTTCGATGGTATTTCAGCATTTTGCGTTACTTCCCAACCGCCGCGTGGTCGAGAACGTTGAATTTGGATTGAAGCTCCGTGGCATGTCATCTTCTGAGCGCCGGAAACGCGCCGAACAGGTACTTGAGGTTGTGGGGCTGGCCCGCTGGGCGCAGAAGATGCCTCACGAACTCAGCGGCGGAATGCGCCAACGGGTCGGTCTCGCTCGAGCGCTTGCGACTGACGCAGATGTGCTAATTATGGACGAAGCATTCAGCGCGCTTGACCCATTGATCCGTGCGGAAATGCAGGACGAGCTGTTGCGTCTGCAGCGGACCTTGAACAAGACGATCCTGTTCATTACTCACGATTTTCAGGAAGCTCTCAAGCTCGGTACGCGTATAGCGATCATGTCCGAGGGGAAGCTCGTGCGTGAGGGCACTCCGCAGTCGATCGTGCTCCAGCCTGGTAGTGACTACGTTGCAGCATTCACGCGCGATGTGGACCGTGCGCGCCTGTTCAACGCAGGTTCCTCCATGACGTCGCTTGTGCCGATGTTGAAACGCGACGAATTCATCGTGCTGGCCTGCGAAGGCGAGGCGGGCGGTCAAGCGTTCGTCATTGATACCGACGAGCACGTCCTGGGTACGTTGCCCGCGGCGCGTATCGCCGAATTGCGCGATGGTGCGCCTCTTCCTCCGCTTTCTGCGGCCTTCGCGTGCGTTCCCACTCAAGCCCGTCTGATTGACGTCGCAGCCAAATTTGGCCGCGCCGACGCAATCGGCGTGACCGATGAAACGGGCCGACTCGTAGGTCGGCTGGAAGCGGGGCAAGTTCTCGCGCGCATCGGCGCCGATGGCGCCAATGGAGCAAGTCATGTTTAAAGCCGACGACCTTGCGGTGCTACCGATTGCGCAGTGGATTCAGGCTGCAGTCCAATGGATAGCGATGCATCTGAGACCGATGTTCCTTGTTATCAAATGGCCGATCCAGAAGTTGCTTGAGGCGAACATCGATGTGTTGCACGCGGTACCGTTCCCGATATTTGTTGTCGTATGTGCGCTGATTGCCTGGCGCTTCGCTGGCAGATCGGTTGCTGCATTCACGTTTGTGGGGCTGGTCGTGATCGCCGTTCTTGGAGTCTGGTCTGACGCGATGACCACGCTTGCCCTGATTTCGACCGCGATCCTTTTCTGCGCGGTGGCGGGTATTCCGATCGGCGTTGCATGCGCGCGCAGCGAGCGGGTGTGGCGCATCGTGCAACCCATTCTCGACATCATGCAGACGACGCCGACATTCGTCTATCTGGTTCCGGTCGTGATGCTTTTTGGTGTGGGTACGGTGCCTGGAGAGGTCGCGGTTGTTACTGCGGCCCTCCCGCCGCTGATCCGTTTCACCAACCTCGGCATTCGTATGGTCGAACACGAGCTGGTAGAGGCGGGCCTCGCCTTTGGCGCAGATCGCAGGCAACTGTTGTGGGAAGTTCAGTTGCCTCTCGCGGTGCCCACGATTCTCGGCGGTCTCAACCAGACCGTGCTCACGGCCATGGTCATGTCGGTGGTTGTATCAATGATTGGCGCGGAAGGCCTGGGTCTCGTCGTACTGCAAGGGTTGGGACGCCTCGATGTGGGCCAGGCTGCGATCGGAGGGATTGCAATCGTGCTACTGGCAATGATGCTCGACCGTATCACTCAGAAGCTGGCACGCGCTCGTCCGGGTGGATCCAGTAGTGGCGCATTCCGTGGTGCGTTCGTCCGTCTCTTTCGCGGCGAGCGTGTAGTGAGCCGCGAATCGACGTCTGAGCGTCACGATCCCAAGGAGGCTGTGTAACCTGGAAGGATCGGTTGGAGCTGGGTCGTCATAGATCGTCGCGTGGCGACAAATCGATAGAGAAGCGGAGATATGATGAAGATGTTCACAGCAGCAGGTGGCGCGCTGGCATTGGTCATTACGCTGATGGTCAGCGGTCCGGTGTCGGCTCAGAACATGCCGGGTAAAGGCAAGACGGTCAAATATGCTCAAGGCGACAGTTTCGGTGGAAACTACGTCGCGACGCAGATCATCGTCCAGGCAATGAAGAACCTCGGTTATGACGTCAAGCTGGCGACCATGAACACCACGCTTTTCTTTCAGGCGGTTGCACAGGGGGACGAGGATCTTGCAACCGACATCAACTTTCCGCAGCGTGAGCCCGGCTTTCGGGCAGTTGAGAAGCAGGCGCAGGTTATTGGCTCGGGTCTGATTGCCGGCGGCGGTATCAATGGCTATCTCATCGATAAGAAAACGGCAGACCAGTACAAGATTACGAGTCTCGCGCAACTGAAAGATCCGAAAATTGCTGGGTTATTCGGCGCCGACGGGAAGGCTGAACTCATCAGTTGCGATCCCGGATGGAGCTGTGGCGACGTGGTTGACTATCAACTGAACAAGTTCGGGTTGAAAAACAACGTGCGCGCAGTGCGCGGCAAATACGAAACCTTAATGGTCGATGCTATCGCGAAGGTAAGGGCGGGCAAGCCAGCGTTCTTCTACGCATGGAGCCCATCCTGGACCGTCAACTCCGTCGTGCCTGGCAAAGACGTCGTGTGGCTACCGACGCCTGAGGACGCGCTGCCGCCGAACGTACCGAACAGGGGCTCGGCATTGGTGCCGGGCGTGAAGGGATGTGCGGGCGACGCGGACCCGTGCCGGATGGCAATGGCGTCCTGGAACTGGGGAGCGGTTGGCAATCGGGAATTTGTCGCGGCAAATCCCGCCGTACGGGCGCTTATCGAACAGATCAAGTTCCCTCAGTCGCAATGGTCTGCCTGGGAGTATGCGATCAGCAAGAACGGAGGTTCGCAAGCGCTGGTGGCGAAACTTGCGAATGACTGGATCTCAGGAAATAAGGCGGTGCTTGATCAATGGGTGCAGACAGCGAGTGTCGCAAAGTAGGCACTATCCTTAGCGCTAGCTGGAGCAGCGATTTGCCTGCCGCTCATTGAGACGGCAGGCAAAGACGCGGCGTGAGAACGATAAACCTTAAACGAAGAGCAAAACTCGAAATAATAGTTCAGCCCTACCGCCTGAGATGCACGGATTTTCCTCGGACGGTTCACTTGTCGCGCCGTTGGCCGAACGAGACTTGGCAACGGGCTTATGCTGTTTCCAGGAGCCAGCCGGGCACGGTAGCGGGAATCTGTTTGATGGTTTTGGTCACTATGTAAGTGAAGTAGCGCTCGATACCGAGATTTTCTATAAGCATAGAGTCGATGAAACGCTGATACTCGTCTATGCTTCGTGTGACAACGTGTATTACGTAGTCGACGCCGCCGCCAGTAGCATAACAGTGGCTCACTTCGGGAGCGTTAAGCATACGGGTTTCGAAACGTTGCATATCATGGGCCGTATGTCTCGCAAGCGTGACTTCGACAATGATGAGGCTGATATTTAGCCTGCCGGTCCAGTCAAGCTCAGCCCGATAACCACGAATTATTCCCTCGTCTTCAAGTCGACGCACTCGCTCCCATGTTGGAGATACAGAAAGATTGATCTCCTCTGCGAGATGGGATTTGGTGATACGCCCATCATGCGCGAGGATCCGGAGGATAGCGATGTCGTAACGATCGAGTTTCAGCATTGGACTGATGTGGGAGAAGACGATGATGGCGGGGCGTGAGTACAGCCAAAAAACGGGTGTTCCCCGTCGCGAACCTCCCTCTTCGCCGGTCACACTATCTATGTGAGCGCTACGCAACGCGCCAATCAATGGCAGTAACGGGGCTCTTCTAATTTCAAACGTGGTCGGCTTCCATCCGGAATTTCAACTCGATCCCGCGTCGGGTCTCGTGATTCATATTATCCGACGGGAACAACTTGAAGCAATGCTATGCGAGGCCACAACAGGTGTCATCCGCGTTTCGCCGGAAGTTTGTCGTTACCTTTCCTCCGATGGGCTTGTCATCCACACGGCCTATGAAAGAACGTCTCCCTCGGCTTCAGTTCTGCTCCGTCGCGGACCCGTCCGGCTCTGGGACGTATCGCTGAAAACCCTGCCTACAAAACGCTACTAATTAATTGCGGCTTTCCTCTGGGACAGAGGAAGTGGATGGAATTTTTGTCACATATCTTTCCCGTCAAGGCGCGTGCATTTGGACGTGGTTCGAACGAAAACCCATCGGTGAAGGCTGGCCTTTGACTGACCGCGCCGGCACTGTGCATCGTGCGCCTGGCAGTTCCTCGCAGGGGCTTTCACCTGCAGGAGTCTGAGATCGCCACGCTGGCAACGCGCGCGATGCGGATTATGTACATCGGAGTCGAAGTGAGTAGCGAACATCTTCAATCGATCAATGAACGATTAGCTCAACAGGAGCATCGATGAACACATTTGCAAAGGTTATGGGTGCCGTGACAGCGAGTTTTTTTCTGGCTGGTACGGCAGGAGCACAGACGACGTTGCCCGGAACCGGCAAGACGGTTCATTACGCCCAGGATGACAGTCTGGGTGGGAATTACGTGGTCGCGCAAATCACATCTCAGGCTCTAAAAAAACTGGGCTACGACGTTCGGCTGAGCACCATGGACACGACGTTGTTCTTCCAGGCCGTGTCGCAAGGAGACATGGATCTCGCCACGGACGTGACGCTGCCTCAGCGTGAGCCCGGGTTTCGCGCCATCGCGCAGCAGGCGACGTTGGTTGGGGACGGCATGATTATCGGCGGCGGTATCAATGGATATCTGGTCGACAGGAAGACGGCGGTAGCCAACAACATCACGAATCTGCAGCAGATGAAGGATCCAAAGATTGCGGGGCTGTTCGGCAGCGACGGCAAGGCAGAAATGATCAGTTGCGACCCCGCGTGGAGCTGCGGGGTCGTGGTCGACTACCAGCTCGACAAATTTGGTTTGAAGCAGACCGTGAAACCGATACGCGGCAAGTACGAGGCGCTCATGGCCGACGTTGTCGCGAAGGTCCGAAACGGGAAACCGGCGTTTTATTATGCGTGGAGTCCGTCGTGGATGACTAACGCACTCAAGCCCGGTAGCGATGTCGTTTGGCTTCCAACTCCGCAGGATGCACTGCCGCCCGATGTTCCTGCTCGCGGCTCAGCCTTGGTTAAAGGCGTTGTGGGTTGTGCCGGCGGAGCGGACCCGTGCCGGATGGCCATGGGGGCATGGAACTACGACACAGTTGCTAATAAACAGTTTCTGGCCGGCAACCCGGCGGTGAAGGCTCTACTCGAACAAATCCGCTTCCCTCTCTCGACCTGGTCAGAATGGGAAGGCGCGATTAGCAAGGAAGGCGGCTCCGTTTCTGTGGTCAAGAAGCTGTCGGATGCATGGATCGCGAGTAACCAGTCGCAATTCGACCAATGGGTCGCTACGGCAAGCAAGGCACGTTGATTTGTGGTGACGCGTTTTTATACCCTGCAGGGGATGGCGGTGCGCTTTTGCAAACGCACCGTCGACCTCGAGACCATCGGCGTGAGCAGATTTGTGCTGCCTTTCTGGCTGCCGGCACCGGAGGCTTCCAACCCGCCAACGACTGGATGGCCGGCAACAAGGCTCAGCTCAATCAGTGGGTCACGAGCGAGTCAAGCCAAGTGAGGGATGACATCGACCACGCGCGCGGCAAGCCGTGCGTTTTTTCACCCGCTGAAAGGAGCATGGAGATGAACGAAGACGACGCGCTGTTCCACAAGGGCCTGCCGATCCGCCGCGAGGTATTGGGTGCCGATTACGTCGATGCCTCGCTGGCGAAAGCTGACGATTTCATGATGGCTTTCCAGCGCGCGACCACGGCCTGGGCTTGGGGATGGGCATGGGGCGACGACACGCTGGACCGTCGCACCCGCAGCCTGATGCAGATCGCGCTGCTGACCGTGGCGGGCCATACCAACGAACTCAAGCTGCATGTAAAGGGAGCCCTGAACAACGGCGTCAGCGTTCAAGAGATCAAGGCGGCCTTGCTGCACGCGACGGCCTATTCAGGCATTCCCCACGGCCTCGGTGCCTTCAAAGCGGCGCACGAGGTGCTGGTGAGCGAGGGCGCGCTGGACTGACCGGCGGGGAGCACAACGTTCGCGTTCCTCCCGCACGCAGCCCGACAAGCAGAACAAGCGGCGAGCCGGCTAGCCGGTCCGCTACTTCCTGGCGGTTCAACCTCTGTCATCCGAAGGATTTTCATGTCCTCTGATTCCAAAACACAAGTAGTCGCGCTGCTCAAGATCACGCGCAGAGAAGGCAAGGCGGGGGGGCTGTTGTGCTTTCAATGGCAACGGCTAAACCACAAACACGGCCTCGCTTGCGATAAACCACAAATCGATAACGAAGGTTCAGCTTCGCAACGGTGCACCCTTCACGGAGTTCCCAGCTGGCTTCCGCAGGCTGCAGGGCGTGCCGCTCATGCGCCCAGCGGGCGACCGGGAGATGGTCGAGATTCTGCCGCTCGTGCTGCGGCACGACGAACAGATGGTGCTCGCTGCCGTTGAGCTGGCATTCGAGGCTGGCGCGCCGAACAAGCAGACGGTGCTGAACATATTGAGCCGCCTGCTTGACAGCCCGCCCGTGCTACCGCTGCAGACGCCGCAGGCGTTCACGCTGACCGTCGAGCCGCAAGCTAGTCGAACGCCATTAGCAGCCTCTACGAACTTCAACAGTTTCACCCGCGCTCCGAGCGCTGGCCCAAGGACAGCGATCGTTGCTGACGTTCGCATGCTCGATATGCGAACGCCGATTGATTTGCCGACGTTTAAACCAGCCACTGCTTGATATTGGCCGCCATGACAGCTGTCGAAATGCCATAACGGTCGTGTAGCGTGGGCAGCGCTCCGGCGTCAAGAAACTCGTCGGGCAGCGCAACCTGTTTGAACGTACACGAAACGCCAGCGCTCAAGAGCGTCGTTGCGACAGCTTCACCCAAACCGCCAATGACCGTGTGGTTCTCAGCGACGACTACCATACGGCCGGTCCGCTTCGCCTCGCGGATAATGGTCTCCGTGTCGAGCGGTTTGATGGTCGGAACGTGCAGCACTGCGACGTCCACCTTGTCGGCCTCCATCGCCTTCGCGACTTCCAGTGCTCGCATTGTCATGATGCCGGAGGAGATGACGAGTACGTCGTTCCCATCACGCAGCATCTTTGCTTTGCCGAGTTCGAACCGGTAGTTGTATTCATCAAGCACTGCCGGAACGTTGCCGCGCAGGAGTCGAGCATAGACAGGACCTTCGTGCGCTGCGATGGCTGGCACCATCTGTTCGATGTCAAGGGCATCGCAAGGGTCAATTACCGTCATGTTCGGCATTGCGCGCATGAGCGCCAGGTCTTCGGCGGCCTGGTGGCTTGGACCGTACCCGGTTGTCAGCCCGGGCAACGCACAGACGATTTTGACGTCAAGGTTGTCCTCGGCGATGGTCTGATGGATAAAGTCGTATGCGCGGCGCGTCGCGAACACCGCATATGTGGTGACGAAAGGCTGCGCTCCTTCGTGAGCAAAGCCGGCGGCGGCTCCCATCAGAAGTTGCTCCGCCATGCCCATCTGGTAGTACCGCTCCGGGAATTCTTTCGCAAAGATATGGAGGTCGGTGTACTTGCCAAGGTCGGCCGTCATGCCAATGACATTTGTTTTCGCGCGAGCCAATTCGACGAGTGCGTGACCGAACGGAGCAGACCGGGTTACCTGACCTTCGCCGGCGATAGAAGCAATCATCGCGGACGTTTTCAGACGAGGTTTTTTATCGACAACCGAGTTCATGCTTTGCTCCCTGCGAAAGTTTCATCAAGTGCATCCAATGCCAGCTTCCATTCATGCGCATCTACGCGAATGAAGTGGTTCTTTTCCCGTTGCTCAAGGAAAGGAACACCACACCCCATCTTTGTATCGCAGACGATGATTCGCGGCTTCGGTTCCTTCAGATTGCGCGCCTTATCGAACGCGTCTTTTACGGAATCGATATCGTTGCCGTTGACCCGTTGCACATACCAACCAAACGCCTCGAGTTTTGGAACAAGCGGCTCGAACGCCATGATTTGCGTCGAGGGACCGTCGGCTTGCTGATTATTGACGTCAATCATTGCAATGAGGTTATCCAACTTCCAATGTGCCGCCGAGAGAAGGCCTTCCCAAATTGCTCCTTCGTCAAGCTCACCGTCGGAAAACAGCGTATACACAAAGGATTTCGAGCCTTTACGCTTCAAGCCGAGACACCGGCCTACGGCGATGGTCAGCCCCTGGCCGAGAGAACCACCAGACATCTCCATACCGGGTGTATAACTTGCCATGCCAGACATCGGAAGGCGACTATCATCGCTACCGTACGTTTCGAGTTCTTCCGGCGGAAGGATGCCGGCTTCGAAGAGCGCGGCATATAGTGCGATGGCATAGTGACCATTCGAAAGCAGGAATCGGTCGCGGTCCTCCCAATCGGGCTCGGCCGACCGGTAGTTCATCGCGCCGAAATACGAGACAGCCAAAACGTCGGCGATGTCCAGCGCCTGACCGATATAACCTTGACCCTGCACTTCGCCCATGAGCAGGGCATTGCGTCGGATGCGATAGGCGCGCTCGGCGAGCGTTACATCCTCGATGACGGTGGTACTCATTACTCGTCTCCTTGAAAGAGTTTGGTCAGCGATTGACCGTTTTGGCTGGCACGAAGAAAACCAGCACGGCGCCCAGCACTACGGCTGTCGAAATAAAGATGAGACCCGCGGTCGCCTTGCCAGTGAAGTCGTTGAGCCACCCAACGATGGCAGGCGAGAAAAAGCCGGCGAGGTTAGCGAAACAGTTGACCGCAGCAATTCCGGCAGCGGCAGACATGCCACCGAGCACCGCGGTGGGCAGTGCCCAGAAAAGTGAGGATGACGCAAGGATGCCCGCAGCTGCGACACTCACACATACAATCGATGCACCCACGCTTCCCAACATCGGCAGCGTTGCAAAAGCGGCCGCTGAGACCAGCATCGGAATCGCCAGATGGAGTCGGCGCTCGCGACGTTTGTCGGCACTACCTCCGAGTATGGGCAGCGCGATGATGGCGCAGATGTAGGGAATCGCGGTCAGAACACCTACCCACAGCGGGTCTGCGACACCAGTGCGTCGAACGATTGTGGGCAACCAGAAGGTAAGTCCGTACTGTCCGAGCACGACGCAGAAATAGATTCCTGCCATCAACCACAGACGACGGTCGCGGACGAAAGCACGAATGGAAACGTGTTCGGTCGCCTTCGTACGGTCATTGTCCACGTTCCGTTTGAGTAGGGATTTTTCATCGTCGGAAAGCCATTTGGCGCTGGCGATTCCGTTGTCCAGATACAGGAAGATTGCGACGCCGAGGAACAGTGAAGGCAGGGCCTCCAGCATGAACAGCCACTTCCAGCCGTCGAGCCCATGCGCTCCTTGGAAAGCATGCATAATCCAGCCTGACAGCGGACCACCGAGGATACCGGCCAATGGAATCGCCATGAAAAACATGGACAGTGCCTTGGCGCGCCGGGCTGCGGGAAACCAGTAAGTGAGATAGAGAATCACACCCGGGGCAAATCCCGCTTCTGCGACGCCAAGCAAAAACCGCAGAACGTAGAACGTTGTGGGGGTCTTTACAAACACAAAGCTCGCAGAAATCACCGCCCAGGTCAGCATGATGCGGGCGAGCCAGTTCCGAGCGCCGACCTTGTGCAGAATCACGTTGCTGGGTACCTCGAAGAGGAAGTAGCCCAGAAAGAAAATGCCCGCGCCGATGCCATACACGGTTTCGGAGAAGCGCAGGTCATTGAGCATTTGCAGCTTCGCAAAGCCGACGTTCACCCGATCGAGATATGCGCCGAGGTAACAGAGCATCAGGAACGGTATCAGGCGCCGAGCGACCTTTGCGTAAGTCTTTGCTTCGAAGCTTGAGATGTCGCTGGAAGCGGACAGGTCTGCACCGATGCCCGGTGTGGCCAGTTTGGATTTCATGGGGTTGTCTCCTTTCACCTGAACCCGTCGATGTGACGGGCCCGGCTCCATCCTTTAGGGCCGCTTGCGCGGCAAGACGCCTCGGTTCGACCTCGTGCGTCATCGTGTGCGCCGGCGGGGCGAACACAAGCGGGTAATTTCGGCAGGTGACTTCAGTGAATCAGCATGCCGCCGTTGACGTCGAGCGTGATGCCTGTCAGATAAGCAGAGAGGTCGCTCGCGAGGAACAGACAAGCATTGGCGATGTCGTTTGCTTCACCGAGGCGCCCCAGGGGAATGCCCTTGATGATGTCAGCGCGCATCTCCGGCGTCAGCTTGTCGCCAGTGATGTCTGTCTGGATAAGCCCTGGTGTGATCGAATTGACGCGAATATGGTCACCGCCGAACTCTCGTGCCATCGCCTTGGCAAGTCCAAGGACGCCAGCCTTCGCTGCGCTGTAGTGAGGGCCGCCGAAAATGCCTCCGCCCCGTTGCGCCGAAACGGACGACATGCAAACGATGCTGCCACGTTGCTGCTGTTTCATGTGAGGAATAACAGCCTGTGACATGTACAGCGTTCCCAGCAGACTTACGCCGATCACCGCGTCGAAATTGTTCTTCGAAATTTCGAGCGTCTTGATGGGCTGCGTAATACCGGCATTGTTCACCAATGCATCGATGCGGCCGTACTTTGCTGCCACCGCATCTGTAGCGGCTACGCACGCCGCTTTGTCGGTAACGTCGCAGGCGAGGCCCAGGTGGCCTTCGCCGAGGTCACGCGCGGCGCTTTCTGCATCTGACTGGTTCAGGTCCAGGATAGCAATGCGCGCGCCTTGCGCCGCCAGTACCTTTGCTGTTGCCTTACCGATGCCGCGTGCCGACGCCGCGCCCGTGATAATGACGACTTGATTCTCGAGCAACATATGAGAGTCTCCGTTGATGAATTAGGTGTAGGCGAAGTTTGTCCGCCCGCAACCCTTGCATCAACACAGTTCCCTTCAACCGTGGCTGAGAAATTTTCACCCCAGGGTTATCCCTGCGAACCGGGTTTGCTGCGTTCGATTTCCTGTTCAATCCATGAGAGGAATTTTGCAACCCGAGGCAAATCGGCGTTTTGGCTAGGGTAAACCAGATGATGTGCTCCCACCTCGACCGAATGACTGTCGTCGAATACCTGCACAAGCGCGCCGTCCCTTATCTTCTGAGAGGCCATCATCACACTTTCGAGCGCGATTCCGAGCCCCAGCGAAGCGGTCTCGATCGACATGTAGGAACGGTCGAAAGAGAAATCGAAGGTCTTATGCGCGGCGGCTACGCCGGCACGCCCGAACCACTGACGCCATTGGACGAGAGGCGTTTCCGAATAGACGAGTCGCTGGTCAAGCAGGTCATCCGGCGTTTTCACCGGATGACGCTCGAGATAGGCTGGCGACGCCAGCGGCGCGATAAATTCACCGCGCACGGTTCGTACTTCGAGGTTGCTCCACTCACCATAGCCGTGGCGAATGTCGATGTCGTAGTACCCGTTGGAAAACGAGACATTCTCATACGAGCAGGCCACGTTCAGTTGAACGTCCCCGTTGGCTTCCTGGAACGACGACAGCCGCGGCAGCAGCCACATAAGTCCGAAGCTCGGGCTTGAATGCACGCGCAGGATGTCGACCTCCTTCTGGCTTGAAGCTCGCTCTGTGGCGCGGCTAAGATCGGCCAGCGACCCCGTCACATCAGACAGATAGCGTTCGCCGGTTGGCGTCAGGACAAGGCCACGTCCCGTCCGTTGGAATAACGATTGACCAATCATCGATTCGAGATTGCTCAGCTGATGACTGACAGCTGAGGCAGTGAGGTCCAGCTCTTCAGCCGCACGGTTGACACTCTTGGTGCGGGCGATGCTTTCGAAAGCGATGATGGCTTTCAAAGGAGGGATTCGCATAGTCAAATTTTTTTCAGCCGCGATTGAACAAAACTGCATTGCCTTCGGAGGGGCGTCGCTGCCATTCTCGACATCAGGCGATACGGATTCGAAGACAAATTAAATGTTACCCGTGTCGGGCCGGGAAGTCCCTTACGGACTTGCCTCATATATACATTGCGCGGTGCAGCAGCTGCGCAGGAGACAGCGATGCGTCATTTGCCATTCCTTCCTGATATGCGAGTCGTACGCGACTACAAGGCCGACTGCGGTTAAGGCAAGTCGCAAGCGGGACAGTGTTCAGTCCCGATCGCGCCGTACCCATCCAGGTACGCTTCGAGATTTGTCCAATTTCTGCACGCAGATGTCACGGCATGCAGCCGGAGACGCTCGCTCGCAGTATCGCGACGGAGATATGTAATGGCCGACCAGCCAACCCTGCTGCTCGCAAAGTCAATTGTCAAAAGCTTCGGCCCGACGAGCGTTCTGAAAGGCTTTGATTTGTCCATCCGGTCTGGCGAGGTTCACGCGTTCCTTGGGGGAAACGGCGCGGGTAAATCGACCTTCATCAAGATTATCTCTGGTCAACATGAGCGAGATGGTGGCACGCTAGAGTTCGCTGGCCGCGAACTTGGCGGCTCTGCTGCATCTCTGGCCGATACCGGTGAGATTGCCGTCGTGAACCAGGAGTTGGCGCTACTGCCACATCTTTCGGTGGCAGAGAACATCGCAATGCCCAGGATGCACCGCGCGCTTGGCACTTACAGCGAGCGGGGGGCGCGTGCCATCGCGATAGAAGCGCTCTCATTGATAGACACGCAGTTCGCACGCCAATCAGTTGGTCGTTTGGTCGGCGACCTATCGCTTCATGAACGCCAGTTGGTGGAAATTGCGCGCTCGCTTCGCTCGGGCGCCAGATTACTGCTGCTTGACGAACCCACCGCTAACCTTACCGCAGCTGAGACCGGTCGACTCTTTGCGGTTATTCGCAAGTTGATAGCTGAGACGAATCTCGCTGTCCTGTTCGTATCCCATCGGATGCGCGAGATACGGCAGATTGCTGACGTTTGCACCATCATTCGCGACGGCAAAACAGCCGTCGACCGCGCGTCGCTTCATGCCATCACAGACCGCGAGATTGTCGACTTTATGGGGCAGACCGTCGAAGTGGACCAGCAAAGCGAAGCCAACGCAGATTCTCGGTCTTCTGAGCGAGACACGCCCGGCCGTAGCAGCCGTACTGGTGAGCCAATCCGCGTCCAGCTTAGTGACATTGAACTCGACATTGGCCCGGGCGACATCATCGGTCTGGCGGGCGCGCCGACCGGGCCCTTGACACTAATTGAAGCGCTAACAGGACTTGACCACAAGTCGCATTGGAAGATCACTCGGGCTGGCGCGCCGGTCAAGCATCGGTGTCCATCGGCAGCTGCTCGTGCTGGAGTCGGCTACATATCTGGCGACCGTGCAAACAAAGGCATTCTTGCGACACTTCCCATCGTCGACAACCTAATGGCAGCACAGCGCATCGTGGAGCGGAAGAAGCTTGCTCGCGATGAGGAAATTCAACGTGGGCAAAACCTCCTTGATGCGCTCAGGATACGCGCGGGCTCCCTCTGGCACCTTCCATCCACTCTGAGCGGTGGTACGCAGCAAAAAATCCTGGTTGCACGGTGGCTCACGCTGAAGCCACGTCTCCTCGTGCTCGAAGAGCCTACACGCGGTGTCGACATCCGCACGAAGCGGGAAATCTATGCACTCGTCCGCAAGCTTGCAAACCAGGGTACGGCTGTTGTCTGGTGGTCGACCGAGTACGTGGAATTGGTCGAACTTTGCGACACCGTGCTCGCTTTCGACCTTTCAGGCCGACCGACTGGTGTTCTTCGCCACACCGACGTAAATGAAACGAGCCTTGCCGACGCTACAGGTATGGCTGCCTGAGGCGTCATGCAGATTGAACATTGAAGATTCAGTCAGGAGACAGACATGAAAGCAGTGACACATTCCATCGAGAGCGAAGCAAGACAGGGTGGTGGCGGTATTCGTCGAATTTTATCGACATATCGGACAGAAATCGCCATTGCAATTGCGATTGTCATCATCGAACTGGCCGTTGGGATGGTCGTACCGGCAGCGCTGTCAGTGGGGAACATCGCGAATGTGACCCAAGCCGCAGCACCGCTTGTCATCATGGCGTTTGGGGTGCTCCTTGTGATTATCACTGGTGGCATCGACCTCTCAGTCGGCTCGGTTTTTTCTTTAACCGGGATGGTCACCGGTCTCGCGATGTCTCATGGGTATGGGGTCGTCGTCAGTAGCTTCGCTGGCGTCGGAGTCGGTCTCGCAATCGGCACGATAAACGGCGCGCTGGTTACTTTTGTGGGTCTTGCGCCATTCGTCGTTACGCTGAGTACATACGCTATCGCCGGGAGCCTCTCGTTCATCGTCACCGATGGTCACTCACTTCCAATCAACGACCCAAACTACTGGCTTCTGAACTCTGGAACGCTGGTTCCTGGCGTCATCAATTATGTTTTGTGGTGCGCCTTGCTGTTGATCGTTATTGAGTTTTGCCTGCGCAAGGTTGTGGCAGGGAGATGGCTCTATGCGGTGGGTAGCAGCAGTTCATCTGCGCGTGTGATTGGCATTCCTGTCAATCGTGTTCGCCTTTCCGCATACATGCTCTCGGGATTGCTCGCGTCGTTTGCAGGCATCGTAAGTGTCTCGTACATCAGCAACGCAGAAGCGACTGCGGGGTCCAGCTTGATGCTTCAGGCAATCGCTGCAGTCGTTATTGGCGGCGCAAGCCTTTTCGGTGGAACTGGCTCCGCGATCGGTGCGTTGCTTGGTTCGCTGATGATAACCATTATCCAGAACGGCGCAAATCTGATTGGTGTGAACAGCTTCTGGCAAGGCACCGTGACAGGTGTCGTGATTCTCATCGCGGTCCTTGTCGACCGCATCACCAAAGCGCGTCGGTAGGCGCGCAACATAAAATTTATCAAGGAGACAATGATGAACATAATCGGATCTACTAAGTTGTGCCATATCGGTAAGCCGTTGACCAGAATCGTTGCCGTCAGCGCATTTGCTTTCGCGGCCCTCGTATCGCAGTCTGCGCACGCACAGTCGAAGCAGACGGTCGCATATATCGCCCCATCGTTAGACATCTCGTATTGGCAGTGGGTGGCCTATGGGGTTAAACAGCGCGCGAAAGAACTGGGCATGGAATACGTTGAATTCACCTCTGAGAACTCTCCCGCGAAGCAGATGGACAACGTGAAGACGGCACTCACGCGAGGCGTGTCCGCCATTGTCATGGGCCCGGTCAGCTCGACGAGTACGCCCCCTGTGTTGCGACTGCTCAAGGAAAAGTCTGTGCCCATCGCGTTTGCCGGGATTGGACCTCAGGCCGGACAGACAGACTACACATCCGCTGTCACAGCCAATAATTACGAGACAGGCAAAGCGCAAGGCTCGTATGTTTGTAAGCTCGCCAAGGAGCGAGGTGGCAACAAGATTGCGATGCTGTCTCTTCCACAGGACCGCGAGAACGCACAGAAGTATATGAAGGGGGCAAAGGAGTCGTTCGCCGCAGATGGTTGCGGCCTGGTCCAGGTTCTCGAAACACATGGACTTACTGTCAATGAAGCGGTTTCGCAGGCAAACGATATTCTCACCGCCCATCCCGACGTCAAGGCCATCTACGGCATGTACGACGAAGCGGCGACCGGCGCGGCGAAAGCGCTCCAAACCCGGGGGCTCACAGGGAAAGTCGCAGTAGTTACCGCAGATGGAAGTCCAACCACCATCAAGCTGCTGCGTGATGGCGCTATTCAGGGCATCTTTCTGCAGGAAGCCGTTGGACAGGGTATTGACGCTACGACGCAGGTTAGCAATGCGCTGAACAAGAAACCGACTACCCAGGAGCTTGCGCTCAAGGAACCACTAGTCACGAAAGAGACCATTGACCAGCCGGCAACCCAAGCGACAGTGAAGCGCGTATATCCGCCGTCAGCCGGTAATTACTAAGGCTTACCCATACACGCGAAGGCCGCTTCCCAATGGGTCGGCGGCCAGTGTTTTGATTCGAAAGTATCCGGAGACATCGTGGACAATTTTCCCATCATTGATTCCCATCATCATCTTTATGACCTGAAGACCGGAAACTATCCGTGGCTGCAGGGGCCCATGCTCAAGCGAGTTTTCGGCGATTATTCCGCGATTCGCGAGGACTATCTGATCGAAAATTTTCTGGCGGACATTAAAAATCAGAACGTCGTCAAGACGGTCCATCTTCAGGTCGAATATGACCACAACGACCCTGTTGCGGAAACACGTTGGCTGCAGAGCGTTGCGGACAAGCACGGCTATCCGCACGGAATCGTTGGCTTTGCTGACCTGTCGTCACGGAACTTGCAGGAGATACTCGAGGCACATCTCGAGTACCCAAACGTGCGCGGGATTCGTCAATGTCTTAACTTTCATCGCGACCCCATTAAGACATTCATCGACAGTCCACATCTGATGAGCGACCCGCAATGGCGAGCTGGTTATGCACTTCTGCGACGCTACGACCTGTCCTTCGATTTGCAACTGTATTATCCACAGATGGAAGAAGCGACCGCTCTTGCCAGTGCATATCCGGACACCCCTATCGTGCTTAACCATACCGGCATGCCGGTAGACCGAACACCAGCTGAAATTGACGGCTGGAAAAAAGGTATGAAGCTGCTGGCATCCGCATCGAACGTGTCATGCAAGATTTCGGGGCTCGGTATGGCAGATTGGAAGTGGACCGTCGATAGCATTCGACCGTTTGTGCTTGATGCAATCGATGCGTTCGGCGTAGAGCGATGCATGTTCGCGAGTAACTTTCCCGTTGACAAGCTCTTCAGCGGCTACGATGCAGTGTTCGACGCTTTCAAGGAAATCACGAAAGATTTTTCAGACTCAGAACGACGTGCGTTGTTTCACGACAATGCTCAACGCGTCTATCGCTTTTGATGTTGACTTCCACTGCATACTGACCCGATGGGACAATTCTGCGCGAGCATCAACAGCTTACTGGTTGCGCGTATGCGCTTGCCGGTGTCGTTGCGCGTTGCCCGGGACCATCTGGCCTATCGATTGACGGGCGGCGTTGATTGAGGAGGGCGAGTGAGTGTCGCGCGACAATCAAATTGAAGCCACCGGTTCGTTGAGGATTGCTGTGTAACGGTATCTGGCGCTTGCGCACCAGGCCGAACGAAACGGTGGCAGAACCTGATTTTCCGATACGCTCACCTGCTCGACACCGGCAGGTGGGACGAACTCGGCGAGCTTTTCTCGCGGGCCGATGTATACATAGCTGGAAAGCTTGCCGCAAGCCACAATGGGGCTGCTCTGACCGCAATGTGGAAACAATACGTCCGCCTTTATCCGAATGGAACGCCGCGGACTCACCACATCATGTCTAATGTGACTATCGAACCGGATGGCAAGAATCAAGCGCGTTCCCACAGCTACGTCGTGGTGATGCAACAAAGCGACACGCTCGCTCTTCAACCTGTCATCGCTGGCGACTATCTGGACCGTTTTATAAAGGCCGACGATGTCTGGTGGTTCTCCGAACGGCGGATTGGTAATGAACTGTTCGGAGATCTTTCCCAGCACCTGCTCATATCGATTGAGACTTCAAAAGATCGCTTGCCACAAAGCTGGGATCGCTAGCATTTGGCGACCGCCGAAAGGTGGCGGCATTCAACGACAATTTGATGGGACCGGATACGAAGGCGACGAACTGCTGCCTGGGAACGTGGGTGCCGCCGCGCACTATCAGATTCCGCTCAATGACCTGCTGCACGAACAGCGCGCGCTTCCCGAAAATCCTCGCACTCGGTTACGCCACCGACATTGTCCACGAACGACATTCATTACGGCGCTCGCGTCCCGGTCGCTGACAGGCACGCAAGTGCCCGTCGCGTCATCGCAGACATCTTCGAGCGCAATCATCGCTGCTAAGGCTATCGTCGAATTCGCTCGGCATTGATAAGGCAACAGGTCGTCATCTCGGAGAAAGTGGTGCGGCGTTTGATGCGGGAAGGCACGGCGGATGCGTTATGCCCGCACCGCGCCGGCTGCCCATTGGGCGGGGAACCCGGTCGCACGTATGGTCGGTTCGCAGCACTGAATATCAAATGTTGCCAGCCCGTGAACGTGGAACGGGTCCTGAGCAATCATTTTTTCGATTTCCGCCCGCTGGTCAGCATAGGCCAGCACGAAGCCGCCTTTTTCACCGTGAAGCGGGCCCGCAAAAAGTATGCTTCCAATTCCGGCGTATTTGGCCAGCCACGTCTTATGGGCGTCCAGATGAACCTGAACCTCGTCGACCGTACGGATGTATTGCAGTTTGATGCAAAAAAGCATGACGCATCTCCCTTTACTGGACGGGTTGTCCGCTCGACGTGTCGAGGTTTTGTAGAACGCCGGCAACCGAATCCCTGGCAAGCGCAATGCCCTTGTCCCTTACCGGTTGAGGTTTCGAAGCGCCCTCTGCCCGGACGAACTGAACGTCCGTGATGCCCAGGAACCGAAAGAATGCCTTGAGATAATTTTCCTGGTAGTCCATGTGCCCGAGCGGCCCTTCCGCATAGAACCCGCCCCGGGCCGACGCGACGATCACCTTTCTGCCGCCTGCCAGTCCTACCGGGCCATTTTCCGTGTACCGGAACGTCCGGCCCGCCTGTGCGATGCGATCCAACCACGCTTTTAACTGGCTGGATACCGAAAAGTTGTACATCGGTGCGCCGATAACAATGACGTCGTTCGCCAGCAACTCAGTCACGAGATTTTCGGAGATCTGATGTTCACGCACCGTGGCGTCGTCGAAATCGCCAGCGTCGATCTGCCGGAAGCCGGAAGCGATTGCGCCGGTCAGGTGGCGGATCTCGTTGCCGACCAGATCCCGGTATGTGACCTGCGCTGATGGATGTTGCTCCCGGAGCTTCGCGACGACGGTGGCAGACAGTTCCCGTGTGATCGAGTTGCTGCCCAGAATGCTTGAATCAAGATGGAGGATGTTCATTTGAGCCCCGCTGTCAGGTGAAAATGTGAAATGCTCCAGCAAACAGAGCGGATTTAATGCGATGCGCTTCGAGCTGCCTGATCGATCAGCCTTGCGACGTCGTCGGGGTGAGATAGCATCGACATGTGAGCGGAGCGAATCGACGTTACCGTCGCCCCTATCTGCTGAGCAATTGCTCGCTGCACGCCCGGCGTAAGTGCGTTGTCGTTCGTTGTGTGCAGATACCAGACAGGCTTGTCGTGCCAGGCCGCATGCTGGATCTTGCCGGTGAAGCAGGCCGCCGCGACAGGTTGTTGAACCGATGTCAGCACACGAGCCTGTTGAAGCGGAATATCTGACGCCATGACGTGCTGGAACTGTCGTGCGTCGTCAAGCCAGATGAGCCCCTGGGCGTCCGGTGTCAGCCCTGTCATGGGCGCATTGAGCCTCTGCAGGAGGTCACTGACGGACTCTCCATCGTCAGGCACGAGCGCAGAAAGATACACAAGGCCTTTGACGTTGGAGGCGTTGCCCGCCTGGGTAACGACCGCGCCGGCCCAGGAGTGGCCCACCAGCAGCACGTCGCCTGTTTGCCGGCGCAAGACCTGCTCGGTCGCGGCGACGTCGTCGGCAAGTGAGGTAAGCGGGTTCTGCACGGCAGTGACGTGGTAGCCCATCCGCTGCAGCCTGACGACAACCGGACTCCAGCTCGACCCGTCGGCAAAAGCGCCATGCACGAGCACGATGTTGCGTACGGCCGGCGCCGCCAACGCCGTTGCATGAACGCCTGCGAGCGCCACCGTGAAGGCGATGGCCTTGGCGAGCCGGCTCAGCCATACGTATGGCCGACGGGTGGCTCGGGCGTGGTACGAATCCGGATAATCGGGACCAGTTGGGGTTTTCATCTTGAAGAGAGCCGCAGCAAGGACAACCCAAAATTTATCGGACGTCGGAGGGTGATGGCAGGTGGCAATCTGGACATCGTTCATGCAAAATTCGCCAACCCGGACCGATATACAGAGGCCATCGTGCGCATAGGAATTGTTGCAGTCGAAGGCAGTCTGCTTTCTGCCATTACCGGTCTTGCAGATCTCTTCTGGATGACGGGGCAAGCGCTTCGCGCTCCGCCGCCAGGTGCATCATATGGAATGTCCGGTCAGCCCATCGTCAACTTTGACACCACCATCGCGAGTGCCGATGGAAACCCACTGCGCGACCCACAGGGCCGCATGATCCCGGTGGATGCCTCATTTGAGGAATTAACACAATGCGACGTGGCACTCGTGACGGGTATGGCGCTGGGGCCTGACCGCCTGCCTCCAGTATCCCCAACTATCAGGCACGCGGCAGCGTGGCTCGGGGAGCGTCATCGGGCCGGTGCACTGGTGGGCGCTGCCTGTGCCGGAACCTTTGTGCTGGGAGAAGCCGGTTTGCTTAACGGAAGGCGCTGTACCACCACCTGGTGGCTGCACCATGTGTTCAGGCAGCGGTTTCCCAAGGCGCGTCCGGTATGGGGCACTGCGGTTGAAGAACAGGATCGTATAGTGACGACCGGGGGGCCGCTGTCCTGGGTCGATCTGGCCTTACATGTGATCCGACGAGAAGCTGGCCCCGAGGTTGCCCGACTGGCCGCCGATATCTCGGTGGCCGACAGCTTACCGTTGCCGCAACTGGTTTATGCTCCCCGCGGTTTCGTCAACGCGACCGACCCGCTGCTGCTGCAAGCCGAACAGATTGTTCGCCATGCCAGCCCAGGCTTGACCGCTGAAGCGCTGGCCGCAGCGCTAAATTTCAGCGAGCGGACGCTGCATCGGCGGCTAAAAAGCCTGACCAACGAATCGCCCAAGGAATTCATCACCCGCGTCAGAATCGAGATGGCCTGTGTCCTCCTTGAAAGGCCCGGATCGAGCGTCAAGCAGGTTGCGCTGCAATGCGGCTATGGCGACGAAACCTCGTTCCGGCGTGCGTTCAACCAACTTGTCCGAATGACTCCGGCCGATTACAGGCGTTGGTCGACTTCGCGCAATGGCGGTCCGACGTCCGTGCCCCGGCACTCCGCCAACGGCGACTGATCCAGCCGGCGCCCTGTTGGTGGCGACGGGGGGGCGTCAGGTGGGCGGGCGACTAGCTGCCGCTGCCAAACAATGTCTTAAGGTAGGCGAGCACGCCAGAAATTGCCGCGTCGCGCGCCTGGCCGTCACCGCCCACGTGCGGATCTGACTGAACGCATTCATCATGGAAGGAAAAGGGTGCACCGGTTGCCTGATTAATCAGCTCCCCGCTTGTGTTCTCGACAATCCGGCAGGCGCGCACAGTCTGCGCGCCTTTTGCGACGACAGTCGGCATCGCGTACGGCACATCGAACGCATGCGATGCGTGCGGGAAGACCGTCATCGTGGCGTCCTTGCCCGCTTCCCGCAACCGGCCGATGTATGCGGCACACGCCGGTGCGGGATCATAATCGTCGTCGGCTCCGTGGAATTCGCGGATCGGCCCCTCGACGTCCGTGTCGTCGCGATAACGGGTCATGCAGTCTGGATAGAACGGCATGTAGGCGCGGAACCGAACGCCGGAGGTGTTCCACATGCGGTTAAGTCGCGTCATGGCTGCGTAGAGTGTTGCCTGACCACCTCTTGAAAAGCCCATCAGCACAATCCTGTCCGGATCGACGCGAGGGTCACGCGCGAGTATGTCCAGCGCCCGATAGGCGTCGAGAACAAAATTCAGCCTGCCCAGTTGCGACTGATCATTGCTGGTGGACCGGATGCCGCGGCCTGTGAAGCCATCTATGGCGAACGTCCCAATGCCATTTTCGTTGAAAACACGCTCCCACATTTCAATGTTCGCGCCGATTCCGCTGGAACCGTGAATGAGTACCACGACCGGCTGCTTTCCGGAATGCTTCGCAAGACGGAGGATGCCGGCCACGATTACGGGTTCGCCGTGTCGATCGCCGGTCAGCATCTGGCTGTCACTCAGAGTGAGCGAGGGAATCTGATGGACCTCGACATGGGCGGCCATATCATGACCGCTCTGCGCGTGTGCACAACCGGCGGCGATCCAGAGGATGGCGACAAGCAGCGCTTTGACAAGCTTCATTGATGTGTCTCCCGAATGACGGGCGAATGACCGTGCGGTCCCGGTTGCCCGAACTTCTTGTTTATTGGGGGGCGTCTCATTTCGCGCGCCGGGCGGCAGCACAAGCACTGGCCGCCCGGCGGCTCCTCTTGCGTCAAAGCCCGGTTTGCAATGCGCCGCGCGCGATCTGATCGCGTTCGAGCGACTCGAACAATGCCTTGAAGTTACCTTCGCCGAAACCCTCGTCGCCTTGCCGTTGAATGAATTCGAAGAACACCGGGCCCAGCAACGTTTTGGAAAAGAGCTGCAGGAGCAGGCGCTGTTTTCCGCCTTCAGTTGCGCCGTCCAGCAGGATGCCGCGCGTCTTCAACTGGTCGATCGGCTGGCCATGACCCGGCAACCGTGATTCGAGCGCGTCGTAGTAGAAATCGTTGGGGGCGGTCATCAACGGCACACCGGCCAGCTGCAGCCGGTCGATGGTGTCGACGAGGTTGTCCGTGGAGAGGGCGATGTGCTGGATGCCTTCACCGTTGAACTTCATCAGGAATTCCTCGATCTGCCCGCTGCCGCGCGACGACTCCTCATTCAGGGGTATGCGGATCCTTCCATCGGGCGCCGTCATCGCGCGAGACGCGAGCCCTGTGTACTCGCCCTGAATATCGAAGTAGCGTATTTCCCGGAAGTTGAAAAGCTTCTCGTAGAAGGCAGCCCAATGTGTCATCCGGCCGCGGTAGACGTTATGCGTCAGGTGATCGATGCGCCGCAGGCCGTGCCCGACCGGATGCCGGTCAACGCCTTCGAGAAACGAGAAGTCGATGTCGTAGATGGACTGGCCGTCTTCAAACCGATCGATGAGGTAGATCGGTGCGCCGCCGATTCCGCGAATGGCGGGGAGCCGCAATTCCATAGGCCCGGTCGGGATGTCGACGGGCTGGGCGCCCAACGCAAGGGCGCGGTCGTATGCGCGGTGGGCGTCGCGGACGCGGAACGCCATCCCGCACGCGCTAGGGCCGTGCTCGGCCGCGAAGTACGCGGCCTGGCTGCGGGGCTCGCGGTTGACGATGAAATTGATGTCTCCCTGCCGGTACAGCAGTACATCCTTTGAGCGATGTCGCGCAACGAGCGTAAAGCCGAGTTTCTCGAAGAGCGGTTCCAGCGTGTCAGGAAGAGGGGATGCGAATTCGACGAATTCGAAGCCCATCAGTCCCATTGGGTTTTCAAACAGATCGGTCATTTCACTTCTCCACGAAACGGCGGGGTCAGACGGCAGCGCTGACGAATTCCGGCACGAGCGTGAACAGATCGCCCACCAGCCCATAGTCCGCGACGCTGAAAATCGGCGCTTCGGGGTCCTTGTTGATCGCGACGATGACCTTGCTGTCCTTCATGCCGGCCAGATGCTGGATCGCGCCCGAAATGCCCACGGCTACATACAGTTGCGGTGCGACGATTTTGCCCGTCTGACCGACCTGATAGTCGTTCGGCACGAAGCCCGCGTCCACCGCCGCGCGCGATGCACCCAGCGCCGCATTCAACTTGTCGGCGAGGGGCTCCAGAACCTGCGTGTAGTTTTCGCCGTTACCGAGCCCGCGGCCACCGGAGACGATGATCTTCGCCGACGTCAATTCCGGACGGTCCAGCTTCGTGACTTCGCGGCTCACGAACTGCGAGATGCCTGCGTCGGCTGCCGCCTCGATCTTCTCGACCGATGCGCTGCCGCCTTCGGCCGCGACCGCGTCGAAACCGGTGGTGCGGACCGTGATGACCTTGATCGGGCCCTGGGATTGCACCGTGGCCTCGACGTTTTCCGCGAGACCTTCGGCGAGTTGCGGCGCGTCGGCGAGCAACACGTTGCTGACGCCCGCAATGTTCGCCGCTGCGTCGGCTGCTGCCTGCGCGTTGTGGCCGGCCACCAGCACGTGGATGTCACCGCCGATCTTCTGCGCGGCTGCAATGGTGTGCAGCGTCGCGGCCTTGATCGACGTGTTGTCGTGTTCAGCAATTACCAGATTCGTCATTTGCCCTGTCTCCCTGTCACAGCACCTTGGCTTCGGTCTTCAGCTTCTCGACCAGCGTCTTCACGTCCGGCACCTTCACGCCAGCGGAGCGCTTGGGCGGCTCGGCGACCTTCAGCGTCTTCAGACGCGGCGTCACGTCGACGCCCAGGTCTTCGGGCTTGATCGTTTCCAGGGGCTTTTTCTTGGCCTTCATGATGTTCGGCAGCGTCACATAGCGCGGCTCGTTCAGGCGCAGATCGGTCGTGACGACAGCGGGGAGTGTCAAAGACAGCGTTTCCGCGCCGCCGTCGACTTCGCGCGACACCGTGGCCTTGCCGTCTGCGACCACGACCTTCGACGCAAACGTCGCCTGCGGCAGGCCAGCCAGCGCGGCCAGCATCTGGCCCGTCTGGTTCGAATCGTCGTCGATCGCCTGCTTGCCGAGAATCACCAGCTGCGGCTGTTCCTTGTCGACCAGCGCCTTCAGCGGCTTGGCGACTGCCAGCGGCTGCAGGTCTTCGTTTGACTCGATCAGGACCGCGCGGTCCGCGCCGATCGCCAGCGCCGTACGCAGCGTTTCCTGCGACTGCGTCACGCCTGCCGACACGGCGATCACTTCCGTCGCCACGCCCGCTTCCTTCAGACGCACCGCTTCTTCCACCGCGATTTCGTCGAACGGATTCATCGACATCTTCACGTTCGCGATATCGACGCCCGTGCCGTCCGACTTCACCCGGACCTTCACGTTGTAGTCGACCACTCTCTTCACAGCAACAATGATCTTCACGTCTTCCTCATCTGAATCTTTTACAGAATCCGGCCAGCGTTCAGCACGCCCGCCGGATCTATCAGGTTTTTCAAGTCGCGCATCAAGGCCATCTCATCGGCGGAACGGCTATGGTGCAGAAAGTCGCGCTTGACGACGCCGATGCCGTGTTCCGCAGAGATCGAGCCGCCGACGTCCCCGACAACACGGTAGACAAGTTCTTCGACGCGGTGCAGATCGTCGGGACTGTCGTACGGGCCGGACAGCACGTGCAGATTACCGTCGCCGATATGGCCGAAAAACAGGTGGCGTTGGTGCGGAAACAGCTGTGTCAGGGCGGTGCGCGCCGCGTCGACGAAACGTTCCATTGCTGCCATGGGCACCCCTACATCAAACGCGGCATGAGGCTTGAGCTTTGAGAGTAGTTCGCCGACGGTTTCACGATACGCCCAGAGCCGCTGTGCATCGTCCATCGACTGGGCGACCACGGCATCCGTCACGAGGCCCGCCTCGATTGCATCGGCGAGCAAAGCCTCGAGTTGCTGGCGCTCGCCGACCTCGTCCGTACCGAGCGTTTCGATCAATGCATAAACGGGCGCGGGCGCATCGAAAGCGGGCCTTAGCGCGTGCATTTCGCGCGCGGCAAGCATGAAGTCGTCCCACATGACTTCGAATGCGGATAGGCTGGGCAACCTCGCACGACTCGTGCGTATCAGCCGGGTCGCCGCGTCGAACGACGGAAGGGCACAGAGCGCCGTACACGCATTCGTTGGTTTCGGCGACAGCTTGAGCACAAGCCGCGTGATCGCACCCAGTGTTCCCTCGCTGCCGATGAACAGATGCTTCAGGTCGATGCCCGTCGTATTCTTCGTCACGCGATTGAGCATGCTGAGAAGGCGCCCGTCGGGCAAAGCAACCTCGAGTCCCAGCACCATGTCGCGCATCGTGCCGAAGCGGATGACGCGATTGCCGCCGGCATTCACTGCCGCGTTGCCGCCGACCTGGCACGAGCCGCGAGCGCCGAGATCTAGCGGAAAGTACCAGTCGTGCTCTTCCACGCGCCGCTGCAACTCTTCGAGGACGACGCCCGCCTGAACGGTTGCAGTGCCGCCGACGGTGTCGATCTCCTCAATCGCGTCGAGCTTCGACAGCGACAGCGCGATTTCGCCCTCACGCGGCGTGGCACCGCCGGCTAGCCCCGTCAAACCGCCTTGAATGACGACGTGTCGATGAAAGCGGCCGCACACTTCCAGTGCCGCAGCCACCTGCTGAGGAGTCCGCGGGAAAACGACGATGCCCGGCACCGTCGGCACGGCTTCGCTCCAATCGCTGGAATGGCTCGCTGCAATGGAAGGGTCGCTGACCAAAGCCGTTTCGCCCAGGACTGCTGCGAGAGCTGCAAGAAAATCATCGACGGGCGGATTCAAGAATGCGTTCATTGTCTGGATCAGATATGGGCTTACTGGCCGGATTCGGTGTTATGCGGCAGGCGAAAAACCACTGCTGCCGACAGTAACAGGAGCACGGCGATCACATAGAGCGCGACGCGGGTGCTGCCGGTGTGATCGACGATCCAGCCGATCATGTATGGACTGACAAAGCCGGCGAGATTGCCGATCGAATTAATCAAAGCGATTCCGGCCGCGGCCGCTATTCCACCCAGCAATGAGGTGGGAATACGCCAGAACACCGGCGCAAGGCATTGCAAGCCCATGCAGGCGACCGTCAACGCGATCAGCGAGACGGGCTGGTCGCGACTGTATAGCGCGCTGACGACGAGTCCCAGCGCAGCCGCGGCGCAAGGCACGAGGTAATGCCAGCGGTGTTCGCCGCTTCTGTCGGCGCTGCGCCCGACGGCCAGCATTGCCGCGATGCCGAATGCGTAGGGGATCGCCGAGAGCAAACCGACGTTCATCGTAGAAGCAACGCCCGTGTTTTTGATGATCGACGGCAGCCAGAAGCCGAAGCCGTATTGGCCCATCGCGGCGCCGAAGTAGGCGAGTGCGAGCAGCCACACCGCAGGCCGGCGCAACACAGCGGACAGCGACACCGTCTGTTTGCTTTTTGCCTCCGCTTCGATGTTGGCGATCAGCCGGTTGCGTGCGGCTTCGTCCAGCCATTTTGCGCGGGCGATACCATCGTCGAGATAAAAGAGCGCCGCGATACCGACGATGAGCGATGGCACGCATTCGAGCACGAACAGCCATTGCCATCCGGAGAGTCCGCCGTTGCCGTTAAACGTCGACAGGATCCAGCCCGAGAGAATCCCGCCGCTCACGCCGGCAATCGGGATGGCGGTCATGAACGTGGCGATCATGCGGCTTCGGCGTTTTGCCGGATACCAGTACGTGAGATAGAGGATGATTCCCGGGAAAAAGCCCGCCTCGGCAGCGCCAATCAGGAAGCGGATCGTATAGAAGGCGGTCGTGCTGTGTACGAATGCCATGAGGCCCGTGAGCGCTGCCCAGGAAATCATGATGCGAGCAATCCAGCGACGTGCGCCCACCCGATGCATGATCAGGTTACTTGGCACCTCGCACAGAAAATACGCGAGGAAAAAGATGCCGGCCCCGAAGCCGTAGACCTGCTCGCTCCAGCCGAGCTCCGACACCATCTGCAGTTTCGCGAATGCAATGTTCACGCGATCGAGGAACGCAATGACGAAGCACAGGCAGAGAAACGGTACCAGCCGCCAGGTCACTTTCGAATAAGCGCGTTCTTCGAGCTGCTCCTCCTGCTCGAGATTCGCGGTGATTGAGTGCGCCACAATGTGTCTCCTGAGTTGGAATAGTCGATCTTGTGGCCGAAGTTTGCGTCGACATATTGAATAAGACAAACGATGATTTCTGGCCTATTATTGAGAAAACCTGTTTAATTGGGAGACGCATGTCCGCTGCTCGATTCACGCCCAGGCAACTCGCCGCCTTCCTGAGCGTTGCGGACGTCCGCAACTTCGGCAAAGCAGGCGAGCGCCTGAATCTGTCGCCGTCCGCCGTGAGCCTGCTGATTGCCGAGCTGGAAGGTGCGGTGGGTTTTCGCCTTTTCGATCGCACTACGCGCAGCGTGGCTTTATCGCCCGCCGGGCGCGAGTTCCTCGCCTATGCGAAGAGCGTGCTGAAGAACATAGATCTCGCTCAGGCCGCCGCGGAGGACATCCGCGACCGTGCGGCCGGCATCGTTCGGATTGCTGCGTCGCTTGTGATTGCCACGACGATGTTACCTGCCGCGATCAAAGCCTACGGGCGGACTCATCCGAAGGTGATCGTCCGGATTCGGGATGCGGCGGTCGACAACCTCGTCGACATGGTCGTCAACGCGGATGTGGACCTCGCCATTGGACCGGATCAGGGAGTCGGCGACGACGTTACCCGTATCGGCCTCTTCAAAAGCCCATGGGTTCTATGGTGTGCGCCGGAGCACCCGTTCGCCGCGCGGCGACGGATTACATGGGCCGACCTGCGAAAGCAGCCTCTGGTCGCGGCAGGACGCGACTACGAACGAAACGTGTCGCTCATGCAGGCGGGTGCGGCGGAGGACGAACGCATCGCCCCCATGGATGTGGTCGACAACATCACCACCGCGCTTGGCATGGCGGCCGCCGGTCTTGCGTTGACCCTGGCGCCGGGCTACGTGGGGCTGCTGGCGAGACCGCTCGGGCTCGTTATGCGCCGCATCGTGGACCCCGAAGTGATGCGTCAGGTGTGCCTCTACCATTCTTCAAACCGTGCCGTTTCACCCGCGGCCGAAGGATTCCATCAGCATCTGATCGAGTGGCTGGGCGGAAGGGACGATACAGGAGTGCACGAATGTCGCATGGGCGTTTAAAAGCACGCCACTGCAGGGCCGTGACCGTACATCCTTGGCCGTTCGATGGGGAATCCTTACCCTGGTGCGTGGGACAGAATTCTCTGGCGTATGCCACTGGTGCTAGTGTTCCGTTCCGTTGTTAACTAATCTATGTTCGCGTAGCATGTTGACGTCAGCGGAACGGGAGACATCAGCATGTCGATGGGACGACCTAAGGCGGAACTGGTGCTGAGCGAAGACGAGGGCTTGCAACTGACATCGATCACACGTTCTCGCTCGATTTCGGCTGCGCTGGTCACGCGGGCGCGCATCGTGCTGGCGGCGGCTGACGGAGAGCCGAACAGTGCGATCGCGCAGCGCCTGCAACTCACGCGCGCCACGGTGGGCAAGTGGCGTCTTCGGTTTCTGGAGCAGCGCGTTAACGGACTCTATGACGAAGTGCGCCCCGGCAAGCCGCGCACGATCGACGATGAGCGGGTGGCTCAGCTGATTCACAAGACCCTGCATACCAAACCCGCCGATGGCTCCACGCACTGGAGCGTACGTACGATTGCCGCCGAAACAGCGATCTCGCCGACCAGTGTGCACCGTTACTTCAAGCTGTTGGGTCTGCAACCGCATCGCAGCGAAAGCTTCAAGCTCTCGACCGATCAGTTCTTCATCGAGAAATTGCGCGCCGTGGTCGGCCTTTACCTGAGTCCGCTGGAGAACGCCCTGGTCCTGTGCGTGGACGAAAAGAGCCAGTGTCAGGCTTCCTCATAATTGTCGTAATTGTGCCGCTTAAGGCAGCTGTTCCTGGTTAAGCGGCAGAATTGCGACAATGCGGTTCTGAGGAAGTATCAGGCTGACGGGTCGCCCCAAGCTATAGGTAACGCGGCCGTGACGGCGCGTGTGCACGTCGAGGTGAGTTAGACTCAGTCTTGGGTGTCGGCGGTGACGTCGCAGGCACGCTCAGGAAGAAGGGGGGCAGTGATAACTAAGAATGAATTGCTTGCCACCGAGTCGGCGATCCGGTTCCGTGACGAACTGCTTGACAAAGGGTGGCCCGACGCTGAACGGTTTGCCGAGCTGGCCGGTAACGCGCCTGGTCCGGAAGCCGCAACATACGCGATCCGGGCGCAGGCAAGCGGTGACCTGCTGGGTGTGTGGTCCGCGCCCCGGCGTTGCTACCTCTACCCGGACTTCGAGTTCGACCGCTCAGGCGTCGTACGGAAAGACATTCCAAATTCGCGTTAAAGCGATAGTTGATTTCTTGTGTCAAGTTTCGCTTTATTCGTCACCCCCTCACACACCGAAACCCCGCATAAACATACTGGTAATGCGGCTGGAACCAGTTGCGAAATGTCGGCCGCAGCATGCACTGTGCGGTGCGCGCCGAGCCGCCCTTCAGCACATAATGCTTCCCGTCGAAGAAGTTCGCCGAATACCCCAGATAGAACGGAAACGGCTCGAACCCCGGCAGTTCGTCGAACAAACTCGAGGTCCACTCCCAGCCGTTGCCGAACTGGCTCTCCACGCCGAATGCGCTGACGTTGTCGGGATAGGCATCCACGGGACGCGGGTCCCAATGGCGAAAGTCGAAGTTGCCTGGGCCCGCGTGCGGCGCGCCTTGGGCGGCACGTTGCCATTGCGCTTCGGTGGGCAGCGCCTTGCCCGCCCAGCGCGCGTACGCGCTCGCTTCCGCGTGGCTCACATATGCGGGCCAGTCGCGCGGCAGCGGCACCTCGTCGAACATTGTGCGCAACGTCCATTCGTCGCGTGGACCCTGCGCATCGCGCCGCGACCAGCATGCCGGATGCTCGATGCGCTCGGCTTCCTTCCACGCCCAGTCCTGCTCGGACCACCATTTCCGTTCGCGATAGCCGCCCGCGTCGATGAATTCCCGAAACCCGCCGTTCGTCACCATATACCGGTCGATCTCGAAGGCCGGCACGTCCACGCGCAATTCGCCGAACTCGTTGTCCCAGCCGAAGCTCCCGCCGTCGCGCCGCATGCCGAGCGTGGTCGAACCCGCAGGCACGCTGACCATCGACGAGAGGCTGTCTGCGCGCCCCGAGCTGCTCACAACGCGCTCGCGCAGATCGGTGACCTTCTGCTCCAGCGGCAATTGATGAAGCATGTACGCAAGCGTCTCTGCGTGCATCAACCGATGCTCGATCGCGACATTCAGTAGTTGCTCCGACGCGCCGACGCGCGCGGAGTCGGTCAGTGTGCGCAGTTCGCGGTCGATCTGTTCGCGGGCATGCGAGCCGTACCCGCGCACGGTCTGGAGCGAGGGCCAGTCGCCAGGTTGATCGGTCGGAAAACCGCCGTCGACGGGGTCGATACCGAATGCGAAAAGCTGATCCAGTTGCGGATCGAACGCCGGCAGGTCGAACAGGCGCTGATCGAACAGATTGCGGTCAAAAGCTTCCAGATGCCCGATATAAAACACGATGCGATGCCGCTCGCGGATCGGCCTTTCGTAGAGAAACTCGGGCTTGACGATGGAGAAGAGCGCGTCGGTAACCTGACGCGCGTCGATCAGACGCTGAACAAGCGGGTGATGCGGACCGGGATCGCGGTACATTCGCCGGGTCTCCTTGCGGGGGACGGACTAAACAAAGACTGTACCCGCTCGCAGATGCCATGCCAAGGCAAAGGGCCCGCCGGAAAAACGTGGGAAGGGGCGCGGCCGTGCGGTCCGCGCCCTTTGTCTCGCACTCAGACGTGCCGCAAACCGTCCAGATCGACGATACGGATGTGCTTGCCTTGCGTGTCGATCAGGCCGCGTTTTTGAAATCTTGACAGGGTGCGGCTCACGGTTTCGAGCGTCATGCCGAGATAGCTGCCCATGTCTTCGCGGGTCATGCGCAGATTGAATTCGGCCGACGAATAGCCGCGCTGCGCGTTGCGCTCCGACACGTCAAGCAGAAAGGCGGCCACGCGTTCGTCGGCCGAAAGCGAGCCGAGCACCATCATCTGTGCGGCTTCGCGCACGATCTGCTCGCCGAGCAGCTTGTGCAGGCGTTCCTGCATCGAGCCGATTTCCCGGCACAGCGACTTGAGCGCGGTGTAAGGAACGATGCACACGGTGCTGTCTTCCAGCGCAACCGCGCTGCACGCGTGCCGGTCTTCGCTGATGCCGTCGAGGCCGAGCGCTTCGCCCGCGAGCCGCAGGCCCGTGACCTGTTCGCGTCCGTCGCGGTGCGCCATCACGGTTTTCATCGAACCCGAGCGTACCGCGTAGACACTGTCGAAACGGTCGCCGCTGCGGTATAGCGCTTCCCCGCGATGCACGGAGCGCGCCGAGCAGATCAGCGTTTCTAGCTTCGAAAGCTCGTCGGTGGACAAGCCTTGCGGCATGCAAAGCTGGCGCATCGCGCAGCTCGAGCAGCGTGCCGCGCTGCGCGTCTGGGTTCGCGCGGCGGCCCGCGGCGTCGCACGGCGGCTGCCTGAGCGTGGCGGCGCGCTCACGGCGGAACCGGTTGGAAGGGCCGAATCGGCGGGATGAGCGGCGGCGGTGGAGGTCAGCATGTCTGAGCCAAAGTCATGGGTAATGACCCATTGTCCCACCGGCTCTGTCCCCCGTTTAGCGGCAAAATGACGCGCTCGCGCGCTCAGGCACCTTGCGCGGCGTCAGAGCCGCGCGCGCGACGCAGAAGCGTCTGAGCGCATCTTCCTAATCGCAAAAACGCTTACTCAACCTTTTCCCCCCTACGGTGGCTTTCCCACCTCCTCGCAAACGTTTGGCGAATTTTTCACTTTCTCGTGCCGACGCTCTCAAGGTTTAGGATTTTTTGTCGTCATACGTATGAGGAAAGCGACGGCAACAAGAAAGGGGCGGATTCCACGCGCCCGCGCCGGCGCCCGCCGGGCTTCCGGCGTCATTGAAGTGAATTGCCTTCAGAGGGGCGGAGGTTTTCACGCTAAAGCGCCGCGCGACGCCGCCATGCCGCGGCCGGCGCGCGCTTCGCGACAACTTGGATCGTGCGGTTGGGGTAAGGAATTAGACACATGAAGATTTCGAATTTAAGAATCGGGGTTCGTCTTGGCTCAGCCTTCGCGCTGATGGTCGTGCTGCTGGTCGGCACGGCGGTCGTGGGCATCGAGCATCTCGAGTCCACCAACACGAAGATGGACGAGATCGTCAGCAATCGCTACACGCTGATCGCGCTCAGCAATCAGATCAAGAGCAACGGCTACAAGGCAAACGGCATTCTCAGCAACCTGCTGCTGACCACGTCGCCGGACAGGGCCAGGCAATATATGGACGACTATGCGGCCATCCGCAAAGCCAACGCGCAAGCGTATGCCGAACTCGAAAAGCACCTGACGAGCGATGAAACCAAGGCGCTCTTCAAGCAGCAGTTCGACGCCCGCTCGGCCTACGGCGTGAGCGTCAAGAGCTTCTTCGATCTCGTCAGCAAGAACCAGCAGCAGGAAGCGCGCGACGTCTATCAGGGCGACATGGCGCGTCTGCAGGACGCCTACTACGTCCTTGTCGACAAAATGGTGGACGTGCAGGCCGAGCGCATGGCGCACGACGTTGCCGATGCCGTCGCGGAGGCGCATCGCGCAAAGCTGCAGATGATTCTTCTCGCGCTGATCGCAACCGTCATCGCCATTGCCACCGCTATCTTTATCACGCGCACCATCACGCGGCCGATCAACCGCGCGGTGGTGCTCGCCGAAGCGGTCGCGGCCGGCGATCTCACGCATCAATTGCAGATCGACTCGACCGACGAAGTCGGGCGTCTTCTGAGCGCGCTCGAACGCATGACCGGCAATCTGCACGGCATCGTCGCGCAAGTGCGCCAGGGCACCGACACGATCAGCCAGGCGACGCGCGAAGTGGCGAGCGGCAACATGGATCTGTCGAGCCGCACCGAGCATCAGGCCAGTTCGCTGGAAGAAACGGCGGCGGCGATGGAGCAGCTGACCTCGACAGTCAAGCAGAACGCCGACAACGCACGCGAAGCGAACCAGCTTGCGTCGAACGCTTCGGACGTCGCAGTAAAGGGCGGCGATGCGGTGAACCAGGTCGTGAGCACGATGAGCGCGATCAACGAGTCGTCGCGCCGGATCGTCGAGATTATCGGCGTGATCGACGGCATCGCCTTCCAGACCAACATTCTCGCGCTCAACGCGGCCGTGGAAGCGGCCCGCGCGGGTGAACACGGCCGCGGCTTCGCCGTGGTCGCGAGCGAAGTGCGCGGCCTCGCGCAGCGCAGCGCCGTCGCGGCGAAGGAGATCAAGGAACTGATCGCCGACTCGGTGAATCAGGTCGGCACCGGCGGCAAGATGGTCGAGGAAGCCGGGCAGATCATCAGCGAAGTCGTGAAGAGCATTCGCCATGTGACCGAGATCGTGGGCGAGATCAGCGCCTCGAGCAAGGAGCAAAGCGAGGGCATCGAGCAGATCAACCACGCCGTCACGCAAATGGACAAGGTCACGCAGGAGAACGCCGCGCTTGTCGAACAGAGCGCCGCGGCCGCGCAGGCTTTGCAGGACCAGGCGCAGCAGCTTACTCACACCGTCAGCACCTTCAAACTCGACCACGGCGCGTCCAGGGAGCGGCGCGTCGCTCACGACTCGAATGTGCATCGCACGAACGACATGAGCGACGCCAATGCGTGGCTCGTGACGGCCCAGTAGAAGTCGAGGCAGGCAACGGACGGAGACACGAGCCGGTCGCGCGGACCGGCTCGATAAGAAACCGAAGACGGAGCGCTACGGCAAGCCCGCACCCGCATGGCGCTCTTTCCCGTTTTGCTGTCTGCCGAAGGTCGCGGCCAGGTGCCGCGCTGCCGTCGAGGGGCGCCTGTTGCCCCGAGCATCCGGACGTGGACAGCGAAATCCAATTAACGATTTCATCCGCACGCTATCCACCATGTCCCACGTCTCTTCTGAATCGATTGTTCTTTCCCGCTCGCCGGCCAGCGC
Source organism: Paraburkholderia phenoliruptrix (assembly GCF_047325075.1). Taxonomy (NCBI): domain Bacteria; kingdom Pseudomonadati; phylum Pseudomonadota; class Betaproteobacteria; order Burkholderiales; family Burkholderiaceae; genus Paraburkholderia; species Paraburkholderia phenoliruptrix. The sequence continues at coordinate 974,401 of NZ_CP168530.1, forward strand.
GGTTCTCGAACCGGCAGGCGACCTGTCGCCGGTCGCGCGGACGCTGCAGGTCCGGCGCTTCATCGACGCCTTCCGTCAGTACGGTCACCGCCAGGCGTCGCTCGATCCGCTGCGTCTTGCAGCCGTGCCCGAGGTGCCCGAACTCGACCCCGTGTTTCATGGGCTCGAACCGGCGCAGCCGATTGGCGCGCAGAACCCGCTGCTGCCGCCCTCGGCTGCGGTGCATGAACTGGAGCGGCAACTGCGGCGCGTCTATTGCGGCCCGATCGGCCTCGATCTGAGCGGCATTCGCGATTCGCAGCGCCGCGCCCAGTTGTCCGCATGGCTCAAGGCGGAGCAGCTGGCACCGTTGCCGGCGCGCGGCGAGCGCCGCCGCCTGCTGCGCCGCCTCGTGGCCGCCGCGATGTGGGAGCGACACGTGGCCGCGAGCTTCGAACATGCGAAGCGCTTCTCGCTCGAAGGTTGCGAGAGCCTCGTGCCGCTGATCGAAGCAATCGTCGATCAGGCTGCCGCTCAGGGTGTCAGGCAGGTGTTCGCGGGCATGCCACATCGCGGACGGCTGAACATGCTCGTCAACGTGATGGGTGTTGATCCGGCGACACTGCTTGCCTGCCTCGACCCCGATTCGGATGCGGCGGCCGTGCAGCGCGACCTGCCTTACCACCTCGGCGGCAACACTGTGAAGAAGACGCCCGACGGCGACGTGGCGATTTTCCTCGCGCCCAATCCGTCGCACTTGCAGAGCGTCTATCCGGTGGTGAGCGGCATGGCGCGCGCGTATCAGGACGAGCATCGCGGCTTCGGCTGCCTGCCGCTCGTCGTGCACGGCGATGCGGCGTTCGCGGGGCAGGGCATCGTGATGGAAACCCTGAACATGACGCGCAAGGACGGCTACGCCTTGGGCGGCACCGTCCATGTGATCGTGAACAATCAGATCGGCTTTACGACGCCGAACCGGATGGACGCCGAAGCGCAGTCGTATTGCACCGACATTGCGCGGATGATCGACGCGCCCGTGATTCGCGTGAATGCCGACCGACCCGACGAGGTGATGCGGGCGGCGAAGCTTGCCCTACGATACCGGATGGAGCACGAGGCGGATATCGTGATCGACCTCATCGGCTACCGGCGGCTGGGTCACTCCGAGCATGACATTCCGGCGCTCACGCAGCCGTTTCAACAAGCGGCCATAGCGACGCATCAGACGGTCACCGAGTTGTATCACGCGGCGATCGCCGAAGAGACGCCACTCGAGGCGCTGCGCGCGGAGGCCTTGCAGCATCTTCAGACGCCGTCAGCGCAAACGTTGTCGCGGCCGCGCGCGGACCGGACGCCGCCCACGAAGCGCACTGAGCGCACGAAGCGCACGCGGCCTTTGTCGCTCGCGCGCGTGCAGTCGTTGACCGCGGCGTTGATCCGCACGCCGCCCGAAGTGCAGCTGCACGATTTCGTGCGCAACGTGACGGCGAAATGGCAGAAGAGCGTCGCCAATGAAAGCGCCGCCGTCGACTGGTGCTTCGCGGAAAATCTGGCCTACGCGACCTTGCTGGACGACGGGCACAGCGTGCGCATCTCCGGCATGGACGTCGGGCGCGGCACGTTCATGCACCGTCATGCGGTCTGGCATTCGCAAGGGGGCGCGGTGCCCGCGGTCGAGCCATACGTGCCGCTGCAAAACCTCGGCGTGCATCAGGGCGAGTTCGACATCGTCAACTCGCCGCTGACCGAAGAGGCCGTGCTCGGCTTCGAATACGGCTACAGCGTGCAGACAGGCTCGCGGCTGGCCATCTGGGAAGCGCAGTTCGGCGACTTCGTGAACGGCGCGCAGGTCATCATCGATCAGTACATCGCCGCGGGCGAGTACAAATGGGACCAGCCGTCCGGTTTGACGATGCTGCTGCCGCACGGCCACGAAGGCGTCGGTCCGGAGCATTCGACGGGATACGTCAGCCGCTTTCTGCAACTGTGCGCCGGCGGCAACATGAAGGTCGTGATGCCGTCGACTTCCGCGCAGTGGTTCCACCTGCTGCGCGAGCAGGCACTGAGCGCGGAGCCGAAGCCGCTCGTCGTGATGTCGCCGAAAGGGCAGCTGTACGGCAACATGCGCTCGCATGCGCCGCTTGGCGAGCTGATCGGCGGCGCGTTTGCTCCGGTGCTGCACGACAGCGGCGTTGCTTCCCCTGATGACGTGACCCGCGTGGTGCTGTCGAGCGGCAAGTTCTACTACGACTTGCTGGCGGCGCGCGATGCCTCGGGCGACACGCGAACGGCGCTCGTTCGCGTGGAGCAGTTGTACCCGTTCCCGACAGGCGAGCTTGCGGTTGCGCTCGCCGCTTTCCCGAAGCTCACCGAGGTAGTGTGGGCGCAGGAAGAGGAAAAGAACCACGGCGCATGGCATTTCGTGCGCGATCATCTGCAGCAGGCGGCGCCGGCGAACTGCCGCATTGTCGACGTGTGCCGGCGCGAGAGCCCGTCGGGCGCCCATTCGTCGATTCGCGCGCATCGCGACGAGCAGCAGCGTCTCGTCGCGGCGGCACTGACGCGCGCGTGAAGTTGCAAAGTCAAGCAGTTGGTCTGCCGGGTTGCCGTTGAGTTGCTATTGTTAACAGGAGCAGACGAGGAACAGGCGAGGAACAGGCGAGGAGCAGGCGCGCAACAGGCGAGGGTGTCGTGAGCGGCATGCATCGTGCCGCGCGGCGGCAGCCTCGCCGTTTCCGGCTTCGCTTGTCTGCTGGCGGCGCGCGTGACGCTCGTGCAAGCGCCATGCACATCTCGTGCAAGCGCGCTGCAAGCAGGGCGGCGCGTGTTGGCATGCGCGTTGCGAAGCAGGTTGTCGAAGCGATAGGACAAGGGCACATGACAACCGTATTGCTGGTCGATGACGACGCCGAGGCGCTCGATGCATGGAGCATGATCTGCGCCGCCGAGGGCTACGATGTGAAAACCGCGCTCGACGGCAAGTCGGCGCTCGCGCAGTTCATGGCCGCACCCGTCGACGTCGTGGTGGCCGACTGGCGCATGCCGGTGATGTCGGGCAGCGAGTTGTGCCACCGCTTGCGCACGCTGCCGGGTCTCGCCGACGTCGCCTTCATACTCGTCTCGGGCGAGCCGAGCCCGCCTGCCTTCGTCAGCTTCGACGGCTTTCTGCGCAAGCCGGTGGAGGGCCCGGTGCTGCTCGCCACGATGCGGCGCCTGCTGGAGGATCACGTTACGCATCGCGCATTGCAACGAGGCGGGCCGTCCTGATGCTGTGTGCCGCTCGCGGCATGGGCGCGTTCAGGACGAGGCCTGCGCGTGCGCATCGTCGGACGGCTTGCCTGCCGCCGACGGAATCAGCAGTACCGGCAAGCGCGCCTGGCGCACGCAACGCTCGGCGACGCTGCCGAGAATGAGGCGTCGAAAGCCGCGTCGGCCATGTGTGCCCATGACGAGCAGATCGGCGTTGAAGTCGGCGGCGGCCTGCAGCACGGCCGTTGAAACGTCGTCGAGCGACGCGGCTTCGCCTACCACGATCTCGCCCTTCACGCCTTGCGTGTCCATGTCGCGCGCAAACTTCACGCCGAGTTCCTTGCCTTCTTCGATCAGACGCTCGCGCAGCACCGACGGGTCGTAGCCCGGCGCCTCGAAGTACAAGGGCGTGTTTTCGACAACATAAAACGGCTGCAAAAGCGCGCCTGTGGACCTGGCGAGCGCGAGCGCCGCTTCGAAGGCGCGGCGCGAAGTCTGGCTGCCGTCGACCGCTACAAGAATGCGTGTGTACATATTCACTCCACGTCAGGTTGCGAGCTTCAATGATGGTTCATCAACCCGCGTTCGGACAGGATGTCAATCAAGCGGTTCACAAATTTTGACGCGAGGCGCAAGGAGTCCGCCCACGTTCACGCGAGGCGCGACGGCTTGCCGCGCCATCGCGGCGACGCGACACGCGGCGAATGCCGCCGGGGTTTGCCTTACAATCGGAATCTACTCTGACAAGCAGCATCCGCCCGGCCGATGAACGAGCGCAAAACGACGGGCTTGCCCGACAAGATTTACGGCGACATCCTGAATCGCATTCTCGAAGGCGAGTACAAGGAGGGCCAGCGGCTGCCCACCGAACACGCGCTCGCCGAGCGCTTCTCGACGTCCCGGCCTACCGTGCGCGAGGCGCTCGCGCGGCTGCGCGCGGACGGCATCATCGTGACGCGGCATGGTTCGGGCACGACCGTCGCGCGTCGCCCGGACCCGGATGTGCGGCGCTTTGCGCCGCTCGAGACGCTGTCCGACATCCGCCGCTGCTACGAATTTCGCATCGTCACCGAGACCGGCGCGGCCGAACACGCGGCGCTGAAGGCCGACGCCGCCGACATCGCCGCCATCGAGGAGGCGTGGCAACAGCTGGAGCGCATCATCGAGACGCGCGGCATCGGCGCCCATGACGACTTCCTGTTTCACCTCGCCGTGGCGCGCGCGTCGCGAAACCCCTTTTTCATCACGGTGATGTCGTTCATCGAGGAACAGATCGTCTTCAGCATGAATCTGTCGCGCAATCTTTCGCTCGTGAAAACGGTGGAGCGCCAACGCCTCGTGCAGGCTGAGCACCGGGCGGTGCTCGACGCGATTCGCCGCAGAGACCCGCAGGCGGCGGGGCAGGCGATGCGAGCGCACCTGGAAAATGCGCTCGAGCGGATGTTCGGTTCGTGAGCGGCTTCGCGCGACGCGCCGTGCGCGGGGGCGCACGGTTGCCGCGTGGTGCCGTCTGAGCCGCCTTCGTCGCTGCAGGCCGGTGCCAGACGACGGCACCGCAGCGGCGAGCCGCGCCGACCCGCACGCGGCACAGCCGCGCAGCGGCCGAGGAGCTAAGCCGCCGCCGCCATCGGCCCGAACAGTGCAGTGCGCGTCTTCGGACTGACCGCGATATCCAGCGCCACCGCGCGTTCCACGCCGATCTGCAGCGGTGAGCCGAGCCGGTCGATCTCAATGCCGGTCTTGCGCAACAGCCGCTCGATCGGCGTAGTGGTCACCGTCACATAGCGCGTGATGCCCATGCGGTCCGCGAACGTGACGAGCTCGTGGATCGCCTGCATCGTCAGGTCGGCAAAGCCGAACGACTTTTCCTCGCCGCTCGTGTCGATCGCGAAGCGGCTTAATTCCCAGATGTGCCGCCCAACCGGCGCCGCGGCGCCGTGCAGCAGTTGCGGGAAGGTGTCCTTGAGCATGTTCGGCCCCTCGGTGGGCATCAGCCGCCAGCAGCCGCGCACGCGCCGGTCGTCGCCCTGAATCAGCATGTAATGCGGGCCGAGCGCATCGTAGCCGTCAATCTCCATACCCGCTATGGTCGGAATATCCCAGCCCAGCCGGCCGTGAAACACCCGCGCCCGCAGGCGGTACATCTCGTTGATGTCCTCGTTGTCGAACTCCTGACGCATTCCAATCCGGATCGCTGTTTGCATGACGTTCTCCTGAACGTGTTGGGGAAAACCAATACGCAGGAAAACTTATGCATTCTGAATCGTTCCGCCACCTATCTACCTGGATAGGTGTGCATGCTTATCGGATAACGCAGAATTTGAGACAGGAACAGCACTCAACCGACGGGACACAAAAATGGAACTTCTCGACAATCACTGGCAACCGCAAACCGGCCTCCAAGCTCGTCCGGCCGAGCCTTCCACGGCGGTGGACCGCGTTCTGATCATTGCTTACCGCAAGAAGAAAAAAGAGAGCCAGCGCCGCTTCTGGGCCCGTTTCGGCGTCACGCAGTCGCGCGGCAGCCGCTTCGAGTCCGGTGCGGAAATTCCGGCGCCGGTATCCATCCTGCTGGGTCTTTACTTCACCAAGACCGTTTCGGACGCCGACCTCGGCCGCGCCGAGCGCGTCATGCACAGCCGCGACGCTGCCGCGTTGTTCAACCCGGGTCAATAAGCCCGAGCTGTGTCGCAATCACGGCTGCCGCGCGCCGCGAATTCACGCCGAGTTTCGTCCTGATGTTTTTCATGTGGAAGTTCACCACGGCTTCCGAACAGTTCAGGATGTGGGAAATCTCCCACGTGGATTTGCCGCGCGCGGTCCATTGAAGGCATTCCCGTTCGCGCGGCGTCAGCTTGGGTAACAGCGTCTGCGCATGGGTATTCAAATGGCGCTGGCTGGTGTCGATCACCAGATCGCGCAATAACACCAGATTCGGCAATACCACGTCGACATGACGCCAGAAGGTGTCGGTCGGACTGGCGTCGTTCACGAAGCACATCATGCCCGCTTCCTGATTCGGGCCGTGAATCGGCAATGTCACGCCCGCGCGCAGGCCGTGGGCGCGCGCTTCCTCATACATGGACTGCTGCGGTGCAGTCGTGAAAATTTCCGGCGACCACACGAGCGGCGTGGAACGCGTCGCGCAATGCGCGACTGTCGGGTCGATATGCACGAGGCCCTGCTCGTCGTAGGTGCGGCGCCACTCGGGCGCATAGGTGCTGCGAACGTAGGCGTCTTCAAGGCGAATGGTCGGGCGCGGCAGCATCGCAACCAGAAGCCGGTCGAATCCCCACGTCTCGGCGAGGCCCGCGACTGCGCTGAACCATTCCGCCTCGTCGGCGGCGTCCAGTAGCGGCGCCATCTGCTCGATAAAATGTAGCGACAATTTCGACTCTCTCAGACTCGCAAATATTCAACACGGTTATTTGCGTAGGTTTTTATGTGCGACTGCTTTAATGCGCACAATCTATCACTAAAAAGTGGTCTGCAATGCGCAGGGCTGCATTTGTCGGCGCGCGTTAATCCTGGCGTCACATTCGAGCGGTACCGCGCGATGGCGTTTTAAGTCCCGTGCAGCAATGCTTTCGCGCTCATATTGCGCCTATCCGGTTGATGGGACGCCGCGGCTTATGCCAATTGAGCGGGCAAAATAACCTTATTCGCCAAATCGCCGCATTTACCCGGCATTGCCGATTCTGCGTGAAGCACCTTTCTCCGCTGTTCACAGCCCAGGCACTATTTTCATACGAAAAACGGCATGGGGTGTCCGGACGTTTCGTCACGAACGCGAGACCTTCGCGTCATCCGATGCCTGGTTCTGTTGTTTGACAACTTGTCGAGGCGAGTGCTACCGTAGGACGCCTGCCTTCACTCGGGTGTTTGCCCATGAACGAATCCCCCTTCAATGACAGTGAGCTCGCCGCGTCGGTCATGGCCGTACCGCCGCTCGCGCGCCGCACCGACCATACACTCGATCCTGACCGCAACGCCGCGCTGGTCCGCCACATCGAGGCGGGCGGCGTGCGCACGCTCCTGTACGGCGGCAATGCCAATCTGTATCACGTGGCCGTCAGCGAATATGGGGATTTGTTAGACATGTTGTCCGGCGTCACGGGGCCCGGCACACGGGTGATTCCCGCGATCGGGCCGGACTACGGAAAAATGCTCGATCAGGCGCGCATCCTCGCGCAGACGCGCTACCGCACGGCGATGGTGCTGCCGCTCGCGGGCCTGACCACGTCCGAGGGCGTCGAAGCGGGCCTCACGCGCATCGCCGACGCGGCCGGCATGCCGCTCACGCTGTACCTCAAAAGCGAGGACTACGTGGAGGTGGAGACGCTCGCGCGCCTCGTCGAACGTGGCACCTTGCTCGCCGTCAAATATGCGATCGTCCGCAAGAATCCGTCGGACGATCGGTACCTCCGGCGGCTGCTGGAACATGTGCCGGCCGGCAAGATCGTGTCGGGCATGGGCGAGCGGCCTGCGCTCGTGCACATGCGCGAGTTCGGCCTCGCCGCATGGACGACGGGCTCGGGCTGCATCGCGCCGCACATGGTGACGGGCTTGCTGCGCGCGGTGAAATCGGGCGACAGCGACGCCGCGCAACGCTTGTACGACGCTTTCCTGCCGCTCGAAACCTTGCGCGACGACATTTCGCTGATCCGCGTGCTGCACGACGCGCTCACGTTCTCGCAGCTCGCCGACATGGGGCCGCTGCTGCCGCTGCTCAGTTCGACGCCGTCCGAACATCATGCGAAGATCGCCGAGGCGGCGCGCACGCTGCTCGCGCTCGAAAGAGACTACGCGCGCGGGGCGCAATCGCTTAACCCATCCACCTAGAGACAGCATGACCGACACCAGCCGACGCTATCCCGATCCTTCCGTGCGCGTGTTCGATCCGCGCTTCAAGTCGCTGATTCTTGCGTCGGCGTCCGTCGAGTGTCTGTATCAGGGCGCGCGCTGGTCCGAGGGTCCGGTGTGGTTCGGCGACGGCCGCTATCTGCTGTGGAGCGACATTCCCAACGACCGCATCCTGCGCTGGGACGAAGCGAGCGGCGCAGTCAGCACGTTCCGCCAGTCGTCGAACAATGCGAATGGACATACGCGCGACCGGCAGGGCCGGCTCGTGAGCTGCGAGCATCTAACGCGGCGCGTGACCCGCACCGAATACGACGGCGCCATTACCGTGCTGGCGGATCGTTATCGCGGCAAGCGCTTCAATTCGCCGAACGACGTGGTCGTCAAAACGGACGGCTCGATCTGGTTCACGGATCCGACGTTCGGCATCGACAGCTTCTACGAGGGCGAGAAGCAGGAGTCGGAGCTGCCGGCGTGCGTGTACCGCATCGACGGCCAGTCGGGCGAAGTCAGCATGGTGGCCGACGACGTCCTCGGACCGAACGGCCTCGCCTTTTCGCCCGACGAGTCCGTGCTCTACGTCGTCGAATCGCGGGGCGAGCCGCGCAAGATCCGCGCGTTCGACGTCGTGGCCGACGGCAACGGCGCGGCGCTCTCGAACAACCGCGTGCTGATCGACGCAGGCCCTGGCACGCCGGACGGCTTTCGCGTCGACATCCACGGAAACCTGTGGTGCGGCTGGGGCATGGGCACCGACGAACTCGACGGCGTGCGCGTCTTCACGCCGCAAGGCGAGCCGATCGGCCACATCGCGTTGCCCGAGCGCTGCGCGAACCTGTGCTTCGGCGGACGTCATCGCAACCGGCTCTTCATGGCGGCAAGTCACGGCCTCTATTCACTCTATGTGAACACGCAGGGCGTGCCTGGCGGCTGAGACCGAGGGGCGTTAGCAAGGAGGCGGCGCGAAGACAAGCCGCGCACAGTTGCCTGACAAGCGCGCCGCGTGCGAATCGGCCACGCAGCCGATCGGGGTTTGCCCTCGTATACAACCGCGCCAAATCATTGAAGGCAAAGGCCTTCGGCCCGACATCGCGGCAATCTGCGGGAAAGCGCGGTCGCGCATATTTGCTTGACATCGGCTGTTCCGCTTCGCTATGTTGCAAGGGTTGAAAGAGACGCACGGGGTGGTGGACCGGCGGACTTCATACTAAAAGGCGAGGAGACGCAATGACTGTTTCGCACAGGTTGTCGCTCAGGCTGGTGTCGCTCTGTCTTGCGGCGAGCGCCGCGTTCGCATCCGCATCCGCCGCCTACGCGGCTGATCCGGTTACCCTCAATATCGTCGACGTAGCCGGCGATCTTCAACTCACGCGCAACGGCTTCGAGGCCTTCAAGGCGAAGTATCCGAACCTCGTCGCCAATATCACCTATACCAATGCGCCCGCGCCGCAATTGCCCGGCAAGATCAAGGCGATGCAGGCGGCCGGCCGCTCGGACATCGACCTCGTGCTGACCGGCACCGACGCGCTCGCGGCCGGCATCGAACAGAACCTGTGGACGAAGCTGCTGCCCGACAATGCGGCGCAATTTCCGGGTGTGCTCGACAAATACGCGCCCGGCCCGCGCAAGATGCAGGATCTCGCGCAAGGCTTCGGCCTCGAGGTCGCGTATATGCCGGCGGGGCCGCTGCTCGAATACAACCCCGCGAAAGTCAGCGATCCGCCGAAGACGCCCGAGCAACTGCTGCAATGGTGCAAGGCCCATCCGGACAAGCTGATCTACGCACGTCCCGCCAACTCGGGGCCGGGGCGCACGTTTCTGATGGGCTTGCCCTATGTGCTCGGCGACAAGAATCCGCAAGACCCGATCAACGGTTGGGACAAGACCTGGGCTTTCCTCAAGCAACTGAACGAATGCATTCCTTACTATCCGGGCGGCACGTCGGCGGTCATGAAGGAACTCGGCGAAGGGACGCGCGACATGACCGTGACCGTGACGGGGTGGGACATCAATCCGCGCGCGCTCGGCATCGTGCCGGCTGACTTCCGCGTGCAGGCGTTCGACAACATGACGTGGGTCAACGACGCCCACTACATGGTCATTCCGAAGGGCGTCCCGAAGGAAAAGCTCGACGTGCTCTACAAGCTGATGAACTTCATGCTGGAGCCCGCGCAGCAGGCCATGACCTACGACGACGGCTACTTCTATCCGGGCCCGGCGATCAAGGGCTTAACGGAAGCACAGGCGCCCGCGCATAGCCAGGAAGTCCTGAAGAAGTACGGCCGGCCGGAGTACGCGAAGCTGCTGGCCGAGCGCCCGCATGTGTTGCCGCTCAACGCAGCCGCGATGGTCGCCGCGTTCAGGAAATGGGACACGGAAGTGGGTGCGCAGAAAACCAAATGACCCGGCTGTCCGGCCGCGACTGAACACACACGCCAGTGCGAGTCGCGCGTGACGGCTCACGCGCATCAGGGAACCGCCATGAAGCATCACTTTGAGCAGTTGCGGCTCGACTCGGTGAGCCGCAGTTTCACAAATGCCGAAGGGCAGTCCGTTGCCGCGCTGCAGGGGCTCGATCTGAACATTCGCCGCGGCGAGTTCATCGCGTTGCTTGGACCTTCGGGCTGCGGCAAATCGACGGCGCTGAACTGCATTGCCGGTTTGCAGCCGTTAAGCGGCGGCGGCATCTGGCTCGACGATCAACGTATCGACGTGTTGCCGCCGGAAAAGCGCGGCTTCGGCATGGTGTTCCAGAACTACGCGCTGTTTCCGCACATGAGCGTGCTCGACAATGTGGGCTTCGGTCTGAAGATGCGCGGCGTGGGAAAAAGCGAAATGATGCGACGCGCGCGCGAGGCGCTGCAACTCGTGCAGCTTGTCGGACACGAACGCAAGCTGCCGGGACAACTCTCCGGCGGTCAACAACAGCGCGTGGCGATTGCGCGCGCCATCGTGATCGAGCCGCCGCTCATTCTGATGGACGAGCCGCTGTCGAATCTCGACACAAAGCTGCGCATCGAAATGCGCGCGGAGATCCGGCGCATTCATAGCCAGCTCGAACGTGCGACGCTTTATGTCACGCACGACCAGGACGAAGCGCTTTCAATGGCCGACCGCATCGTCGTGATGAGAGAGGGTGTGGTGCAGCAGGTCGCCACGCCGAAAGAGGTCTACACGCGCCCGCGCAATCTGCATGTCGCGCGCTTCATGGGCTATCGCAATGTCGCCGAATTCACGCTCGAAGGCACGCAAGGCGAGGGCGTGGTGGTGAGTGCAAACGGCGTGCGTCTGATCGGCACGCCGATGGCCGGGTTCGACAGCAAGCGCGTGAGCGTCGCGCTGCGTCCGGAAGACATGGAGCGTACCGAGCCTCACGCCGAGAATGCGTTTGACGCGCTCGTCAGCGTGGTCGAATACGGCGGCAACAGTTCGCTGCTGCGCGTGAAGACGGCATTCGGCGACTTGTGGGCGCGCGTGGCCGGCGAATTCGAGGAAGGCCAGCACATCAGCTTGCGTGTGCCGCCGTCGCGCACGCTTGTGTATGACGCAGAGCCGGCATGAATTCCCCCACGTTTCCCGCGCCCGTTGCGCCGGCCGCACCCGCACGACAGCGCGACGGCAAGGCGTGGCTCGTCACGCCGGCGCTGCTTTTCATCGTCGCATTGTTCATCTACCCGTTCGCGTACGGCCTCGCGCTCTCGTTCCGGCCGATGAACGGCGGCAGTGCCTGGGCCAACTATCTGACGTTCTTCACCGACACGTCGATGTGGCCGACCATCCTCGTCACGTTGAAACTCGCCGTGCCGGCCACGCTGATCAACGCGGGCGTATCGGTCCCGGTCGCATTCGCGTTGCGGCGGCATTCGCGTTATCAGAAGTTTGTCACCACATTGCTCGTGATTCCGGTGACGCTCGGCACCGTGCTGATCGCCGACGGCATGCTGACCTACTTTGGACCGAACGGCTGGTTTCCGCAGGCGCTGCACGGCTTGCATCTGTATACGAGCGAAGTGCGGCTTACGCATAACTTCTGGGGCGTGCTGATCTCGCTGATCGTCTCGGGGTTTCCGTTCGCATTCCTGTTGACCTTGTCGTACGTGACAGGCATCGACCCCACGCTCGCAAGCGCTGCCGCGACACTCGGCGCGAGCCCGTGGCAGCAGTTCCTGCGCATCTATCTGCCGCTCCTCGTGCCGGGACTGACGATGGCCGCGTGTCTTTCGTTCGTGCAGGCGTTTTCGGTGTTTCCATCGGCGGTGCTGTTGGGTGCGCCGGCGGGACCGACGCGCGTCATGTCGATTGCGGCGGCGGAAGCCGCGTTCGAGAGCTATGACTATTCGCTCGCCTCCGCGATCGCGATGGTGATGGGTTTCGTGCAACTGCTGGTGGTCGCTGCGATGCTCGGCGCGCGCCGCCTGTTCTATAGCGGTCCGGCGACAGGAGGCAAAGGCTGATGACGAGCGAGCATCGCGGCGCGCCAGCTTCGTGGTCCGCGTCGCCACCGAGCCACCCAGGCGACGACGCGCGCGAGCCCGGCAAGCGCGCAAAGCAGCGCGCGAGCGTGCCCGGCCGCGTGTGGCGTGTCTTCGTTTGGGGCGCGATGGTGTTCTTCCTCGCGAACGTCGTGCTGTTGATCGCGACCGTGGCGGTCAATTCGATTGCGACGCGCTGGTTCGGCACCTTGCTGCCGCAGGGATTCACGCTGCACTGGTATGCGCAGGCGTGGAGCGATTTCCAACTGGCGAGCGTGTTGTGGGTGACGGTCGAAGTCGTCGGCGCGGTCGTGCTGCTCTCGGTGCTGCTCGGCGTACCCGCGGCGTATGCACTCGCGCGCGTGCAGTTTCCCGGCAAGCGCCTTGCGATGCTGATTTTCCTGCTGCCCTTGATGGTGCCGCCCGTCACCTACGGCATTCCCATGGCGACCGTCATGTACAAGGTCGGGCTGGCCGGCACGCTGAGCGGCGTCATCCTCGCGAATCTCGTGCCCGCGCTGCCCTTCGTCATTCTGGTGATGACGCCCTTCATCGAGCAGATCGATCCGAATCTGGAAGCGGCGGCTCGCATTTTCGGCGCCAACACGTTCCGCTACTTCCGCTACGTGCTGCTGCCGTTGCTCGTGCCCGGCATGCTCGCGGCCGCGCTCCTCGTGCTCGTGCGCACCATCGGCATGTTCGAGCTGACGTTTTTCACGGCCGGACCGGCGACGCAAACCCTCGTGGTCGCGCTGTACTACGCGGTGTTTTCAACCGGCGTGCGCGCGCCGCAGTCCATTGACGCGATGGCGATGATCTACATGGCGATCACGCTCATATGGGTGCTGATCGCGCTGCAGTTCGTGAGCCCGACGCAGATCGTCTCGCGCGTGAAGGAGCAGAAGCACTAGCGGCGCACGCGCATCGCAGTGCGCGAACGCCGCATCGTCCGAAGATTAGTCGCCGACGCGATAGACGCGGCCCGTCTGCGCGCCTTCGACGCTGCGCAAGTACGCCTGTGCGGCGCGCTGTGCGGTAACCGGTTCGAAGCCGCGAAAGTAAGGCGCGTAGCCTTCCATCGATTCGCTCAGCACCGTCGGACTCACGACGTTGATGCGGATGCCGCGCGGCAGTTCGATCGCCGCGCCGCGCACAAAACCTTCCAGTGCCAGATTCACAGTCGTCGCATTGGCGCCTTCGCGAATCGGCTCGTCGGCGAGAATGCCGCTCGTCAGCGTGAAGGAGCCGCCGTCGTTCACATAGTTCTGGCCCGCCAGCACGACGTTGATCTGCCCCATCAGCTTGTCGCGCAGGCCCACCCAGAACTGCTCGATGCTCATTTGCGGCAGCGGTCCGAAATGCACTTTGCCGATGGTGGTCACCACGCCGTCCACCTTGCCGAGTTCGCGAAAGAGCCGCTCGACGCTCGCCGGGTCGGTGCTGTCCACCTGATACTGGCCGCGCGTCGCGCCGACCTCGATGACTTCATGGCGGGCCTTCAGCTCCGCGCTCACTGCCCGGCCGAGTGTGCCGGTTGCGCCGATGACGACGATCTTTTTCATCTACCGCTCCGTTGAGTTAGACGTGAAGCGATTGTGCGCCGCGTTGCGGAGCAGGATAAAGCTCCGCTCGCGAGCAGGTCTTGCAACCCTCGGTTTGTAATCCCGCGAGCAGCCGATAAAAATGCGCCTCGCTATCGCATCGCTATTTAAACAGCGCGCGCCCGAGTTATCCGCCGACAAATGGGCTGCGGCGCTGTGATTCAAACACGCGTGCGATTCAGATGATTATTTCACGCGATGTATTTCGATCACGCGCGTGGGGCGCAAATGATTAAGGGCGTAATGGACCCGGCCGCGTTCCCGGCGATTTTCGCCCGCAGGCGAATAGTCGAAGAGCGGGTCGGCTGAATGCAGCGCCTCTGGCTCGAACATGCCCTTGTCGATCACGGTATAGCCCGGCTCGAGCGCAAGCAGCAGATGATTGCCGCCCACACGGCTGTCGAAGCCCGCCATGCCGTCGAGCGCTTCGGGCACGCTGTTTTCGAGCGTCGCGTTGCTGGTGGTGATTTCATCGACGGCGATCGGGCTTTGGCCCGCAATGCGCGCCGCTTCATGGTTCTTGCCGTCGGTGTCGACCGTGCTGTCGTGCGTGCGGTCGTTGTAGAGCTCCGCAGTGCAGGGGCGGTTCATGCCCGCGACTTTGCGTGCGTCCGCTGGCTTGTCGATTTGGTTGTTCATATGCATTCTCCTTTCAAGAAGTCAGGGTGCCGGAGAGCAAGGTCCGTTCCCTTTCCAAGGCGATTGCGTTCGCGCGTCTTTCGATTTTTTTAATGAACGCGCATTTTCTACAGAGTATGATCATACTCCGGCAGGAGGAGGGCGGTTCGAGCGAAGTTAATCTGTACTGCGCCGGTGCTACTGTGCGGAAATCCGCCGCTTTTTCCGGTGCGGTGCGAGGAACGCGGGCTGACTTAAAACATTCTACGGGGCCGTCAGGGCGGGTGACCTATGCACTTCGATGCTGCATTCACACATCGCGGCTATTTGTTAAATTGCGCACCCGCACGCGCGGGTGACGGCAGTTGGCAGCCGTACGTGGTCATCTCGCGGTCGAGCGACGGCGAGCTCGTCGCCAACCGTTTTTTTCCGACCGACCTGCGCTTTCCCGACGAAGCCACGGCCATCGCCCATGCGCGCGATTGGGCGGTGCGCTGGATCGACGCGAGCAGCGTGACTATCTGAACGCGCGCAGACACTTCGCGCTGCCCTGCGCGAGCGTCCGCAAAACGCGGTAATCTCTCGGGACCATCACTCGATACCGTGCCTCGGCGCACGGCGCTGTCTTTTTATGCCTAACGTGCCTTCCCAGAACTGGGGCCTCGAACAGATCGTCGCGGACCTGCGCGCGTCGCGTGAAGAACTGCATCGCACGCGGCATCCGCTCGGCATTCGCGAGTTGCCGTCGCGCGAAGCGGTGGTCGGCATTGTCGCCGGTCTGCGCGCGGCGCTCTTTCCCACGCACTACGGCGCGCCCGATCTGACCGACGAAACCGTCGACTACTATGTCGGCCATACGCTCGAAAGCACGTTGCGCCTGCTCGCCGAACAGATTCGCCGTGCCCTGCGGTTTCTTCCCGAGCACGCGCAGACGCCCGAAGCCGAATTGCGCGAGCGCGCGTTCGAGGTGGCCCGCGAGTTCGGCACGCAGTTGCCCGGCATTCGCGCGCTGCTCGTGAGCGACATTCAGGCTGCCTTCACCGGCGACCCGGCCGCGCAGCACATCACCGAAATCCTGCTTTGCTATCCGGGCGTGTGGGCGATGACGCATCATCGGCTCGCGCATGCGCTGCATCGGCTCGGCGTGCCGCTGCTCGCGCGTTTCATCAACGAGATCGCGCACTCGGCTACCGGTATCGACATTCACCCGGGCGCCACCATCGGTCCGAGTTTTTTCATCGACCACGGCACGGGCGTCGTGATCGGCGAAACGGCGATCATCGGCGAGCATGTGCGTGTGTATCAGGCCGTGACGCTCGGTGCGAAGAGCTTTGCTGCAGATGTCGACGGCACGCTGATCAAGGGCAATGCGCGGCATCCTATCGTCGAAGACGACGTCGTGATCTACGCGGGCGCGACCATTCTCGGACGCGTGACCATCGGGCGGGGCTCGGTGATCGGCGGCAATGTGTGGCTCACGCATAGCGTGCCGCCCGGCAGCAGCGTGTCGCAAGGCAAGATTCGCGAAGGCGAGCGCGGCGACGAAGGGCGACGCTGATGCCTGCGCGCAACGGAACGCGTGAGCGCGTCCACATGCCCCGTTGCGCGATTGCCGGCGTCGAGGCGACGATAGCCGAAACCGCGCGTGCATTTCCGCGTCATTCGCACGATCGTTTCGGCGTGGGGCTGATCGTCAGCGGCGGGCATAAATCGGCGAGCGGCCGCGGGCCGGTCGAGGCGCGCATGAACGACGTGATCACCGTCAATCCAGGCGAGGTGCACGACGGCAGCCCGCTCGACGAGCGCGGCCGCGCGTGGCACATGCTGTATTTCGAGCCGTCGATGCTGGCCGGCGCCGCGGCGGAACTGGGCAGCGTGCAGACGCGCGAGGTCGAACTCACACGGCCGGTCGTGCACGACCCGCTGCTCAAGCTTCTCTTCGAACGATTATTCGCGGTAGCGGTGCAGCCGTTTGACGCGGGCGACGACCTCGCGCGCGAGCAGGCGTTGCTCGCGCTGATCGCGCACCTGCTGTCCGCGTATGCGAGCCGCGATTTAGGCCGCGATTTAGGCCGCGATTTAGGCCGCGATGTAGGCCGCGATGTGGGGCGCAAGTGGGGCCGTGACACAAGCCGTCACGCGCACGCGTCGTCGTCGCTCTCGCGTGGGCCGATTGCGCGCGCCAAAGCACGCATCGACGACGATCCGTCCGCGCCGCTGACCCTTGCCGATCTCGCCGACGAAGCAGGCATCAGCCGCTTCCAGTTACTACGAAGTTTCGCGCATGAAACCGGTCTGCCGCCGCACGCCTACCGCATGCAGCGGCGTGTGGTGCTGGCGCGGCAACTGATAGCAGGCGGCGTATCGCTTGCCGATGCGGCTGCGGCGGCAGGTTTCGCTGATCAGAGTCACATGACGCGCGCCTTCGTGCGTCTGTTGGGCGTCACCCCTGCGAACTACGCGGCGGCGACGCGACGATAAACGTTGCTGCGGTGTGTCGCGACGCCCGGCCTTGGCACGCGATTCAAAACCGCCAATGCTTCAGCGCGGCGAGCCCATGCAGATCGGGCAGCCCGACATGCCGGCCGATAAACCACGCCGCCCCAAAGGACGCCGCGACCACGATCAGATCGCAGTGCCCGCTGTTCCATAGGTTCAACGAATGCCGTGCCGCGATCCACGGCACGCCGAGCGGGTTCGGCCAGTCGGCGAGCAGATGCATCAGCCCGCCGCAGGCAAAGCCGAATGCGGGCGCCGCATAGAGGGAATGCCCGAGTTCGTGATACGAAACCGCGAGCAATGCCATCCAGCCGATGCCCCAATGCGTCAACGTGCGATGCGTAATCCACAAGCGGCGCGTGCGCGACCACCATGCGACCTCCAGCCAGTCGGGCGCCGTGCTGCCGGCGACGCCCGCGACGAAGCTCATTAGTACGCCGATATAAAAGAGACTGTCGTGGCTGTTGCCGGTGTGTACCACGAGGGCCGCGGCAATGATGCCGGCCGCGAAACCGGTCGCGTGGTGCGCGTTGCTGGATGCCATGGGAGAAAGCGGTGCAGGGTAGAGAGGAAAGGAATGCAGCGCACTCCCGACCCAACCATTACGTCGCGCAGCGCGCAATGGTAAAGCGCATCTCCGGTTCCGGCGGATCGTCGGGTGCATTGGCCGGACGCATCACCTTGATGACAGAGCCGGCGTTCGACGGCGTCAGCGTGACGAAGTACGAATTGTTCGAGTCGGAGCCGACCGCGATTTCCGTCGCGCTGCCCACGCGCGCGAGGCGCACGCGCGACAGGCGGCTTTGCAGGCAGCTCGCGATATAGCCGGGCGCATGCTGCGAGGATACGTAAATCATGGGCTGCGACGGGTCGTGTGCGGAAGGTCCGTTGGACGAACCGCAAGCAGCTAGCGTCGCAATCAGAGCGGCAGCGGGAGTAAGCAGGAAGATTCGTTTCATGGCGATGTCGTCGGCGTCCCGGTATGGGCGGGAACTGGAGGCGCGATGCAGATGCGGACGCCCGAGTATACCGAGCACAGGTTCGCTGCGTCACTTCCGTTACAAGCTGAAACGTCGCGGCATGACGGGCCGCTTCCGTCATGACTTTCGCGCTCGCGTTTCGGACGTGAGATGCCCGCAGAGACTTGTCCGTTCGTCAGAGTGCGATGTTCCGCGCACGCTAGCCGGGTAAAATCGCAGGCTCGACTATGTCCATGCCTTGTGAAAGTGAGTGAATCCGCAATGACCGACCCCATCCTTCGTTCGTCCGACCCTGCTGCTGATTCCGCGACGGAAGGCGCGTCCGCCGTGAACGCCGCGCATCCCGAAGACGCATTCGAAGCGGTGCACGAAGACCGCCTCTGGCGCGACGACGGCTGGACCGCGCGCGTCATCAAGAACGAAGACGACGAAGGCTGGGCTGTCGAAATGATCAAGGACGGCGAAGCGGAGCCGGCGCTCGTCGGCCCATGGACGATGGGCCGCAACAAGAAGGACCCGAAGCCGCTCGACACCGCGGCGTTCAACACGCTCGTGAAAACAGCCTCCGAGGTATTGCGCCGCCACGAGCAGCAGCTGCGCGCGCAGCTTCACAAGGCAGTGCGCGTGCCCAGCGCGGACGGCAGCGACGAACTCGACATCACGCTCGACATCGTGCCCGACGAGGACGAACCCTATGCGCTCCTGACCGCGCTCGACGCTTTCGGCGAGCAGCTGGCGCAAGTCCAGGTCGCGCCGAGCTTTAGGCTCAGCAAGGCGAGCGCGTCGGCGTGGGTGGAGAACGAATTCCGGCGTCCGGCCTGACAGCCGGGTGATCGAAAGCGCGAATATTACCGAAAGCTGTCAATATACTTTCACATTCACTTCATAGAATCCTCGCGTCATAGCGGCGCGAGCGTGAATCATGCGGTCTGAATCCGGGTCGTGCCGGCTGTGAGCCCAACCACGCCACCCACCACCAGGATTACGACAACATGGCAGAGCCGTTCGACCCCTCCCGCCGCAAGGCCCTGAAACTGTTTGCCGGTGCACCCATGCTGCCGTTAGGCGGGCTCGCCACGGCGTCCATGTTGAGCGCGTGCGGAGGCGGCAGCAACGACCTCGCGACGCCGGTCAAGCCGGCGGCCAACTTCGTCTCGGCGGCTTTCAGTTCGATGGCCGCGCCGACGCTGGCCGACCCCGCCGCCATGGCAAAGACCACGGTGGCTTCCACGCTGACCGTGCAGTTGAGCGACGGCAGCAGCCGCACTTTCAAGCTGTCCTACCAGCCGTTTTTCATGACCGGCGACATGGTGCCGAATATTCAGGGCGGGACGATTCTCGCGGGCGGCTATGTGGACATCAACAATCAGCCGATCGTCGACCGGTCCGTGGCGGGCAAGGAGCGCCAGTTCTATTCGGACTGCCCGGACGGCAGCTCGCTGATTCGCCTCGACAATCCCACGGTCAAGGGCATCAAGGGCAAGGCCGTGTTCGCGGTCGTGCAATTCGAATACACGACGCGCGACCAGAGCCTCGTGTCGATGTACGGCCAGCTGCCTTCCCCGATCGCCGTGCTGACGCTCGACCAGGATCAGGCAACCGGCAAGCTCACGCTCATCGGCTATCACAACGTGGATACGTCGAAGGTGCATGGCTTGTGGATTACCTGCGGCGCGAGCCTCTCGCCGTGGAACACGCATCTGTCGAGCGAGGAATACGAGCCCGACGCCACCACCATCGCCGGCAATAGCCAGTTCAAGGGCTTCAGCCGCAATCTGTACGGCAGCGAGACCGCGGCGAATCCGTATCACTACGGCCATCTGCCGGAAGTGACCGTCAATCCCGACGGCACCGGCAGCATCAAAAAGCACTATTGCCTCGGCCGCATCTCGCACGAGCTCGTTCAGGTCATGCCGGACAGGCGCACCGTCCTGATGGGCGACGACGCCACCAACGGCGGCCTCTTCATGTTCGTCGCGGACCGCGAAGCCGACTTGTCGGCGGGCACGCTTTATGTCGCAAAGTGGACGCAGGTGTCGTCGGGCGGCGCGGGCGCGGCCACGCTCTCGTGGATCAACCTCGGGCACGCAACGAGCGACGAGATCGAGTCGCTCGCGAACACGCTCACCGCCGCGGACATCATGGACGTCAAGACCGCCGATCCCGCCGACACGTCGTACACGAAAATCAATTTCAACGGCACGTTCAACTGGATTCGCGTGAAGCCGGGCATGACCAAAGCCGCGGCCTTTCTCGAGACGCACCGCTACGCGGCGCTCGCCGGCGGCAGCATGGGCTTCACGAAGCTCGAAGGCACGACCGTCAATATCAGGGACAAGGTGCTGTATTCGGCGATGTCGCGTATCGAGAAGTCGATGGTGCGCGGCAATGCCGCGTCGACGGACGTGGCGGTCGACAAGACGATCAGCGCCGGCGCGGTCTATGCACTCAATATGAAGGGCGGCCAGCTCGACCGCAGCAGCGGGGCGATCAACAGCGAGTGGGTGCCCGTCGATATGGCGGCGCCCGCGGCGCTCGTCGGCGAAGACCTCTCTGCCGCCGACGCGCTCGGCAACACCGCGAACCCGGATCGCATCGCGAACCCGGACAATCTGAAGTTCTCGGAAAAGCTGCGCACGCTCTTTATCGGCGAGGACAGCGGCATGCACGTGAACAACTTCCTGTGGGCCTACAACGTCGACACGAAGACGCTCTCGCGCGTGCTGTCATGCCCGGCGGGCGCGGAGTCGACGGGCCTGCACGCGGTCGACGAAATCAACGGCTGGACCTACGTGATGAGCAACTTCCAGCACGTCGGCGATTGGGAAAGTCCGTTGCACGACAAGGTCAAGTCGACGCTCGATCCGCTCGTGCGGGCCAACTACAAGGACCGCTTCGGCGCGACGGTCGGTTATCTGACGGCCGATCCGACGTCGATCAAGCTGTAACACACGAGAGGCGGCGCGCGCCCCGACGCGCCGCCTCAGCTGCGCTTGCAGAAAATCGCCGTGATGAGCGGCGCCACGCGGTGCACGATTGCGGTGCCGCCCGCCGCCGTCACCGCGTCCCGCACCTTCGATTCGCTCCCGAACACCACCACGCCATACGCCGAGCGCGCGACCGGCTCGCCGTCTCCCACGCGAAACATCGGGTCGTCCTTCTCGTAGCCGACCACTGCAAACACGTGGAACCCGAATGCGGTCAGGTCCGCGCCTTGCGCGGGAGAGAAGGCATTGATCGAATTGCTTTCGACCCGCGTGGGCTTCGGATCGATCAGTTGCTGCCCGGCCAGATCGGCGATGAACTGATGGCCGGTTTCGTTGCACGTGAGCGGCGTGTCGAGCGCAGCCGCGTAGGCGGCAGGCGGCAGCGCCCCGGCCGCGATGGCGAGGGCGGCGCAACGCAAAGCATGCCCTGCGGCGGACGGAAAAAGACGTTTCATAACGAGGACGGCGGCATGGTTCGATGAGGCGCAATGTAGTGTGTTCACAACGCTCAGCGCCGCAAAAACGCGGCCGGCGAGCCCTCGAACAGGTTGCACATCGAAGTGATCCGGCGGGATAGACGCAACAGGATTCGCACTTTATCGCGATTCGGAAAATCCTGCTTCGTGTGCGGGCCACCGGCGACGCCTCGCCGACCCCACGGACTGCGAAGAAACTAACAGGAAGAAAGCAATCTTTTTCGATCCCGTATATATTTCCGGGTTATGAATTCAAGACCGCCTACTCCAATTAACGTAGCGCCGCCCAGAACGTGGGACGCGCGCCTTGCCCGCCGGCTCGTGACACCGCTCGTGAACACGCGGGTCTCGCCTAATCACCTGACCACGCTGCGCCTTCTGATCGGCGTCGCGGGCGCGCTGTGCCTCGCGCGCGGCGGTTTTGCGTGGGCCAATGCCGGCGCGGTTCTGATCGTGTTGTCCAATTTCGTCGACCATACGGACGGGGAGCTCGCGCGCATCGGCGGGAAGTCGAGCCGCATCGGTCATTTTTACGACCTCGCATCAGACGCCCTCGTCACGGTGATGTTGTTTGTCGGCATGGGTGTCGGCGCGGGCGCGTCGACGCTCGGCGGGTTCACGGTGGATGCGGGCTGGCTCGGCGCCGTTGCCGGCGTCGCGGTCGCGCTGATTTTCTTCCTGCGCATGCGCATCGAGGAAATGGCGGGCAAGGCCGGCACGAAGCAGGCCGCGGTGGGCGGCTTCGAAACGGAAGACGTGTTGTATCTGCTGCCCATCGTCACGTTGACGAGCGTGGTCATGCCGTTCGTCGTGGTCGCGTCCATCGGCGCGCCGCTTTTTGCGGTGTGGGTCATGGTCGACTACTGGCGCGTCGCGCGCCGTAGCGCGAAGCCGTCCGCGGCCGGCGCGGCGGCTTCCGAAACGGCTCAGGCGTGGGCGAGCAAATGAGTCCTAACGTGAGTACTTCCGCCGAAGACGACGTGACGGCAACGGCTCTTCAGGAACATGCAGTCGCTGCGGTTGATGCACCCACGGCGCCTCCGGTGGCGCCTGACGCCGACCGGGCGGTGGCGAGCCGCACCCGCGCATTCGACAATGCGCGCCTGCGCAAGGACTTCGCCGACCAGGGCGCGTTCCTCTATATGGAGGACTTTCTCGCGCCGGAAATCACCGCGCAGCTCGTGCACAGCGCGCGTGCGCTCGTCGACGAAGTGAACCGCAATTACCTGCCGGGCCACAAGCAGGGCGGCAGCGTGAGCCGTCATACGATCGACCGTCTGGCGCCGTTCATCGCCGAACTGTATCGCTCGAAGGCGCTGATCGGCTGGCTCGAGCAACTGAGCGGCGACAAGCTGCAAGTGTCGCCGGCCGACGACCCGCATGCCTACGCGCTCTATTACTACACACGGCCGGGCGACCACATCGGCTGGCACTACGATACGTCGTACTACGACGGCCGCCGCTACACGCTGCTGCTCGGTGTGATCGACGAGTCGTCGTGCCGGCTCGACTACGAACTGCATACGCGCAATCCGGATGTGCCGGATCAACCGGGCTCGGTGCAGATTCCGCCGGGCGGCCTCGTGTTTTTCGACGGCGACAAGCTGCGCCATCGCATTACGCCGGCCGGGCCGAACGAAATGCGCGTGTCGCTCACGTTTGAATACGTCACGGACCCGAACATGCGTCCATGGCGCCGCTTCATTTCCAACATGAAAGACGCGATTGCGTACTTCGGCTTTCGCCAGGTGTTTCGCCAGATGACTCGGGCGAAGGCGCGCGGCAAGGACGGCGCATGAGTCGCGCGGCCCTGATTCTGCTGTCGATCGGGACGGCGCTGTTTGTCGGCCTGCTCGCGTGGCAGGGCTTCGGTTCCGTTGTGTCGACGCTGCTGGCAGCCGGCTGGGGACTTGCGCTCGTGGCGGCGTTCCACGTCGTGCCGCTCGCGCTCGACGCCGGCGCGATCTCCGTGCTGTTGCCGCGCCGCCGCGAGGGCGCGCCTCATCCTCATCATCACCCGTTGCCGCTGCGCGACGCGCTGTTCGCGCGCTGGATCGGCGAGTCCGTGAACAGCCTGCTGCCCGCGGGCCAGATCGGCGGGCCGGTCGTGATGGTGCGGCAACTGTCGCAACGCGGCATGCGCATGCGCGACGCGGCCGCGGCCATCACCGTGAGCACGACGGCGCAGGCGCTTGCGCAGATCATCTTTGCATTGTTCGGGCTGCTGATGTTCGGCGCTTACGCCGCACACGGCGCGCTGCACGATCTGCAAACGGCCACGCTGATTGCAACGGCCGTGCTCGGCGGCATGATCGTCGGCTTCTATTATGCGCAGCGGCGCGGGCTCTTCGGCCGCCTGCTCGGCGTGCTTTCCAAAGTATTCGGCAAGCGCGACTGGTCCGGCCTCATGACCCGCGCCGAAGCCGTCGATGCCGCCGTCCAGGCCATGTACCGCGAGCGCGGCCGCGTGGCGGCGAGCTTCGCGCTCAGCCTCGCGGGCTGGATCGTCGGGACGGTGGAAGTGTGGCTCGCGCTGCGTTTTCTCGGCCATCCCGTGGATTGGGTCGACGCGCTGCTGCTCGAAAGCCTCGGTCAGGCGATTCGTGGCGCGGCTTTCATGATTCCCGGCTCGCTCGGCGTGCAGGAAGGCGGCTATCTGCTGCTCGCGCCCCTCGCAGGTTTGCCGCCCGACGCGGCGCTCGCGCTCTCGCTCGCCAAGCGCGCGCGCGAAATCCTGCTAGGCTTGCCGGGCCTCCTGGTGTTGCATTTCAGCGAACGAAGCTGGCAGCGGCGGCGTGCCCTTGGGCGCGTTCCCGCCGTCGATTAAACTCCCGTATCTTTTCAAAAGGACCACGCATGCGTGCCATCATCCTCGCTGCGGG
Organism: Paraburkholderia phenoliruptrix; assembly: GCF_047325075.1. Lineage (NCBI taxonomy): Bacteria > Pseudomonadati > Pseudomonadota > Betaproteobacteria > Burkholderiales > Burkholderiaceae > Paraburkholderia > Paraburkholderia phenoliruptrix. The sequence continues at coordinate 999,004 of NZ_CP168530.1, forward strand.
CCTCGGCCTGCGTCTCCAGCAACCGCCGGAAGCCCAGTTCCCGAAGTGCCTGTTGCAGTTCGACGGCATGAGCCTGCTCGAACGGCACCTGCACATGCTGGAAACCGCCGGCGTGACCGAAGTCGTGCTGGCGCTCGGCTTTCAGCCGGAGTCGGTGCAGGCGGAGCTGGCGCGCATCGACTGGCCGCACGAGGTCGAAACCGTGCTCAACACGCGCTACGATCTGGGCAGCGTGCTGACGGTGCACACGGTCGCCGAGGCGCTGACGCGCGGCGGCGACGTGCTGCTGATGGACGCCGACGTGCTGTACGACGAGCGCATTCTGGCCGCGCTGGTGGCGGGCGAAACGGTCAACCGCCTGCTGATCGACCGCGATTTCGAAACCGGCGACGAGCCCGTCAAGCTCTGTCTGAAAGACGGCGTGCCGGTCGAGTTGCGCAAGCAGCTCGCGGTGAATCTGGAATACGACACCATCGGCGAATCGGTCGGCTTTTTCCGCTTCCGCGAAGAAACGGCGCGGCGCTTTGCGCAAATCGTGGCGGGTTATATCGACAGCGGCCGGGCGAACATGCCGCACGAGGAAGCCGTGCGCGATCTGTTGCTCGAGCGCAGCCAGGTGTTCGATACCGCCGACGTGACCGGCGCCCCGTGGATCGAAATCGACTTCCCGAACGACGTGGCGCGCGCCACGACCGAGATCCTGCCGCAGCTGCAGCCGCTCGTCAGCGCGTCTCGCTGAATCGCGCAGAGCCGGCTTTATGCCGGCTCTTCGTCGTGAAATGGCTTTGCAGGGGATCGGCGCAACATTCGTTGCCGCTGCAATGCCATAATCGACGCTTTATATCGACGCGACGGCCTTGTCACCCGTCGCCCAGCCAATGCCCTTCGCTTTAGGCGCTTTCATTGTTCCGCTGATCGTCGCGTGCGCGATGTTCATGGAAAACGTGGACGGCACGGTTATCGTGACGTCGCTGCCTGTGCTGGCCCGCGATCTCGGCCAGGATCCCATCACCCTGAAGCTGGCCGTCACGGCGTATGTGATCGGCCTCGGCGTCTTCATTCCGATTTGCGGCTGGGTCGCGGACCGCTTTGGTTCGCGCACGGTGTTTCGCACGGCCATCGGCATCTTCATGGCCGGCTCGCTGATGTGCGCGGCGTCGACGTCGCTCGGCATGTTCGTGGTCGCGCGCTTCGTGCAGGGCATTGGCGGCGCGATGATGGTTCCGGTGGGCCGCATCATCATCTTTCGCTCCGTGCCGAAGTCGGACTTCATACGCGCGGTCAATTATCTGACGGTGCCGGCGCTGCTCGGGCCCGTGGTCGGTCCGCCGCTCGGCGGCTTCATCACGACGTATCTGCATTGGCGCCTGATTTTCTTCGTCAACATTCCGATTGGCCTGCTCGGCATCTGGCTCGCCAATAAGCACATCGCCAATGTGCGCGAAGCGCATCCCGGACGGCTCGACTGGATCGGCTTTCTGCTGTCCGCGAGCGGCGCGTCGCTCTTCATGCTCGGGCTTTCGCTCGTGGGCGGCGAGCTGGTGTCGAACACGGTGTCGTTCGGCATGTGCGCGGTGGGTGTCGTGCTGCTCTTCATTTACGTGCTGTACGCGAATCGCGTCGAATTGCCGGTGCTCGATCTGCGCCTCTTGCGCATTCCGAGCTTTCACGCGAGCGTGGCAGGCGGGTCGCTCTTTCGCATCGGCTTGGGCGCCGTGCCCTTTCTGTTGCCGCTTGCGTTGCAGGAAGGGCTTGGCATGACGGCGTTCGTGTCGGGCTCGATTACCTGCGCGTCGGCGTTCGGCTCGATTTTCATGAAGGCGGCGGCCTCGCGCATCCTCGAACGATTCGGTTTTCGCACGGTGCTCATGTTCAATGCGGGCTGCGCGGGCGTGGCCATAGCGATTTACGGCTTGTTCTTTCCCGGCACGCCGCATTGGCTGATCTGGTGCGTCGTGCTGTTCGGCGGTTTCTTTCCGTCGCTTCAGTTCACTTCGCTGAACACGCTGGCGTATGCCGACATTCCCAGCCGAGACGTGGGCCGCGCAACGAGCGTCGCCAGTGTGATCCAGCAGCTTTCGCTCGGGCTCGGCGTGACCATCGCGGGCATCGTGCTGCAGATCTCGCACAACCTGCAGGGCCATTCGAGCATCGTTTTCTCCGACTTCTGGCCGGCGTTCCTCGTGGTTGGCCTGTTCTCGTTTCTGTCGATTCCGGTCACCGCACGCCTGCCGCGCGGCGCCGGCGACGAGATCGCACGCGGCCGGCGCGGCAGTGCGTGATCGCGTCAAGCGGCGTGAAGCGGCGCGAAGCCCGCGACAGCGCTACACCGCTTCCTTCACCGCGCGCAGGAACTGCTGCGTGCGCTCATGCTGTGGGGCGCTGAAGAACTGCTGCGGCGGTCCCTGCTCGATGATCTTGCCTTGCGAGAAAAAGCACACACGGTCCGCGAATTCGCGTGCGAAACCCATTTGATGCGTCACCATCAGCATGGTCAGGTTGTGCTCGCTGCCGAGGCGCCGAATCACGTTCAGCACTTCGCCGCATAATTCGGGGTCGAGCGCGGAAGTCACTTCGTCGAACAGCAACACCTTGGGCCGCATGGCAAGCGCCCGCGCGATCGCCACGCGCTGTTGCTGGCCGCCGGATAACTGCGACGGATAGTGATTGCATTTGTCCTCGAGTCCGACGAGCGACAACAGATCGCGCGCCCGCTCGGTCGCCTCCTTGCGCGAGAGGCCGAGCACCTGCATCGGCGCTTCTATCGTGTTGGCGAGCGCCGTCATGTGCGGAAACAGATTGAAGCTTTGAAACACCATGCCGATCTTGCTGCGCACGCGCCGCAGATGTTTCGGCGATGCGGGCACCAGTTCGCCGTTCTTTCGCATATGCGTGAGCGGTTCGCCGTCCACTTCGATCATGCCGCCCGTGAGCGGGTCCAGTGTCATCAGCACGCGCAACAGCGTCGACTTGCCCGACCCGCTCGGACCGATGATCGCGACTTTCTCGTTGCGGCCAATGTCCAGGTCAAGTTCGTCGAGCACCGTGAGCGCGCCATAGCGCTTCGTGACGCCGACGAAGCGCACCATGGGCGCCTCGCCCGGCACGCCGGCCTGCGGCTCCAGTACGGAAGCGGGATCGTCTCGTTTCATCGGGTTCTCCACGGCAAAGGCAGAATGTGGCGGCGTAAGGGCGTCGACGTCGGTCTTCACGGTCATGGCAACCTCAAACCGTATTCGAGCCGCCGCACAAGTTGCGCGAAGGTCACGCTGATCAGCAGGAAGAAAATGCCGGCGAGCGTGATCGGCTCAAGGTAGCGGAATGTCTCCGAGCCGATGTTCTTGGCCTGCTGCATCAATTCGACGACGGTAATCGCCGAGAGCACCGGCGTGTCCTTGAACATCGCGACCAGATAGTTGCCGAGCGCGGGAATCACCGGACGGATCGCCTGCGGCAAAATCACGCCGCGGTAGGTGCGCCACGGCGACAACGACAGCGCGCAGGCCGCCTCCCACTGGCCGCGCGCCACGCCGTTCAGGCCCGCGCGGTACACCTCCGACGTGTAGCACGCATAGTGCAGCGCGATACCGACCGTGCCCGCCGTCAATGCCGACATCGTGATGCCATACACCGGCAGCACATAAAAAAGTACGTACACCTGAATCAGCAACGGCGTGCTGCGAATGAATTCGACGATAAAGCCCACGGTGCGCGATACCGCCTTGACGGGGCTGCGCCGCAGGACGGCCAGCACGAGCCCGAGGACGAGCGCGATGGCGAAACCGATCAACGTGATAAAGATGGTATAGATCGATGCGCGCAGCAGCGCAGGCAGAATCTGCCCGGCGTAATGCAGATCGAAGAAGCTGTTCATCGGGCGGCCCTCTGCAGAATGCCGTGGCTCACGCGGCGCTCGAAATGCCGCATCAACGCAACCAGAACCTGCGCGAGCACGAAGTAAATCACAAGCGTCAGCATGAAAATTTCCGCGGTCCTGAAGGTCGCCTCGTCGAGTTGCCGCGCGCGAAACGTCAGATCGGACAAGGTGATGAGCGATACGAGCGAGGTGCCTTTCAGCAGCTCGATCATCAGATTGGTGGCGGGCGGCAGCGCGTTGATCATTGCCTGCGGCAATACGATGCGGCGCATGCGGGTGAGCGGCGACAGGTTCAGCGCGAGCGCGGCTTCGAACTGTCCGCCGGGCACTGAGCGCAGCGCGCCGCGCAGAATCTCCGAACCGTATGCGCCGTAATGCAAACCCAGTCCGACGATAGCGACGGTAAACGGCGTCATTTCGATGCGAAACGGCGGCAGCGGAAGCACGAAGAAAAACCAGAATAGTTGCACGAGCAACGAGGTGCCGCGGAATATCTCGACGTAAGCGTTGCCGAGCCAGCGCAGCGGCGCCCAGGGCGCGAGCTTGGCGGCGGTGGCGACGAACGCCATGACGATTGCAAGGACCGTCGCACAGGCGGCGATCTCGATCGTCACGAGCGTGCCTTGCAGCAGCAGGGGAAGCAATTCACGCATGGCGGATCCTCGCTTGCATGACGGCGTGTGCGCCGCACACGCCTTAAAAGTCGGCGCTAGCACTCGCTGGCGCCTCCAGATTCGCTTATTTGCCGCAGATGTCGGCGGCGGTGCGCGTCGTCAGATTGGTCTTGTCGAAACCGAACGGCGCGACGGTTTGAAGATGGTCGGGTGTGCCGAGCCAGTCGTGCAACTGCTTGTTGACCGCATCGCGCAAGTCCGTGTCTTCGGGACGGAATGCGAGCGCGCCATAGCCGGTGTGCTTTGCGTCGTCGGTGAAGTTCGCCACGACCTCGACCTGGTCGGAGGCTTTCGCGGCGAGGCCCTTCATGGTGAGCGCGGTGCCGGCTGCGGCGTCGGCGCGGCGTGCGCGCACGGCCTGCAATTGCGCGGTCGTATCCGGCACCTGCATGAACTGCGCGTCTTTCACACCGGCATCGCGCGAGTTGGCGAGCTCCACCGCGCCGGCCATGACTGCGAGCTTGAGGTCCGGTTGCTTACCGATATCCGCGTAGCTATGAAGGTTCTTCGGGTTGCCCTTGGGCACGAGCAACGTGTCCTGAATCTGGTACTGCGGATTGGCGAATGCGACCTGCTTGCAGCGCTCCGGCGTGATGTACATGCCGGCCGCAATGACGTCGAAACGGCCCGCGCGCAGGCCCGGAATCAGCGAGCCCCATTCGGTCAGCACGCCGTCCACTTTCTTCACGCCCATCTTCGCGAAGATTTTGCGGGCGATTTCCGGGGATTCGCCTGTCACCTTGCCATCAGGCGTGGTGTAGGCGAACGGTGCTTCGTTCGCATAGCCGATACGCACTTCGCCAGTGCGCTGGATGCGCTGCAACGTCGTTTCCGCCGACGCATGCTGCGCCGGCACGGCCAGGGTCGCGGCAGCGACACAGAGGGCTCCGAGCAATCCTGAAGTGCGCTTCGCTTTCATATCGATTCCGTTGTGTGACCTAATGAATAAGGTGATGAATGCCGCGACGCATCATGCGCGCGCCAACCCGAAGGGCCGCCGATGCCGCGTCCTGCCAGGCCTCCTGCTGCAACCCTGAATGCAGCATACAAAGCCAATTTTTTAATCCGATTGCTCTAGGACAATAATTTTCCGGGCCTGTTTCGCGGCACTATGGGAAACGGCGATGCCCGGCGCGGCGGCTCTCTGAATGGGCGTGAGGCAAGGGTATACGACGACAAAGCAAGAGCTTGTCGCACGGGCTCGCAACAGCGGAATGACGGAGGACGCAAGTGATCGGGCAGTGGCGTGATGCGGTGCGCGCGGTGCACGGCGTGGAGTCGAAATACAAACGGCTGGTCAAGGCGATTGCGGGCGATATCGAAAGCGCCTCGCTGCCTGCGGGCGCGCGCCTGCCGCCGCAGCGCGACGTCGCCGCCGAACTGGCGATCAGCGTGCAGACCGTGACCAATGCCTACAAGGAACTGGAGCGGCAAGGATTGATCCGCTGCGAGGTCGGCCGCGGTAGCTTCGTGGCGGCGCGGGTCACCGAGACCATGTCGAACTACATGCTCGATACGGCCGAGCGCTCCGTGGTCGACTTTTCAATCGCTCGCATCATCCACACGCCCGAACACGACGCCATGTGGCGCAAGGTGTGCGCGACGCTTTCCACCCTCGACGACCAGCCGTGGATTCGTGCGTTCCGGCCCATTGCAGGCTTCGAACATCACCGGCAGGCGGGCGTGGCGTGGCTCGCTTCGTTGGGCATGCCGGCTTCGGCGGATACGCTGCTCGTGACGAACGGCGCGGCGCACGGCATCTTTCTCGCACTTGCTTCGCTCGTCGGCCCCGGGGATACGGTGCTGTGCGAAAGCCTGACCGATCACGGCGTAATCGGCTCGGCCAACGTGCTGGGCTTCACGCTGAAAGGCCTGGAAATCGACGAATACGGCATCCACCCGGAGCATTTCGAAGAGATGTGCGACAGCGAGCGGATCAGCGCGCTCGTCTGCACGCCCACGCTGAACAACCCCACAGTCGCGATGATGCCGGACTCGCGGCGCCGGGCAATTGCACGCATTGCCGAGCGTTACGGCGTCTACGTGATCGAGGACGATGTCTACGGGCCATTGCCGGCCAAACCGGCGACGCCGATTGCGAGCCTCATTCCCGAGTTGTCGTTTTACTGCACGAGTATGACGAAGTCGGTACTGACCGGCTTGCGCATCGGTTATCTGACTACCCCGCGCCGGCTTGCGTTGCGCGCGGAGAGCGTGCTGCGCGTGAGCAGCTGGATGGCGACCTCGCCGATCGCCGAAGTCGCGACGCGCTGGATCGCCGACGGTACAGCGGAGCGTCTCGTGCAGATTCAGCGCGAGCGTTTAGGGCGACGCCAGGCGCTGCTGCAGCAAACGCTCGGCGCCTATGTGCTGGGTGCACATCCGCAGGCCTTGTCTGCCTGGCTGCGCGTGCCGGAGCACTGGCAGGCGGACCGCCTCGTCAGGGAACTGCGCAATCGCGACATTGCGGTGACTTCCGCCGATCCATTCCTCGTGCGCGGAGCGGAGCGGCCGAGTGCGGTGCGCGTATGCGTGGGCGCCGAAGTGAGCGACGAAACCTACAAGGCCGCGCTGGAGACGATGCGGGAGGTTTTCGAGCAGTATCCGCAAGTGCACGATTTCACCTGAGCGCGTGCCCCGTTCGAGCGGTGCTCGCGAAATGAACTAGGACAATAGAAATCGTTTTTTAGAACATTAGACTGGGCTGCATTCGAAACGATGCGGCCGCAGCCGGCATGACGCTTCAGTCGTCGCGCAGCAGCGCAGGCATCGAATTAATTCCTTTGATGCAGGGCCGAGTTCATGTCCGTTCTGTCGCTGGCCGATGTCTACCGCGCGCGTCGCCGTATCGAGGGACGCGTGTTGCGCACGCCGCTCATCGAATCGCCGAGCCTGTCTGCCATCGCGGGCGCACCGGTGTTTCTCAAGCTCGAAACCGTGCAGCCGACCGGCAGTTTCAAGCTGCGCGGCGCGACCAACGCGCTGGCTGACCTCGCCGAGCGCGGCTGCCGCCAGGTCGTGACCGCATCGACGGGAAATCATGGGCGCGCGGTGGCGCATGCGGCGCGTGCGCTCGGTATCGACGCGGCGGTCTGCATGTCGGCGCTCGTGCCCGAGAACAAGGTCGGAGCGGTGCGCGCGCTCGGCGTACGCGTGTGCATTGCGGGCAAAAGCCAGGACGACGCGGAGCGCGAAGCGCTGCGGCTCGCGCGCGAAGAGGGCTTCGCCTATGTGCCGCCGTTCGACGACTTAAGCGTAATTGCGGGGCAGGCGACCATCGGCCTGGAAATCGTCGAAGCCTTGCCGGACGTCGCGCATATTGTCGTGCCGTTGTCGGGTGGCGGCCTGTTCGCCGGCGTCGCGTTGGCGGCCCGAAGCGCGAATCGCGCGATTCGCATGAGCGGCGTGACGATGGCGCGCGGCGCCGCCATGCATGCGAGTCTGGCGGCCGGCCGGCCCGTGCTCGTGGAAGAAGTCGATACGCTGGCCGATTCGCTTGGTGGCGGGATCGGCCTTGAAAACCGCTATACGTATCGGCTTACGCGCGATTTCATCGATGACGCACTGCTGCTCGACGAGGATTCCATCGCGCGCGGCATCGCCCACGCCTATCGGCATGAGCGGCTCGTCGTGGAAGGCGCTGCGGCTGTCGGCATTGCGGCATTGCTCGACAGCGCGCTGCCGGACACGCGTGCTCGACGCGGCCCGCTCGTCATCATCGTGACGGGCGCGAATATCGACATCAATCTGCATCGCCGCATCGTCCACACGGTGCCCGCGCCATTCCATTCTCACAAAACGCCATGACGTCCATCACATTGCTCGGCGAAGCGCAGCTTCGCGAACTCGTGCCGCTCGACCTCGCGGCTATCGATCAGATCGAAGCGGCCTTCCTCGCGTCGGCGACCGAAGACGTCGCGATGCCGCCTGTCCTGCGCCTCGATCTGCCGGCGCAAAACGGCGAGGTGGATGTCAAGACCGCCTGGCTGCCGCGCTTCGACAGTTTCGCGATCAAGGTCAGTCCGGGCTTTTTCAATAACCCCACGCTCGGTTTGCCGAGCCTGAATGGTTTGATGCTGGTGCTCTCCGCGAAGACCGGCTTGACCGAAGCGGTGTTGCTGGACAACGGCTATCTGACCGCTGTGCGAACCGCGGCTGCGGGCGCGGTTGCCGCGCGCTGGCTCGCGAGACAGGAGACGCCGCAAGTGGCGGTGCTCGGTGCGGGCGAGCAGGCGCGTCTGCAATTGCAGGCGCTGATGCTGGTGCGCCGTGTCGAACATGTGCGCGTGTGGGCTCGCAATCCTTCCAACGCCCAGCGCTTCGCCGAAGAGACGGCGGCCAAGCTCGGCGTGCGCTGCGAAGCCGCGCGAGATGTTGCTCACGCGCTTGCCGAAGCCGATGTCGCCATCGCGACGACGCCGAGCCGTACGCCGCTGATCGAAGCAAAGCACCTGCACGCCGGCTTGCATATCACCGCAATGGGCTCGGATGCCGAACACAAGAACGAAATTGCGCCGGCTGCGCTGGCCGCGGCGCGCTACATCTGCGACCGGGTGCAGCAAACGCGTGTGCTCGGCGAACTGCATCACGCGCTGGCTGCGCGCGCGGTCAAGGCCGACGCCGGGATCGCGGAGCTGGGCGAAGTCATCGCCGGCAAAGCGGTGGGCCGGGCGAGCGATGCCGACGTGACGCTCTGCGATCTCACCGGCACGGGCGCGCAGGACACGGCGATTGCCGCGCTCGCCTTGCAGCGTGCGCGTGACGCCACCGCAGGAATGATCTTCCGTAACGATGTGCAGCGCTAAGAGGGGATGATGTCCGAGACAACTCAACTGGAACGCAATGCGAGCGATCAGGCTCCGGCTGTGCGCCTGCCGTTCGAACCGGCCGAATACGTCGCGCGTATCGCGAAGACGCGCAAGGCGATGCAGGCCGCCGGGATCGAACTGCTGATCGTGTCGGATCCGACCAACATGGCCTGGCTCACCGGCTACGACGGCTGGTCGTTCTACGTCCACCAATGCGTGCTGCTCGCGCTTGACGGCGAGCCGGTATGGTTCGGCCGCGGTCAGGACGCGAACGGCGCAAAACGAACGGTCTTCATGCGGCATGACCATATAGTTGGTTATCCCGATCATTATGTTCAGTCCGCCGTGCGTCATCCGATGGATTACCTCGCGCGCGATGTGATCGAGGCACGCGGCTGGGGCGCGCTGAGGATAGGCGTCGAAATGGATAACTACTATTTCAGCGCGGCGGCATACCGTTCGCTCGTCGAGCATCTGCCCAAAGCGACATGGTACGACGCGACCGGCCTCGTGAACTGGCAACGTGCGGTGAAGTCGCCGCGCGAAATCGAATACATGCGCGTGGCCGCGCGCATTGTCGAGGCGATGCATGAGCGCATTGTCGAGCGAATCGAGCCGGGCATGGGCAAGAACGATCTGGTCGCCGACATCTATTCCACGGGGATTCGCGGTGTGCAGGGTCATGGCGGCGACTATCCGGCCATCGTGCCGTTGCTGCCGACCGGCGCCGACGCCGCGGCGCCGCATCTCACGTGGGACGACACGCCGTTCGTCAAAGGGGCGGGCACGTTCTTCGAGATCGCCGGGTGCTTCAGGCGCTATCACTGCCCGCAGTCGCGTACCGTGTTTCTCGGCAAGCCGCCGAAGCATTTCATCGACGGTGAACGCGCGGTAGTGGAAGGCATCGAGGCGGGGCTCGCCGCGGCGAAACCCGGCAACACGTGTGAGGACATTGCCCATGCATTCTTCGCTGTCCTGCACAAATACGGCATCGAGAAGAACAGCCGCTGTGGCTATCCCATCGGCGCGAGCTATCCGCCGGATTGGGGCGAGCGAACCATGAGCCTGCGGCCGGGGGACAAGACGGTCCTCGAACCGGGCATGACTTTTCACTTCATGCCGGGCTTATGGCTCGACGATTGGGGCCTCGAAATTACCGAAAGCATCCTGATCACGGAGAACGGCGTCGAGACCTTCTGCAACACCCCGCGCAAGCTGTTCGTGAAGGAGTAGTGCATATGCGCGCATCGCCCATTCAGCCAACGGTGGATTTTCATACCGACGGCGAACAGCACGGCTTCCTGAAACTGCCGCATTCTCATGACGCCTCCGCGTGGGGCGCCGTGATGATCCCAGTCACGGTGATTCGCAACGGCGACGGCCCGACCGCGCTGCTGACGGGCGGCAATCACGGCGACGAATACGAGGGGCCGATCGCGCTCTCGAAGCTCGCGTCGACGCTCAAAGCTGAGGATGTGAAGGGCCGCGTCATTATCGTGCCCTTCATGAACTACCCGGCGTTTCGTGCGGGCAGCCGCACGTCGCCGATCGACCGCGGCAATCTGAACCGCAGTTTTCCGGGCAGGCCGGACGGCACCGTCACCGAGAAGATCGCCGATTATTTTCAGCGCCATCTATTGCCGCTCGCGGACTACGTCCTCGATCTGCACGCAGGCGGCCGCACGCTCGACTTCTTGCCGTTCGCCGCGATTCATCTGCTCTCCGACGAGCGCCAGCAGGCGCGCTGCGAAGCCGCGATGCGTGCGTTCGGCGCGCCGTACTCGATGCGTCTGCTCGAACTGGACAGCGTGGGACTCTTCGATACCGCAGCCGAGGAAGCCGGCAAGGTGTTCGTCTCGACCGAACTCGGCGGTGGCGGCACGGCCACGGCGGCCAGCGTGGCGGTCGCCGCTCGCGGCGTGCGTGGTTTTCTGCAGCACGCCGGCATCCTCGCAGCGCAGCCGTACAGGCATGACCAAACCGCGCGCACCACGACTCTGCTCGATATGCCCGACGGTAGCTGCTTCACCACGAGCGAGCACGACGGGCTGCTCGAGATGTGCAAGGACCTGGGCGATGCGGTGGAAAGCGGCGAGGTGATCGCGCGGATTTACGATGCGTCGCGCACAGGCATCGCGCCGGTGGACTATCGCGCGCGCCGTAGCGGACTGCTCGCGGCGCGGCATTTTCCGGGCCTTGTGCGCATCGGCGATACGGTTGCGGTGGTGGCCGACGTCGTCGAGCGCGGCATACCGGTGAGCGTCTGAGCGCGATGAAGCTCGACCGCTATGACCTGGCGATTCTGCGCATTCTGGCGCGCGACGGACGCATCACGAAGTCGCGCCTCGCGGAAGACATCAACCTGTCGATTTCACCGGCGTGGGAGCGCGTCAAGCGCCTGGAAGACAGTGGCGTGATTCGCGGGTATCGCGCCGACGTCGACTGGTTGCGCGCGTTCAAGGGCGCCCGCGTGGTAGTCGAGGTGACGCTCGCGCGCCACACCGCGCAGGATATGCGGCGCTTTGAGGAACGCATCGGCGCATCGCCGGAAGTCGTGCAATGCCATGCAACAGGCGGTGGTGTCGACTATGTGATGCATGTGATGTCGCGCGACATCGACCACTATCAACGCTTTATCGACTCATTGCTCACGGCGGAGTTGGGTATTGAGAAGTACTTCACCTACATCGTCACGAAGGTCGTGAAGAGCATGCCGGAAGGTGTGCCCGACTGGGCCGGCGAAGCCTTCGGCGACGAGACGTGAGATGCGCCGCGAAGCGGCCGGAAAAACACAACGTGCCGCTGCGAATTACGGAAAAAAAGCGGGTCTCAGCATGCGCGAACCGAAAAAACTGCAACGCCGCGCCACGTACAGTGACAGGCATACATTGCACACAGGAGATCGTCATGTTGCTGGGCCATCCGGTTCTGTTCAAATCGCTGTGCTACGTCGACGGGCGCTGGGTGCACAGCGCGAGCGCAGCCAGTATCGAGGTGCGCAACCCCGCGGACCAGCAGGTGCTCGGCCATGTGCCGATGCTGGACGCGGCGCAGATCACCGAGGCAGTCGACGCCGCGCAGCGCGCCTTTTCCGCGTGGCGCTGGTTGCCGGTGGCGCAACGCGCGTCGTTGCTGCTGCGCTGGCATGAACTGATCCTGCGCCATCAGCACGACCTCGCCGCCATTCTCTCGCTGGAACAAGGCAAGCCGCTTGCCGAAGCACGCGGCGAGATTGCGTATGGCGCGAGTTTCGTCGAATGGTTCGCGCATGAAGTACGGCGCCTGAATGGCCGCACGATTCCCACGCATATCGACGGCGCGCAGCTCGGCACGGTGATCGAGCCCGTCGGCGTTGCGGCCTTGATCACGCCGTGGAATTTTCCATGCGCAATGATCACGCGCAAGGCGGCTGCCGCGCTCGCGGCGGGCTGTACGGTGGTGGTGAAGCCTGCGCATGAAACGCCGTTCTCGGCGCTCGCGCTCGCTCAACTCGCCGAAGAGGCCGGTTTTCCTGCGGGCGTGTTCAATGTGGTGCTAGGCGAGCCGCAGATGGCGATGCAAACGCTCGTGGGCGATCCGCGTGTTCGCTCAGTGAGCTTCACCGGTTCGACTCGCGTCGGCGCGCTCGTCATGCAAGCCGTGGCGAACGCCGGCATCAAGAAGACGGCGCTCGAGTTGGGCGGCAACGCGCCTTTCATCGTGGCCGAAGACGCCGATCTGGATCAGGCCGTGCGCGTTGCGGTCGCCGCCAAATTCCAGACTTCTGGTCAGGACTGCTGCGCGGCGAATCGCATTTTCGTTGCGCGTGCGCTGTACGAGGCGTTCGTCGCACGCTACAGCGATGCGGTTCGCGCCTTGAAAGTCGGCTCGGCATTCGAAGCCGACGTGGACGTCGGCCCGCTGATGCACCAGGCCGCATTCGACACGACCGTGCGGCGCGTCGCGGACGCGCAGGCGAAGGGCGCGCGCATCACGGTGGGCGGGGCGGCGCATGAACGCGGCGGCTGGTTCTTCGAGCCGACCGTGGTGGCCGACGCCGCGCCCGGCATGCGCATTTACGACGAGGAAAACTTCGCGCCGATTTCCGCGCTGACGCCCTTCGATTCGCTCGACGAGGTAATCGAGCGCGCGAACGACACAGAGTACGGTCTCGCCGCTTACGTCTGTTCGCGCGATCTGAACACGGTCTTTCAACTGATTCGCCGTCTCGACTTCGCCATGGTCTCCGTGAACGGCGCGAGGTTTACCGGTGCGCCGATTCCCTTTGGCGGCATCAAATCGTCGGGGCTCGGCCGCGAAGGCGGTGCCGAGGGCTTCGAGCCGTTTGTCGAGACGCGCTATTTCTGCCTCGGCCAGCTCGGCTTGCCGCTGACCGTGAATCTTCCTGCTCGCAGCGCCGCCGCCGCATAACCCGAATTCATGAATTCAACGAAGGAGCACTCCATGACTCAGTTCGAACAACGCCAGCAACTCGATCAGCTTTTCAGTGCCGACCGCGCGCATTTCATGCATCCTTCGACGCATGCTCACGACCATGCGAGCGGCGCGCTGCCGGGGCGGATCGTGACGGGCGCGAAAGGCATTCGCATAGAAGACCACGAGGGCCGGTCTTTTATCGACGCATTCGCGGGACTCTACTGCGTGAACATCGGTTATGGCCGCACTGAGGTTGCCGAGGCAATCTACGAGCAGGCGAAGAAACTCGCTTACTACCATACGTATGTCGGCCACTCGACCGATACGATTATCGAGCTGTCTTCGCGCATCATCGAGTGGGCGCCGCAAGGCATGAAGAAAGTCTATTACGGCATGTCCGGTTCGGATGCAAACGAAACGCAGATCAAGCTCGTCTGGTACTACAACAACGTGAAGGGGCGGCCAAACAGGAAGAAAATCATCTCGCGGCAGCGCGGCTATCACGGCTCGGGCATCGTCACAGGCAGCCTGACCGGTCTGCCGAGCTTCCATCAATATTTCGACCTGCCAATCGAACGCGTCAAGCACACCACATGTCCGCACTGGTATCGCAACGCGCCGGCCGGCATGAACGAAACGCAGTTCGTCGCATACTGCGTCGAGGAACTCGAACAGCTGATCGCGCGCGAAGGCGCCGACACCATCGCTGCATTTATCGGCGAACCGGTCATGGGCACGGGCGGCATTCTGCCGCCGCCAGCGGGCTATTGGCCCGCGATCCAGCAAGTGCTGAAGCGGCACGACATTCTGCTCATCTGCGACGAAGTGGTATGCGGTTTCGGCCGCCTCGGTTCGAAGATGGGCGCGCAGCACTACGGCATCACGCCGGACCTCATCACGGTCGCAAAGGGACTGACGAGCGCCTATGCGCCGCTCTCCGGCGTGATTGTGAGCGAGGGTGTGTGGGATGTGATCGACAAGGCTTCGCAGGAATTCGGTCCAATGGGTCACGGCTGGACCTACTCGGGACACCCGATCTGCGCGGCCGCGGCGCTGGCGAACCTCGATATCCTCGAGCGCGAGAATCTGACGCAAAACGCCGCGCAAACCGGCGCGTACCTGCTTGAACAGCTGCATGCCGCATTCGATTCGCATCCGCTCGTCGGCGAAGTGCGCGGCGCGGGCATGCTGGCCGCGCTCGAATTCATGGCCGACAAGGATGCGCGCCGGCCGTTCGATCCGGCACTGAAAGTCGGTCCGCGCGTGTCGGCTGCTGCACTGCAGCGCGGGTTGATCGCGCGCGCCATGCCGCACGGCGACATTCTCGGCTTCGCGCCGCCGCTCGTGACTTCGCGTGCCGATGTCGACGAGATCGTGCGGCTCGCGCGCGCCGCGGTGGACGAAGTCGCCTCGCAGGTCCTCACGCCGGCTGCTGCCGTTTGAGTAAGGCCGTGCGCCTCTTTGTGTGCCGCAGCACTCGCCATTCGGAAATGCGCGGCTTCGCAAGGAGGCGCTTCACATGTTATAAGCCCAAGGCAGCTGTAGTTATCGTCAGGTGAAACAGTCGTCTTGGGGGATATCAATGAAGTTGTTCCGCAACGCCAGAGCGTCCGCCAGCGTATTTGCGCTGGCCACAGTGTTGTCTGTTTCCTTCGGCTTTCTGGAGGCCACGCCGGCCGTCGCGAAGCCGCCCGCGAAAGCGCAGCCGCCTGTACTGACTGCGTCCGCGATTGCGGTCGCCGACGAATACAGCGCCGATGCCGCCGAACAGATCTTCAAGGAGGGCGGCAATGCGGTCGATGCCGCGGTCGCCATTGCCTTTACGCTGGCCGTGACCTATCCGGAAGCGGGCAACATCGGCGGCGGCGGTTTCATGACGCTGTATGTGGCCGGCAAGCCGTACTTCCTCGACTATCGCGAGCGCGCGCCGCTGGCGGCCACGAAGAACATGTATCTCGACGACAAGGGCGAGGTCATCAAAGGCATGAGCCTGTACGGCTATCGCGCGGTGGGCGTGCCCGGCACGGTGGACGGCATGTGGCAGGCACAGCGCCGCTTCGGCAAGCTCAAGTGGAAGCAGGTGCTCGCGCCCGCCATCCACTACGCGCGCGACGGCTTCGTGGTCAGCGAGCAACTGCAGGAGCGCCGCGATGCGGCCGCCAAGGAATTCGCCGGCAAGACGAACTTCGACACCTATTTCGGCGAGATGAAGCAGGGCGTCAACTTCAAGCAGCCGGATCTTGCCGCCGTGTTGCAGCGCATTGCCGACCAGGGCGCGAAAGATTTCTATTCGGGTAAGACCGCCGATCTGATCGCGGAATCCATGCGCGGTCACGGCCTCATCACAAAGGCCGATTTGCAGCAGTACAAGGCCGTGTGGCGTCAGCCCATCCAGGCCGACTGGAAAGGCTACCGCGTGTACACCGCGCCGCCTCCGAGCTCGGGCGGCATCGGCCTCGTGCAACTGCTGAAAATGAAGGCCGATCTTGCGTCGGACTTCAAGGACGTGCCGCTCAATTCGCCGCAATACATTCATCTGATCGCGGAAATCGAGAAGCGCGTGTTCGCCGACCGCGCGCAATATCTCGGCGATCCCGACTTCTACAAGGTGCCGGTTGCGCAACTGACCGACGACCCGTACATCGCGAAGCGCGCCGCCGAAGTCAATCCCGACACGCCGTCGGACACCAAGAGCGTGCAGCCGGGCCTCGGCACGTCGATGCCGGAGAAGGCCGAGACCACACATTTCTCCGTGGTCGACAAGTGGGGCAACGCGGTGTCGAACACCTACACGATCAACGGCTACTTCGGTTCGGGCGTGGTCGCGGATCGCACGGGCATCGTGCTGAACGACGAGATGGACGACTTCTCGGCGAAGCCGGGCGTGGCGAACATGTTCGGCGTGGTGGGCAGCGACGCCAACTCGATCGAACCGAAAAAGCGCCCGCTCTCTTCCATGAGCCCGACCATCCTCACGAAGGACGGCAAGGTGTCGCTCGTGATCGGCACGCCGGGTGGGTCGCGCATTTTCACGTCGATCTTCCAGGTGATCAACAACATCTACGACTTCAACATGCCGCTGCCGGACGCAGTTGCCGCGATGCGTTTCCATCACCAGTTGCTGCCGCCGAACACGATTTTCTGGGAGCCGTACATGCCCATCAACGGCGAGCTCGCGAAACAGGTGGAGGCGAAGGGCTATAACCTGAAGGCGCAGAATTTCAACGGCGACATTCAGGCAATCAAGATCAACGACAATACGCCCGAGCCGGCGGCGGATCCGCGCGGCCGCGGCGTGACGCGGATCATTCAGTAGGCCTTGCTTAAGGCGCGTATGACGGCGCATCCGCCGCGATGTGCCGTCGCAAGGCGATCAGCACAGGACCTCGCGCTCGAAAGAGCCCGAGGTCTTTTTTTCGTGCGGAAATCAGCTGGTCTGTTCGACGGGCGTCACCGTCAGTTCGAGCCGCTGCGCGCCGCGCAGCACCGTCACGTTGACGGGCTTGTCGATGCGCGAGGCGTCGAGCGTGCGTTGCAGCGCATCCACATCCTGCACGGGTTGCGAGCCGACGGCGACGATGGTGTCGTCAGTGCGCAGACCGCCCGTCGCCGCCGGGCTGCCTTTAACGATTTCCATCACGTGCACGGCGCTTTGCGCGGTCAAGCCGAAATAGCGCTGCACGCGGCGCGACAGCGGCGTGGTCGTGCCCGCCACGCCGATATACGCGCGCCTCACGCGGCCGTGCGCGAAGATCTGCATGATCACCCACTTGGCGGTGTCGATTGCGGTGGCGAAGCAGATGGCCTGCGCGCCGGGAATGATCGCGGTGTTCACGCCGATGACTTGCCCCGCGGAATTGATCAGCGGGCCGCCCGAGTTACCGGGATTGAGCGCGGCATCGGTCTGGATGACGTCATAGATCATGCGGCCGGAATTCGAGCGCAGCGAGCGGCCGAGCGCCGACACGACGCCCGTCGTCACCGTTTGCGCGAGGCCAAGCGGATTGCCGACGGCGATGGCGATTTGTCCCACGCGCAGCTTCGACGAATCGCCGAGTTCGACGTGCGCCAGCGGCTCCGGCGAACCGATGCGCAGCACGGCGAGATCGCTGCCGGGATCGTCGCCGACCAGATCGGCGTCGAATTTGGCGCCGTCGGCCAGCGTCACCTGAATGTGCGTTGCGCCGTGCACGACATGGCTATTGGTGAGCAGATAGCCGTCAGGGGTGAAAATAAAGCCCGAGCCTGTGCCGCCGCGCGCGCGGCCCGCTGCGGCGGCGGCCAGCCGGCGTTCGACGGAAATGAAGGCGACGGCCTGCTGCACGCGCTCGAGCGCGCCGATCACGGTGCGCGAGTAGGCGTCGAGCAGGGCGTCGTCGGATAGCGGGGTCAGGGGGTTCGGCCCGGGGGCGTCGGATGCGGCGCGCGACAGGTCATCGATGAAGCGTGGACGGCTTCCCATGGCGATGCTCCGGATAAACGGATCCGCAGATGCGGGGCGTGCGCGGCGTTTTCAAGGGTAAAGCGGCGCGCGCGTGGCGGGATCGCGCTGTGTGAGACACTTTGCAATAGCAGATGATGAGCGGGCCATTCACGGCCCGTCACGCCACATCAGGGAGTCATCATGAACCCGTCCGCCACGTCTTCCGATGCTTCCGCAACGTCTTCCGGCACCGCGCCCGGCGAACCGCGGATCGAGTCGCTGAGCGCGATCACGCTTGCCACCGCCGACATGCGGCAAGCGGTGCGTTTCTACGAGGCCCTTGGTTTTCCGCTCAAGTTCGGCGGTGAAGAGGCTGATTTCACGTCGTTTGCGTTCGGCGGGACGTATCTGAACCTGATCGCCGACCCGCGCGCGCCGGTCAACTGGTGGGGGCGCGTGATCGTCTACGTATCGGATGTCGACGCGATTTATCGCAAGGCGCTGGCGGCGGGCTTCGTGCCGTCGTTCGTGCCGTCTGACGCGCCTTGGGGCGAGCGCTATTTTCACCTCACCGATCCGGATGGACACGAGCTCAGCTTCGCGAAACCGCTGCGCTAGCCGCGAGTGCCGGCGGAAAACTCGCTATCATGAAGCGGCTGAACGGTAACACGGCTGACACCGGACGCACCGATAATCGGGCGCGTCCGCGTCGCGCATACCGCCGCGCGCCCGATTATTTCCGTCGCCAGGAGAGCCGCAATGAAAGAGCAGGACCCGAAACCTGAGGCCGAGTTGCTGATCGAGCGGCAACGCCGTTTCGAGGAAGACCTGATCGACGCGTACGACGAGGAACTCGAAATGGAGGTCGACGACCGCATCCTCGACGGTCCGGAGGCCTTCACGCGCGAGCACCGCGAAGCACGCAAGATGTATTTCCGCGAGCTGTTCCGTTTGCAGGGCGAGCTCGTCAAGCTGCAGGACTGGATCGTGCAGACGGGGCATCGGCTGGTGGTGATTTTCGAGGGACGCGATGCCGCGGGCAAGGGCGGCGCAATCAAGCGCATCACGCAGCGGCTCAATCCGCGCGTGTGCCGCGTCGCGGCGCTGCCGGCGCCAAACAATCGCGAGCGCACCCAATGGTATTTCCAGCGCTATGTCTCGCATCTGCCGGCCGGCGGCGAAATGGTGCTGTTCGATCGCAGCTGGTACAACCGCGCGGGCGTCGAACGTGTGATGAATTTCTGCACCGACGAGGAATACGAAGAGTTTTTCCGCTCGGTGCCCGAGTTCGAGAAGATGCTGGTGCGCAGCGGCGTGCAGATCGTCAAGTACTGGTTCTCCATTACCGACGAGGAGCAGGAAATCCGCTTCCAGAACCGCATTCACGATCCGCTGAAGCAATGGAAGCTGAGCCCGATGGATCTGGAAAGCCGCCGCCGCTGGGAGGCTTATACGCAGGCAAAAGAGGTGATGCTGCAACGCTCGCACATTCCCGAGGCGCCGTGGTGGGTGGTGCAGGCGGTCGACAAGAAGCGCGCACGCCTGAACTGCATTCACCATCTGCTGAGTCAGGTGCCGTATCACGAGATCGAGCATCCGCGCGTGGAGTTGCCCGCGCGTGTTTATCACGACGAGTACAGCCGGCAGCCGGTGCCGGCTTCGATGATTGTGCCTGAGGTGTATTGAGCGGTGTCGGTCAGGGCGAGCGACGAAGCCGCTCGTGTTCGTCGGGCAGCAGCGCCGCAACTTGATCGACTTGACCCCATCGGACTTAAACTCTATCGACTCAGATGCCGCCCCTCGTCAAGCGCCGCTGACTCCTCAAAACACAGCCCGAAACGCCCAGTACAACCCTGCCGCAAGCGCGATCGATGCGGGCAGCGTCAGCACCCACGCGAGCACCAGGCTGCGCACCGTCGCCCATTGCAAACCCGAGCCGTTGGCCGCCATGGTGCCGGCCACGCCTGAAGACAGCACATGCGTGGTCGAAACCGGCAGCCCATACATGTCAGCGGCGCCGATCGTCATCATTGCGACGAGTTCCGCCGATGCGCCCTGTCCATACGTCAGATGCTGCTTGCCGATCTTCTCGCCGACCGTCACGACGATACGCTTCCATCCGACCATCGTGCCCATGCCCAGCGCGATCGCCACCGCGACCTTGACCCACGTCGGAATGAATTTGGTCGCGTGATCCGTCTGCGCCTTGAAGTTCGTGATGGCTTTGGCGTCTTCCGGCGCGAAGGCCGGTTGCTTCGCCTTGTCCATCAGGCGAATCGCCTCCGACGCGACGTACATGTTGTTACGCACGTTATCGACGATGCCTTGCGGCACGGCGGCCATCGAGCCGGACGCGCGAACCTGCTGCGCGATCAGGTCCGTCAACTGCTTCAACGCGGGCAAGGTGGCGGGCGTGAGCTGACGCGTGCGCACATAGGCCTCGACGTCGGCGCGCGGATTCGCCGACGGCGGCGCGCCGTTGGCATATCGCGCGAGTGCCGCGGAGGTTTGCTCGGCGACCGCCACGAAGGTCTGCGTTTCGGCGGGCGTGACGGCCTTGTTCAGCGCATAGGCTGTCGGCACCGTGCCGATCAGAATCAGCATGATGAGGCCCATGCCCTTCTGGCCGTCGTTCGAACCGTGGGCAAACGAGACGCCCGTGCATGTGAGAATCAGCAGACTGCGAATCCAGAACGGCGGCGGCTCCTTGCCTTTCGGCTCGGCGTACAGCGCGGGAATGCGCACCACGGCTTTCAGGATCATCAGCAACAGGCCGGCCGCGAGAAAGCCGACGAGCGGCGAAAACAGCAGCGACTTGCCGACGCCGAGCGCCTGGTTCCAGTCCACGCCGCTCGTGCCGTTCACGCCATGCATCAGCTGGTTCATCAGGCCCACGCCGATGATCGAGCCGATCAGCGTATGCGAGCTCGACGACGGCAGGCCGAAATACCATGTGCCGAGGTTCCAGATGATCGCCGCGATCAGCAGCGCGAACACCATCGCAAAGCCGGCGCTGCTGCCGACTTGCAGAATCAGTTCGACCGGCAGCAGTTGCAGGATGCCGAACGCGACCGCGCCGCTCGAGGTCAGCACGCCCAGAAAATTCCATGTGCCCGACCACACCACCGCCAGATTCGGCGCGAGAGAATGCGTGTAGATGACGGTCGCGACCGCATTCGCGGTATCGTGAAAGCCGTTGACGAACTCGAATCCGAGGGCGATCAAAAGCGCGACGCCGAGCAGCAGGTACGGCAGGATCGAGCCTTCGCGCACGGGTTGCAGGTCGCCCACCAGTTGCATGCTGCAATAGCCGATGCCGACTACGATCACGGCGAGGAAAATCACGAGGCCGAGGTTGCGCCCCTTGCCACTTACCCCGCTGGATTGCGGGTACGAAAGTTCCGGCATGACGTGTGCCCCTGGAGAAATGTCGCGGAACTTCCGATCCTGCTGGGGGCGTGTGTCGGTACGATGACAGCCGTAAGCCGCTTTCCGCCAGGCGGGTTCTTCGCTTGGGCGCGTGGCGGCCCGCGCCTCGATTTTGCCGCCCTCAGGCGGCCTTCATGCGGCCTTCCTGCAGGCTTCTTGCAGCGAACGGGAATCTTTTTTGCTACGCTGGAAAGACGCGCAGCACTTTCCAGGAGTCTCGATGAAGCGTGACGGTCACAGGGAAAGTCGTAAGACGGACGGCGGCAGCTCGCCCGCCGGTTCCAATCCGCCCGAGCCCACGGCCCAGGCCGCGTTCGCGTCGTATGCGGCGCCGCTCGTTAGCGACGCGATCGCGTACGCCAATGCGGTGCGCGACGATCCCTCGCCGGAAGCGTTGCACAAGCTGCGGGTTTCGCTGCGCCGTTTGCGCTCGTTGTGGTGGGCGTTCGCGCCGCTTCTCGAGAAAGGCGAAAACACGCGGCAACGCGCGCTCTACAAATATCTTGCGAATGCGGCGGGAAAAACGCGTGACTGGGACATCCTGATCGAGTTGATCCGGCATGAAGACGTGGCCGCCAACAGCTTGACCCCCACGCTCGAAGAAGCGCGCGGCAACGCGCTCACAACCAGCCGCGAGACGCTGACCAATGCAGACGTCAAGCACCTGCTGCGCGAAGCGCTGACAAGCGCATCCACCGACATCAACACGGCACACGAACGGGTGCCGCTGCACAAGTTCGCGAGCAAGCGGGTGGCCGCGTCGGAGCGTTCGCTGATGAAGCGCGCGAAACGCGCCCGCCGCGCCAGGCGCTCGAACTACGCGGCCTTTCACGACGTAAGGAAAGCCGGCAAAAAGCTGCGCTATCTGCTCGAATTTTTCGAGCCGGTGTTAAGCGGCAGCCACAAGCGCACGCTCAAGCGTCTGAAGCAGGTGCAAAAACGTTTCGGCGCGCTAAACGATATTGTCGCAAGTGAAATGCTGCTGCGCGACAACGCGAGTCTGCTCGCCGGGTCGGGCGACACCGAGGGCGTGCTGCACTGGTTTCACAAGGAGCGCAAACGCCGCATGCGTTCGGCCGCCGGATTGCTGCGCAAGCTGTGACGCGTGAAGGCGGCGGGGCACGCGGCAGACAAAGCGCGCGCCTGTCAATAACATGGGATGGCGGTCCGCACGCCTTGCTGCGGACCCGCTGGCAAGGGAGGCAACGCGCAGGTGGCACATCGAGCGCAATCGCAGGGGCGCCGCTGGCGCAGGAATGTGCGGCATGCAGGAGCCGGCGTCGCACGTTATGTGGGCAATCATCCGGTGCTGGCCGGTCTCGCCGGCACGCTCGTGGCCTTCGCCATGGCGGGTCTCACGCTGCTGACGCTCTTCAATGGCCGTACCGACGCGCTCGACCATGCGCGCGAAACCTCGCAGAACCTCGTGTCGACCGTGTCCGGCGACCTTGAAAGAAACGTCGAGATCTACGCGCTTTCGTTGCAGGCAATGGTGGACGGCGCCGAGCATCACCTGAGCGCGGGCCTGCCGCCCAACGTGCAGCGCGCGGTGCTGTTCGACCGCGCGACGACGGCCGCTTATCTCGGCGGCGCGTATATCGTCGGTGCGAAGGGCGAGGTCATCGCCTCGCAAAGCGGCGAGATCAACGCGAACGTTTTCTTCACCGACCGCGACTATTTCGTCGTTCATCAGCGCAATCCAGCGGTGGGGCTTTACCTGTCGCATCCATTCCGCTCGCGTGTGCGCGACGGCAAGTTGTCGATAGGGCTCACGCGGCGCATCAACGACGAGCACGGCCGCTTTGCCGGCGTCGCGCTGCTCGCGATCCGCATCGAATATTTCCAGCGACTGCTCGAGCGCATTAGCGTCGGCAAGCAGGGCTCGGTGTTCATCGCGATGGACGACGGCACGCTGATCGCCCGCAAGCCCTATTCGCCGCGCGATATCGGCGCGAGCATTGCCGGGTCGCCGACCTTCATCCGCATGGCCGCGGAAGGCGCCGGATCGTATGTGGCGAGTTCCGCAGTCGACGGTGTGCAGCGTATGTACACGTACGCGCACGTGCCCGGCACGCCGCTGATCGCGGTCGTCGCGCCCGCCGTCGACGACGTGCTCGCGCCGTGGCGGCACCGCGCCCTGATCAGCGGCGCCTTGACGCTCACGTTCGGCGCGGTGTTCGTGGTGGTGTCGTGGCTGCTCGCGTTTGCCTTGCGCGGCAAACTGCAGGCGCAGGCCGCGCTGACGCGTCTTGCCGCCACCGACCCGCTGACCGGACTCGCCAACCGCCGCGTGCTCGACAGGCGCCTCGACGAGGAATGGCGGCGCGCGCGGCGCACGGGCCAGCCGTTGTCGGCGCTGTTCATCGATATCGATCATTTCAAGCGCTTTAACGACACCTATGGCCATGCAAGCGGCGACGAGGCACTGAGTGCGGTAGCCGAGTGCATTGCCACGACGGTACGTCGCGCGGTGGACGTGGTCGCGCGCTACGGCGGCGAGGAGTTCGCGGTGATCCTGCCGGATACGTCGGCGGACGGCGCGCTCGCGGTCGCGGAAAAAATTCGCCGCAGGGTGCAGACGCACGACATTCTGCATGGGGGCGACGGCAGCCGGACGGTCACGGTGAGCGTGGGTTGCGCGACGAGTGTGCCGGCGCAAGGCGAGAACGCGCTCGATCTGCTCGCCGCCGCGGACCGTCAGCTCTACCTCGCCAAGGCGGCCGGACGCAATCGCGTGGCCGGCGGGCAGGTGGCGGCGGGCTCGGAGGCGCAGGATTCGCCGTCCCAGGCGTGATCGAAAGCGAGCCTGACAGGCCGCTACAAACATGCAGCCCTCACGTCCTCACGTCCTCACGCGCCGGCGCCGGCGCGGCTTCGCGGCGCGAAGCCGCGCAGTGTCACGGCGTTACCCGCGTCGCCGGCGGATTCGGCGAGTGAGTGCGCGAGCGTGCCCGAGCCTGTGTCGTCCGTCAGCAGCAGGCCCACCGGAAAGCCGCGCCGCTGCCACGCTTCCAACCCGCCGTGCAGCGCGCGAATCCGCGTATAGCCGTAATTGCGCATGCGCACGCTGATCTCGGCGGCGGTCGCGCTGTCCGGACATACGCAGTAGATGACGCTGTCGTAGGTGCGCAGGGCGAGGTCGAGTTGTTCCGGCGAGTGCGGGTCGAGTGCGAGCGCCCCGGGAATCGGCGAGGCGGGCTCGCGCGCCACGCTCTGCGGGCGGGCGTCGAGCACCTTGGGCGTCGCCTCGCGGCCGGGAGCGCGCAGCGAGGCTCGTGCGTTGGCGGCGTCCGCGGCCGCATGACGGCGTGCGCGCCGCTGCTGCATGAGCCGGTACGCGAGATACAGCAACGCCGCGGCGATCAGCAGGTCGATCACGGTGCCGCCGCGCGCGCGGACGAACGCAAACAGCATGTGCAACTGCCGCTCCGCCGCCGCGCCGCCGAGCAGCCAGAAGGTGGCCCACGCGGTCGCGCCGGTGAGGTCCCAGATCGCATAGATGCGGGCATCGACGGCTGTCGTCCCCATCAGCGGCGGGGTGACGAGTCCGAGGCCGGGCACGAACTTCGAGATCGACACGAGCGGCACGCCGAAGCGCTCGAAGAGGGTCCGCGCCTGCTCGACGCGGGCATCGACGGCAGGCAGCATCTGGCCGAGCACGCCGATCAGCTTGCGGCCATACAGACGGCCGGCGGTAAACCAGACGCCGTCGCCGATCAGCGCGCCGAGCACGGCCGCGCACAGCACCGGCCAGAACGACAGGGTGCCCGCCGCAATCGCAGAACCGGCGAACAGCAGCACGGGGACGGCGGGGATCGGCACGCCGAGGCGCGTCAACAGCACGTTGACGAAGACGAACGCGCCGCCCCATGTGGCAACCGCCGACGACGGAAACTCGACCAATTGAGCGGCTCCTCTGTTTCTTTCGCGCTTGTTTCCCGTTTCGTTCCCGCTTTTTCCGCCACCTGTTTCCCTCATTTTCCCGTTTCTTGCCGGCAAGCGGGCTGCGCCGGCGTGGCCGGTCGCCGGGTTCGCTCACGCAAAGTCCGTTCCCGTGGTGCCTCGCGCCCTGCGGCGTTCAGGATACTCGATGGACCGCGAGCCGGGCCACCGCGCGAGCGCCTGCAATTTCGTTCAAGACCTCGCTCTGCCGCCTGCCTAATCTGCGTGCTGTTCCCTTTGTCTCGGAGATGCACGATGAACTCACGCTATGTCGGCTATATCTGCTGCGCGCTCGCCATGATCGGCGTGGGCAGCACGGTGGTGGTGAGCAGGCCCATTGCCGCCGGGTTGCCGCCCTTCAGCGCGACGGCGCTGCGTTTCGCGATTGCCTTTCCACTGTTCGTACTCGTGATGCGCCGACGCGGCGTGCGCTGGCCGCGCCTTGATCCGCGCGACACCGCGCTCGTGATCGCGCAGGCCGCGGCGGGCAGCGTCGGTTATACGGTGCTGCTGATCAGCGGCATGAAGCTGGCCTCGGCAGGCGATGCAGGCGTGATTGCCGGCACCTTGCCCGCGGTTTCGGCGCTGGTGGCCATGGTGGCGCTGGGCGAGCGTCCGTCGCCCGCGCTGCTCGGCGCGATTGTTCTCGCCACGGCGGGTGTGCTCGCGTGCACCGTGCACCCGGGTGGCAGCGCCGCGCCGCATGAAGGCGGCTCCGTGGCCGGCAACCTGCTGGTGTTTGCAGCGATTGTCTGCGAGGCGCTTTTCATTCTGCTGAACCGCAAGCTGCGCACGCCGGTCGCGCCGCTGCCGCTCTCCGCGTTGATGTGCGGGATCGGCCTCGCGGTGTGCATCGTGCCGGCCTGTTTCGAGCAGCCCTGGAAAATGCCGCTCGACGCCGGTGCGCTCACCGGCGTGCTCTATTACGCGCTGGTGCCGACCGTAGCCGGCTTTGTTCTCTGGTATGAAGGGGCGGCGCGCGTGAGCGGCGCTGAAGCCGGGCTCATGACAGCGCTCGTGCCCGTCAGTGCGTTGGCGCTCGCCGCGCTGCTGCTGCACGAGCGGGTCAGTGCGGCGCAGCTTGCGGGCGTGGCGTGCGTGCTGGGTGCCGTGATGCTCGCGACGTTCGGGCAAATGTTCGGCACGCGCAAGGTCACGTGATGCCGACCTGAAGCACAGGGCCTGAGAAGCACGCGCAGTACACGTCCCGAACTCGCCGCGTCGCCTGTGCTCCGTGCTGTTCGCTCAGGTGTTCGGCACGGCGATCGCGCCGGGGTTGCCGACAATCGACAGGAATTCGCGGCGCGTGGATGGATCCGTGCGAAACGTGCCGAGCATGCGCGAGGTGACCATCGTCACGCCGGCTTTGTGCACGCCGCGTGTGGACATGCACTGATGCGCGGCCTCAAGAATCACGCCGACGCCCGCCGGTTGCAGCACCTCGTTAAGCGTATCGGCGATCTGCACGGTCATCTTTTCCTGAATCTGCAGACGCTTCGCGAACGCGTCGACGAGGCGCGCCAGCTTCGAAATGCCGACCACGCGATGCCCCGGTAGATACGCAACGTGCGCGCGGCCGATGATCGGCACCATGTGATGCTCGCAATAGCTTTCGAAGCGGATGTCCTTCAGCACGATCATCTCGTCGTAGCCGTCCACTTCCGAGAACGTGCGGGCGAGGATGTCGCGCGGATCGACCTGATAGCCGGCAAAGAACTCTTCATAGGCGCGCACCACGCGCGCCGGCGTGTCGACGAGACCCTCGCGCTCCGGGTTGTCGCCGGCCCAACGCAGCAGCACGCGCACGGCGGCTTCCGCTTCTTCGCGGCTCGGACGGCCGTTGGCGGCCGCGGGCGGGGTGTTTTCTCTTTTGCTGCTGGTCATCCGTCGCTCCTGCGGAATCGCGCGTCGGCCCTGAGGGAGCGCGCGGGTTCATGAGTACAGTCATTGTTCCATGTTTACGCCGGCCCGTGCCGATGCCCCTTCGGGCGGCACGGGGCTGACGATTTCATTTCGGCCATTCGTCGAGCGCGTCGTTGAACAGCCCGGCCACCACGCCGCGCAGCCAGGTGCCGCGCGGATCGTTATGAAACTTGCGATGCCAGTGCTGCCGCAAATCGAAGCGCGGCAACGGCAAGGGCGGCTCGACGAGCGTGATCGACGCATGCTCGGACACATACGCGAAGCCGATGGCATGCGGCACCGTGGCGATCAGATCCGTGCGCGCGAGGATGAACGGCAGACTCATGAAGTGCGGCGTCTCCAATACCGCGCGTCGCTTGATGCGCTTTTTCACGAGGTACTGTTCGAGGACTTCCTGGCTGCGTCCTTCGGCGCGCACGACCGCATGTCCCGACGCCACGAACTGCGCGAGCGTGAGCGGCGCCCGCGAGAGCGGGTGACCCGCGCGCATCAGGCAAATGAAGCGGTGCGTGAAGAGCCGCTGCTGAAAGAAGTTGTTGCCCGCCAGGTCCGGAAAGTAACCAACCGCGAGATCCACGTCGCCGGATTCGAGCCCGCGTTCCACATGCGAGGGCGGCAGCGACACGGAGCGCAGGTTGGCATGCGGCGCGCGCTCGGCGAAAAGCTGCAGGAGCCGCGGCAAGAAGACGATTTCGCCGACATCGGAGAGCGCGATTGAAAAGGTATGCGTGCTGGTCTGTGGATCGAAGTCCTGCACGTCGAGCATGCCTTTTTCGATTCGCAGAAGCGCGTCGCGCGCGGCGGGCAGGATCGCGAGCGCGCGCGGCGTGGGCTCCATGCCTTTGGACGTGCGCACGAACAGCGGGTCGTCGAAATACTCGCGCAGCCGGCCAAGCGCCGTGCTGACGCGCGGCTGGCTCACGCCCAGCTGCTCGGCCGCGCGGCTCACGTTGCGGGTGTCCTCCATCGCCACGAGATAAGGGATCAGGTTCAGATCGAGCGTGTTGTCCGACATGGGTGGGTTCTACGACGAGGGCCGCGAGGCGCTATTCGATATAGCGATAAAGCATAGCGGAAGAATCGCCTTACGCGATAGTGGGGTTTTCTTTTGCTCTTTCCTTGCATTGAGTCAGCGACGGCGCCGCGGGACAGCCACGCGGCGCGCCGTCCACCGCGCGGCAACCTATGATTAAGGGAAAGTCCGCGCCTTGACAATGCAGCGCAAGCGCAACCATAATCGCCGAATCGTTCGCTAATCGAATCAGTGTTCACTATACGAACAAATGGGCGAACAAATGAGCGAACAAACCGGCTGTGAGCCGACCGGCGCCTCTCAAGGAAATTCGACATGATCAACAAGATTTTCGAGTCACTTCAAGCGGCCGTCGCCGACGTCCACGACGGCGCGACCGTCATGATCGGCGGCTTCGGCACGGCCGGCATGCCGTCGGAACTCATCGACGCGCTGATCGAGCAGGGCGCGCGCGAGCTCACCATCGTCAACAACAATGCCGGCAACGGCGAGATCGGCCTCGCCGCGCTGTTGAAGGCGAAGCGCGTGCGCAAGATCATCTGCTCGTTCCCGCGCCAAACCGATTCGTATGTGTTCGACGCGCTTTATCGCGCCGGCGAAATCGAGCTCGAACTCGTGCCGCAGGGCAATCTGGCCGAGCGCATCCGCGCGGCGGGCGCGGGCATCGGCGGATTTTTCACGCCGACCGGCTACGGCACGAAGCTCGCCGAAGGCAAGGAAACCCGTTTGATCGACGGCAGGCATTACGTGCTCGAGTCGCCGCTGCATGCGGATTTCGCGCTGATCAAGGCGTATAAGGGCGACCGCTGGGGCAACCTCGTTTATCGCAAAACCGCGCGCAACTTCGGGCCGATCATGGCGAGTGCGGCCAAGACGGCCATCGTGCAGGTGTCGGAAGTCGTGCCGCTCGGCGCGCTCGACCCGGAAAACATCGTGACGCCGGGCATTTTCGTGCAGCGCGTGATCGAAGTGCCGCAAGCCGCCCATGCCCCGCAAGCCAATCCGCGCGACGCCGCTGCCTGAACCGGAGACCGACATGAAGAAACTCACCCGCGATGAAATGGCCAAGCGCGTCGCCCAGGATATCCCCGAAGGCGCGTATGTGAACCTCGGTATCGGCGTGCCGACGCTCGTGGCGAACCACCTCGCCGCCGACAAGGAAATCTTCCTGCACAGCGAAAACGGCCTGCTCGGCATGGGCCCGGCGCCCGCCAAAGGCGAGGAAGACGACGAACTGATCAACGCCGGCAAGCAGCATGTCACGCTGCTTACGGGCGGCGCGTTTTTTCACCACGCCGATTCGTTCGCGATGATGCGCGGCGGTCACCTCGACTTTTGCGTGCTGGGCGCGTTCCAGGTGTCGGCAAAGGGCGACCTCGCGAACTGGCACACCGGCGCGCCGGATGCCATTCCCGCGGTGGGCGGCGCCATGGACCTCGCGATCGGCGCCAAGCAGGTCTACGTGATGATGGAGCATCTGACCAAGCAGGGCGAAAGCAAGATCACCGCCGAGTGCACGTATCCGGTGACGGGCGTCGGTTGCGTCGACCGCATCTATACGGATCTGGCGATGATCGACGTGACGGAAGAGGGTCTCGTCGTGCGCGAAATTTTCTCCGACATCGACTTCGACGCCTTGCTGAAACTCACGGGCGTGCCGCTGATCGACGGTACCCAAGCCGCGCGGGCGGCGTGAGCGCGCTGTAGCGCATACTGATGCGCGCGCAGGCCGGTGCAGGGATTTGCGCCGCGGTTCGCATGCCGCGGTGCGCCACGCGTTGCCGCGCGCAGTGCTACATTCATCAGAATCATCGATCATCGAAGTCATCATGCTCGACTCCAGCGGCCGGCTGACCGGCCTTCTCTGCGGCACGCAGCCGATGAACGACATCTGGTCGCCGCGCGCCACGCTGCAACGCATGCTGGACGTGGAAGCAGCGCTCGCGCGCGCTTCCGCAGCGCATCGCGTCATTCCTGCGGCGGCCGTGCCCGCCATCGAAGCAGCCTGCCATGCCGATCAGCTCGACGCGGACGCGCTCGCGCGCGACGCGGCGCTCGGCGGCAATCTCGCGATTCCTCTCGTCAAGCAGCTCACCGCGCGCGTGAAAGCCGCCGACGCGGAAGCGTCGAAATACGTGCATTGGGGCGCGACGAGCCAGGACATTATCGACACCGCGACGGTGCTGCAACTGCGCGACACGTTCAATCTGCTCGACAGCGGTTTGCAAGCCGCGTGCAATGCCGTCGCGAAGCTCGCGTCCACGCATCGCGCGACGCCGATGATCGGCCGCACGTGGCTGCAGCAGGCGCTGCCTATCACGCTCGGCCTCAAGTTCGCACAATGGCTCGACGCGTTGCTGCGCCACCGCGAAAGGCTCGACGCATTGCGCGAACGTGTGCTCGTGCTGCAATTCGGCGGCGCGGCCGGCACGCTCGCGAGTCTGCGCGAGGCCGCGCCGCAGGTTACCGACGCGCTCGCGCAGGAACTCGGCCTCGTTGTGCCCGCGTTGCCGTGGCATACGCAGCGCGACCGCATTGCGGAGACGGCGGCGTTTTTCGGCATGCTGATCGGCACGCTCGGCAAGATCGCACGCGACATTTCGCTGCAGATGCAAACCGAAATCGACGAACTGGCTGAACCTGCGGCGGCGGGCAAGGGCGGATCGTCGACCATGCCGCATAAGCGCAATCCGGTCGGCTGCGCAGCCGTGCTCACGGCAGCCACCCGCGCGCCGGGGCTCGTCGCCACCGTCTTCGCGGGCATGGTGCAGGAACACGAGCGCGCGCTCGGCGGCTGGCAGGCCGAATGGGATGCGTTGCCCGACCTCGCGCGCCTCGCCGGCGGTGCGCTCGCCAACATCGAACAGATCGCGGGCGGCCTCAATGTAAACGTGGCGCGGCTTGCCGCGAATCTCGACGTCACGCATGGCCTGATTCTCGGCGAAGCGGTGATGCTCGCGCTAGGCGATCGCATCGGCCGGCTGGATGCGCATCATCTCGTCGAGCGGGCGTCGAAAGCGGCGATCAGCCAGGGGCAGACGCTTTTCGACGTGCTCGCTGCCGACCCGGCCGTGACCGCACATCTTTCTCGCGAGCGCCTGAAGCAACTGCTCGATCCTGCTCAATACGTCGGCCAGGCGCACGCTTATGTGGATGCGGCGCTAGCGCTTCATTCCGCGCGTTCGCAGCGCACCCTCTCGAAGGAGTAACCGGCATGCCTTACGCCGCAGTCAACGGCACCGAGCTTCACTATCGAATCGACGGCGACCGCCACGGCAACGCGCCGTGGGTGATTCTGTCGAACTCGCTCGGCAGCGATCTTTCCATGTGGACGCCGCAAGTCGCGGCCCTGTCGAAGCAATTCCGCGTGTTGCGCTACGACACGCGCGGTCACGGCCATTCCGAAGCGCCCAAGGGACCGTACACGATCGACCAGCTGGCGGGCGACGTCCTCGGCCTGATGGATACGCTCAAGATCGCGCGCGCGAATTTCTGCGGCGTCTCGATGGGCGGACTTACCGGCGTCGCGTTGGCCGCCCGCCATGCGAGCCGCTTCGAGCGGGTGGTGCTCGCGAACACCGCGGCGCGCATCGGCTCGCCGGAGGTGTGGGTGCCGCGCGCCGCACGCGCCCGCACGGAAGGCATGGTGGCACTCGCCGACGCCGTGTTGCCGCGCTGGTTCACCGCCGACTACATCGAGCGTGAGCCGGTGGTGCTCGCCATGATCCGCGACGTGTTCGTGCATACGGACAAGGAAGGGTATGCGTCGAACTGCGATGCAATCGACGCCACCGACCTGCGCCCCGAAACGCACGGCATCAAGCTGCCGGTGCTCGTGATCAGCGGCACGCACGACGTCGCCGCCACGCCCGCGCAAGGGCGTGAACTGGCCCAGGCGATTCCGGGCGCGCGCTACGTCGAACTGGACGCCTCGCATATTTCCAACATCGAGAAGGCCGATGCTTTCACGAAGACAGTCATCGACTTTTTGACGGAGTCCAAATGAACGACGAAGACCGCTATGAAGCCGGCCTCGGCGTGCGCCGCGCGGTGCTGGGCGATGCGCATGTCGACCGCTCGCTTGCCAATCGCACTGAACTGACGGAAGAGTTCCAGAACTTCATCACCCGTTATGCGTGGGGCGAAGTCTGGACGCGCGACGGCTTGCCGCGACATACGCGCAGTCTTCTCACTATTGCGATGATGGTTGCGCTCAATCGCAGCGAGGAACTGGCGTTGCACCTGCGCGCCGCGAAGAACAACGGCGTGACGCGCGAGCAGATCAAGGAAGTGCTGCTGCAAACCGCGATTTATTGCGGCGTGCCGGCGGCGAACTCGGCCTTTCATCTCGCCGATAAACTGTTCCGCGAGGACGATGCCGCGGCGAAGCCTTGAGTGGTTCGCTCGAATGCTTCGCTCTCCGTAACGAGGTCATGCCGACACGACGCGCGCCCGTGATACACGGCGCGCGTTTTTTTATATCGCGCGGCCTTCCAATGCGCGGCCTTTCGCGCCGGCGTGTGCATTGGCGGGGTCATGGCCGACCATTGCATCGACATCAACCGGCAATTGCAGTCGCACCGCCCGCAATACCGTGTCTTTGATCACTTCGCGCCAATGCGCGAGCGCCGCCTTGTCCATCAGCGGTTCGCCGAGAAACGCGCCCAACGTGTACTGGTTCGCGTTATAAAAATAGCCGAGCGACGCAATCAGCAGATACACGTCGCGCGCCTGGATGTCGGCGCGAAACACGCGCTGCGCCTTACCCGCATCGAGCAGCTTCTGCACGACGGAAATCGCATAGCCGGAAATCTCCTTCAGCTTCGACGACTTCTTTGCATGCTTGCCCTGATGCAGATTTTCGCTCGAGAGCAGCGTGACGAACTCGGGGTGGTCGAGGTAGTACTGCCAGACGAATTCGACCATCTGCTCCAGACCGCGCACGGGATTGTCCAGGTCGAGGTCGAGCCTGCTCTCCGCTTCATTGAATTGCGTGTAGATCGTCTCCAGCACTTCGACAAATAGCTGCTCCTTGCTGCCGAAGTAGTAGTAGATCATCCGGTCGTGCGAGCGCGCGGCCTTGGAGATGCTTTCCACGCGGCCGCTCGCATAGCCCTGTTTCGCGAAGACCTTGATTGCCGCTTTCAGAATCTTGGCGCGCGTGTCCTGCGCCTGTTTGGCGCGGATGCCGGTGGCGCCCGGCTTGCGGGCGGCAGTGGGACTCATGGCGGTCTTTATCTCTTCGTTAGCGTGGTTGAACGGCCTCGACTCGCGCGCAGCCATTCACGCGGGAATGCGGGCGTCCTCATCATACAGCGCGGGTTGCATACTGCCGAGTCTCTTTCGAGCGCTGCGCGGCGCGCCGCTTCGGCGTAGATTAAGGCAGCGCGGCAAGCCGGACGAGCCGTCGAATGCGGCGCCGCACCATCTGCACGTGCACGGGAAACTCATTGCGCAGTCTATTTTGATCGGGTAGATTTCAGGCAAGTTTGGTGTAGCGGATACTACACGAACGGTGAGTGGCCGCAACATGGAAATGTGCGGGTCACGCGAAAACCCCTATAGATAAGGGCTTTTCGGCAGCCGGGCTGGACCGATTGTAATGTCGTCGTATGGAACCCCGCCATGACAGAACATACGAAGGTCGATTTCGGTGCGGATAGCGTCGACGGCGAAATCGCCTCGACGCCGGGTCCCACCGTGCTCGAGAAGGCGGCGCCGCGCAACGACCGCATGGCGTCGAACAAGATCGAATGCAACGCCTGCCCGGTGCTATGCCAGATATCGGAAGGGCGCACCGGCGCGTGCGACCGTTATGCGAATGCGAGCGGACGGCTGATTCGTGTCGACCCCGTGGTGTTTCTCTCGAACGCCAGTTCGCGTTCCGATAGCACGGACGCGCTGGTTGATTTCGGCGCGTCGTCCACGGCACAGGAGCCGGCTTCTCAAGAAGCGCTCTTCGTGACCGGCGTGGGCGCATCGTCCACTTATCCCGACTACAAGCCTGCGCCTTTTATCGTTGCCTCAAAGCGCGACGACGTCGACATGGTCACGGTCGTCACGGAAGGCATCTTCAGCTATTGCAGTTTCAAGGTCAAAATCGACACCGACCGCTTTCTCGGACCCGAACAGGCGAACGTGCGGTGCCACGGTGAAATTGTCGGCCACGTGACCACTGCTGAATACGGCTCGCAAATGCTGAGTCTCGGCGGCGTGCATCATCTCACGGGCGGCAGCAAGAAAGAAGGACGCGTGACGTGCGACATGATGCTCGCGCTCGGCAACAAGCAGGCGGTGGAACTCAGCATAGACGGCGGCGCGAGCCTCGTGATTCGCGCGGGCGCGGCACCGGTCGTCGACGGTGTCGAAGAGCAGCGCATGCGCGTGGGCTGCGGTTCGGCGACCATCGGCATTTTCGCCAAACAATGGTTCGGCCATGCAGATGAAGTCGTCGTGGTCGACGATCACATCACCGGCGTGCTGACCGAGCATCAGGCGGGGCGCTGCCTCGGCATGACGCGCTCGGGCATCAAGATTCGCGGACGCAAGTCGACGCCCGGCCGCTATTTTCAGGTGGCGAATCCGGGCACCGGCTGGGGCGGCACGGATATTCAGGACCCCGTTACGATTATCGAAGGCTTCGATCCCGCAGTCGCGAAGCCTGGCCTGCGTCTTCTGATGGTGTCGACCACCGGCGAGCACGCGCAGTGGTACGAACTCGATCATGACCTCGTACCGCGCATCGCGCCGATGCCGGACGCCGTGCGTCGCACGGTGGAGCGTATCGGCGAAAACTGCGAACCTTCGCTTGCCACGGTGCTGTTTCTCGGCGGCGCGGGCGGCAGTCTGCGTGCGGGCGCGACCGAAAACCCGGTGCTGCTCACGCGGGCGATCAAGCAGAAACTTGTGAATGTGACCTGCGGCGGCGCGCCGGCCTATGTGTGGCCAGGCGGCGGCATCACCGTGATGGTCGACGTATCGCGCATGCCTGACGGGTCGTTCGGCACAGTCCCCACGCCGGCAATCGTCGCGCCCATCGAATTCACCATGACTTACGACGCCTATCGCGATCTGGGCGGCCACCTGGATGCGGTGCGATCATTGGAGAACGTGCTGGCGAGCGGCCCGGAGCATACGGAAGGCGCGCCGCTCGCGCGCCGCACCTTGGCGCGTAATCCCGACAATCCATGGCCGCCGGCCATGCCGCCCATGCTCGGCTAGGCGCCACGCGCACAGGAAGCGATGAACCCGACCCGCACCCGTCTCGACGCGACGCGCTGGCATTGGCAGCATGGCCCGATCGATCTCATTCTGAGCGCCGAGGGCGATTCCGACGCGCTGCGAGCCGCGTATGAAGCGTGCTGGAGGCGCTTCGTCGGCGTACTGCCCGAACTGGTGAGTGAGTTGAAGCTGCTGCGGGAACCATTGCGCGCACAGGCGGCTGTCGAAGAATGTCCGCTGCAGGGTGTGGTGGCACGGCGCATGTGGTCGGCGTGTCATCCGCATCGCGCGCGCTTTATCACGCCGATGGCGGCCGTTGCCGGCAGTGTCGCCGATGAACTGATCGGCGCATTCAAACGTGAAGGCATTTCGCGCGCGTACATCAACAATGGCGGCGACATTGCGTTTCATCTGAGCGAAGGGCGGCAGTTTCGCGTTGGTGTGTTTGCCGACCTCTCGCAGGCGCTGCCGGCAATGCGCATGGCAAACAGCGGCGCTACGCTCGACGCCGACCTGACGCTCGAGGCAAGCCTGCCCATTCGCGGCATCGCGACGAGCGGCTGGCGCGGCCGCAGTTTCAGTTTCGGCATTGCCGACAGCGTGACCGTGCTCGCGCGCGACGCGGCCAGTGCCGACGCTGCCGCGACGATGATCGCGAACGCGGTGGACCTCGACCACGCCGGCATCGTGCGCGCGCCCGCTTCGTCGCTGAAAGACGATACCGATCTGGGCGACCGGCTCGTGACCGTGGATGTCCCCGCGCTGCCGCAGCCGCTTGTCGACTTCGCGCTCGCACGCGGCGTCGCGGCCGCGCGGCGTTTGCAGGATCATGGTTTGATAGAAGGCGCCGCATTATTTTTGCAAGGACGCGTGCGGATCGCCGGCCTGCACGAGACCGAAAGCGCGTTGCTGAGGCTGCATCGCGCGCACTCAACAACGGAGGCTTCGTGTTCGAAATACGCCGCGTGCTGACGCACGTCGAAGACATCTTTCACGAGTTCGGGCCCGCACCGGCACAGCCGCTTAGACGCGGCGCGATTGCCGCCGTGATGACGAACCCGTTCGCCGGCCGTTACGAGGCCAGCATCGAGCACGCCATGGAAGCGCTCAAGCCCATCGGCTTCGATATGGCGCAACGGCTGCTCGCCGCGATGGCGGTTCCGCATGCGTCGATAGAAAGCTACGGCAAGGGCGCGATTGTGGGCGCGCGCGGCGAACTCGAACACGGCGCGTTGTGGCATGTTCCAGGCGGCTATGCGATGCGCGAACTGCTCGAAAAGAACGGCGTGCCGACCAACGCGATCGTGCCGTCGACGAAAAAAGTCGGGGCGCCGTCCACCGCGCTCGACGTGCCGCTCACGCATGTCAATGCGAGCTACGTGCGCAGCCACTTCGACGCGATCGAAGTGCGTGTGCCGGGCGCGCCCGCTGCCGACGAAGTGGTCTACATCCTCGCGATGAGCACGGGGCAGCGCGTGCATGCCCGTGTCGGCGGGCTCGCCAAGGAGGCGATTGTGGGCAAGGACGGCTTGCGCTAAGACGCGCTCCAAGGCTTCAAACCCGCTGGACATGACGACAGAGACATCGAAATTCGGAGAGCGAAATGGCAATCAGGCTTCGCAAGCTGGTCGTGCAAGTGGACGAAACGTGCATTGAAATGGGCCAGAACGTCGATCCGCCCACGCGTCGCGCGGTGGCGATCGCCGTGATCGAAAACCCGTATGCGGGCCGCTACGAAGCGAAGCTCGACGCGCTGATCGACGCCGGCGAGGAACTCGGCGCGTTGCTCGGCAAGCGCTGCGTCGAGGCGCTCGGTATCGAGCCGGGCGAAGCGCAGAGCTACGGCAAGGCCGCGATTGTCGGTGAAGCAGGCGAACTGGAGCACGCGGCGGCGATCTTGCATCCGAAGCTCGGCGCGCCGCTGCGCGCGGCGGTTGAGAAGGGCGCGGCGCTCGTGCCGTCTGCGAAAAAGATGGGCACGCTCGGCACGGCGATCGACGTGCCGCTCGGCCACAAGGACGCCGCGTACGTGCGCAGTCATTTCGATGCGATCGAGGCGCGCGTGTCGGACGCGCCGCGCGCCAATGAGATTGTCGTGGCGGTCGCGGTGACGGCCGCGGGCCGGCCGTTGCCGCGCATCGGCGGATTGCAGGCAAACGAGATCAAGGGCGAGGATGGATTGCGCTGAGGTGCGCATGCAATTGTTCGACGAGTCCCCATCAGGGATTTGTTTCAGGTAGTGTGCTGCCGTTGATGCGTGCGAGCGCGGTGCCGCACGCGCTGCAACGTCTGCAGGCCGAGGGTCTCGATGCTTTCGAATTTGCTGGTACAACTGGTCAACGGACTCGCCGACGCGTCGACGCTCTTTCTCGTCGCCGCGGGCTTGTCGCTGATCTTCGGCGTGACGCGCATCGTCAATTTCGCGCACGGCTCGTTCTACATGTTCGGCATCTATATTGCGTACAGCATCGCGAGCCGCTTCGGGCATACGGCCGGGGGCTTCTGGCTTTCCGTGCTGGCGGCGGCGCTCATTGTCGCGGTGCTCGGCGCACTGGTCGAAGTCGTTGTTCTGCGGCGCATTTATCAGGCGCCTGAGCTTTTCCATTTGCTTGCCACGTTCGCGCTCGTGTTGATCTTTCGCGATGCCGCGCTCTGGCTGTGGGGCCCGGAAGATCTGTTCGGGCCGCGCGCGCCGCATCTGGCGGGCGCCGTCGATTTCCTCGGCCATCCGCTGCCGACTTACGACATCGCATTGATCGTGATCGGCCCGGTGGTGTTGCTGCTGCTCTGGTATGCGTTGACGCGCACGCGCTGGGGCACGCTCGTGCGCGCCGCGACGCAGGACCGCGAGATGCTCGGCGCGCTCGGCATCAACCAGGCGTGGCTGTTCACCGGCGTGTTTTTCGTCGGCGCATTTCTCGCGGGTCTCGGCGGCGCACTGCAGGGCCCGCGTATGTCCGCCAATCTCTCGCTCGATCTGGAGACGATCGGCAATGCGTTCGTGGTCGTCGTGGTCGGGGGCATGGGCTCGATTCCGGGCGCGTTCGTGGCCGCGCTGATCATCGCGGAGATCAAGGCGCTGTGCATCGGCATTGGACATGTGAGCATTTTCGGTGTCGGCCTCTCGCTCAGCCGCTTTACGCTGGTTGCCGAATTCGTCGTGATGGCGGTGGTGCTCGTCGTGCGGCCGTGGGGGCTGCTCGGCCGTGCGAGCGCCGCGGTGCGCGGCATGGCGGCGCCCGACACGCCCTTGCGTCCCGCGGGCAAGCGCTTGAAATGGCTGGCCGCGATTGCGTTGCTGATTCTGCTGCTTGCGCCGCTGACGGCCAATGCATTCCCGTACATGCCGGTGCTGCTGGTGGAAATCCTGATTGCCGTGCTGTTCGCGACGAGCCTGCATTTCATCATGGGGCCGGGCGGCATGCACTCGTTTGGCCACGCGGCTTACTTCGGGCTCGGCGCCTATGGAGCCGCGCTCTTTCTCAAAGTGCTGAATCTGCCAATGGAAGCGGCGCTGCTGCTGGCCCCGCTTCTCGCAGTCGGCGGCGCGCTGGTGTTCGGCTGGTTCTGCGTGCGTCTGTCCGGCGTCTATCTCGCGATGCTGACGCTCGCGTTCGCGCAGATCGTCTGGTCGGTCGTTTTCCAATGGGACGATGTGACGGGCGGAAGCAACGGCATTCTCGGGTTGTGGCCGGCGGACTGGCTATCGTCGCCGGTGGCGTTTTATTACCTGACGCTCGCGTGCGCCGTTCTCGGCGTGTGGCTCTTGCGGCGCATGCTGTTTTCGCCGCTGGGCTTCGCGATGCGCGCGTCGCGCGATTCGGTGCTGCGCGCGGAGGCGATCGGTATCGACGTGAAGCGCGTGCAGTGGGCGTCGTTCGTCATCGCGTCGCTGTTCTGCGGGCTCGCGGGATCGTTGTATGCGTTCTCCAAGGGCACGATCTCGCCGGAAGTGATCAGCGTGAGCCGTTCTGTGGACGGCCTCGTGATGGTGCTGCTCGGCGGCTTGCAGACGCTGACCGGGCCGATAGTCGGCGCGGCCGTGTTCACCTGGCTGCAGGACACGGTCGCGCGGCAGACCGATTATTGGCAGGCGCTGCTCGGCCTCGCGATTCTGTTGCTGGTGATCGCGTTTCCGCAAGGCATTGTCGGGTTTATCCGCGACCGTTTCGGCGACGACACGCGCGAAAAAGACAACCCGGAGAACACCGCAACACCTGCTTCGCAACGCACGGCGATCAAGGAGGGGCTATGAGCTTGCTGCAAGTGTCTGGCCTCTCCAAATCGTTCGGAGGCCTGAAGGCTGTCGACGACGTCTCGTTCACGCTCGAAGCCGGCCAGCTTCTCGCGCTGCTCGGCCCGAACGGCGCGGGCAAATCGACCT
This sequence comes from Paraburkholderia phenoliruptrix, assembly GCF_047325075.1. Classification (NCBI taxonomy): domain Bacteria; kingdom Pseudomonadati; phylum Pseudomonadota; class Betaproteobacteria; order Burkholderiales; family Burkholderiaceae; genus Paraburkholderia; species Paraburkholderia phenoliruptrix. Next base: position 1,039,134 of record NZ_CP168530.1, read on the forward strand.
GCTTCAACATGGTCAACGGACAGTTGCCGCCTTCGTCGGGCTCGATCCGCTTCGACGGACATGAGCTCGTCGGCAAGCGTCCGCGCGACATCTGGCGGCTCGGCGTGGGCCGCACCTTCCAGATTGCCGCCACCTTCAATTCGATGACGGTGCTCGAAAACGTGCAGATGGCCCTCGTGTCTCGCGAGCGGAAAACCTTCGGCCTATGGAAGTCCGCAGGTTCGCGCTACGCCGATGAAGCGTTCGCGCTGCTTGAACAGGTCGGCATGGCCGCCGACGCGAACCGTTCATGCGGCGTGCTCGCGTATGGCGACGTCAAGCGCGTCGAACTTGCCATTGCGCTCGCCAACCGACCCAAGCTGCTTTTAATGGACGAGCCCACTGCCGGCATGGCGCCGAAGGAGCGCAACGAATTGATGGCGCTGACGAGACGGCTCGTCACCGAGCAGAAAATCGGCGTGCTATTCACGGAGCACAGCATGGATGTGGTGTTCGCCTACGCCGACCGCATGATCGTGCTCGCGCGCGGCAAGCTGATTGCGGAGGGTGACGGCGACGCGATCCGCAACGATCCGCGCGTGCAGCAAGTGTATTTCGGCACCGGCAAGACGTTTCAGCCGCACGCGGCGCTGCACGGCACGGCCGGCGGCCAGACTGGCGAAGGGGTCCTGCAATGAGCGAGCCGATGCTGAAAGTCGCGGGCCTCAACGCGTTTTACGGCCGCGCGCATATTCTGTTCGACGTCGGTCTCGAAGTGGGGCGCGGCGAAGTCGTCGCGTTGATGGGCCGCAATGGCGCCGGCAAATCGACCACGATGAAGGCGCTCATGGGCCTGCTGCCGCGCCGCCGCGGCGAGGTGACGTTTCGCGGGCAGAACATCGCCGCGCTGCCGCCGTACAAGATTGCGCGCATGGGCATGGGCTTCGTTCCCGAAGACCGGCGCGTGTTCGCGGACCTGACGGTGATGGAAAACCTCGATACGGGCCGCCAGCCGCCGCGCGAAGGCGCACCGCAGTGGACGCCGGAGAAGCTGTTCCGTCTGTTTCCGAATCTCGGCGAAATGCCGAAGCGCCCCGGCGGCCAGATGAGCGGCGGCGAGCAGCAGATGCTGACCGTGTCGCGCACGCTGATGGGCAACCCCTACCTCGTGCTGCTGGACGAACCATCGGAAGGTGTCGCGCCGGTGATCGTCGAGCAGATGGCCAATATGATTCTCGAGCTCAAGCGCGAGGGGCTGTCTATTCTGTTGTCCGAACAGAATTTGCATTTCGCCGAGTTGGTGAGCGACCGCGCGTATGTCCTCGAAAAAGGGCAGATCCGCTTTAGCGGCACCATCGGCGAGCTGGCGAAGAACGAAACAGTGAGGCGCGCTTATCTGAGCGTGTGATCGAACCGTCGTTGGGAAAAGGAGAGGCAGATGGCAGCAGAGACGTTGACAGGCTTGTCGGGCAAGGTCGTGGTAACGAACATCGGCCTGCTGTTATCCGGCGACATCGACCAGCCGATTCTCGACGCCAACACGCTCGTGATCGACGACGGCGTGATCGTCGCCGTCGGCAACGAAAACGACTGCGACCTGGAAGGCGCGCGGACCACGGTCGATTGCAAAGGCACCACGGTGGCGCCAGGCCTCATCGATTCGCATGTGCATCCGGTATTCGGCGACTGGACGCCGCGCCAGAATCAGCTCGGCTGGATCGAATCGAATCTGAATGGCGGCGTGACGACGATGATCTCGGCCGGCGAAGTGCATTTACCTGGTCGTCCGAAAGATGTGCTCGGCGTCAAGGCGCTGGCGATCACCGCGCAGCGTTCGTTCGAGGGCATGCGTGGCGCGGGCGTGGGTGGCGGCGTCAAGGTCATGGCGGGCGCACCGGTCATCGAAAAAGGCATGGTGGAGGAGGACTTCAAGGAGCTGTCGGAAGCGGGTGTGAAGCTGCTCGGCGAAGTGGGCCTCGGCAGCGTGAAAGCCGGCGAGGAAGCCGCGCAGATGGTCGCGTGGGCGCGTAAATACGGCATTCAGAGCACGATTCACACCGGCGGTCCGTCGATTCCGGGCTCGGGGCTGATCGACCGCGACGTGGTACTCGCCGCCGACGCGGACGTGATCGGCCATATCAACGGCGGCCACACCTCGCTCTCTTACCGTCATGTTTGCGACTTGTGCGAGCAGTCGAGCCGTGCGCTTGAAATCGTCCATAACGGCAACGAACGCATTGCGTTGCTGACGGCGCGTCATGCGATCGAACTCAAATGCCCGCATCGCATCATTCTCGGCACCGACAGCCCCGCGGGTTCCGGCGTGCAGCCGCTCGGCATTCTGCGCATGATCGCGCTCATTTCCAGTCTCGCCGACGTGCCCGCGGAAATTGCCTTCTGCTTTGCGACCGGTAACACCGCGCGGCAACGCAACCTGCGCCAGGGGCTGATCGAAGTCGGCCGTCCCGCCGATCTGGTGTTCATGGATCGCGCGCAGCATACGGCTGCGGACAGCCTGCTCGAAAGCGTGCAACTGGGCGATATTCCCGGCGTCGGCATGGTGATGATCGACGGCTTGATCCGTTGCCGGCGCAGCCGCAACACGCCGCCCGCGACCGAAGTGCCGGTGGTGCTATGAAGGCGCCTCGCACGGTACGGCCGGCACGCTCATGAAGGGCCCGGCGCCGCTCGCGCTGAAGGTCAACGGCGCGACGCATGTTGTCAGCGCCTGCCCCGACACGCCCTTGCTTTACCTGCTGCGCAACGACCTGGCGCTCAACGGCCCGAAATTCGGCTGCGGACTCGGGGAGTGCGGCGCCTGCACCGTGCTGCTCGACGGCATGCCGACCCGCGCGTGCGTGACGACCGCGAAGGTGGCGCTCGGCCATGAGATCACCACGCTCGAAGGATTGGGCACGCGGGCCGCGCTGCATCCGGTGCAACAGGCGTTTATCGAAGAACAGGCCGCGCAGTGCGGCTATTGCCTGAGCGGCATGATCATGACGACCAAGGCGCTGCTCGAGCGCGATCCGCATCCGAGCATTGAGACGATTCAACGCGAGTTGTCGCGCAACCTCTGCCGGTGCGGCACGCATGTGGAGATCGTGCGTGCGGTGCAGCTCGCCGCTGAGTTGCTTGCGCAGCAAAAGCCCGCTCAGGACCCCGCGCACAAAGGAGCGTGCGCATGACAGGACCGGACTTCAGCGTCGATCGCCGCGCGGCGCCGCCATCGCGTAAGCAGCTCTACGACGCGCAGAGTGTGCTGATCGTCACGCGCCCGCCGCAGGCGCCCGTCAAACCGGCGGCCGGCCAACCCGGCTCGCGGTCGTCGTTCGTGCCCACCGAGGCCGACATGTTCCTTGCCGTGCGCGACGACGGCAGCGTGGTCGCGTTCAACGGTCACGTCGATCTCGGCACCGGCATCGGTACCGCGCTCGCTCAGATCGTCGCGGAAGAACTCGACGTGCCGTTGACGCGCGTCTCGATCGTGCTCGGCCATACCACCGAGACGCCGAATCAGGGGCCGACCATTGCGAGCGCCACGCTGCAGATTACAGCGGTGCCGTTGCGGCATGCCGCGGCGCAGGCGCGGCAATGGCTCGTCGCGCAGGCGGCGACGCGGCTTGCCGTCGGCGTGGAGGAACTCGACGTGCGCGACGGCACCGTGTATCAACGCGGCGCCGCGGCTGCCACCAAGCCGATCGGCTACGGCGAGCTGATCGCGGGACAGCGCGTCGAACTGCAGTTGACCACCGACGCGCCGCTCAAATCCCCCGACGCCTACAAGGTGGTCGGCAAGCGCGCCGCGCGCGTCGATATTCCCGCGAAGGCAACCGGCGAATTGAGCTTCGTCCACGATGTGCGCGTGCCCGGCATGCTGCATGGGCGCGTGGTGCGTCCGCCGTATGGGGGCGTGGCGCAAGGCGATTTCGTCGGCAATAGTCTGCTGCGCGTCGACGAAGCGTCGATTCGCGATCTCCCGGGCATCGTGAAGGTCGTGGTGATACGCGACTTCGTCGGCGTAGTGGCGGAGCGCGAGGAAATTGCGCAACAGGCTGCGAAGCGGCTCGACGTGCAGTGGAAAAACGCGACGCCATTACCGCCGCTCGAAACCAGCGAGGAAGTCGAGGCCGCGTTGCGCGCGAATCCGGCGAAGCGGCGCGACCTCGTGATCGAGGGCGACGTGGACGCGGCGCTTTCGGACGACGCTGCGCGCACGCTGAATCGCACCTACGTGTGGCCGTTTCAGATGCACGCGTCCATCGGGCCTTCATGCGCGGTCGCCGATTATCGCGAGGGCGAGGGCGCGTTGAAGGTGTGGTCGGGTACGCAGAACCCTCATTCGCTGCGCGCGGATCTCGCGTTGCTGCTGACCATGGACGAAGCGCAGATCGAGATCGTGCGCATGGATGCGGCCGGCTGCTATGGCCGCAATTGCGCAGACGACGTCGCCGCGGATGCCGCCTTGCTCTCGCGTGCGACGGGCGCGCCCGTGCGCGTGCAGCTTTCGCGCGAGGACGAGCATGCGTGGGAGCCCAAGGGCGCCGCGCAACTGATGGATGTGCGCGGTGCGTTGAGCGCCGAGGGCGAGCTCGCGGCCTACGACTTCGCGACGCGTTATCCGTCGAATGACGCGCCTACGTTGGCGCTCCTGCTCACCGGCACGCTCTCGCCGCAGCCGCAGGTGTTCGAAATGGGCGACCGCACGGCCGTGCCGCCGTACGACTACCGCGCAATGCGCATCGTCTGCGACGACACGCCGCCTATCGTGCGTGCGTCCTGGCTGCGCGGCGTCTCCGCGTTGCCGAACACTTTCGCGCACGAGTCGTTCATCGACGAACTCGCGGCCGAGGCGGGCGACGATCCGCTCGAGTTTCGTCTGAAGCATGTGCGCGACCCGCGCGCGGCCGACCTGCTGAAGGCGGTGGCCGAACGCGCGGGCTGGCAGCCTCGCCAGCCTGCAAGCAGCGCGCATCGTGACGATGGCGACATTGCACGCGGCCGAGGCATTGCCTACGCGCGCTACGTGCACAGCAAGTTTCCCGGCTTCGGCGCGGCGTGGTGCGCGTGGGTCGCCGACGTCGAAGTCAATCGCAGAAGCGGCGAACTCGCGGTGACGCGCGTCGTGGTCGGTCAGGACAACGGCACGACGATCAACCCGGACGGCGTGCGTCATCAGATTCACGGCAATGTGATCCAGGCGGCGAGCCGCGCGCTGAAAGAACGCGTCACTTTCGGCGATAACGCGGTGACGAGCCAGGAGTGGGGCGCGTATCCGATCCTCACGTTCCGCGAAGTACCGGTGATCGACGTCGTGATGATGCCGCGTCACGGCGAGCCGCCAATGGGCGCCGGCGAGTCGGCGTCGCTGCCCGGCGCGGCCGCGATTGCGAATGCGTTGTACGACGCGACGGGCGTGCGTTTTCGCCGGCCGCCGTTCACGCCCGAAACGATTCGCGCCGCACTCGCCGACGCGCAGGCCGAGGAGGCCGCCGCGCGCAGGAAAAAGCGCTGGCGGCTCGGTTTTCTAGGCGCATTCGCGGCCGGGGCGGCGGGCTGGCTCGGGGCGTTGTCGCTGGCGCCGTCGGCGCTCGCGCCCATGGCGCCGCCGCTCGCGAGCGCCTTCGCGCCCGAACTGGTTGCGCGCGGCAAAGTGCTCGCGTCGCTCGGTAATTGCGCGGTCTGTCACACGGCGCACAACGGCGTGCCGAACGCCGGCGGCAAGCCGCTCGACACGCCGTTCGGCACTGTGTACAGCACCAACATCACGCCCGATGCGCAAACCGGCATCGGTGCGTGGTCGCTCGCGGCGTTCGTTCGCGCGATGCGCGAAGGTATCAGCCGGGACGGGCATCGGCTGTATCCTGCGTTCCCGTACACCTCGTTCAAAAATACCTCCGACGACGACCTCGAGGCGCTGTACGCCTATCTGATGTCGCAAACGCCCGTGCGCTTCCGTCCGCCGGAAACGAAGCTGCCGTTTCCGTTCGGCGCGCGTCCGCTGATGGCTGCATGGAACGGCCTGTTCCTCGCCCGCAACACGTTTGCTGCGAGCCCGACGCAAAACGCGCAGTGGAATCGCGGCGCGTATCTCGTCAACGGTCTCGGGCATTGCAGCGCCTGCCATACGCCGCGCAATGCGTTCGGCGCCGAGAAAACCGGCGCCGCCTTCATGGGCGGCGGCAGCGCGGAGGGCTGGGAAGCGCCCGCGCTGTCGTCCCTGTCGAACTCGCCGGTGCCATGGACCGAGGACGAGCTGTTCAGCTACCTGCGCTTCGGTCACGCGCCGCTGCACGGCGTCGCCGCGGGGCCGATGGCGCCCGTCGTCGCGGATCTGGCGGCGCTGCCGGACAGCGACATTCGCGCGATGGCGACGTACCTTGCGTCGCTCAGTCCGGTCGAGCCGAACGTCGACGCGACTGCGATGGCGCGTCAATACGAAAAAGCGAGCGCGATTGAAGGCACACTGTCCGGCGTCGGCGCGCGGCTGTTCGACGGCGCGTGTGCCGCGTGTCATCACACGGGCAGTGGGCCGCAATTGTTCGGCGCGCACCCGTCGCTCGCGCTCAATACGAACCTGCATAGCGCGACGCCCGACAACCTGATTCGGGTGATTCTCGACGGCATCGGCTCGCCGGCGCGGCCCGAACTCGGTACGATGCCGGCGTATCGCGACAGTTTCAACGACGCCCAGATCGCGGAACTCGTATCCTATCTGCGGCGGCAATTCGCGGGCGGCAAGCCCGCGTGGCCAGACGTGGCCGCGAGCGTCGCCCGGATTCGCGCGGCGCCGCGCGCCGAATAGGCGTGAGCAGCGGCCAGGACACCGCCCGTGCGCCTTGAACGCCGCTGTCACCCCTGATACAAAGACCTTCAGAACACGCTGTCAGAAAACCAACGCATTCCCGCAATCCCTTTGATACGGAGAAACGCATGACCACGCGCGCAGGATGGATCTCTCGCCTTACGCTATCGACGGTGCTTTCATTCGCCGCCTTCGGCGCGAACGCCCAGCAGACCATCAAGATCGGGGAAATCAACAGCTACAAGGCGCAGCCGGCCTTTCTCGGGCCCTACAAGAACGGCTGGAATCTGGCGCTGGAACATATCAACGGCGCGGGCGGCGTGCTCGGCAAGAAACTCGAGGTCGTTTCGCGCGACGACAACGGCAACCCGGGCGACACCATTCGCGTTGCACAGGAGCTGATTGCGCGCGAACAGGTGCAACTGCTGTTCGGCGGTTTCCTGTCGAACACGGGCTTGGCGCTCACCGATTTCGCGAAGCAGAAAAAGATCTTTTTCCTCGCCGCCGAACCGCTGACCGACAAGATCGTCTGGGCCGACGGCAACAAATATACGTACCGTCTGCGGCCATCGACGTATATGCAGGTCGCGATGCTCGTGCCGGAAGCGGCGAAGCAGAAGAAGAAGCGCTGGGCGCTCGTGTATCCGAACTACGAGTATGGCCAGTCGGCGGTGGCGACTTTCAAGAAGCTCCTCAGCGCCGCGCAGCCTGACGTGCAGTTCGTGGCGGAACAGGCCACGCCGCTTGGCAACGTGGACGCGGGCGCGGTCACGCAGGCCATCGCCGATGCGAAGCCCGACGCGATTTTCAACGTGCTGTTCGGCGCGGACCTCGGCAAGTTCGTGCGCGAAGGCAACACGCGCGGTCTCTTCAAGGACCGCACGGTGGTGTCGCTTTTGACGGGCGAGCCGGATTACCTCGATCCGCTGGGTGCGGAAGCGCCGACCGGCTGGATCGTGACCGGCTACCCGTGGTATTCGATCGATACGCCGGCTAACAAGACGTTTGTCGACGCCTATCAGGCGAAGTATCACGACTATCCGCGGCTCGGCTCGGTGGTCGGCTACTCGGCGCTGATGTCCATCGCGGCGGGCATCAAAAAGGCCGGTTCCGCCGACACCGACAAGCTCGCGGCAGCCTTCAAGGGGCTCAGCGTGGACACGCCGTTCGGGCCGATCACGTATCGCGCGCAGGACAACCAGTCGACCATGGGCGCTTACGTCGGCGTGACGGGCGTGAAGGACGGCAAGGGCGTGATGACGTCGTATCGTTACGTTGACGGCGCGAGCGTGCAGCCGTCGGACGCGGAGGTGAAGAAGCTGCGGCCGGCGGAGTAAGCCCTTTCCCCACCGCTACTCCTCCGCGTCGTGCTCCGCCACGAAGCGCCTCAAATAAGCCAGCACCGCTGCCTCGACCGCGCGATGGTCGGCGGTGCTCTTCGAGCCCGCGTTTTCCTCGTCGCCGAATAGCGACGAAGGCGCGTCGTGCACGTCGACTTCCTGCCCTTCGCGGAAGATGCGAATTTCGTGGACGTCTTCCGCGTATTCGGCGATCCAATGAACGCCTTCGATATGCGCGCCCGCGCGCACGTTGGGGATTTTCATGGGCGTCTCCCGTTCGACCGGTCCAGTGCGCCGGCCCCTGGCTACACCATACGCCGTCCATCCGAAGGGCGCGAGTCCCACGCCATTTTCACGGCGTTGCGGCACAGGCATTGCTTCACGGCATAGGCCACAGTCAATGGGAGAACTGTCATGCCCGAGAAGAAAACCCTCAAGCGTGCCGAAGCCGACAAACGCGCCGGCAAGTCCGCGAGCACGCAAGCCGGAGAGTTCGTCAAGGAACAGGTGGACAAGGTGCGCGCCGGCAAGCACGGCGTGCGCTCGCCGAAGCAGGCGATCGCCATCGGATTGTCCGAAGCACGTCGCGCGGGCGTCGATCTGAAGCCGCCGAAGAAGGGCGCCGCGAGCGAGGCCACGCGCAAGAAGGCGGAGAAGGACAGCGCCGCGGGCCAGAAGAAGAGCACCGCGAAGAAGAGCACCGCGAAGAAGACGGCCAGCAAGGAGTCGACGGCTAAACGCTCGCGCACGAGCACCGATGTGCTGAAGCGCGAAAGCAAGGCCGGGGCCTCGCATTCGGCCATGTCGAAGCAGGCGAAGTCGGCGGCGGCGAAACGTCCTGCGGCGAGCCGCTCCGCGGCGGCAAAGAAGGCCGCTGCGACTAAGGGCGCGGCCGGACGGTCAGCCGCGGCCAAAAAAGCGGCGCAGACGCGGGCTGCGCGCGCGCATCATCATTGAGGTAGGTTGATACAGGAAGCGGCGCGTCACTCGCGCGCCGCTTCGCGTCATGCGCCTTTTACTGCACGGTAGCCAGCACGTCGCTGACCGTCTTGAAGATGTGCGCGATCTGCTCTTCGTTGATGATGAGCGGCGGCGAGAACGCCAGAATGTCGCCGGTAAAGCGCACCAGCACGCCCGCCTCGAAACATTTGACGAACGCCTCGTAGGCGCGCGCGCCCGGCGCGCCCTCGCGCGGTTCGAGCTCGATGCCCGCGATCATTCCCAGATTGCGGATGTCCTTCACGTGCTTCGTGCCGCGCAGCGAGTGAGCGGCGGACTCGAACGTCGGCGCAAGCGAGGCTGCGCGCTCGAACAGGCCCTCGCTGCGATACAGGTCCAGCGTGGCGATGGCGGCGGCGACCGCGGCCGGGTGCGCCGAATACGTGTAGCCGTGGAACAGCTCGATCGCGCCTTGTGCGCCGGCATTCACGATGGTGTCGTGCACCGTGCGGCTCGCCGCGACCGCGCCCATCGGAATCGCCGCGTTGTTGATCGCTTTCGCCATCGTGATGAGGTCGGGCGTCACGCCGAAATATTCGCTCGCCGTGGCCTTGCCGACGCGGCCGAAGGCCGTGATCACTTCGTCGAAAATCAGCAGGATGCCGTGCTTCGTGCAGATTTCGCGCAGCTTCTGCAGGTAGCCTTGCGGCGGAATCAGCACGCCGGTCGAGCCGGCGACCGGTTCCACGATCACCGCCGCGATCGTCGATGCATCGTGCAGCGCGACGATGCGCTCCAGTTCGTCCGCGAGATGCGCGCCCCAGGCCGGCTGACCCTTGGAAAACGCGTTCTGTTCGAGGTTGTGCGTATGCGGCAGATGATCGACCGCCGGCAAGAGCGCGCCGGAGAAGGTCTTGCGGTTCGGCGCGATGCCGCCCACCGAAATGCCGCCGAAGCCCACGCCGTGATAACCGCGCTCGCGGCCGATCAGGCGCGTGCGCTGTGCCTCGCCGCGCGAACGGTGATAGGCGAGCGCGATTTTCAGCGCGGTGTCGACGGATTCCGATCCGGAGTTCGTGAAGAAAATGCGGTCGAGGCCTTCAGGCATCAGCTCCGCGACCTTGGTGGCCGCTTCGAAGGCGAGCGGGTGGCCCATCTGGAAAGTCGGCGCGAAGTCGAGTTTCGAAAGCTGCTGGGTGATCGCGGCGACGATCTCGTCGCGGCCGTGCCCGGCATTCACGCACCATAGGCCCGCGCAGCCGTCGAGCACTTCGCGGCCGTCGGAGCTGCGGTAGTACATGCCTTTCGCCGATTCCAGCAGGCGCGGCGCGGCCTTGAACTGGCGGTTGGCGGTGAAGGGCATCCAGAAAGACGACATATCGTCGATGACGGGGCGCGAAGTCATGGTTTCTCCTCGAAGTGGTTTCCCAAGCGCGACTTTCTTTGGGCATAGCCAAAACTGTAGCGTTCGCGGTTTAATGGCGGCATAAACAGTTGACGCGGTGTCGTGCTAACTGTGTTGGTGGATTCGCGGTAACTGTGCCGACGTCTTGCGTTCGGGCAGTCCGCCGCGGCCGGCTTCTTCGTCACGACTTCTCACCATGATCGAATTGAACCTCGAGCGCGACCGGCGCGCCGCCCCGACGCTCGTCGAGCAGGTCGTGCAGGGCTTCGCGCAAGCCATCGAGGCGCAGTCGCTGCGCGCGGGCGCGTTGCTGCCGTCGGTGCGGCAACTGGCGCAGACTCACGACCTGAGCACCTTCACGGTGACGGAGGCGTACAACCGTCTGGTGTCGATGGGGCTCGTGGTGGCGCGGCGCGGCTCCGGTTATCGCGTCGCCGCGCGCTCGCCCGCGCCGCGCGCCGCCGTGACCGACTGGCAGCCGCCGAGCCTCACGGCGACCTGGCTCCTGTCCGACGTCTTCGCCGATCATTCCGTGCCGATCAAGGCGGGCGGCGGCTGGCTGCCGAACGAGTGGATCAACGAGAGCGGCCTGCAACACGCGTTGCGTGCGATGAGCCGCGTGCCCGCCGCGCGGCTCGGCGATTACGGGCATCCCTATGGTTTCGCGCCGTTGCGCGAGCGCATCGCCGAGCAACTCGACCGGCGCGGGCTGCCCGTCGACGTGTCCAACGTGCTGCTCACGCAGGGCGCGACGCAAGGGCTCGATCTGATCGTGCGCACGTTGCTGCGCGCCGGCGACGCGGTGATCGTCGAAGATCCCGGCTATTGCAATCTGCTGCAGATTCTCAAGCTCGCCGGGCTCGTGGTGCACGGCGTGCCGCGCACGCCCGCCGGTGTCGATACCGAGGTGCTCGAAGCGCTCGTCGCCGAGCATAAGCCCAAGGCCATTTTCGTCAACACGACGCTGCAGAATCCGACCGGCGCGACCTTCGGCATGTCGGCGGCGTTCCGCCTGCTGCAGATCGCGGAGCGCCAGCGCATGTGGGTGATCGAGGACGACGTGAGCCGCGAGCTCGCGCCGTCCGGCGCGCCGCTTTTTGCCGCGATGGAAGGCTTGCAGCGCGTGCTGTACGTGAGCGGCTTTTCGAAGACGGTCACGCCGGGATTGCGCTGCGGCTACGTGGTCGCCGAGCGCGCGGTGCTGCGCGAACTCGCGCGCACGAAGATGGCGGTGGGACTGACGTCGTCGGAGGCGATCGAGCGGATCGTCGACAAGGTGCTGCTGGAGGGGCGCTACGCGCGTCACGTGGAAGCCGTGAACGAGCGGCTCAAGCTCGCGCACGCCACGGTCGAGGAGCGGCTCGACTCGCTCGGCCTCGAGGTGTTTCATCGCCCGCGGGCGGGGCTGTTTCTGTGGGCTCGCCTGCCGATCGACCCGGCGCGCGCCGGCGACGTCGTGACGGCGGCGCTCAAGCACGGCATCTGGCTCGCGCCCGGCTCGTACTTCCGCCCGGACGACGAGCCGAGCGCATGGTTCCGCTTTAACGCGCCTTATTCGACCGACGACGCGTTGTGGCGCTTCATCGAGCGAGTGGGGCGCGAGGCGGTCTAGCGGCGCTCATCCGGCCGGCTTCACGCGGCGGCGCCGACCAGCTTTATCGCAATCGGATAGAGCGACAGCACGAGCAGCAACGCCATTGTGATGTTGAAGGCGCGCAGACGCCGCGAGTCGGACAACACCCGCCGCATGGCCGTGCCGAAACCGGCCCACAGGCAGATGCACGGAAAGCCGATCACGTAGAACACCACGGCCATGGCCACCGCGTTCATGCTGTAGCTCTCGCTCAGATGAATGGTCGTGGCGGCGGTCAGCACCATCATCCACGCCTTCGGGTTGACCCATTGGAAAGCGATGGCTTCGTGAAACTTCATGGGCCGGCGTTCGCCCTGCTTGACCTTCAATTCGCCGGACGTGCCGATCTTCCACGCCAGGTACAACAGATAGGCCACGCTCGCCACTTCGAGCACCGTATACAGCACGGGAAAATGAACGAAGGCTTCGCCGAGCCCGACGCCGACCGACAGCATCAACAGCACGACGCCCGCGCTGATGCCCGAAATATGCGGCAAGGTGCGGCGAAAGCCGAAGTTGACGCCGGAGGCGAGCAACATTGTGTTGTTCGGACCGGGCGTGATCGTGGTGACGAGCGCGAACAGGATGCCGGCAGGCAGCGCGCTGAGCGTGAGATAGGACATGGCGGGCTCCGGAATCGGGCGGGGACGTCGAAGCATTCTAGCGAGCGTTGCCGGTACAGTACCTGTACGGATTGGAGGATGATGTCCGGTACAGAAATGGGCGTCCGACAAAAGCCGCGCGGGGGGGTGTTGCGTCGCCCGTCGCGCGTCACCAGAGCGCCTAAAATCAATTTACCGGTGCTCTCCAGCTTGCGCGGAGGCCGATCATGAAGTCCCGCCGACTCGCCACTGTCGGAGTGTGTGTTGTGGGTGTGCTAGCGCCGCTGGCGTCGCTGGCATCACCTGCGCAGGGCGTGCCTGTTCTGACCGACGCGAGCCGCCCGACGGCGCCAGCGGATCGCCACTCGAGCGCCATCACCATCTTGAGCGCCACCTACGGCCGGAACTGCGGCCAGCAGGACGGCAACGCGACGTCCGATCTCGCGCGTCAATGCGACGGACGCACAGCCTGCACTTACATGCTGACGGGCGATATCGCCGGCGCAAACAGCCGCTCGTGCCGCGGCGATCTCGTCGCGCAGTGGCAGTGCGGCGACGGCCAGACGCACGCCGCGGCGCTCAGTGCCGGCGCCGCGCCGGGCGACCGGTTGCTGCTCAATTGCCGCGAGTTTCCCGGCGCGGGTAAATAAAAACAGCACCCGCATTCAGGCGTCCCGTCACCCGACGCTGAGGTTGGATTCCGCCTCGTTTTCCACTATGGTCAATGAGTCCGCGCTCACGCCGGCGCAGCCTGTCCGCGTGTCGCGCGAGGCGCGCTCGAACGCCGACCTGCCGCCGCATGCCGCCCGGCAGTCGCGGTTTGCGAGCGCACATCCCATCGACGACTCACGAGGTGAAATCCATGTCCAGGATGAAAGCGGTACAGGTCGAGGCAGCCGGAGGTCCGTTGACGCTCGTCGAGCGGGACCTCCCGCAGCCGGGCGACGGCCACGTTCGCATCAAGGTGCAGGCATGCGGAATCTGCCACAGCGATTCGTTGACGAAGGAGGGACTGTGGCCTGGCCTGCAATTTCCGCGCGTTCCGGGGCATGAGATTGCCGGTGTGATCGACGCTCTGGGCTCCGGGATCGAGGGATGGACAGTCGGGCAGCGCGTCGGCGTCGGCTGGCATGGCGGCCACTGCGGGCGGTGCGCGCGTTGCCGTCAGGGCGACTTCGTGCTGTGCGAAAGAGCGCAGGTGCCCGGCATCAGCTACGACGGCGGTTACGCGGAGTTCGTGGTCGCGCCGGTCGAGGCGCTCGCCAGTATTCCTGACGACCTCTCCGACGCCGATGCCGCGCCGCTACTGTGCGCGGGCATCACCACATTCAACGCGCTGCGCAACAGCGGCGCGCGCGCAGGCGATGTCGTGGCCATCCTCGGGATCGGTGGACTCGGGCATCTCGGCGTGCAGTTCGCGCGCAAAATGGGCTTTCGCACCGTGGCGATTGCCCGCGGGCAGGACAAGGCCGCGCTCGCGAAGGAGCTGGGGGCCCATCACTACATCGACAGCCGGGCAGACAATGTGGCCGAAGCACTGCAGAAGCTCGGCGGCGCGCGGGTCATTCTCGCCACGGTGACGAGCGGCAAGGCCATGAGCGCGGCGGTCGGCGGCCTGGGGCTGAACGGCAAGATGATCATGGTCGGCATTTCGGAAGAGCCCGTCGAAGTGCCGATTGCGCAGTTCATCATGGGCCGCAATTCGGTCCAGGGCTGGCCGTCGGGCACATCCGCCGACTCGCAGGACACACTCGCATTCAGCGCGCTCTCCGGCGTCAAGCCGATGATCGAGGAGTTTCCGCTCGAACGCGCCGCCGAGGCGTACGAACGGATGATGAGCGGCGACGCCCGCTTCCGTGTGGTGCTGAAGGTCGGCTGAGCGGGCAACGCACATAGCGACTGTGCGTGAGGGCGGTCGCGGCAAGCGGCCGCCTCAGGTGCCTCAGGTGCCTCAGGTGCCTCAGGTGCTCTTGCCGGCCCGCAGCCGCCCGTGGATCGGGCGTGCGGCTCGCCGCCGTCCTATTTGTGCGTGATTCGCCTCACCGTGCTGGTAACGAGATCGACGTAGAAAAGGTCACCGTTCTGCCCGGCTTTCAGGTCGACCGGTCCTCCTTGCAGGCTCTTCGCAAAGGTGTGCGGCGTATTGTCGGGAGGCTGCATCGTCCAGATGCATTTGCGCAGAAGGTCGCCGAAATACAACGCCTTGTCGTACGGCGCGGGATAGGTCGGGCTCGTGCCGTCGGTGAAGCCTATCGCCGAGATCACGCTGCCGTTCTGGTCCGGGCCGCCGCCCGACGGACGGCCGCCGCAGGTTTTTCCCTTGCTGTCTTCGGCAGAAACGTAGCTCTGGTGCGCATAAGCGAAGAACGGCGCGGTGACGCCGCCGACGCTGCCGCAATAGTTGGTGGCCTGATAGTCGGGCTGGGTGTTAGGACCTTCGTAGCACGGCCAGCCGAAGTTCTGACCGGCAATGCTGGAATGGTCGATGGACTCCCACGTGTTCCATCCCACGTTGCCGATATACAGGTCGTCCGTCAAGCCCGGCGCGCGGGCAAAGCGAAACGGATTGCGCAAGCCGTTGGCGACGGTCGCGACGCTTTGCGTGCTCGTGCCGGGGTTCGTGATGCGCAAAATGACACCGTCGCTGTACGGCGAAACGCCCTGGCTGCGGAACGCGCCTTGAGGCAGATTCGTGCCGTCGCCGCAAGCGTTGTCCAGCTGGCCGTAGTCCACTTGCACGAAGCTGGCGCCGTCGCCGGCACTCACATAGAGCGTCTTGTTGTCGCTGCCGAACACCACGGAGCCGATGCTGTGAGACGAGTAATAGAAGCACCACGTCTGGCTGGTCGCGCCCGCGGCGGGCAGCACTTTCGTCTCCCCCGAGGCCGTCAGAAGCGAGAGTTGTCCGGCGGTGAGAAAATTTCCGCCGCACGCGCCGGTGCCGCGAGGCGTCGTGTAAAGCACCCAGACGTTGGCGTCGTTCAACGGATCGACGGCGAGTCCGAGCAGCCCCCGGTCGTCCGCATTGCACACCTCGCTGCTGAGGTCGGCAAACAGCGTGCAGGTCGACGAGGCGAGATCGCAGTTCCAGACCCGGCCGCCTTTTTCGGCGACGAAAACCCGGCTTTTGTCGGCGGTGAAACTGATTGCGGTCGGCTGATTCAGGCAGCCGTTCAACAGGATCTGTTCGGTGAAGCCCTTCGGCAGAATGGGCTGCGGCCGGGTGACGGAGGCGGGCTGGCAGGTCACGGCCAGCACCGGCGCGGCGGCATTGGCGACTGCCGTGGCTGAGGCGGCGCCCGCGTCGTGAATGGGGAAGGCAACGAGCAGCAAGGCCGCGAGTGCGGCGATGAGGTGGCTGACGGTCAACCACTTTGCAATGGAGCGCGGCACTTTATCCTCCTGTTCACCGAGTGAAGCACGAGAAATCTTCACGCACCGGCGTGATGTTTCGATATTGGCATCGCGGCTCAGGCGCTGCCAGCTTCGGTCTCAGAGCCTGCGGACAAAGTTCTGGTAGCGCCCGCCATGCCGGTACACTGTCTTTTTTCCGTTCATTGAAGGCCCGATTTTGAAGCCCGCCTACGGCGCAATATCCGTCGCGCTTGCCGCCGCCGCATTGTTCGGCGCGGCCACTCCGCTCGCCAAGGCATTGCTTGGCGCGGTCGGTCCGTTCATGCTCGCCGGGCTGTTTTATCTGGGCAGCGGGGCCGGGCTCGGCTTGTGTATTGCATGGCGGTGGGCCGCGCCGGGCCGGTCGCGAGCCCGCGTTGGGCTTCGCATCAGCCGGCGCGAGTGGCCGTGGCTCTTCGGCGCGATAGCCGCGGGCGGCGTCGCGGGCCCAGCCTTGCTGATGCTGGGGCTCGCGAGTACGCCGGCAGCGACGAGCTCGCTGCTGCTCAACCTCGAAGGCGTCCTGACCGCCGTGATTGCGTGGGTGGTGTTCCGCGAGAACGTCGACCTGCAGGTATTTCTCGGCATGGTGGCGATCGTCGCGGCGGGCGTGCTGCTGTCGTGGCATCCGGGCGGGGCGGGCGTGCCTGTCGGGGCGCTGCTGATTGTGGGCGCATGTCTGTGCTGGGCCGTGGACAACAATCTGACGCGCAAGGTGTCGGCGAACGATGCAATGCTGATCGCGTGTCTGAAGGGGCTCGTCGCCGCGCCCGTCAATCTCGGCATTGCGCTCGCGGCGGGCGCAGCGCTGCCGTCGCCGGGCACGCTGGCGGCCGCCATGGCGACCGGTTTCGCCGGCTATGGCGTGAGCCTCGTGCTGTTCGTTGTCGCGCTGCGGCATCTGGGCACCGCGCGCACCGGCGCCTATTTCTCCGTCGCGCCGCTCTTTGGCGTGCTGCTGTCGCTTGCCATCTGGCCGACGCTGCCGGACCTGACTTTCTGCGCGGCCGCCTTGCTGATGGCGCTCGGCATCTGGCTGCACGTGCGCGAGCGGCATGTGCATGAGCACACCCACGAGCTGCTCGAGCACTCGCACAGGCATCGCCATGATGCGCACCACCAGCACGAGCACGACTTTCCTTATTCCGGCGACGAGCCGCATACGCACCCGCACGTGCATCTGCCGATTAGCCATTCGCACGCCCATTTCCCCGATATTCACCACCGGCATCGGCATTAGCCGCCTTAGCCGGCGCGAAAAATTAAAGATCGCGCCGAGGCTGCCGTAATCCCGGCTACCTGGTAGCTGATCCCTACCATGTGTGTGTTTGAAGGAGTACTTGGCCAACACCGGTCTGTCGGTGTTGGCTTTTTTATTGCCGCCTCGAAGCGTCCCACGGGACTACCGCTTGCTCCGTTCGACGCCTTGGACGATCATGCTAGGATGGTCAGTGCCAGGGTGCTGGAGGGAAATATCATGGCTACATTTGGTATCGACGCTGTGCGCATCAACCCTTCAAACGACCGGATCACGCATGTGCGCTGGGCTGCTGTCGACCCCGCCACGCGCAGCTGGTTGTCGCCCACTTCGATTGTCGAAGTGGCTCAGGTGGTGGACGCCATCCATCGCGGCGACGCTGTCTGGTCGCTTTTCACGCTCGGCGGCACGCGCTTTCTCGGGCCGAAAATCGTGGCCGTCTCTCATACCAACGGGCACGACGGAATCGACACCGACGTCCCCGACAGCCACATCGAAAAATGCATTGACGACCTGCCGCGCATCTAGCGCGCGGCCTTCGCTTTCGTCGTACTTTGCGCCTGGCGTAGTTCGAGCCACATCGGCTGATGATCCGACGACCGGCTGTGCGGATCGACCTCGCAGCTCGCCACCCGCGGCGCGAGATCTTCGGTGACGAAGATGAAGTCGCACGCAAACGGCCCGTCGGCCCATTGCTCGTGGTCGTACAGGCCGACCGTGGCGGCGCGCGGGCTGTCGCCGTGCGCGCAGGCCCAGGCGTCGGCGAACGCGGGCGCGCCCGGCACCGCTTCGAGCATCTTCCGATAAGCGGCGCTGCCGAACGCGCTGTTGAAGTCGCCGCAGACAACCGCGCTCATGGGGCGCCCGGTGTCGGCAAACGGGCTGTCCTGCTTCTCCGCGTGCGCCGGGCGGCGCGCGTGCTCACACGCCTCCTGATGCAGCGCGCGCAGCCGCTCGACCTGCGCGAGCCGCTGCGTTTCCGAATAAAACTCCAGATGCGTGCTGATCACGCGCAGCGGCCCGACGTCCGTTTCGATCACGGCTTCGAGCGCGACGCGCAGCATCGACGGCTTCGCGGGATCGGCGGGCCAGGGCAGCGAGTGGCGCAGCACCTGTCTCACCGGCAGGCGCGTGACGATCGCGTTGCCGAACTGACGCCGCCGGGTGCCCCCGCCGACGGGCGGAAGGTCGGAGCCGATTGCGTCGATTACGGTCATGCCCGGCAGCAGGGCGGCGAGTTCCGCGAACTGATCCGCGCTGGGGCCGCCCGCGAGGCCGCCTGCCGATGCCGGCTCGTGAAAGCCGCGCGTCACTTCCTGCATGCACATGATGTCGAAATCGACCAGCGCACGCGCTTCGCGCACGATGCGCGCGAGATCGACGCGGCCGTCCACGCCGCGCCCCCATTGAATGTTCCAGTCGACGAGCCGCATGAAATTTCTCCTGCAAGAGCTGTCCGGGTGTGTCCGGTTAGTCTATCGCCGGTAGACGGCCCGCGCCTGTGCCGGCGGCGCCTATGTTCGCGACGCCTGACGAATTTTCTCGTGCAGCATGTCGATTCCTTCGCAGCGGAATCGTCGTAGCAGTGTGTGAAACTTCTCCACGCAGCTTCTCAACCCGGCATCTCAACCAGAAAGGCGGCTTACTATGACCACCGGAACCATCAAACTCCACCGCGTTTTGCGTGCGCCTGCCGAACGCGTCTATCGGGCATTCCTCGAACCCGACGCGCTCGCGAAATGGCTGCCGCCGTATGGCTTTACTTGCCAGGTCCACCACTTCGAGGCGCGCGTGGGCGGCACCTACAAGATGTCGTTCCGCAACTTCGGCAGCGGCAACAGCCACTCGTTCGGCGGCGAGTACGTGGAACTCGTGCCCGCCGAGAAGATCCGCTACACCGACCGGTTCGACGACCCGAACCTGCCCGGCGAAATGTCCGCGACCATCACGTTTCGCAAGGTGTCGTGCGGGACCGAGGTTTCGATTCTCCAGGAAGGCGTACCGGAGGTGATTCCCGTCGAAATGTGCTACCTCGGCTGGCAGGAATCGTTGATGCAACTCGCGAAACTGGTGGAGCCCGAGATTCCCGGCTGAGCCCGCGACGGCCGCTCACGCCACCTTCAACTGCCCGTTTTATCGCGCTCGTTCTGCGCGTAGACTGAATGAAGCTCCGCAATCGCCGGCAAGGGTGTCGAGGTCTACCGTCCGGCGGCGTGCTGCATCGCGCGGCACGCAGGCACGCGGGCGCCGGCTGCGACACGGAGGTTGGCGATGAGCGATTTCAACGAGGCCCGCGAGCGCATGGTCGAGCGGCAGATCGTCGGCCGCGGCATTCGCGATCCACGGGTGCTGGCCGCCATGCGCAGGGTGCCGCGCGAAGCCTTCGTGCCCGACTACCTTCGCGATCTCGCTTACGAAGACAGACCGCTGCCCATCGGCAACGAGCAGACCATTTCGCAGCCTGCCATCGTCGCGACGATGCTCGAGGCGGCGGACCTGTCTCCCACGGACGTCGTGCTCGACGTCGGCACCGGCTCCGGCTATGCCGCTGCTGTGGCGGCCACGCTTGCCGCGCAGGTTTATTCGATAGAACGTCACGCGGAACTCGTCGCCATGGCGCGCGACATGCTTGCGCGCCTGAATATTTCCAATGTCACTGTCTATCTCGGCGACGGCACCGCGGGCCTCGCGGAACACGCGCCGTATGACGCGATCATTGCGGCGGCGGGCGGGCCGCATATTCCCGATGTGTGGCGCCGGCAGCTTGCCATCGGCGGCCGCATCGTCATGCCCGTCGGCCGCGAGCTGCATTATCAGAAGCTCATCAAACTGGTTCGCCATGGTGAAGACGACTATCGAAGCTGCTCGCTCGGCGAAGTGAGCTTCGTGCCGCTCGTCGGCGCCGACGCGTGGCCCGCGCCGGACGAGCATCGACGCGGCGCGGACAAAAGTGGTGGCGGTGGAGGCAGTGGCGTTGGCGGAGGCAGTGGCGTCGGCGGTGCGGAGCGCGGGCGCTCGTGCCCGATGAGCGCCGGCGAGGTGGCGGGCCGGCACGGCCTGCTGGCCGTGGCCTGAAGCGGAGGAGACATCGACATGAACGGCTACCAGATCACCTTCTTCACCCAGCACGATCGCCGCCATCGCGGCAAACCGCTGGCCGACTGGCTCGTCAGTCTGGCCGGCGAACTCGGGCTGCGCGGCGCGACCGTGATACCGGCGAGCGAAGGCATCGGCCACCGTCATCGTGTGCATTCCGCGCATTTTTTCGAACTGGCGGACCAGCCCTTGTCGATCGTGATGGCGGTGACGAACGAGGAAGCCGGCGTCTTGTTCGAGCGCTTGCGCGCCGAGGGCGTGCATCTGTTCTATGTGAAGACCGCCGTGGAATTCGGCGTGATCGGCAATGAAGATGGGGACGCCGCGCGCTAGCGCAGCCGGCCGCAGCCGGCCGCGACTGAACTCAGACCACCGCGATCGTCACGTCGATATTGCCGCGCGTCGCCTTCGAATACGGACATGTCTGGTGGGCCATCTCCGTGAGCTTCTGCGCCGTGTCGCGCTCGATGCCAGGAAGGCTCACATTGAGCCGCGCGCGCAGGAAATAGCCGCTGTCGTTCATCGCGAGATCGATTTCGGCGTCGACGGCGGTCTCCGGCGGCAGTGCCACGCGCAGCGTCTTCGCGGCGATTCCCATGGCGCCGATAAAGCACGCGGACCAGCCCGCCGCGAGCATCTGTTCCGGGTTCGTGCCGGTCGCGGATGCGCCCGGCGAGCCGAGCTTGACGTCGAGCCGGCCGTCGTCGCTGCGCGCCGCGCCGTCGCGGCCGCCGGTGGTGTGCGTTTTGCCGGTGTACAGCAGTTTGTCTGATGAGTTCATGATTGGATTTCCCTGCTTCGGTAAGTAGTAGGCGACTGATGGCTGCTCGCTTTTCAGTCTTCGGCAGTCCGTCCGGATGGGCGCGAGGCGTTGCGCCGAATCCGTCGTTGACGAGATTAGACGGGCGCCGCGTATCTGGCTTGTGTCCGCGAAACGGCGGTATTGCAATGGCGTGTATCTCGCGAGGCCGCCTACACACTGCGATACAAACCCCGCGCCGCTGCAATGTTTTGTGTCGGATACGGCTTCAGATACATTGCGACATAAATCGCCGCCGGCCGCGCGCTATAAAGCAGGCATTGCCAGTCACGGAGAGTCTGATGAACACCGAAACGCTGAAGGGAAGCTGCCACTGCGGCGCCGTCAAATTCCAGGTTACGACACCGGTCGCGCCCGCGGGCCGCTGCAATTGCAGCCTCTGCCGCCGCAAGGGCGCGCTGATGACCCCGCCGTTCGAAGCGAGCCAGTTGAGCATCACGCAAGGCGAGGACGCGCTCACGCTCTATCAGTTCAACACGCGCGTTGCGCGGCACTTTTTCTGCAAGCATTGCGGCATTTATCCGTTTCACCAGACGCGCAGGGACCCGAAGCTGTGGCGCGTCAATATCGGTTGCCTCGAAGGGATCGATCCGTATACGCTGGATGCCGGTCTTGCCGACGGTGCCAGTCTTTCCGTCGTGGAGGACGCATGAACCGGCCGATGACGCGCCTGCTCGCGATCCTCGCGTTCGTCGCGGGCGGCGTCGCTGCCGAATGGACGCATCCGGTGCAATGTTCGATGCTGTGCGCGAGCCGGGTGCAGGTGAAACGTCAAAAGAGATGATCCATTCATGGACACGACCGACCACGTACTGATCGTCGACGACGATCGCGGCATCCGCGAATTGATCGCCGGCTACCTGGAAAAGAACGGCATGCGCGTGTCGCTCGCCGCGAACGGCCGGCAGATGCGCGCGGCCCTGGAACAGGGCGCGCCCGACCTGATCGTGCTCGATCTGATGATGCCCGGCGAAGACGGCCTCGTGCTATGCCGCGAACTGCGCGCGGGCAAATTCCGCACGGTGCCGGTGCTGATGCTGACCGCGCGCAACGAAGAAGCCGACCGCATTCTCGGCCTCGAAATGGGCGCCGACGACTACCTGCCCAAGCCCTTTGCGGTGCGCGAGCTGCTCGCGCGCATCCGTGCGGTGCTGCGCCGCGCGCGTATGCTGCCGCCCGGCATGCAGGTGACGGAAAGCGCGCAAATGCTCGGTTTCGGCGACTGGCGGCTCGACACGACCGCGCGCCATCTGCTGGATTCGGAAGGCACGATGGTCGCGCTGAGCGGCGCCGAGTATCGCCTGCTGCGTGTGTTTCTCGACCATCCGCAACGCGTGTTGACGCGCGATCAACTGCTCAATCTCACGCAAGGCCGTCAGGCCGATGCCTTCGACCGTTCCATCGACCTGATGGTGAGCCGCCTGCGCCAGCGCCTGCGCGACGAAGCACGCGAACCGCGTTACATCAAGACGCTGCGCAGCGAAGGCTATGTCTTTTCCGCGGCCGTGAACGTGATCGAGGATCAGCCATGAAGCTGCTTTCGTCGCTGCACTGGCCGCGCACGCTGTTCGCGCGCCTGACGGTGATTCTCTTTATCGGACTCGCGTCGGCGCAGGCGTTGTCGTTCTGGCTCACCATGACGGAGCGCGACCAGACAATGACGAACGTGATGATGGGCTACATCGAGCGCGAGGTTGCAAGCTCGGTCGCGTTGCTCGATCACCTGCCCGCAGACGAACGCGCCCAGTGGCTGCCGCGTCTCGCGCGGCGCAGCTACGAATTCGTGCTCGGCCCCGGCGTGAGCGGCGGGCCGGTGGATGCGGATCTGTCGGCGCGAGTCGCGCGCTCCATTGCCGACGGCATCGGCACGAACTATCCGCTCACGGTGAATGCGGTGCCGGGCGATCGCGAACGGCTGCAGGCCCATCTGAAACTCAGCGACGGCACGCCGCTCACCATCGACATGCGCCCGATGTCCGGTGCGCCGCTTTCGCGCTGGCTGCCGCTCGTGCTGCTGCTGCAACTCGCCGTGCTGCTCGGCTGCTGCTGGTTCGCGGTGCGCACGGCCACGCGTCCGCTGCACGAGCTTGCGGTCGCCGCCGACGCGCTCGGCCCCGACCTGAAGGCCGGGCGCCTCAGCGAAAGCGGGCCATCGGAAATTGCACGCGCGGCCCATGCTTTCAACGCCATGCAGGAACGCATTGCGATGTACGTCACCGAGCGCATGCAGATACTCGCGGCCATTTCGCACGATCTGCAAACGCCGATTACGCGCATGCGTCTGCGCGTCGACATGATGGACGGCGAACCCGAAGGCGCGAAGCTGCGCCAGGATCTGCAGGAAATGGAAGCGCTCGTGAAAGAAGGCGTGACGTATGCGCGCACGCTGCACGGCGCGACGGAAACGCCGTGCCGGATCGATCCCGACGCGCTGTTCGACAGTCTGGTGTGCGATTACGTCGATGCCGAGCAGGCGGTCTCGCTGCAAGGCCGCTTCGGCATGCCGCTGATGACGCGGCCGCAGGCACTGCGGCGGATCGTCGGCAATCTGGTGGACAACGCGCTCAAATTCGGCGGCGCGGCGGAGATCCAGATCGCCCTCTCGCCGGACGACAGGCAGGCCACGATCTCGGTGCTCGACCGCGGCCCCGGCATTCCCGCCGAGTCGCTCGAAGACGTGTTCCAGCCGTTCTTCAGGCTCGAAGGCTCACGCAACCGTCAAACGGGCGGCACCGGTCTGGGCCTTGCGATCGCGCGCCAACTGGCCCTTGCAATGGATGCCACGCTGGAGCTGCATCACCGGGCCGGCGGCGGCCTGGAGGCCCGGCTCACGCTGCGCAATCTCGTCGCGGCGCCGGCTGCGGCGGTGGCGTAGCGCGCGGGCGGCGTGGCATTGAGCCGCCGTTGCGGTGCTTTGCAGATTCAGGTGTTGCAGGTTTCAGCGGCTGGCGCGCTCAGCCCCGCGAGCGTGCCGCGCCTACCGATAACGGCCGGTCCTTCTCCTTATCCTTCACCTCGTTGCGTCCCGCGAGTTCGGCCGTCGTTTCGGCGCCGAACAGAAACACCGCCGCCGAAAAGTACAGCCACATCATCAGCACGGCGAGCGAGCCGGCTGCGCCGAACGAACTGGCGGTGCCGGCGTGCGTGAGGTAAAGCCCGAACAGATGCCGGCCCACGGAAAACAGTATCGCCGCCGTCATCCCGCCCACGGCGGCATGCGCGAGACTCACGCGCGCGTCGGACATCCATCGGAGAAGCGCCGTGAAGGCGGCGCCGAGTACGATCAGGCCGAGCACGGTCTGCAGGACCGCAGTGACGATAACGAGCGGCGAGTCGCCAAATAGCGCGTGGCCGGCGTAGGTGATCGCGGTATCGAGCACGAGCGACACCACAAGCAGAAAGCCGAGGCCGAGCACCATGCCGACCGACACGAGGCGCGTGCGCACGAGCCATGTGAGGCTGCTTTTGCTTTTGACGTTTTTCTCGGCTTCGAGCACGACGTCGAGCGCCGTGTTGAGCGACGTGAAGGTCGCCGACGCGCCGACGATCAGCAGCACGAGCGACACCACGGCGGCAATTCCCCCGCCGCTCGCGCGATGCGCATGTTCGACGATGGTCTGCATGGCCTCCGCCGCGTCCTTGCCGAGAATGCCGCGCACCTGCTCGAAGAGCCGCCCGCGCGCCGCGTCTTCGCCGAAAAACCAGCCGGCGACGGCGAGCACCATGAGGAGCGTCGGCGCAAGCGAAAAAGCCGAGTAGAAGCCGACGCTCGCGGCCATCATCGGGCAGCGGTCGGACATGAAGCGCTTGCCCGCATTGACGACGACCATAAGCGCGTTGCCCAGCCGCCCATGCTTCCTGCGCGCCGCCGCGGGTGAGGGAACCTTGTTCATAAACGCCTCGTCATTGAACGTGATGACGCGCCGCGGCAAGATCCGGCGAGTCGACAGCTGAACCGCCAGCAGGGGCCGCAACGCTGGATTGCACCGCGCATG
Organism: Paraburkholderia phenoliruptrix; assembly: GCF_047325075.1. Classification (NCBI taxonomy): domain Bacteria; kingdom Pseudomonadati; phylum Pseudomonadota; class Betaproteobacteria; order Burkholderiales; family Burkholderiaceae; genus Paraburkholderia; species Paraburkholderia phenoliruptrix. The sequence goes on from NZ_CP168530.1 coordinate 1,064,399, forward strand.
GAGCGTGCCTGGCGGCAGGCGCGCGGCAGTTCGGCAATGCGTGCCGTCGTCGCGAGCGCGGCCCGCATGTATCGGCAACGCGGGACCCGCCGTAGTTTTTCTTTTCCGCCGACGCAAATCTTCTCGTTTGTCCAATCACCGCGCAGAGCCGATAGTTCAGTCACCGAAGGCGCACTGCAAGACCCGCCGCACGAAGCGGCAACCGGCCGGGCAGTCCGCTCTCATTCCTGAATCTGAACAAAACTCTGGAGCACAACATGAACACGTCGGAAAAAGTCGCAGTGGTGACGGGTGCCTCGCAAGGCATCGGCGCAGAATTGGTCAAGGCGTTTCGCGAGCGCGGGTATCGCGTGGTGGCGACAGCCCGCAGCATCAAACCGGTCGACGATCCGAATGTCGTCACGGTGGCGGGTGACATCGCCGATCCGGACACCGCGCGCCGCGTGATCGCGGAAGGCATCGCGCGCTTCGGTCGCATCGACACGCTCGTCAACAACGCCGGCGTGTTTCTGGCGAAGCCGTTCACGAGCTACACGTCTGAAGACTACGCGCTGGTGAAAGGCGTGAACCTGGACGGGTTCTTCAACATCACGCAGCTCGCCATTGCCGAAATGGAGAAGCGCCAAAGCGGACATATCGTCACCGTCACGACGACCCTCACGGATCACGCGATCAGCGGCGTGCCTTCGGTGCTCGCTTCGTTGACCAAGGGCGGCCTGAATGCGGCGACGAAGTCCATCGCGATCGAATACGCGAAAGCCGGCATTCGCGCGAACGCGGTATCGCCGGGCGTCATCAAATCGCCGATGCATCCGGTGGAGACGCATGCGGCGCTGGGCAGCCTGCATCCCATGGGCCACATGGGCGAAATGAACGACATCGTGCAGGCGGTGCTGTATCTGGATTCGGCGCCGTTCGTGACGGGCGAGATTCTGCACGTCGACGGCGGCCAGAGCGCCGGTCATTGAACCATCAGGAAGAACCGGGCGCCGATTCGCGGCGCCCGTCTTTGCCACGGAGAACGAGATGCCTATCGTCACCATTCAGATCACGCGCGAGGGAACGAAGCCCGGCGCAACAGCGGTCACGGCCGAAGAAAAAGCGCGCCTGATCAGCGGGGTCAGCCACGTGCTGCTCGACGTGCTGAACAAGCCGCTTGCGGCCACCTTCGTCGTGATCGAAGAAGTGGACATGGAGAACTGGGGCTGGGGCGGCCTGCCGGTCGAGGCATACCGCAAGCAGGCGGCGCTCAGGAAGGGCGGCGGCGGCGCGAGCACCGCCTAGACAGCCCGCAGTTTCAATATGCGCGGCGAGCGGTCGGCTTACCGCGTGTTGGCCTCTTCGAGAAGCCACGCCTTGAACGCGGCGACGGCGGGCTCGCCGCCGTTGTCCTTTCTATGGACAACGTAATAAGCAAGATCGCACGGCTGTGCCTCGGGAAACGGCCGCACCAGCCGGCCTTCGGCGATGTCGCGCTCGACAAGGCAGGTTCTGCCGAGCGCCACGCCGTTGCCCGAGATCGCAGTGTGAATGGCGGCGGCGGAGTCGTTGATCTGCAGGCCGCGGTCGCAATCGACCACGCCCGCGTTGCCCGTCTTCTGCACCCATGAGCGCCACGTGGGAAAGGCGGGCGCCGTGCGCATCGAGATGTCGTGAATCAACGGATGGTGGTTCAGATCCGCCGGGGTTCGGAGCGGATGCTCGCCTTCGAGCAGCGCGGGGCTGCACACGGGGAAGAACTCGTCGCGCATCAAAAAGGTCGCGGCGAGCTCGGGCCACTGGCCGGTGCCGTAACGAATGCCCGCATCCACGCGCTCCGCCGTGAAGTCGACGAGCTTCAGCGACAGATCGATGCGCAGATCGTAGCTCGGATACTTGCGCTGAAACCGCTCCACGCGATGCAAAAACCATTTGTCGGCGAGTGCCGGCGGCACGGTCACGGTCACCGTGATGCGCGCCTTACTGGCTTTCAGCCGCTCGACCGCTTGTGCCAGCAACTCGAAGCCCGCCTGCAATTCCGGCATGGCCGCGCGCGCCGCGTCGGTCAAGACGAGCCGCGACGCGCCCGAGCTCGAACGATGAAACAGCTCCATGTTCAGCGTTTCCTCCAGCCCGCGAATCATCTGGCCGATCGCGGCGGGCGTCACATGCAGTTCTTCCGCAGCGGCGACATAACTCAAATGGCGGCCGACCGCCTCGAAAGCGCGCAGTGCGTTCAGGTGATTGGGTGCTCGCATGGGCCGCTTCACAACCTTGATTGATTTCGATTGCCGCATGCTGGCAGGCGCGCATGGCGGCGTCAACCTGTCAGATGCGGCGCTGCATCAGCCGGGTTGCGCGAGCAGCTCGCGGATCTTCGCTTCCGTCTGCGCATAATCGCCTTCGCCGAAATGGCTGTACACGACGTGTCCTGTCTTGTCGAAGAGATAGAGCGCGGGCCAGTACTGATTGTCGAACGCATTCCATGTCGCGTACTGATTGTCGAGCGCGACCGGATAGCGAATGTCGAACTTCCTGACCGCCGCGCTCACATGCCCGGCGTCGCGTTCGAACGGGTACTCGGGCGTATGAACGCCGATCACCTGCAGCCCCTGAGCGCCGTACTGCTTGTACCAGTTCTTCACGTACGGCAGCGTGTTCACGCAGTTCACGCACGAGTAGGTCCAGAAGTCGACCAGCACGACTTTGCCGCGCAGTTGCGGCAGTGTGAGCGGCGGGCTGTTGATCCAGCTGTCGATGCCGGTGATCTGCGGCGCGGCGGGCGGATGGTGCTCGGCTGCGCTGATCGCGCTGCCGCGCGTCGCCGCGAGGCTCGCGATCAGCGCGAGCGCGATGAACGAGCCCAATGTGGCGAGAGTTTTGAGTCGGGCGGGCATGATGGAGTTGTCCTTTGCATGGGAGGCGCCGCAGCGCGAGGGTTGATCGGCAGGTACGAGCGCATTGGACGCCGCCGACGTATCTGCCATGTGTCGTTTGCGGCCCGCTTCTGCAATGTTGTATGTCCACGCCGACGTCCGATACGTTGCGATACAAAACCCCGCGCCCATGCGCGTGAGCACGCGCCAGAGCACGCATCGCCGCACCGCGTTCTGTATCGGACTGTATCCACGCCGCCGCCGATACATGCGCTTGCACAACCCCACCTTCGCCGACACAAGCCCGATACGTGCCGGTCGTTCAATGCCTGAAGCGTCATTCGCAACCCGAGCGGTCCGGCCTGCGCCGCCCGCCACGTTATTGAACGAAAGGACACCGTTATGCTGCTCAATCTTCTCGCCTTCGCCGGCGGCATGCTGACCATTTTGAGTCCGTGCATTCTTCCGGTCGTGCCGCTCGTGTTCGCGCGCGTCGACCAGTCGTTCGTCCGCCATGGTTTGCCGCTTCTTGCCGGCATGGCGCTGACGTTCGCCGCCGTCGCGAGTCTCGCCGTCGCTGGCGGTGCGTGGGTCGCGCACGTCAATGAATATGGACGCTGGATCGCGCTCGCGTTCTTCGGGCTGTTCGGCGCGGCGCTGCTGTTTCCGTCGATAGCCGAGCGGCTCACGCATCCGCTCGTGAGCGCCGGCAATCGTCTGGATGGCGCGGTGCGCCGCGACGGCGGCGAGCCGCGCCTGATGTCGTCGGTCGCGCTCGGCGTTGCCACGGGTTTGCTGTGGGCGCCGTGCGCGGGCCCGATTCTCGGTCTCGTGATGACGGGTGTGATCCTGCATCGGCCGGGCGGCGCGGGCGTGTTGCCGTTGCTCGCGTTTGCGGCGGGCGCGGCGGCGTCGCTCGCGATCGTGCTTGCGCTCGGCGGGCGGCTCGTTGCGATGCTCAGGCGCTCGTACGGCGTGAGCGAGCGCGTGCGTCAGGTGCTCGGCGCGGCGGTGATGCTGTCGGCGGCGGCGATCGCGCTCGGCGTCGATACGCGCGCGCTGGCGCTGCTGCCGTCGCTGAATACGACCGGTATTGAAGATAGGCTCGTGCAGCGGTGGTCGCGGCGCGGGGAGCCGCAGGAGAAGGATAGGCAGCCGGTTGAAGCGCAGCGCGCGGTGCTTAAAGTGAGCGCGAAAACCGCGCCGGTAGGCGAAACGAAGCCCCTCCCGATCGCCGCCCCCCTTCCCTTGCCCGTGGAAGGCGCCTTGCCGCCGTTGTCTGGCGCGGTCGAGTGGCTCAATTCGCCGCCTCTGACACCGGGCGATCTGCGCGGCAAGGTCGTGATCGTCAATTTCTGGACGTACTCGTGCATCAACTGCCTGCGCACGCTGCCGTATCTGAAAGCGTGGTCGAACCGGTATCGCGATCAGGGGCTCGTCGTCATCGGCGTACACGCGCCCGAGTTCGCGTTCGAGCACAACGTGGCCAACGTGAAGCGCGCGGCGGCCGACCTGCACATCGACTATCCGATTGCCGTGGATAACAACCTCGCGGTGTGGCGGGCGTTCGACAATCGATACTGGCCGGCGTTCTATATCGTCGATGCACACGGCGACATTCGCTATCACCAGTTCGGCGAAGGCGGATACGACAAGTCGGAACAGGTGATCCGTCAACTGCTGGCCGAGGCCGGGCATGCGACGCTGCCCGCACCCGCGGGCGCGGCGAGGGCGTCGGGCATCGAAGCGGCCGCCGATCCGAGGAATCTGGAGTCAGGCGAGACTTACGTCGGTTATCGCCAGGCAGAAGGTTTCGCTTCGCCGGAAACGCTCGCGCCCGACATGCTTCGCGACTACAGCAGCCCCGCGCGGCTCGCCACAGGAAGCTGGAGTCTCGCCGGCGAGTGGACCGTCGCGGGCGAGCGCGCTCGCTCGGGCGCGAGCGGCGCGAGGATCGCCTACCGCTTTCACGCGCGCGATCTGCATCTGGTGCTGGGGCCGATGGCGGACGGCAAACCGGTGCGCTTCAGAGTGACAATCGACGGCAAGCCGCCGGGCGCGTCGCATGGCGCGGACACGGATGCAAACGGCGTGGGCGTGGTCGATAATGAGCGGCTTTATCAGCTCGTGCGGCAAAGCGGCGCGGTTCAGGACCGCACGTTCGACATCGAGTTTCTGGACACGGGCGTGAGCGCGTATGCATTCACGTTCGGTTAGAGGAAAGCGGCGTTAGTGCGCAGAGGCCTTCTCAAAAGCGGGCGCTTGCGAATAGGCCGGATGCCAGCCGCCCAGCAGGCGGTCGACGGCCTCGCGTGCATCGCGAAGCGCGTCGGCCAGTGCCTGCTGCGAAAGCCTCGCGGAACAGGGAGTCGTTTCGCCACGCGTAGCGACGCTCAGCGTGCGCTCGCCGAGCTGGCGCGTGATGGTGCGATGCACGCGCACGTGCCGACCGTCCGCGCAAACGGTTTCGACTGCTTCGATCAGCAGATCGAAGCCGCGATAACTTTCGCAAAGACGTTGCGTCATGGCCGGCGCCCCAGCAGTCAGCCGCTGCTTACGCGGCGGCCTGAACCGGCCGCTTGAGCAAGCCGACCGCGAGCGCGGTGACGACGGTTCCCACCGCGATCGCGAGCACATACAGGCCGAGATGCGTGACGGCATTCGGAATCGGCAGCACGAAGATTCCGCCGTGCGGCACTTTCAGTTCGACCGCCGACGCCATCGACATCGCCCCCGTGATCGCCGAGCCGATCACGCAGGCCGGAATGATCCGCATCGGATCGCGCGCCGCGAACGGAATCGCGCCCTCGGTGATGAACGCCATGCCCAGCACGGCGGCGGCGTTGCCGGCTTCGCGCTCGTCGGTGACAAAGCGGTTGCGGAAAATCCACGTGGCGAGCGCGATGCCGAGCGGCGGCGTCATGCCCGCGGCCATGGCGGCCGCCATCGGCGTATAGACCTGGCTCGCGATCAGACCGGTGCTGAACGCATATGCGGCCTTGTTGACCGGGCCGCCCATGTCGAAAGCCATCATCGCGCCGAGCAGCAGGCCGAGCGTGACGGCGCTGCCGGTTTGCATCGAGCGAAGCCAGTCTTCCAGACCGTGCAGCGCCGTGGCGACCGGCGTGCCGACCACGTAGATCATCAGCAGGCCGACCACGAGCGTCGAAACGAGCGGAATGATCAGCACCGGCTTGAGGCCTTCCAGGTTGCGGTGCAGCTTCAGTTTGCGGCTGATCAGCAGCGCCGTGTAGCCCGCGAGAAAGCCGGAAATGATGCCGCCGAGAAAGCCCGCGCCGAGGCTCGCGGCGAGCATGCCGCCCACCATGCCGGGCGTGATGCCCGGACGGTCCGCAATCGAATACGCGATGTAGCCCGACAGCACCGGCACCATCAACGCGAACGCGGACTTTGCGCCGATCTGGAACAGCGCCCACGCCAGCGTGCCTTTGTGCGCGTCGTCGAATGCGTAGATGCCGCCCAGCGCAAACGAAATGGCGATCAGGAGGCCGCCCGCCACGACGAACGGCAACATGAACGACACACCGGTCATCAGATGCCGGTAGGGACCGGAGGCTTTTGCCGAGCGCTGCATTTTCGCCGCCGCAACCTGGTCCGCGAGCGCGGACCCGGCCGCGCCCGCCGCGCCGCCCGCATTCCCTTGCGAAGCGGGCGCGTTGCCGTCAGCCGTCGCTTCTTCAATCGCGCGCTGGATCAGTGCCGCGCCCTTGCCGATCGCGCCTTTTGTGCCCGTTTCGTAGATGCGCTTGCCGCGAAAGCGGCTCTTGTCGACCTGCGTGTCGGCGGCGATGACCACGAGATCCGCCGCGGCGATCTGCTCGTCGCTCAAGGTGTTTTGCGCGCCGACGGAACCCTGCGTCTCCACATGGATCTCGTGACCGAGCGACTTCGCGCCTTGCGCCAGCCCTTCGGCGGCCATGAAGGTGTGCGCGATGCCGGTCGGACACGAAGTGATCGCGACGATCTTCAGCGCGCGGGCGGCGCCTTGCGTAGCTTGCCCGCTTGTCGGCTGCTGCGGGCTCTGGGGCACACCCGCACCCGCACCCGCACCCGCACCCGCACCCGCACCCGCACCCGCACCCGCACCCGCACCCGCACCCGCGCCTGCACCCGCGCCTGCACCCGCCGCGACGCGTGCGAGCACGGCATCGGCTTCGCGAATCGCGTCGTCGAGCGAAACGCGGTGAATGGTCTTGCCGGCAAACGGCGTTTCGTCGACACGCGCGTCGGCGTCCGCCGCGATCAGCACCGCTCGCGCCGCGTCGATCTGCGCGGCGTTCAGCGCATCGTGCACACCGAGCGCGCTGCGCGTTTCAATAGTGAGCGAAGCGCCGCGTTTTTGCGCCGCGCGGTTCAAGGCCTGCGCCGCGACCATCGGCGACGCGCTCTGTTGCGGGGACGATACCAGTCCAATCAGCTTGTCCATTGCTCTCTCTGGCTTACACGGCTTGATGTTGGGTCACGCGCAGCGGCTTCGCGGCGACGCTGAAGGTGCGCAGTTCGACTTGGGCGGCGAGGGCGTCGAGCGTCGCGCGATCCGGCAGATGCGGGCCGACACGCGCGAGCTTGCCGGCGGCGAAGGCCGTCGCGCGTCGGCCGGCCTCGGGCCACGAACGCCCTTCGGCGAGACTGGCGACGAGGCCCGCGACGAGCGCATCGCCGGCGCCGACGGTGCTCGCCACCGGCACGCGCAGCGGCGCGGCGCGCCAGCCTTCGCAGGCTGCGGCGCGGTCCTGCGGTTGCACCTGCGGCTGCACCTGCAATTGCGGGCGCGCGACGCCGAGCGCGCCGCGCTCGCCAAGCGAAACCACCACATGGCGGATGCCGCGTTCGACCAACTCGCACGCAGCCTCGATCAACGCGTCGTCGTCGGCGAGCGAACGGCCCAGCGCCGCTTCGAGTTCCGCGCGATTCGGCTTCACGAGATCGGGCAAGTCGCCGGGTTGGCTGGCCGCGAGCGCTTCGGCGAGCGGCGCGCCGCTCGTGTCGAGCGCGACGCGTGCGCCCGCCGCATGCAACGCGCGCGTGAGCCGCCGGTAAAACGACACATCGACGCCCGGCGGCAAACTGCCCGCGAGCACGAACCAGCGTCCCGGCGCGGCGAGTTCGACCACGCGCCGCTCCAGTGCGTCGACATCGGCTGCGGTGGGCAGCGAGGTCGCGAGATTGATGTCGGTGGTTTGGTCGCGCGCGGTATCGACGAGCTTGACGTTGATGCGCGGGCGCCCGGCAATCCGCACGAAGCGGTCGACGATCTGCTTGTCGGCGAACAGCGCGTCGAATGCGGCGGCGTCGTCGGAACCGAGCAGGCCCGTGACGAGGGTCGCGATGCCGTAGTCGGCAAGACAGCCCGCCACATTCACGCCCTTGCCGCCCGCGTTGAATTCGAGCGATGCCGCGAGGTTGACCTCGCCGAGTGCGAGATTCGCGACGCGCACGGTCTGGTCGAGCGCCGGGTTCGGCGTAACGGTGACGACCGTGTTCATGCGGCCGCCTTGATTTCGGTGGTTTCCAGCGCGCGCACGGCGTCGACGTCCTCGCACTCCAGCGCGCGGCGCGCGAGCGCCTGCAGCGCGTCGAGACGCGATGCGCGCAGCCGCGACTTCACGGCGGGAATGTCGCGCGCGCTCATCGACAGTTCGTCCACGCCGAGGCCCGCGAGAATCGACGCGCCGAGCGGATCGCCCGCGAGGCCGCCGCACACGCCGACCCATTTGCGGTGACGGCGCGCGCCCTCGACGGTCTGCCGGATCATGCGCAGCACGGCCGGATGCAGGCTCTCGGCCATGCGCGCGAGTTCGGGGTGTTCGCGGTCGACGGCGAGCACGTATTGCGTGAGGTCGTTCGTGCCGATCGAGAAGAAGTCGACGAGCGCGGCGAAGTGATCGGCGAATGCCGCCGCCGACGGCGTTTCGACCATGATGCCGAGCGGCACTTTGGGCGCGTCCAGTTCCGCGCGCACGGTTTCGGCGAGCGCGAGCGCCTGACGCGCTTCGTCGAGCGTGGAAACCATCGGGAACATGATCCACAGCGGGCCTTCCTTGGCCGCGCGATACAGCGCGCGCAGCTGCGGCACGAACAGATCGGGGCGGCGCAGGCACAGGCGCAGCCCGCGCACGCCGAGGAACGGATTCGCCTCGTGCGGCAGGTTCAGATAGGGCACCTGCTTGTCGCCGCCAATGTCGAGCGTGCGAATGATCAGGTGACGGCCACCGCTTGCTTCGACCATGCGCCGGTAGCAGTCGTACTGTTCGTCCTCGCTCGGCGCGTCGTGGCGTTCGAGGAACAGAAACTCCGTACGCATGAGGCCTACGCCGTCCGCGCCGTTCGAAATCGCGTCGCGCACCTGGTCCGGACGCGTGATGTTCGCGCCGATTTCGAGCACGTGGCCGTCCAGCGTCGCGGCGGGCAGCGCGCGGTTGGCGGCGGCGCGTTGCGCGGCATCGGCGAGCTGGGCCTGCGTTTGCCGTGCGCGCTCGAGGTCTTGCGCGGACACGCCCACATACAGACGGCCGCTCGTGCCGTCGAGCACCGCGGCGCTGCCGTCGGCCACCTCCATGAGCGCGGCGCCGCACGCGACCGCCGCCGGCACGCCCAGGGTGCGCGCGAGAATCGCGGTATGCGAGGTCGGGCCGCCCGATACCGTGCAGAAGCCGAGCGTGACGGCGGGGTCGAGCATCGCCGTGTCCGACGGCGTCAGATCTTCGGCGATCAGGATCGCAGGTGTGTCGAAGCGCGCGTTTGCCGCGACCTCTTCGCCGAGATGCTTCAGCACGCGCCGCGCGACGTCGCGCAGATCGGTCGCGCGCGAGGCGAGGAGCGGATCGGGCAACGCAGCGAGGCGCGCCGCCTGCCGCTCGGCCGCCTGATGCCAGGACCACGCGACGCCGTGTCCGTCGACGAGCAGCCGCGCGGCTTCGGCCAGCAACCCGGTGTCGTTGAGCAGCTCGCGGTGCGCCGCGAAGATCGCGCCTTCTTCCGCGCCGAGGCGCGCGGTCGTGTCGCGCGCGAGCGCGTCGAGTTCGTCGGCGGTTAGACGCAAGGCGGTTTCCAGCCGATGCGTGGCTTCCAGCGTGTCGCCGGGCTCGTCCTCAATGTCGAGTTGCGCCGTGCGCATCACGCGAATCGGGCCGATCGAAAACCCCGGACCTGCGCTGACGCCTTCGAACATCGTGGCGGCGTCGGCGGGCTCCCACGACACCGGCTGCGCTTTCTGGCGACGCGCGCGGGCCGCGGCGGCGCGCTCGTGCTCCTCGGCCGACAGCGCTTCGATGGTGCGCTTGAGCGCGGTGAGCGCGTCGGCGGCATCGACGCCTTGCGCCGACAGCACGAGCTGCGCGTTGGCGGTCGCGCCCAGTTGCAGCAGGCTCACGAGATTCTTCGGGTCGGCGGCCAGTTTGCCGTTGCGCACGCGCAAGGCGGCCTGATAGCGCTTCGCGGTCGCGACCCACGCGCTTGCCGGCCGCGCGTGCAGCCCGTGCGGATAGTCGAGCACCAGTTCCACCCGCTGCGCGAAGTCCGCGGGCGTGCTCTCGACCACGCTTGACGCCGTTGCCAGGCCTGCGCCGGCGCCGTTCAGCGCGTCGACGATCAGGCTCGGATCGCGCGCCTCGACGAGCGTGCGCAGCTTGTCCGCGTCGCCGATCAGACGCGTGAGGCGTTGCAGCAGCGCAATGTGTTCGTCCGACTGGGCGGCAATGGCCACCACGAGGTTGGCGCGCTCGCCGTCATGCCATTCGACGCCTTCGGGCAACTGCAGCACCGCGACGCCGGTGCGCCGGATCAGGTGACGGTCTTCCTGCATGCCGTGCGGAATGGCCACGCCGCTGCCCAGATACGTGTTCGAGACGGTCTCGCGTCCGTGAAGACTCTCGACATAGCCGGGCTCGATATAACCGGCAGCGGCCAGCAGTTCGCCGGCCTGAACGATCGCGTCGTGTTTCGAACTGGCCCGTGCGTTCAATCGAACCAGCTCCGCGGTAAGCAGCGACGGCATCGCGTCTCCTGAAATCGAATCGTTGAAGTGGGTGTTATTGGAATCGATACCACTTTTTCCGTCAAGCTTTAACCCGGCTTCTGCGAACCGGTGGAAAACGGCCAAAGACAGGTAGAATGGCTTCAAACAGCCGAGCGGCCTGTCTCGGGCGGCGACAGGCGAACGGCCGGATCGGCTGACAATCCAGGGAAAATACTGAGCGATTCAAGGAATCGATACCACTTTCATGAATCTACGAATCAAGGATGTTGCAGAAGCCGCCGGCGTGTCGGTCACGACCGTCTCGCGCGTGCTGTCCAACAATGGGCCGGTCCGCGAAGCGGTGCGTCAGCGCGTGCTCGGCGCGATCGAGCACCTCGGTTACCGCCCCAACGCTGCCGCGCGCCGCCTGCGTTCCGGCGATACCGCGACCATCGGCCTGATCGTCTCGGACGTGCGCAATCCGTTCTTCACGGAAGTAAGCCGCGCCGTGGAAGACGCCGCCTACCAGCAGGGCCTGCGTGTGATTCTCTGCAATACCGACGAAAACCCCCAGAAAGAGGCGATGTATCTGCGCCTGATGGAAGAAGAGCGCGTCACGGGCTGCATCTATTCGCCCACTCACGACGCGGCGCAGCGCTTCAAGGCCGACGCCTACGATTTCCCCGTGGTGATGATCGACCGCGCGGCTCCGGCGGGCAGCGCGGACGCCGTCGTGCTCGATAACCGCGACGCGGCGGCGCGGCTCGTCGAGCATCTGGTCGAGCGCGGCTGCCGGCGCATCGCCGGGCTCTTCGGCAACGCGAGTACCACGGGCCGCGAGCGCCACGACGGTTTTTCGCAGGCACTCGGCCGGCATGGCTTGCCGGTGCTGGCGGAATTCGTCGAACCGAATCCGGCCAGCGCGCTCGAGCATGTCGGCGCATGGCTCGCGCGCGAGGCGGCGGAGCGGCCCGATGCGATTGTCGCGAGTAACGGTTTGCTGCTGCTCGGCGCGTACCGCGAAATGCGCGCGCGTGGGGTGACGCCCGGCACCGACATCGCGCTCGCCGGATTCGACAACGATTCGTGGACGGACCTCGTCACGCCGGGCATCACCGTGGTGGCGCAGCCGGTGTATGAAATCGGCAAGATCGCGATGCAATTGCTTACCCAGCGTCTCGCGGATCCTGCCATGTCCACGCGTTCCCTCGTGTTGCCGGGCGAGCTCGTGATTCGCGAGTCCACGGCGGCGCGTAAGGCCTTCGCGGATCGATCCGCGTAAAGCGCGCATGCTGGTACATGACTTGCTGTGCTGCGAGAGTTTTTCTCTTGCCAATCGTCATACATGCACCGAACAACGAGTCCCTGTCAAAGGTGGAGCGCCCGCCAGGTGCGGGTATTGCACGAGGTGCCGCGTGTCCTCGTGGTCGACGACAACGAAGGCGCGGCCGAAGCGCTCGCGACCTATCTGTCCTATGAAGGCGTGGAAGCCCGCGCGGCGAACGGCTATAACGAGGCGCTGAATTGCGTGAAAGATTGGGTGCCCGACGTGGTGGTGCTCGACATCATGATGCCGGACCGCGACGGCTACGAAACGGCGAGCGCGCTGCGTACCTATCTGCCCACGCCGAGCCTCGGCATTGTCGCGTTCACCTCGCTCGACGAGCAGCATGTGCGGGAAACCGGCCGCGGTCGCCATAATTTCGACGGTTATTGCCAGAAGGGCACGGCGCCGAATGTCCTGCTTGCATTGATGCGCAACCTCTGGCGCGACAGGAGCTGAATCGTTGGACCATCGAGTCGTGCGGGCTGCCTTGCGCGGCAGCCGCGCGCCGCTCATCAACCTTTGATGTGCTCGCTCGACAGCCAGCCGCCGCTCACGCCGATCTGGGCGATCTGCTTCGCCACGGCGTCGGCGAGGCGCGTTGCGTCGGCGGACACACCGGCGCGCTTCGTTTCCGTCACCGCGTGCAACCCGCCGCCCACTGCGGCCGACGTCGCGATATGTCCCGCTGCCGCGCCCACGCCGGCCGTTTCCACGACGCCCGGCGTCTTGCCGCTGTCGGCGCTCGCGTTGAAGCTCTGCACGAGGCGCGGCGCGCCGCCGGCGGGCTTATAGAAAATCTGCACCGAACTCGTGACCTCGCTTTTGCCTGCGCCGAAGCCGATCAGCACGCGCCGGCGCCGGTTGCCGGCGTCGATCGTATCGAAGCTGCCTTGCACCATCAGCACGTTCTGGTCCGCCGGCGCGGGAATGTCCGAGCGGATCGCACGCAGACCCATCGACTGCAACTGGTGGACGATCTCATTCGCCACCTGCTCGCGGACCTGGGCGGCGTCGTCGGCCTGTTTCTGCGCCGACGACGAGCCGTCGAACTGCGTCTTCATCTTCTGCAGCATGCCGCCGTCGAGCTTGACCTCGTCGGCGCGGGCGTCGAACGTGTACACGTAGATGTTGTCCGGGCGCACGGTTGGCTGCGCGGCTGCCGCGCTGGTGTTGGTGATGCTGCCGCCGGCGCAGCCGGTCAGCAATGCGCTTGCGCTGACCATCGCGATGCAGGCGAAACGGGCGGAGTGGCGTTGGATGAAGTGAATCGAGCTGAGCATGATGCGTCCTGTCGTCGGCACGCGGTGCCGTAGTGGTGAAGCCTGTCTTTCCGATGACCGGCAACCGGGGGATCGTGATCATCGGCGACAGGGTCGCGCGTGAAGCGTTCGTGATCTCATGCGTGCTGTTTCGTACGCACCGGCAGCGAAACGAAGTATGGGCGAGGACCCTCGCCAACTCCATCGAACAATTATTTCGAGCGATGTCACGCGCCGAACGGACGTTTGAGGACGACAGGAATGCGGGCTGAGGAAGCGGGGACTGCGCTCAGGGGCGGCGCGCGATGCGGGTGCGATCAGTGCAAAGCCAGCGTGATGATGCAGCAGATCACGAACACGAGGAGAGCGCCGGCGACGGCCACATCGACTGGATAGCGCATGCTTCACCCGCACTGACGTTTAAACAGTCTTTATCGTAATCAACAGGAGGAAGACGAAAAAGCAGTCAGTGAACGGCAATGTGGTAGAGCCAACGCTGTGCGGCGAACGCGGGCCGGTGCCGGTTCGCCGCTGTGTTTGCAGTGCGAATGCTTCTTACTGAGGCCTCGTTTGCTGTGCGTTATCGAACGTTGTACGCGGCGCTTTGTTGACTGCCGCGAGATCTTCGGACAGGCTCGTGCGCAAGGTGGCGATTGCCTGATCGGGGTGGGCGGGCCTCAACTGTTCGCGAGCGAGCGAGTCGTAGACGTAGTGACGCAGCATCGGGTCCTGCGTCTTGTTGAGGACCTCATGATAGACCGCGACAATGTCGCCGGGACGTCCGCTCAGTGCATACAGGCGGCGCAATTGTTCGAGGTCGTTGACGACGGCGAAGCCGGGGCCGATCGGACCCACCGGACCCACCGGACCCACCGGACCCATCGGACCCATCGGACCCATCGGACCCATCGCGCCGAAGGGCGGCATGGCGTCATGCGGTCCGCGCGGACCGTCGGCGTGCGGCGCGTCGCCGTGCGCGTGAGTGGGCGGCGGTAGGACGTCTTCCGCGAACGCAGTGTGTGTGGCCGTGGCGGCTACGGTCAGTAAGGCAACCAGCGCCGCGCCGACTATCTGTTTTTTCATGAGGTCGCTCCCATCGACAGGCGCCGGCGCAAAGGTGCGCCGGCTCACGGAAACGATAGACGAGAGCGCGTCTCGCCGGTTTACGGACATGTTTCCGCGCGCTTACGAAGCCTTGCTTCGCAAGGTGCGCAGGACCTGCTGCCGCGCATCGCGCCCGGCTAGGGAACGCCTCATGCGCTGGCGCAATAGCGTCGGATGGCGCATGATGGACGCAATGTGCCGTCCGACCCCACCATCGCGCGGCACAGCGGAAGCGCCCCTGTTCGCGTCGCACGCATCATGCAGCGCAGACACGGGCGATCGTTCAACCGTAAAGGAGGAATTCGCATGGACCGACCTGATACCGCCAATCCGTTTGGCGATTTCACCAAAATGCTGGAGCAGTTCAAGCTGCCCGGCTTCGACGTGCCCGCCATCATGGAAGCGCGGCGCAAGGACGTCGAAGCACTGGTTCAGGCGAATCAGACGGCATTTCAGGGCATGCAGTCGCTCGCGCAGAAGCAGGCCGAGATGTTGCGCACCACGCTTGCCGAATTGCAGTCGCTCACGGGGCAGCTGTCGGCGAGCGGGGCCGCGCCTTCGGCGAAAACCGCCGAGTTGATCCAGCAAAGCCTGCACAAGTCGCTCGCGGATATGCAGCAGCTCGCGCAGGCGGCGTATCAGACGCAAGCGGAGTCGTATGCGGTGATCGCAAAACGCGTCGAGGAAAACGTGCAGGAATTGCGCTCGCTCCTGCAGCAGCAACAGCAACAGAAGAAGTAAGCGCGTTCGGCCATGAACCGCCTGCGTGCGGCGCATGCCGTGCGCGAGTCAGGGCCGCGAACGGTCGGCGAGATTCGTCGACCGGTTCGCGGCTTTTTCATGTGCCGCGCCGTTTCAAGCGGCCTTCCAGTTCAGCGCGCGCTTACATTGCCGGTCACGATGCGCGCCACATGAATTTTTCTCTTCGCGCGCCCGTTGTTTTCGCGCAGCCGTTTGCTTTAAACGCGGCTACCGCAGCCCGTTCGCCGGTCCGCGCCGCCTACAGCGCGGTCTCTCGCGAGTGTCAAACGCCGCAACACGGCGCATTTTCCCCGATGCGTGCAAATCATCGCGCAAACGAGTGGCCGGCGAGCACGCCGCCTCTCAAGTTTCGCGCCGTCACTCCGTAGACGCATTCACGCAGCAGAACCCAAACCCACGCAGCGCAAGCGTCGTGAACGCATCTGCGCCACCCGCGGACCGGCCCATTTAGCGTCGCGTTCGTGACGGCCATGGCTTGTCGCGAGGGTTTCACCTCGAAGGAATTCACTTGAAACCGATGCTTTTTATCGGCATTGCCTGCGCAATGCTCGGCGCGGCCTGTGCGCTGCCGCTCGCCGCCCATGCGGCGCTGGGCCAGAACGTCACAAGCGTGGAAAGCGACGGGGCGCGCATGCATGCCATGGCGCGAAGCGCATCGACGCAAAACGCGTATTCGGTGCATCTGATCACGCTGCCGTCCGGAACGCTCGTGCGCGAGTATGTGGCCGCCAACGGAATCGTGTTCGGCTTTGCGTGGGAAGGTCCGACCTTGCCCGATCTGAAGACCGTGCTGGGCGCGTCATTCGATGCCTACGTCGCCGCGAGCGCGGTGCGCCGCGGTAACCCGCTCGCCGTGTCGGGCGGCGATCTGGTCGTGTACTCGGGCGGACATCTGCGCGCCTTCTCCGGTTACGCGTATCTGCCGCAAGCGCTGCCCGCGGGCGTCGATCCCGCGGCTATTCAATAAGGAAGCGGCCATGCGTCACACCTTTACACTGACTTCTGCGCTTGTTTCTGCCCTTGCTTCTATCCTTCCTTCTGCCCTTGCTTGTGCCCTGTTCCCCGCGCTCTTCGCGTTGCTCCTGGGCGGCTGCGGCGGGGGCGGCGGTTCGGGCGGATCAGGCGGTTCGGCGGCCTCGAACGCGTCGACCCCTTCCACCGCCGGCCCGACCGTGACCAACACGACGCCCACGCCGCAAGCGCTCGCCGCCAATGCCGTGCGCGTGACAGTGGACGCGGGCGTCAGCAATGTGCCGAACATGCCGTTCGTCAGCCTCACCCTTTGCGCGCCGGGCACCGCGCAATGCCAGACCATCGACCATGTGCTCGTCGATACCGGCTCGTGGGGCGTGCGCGTGTTCGCGTCGCAACTGCCCGCGTCGATGGCGCTTCCCCAGCAGAAGGACGCATCCGGCAACCTCGTCGCCGAATGCATGCAGTTCTTCAACGGCTTTACGTGGGGTGCAGTAAAGCTGGCCGACCTCCAGATTGCCGGCGAGAAGGCCGCGTCGTTGCCCATCCAGGTGATCGATCCGAACTACGCTTCAGTGCCGTCGGATTGCGCGAGCGTCGGCGTGGCCCGCAATACGCCGGCGATGTTGCAGGCCAACGGCATTCTCGGCATCGGCGTGTTCAAGCATGACTGCGGCGCGAACTGCGTGGCCCAGGCCTTGCCGGGCACGTACTACGGTTGCAGCGGCACGGCCTGCACGTCGATCGCGTTGGCCGAAGCCCTGCAGGTCGCCAATCCGATTCCCTACTTCGCCGCCGACAACAACGGTTCGCTGCTGAGCCTGCCGGCGGTGGCGGGCGGCGCGCAGTCGGTGACCGGGCAGCTCGTGTTCGGTATCGGCACGCAGAGCAACAACACGCTCGGCAGCGCGCAGGTGATCGGCGTGAGTCCGTCGAGCGGCACGTTCACGACCGTGCACGACGGCACGACCTATTCGCGCAGTATTCTGGACAGCGGCTCGACCGGGCTCTTCTTTCGCAGCAGCGCACTGCCGGTTTGCGCGAGCCCGAACAACGCCTATTACTGTCCGGCGTCGACCGAGCAACTGAGCGCCATGATCCAGGGCGTGAACGGCTCGACCAGTGCGGTCAATTTCAGCGTGGCGAATGCGAATGCCGTCGCGCAGACGTATGGGGGCGATTCCGCGTTGCCGCTGTTGGCGGGTCCGGCTTTCGTGACGTCGTCCATTTTCGATTGGGGCTTGCCGTTCTTCTACGGGCGCAACGTCTATGCCGCCATCGAACAGCAGCCGACGCCGGGCGGCAGCGGTCCTTACGTCGCGTATTGACGCTCAGGCCGGGTTCGCGGCGCGCTTCTCGTGCTGCGGTCCCGGCGCCGACGATTGATCTCCCGCCTCCGCAATCACGCGATGCACGAAGCGCAGCTTGTCGATCACCGGCGCGGCCAACGTGAACGGATAGCCGTCCGGCATGCCGAGGCTGCGATTCAGACTGTTCAATGCATACGTGAGCGGAAACCAGCGCTTCATCAGATTATCGAAGCTCGCGTCTTCTACGGGCGTGCGGTCGGTCAGCGTGGGCACGCCGGGGTCGTCGGGCAGCAGCGCGACGCCGTAGGACGTCGAGGTATCGAGCACATCGACGATCAGCATATAGTGCGCCCACGTTTCGGCCCAATCTTCCCACGGGTGCATCGTCGCGTACGCGCTGATGTACGACGCCTGCCAGTCGGCCGGCGCGCCGTCGCGATAGTAGGCGTCAAGCGCTTCGCCATAGTCGGCGCGCTCGTCGCCGAAAAGCGCGCGGAACGGTTCGAGCCAACGCGGGTTGTTTTCCACGAGCCGGCTGAAATAGTAGTGGCCGGTTTCGTGGCGGAAGTGGCCGAGCAGCGTGCGGTACGGCTCGCCCATCGCGGTGCGGACTTTCTCGCGATGCGCGTCGTCGGCTTCGGCGATATTCAGCGTAATGAGCCCGTTGTCGTGGCCGGTCATCACGCGCGAGCCGTCGCCGCCGTCCTCGAGAAATTCGAATGCGAGACCTTGTTCGGGGTCTTCCAGGCGCGATTTTACGTCGAGCCCGAACTCGCCCAGCGTGTAGAGCAAGCGCCGTTTCGCCACTTCCAGTCGATACCAGTACAGCCGGTTGTCGGGCGCGCCGAGATTCGGAATGGTACGGGTCAACTGGCAGGCGCGGCACAGCGTATCCGGCGAGTCGGCAGGAATCATCCAGTTGCAGACGTTTTCGACCGCGTAGTTGTGGCATTGCTTATAGAGCGCGCCGCCGGCTTGAGGATGGAGGCTGCGCCAGCGAGCGTCGCCTGCCTCTTCGAAAGCGCTGATCTCACGCAGTTCGGGCACATACCCGAGCAGCGCCTCGCAGCGTTCGCAGCGAACGTTCTCGAAGAAGACGAGGTGCGAGCAGTGGTTGCAGTGGAACGTTTTCATGGACGAAGCCCTGGCGGCGGGCGGCAGTGAAGAGCATGGAGGTTGCGCAATGATCATGCCGCATTTGCCAGACGTCACCGGTTTAACGCACAGTATGGGCATGATCGTGCATCGGCGGTGCCTCGCTTTGGTGCATGCCCCTCGCTGATGGGCGCGCGGTTGTCCGACCGCGGCGGCATAGGTGTTCCGACGAGGTGTTCAGACGAACGGCATAAAGCTTGCTTTTTCGGCGGGCTGCCAATCCAGACAGGAGTCCAGTGTGTCCATTCGCGTAGCGTTGAATCACGTCACACATTACCGTTACGACAGGCTGGTTGCGCTGTCGCCCCAAGTGGTGCGGCTCAAGCCCGCGCCGCATTGCCGGACTCCAATTGTTTCCTACTCGATGCGGGTCGAGCCGGCCGAACACTTCATCAACTGGCAGCAGGATGCGTTCGCCAACTATCAGGCGCGCCTCGTGTTTCCGGACAGGACGCGTGAGTTCAAGGTGACCGTCGATCTGGTCGCCGAAATGGCTGTCTACAATCCGTTCGACTTCTTTCTCGAGCCGTCCGTCGAACAGTTTCCGTTCGACTACGCGCCGGACGTGGCGCTCGAACTCGCGCCGTATCGCGTGAAGCGGCCCATGACGCCGCGCTTCGCGGAGTTCGTCCACAGCATCGACCGCAAGCCGACCGGTACCGCCGATTTTCTCGTCGCATTGAATCAGCGGCTGCAGCGCGAGATCCGCTATCTGATCCGCATGGAGCCCGGCGTGCAGACGCCCGAGCAGACGCTCACGAGCGGCGCCGGTTCGTGCCGCGATTCCGGCTGGCTGCTCGTCGAGACCTTGCGCCAGCTCGGCCTCGCGGCGCGCTTCGTGTCGGGTTATCTGCTGCAACTCGCGCCCGACATCAAATCGATCGACGGCCCGAGCGGCACCGAGGTCGATTTCACCGATCTGCACGCCTGGTGCGAGGTCTATCTGCCGGGCGCGGGCTGGATCGGCCTCGACCCGACCTCCGGACTGCTGGCGGGGGAAGGCCACATACCCGTCGCCTGCACGCCGGAACCGGGCAGCGCGGCGCCGATTTCCGGCGCGGTGGACGAGTCCGAGGTCGAGTTCAGCCACACCATGTCGATCACGCGCGTGCTGGAGACGCCGCGCGTCACGAAGCCCTACAGCGACGAACAATGGAACGACGTGCTCGCGATGGGCGCCGAGGTCGACCGGCAGCTCGCCGACATGGACGTGCGCCTGACGATGGGCGGCGAGCCGACCTTCGTGTCGGTGCGCGACCGCGACGCGGCGGAATGGAACACGGACGCGCTCGGCCCGACCAAACGCGGCTATGCCGTTGCGCTGATGGACAAGCTGCGTGCGCGTTACGGCGCCAACGGCTTCCTGCACATCGGCCAGGGCAAGTGGTATCCGGGCGAGCAGCTGCCGCGCTGGGCGATGTCGCTCTACTGGCGCGCCGACGGGGAGCCGTGCTGGCAGAACCCGGAGCTATTCGCCGACGAGCGCGAACCCGGCACTTACACGGCTGCCGACGCGCAGCGCTTCATCCGGCATCTCGCCACGAAGCTCGCGCTCGACGAGGACTGCATTCAGCCCGGATTCGAAGACGTCTGGTACTACCTGTGGCGCGAGCGGCGCCTGCCGGTCAACGTCGATCCGTTCGACGCGCGTCTTGACGACGAACTCGAGCGCGTCCGGTTGCGGCGCGTGTTCGACGCCGGCCTCGGCGGCGTCACCGGCTACGTGCTGCCGCTCGCGCGCGAGCGCGAGTTGGCCCACGCGTCGCCGAAATGGGTGACGGGCCGCTGGTTCTTCCGCGACGAACGCATGTACCTGATTCCCGGCGATTCGCCGATGGGTTACCGGCTGCCGCTCGATTCGCTGCCGTGGGTGTCGAAGACCGACTATCCGTATCAGCACGCACACGATCCGTTTGCACCGCCGGTGCCGTTGCGCCCCGCCGCGCAACTGCGCATGCAGTACGACGGCGAGCGGTCTGCCCTGAGCGCCGCCGATGCGCGGCGCGCCGCGGCGTTGTCGTCGTCGGCGGGGGATTTGCTGAGCGGCATGCCGGGCAGCGCCGTGCTCGCGTATGCGCCGCAGCGGGGGGAAGCGCAGGCCGAAGCCGCGCCCGCGCGCGGCACGTCGTCGAAGGACACCTTGCGCACCGCAATTTGCGTCGAGGCGCGCGATCCGAAGCGGGCGGCCGGCCCGAAGGCGGAAGCGGATGCGTTCGGCAGCGGCCGCGCGCTCCTGCACGTGTTCATGCCGCCGCTCACGCAACTCGACGATTACCTGGATCTGCTGGCCGCCGTTGAAGCCACCGCCGCCGACTTGCGCATGCAGGTCGTGCTGGAGGGCTATCCGCCGCCGCGCGACGCGCGCCTGAAGATGCTGCAGGTCACGCCCGACCCCGGCGTGATCGAAGTGAACATTCATCCGGCGGCGAACTGGGACGAGCTCGTCGATCACACGGAGTATCTGTACGACTCGGCGGCGCACAGCTATCTGAGCAGCGAGAAGTTCATGACCGACGGGCGCCATACCGGCACGGGCGGCGGCAATCATCTCGTGCTCGGCGGCGCGACGCCCGCCGACAGCCCGTTCCTGCGCCGTCCCGACCTGCTCGCGAGTCTGATTGCGTACTGGCACAACCATCCTTCGCTGTCGTACCTGTTTTCAGGACTCTTTATCGGACCGACGAGCCAGGCGCCGCGCATCGACGAAGCCCGCAACGATCAGGTCTACGAACTGGAAATAGCATTGCGCGAGCTGCAGCGGCAGATCGATCTGCTGGGCGGCCGCGACAGCGCGAGCCTGCCTGCGTGGATGATCGACCGGTCGCTGCGCAATATTCTCATCGACGTGACCGGCAATACGCACCGCGCCGAATTCTGTATCGACAAGCTGTATTCGCCCGACGGCCCGACCGGGCGCCTCGGCCTGCTCGAACTGCGCGGTTTCGAAATGCCGCCGCACGCGCGCATGAGCCTCGTGCAGCAACTGCTGCTGCGCGCGCTCGTCGCGCGTTTCTGGCGCACACCGTACACGCAGCGGCTCACGCGCTGGGGCACGGAACTGCACGACCGTTTCCTGCTCGGCACCTTCGTCAAGATGGATTTCGACGACGTGCTCGGCGAACTGAACCGCGAGGGCTTCGCATTCGACAGCCGCTGGTTCGCGCCGCACTTCGAGTTCCGTTTCCCGCTGGTGGGCGAGACGACCGTGAGCGGCGTGTCGCTGACGCTGCGCAATGCGCTCGAACCCTGGCACGTGATGGGCGAGGAAGGCTCGGCGGGCGGCACCGTGCGTTATGTGGATTCGTCGGTGGAGCGCCTCGAAGTGCGCGCGCTCGGCCTGAACGAAAACCGCCACGTGTTGACGGTCAACGGCGTGCCCGTGCCGTTGCAGCCGACCGGCCGCGTCAGCGAATATGTGGCTGGCGTGCGCTTTCGCGCGTGGTCGCAAGCCTCGGCGCTGCATCCGACCATCGGCGTGGATGCGCCGCTCACGTTCGACCTCGTGGATACATGGAATGGCCGCTCTATCGGCGGATGCCAGTATCATGTCGCACATCCGGGCGGGCGCAACTATCAGACCTTCCCGGTGAACGCTTACGAGGCGGAAAGCCGGCGGCGCGCGCGCTTCTTTGCGTCGGGGCATACGCCGGGGCCGCTCGCGGTGCAGGCGCCGCAGCGCAGCCTCGAATTTCCGTTCACGCTGGACCTGCGCTACTGGTAACGCCGCTCACCCTTAACAAGAACGATACGACCTTGGCTTTTCAATCGACTTTTCCCTTCGAAGCGTCCGCGGCGCATGCGGACGCTTCGTCCCTGTTGCGGCTTGTGCCCGCGCACGAGGGACATTGGGACGAGTTGCGCGATGCGTCCGGCGCATTGCGCGAGCCGTGGCGGCAGTTCTTCGAGCGGCTCGGCGAGGACGGCATTGCGCGGCTGGAGGGTCATCGCGCGTCGGTCGCGCAGCAGATCCGCGACAACGACATCAGCTACAACGTCTACGCGGACAACGGCGAGCCGCGCGCGTGGGCGCTCGATCTGCTGCCGTTTCTGATCAGCGAGGCGGAGTGGGCGCAGATCGAGCGCGGCGTGACGCAGCGCGCGCATCTGCTGAATGCGGTCGTCGCGGATATTTACGGGCCGCAAACGCTGCTTCAGCGCGGCCAGTTGCCGCCCGCGCTGGTGTTCGGCCACCCTGGCTACCTGCGCTCGGTGAAGGGCTACGCGCCGCCTGGCGGGCAGTTCCTGCAAGTGGTCGCGGTGGACCTCGCGCGCGCGCCCAACGGCGACTGGACGGTGATGGCGCATCGCACGGAGGCGCCTTCGGGCCTCGGCTATGCGCTTGAAAACCGGCTGATTGTGTCGTCGCTCTTCGCCGATCCGTTCCGCGCAATGCATGTGAGCCGTCTTGCGCCCAGCTACTCGCAGCTGATTTCGACGCTCGTGCAGGCGGCGCAAGCCACGATGAGCGACGACCCGTCGCGTGCGGACAGGTCGCCGCACATCGCATTGCTCACGCCCGGGCCGTTCAGCGAGACTTACTTCGAGCACGTGTTTCTCGCGCGTTACCTGGGCGTGACGCTCGTCGAGGGCAAGGACCTCACGGTGCGCGACGACATGCTTTATCTGAAGACGCTCGCCGGTCTCGAGCGCGTGCATGTCGTGCTGCGCCGTCTGGACGACGCGTTCTGCGATCCTGTCGAATTGCGCGCCGATTCGACCATCGGCGTGCCCGGCCTGTTGCAGGTCATGCGCGCGGGCAATGTGGTCGTTTCGAATGTGCCTGGCGCAGGTTTTGTGGAATCGCCGGCGCTGCACGGATTCTTGCCGGGCATTGCCGAAGTGCTGCTCGACGAAGACCTTGTTCTGCCGAGCGTCGCGACATGGTGGTGCGGCGAAAAGGCCGCGCGCGAGCATGCGTTCGCGCATCTCGACGAAGCGCTGATCGTGCCGACGTGGCCACTCGCCGCGCGCGATGCGCCGCTCGGCGTGGAGCAGGGCAAGCAGCGGCTCGGCGCGTGGCGCGAGCGGATCGAGGCGGCGCCCGGGAGTTACACGATCCAGCAGGCGCAGCGTTTTTCATGCACGCCGCGTTACGAGGACGGCACCCTCGGCGCGCGTCCGTCGGTCTTGCGCGCGTACGCAATCGCGGATGTCAACGGCGGCTGGCACGTCATGCCGGGCGGCTTTACGCGGATGGCCGGCGAACGGCGCTCGACCGTCTCCATGCAATACGGCGGCAGCAGTGTCGACACATGGGTGCTGTCGAGCCAGCCCACCTCGACTTTCACGCTGCTCCCATCGCCGATGCAGCCCGCCGACCTCGCGCGCAAGCATCGCACCGTGTCGAGCCGCGCCGCGGAAAATCTCTTCTGGGCCGGCCGTTACGGCGAACGGGCGGAGAACAATGTGCGGCTGTTGCGCTTCATTCTCGGCTCTCTTGAAGGTAACGATGCGGAAGCCATGTTTGCGACGCTCGTCGAGCTCGCGTTGCATTGCGGGCTCGTGCAGCCGGGCGATATGTCCGCGCCGCATACGCCGCAAGCTTTCGAGCGGGCGCTCGTCGCCAATCTGAGCGAGAGCACGGGCGCGGCGAGCATCGGTCAGAACCTGAGTTGCCAGGCGCGTTCGAACGGCGAGGTGCGCGGCCGTCTGTCGAACGATCATTGGCGCACGATTCTCGCCTCGCGTAACGATTTCCGCGACGCCTTGCAGACGTTGATGCCGGTTGCGGGTTCCAACGGTGCTCCGCAACAGGCTCAGCCGAATGGCGGCGCGAATGACACGCGCCGTTATGACCGCGTCACGCTGATGAACGCGCTCGAACGCTTGTCGGTGCAGTTGTCCGCGATCAGCGGTGCGCAAGGCGACCGCATGACACGCGACGAAGCCTGGCGGCTGCTTTTCGCCGGGCGGCACATTGAACGCGTGTCGGCGATGAGCGCGTTCGTGCGCATCGTGGCCGAGAAAGGCCAGCTTGCGACGCCCGCCGGTTTCGATCTGCTGCTGCAATTGTTCGACAGCACCCTCACGTATCGCGCGCTTTATCCGGGACGTTTCGAAGTGCCGGCGCTGCTCGATCTGCTTGTCATAGAGCCGACCAACCCGCGCGGCATTTACGGCGTGTATGACCGCTTGCGCAAGAAGCTCGACGAGATCGCGGTCGCCGCGGGCAGTGCGCGGCATCGGCCGTTCGCGGAGTTGATGCCGCCCACGGCCTCGCTGCCGGCGCTCGCGTCGCTGTGCGAAGCCGATTCGAATGGCGCTTACGCGGCTTTGATCAGTGTCTGCGATCAGATCGGCAGTTTCGCCGGCGCGGCCGCGCATGAAATCAGCGCGCGTTATTTCAGCCACGCCAGTACGGTTGCATCGCAGGTGTGGTCATGAAAAGCGCGCCCATCGTGCTGTCGGTTTCGCATCGGACTACGTATCATTACTCGACGTATGTGGAGACTGCGCAGCATCTGGCCACTATCCGGCCTATCGTCTGCGCATGGCAGCGCGTCGTCTCGCACGGCGAACGCATCGAGCCCCAGCCGTCGTATGTGAATAGCCGTATCGACGCATTCGGCAACGACGTCCTGTATTTTGCGCTCGACGCGCCGCACGAGCGTCTGCAACTGGTCAGTGAAACCACCGTGGCGCTGACGCCGCGCTGGACGAACCTGGACCCCCACACCACACCTGCCTGGGAAGAGGTGGCCGAGGCGCTCGAATTTCGCGTTGGCGGGCAGTTCCGTCCTGAGGTGGAGTTCTGCTTTGCGTCGCCGAATATCGTACCCGGACCGTCGTTGCGCGCATATGCGCTGCCGAGCTTCCCTGTGGGCATGCCGATTGCCGCGGGTGCGATCGACCTGATGCACCGCATTCACGCGGATTTTGCTTACAAGCCGTCCGCGACCATGTTCGATACGCCCGCCGAACGCGCGTTCGACTTGAAGAGCGGCGTCTGCCAGGACTTCGCGCAGGTCATGATCGGCTGCTTGCGCTCGCTGGGTTTGCCGGCGCGCTATGTGAGCGGTTACCTGCGTAACGATCCGCCGCCGGGCCAGCCGCGGCTGATCGGTGCGGATGCGTCGCACGCATGGGTGTCGGTGCATTGTCCGGGCAGCGGCTGGATCGATCTGGATCCGACCAACGACGTACTCGCCGACACGGACCACGTCACGCTTGCCATCGGCCGCGATTACAGCGACGTGTCGCTGCTGCGCGGTATGATTCTCGGCGGCGGCGCGCACCGCGTGGAAGTGGGCGTCACCGTGCTGGCGCTCTAGCTCCGGCGCTGTCGGCAACAAAAGTCCTTGACTTAGTGCATATGCACACATAGACTGCGTAGCATGAACCGCCCACTCTCCTACGACGAATGCAACTGCTTTGCGCTGCGCCAGGCGGCGCGGCACATCACGCAGCTTTATGAGCGCCATCTCGGCGCGGTCGGGCTAACGGCGGCGCAGTTCACCATTCTCGCCAAGCTGGCCCGCACGCCCGGCGTGCCGATCCTCGATCTGGCGGATGCCATGGTGATGGAGCGCACCACGCTCGTGCGGGCAATGAAACCGTTGCAAAGAGACGGCCTCGTGGTCTCCGAACCGGCGGAACATGACAGCCGGACCTATCTGTTCAGCCTGACGGAAGAGGGCGAAAAGACTTTTGACGAGGCGGTCATCGCATGGCGCGCCGCGCAAGACGAGTTCGAGAAGAAATTCGGTCATGGCCGCGCCAAGGCACTGCGGGCCGAGTTGTTCAGCATTACAGACTAGCCTCGATAAAGGAGCCCGCCGGACAGGCTCGTTCCGGCGAGTTTTTTCGGGTCAATGTGTGCATATGCACTAACTGAGGAAACGTAGCAATGGAAGAATCGTTCGACGACGACTGCTTTGCGATCCGCCAGGCCGCGCGCCATGTCTCGCAAATCTACGACCGCCACCTTGCGAGTGTGGGCCTGACGATCACGCAGTTCTCGCTGCTGAGCAGGCTGCAGCGCACCGGCCCGATGACCATGAAGCAGTTGGCCGAGACCATGCGCATGCAGCGCACCACGCTCGTTCGCATCGTTCAGCCGTTGCGCCGCAACGGACTGGTGTTGAGCGAAGCACCTCCGGCGGATGCGAGGGCGTTGTCCTTCAGCCTGACAAGTGAAGGCAAAGCGCGGCTGGAAGCAGGGTGGAAGCATTGGCATGCGGCGCAAGCGGAATTCGAGCACAGCTTCGGCGGGCCGCGCGCGCGGGCGTTGCGCGGCGAACTGTTTGCCATGACAGGTCGCCTGTAATGCCGCGCAATGCGCTCGGGCTCGCCGCAATTGGGGCAATTCAAGGGCGCGATGAGCACGCGCTATTTTTTTAACTCAACCAGTGCATACGCACACTAGTCATTATGTCCTCTACACCCTCGACTGTTGCGCCCGCGGGCGCCGCGCAGGCGGGCAAGCCCGCGGCGCGCATTCCGTGGATGCTGCTCGCGATCATCACGGTACTCGCCGTGCTCGCGCTCGCCGCGTCGTACTGGTTTTTCGTCGGCCGCTTCGTCGAATCTACCGACGACGCCTACGTGGGCGGCGACGTCACGGTCATGGCGCCGAAGGTGAATGGCTTTGTCGCCGATGTGCTCGTGCAGGACAACCAGTTCGTGCACGCGGGCCAGGTGCTGGTCAGGCTCGACGCCCGCGACTATGACGCGCGTCTAGCGCAGGCCGCTGCGGAAGTCAGCAGCGCGCAAGCCGCCGTGACCGAACTGCAGGCGAAGAAGTCGCTGCAGTTGGCCACCATCAACGAACAGGCCGCGGAAGTTCGCGCGTCGGGCGCGGAATTGACGCGCAGTGCGGCGGATCAGCTGCGCTATCGCGAACTCGTGAAGGACGACGCGGTGTCCAACCAGGTCGTGGAGCGCGCCAATGCCGATTTGAGCAAGGCACACGCCGCAGTCGATCGCAGCAGCGCCGCGTTGATCGCCGCGCAGCGTCAGATTGCGGTGCTCGACGCGCAGATCGGCGATGCTGAGGCGCGCATTGCCACTGCGCAGGCGGCACAGCGCGTCGCGGCGCTCAACGTGGAGTACACCACGATTCGGTCGCCGATCGACGGCTATATCGGCAACCGCACCGCGCGCGTCGGCCTGCTCGCGAACACGGGCGTTTCTCTGCTGACGGTGGTCCCCGCGAGCGGCTTGTGGATCGACGCGAACTTCAAGGAAGACCAGTTGAAGAAGATGCGCGTCGGCGACGCGGTGGACGTGGAGCTCGACGCATCGAGCCAGCACATGCACGGCGTGGTCCAGAGTGTTGCGCCCGCAACCGGCGCGACGTTCAGCGTGCTGCCCGCCGAGAACGCGACCGGCAACTTCACGAAAATCGTGCAGCGGGTGCCGGTGCGCGTGCGCCTGAACGTGCCGAAGGAGATGCAAGGCGTGCTGCGCCCCGGCCTCTCGGCGACGGTGAAGGTCCACGTCAACGCGTCGGCCACACCGGCTCGCGGGTAAGCCATCATGACTCAGGTTCCCGTCAATCCAGCCGATCAGCCGACACGCACCAAGGTGTTCGCCTTTGCGCTGATGTGCCTCGGCTTCTTCATGGCCACCCTCGATATCCAGATTGTCGCGTCGTCGCTCAAGGACATTGGCGGCGGCCTGTCCGCGAGCCAGGACGAGCTCTCGTGGGTGCAAACCTCGTATCTGATCGCCGAAATTCTCGTGATTCCGATGTCCGGTTGGCTCACTCGCGTGTTCTCCACGCGCTGGCTGTTCGCCTTCTCGGCCCTCGGCTTCACCGTGACCAGCATGTTGTGCGGCCTTGCATGGGACATCAATTCGATGATTCTGTTTCGCGGCTTGCAAGGCGCGCTCGGCGCCGCGATGATTCCGACGGTTTTTACCACCGCATTCGTGCTGTTTCCCGGCAAGCAGCGCCTGATTGCGTCGACCACCATCGGCGCGCTTGCCTCGCTCGCGCCGACGGTGGGTCCTGTAATCGGCGGCTGGATCACATCGCAATGGTCGTGGCACTGGCTCTTCTATCTCAACCTCGCTCCGGGCCTCGTCGTCGCGCTGATGGTGCCGAAATACGTGCATATCGACAAGGCCGATCTGTCGTTGCTGAAGAAGGGCGATTACATAGGTATCCTGTTGATGTCGGGATTTCTTGGGTGCCTCGAATACGTGCTGGAAGAAGGACCGCGAAAGAACTGGTTCGGCGACGACGTAATTATCTTGTGTACATGGATCTCGGCGATTTGCGGCTTTCTCTTCGTCGTGCATGCGTTCACGGCGAAAGAGCCGATTGTCGATTTGCGCGCGCTCGCCATTCGTAACTTCGGCATTGGCAGTCTGCTCTCGTTTATTACCGGCATCGGCATCTTCTGCACGGTATTTCTAACGCCGGTGTTTCTGTCGCGCGTGCGCGGTTTTGACTCGCTGCAGATCGGCCTCGCGTTGCTGTCGGTCGGCTGTTTCCAGTTGCTCGCACTGGTTGCGTATTCCACGCTCGCGCGCTTTGTCGATATGCGTCTCCTCCTGGTGTTCGGCCTTATCCTCTTTGGCATTGGCTGTTACCTGTATGTGCCGCTCACTCATGAATGGGGCTGGCATGAGTTGCTGATTCCGCAGGCGCTTCGCGGCATCGGCCAGCAGTTCTGCATTCCGCCGATTGTGACGATGGCGCTCGGCTCGTTGCCGCCGTCGCGGCTTCGCTCGGCGAGCGGCCTCTTCAACCTGATGCGCAACCTGGGCGGAGCGATCGGCATTGCGGTGAGCAGCACAATGCTCAACGACCGGCTCAATCTGCACTACGAGCGGCTCGACGAACATCTGACAGCAGGCCGACCCGCAGTCGAAGCAATCCTGCAACAGCAGGCTGCGCACTTCGCGGCAGTCGGCGGAAACGCACTAGATGCAGCCCACGCCGGACTCGGCGCATTGCATGCGGTACTGATGCGCGAAGCGCTCGTGCTGACTTTTTCCGACACTTTTCTTGCTGTGTCGCTGTGCTTTGTCGTGGGCCTGTTGAGTGTGTTCTTCTCGCGCCCGTTCGGCAATACGGCGCCGCCGCCCGACGCCCATTGAGGATTCCAATATGAAAACGACTGCTATCAGGCTCGTCGCGAGCGCTGCATTGCTGACGCTCGCCGCGTGTGCGGTGCAGCCTGCCACGCACGCGGACCTGCCGCAAACGGTCGGCGCGCTTGCACCCGACGCCTGGAACGTGGATGCACCGCAAGACAGCGTGAATGCCAACGTATGGTGGGACCAGTTCGGTGATCCGGTGATGCATCGGCTCGTCGAATCCGTGCTGACCGGCAATCTGGACGTGCAGGCCGCCGTGGAGCGTGTCAGGCAGGCGCAGGATCTCGCCACGCAGAATCGCGCGGCATTGCTGCCTGAGCTGAATGCCGGCGCCAACGCAGCCTACTCCCGGCAGAACACGCCGCCGCCACTGGGCTACGTGCGTCAGGCCGGTGTCGGTTTGACAGCCAGTTGGACTCCGGACGTTTTCGGCGGCGAGCGTCTCGCCGTTCTGGCGGCGCAGGCCCAGGTGTCGGGCAAGCAGTCCGCACTGAACGAGGTGCGGCTCGCGCTTGCTGCGAATACAGCAGCCGCCTATATCGACCTGCGCTGGGCACAGGCGCAATTGCAAATTCTTCTGGATAACGAACAGATTCGCGAGCGCGCGCTCAAACTCACGCAACAACGTTTGCACTACGGCCTGTCGTCGCAGCTCGATGTGGCGCGCGCGCAAAACCAGTTGGACGACTTGCAGGCACAGATTCCACGCGTGCAGACCGTCGTGCAGCATCAGCTCAGTCTGATCGCGGTCTACTCGGGACGCACGCCGGAAAGTGTGGATAGCCTGCTACTCGCCGTCGCTCGCGACATTCCGGCGCCGGCGCAGCGCGTGCCGCAAACGCTGCCTTCCGAAGCGCTGTTGCAGCGCCCCGACGTGCGCACGGCCTATGCAACGGTCGAGCAGCGCGCGGCCGAAGTGGGCGTCTCGAAGGCGGAGCGCTATCCGAAGTTCAAGCTCAATCTCGCCGATGGCTTGTTGGCGTCGTCGTATCTTGGACTGCCTACGCTGACCGACAATCTGTTTAGTGCGGCATTGAGCGCGACGAGCCCGATCTTCAACGCAGGCCGCATCAGCGCGAATATCGACGCGAGCGAGAGCAGAATGCGTGAATCGCAGCTCGGCTTGCGCCAGACCATGCTGCAGGCGCTAAAGGAAATCGAGGACAACCGCAGTGAACTGGTAAGCGGCGCCGCGCAGGTACAAAGGCTCGGAGGCGCGCTGGATGCGTCGAACCATGCGCTGCGTCTGTCGACCGAGCTGTATATAGGAGGCGCGTCCAGTTTCCTCGACGTGCTCGCCGCGCAGGAGGCGTATTTGCGCGACGCTGAATCGTTGAATCAGGCACGGCGTGAGCACGCGCTCGCTGCGGTCGCGCTTTACCGCGCGCTTGGCGGCGGCTGGGACGTGCCCCAGACCGTGACGGCGGTTTCGGCGAGCAACTGAGGTCTCACGTGAGGTGAAGAGCCGCGAATGGCAGGGCTTGCAGGCATGGAGAATGCGTACGGAAGGTCGAGCGAGTCGGGCGGTCGAGTCGGGTGGTCGGTCATGCCTCGCTGGCGATACAATCCGATGCATATCCCGCAGTCGACGAGGTCACCATGGCGCGGCCATTTTTCACGATCGGGCATTCCACGCGTACGCTTCCCGAATTGATCGATCTGCTGAAAGATTCGGAGGTCGAATTATTGGTCGACGTGCGCAGCATTCCTCGCTCGCGGACCAATCCTCAATTTAATCGCGATACGTTGCCGCATTCGCTGGCCCCCGCGCATATCGACTATGTGCACCTCGCGGAGCTGGGCGGGCGGCGTAGCCGCCGCAAAGACGAAGGGCCGTCGGTGAACGGCTACTGGACGCATCCGGCGTTTCGCAATTATGCCGATTACGCCATGACGGCGGCCTTTCAAAAGGGGCTTGCGGAGCTGCGTGAGCTGGGCCACCGCTGTCGCTGCGCGATCATGTGCTCGGAAGCCGTGTGGTGGCGTTGTCACCGGCGCATCATTACCGACTACCTGTTGATGCGCGGCGAAACGGTATGTCACATCATGGGCCCGCATCACGTTGACCCCGCAACCGTCACGCCGGCAGCACAGGCGCAGCCGGACGGGCGGTTGGTCTATCCGGCCGAATCCGCTTCGCCCTGAAGCGGATCGGATAGCGGCGGGCCGGGCCTAGCCTGCCTTTCCGACCGGAGCGAAGCGGCGTTTGCTGCGCGCCGGTGCGAGACGGCGGAACCGCTCTCTCTTGTGTTCTTCTTCGAAATGGCTGAGCGACGGCTTGACGAGGTCACTGCGCGAGACGATGCCAATGAGGCGCAGGGACTTCGCGTCTGCGACTACAGGCAGCCGCTCAAGGCCGTGTACCGCGAGTCTTGTCGCAACCAGGCGACATGTTTCGGATGGCAAAGCAAATGCAAGCGAGCGCTGACCGAACACGTTCGCGACGCTCATGGCAATCCGCAGTTCGGGGTCTGCATCGCGGAACTGTTCGAGCAACGCACGATCGGCCACGCCGACCACCGCGCCGTCACGCACGACAGGATATGCACGCCGGGTTTGCTTCGTGCCAAAGAAATTGTCCAGCACCGCGCCGACCGTCATGTCCGCGTCGATCGAATCGACCGAGGCGGTCATCACCTCATCCACATGATGGCGTTCCAGCGGATCTACGCCGTATTCGCGATAGATGTGATAGCCGCGTCGGGCGATTTTCTCCGTCATGATCGAGCGGCGCATGGTCACCGTGGCAAAGCCGTGCGCAACCAGCGTCGCGGTGAGGAGCGGCAGCAGGGCGTTGGCGTCGTGCGTGAGACCGAATGCGAACACGATTGCGGTAAGCGGCGCGCCAAGCGTGGCACCGAGGGTCGCGGCCATGCACACCAGCGGCCACAACGCAGGTTGATTGCCCGGCAGCCAGTGCGACAGGACGGTCCCGAGTCCCGCGCCGAGCATGAGCAGCGGCGCGAGCACGCCGCCTGACGTGCCGGACCCGAGCGCGACGACCCACATGACGGCCTTCACCGCGAGCAGCGCGATAGCAATCTGCAGCGCGATGTGCTGATGCAGCAGATCGCCGATCACGTCATAGCCCACGCCGAGGGCGCGCGGCTCGAGCCATCCGCCGATGCCTACTACGATGCCGCCGAGAGCGGGCCACCACATCCAGTGGACGGGCAATTTGCCGAACAGATCTTCGGTCTTGTAGAGCGAGGCGGACAGTCCTGACGCGAGCGCACCGGATAAAAGCCCTGCAATCAGGCAGGAAAACAGCGACCAGCCATCGGGTGCGGCGGTTTCGAGCGGAAACAGCGGACCAGCGCCGAAAAATGCCGCGCGCGCAAAACCGGCCACGGCGCAGGC
Source organism: Paraburkholderia phenoliruptrix (assembly GCF_047325075.1). Taxonomy (NCBI): domain Bacteria; kingdom Pseudomonadati; phylum Pseudomonadota; class Betaproteobacteria; order Burkholderiales; family Burkholderiaceae; genus Paraburkholderia; species Paraburkholderia phenoliruptrix. Next base: position 1,097,530 of record NZ_CP168530.1, read on the forward strand.
CACCGCCACCGGCAGGAAGCTGCGGGGCCGCCATTCGAACAGCAGCAATTCCACCGCGAGCAGTACCGCCGCGAGCGGTGTGCCGAATACGGCCGTCATGCCTGCCGCGGCGCCCGCGACCAGTAGCGTCTTGCGTTCCGCCGACGTGACCTTCACGCATTGCGCGATCAGGGAGCCGAGTGCGCCCCCGGTCATGATGATCGGGCCTTCCGCGCCGAACGGTCCGCCGCTGCCGATCACGATGCCGGACGACAGCGGCTTGAGGACAGCCACTTTCGACGACATTTTGCTCTTGCCGAACAGGATCGCTTCGATCGCCTCGGGAATGCCATGGCCGCGAATTTTTTCCGAACCGAAGCGGGCCATCAATCCGACGATAAGCCCGCCCACCACGGGCACGCCAATCACCCACAAGCCCACGTTGTTATGCGCCGGCGAATGTTCGACGAACGACAGCGTGCCGAAGAAGAACAGGTTCGTGAACAGATGAATCAGATTCAGCAGCACGAACGCTGCCAGCGTACTCACCGCGCCGATGCATGCCGCCAGCGCGAAAATGCCCGGCAGCCGTGCGTTCGCGGAAAAATCCCGCTTGTGGGAGTCCATGGTCATAGTTAGTCGAGGTCGATCTGAGGAACCTGGAATGCGCCTTTCAGCGATTTCAACTCGGCGCGATGCAGCTCCGCCAGTCTTGCGAGCACACGCTCGCCGGCTTTTTCAATGTGCACTTCAACCTGACGGCGGTCCGTTTCGCTAGTCTGGCGGCGCACGAGATTGAGCGCCTCGCAGCGCGATACGAGCGCGACCACGCCGTGATGCTGGGCCTGCAGCCGCTCCGCCAGTTCGCCGATGGTCGCCCAGTCGCGCTCCGGATATCCCTTGATATGCAGGAGCAGCAGATATTGCAGCGGCGTGATGCCTTCGCTCTGCGCGGCCTGCTCCGAGAAGCGCTCGAAGCGCCGCATCTGATAGCGGAACTCCGACAGTTGCTCAAAGTCGGCTTTGCGCAGCCCGCGAGCCCGTTCTTTCATTGTTCGTCCGCCAGCGTGGATAAACGATAATTATATCATAAAATGACGTAATCGGCAGAATTCGATCCCTCAAGCCGCGTGCTGCGCCTTCACCACGGTCTGCCGATACAGTCCGGAGATCAGGTCCACCTGCGTAATCATGCCGACTACATGTCCGGTGAAATCGAGTACAGGAATATGGTGGTGGCCGTAGTTTGCGAACATGGGTACGAGGTCGGTGATCGGCGCGTTTGCCTTGACCGTGCAGACGTCGGTCGTCATCACATTGCCCACGTTTGGCGCACGCAGCGCGTCGCCGCGCAGCCAGCCGTCGAAATAGGCGATGAACGGCGCGAACTGGCCGAAGATTCGTTTATCGACAAGGTCGGCACGCGTCACGATACCCACCAAAGTGCGTTCCTCGTCGATCACCGGCAGCGCTTTGACCTTGTTGCGTTTGAGCAGTGCCCACGCTGCGACCGCACGCGTGCTGGCCGACACCGATACGACTTGACGCGACATGATGTCTTCGCAGGTCAACTCGTTGAAGCTGCGCGAGAAGGCATGAAGCTGCGTCTCGCGCAGCAGGGATTCGAGGTCGTCCGGATCGATGTCGAGCATTTCGCTGCGGCGCTTGAGCACCGCTTCGAGATCGGCGCGTGTGAAGCCGGCGCGAGAGTCCGCGCCGGCGGCGCTGGCCGCCGCGCCGCGCGCCGCGCGGGCCGAATGCGGATAGCGGTGGCCGGTCGCCGCGTGATAGGCGATCGCGGCGGCAAGCAGCGCAGCCGACTGTATGAAGATCGGTTCGAGCACGAACCGATAGCCGAGAGCATGAATGGCGGGCCCGCCGAGCACCGCGGTCAGGGCCACCGCGCCCGACGGCGGGTGCACGCAGCGAAGCGCGAACATGCCGCAGATCGCCAGCGCGACCGCCATTGCGGCCGCCAGTGTCGGGTCGGCAATCACGTTCGCGCACGTCACGCCGATCGTCGCCGAAACCAGATTTCCGCCGATGATCGACCAAGGCTGCGCGAGCGGACTTGCCGGTACCGCGAACAGCAACACCGCGGAAGCGCCCATGGGTGCAACCAGCAGCGGAATGTTCGTGCCGGGCCCCAACAGCAGATACATCGAGCCACCGGTAAATGCGATGCCGAGCAGCGCGCCCAGACATGAACGCGCGCGCTCCTGCAATTGCACTGTAACGGGGGCGGGAATAAAGCTGGAGAACCAGCGCAGGACGAGAGTGCGGGACAAAGTGCGGGAAAAACTGCGAAAAAAGGGAGTGAGCCGATTGTGCTGGAGTGCGACGATACTAGGGAAACCCCGGTGAGCGCGAATACCGTCTGGTCATAATTATATTTCAATATGATATAAACGGCCGGCACGTGGAGAGCGGTGGGCCGTCGAGGAGCAGACTCCGATCCCATGGGCAGGGCTTACGCGCGTTGCGCGGCGCAGGCTTCGGGTAGATTGCACCTGCCATTTAAATCACAACGTGATATAAATATTCAGAAACAGGCTTACCGCCTGTGCGGGCGCGCCATGGCCCGTGTCTGACCACGTGGCGCGACGCGGTGCATAAAAAAGGAGCCATCATGCTGATCACTTTTCAATCCACTGCATCACCGGACGTTGTGATGCTTCGGGACCTCGCTCAATATCTATTGGGCCTGATCGGTAAGCGTCTGAGCGAGCGGGGCGTGATCATGCACGACGAACTGCCGGCCGCGATCGACCGGCTGGAGTCGGCAATCACGGAAGACGCCAGCGCGGAAGTCGCGCTGGAAGCGCTGCATCGTTCGCCGGGTAACCGGCGGGAGCCGAGCAATGGTCTGTCGCAGCGCGCGTGGCCGTTTCTGGACATGTTGCGCGAAGCCCGCAAGCGCGGCGCGGACATCATCTGGGGACTGTAGGCGGTTGTTGACGGTTGGCCTGGTGCAAGGCCAACCGGCTGTGCTGTCTGCTCGGGTGAAGAGCGGCACGGCTTCGATCAGCGACATATACTGAATTGTGCGGGCTGGGATCTGTCTTCCTGCATGCGCCGATTGCATTCGGCGCATTGCCGCGCATCGAGATAGGGGGGACGACATGTCGGCCTTCAACCGCATTCTTCTCTGTTACGACGGAACCCGCGAGGGGCAGCACGCGCTGGCAGACGGCGCCCGGCTCGCGCGCGATCTCGCGGCGCAAGTCCACGTGCTTTCCGTGATCAACAATTCCACGTGGGTGCAGGGCGCGGATATCACTTCCGCCATACCGGCGAACCTGATCAGCGACTCGGTCAAAAGCGTGCTCGACGAAGGTCTGAAGAAGCTGGCCGCGAAGGGCATTCACGCGACAGGCCACTTTGCAATAGGCGATCCGCTGGATCAGATTCCTCACTTCGCCAAAGAGCTCAACGTCGATCTGATCGTGGTGGGACACCACAAAGCCGGCAGGCTCGCGCGATGGTGGGGAGGCCGGACCGATGGGCTGCTGCTCGACCGCGTGAGTTGCAGCGTGCTCGTTACGATGGGGCCGGAAGTCGAATCCCGCGAGCCGGAGGCGGAAAACGCCGGGCACGCGGAATCCGGTGCAGCAGCGCCCCGAGTCGAGCATTCGTGACACGCGCGGCGGTGCCGCGCAGCAAAGATAGAAGCAAGCCGCACCGTTCAGCAGATGTCCTGGCCGCCGTTGGCGTGTTCAATTTCGTTGACCTGATCGATCGCCGCGTTGCGGGCATACATGTACGTGCGATTGTACGGATAGTCGCTGCGAGCCCATGGCATGTGGCCGGTTGCGCCGTCGTCCGTTGTCACGGACTCTGCGGGACGCGAAGCGACGATCTGGAACAGCGACGTCCAGCCGTGCTCGAATCCCATGGCCGACCCGGCAAGATACAGCCGGTAAGCGCGAATGACTTTTTCCGCGTCGTTGCCGAGAATGCGGCGCGCCTCGTCGAGATGCGCCTCGAGCGCATCGGCCCAATGCCATAGCGTGCGCGCGTAATGCGGCCGCAGGCACTCCGCGTCCACCGGTTCGAGATTGCCGCGCGTCATGGCGTCCATCATGACGCTCACATGGACGAGCTGGCCGCCCGGAAAGATGTACCTGTCGATGAACTCGCCCATGCCGCCGCCCACTTCGCCGTTTTCGACGCCGCCGGCCGTGATGCTATGGTTCATCATGAGACCGCCGGGTCTCAGCAGTCGCCGCATCTTGGCAAAATAGGCGGGCAGATTGGGACGGCCGACGTGCTCGCACATGCCCACCGAAGCGATCTTGTCGAACGGCGCCGACTCATCCACATCGCGATAATCCTGCAGCAGCATTTTTACACGCCCTTGCAGTCCCTTTTCCTCGATCAGCCGGTTGACGTAAGCGTGCTGGTTCTTCGACAGCGTGATGCCCGTGGCGGCCACGCCGTAGTGTTCGGCAGCCCACAGCAGCAGCGCGCCCCAACCGGCACCCACGTCGAGAAAGCGTTCGCCGGAACGGAGCATCAGTTTCCTGCAGATGTGATCGAGCTTGGCCTGCTGCGCTTCAGCAAGCGCCATGTCCGGCGACGAAAAATAGGCGCACGAGTACACGCGCAACGGGTCTAGCCAGAGGGCGTAGAAATCGTCGGAGATATCGTAATGATGCTGGATTTGCGCGGCGTCCTTCGCGCGGCTGTGATGCGTGCGCTCCCAGATCGCGCGGCGCGTGCGGCTCACGCGCTCGAGCAGCCATCCGTGCGTTTCGTGTGTAGGATCGCCGCGCAGCAAAGCGGGCGCCGCGGCCATGAGGTCATGCAGATCGCCTTCGATTTCGAGCCGGCCTTCCACATAGTCTTCCGCCAGCCGGCCAATCGCACCTTGCCGCAGATGCAGCAATGCCCGCATATCGCGGATTTCGAACGACAGACGCGGCTCTGGCGCGCCGATGCGCTGGCCGTCGGGCAGCGACACAGAGCAGGGCACCGGCATGCCGGCGATCTGTTGTTCCGCGGGCGAACGCAAAAGGCTCCAGAGCGTCATGGCGTCGACTCCTTCAAAAGCGTCGGTGTGTTGGCCAAGCATCATTCATGCCGCGAAAGCCTATCGGCCGGCGACCATGATCGGCCTGCCGCGCAGTTCAATCCGCAGTTAAATCAGTAGACGCGGCGATAACACTTAGCTATCCGGATCTTTACCGACGGCGCAAGCCTCATGCTTCTCAGGGTTTTCCATTGTCGTGAACAGGCCGGGGAGCGCGACGAACGACGTTGCACTCGCAACGAGAGCCTGCTCTTCAGCCAGTCTTTCCCTCATTGCAAAGCTTTCACTACAGTGACACGATGCTTACACATGCCGGGCGCCGACGCGGACGTCCGGCGCATTCCATTAGACGTCGACACATCATGCAGCGCAGGACCTTTGTACTCGCGGCGTTGGGCATGGCCGGCATGCCCGGCCGCCCGCGCCCCATGTCGACAGCCGACTTCGAGATCGTGCATCCGCGCATCCGCACCGGCGGCGAGGTGCATGCCGCCTTTGCTCTTGCGGTGCTGGACCTGGCCATGAAGACGGCCAACGCGACGTATAGGATTCGGGAGGCCGACGTTGCGATGGAGCGCGGCCGCGCGCTCGCCGAACTGGCGGACGGCTCATCCATCAATCTTTTATGGACCAGCATGGACAGCCGCGCGGAACATGGCCTGAATGTGGTGCATATTCCGGTGAATCGCGGGCTGATCGGCTATCGCCTCTTCGTCATACGGAAGGACCGGCAGGCCGAGTTCGACCGCGTGCAGAACCTTGCCGACCTGCAGCGTTTGACGGCGGGCCAGGGGCTCGGCTGGGTGGATACGGACATTCTGCGCGACGCTGGTCTGAAGGTCGAAACGTCCAGCACGGACACGCTGCTCGCGATGACACGTGCCGGGCGGATAGATTATTACCCCAGGGGCCTGATCGAGGCCTTTCCCGAAATGGAAGCGCGCGGCGAGAGCGGCCCGGAATTGACGGTGGAAAAACGTTTGCTGTTGAAATACCGGTCGGATTTCCTTTTTTATGTCGGCCGCCGCGATCCCGCGTTGGCGTCGACCATCGAGCGGGGATTCGCGGGGGCTTATAAAAACGGCTCCTATATGCGCCTCTTCAATTCGCATCCGTACATTCAGAACGCGCTGGCGCAAGCCGATTTGCGCGAGCGGAGGGTGATCGAACTGGACAACCGGTATCTTTCCGCAGCGGATAGGAAGATTCCGGCCGAGTACTGGATGGAGTGGCCGGCCGCGCCGCGCAGCCGCTAACGGGTGCTTTGCGCGAGGCAGAAAAGCGGTGCGCACGGGGCGCGAGCCGGGGTCAGGATTTCCTTACTCGTGAATCGGGATACCCTTGGCGGATTCTCCGCGCCGCCTGACTGTTGTACGCCGGCCTTCGTTCTATGATGGGCGGGTCAAAATGGCCCAACCGGACGAGCAGAAATGATTCCGTATCTGTCGCAGCGCGAAAACGAAGTGGAGCATATCAATTCGATCTGCTTCCGGCTATTCGATATCTGGTGCGAACGGCGCTGCATTACGCCGCTCGGGTACCTGATGCATTGCTGGCCGCTCGTTGACAGCGGACCGAAGGCGATCAGGCGGGTTGGCGAAACACTGCGGGAATTGCGCAAATCGCATTACACGGAACTGGATGGCGACGCCGCGGCCATGCTGCGGGAGCTCGCGGATTGCGTAGACGACCTGCTGCTTCGCGTCGTCCACGAGCCCCCGGCGGTGAGGGGAATCCGGCTGTCGTCGTGAATCGAATGCAGCAGATTGGGCACGGAAACGGGCAACGCTCTCGCATGGCGTCATAACGGGCAATAACTGGCAAAAAAAGCGGCTCTTCGACGCAGGCGCTGAAAAACTGCAATCGCCGCACGAGCGCAACACGAACTGACATCACCATGCTTGCGGGGCAATATGGCTGTCAACCTCATGGGGGAGTGGCGGTATCCGCTCAGGCGGTTGCGGCACAGTGTCGTGCTCAGGCTTCTCGCGATCACGATTCTGTTTAGTTGCGTGCTCACCTTGTTGTTGACCGCGCTGCAGATCGAGCGCGACTACAGCGCAGGCATCGCGCTGATCGAGAACCGCCTCTCGGACATCGACAAAAGCTATCGCGACAGCCTCAGCGAGGCGCTGTGGCGGCTCGACGACGCGCAACTGCGGCTCGAACTCGGCGGCATTGTGCGCCTCCCGGACATCGGAACGGCGCAGGTGCGCCAGGCGGGAAGCGGTACTGCACCGTTGATCGTGTCCGCCGGCCGGCCGGCAAGCGGCCCGGCCATCACACGGGAGTACCCGCTCGTGTATCGCGTGCTCGGCAAGGAGCAACGCATCGGCACGCTCTACGTGCAGGCGACGTTAAGGGATCTCTACGACGATCTCACCCACACGGCGCTGACCATTCTCGTCACGCAGGCCGCGAATATCTTCCTGGTTTCTCTTTTTATCTTCTACATTCTGACGCGGCTCGTGACGCGTCATCTTATGGTGCTCGCGCATACCGTCGAAGAGTACGACTTTCGCAAGCCCGCCCAACCCCTGAAGCTGAACCGGCGCGCGCCCCGTGAGCCCGACGAACTCGAGCGCGTGGTGAGCGCCTTTAACTCGATGGCCGCGCGGCTGCATCGCGGGTATCTCGACGAACGCGACGCGGCGGTGGAGCGCGAGGCACGCCGTTCCGCGGAGGCGGCAAACCGCGCGAAAGGCGAATTTCTGGCGAACATGAGCCACGAATTGCGCACGCCGCTGAATGCGATTCTCGGTTATGCGCAGATCTTGCGGCGCGACACGAGCCTGAGCGCGCAGCATCGCGAAGGCGTCGGCGTGATTCAACGCAGTGGCGAACATTTGCTCGCACTGATCGGCGATGCACTCGATTTCGCGCGCGTCGAAGCGGGCCGTTTGCGCATCGAGATGGCCGATGTGCCGCTCGCGGGCACGCTCGACGCCATCCGCGAGATCATTGAAGTGAAGGTGGCGCAGAAACACGTCGATTTCATCTGGCGTGTGGCGCCCGACGTGCCGGAGGCCGTGCGCGCCGACGAACGGCGCTTGCGTCAGGTGCTCTTGAATCTGCTCGTGAATGCGTTCAACTTTACCGATCAGGGCAGCGTGAGCCTGCTCATCGAAATGAGCGCAATGGGCAGGGTTTGTTTCGAGGTGCGCGATACCGGCATCGGCATGGATCCGGATAAACTGCAGACTATCTTCGAGCCTTTCGAACAGATCATGCATACGGAACGCGGCACCGGCGGAACCGGGCTCGGCCTCACGATCAGTCAGCAGTTTTTGCGCGCGATGGGCAGCGAGATCCACGTGCAGAGCCTGCCTGGCCGCGGCAGCGCATTCTGGTTCGAGCTCGAGGCAGCGCCGGGGGCGCCGCTCTCCGCGCCCGCCGCGGCCTCCGGTGCGCGCATCGCGACGGGCTACAAAGGGGCGCGCCGCAAGGTGCTCGTGATCGACGACGTCCCGATGAACCGCGCGGTGATGGTCGAGTTTCTCAGCCGGCTCGGCTTCGAGATTGTCGAGGCAACCGGCGGCCGCCAGGGCCTCGCCAAAACCTTGAGCGAGCGCCCGGCGCTGATCGTGACCGACATCGTGATGGCGGATATGGACGGACTCGAGGCGACGCGCAGACTGCGCCAGGTTCAGGGCTTCGCCGAGGTGCCGGTGATTGCCACTTCCGCGAGCCCGTCGGGCGCCGACGAAGAGCGCAGTCTGAAGGCCGGCGCCAATGCGTTTCTCTCGAAGCCGGTCGACTTCGACGAACTGCTCGCGCAGATCGCGCGTTTGCTCGACCTCGAATGGATCTACGCGCCGGCGGACGATCCGCGAGTCGCATTGGAAGCCTCCGCCGAGCCGTTCGTCGTCGTGCCGGACAAGGAGCTGCAGCAATTGCATCTGCTCGCGCGTCTTGGCGACATGCAGGAAATCGCGTTGTGGGCCGAGCGCGTCGCGACACACAACCCGCATTACCAGGCGTTCACCACGCGGATTCTTGCTCTCGCGAAGGGCTATCAGTCGAAGGCGCTGCTGCATCTCGTCGAGGAGCAGCTCGAAGCCAGGGCGGTACGATGAACGAGATGTCCCTGCCCGACGACGAGTCGCCCACCGTACTGATCGCGGACGACAACCCCGCGAATCTCGCCATTGTTGTCGAGAGCCTGGTGGCGCGCGGCTTCAGGGTGCTGGTCGCGCTCGACGGCCCGGAGGCGATCCAGCGCGCGCAATTCTCGCAGCCCGATCTGATTCTGCTCGACGTGCGCATGCCGGGCATCGACGGTTTCGAAACCTGCCGGCGCCTGAAGTCGGACGAACGCACCCGCAACATCGCCGTGATCTTCATGACCTCGCTGACGGGCAGCGAGGACATGGTGGAAGGTTTCTCGGCGGGCGGAGTCGATTACCTCACGAAGCCCGTCCACGTAGACGAAATGATGGCGCGCATCAGCACGCACCTTGCGCTGCGCGGCATGCACCAGAAGCTGATGGCGCAGAACCGCCAGTTGCAGGAGGAAGTGCTGGTCCGTCAGCAGGCGGAGGCTGCGTTGTCGCGCGTGCGCGACGGCCTCGAAGCGAGCGTCGCGCAGCGCACCGACGAACTCGCGCGGGCCAACGCGACGCTGCAATCGCAGATAGAGGAACGCAGACGCGCTGAAGCGCGGCTCCTCGCCAGCGAGTTCCGCTTTCGCACCATCGCCGAGACGAGTCCTGTGCCGCTGTGCATCACGTCGATGCCGGAAGGGCACATTCTGTACACCAACAAGCCATTGCGCGAGCTGTTTGGCGTCGACTATGTGACCACGCACGTCGCCAACATCGCCGAGCTGTATGCAGACCTGGCGGATCGCGACCGGCTTGTCGAACAGCTGCGACACGAGGGCAGTTTCCGCAACACCGAGCTCAGGTTCAGGCGGCCGGACGGCACGGTGTTCTGGGCGATCGCGACCGCGCGCGTCGCGACTTACGACGACGCGCCCGCCATCTTCGTCGGCTTGAACGACATTACCGAGCGCAAGCGCATCGAGCAGGAACTGGTGGAGTCGCGTGAGCAACTGCGCGAATTGTCCGCGTATATGGAAGCCATTCGCGAAGAAGAGCGAAAGCGCATCGCGATGGAAGTTCACGACGAACTGGGCCAGCTGCTGACGGCGCTCAAGATGGACGTCTCGCTGCTCAAAATGCGGCTTCCCGGCGATCAGGAAGTGGCAAAGCGGGCCGACGACATGCGCGAGCTGGTCGAGAGAACCATCTGGATGGTGCGCAATGTGGCGAGTCATTTGCGGCCGGCCGCGCTCAATTACGGTATCGTGTCGGCGCTCGAATGGCTCGTCGACGATTTCGGGCGGCGCAGCGGGCTTGCCTGCCAGTTCCGGCTCAACGGCAACGAGCCGGTGCTCTCCGATGCGCACGCCACGGCGATGTTTCGCATCGTGCAGGCATCGCTCACCAATGTTGCACGTCACGCGTGCGCGACGCGCGCGGACGTCACGCTCACGAGCACGCCGACTGCCCTGGATCTGCATGTCAGCGACGACGGCTGCGGCTTCGACCAGGAGGCGGCGCGCAGAGACTATTCATACGGACTGCTCGGCATGAGCGAGCGGGCGCGTCTGATCGGCGGGTCCTTGCTGATCGACAGCGCGCCGGGCACCGGCACTTCGGTTTCGATTCATATACCGCTTCAGGATGGGCTTTAAACATGATCAACCTTTTGATTGCCGACGATCACCCGCTGGTGCGCGGAGGTCTCAAGCAGATAATCGAAACCACTCCGGATATCGTGGTGGCCGGCGAAGCAGCCCAAGGTTCCGAAGTCATCGAAAAGCTGCGTAGCTGCCAGGTCGATCTGCTGTTGCTCGACATGACGATGCCAGGCATCAGCGGTGTGGACCTGATCCGGCGCGTGCGGGCAGAGCGCCCGTCGCTGCCGGTGCTCGTGCTGAGCATCCATAACGAGGCGCAGGTTGTCTCGCGCGCGCTGCGTGCGGGCGCAACCGGTTATGTCACGAAGGACAGCAACCCCGACGTGCTGCTTGCGGCGATTCGCAAGCTGGCGGAAGGCGGGCGCTTCATCGACCCGAAGCTCGTGGAAGGCATCGTGTTCGAAACCTATTCGGGTGATGCCCCGCCGCATGAAATCCTGTCTGACCGCGAGTTTCAGGTGCTGCAAATGCTCGCGCTCGGCAAGAGCCTGAATGAAATCGCCGACGCCTTCGCACTCAGCGCCAAAACGATCAGCACGCACAAAATGCGGCTCATGCAGAAGCTCGGACTCGCCAACAATGCGGACCTGATTCGCTATGCCATCCGGCACGGACTCGTCGCCGAATAGGTAATTTTGGCGCGTCAGGAAAATCTGAGTGGCAAAACAGACATTCCTGAACTGACATTCCGCCGCCGCCGATGGAGGCGCTGCCAACACCATCCTACGATGCATTATGGGAACCGGCGGAGGACCTATGGCAGCGTCAGAGCGATCATTGCGCGAACTCATCGAGAAGTGGCTGGATGCGAGCGGCGCAGCCTCGGTCCGTATTCAGTTACAGCCGTCCCCGCGCCGAGGCATCAGGCGCTGTGTGTGTGTCGAGGCACAGCGCGAGACCGGCGTGCTCACACTGTTTTTCTTTCGACACGACGACGGCTTCTGGCACGTGTTTCCGCCTGTCGAGCGGCCGGCCATGAAGGTAACCATGATGGCCGCGTAAGCGGCGAGTTGCGTGACGGAGACAGAATCATGACCCACGAATGGGGTTTGGTGTCGCCGGAAGTCCTGGCACTGCGCATGTGGATGAGCGTGTGGTACGACCATGCGGTCGTGTCCGGTTTCATTCGCGCGCCGTTCGAACTGAAAGACGCCGACGCCGAGCGGCTCGAAGGGTACTTCAGCCTCGGCCTTACACCGCAGGAAGGCGCTGTGGTGTTTTTTTCCAAATCACACTGATTCGCCCCTCAAACATTTCTCTCGCACAGCAGTTTCGTTTAGCATCAGTGCCACATTCATATGAAGAACGCGAGACATGGCACTTATCGCTCGCAACGTACTCGGCATTGCCGTACTGCTCCTGATCGCTTTTATCTTTTCGACCAATCGGCGCGCCATTCGCTTACGAACTGTAAGTAGCGCGCTGCTCGCGCAGATCTGTATCGGCGCATTCATTCTGTTCGTGCCGCTCGGCAAGACGATTCTCGCGGCCGCGGCGGCCGGCGTGAACAGCGTGCTCGGCTACGGCAATGCGGGCATCGAGTTCCTGTTCGGCGGCCTCGTGCAGGCGAGGATGTTCCAGGTGTTCGGCAACGGCGGCTTCGTGTTTGCGGTGCGCGTGCTGCCGGCCATCATCTTCGTGACCGCGCTGATTTCGGTGCTGTACTACCTGGGCGTCATGCGCTGGATCGTGATCGTGCTCGGCACGGTGTTCCAGAAGCTGCTCGGCGTGTCGAAGCTCGAATCGTTTTCGGCCGTCACGACCATCTTTCTTGGTCAAAGCGAAATGCCCGCGGTCGTCAAACCCTTCACACGCGACATGACGGGCGCCGAACTCTTCGCGGTGATGTCGAGCGGCATGGCGGCCGTCGCCGGCTCCGTACTCGCGGGTTATGCGGGACTCGGCGTACGAATCGAATACCTGCTCGCGGCGTCGTTCATGGCCGTGCCCGGCGGCTTGCTGTTCGCCAAGATCATTCATCCGTCCACGGAAGCAAGCCGCGTCCATCTCGAGAACCTCAACTTCGACGAAAAGCGTCCCGCGAACGTGATCGAAGCCGCGAGCTCGGGCGCCACCGTCGGCCTGAAAATCGCGGTGATGGTGGGCGCCATGCTGATCGCATTCGTCGGCCTGATTGCGTTGCTCAACGGACTCGTGGGCGGCATCGGCGGCTGGTTCGGGCGCCCGGATCTGTCCATGCAATCCATCCTCGGCATGGTGTTCGCACCGCTCGCGTGGCTGATCGGCGTGCCCTGGAGCGAGGCCGCGATTGCCGGCAATTTTCTTGGGCAGAAAATCATCCTCAACGAATTCGTTGCGTATGCATCTTTGTCGCCGTATCTGAAGGATGCGGCGAGCGTGACTGCGGCCGGTCTGCAGACGCTCGATCCGCGCACGCTTGCTATCCTGTCGTTTGCGTTATGCGGCTTTGCGAACTTTGCGTCGATCGCGGTGCTGACTGGCGGCTTTAGCGCCGTCGCGCCGGAACGCCGCGCCGAAGTCGCGCGCTACGGCTTGCGTGTGGTGCTCGCGGCAACGCTCTCCAACCTGATGAGCGCGACCATCGCGGGCATGTTCATTACGCTCAATTGATTCGAGGATGTCCTGCATGAACATGGAACAACTGTTGGCGCGCGCGGGCGTGGCGCGAGAAAAAGCCTATGCGCCGTATTCGAAATTCAAGGTCGGCGCGGCCTTGCTGACTCATGACGGCCGGGTATTCGACGGCTGCAATGTGGAGAACGCGTCGTACGGTTTGTGCAATTGCGCTGAACGTACCGCGTTTTTCAGCGCGATCGCTGCGGGCTATCAGCGCGACCAGTTTGCCGCGCTCGCAGTGATCGGCGATACCGATGGTCCCATTGCGCCGTGCGGCGCGTGCCGTCAGGTGATTATCGAACTGGGCGGGCCAGAATTGCCGATTCGTCTCGGCAACCTGAAGGGCGCGACGCGCGACACGACCGCGCGTGAACAATTGCCGGACGCGTTCTATTTATGAGCAAACACAAGCTGATCTACGACACCGACCCCGGTGTGGACGACGCGATGGCCCTCGTGTTCCAGGCGCTGCATCCGGACATCGAATTGCTCGGGCTCACAAGTGTATTCGGCAACGCGACGATCGAAACGACCACGCATAACGCGCGCTTTCTCGCGGGCCGCTTCGCGCCCGGCGTACCGGTCGCGCGCGGGGCCGTCGCGCCGCTCAGGCGCGCCGCGCCTGAGCCGCTCGCGTGGATTCACGGCGACAACGGACTCGGCAACATCACGCTCGGCGATTCACCTGCCGCACCGCTGGATGCGCGGCCCGCGCACCGATTCATCATCGACACGGTGCGCGCGCATCCTGGCGAGGTCTCATTGCTGGCCGTCGGCCCGCTGACGAATCTCGCCCTCGCGCTCGCCGACGATCCGCAGATCGCGCCGCTCGTGAAGCAGGTGGTGGTCATGGGCGGCGCGTTCGGCACCGACGGCGTGCTCGGCAACGTCACGCCCGCGGCCGAAGCCAACGTTCTCGGCGACCCCGACGCCGCGGACATCGTGTTCGGCGCGGCCTGGCCCGTCGTTATCGTCGGTCTGGACGTTACGCAGCGCACCATCATGAGCCGGGACTATCTTGCGTCGATTCGCGATCGCGGCGGCCGAGCCGGGCAGTTTGTCTGGGACGTGTCGCGCCATTACGAGGCGTTCCATCAGGAAAGCGCGCAGCTCAAGGGTATTTACGTGCACGACTCGTCGGCGGTGGCCTATGTGCTCGCGCCGCATCTGTACACCACACGCAGCGGCCCTGTGCGGGTGTTGACGGAGGGCATCGCCGTCGGTCAGACCCTACAGAAGCCCTCCACCATGCCGGTGCCCGCGCCCGCGTGGGACGGGCGCCCCGCGTGCAAGGTGTGTGTGGGCGCGGACGTGCCCGGCATGCTCGCGCTGTACGAGCAAACGCTCTGCGCGAAGCCGTGAGCGGCTGAGAGCGGGGCGGCGAGTCGCCTGCTACGTGCACGTGATGCCTGAGCCGCGCGGCGCCTGCGTGCTTGTCCGATGCATTGCGCCAATCTTTGCTACATTGCTTCGAGCGACGACATTCACTCGAGAGGCCAAAGATGCGAATTCTGGTTGTAGGGGCGGGCGCCGTGGGCGGCTACTTCGGCGGACGGCTCGCAGCGGCAGGACAGGACGTGACTTTTCTCGTGCGAGCCGGCCGGGCGGAAAGACTTCAGCGCGATGGCCTCGTGATCAGAAGTTCGCGCGGCGATCTCACGTTGCATGACGTGAAAACGATTCTGGCAGGCGTGAGCGCCGAACCCTTCGACGTCGTGCTGCTGAGCTGCAAGGCCTACAGTCTGGACGACGCCATCGATTCGTTCGCGCCGCTCGTGGGCGAATCGACACTGATCCTGCCGATGCTCAACGGCATGCGCCATATCGACGTGCTGACGCAGAAGTTCGGCGAAGCGCGCGTGCTCGGCGGGCAATGTGTCATTGCGGCCACGCTCAACGCCGATCAGCAGATCGTGCATCGGAACGACACGCACGCGCTCACGCTAGGCGAACTGGCGGGCGGCGTCTCGGAGCGCGCGCAGTCTATTGCCGACGCCATGGCCGATGCGAATTTCGACGTGTTGGTCAGCGACAACATCCTGTTGCGCATGTGGGAAAAGTGGGTGTTTCTCGCCACGCTCGCGGCGAGCACCTGTTTGATGCGCGGCTCCATCGGCGATATTCTTTCCGCGCCGGACGGCAGGCACGTCATCGAAACGCTGCTCGGCGAGGCCCGCGCGGTGGCGCAGCATAACGGTTTCACCATGGCGCCGGACTTCGATGCGCGCGCCACGCAAATGCTGTTTACGCCCTCGCAGCTCACCGCTTCCATGTTGCGCGACGTGGAAAACCACTCGCATACCGAGGCGGATCATATTCTCGGCGATCTGATCGCGCGCGGCGGCGAGGCGCAGCAGACCGAGGAGGCTTTGTCGTTGCTGCGTATCGCGTATAGCCATCTGAAGACCTATGAAGCGAGGCAAACGCGTACGTCGTGAGTGGTAAGTCCTTGACCGGAGGTCAACATGCCGGCTCCCATCGGATCGGTCCCCGCGCTGAGCGCGGCGTCGGCCACCATCTTTTCGATCGGTATTGCGTTTCTCGGCTACTGGGGAATGTATGAGCCGACCGGCTGGCGCGCAGCGGATGTCGTGGTGTTCATCCTCGCGCTGATCGGCTTCGGCTGCCTCGGGCTCGTGCCGTGGATGGCTACGACGCCCGTCGAGCCTGAAACCAGCGACGCGAGGATACGCATTGCGCGGCATCTCTTTCTCGCGGGCGTATCGGCGATCTGGCTCGCCGTGGCGGTTTCGGTAATCTTCTGAGTCGCCGCAAAACAAGCGAAAAAACGCGCGCCTGACTGCAACAGGGTGCAACAAGGCGCGCGCTTCATCCAGCCCGACAGCCTGCGTTCAGCGCTCGATCTGACGATTCCAGCGCGTGTCCCACTGCGCGCGGTGTGCGTTGATCGTGTCCCAATCCACCACCGTGACTTTGTGCACGAGGTCTTCCACGTTACCGAGGCTTTGCTGCATGGCGGGCGTCATCTTCGCGAGACGGTTGGTCGGAATCTGCTTGCCGGCCTCGGCGGCTTTGGTTTGCGCGGGAGCCGACAGCAGGAATTGCGCGAGCTTTTGCGCAAGCTGCGGATCGGGGTTGTTGTTGACCACGCACAGGTCGACGAGCAGCAGCACCGGACCTTCCTTCGGGTTCACATAGCCGACCGGAATGCCCTTGTCGGCCAGATCGCCAACGGCAGTGGGCGTCAACGGAAAGAGCCCTGCTTCGCCGGTCTGCACCATTTCAGAAATCTTCGCCGAATTCGGCACGTATTCGACGACGTTCGGGCCCACCGTGCTCGCCCACTTCGTGAAGCCGGGCTCCACGTTCTGCTCGCTGCCGCCCATCAAACGGTTGATGGCGAGAAAGCCGTGCAGGCCGAACGTGCTGCTCGACGCCGATTGGAACACCACCTTGCCCTTGTACTTGGGATCGGCGAAGTCCATCCACGAAGTGGGCGGCGCCCAGCCTTTCTCGGCGAACAGCTTCTTGTTGTATGCAATGCCGGTCATGCCGAGTTGCACGCCCGCGCCCATGTCGTCCTTCATGCGTGCGAACGGGTAGAGCTCCTTGAGCACCGGCGAGTCGTCGAGCTTCTTGCACACGCCCATGCTGACCGCGCGCGCCATCACGCCGTCGTCGAGAAACACCACGTGAATCTGCGGGCTCGCCTTGTTCGCGAGCAGCTTCGCGAGAATATCCGACGACGTACCCGGCACCACCACCACTTTTACGTTGTTCGCTTTCTCGAACTCGGGTAGCACCTGGCTCGTGTACGCCTTCTCCATCGGGCCGCCGTTCATGCCGATGTAAATCGTCCTGGTCTGCGACCAGGCCGGCGCGGCGGCGCCGAAGGCACACATGGCGGCGAGTGCCGCGATCGTCTTGAACAGTTTCATCGATGATCTCCTGTCTTCGTGAGTGTGGGTTTTGAGGTGTGTTTTTAAGCGACGGATGACGCAGCGACCTGCGCAAAGCGGCCAATCGAAAAAGCGTCGAGAGGCGTGGCCGTGGCGCCGTCGATGACGAGATCGGCGAGCACTTCGCCGACACCGGGCGCGAGCAGAAAGCCCCCGCCCGAAAAACCGAATGCATGGAGAAGCCGCGGCACGGCGCGGCTCGGCCCGATGATCGGATTGCTGTCGGGCGTCTCGCCCTCGACGCCGCTCCACGTGCGGATCAGCAACGCCTCACGCAGCGCGGGCAGCAGCGCGCACGCGTCGCGCATCACGGCCCGCGTGGTTTCCGTCGACGGCCGCCCGTACTCGCCGTCGCCGCTTCCGCGTCCGCCGCCGATCACGCAATTGCCGCGCGCCACTTGCCGTGCATAGATGCCGCCGCCATACACGCCCAGGTTGTGCGTGATGAAAAGCGGCAGCGGCTCGGTCACCCACATGTTCGGGTAGATCGGCTTCATCGGCGCGCGTTCGCCGAAGTAACCGGCCACCGTGTTCGCCCACGCGCCGGCGGAATTGATGAGCCAGTCCGCGCTGATTTGCGTGCCGCCGGCGCGCATCTGAAAGCGCTTGCCGTCGTGATGAATGTCGCTGAGTTCGGTTTGCTCGTGCACGTGAGCGCCCGCGGCACGCGCGGCGCGCGCAAACGCGGGCGAGACGAGCCGCGGATTCGCATGACCGTCGCTGGCACACAGCGAGCCGCCGATAGCGGCCGTGCCGAGCCACGGGTAGCGCCGGCGAAACGGCTCGCCATGAACCAGTTGCGCGTGCAGGCCGTATTCGCGCGCCATGTCGGCCCATTGCTGAAGCGCGGCGAGATCGCCGTCGCTGCGTGCAAGGCGCAAATGTCCGGACACGGTGAATTCGCCGTCGATGCCGATGAGCTCGGGTAAGCGGTCCCAGATGCGCCGCGCGCGTAGGGCAAGCGGCATCTGCTCGACCGGGCGGCCCTGACAGCGCACGCCGCCGTAGTTCACGCCGCTCGCCTGCGCGCCGCAAAAACGCCGCTCGAAAAGACCCACGCGCAAGCCGCGCTTGGCAAGCGCCAATGCCGCCGACGATCCGACGAGCCCGCCGCCCGCAATCGCCACGTCGTAGTGCACGGTGTTACTCATCGCGCGCCTCCTCGGGAATCTCGGCGACATCGTCCGCATACAGCGCGGGCGAGAGCGGAATCGGCTTGACCGGCGGCTGGCTGCGCAGGCGGCCCACGGCTTCGAGCGGACGCCCGGTTTCCTCGGCGAGCAGATGCAAGGCCGCTTCGCCGCACATGCGGCCCTGGCAGCGTCCCATGCCCACGCGAGTGAGCGCCTTCAGGCGATTGATCTCGTTCGCTTCGCCGGCGCGGATGCAGCGCCGCAGTTCGCCCGCGTCGATTTCTTCGCAGCGGCACACGGTCATCTGATCGGGCCATTGGGCGGCGCAGTGGGCGGGCGGCGCGAAAGCGCTCTCGATGCCCGCGCGAAACACCGCGATGCGTTGCAGACCGCGCTCCAGCGACGCTGCATCAGGCATGCCGGGCCCGAGCGGATGTCGGAGGCCGAGGTCGTCGAGCAAGGCCAGCGCGGTGCGACGCCCGGCGAGCTCCGCGGCGTCTGCGCCTGCAATGCCGGCGCCGTCGCCGGCCAGGTAGATGCCGCGCACGGAGCTGCGCCCGCCGGCGTCCAGTTCGGGCAGCCAGCAACGGTTGAGCGCGTCGAAGCGGAAGCGGCAACCCGCGAGATCCGCGAGCTGCGTTTCGGGTTTCAGGCCGAAGCTGATTCCGACAGCGTCGCATGCCATTGTTTCGGATACCGAATCAGTATCGGATGCACGCCACTCGATGGACCGGACGTTTTCCGCGCCGTGAATGGCCACGAGCTTCACGCCGTGCTCGATGCGTATGTCATGCGCCTTCAGCCAGCCGACATAGTAGAGGCCTTTTGCAAACGTCGACGGAATGCGTGCGAGTTTCGGCGCGGCGGCGACCTGCTGCGAGAAAGGGCTCGTGTCCAGCACGGCGGCGACGTGTGCGCCGGCTTTCGCATATTGATAGGCGACGAGATACAGCAGCGGCCCGGTCCCGGCGAGTACCACGCGATTGCCGATTGCGCAGCCTTGCGCCTTTAACGCGACCTGCGCGGCGCCCAGTGTGTAGACACCGGGCAGGGTCCAGCCGGGCAGCGGCAAAACGCGGTCGGTCGCGCCGCTTGCAATGATCAGACGCGAAAACGGCACGCCGGCTTCACGCCCGCCGGCAAGGGTATCGAGGCGACCCGCTTCGCAGGCCCACGCGAGCGTGTCCGGGCGATAGTCGATGTGCGGCAGCAGCGCTGCCATCGTCGTGTGCAACGCGTCGGCCTTGCGCGCCTCGAAGCCGTACAGCGCTTTTTTCGAGCGCTGAAAACCGCAGTTCGGGGGCGGCTGGCGGTAAATCTGGCCGCCCCAGCGCGCGTTTTCGTCGATCACGATGGGGCGCAGGCCCGCGGCGACGAGCGTTTCGGCGGCGCGCACGCCGGCCGGTCCTGCGCCGACAATGACGATGCGGCGAGCGTCGCTCATGGCGCGTCTCCCTGAGCGGCGAGGCCCGCCACGCCGGCAACAGCAGCGTCGGCACGCGCGGCGCGGCTCTGCGTGAGCACACGCATGCCTTCCGTGACGAGCGTCGAACACGCACGGATGCGCTGGCCGTCTTCGGTGCGCATCCAGCAGTCCTGGCACGCGCCGATCAGACAGAAGCCGGCACGCGGCGCACCGCTGAATTCGCTGTTGCGCACGCGGCGCTGTTGCATCAGCACGGCAGTCAGCAAGGTATCGCCTTGCAGCGCGGACGCTTCATCGCCGTCGATATAAAAGCGCAACGGCGCGCGTCCCGTTTCGGCGATGCGCACGAATTGCGGCTCGCACGCGGGCTTTGAAGCTTGAGATGACGGCAAGTTCGACGGCATGAGGGCGTGAGCAGAAGAAGACATCAATGCTGGCCGATCAGAATGCGGTTGAGTCCGTACACGCGATCGAGCAACAGCATCGCGCCCGCTGTAATGAAGATCACGAGCGCGGACACGGAGGCCATCATCGGGTCGATGGATTCGGTTGCGTACATGTACATGCGCACCGGCAGCGTGACCGTTTGCGGCGAGGTCACGAAAATCGACATCGTCAGTTCATCGAAGCTGTTGATGA
The DNA here is from genome assembly GCF_047325075.1 of Paraburkholderia phenoliruptrix. Lineage (NCBI taxonomy): Bacteria > Pseudomonadati > Pseudomonadota > Betaproteobacteria > Burkholderiales > Burkholderiaceae > Paraburkholderia > Paraburkholderia phenoliruptrix. The sequence continues at coordinate 1,117,961 of NZ_CP168530.1, forward strand.
ACGCGAGCAGCCAGCCGCCCGTGATGCCGGGCAGGATCATCGGCAAGGTAATGCGGCGAAAGGTGGTCCACGGGTCGGCGCCGAGCGAGTGCGCCGCATGTTCGACGCTGCGGTCCAAGCCGCTGACCGAGGCCAGCACGAGCCGCATGACGAACGGCGTGATGATGATCATGTGCGCGACGATCAGCCAGGCGAACGAACCGGTGGCGCCGATCAGCGCGAAAAAACGCAGCAGCGCGATGCCGAGCACGAGGCCGGGAATCACGAGCGGCGAGAGCAGCAGGCCGTTCAGGAAAGCGCGGCCCGGAAAGCGCGCGCGGCCGATGGCAAGTGCGGCGGGCAGCGCGACGATCAGCGAAAGCGTCGCGGATGCAAACGCAAGCTTGAGGCTGTTGAAGAATGCCGCGATGAAATCCGGGTAATTGAGGATCGCGCGAAACCAGCGCAGCGACACGCCGTGCGTCGGCAACGTGAGCGTTTCGTCGGGCGTGAATGCGACCAGCACGACGATCACGAGCGGCGCGAGCACGAACGCAATGACGAGCGCGTGGAAGATCAGCGCAATAGGACCGTTCTTTCTCATGATGTGTGTGCGCGAAGCCGTTGTATCAACCCAGACTTCTGGCGTACCTGCGCTCCAGAACCCGGTAGTAGGTGAGCATCACGATCAGATTCGCAAGCAGCAGCAAAAGCGCAATCGTCGCGCCGAGCGGCCAGTTCAGCGAGCCGAGGAATTCGTCGTAGACAGCAGTCGCGGCGACTTTCAGGCGCCGTCCGCCGAGCAGGCCGGGAATCGCAAATGCGCTTGCCGACAGGCCGAATACCATGAGGCTGCCCGACAGAATGCCCGGCGTGAGTTGCGGCAGCACGATGCGGCGCAGCGTCGTCGCGGGCGAGGCCATCAACGAAAGGGCGGCGTTTTCCGTTTGCGGATCGAGCTTCTGCAACGCCGTCCAGACGGGAATCACCATGAAGGGCAGCATGACGTGCACGAGGGCGATCACAATCGCGAAGGTGGTGTACTCGAGCTTGTACGGGCCGAGACCGACCAGTGCGAAGGCCTGATTCACGAGACCATTGCTATTAAGCAGCATGCTCCAGCCGAACGCGCGGACCACGACGGACACGAGCAGCGGCGCGAGAATCACGAGCAGAAACATCGAGCGGTAGGGATCGCGCATGCGCGACAGTACGTAAGCCTCCGGCGTGCCGATGACGACGCACAGCAGCGTGACGACAAATGCAATGCCGAAGGTGCGCAGAAAGATGGTGTGGAAATACGAAGAGCCGAGCACTTCGACATAATTGCCGAGCTGAAACGCGGCGAGCGGGCCGCTTGCCGGGTCGAAGCGATAGAAGCTCAGCACCAGAGTCATCAGAAGCGGCACCAGCACGAGCGCGACGAACAGCAGAAACGCGGGCAGGCACATCAGCCAGAGCGGTACGAATGCACGCCATGGCGCGCGCCGCGAGCTTGCCGAATCCGCGTTGCCGTTTTCCGTGGCGGGCAGCGTGCTATCCATGATGCGCGTCCCGTTGAATGAAGCGGATTGCCTCGCTGTTCCAGTCGACGCCCACGGCGGCACCTTCCGGCAACGGCTCGTTGCCTTCGTTCTGGCAACACACGAGCACTTCGCCGAGCCGGCTGTCGAGGCGATACAACCACTGGCTGCCGAGAAAGAAGCGGCTCGTCACGGTGGCGGGCACGCGTCCCGCGTCCGGCGCGCACAGGCGCAGTTTTTCGGGGCGGATGCACAACGTGACGGCGTCGCCGACGCCGGGCACGCGCTCGCGCGTCGGCAGTTGCGCGGTGCGGCCGGTTTCGCACAGATCGTGTCCGAGGTCGACGCGGATCGCGTCGCCGTCGCGCGCGATCACTGTGCCGGGCAGCATGTTCGCCTTGCCGATGAACTGCGAGACGAAGCGGTTCTCGGGCCGCTCGTAGGCTTCATACGGCGTGTCGATCTGCGTGATGCGGCCCGCTCCCATCACGACGACGCGGTCGCTGATCGACAGCGCTTCGGACTGGTCGTGCGTGACCATGATGGTCGTCGTGCCGATCTTGCGCTGAATGCCGCGCAGCTCGAACTGCATGTCCTCGCGCAGCTTCGCGTCGAGGTTCGACATGGGTTCGTCGAGCAGCAGCACCGGCGGCGCGATCACGATGGCGCGCGCAATCGCGACGCGTTGCCGCTGACCGCCCGACAGTTCGCGCGGAAATCGATGCGCGAGCTGATCGAGACGCACGAGCGACAGCGCTTCGCGCACGCGCTCTTTGCGCTCCGCCTTGTCGACGTTGCGCATGTCGAGCCCGAAACCGACGTTGTCGGCCACGCTCATATGCGGAAACAGCGCGTAGCTCTGAAACACCACGCCGAGGCCGCGCTTGTTCGGCTTCATGTGTGTGATGTCGCGGCCGTCGAGCGTGATGCGCCCGCGTGTCGTTTCGAGGAAGCCGGCGATCATCTGCAGCGTGGTCGTCTTGCCGCAACCGGACGGCCCGAGCAGCGAGACGAACTCGCCTTTTTCCACCGACAGGTTGACGTCCGCGACGGCCTGCAGCTCGCCGAACGATTTGGCGACGTCTGTGAGTGTGAGGAACGACATGGTGTGGCCTTTGTATGCCTCGATGGAGCCGACTCTAGCTAGCCAAATTAAGAGACGTCAATTGCAAATTCCGGTTGCCGGTATAAGTTTTGAAAAAATTCCATTAAACGGAATGCCATGCGCCCCGCCATGCAGAATCGTTCCGCTCCGTGTCCTCCGGACAATCCCTATGCATCGACGCAAACGTCGCACGCACGCTGAATCTCGTGCATGATTCACCCATCGGACAAAACCCCTTATAGTGTTCCGATCAATGGAATAAATGCGACTCCGAACGATGAATGCTGCCGCCAAACGAGATATCGACAGCGACACTGCCGAAGCCGGCGCCGCGCCCGGCACCGGCATGCTGGAACGCGCCTTCGCCGTGATTCGCGCGTTAGCCGAAACGCAATCCGACGGCAGCCGCGTTACGCGTCTTGCGAAGGCGGTCGGCCTGACGCAGGGCACGGTGCATCGCATCCTGCATGCGCTGATTGCCGAGGGCATTGTTGAACAGGACGAGAATTCGAAGCTTTACCGGCTGAGCGTGAATTTCTTCGCGCTCGCGGCGCAGGCGGGCAATCCGAGCGGCATGCGCACGCTATGCCGTCCGGCCTTGTTGAGACTTTGCGCGAGCCTCGGCGATACGATTTTTCTGCTCGTCAAAAGCAGTTTCGACGCAGTGTGTCTCGACATCTGCGAAGGGCCGTTTCCGATTCGCTCGTTCACGGGCGATATTGGCGGACGCGTCGCACTCGGCGTGGGGCAGGGGAGTCTGGCGATTCTCGCGTTCCTGCCCGAGGCCGAGCGGGAAGAGATCATTCGCTTCAATGTGCCGCGTATTCGCGGCTATGGCGTGCTCGACGAAGTGTATTTGCGCACGGAGATAGAACGCGTGCGGCAGTTGGGTTACGCGGGCCGCAATAGCGGCGTGCTCGACGGCATGGCCGGTGTGGCCGTGCCGATTCTCGACCGCACCGGCGTGGCGGTGGCCGCATTGAGCGTCGGCACGCTGGCTGCGCGTTTGAGCGACGACCGCTTGCCGATGGTGGTGGAATTGCTGCGTCGTCAGGCCGAGGCGATCGGCCCGCAAACCAATCCGTTCGATGTCGCGTTGCGCCGGCCCATGCACGGCCTGTCGCGCGCAATGACGAGCGTGCGGATTCCCGGTTCGGAGCAGGAATAGAGCGCCGCACGCAGCACTGGCGAGGCCGGCGTCACGCACGGATATGCGCGACGTGACGCCTTCCGGTCTTCTTGCGGCGCGCGTGCGCGGCGCTCAGAACACTTTCACCGGCACATTCACGACCAGACGGTATTCCATGTTGTTGCCGTCCGAGTAGTAAGCGCTGCCGTTGTGCCACATGGCGATGAACGTGACCTTCGTGTCCTTGAAGCGGCCGCTTTGCAGCGTATAGCTCGGAATGAAGCCGAACTCGTGATGATGGCCGTGCACGGGCTGGCCGTTCTTCCAGTACAGATCGTGCAGCGCGGCGCTCGGCGACGCATTCTCCGCAGCGCCCGCCGATGCATCGGCGCCCCAGCCGTACGCGCCCCACAACATCGCCTTGAGTCCGGGCACGCCCGCGTATTTTCCGTCGAACGTATAGCGCAATTGCAGCGATTGCTCGTGCGGCGCGTTGTAGTCGACGTCCATCGAGTTGGTCAGATAGATGCCGTTGGTCTCGTTCACGTAGTCGAAGAACTGGTCGCCGAGCACCTGCTGATAGCCGAGCAGCAGCGCATGCGGCCCGTGTTGCGCGGACACGGAGAGGCTATACGCATTGCTGTTGATGTGCCCTTGGCGCGACGCGCCGGTGTCGTGCGTCGAGTAGATGTTGGCGAGCCCGCTCCACTTGATCGTGGTCGGATCGCCGAACGACTGCGAGACCGAACCGTAGTACTGACGCCAGACATCGTCCGCCTGGTCGACGTAAAGCGACATCTCGCCGTTCTTCGCATAGTGCCAGGTGCCGCCCAGATACGTCAGCCGGTCGATGCGCGTGCCGCCGTACGAGGTGGTCAGATTGGTGAGGTTCGTGTGGCCGCGTGCGTCGACCTTGGTGAAGCTGCCGGCCTCGAGCGTGGTGTGAACCAGATCGTTGCTGACGACCGAGACGCCGAGGAAAGTGGGCGGCAACGCGCGGTTGTCGTGCGGCTCGAGAAACGGATTCGTCACGCCCTGCAAGCCGTATTTGACGACCGTTTCTGAAATGCGTCCCTTGATGTCGTACATGCCCGGGTACGCCCACGCGAGCTGCTGCGAGCCGCCGCCGCTTTTGCCGACGTGCACCATGTTGCCCGCGCCGTTGCCGCCGTCGAGCTTGAATGCGCCGAATAGCGACGCATCCACGCCGAAGCCGACGAGCCCTTGCGTGAAGCCCGATTCATAGTTCACCTGAGCACCTTGCACCCACGCATGGCGGTAGAGGTTGGGCGGCGCCTGGAAGTAATCCGCGTAATTGCGCAATTGCAGATTCAAATGGCTATCCGCAATAAAGCCCTTACTCGCGGCCTGGCTCGACGGCGGCTCGGGCGGCGTGACGGTTTGAGAAGCTTCCGCGTTGACGAGGGCGTTCGTCGTATCCGGCTGATCGTTGCGGATCTGGCCGCCCTGATCCGCGCGGCGCTTGTTTGCAGGTTGAGCCTGCGACACTTGCGCGGGCGACGACAACGCTTGCGCGGCGGGCGCGGCGTTGCTCGCTTCGGGCGCGGGCGGCGTCACGCTGTCGTCGGCGTAGGCGTTCGCGGCGATAGCCAGCGCGGGAACGGTGAAGGCACAGCAGATCGCGGCGGTGACTCCGGACTTTTTCGACCGGGTTCGTGGTGTGTTGTTTTTCATTAAAGGATGTCTCGGCAATGGTGATGAAACTTCGGCCGGCGGTTAGCCAGTCCACGCTAATCGCCCGTCTTGCGGATTGCAGGACGAGCGAATCCAACGGCGCGGCGAGACCGCCGCGCCGGAGAATCGGGTCGTTAGGGTTGTGCTTGTACTTCGGTTAAAGGCGGCAGGTTTAGCCGTCGCCGACACGAATGCAGGCCACCCGCGTCGCGTTTGAGCCGTGCGTGACAGGCGGCGGAATCTGTGCCGCACAGGCGTCGAGCGCATCGGGGCAGCGCGTGCGAAATGCGCAGCCGGAAGGCGGATTCAGCGGCGACGCAATCTCGCCGCGCAACAGCAGATGGCGCCGCGCGCGCTCCACTGCCGGATCGGGCACCGGCACGGCGGAGAGCAACGCGCGCGTGTACGGATGACGCGGCGTGCCGTACACGTCGCGCTTGTCGCCGAATTCCATGACGCGACCGAGATACATGACGAGCACGCGGTGGCTGATTGCCTTGACGACCGCGAGGTCGTGCGCGACGAAAATGAGCGAAAGCGACAACTCGCGCTGCAGATCGCGCAGCAGGTTGACGATCTGCGCCTGGATCGACACATCCAGCGCGGATACCGGTTCGTCGCAAATCACGAGTTGCGGTTCGCCGATCAACGCGCGCGCAATGCCGACGCGCTGACATTGACCACCGGAAAACTCATGCGGATAGCGGCGCATATGCTGCGCATTCAGACCCACGCGCTCCAGCATGGTCAGCACCCGGCGCTGCACGTCGGCACGCGCAAGCTGTCTGCCGTGCGCAACGAGCGGCTCTGCGACGACCTGTTCGATCGTCATGCGCGGATCGAGCGACGCTAGCGGGTCCTGGAAAATCATCTGCACGTCGCGGCGCAGGCGGCTCGTATCGCGACGCCCCGCAGGCAACACCGTCTCGTTGCCGAGCCAGCGCACGCTGCCGCTTGCGACGGGGGCGAGTCCGATGATCGCGCGCGCGAGCGTCGACTTGCCGCAGCCCGATTCACCGACAAGCCCCACTGTCTCGCCGCGCCGCACGCTGAACGAGACGCCGTCCACGGCGCGCAGTGTCGCCTTGCCCGACCACGGGTAGCCGCCGCGCGGCACGCCGAATTGCACCTTGAGCTGTTCGACCGAGAGCAGGGTGGTCGCTTCGTTGCTTGCAACGGATGTCGCGTTCATACGTGTTGTGCCTCCAGGATGTCGGCCGCCGGACGATGGCAGGCGCGCCGCGCCCGCGGGTCGTTCGCCGTTGCAACGAGCACGGGACGCGATTCGCGGCATGCGTCGCTGCAATACGTGCAGCGCGGCGCGAACGCGCAGCCCGCGCCCGCTTCGCCGGGCAGCGGCGGGTTGCCGGGAATGGTTTGCAGGGGGCGTTCGTCGTCGCTGTCGTCGGTGAGGCGCGGCAGTGCGTTGAGCAGCCCGCGCGTGTACGGATGCGTCGGCGCGGCAAAGAGCGTGGCGGCGCTCGCCTGCTCGACGGTCTGGCCGGCGTACATCACCATCACGTCGTCGCATAGACCGGCAACGACGCCCATGTCGTGCGTGATCAGAATGATCGCGGTGCCGCGCTCGCGATTCAGCTCGCGCAGCAACTCGATGATCTGCGCCTGCACGGTGACGTCGAGCGCGGTGGTGGGTTCGTCGGCGATCAGGATTTCGGGCTCCGACAGCAGCGCCATGGCGATCATCACGCGTTGCCGCATGCCGCCGGAAAACTCGTGCGGATACATGCCGATGCGGCGTGCGGCATCGGGAATGCGCACCGACTCCAGCGCTTCGATCGCGCGGCGGCGCGCCTCGCGCCGCGACATCTTGCGATGCAGTTGCAGCGTCTCCGTCATTTGCCGCTCGATCGTCAGGAACGGATTGAGCGAGGTCATCGGGTCCTGAAAAATCATGCCGATGCGGTCGCCGCGAATCCTGTTGAGCGCGGCTTCATTCATGGCGAGCAGATTGTCGCCGCGATAGAGCGCTTCGCCCGACACCTGGCCGTTGCCCGCGAGCAGACCGAGGAGCGCCATCACCGTCTGGCTCTTTCCCGAACCCGATTCGCCGACAATGCCGAGGGTGCGGCCTGCTTCGAGCGAAAACGATACGCGCTGCACCGCGTCGACGGGCGCGCCTTCGCGGCGCGTAAAGCGCACGCTGAGATCTTTGACTTCGAGTAGCGGCATGTCAGCGGTCCTTGGGATCGAATGCGTCGCGCAGACCGTCGCCGACGAAATTCACGCAGTAGAGCGTGACGCACAACATTAGAGCCGGGCAGAGCAGCAGCCACGGCATGGACTCGAGCTTCTGCGCGCCGTCCTGAATCAGCACGCCCCAGCTGGTCATGGGTTCCTGCACGCCGAGGCCGAGGAACGACAGCACGGATTCGGTGAGCACGATGTTCGGCACGGTCACGCTTGCGTACACGACCACGACGCCGAACAGGTTCGGCACGATATGCCGCGCGATGATCGAGCGCGAACTCACGCCGATGGCTTTGGCGGCGTCGATGAATTCGCGCGAACGCAGCGACAGCGTCTGGCCGCGCACCACCCGCGCCATGTCGAGCCACGAGAACGCGCTGATGGTGAGCACGACGAGATAGAACGCGCGGCCGAACAGGGTCATCATCAGAATCGCGATCAGCATGTAGGGAATCGCGTACATCATGTCGACGATGCGCATCATCACCGCGTCGACGCGACCGCCGAGATAACCGGCGGTTGCGCCATACGCGACGCCGATCAGCCCGGACACGAGCGTGCCGAGCAGTCCGACTTCGAGCGACACGCGCCCGCCTTGCAGCGTGCGCGCGAGCAGGTCGCGGCCGAGTTCGTCGGTGCCGAACCAGTGCATGTTCTGCCATGTCGGCGGCAGGCTGATTGCGGACCAGTCGCTGTCGATCGGACCATTGGGCAGGAGCCAGGGCCCGGCCACGCAGGCGAGCACGATCAGCAACAGCACGACGCTGCTCGCGAACGCCGCGCGGTTGCGAACGAAGCGCGCGGCGGCGCGGGCAAGCGGGCCGCGCGAGCGCGCAGCGCCGGTCATGGCGGCGAGCGGGTTGCGTGCCGCGGCAGTCGATTGAAGAGAGCGGGCCATGATCAGTACCGGATGCGCGGGTCGAGCCACGCATAGGCGAGGTCGACCAGCAGGTTGAAGAGCACAGCGGCGGCGGTCGTCAGCACGACGAGACCGAGCACGAGCGTGTAATCGCGATTGATCGCGCCGTTCACCACCAGTTGCCCGAGGCCCGGCAGCGCGAAAACCGACTCGGTCACGACAGCCGCGGTGATCGACGAAATGCAAAGCGAGCCGAGTAGCGAGACGACGGGCATGAGCGCCGGCTTGAGCGCGTGACGCAAGACGATCGTGCGGCCCGGCAAGCCCTTGGCGCGCGCGGTGCGGATGAAGTTGCCGGACAGCACTTCGATCATGCTGCCGCGCATGACACGCGCAATCGCCGCGACGTTGATGAAGGTGACCAGCACGATCGGCAGCACGCGATAGCGCCATTCGCCTTCGCCCCAGCCGCCGGCCGGCAGCCAGCCCTGGCCTTCGGAGGTTTTCAACAGGATCGCGAAGATCCACACGAGCACGGGCCCGAGCACGAAAGGCGGCACCACGTTGCCGATATTGCCGAGCACCATCACCGCGTGATCGACGAAACGGTCGCGGCGCACGGCGGCGAGCGTGCCGAGCGCGACGCCGATCACGACAGCGATCGGCACCGACACGCCGCCGACGCCGAGGCTCACCGGCAACGCTTTCCAGACGAGGTCGTTGACCGACCAGTCGGCGTAGCGGAACGACGGCCCGAGATCGCCGCGCAGCAGCGAGCCGAGGTAGTGGAGATACTGCAGCCACAGCGGTTCGTCGAGGTGATACTTCGCGTTCAGGTTCGCGAGCACGGCCGCCGACAGTTGCCGCTCGGTGTCGAACGGGCCACCCGGCGTGAGATGCAGCAGCAGATAGCACGCGGTGATCACGGCGAGAATCGTCGGGATCGCCCACAGCGTGCGGCGCAGCGTATAGGCCAGCATGTCGGTGCTCCGCGCTTAGTGCTTGATCAGGTACATGTCCTGCGTGGCGCGCTGGTCGACGTAGTTGGTCGACGTGTAGCCGCCCACGTACGGCTTGACGAGCCGCACCGCCGAGTACTGGAAGAGCGGCACCATCGGGTAGTCGTTCATCGCCATGGTGTGTGCCTCGGTGAGGAGCGCGGTGCGTTTGGCGTCGTCGAGCTGCTGGTTGGCTTCGTCGACGATCTTGTCCACTTGAGGATTGCAGTAGCGCTGATCGTTCTGCACGCTGTTGCAGCGGATCAGATCGAAATACGACATGGCGTCGTTATAGTCGACGAACCAGCCGTCGCGCGACGCCTGCACCTTGCCGTCATGGCGCTGCTTGAGCAACACTTTGTATTCGACGTTTTCGAGCTTTGCGTTGACCCCGAGCCTGGTGCGCCATTCGGACGTCGCAAAGAGCGCGACCTTCTTGTGCAGATCGTTCGTGTTGTAGGTGAGCGTGAACGTGAGCGGCTTCGCGTCGGAATAGCCGGCGCTTCTCAGCAGATTGCGGGCATAGTCCACGCGCTTTTCCATCGGCCAGCTTGCCCAGTCCGGCTTGAATACGGCTGCGCCTTGCGTGCCTTTGGAGATGAGGCCGTACATGGGCAGCTCGCCGTCGGCCGTCAGGCGCTGCGTGAGCAGATCGCGGTCGAGCACCATGGAAAGCGCCTGACGCACGCGCTTGTCCTTGAACAGCGGATCTTCGTTGTTCAGGCTGTAGTAGTAAGTGGCGATCTGCAGGCCGGTTTTCAGCTCGGCGCCGAACTGCTTGCTCACCTGCGCGTAGATGCCGGACGGAATCGAATAGGTGTAGTCGAACTGGCCCGCCTGATACATGCGCATGGCGGTTTCGTCGTTTTCAATCGGCAGATAGGTCACTTTCGTGATCACGACCTTGCTCGCGTTCCAGTACGTCTTGCTCTTCGTGCCGACGAGCCGGTTGCCCGGCTGCCAGTCGGCGAGCGTGTACGGGCCATTGCCGACGAAGTTGCCCGGCCGCGTCCAGTCGCCGCCGAATTTCGTCACGACGTCGCGGTTGACCGGGGCCATAGTCGTCATGGCGACGAGTTGCGGGAAAAAGGCAGCGGGCACCTCGGTGGTGACTTCGAGCGTGTACGGGTCGGCGGCGCGCACGCCCAGGCTCGAGAGCGGCGCCTTGCCGGCGAGAATCGCCTTGGCGTTCTTCACGAATTCGACGAGCACGGTGTACTTGGAGCCGGTTTTCGGGTCGAGCACGCGCTGCCATGCGTACACGAAATCGTTTGCGGTGACGGGCTGCCCATTGCTCCAGCGGGCATCATGGCGCAGCTTGAACACCCATGTGTCGGGGCCGGTGCGCGTCCACGACTGCGCGACGCCGGGCACGATCGCGCCGGCGGCGTCGATGCGCGTGAGGCCCTCGAAGAGGTCGAGCGCGATCGTATTGCCGGTCCAGGATTCGATGTGCGCCGGATCGAGCGACTCGGTTTCCCCCGGCACCTGCCGGGTCATTTCCTGGCTGGCCGCGAGCGTGACGCCGGCCGGCACGGTGACGGCAAAAGCGGAAGGTGCAAAGGACGAGGTAAAGCTGAGGACGAGCGCACTCAGCGCCGTCGCGTAGGCAAACGGGGTTTTCATCGGTTCAGATCGCAGGAAAGGTCGAGAGAAGAAAGCGCCGGCGTCAATGCGCCTGGCTATCTGCTTTGTTCGGGCCGGGGCGGCCCTTGTTGTTTGTCCAACATGCAGGAATCCTTACATTTAGTAATGCAGGCTGTCCTGCCGGATGAACCGGGAAAGTTAGCCTGCTTCTTTAAAACAGCCTCGGTGTGCCCACCCAGACCACCACCGACTCCACGCGCGCGGTGTTCATCCAGCTGTGCGGCACCGTCGATTCGTAATGCGCGCTGTCTCCTGCACGCAGAACAAACGTCTTGCCTTCCAGCGTCAACGACACTTCGCCGTCGATCACATACAAAAACTCTTCACCGGCGTGCGTCGTGACCTCCGAACGCTTTTGCCCCGGCGGCATCTTCACGAGGATCGCCTCGAGCTGCCGGCCGCCTGTCACGTTGGTCAGGCGCGCGAACAGATTGGCGGAGTCCGCGAAACCGAAAAACTTCAGCTGATCGCCGCGGCTCACCGAGCGCTCTTCGCTCGGTGTGTCGACGAAGTACTGCACCGTGACCCCGAGCGCGTGAGCGATGCCGGCCAGCGACGTGATGGAAGGCGATGCGAGACCCCGTTCCACCTGCGACAAAAACGGCTTGGAAATGCCCGCCGCGGTTGCCGTGTCGTCCAGCGTGCGCTTCAGCCGGTGCCGCAGCGCGCGGATCTTGCTGCCTACTTCGAGTGCCGCATTGCTCTTATGAATTGTCGTGACCATAGCAGGAGGAAATTAGCCCGTCAAAATTTGTTTGATATAAGCAAATATGGTTTGATCCGGCCTTGCCGGGACTGCGGGCCTGAGACCCCGGCTTCAAACCCACCGCCATTTTCGAGACAACACGCTATGTTGCCAGAAGCTACAAGACGCTCAGCCGATGCGGCCGGCAATGCGGAAATGCCGCGGCTTTCTTCGGAAAGGGACGTGACACGATTAGGCGGTGTCTGTCTCTATGCGCGGTGGATAGGCGGGCGGCCGTAGCAAGCAGAGTTGCCTTCGGCGATGCGCCGGTTCGCGCCGGACGCACGCGATTGTCGGCACGCGCACGGTCTGCCGTGTGGCGCTGCGAATCGAGGACCATTGCGCGGGGTACCGCCCACGTAGCACCGGCGGCGACGCGTCAAGGGGGCAGCTGCCATTGGCCACGCGGAAGTATCATGGCGTGGACATAACAGGTAGCCAGTCAGAATGGAAATCCACATCGCCGTTCAAGGGCATCACGACCTCTCCGGGCAGATCTATCGGCAGTTGCGCGCCGGTATCCTGGAGGGGCGCCTCGCCGGCGGCACGCGTTTGCCGTCCACGCGCGATCTCGCCGCGCAGCTCGGCGTCTCGCGCAAGACCACGCTCGATGTTTTCGAGCGGCTTCTTTCGGAGGGTTATCTCACTGCGCGGGCCGGTTCGGGCACCTTCGTGGCCGACGGTCTGGAGCGCCTGCCGGCCGAGCGCTCGCCTCATGCGCGCGCGGCCGCTTCGTCGCGCGAACCTGCGAAGACGAAGAGCGACGCCGCGCGCGCCCAACCGCTGTGGGAGCAGATGCCCGACAGCCTGCCGATGCCGCGGCCTTCCGTGGCATCGCCGCACGATTTCGTCGGCGGGGCCACTGACAAGACGTTGTTCCCGTTCGACGCCTGGCGCCGTTGCGTGAACCACGCGCTGCGTACGCAAGCGCGCGGCCCCGGCACTTATCGCGACGCGGCGGGCGAACAGGAATTGCGGCTCGCGATTTCGCGCTACCTCGCGTTCAATCGCGCGGTGTCCAGCAACTGGGAAGAAGTGATCGTGACGCAAGGCGCGCAGCACGCGCTCGACCTGCTCGCGCGCGTCACGCTCGGGCCCGGCGAAGTGGCCGCTATCGAAGATCCCGGTTATCCGCCTGCGCATGCGTGCTTCACGGCAACCGGCGCGCGCGTGGCGCACGTGCCGGTCGACCGCGAGGGTTTAATCGTCGGCAAATTGCCGGACAACGCGCGGCTCGTCTACGTGACGCCGTCGCATCAGTTTCCGCTCGGCATGCCGATGAGTCTCGAGCGCCGCGTCGAACTGCTGGAATGGGCGCAAAAACGCGGGGCCGTGATTATCGAGGACGACTACGACTGCGAGTACCGTTTTGAAGGCCGGCCGATGGAGCCGCTGAAAAGTCTCGACCGTGCAGGACTCGTCGCCTATGTGGGCACGTTTTCCAAAACCATTTTTCCCGAGCTGCGAGTCGGCTACGTGGTGCCGCCGGCATCGCTGTTCAGGCCGCTTTTCAAGGCCCGCCAGATCGCGGACTGGCACGGCTGCACACTCACGCAAACCGCGCTTGCCTCGTTCATGCTGAACGGCGATTTCGCCAAGCACCTGCGGCGCATGCACAAGACCTATGCGGCGCGGCGTGCGACGCTGCTTTCGCATCTGCAAGGCCCGCTCGCGCCGTGGTTCGAGCCGATCGTGCCGACGGCCGGCATCCATCTCGCGGCGCGCTTGCGGGCGCCGCTCACGGAGCAGGCGGTGGTGACGGCCGCGCGCGACGCGTCGATCGGTCTGTATGGACTGTCGCCGTTCTATCAGCGCGCGAAACCGCAGGCGGGTCTGATCTTCGGCTACGGCAACATTGCCGGGCAACATATCGACGCTGCGTTGCAGAAGCTCGCGGACATCCTGCCGCGACTCCCTTCATAGCCGCCTGCAAGCGCGCCCGGCGCCGTGACGTTGCAACGGCTCATGTGGCGCGGCCAATGCGGAGTTACCCGAAGGCTCTGTCCGAGGCTCGATTCGCGAGCGAGCGACATGGCGCGCAAAGGACTCGCGCGTAGCGCAAACGGCCTGTCCAAAGCGTTAAAAATGTTCCCGCGACGGCGCACACAGCGGTGGCCGCCCCGCAGAATGTGCCGCTACACAGGGGTTGAAATCGCTTGTAACGCACTTTACGAATCGGTGTTGCCGGGTGCGCAGAAGCAGTTTAGCCCCTGAAACAAGGCTCAAAATGAGTTCGGCAGTCTGCGCCGCGCAACAAACCTGTGCCCTGATACACAAAAGAGTCGCGCAAATCGCATGAGCGCTTGTAGAATCCGGCGTTGAAGCGTGCGCATACGGTGTGCGCTTCGTGCAATTCACTGACCACAACAGGTAGGAGAAACATGCCGACTTCCGCAAAAAAGGTGGCCAAGAAGGCTGCTGCCCCGGTACCGACCAAGAAGGTTGCTGCAAAGAAAGTCCCTGCGAAGAAAGCTCCCGCAGCTAAGAAGGTCGCCGTGAAGGCGTCCGGCGCACCGTCGCCGATCAAGGACACCTTCACGAAGGCCTCGCTGGCTGCACACGTTGCTGAACGCGCAGCGGTCGAACCGAAGGCTGCCAAGGCCGTTCTGGCCGCGCTCGAAGACACGATCCTCGGCGCAGTGCATAAGAAGGGCGCCGGCGAATTCACGCTGTCGGGTCTTCTGAAGATCGTCGTGCAAGCCGTGCCGGCCAAGAAAAAGCGCTTCGGCAAAGACCCGTTCACGGGCGAAGAGCGCTGGTTCCCGGCCAAGCCGGCTAGCGTGCGCATCAAGGCACGTGCGCTGAAGAAGCTGAAGGACGCTGCAGCAGGCTAAGTCCGCTTCACGCCTTTGCTCAGGGTGGCTCAGCCCTCAGCATTGCAAGCAGTCAGAATCCCCGTGGATGCAACTCCACGGGGATTTTTTTTGGCGCCTGCCTTCCGCGCTCTCTCGCGCGGTACGCCCCAAAATACGACGCGCTGCATCGTCGGGGCCGCTTATGCACTGTACTAGCGCATCGTGTGCGGCAGCAGTACGATGACAGCGAAGCGCAACGCTTTGCGATGCGCGCTTCATGTGCATGTCTGCCGGTTTGGCGCGCTAAAAGCTCAATGGCATAGCGCTTGCTTGAATGAAGTCGAACACCGAATGCGCAGCGCATTCGCCTTCTATCCGACAACAAGAGCGGGGCGTGACATGCGATGCTATGACGAGATGCGTCATCATGACGATGCCGTGCGGCCACATTACGCGCGCTTTGAGCGGTGGCTCTCGAAGCAGGGCAATGAAGCGATCGCACGCAAGCGTGCGGAAGCCGACCTGCTGTTTCGCCGGGTCGGCATTACGTTCGCCGTGAACGGCGACCTCTCCGGCACCGAGCGGCTGATTCCCTTCGATCTCATTCCACGCATCATTCCGCGCGGCGAATGGCAGACCCTGGAAGCCGGCCTGCGTCAGCGCGTCCAGGCGCTCAATCTGTTTATCCACGACGTGTATCACGATCGCAAGATCGTGCGCGCCGGCATCGTGCCCGCGGACCAGGTTTATACCAACGCGCAATACCGGCCGGAAATGCAGGGCGTCGACGTGCCGCTCGGTGTTTACGCGCATATTGCCGGCGTCGACGTGGTGCGCGCCGGCGACGACGGTGAGTTCTATGTGCTGGAAGACAACCTGCGGGTGCCGTCGGGCGTGTCCTATATGCTCGAAAACCGCAAGATGATGATGCGGCTTTTCCCCGAGCTGTTCGTGCAGAACCGCATTGCGCCGGTCGCGCATTATCCCGATCTTCTGCTCGATACGCTGCGCTCGGTCGCGCCCGAAGGCGTCGACGATCCGGTCGTCGTCGTGCTGACGCCGGGCATGTACAACTCCGCGTATTTCGAGCACACGTTCCTCGCGCAACAGATGGGCGTCGAGCTGGTGGAAGGCAAGGACCTTTTTGTCGACGACAACTATGTGTTCATGCGCACGACGCAGGGGCCCAAGCGGGTGGATGTGATCTATCGCCGGGTCGACGACGATTTTCTGGACCCACTCGCGTTCCGCAACGACTCGGCGCTCGGCGTGCCCGGCCTGCTGACCGCGTATCGGGCGGGGCGCGTCGCGCTCGCCAATGCGATGGGCACGGGCATCGCCGACGACAAATCGATCTACCCGTACGTGCCGGACATGATCGAGTTCTACCTGGGCGAGAAGCCGATCCTGAACAACGTGCCCACGTTCCAGTGCCGCAAGCCCGACGATCTTGCCTACACGCTCGCGCATCTGCCGGAACTCGTCGTCAAGGAAGTGCACGGCGCGGGCGGCTACGGCATGCTCGTCGGGCCCGCCTCGACGAAGGCGGAGATCGAAGCGTTCCGCGAGCGTCTGATCGCGCGCCCGGCAGGCTATATCGCGCAACCCACCCTGGCGCTTTCCGCTTGCCCGACCTTCGTCGAATCCGGCATTGCGCCGCGCCATATCGACCTGCGTCCGTTCGTGCTGTCGGGCAAGACGGTCACGATGGTCGCGGGCGGACTGACCCGGGTCGCGTTGCAGGAGGGCTCGCTCGTCGTCAATTCGTCGCAGGGAGGCGGGACCAAAGACACGTGGATGGTCGACTGACGCGGTTGCCGCGCGGCTGGCCTGGCCGCGCCCGCAACCCAGCGCGCCGGGGCGCTCATCGAAAGCCGCCGGCGCATACGGATAACCAGCGCGAGCTTTACTTCAAGAGACCTCGCGTCATCAGATACGGAACGCCGTCATGCTAAGCCGCACCGCCGATCACCTCTTCTGGATGGCCCGCTACATGGAGCGCGCGGAGAACACCGCCCGCATGCTCGACATCAACCTGAAGGCGCTTTTGCTGCCGCAGACGCCCGACCAGGAGGCGCGCGCGCAACGTTCGGTGCTGCGCATCTCCGAACTCGAGTCCGCCTTCGCGCAGCGCTATGACGAGCCGACGCGCGAACACGTGCTCGATTTCATGGTGGCCGACGCGACGAACCCGTCGAGTATTCATTCGTGTTTGCACGCCGCGCGCGAAAATGCGCGTGCCGTTCGCGGCACCTTGACGACCGAATGGTGGGAGACGATCAACGATACCTGGCTCGAATTCAACGAGCGTATTTCGTCCGGTCAGGCCGCGGCGAATCCCGGCGCGTTGTTCGAATGGGTCAAGTTTCGCTCGCACCTGTCACGCGGCGTGACGATCGGCACCGCGTTGCAGGACGACGCGTTCTTCTTCACGCAGCTCGGCACGTTTCTCGAGCGCGCCGACAACACGGCGCGTATTCTCGACGTGCGCTTTGCCGACGTGGAGCCGAATTCGCGCGACGCCGCGCGCCAGCTCGAAGACTTCTATTACTGGACTTCGATTCTGAGCTCCGTGTCGGCGCTGGAAATCTATCGCAAGGTGTATCGCGACGTTGTCACGCCGGCCCGGGTCGTCGAATTGATGATTCTCAACCAGCAGATGCCGCGCTCGCTGCTCGCCTCGCTCGAAGGCGTCTGCGCGAATCTGGCGATGCTGCGCACGTCGGGCTCGAACCAGTGCGAGCGGTTCGCCGGCAAGCTGCGCGCCGAACTGCTCTATTCGGATATCCGGCAGATTTTCGAAGCCGGCCTGCACGCGTACCTGACGCAATTCCTTGCTCGCGTGTTCGAGCTCGGCAATCTCGTCGCGCGTACCTATCTCATGCTGCCAGTCGCCTGACGGAGTTTCCATGTACCTGACAATCCGCCACGAGACGTCCTATCGTTACGAAGCGACTGTCCATTACTCGATCCAGCAATTGCGGCTCACGCCCGCAAGCGGCGCCTCGCAGGTTGTGCGGCGCTGGAGCATCGACGCGCCGGGCAAGCTCGACGCAGCGTTCGACGCCTACGGCAACGTGCTGCATACGCTCGTCATCAACAAGCCGCATAGCGAGATTCGCCTGCACGTAGCCGGCGAAGTCGACACGATTGCGCTGCGGGACGGCCGTCTTCCCGACGATGCCGGTCCGATTCCGCTCGAGCATTTCACCTGCGCGACGCGCCTCACGGAGGCCGACGCGGCGATTCGCGAACTGGCCGGCTCGGTGCCGAGTCTCGGGAGCGCGTCCGGTCTCATCGCGCTGTCCGAGCGGATCGTCGAACAGGTCAGGTACAGCCCGGGCGTGACCGAGGTGACCAGCACGGCGGCGCAGGCGCTCGCGCTCGGCAATGGCGTGTGTCAGGACCATGCGCATCTGATGCTCGCATGCTGCCGGACCCGCGGCGTCCCGGCGCGCTACGTGAGCGGCTATATCGAACCGGGCGACGTCGCACACGCGGCGAGCCACGCGTGGGTGGACGTGTGGCTCGACGGCACCGGCTGGGTGTCGATCGATGTCACACATGCCGCCTTCGCCAGCGAAATGTACTGCAGGCTGGCTGTGGCGCGCGATTACGAGGCGGCGGCGCCGGTGCGCGGCCGGCGCATCGGCGGCAGGGAGGAGCAGTTGAAGGTGTCCGTCAACGTCACTGCGCAGATGTCGCAGTAGGCGGCGCCGGGTCTCGCGCCGCGCGAGTCGCCACTGCTATCAAGTACAAACCCGCAACGGCCGTAATACGGTGAAGAAGCGCATTCGCGCCGCATTACAATAGCGCCGTTCAGTTGTTTTTTGCGGGTACTTTTCCCTATGACCTACTGCGTAGCGATGACCGTCGACGAAGGTCTCGTGTTTCTTTCCGACACGAGGACCAACGCGGGCGTCGATCACATCAGCACCGCGCGCAAGATGTCGGTGTTCGAGCAGCCCGGCGAGCGCATGCTCGTGCTGCTGGGCGCGGGCAATCTGTCGCTCACGCAAGCCGTGCTGCACGAACTGTCGGAGCCGGCGGATGCCGCGAAGCCCACGCTGTGGACCGCGCCGACCATGGCGGACGCGGCGCGCGTGATCGGCGAGGCGGTGCGTTCGGTGCATCAGCGGGAGGCGGCGGCGCTGCAGGAATTCGGCGTCGACTTCAATTGCAGCTTCATTCTCGGCGGACAGATCGCCGGGAACCGGCCGCGTCTCTTCATGATTTATGCGGCGGGCAATTTCATCGAGGCGTCGGCGGTGAATCCGTACTTCCAGATCGGCGAGGCGAAGTACGGCAAGCCGATCATCGACCGGGTGCTGACACCGTCCACGCCGCTCGACGAAGCCGCAAAATGCGCGCTCATCTCCATGGACTCGACGCTGCGCTCGAACCTCTCGGTGGGGTTGCCGCTCGACTTGCTGGTCTACGAGAAAGACTCGCTGCGCGTCACGCGCTTCGTCTCGATCGATCACGACAATGCTTACTTCGAGATGATTCATCGCACGTGGGGCGAGCGGCTGCGTCAGGTGTTCGGCGAGATTCCGGATCCCGACTGGCAGGCGTCGCCCGAAGTGCCGACGCTGCAGCGCGAGCGGGCGCTGGTGCTGTACCGCGCGCCGGTGGGCGCGGACGGCATCGAACATGAACTCGATATGAAACCGGCGCAGACGCTGGCCCAGGCGGACAAGGGCAAGGCGCAGCGGCGGTAGGTGTTTGGGTGTCTGCTGTGGGTGGGGAGCGCCGCGTCGCCGGCGGGCCGAACACCCTGCATCGGGAAAATGAAGGTCGCCATGAACCCCGCGCGGGGTGAGTCGGCGGCCTTATTTTTTGGGCGCGATCTGACTGTTCGTCGCTGCTGGGCCGCATGAGCCGCATGCTACGGACGAAAAAAAACCAGCCACCGGCTTCACGCCCGTGGCTGGTTTCGAACTGCGTAAGCTTCAGCAGTCCGTCAAGTCCAATTAGAACTTGTGGCGGATACCCAGGCTGACCACTTCTTGCGAGCTGGAAGCCGAGTTGTAGCCGTACGAACCGACTGCTGCGCCTGCGCTGACCAGTGCACCGTTCGAAGCACGCTGATCGCCGCTTGCGTGCTGGTATGCGCCGACCAGGTAGATGTCCGTGCGCTTCGACAGGTTGTAGTCGCCGCCCAGCGAGACCTGGTGGTACGTTGCGCTCGCGTCGCCGCTAGCCTTCGTGTAGATGTAGCCCACGCCAACCAGCAGTGCCGGCGTTGCCTGGTAGCCCAGGTACGCGCCTGCGACGTTGTACTTCTCGGTCGAACCGAAGCCCGACTGTGCGTCCGGCTTGTACTGCGCGTTGCTGTAACGCACGTTGGCCGTGAACGGGCCCGCGACGTATTGAACAGCAACCGAAGCGATGCCGATCGACTTGGCGGCGGCGTACGGGTTGATCTGGTTGTCGAACGTGCCGTCAGACGTGCTCGTCGCACCCCAGCCTGCACGGGTCGGCGCTGCGGTGTGCGGGTTTTCTGCGCGGAAGTAGCCGGCAGCAATGCTGAACGGACCCGTTGCATACGTTGCCGCGCCCGACCACGTTTGACCTGCGCCCGTGGAGCCAGCGATGCCGCCGAATGCGTACATGCCTTCGAACTGGAAGCCGCCCCACACCGGCGAGGTGTACTTGACAGCGTTGTTCGTGCGCGACGAGTTGTCGTTGTTGTCCACGTCGCCCGGCGTCGTGAACGTCGAACCGAAGTAGTTGTCTGCCGTCAGCGGCTGGACCAGGTCGACGACCGGGTCATACTGGCGACCCAGCGTGACCGTACCCCACTGGTCACCGGTCAAACCGACATATGCCTGACGACCGAACATACGACCGCCCTGGTTCAGACGGCCGGTATTCGGATCAAAGCCGTTTTCCAACTGGAACAGCGCCTTCAGACCGCCGCCCAGATCTTCCGTGCCCTTCAAGCCCCAACGGCTGCCTTGCAGGTTGCCGGCGGCCAGGCCGAGCTGGTTCTTGTTCGCGCCCGTCGCGTCGACGGTGTTGTGCGCAAACTGGATCGATTCATCGATCAAGCCGTACAGGGTCACGCTGCTTTGAGCGTGTGCGACGCCGGTAGCGCCGAGAAGCGCCAGCGAGAGGGTAGACAGTGCGATTCGTTTCATCCATTTCTCCACGCAGATGATTAGTTTACTTGTTGCGGAAAGGAGAATAGCTCACCGCGTCAATCGGTAAGAACTGGAAAAAAAAGAGTGTCGCCAAAAACTGACAATCGGCGCAAAGCCTTGTATTTACAGCCTGTTGGCCATTGTTTCCGTTTTTGCAATATTGTTTCGTTGCATTCGCATTATTGTTGTTTTGTTGACGACGAACGTTTCCGCTGATGTCCTTTTGGCATTAATTTGTAAGCTGAGAGTAAGGAACTCGTCTAGCGAACGCGGCGTCGCCCGCCACCTGTTCGGGCAGCGCGATGCGGATTGACCGAAAAGCGGACTAGACAGGTCTCAGGGATTGTGATCCACGCGCACCAATAAGGTGCGGCCGTTCGCCGCTCTCTATCTGGCCGGAGTGTCCTCGTCGCGCGCGTGCCGCGCCATGCTCGCTGCCGCGAGGCCCGCGGCGGCGGCGAGGGCGACAGACTTCCACGGGTGCGCGCGCACGTAGCGATTCGCGGCGGCCGCTTTGCGGCTGGCGCCCAGCAGCGTCACCGCGGCGAGATGCGTCGCTTCGGCTTCAGCGGAAATCACCGAGCGTCCGACCTTGAGCGCGGTCGCCGCGACCGACGCTTTGTCTCGCGCTCGCGGCCGCCGCCTGCCAAAAGCAGATGACCCGGCGCGGTGGTCCGCGGAGAACGCGGCGCCGATCCCGGCGCGTTGCGCGTGGTCTTCGGCACCGAACGCGTACTCTTTCGCGTGCAACGCCGCACTCGCCGGAACCGTCGACGCCGCCAGCACCGACGCGAGCTTGGCGCGGCTCCCCGGCGGCGAATCGCTCTGGATGCCCCAGCCGCCGCGCGGATCGTTGAGCCGGCCGCGGGCCGCCGAAAATTCCGCGCCGAGCAGCAGCACCGCAGCCGAGAAATACAGCCACATGAGCAGCACCGCGAGCGATCCCGCCGCGCCGAACGAACTGGCCATGCCCGCGTGCGCGAGGTACAGCGCAAACAGCTTCTTGCCCGCCGAAAACAGCACGGCTGCCACCACGCCGCCGACGAGCGCATCGCGCCAGCGCACGCTCGCGTCGGGTAGGAACTTGAGCAGGCCGGCAAACGCAAACGCGAGCACCAGCAGGCCCACGCCGAGCTGCAACAGATTGCCGATCACCACATAAGGCGAGTCGCCCCACAGCCATTTGCCGATAAAGGTAATCACCGTGTCCAGCACGAGCGAAACGATCAGCAGAAACGCGACGCCGAGCACGAGTCCGAACGAAATCAGCCGCACGCGCACGAGCGCGATGACGCTGGAGGTGCGCGGTCCGCTGTACGGCCACACGACGTTGAGCGCGCTGTTCAGCGATGAAAACGTGGCCGACGCGCCGATCGCCAGCATCGTGAACGAGATGATGGCCGCGATGCCGCCCGCGCTGCCGCTGTGATGCGCGTTCTCGACAATGGTCTGCACGCCCGCTGCCGCCTGGTCGCCGAGCAGCCCGTGGATGTGGTCGAACAGTTCGCCGCGCGCGGCCTCGGCACCGAAGAACCAGCCGGCCACCGCAATCACCATGACGAGTGTCGGCGCAAGAGAAAACGCGGCGTAAAACGCGATGCTCGCCGCCATCGCGGAGCAGCGGTCGTCGGAAAACTTCCTGAGTGCTCCGATTGCCCAGTTCGCCTGCGCGCGCGCCACGTGCTGGAGGTTTTCTGCGGAAAGCGTGTCGATGTCCATGGTCGAAGTCTCGATGGGTACGGGCGCCGGTCGGCATGCGCGAGCCGCTCAGCCGGACGCAGCCTTCGTATCGCTGACTTTCGCAAAGCTTGTGCCTGTGACTATAGCAAGTGCGCCCCGCCCGGCGCCGCGCGCGTGCCGCTAGAATGCGAAGGCTCTTCTCATCGTTTCCACTATCCGCCATGCATTCGCACGAAGCCCTGAAGCAGTTGGACGTGATTCCCGCCGAAGAACTCGCCGCGTCGTTGCCGGCGCCT
This sequence comes from Paraburkholderia phenoliruptrix, assembly GCF_047325075.1. Classification (NCBI taxonomy): domain Bacteria; kingdom Pseudomonadati; phylum Pseudomonadota; class Betaproteobacteria; order Burkholderiales; family Burkholderiaceae; genus Paraburkholderia; species Paraburkholderia phenoliruptrix. Next base: position 1,140,766 of record NZ_CP168530.1, read on the forward strand.
GTGCTCGCGCAACTTCCGCAGCAGGGCGTCACGGTTTTCTCCGTCACCGACGACGCTTCGGACACCGCCGCCTTCAGCGCGCGTTACGGCTTCGGTCTGGAAGACTGCGCGAATACGATCGTGGTGCGCTACAAGAAAGACGGCGGCGAGCACTACGCGGCGCTCGTTTCGCTCGGCTCGTTGCGGCTCGACATCAACGGCGCGGTCAAGGCGGCGCTCGGCGCGCAGCGGCTCTCGTTCGCGAAGCGCGAGGTCGCGGTCGAACTGAGCGGAATGGAGTTCGGCGGCATTACGGCTTTCGGCTTGCCGGATGGCTGGCGCATTCTCGTGGATGCGGCCGTGATGGAGCGCGCACAGATTGTGATGGGAGCCGGCGTCCGCGCAGCCAAGCTGCTGCTCGCGCCGGACGTGCTGCGCCAGTGGCCGCGCTGCGAGATTGCCGAGATGACGCTCCCGGCCGAGTGACTGCCGCCGGTCGGAGAGGCGAGGCGCGGTTGCCACGCGGTCCGCGAGGCGGCCGCGCGGCTTCGAGCAAGATCAGATGATCAACGCTCAGATGACGAGGCGCGACACCTTCGTGCCTTCCAGAGACACTCCGGCCATCAGCCCGCCGTTCGTCAACACGAACGCCTCGACGGGGCTCGTCGCCGTCGACGTATCGATCGCGCCATTCGCGCCGACCTTGAGCACCGCGACGGTTGCGTCGGCGCCCGCTGCCCAGCCTTGGCTATTGAGGAATTTGTCGAGCGCTTCCTGCGTCATGAACAGGAAAATCAGCGCCTTCGACTGCGCGCCGATCTGCAAGCCGAACGATCCTGCCACGGTGCTGTAGTAGCCGGTCGTGCGACCGCCCACGCGCAGCGCGCCTTCGCCGTATTGGCCGCCGACCCAGAAGCCCGCCGAAATCACCGACGGGAACACCAGCACACCGCGCGCTTTGGCCACGAGTTCGCGCGAGCCGCCGACATTCGCGTACAGACGCGAAAGCGTGGAGTCGACTCCGGCGTTAATCGTGTCGCGCTTGTTGGCGTTGGCGGACGCCGACGCGTTCGAAGACGAGGACGTGGTGGTGCAACCGGCGAGGCCGAGCCCCGCGGTTGCGAAAGCCGCGCCGGCCGTCGTGATGAATTGTCGTCTGCGCATGATAGTTGTCCTTTTACGTTTATCGAGGCGGTTTTTCTTTATCGATCAAAAGGGTAATGCCGTGACACCGGCCCATAAGGACCGGGGTCAATGATAGAGCAGCATGTGCCGTGCCTGACCCCATGCTGCCCGCGCAGAGTGGCATGAATGCATGGGAGGCGAGGAATCCGCGCGGGCGAGCGGCGCGGCTTCCTCAATGATCGCCGTTACATGGCGGGACGAATGTTCTGGTTATGACGGAAGACGTTATGCGGATCGTAGCGGCTCTTCACGGCGACGAGCCGTTCGTAGTTCGGGCCGTATGCATCGGCTACGCGGCCGCCTTCTTCCTGGGTCATGAAGTTCACGTAGACGCTGCCGAGCGAGAAGGGCGCCGCGGCGTCGAAAAATGCGCGAGCCCAGCCGATGCAACGATCGTCGTCGGCGGGATCTTCCCAGCGGCCATGCACGTTCATCGCGTAGTGCGTATCGCGGCTCGAATAAGCGGTCGCGTTCACGGGCACGCGCTGCGTTTGGCCGCCGATCTGGCCGAAGAAAATCTCGCACTGCGGCGAAGGCAGATTCTCGATCGACTGAAGCAGTGCGTCGATGAGGCCGTCGTCGATGCCGGCAAGATTGTGCGACTTCCAGTAGTTGCGCGATCCGGGCGTGAGCAGCGGGTCGAACGCCTGCTGCCACGCCACGAACGGCATTTCGCCGAGATGTTCGCCGACCGGCGTGCCGAACGTCTTCACTTGCGCGACCGCCGAAGGACCGTTGGCGGTCGGTCCCGTGTAGCAGTTCGCGAAGATGATGACCGGCTGACCGTGGACGTCGGCGGGCAGGAACGGCAGCGGCGGCGCGAGCCGCAGCACCGCCCACACGGAGAGATCGTCGGGCATTTGCGTGGATGCCGCGCGATATTTGACGAGCGCGTCCCTTGCCTGAGCGAGCGGAAAAACGACGAGGCCGCCGTACACCATCGGTCCGACCGGATGCAGCGCAAACTCGAACGAAGTGACGACGCCGAAGTTGCCGCCGCCGCCGCGAATGGCCCAGAACAGATCTTCGTTCGATTCGGCGCTGGCGCGAAGCAATTCGCCCTCGGCCGTGACGACGTCGGCGGAGATCAGATTGTCGACCGTCATGCCGTATTTGCGGCTCAGCCACCCAAAGCCGCCGCCAAGCGTCAAGCCCGCCACGCCGGTGGTCGAATTGATGCCGAGCGGCGTCGCGAGCCCGAAGGCCTGCGCTTCATGATCGAAGTCCGCGAGCGTCGCGCCCGGTTCGACATACGCGCGTCTTGCCACGGGGTCGATCCGCACCGACTTCATCCGCGAGAAATCCATCACGAGGCCGTCTTCGCACAGCGCGCTGCCGGCAATGTTATGGCCGCCGCCGCGCACGGCGAGCGGCAGATTGTTCGCGCGCGCGAAGGCGATGCCGCGGCGCACGTCGGCGACTCCCGCGCAGCGCAGGATCATCGCCGGGCGGCGGTCGATCATCGCATTCCAGATGCTGCGCGCTTCGTTGAAGCCGGCGTCTTCGGGCAGCACCAGCTGCCCGCGTATAGCGGCTTTGAGTTCTTCTATGGCGCTGCTCGACACGTGTGCCATGGCTTGTCTCCAGGGTGTTGTGAGGGCGCTCTCCGAGCACCGTTGACTGACCGAAGCAGACCGAAAGATTGTTGACAGACTGATTCAGCGTCCAGTAAACGGGGCGGCTGCGCGCAGTCAAACACACGTAAACCCGCGTGCGGCTCGCTGCGCGCCGCGAGGCCCGCGCGGTGGGCTTGTGAGAGCCCGGCCGTCAAATAGTGCGGCGCCGGGCGCGGGCAATGATGCATGCGCTTGCGGAAAAGATCGCGTGCGAATGTGTTGGCTGGCCGCAAATCCGCATGGTTTGTTGCGACTGGTATGAGGAAAACGCGCTGCCGTGCGGGGTACCACTGCCTAGCGCGGCACTTGAACGATCTTGTCTTGAGCCACGACGAAAACCCTTTCTCCCTTCGTAAGGCCGTCGTTGCGGGCGCCGCCGGTAAAGCTGCCGAATGCCGGCAGCACGCCGCATTGCGCGCCGAAACGAAAGCATGGCACGCGGACGGAGTCGTGACGCGTGGCGATCCGATACACGGGATGCAGATGGCCGGCGAGTGCATACGCACCGTCCACGGTCTGCGGGTGATGACACAGCGCCCACGGTCCGATGCGCCACGGCTCCTGCACATAATCGACGCGAAGTGCATCGGGTAAGGCGCCCGCGTGCCGGTCATGATTGCCTTCCACTAGCACGATCCGCAAACTCGCGTGCCGCGCGCGCCAGACGTGCAGCGCATCGAGCGTTTCTTCGGCGTGCGCCTCGCGCGCATGTAGCAGGTCACCGAGAAAGACCAGCATGGCCGGTTCGAATTCGGCGATGAGTATGTCGAGGCGCATCAGGTTGTCCGCCGTGGACCCCACCGGCACCGGGACGCCGCGCGCACGGAATACCGCGTCCTTGCCGAAATGCGCATCGGCGACGAGCAGGCAGCGCAGCGCGGGATCGAAGGCGGCGCGCAAAGTCGACAGGACAAGCGCGTGGCCCGCAATATCGACCGGCAGCGCAGCGGGCTTCATGCGCGGGCCGCCTTTTCCAGTTCCGCGAGCATCCGCTCCACGCGATCCGCGAGCTTTTCCGTGCTGACTTTCTCGCGCAGCCGTCCGACGATGAGCGGAAACGCAAACGGAGTCGGTTTTTTCGGCTGCGTGAGAACGAGGCGGCTTGCGTTCATCCGCTGCAGCGCGGTGCGAATGCGTTTGGCGTCGAGTTCCTGCAGCAGCACCTCCGCGTCCGCCTGGTCGAGTAACAGATTGCCGCTGTCGTGATTGCGGAATATTTCGTAGAAAAGGCCGCTCGACGCCTGCAATTGCCGCGCGCTCTTCTGCTGTCCGGGATGCCCCTGAAACACGAGTCCGGACACGCGCGCAATTTCGCGGAAGCGGCGCCTCGATAATTCCGAAGAATTCAGGCTGGCGAGAATGTCGCGATCCAGTTCTTCCGCCGAGAGCAACCCGCGCTGCAATTCCGCGGCCCAGTCGAATGGTTGCGCGGACAACAACTCGAAACCATAGTCGTTCATGGAAATGGAAAAAGTACCCGGCTTTTCTCGCGCGACTCTCCATGCAAGCAACGCGCCCAGACCGATATGTGCGGTTCGCCCTGCAAATGGATAACAGAAGAAGTGATGGCCTTCGCGGGTTTTGAGTATTTCGGCGACAAGCACACCGGGCTCCGGCAACGCCGACCATTTCTTCTGCAATTCGAGCAGCGGCCGGACCGCGCGCATTTCCGGTTCGTCATAGATGCCGCCGGCGGCGCGCGCCAGCATCGTCAAGGTCGCTTCCGCGAGTTCGGAGGAGAGCGGCATGCGGCTGCCGGCCCATTGCGGCATCGCGCCGCGCGCGGACGTCGCGCGTTTCACCCACGCGGTCATGTCCTGCACGCGAATCAATTCGAGCGCGCGTCCGCCGAAGGTGAAAATATCGCCCGGTTTCAGGCGTGAAATGAACGACTCCTCGATTGCGCCGATGCGCCCGCCCGCCAGATAGGCGACATTGAGCGTGCCGTTCGCGACGATGGTGCCGACGTTGTTGCGATGCCGGCGCACCAGGTCTTCGCGGGGCACGCGGTACATGCCGTCGTTTTCGCGCACCACGCGGTGGTAGTCCGGATACGCGCGCAGCGCGGTGCCGCCGCCTTCCACGAAGCCCAACGCCCAGTCGAATTCCTGCTGCGTCAGATTGCGGTACGCGTAGGCGCTGCGAACTTCGTCATAGAGCGCGCGCGCCTCGAAGCCTCCGCCGATGGCGACCGTCACCAGATGCTGGACCAGAACGTCGAACGGTTTCTCAGGCGTGTCTCGGCCCTCTATTTGCCGCTTGTCGACCGCTTCGCGCGCGGCCGCCGCTTCGACGAGTTCTAGCGCGTGCGTGGGCACGATCGTCACGCGCGACGGCCGGCCGGGCGCATGGCCTGAGCGGCCCGCACGCTGCATCAAACGCGCGACGCCTTTCGGCGAGCCGATCTGGAAGACGCGTTCAACCGGCAAAAAGTCGACGCCGAGGTCCAGACTCGATGTGCACACAACCACTTTCAGGAGGCCGCTCTTCAGGCCGCGCTCGACCCACTCGCGCACTTCCTGATCGAGCGAGCCGTGATGCAAAGCGATCGCGCCGGCCCAGTCGGGCCGCGCTTCGAGCAGCGCCTGATACCAGACTTCGCATTGCGAGCGCGTGTTGGTGAATACGAGCGAGGTGCGCGCCTCGCCGATCGCAGCGGCCACGGCCGCGACCTGGCGCATGCCCATATGACCGCCCCATGGGAACCGCTCGATGGTTTCCGGAATGACCGTATCGACGATCAACGCTTTCGGCAACTTGCCGTGCACGCTCACGCGCGGGGTCCTGACCGGCGCGAGCAGTACCTCGGCTGCGAAGGCAAGATTGCCGAGCGTCGCCGACAAACCCCACGCCTGCAAGCCGGGCTGCCAGTGCGCGAGCCGCGCGAGCGCCAGTTGGGTCTGCGTGCCGCGCTTGTTGCCGAGCAGCTCGTGCCATTCGTCGACAATCACAAGTCTCACATGGGAGAGCACGTCGCGCGCATCGGGCCTTGTGAGGACGAGCGTCAGGCTCTCGGGCGTCGTAATCAGCGCAGACGGCATGCGCCGGTTCTGGCGCGCGCGTTCGGCCGGGGAGGTGTCGCCGGTTCGCAAGCCGACTGTCCACGGCACGGCCAGTTCGATGGCCGAGCTTTGCAATGCGCGGGCCGTGTCGGCAGCGAGGGCGCGCATCGGCGTGATCCACAGAACCGTGAGCGGCTCGGGCTGCGTGGGTGCCGCGCGCTTGCGCATGGAGCTCGAACTCGCGCGAGACGAGCCGTTGCCGCCAAAGGCGGCGAGTGCGCCGAACCACACGGCCCACGTCTTGCCCGCGCCCGTGGTTGCATGCAGCAAGCCGCTCGCGCCTCTTTCCATGTCGCGCCAGACTTCCCGCTGGAAATCGAACGGCTGCCAGCGGCGCTGTTCGAACCACTCATGGAGCTTCGCGGCAAAAGGGCGGCGCGCCGCTTCTTCGTCGATCACGAACGGCTGCGGCTCGAAGGCCGGCTCGCGAGCGTCGAGGCGCGCCTGCTGCTCGCGACTGAGCGGAATGCGTCGCGGCCGGGGCGCGCGGCGCCGCTCGGGCGCGGCCCCAGGCGGCGCAACGTCCTGTTTGTCGGGATCGACGGGTTCGTTCATTGACAAGCGCTGGTTAGCATCGGATCAGGCGGCCGGCGATTTGTGGCTGTGCATTTCCTAATGGACTCTGCGCGCAAGGCGCTGGTTCACCAAATCTCGCTGACACGCGGGAGCGGTCCGTGTTTAAATGCCGAGGCTTCAAACGGCACCTGGCCCAGCCGTCACCGACGGCGGTCCACACGGGCGCTCGGCAACCACTTGGCACTCAACCGGCGGTTCGATTCATAACGGAGTTTACGTGGATAACAAGCTCGCAGCGTTGCCTCGCGTGACCCTGCCAATCGCGGCCGCTCAGGCGCAGCCGGTTTGCGGCGATGTAACAGCGAACCTCGCGAAGACGGTCGAATTGACCGGTGTTGCCGCCGACCGCGGCGCCAGACTGGTGGTTTTTCCCGAGAAATTCCTGAGCGGCTACGAGCCCGGGCTGATTGCCGGCGACCCCGCAAGGTATGCATTCGAGGCGTCCGATGCGCGCCTCGATCCGATCCGCGAGGTGTGTCGCCGCCGCGGCATTTCCGTCGTCGTGGGCGCGGCCACGCGCACAGCGCACGGGCTGCATATTTCCTCGCTCGTATTCGATCGCCGCGGTGAGGACGTCGAGCCCTATCACAAGCAGTATCTATATAGAAGCGAAGCGGAAATCTACCGGCCGGGCACGCGAGGCTGCATCCTCGAACTCGACGGATGGCGGCTCGCGCTCGGCGTGTGTTATGACTCGGGCTTTCCCGAGCACGCGCGCAACGTGGCTATCGACGGTGCGCACGCTTATCTCGTGAGCGGGCTCTTCAGCGTCAAGTCCGGCTATCACCAGTCGCGCATCTGGTTCCCGGCGCGGGCGTTCGACAACACGCTATACGTATTGCTCTCAAATCACGTCGGCACGACGGGCGGCTGGGACACCTGTGGGGCGAGCGCGATCTGGAGTCCCTATGGCGATGTGATCGCGCAGGCCAGCCGCGAGCGCGAAGAAGTGATCACCGCACTGCTCGACCCCGTGGCGCTGGCCGAGGTCCGCGAACGCGAAACGGCACTCGCCGATTTCGTCGCGCGCGGCGATACCGGCGCGGGCGACGTTTCCGTACGGCGGCTCGATTGACGGCGCGCGACTAGCGTTGCGCTAGAATGAGCTGTACTACCCATCTGGAGGCCCGTTTTGAAATCTATCGCTGCTTTGCTCGCTGCTACTGTTCTCTCCTCGACGGCAATGGCTGCCGCTTCCACGGAGAAGCTGCCTTCGGGCGTCGTTGTCGAGCATCTGGTGCAGGGAACCGGCGCGCAGCCGGCCGCCACCGATGTCGTCAAGGTCAATTATCGCGGCACGCTTGCAAACGGCACTGAATTCGACGCGTCCGCGAAGCACGGGGGTCCGGCAACGTTTCCGTTGAACCGTGTGATTCCGTGCTGGACTCAAGGGGTCCAGACCATGAAGGTGGGCGGCAAGGCCAAACTGACGTGCCCGGCTGCCACCGCTTACGGCAGCCGCGCCGTGGGCACCATTCCGCCGAACAGCGACTTGACGTTCGAAGTCGAGCTGATCGACATCGTCAAATAAGGCGGCGCAACGTGCGCTGAAACGCAACCCCGCTCCGGATAACGCAGCGGGGTTTTTTTATGGCATTGCACCGGCAGCCAGCCGGATCGGGGAAGGAATAAAACGGTAGGGCATTGCGTTCGTCTTCAATAAGAGATCTTTTTAATTCGCCGCCCGCCCGCTCGTTGACCAATGATGTTGTTGTCATTCATCGTGCATGAGGAGCGTCTGCCATGAATATCGACTTTCATTACGGCGTGGTTTATATCGTCGCGCGAGTGGGTGGAATGACGCCTGCTCAGGCGCTGACCGTCGCCCATGCTTGCCAGTATGTCGATGACGCAACCACGCCGGGCATCCTGCGCTTCGAGGGTGGCGAAACGTTCGAGCGCTTCGCCACCGCACACAAGACGTTCGACTACGCCAACACCGAAAACGACCAGAACCGGCTCGTGTGGGCGCCGTTTCATTTCCTGCCTGCCGGCGAGGGCGCGACACTCGACGAAAAGGCCGTGTGCCGGGCGGACAGCGCAGTGGCGCGTGAGGTGGTGCGGCGCGCCATCCGGCAGCGGGGCACGGACACGGGCTTGCATCGTCTCGGCGTGACGCTGCATACGTATGTGGATACGTGGGCGCATCAGGGGTTCGCCGGCATCGAAAGTCCGGGCAATCGGGTTCATTCTCTCGAAGCGCAAGATTGCACCCGCACCGGCTGGCTCGAGAACCTCACGCTCGCGATGCAGCACCTGATCCAGCACGTGGAGGAAGACGTGCTGACCCTCGCACTTCCTGTTGGCCACGGCGCCGCGTTGCACTATCCGGATCAGCCGTGGGCGAAATGGCATTACATCGACGGCAGGAATATGTTCATACAGAGGCATAACTTGCCAGAGTTCGTCGAGGCTGCTGATATGGCGTGCCGCGCGGTGCGGGCCTACGTGGCCGGGCGCGAAGATTTCGAAAACGAAGAAGGAATGCCGGCCCATGTGAAAACGGTGCTGACCGACTTGCTCGATAACAACCGGATCATGGACGACAACGAGCGCTTGCGCGCGATCTGCGAATTCGTCAAAGAGGGCGGTATTCCCGGCCTGAAAGAGCCGATTCCGGACTATGTGCCGAAAGGAGTCGGCTCATGGAAGTACAAGGCCACCGGTCTTCGCGCGGAAGACGATTCCGGCGACAGGCCGGTATGGACTGAGGCATTCGAGAAGAGCGACTACCGGCTCTTTCACGACGCGGTAAAACAGCACCGTTTCGTGACGACTCAAGAAGTTCTGCCGGCTTACGGTCTGCGAATTGCGTGACACGTTGGGCGCGGCACATTCGCGTGAAGGTGGAAACCGCACGATTGCCGGCCAACGCCGCGTTAAGAAAAGAACTGGAAAAGCTTTGAATCTCCCAATGCTTGCCTATAGTAGAAGCGGCTATTGCCGCAGCGCGGGGTAGCCAACTTCTCTCCATACCGGCGACGGGGAACGGACATGACGCCATCGAATGCTGCGATCTATCAGGCTCAGAGTTGCACACCCGAGTCGTTGAGAACGCTGGCGGCCTACCTGGAACGGGCGCTCGACGAAGGCGAAAGCGTCGTTCTGATGAGAATAGGGGCGCACGTGCGCAGCGTTTATGTCGGCGATCCGTCCGGCTCGCTGGAAGATCTGCGCGACGAGGGTGTGGTACGGGCGCAGTTAGCCGACGAGATTCTTGCGCTGACCCGAATAGGGCTCAACCGTATTACCGCCGACGACCAGCAGTACCGCTTCTTGCGCAGCGTCAGATACATTGCCGATCGTCAGGTTGTCGTTTTTACGCCGACCTGAGCTAGGGCGAAACAATCGGAAAGATGTGGGAGAAGCGAATAGGTCAGAAAGAAGTACAAAGAAGCAGCGCGATAGCGAGAGCAGAAAAAGAAGGCGAGAAAGGGCGCAAAAGAGGCGAAAAAAAAGGCGAAAAAGGAAAAGGCCAGACAGGGAACAAAGGCGCGCAAAAGGCAGTCTTTCAACTGCATCAAAGAAAAATTTCGTACTCCAGCACGCATAGAACAAACAGATTGGGGTTTTTACGGCCGGCCGGGTATGCCCTTCTCGCGCTATTCATGGCATAGTTCGATCGATTACCACATAAGGAGCAATTCAATGCCCACGTTAGAGCAGATCCAGGCAAAGCTTAAGAAGCTCCAGGCACAAGCTGACGCCCTTATTGCAAGGAAAGCGCAAATCGCAATCGACCAGATTCGCGAGTTGATGCTCAAGCACGGCCTGACCACCGCGGACATCGAAGCACAAGCCAAAGCGCGCCGCGCAGCCAAAGGCCTGAATGGTAATGCCGCGAGCGGCAAATTGAAGCCCACTGCGGCCGGACAGAAGATACCGAAGTACCGCGACCATAAAACGGGCGCGACGTGGACTGGACATGGCCGTGCGCCCGGCTGGATTGCCGGTGCAAAAGACCGCAGCGTGTTTCTCATTGACGGCGCGAGCGAATCCAGGCCGTCTGCAAGCGGTGTCGCGACTCGCGCGAAACGCAAAGGTCAGCCGAAAGGCGCGCAACCGCCCAAGTATCGCGACCCCGCCACCGGCGCAACGTGGAGCGGACGCGGTCCGGCGCCTCGCTGGCTCGCAGCGGTGAAAGACCGCACCAGGTTCCTGATCGACGGCAAAGCGACGTCCGCGGCCGCGAGCGGCGCGGTCAGCAAGAAAGCTGCCGCAAAAAAAGTGGTGGCGAAAAAGACCACGGCACGCAGCCAATCGGCGGCGACTAAAAAGGCTGTCGTCAAGCCCGCTGCAAAGAAAGCTGCGGCGCGAAAAGTCACCGCGAAGAAAGCCGCAGCAAAAGCGCCCGGCCGCAAGAAAGCCGCAGCTTCTGAATTGACAACGAGCGCGGCGGCACCGCTGGCGTCAACGGCAGCGAGCGCATAAGCGTACGGGAATAGCGAAGTACATGACGAGCGCGCTCGAATCGTCCCAGCAGGAGGATCAGGTTCTCCTGCTGGACTCAATTCCTCATCCGGCAGCCGACGCTGCCGAACCATTCATTGTCGCCAGCGACCGTCGCGTGATTCTCGCGTATCCAATCGCGGAGTCCGACTTCGAGCGATACGGTCCGTTCGATCCCGACGACGATCCCTTCTGCGCAGTGCTATTTCCCGACACGGTGTTTCATCGGCTAGGGCCGCCGGGGGAGCGTGATCTGGAGATTCATCCGCTCGCGTCGCAAGGTCTCACCGCATATTCGGCCCATGAGGTGACGCATTCTTCTCTGGTGGATGAGCTTGCCGCAGTGTCATCCACGGAATCTGCAAGACGCCATTTCGTCATTACGTTTCTGGAAGCCACCTTCGAGTGCATTGCGTCGGATTACACCGTGGTGGGCATCTATGGCGCAGCCGACATAGCGAGCCGCGAGGCGTTTGCCTTGGTACGATAGCCCCGTTCGATATGGCGCATGACGCTTGCCGTGAGCTAGTTGCCCGGATCGACTACTGGCCGGTCCGGGTCCGCCAGCGTTTTATAGGGTAGTTGGGCGGCACGCGGGTTGGTTGTGGTGTCATCGATCACGCGTTCGACGTCCGCAGTTTTGGCGAGTTCTTGAAGGAATGCCTGCTTGTCGAAGCCGGGCGCTACACAGCCTTGCACATAAATGAACCGGCGTTGCAGCGTGAGCCACAGTGTCGACTGTTCCCGCCAGTGCATGGCGGCATTGATATTGGCGAGACGCCGCTGCACGGCTTCGGCAATTTCCGTATCGTACAGGTAAGCGTTGGATAAACGGCAACGGCCCTCTATCCAGCAGCTGTTGCCGCGTTCAATGCGGTAATGACTGTCGGCGAGCCATTCCGCTTCGGTTTCGAGTGGGCCGAGCGGCACGGGGCACGCGTCAATCGCTTTCGAGATCTGGAAGAATGGATCGTGTCCGCGATTCGTTCGCTGTTCGTCGCCGTGAGCCGGAAAAACAGCTGAAAGCAGCGACACGCATAGACATAAAGCGGCACCTTTAAAGGCACTTGCTGGTCCGCACATCGATCGTCTCATTCTTATTGTCTCCACTTGTTGCCCAGCGGGACACTCGCGGCATTAACGGCTCGTGCGCCGGTTTTCCACCGCGAACTTGATCAGTTCCGCCTGGCCTTCAATGTCCAGCTTGCGCTTTAAATTGAGGCGATGTGTCTCGACGGTGCGCACCGAAAGATCATTGCGTTGCGCAATCTGCTTGCTCGACAGGCCCTCGGCGAGCGCATCGAGAATATCGCGCTCGCGCGGCGTGAGCCGTTCAACCGGCGATTGCATCGCCGAGGCCTGAATCAATCGCGCGCCGAGTCCGGCGCTGAAATACGTCTTACCGTCGAGCACCGCGCTAATGGCCTGAATGATTTCGGTCGCGGGCGAGTCCTTCAATACGTACCCGCTTGCGCCCGCCCGTACGGCCTGCGTGACGTATTCGAGGTTGTCGTGCATCGACAGCATCAGCACCCGAATGCCCGGAAAACGCTCATGAAACATGCCGGCAAGCGCTATACCGTTCATTCCGTTCATGCCGACGTCCATCAGCACGAGGTGAGGTTCGTGACTCGCAGCGAGCGCGAGCGCTTCTTGCGCATTACCTGCTTCGCCCACCACCTCGAGATTACGCACCGCTTCAAGTCGCGCACGCAAACCGTCGCGGACGAGCGGGTGGTCGTCGACCAGAATCAGCCGGGCAGTGACGTGCGATGTGTCGTTCATGAAGAGGTCCCCTGCAAGCTCGGCTCGATCAGATTCGTTGCGCCGAGGCCAAGCGGCACGCGCGCGGTGACGAGCGTGTGGCCAGGCTGTGAACTGAGTTCGAGCGTGCCGCCGAGCGCTTCCACGCGTTCACGCATGTTGCGCAGTCCCACGCCCGAGCGGCGGCCCACAAACGCGTGCGCGACGTCGAACCCGCAGCCATTGTCGGCGATACTGAGCGTGACCGCATCGTTCGAGACTTCGAGCGCCAGCGCTGCGCTCGACGCGTGTGCATGCCGCACGATGTTCGTCAAAGCTTCCTGGGCGATGCGGAACAGCACGGTGTTGACCGCATCGGCGAGCACGGCGGCATGCGTGTGGGTGATCTGGGTAAAGCTGATTTCAATGCCCGACTGTTCGCTGAGTTCGCGCGTGAGTTGCTCGATTGCCGCTGCGACGCCCAGGTCGTCGAGCATCGACGGACGCAGTGCATGAGAAATACGCCGCACTTCACGCAGTGTGTCGCCGAGCCGCGTAAGACTGGTGGAGAGGGCGGCTTCGGCAGCGGGCACGCGCGTCTCGCTGCGCTCGAAACGGGCGAGCGCCGATTCCAGCAGCAGTTTCACCGACACCATCATCTGACTGATGCCGTCATGCAGTTCGCGCGAGAGCCGCGCGCGTTCGTTCTCCTGCGATTCGACGACCTGCTGCGCGAGCCGCTTCAGTTTTGCGTCCGCGCTGCGATACTCGGTGACGTTCAGCACGAGCGCGCACAGTGCAATGGCGGCGAGCCCCGCGAGTGCAATGGCGTCGATCCACATCATGGTGCGATCGATATTGCTCGCCGCCCGTTCGTCGATATGCGCGAGCGTCGTATCGACGTCGTCGAGATAGATGCCGGTGCCGATCATCCAGCCCCAGCGTTCGAGCGGCACGACATAGCCGAGCTTGGAAGCAACCTTGCCCGTCGACGGACGATGCCACAGATAACGCACATAGCCGCCGCCCTGCGCAGCCGCTGCGAGCAGCTTCTGGATGGTCGGCACACCTTGCGGATCGCGCAGCTCCGACAAATCGCGCCCCACGAGGTCGGGCTCCCGCGGATGCATCAGCGAGCGGCCGTGCATGTCGTAGACGAAGAAGTAGCCGTCTTTGCCGAAGTCCATCTTCTCGAGAACGCCGAGCGCGCGCGTGCGGCGCAGCGCGTCGTCGCGCGCGTTGTCCTCGCCAGCTTCGTAAAGCGGTGCGATCGCCGAGGTCGCCAACTCCACGTAATGCTTGAGTTCGATCTCCTTGCTGGCCATGTAGGCCGCCTGGGTGGTCGCGTGCTGCGTTTGCGCAAGCGCGGTCGCTTCGCGGCGCACACCGATTTCGATGCTGGCGATAGCCGCAAGGAAGGGCACGATAGCCAGCAGGACAATCTTGGCTTTGAGTTTCATCGTTGAAAAGACCGGCAGTCGGCTACGTAGTAATACGTAGCCCGCTTACGTAGTTGCGCGCTTGTGAGGACGCCCACGAAGGCGAATACTACATCCCCGCGGCGTACTGCGTCTCGCGGGACGCTTTCGCCGTCATGCCGGCGCCATTCGGTGCTTATTTCGGCGCATATTCCGGTGCGCGATTCGTATGAACCTTGCGGCGGGCCAGCTTCATGCTCGCCTCGTCATGCGTCGGCGTTGCGCACAGGCAGATTCCGGTTTCTGCAGGGTTATCGCGTGGGTATTCCATGCAGATGCCCATGACCGGGTTTCCGCGCGGCGGACCACGAGTCCGGATGCGCGGTGTCAATAATAGACCTAGGAGATGTATATGGAGACCTCCCCATCCGCCGGCCGGTCATGGCTCTGGCTCATTCTTTTGCTCCCGTATATCGCGCTGTTGTGGTTGCCGTTCTATAACGACACACGTCCGTCGTTTGCCGGGTTTCCGTTCTTCTACTGGTATCAGTTCCTGTGGGTGCCGTTGACCTCGCTACTGATTTACATCGTGTATCGAGGTGTCAAATGAGTGATCTGAATCCCGTCAATCCGGTTGCGATGACCGTCTTCATCGCATTCTTTGCTCTTGTCACCGTGATCGGCTTCTTTGCCGCTCGCTGGAAACGCGGCGATCTCACGCAATTGCACGAATGGGGTCTGGGCGGCCGTCAGTTCGGAACGATCATTTCCTGGTTCCTCGTAGGCGGCGACTTTTACACCGCGTACACGGTGATCGCAGTGCCGGCGCTCGTCTATTCCGTCGGCGCCTATGGCTTCTTCGCGCTGCCGTACACGATCATCGTCTATCCCTTTGTGTTTGCCGTCATGCCGAAGCTGTGGAAGGTCGCGCATGCGAAGAATCACATTACGGCAGCGGACTACGTGCACGGCGAATACGGCGGCAAGTGGTTTCCGGCCGCGGTCGCGCTGACCGGTATCGTGGCGACGATGCCGTATATCGCCCTGCAACTGGTCGGCATGCAAGTGGTGATCAAAGGGCTCGGCGTGAGCGGCGAATTGCCGTTGATTGTCGCTTTCGTGATTCTGGCGCTCTACACGTACGCGAGCGGCCTGCGTGCACCGGCGATGATCGCGTTCGTGAAGGACATCATGATCTACATCGTCGTGATCGCGGCGGTGTGGCTGATTCCTGCAAAACTCGGCGGCTATGCGCATGTATTCGACGCAGCGGATACGTACTTCAAGGCGAAGGGCGGCGCGACCGGCATCATCCTCAAACCGACGCAATTCACCGCGTATGCATCGCTTGCGTTGGGCTCCGCGCTTGCTGCATTCATGTATCCGCACACGATGACGGCAGTGTTGTCGTCTTCGTCGGCGAAGACGGTCCGCAAGAACGCGATCTTCCTGCCGGCTTACACCCTGCTGCTCGGCCTGATCGCGTTGCTCGGCTACATGGCGATTGCGGCAGGCGTGCATGTGAAGTCGGCGTCGGACATGGTGCCTGCACTCTTTAACACGCTGTTCCCGTCGTGGTTCGTCGGTTTCTCGGCGGCAGCTATCGCAATCAGTGCGCTGGTTCCGGCCGCGATCATGTCGATCGGCGCGGCAAATCTGTTCACGCGCAACTTGTGGCGTCCGCTGGTGTCGCCGAACATCACGCCCGAAGCCGAGGCGGCAAATGCGAAGATCGTCTCGCTCGTCGTCAAATTCGGCGCGCTGCTGTTCATCGTGTTCCTGCCGACCCAATATGCAATCGACCTGCAATTGCTTGGCGGCGTGTGGATCCTGCAGATTTTCCCGGCTATCGTCTTTTCGCTGTACACGCGGCGCCTGAATACGCCGGGCCTGTTCAGCGGTTGGCTGGCCGGCATCGTGCTCGGCACCTCGCTCGCCATTTCGCAAGGGCTCAAGCCGGTGTTCGCACTGCATATCGGCGATGCGGTCTACCCGGTTTATATTGGCCTGATCGCGCTCGTGGTGAACATCGTGGTCGCGTTTGTAGTATCCGCCGTGTCGCCGCGGCGGGTGGCGGTGACCGCCTGAGCGCTCCTGCAGCAGCGAGTGTTATGACGCCGCGAGCCGTTGCGCTCGCGGCGTTTTTTATTTGAGCCCCACGCCAGACGAGGCGCTTGCCACGAGCGCATTACACGAGCACTTCCACCGATTGCATGGCCCGGCGGATATCCGTTGTTCGGCCCCAGGATTCGTCGCGGATCGTTTCGATCAGGCAGTCAATAAAACATCGTGACGCGGCGTCGGCAGGCTCACCGGTGCGCATGATGATGCCAACCGTCGAGTCTTCGAGTTCCTCCCGCAGCGGGATTGCGCACAAACCGTCGCGCGCGGCGCACAGTTCGACGAGCGGCCACGGAAAAATGCTGAGCATGTCCGTGCGTTTGAGCAGCGCAACCGCGACGGTAAGCGAATGCAGAAAGTGAATACTGCGCGGCACCGGCAGCCCGTGGCGGGCGAACATCTGATAGGACGCCTGACCTTCGGTCTGCGGATCGAGCGCGACGAGCCAGTCGTTCTCGAGCAAGTCCGAGAGCGAACGCGAGTCCGCAAGGGGATGACCTTGCCGCGCGACCACCGCACGGCTCGTGGCGAACAGCGGCTGATAGTTGAAGTCGCAAGTCGTTGCGCCTGGCGCTTGCCGTCCGACATAAATATCCAGGCTGCCGTCACGCAGACGCGGTGTGGCAATGGCCAGCAAGCCTTCGAACAATTCCAGCTGGATGGCCGGCATTCGGGTGCGAAAGCGCGCCACGGTTTCGGGCAGAAACGTCAGCGCGACCCAGGCAGTCACCGCAATGGAAAGACGTCCGCTCGGTTCGCCGCGCATGGCATCGATGGCCTGGTGCGCCCGCGTCATTTGTGCCGCGACGAGCCGCGCATGCGCAAGCAGGGTTTGCCCGCATGCCGTAAGCGTCACGCCCGACGATGTACGCACGACGAGTTGCATGCGCACGGTTTCTTCCAGTTGCTGGATATTTTGCGTAACGGCGGCCGGCGACGAATCGAGCATGCGCGCGGCGCCTCTGACACTGCCTGCATCGGCAATGGCGATCAGGACGCGCAGTTGGTGGATTTTCATTGTGTGGCCCAGCGGTTTGTGCGGCATGCGGTGAAGCGTTTGACGTTGCTTTACGCGTTCACCAACGTGACCCGTTCTCAAGAGGCCTATGCCGGCATATCGTGGAGGCACGGCTATGGCGTCGCGGTGCCTGTTCTTCCCTCGTGAGATAAAGGCGCTTACCTCCGTAGTCCTGAAGGTTATTAAAAATTGGCTGAGTGCATAAAGCGAACTGTCATACGGTTCGTGTGTAATGCTTAGCATAGGAGCGTAACGATGACTGGGCAAGTTTCCGTGCTGCCGCCAACTCAATCGGATGTGCGACTCCATCCCCCGTGCGGCGACGCGTCATTGCAGGCAGTCGCCATGCAAACGCGTGTCCAGGGCCACTGCGCACATGGTTCGTTTATCGATTCGCTCACGGGCGTCTATAACCGCGCCTACGCGACAGGGCGCGCCCAGCAGTGGCTGAGATCCGCGCAGGCCGCATGCGTGGCGATGCTGGTTGTCAACGTGGACGGCTTCAGCAGGATCAACGACATTGCCGACTACGATCTCGGCGACCGCCTGTTGCGCAGCGTCGCACAGCGGCTCGCCGGCACCGTGGCCGCGAACGATCTGCTTGCCCGCATCGGCGGCGACGAGTTCGTGATTGTTACAGACGGTCACCGCGACGCGCCGGCGCTGCCCGCGTTCGCGCAACAGGTTCTGGCTTTATTCGTCGAGCCGTTTGTGATTGCGGGCCGTGAGTACCGCGTGAGCGCATCGGTGGGCGTTGCGCGTTCCAACGGCGATGTCCGCGACGCGGCGCTTCTCATGCGCGATGCCGGCGCCGCGATGCGCCGTGCGAAAACATACGGCCCCGGCAGCGTGCGTTTTTTTACGCGTGACATGAAGGAAGCGGCGCAACGCCGCTTTGCGATTGAAGACCTGCTGCGCGATGCGCTCGATGCGGGCGAATTCAGAGTCGCGTACCAGGCTGTCGTTGACGCTGCATCACGCGAAATACTGGGCGTCGAGGCGCTCTTGCGCTGGACGAGCAGCGAACTCGGCGACGTCGCGCCTGCCGAATTCATCCCGATCGCCGAGCAGGCCGGGCTGATGGAAGCAGTCGGCGATTGGGTGCTGGAGCAGGCCTGCGCACAGGTCGCGGACTGGCGCTGGAGCATTGCGCCGGGCGTGACTGTCTCCGTGAACATTTCGCCGGTGCAGTTCAACGAGCGGCTCGTGCAGCATGTCGCTGCATGTCTTGCCAACACCGGCCTGCAACCTTCCGCTCTGCAACTGGAAATCACAGAAGGCATGCTGATGCCCGATGATCCGGCTGTATGCGCGACGATGTCCGAGCTGGTGAAACTGGGTGTGAAGCTGACCATCGACGACTTCGGTACGGGCTATGCCTCCATGTCATACCTGAAGCGCTTTGCGCTGCATGGCCTGAAGATCGACCGCTCGTTTGTCGCGGGCTTGCCCGGCGACAGGGATTGCGCGGCCATTGCCCATGCGGTCGTGAAGATGGCGCACGCGTGCGGAATGTCCGTCACCGCGGAAGGCGTCGAGACCGAAGAACAGGCGAGCGCGCTGCACGCAATGGGCTGCGACACGCTGCAAGGCTACCTGTTCGGCTGGCCGGGCAGTGCTGCAGACTATGCCGTCAGGTTGACGGGAGCCGGCTGCTTCGCTAGCGCGCGTCCGTTGAGATAAGGAAGCGATCGTAAAACTGGGAGTTAGCGTTTTCGCCCGCGACTTCTAGAATGATTTTATAAAAACACGAACTCGAGCACCGCCGGGCCGGGTGGTGTTGTATTAGTCAGGAGAGAGACCATGTGTGATGCAGAAGTCGCCGCTGTGCTGCTGAACCGCTGCACGGCTCAGCCAATGGACAACGAGGAACCGGCTTACCTCGGCATATTGCGTGAAGGCAATCTGTCGTTCAAACACGAAATCGGTTTTGTCGCTTTGCGCGATCTTCCGGACCCCGAAGCATGCCGCACCGAGTCGATTATTTTTCCCGATGGCTCACGCGCGTTGCGCATGAGCGCGATGAAGGGTGAGAGCGGCTGGACGCGATGGACCGCCATGCAACCGCTGCACTGAAGGAAGCACCGCGTATGCCGTTGCCGTATGCCGCCGCCGTTTGCCGCTAGAACCGCTCCACTCTGAAAGGCCGCGTGTTCACCAGCGTTTGCTCGCCTGTCATCATTTCGGCGATGAGGCGGCCCGTCACCGGCCCGAGCGTGAGTCCGTGATGCGCGTGGCCGAATGCAAACCACAAGCCCTGATGTTTTTCAGCGCGCCCGATCACGGGCATCATGTCCGGCGTGCAGGGCCGTGCGCCCATCCACGGTTGATCGTCGAGGCGTTTGTCGAGTGGAAAAAGCGTGCGCGCAATCGGTTCGACGGCGGCGAGTTGCGTCGGCGTTTTCGGCGCGTCGAGCAACGCAATCTCGGCACCGGTCGTGAGGCGGATGCCGCGCGCCATCGGCGCGAGCAGATAGCCCTTTTCTGCGTCGAGCACCGGATGATTGAGGCGCGCACCCGCGCGCGGCGCGTAATGCATGTGATAGCCGCGCTTGACGCCGAGCGGCAGGTGATAACCCAGCCGCGAACTGAGCACGCCGGACCACGGCCCCAATGCAACGACTACCGATGAAGCGCTGATCGTCCCCGCGTCCGTTGCGACGTCCCAGCCGTTGCGCAGCGTGTTGGCGTCGCCGGTAAAGAACCGGCCGCCAAGGCTCTCGAAGTATTTCGCGTAGGCCGTGACGAGCGCGTTCGGGTCGCTCACCGAATCCGCCTGCGTATAGCGCAAGCCGCCTCGCAGGGCCTTGTCGAGATCCGGCTCGGCCTGCTGCAGGCGTGCGGCGTCGAGCGCTTCGAACTCAACGCCGTATTCGCGGTGCCATTGATCTGCGAGCCGCAGTTCCGCATCTTGCGCGGCATTGCTGCGAAACACCTTGATCCATCCGGTCGGGCGCAGCAGCGCGCTCGCGCCTGCTGCGGCGGCGAGCGCGCGATGTTCACTCACGCAGTGTTCGATCAGCGTCGAATACGACCTCGCAATCTGGGCGTGTTTCGCGGGGTCGGAATTGCGCCAGTACCTCCATAGGAACGGCGCTGCATGGAAGAGCGCGTCGGCGTGATAGCGAACGTCGAGCGACTGGTTGCGTGCATAGCGAAGCAATGCACCGAGTCCGCGCGGAAAGGCGTAGGGATAAACACCTTCGCGCTGGATCAACCCCGCATTGCCGAACGACGTCTCGTTGCCGGGCGGTTTGCGGTCTACCAGTGCAACCTGCCGGCCGCGCTGCTGCAAATGCACGGCCACGCACACACCGACAATGCCGGCGCCGAGCACCACGGTATCGAATTTGATAGCTGTCATCGCTTAAACCGCCGAGACGCCGGAGCCGCTCGTGCCCGCGTCGTTAAAGAGGGGAGGCGAGGTCACGATCGATTGGAGCGACGCGTCCGCTTTTGTGAGCTTCGACAGATCCGGTCGCGGCCGGCGCAATACCGGCGATTGCGCGAATACCTGCTCCATGGCATGCGCGATGCCGAGCGTCTTGCGGTCGCCATGAAACGGCCCGACGATCTGCAAGCCGAACGGCATGCCGGCGTGATCGAGTCCGCATGGCAGCGAGACGGCGGGGTGCGTCGTGAGCGTGACGACGTAGGTGAGCGCGAGCCAGCGGTAATAGTTGTCCTGCTCGCGCCCATCGATTTGCGCGGCGTAAAGCTGCTGCCAGGGAAACGGCGACACCGACGTGGTCGGCGAGAGAATGACGTCGTACTGCCGGAACGCGGCCTGGAAGCGTTTGAAAATGCGCGTCTGCTCGGCCTGCGCCCACGCGCTGTCCCCGAGGCTCATGCGCGCGCCGAGCTCGTAGTTGGCGCGCGTATTCGGGCCCAGCTGATCCGGGTCGCGTGTATAGGCGTCATGCAGACCGGCGACGAAACTCTCCGCGCGAATCACGTCGAAGCAGCGGTGCACGTCGCCGAGATCGAAGCGGACTTCTTCGCACGAACGGAAAGACGGCGCAATCAGCGCCACGCGCTCGCGAAACAGCTGGCGGATCGATGCGTCCAGGTCGCAACTGCCGAAATCTTCAGTCCAACCCACGCGCAGTGTGCTGAGGTCGATGTCGGCCGGCGCGGCAAAACCGAGCGGATCGACGGGAAAGCTGAGCGGATCGCCCGCGGAAATGCCGGCTGTCGCCGCGAGTTGCAGGCATGCCTCGGCGACGGTGCGGCCCATCGGCCCGACCACCGAGATCGGCGCCCAGCCCACCAGCTTGCGCGAGTTGGGCACGAGTCCCGGCGTCGGACGAAAACCGACTACGCCGCATTTGGAAGCGGGAATGCGCAGCGAGCCGCCGGTGTCCGAGCCGGTGCACACAGGCAACATGTCGCACGCGAGCGCAGCGGCGGAGCCGCCCGACGAGCCTCCGGCATTCAGCGCGGTATTGAACGGATTGCCGGTTGCGCCCCACACCGGATTGCGCGTGTTCGCGCCCGCGCCGAGTTCGGGCACATTGGTTTTCGCGGTGACGATTGCGCCAGCGGCGCGCAGGCGCTCGACGAGCACCACATCTTGCGTGGGGACGTTGCCGCGCGACATCGGCGAACCGTAGGTCGTCAGGAGTCCGGCGGTATTTTCCAGATCCTTTACGCCGAGCGGCAAGCCATGCAGCAGACCCAGCGGTTCGCCGTCGAGCACCTGTTGTTCGGCGCGCTTCGCGGCGGCTCGCGCGGCCGGGAAGTCGGTGGCCGTAATGGCGTTGACGGCGGGATTCACGGCCTCGATTCGCTCGATGCATGCATCGAGCAGTTCGACAGGAGAGATCTCTTTCGCGCCGATCATCCGGCGCAGCTCGACCGCGCTGCGGCCTACCAGTTCGTTGTGCTCACTTACATTGTCACGACTCATTGCGTCCTCTTCGTCAGGCGAGTGCTTCGCCGGTACGGTCCTTCAGCCAGATTACCGGCACGAGTGAAATCGCGCACGCCGTCGCGACATACCATGCTGGCGCAAGCGGATTGCCGGTACGCGCGACGAGCCAGCTCGCGATAAACGGCGAGAAGCCGCCGAAAAACGATGCGCTGACCACATACGTCAAGGCAATGCCCGTTGCGCGCACATGCTTCGGGAACAGTTCCGGGATCATGACCAGCACCGGCACGATCTGCCCGGATACGAACACGGCGAGCAGCGCGGAGACGATGCAAAGCGCGGTCATCGACGGATGCGCGCTCAGAAATGCAAACGCCGGATAGACGACGAGCAGCATCACGACGCGCGAAATGACCAGCACGCGCTTGCGGGTATAGCGATCCGCGAGCATGCCGGCGAGCGGTGCCGCGACGAAAAGCGCGAGCGAACTGACGATACCCGAAATGACCGCCGACGTCGACGACAGATGCAGCGCGCGCACCGCATGGCTCGGCAAGAAAAACGCGGTGATATAGACGGACACGGAACCGCCCAACTCGGCGAAGGTGCCGAGAATCGTCAGCTTGAGATGTGTGGTCAGTGCGGCCTTCAGCGCGCCGCGCGGCGGCGCTTCGCCGGGCTTGCGCTCCGTCAGCGTTTCTTCGAGGCGCCGGCGGATCAGCATGCCCGCCGGCGCGGCGACGATGCCGAGCACGAACGGAATGCGCCAGCCCCACTCGAGCACCGCCTGCTTCGGCAGCAGTACGTTGACAAGCGTCGCCACGAGCGCGCCGAGCACGAGACCCGCTGCAGTCGCCGCGAAATTCCAGCTCGCGAAGAAGGCGCGCGTGCTGTCGGTCGCATATTCGACGAGCAGCGTCGTGCCCGGTCCGAACTCGCCGCCGGCCGCGAAGCCTTGTATCAGGCGCGCGACGAGCACGATCAGCGGCGCCGCGAGTCCGGCTACCGCGTAAGTCGGCGCGCACGCGATCATCGCGCAGCTGAGCGCCATCAGCATGATGGTGAGGACCATCGCGTTCTTGCGCCCCGCGCGGTCCGCATAAGCGCCGATCACCACGCCGCCGAGCGGCCGCACCACGAAGCCCACGCCGAACACGCCGATGGAAAGCAGGAACTGATTGACGGGCGACGCGCCGGGAAAGAACAACTGCCCGATCTGGATCGCGAAGAAGCTGTAGATCGTGAAGTCGTAGAATTCGAGCGCCGTGCCGATGGTCGTGGCAGTGATGACGCGGGTCTTCGTCAAGCCGGATTGACTGAGCGCAAAGGTAGACACGATACGGGCCCCACAGGAAGGTGGAATCGACGTGAGTTATCATATACGAGAAAAAATAAATTTCTCGGATACGAGAAATTTTTCTGGCAAGCGGAATCAGGTGAGATGGTCAAAGCCGTAGTGGAACAACTCAGGGCGAGCGCGGACGAAGCGCCGCCCGCGCTCGATCACAAGCTGGTGGGCGGGCATTTGCGGCAGGCGCGCAAGGCGCGCGGGCTCACGCTGGCGGAGCTCTCGGAGCGCTCGGGCATTGCGGTTTCGACGATCTCGAAGGCCGAGCGGGGCGACATCGCGCTGACTTACGACAAGTTCGCGGCGCTCGCGCATTCGCTGGAGCTGGAGTTCGACGCGATCTTCGGCCGGCGCCGCAAGCCGGCTGCCGGCGCGATGAAGCCGTCGTTCACCGCCGCCGGCAAGCAACCTGTGTACGACACGCCGAACTACGAGTACGGCATGCTCGCGAACAACCTGACGGGCAAACGCATGATGCCGATGCGCGCGCACATCCACGCGCGCGCCGTGTCCGACTTTCCCGAGTACATCCGGCATGCGGGCGAGGAGTTCGTCTTTCTGCTCGCCGGCAAGCTCGAACTGCGCTTCGAGAACGGCAAGTCGTTCAGGCTGACGCCGGGCGACAGTCTCTATTTCGACAGTTCCATCGGGCATATCTATCTGAGCGTCGGGGATGAAGACGCCGATGCGCTCGTGTGCTGCGTCGATGCCGAGCAGCCCCGGCCGCGTGGAGCGATCTGAAGCGGAAGCCCGGGGCGGCGGGGGCGGCGGCGCGGCGCAAATCCCACGCGGCCGTCGCATGCGCGGCAGCCCAGAACGTCCATTCGCGGGCGCCACGATGTCTGCGCGACGGGACGTTCTTATGGGGACTGAAGCCGCCGCGTGCGTCAGCGTGTAAACTGCTGACTTTTTTGCATCCGGTGGTATGTTGCAAGCCCCTCAGCGCACAGCTCTCAGCGGCCCCGCGCTCGTTCGCCTGCTGTCGCGTTTCGCCGATGTCGACGTTTCCGAACCCCGGCAGTCGCTGTCCGGCCGGCTGAGCCAATGGCTCGGCTGGACGGACGCGATCGCGCTCTCGTCGGCGCTCACAGGCGCGCCGCCTGCCGTGCCCGCGGGCGCGCGGAGCTTCGGCAGCGCGGAAGAAGCCGAATGCGCGCGCGTGCGGGCATCGCTCGTCAATACGATTACCGGCGACAGCGCGTTCGCGACATCAAAGCGCCGCGGTCCCGCGTATAGAGAGCCGCCCGCTGCGCCGGTGGACTACGTGGTGTTTCGCCAGCGCTATCAGGCCATGCAGCAATCGATGGAAACGGCTGTCGGCAGTCTGCGCGGCCGGCTGCGCGCGCTGCTCGCAGCAAAGACGCCGGCGATGGGCCGTCTCGCGGTGGTGGACGCCGTCATGGAACGCGCGCTCGCCGAACGCGAACGGAGTCTCTTCGCGAGCCTGCCGGCGCTGCTGGCCGGCCACTTCGAGCGGCTGCGCGACGCGGCGCAGCAGGCGGAAGCCGCGACGCCCGCAGCGGACGAGGGTGTTCCCGCCGCTGCTGCCGTCCCTGCTGCGTCCGGCCTCTGGCTCGATGCATTCCGCCAGGACATGCTGAGCGTGCTGCTGGCCGAGCTGGATGTTCGTTTACAACCGGTCGAAGGGCTGCTCGCCGCCCTTCGTACTCGCTAACTGGGACACTATGTCCAGATATCGTATTGATCTCGTTGTGTTCGCGGCAGGTCTTGCCGCGGTGTGCGGCATTGCCATCGGCTATGTCGGTTCGAACTGGCTCGCACTGGCGGTCACGCTGCTGATCGGTGCCTTCTATCTGGCCGGCGCACTCGAATTGCGCCGCTATAGCGCGGCGACCGGCACGCTCACGCGCGCGGTGGCGGGGCTGTCCGAACCGCCGCCGCGGCTCGGCGCGTGGCTGGAGCAATTGCATCCGGGCTTGCGCAACGCGGCGCGCCTTCGTATCGAAGGCGAACGCGTCGCGTTGCCGGGGCCCGCGCTCACGCCTTATCTCGTGGGCTTGCTGGTGCTGCTCGGCATGCTCGGCACGCTGCTCGGCATGGTCGTCACGCTGCGCGGCACCGGCCTCGCGCTCGAAAGCGCGACCGACCTCGCTGCGATCCGCGCCTCGCTGGCCGCGCCGGTCAAAGGTTTGGGCTTTGCGTTCGGCACTTCGATTGCGGGCGTGGCGAGTTCCGCCATGCTCGGCCTGCTGTCGGCGTTGTGCCGCCGCGAGCGGCTCGAAGCCGCGCAACAGCTCGACGTGAAGGTCGCGACCACACTGCGCATCTATTCGCAGGCGCATCGGCGCGACGAAAGCTTCCGCCTCCTGCAAAAGCAGGCGGAGCTGATGCCTACGCTCGTCGACCGTCTGCAAACGATGATGAGCGCGATGGAGCAGCACAGTCTCGCTTTGAACGAGCGCCAACTGGCCAGCCAGGAAGCGTTTCACAGCAAGGCTCAGCTCGCGTATGCGCGCCTCGCGGCCTCGGTGGAGCAGTCGTTGAAGCAGAGCGTCGCGGACAGCACGCGAGCCGCCGGCGAGGCGCTCGAGCCCGTCATGCAGGCCACCATGGCCGGCCTCGCGCGCGAGAGCGCGGCCTTGCACGAGAGCGTCTCGCAGGCGGTGCAGCGTCAACTGGACGGCTTGTCGAACGGTTTCGAGTCGGCCACGGCGAAGGTGGCCGACATCTGGAACGAGGCGCTCGCCGGCCAGCAACGGTCGAACGAGGCATTGAGCCGGCAATTGCAGGCGTCGCTGGAGCGCTTCACCGAGACTTTCGACGAGCGCTCGAACGGACTCGTCGACGGCGTGTCCGCGCGTCTCGAAGCCGCGGCGGGCAACATCTCCGAGACATGGAAGGAGGCGCTGTCGCGCCAGCAGCAGAGCGGCGAGACGCTGGCGGCGCGGCACGAAAAGACCCTGGCGGCGGCAGCCGCGGCGTTCGAGGCGCACTCGTCGTCGTTGCTGCGGACCGTCGGCCAGTCGCATGCGGACTTGCAGAACGCCATGGCGTCGCGAGACGAAGCGCGGTTGGCGGCATGGACGGCGAAGCTTGAGTCGATGGCGGCCGCGCTCGGCAAGGAATGGCAGCAGGCGGGCGAGCACAACGAAGCGCGACTCGCGGCTTGGACGGCGAAGCTGGACGCGCTGGCGAATTCGCTCGGCGAGACATGGCAGAAAGCGGGCGAAAATAATGAGCAGCAGCTGGCGGCGTGGACCGCGAAGCTGGATGCGCTGGCGAGTTCGCTCGGCGAGACATGGCAGAAGGCAGGCGAAAACAACGAGCACCAGCTGGCGGCGTGGACCGCGAAGCTCGACTCGATGGCCGCTGCGCTCAGCGAAAAATGGCAACTGGCAGGCGAGCACAACGAAGAGCGTCTAACCGCCTGGACCGCGAAGCTCGATTCGCTGGCGACCACGCTTGGCAACGAATGGCAGCAGGCGGGCGAGCGCACGGCGAACCGTCAGCAGCAGATTTGCGACACGCTCGAGCAGACCGCGCGCGATATCTCCGCTCAGACCCAGACGCACGCGAGCGAAACCATCGCTGAAATCTCGCGGCTCGTGCAGGCGGCGTCCGAGGCGCCGAAGGCCGCGGCCGAAGTGGTTGCCGAATTGCGTCAGAAGCTCTCGGACAGCATGGTGCGCGACACCGCAATGCTCGAGGAGCGCAGTCGCCTGCTCGAAACGCTGGAAACGCTGCTCGACGCGGTCAACCATGCATCGGCGGAACAGCGCACGGCTGTGGACGCGCTCGTCGCGACGTCGGCGGATCTGCTCGACCGTGTCGGCACTCGCTTCACCGAGAAGGTCGAGGCCGAGGCGGAGAAGATCGGCACGATTGCCGCGCAGATCACGGGCGGCGCCGTCGAAGTGGCGAGCCTCAGCGAGGCCTTCGGCGCGGCCGTGCAGATGTTCGGCGAATCGAACGACAAGCTCGTCGCGCATCTGGAGCGAATCGAAGCGGCGCTCGACAAGTCGCTCGCGCGCAGTGACGAACAGCTTGCCTACTACGTCGCGCAGGCGCGCGAGGTGGTCGACCTGAGCGTGATGTCGCAGAAGCAGATCGTCGAAGATCTGCAGCGGCTCGCGGCCGAGCGCACCGCAGACGGAGTCGAGGCGGCATGAGCGGGATGAGCGAGGACATCGACGGCGGCGTGGAACCCGGCACGCCGATCTGGGCGGCGTTCGGCGACCTGATGTCGGTGCTGCTCGGCGCGTTCATGCTGATTCTGGTCGCCGTGATCGGCGTGCAGCTCGAACTGTCGAACAAGCTGGAGCAGGAGGTCAAACAGCGCCAGCTCGAAACGCAGCGCCGCAAAACGCTCGAAGAGGCGCTCGCCGGCCCGCTCGCGGCCGGCCGTGTGACGCTCGTCAACGGACGCATCGGCATCAGCGGCAATGTGCTGTTCGCGCTGAACTCCGACCAGTTGCAGCCGCAAGGGCGGGACCTGCTGAAGAGTCTCGGGGGGCCGCTGTCCGCCTATCTGCGCGCGAACGACCAGCTGCTGATGGTGAGCGGCTTCACCGACGACCAGCGGCTGCGCGAAGGCAACCGCCGTTTCGCGGACAACTGGGAACTGTCGGCGCAGCGCGCGCTGACCGTGACGCGCGCGCTGATCGACGCGGGCGTGCCGGCGTCGTCGGTGTTCGCGGCGGCCTTCGGCTCCGCTCAGCCGGTCAGTTCGAATGCCGACGAACAAGGGCGCGCGCGCAACCGCCGCGTGGAGATCGCGCCGGTTCCGCGGCTCGCGGCGGCGGGAAAGTCTCGTGAGTAATCGCGCGAGCCATCAGGCGACGGAGCCGGCGGGCACGCCGCAGACGCCGCGCGCGATCCTCGACGGCTGGCGGGCGCGCGGTGCCGACCTGGCAGACCCGCTGCGGTTTCGTTTCATCGACGCGCTGGAGCGGCGCGCCGCCGGACACAGCGGCGAGGCGCGACGTGTGCTCGACGAGAAGCTTGCCGCGCTGCTCGAAGCGTATGCGCGCAAGATAGAACCCGGCGACCGCGAGGACCACGAGCACCACAGCCCGCTGCGCGCACGCGCCGCGGCCGCAGCCACTGACGCCGTCTGCGAGCGCGAGCCGTCCCAGAGCGCGCTCGCCGAACTCGTCGGCGAATTGCAAGGCGCAGCGCGGCGCCCGCCGCCCGGCCAGCCCGCCTATCCCGAACTTCCCGAGCTCGATTATTTCCGTGAGACGTGGGCGCGCGTGCGCACCGACCAGCAGGTGCGCCAGTCGCTGCAACCGGCGCCCGGCAACGCCGGTCCGCTCAATTCGAGCAGTCTCGTGCATCGCTCGCTTTCGCTGATGCGCGAGCTGTCGCCGGGCTATCTGAAACAGTTTCTGTCGTATGTCGACGCGCTGTCGTGGCTCGAGCAAGTGGGCGGCGGCGCGCCGGCCAGCAAGGATCCTCCGCGCGCCGCGACGGCCGGCAAGGGCGCGCGCGGCAAGGCGCGCTGATGCCTCGCGGCGCTTGACGTGGCATATTGGCGGGCGTAGCCATCGAAAGGAGCCCACCATGCGTATCCAGACCTCATTTCTGTTCGATCTCGACGGCACGCTCGTCGACAGCGTCTATCAACACGTGCTGGCCTGGAAAGAAGCGCTCGACAGCGAAGGTATTGCCCTATCGGTGTGGCGGATCCATCGAAAAATCGGCATGAGCGGCGGCCTCTTCACCAATCAGCTTTTGCGCGAGACGCACGGCGACATCAGCGCCGAGCGCGGCGAGCGTCTTCGTCACGCGCATGCGGCGGCGTATAAAAGGTTGCGCGCGCAAGTATGTCCGCTGCCGGGCGCGCGCGAATTGCTCGACGCGCTCACGCAAGCCGGCACGCCGTGGGCTGTCGCCACCAGCGGCCGCATGGAAACCGCGGCCGTGAATCTTGAGGCGCTCGGCGTCGATCCGTCGAAAGCCGTCGTCGTCACGCGCGACGACGTCAAATACGCAAAGCCCGACCCCGATCTCTTCATTGCGGCAGCCGAACGCCTCGGCGTCGAGATCGAGCATTCGGTCGTGGTCGGCGACAGCATCTGGGACATGCTCGCGGCGCGGCGCTGCCGCGCGCTCGGCGTGGGCTTGCTGTCGGGCGGCTACGGCACGGAAGAGCTGGAGCGCGCCGGCGCGCTCCGGGTCTACGACGACCCGGCTGCGCTGCTCGATCATCTGGACGAAGTGGCCGCGCGGCCGTAACCGGCGCCGTCGCGGCATCGCGCGGCTGCCCAACGGGCGGGCGGCCGTCGCGTCCCCTATCCCCGTTTCTATCCGCGTTTTTATCCGTATCGCTTATTCGCTTTATTCAGGCCGCATACGCTGGCTTAAACACGCGTAACTTTGTACTGTTGAAGCCAAGAGCCCTGTACTATACGGATCAACGGGAACCGGCCCGGCAACAGCGATAGAAAGACCGGCGTGTACGCAGGTGGCGGCGCGCCGGCATGTTCCACGTGAGCGAGTGCGGCGACCGGCGAGCCTGTCACGGTGATCCGCTGCGGCGGCACGACGAACCACGTGAAAATATGAACAAGTTTATTCGACCACCCGTCTCCTATCCGACCACGGTTGTTTTCGTCGACGACAACGACAACTATCTCGACGCGCTACGCCGGTTCTTTCCGGACGTTTCCACCAATCTGTTTTTTTCGCGGCCGCAAACGGCGCTCGCCTTCATCCGCCAGCACGCGCGCGAGAATTCGCTGGAGTTCGCCCCGGCTGCGGCGTGCCTGAGCGAGACGGGATTCGAGCGCTTCGTGGAAACATCGCCGCAGCGGGACGTGCTGGCGCGCGATGCGCGTTTCGCCGAAGTGGCCGCTGTCGTGGTCGATTACGACATGCCGGGCGTGAGCGGTGTCGAGTTTCTGTCGTCCATCTCCAACTTGCATTGCGCGAAAATTCTGCTCACGGGCGTCGCCGACGAAACCGTCGCGGTCAAGGCATTCAACGCGGGCATTGTCGATCTGTATCTGCGCAAGACCGACGCCGATTCGGCGAACCGGCTCGTTCACTTCCTGAAGGACGCCAAGAGCCGCCACTGTTCCGAGGCGGGCTGGCTTGCACTCGGCGAGAACGGCATCACCTATTGCGATCCGCGCACGCGCAAAGTAATCGACGACGTGGTGAAAGAGAAGGGCATTCTCGAGTACTACTGGCGTCCCGAGCAGAATGCGATTCTCATGTTCGACCGCGAGGGCAGGGCGAGCGTTTTCGTCGCGTGGGCCGAGCACGACTGGATCGCGCAGGGCGAAATCGTCGCGGACGAAAGCGGCCCCGCCGAGTTGCTGAAGCAGATGGCGGTGCGCGAAGTCATGCCGCTCTTCTGGCCGCATCTCGCGTATCGATCCAGTCTCGAGTTCAGAATGCTCAAGCCGCAGCCCATTCCCGGCTGGGGCGACGCGTTCTACTGCTGGAGTCCGATCGAGTCGCCGGAAGTGGCCGAAGCCGGCATCAAGCCGCTGACCTACGCGCATTGGCGGAGCAACCGGGCGCGCTAACGCCTGCCGGCGCGTCGAGCTACATGTACGCCATTCCTACCGCCTTCGTGTCGGCCATGTTCGTCGTGTTCGGCCTCTATGTCGTCATCACGCAGGGGCTGACGCGGCTCTCGGCGCCATTCCTTCTGATGTGCTCGGCCACCTTCGCATGGCAGGGCACATGGACCTTGCTGTTCCAGACTGAAGACCCGCAGATCGCGGCCTTGCTGGTTCGCGTCGGTTATCTGTTCATTCTGTTTCTTCCCACTACCTTTTATCACTTCGTCACCGAGGTGGCGGCGCGGCGGCGCGAGCGGCCCATGTTGCTGGCCTCGTATGGATTATGCGTCGTGCTGGCGGTCCTGCTGCCCGGCAATGAAGTGGTGTCAGGCTATCAGCGTTTTTTCTTCGGCTACTATCCGGTCGCCGGTCCGCTGCATCCGTTGCATGTCCTGCAGACGGTGTTGCTCGCGGCGCGCAGCGCGCAGCTTCTGCTCGGCGCGCGCAAGCAGGCGGGCGGCGAGGCGCGGCGGCGTCTCGATCTGTGTCTCGCGGCGCTGGGCCTGTATTCTTTCGCCGCTGTCGACTACGCGGTCAACTACGGCTATCCGTTTTATCCGCCCGGCGTGCTGTTCATCGCGTTGAGCCTGGGGCTGCTCGCCATCACGATTGTGCGCTATCACCTGATTCATCCCTATGCGCTCGCGGCCACCATTGCACACGAAATCGCGACGCCGCTCGCCACCATCGGCATGCACGCGGACGAGATTGCCAGCGTCTGGAGTCATGTGTTCAAAGGCTATCGGCTTGCCGTCGCGCACGGCCTGTACGACGACCACGAACATTCGGATCAAACCGAGCGCATTAGCCAGCTTGCCACGGCAATCCGGCGCGAAGTATCCGGCACGAGCGCGATGGTCGAAATGGCGCTGGCTTCCTTCACCCTCGACCGGCTGGACCGCAGCCGTTTCAGCGCGCATGCCGTGCAGCAGTGCGTGAACTCCGCGCTGGAGCGTTACCCGTTTCGCGCAGGCGAACGAGAGCGCATCACGGTCTCGCCGATCGACTCGACGCTGCGTTTTTCCGGCTCGGACACGGTAGTCGTGTTCGTGCTCTTCAATCTGCTGAAAAACGCGTTGCATGCGATTCACGTGAGCGGCGAAGGGCAGATCGCGATCAGCGCGCGGGAGGACCAGGGATTCTGCGTGCTGCAATTTCGCGACACCGGACCCGGCATCGCGCCGGACGTTCTGCCGCATATTTTTGACGCCTTCTTTTCGACCAAGCGCCATGGCAGCGGCGCCGGCATGGGCCTCGCTTTTTGCCGCCGCGCGACGGAGCTGCTCGGCGGCAGTATCGAATGCACGTCGGTGCGCGGCACGCACACTACCTTCACCGTGCGCCTGCCCGTACCGGGTTCGGCAGCGGACAGGGCGTTGCCCGGCTTGCCGGCGCGCGAGGCGCGCCGGCGTTAAGCCTTTCGCGGTGCGCCGCGGCCTACTCCGTCAGCGCGGACAACGGCAACTCATACTCCTTCACACGTTCGACGATTCCATCCGGAAAGCGCCGGATCTTGCGGTCGCGGCCCGCGTAGAGAATCTGCTGATAGCCCTGCGACACCTTGCGTCCGTCGACGCAAAAGCGAAACAGCAGGTAGGCGGAGCATTGCCTGACTTGCACGGTGTTCAGATAGCAATCCACGCGCTGGAACGGAAACGTCTCATGCACATATTCCTGATGCGCGCGTTTGGTCACGAACATGCCGTCCGAGCCGAGCAGATCGTCGTGAATGCATTCATGGAACCACCGTTCGCGGCACACGCCTTGCCACTCGAAGTAGCGCGCGAAATAAGTATTCATGAAGGCATTGGAGTCTTTTAGATAGATGTCGAAGGAATGGACAAAGGTCTTCGGCGACCCGGCGGTGAGCGGGTTCTCCGAAAGCTGAGCGTTACCGCGATTCAGAGCCTGGGGGATAGCTTCTCGCATCAACATACGATTTTCCTTTTGCAGGATGGCTGCTGGTGGCAGCCACACATGCCGGCCGGCACGGCGGGCATATCCCATTCTGTTGGGGAAATGGACGATGTGGCTATTCATCCACGATAAGAGCCGTGCAATTCATTGGCGACTCGCGCCATGGCGTCTCGATGACGGAATATCTGGCCGACGACAGTGTTGACGCAGCGATTCTTTTATTCAGTGGGTCAGCGAACAGAACACGGGGACGCGTCTGGCCGGATGCGGAAATGGTGATAAGCGGACAGGCAAGCCGCGATGCGCGAGTTCTGGCTTGATTCGCGATTGGGGAGCGGTTTTATTAATCGCGCATAACCCGCGTGGATAAGCGCCGCTCAGGCGGCACCGGCATTGGCACCGGCATTGGCGCCGGCATTGGCGCGCAGAAAGCCGCACACCGCCTTGTGCATGGCTTGCACGCCGGGGCTCGAATCGATTGCGCGCCAGCAGCCGTGCACGAGTCCCGCGCCGATCCACAACTGCGCGTGGCCGCCGGCCGCCTCGATCCGTTCGACGAAAACCCGGGCGTCGTCGCGAAGCGGGTCATGCTCGGCGCCGACGGCGAGCGTGGGCGGAAGCGCGTCGTAACGCGCGGCGTCGAGCGGCACGGTCCAGTCCGGACGCGGCGCCGCTTCGCCCCAGTACAGGTCGCGAAACGCGTGGACGTCGGTGAGCGTCAGCATCGGCGCGTGCGCTTCAGTGTCGCGGGCGGGCGGCTGCGGGTCGGTGCCGAGCATCGGATAGATCAGCGCCATGCCGCTGATGCCGGCCATTCCCTCGTCGCGTAAACGCAATGCGACGCTGGCCGCGAGCGTGGCGCCGGCGCTGTCGCCCGCGAGCTGCAGCGTGGCGCCGGCGGGAAGATCGAACGGCAGCCGGCCTTGCAAGGCGGCGCGGGTGAGCTCGAGACAATCGTCGTGCGCGGCCGGCGCGCGGTGTTCGGGCGCGAGCCGGTAGTCGACGGCGATCACATCGAGGCCGGTGTCCGCGGCGAGGCGCGCCGTGATCAGTTGATGACTGTCGAGCGATCCGAGCACGAAGCCGCCGCCATGAAAATACAGCACGACGCCGCGCCGCATGCCGTCCGCCGGGGCGCGGTTGCGATAACGGCGCAATGCAATCGAATGGCCGGCGGCGGCCTGAAACGACGCGTCTTCGGTCACGATGTGCGGCGGCAATGGGGGCGTGAGCGCGGCGGCGTAGCGGTCATAGATCTCGCGCTGCTCGCGCGGCGTCAGGGAGGTGCTGTGTCCCGGGTAGATCGCTGCGGCTCGCGCGATGAACGCCGCCATTTGCGGCTCAAGCATGCTGGCTCCGCTTTCCTTGCGCGGCCGCGGGCAGCCCGATCATGCGGCCCGCGTACGCGGCGGCGGGTAAAGCCGCCTGCGCGTCGGCCAGTTCCTTGATGCGCGCGGCGACGTCGGCGTCGAACGCGACCGAGCGCGGCCCGCTCGTGTCGACGTGCAGCAGCATCTGCTCGCCGGCCGCAACCGGCGTGTCGCCGTCGTCCGCGAACATTTCGAGGTACAGGTGCAAGCGCTTCGTGTCATGCGCGAGCACGCGCATGTCGACGCGCACGCGCGCGCCCTGCTTGATTTCGTGCAGATAGTTGATGTGCGCTTCGAGCGTGTAGATGGAGCGGCCGCGTTGCTTGCGTACGGCGTCGGGCAAACCGATCAGGTCGATCAGTTCGTCGGTCGCGTAGCTGAAGATCAGCATATAGAACGCGTCGCGCAGATGACCGTTGTAGTCGACCCATTCCGCGCGCACCGTGTCGTGGTAGCAGGGCAGGGAAGTGGTGGGCGGCATGGTGCGGGGTCTCCTTGGGTTCGTGTGCGACGCGTGATGCGATGGTGCGCCGGGCAGCGGGCGCGGCAGTATTCCGGTCGATTCGCCGATCACAGCCGGCAGGCGTCAATCCGCCGGCGCGAGGCCATGGCGCGCCTTGGCCTCGCCGATTGCCGCCAGCACGCTCGTGATGCAGTCGTCGCGATAGCGCTCCAGTTCCTTGATCGAGCGCGGGCCGACCTGTTCGGCGGTGCCGTCCACCACGCGGTCGATCAGTTCTTCCGTCAGCTTCGGCGCTACCAGTTTAGTCCACGGCAGTTCCAGCGCGGGGCCGAATTGCTGCATGAAATGGCGCATGCCGGCGTCGCCGCCCGCGAGCGTGTAGGTGAGGAAGGTGCCCATGAACGACCAGCGGATGCCCGCGCCGAAGCGGATCGCGTCGTCGATCTCGCCGGTGGTCGCCACGCCTTCGTTGACGAGATGCAGCGCCTCGCGCCACAGCGCTTCGAGCAGCCGGTCGGCGATGAAGCCCGGCACTTCCTTGCGCACCCGCAGCGGACGCATCGAGAGCGAATGGTAAATGCGCAGCGCGGCGTCGATGGTGGCGGGCGCCGTCCTTTCTCCGCCGAGCACTTCGACGAGCGGCAGCAGATACACGGGATTGAACGGATGCCCGACGATACACCGCTCGGGATGCATGGCCCGCGCGTAGAAGTCGCTCGGCAGAAGCCCCGAGGTCGATGAAGCGATGATCGCCTCGGACTTGGCAGCGCGGCTGATCTGCTCGTGCAACGCGAGCTTCAGATCCTCGCGCTCGGGCGCGCTTTCCTGAATGAAGTCGGCGTCGCCCACACACGCTTCGATCGTTTCGACAAAGCGCAGTCGCGCCTGCGACGCCCCTTGCACGAGGCCGACGCGTTCGAGCGCGGGCCACGCGTTCGCCACGTTCTCGCGCAACTGCTTTTCCGCGCCGGGCGCGGGGTCCCACGCGATCACATCGAGGCCGTGGGCGAGCGCGCGCGCCACCCAGCCGCTGCCGATCACGCCGGCGCCGATTGCGGCAAATGTTTTGATATCGACGATCACTGCCATTGCTGACGTTTCCTTGTTTGCCTATGAGTTCTGCTATGCCCGATTCACGCGTATGCGCCGGCCGCGCGCCGTTCGAGTTGCCGTTCGCCGCGCGCGGGCAGGCCGAGCGTGCGTCGTCCTTCGGCGGGCGTAAGCGCCCGTCCGCCGAGGCGCTCGATGATTTCCACCGCGCGCTGCACGAGCGTGCCGTTGGTTGCGGGCACACCTTTATCGAGCCAGATGTTGTCTTCGAGACCGACGCGCACATGGCCGCCGAGCAGCATGGCCTGCGCGACCATCGGCATCTGCATGCGGCCGATGCCGAAGCCGGCCCATTGCGCGCCGGGCGGCAGGTTGTCCGCCATCGCTTTCATCGTCGTGGTGTCGGCGGGCGCGCCCCAGGGAATGCCGAGGCACAGCTGGAACAGCGGCGGCGCATCCAGCAGCCCTTCCTTCAGCAGCTGCTTCGCGAACCACAGGTGGCCCGTATCGAAGATCTCGAGTTCGGGCTTCACGCCCAACTCCTGAATGCGCGCGGCGCCAGCCCGCAGCTGCGCCGGCGTCGACACGTAGATGTAGTCGCCGTCGCCGAAATTGAGCGTGCCGCAATCGAGCGTGCAGATTTCCGGCAGCAACTCCTCGACGTGCGCGAGGCGCGTGAGGCCGCCGACCAGATCCGTGTTCGCGCCAAAGCGCATCGGATCTTCGCCGGGGCCGATTTCCAGATCGCCGCCCATGCCCGCGGTCAGATTAATGATGACGTCCGTGCCCGACGAGCGGATCCGGTCGACCACCTCGCGATAGAGCGCCGGATCGCGGCTGCCGCGTCCGGTTTTCGGATCGCGCACGTGGCAATGCGCGACGGTCGCGCCTGCTTTCGCGGCTTCGATGGCCGCCTCGGCGATCTGCTTCGGCGTGACGGGAATGGCCGGGTGCTTGCCGACGGTGTCGCCTACGCCGGTGACCGCGCAGGTCACGATGACTTCATGATTCATGCGTGCAAAATTCCTATGTTGTTCAGTGCGCGACTTGTGCGGACGAAGTCAGCGACTCGGATTCAGCGGATCAAAGCCCGAGATAAGCCTTGACCGCGGGCAAACCGTCCTTGCCGTCATAGGTCTTCACGCCGGCAAGCCATGCGTCGAGTACCTGCGGGTTTTTCTTCAGATAAGCCTTGGCGGCATCGGCGGGCTTCTCCTTGTTCATGACCGATTGCATCACCACGTTTTCGAGCTGCGTGGAAAAGCGCAGGTTGCTCACGAGCTTGCCCGCGTTCGGGCAACGGGACAGATAGTCGGGCGACGTGAGGGTGTACACGCGCGCCTCGCCGTCGTTCGGACCGAAGACGCCTTCGCTGCCCGTCAGATATTTCATGTCGATCTGAATGTTCATCGGATGCGGTTCCCAGCCGAGAAACACCACCCATTTCTTGTCGCGAATCGCGCGTTCCACTGAGACGAGCATGCCCGCTTCGCTCGATTCGATCAGCTTGAAGCCGCCGAGGCCGAACTTGTTGGTGGCGATCATCTTCTGGATGGCCGCGTTCGCGCTGCTGCCGGGCTCGATGCCGTAGATCTTGCCGTCGAGCTGATCGCGATGTTTGGCGATGTCGGCGAAGGTTTTGAGACCCGCGTCGTACGCGTAGGTTGGCACGGCGAAGGTCGCCTTCGCGCCCGTCAGATTGGGCGGTTGCAGCACCTCGATCGACTTCGACTCGACGAACGGCGCAATCGCCTTCTCCTGCACGGGCCACCAGTAGCCGAGCGAGACGTCGAGCTGTTTGCTCTTCAGCCCGGCAAACGAAATCGGCACCGAAGCGACGGTCGTCACCGGCTGATAGCCGAGCCCTTCAAATACAGTGGAGGCGAGCGCCGTGGTCGACGTGATGTCCGTCCAGCCGATGTCGGCGAAATGCACGGCGCGACAAGCAGGCGGATCCTGGGCAAACGCGGGCAGCGCGGTGACGGCGGCGCCGCATGCGGCCGCGAGGCAGGCAAGGCGGGCAAGTTGGGCAAGCAGCGTTTTGATGCGTAACTTCATGACCTTCCCCTATTGACGCTCATGTGCGTCTGATAGCGTGTTTTCGAAAGAGGCCGCTTCGCTGCGCGAAGGCACGGCGCGGCCCACCGGCAAGTGATGCGTGAGGTACTACCTGAACCTGTCGACCCTGCGTGAGATCCTGCGTGTGGAATGGCACTAAAGTTAATGCCCCATATTGCTGCCAAAGCGACCATCAGCGACCCGTTCTTGCTTCCACGCGACAACGAGGGAAAACCAGCACGCGCAAGCCGCAGGCGGCCTCCGCGCGGCGTTGCGGCGCAGCATGCGCTGCCGCGAATTTTGGCGCGCCTTGTCCGCTCGCGATCTGCTTGCTACGCTCGCCCGGAACCGCGCGTTCGCCCGTGGCTCACGCCGCTTTTCACCGGATTTTCGCCCCATGCCTGAAGAAATTTCGTTCCTGCTGCTGCCGGGCTTTTCGGCGATCGGCTTCATGTCGGCCGTGGAGCCGCTGCGCGTAGCCAATCGCTTTCGCGGCGAGTTGTACCGATGGCGCATTCTCAGTCTGGACGGCGCGCCCGTCGCGGCCAGCAACGGCATTTCGATCAACGCCGACGCCGCGATCGGCGACCTCGAAGAAGCGGGTGAAGCGGCGACGCTCTTCGTCGTGGCAGGCTTCGAGCCGCTCGCCTGCTACACGCGCGAGCTCGGCGAGCGGCTCAAGCGCCTCGCGCGGGCGGGCGCGACGCTCGGCGGCATCGACACGGGCAGCTTCGTGCTCGCGGAAGCCGGGCTCTTCGGCGGCGCGGACAACGTGACCGTGCATTGGGAGGCGCTGTCGGCATTTCGCGAGCGGTATCCGTCGCTGGATGCGAGCCAGGAATTGTTCGAGATCGGCACGCGGCGCATCACGTGTGCGGGCGGCACGGCGTCGATCGACATGATGCTCGACCTGATCGGCCGCGAGCACGGCGCCGCGCTCGCATCGGCGGTTTCCGAGCAGTTCGTGGTGAGCCGCATCCGCCAGCGTTCCGACCATCAGCGGATGGAAATCGCCGCGCGCTACGGCGTGCACAATCGCAAGCTGATTCAGGTGATCGGCGTGATGGAGCAGCACATGGAGGAGCCGCTTGCGCCCGACCGGCTCGCGCAGGAAATCGGCGTGACGCGGCGGCAGCTGGAACGGCTCTTCTGCGCGTCGCTGAAAGACACCCCCACGCATTTCTACCTGCAATTGCGGCTCACCCGCGCGCGCGAGCTGCTGCAACAGACCGATATGTCGATCACGTCGATCTGCGTGGCGTGCGGATTCGAGTCGCCGTCGCATTTTTCGCGGACGTATCGCGCGCGCTTTGGCGCGAGCCCGAGAAGCGACCGGCAGGTGAGCGGCGGTTTGGTGCCGCCGAAGGCAGTAATCAAGGCGGGTGCTGGCGAATTATCGCAGGCGCAGCAACAGTGAATTCACTGGTTTGGGGTTTACCCTAGGTTCCCGGCCTCCTAGACTGTGTCCATCTGCTGAAGACACACCGCCTTCAGCGCCTGACAAAACAATCTCTGGAGGTCGTAATCATGAAATCGCTGATCGAAGCCGCTGTTATCGCCGCGCTCATTTCCGCACCGCTCGCCGCTTTCGCACAGTCGAACCAGCCGGTCACGCGCGCTCAGGTTCGCGCCGAGCTGATTCAGCTGGAAAAGGCCGGCTACAACCCGGGCACGTCGAACGACTACGATTACCCGGCCAATATTCAGGCCGCCGAAGCCCGCGTCGCCGCGCAGAACGGCACGGCTCAAACGAGCGGCTATGGCCCGGCAACCAGCGGTTCGTCGCAAGCCGGCAGCCGCGCTCAGGTGACCGCGAGCTCGTATTCGGCTCCCGTGTATGTCGGCCATTAATTGAGCTGATCGCCGCGCGGGCAGGATTGCCGCGCGAGACGAAAAAAACGGCACGCCAAGGCGTGCCGTTTGTGCATTCAGATGCCGCCCATGCACATGTACTTGATAACAACGTAGTCGTCGATGCCGTAGTGCGAGCCTTCGCGCCCAAGGCCTGACTGCTTGACGCCGCCGAACGGCGCGACTTCGTTGGAGATCAGGCCGGTGTTGATGCCCACCATGCCGTATTCGAGCGCTTCCGCGACGCGCCACACGCGCGCGATGTCGCGGCTATAGAAGTACGACGCCAGACCGAACTCCGTATCGTTCGCGAGCCGGATCACTTCCTCGTCCGACGAGAAACGGAACAGCGGCGCGAGCGGGCCGAAGGTTTCGTCGCGCGCCACCTTCATGTCGGGCGTGACGTCGGCGAGCACGGTCGGCTCGAAAAAGCCGTGACCGAGCGCGTGACGCTTGCCGCCCGTGACGACGCGCGCGCCTTTCGCGAGCGCGTCTTCGATATGCGATTCGACCTTGAGCACAGCGGCTTCGTTGATGAGCGGACCTTGCGTCACACCGGCCTCGGTGCCGCGGCCCACCTTCAATTGTTCGACGGCGGCGCGCAGCTTGTCGGCAAACGCGTCGTAGACCTTGTCGTGCACGTAGAAGCGGTTGGTGCACACGCAGGTCTGGCCGCTGTTGCGATACTTCGACGCAATTGCGCCGGCCACGGCAGCGTCGAGATCGGCGTCGTCGAACACGATGAAGGGCGCGTTGCCGCCCAGTTCCAGCGACACCTTCTTGACGGTCGGCGCGCACTGCGCCATCAGCAGACGGCCAACCGGCGTCGAGCCCGTGAACGACAGCTTGCGCACAATCGGATTGCCGGTCATTTCCGCGCCGATCGCCTTCGGCTCGCCGGTCACCACGTTGAAGACGCCGCGCGGCACGCCGGCGCGTTCGGCCAGCACGGCGAGCGCGAGCGCCGAGAGCGGCGTGGCTTCAGCCGGCTTGACGATGATCGGACAGCCGGCCGCGAGCGCCGGGCCGACTTTGCGGGTGATCATCGCGGCGGGGAAATTCCACGGCGTAATGGCCGCGCAGACGCCGACCGGCTCCTTCGTCACGACAATGCGCTTATCGGCGGCGGGCGTCGGAATCGTGTCGCCGCTCACGCGCTTGCCTTCTTCGGCGAACCATTCGAGGAAGGACGCGGCGTACTGGATCTCGCCCTTGGCCTCGGCAAGCGGCTTGCCTTGTTCGGTCGTGAGAATGAGCGCGAGGTCGTCGGCGTGCTCGAGCATCAGGTCGTGCCACTTGCGCAGAATCGCCGCCCGCTGCTTTGCCGTGATGGCGCGCCATGCCGGCCAGGCGGCGTTCGCCGCGGCGATGGCGCGGCGCGTTTCCGCCGTGCCCATGCGCGGCACCGTGGCGATCACTTCGCCGGTCGCCGGGTTCACGACTTCGAAGGTGGCGGCATCGTCGGCACCTTGCCACTCGCCCGCGATATAGCCGGCGCTCTTCAATAGAGCCGGGTCTTTCAGAGTCAGTGTGCTCATGAATCGTTTCCTCAGGCTGCGACAGCGACGCTGTCCTTGATCACGTCTTCGAGAATCGCGAGCGCCTCGTCGAAAACGGCGTCCTGAATCGTCAACGGGAACAGGAAGCGGACCACGTTCGAATAGACGCCGCACACGAGCAGCAACAGGCCGCGTTCGAGCGCGCGGGCCTGCACGCGCTTCGTGAAGTCCGCGTCCGGTTCCGTGCTGCCGGGCTTGCAGAACTCGACGGCCACCATGGCGCCGGGGCCGCGCACGTCGGCGATCTGCGGCGCGTCTTTTTGCAGCGCGGTCAGTTTGGCCTTGACGCGCTCGCCGAGCACGACGGCGCGCTCGCAGAGCTGCTCTTCGTCGATGATGTCGAGCACCGCATGCGCCGCGGCGAGCGCGAGCGGATTGCCGGCGTATGTGCCGCCGAGTCCGCCGGGCGCCGCCGCATCCATCACCTCAGCGCGGCCGATCACGCCCGACAGCGGCATGCCGCCCGCCAGGCTCTTCGCGACCGTCATCAGGTCGGGCACCACGTCGTAGTGATGCATGGCGAACAGCTTGCCGGTGCGCGCAAAGCCGGTTTGCACTTCGTCCGCGATCAGCAGAATGCCGTGCTCGTTGCACAGCTTGCGCAGCGCGCGCACGAACTCGGCCGGCGCCGGATAGAAACCGCCTTCGCCTTGAACCGGCTCGAAGATGATGGCGGCCACACGCTTCGGGTCGATGTCAGCCTTGAACAGGAATTCAATTGCCTTGAGCGAATCTGCCGTGCTGACGCCATGCAGCGGATTCGGGAACGGCGCATGGAACACGTCCGACGGGAACGGCCCAAAGCCCAGCTTGTACGGCGCGACCTTGCCGGTCAGCGCCATGCCCATCAGCGTGCGGCCGTGGAAG
Organism: Paraburkholderia phenoliruptrix; assembly: GCF_047325075.1. Classification (NCBI taxonomy): domain Bacteria; kingdom Pseudomonadati; phylum Pseudomonadota; class Betaproteobacteria; order Burkholderiales; family Burkholderiaceae; genus Paraburkholderia; species Paraburkholderia phenoliruptrix. Next base: position 1,182,824 of record NZ_CP168530.1, read on the forward strand.
CCGCCCGTGAAGGCGATCACGCCGGGACGGCCGGTCGCGGCGCGCGCGATCTTGATCGCGTTTTCCACGGCCTCGGCGCCGGTGGTGAAGAAAGCCGTTTTCTTCGGATGATCGCCTGGCGCGCGCTGATTGAGCTTTTCCGCCAGATCCACATAGGACGCGTACGGCACGATCTGATATGCAGTGTGCGTGAAATGATCGAGCTGGTCGCGCAGCGCCGCCACGATCTTCGGATGACGATGCCCCGTGTTGCACACCGCAATGCCCGCCGCGAAGTCGATGAAGCGGCGGCCCTCCACATCCCAGAGCTCGGCGTTTTCGGCGCGCTCGGCGTAAAAATCGCACATGACGCCGACGCCGCGCGGCGTGGCTGCGTCTTTGCGGCTCTTCAGGTCTGCGTTCTTCAGGTTCATTGCGTGGCTCCTCGCTGTCGGCGGACGCCGCGCCCAAGGCGCGGCACATGCAGCGACTATAGTGAGATTTGGCTCTGAGCTTCAGAGCCATTTCTATAAAAATGTAGGAGCCATTTAGGCGGGCGATGGCGCCGGCAAAGCGCCGGGTGCCTGCCTCAGAGGCGGATCAACACCGCGCCCAGCGTGACGAGCGCGCATGCCACGACACGCCGCGCGGTCAATTTCTCGTGCATGAACAGCCAGCCGATCAGCACCGCGAAGATCGAGCTCAATTCGCGCAGCGCGGAAACCATCGCGATAGGCAGATAACGGTAGGCTTCGATGATCAGGCAATAGGCGAAGAGCGCAAGCGCGCCGGACGCAATGCCTTTCGTCACCACTGCGCGCCCGATGAAAAGCCCCTTCGCGCCCCCGCGCCGATGCCACGCGAGCAGAAACTGCGGCACGTTCCAGATCAGATAGACCCACATGATGTAGCTGAGGCCGTTGCCCGCCACGCGCGCGCCGATTCCGTCGACCACCGAATACGTCGCGATGAAAAAACCCGTCAGCAGCGCGAACGGCACGCTCTCGCCCGAGAAGCGCATGCCGCGCCGGAACGCCAGCGAGACGATGCCCATCGACACCAGCGCGACGCCGAGCGCCGCGAGCGGCTTCAGCGATTCATGGGCGAACACCAACGCGCCGACGAACACCAGCATGGGCGAGAGACCGCGCGCAATCGGATAGATCTGCCCGAAGTCGCCGCTCCGGTACGCCCGGATCAGCGCGAGCAGATAACCGAACTCCAGCACCACCGACGCGAAGATGTACGGCCACGCGGCGGGCGCGGGCATCGGCAGCACGAGCACACCGACGCTGCTCACGGCGATGTACGGAATCGCCATCATGCCGAGCAGCCAGACACGGTCTTCTGACAGATGCAACGACGCGTTCCAGGTGGCATGCAGCAGCGCCGACAGCAGGACCAGCAAGACGACAAGGGTTTCCATGAAGGTGGGCAGCAGGCGAGGGATGGCTGGCCGGACAGCCGGCCGCAAGCCCGTGATTATTCCAGCAGAACACGCGAATCGAGGAGTGGGCGACCCAAGCGAAGGGGCTTTATAAGGCGAAAAGCGGAAATTTGTGGCGCGCAAGATGACGGCCGAATGACGCCGGTATGACCCGCGCATGATGTCCGTATGACAACGTTTTGCCTGCGTGCAGCCGTCATGCCGGGTGACTTGCAGCCAGGCTATATTGCGTCATTCGCCGTGCCGTCCCCGACATCCCGCACTATTCGCGACGCCCTCATGCAGCCTTTGAGCTTCCTTCCCGACAGCTTTGCGGAGTACGAAGATCTTAAGGCGATCCTCGATCACGGCAGCGCGAGCTTTGCGATCCGCACCGTTTGCGAGACGACGGTGCGCGGCCGGCGCTTCGGCGTGCATACCGCGAGCATCGGCTCGACGGATCCGCAGGCGCCCGCCATCGGTTTTTTCGGCGGCATTCACGGGCTCGAGCGAATCGGCTCGCAACTCGTGCTCGATTACATGCGCGCGCTGCTCGCGCGGCTCGAATGGGACGAACTGCTCGTCCGTCAGTTGCAGTCGATCCGCCTCGTCTTCATGCCGATCGTCAATCCGGGCGGAATGTGGGCGGCCACGCGCGCCAATCCGAACGGCGTCGACCTGATGCGCAATGCGCCGCAAAACGCCGACGAGCGCGTGCCGCTGCTCGCGGGCGGCCAGCGCGTCGGCGCTTGGTTGCCGTGGTATCGCGGGCGCCGCGGCTCGCCGATGGAAGCCGAGGCCGCCGCGCTGCTGCAGGTGGTCGAAACGGAACTGGCTGCGCGGCCGTTGAGCATTGCGCTCGATTGCCATTCGGGCTACGGCTGGAGCGACAGCATCTGGTTTCCGTATGCACGCACGCGCAAGCTGATGCCGCATCTGCCGGAAATGTATGTGCTGAAAACCATGTTCGAGCACTCGCATCCGCATCATGGGTATACGTTCGAGCCGCAAAGTCATCAATATCTGCTGCACGGCGATCTGTGGGACTTCGCCTATGACCGCGCGCCCGCCGCCCACGTTTTTTTACCGATGACGCTCGAACTCGGCTCGTGGCTGTGGATCAAGAAAAACCCGCGCCAGCTTTTCTCGCGCCAGGGGTTCTTCAATCCGGTGAAAGCGCACCGCACGGCGCGCGTGTTGCGGCGTCACGCGAATCTGCTCGATTTCCTCGCGCGGGCGGCGTTTTCGTCGCAGCGCTGGCTGCCGCAAGGCAATCGCCGCGAGCAATTGCTGCAAAGCGCGATCGATCACTGGTACAGGCCGAATAGTTCATGAGCACATGGATTCTGCTGCGCGGGCTGACACGCGAGACGCGTCATTGGGGTGCGTTGCCCGACGCATTGCGCGAAGCCACGGGCGCCTCCCGTCTCATGTTGCTCGATCTGCCGGGAAACGGCGCGTTCGCGCATTTGCGCGCGCCCGCGAGCGTCGCCGCGATGGTCGAGTTCGTGCGCCTCGCTGCTGTGCGAGGCGGTGCGGCCGGCGTAGGTGCGACCGGCGTAGGTGCGGCCGGCGTAGGTGCGACCGGCGTAGGTGCGACCGGCGTAAGTGCAACCGGCGCAGGCACGGCCGGCCCCATCAACCTACTCGCGATGTCGCTCGGTGCCATGGTCGCCACCGCGTGGGCGCAACAACATCCCGGCGAAGTCGCGCGGCTCGTCCTGATCAACACCAGCATGCGTCCGTTCAGCCACGTGCACGAGCGGCTGCGGCCAGCAGCATGGCCGGGTCTTTTATCCGTCGCCCGGCATTGGAACGACGCCCTGTGCGCGGAGCGCGGCATTCATCGGTTGACGTGCAATGAGACCGGCACGCTCGCAGCGGATCTCGAATCGTGGAGCATGATTCGCCGCAGCGCGCCGGTGAGCCGCGGCAATGCGCTGCGGCAACTGTGGGCGGCGGCGCGCTTTCGCGCGGGCGCGGAGAAACCTGTTTGCCCGCTGTTGCTGCTTTCCGCGCGCGGCGACCGGCTCGTCAATCCTGCGTGTACCTCGAACCTGGCCGGGGCGTGGGGCGCGCCGCATCGCGAGCACCCATGGGCCGGGCACGACCTGCCGCACGACGATCCGGCATGGGTGGCCGAGCAGGTGCGCGCATGGCTCGCGCAGCAAACGGCCGAGGCCTGGGCCATGCGTTAGGCGCAACGGCGCGATTGCGCGGTTACGTGGTTACGGCGGGGCCTGATTGCGCACCCGCAGCAAGCGCGCGGGCAGCGGGTATAACCTAACTCGCGGCGTCCGTCGCATGGCGCCATGCAGGTGCATAATCCTTCTTCAGACGATGCATCCGATCCGGGCGATACTCGCCATTGCCGCCAGCCGGGGGAGTTCATCATGCAAGCCAAGAACGAAGAAGCCGTCACGCACTTGCTGAACGATGTCGTCGAGCTTGCACGAGCGCGCTTGCCCGAGCCGGCGTTTCACGTCGTCGAGCCTTTTTTGCGGCACTACTATGATTTCGTCGACGCCGACGACCTGCAAAGCCGCTCCATCCCCGATCTCTACGGCGCCGCGCTGGCGCACTGGCAAACCGCGCAGCGCTTCGTGCCGGGCAAGGAAAGGCTGCGCGTCTATAACCCGATTCTCGAACAGCACGGCTGGCATTCGGATCACACGGTGATCGAGATCGTCAACGACGACATGCCGTTTCTGGTCGATTCCGTCTCGATGGCGGTGAACCGCCAGGGGCTCGCGCTGCATTCGGTCGTGCATCCGGTGTTTCGCATCTGGCGCGGTCCCGACGGCGACATCGTGCGCGTGACGCAGGGCGCCGAAGAAGCCGCCGACACGCGTTCCCAGCTGGCCTCGTTCATCCACTTCGAAGTCGACCGTTGCGGCGACGCGGCAAAGCTCGACGCGCTGCGCGACGACATTGCGCGAGTGCTGCGCGACGTGCGCGCCGCGGTGGAAGACTGGCCGAAGCTCGTGGAACTCGCGCGCGTCACGATCAAAGGCATGAAGGCGGGCGAGAGCGGCCCGGATGCCGTGGAAGCGCGTGCGTTCCTCGAATGGATGGTGGCCGATCACTTCACGTTTCTCGGCCAGCGCGACTATGAACTGGTGCAGCAGGGCACGGGTTACGGCTTGCGCGCGGTGCCGGGCTCGGGGCTCGGCATCATGCGCGACGAGCTGCGCCCGCTGACGGCCGGCGCGGCAACTACCGAGGTGACAATGTTGCCGCCCGCCGCCGTCGACATCATTTCGAGCGCGTCGCCGATCTTCCTGACCAAGGCCAACTCGCGCGCGACCGTGCACCGGCCGGGCTATCTGGATTACGTCGGCATCAAGCTGACGGGCGCCGACGGCAAGGTGATCGGCGAGCGGCGCTTCATCGGGCTCTACACGTCCACCGCGTATTTCGTGTCCGCCGCGGAAATTCCCATCGTTCGGCGCAAATGCGCCAATATCGTGAGAAGAGCGGGATTCTTGCCGAAAGGTCATCTCGCGAAATCGCTCGTCACGGTGCTCGAAACCTATCCGCGCGACGAGCTTTTCCAGGCCGATGAAAACCAGCTCTACGATATCGCGCTCGGCGTGCTGCGTTTGCAGGAACATCAGCGCACGCGGCTCTTCGTGCGGCGCGACCGGTTTGACCGCTTCGTGTCGTGCCTCGTGTTCGTGCCGCGCGACAAGTACAACACCGATCTGCGCCAGCGTATTGCGAACCTGCTCGCCGATGCGTTCAACGGGGAAAGCGTCGAATTCACGCCGTTGCTGTCCGAGTCGACGCTCGCGCGCATTCATTTCGTTGTCCATGCGAAGCCGGGCGGCATGCCCCACGTCGACACGCGCGAACTGGAAGCGCGCCTCGTGCAGGTGGCGCGCCGCTGGCAGGACGATCTCGCCGATGCGTTGCTCGACGCGTTCGGCGAAGAGCAGGGCAACCGCCTGCTGCAACACTATGCGGATTCGTTTCCGGCCGGCTATCGCGACGACTATGCTGCGCGCACGGCGGTGCGCGACATCGAACTGATCGAGCGCGTGCAGGGCAGCGAGCGGCTCGCGATGAACCTGTACCGTCCCATCGAAGCTGGGCCGCGCGCATTCCGCTTCAAGGTGTATCGCGCGGGCATGCCGATTGCGCTCTCGCGCAGTTTGCCGATGCTCGAACACCTCGGCGTGCGGGTGGATGAAGAGCGGCCGTATCTGATCGAGGCAGTGGGCGCGACGCCCGCGTGGATTCACGACTTCGGCCTCGAACTGGCCGACGACGCCGAGTTCGACATCGAGCGCGTGAAGGATCTTTTCGAAGACGCCTTCGCGCAGGTGTGGACCGGCGCGATAGAAAGCGACGACTTCAACCGCCTCGTGCTGCGCGCGCAACTCAGTGCACGCGAAGTGACGATACTGCGCGCGTATGCGAAGTATCTGCGGCAGGTGGGCTCGACTTTCAGCGACGCGTACATCGAGCGCGCGGTGACCGGTAATCCGGCGATTGCGCGCATGCTGGTGGAGCTGTTTATCGCGCGGTTCGATCCGACGCTTGGCGGCACGCGCGAAGCGCGCGTCGACAGTTTGCAGAAGACCATAGACAGCGCGCTCGATCAGGTGCCGAATCTCGACGAGGACCGCATACTGCGGCAGTTTCTCGGCGTCATCAAGGCGACGCAGCGCACCAACTACTATCTGTTCGACGCCGAAGGCAAGCCCAAACCGTATCTGTCGTTCAAGTTCAATCCTGCGCAGGTACCCGGATTGCCCGAGCCCAAGCCGATGTTCGAGATATGGGTCTATTCGCCGCGCGTGGAGGGCGTGCATTTGCGCGGCGGACGCGTGGCGCGCGGCGGCTTGCGCTGGTCGGACCGTCGCGAGGATTTCCGCACCGAAGTGCTCGGCCTCATGAAGGCGCAAATGGTGAAGAACGTCGTGATCGTGCCGGTCGGCTCGAAGGGCGGCTTCGTCGTGAAGAATCCGCCGCCGCCAAGCGAACGCGATGCGTGGATGCGCGAAGGCATTGCGTGCTATCAGACCTTCCTGCGCGGCCTGCTCGATCTGACCGACAACCTGGCGGGCACGACCGTCGTGCCGCCGCGCGACGTGGTGCGCCACGATCCCGACGACCCGTATCTGGTCGTCGCCGCCGACAAGGGCACGGCCACCTTCTCCGACTACGCGAATGCGATCTCGCAGGAATACGGTTTCTGGCTCGACGACGCGTTCGCGTCCGGCGGCTCGGTCGGTTACGACCACAAGAAAATGGCGATCACCGCACGCGGCGCGTGGGAGTCGGTGAAGCGGCACTTCCGCGAAATGGGCGTCGATACGCAGACCATGGACTTCACCGTGGTCGGCATCGGCGACATGTCCGGCGACGTGTTCGGCAACGGCATGCTGCTCTCGCCGCATATCCGCCTCGTGGCCGCGTTCGATCATCGGCATATCTTTCTTGACCCGAATCCCGACCCGGCAACCAGTCTTGCGGAGCGCGGGCGGCTCTTTCTCCTCGACCGCTCGAGCTGGGCCGACTATGATCCTTCGCTGATCTCAGCCGGCGGCGGCGTGTTTCCGCGCACGGCGAAAACGATTCCGCTGTCGCCTTCGGTGCAATCGGTGCTCGGCATCAGCGCGGCGGCGCTTTCGCCCGCCGAACTGATGCGCGCGATTCTGCAGGCGCCCGTGGATCTGCTCTACAACGGCGGCATCGGCACCTATGTGAAGGCGACGCGCGAAACGCATCTGCAAGTGGGCGACCGTGCGAACGACGCGATCCGCGTGAACGGTGCTGAGCTGCGCTGCAAGGTCGTCGCCGAAGGCGGCAATCTCGGGCTCACGCAACTGGGCCGCATCGAGTTCGCGCAGCGCGGCGGCCGCATCAATACCGATGCGATCGACAACTCGGCGGGTGTGGACTGCTCGGATCATGAGGTCAACATCAAGATTCTGCTCGGCCTCGTCGTGGCCGACGGCGAGATGACCGACAAGCAGCGCAATGCGCTTCTCGCCGAAATGACCGATGAAGTCGGCCTGCTCGTGCTGCAGGACAACTATTACCAGACGCAGGCGCTCTCCATTGCGGGCCGTTATGGCGTCGACTTGCTCGACGCGGAAGCGCGCCTCATGCGCTATCTGGAACGTGCGGGGCGCCTGAATCGCACGATCGAATTCTTGCCGACCGACGACGAAGTGGCCGAGCGCCAGGCCGCAAAACAGGGGCTCACCACGCCGGAGCGCGCGGTGCTGCTCGCGTACAGCAAGATGTGGCTGTACGACGCGCTGCTCGATTCGTCGGTGCCCGAAGATCCGCTCGTCAGCGAGATGCTGATCGACTATTTTCCGAAGCCGTTGCGCCAGCGCTTCAGCGAGCCGATGCAGCGCCATCCGCTGCGCCGCGAAATCCTCGCCACGCATCTGACCAATGCGCTGGTGAACCGCGTCGGCTGCGAGTTCGTGCATCGGCTGATGGAGGAAACCGACGCGCGGCCCGGCGACATCGTGCGCGCGTGCATCATGGCGCGCGACGTGTTCGATCTGGACGACGTGTGGCGCAGCATCGACGCGCTCGACAACCGCGTCGCCGACGACGTGCAGGCGCGCATGTTCGTCGAAGTCGCGCGGCTGGTCGAACGTTCGGCGCTGTGGTTCCTGCGGCATCTCTCTTCACCGGCAGTGAATAGCGACGACGTGACGGGTCTGCTCGCGCGTTGCCGCGACGCCGCGGTGCGGCTCGCGCCGCAATGGCCGGCGCTATTGCCGGCCGCGGATATGGAAGCGCTCTCCGAGCGCCAGCGCGTGCTGGTGGACGCGGGCGTCGACAGCGACCTGGCGGTGCGCATAGCGAGCGGCGAGATTTCGGCGGCGCTCCTCGACATTGCTGAAGTCGCGTCGACCTGCGAGCGCAAGCTCGAACTGGTGGCGGGCGTCTATTTCGCGCTCGGCACCCTGCTGAATTACCACTGGATCAGCGAACGCGCGGCCGCGCTGCCGGCGCCGTCGCACTGGGACATGCTGGCGCGGGCGTCCGCGCTGGCCGAACTCGCGCGCCTCAAACGCGCGCTGACAATGAGCGCGCTTGCCGGCGCCGACGACGCAGCCACGCCGGATGCGCTGGTGCAGGCATGGCGCGACAAGCGGGCCGCACAACTCGAGCGCTATGCGCGGCTCCTCGCAGACCTGCGTGCCACCGGCGGCGCGAGTCTGTCGATGCTGTTGGTGATCGTGCGCGAGATGGCCGCGCTGGAGAGGGCATGAGCGTTGCGTGGGGCAGGGCGTAAGAGAAATACACGCAGTCCGGGCGCGCGGCGCATGCTCGCCGCGCGCCGCTGTTGGACCGTGTTGCGAAGCATGGCCATAATGCGGATTCCCGGCCGTTGAAAGCCTTTTGCAAATCGACTCACGCCCTCCACGACGATGAAAGAAGAATCGCCGAAAGCCATTATTTATGCGCTCGCCGCCAACCTCGGCATTGCCGTCTGCAAGTTTGCCGCCGCTTCGTTCACCGGTTCCGGCTCGATGTTTGCCGAAGCCATCCACTCCACCGCCGACTGCGGTAATCAATTGCTGCTGCTGTTCGGTCTGCGTCAGGCGCGCCGGCCGGCAAGCCCGTTGCATCCGATGGGCGGCGGCCGCGAGATCAACTTCTATTCGCTGCTGGTGGCGTTGCTGCTGTTTTTCGTGGGCGGCGCGTTTTCCGTCTACGAAGGCGTGCATCGGTTGATCGCGCGCGAGCCGTTGCAATATGCCTATGTCGCGCTTGTCGTGCTGGGCGTTTCGGTGGTGCTCGAATCGCTTTCGCTGTGGGGGGCGGTGAAGGAAATCCGCCGCGTGCATCCGGACAAAAGCATGTGGCGCTGGTTCAGGGAAACGCGCGAGTCCGAACTGCTGGTGGTGGCCGGCGAAGACATTGCGGCCCTGATGGGGCTCGCCATGGCCTTCACAGCCGTGCTGCTGACGCTCGTGACCGGCAATCCTGTCTACGACGCGTTGGGCTCGATCGCGGTCGGTTTGCTGCTCATGGTGATTGCGTGGCTGGTGGCGCGCGAGGTGAAGTCGATGATCGTCGGCGAATCGGCCAGCCCAGAGGTGCGCCGCGCCATTGAAGCGCACTTGCGTGCACGCAGCGAAATTCGCAGCATCATCAATATGATTACGCTGCAATGGGGACGCCATGTGGTGGTGGCGGTGCAGGCCGAAATGATCGACTACGCAAGCGGCCGCGCGATGGTCGACGCGATCAATATCATCGAGGCGGATCTGCAGGCCGCGTTTCCGCAAGTGCGCTGGGTGTTTTTCGAACCGGACGTGCCGCGCGTCTGACGGTCTTTTTCCGGTGCATGCCGCTCGCGCGGCGCTTCGCGCGCGTGGCGGCGCTCACGCGTCGTCTGGTGGACAATAATTTCGTCGCATCTATACTTCTTCCGGCTTGAAGCGGCTCTCTCCCCAACTGCATGACAAGCAAAAGGAAGATCACGATGCTGACTCGCACATTCGGCGCGCTTTCCGTTATTGCACTCGCGGCATGCGCAGCCTTTACTTCCGGACCCGCCAGCGCGGACGACAGCGACGGGTTCTCGCACGACGACGGTGCTTCCCGCGGGCGGCCCGTCAAGGTCATGATCATCTCGATGTTCGGTCCCGAGGGCCAGGTCTGGCTCGATAATCTCGGGCCGTGGCGCGATATTCCAGTGGACGGCCTGTCGCCCGATTATCCCGCGGTGCATTGCAACCGCCAGGACGTGTGCGTGATGACGACCGGCATGGGGCACAGCAATGCCGCGGCGTCCATCATGGCGTTGACGTTCTCGCCGCGTTTCGATTTGCGGCATACCTATTTCATGGTGGCGGGCATTGCCGGCATCGACCCGCAGCAGGGCACGGTCGGTTCGGCGGCGTGGGCGAAGTATCTTGTCGATTTCGGTATTCAATGGGAAATCGACGGGCGCGAAATTCCGGCCGGCTGGAACACCGGCTACCTCGGGATCAACACGAAAAGCCCCACGGAAAAGCCGCCGCTCGATTACCGGACCGAAGTATTCCAGCTGAATACGCAGCTTGCCGATACCGCATTCGCGTTATCGCGCAACGTGGTGCTGTCCGACAATGCGCAGGCGCAGGCGGCGCGCGCCAAATATTCGTACGCGCCGGCCAACCGGCCGCCCACTGTCATTCAATGCGATACGCTCGCCGGCGACACTTGGTGGTCGGGCACGTTGCTCGGGCAACGCGCGCGCGACTGGACAAAGATCCTGACCGACGGCAAGGGCGTTTATTGCACGACGCAGCAGGAAGACAACGCCACCTATGAAGCACTCAAGCGCGCGGCTTCCGTCCACAAGGTGGATTTGAACCGCGTGGCCGTCTTGCGCGCGGGCTCGGATTTCGACCGCCCTTATGACGGTCAGACGAGCGCCGACAATCTGTTGAATTACGCCGCCCAAGGCGGCTTTACGATTGCGCTGGAGAACCTCTATCGCTCGGGCAATCCGCTCGTGCAGGACATTGTCACGCACTGGAGCGAATGGCGCGAAGGCGTTCCGAAACGTTAAAAGACGCATTGCAAAGGGCCGCTACATGCGGCCCTTGTTGCAAGTGCGCTTCGCATTAGCGTTGCGGTGCGCGATACGGTGTCCAGACGGCGGCGTCTGTATCCCAGTGGTCGAGTTCCGATGGTGTCATGATGTACTCCTTTTCCGATGTGTCTGTCACGTCCGCCGCGCGCAAGGTTCCGATTGTAATTTGCTACGGAACCCTAACCAAAGCGGCGCATTAATCTCGAAGGCAAAGTTATTGCCCGTTGGCGACGCGCGTCACCTCGCCGTTCGCACCCTCTTGCAGCGCGATGCGTGCAGCCTGCGTCTGTCCGATGAGGCCTTTGTTCGGGTACGTCGTGCGATTAAGAGAGGGCAGCGAACCGTCACGATAGGCCGCGACCAGTTCGGCCTGCACTTCCGCACGCGTTTTTCCGCTGGCCGTCGCGGCAGGTTGGGTCTGATAACTGCCGGCGTGGCCGATGCCATTGCTTTGTGCGAATACCGGTGCGCTCGCGAGCAGCGAGAGAGCAAGACCTGCGAGAAGATTGCGTTTCATGATTCACTCCTGTCGATTCGTTTGCAGCACGAGCGGTGCTGCGACAGGGTGAAATGTAGACTTCGGGCGCGCGCCGATAAATTGCGGTTTCGCGAAATGAATTGTCGCAATTCCAGAACAATCGCCCGGAGAGCCTGATAAACACAGGCACAAAGAACAACCGCGGCATTGGCGCCGCGGTTGGAATTCACTGTTTCACTATTTGCACTTCAACTGAGTTAACTCATAGGTCCCATCACGCGACCCACTCTGACATGACGGGTGTGTCGAGTGCGGGAGAGGATTCGAGTTCTTCGAATGTGCGCTTCGAGCAGGCAGTGTCAAGCGTGCCGCGGCCGCTCAGCAATGGGCAGCGGTCGAATACTTCGGCAATCCAGTCTACGAAAACACGGACTTTAGGCGACAGATGCCGACTGTGCGGATAGACTGCCGAAATAGGCATTGGCAAGGGCTTTAACTCGGGCAGTACTTCAACGAGCTGGCCGGAACGCAAATGCGGCAGCACCATGAACAGCGCCGGCTGAATCAGGCCAAAACCTTCCAGCCCGCAGGTCACGTAGGCATCGGCGTCGTTCACCGACACGATGCTCTTCATTTTTACTTCAACCTCTTTACCATCAACCAGGAATGCCCAATCGATCGTGCGTCCCGTGCGACTCGAGAAGTAATTGACTGCTTTGTGATTATCCAGGTCCTCGAGCGAAGTCGGCATGCCGGCCCGCTGAATGTATTCGGGAGCCGCGCACGTCACGCCTTCAAAAAGGCCAATGCGTCGCGCTACCAATGAGGAATCCTGCAGCGCGCCGACGCGCACCACGCAATCCACGCCTTCCTGCAGCAGGTCGACCGGCCGGTCGGACAAGCCGAGCTGCAGATCGATGTCCGGATAGCGCTTATGGAATTCACATAGCTGCGGAATCACCAGCAAGCGGCCAATCGAGCCGGGCATGTCGATGCGCAGCTTGCCGTGCGGCTTTTTATTGCCGCTCTGAAAACTGGCCTCGGTCTCTTCCACGTCCGCGAGGATGCGCACGCAGCGTTCGTAGTACGCCGCGCCGTCCGGCGTGAGCGACAGGCGCCGCGTGGTGCGGTGCATGAGCCGCGTACCGAGGAACGCTTCGAGGTTCTGAATGATGGTGGTAACCGAGGCACGCGGCAGATCGAGCGTTTCAGCCGCGCGGGTAAAGCTGTTGGTGTCGACGACACGCGTGAACACTTGCATGGCCTGAAGCCGGTCCATTGCAAACCTCCAGAAGGGGCAGGCGTACTGAGCAGGATTCGAATCCACCGGGCAATCGGATTGATTGTTCAGAGGCGCCGAATTGTGTTGCCGGATTATAGGCATTTATTTACGAGTCTGCCGAACCCACAATTCGCACCATTGAAGTTCTTTGCGCATTGCGCGGCTCGACATGGATGCATTCAAACCGCCGTACTCTTTTGTGCCCGCCGGCGTTGCGCCGGCCGAGGCCGACAGCACGGCACTGGAAGTCACGGACGTACAGATAGAAGGACACGCACAGGACATCACATTGCGTTTGTACCGGCAGCCGAAGAAAACCGCACTGCCGGTATTGATTTATTTTCACGGCGGCGGCTTTACGAAGGGGTCGATCGAGCAGGCCGATTTTGCGTCGCGCTATTTCGCGGAGCATTTACCTGCATTGGTGGTGTCGGTGGGTTACTCGCTCGCGCCGGCGTTTCCTTTTCCGGCCGCGCCGGAAGACGCGCACCGCGCGGCGCTGTGGGTGCAGACGCGGGCGCGTGCATTTGGCGGCAATAGCAGGAAAGTTGGCGTGGCCGGCCACGATGCGGGCGGCCAGTTGGCCAATTGCCTTGCCTTTATCGCGCGCGATCGCGGCGACGTGCAGATCGCCGCCCAGGCGTTGTTCGGGCCGATGCTGGATCCGAGTCTCACGCGCCTTGGCGATGAAAAGCGCCTCGGCTCGGACATCACGGCAAGAGAATGCGCGGCCTGTTATCGCGCGTATCTGCCGCAGGCGTCGCAACGCATGCATCCGTATGCGGCGCCGCTCGAATCGTCGCGGCTCGCGGGCCTGCCGGCCACGCTGATCGCGACGGCGCAAAACGACGTGCTGCACGTCGAGGCGGAGAAGTACGCGAGCAGCCTCATCGACGCGGGTGTGCTGACCCAGGTGGTCCGCTATCCGGCGGTCTCGCATGCGGCGCTCGCCGATCATCCGCCCGCCTTGCAGGAGGCAGTGCGATTTTTTCAGTGGCGCTTCGATGCGCGCGCCCATCGGTAAATGCGGCGCTGAACCAGCGCTGAACCAGAAACGAGCAGAACTTTAATTAACAATACCGGGAGCTACACATGACCATCCTTCCTCTTTCCCGTCGCCGCGTGGCGGTTGCCGCGCTCGCCGTGATCGTCCTTGCCGGCCTCGGCACCTTCGGCGCTATTCGCGTGGACGCAAGCTCGCCTGCCGCGCCGACCATCGTGCCTGAAGTGGATGTCGCCACGGTGGTGCAAAAGACGATTACCGACTGGCAAAGTTATTCCGGCCGTCTCGAAGCGGTGGAAAAAGTGGACGTCCGTCCGCAGGTGTCCGGCACGATCGTGTCCGTCAACTTCAAGGACGGCGCGCTCGTGAAGAAGGGCGACACGCTGTTCGTGATCGACCCGCGTCCGTACGCGGCTGAAGTGGACCGTGCCGAAGCGCAGCTCGCGGCCGCGCAGGCGCGTACCGGCTACACGCAAAGCGACTGGGAGCGCGCGCAACGCCTGATCGCCGACAACGCCATCGCCAAGCGCGACTACGACGAGAAGCAGAACGCCGCGCGCGAAGCGAGCGCGAACCTGAAGGCCGCGCAAGCCGCGCTCGAAACCGCGCGCATCAATCTCGGCTACACGAAGATCGTGGCGCCCGTGTCGGGCCGCGTGTCGCGCGCCGAGATCACGGTGGGTAACGTGGTGTCGGCGGGTGCAGGTTCGGCGCCGCTTACCACCCTCGTGTCGGTTTCGCCGATCTACGCATCGTTCGACGCCGACGAACAAACGTATCTGCAGTATCTGCGTCGCGCGAAAGACGGCAGCAAGGTGCCGGTCGAACTCGGTCTCGCCGATGAAGCCGGCTACTCGCGCAGCGGCACCATCGAGTCGGTGGACAACCGTCTGGATACGTCATCGGGCACCATCCGGGTGCGCGCGCGTTTCGACAACCAGGACGGCACGCTCATTCCTGGCCTCTATGCCCGCGTGAAAGTGGGCGGCAGCGAACCGCATCCCGCGCTCCTGATCGACGACGCCGCCGTGGGCACCGACCAGGACAAGAAGTTCGTACTGGTGGTCGACCACAACAATCATGTCGCCTACCGCGAGATCTCGGTGGGCGACATGCAGGGCAATCTGCGCGTCGTGAAGAGCGGCCTGAAAGCGGGCGACCGCATCGTCGTCAACGGCGTTCAGCGCGTGCGGCCGGGCGACGCGGTGCGCGCGCACATGGTGCCCATGACGACCGATCAGGACCCGAACAGCGCGTCGCTCGCGCAGGCGCGCGCCAAAGCGGACAAGAACTCGTGAGCGTTGCCGGCGCGCCATTGAGTGCGCGGCGCATGTTCCAACCGCTTGCTCCAAACATCAAGAGCTTCCAATGAACATATCCAAATTCTTCATCGACAGGCCGATCTTCGCGGGCGTGCTATCGGTATTGGTGCTGCTGGCGGGCGTGATTTCGCTCTTCAAGCTGCCGATTTCCGAGTACCCCGAAGTGGTGCCGCCGTCGGTCGTGGTGCACGCGCAATATCCGGGCGCCAATCCGAAAGTGATCGCGGAAGCGGTCGCTTCGCCGCTCGAAGAGCAGATCAACGGCGTCGAGAACATGCTGTACATGCAGTCGCAGGCCAATAGCGACGGCAATCTCACGCTGACGGTGACCTTCAAGCTCGGCACCAACCCGGACCTCGCCACGCAGCTCGTGCAGAACCGCGTGAACCAGGCGCTGCCGCGTCTGCCGGAAGACGTGCAACGGCTCGGTGTGACGACCATCAAGAGCTCGCCGACGCTCACCATGGTGGTCCACCTGATCTCGCCGAACGATCGTTACGACATGACGTATCTGCGCAACTACGCGCTGCTGAACGTGAAGGATCGTCTCGCGCGTATTCAGGGCGTGGGCCAGGTGCAGTTGTGGGGTTCGGGCGACTACGCGATGCGTGTGTGGCTCGATCCGCAGAAGGTCGCGCAACGCGGTCTGACGGCGACCGAAGTGGTTAATGCCATTCGCGAGCAGAACATCCAGGTGGCAGCCGGTGTGATCGGCGCATCGCCTTCGGTGCCGGGCACGCAGTTGCAGTTGTCGGTGAATGCGCGCGGCCGTTTGAGGACGGAAGGCGAATTCGGCAACATCATCGTGAAGACTGCGCCCGACGGCGGCGTGACGTATCTGCGCGACATCGCGCGCATTGAACTCGCGGCGTCGGAATACGGCCTGCGTTCGCTGCTCGACAACAAGCCGGCGGTTGCGCTCGCCATCAACCAGGCGCCCGGCGCCAACTCGCTCGCGATTTCCGACGAAGTCCGCTCGGCGATGAAGGAGCTCGCGCAGGACATGCCCGCGGGCGTCGAATACCGCATCGTCTATGACCCGACGCAGTTCGTGCGTTCGAGCATCGAGGCGGTCGTGCATACGCTGCTCGAAGCCATCGCGCTGGTGGTGATCGTCGTGATCGTGTTCCTGCAGACGTGGCGCGCGTCGATCATTCCGTTGATCGCGGTGCCTGTGTCGATTGTGGGGACGTTCTCGCTGCTGCTCGCGTTCGGTTTCTCGATCAATGCGCTGTCGCTGTTCGGCATGGTGCTGGCCATCGGGATCGTGGTGGACGATGCGATCGTCGTGGTGGAGAACGTCGAGCGGAACATCGAAAACGGGCTGAGTGCGCGCGATGCAACGTATAAGGCGATGCAGGAAGTGAGCGGGCCGATTATCGCCATTGCGCTCACGCTCGTCGCCGTGTTCGTGCCGCTCGCGTTCATGACGGGTCTCACCGGCCAGTTCTACAAGCAGTTCGCGATGACCATCGCGATCTCCACGGTGATCTCGGCGTTCAATTCGCTGACGCTGTCGCCGGCATTGTCCGCCATGCTGCTGCGCAGCCACGGCGCGAAGGAAGACTTCTTGACGCGTGTGATGAACCGCGTGCTGGGCCGCTTTTTCAAGGGCTTCAACAAGGTGTTCCATCGCGGCTCGGAGGGCTATGGCCGCGGCGTGACGGGCGTGCTGCGCCGCAAGGGCGCGATGCTCGCGGTGTACGCCATTCTTGTCGGCGCAACCGTGTTGCTGGCGCGCATCGTGCCGGGCGGCTTCGTGCCCGCGCAGGACAAGGAGTATCTGATTGCGTTCGCGCAACTGCCGAACGGCGCGTCGCTCGATCGCACGGAAAAGGTCATCCGCGACATGAGCGCGATTGCGCTGAAGCAGAAGGGCGTGGAAAGCGCGGTGGCGTTCCCCGGCTTGTCGGTGAACGGCTTCACCAACAGTTCCAGCGCGGGCATCGTGTTCGTCACGCTCAAGCCGTTCAAGGAGCGCGGCGACCGCAAGCTCTCGGCGGGCGCGATTGCGGGCGCGTTGAATCAGCAGTATGGCGCGATCAAGGACTCGTTCGTCGCGGTGTTCCCGCCGCCGCCGGTGCTCGGTCTCGGTACGCTCGGCGGCTTCAAGATGCAATTGGAGGATCACGGCGCGCTCGGTTACGCGGAATTGAACAAGGCTGCGGAAGCATTCGTGAAGAAAGCGGCGCAAACGCCTGAACTTGGCCCGACCTTCTCGAGCTACCAGATCAACGTGCCGCAGCTGAACGTGGATCTCGATCGCGTGAAGGCCAAGCAGCTCGGCGTGCCGGTCACCGACGTCTTCAACACGATGCAGATCTACCTCGGCTCGCTGTATGTGAACGACTTCAACCGCTTTGGCCGCGTGTATCAGGTGCGGGTGCAGGCGGATGCGCCGTTCCGTCAACGCGCCGACGACATCCTGCAACTGAAGACGCGCAATTCCGCTGGCGACATGGTGCCGTTGTCGTCGCTCGTCACGGTCACGCCGACGTATGGTCCCGAGATGGTGGTGCGTTACAACGGCTATACAGCGGCCGACATTAACGGTGGACCGGCGCCGGGCTACTCGTCGGGCCAGGCGCAGGCTGCGGCCGAGCGCGTGGCGGCGCAGGTGCTGCCGCGCGGCGTGAAGCTCGAATGGACCGACCTGACGTATCAGCAGATTCTCGCCGGCAATGCGGGCCTGTGGGTGTTCCCGATCAGCGTGCTGCTCGTGTTCCTCGTGCTGGCCGCGCTGTATGAAAGCCTGACGTTGCCGCTCGCCGTGATCCTGATCGTGCCGATGAGCGTGCTGTCCGCGCTGGCGGGCGTGTGGCTCACCGGCGGCGACAACAACATCTTCACGCAAATCGGCTTGATGGTGCTGGTGGGGCTGTCCGCGAAGAACGCGATTCTGATCGTCGAGTTTGCTCGCGAGCTGGAGCACGACGGGCACACGCCGCTCTCGGCAGCGATTGAAGCAAGCCGCTTGCGCCTGCGGCCGATTCTGATGACGTCGATCGCATTCATCATGGGTGTCGTGCCGCTCGTACTGTCGACCGGCGCCGGTTCGGAAATGCGTCATGCAATGGGTGTCGCGGTGTTCTTCGGCATGCTGGGCGTGACCCTGTTCGGGCTCATGTTGACGCCGGTGTTCTATGTGGTGCTGCGTACGTTGGCAGGCGGGACGATTCATGTCGCGCAAAAGGACGCGCCGCGTATTGGCGCGCCGGTCACGGACGCCTGAGGAGAGAACAACAATGAAACGCTTTGAGATTTTGAGTGGATGGGGCCGTGCGGCAGCCAGCGGTTTGCTGCTTGCGCTCGTCGCCGCGTGCTCGGTGGAGCCTACCTACAAGCGTCCTGAAGTGGATACGCCGGCCGCGTTCAAGGAAGCGCCGGCAGCGGCTTCGGGCGCGTCGGCTGGCGCGGCGGGGGCGGCTCCTTCGGCTCAGGACACCGGCACGTGGAAGACCGCGCAACCCGCCGACGACGCGCATCGCGGGCAATGGTGGAAGATTTTCGGCGACCCGCAACTCGACGCGCTGGAAGAGCAGGCGGCCGCTGCGAATCAGGACCTGAAGGCGGCAGCCGCGCGCGTGCAGCAGGCGCGTGCGGTGACGCGGGCAGCCAGGTCGGACTGGTTCCCCAAGTTCGACGCGGGCTTCGGCCCGACCCGCGAACGCGCGTCGGCGGCCTCGCAATTGCAGCCGGATAGCGTGGGCGGCACGACCGGCACCATCTGGCGCGCACAGGTGGGCGCGTCGTATGAAGCGGATCTGTTCGGACGGGTCGGTTCGAACGTGAACGCGTCGCGCGCTGACGAGCAGCAAAGCGAAGCGCTGTTCCGCTCGGTGCAGTTGTCGTTGCAGGCCGACGTCGCGCAAAACTATTTCCAGTTGCGCGAGCTCGACGCCGACCAGGACCTGTATCGCCGCACGGTGGCGCTGCGTGAGGATACGCTGAAGCTCATCGAGCGTCGTTTCAAGGAAGGCGATATCAGCGAGCTCGATGTGTCGCGTGCCCGCAATGAACTCGCGAGCGCGCGCGCCGATGCCGTCGGCGTCGCACGTCAGCGCGCGGCGTCGGAACACAGTCTCGCGATTCTGCTCGGCAAGCCGCCCGCGGAGTTCTCGTTCGCCGAAGCGCCGCTCACGCCGGTCACGGTGCGGGTGCCGCCGGGTTTGCCTTCGGCGCTCCTCGAACGCAGGCCTGACGTATCGGCAGCCGAGCGCGCAATGGCGGCGGCGAATGCGCGCGTGGGTCTCGCGAAGTCGGCGTTCTTCCCGAAGCTCGACATTACCGGCGCATTCGGTTATGAATCGGCGACCCTGGGCGATCTCTTCATGTGGTCGAGCCGCGCGTTTATTCTCGGACCGTTGGCCGGAACCGCGTTGACCGTGCCGATCTTCGACGGCGGCCGGCGCAAGGCGAATCTCGCGCAGGCTCGCGCGCGCTACGACGAAGACGTCGCGCAATATCGTCAGCAGGTCCTCGTGGCGTTCCGCGAAGTCGAGGACAACCTGGCCGATCTGCGTCTGCTCGACGACCAGATGCGCGAGCAGAACAACGCGGTGCAGGCGTCGCAGCGCGCCGCGCGGCTGTCGCGCACGCAGTACACGGAGGGCGCCGTGAGCTACCTGGACGTGATCGACGGCGAGCGGCAGGTACTGAGCACGCAGTTGCAGGCGAGCCACTTGCAGGGCACGCAGGCAGTCGCCACCGTCAACCTGATTCGCGCGCTCGGCGGCGGCTGGGGCGATATGCCGGCGTCGGATACGGCGGTGGGTTCGGCGGCTCCGGGTTCCCCGGCGGCAGCGCCTGCTTCTGCGGCGGCGTCTGCCGAACAGGTGGCAAAGCGCTAAACGCTGCTATCGCCGCATAGAGTGTGGAAGCACAACCGGATCGCGCCTGAAGCGCGGTCCGGTTTTTTTATGCGGCAAATCTTTTTTCACGCTTTCCTTTGAACAATCCCTTCGTAGACCCGCCGGCACCGTGGCCTCTATGATGATTCGCACTTTGGCACAGGCCGTCGATCAGGCCCGCCGCGAACCTCATCACGTTTCCCATAAGAGTCCACCATGCGCATTGTTCTTTCTCACGCGCGGCGCTTTTTCCGTGCGCCGGCGTTCGCGCTTTTCAGCGCCTTCGCTCTAGCACTCGCCTTGCCCGCCGTGCCGGCACTGGCAGCGGATGCGCCCACGCTGAAGATCGGCACAGCCACGAGCCCGCAAATCGAGGCACTCAAGATCGCGGTGCGCGAGGCGAAAGAGCAGGGACTGGATGTGAAGGTGATCGAATTCACCGACTGGAATACGCCGAACGCCGCGCTCGCGAACAAGGACATCGACGTCAATTACTTCCAGCACATTCCGTTTCTCGAGAACGCGAAGAAGCAGGGCGGCTATAACTTTGTCGCCATCGCGCCGGGTACGATCATGAAGATCGGTCTGTACTCGAAGAAGATCAAACGCTTTGACGAGCTGAAAGACGGCGCGACCGTGGCGATCGCAAACGATCCCGTGAATGGCGGGCGCGGTTTGTTGCTGTTGCAACGAGCAGGTTTGATCAAGCTGACGCCGGGCATCGACTATCGCGCGACCACGCTCGACATTACCGATAACCCGAAGCATCTGAAGATCATTCAGCTGGAAGCCTCGCAGCTTGCACGTTCGCTTGACGACGTCGACCTTGCGCAAGGCTACCCGAGCTTCATCAAACTCGCGGGCACGACGGATCCGAATAGCGCACTGCTGTTCGACGGCCTGGAGAACAAAAACTATGCGATCCAATGGGTGGTGCGCCCCGAAAGCGTGAACGATCCGCGTATCCGCAAGTTCATCTCGATCTATCAGCATTCGCCGGCCGTGCGCGCGGCGCTCGACAAGGCATTCGGCAATCTCTACGCAGTCGCGTGGTAAGCGGCGGCTTTTCGTGCTGAACGAACGACAGGAGCCAGCTTATGCCGAAGAAAAAGATCCTGCTGAACGCGTTCAACATGAACGCGGTGGGCCATATCAATCACGGTTTGTGGACGCATCCGCGAGACCGCTCGGCACACTACACGGACCTCGATTACTGGACGAGTCTTGCGCAAACGCTGGAACGCGGTAAGTTCGACGGCATTTTTCTCGCGGATATAGTCGGCGTATACGACGTGTACGAGGGCGGCCCCGATACGCCCTTGCGCGAAGCCGTGCAGATTCCGATCAACGATCCGGCGCTCATCGTGCCGGCCATGGCGCACGTGACGCGGCATATCGGCTTCGGCGTCACGTCGAATCTCACTTACGAGCCGCCGTATCTGTTCGCGCGCCGCATGTCCACACTCGATCACCTCACGAAGGGCCGCGTCGGCTGGAACATCGTGACGGGTTATCTCGACAGCGCCGCGCGCGGCATGGGTCTCGCGCAGCAGATCAGTCATGACGACCGCTATGATCGCGCCGACGACTATATGGACGTGGTCTACAAGCTGTGGGAGCAGAGCTGGGAAGACGATGCCGTAGTGCGCGACCGCGCGGCGCGTATTTTTACTCAGCCGGGCAAGGTGCATCGCGTGAAGCACGACGGCCCCTATTATTCGCTCGACGCAATTCACCTGAGCGAGCCTTCCCCGCAACGCACGCCCGTTTTGTACCAGGCGGGTTCTTCCAGCCGCGGCGTGGATTTTGCGGCACGTCATGCGGAATGTGTCTTTGTCGGCGGGCAGAACAAGCCGTTGACGCGCTCCATTGTCGAGGACATTCGCGCCCGTGCGGTGAGCTTTGGGCGTGCGCCCGACGACATCAAGATTTTCGCGGGCATCACCGTCGTGGTCGGCGAGACGGAGCGTGCGGCGCAGGAGAAATTCGAAGAATACCGGCGCTATGCGAGTGCCGAAGGCGGCATCGCGCATTTTTCGAGCTCGACCGGTATCGACTTTTCGCAGTACGAACTGGACGAGCCGATCTCGTATGTGAAGACGGAGTCGATGCAATCCGCGGTCGAGGCCATTTCCAAAAAGAGCGTGAGCGGCGTGTGGACCAAGCGCAAGGTGCTGGAGCAGATGACGCTCGGCGGCCGCGCGAAACCGGTGGTCGGCTCGCCGCAGCAAATTGCGGATGAACTCGTGTCGTGGATCGAAGAGACCGGCGTGGACGGTTTCAATCTGACCCGCACGGTCATGCCGGAGTCGTTCGAGGACTTCGTGGATCTGGTTGTGCCCGAGCTGCAAAGCCGCGGCGTCTACAAGGAAGATTACGACCCCGCGCCGACGCTGCGCGAGAAGCTGTTCGGCGCCGGCCGCGCGCGTTTGCCGGATGCGCATGCCGGCGCGCGGCATCGTCGTCCGCTGGAAAACGGCGTCAAGCAAATCGTGGAAGCCTGAGGGGAGTAAAGCCATGGCCACTCTTTTCGACGTGCCGCAGTTTATTGAGGACGCGCCGTCGCTGACAGTCGATGAGCGTTCGAATGCAGCACCGACCCAGGCGGCTGTCGTCTTCGATAACGTGGGTAAAGTGTTTGCCGGCGCACGCGGCGCTTCGACCGCGGCGCTCGCGGACGTGACGTTGAACGTCGCGCGCGGCGAGGTGTTCGGCATCATCGGCCGCAGCGGCGCGGGCAAGTCGACGCTGCTGCGCCTTGTCAATGGACTCGAAAAACCGAGCTCGGGCGCGGTGACCGTGAACGGCGTGAATGTCGGCGAACTCGACGAACGCGGGCTGGTCGCGCTGCGCCGGCGCATCGGCATGGTGTTTCAGCACTTCAACCTGCTGTCGGCGAAGACGGTGCGAGAGAACATTGCATTGCCGCTCAGGATTGCCGGCGCGCCGAAAGCCGCCATCGACAAAAAAGTTGATGCGCTGCTCGAACTCGTCGGGCTGGCCGCGAAGCGCGATGCTTATCCGGCGAGCCTGTCGGGCGGGCAGAAACAGCGTGTGGGCATTGCGCGCGCGCTCGTTACGGACCCGCACATCCTGCTTTGCGACGAGGCCACGTCCGCACTCGATCCCGAAACAACGCAAGCGATTCTCGCTCTGTTGCGCGACATCAACCGGCGCTTGAATCTGACCGTCGTGCTGATTACGCATGAAATGCAGGTGATTCGTGAGGTGTGCGATACGGTCGCCGTGATCGAGCGCGGGCGCGTGGTGGAAACGGGTCCTGTGTGGCGCGTATTCGGCGACCCGCAGCACGATGCGACGCGAGCGTTGTTGCGCACTCTGGTGCACGACTTGCCTGCGGATCTTGCCGAGCGCGTGAAGCCGCTCGCCGGGATCGGCCAGGCCGACGTCCGCGTGCTGCTCGACGTACGCTTCACCGGCGACGCCGAACGCGACCCCGACCTCGCCGCCCTCGCGCGTGCGCTGAGCACCGGGGACAGCAGCGTGAACTTCGTGCATGGCGGCATCGACCGGATTCAGGGACACGCCCAAGGGCGCGTCATTGTGTCCGCCGAGGTGCATGCGAGCGGGCATGCCGCCGTAGCGGCGCAGGTTGCCGCGCTGCTCGACCGCGCGCGCGGCCACGCGAATCATGTCGAGGTACTGGGCTATGTCTGATCTTTGGTTGTCCGAACTTGTCGGTGCGCTACGCGATACGGTGGTGATGGTCGGCGTATCCGCGCTGATCGCGGCGCTCGTCGGCATTCCGTTGGCGCTCGTGCTGGTCACCACCACGCGCGGCGGCATCTTCGAAAAGCGCGCGGTGAACAGCACGCTCGGCGCGCTCGTCAATGCATTCCGCTCGACGCCGTTCATCATTCTGCTCGTCGCGCTGCTGCCGCTCACGCGTTTGCTGATCGGCACGACCATCGGCGTATGGGCGGCCGTGGTGCCGCTCAGCATTGCCGCGATTCCGTTTCTCGCGCGCGTGGCCGAGGTAAGTCTGCGCGAAGTGGACCGAGGCTTGATCGAAGCAGCGCAGGCAATGGGTGCGCAGCGCCGGCACATCATCTGGCATGTGCTGTTGCCCGAGGCGCTGCCCGGCATTGTCGGCGGCTTCACGATTACGGTAGTCGCAATGATCGGCTCTTCCGCGATGGCGGGCGCGGTCGGCGCGGGCGGCCTGGGCGATCTGGCGATCCGCTATGGCTATCAGCGTTTCGACACGACGGTGATGGTCACCGTGATCGTGCTGCTCATTGCCATCGTGACGACAGTGCAGCTGGTGGGCGACCGCGTCGTGCGGCGGCTCGCGCAGCGAGCGTGATGTCGCGCGCTGCGCGCATGATCTGGAATCTCGCGCCGGCCGCCCCGCAGCGCTTTTGCATGACGAATGCCGCGGCTCCTATCGGTCGAGCGCATCACCGCCTATCATGAAACCTGCCGGACGGTGCCAGTGCGCTTTGCGTCAGTCACGTCAGTCACGTCAGTCGCATCTGCACCGCCTGTTCGCCCTCAACACCTAACACGTGGATACAGCATGAACGATCCTGGCCACCCCGCGACGCTGCAAACGCGCGAGGCGCCCGCCGCGCCGGCAGTGCGCGATCTTGCCGGCCTGCTCGAGGCATTGCATGCGAGCGCTGCGCAACGCGATCTTGCGGGCGGCCACGCCGCGCAGGAAAAGCAGTGGATCGCCGACGCCGGCTTGCTCACGCTCGCCGTGCCGCGCGAGTTCGGCGGCGAAGGCGCGTCGTGGCCGGACATCTACGAGATCATTCGCAAGATCGCGCAGGTCGACAGCGCGCTTGCGCATCTGCTCGGCTTCACGTTCCTGCAGGAAGTGAGCATTCATGTGTGGGGCAACGTGGAGCAGCGCGAGCGCTACCTGCGCGGCACGGTGAAGGAACGCTGGTGGTGGGGCAATGCGGTCAATCCGCTCGACACGCGTCTCGTTGCAACTGCAACCGGCGACGGCGGCTATCTTCTGAATGGTCAGAAGGGCTTTTGCTCCGGCACGCGCGGCTCGCAGATGATGACGGTTTCGGCGCAAGACCCGCTCTCGGGCAACGCCGTGTTTGCAGCGGTGCCGACCACGCGCGAGGGCATCACCGTTAACGAAGACTGGAATCCGATCGGCCAGCGGCAGACCGACAGCGGCAGCGTGTCTTTCACTCAGGTCCGGGTCGAGCCCGGCGAAGTGCTGCAACGCGCCGATACACCGTACGCGAGTTTGCGCACGCTCGTCTCGCAGCAGGTCATGACGAACCTGTTCGTGGGTATCGCGCAAGGCGCACTCGACGAAGCGCGCGCCTACGTCACGCAATACGGCAAACCGTGGCTGAACTCGGGCGTGGCGAAAGCAACCGACGATCCCTATCTGATCCAGCGTTTCGGCGAAATGCGCATTCAGGCGGTGAGTGCGGAGGCGTTGGCGGTGCGCGCCGCGCAGGCGCTCGACGCCGCATGGCGCGAAGGCCCGGCGCTTTCCGCGCAAGCGCGTGCACATGTGGCGCTCGTCACGTCGGAAGCGAAGATTGTCGCGCACCGTGCGGCGCTTGACGTCAGCGAAAAACTGTTCGACGCCTGCGGCGCGCGCGCCACGCACGGACCGCTCGCACTGGACCGCTTCTGGCGCAACGCGCGCGTGCACACGCTGCACGATCCAGTCGACTATCGCGTGCGCGACGTCGGCCGTTATGCACTGAGCGGGACATTGCCGGAAGTTTCTTTGTACACTTGAGGCGGTCCGCGGCGCAGCCCCTCTGCACCGCGCTTTTATTCCCCTCGAGAGACTCCGGATTGCAGTTCAAACTACCGACCACGGCAACGGCGCCCTTTTGCCCATCCGAGGTGCAAGGCACGGTCGCCGTCTCGCAAGGCGCGCCGTTCTGGAAGAAGATCTTGCAGTTTGCAGGCCCCGGCCTGCTGGTTTCGATCGGCTATATGGACCCGGGCAACTGGGCGACCGACATCGAAGCCGGCTCGCGTTACGGCTATAGCCTGCTGTTCGTCGTCATGCTCGCGAGTCTCGCGGCCATGGCGCTGCAATGTCTGAGCATGCGTCTTGGCATCGTCACCGGGCGCGACCTCGCTGAGTTATCGCGCGCGCGTTATTCGCCGGCCGTCGCGCGATTTCAATGGCTGCTCGCGGAGCTGTCGATCATTGCGTGCGACCTCGCGGAAGTGCTCGGCGGCGCGCTCGCTTTTCATCTGCTCTTCAAATGCTCGTTGACGACAGGCGTGCTGCTCACCGCATTCGATACGTTGATCGTGCTCGGCCTGAAGGGCAAGAATTTCCGCGATCTCGAAGCGATCATGCTCGGTCTGATTGCGACCATCGGCATAGGTTATGTGATCGAACTGGCCCTGGTGAAGCCGCATTGGCCGGCGGTCGCGCAAGGGCTGATGCCGTCGTGGCAGGCGCTCAATGCGCGCGAGCCGTTGTATCTCGCCATCGGCATTCTCGGCGCGACCGTGATGCCGCACAACCTGTACCTGCATTCGTCGATCGTGCAGACGCGCGCGGTCAAGCGCGATGCCGCGAGCATCGGCTCCGCCATCGGCATGTCGCGCCTCGACACGATCGTCTCGCTGCTGCTCGCGCTGATGATCAACATGGCGATCCTGATTCTCGCGGCCGCCGCGTTTCATGCGACCGGCCATACTCAGGTCACCGAAATCGAGGACGCCTACAAACTGCTCGCGCCGATTGTCGGCACCGGTTTCGCAGCGGTGCTGTTCGCCATCACGCTGCTGGCATCGGGGCAAAGCTCCACCTTCACCGGCACGGTGGCGGGCCAGGTGATCATGGAAGGCTTCCTGAAGCTGAAGATTCCGTGCTGGCAGCGGCGCTTCATCACGCGCGCGCTCGCGCTGATTCCCGCGCTGATCGGCGTGCAGATGATGGGCAACGGCGCGGTCGGCAAGCTGCTCGTGGCGAGCCAGGTCGTGTTGAGCCTGCAATTGCCGTTCGCACTGTACCCGCTCATTCGCATGACAGGCGACCGGGCGCTGATGGGCGAGTTCGCGAATACGCTGTTGACAAAGGTAGTCGCGTGGACGCTCTTTGCGGTGATTACCGCGGCGAACCTCTGGCTCGTCGTGCAGACGGTGGGGCTGGTGGACTAGGGCACTCACGTGGGCGCGGGCGCACGCCGGGTAGCTGTCGCGCCGTGCAAACAAAAAGTCCGCGCAGACAATGCTCTGCGCGGACTTGGTAATTAAGGCTTCGGTACGACTCGGGCGGACCAGCCCTTATCGTGAATGAGGCGAGTCGTCTGTCAGGCGGCTTCGGCGACCTGGGTCGCTTCGATGGCTTCCTGACGAGCCGCTGCGGCCTTCTTTGTCTTGCCGGCGCGCGACGGCGGCTGGCATGCGCCGCACACCACGTTATGCTGCAAATCGTGCTTATGCGCGACGAACTTGCCGGTGCAACGGCAGCACTTCGTCAATTGCAAAATGTCGGCGTCGAAGAAACGCACCAGCGTCCAGGCGCGCGTCAAGTCCAGCACCGGTTCGGTTTCGCTGTGCTTGCAGTGCTCCAGATACAGCCGGTATCCCTTCGTCAGCGCGTCCAGGTGCGAGCAGCGCGCTTCGTTCTTGAGGAACAGGTACGTGTTGTAGAACAGCGAAGCGTGAATGTTCGCGAGCCACGTCATGTACCAGTCCGCCGAGAACGGCAGCATGCCCTTGGGCGGCGATACGCCCTTCACCTCGCGATACAGGCGGATCATGCGATCGCGCGAGAGCGTCAGTTCGCTCTCCAGCACCTGCA
Organism: Paraburkholderia phenoliruptrix; assembly: GCF_047325075.1. Lineage (NCBI taxonomy): Bacteria > Pseudomonadati > Pseudomonadota > Betaproteobacteria > Burkholderiales > Burkholderiaceae > Paraburkholderia > Paraburkholderia phenoliruptrix. Next base: position 1,210,506 of record NZ_CP168530.1, read on the forward strand.
TGCGCGCGCCGAGTTCGATCAGCGCGATGGCGCGAAACACTTCTTGTGCGTCTTCCGTCAGGCTACGCTTTTGCATCGCAGTCACCTCGATCAGGCAAATTGCTCGGCGGGCTGGCCTGCAAGCAGGATAGCCGCGTGAGTCGGTGCAACTGCGGTGTGCTTCGTCGTTTGCGTCAACGCCGACAACATCGAGTGGTCGTTGAAGCGGAAGAAGCACAAAAGCTGGTCGGAAGAGGCCAGCTTGACGATCTGCGCGAGCGACAGCCCGGCAAGCAGATCAGCCAGTTCCGACGACAGGCCCAGCCGGAACATGCCGACCGGTTTGTCCTCACGCAACATGCGTTGCGCGAGCATGATGTACGACAGGTTAATCTCGCGGATTGAGTCCAGCGTCTCGCTGCTACGGTCCATTTTCTCTGTTTCCGAAGCCCCGAATTACTAAGTCGGCTTTTCGCCGTTATGTCTCTTGTGCCTCGCCGAAAACGTTGTCCTTCGGCTACGAGTCGCCCCCTTGATACAGATGGCGACCTTTTGATACATCGCGTTACATTTCGTAACAGCTTGGGACGAATTGTATGAAGGGCAAAACAAGAAATCAATCCCTTCTCAAAAAAATATCTCGAAAAAATGCATCAAATTTCGGTAAGAATTTCACGGGCCTGTAATAGGCCATACGGGACGGGTTTCCGAGCCTCGTTAGGAATTGTCTGACCCGTGAAAACCCTTGTCGGGCGGGGCCCTCGGCGTATCGTCCGCGCAACAGCAGATGGTTGTGCGCACAACCGGTAAATAAGACTGAAGGGAGCAAAGAGGAAAAGCCAAAGCGGACTATGTAATAAATGCCGCATTCTTTTTGCGCTTTGGGGACAGATTTAACTTGTAACGGATCGGTGCCGCCCCAGTTACAAACCGGGGCGACTTTGTAACTTCTTGGATAAGGATCAGCAACCGGTGCGGCGCACGCGCTCGACTTCGAGTCCGAAGGCCGGGCGCAGGCGCGTGCCGAGCACGTTGCCGGCAAAGGCAGCGGCGAGCCACAGCCAGCCGTGCAGGCTGCCCGAGACGATGCCGCTGAAGTACGCGCCGATGTTACAGCCGTAGGCGAGCCGCGCGCCGTAGCCGAGCAGCAGGCCGCCCACCACCGCGGCGATCAGCGAGCGCGCCGGCACTTTCCAGACGGGCGCGTAACGCCCGGCCAGCGCGGCGGCGGCCATGGCGCCGAGAATGATGCCGACGTCCATGACCGTGGTGACGTCATGTGTAACAGGCGCGGCGAGCGCACCCGCATTTGCGCCGGCCGCCCAGTACGGCCAACTGGCGACATCCACGCCCAGCGCCGCAAAAAACTTCGCGCCCCACAGCGCGAACGCCGAAGTCACGCCCCATGGGCGGCCCGACAGCGCGAGCGTCGCGAAATTGAGCAGCACCAGCGCGATCGCGCCGGCAAAGAGCGGCCACGGCCCTTGCAGCCACGGCGAGGCGCGCGGCGGGCGCACCGGCTCATTGGCGAGGCGTCCGTGCCGGCGTCGCTCGATGAATACGGTCAGCGCCGCGATCGCTGCGAAAATCGCCAGATTCAGCGCAATGGCGGGGCCCGCGCCGAGCGTCTTGACCATCGAAAGCGGCTTGAGCGACGGCAGCGCGGTCCAGAACGGCATGTGCGCCGTGGCCACCACCGAGCCGGTTACAAATGCCGCGAGGGTGACGATCATCCGTGTGCTGCCGCCGCCGACCGTGTACAGCGTGCCCGACGCACAACCGCCGCCGAGCTGCATGCCGACGCCGAACATGAAAGCGCCGACCAGCACCGAAGTGCCCGCGGGCGCCACCAGCCCGACGACCGGGTGCCCGAACAGGCTGCCGGACGCCAGCGCCGGGAAAAACAGGATCACGCCGACGGCGAGCATCAGCATTTGCGCGCGCAGCCCGGCGCCGCGGCCATCGGCGATAAATACGCGCCAGGCCGACGTGAAGCCGAACGCCGCGTGATAAAGCGACAGGCCGAGCAGCGCGCCGACTATATAGAGTGCGGCCTGGCGGCCGCTGACCGTCTGCGCCAGATAAACGGCGCCTAGCGCGATCAGCAGAAGCGCCGCGGCAAGCGGTTTCGGATTGAGGTCAAAGCGGCGGGGTGCGCGGGAAAGCGAAGTGGAAAGTTCGGACATGATGAGTACGCAGGCGACTCACGCGCGCCTGCGGCTCGCGGGCGTCGTCCTGTGGCAGGGGAAAGGTGCAATGCAATCGAAAAAGATAGCACGTCGGGCTGATTCGCGCAGACGGGCGGCGAGGCGGCAGACGGTGGCCGCTTGCGACGAAATGGGGCGGGTTCGGCGGTGAGCGGCGTCGACTGTTCAGGCGCCGACGGTTGACGGGCGGCAGCTCGCTCGGTGTTAAGGCGCCGGCTGTACTCAGGCGCAGACGCGCACGGGCGGCATCGGCCGCCCGTCCGAGCGCCGGACCCGTCCGCGTTGCAGTCCCTGAGCGCGCGCTCAAGCCCCCGCTGTTCTCTGCTCGCCAGCGCCACCCACGGGCTGGCTCTGCGCCGCTTCGCGCAATGCCGCCGCGGTTTGCGGGTCGGCGGGGAAGAACGCTTCAATGGCGAGTTCCGAGAGTGTCACGTCGACGGGCGTACCGAATACCGTCGTCGTGCTGAAAAACGACAGCTCGCCGAGCGGCGTGCGCAGCCGCAGCGGCACGGCGATCTGGTTGAGCGGACTGTCGCCGGCGTCGGGCACTTCGGCGCCGGGCGGGGGCGGGTAGGCGGCCAGCTCGTCGCGCAAGGCGCGAAGCGTGTCGTCGGCGCTCACGTCGATTTGCCGTTGCAGCCGGGCGAGCACATGTTCGCGCCATGCGTGCCAGTTGACGATCGACGCGGCAATGCCGTCCGGGTGCAGGCTGAGCCGCAACGCGTTGACGGGCGGCTTCAGCAGGTCCGGACTCGCGCCCGCGACGAGCGGCGAGAGCGCGTTGTTGGTCGCGACGATGGTCCAGTGACGGTCGATGGCCAGTGCCGGATACGGCTCGTGGCCCTTCAACACGAGCTCGACGGCCTCGCGCGCGGCGCTCAGCTGCGGATCCGACAGCGGGCGTTCGCGAAAGAGCGGCGCGTAACCCGCCGCGATCAGCAGCGCGTTGCGCGCGCGCAGCGGCACGTCGAGCCGCTCGGCGAGGTGCATCACCATTTCGCGGCTCGGCATCGCGCGGCCGGATTCGACGAAGCTCAGATGCCGCGTCGAAATCTCGGCTTCGGCGGCGAGCAGCAATTGGCTCATTCGGCGCCGCTGGCGCCATTCGCGCAGCAGATCGCCGACGCTGCGGCTGGCCGTGGGCGGCGCGGACGGGGCGCCTTGCGCTAGAGAAAGTGTGTTCATGCCGCTGATGATAGCCAAAGCGCCGCGCGGCAATCCATTACCTGCGAGGTAAAGCGGGCCGCGCGCCGGGGCACCACGCTGCACGTCACCGCGCTCCGCCGCGCATGACTGCGTGACCCAGCCTCGTTGCCGGTTATGGCATCTCGGCGCATTCCGCCCCCCCGCCACCCGCGCCGCGCAACCATTACCTCTCACGTAATCGACCGGCGCCGCGCAAACCGCGAATCTTCACTCCGAGCCCGCCGCATCCGTCCCGGATGCCGAGCGTAGCGCTCAATCCAGTCACAGGAGCAGGAAATGAACGCGCATACCGATCTGATCGACCGCTATTTCGACGCATGGAACGAGACCGATGGCGCGCGCCGCCGCGAGCTGATCGCCGCGACCTGGGCGAGCGATGCCGACTACCGCGACCCGCTGATGGCCGGCTCGGGCCACGACGGCATCGACGCGATGATCCGTGCCGTGCAGGAGCGCTTTGCCGGCCACACGTTTCGCCGTTCGACGGACGTCGACGGGTTCGGCAACCGCCTGCGCTTTTCGTGGGAACTGCTGACGCCGGCCGGCGACGCGCTCGTCAAGGGTTCCGACTTCGGCACCGTCGACGCGCACGGGCGTCTGCAGACGGTAACCGGCTTCCTCGACCAGGTGCCCGCGGGCGCCTGACCAACCGCCGCTTACCGACGTCGCAGCCATCCCCGTCGCCACTGCTCATCGTTCACGGAGATCATCATGCACGAGCCCGCCAGCGTCACGGCTCACTCGCCCGCCACACGGTTCGCGCGCTTCGCGGGCGCCATCGACGCGCTCTCGGGCGCGATCGCCGGCTTCGCGCTTCTCGCCGGCACGCGCGCGTTCATGTTCACCGCGTTGCTCGGGTGGCGGGAACCGGTGCTGAGCGGCGCGGGGCTCGTGCTGCTCGCGGCGATCGGATGGCTGCGGTGGCGTTGCCGCGGCAAGGCGCGGCGCGTGCCCGGCGCGTCGTGCGCGGCGCACTGAATCTCCGAAGTGCACGGCGTTGCTTGCTACAATCGTTTGCCGCATGGCATCAAGGCAATCCATTCGAATAACCGCAAGCAATCTGCACGGAGACACAGTGCTAAAAAATCTCGATCCCCTGCTCAACGCCGACATCCTGCATGCACTCCGCTCAATGGGCCACGGCGACGAAGTCGTGATTTGCGACGCCAACTTTCCCGGCGATTCCGTGGCGCATTCCACGGTGCTCGGCAAGCTGCTGCGTCTTGACGGCGTGAGCTCGCCGCGCGCGGTCCGCGCGGTGCTGTCGGTGCTGCCGCTCGACACCTTCATCGAACAACCGGCGTCGCGCATGGAAGTCGTCGGCGAGCCGCATACCCTTCCCGCAGTGCAGCGCGAAGCGCAGATCGAGGTCAATGCCGCCGAAGGCCGCGAGGTGCCGTTTGCGCCCATCGAACGCTTCGCGTTTTATGAGCGCGCGCGCAAAGCCTATTGCGTGATTGCGACGGGCGAAGAGCGCGGCTATGGCTGCTTCGTCTTCACGAAAGGCGTGTTGCTCGCGCCGGATGCGCCGCGCTCGTAGCTTTTGCCGCCGGGTTTCGTCGGCGGGGTCGTTCAGGTCGTTCGTGGCCGCGCAAGCGACTGCCCGCCTTGGAAAGAGCGGGCAATGAACCTATGCTCGGAGGCAAGCAGGGAACTGCCGCCTTTCAGCCGGGTCTGCTGCTTATTCATCTACAGGAGCACCTCATGACGCGTCCCGTCGATTCCGGCGTTATTCTCATCGCGCGTATCGCGCTCGCCGTTCTGTTCCTGTGGGGCGGCGTGATGAAACTGCTGGGTTATGCGGGTTTTGTCGGCTATCTGCATGCGAAGGGCGTGCCGTTCGTGCAGATCGCCGCGCCGATCGCCACTGCCGTCGAGGCATTGGGCGGGCTCTTGCTGATCGTCGGCTTCAAGGTGCGTCCGCTCGCGCTCATCATGGCGGTCTATACGGTGGCCACGGCGGTGCTCGGCCACGATTTCTGGAATGTGACCGACGCCGCCCTGCAGCGCGACATGGTGATCCATTTCTGGAAAAACATCGGTATTGCCGGCGGTTTTCTGCTGCTGTTCGTAACCGGCGCGGGACGTATCAGCATCGACGGTGCGCGCGCGCCGCGCGGCGGGCTCGGGCTCTGAGCAAGGGCGCGTTCGCCGGTCCGCTGGTTTTGCCTTGCTGTATTCGGCTGCAATCAAGGGAGCACATATGATTCAAAGTTTCGAGCAATCCATTGGCGGCAAGGTGCTGCAGTTGTGCGCGAGTCTGGGCGAAGGGCCCACGCCGCATCGCGTGATCATCAGCCTCGCCGATTCCGCGAAAACGCTGGTCATTCTGGATGCCTCCGGATTCCTCGGCACGATCAAGGCTGAGATCGAAGAGCCGGAAAAACTGATCGCCGATGCAATCAGCAAGGCGCAAAGCGAAGGGTTGATCGAAGCCGCGATCACGACCGGCACGATTCAGGAAGCGCGGCTGTAGCGCGTGCCCGTCACTGTGCGCCGTGGTGCAAGGCAAGCTTGCGGCGCGCTGGCGCCAGGGTGACGTACCGCTGACGACCCCGCGGCCGCAAGCCGCCGGGGTCGTTTTTTTCGTGAGCCGGAAGCAAAGGCGCGGCGAAATGATGTGCCGCGCGTCGTCGAGACGACGACATGATCGGCAAATGCAAGCAGACCACGCGACGGTCAAAGCCAGCCGCCGGAGCCGGGCGCCAAATCCCGGCGCGCCTCACCGCGAATTGCCCACCCGCACTGAATCCGCCTGGCGCCGCCCTGGCGCCGACGAATGCGGCTGCGGATGCACGAGGCAGCTCATCACGCCGCCCAACACCAGCAGACCGACCGAAATGGCGGTCGCCGCCTGCATGCCCGCCACAATCTGCGTCGCCGCCGAGCCGCCGGCCAGCGCGCCGAACGCCGCCACACCCACCGCGCCGCCGGCCTGGCGCGCCGTATTCAATACCGCCGATGCCGTGCCCGCGCGCCGCGCCTCCGCCGATGCCAGCACGGCGGTCGTCATGGCCGGCACCGCGAGCCCCATTCCCGACGGAATCATCAGGAACGGCACCAGCAAGCCGACGAGCGGCGTGCCGGCATCGACGAAATGCAGCAGCCCGTAGCCGAGCCCGGCCGTGATCGCGCCGGCGATCATCGGCACACGCACGCCGAAGCGTCCGACCACCCAGCCGCTCGCGACGTTCGACACGAGGAAGCCGCCCGTCAGCGGCAAAAACGCGAGGCCGGCCTGCAACGGCGTGTAGCCGCGCGCCCGCTGCAGATACAGGCTGAGCACGAACACCATCCCGTAATAGGTCATGTTCACGCAGATGCCGAACACCACGGCTGCGCTGAAGCTGCGCTTGCCGAAGAGCGAGAGCGGCAGCATCGGCGCGCGCGCCCGCGCCTCGACCGCGACGAACGCCACGCCCGCGAGCGCCGCCAGCACGAAGCCGCCCGCGACAAGCGGATGGCGCAATCCGAGCGGCCGCCATTCGATCACTGCGGCGACGAAGGCGGTCAGCGCGACGATCGCGAGCGACTGGCCGCCGAGATCGATGCCGCGCGGACTTGCATCGGCTTTCACGGCGTCCTGCTGGGCGGAGCGGGCCGCTTGCGGGGGCGGTATCCACAGCAGCGTCGCCAGAAAGCCCGCCGCGCAAATCGGCAGATTGACGAGAAAAATGCTGCGCCAGCCGAATGCCGCGATCAGGAGGCCGCCCGCCACCGGCCCCGCGGCGATGGAGATCGCGCCCGAGGCCGTCCACAGGCCGACCGCGCGGGCACGCAGTTTGGGATCGTGTCCATACGCCTGGTTCAGCAGCGCGAGCGAATTCGGCAACATGGCGGCGGCGCCGACGCCTTGCAGCGCGCGCGCCGCGACGAGCATCGGCGCATCGAGCGCCACGCCGCACGCGAGCGAGGCCAGCGCGAACAGCACCATGCCCGCTGCATACAGCCGGCGCGCGCCGAAGCGGTCGCCGAGCGCGCCGGCCGACAGCATCAGCACGGCGAAGGCGAGCGTGTAGGCGTCCACGACCCATTGCAGGCCCGCGACGTTCGCGTGCAGATTCCCGCCGATTTCCGGCAACGCGATATTGACGATAGTCACGTCGAGCTGCGTGACGACGAAGCCCACGCTGACGGTCGCGAGCACGCGGCCGAGGGCGGGCGAAGCGGATGTGTTTAAGGAGTTCATGCGACACATCCTAGGCCGATCCGGCGTTCGATGTTTCGGGGCGGCGTGAAGTGTCGATGTCGGAACAAAGGGCGCGGTGCGGCGCCGGCAGCAACGAAAACGGCGCGTCCGAAGGCGCGCCGTTTCTGTCATGAGCGTAACAGCCGGATCAGCGCTTCGTCGGCGCGTCCTTGATGAGGAACGTGGTCAGCGCGCCGAGCACGCAGATCGCGCCGACATAGAGCGGCGGCGCCATCGGATTGGACTTCATCATCAGCGAAACGGCGATCGGCGTGAGTCCGCCGAACACCGCATACGCGACGTTGTATGAAAACGAAATCCCGGAGAAGCGCACCACCGGCGGGAAGGCTTTCACCATCACGAACGGAATCGCGCCGATCACGCCGACCAGAAAGCCCGTCGCGCCGTACAGCGGCACGAGCGTGGAGGTGTCGGCGGCGAGCTGCTGGAACATCGCGTAGTAGGTCACGGCGAGCGCGAGGCCGCCGATGAAGATCGTGCGCCCCGCGCCGACGCGCCCGGCGATCGAGCCCGCCATCACGCAGCCGACGGTCAGGCACAACGTCGCGACGCAGTTCGCGAGCAGCGCGGTGGCCGGCGCAATGTGAAACTGTTTTTGCAGCAGCGTCGGCGTCATCAGAATCACGACGACGATCGCGGCGGACAGCATCCACGTGAGCAGCATCGACACGATGACCGCGCGCCCGTGATCGCGCAGCACGGCCTTGAGCGGCACTTCGGCGGCAATCGCCTTGCGCTGCTTGAGTTCGGCGAACACCGGCGTTTCGTGCAGCCAGCGGCGCAGGTAGACCGAGAACATGCCGAACACGCCGCCGATCAGAAACGGAATGCGCCACGCGTAATCCGCGATCTCGGCGGGCGCGAAGTGGCGATTGACCGCCGACGCGATCAGCGAGCCGAGCAGAATGCCTGCCGTGAGGCCGGCCGTCAGCGTGCCGCACGCGTAGCCAATGTGCCGCTCGGGCACGTGCTCGGAGACGAACACCCAGGCGCCCGGCACTTCGCCGCCCACAGCTGCGCCTTGCATCACGCGAAACAGCAGCAACAGGACCGGCGCCATCACGCCGATGCTCGCGTAGGTGGGCAACAGGCCCATCATCAGCGTCGGCACGGACATGAGCAGCACGGAAAGCGTGAACATGCGCTTGCGGCCGAACAGGTCGCCGAAATGCGCCATGATGATGCCGCCGAGCGGGCGCGCCAGATACCCCGCGGCGAAGATGCCGAAGGTCTGCACCTGGCGCAGCCAGTCGGGCATCGTCGCCGGGAAAAACAGCTGGCCGATGGCCGGCGCGAAAAACACGAAGATGATGAAGTCGTAGAACTCGAGCGCGCCGCCCAAGGCCGCGAGGCCGAGCGTTTTATAGTCGCTGCGCCCGAGCGGGCGTGGGGTGACAGCCTGCGCTCCACCCAGATTTGTCGCTTGCATTGCTATGTCGTTGTCTTGAATGGGAAACCACGTGTGGCGTGGAAAAACGGCGCTCGTCGGCGAGAAGTGTGGCAACGGCTGGGTAGAGCGCGGGACACCGGCGCGCCGGACCGGGTAGGGCGGCGCGTGACGAAAGAAGCCAGCCCGCGATTTTACAGGATCAATGCGATTTGCTTCGGGAAGTGCTTAATTAGATTGGGAAAGTTCCGCATGCGCCGCGGATTGGGCGGCTTTGACGAAACCGTGCTGGGGCTTGCGCAGACGCTTGTAGTCCGTTGGCCATTCGGCGGTCGGATCGGTCAGAGCCGCGCCTAAATTCGGATTGATCCTATGGGATAGGGCGGGTGGGCCTTCGAGAATCGCGTCCACGCCATCTGTTAAGAGTCATCCCATGCGCATTGCCATTCTCCAACGCGATCCCGTCGTGCGTCAGTCGATTGAGAAAATCCTGACGGCTGCAGACCATACCTGCGCAGGCTATGACGACGGCCTGACCATGTCGAAAACGCTGGCTCGTTCCACCGTGGATCTGCTGGTGCTGGACTGGCACGGCACCCGTCTGTCGGGCACGGAGGTGCTGAGAACGGCGCGCGCGGTCGGCGGTGACCGCTTACCGGTGATCTTCGTGTCGCGGGAAGCGTCGGAGGAGAGCATGGTGCGCGCGTTCGTCAACGGCGCGTACGACTACGTCGCGCTGCCGCTGCGTCCGGCGGAGTTCCGAGAGCGCGTCACGGCGCTCTTGCGGCGCGCCTATCCGGACCGCTTCGGCACCGCGAGCTTCGACGTGGGGCCGTACCGCTTCGACACGCATCGCCAGATCGTGATGCTGCGCGGCCAGCCGGTCGCCTTGTCGGGCACGCAATACCGGCTGGCTTCGCTATTCTTCTCGAACATCGGCCGCGTGATGTCGCGCGATCACATTTTCGCGATGGTGTGGGGCCGCGAATTCCGCGAGTTCACCCGCACTATCGACAGCCATGTGTCGCGGCTGCGTCTGTTGCTCGAAATCGAGCCGCAAAACGAGTTTCGCCTGCAGCCGGTTTATAAGAGTGGCTACAGGCTGCTGCATCTGCGTCACGACCTGCGTTACGACGATTCCGCGCGCCCGCAGCAGCAGGCCGCCTGAAGCCCTCGCGCTCGCTCAAAGGCTCGGCAGTACCGGCCGCGTTTCAAGCGACTTGCGGATCAGCGCCTCAACGGCGGCGCGCTCGTCACCCGCCAGCGGCAGGCGCGGCGGACGCACCGGCTCCGTGCCGAGTCCTACCATCGCCTCGGCGAGCTTGATGTTCTGAACGAGCTTCGGCGAGACGTCGAGCGCGAGCAGCGGCGCGAACCAGCGGTAGATGGCCCGCGCTTCTTCCAGCCGTCCCGCTTTCAGCAGTTTGTAGATCGCCACCGTCTCATGCGGAAACGCGCACACGAGACCGGCCACCCAGCCATGCGCGCCCATCAGGATCGCTTCCATCGCGAGGTTGTCGACCCCGCACAGAATCGCGAAGCGGTCGCCGACTGCGTTGATCAGGTCGGTCACGCGCCGCACGTCCCCGCACGATTCCTTGATCGCGACGATTTTCTTTTCGTCGGCGATTTCCGCAAACATGTCGGGCGTCATGTCCACGCCGTAAGCAAGCGGATTGTTGTAGATCATGAGCGGCAGCGCGCTTGCGTCGGCGACGCTGCGAAAATGATGCAGCGTCTCGCGACGATCCGACAGATAGCGCAGGCCCGGCAGCACCATGAAACCGGCGGCGCCGCGACGGCTGCCGGCTTCGGCCTGGCGGCACGCGTCGAGCGTGCTGTTTTCCGCAATGGTCAGCAGCACCGGCACGCGGCCGCGCGAAGCTTCCACGGCGATGTCGAGCACCTGCAGCTTTTCGTCGAGTGAGAGCGTCGACGCCTCGCCGAGCGATCCGCACACGATGATGCCGTCCACGCCCGCGTCGATCTGCGCTTCAATATTCTTGCCGGTCCACGCCCGGTCTATGCTGAAATCCGCGTTGAACTTGGTGGTGACCGCCGGCAATACGCCTTCCCAGATATGCGCCACGACTGCTCTCCTGAATGTGATGAGTCGAAGCGCAGTGTAAGCAGCGAAAACGCCGCCGTCTTGCACGAATCGCGCGTGGCGGATGACGATTTCGGCACAGTGCGGCCGGTGACGGAGCGCCGGCATTCGGCTGTGCCGCGAGCTGGGCGTGCGCGATGCTCAAACCGTAGGTTCATTGCGGCGCCATGCTGGATGAGCGACCGGCCTTGTTACTGCGGCGTGCCGCAGGCGTATTCAAGGAGGGTGAGACCAGTCGCGGCGTCCTCGACCGACGACATGACCACTGCTGCATACTATGCCGAAATCGTCACAATCCACGCGCACGCGCACCAAGACTCGCGCGTGCGCCGTTCCTACCATGTGCGTCATGAAAACGCTCAATATCATCGACTCCCACACCGGCGGTGAACCGACCCGCCTCGTCGTGTCGGGCGGCCCGGACCTCGGCGGCGGAACGCTCGCGCAACGGCTCGACGTATTTCGCACCCGCTTCGACGACTGGCGCGCCGGCATCGTCACCGAACCGCGCGGCTCCGACGTGGTGGTCGGCGCGCTGCTGTGCGAGCCCGACGATCCGTCGTGCGCGGCGGGCGTGATCTTTTTCAACAACGTCGGCTATCTCGGCATGTGCGGGCACGGCACGATCGGCCTCGTGGTGTCGCTCGCGCACATGGGGCGCATCGCGCCGGGGCGTCATCGCATCGAAACACCCGTTGGCGTGGTCGAAGCCACGCTCAATGACGACGGCAGTGTCGCGGTGCGCAACGTGCCGGCCTATCGCTATCGCAAGGCCGTGCAGGTGGAAGTGCCCGGTCACGGCGTGCTGACGGGCGACATCGGCTGGGGCGGCAACTGGTTCTTTCTCGTCGCGGAGCATGGCCGTTCGCTGGAGGCGGCGCGTATCCCCGAGTTGACGGCGTTCAGCTCGGCGATTCGCGACGCGCTCATCGCGCAGGGCATCACGGGCGCCGAGGGCGCGCTGATCGACCATATCGAGCTCTTCGGGCCGGGTTCGCGCGACGGCATCGACAGCCGCAGTTTCGTGCTGTGTCCGGGCAACGCGTACGACCGCTCGCCGTGCGGCACAGGCACGAGCGCGAAAGTCGCCTGCCTCGCGGCAGACGGCAAGCTCGCCGAAGGCGCGGTGTGGCGGCAGGAAAGCATTATCGGCAGCGTGTTCGAGGCGAGCTACCGGCGTGCGGGCGACGGCGTCAGCGACGGCCTCCACGTCATTCCAACCATCACGGGTCATGCGTATATCGCGGCGGAAGGGCGGCTTTGCTTCGACGAGCGCGATCCGTTCGCGTGGGGCATCCGCACGGCATGACGGCGGATGCGTTGATCGTCGGCGCGGGCATCGTGGGCGCGGCCTGTGCGGCCGAGCTGGCCGCGCTCGGCATGCAGGTCGAGGTGCTCGACGCACAAGGCGTCGGCGGCGGCGCGACGGCGGCCGGTATGGGCCATATTGTCGTGATGAACGACTCGCCGGCGGAACTGGCGCTGTCGCTGTATTCGCGCGACCTGTGGCTGCAGCTCGCGCCGCAGTTGCGCGAGCGCGACGCCTTCGCGCGCTGCGGCACGCTCTGGCTCGCCGCCGACGAAGAGGAATGGCAAGCCGCCCGCGCCATGCAGGCCGCTTACGAGGCGCGGGGCGTCTCGGCGGAACTGCTCGACGCGTCCGCGCTGCGTCAATGCGAGCCGGCGGTGGCGGCGTCGCTCGTCGGCGGTTTGCGGATTCCGCACGACAGCATCGTCTATGCGCCGACGGCTGCGGAGTGGCTGCTGACGCAATCGCCGGCATCCGCGACAATCGGCGTGCGGCTCGGCGCGCCGGTCGTCCGCGTGGATCCGACCGGTGTCACACTCGCCAATGGCGAGCGGCGCGGCGCGCGGCATGTGATCGTCGCGAACGGGCTGGGCGCTCGCGAGCTGCTGCCCACGCTGCCCCTGCAGCCGAAGAAAGGTCATCTGCTGATCACGGACCGCTATCCCGAGCTGATCCATCATCAACTGCTCGAGCTCGGCTACATCAGGAGCGCGCATCATGCGACCGGAACGTCCGTCGCTTTCAATGCACAGCCGCGGCCGACGGGGCAACTGCTGATCGGCTCGTCGCGACAGTTCGACACCACCGACCCAGCGGTCGAGCTGCCCGTGCTCGCGCAGATGCTGCAGCGCGCGGCCCGCTATCTGCCGATGCTGCCGCAGCTCAACGGCATTCGCGCATGGACCGGCTTTCGCGCCGCCTCGCCCGACGGCTTGCCGCTGATCGGTCCGGCCGGCGATTACGCGCCAGGCGTGTGGCTGGCCGTCGGTCATGAGGGCCTGGGTGTGACGACATCGCTCGCGACGGCGAAACTGCTTGCCGCGCAGATCGTCGGACAGGCCGCGGCGATTCCCGTCGAACCTTATTTACCGGGCCGGTTTGTGCACGAGGTGGCGCATGAGTGAGAGCGGGGCGGCGCGCATTCGGGTGAAGATCGACGGCCTTGTGCTAGAGGTCGACGCGGGCACGACCGTGGCAGCGGCGCTGGTGCTGGCGGGCGCGTCCGGCGGCACGCGGCTCTCCGTGCGCGGCGAGCCGCGCGCCGCGTTCTGCGGCATGGGCGTCTGTCAGGAATGCCGCGTGACGATAGACGGCCGCGCGCACGTGCTCGCGTGTCAGACGCTGTGCCGCGACGGCCAGATGGTGAACACGCAGAAGGCGAATACGCGATGAAACGGCAACTTCCGGTTGTGTGGAGAGAGACTCGCCGGCTATGGCCGGCCGCGCCGCGCGCGACAGGCGGATGCGCAATCACATGTTGCCGTTGCACCAGGAACCCGGGCAGCAGCCTCCGCCGCAAGCACCAGTCTCTGCACGACATACAGGTGGATCCATCGTGAGCGAGCACTTCGACGTCATCGTAGTCGGCGCCGGTCCGGCGGGCCTACATGCCGCGCTCGTGTCGGCCCGCGAAGGCGCGCGCGTCGCGTTGCTCGACGACAACCCGCGCGCCGGCGGCCAGATCTGGCGTCAAGGGCCAGGCAGTGTGGCGCAGGCGCCGCTCACCAACCTGCTCGCCGATCTTTCCTGCCGCGCCAACCTCACTCATTTTCCGTCGACGCGCGTCATCGCACCGCTTGCGCCGCGCGGGCTGCTCGTCGAATCGGCGGAACACGGCGGGCTGCGCATGACCTACGGGCGGCTGATTCTGGCGACGGGCGCGCGCGAGCGCTTGCTGCCGTTCGCCGGCTGGACCTTGCCCGGCGTGACGGGCGCAGGCGCGCTGCAGGCGCTGATCAAGGGCGGCATGCCGGTGCGCGGCGAACGCGTCGTGATTGCCGGCAGCGGTCCGTTGCTGATCGCCGCATTGAGCACCGCGCGCGCGGCGGGCGCGCGCGTGCTCGCGGTGGTGGAGCAGGCGCCGGCTGCGCGGGTTGCGCGCTTTGGCGCTTCGCTGCTGCGCGAACCGGCGAAGCTGCGGCAGGCCGTCGGCATGACGCGCGGCTTCGCCGGCGTCTCTTACTGGACCAGCAGCATGGTCGAGGCGGCGCATGGCGCGGGCCATGTGCAACAGGTCACGATCCGGCGCGGCGAGCGCAGGGTGACGCTCGATTGCGAGCGCGTCGCGTGCGGCTTCGGATTGGTGCCGAACGTCGCACTTGCGCAAGCGCTCGGCTGTGTGATCGACGAAGCGGGCGCCATTGCTGTCGATGACGCGCAGCGGACTTCGGTCGATGGCGTGTTTGCGGCGGGCGAGTGCACCGGTGTGGGCGGCGCGGAACTCGCGGCGGTCGAAGGCGAGATCGCGGGGTGGGGGGCGAGCGGCGGCGTGAGTCGTGCGAGCGGCGCCCTGCAAGCCCGGCGCGCGCGCTGGCGCCGCTTCGCGGCATGCGTCGAATCCGCCTTCGCATTGCAACCGGCCGCCTGCACGCCACCCTCCGACGGCACGCTGCTATGCCGCTGCGAAGATGTCACGCTTGGCGAAGTGCGCGCGTTCGGCACCTGGCGCGACGCGAAGCTGCACACCCGCTGCGGGATGGGCGCGTGCCAGGGAAAGATATGCGGCACCGCGGCGAGCGTGTACTTCGGCTGGCCGTCCGCCGCGCCGCGTCCGCCGTTCAGCCCAACGCAAATCGGCACGCTGATGGCGGCCGCTGCAGAGGCGCCGCAAGGCGAATGACCCCCGCGACTTGCCGCCGCCACGCGCTTATTGTCGGCGCATGCGCGGCTTTATAATCGACGGCGCATGCAATGCGAATCGAATGATCGCAGGCCACGCGTCAAGGCAGCAGCGCTCGCTATATGCCTTACACACGGCTCGGATCCACGGGACCCGCACGATGAACACGCTGGCTCATCAATTCTCACCTGACGAAGCAACCCTGTCCGGCATGCTCGCGCATTTCCGGCAGCTCGAGCCCGTGTTCGACGCGCTGCCCGACGTCGTCTTTTTCGTGAAGGACGCCGACGCGCGCTATGCGCTCGTGAACCGCACGCTTGCTTCGCGCTGCGGTTTCAAGGACAAGGCGGCGCTGCTCGGCAAGACCGCCGAGGACGTGTTTCCGCGCCGCTTCGGCCGCATTTACACGGCGCAGGACGAGGGCGTCATTCATGTCGGCAATCAGATGACCGACCAGCTGGAGTTGCATCTTTATCCCGGACGTCAGCCTGGCTGGTGTCTGACGAGCAAGCAGCCGTTGCGCGACGCGGCAGGCAAAGTGGTCGGGCTCGCCGGTATCTCGCGCGATCTGAAGGCGGACGAAAGCAGTCATCCCGCTTACAGCAGGCTCGCCGCGGTGGTGCAGTTCATCCAGGACAACTACGTGCAGCCGTTGAACCTCAAACAATTGGCTGCGATGGCGGATATGTCGGTCGCGCAGCTGGAGCGCTATTTCCACAAGGTGTTTCACCTGACGCCGCGCCAGGTGCTGCTGAAGACGCGGCTCGACGCCGCCACCGCGCTGCTGCTGTCGCACGATAAGGTCACCGACGTCGCCGCGCTATGCGGCTACACTGATCACAGCGCCTTTACGCGGCAATTCAAGGCGACGGTCGGCGTCACGCCGACCGAATACCGGATGCTGTTGCACAGCACGTCGAGGAACTGACGCTCGGCTTATGGCTCGCCGCAAGCATCGTTATTACGTGTACGTCGTCGTGCTCGACGACAAGGTCTGGAACGAGGCGCGTTTTCGCCGTGCGAATCCGGATTACCGGTTCGACAAGCCGTGCGTGTATGTGGGGATGACCGGGCTCGATCCCGATCTGCGTTTCGACCGGCACAAGGCCGGCATTCAGGCCAACCGCTATGTGCGCGATTACGGCTTGCGCCTCGTGCCCGAGCTGTATGAAGTGTTCAATCCGATGCCGTATCGCGGCGCACAGGAAATGGAAGTGGAACTGGCAATCGGGCTGCGCGAAGCGGGATACGGTGTATGGCAGGCGTAAGCGCGTTATTTGACGCCGAGTCCGCGCAGCACGGCATTGCCTTCGGGCGTCAGGCGGATGCGCGCGCCGCCCGCTTCGTTTGAAATTGTTTCGATCAAGCCCGCTTCGTGCAGTTGCGGAATCTCGGGTTTCGCGGATGCGTCGATGGGCGCGTGCAGCAGAAGCAGCAGCGTCGCCAGTTCGTGATGGCTCAGCAGGCGGCGCAGGATGGTGGGACGCCTCGCCGGCGCCGCGGTGTCGTTGCTGTTCTGTTCGGGCTGGTTCATGGTGCGCACCTCGTGCGGTAGTGTCCGAGGCATGATGGGGACGAAGTCTTAAACGATTCTTAAGAAGCATTGTCCTGTAACACCGTGACACGAAGATGGCACCAGCGTCGCACCGGCGTACCTTACCAACCCTTAACAGCCGGCTTCCCGCCGCGTTGCAAGGCCTACGGCGCGCAGGTTTTCGCGGCGCTTTCGATCCACAGATTGTTGGCGTGGCGCTTGCCCGCATAGAAGCGGTAAGTGGTCGCTCCATTGTCGCTGCGCACCTTGATGACGTTCGAATCGCCGAAGTCGAGCATCTGGCCTTGCGGGATCGACGTGGATTTGAACGCGGCGTCGTGGTTGGAGGCTAGTTGCGTCAGGCAGGCCACGACGTCGTTGACCGAGCGCTGCGTGGTGGTGTCCGTGACCGGCTCGCCGGCATCCGGGTTCTTCTGAAAGTAGGCGCAAGCGCTGAGAAGGAGGGGAACTGACAGGACTACGGCAAACTTCTTCATATCTCTCCTGGCGTTTGATTCGGCCGGCGGTGTGGGCGGGCGGACCCGAGGCTGCGCGAGCGCTCCCGTCGCAAACACCGCTGCGACCGGACCGGCGACACAGCCGCGCGGCGCGGACCGCAAGTCAGGCCTCATTATATCGGGCGATGGCTCGCCTTCAGCCGATGGCGCACGGCCCGTGCCTGAGTGAGCGAGAGCCTGAGCGGCTGAGGGGCGGAAGCTTGCGCGGTTCAGGGCCGCGAGCCGCAAGCGGCAATCGTTAAGCCGCAATCGTCAAAGCCGCGGCCAACCACTCTCAGCCCGCCGCCTATCTCCGCCGCTGCGCCTGCGCGGCGAGCCGCACCGCCGCATTGCCCGCGCCGTAGCCGTCATAACCGCCGCGCCGCTCGACGATTTCCATGAAAAAGCGCTGGTCCAGCTGCTCGGTGTAAGCGTGGAAAAACTCCCCGCCGCGCTCATCGCGATCGTAGAGGATGTTGTGCTCGCGCAGCGCGTCCAAAGTCTCGTCCGGCAACGCGTAGCGGGCGGCAAGGTCGTCGTAGTAATTACGCGGGATGCGCAGCACCGGCAAACCATCGGCGACGAATTCGGGAATCGCGCTGAAGATGTCGCTCGTGCTGAAGGCCACGTGATTGAGCCCCGAGCCGTGATAGGTATGCAGCGCCTCGGCCACCGCCGTATGGTGATCCACCGACGCATTCAGTACTACGCGAACCGAGCCGTCGCGGCTGCGCAGCGCGCGGCTGCGCACAAGTCCATACGGATCGGGCACGAGCACGCCCGGCTCGGCCTCGAAACCGAACGCCGTGCGCAGAAACAGCACCCACGTATCCAGTGAATTCGCCGGCACCGCAAGACACACGTGATCGATGCGGCTAAGCGGGCCCACTTCCGCCGGGCCGTTGATGTCCGTGAGGATGAAGTCGGCTTCGAACAGCGTCGGCTGATCCGGCGTTTCGTCGACGAAATAATTGAGGCTGCCGTCGGGCGCCTGCACCGCGGGCAGCACCCGTTCGTTCGGTCCGACCTGGCCGGAAAAAGGCGCGTAGCCGAAGCCTGCTGCGCGCTCGAACGCCTGCCTCGCGTCGTCGACACGAAACGCGGACGCGCACAGCGACAAACCATGCTGCTGGAAAAACGCATTGGCAAACGAATCGGGCTCGGCGTTCAGCACGATCGACGCGGCGCCGTGCTGATACAGCGTGACATCTTTCGAACGATGCTGGCCGGCCTGGCGAAAACGCAGCTTGCCGAGCCAGTCGGCGAGATGTGCGCGCGTGGTGTGATCCACGGCGAATTCGAGGAACTGGTAGCCGACGTGCGCGGGCGCCGCCGGCGGTTCGTAAAGCTCGCCGACGGGTTGCCGCGAGGTTTCAAGCAGCGCGCGCGCCTGCTCCTCGAGAAACAGAAGCGAACGATGTCCGTCCGCCGCGGTGATCGTGGTGGGCGCGGCGCGGAAACCGTCGTTGAAAATTTCCAGCGAAAGCGGGCCCGTGTAGCCCGATTTGACGACCTGGGCGGTGAAGTTCGCGACGTCGAAGTCGCCCTGACCGGGAAAACAGCGGTAGTGGCGGCTCCATTCGAGCACGTCCATTGCAAGCTTCGGGGCGTCCGCGATCTGCACGAAAGCGATGCGTTCGCCCGGGATGTCCGCGATGCCCTCAACGGTGTCGTTGAGCGACAGCGTGTGGAAGCTGTCGAGCACGAGCCCGAGGTTCGGATGGTTCACCGCGTTCACGAGCTTCCACGCGTGGCGGTAGGTCTTGACGTGCTTGCCCCACGCGAGCGCTTCGTAACCGGCGATCACGCCGGCCGCTTGCGCCGCCTGCGCGAGCGCGCCGAGCTGGTCGGTCATCAGCGCGTCGTCGCAGAGGGTGTCCGGCGAGACGTTGCTGCACACCAGAATGCGGTCCGTGCCCAGTTCGTGCATGACGTCGAATTTGCGTTTCGCCCGGTCCAGGTTGCGCGCGAGACGCTCGGCGCTCACGCCGTCGAAATCGCGGAACGGCTGGAACAGCATGATTTTCAGGCCGAGATCTTCGGCGATGCGCCGCACGTCGGCGGGCGAGCCGTCGAAATACAGCAGATCGTTTTCGAAAATCTCGACACCCTCGAAGCCCGCCGCCTGGATCGCGGTCAGCTTCTCGACGAGGGTGCCGCTGATCGACACGGTGGCAATCGAACGTTGCATGTACAGCTCC
Organism: Paraburkholderia phenoliruptrix; assembly: GCF_047325075.1. Taxonomy (NCBI): domain Bacteria; kingdom Pseudomonadati; phylum Pseudomonadota; class Betaproteobacteria; order Burkholderiales; family Burkholderiaceae; genus Paraburkholderia; species Paraburkholderia phenoliruptrix. The sequence continues at coordinate 1,229,982 of NZ_CP168530.1, forward strand.
TGCGAAGACAGTCGGGCGGCTAGCGCGGATATGCGTTGCGGCGCAGCGAAAAGCCTTTCCGGTAGCCATGTTGCGATGCGAAAAATGGGCCAGTTCGTTAGTTCGACAGCAAGACGCGGGCCAGAATTTCCCAAGATATGCGCATTTTTCGACAGTCTATACAAACTAACTAGATGGTACAAATTCGTATAAACCCCGAATGACGGCGCCGGCCGATGCGCGCACACTTCGCCATACGTTGAGAAGCGTTATGAGTTTCCGGCCGTCGCTTCTGGTTCTATCCGATCGAGACAATCATGACTTTTGCGTCCGTACTGGTCCTCAATGGACCGAACCTCAATCTGCTCGGCACACGCGAGCCGGCCATCTACGGCTCCGAAACGCTCGACGACGTCGCCCGGCTTTGCCGCGACGCCGGCGAGCGCCTCGACCTGGCAGTCGATTTCTGCCAGTCGAACGCCGAGCACCAACTGATCGACTGGCTGCACGCGGCGCGCACCAAGGTCGACGGAATTGTCATCAACCCGGCTGCGTTCACGCACACCTCCGTCGCGATCGCCGACGCGCTCTCTGCCATTCAGAAGCCCGTGATCGAAGTGCACATTTCGAACGTGCATCGGCGCGAAGCGTTCCGCCATCACTCGTATGTGTCGGCGGTGGCGGAGGGGATCATCGTCGGTTGCGGTACGCAAGGCTATGTGCTCGCCCTCGAGCGAATGGCGACCCTCCTTAAGAATAGGGCGGCCAAATGAACATGCCAGCGAAGACGCCTGCGGACACGCCAATGAGCGCAAAAACGGCCGCACAGGCCACTGCGAAATCGTATCTGGTCGGTCTGATCGGCGCGGGCATCGGCGGCTCGCTGAGCCCCGCGATGCACGAGGAAGAAGGCAGCCGGCTCGGCTTGCATTACGTGTACCGCCGCATCGACCTCGAAGCATTGAAGCTCGACGTATCGGCACTCCCGGAGCTGCTGCTTGCCGCCGAACGAATGGGATTCAACGGTCTGAACATTACCTACCCGTGCAAGCAGGCGGTCATTCCTCTACTCGACGAATTGTCCGACGATGCCCGCGCGCTCGGCGCCGTCAACACGGTGCTTTTCAAGGACGGCAAGCGCATCGGCCACAACACGGACTGGTCCGGTTTCGCCCGCGCGTTTCAACGCGGCCTGCCCGACGTCTCGCTCGAACGCGTCGTGCAACTGGGCGCGGGCGGCGCAGGCGCCGCGGTGGCGCATGCGGCGCTTGCCATGGGCGCACAAACGCTCACGCTGTTCGACGTCGATGCGGCGCGAGCCGCAGCGCTTGCCGCGGAATTGCAGAAACGTTTCGCAGACCGAACTGTCAGCGCGGGCGCGTCCACAGATGCTGCGCTCGGCGCAACGCTCGCCGCCGCGAACGGCCTCATTCACGCCACGCCCACCGGCATGGCCAAGCTGCCCGGCCTGCCGTTGCCGGCGCAATTGCTGCATCGCGACCTGTGGGTCGCGGACATCGTCTATTTCCCGATTCGCACGGCGCTGTTGCAGGCAGCCGAAGCGCTCGGCTGCCGCACGTTGTCGGGCGGCGGCATGGCGGTGTACCAGGCAGTCGACGCCATGCGCATTTTCACGGAGCTGGAGCCCGATGCCCAGCGCGTCTATACGCATTTCCAGTCGCTGCTGGAACGCTAACCGGTAGCGCACGCCGGTGAATGACGGATACCTAATCAGTTAGAGGAGACAAACCCCCATGCCGCAACCGATCCAATCCAGCCCGGCGGACGCCCAGCGTCACCCCGGCGCCAATGCGGCCGCGAGCACGGCGCGCCGCTCGAACGCGCGTTATCAGATACTCGGGCTGCTCGCCGTCGGCACGATGATCAACTATCTGGACCGCACGGTGCTCGGCATTGCCGCGCCGCAGTTGACGAAGGAACTGGGCATCAACGCCGCGATGATGGGCCTGCTGTTTTCGGTGTTCTCGTGGAGCTACGTGGCCTCGCAGATTCCGGGCGGCCTTTTTCTCGACCGTTTCGGCAGCAAGCTGACCTATTTCCTCTCGATGACCTTCTGGTCCCTTTGCACGCTCGCGCAGGGACTCGTGCACGGCATCGCAGGGCTGTTCGTGTTCCGTCTGGGTCTCGGCGTCTCCGAAGCACCGTGCTTTCCGACCAACAGCCGCGTGGTGGCGACCTGGTTTCCCCAGAGCGAACGCGCGATGGCGACGGGCACCTACACCGTCGGCGAATACATCGGTCTGGCGTTTTTCAGTCCGTTCCTGTTCATGCTGATGGGCGCATTCGGCTGGCGTTCGCTGTTCTATGTGGTCGGCGGCGTGGGGATCGTGTTCGGTCTCATCTGGTGGTTGCTCTATCGCGAACCGCGCGAGCATCCGTCGGCGAATCAGGCTGAGCTCGACTATATCGAAGCAGGCGGTGGCCTCACGCAACGGCACACCGGCGCCGCTGCAAGCAGCGCGGCAGCGCCCGCGAAAAGCGGCTTCGAATGGCGCACCATCGGCCGCCTGCTCAAGCATCGGCAACTGACGGGCATCTGTCTCGGCCAGTTCGCCGGCAACTCGACGCTCGTGTTCTTTCTCACCTGGTTCCCGACGTACCTCGCGACGGAACGCCATATGGGCTGGCTCAAGATCGGCTTCTTCGCAATCATGCCGTTCATTGCGGCGTCGATCGGCGTGATGTTCGGCGGGCTCTTTTCCGACTGGCTGCTGCGCCGCGGCAAGTCGCCGAACGTTGCGCGCAAGCTGCCGATCATCGCCGGTTTGCTGCTCGCGTCGACAATCATTCTCGCGAACTATGTGCAGAGCAACGTGGCGGTGATTGCGATCCTCTCCGTGGCGTTTTTCGCGCAAGGCATGGCGGCGCTCGGCTGGACCCTGGTATCGGACATCGCGCCTGAAGGCCTGCTCGGCGTGACCGGCGGCATCTTCAACTTCGCCGCGAATCTGGCCGGCATCGTGACGCCGCTCGTGGTGGGCTTCATCGTCGCGGCGACGGGGTCGTTTGTCGGCGCACTCGTGTTTATCGGCGTGATCGCGCTGATCGGCGCGCTGTCGTACATCTTCATTGTCGGCGACATCAAGCGGATCGTGCTGGTGGACTGAGCACGCGCTTTTAAGCAACAGCAATAAGAAACGGGACGTGGCGCAGGCCACGTCCCGTTTTTCATCTGCTCGCGCTTCTAGTCTTCCTTGCGCACGAAACGCAAGACAGCGTCGACGATCATCGCGCGGTGACGCGCGCGCAGTCGCGGATGCGACGGATCGCGTCCGAACGCCGTGCCGAACGTATGACGGTTGCCGATGCGATGAAAGCACAGCGAACTAATCAGCAGATGGAGGTCGATGGCGTCGATGTCGTTGCGAAATTGGCCGGCCGCGACGCCGCGCGCGAGCAGATCTTCGATCGTATGAATGACGGTGACATTGCGGCCTTTGAAGCTCTTCGACTGCTCGACATACTTCGCGCCGTTGATGTTCTCGATCGTCACGAGGCGCACGAAGTCGCGCTGGCGGTCGTGATAGTCGAAGGTGAATTCGACGAGCGCACGCATGCCCTCCACGGGGTCGAGCTCGCTGACATGCAGGTCCTGTTCGAGCGCGCGAATGTCGCCATACACTTTTTCGAGCACCGCCTGATACAGGCCTTCCTTGCTGCCGAAGTAGTAATACAGCATGCGCTTCGTGGTGTTCGTGCGCTCCGCGATTGCGTCGACGCGCGCCCCCGTCAGTCCCATTGCGGAGAACTCCTGCGTCGCGACGTCGAGGATATTGCGCTTCGTCTGCTCGGGATCGTACTTGCGGCGAGCGTCGGTACGTCGGACGTCGCTGCGTCCGTTGTCCTTACGCGGCGCGTCGGACGGGATGCCGTTGGTATCGGGCTCGGCGGCCTTGCTTCCCTTTTTCATTGTGTATTCGAGCTATGCGAGCTATTCGAGCGGCGGTGACGGCGCATTCTAGCATGCGAAAAAAGCGCTTCGCCGCGGGGTTTCCGGGCGTTAAACCTTGCGCCGGTCCGTATCCAGGCGGCCTCGAAGCACCTCGCCTGACGAGCGCACCCTAGCCGACGCCGCGAACCCGCCTGCGACGTGCGGCCAACGCATCGCGCGTCTGCATCGCGGTGTAAGTCAACTGGGCGGCGGCGAGACCGAGCGCGCCGTAGGCGGGCGTGAGGCCGAACGTGGCGAACGCCTCGGGCACCGGGCGCTCGCCCGCAATCGCCGCAGCCAGCAATTCGCCGGAGACGGTGGTCGGCGCCATGCCATGCCCGCCGAAGCCGACGGCGTGCCAGACGCCGTCCGCGCTGCGGCCGATTTGCGGCATCTTATGACGCGCGTAGCTCATCAGGCCGCCCCACGCGTAATCGACGCGCACGTCGTGCAATTGCGGATACACCTTGAGCAGATCGCGCCGCAGTAAACGCGCGATGACTTCCGGCGCGCGATCGCGCACCGAGATGCGTCCGCCCCACAGAATGCGCGTATCCGGCAAAGGCCGGTAGTAGTCGAATGCGAAGCGGGTGTCGTAGACCGCTGCGCGCGTGCCGATGGCGTCGTGCAGACGCGGGCCGAGCGGTTCGGTTGCCATCACGTAAGTGGCGATGGGCAGCACCGCACGCTCCACTTTCGCATAGACGTTGCGCGCATAGCCGCCGCCCGCCATCACGACGTGCCGCGCGTCGACGGCGCCGTGCGGCGTGTGCACGACGAAGCCCGCGCCGTCGCGCTGCAACCGCACGACAGGCGATTGCTCATGAATCCGCACGCCTGCATGGGCCGCAGCGCTGGCCACGCCGAGCACATACTTCAAAGGGTGAAAGTGAAACGCGTTGCGCTCGAAAAGGCCGCCGTGATAACGGCGCGTCTTTAATTGTGAGGCAAGCTGGTCTGCTGGCAGCGGTTCCCAGTCGACACCGAACGAATCGCGCATCAGGCGCCGCTGTGTTTCGAGCCGCGCCGGTTCGTCGAACCAGTTCGCGAGAATCACGCCAGCGTCGGTCGCGTCGCAATCGATGCGATAGCGCGCGATGCGCGCCCGCATCAGATTGACGGCGTCGACCGTGAGCCCGTACAGTTCGCGCGCGCGAGCCGCGCCTAGCGTTCTCAGCAGATCCGCGCAATCGAGGCTGTAGCCGCCGAACACAAAGCCGCCGTTGCGCCCCGATGCGCCGAAACCGACTTGCTTCGCTTCGAGCACCGCGACGTTCGCGAGGCCGCGCTCGACGAGTCCCAATGCCGTGGAGAGCCCCGCAAGGCCGCCGCCGACGATGCAAACATCGACGCTATGCCGCCCGGCAAGCGGCGCGTAAGCAGACGGGCGAGTGACAGTGGCTTCGTAGAAACTTTTCATGACGGCTAGCGTAGCGGCAATTGCGTCCGCACGCAAAGCCGCTTGCTGCCGCCGCGTGTTATCGGCCCCAGCGCAGCACGAGCGGGTCGAGCCGCCGCGCGATTTTTAGCAAGCCTTCGCGCGTGGCGGGGTGCATCGCCGGCAAGGGATGACGCACCGCGTCCGAGCGGATCACGCCGCCTTCCTTCATCAACGCCTTGCACGAAGCAAGACCCCCCTGGCGGTTTTCATAGTTGATGAGCGGCAGCCACTGCTGATAGTGCGCGGCGGCGGCTTCGGTATCGCCTGCGGCATAGGCGTCGACGATCAGACGGATGCCGTCCGCGTAACCGCCGCCCGTCATTGAACCCGTTGCGCCCGCATCGAGATCGGCCATCAGCGTGATGGCTTCCTCGCCGTCCCACGGCCCGACAATCGCGTCGCCGCCCAGCTGGATCAGTTCGCGCAGCTTGTTTGCCGCTTGCGGCACTTCGATCTTGAAGTACGACACATGTTCGATCTCGCGTGCCATGCGTGCCAGAAACGGCGCGGACAGCGGCGTGCCGCTGACCGGCGCGTCCTGAATCATGATCGGAATGTCGATCGCATCGGACACCGTGCGATAAAACTCTTCGATGCCGCGCTCGCCGATTCGGATCGTGGCGCCGTGATAGGGCGGCATGATCATGACCATCGCGGCCCCGGCCTCCTGCGCACGGCGGCTGCGTTGTGCGCATTGATGCGAGCTGAAATGCGTCGTGGTGACGATCACCGGCACGCGACCGGCGACGTGCTCGAGCACGACGTGCATCAGTGTGTTGCGCTCGTCGTCGGACAGGGCGAACTGTTCGGAGAAGTTCGCCAGAATGCACAGACCGTTCGAGCCCGCATCGATCATGAAGTCGATGCAGCGCTTCTGGCCTTCCAGGTCCAGCTGGCCGGATTCGTCGAAGATGGTGGGGGCAACGGGAAACACGCCGCGCATCGCGGCGGCAGGGCTGTTTGGGCTCATGATTCAGGCTCTTTTCAGATGTAATAGGGCAGAGTGAACGTCTCCAGCGCCGACTATACGGCGCCGCCGCGCGCAGGTATATTGAATTGTTTCCATCCAGTGATCGCTTTTGCGACTCACCGCGGCATTCATGAAAAACACTCTGAACGTTCTGCTGGGCAAGCTGCGCATGAAGCAGCTTCAGTTGCTGATCGCGCTCGACGATCAAAAGTCGCTGCATAAAGCGGCGGGCCTGATGGCGATGACGCAATCGGCCGCCAGCAAGGCGTTGCACGAACTCGAGTCGATGTTCGAGGCGCCGCTTTTCGAGCGCTCTAAAAGCGGCATGATTCCGAATCAGCTGGGCCATTGCGTGATCCGCTACGCGCGCCTCGTCGCGACGGATCTCACTGCACTATGTCAGGACGTGGCCGAAATACGTTCGGGGCGCGGCGGGCGCCTTGCGATCGGCGCGATCATGGGCGCCATTGCGCAATGCGTGATTCCCGCCGTCAATCGGCTGCACGCCGGCTATCCGAACCTGTCGATCGAAGTGGTGGAAGACACGAGCGCGCGCATGCTTGCGCAACTCGACGAGGGCCGGCTCGATCTCGTGATCGGCCGAGCCGCAGTGGCGGCCGATCCGTCGAAGTATCAGTATCACCCGCTTGCGGATGAGCCGTTGTCGGTAGTGGTGGGCTATGGCCACCCGCCATTCCCGAAAAAAGAGGTGAAACTTGCCGATCTCGCCGATCACCGCTGGGTGATGTATCCGTCACATATGCCGTTGCACGCGCTGCTCGAACGCGAAATGGATCTCGCGGGACTCTCCATGCCGGACAACCCCATTTCCACGGCGTCCACTTTCGTGACGGTCGCGCTTTTGCAAAGCAGTGCGGACCTCGTGTCGTTGTTGCCGACTGCCACTGCGGACATGTTCATTCGGCAAAAAATGCTGCGCCGCGTGCCGGTGAAACTCAAGTCGCCTTCGCAAACTTTCGGTGTGGTGACGCGCAAGGGCGGCGTGTTGTCGCCGCCGGCCGGGCGTTTCGTGGAATTGCTGCGGCAGCACACGCCAAGCGATCATAGGGTGCGCCCCGCGCGGCAGCAGGCGACCCGAAAGGTGCAATCTGCCCAAGCCGCCAGGAAGCGAAAAACTGCCTGAACCCGTGGTTTTGGGAGCGCATGGCAGACGTCGAATATCGCACGGTAATTCGCAGTTTGCTATGTCCTCGCAACGAGTGTTGTAGCGGCGACACTGGGGTTTAACCGAACCAAATGCGTCTTCACGTCCGCGCTACACTGCTTAAAGGGTGTCGGATTTACGAGGCTGGCGCCCGTCCGGGGAGAGCAGTCATGAATCGGCCTTCGGTTCGGTTTCCGCTTCGCGCCACCAGCACCACGTCGGTGCGCAAGTGGTTCAAATGGACGCTGGTGGCGGCCTTGTTGCTGGGCCTCGCGTGGCTGGTACGGCTGTGTCAGCTCGAAATAGAAACATCCCGGCTGCAGGCGCACTATCTGTCCGAACTCACCCGCGACGTCGGCTTCACGGTGGATGACGGTCCGAGTCATTCCATCCGTTTTCCAGAAGCCGAAAAAGGCCCTTACGACACGCGCCTCGGTTATGCGCTGCTGCCGTCCATCCAGCAACGTCTCTTGCAGCGCGGCTTCGAAATCACCGCACAGGCGCGCGATTCGGAACGCATGCTCTCGTTGGCCGACAGAAGTCTTTTTCTGCCGTATGCCGAGAAAGACCAGGCCGGCTTGCAACTTTTCGACGGCACCGGCGCCCCGCTTTTCAGCGCCAGCTTTCCGGGCCGCGCTTATGGCAGCTTCGAGGCGATTCCGCCTGTCATCGTCAACTCGCTGCTCTTTATAGAAGACCGTTATCTGCTCGATCCGAATCAGCCGAACCGCAATCCGGCTATCGACTGGGGGCGCTTCAGCCGCGCTCTCGCGGACCAGGGCGCGCGCCTATTCAATCATCATCAGGCGACGCCCGGCGGCAGCACGCTCGCCACGCAGATCGAAAAATTCCGCCACTCGGCAGGCGGCCGCACGGCCACGCCGCCGGAAAAGCTGCGGCAAATCGCGTCGGCTTCGGTGCGCGCCTATTTGAACGGGCCGCAAACCATGCCTGCGCGTCAGAAGATCGTCGTGCATTATCTGAATTCGGTGCCGCTTGCCGCGCAACCTGGCATCGGCGAGATCAACGGCATGGGCGACGGTCTTGCCGCATGGTATGGGCGCGATTTCGCGGACGTGAACCGCATACTTGCCGCGCCCTCCCGTGCAGAGAGTCTGCCGGAGCAGGGCGAGGCATTCCGCCAGGTGCTCTCGCTGATGATCGCCCAGCGCGCGCCATCGTATTTCCTGCACCGCGGCTATCCCGAACTGGAGCGGCTGACCGACAGCTATCTGCGCCTGCTCGCGAACGGCGGCGTGATCTCGGCCGGGCTGCGCGATGCGGCGCTTGCCGCGAACGTGCAATTGCATCGCACACCTAAACGCGTGGAAAGGGCCAGCTCATTCGTATCGCGCAAGGCCGTCACGTCCATGCGCTCCAACCTGCTCGCGGCCCTCGGCATTCCGAGCTTCTACGAACTCGACCGGCTGGATCTGCAAGCCACCGGTACGCTCAATAACGCGGTGCAACAGGCAGTAAGCGAACGGCTTGCCGCAGCCGCCACGCGCGACGGCGCGAAAGCCGCAGGTCTCGTCGGCTTCGAAATGCTGCGCGCCTCGGACGATCCATCGAAAATCGCCTATAGCTTCACGCTGTTCGAGCGGCGCGACGGCGCGAACCTGGTGCGCGTGCAGACAGACAGCGTGAACCAGCCGTTCGACATCAACTCCGGCGCGCGACTGAACCTCGGTTCCACTGCAAAACTGCGCACCGTAGTGACGTATCTGCAGATCGTGTCTCAACTGCACGACCGTTATGCTGCCCGCAGCGCGGCAGAACTCAAAGCGATCAAGCCCGATCCGAACGACCAGCTGACGCGTTGGGCGCTCGGCTATCTGTCGCATACGCAGGACCGTTCGTTGCAAGCCATGCTCGATGCAGCGGTGGAACGCAAATACTCGGCGAATCCGGGCGAGACCTTCTACACGGGCGGCGGCGCGCAGACCTTCAACAACTTCGAATCCGACGACAACAGCCGCATTCTGACCGTGCGCCGCGCGTTCCAGCATTCGGTGAATCTCGTATTCGTGCGGCTGATGCGCGACATCGTCCACTATGAGATGGTGCAGACCACCGGGCTTTCGTCGCAATGGCTGAGCGACCCGGCGATCCGCAAGATGTACCTGACGCGGTTTGCCGATCAGGAAAGCCGCGTCTACATGAATCGCTTCTACGCGAAGTATCACGGCAAGACGCGCGACCAGGCCCTCGCGTTGTTGCTGCTGGGCGTGCGCAAATCGCCGCCGAAAGTGGCCACCGTGTTGCGCAGCGTCGCGCCGGACGAGTCGAATGCATGGTTCAACGCGAAGATGCGCGCGGCGCTGAAAAATACGCCGGCCGCCTCGGTGCTCGACGACGAAGACCTCGCGAAGCTCTACACCAAATACGGAATCGACCGCTTCAATCTGAACGACCGCGGGTATATCGCGAGCGTGCATCCGCTGGAATTGTGGACGCTCAATTATCTGCGCGAGCATCCGGACGCCACGCTCAGCGAAATCCAGAACGCGAGCAGCGACGTGCGCCTGCAAAGCTACTCGTGGCTCTTCAAGACGCGCTACCACGCAACGCAGGATCGCCGCATCAAACGCATGGTCGAATTGCGCGCGTACGAGGCAATCGGCAAATCGTGGCAGGCGCTCGGCTATCCGTTCACGACGCTCACGCCTTCGTATGCCGCGGCAATCGGTGCGTCGGGCGACAGGCCCGCGGCGCTCGCGCAACTGATCGGCCTGATTGCCAACGACGGCAACAAGGTGCCGACCGAAAGCCTCACGCAACTCGACTTCGCGAAAGACACGCCGTACGAAACGCATTTCCGGCGCGCGGCAGCCGCGCCGCAACAGCAGCTCTCGCCGGAAATCGCGGGAACCGTGAAGGGCATGCTGCGCGACGTGGTGACGGGCGGCACGGCGCGGCGTCTTGCGCAAGGCATGACGTTTCCCGACGGCCGCACCATGGACGTGTACGGCAAGACGGGCACGGGCGATCAGCGTTTCAACGTATTCGCCAAAGGCGCGCGGCTTATCGAGTCACGCAAGGTGAACCGCAGCGCGACCTTCGTGTTTGCTATCGGCGACCGCTTTTACGGCACGCTGACGGCGTGGGTGCACGAACCGTATGCGGCGCACTATGAATTCACGAGTGCGCTTTCCGTCCAATTGCTGAAGTCGATGGCGCCGGTGTTGCAGCCGCTACTGGAATCTCAGCCTGCCACGACTGCCTCGGTGGCTGCGACCAAGGTTGCTGTGCAATAAGGCGCCGCTGTCCGTTGTGAATCAATAGGCTGGCTCGGTCGCCGGCTTCAGAAAGAGTTCATGCACCGGTGCGAAGTGCGCATAGAGCGGCAGGATCGCGCCGCCCATGGCGCGCGCGTCAGCGCCGATTGCCCCTTCCAATAGTTGCGGACGCACCATTCCTTCCCACTCGAACCGGTCGAGCACGCGCTCCGTGCGGCGAATGATTTCGCGCACCATTTGCCGGTCGAGCTCGCCGTCGATCACTACCGCTTCGAGATCAAGCAACGCGGCCGCGTTGATGAGCGCGCTGGCAATCGCCGGACATGCGCTGTCGAGCCATTCCTCGGTATGCCGCCACATGTCCGGCAACAGCGCGCGATGATCGTGCGCGGCGGCGGGCGGTTTGCCTGCTTCGCTCAGCAGACGTTCCAGCACGAAGCCCGACGCTGCATGCAGCAGTTGCCGCGCGGGCTTGCGTGCGCTGCTTTCGCGCAGCGGAATCGAGCCGACTGCGCCGGCGTTATCGTGCGGACCGCCATGCAAGCGGCCGTCGATGACGAGCCCGCCGCCGATAAAGGTGCCGACGAACAGATACAGGAAATTGTGGATGCCGCGGCCCTGGCCCATGACGAGTTCGGCGGCACAGGCTGCGGTGGTGTCCTTTGCAAATTCCACCGGCAGGCCCGTCATGGTCGCGATACGCGAGCGCAGGTCGATTTCATGCCATGCGTCGAGCGCGTCGGGCGGCGCGCCGAGGAAGTCGCGCCATCCGCCGAGCCAGAGCGGCGCGGCCACGCCAACGCCGACTACCTTGCTCGCGTTCTCACCGAGCGTCTGATTGACGCGCGCGAGCTTACTTTCCAGCGCGGGAAACAGCGTGCGCGGATCGGGGTAAGGGTATTCGAACACATCGCGGCAGACGACGCGGCCCGCGAAATCCATCGCCAGCACGTCGAGACTGCGGCGGCCCACCTTGATGCCGATCGTGTAGGCGCCGTCCGCGTGCAACGCAATCGGCACCGACGGCTGGCCGATCCGTCCGCGCACACGAGCCTGCTTTTCCAGCAGGCCGTCGTCGATCAGACGATCGACGATCATCGAGACGGTCTGCATCGACAGACGCGTGAGGCGGCCCACGTCGGCTTTAGGCAGCGGCCCATGCAAACGGATCGCCTGCAGCACGATGCGTTCGTTGAATTGCCGCATGCCGACCTGGTTGGAGCCGACGGTGCGTTTGAGCGACGGGCGCATGCCGGTGGTGTCCATGGTCGCGGGTCCCTCAGCGAAGTGACTGCATCATGCAATCGCCTTGACGTCGGCTTCTTTTGCACCCGTCATGATCGCAACGGCCTCCGACATGTGCACGTCTTTCGTATTGACGAGCGCGGCGCGCCGGCCGAGGCGCTGAATGTGAATGCGGTCCGCGACCTCGAACACATGGGGCATGTTGTGACTGATGAGAATGACGGGCAGTCCCCGGTCGCGCACACGGCGGATCAGTTCGAGCACCATGTTGCCTTCCTTCACGCCGAGCGCGGCGGTCGGTTCGTCGAGAATCACGACATGCCGCGCGAACGCCGCGCTACGCGCGACGGCGACGCCTTGACGCTGGCCGCCGGAAAGGGTTTCGACGGCCTGGCGCATCGAGCGAATGCCGATCTGCAGATCCTTCATATGCGCAGTCGCTTCTTCGAGCATGCGGCGTTTGTCGATCATCTTGAAGATCGAGCCGCGCCAGCCGGGCTTCAGCAATTCCCGCGCGAGAAAGAGATTTTCGGCGATGCTCATGGCCGGCGCGACCGCGAGTTCCTGATATACCGTTTCGATGCCTTGCGCGCGCGCATCGAGCGGGCTGCGGAATTTGACGGGCTTACCGTCGAGCAGGATGTCGCCTTCGTCAGGAACGGTCGCGCCCGACAGCGCCTTGATCAACGACGATTTGCCTGCGCCGTTGTCTCCGATCACAGCGAGAATCTCGCCGGGCAGCACCTCGAAGTCACAGCCGTCGAGTGCGGTGACGTTGCCATAACGTTTGACGAGCCCACGCGCCTGGAGAACCGGCTGCGGGGCAGAAGCGGAAGTTGTTGTCGACATGACGGGCTCCTGTCAGCCTGAGCGGGCGCCTGGTGTCGTCCAGACACGCTCGCTCGGGCCGTATGCAAGATGGTTGCGATCCAGTGCTTAACCGCGGCGATGAGAAAGTTTGTCCGCGGCCACCGCGAGAATCACCAGCATGCCGGTAATCAACACCTGGTAGACCGAAGAAACGCCGATGAGAGTCAGGCCGTTGCGAAAAACGCCGACAATCAGCGCGCCGAGCAGCGTACCGGAGATCGAACCGCGTCCGCCGAAAAGACTGGTGCCTCCGAGCACCACCGCGGTAATGCTGTCGAGGTTCTCCGTCTGGCCTGCTTGCGGGTCGCCCACGCCGGTACGCGATACCGACAGCAGTGCTGCAATGCCGTAGATCGCGCCCGCCAGCGTGTAGACGGTCAACAGTATTTTCTGCGACGACAAACCCATCAGCCGCGCGGCCTCGGCGTTATTGCCGAGCGCATACAGGTGCCGTCCGGGGATCGTGTCGCGCAACACGAACCATGTGGCCAGGTACATCAGCAAGGTGAGGACCGTGCCATAGGTGACATCGGCGGGACCGAGCTTGAAGGTGTTGCCGAAGAACATGATGGCGTCCGGCAGATTCGACACGCTTTCCGCATTCGAATAGATCTGCGTCAGCGCGAACGCAATGTTCAGCGTGCCGAGCGTGACGATAAATGCGGGCAGCTTGATGCGCGTGATCAGCACGCCGTTCAGTACGCCGAACAATGTGCTTGCGCCGATGCCGCACAGAATCGCGACGACGGGCGGCAGGCCGAGCGTGACGGCGAACTTCGTCATGATGATGGAGCCGAACGCCATCACCATGCCGCACGAAAGATCGATGCCGCCTGTCAGCACGATCAGTGTCTGACCGATTGCGATGACCGCGACGACCATCGTCTGCTGCAGGATCAGCGAGAGGTTCTGGAACGAGAGAAACCGGTTGCTCTGCGAAATAAAAAATGCGCAGGCCAGTACGAGCGCAACGAGCGGCCCGGCTTCGGCGAGCGAGGGCAGGCGGTCTGATAAATGGCGCGGATGGCCCGCGGGCGCGGATGGAGTCGACATGATGGATGTCCTCGAGACAGGAGCGTGGCCTTTGCCACGCGGCGAAACGTACGGCGGCCCGGCACGCGGGCCGCCATGCAATGCGCGTTACTTGTTGCCCCAGCAGTTGTCGAGGCCGAATTTGGTGTCCTTGCTGTCGATGCCGGACATCGGTTTGTCCGTGATCAGCGTCACGCCCGTGTCCTGGTAGCCCGACACCTTCTTGCCGGTCTTCGCGTAATCGACGCCGGCCGTCACGCCGAGCGACGCCATTTTCAACGGATACTGCTGCGAGGTTGCGGCAATCGCACCGGCCTTCACGTTGCGCACGCCTTCACAGCCGCCGTCGATCGAGACGATCATCACGCTCTTGTCCTTGCCTGCTGCTTTCAGCGCGCGGTACGCGCCCGCAGCCGCCGGTTCGTTGATCGTGTAGACGACGTTGATGTCCGATGCTTTCTGCAGACAGTTCTCCATCGCCGTCTGCCCCTTTGCCTGATCGCCGCGCGTGTCCTGGCTGCAGACGATGGACGGGTCGCCTTCTTTCACGCCGAAGCCTTCGAGAAAGCCGTTATGGCGCAGCACGCCGACCGATACGCCAGGCGCAAGGTCGAGCGTGGCGATCTTCGCAGGCTTGCCGTTCAGCGCGGCCTTCGCATATTTGCCGATCAGCACGCCGGCTTTGAAGTTGTCGGTGGCGAAGAGGGCGTCGGTGGCGTCTTGCGGATCCGTCGGCGTATCGAGCGCGACGACCATCACGCCGGCGGCGCGCGCTTTCTTGATGCTCGGCACGATTGCCTTCGTGTCGCTCGGCGTGATCAGAATCGCTTTGGCGCCCGCCGTCATCATGTTTTCGATCGCAGTGACCTGGCTCGCGTTATCGCCGTCGAACCGGCCCGCAGCGGTCATCAGTTTCGCGCCGTCTTTCGATGCGGCGGCTTCGGCGCCTTGCTTCATCTTCACGAAGAACGGGTTGGTGTCCGTCTTCGTGATGAGGCCGACCACCGGCTGGTCGGCTGCCTGGCTCGCGCTCGCGCACCAGAGCGCCGAGGCCGCGACGCACAGCGAGACGATTTTCCTGGTGGCAGGAACCCTGCGGGAATTCAGATTCATGGGACGCTCCTCCGATTATTGGCAATGACGTTTTTGAACTGCTGGGTGGTTGCACACGCGAACGCTGCGCGGGCGCAACCTGGTTCGCGGCCGATTCGGACAGATAACGCAAGACCGAAAGACGCCGCCTAAATCACTTTGGTTGATTTAGTACAGCAGGCGCGGCGCAGCTCGTCAAGAAAACTCGTCGGCGAGCGTGTGAGTGCAGCGAACCATGCGCAAGCGCGCAAAGCCTTATGGAGCGGGCCTGTCAGCCGCTAGTGCGATGCAGCGCGCGGCGCGGCGGATTGGGGAAAGTCCTGGCTGCGGTGAAAGTCGCGTGAAAGGCAAGCGGCATACGTTGGCCCGCCGAAACACACTTTGTGGCCGCCTTTGAAAGCGGGCAGTGCGCCCGAGTCTCAGCGTGAACGCGGCACGTCAGTCGACGCTCGCACCACCAGTTTTGGGGCCGACGAAATGCGCATCGGCACTTTGGTCTTGCCGCGTCGCGCGTGTCCATACGACGACTCGATCAGTTCGCGCAGCAGCGACACCGCGAGCCCGGCCACTTCGACGGTCGGCACGGCCACGGTGGTCAACGCGGGCCGCGATTCGCGCGCAAGCTGAATATCGGTGATACCGATCACGGAGAGATCTGTCGGGACCGAGAGGCCCAGGTCCGCGGCCGCATGCATCGCGCCGAGAGCGGGCAGGTCGTTGGTCGCGAAGATGGCGGTGAGTTGCGGATCGGCTTCGAGCAACGCGCGCGCCGCGGTGTAGCCGCCGTGGATCGTATCCGCTGCATGTTTGACGCGGTTTTTTCGCACGCCGGCCACGCGCAGCGCGTCGACGAAACCTTCGTAACGTGTGGCATGAATGCCTGACACCTTGCTGCCGACAATCGCCCCAATCCGCCGATGTCCCAGTTCGAGCAGATGCTTGCCTGCCAGCTCGCCGGCAAGACGAAAATCCACGGCGACACAGGGCAGTCCCGGCGGCTCGTTGGGCCGCTCCCACATGCACAAAACCACCGGCGTGCCGCGTGATTCGGTGACGTGAAGGTCGGCGAAGTGCAGGTTGGCGTTCGTCACGAGCACGCCTTCCGACAGCGTGCCGGCAATCTGATCCAGGTACGCGCGGCCGGTCGCGGGATCATCGTTAGTATTGCAGATGATCACGAAGTTGCCGCTCGCGCGCGCCGCGCGTTCGACGGCGAGCGCGAACTCCGGGTAGAACGGATTGGCGATGCTCGATACCATCAGGGCGAGCGTGGGCGCGCGGCCTTCGGCCAGCGCACGGGCCGCAAGATGCGGCCGGTAGCCGAGGGCATCGACGGCTTCGAGCACGCGCTGGCGCGTCGTCTCGCCCACGCGGCCGCGATTGCGCAGCACGTTGGATACGGTGGCGGGCGTGACGCCGGCATGGCGCGCGACTTCGCTAAGTGTGGGCATGTCTCTTCATTATTTGGGATGGTTACCCGGCATTTGCATCAAAGCGCGAGGCGCGGCACCATCTGTCGCACAGACAAAACGACATGGAGACAGGCAGGGACCGACGATCGCATGCGATCGATTTTTTCGGTCACGCTGATTAAGCGCTTAATCTCCATCGTCGAGCCGATTAAATCACGGAGTCGATGCAATGGCGAGCATTTCGTTAAGAGGCGTGCAGAAAGCGTATGGCGACGGCGCGCCGGTGATTCGCGACGTCGATCTGGACATCGGCGAAAACGAATTCTGCGTTTTTCTCGGACCTTCCGGCTGCGGCAAGTCCACATTGCTGCGCATGATTGCCGGGCTCGAGGATGTGACCGACGGCGACCTTTCCATCGGCGGCAAGATCATGAACGACGTGCCGGCGGCGCAGCGCGGCGTGGCGATGGTGTTTCAGAGCTACGCGCTCTTTCCGCACATGACCGTGTTCGAGAACATGGCATTCGGACTGAAGCTCGGCAAAACGCCGAAGGAAGAAATCGAGCGCAAGGTGCAGGAAGCCGCGCGCATTTTGCAACTGGAAGCGCTGCTCGAACGCAAACCGAAAGCCTTGTCCGGCGGTCAGCGTCAACGCGTTGCAATCGGCCGCGCAATCGTGCGCGAACCCGGCGTGTTTCTGTTCGACGAACCGCTCTCCAATCTCGACGCCACACTGCGCGGCCAGACTCGCATTGAAATCGCGCGTCTGCATAAGCAGTTTGCGAAGGCGAGCGTAGTGTATGTCACGCACGATCAGATCGAGGCCATGACGCTCGCGGACAAGATCGTGTTGCTGCACGCGGGCAAAGATACCGAGCGTTACGGCAGCATCGCGCAGATCGGCGCGCCGCTCGAGTTGTACCACCGTCCGAAGAGCCGCTTTGTGGCCGGCTTTATCGGTTCGCCACGTATGAACTTTTTGCCGGGACGTGTTGCTTCAGTCGACCCGCAAGGCGTGATCGTCACCCTTGATGCCACGCAGGAAAACGTGCGTGTGCCGGTGGACGGCGCCGCGCTCGAGGTGGCTCAAGCCGTCACGCTGGGCGTGCGGCCCGAGCACCTCGAATTCGTTCAGACCTCGGCTTCTCACGATGACGCAGTGCTCACACGTACCGTCTCGCTTGTCGAACAACTCGGCGAACACAGCTATGTGCATCTGGATCAGCCCGGCGGCGCCGCGCTGATCGCCAAAGCGCCGGGCAATACGCACCTCGCGCCGAGGGACCGCGCGCACCTGCGCGTGCCCCGCCACGCCACGCATTTGTTTACCGAAGACGGCTTTGCCGCCGCTTCGCTCGAATCCGTCGAACACTACGCATAAAGGACATTCGGATGCGCCTTGGAGTCTGCTATTACCCGGAACACTGGCCAGAGTCGATGTGGGAAGACGACGCGCGCCGGATGAAAGCACTCGGCATCGAGCAGGTGCGCATTGCCGAGTTCGCGTGGAGCCGCATTGAACCGGCGCCCGGCGAATACGATTGGGCGTGGCTCGATCGCGCGATCGACGTGCTCGGCGGAGCCGGCTTGAAGGTCGTGATGTGCACGCCGACCGCGACGCCGCCGAAGTGGCTGATCGACCGTCATCCGGACATCTTGCCGATTGGCGCCGATGGCCGCCCGCGCGCGTTCGGTTCGCGACGCCATTATGATTTTTCATCGCCGTCGTACTTCGCGGCTTCGCAGAAGATCTGCACGGCGATTGCGGAGCGTTACGGCAAGCACCCGGCCGTGGCCTACTGGCAGACCGATAACGAGTTCGGTTGCCATCACACGGTGGTCAGCTATTCGCCGGCAGCGGTGGGGCGATTTCGCGAGTGGCTGAAGGCGCGCTATAAAACGGTCGACGCATTGAACCGTGCGTGGGGTACCGTGTTCTGGAGCATGGAGTACCGCAGCTTCGACGAAATCGATGCGCCGGTTGCTACGGTGACCGAAGCACATCCTTCGCACCGGCTCGACTACCGGCGTTTTGCGTCGGACGAAGTGGCGCGCTATAACCGCATGCAGGTCGAAATCATCCGCGCTCATTCGCCGGGACGCCCGGTCGCGCACAACTTCATGCAGCTCTTCACCGAGTTCGATCACTACAAGGTGGCGGCCGATCTCGACGTCGCTGCCTGGGACAGCTATCCGCTCGGCGCACTGGAAGAGCAATGGTTCGGGCCCGAGGTGAAGGCGCGCTGGCTGCGCAGCGGTCACCCCGACTTTGCGTCGTTCAATCATGACGTGTATCGCGGCATGTCGAAGCTGCCGTTCTGGGTCATGGAGCAGCAGCCGGGTCCTGTGAACTGGGCCATGTGGAATCCCGCGCCGCTGCCGGGCATGGTGCGTTTGTGGAGTTGGGAGGCGTTCGCGCACGGCGCGGGCTGTGTGTCGTATTTCCGCTGGCGTCAGGCGCCGTTCGCGCAGGAGCAGATGCATGCGGGTTTGAATACGCCCGATAATCGCCTCGACGTGGGGGGTAGCGAAGCGTCGCAAGTGGCCGAAGAAATCGGCACCGTGCTCGCGGCAAACGCCAATGCCGACGCGGCCATCCGTTCGAAGGTCGCGCTCGTCTACGACTACGAAGCGAAGTGGTTGTTCGAAATTCATCCGCAGGGCGCGGATTTTCATTACCCGCGCTTTGCCTTCGAGTACTACTCGGCGCTGCGCGCGCTAGGCCTCGATGTCGATGTCGTGCCGGTCGACGCCCCGCTCGACGGCTACAGCCTGATCGTCGTGCCGCCGCTGCCGGTCGTGCCGGCGGATCTTGCGGCGCGTCTTGCACGCTCGGGCGCGCAGGTCGTCGTCGGTCCGCGCGGCGGTTCGAAGACGCCGGACTTGCAGATTCCGGCGAACCTTCCGCCGGGCGCGCTCGCCGATGTGTTGCCGCTGCGCGTGTGGCGCGTCGAATCGATGCGGCCTAACGTGACCGAAGCCGTGCATCTTGCCGGTGTGCAGGATTCGGGCTCGGGGCATGGCGTCGCACGGCACTGGCGCGATTTCGTCGAAAGCCACGACGCGAATCCGCTCGACGTGCTCGCGCGTTTCGCCGACGGCCACCCCGCGTATGTGCGAAGCGGTACGTTTCATTACTTCGCGAGCCTCTTCGACGATGCATTGATGGTGCGGCTCTTTGCGCAAATCGCGCAGCAGGCAGGCATCGAGACGATAGCGCTAGGGGATAGCGTGCGTATCAGCCGGCGCGGTGCGCTGACCTACGTGTTCAACTACGGCGAGTCCGCCCACACCATTGCCGGCGTAGCAGACGACGCGTTCGTGATTGGCTCGCGTGAGGTGGAACCGCAGGGCGTGGCAGTGTATCGATCGAAATGACCGGCGCGGGTAGCAGGGCGATTGGCAAGCCGGAATTCCATGCAGTAACGACAACGACGCAAAATCAAGGAATAAAGGAGACAGGTAGCATGAAAATGAAACCACGCAAGGTTCTGCTGACACTCGCGCTCGCTGCGGCTGCGCTCGGAACGTCCGTCGTGAGCACTGCGCAGGCCGGCACGTTGACCGCCAACATTGCGTTCAAGGGTGCAAGCCAGCGCGCGGTTTGGCAGTCGGTAGTGGACGACTTCAAGAAGGCGCACCCCGGCATCGACGTGAAGGTGTCGTTTATCGACGAAGAAGCGTACAAGGTGCAGTTGCCCGGCTGGCTCTCGACGGTCGCTCCGGATATCGTCAACTGGCACGACGGCGAGCGCATGGCCTATTACGCGCAGCGCGGCCTCTTCGAAGACCTGAGCGGGGACTGGGCGAAGAACGGCTGGAACGACATGTATGCGTCGACGAAGGAAGCGTCCTCGTATAAGGGCAAGCAATATGCCGCGCCCACCGTGTACTACTCGTGGGGTATGTTCTATCGCAAGGATCTGTTCCAGAAAGTCGGCATTTCAGGCGAGCCGAAAACGTGGGACCAGTTTCTCGACGACTGCAAGAAGCTGAAGGCCGCCGGCATTGCGCCGATTGCCGTGGCCGGCCGCGATGCATGGACGCTCGCCGGCTGGTTCGACTACCTCGACTTGCGCCTGAACGGCAATGCATTCCACCAGAAGCTGATGGCGGGCGAGATTGCGTACACCGATGCGCGCGTGAAGAAGGTTTATACGACGTGGAAGCAGCTGATCGACGCGGGTTATTTCATCGACAATTCGCTCTCCTACGATCTTGATGCAGTGCAGCCGTTCCTCTTCCAGGGCAAGGCCGCGATGATGCTGATGGGCACATTCATTACCGGAGGCTTTCCGGCAAACGTGAAGCCTGAAATGGGCTACTTCCAGTTCCCCATTATCGACGCGAATGTGCCGACTGCCGAAGACGGGCCGGTCGAATCGCTGCATATTCCGTCGAAAGCAAAAAACAAGGCGGATGCTCATACGTTCCTCGCGTTCGTCGAGACGCCGGAGATCGGCGCGAAGCTGGCCACGGGGCTTGGCTCACTGTCGGCGAACAGCAAGTCGCCGGAGCCGGAAGATCCCATCTCGAAGATCGGCTTCCAGATTCTCGCGAATACGAAGGGCGGCATTGCGCAGTTCTACGATCGCGACATGACGAAGGAAATGGCCGATGAAGGCATGAAGGGGATGCAGCAGTTCATCTCCGATCCGTCGAAGCTGGACAGCGTGCTCGCGCAGCTGGAGCAGACGCGCAAGCGGATCTATAAAAAGTAAGGAAGGAGACGGCCGCGAGGCCGTCTACTGTTGTTTCCGCTGGAGGATTATCTTGGAGCATTCCGTTACCCGTCACACTGTGGGCGGATCCGTTGAACCAGGCGGTACGGGCTTGCCCGCCTTGGGCGGCGCGGCGGGTGTACAGGCGCCCAAGGCGCGCGCGCGTGGGCGCCGTCCTTCGCCCACGGCGCGGCGCCAACGGCGTGCCGCGTTTCTGTTTCTCGCACCGGCCTGCGTGATGGTGGCCGTTTATGTGATCTGGCCGATCCTCTCGACAATACGCCTGAGCTTCTTCAACTGGGACGGCATGACGGAGCCGACGTTCGCCTGCCTCGCCAATTACGTCGAGCTCTTCAATGCGCAGACCTTCTATACGGCGTTGAAGAACAACCTGATCTGGCTGCTGCTGTTTCTACTCGCGCCACCGATGGGACTCGCCGTCGCGCTGTACCTGAACCAGGCGGTGGCCGGCATTCGCATCGTCAAATCGCTTTTCTTTGCACCGTTCGTATTGTCGGGCGTAGTCGTCGGGCTGATCTTCTCGTGGTTCTACGACCCGACCTTCGGCCTCCTCGCGATGATTCTCGGCCACGGCGTGCCGGTACTCGGCGATCCGCGCTATGCGACCTTCGGCATCGTATTCGCCGCACTGTGGCCGCAAACCGCCTATTGCATGATTCTTTATCTGACCGGTCTCACGTCGCTCAATGCGGAGCAGATCGAAGCGGCGCGCATGGAAGGAGCGCGCGGCTGGTCAATGCTGTGGCACGTCATTCTCCCGCAATTGCGGCCGACCACCTTCATGGCAATCGTCGTCACGATTATCGGCGCGTTGCGCAGTTTCGACCTTATCTCCGTGATGACGGGCGGCGGGCCATTCGAAAGCTCGACGGTACTCGCCTATTACATGTACGACCAGGCCATCAAGTACTACCGCATCGGTTATTCGGCGGCAATCGCTGTCGTGCTGTTCGGCATCATGCTGGTGTACATCGTCTATCACTTGCGGCGGATGCTGCGCGCCGAGCAATAAGGAGCGACCATGTTTCCCGTTCCAATCGACAAATGGAAACCGGCCTCGCGCCGCGTCTACAAACTGACCTTGCCGATTGCATTGCTGATCTGGCTTTTGCCGATGATCGCCGTGCTCGTCACCTCCGTGCGCTCCACCGAAGAGCTCAGCGAGGGCAACTACTGGGGCTGGCCGAAGCACTTCGCGCTATTCGACAACTATCGCGAGGCGCTTACCACTTCGCCGATGCTGCATTACTTCTGGAATAGCGTGCTGATTACGGTGCCCGCGGTAGTCGGTTCGATTGCACTCGCGGCAATGGCCGGCTTCGCACTGGCGATCTATCGCTTTCGCGGCAACTCCTCGCTGTTTGCCACCTTCGTCGCGGGCAATTTCGTGCCGGTCCAGGTATTGATGATTCCGGTGCGCGATCTGTCGCTGCAACTCGGGCTGTTCAATACGGTCAGTGCACTTATTCTTTTCCACGTGGCTTTCCAGACGGGCTTTTGTGCTCTGTTCCTGCGCAACTTCATCAAGCAGTTGCCGTTCGAACTGGTAGAAGCAGCGCGAATAGAAGGTGCGAATGAATGGACCGTGTTCTTCAAGATTGTTTTGCCGCTCATTCGCCCCGCGCTCGCTGCACTGGCAATTCTGGTGTTCACATTTGTCTGGAATGACTACTTCTGGGCGTTGTGTCTGACGCAAGGCGACGACGCCGCGCCGATTACCGTCGGTGTCGCTGCGTTGAAGGGACAATGGACGACCGCGTGGAATCTCGTGTCCGCCGGGTCCATCCTCGCGGCGTTGCCTTCGGTGGCGATGTTCTTTGCGATGCAGAAGCACTTCGTCGCAGGCTTGACGTTCGGCGCGACGAAGGGTTGAAGCTGTCGGCGGCTCACACCGTGCGAGTCGCCGCTAACAGAATGGAAAGTCCGCAAGGCGCGCGCTGCCTTGCCGGCACGGATAGCAAACGTTTGCGCCACTGTTGTCACGTTTCCCCTTATTAAAGATTGGGAAGGGCTTGTCGTTATCCAGTGAAATAAGTCAGACCGTCGAACTGACTCGTGCCTGAAGAATGGCACGCGCTGGACCAAAGCTCATCGGGGGTACTCATCGTGAATCAACAACGCTCGCCATGGACGCGCACGGCGGCTCCGGGGGAAGTCATCTACTCGGAAGGCTTCGTGGCCGACGCCGTGATCTACGTCATTGCAGACGGCAAAGTCGAAATCTCCACTCAGTGCGATGAAAAAAAGGTCATTCTCGCCACGCTCGGCAAGGGCGAATTTTTCGGCGAAGCGGCACTGCTGCCGCCCGAGCCGCGAGCGCATACCGCCAAGGCACTGAGCTTCTGTCAATTGACGGCCATCGCAGGCGGAATTGTCGAAGAGGAGCTGGAGCGCGTGTCGCCGCTGCTGCGCCACATCGTGCGCACGATGATACGGCGCGTCAAAAAGAAAGACGACATTCTTGCGACGAATACCCACGCCGATTTTCTGCCTGGCGTGCTGTCGTACGCGCATGTTCTCTCGTTGATGGCAGGCGCCGAGATGAATGACCGGTTCGATGCGCGCGCACGCCGTCCGCAAAACGAAGAAGTCTCGATTCCGCTTGCCGAAGTTCTCAAGAAGTGCAATGCCATTGCAGGTCATTCGCGACCGCACGTCATGGCCATGCTCAAGCGCATGGAAAAGCTCAACCTCGTGTCGATCGAATCCGGGCGCTCCGAGCGGCTCAACAATTCGGCCGGACGCTATTCGGCGAGCGACGGCGCGGCGGGCCGACAGCTCGTGACGTTCGATCCGGTGAAGATCACCGAGCGGGCGCAGCAGGTGGCGAATCACGACCTCGATGTTTCGATCAGCAGCGAACTCGAACTGATCGAGCTCGACGATCTGGAAGCGCTTATCGGCGTCGACAGGAAAGTGATTCTGAACAAGCTTTCGCACGCCGAGATCGCCGAGGACATCTTCGCGTTCCGCAAGACGAAGGTGCTCAATTACGTCGAGGAGAAGGGCCTCAGCTACTTCTCGCGCCGTAATGTGCGCGGCGCGGGCGAGCTGAATTCGCTCGACGACCTCGCCTTTGTCGACCAGCGAACCCTGTTCGAAGCAGTGAGCGCGTTCGATACGTACGACCTCGCGAAGCTTCTCTCGGCGTCGGCGGGACAGCCGATTGACGAACGCCTCCAGTCCGTCATGACCGAAGCACGAAAGAAAGAGGTGTCGTGGGTGATGCGTCGCGAGATCAAGATCGATCCAGTCGAGATCGTCGAGATCGAGCAGCGCTTCATCGACACGGTTCGAGCACTGAAGTCGCCTGCGGCGCACGCGGCGCCGGCCGAGTCCTGATGCCTGTCGCGCCCGGCGTACATGACTGAGCGCGACATTTAACTGTAATTCGCAGGCTCGTGCAGCCGCTCGCGAGGACGTATGGATCTTTTGACGGTATTTGG
Source organism: Paraburkholderia phenoliruptrix (assembly GCF_047325075.1). Lineage (NCBI taxonomy): Bacteria > Pseudomonadati > Pseudomonadota > Betaproteobacteria > Burkholderiales > Burkholderiaceae > Paraburkholderia > Paraburkholderia phenoliruptrix. Next base: position 1,254,567 of record NZ_CP168530.1, read on the forward strand.
CGTAGTGTTCGGCGTGGCGGCGATCGTCGCAGGCTTCTCACTCGAAGGCGGCAATTTCACGTCGCTATTTCAGCTGGAGGCATTTGTCATTGTCCTTGGCGGGACCTTAGGGGCAGTGATGATCCAGAACACCTGGGCGCGGTTTTTCGACGGCGTGAAACTGCTGCGCTTCGCGTTTGTCAAGGCGCGGCAAGTGGATCGCGAGAGCCTGTCGGTGCTGCTCGAATGGGGCGATCAGGCGAAACTGAACGGTCTGCTCGCGTTCGAGTCGATGGAGGCCAACGGCATCAGCCCGTTTGCAAAGCGAGGGCTCGAGCTGCTTGCAAACGGCGTATCCACGGCAGTACTGGAAGATGCGTTGCAGCGGGAAGTCGACGCGTATGAGCGCAATTACCTGGCGGCGGCGCGCATCTGGCAACAGGCGGGCGGTTACGCGCCGACCTTCGGCATTCTCGGTGCGGTGCTGGGTCTCATTCAGGTGACGGGACACATGCTTGAGCCGTCGCAATTGGGGCAGGGCATTGCGGTCGCTTTCGTCGCAACGCTATATGGCCTCGCGTTGGCGAACCTCGTGTTTCTTCCGCTATTCGGCAAGATTCGCGCGCAGGTGGACAGCGAATTGCGTTTCAGGCGTTTGTACCTGGACGGTTTGCTCGCCATCTCTCGCAAGGAATCGCCGCACACCATTGAAACGCGTTTGGCGGGCGACGTGCGCGAACGTTCCGCCGAATTGCTCGGCTAGCCGCATCGACGAAAGTCGGGCATGACTGATAGCGGACTCCGTGTATGAGCACAACTACTGGAAGCAAGCGTCTTTCAACGGACAAGACCGGTCACCACGGCCACGATGGCGCTCACGACGGCGGCGAGCAGTCGGACCGCTGGCTGATTTCGTACGCCGATCTGATTACGACGCTAATGGTGCTGTTTCTGGCGCTGTATGTCTTGCAGCTCGCGAAAAACAGCGAGCTGCAGATAAAGACGCTGCAGCATCATCCGGTGAAAGAGGCTGTCGACGTACAGCCGCCTGCAACCACGGGCAATGCAAACGAAGCCGCAAAAAAACAGCTTCTGTCATTGCTCGCGCCCTTGCAGGACAATCGCCAGATTACGATTTCCCACACGCCGCAAGGGGTGGAAATAGCGATCAACGCGAAAGTGCTGTTCAATTCCGGCGATGCGCGTCTTTTGCCGGAATCGTTCGCGGTGCTGGGTCAGATCGCCACCGTACTGCGCGACCGTGCGAGAAATAACATTCTCGTGGAAGGCCATGCCGACAGTCTGCCGATAGCGACCGCCAAGTACGAATCCAATTGGGAGCTCTCGTCCGCGCGCGCGGGGGCCGTGGTGCGCTTTTTCGCCGACAGGGGCATCGAGGCGCATCGCATGGCGGCAATCGGCCGGGCCGACAATTTCCCGCTGATCATCGGCAACGATGCGGCGGCGAACGCCGCCAATCGCCGCGTGACGATACTTGTCGAATACTGAGTGCGAAGCGCCTGGTTTCAGGCGTCGAGCGCAAGGTACTGGTGTAGCGACTGAATCGCGGCCGCGCCTTCCCCCACGGCGGCGGCCACTCGCTTCACGGAGCCGCTACGCACGTCGCCTACTGCGAAAACGCCCGGCCGGCTCGTTTCGAGAAAGTGCGCCGGGCGCTCGGAGGGCCACTTGTGCGCGACATCCGGGCCGGTCAGCACGAAGCCGTTCCTGTCCAGTTCGACACAGTCACCAAGCCAGCCGGTGTTAGGCTGCGCGCCGAGGAACAGAAACACATGCCGGATCGGCTTTTCTTCAATTCGCCCTTGCTGATTCCATTGAATCGACTCGAGGTGCGCTTCGCCAATTAGCGCGACGATCTGCGTTCGTACATGAACGGAAATATTCGGCGCCGCCTCGATGCGTCGGATCAAATAGTTCGACATGCTCGCGGCGAGCCCCTCGCCACGAATCACGATGTGCACATGGCGCGCAAATCCGGACAGAAATACCGCCGCCTGTCCCGCCGAATTGCCGCCGCCCACAATGACGAGTTCTTCGTTGCCGCAAAACGCGGCTTCCATATACGTTGCGCTGTAATAGACGCCGCGGCCCTGGAAATGTTCGAGACGCGCGAGATCCGGCTTGCGATAACGCGCGCCGGTCGCGATCACGACCGCGCGACCATAAACATGCTCGTCGTGGCTCAGGCGGATGTGAAACGGCTGGCCTTTATCGCATTCGATACCCAGCGCCTCGATCGGCACGCCGACTTCCGCGCCGAATTTCCGGCATTGCGAAAGGCCGCGTCCCGCGAGCGCCTGACCGGAAATGCCCGTGGGAAATCCAAAGTAGTTTTCGATTTTAGAACTCGTGCCGGCCTGGCCGCCGGGCGCCTTCGTGTCGAGCACCGCGACCCGCAGTCCCTCGGATGCCGCGTACACCGCCGCAGCGAGCCCCGCCGGGCCCGCGCCGACCACCACCACGTCGAACCGTTCGCCGTTCAACCGGTCGGGACTCAGACCGATTGCGTCCGCAACGGCACGATTAGTCGGACGCTTGAGCACGACACCTTGCAATGTGACGAGTACCGGCAGATCTTCTTCGGTGGCGCCGTAGCGTTCGAGGAGTAGTTTCGCCTCCTCATGGTCGGCGATATCGAAGTACGCCGACGGTTGTGCATTACGGCTCAAGAAATGCCGCAATACCAGAGTCGGAAAAGAAGCAGAGCTGCCGATCACGACCACGCCGCCGTTCTGGTCCTGAATATAGGCGACCCGGCGCAGAATGTACGCGCGCATGATCGTCTCGCTCAGCTCCGCTTCGGCGATCACGAGCGCGCGCAGCGATTCCTCGTCGATCACAATGACTTCGCAATCGCTCGTTGCGCGCGCGGACGCCACCGCGCCGCGCCCTGCAAGCGTACCGACTTCTCCGGTGAAACTGCCTGCGCCGTGAGCGCCGAGAAAATGCAGGTTCTCGCCGCTGCCGCGCGTCGCCTCGATGGTGCCTGAAACGATGGCGTACATCGGAACGTGTCGATCGCCTTCGGTGAACAGGACGTCGCCGGCACTGAGCTTGCGGCGCTCGCCATATCGCTCGAGTACTGCAAACTGCGCATCGTTCAGCTTTGGAAAGATCTGGTGGTGACGGCTGCCGCCTGCCAGCAGATCTTCACGCTTGCCAGAAGTTTTATCGCTCATGAGAGGCCCGATTGGATGGACGCATGATGCATGCTTGTCGCTACGCCGCCGGATTGGCACGCGAATGCGAACAATCGGCGGCATCGGAATGGCTGCGGACAGCCGTTTTCGCTGTGATTGTGCGCCAGACTTCGTTCCCCAGTAAAGAGTGCGTAAGGCGGGCGACAACCGGCGGGCCACGGCGGTAGCGTGGCACTACTCAAGTTCACGGCTCTTCTGCCGTAAACGATTTGAGAGAAATAGACGACAAAGAGGGTCTCGGAAGCATGCGCGATTTGACAGTTAAAAAGAGCTTACTTGCAGTGCTCGTCGTGTTTGCCGCGATGATCATGTTTGGCGGCGTGGTCGGCGTATTGGCGCTCGGCCGCTCGAATGAGAACGCACAGCGGCTTCAGGAGATCGCCAGTCAGGAGATTCTCGCCAACGACGGCTACAAGGACAGCACCCGCACGCGTGCGGCTCTTACGCGCGCTTATGCGGCGCTCAAGGAGCGCAACGATCTCGCCACGCGCGATTCGGCGCTCGGCAGCGCACAGCGTACGCTCGACCGGGCAGACGCGGAAACGCGCGATTTTGCGTCGGCATCCCGATTCGTGGGACAGGACGATGCACTGAAACAGCAGCTCGTCGATTCGTCCAATGCTCTCGCGGCCACCTTGAAAAAGGCTTTCGACGCGCTCCAGCGCGGCGACACGGACGCCTACGTCGCCATCAACGACCGCGACATTACGCTTGCGGGCCAGGCCTATTCGGCGAACGTCGAAAAATTCCAGAACCTCGCGAGCGCGCTCGCGAAGGATTCAGCGGCGAGGAACGCGCGCGAATACGGGTGGATCGTTGCGATGGTCCTGACGGGTGTCGCGCTGGCTCTCGCATTGATCGTCGCCACACACTTCGCTCTGCGAACCATCGTGATCGGTCCGTTGCAGCAGGCGTCGAAACTACTGGACCGGATTGCCGGCAATGACCTGACCGCCTCCATTCCCGAAGGCAGCAAGAGCGAAATCGGCCAGTTGTTCAGCGCCATGTCGCGGATGCAGTCCGGACTCGCGCACACGGTGTCCAACGTGCGCGTCAACTGCGAGGCGATTCACGGCGGCGCGCGCGAGATCGCCGCGGGCAACCTCGATCTGTCGAGCCGTACCGAGCAACAATCGGCGTCGCTCGAGGAAACCGCGGCCAGCATGGAAGAGCTGACTTCGACAGTCAGGCAGAACGCGGATAACGCCCGCCAGGCGAGCACGCTCGCCGCAAGCGCGGCCGACGTCGCGCAGCGCGGCGGCGACGTCGTGCAGCGCGCGGTGCAGACCATGACGGCCATCACCGCAAGCTCGCACAAGATCGCGGAAATCACCGGCATGATCGACAGCATTGCCTTCCAGACCAATATTCTGGCGCTCAACGCGGCGGTCGAATCCGCGCGCGCGGGCGAGCAGGGCCGCGGCTTTGCCGTTGTTGCCGGTGAGGTGCGCACGCTGGCTCAACGTAGCGCAAGCGCCGCGCAGGAAATCAAGGCACTCATCTCTGCTTCGGTCGACGACGTGCGCAACGGTAACGAACTCGTCACGCAAGCCGGCCAGACGATGAACGAAATCGTGGGCGCCGTGCAGGGCGTTGCGACTATCATGGCGGAGATCACTTCGGCGACGGTCGAGCAAACCGCCGGCATCGAGCAGGTCGGCAAAGCCGTGAGCCAGATGGATCAGGTGACGCAGCAAAACGCTGCGCTCGTCGAGCAGGCCGCCGCTGCAGCGAGCGCATTGGAGCACCAGGCGCAGTCGATGACCGACGCGGTATCCGCGTTCCGTTTGCGATAACGGTGATGCCACCGGCCGCTATCTGTTCTAGGCTTCATATGACGGCAATCTGCTCGCAGTGCCATCGAGATCCTGCAGTTCGACGAGTCCAAAGCCGACCGAGCCTCACGACGAGCCGCGCCCGCGCGCGGCCGCCGATGCGAAACCGCGCCGGCGTGCGCGCAGTCCGCGCCACAGTTCTTCCAGGTAAGGCAGCAGTTCAAAAAGCAGAATCAGAGCGAACAGTGTGACGATATAGGCGAGGGGCAACGGCTCTGTCTTCGCCGTGAGTTCGAATCGCGCGGGTTCGCTGCCGAGTCCGAACAGCGCCGCGAATTGCGGCCAATGCCGGGACACGACGAGCAATATCGCCATTAGCGGCACCAGTTCGAGGAAGCTGTGAACGTGCTGTTCAAGCGGCGTGACCTTACGCCCGCCGACCGCGTAGCTGACGTCCCACAGCGCGGTCGCTTCGTGAATCAGGAACGCGACGATCATCAGCAATATGATGCCCGCGTTGATCTCGAGAAAGATCGCGGCCATGAGAGGCAATCCTACTTCGGCGAACATCAGCAGATGGATGACCGATTCCTTCGCACCGGTGGTGGACTCGATCCGCGTGGCGCGATGGCATAGCCAGTCTGCAAAACCCGCGGCGAGCCACACCGGTAAAACGAAGTACATCAGGAGCGTGAGCGTAGGATCAGTCGACATGGCTTACCCTGCGAACGGCGGACCCAGCACGCAAGCGCCCACCGCCCGCCGTCTCATTCGATCCCTTCATGTTTCAACGCGAGCTGCACCGCGGGCCGCGCGCGCATGCGCTCTTCGAATGCCGCGAGCTGTTGCGGTACCTCTATTTTGACTTTCTTCGCCCACAGAAGCATGGTGAACAGATAGGCGTCCGCCACGCTTGCCGCTGCGCCGAACAGATAGTCGCCCTTGAGCATGGTCGCGATAAGTTGAAAGCGCTGGCCGATTTTCTCTCGCGCGGCATTGGCTTCTGCATCCGAAGTCGGTTTGAAGACACGCCCGAATTGCTTGTGAAGCTCCGTCGAGATGAAGGCCAGCATCTCGATCAGCCGCGTCGCGCCGAGCTCGCCTGACGGCGCGAGCGAAGGCTTGCGTTGCGCGACCCATGACAGGATGGCAACGTTTTCCGTGAGCCGTTGACCATCGTCGAATTCAAGCGTCGGCACATAGCTCTTGGGGTTGATCTCGTCGAAATTCCGGCCGGTCTCGGTCGTCTTTGTCTTCAGGTCCACGCGCACGCGCTCGAATTGCAAATCCGCTTCGTGCATCGCAATGTGATCGGCGAGACTGCACGCGCCAGGCGAGTAATAAAGCTTCATGATGCGGCCCTCCTTGATCGAGCTGTTGGCGATTCATCGAGTGCAGCATGCCGCATGCCTTGCCTGCAACGCTCACAGCTCGCCGCGCGCCGCGAGGGCCGAAATGCGGTCTGCGGTCCGGCAGGCAATGGCTTGAATCGTCAATGAAGGATTGACGCCGCCGACGGTCGGGAAGACAGAGCCGTCGCAAATCCAGAGATTGCGGATATCCCAACTGCGGCAATCCGCGTTGACGACGCTCGTCGCCGGATCGTCGCCCATGCGTGCCGTGCCGTTGAGGTGACACGTATCGTCGGTTTCGCGCCAGATGTCTTTGCCGCCCGCCGCTGCGAGCGCCTCTTCCATGAAGTCGAGCGAATGGGCGATGAGGCGCCTGTCGTTGTCACAGTACGAGTACGTGACGCGCGCAACAGGTAAGCCATACTGATCTTTCTCGTCTGCGAGCGTGACGCGGTTGCGTTCCTGCGGCAGCGTCTCGCCCACTATCTTGAGTCCCGCCTGATGGTTGTATCGCTGCATTTCGTCGGCGAGCGCGGTGCCCCAAAGGCCGCGGCCGTTCTGCGCCGCTGCCCACGCGTTGGGCAGCGGGCCCTGGCTCATATACGCATAGCCGCCGAAGAAATCCTTGTCTTTGTCGGCGTAATTCCAGTGTTCGGTAATGGCGAGCGACGGCGGTCCCTTGTACCAGCGTATCTCGTCGTCCATCGTGCCGTACACGGCCTGGTTCGATTGCACCATCAGATTCTTGCCGACGAGACCCGAGCGGTTCGCGAGACCGTCAGGGAATCGGCTGTTCGCGGACATCAGCAGCAGGCGGGGTGTTTCGATTGCATAGCCGGCTACGACGACGTTCTTCGCGCGCTGGAATTGCCAGCGCCCCTCGCGTAAGTACTCCACGCCGGTGACGAGCCCGGCGTCGTTCATGTCGATGCGTCCAACCATCGCGAGATCCCGCACTTCCGCGCCGGCGCGCACCGCACGCGGAATCCATGTAACGAGCGCGCTTTGCTTCGCGTTGGTCGCGCAACCCGATACGCAAAAGCCGCGATACACGCAGGGATGCGCTTTGCCGCGCGGCGCGGACAAGGTGGCGAGCGGCGTTGCGCTCCAGCCGATGCCGAGCGCCTCGCAGCCGCGTGCGAGCACCATGGCGGCCGCATTCAACTCGTGCGCGCGATACGGATAACGCGGCCGCTTCGGTCCCCACGGGTAGTTGACCGGTCCTGCGATTTTGAGCGCGTCTTCGACCTGTGTGTAGTACTCCCACATTTCTCGCCAGTCGAGCGGCCAGTCCGCGCCGTAGCCTAGCAACGTACGGGATTTGAACCACTCGGGTCTGAAGCGCAAGGAGACCATCGCGAAGTGCACCGTGCTGCCGCCCACGGCTTTGCCGCTGTTGTTGTGGCCGAGCTTGATCGGGTTGTCGCCGTCGCAGATGCGCTCGTCGATCCAGAAAAGCTTTTGCTGATGCGCTTCGTCGGAAGCGAATTCTTCCAGCGGACGCCACCACGCGCCTGCATCGAAAGCGACGACCTTGAAGCCCTTTTCCGCGAGACGGCACGCGAGCGTTCCGCCTCCCGCGCCTGTGCCGACAATCGCGAAGTCGACTTCGTCGTCGTTCGAATATTCTCGCATCGGCACCCAGCCATGCGGTTCGAACACGTCGGGGGCGCGGCCATGCCTGCCGCGCGGTTGATGGAGAGCGTCATCGAACACGGCGGTTTTCCCTGGCGGCTTTTTCTTCGTTGCCGGATTGCGCCTCGACGGGTTCCCACGGATCGCGGCGATTGAAATACATGCGAACGTATCCGCGCGGATTGGCCGGCCCACCAAAGCCTATCTCGCTCCACGCATGCGGATGTGAGTAGTACAGTCCGCAAATGTCGTGCAGCACCCGCTCGGCAAAGAATACTTTCGGCTGCATGCCGCGCCACGCTGCATGCGCGAGATCGCCGCGCTGCATCTCGCCGAGCAACGCGGTTTGCGCGGCTTTTTCGAGGCTCGCGAACGGTAAGTCGTGTCGCTCGCGGCTCTCGGCATCGAGAGCGGCGAGGCCCGTGCGCCACGCATCGCGCATGGGCGGCAACGCGGCGTTCCGGTAACCGTCGCCCTGATTCGTGTACATCCGGTGATCGAGCATCGCGGCGATCGGCACGGCGGGCTCGACATTCGCCTGAGGCACGATGCACGCACAGAGCGACGTCACGGCGAGCCATTCCGCTGCGGTGAAAAAGCGGGGCTCGCGGGGCAGCGCAAGCCGCTCGTCGATCACAACGCGGGTTACTTCGTCCCACGACGGTGTCTCGCGTTTATTTAACACGTCGTAGCCGGGATAACGTGTCGCTCTTTCTGCTGGCCTGCCGGTTTTCATTGCTCGGTCTCCCTCAGTCGCAGCGCGGCGAGCCCCGCGAGCGCGAGCGCCGAAAAACTCGGCGGCGCGGGCAGCGGAGGGCCGGCGAAGAGATTCTGACTCCAGTTGTGCCAGCCGCCCTGGCGCCGTGCGATACCGCGCGCGTGAAAGGCCGCACCGGCTAAGCCGAGCGCCGTCGTGATGCGTAGCCACAGGCGCGTGAACCACCGTTCGCGCGGCGCGGCGAGCGCCGCATGCACGAGTAGCGCCGCTGCCACGGGCGGCACGCTCACGGGCGCATACATCGCGCGATGCTGGAAGGAGCCGCGAAAGTGCAGCAAGGCCGCTTCGCCCACCGTGCCGATAAGCCCGACGGCGATGAGCAGACCCAACGCGCGGCCCGCCGGCATGCCGAGCAATTGCGGCTCGTGCACGGGTTCGTCGCGCAGGCGTTCGGCGACCGCGCCCAGTGCGCCGGACAGCAGCAGCGCAATCGGTGCGCCGAGCGGCGCGGCATGGAACAGGTTGTTCCAGCTCCACCCGCCGGGGCGCTTCATGACGTTGTAGAAGTGAAAACCGGTGCCCGCGATGCCGGCTGCGGCCGCGCTCCGATAGATCGCATGACGCACATGATGGGTCTGCTGCCGGCGGTCGGCGCCGCCGTGCAAACCGGCGATTAACGAAAGGCTCGCGCTGACGAGCGGCGTGTACATCGCCGGGTTATCGAACGCGCCGCGGTAGTGTTCCATCGCGCTATCCGTCAGGACGGAAAACGCGAGCAGCGCTGAACTGTGATTGAAGCGCCGCGCGGCTTCGACGTGCGTTTGAGCGACGGGCGCAGGCTGCGGCAGGACCTCGGTAGAACTGGGCGGCGGGATTCGCGTTGCTCCATGTATGCGCCGATTCGTATTCGCGCTGTTCGCGGCGAGCGCCGTCAACGCGGCCGCCCCCGCCGCCGTGCATAACAATCCGAGTATGCGGTGCGTCCCCATCGATGCATGCTCCTACGTTTTGCCGCCTATTTGACGCGGTACTGTGCCGCGTCCTGATGTCTGAACGCGAGACCACAACCCGGTCTCGACAGGTCCGGTGCAATTGCGCCGTCACGCGCTTGCGGTGCTCCGTCAAACAACATTGCCTCGATGCGCACGTGATCGTGAAACCACTCCAGATGGCGCAGGCGCGGCACAGCGCACGCCACATGCAGATGCAATGCAGGCGCGCAATGCGCCGACAGCGGCACATGAAATGCATCGCATAGCGCGGCGGCCTGCATGAATCCGGTGATGCCGCCGCATCGGCTGACGTCGGCTTGCAGCACGTCCACCGAGCGCGCCGAGAGTAATCGCCGGAAATCGTCGGACGTGTACCCGTATTCGCCCGCGGCGATGTCCATGCCGGGCGGCGCGTGTTCGCGCACGAAGCGCAAGCCGGCTACGTCGTCGGATGAAACCGGCTCTTCGAACCACGCGACATGCTGCTCCTCGAATTGCCGCGCGTAGTACAGCGCTTCACGTGGCGACAAGGCGCCGTTGGCGTCGACAAAGAGGCCTGCATCGCCGATCGCATCGCGCGCGGCTTGCACGCGTGCAAGGTCTTTCGGCGGTTCACTGCCGATCTTCATCTTTACCCAGCGGCAGCCGTCACGTTCAACCCAGCCGGCAAGCTGATCGCGTAGCTGGCGATCCGTATAGGTGGTGAAGCCGCCGCTGCCGTAAAGCGGCACGCTGTCGCGCACAGCGCCCAGCAGTTGCACGAGCGGCACGCCGAGCAGTTTCGCTTTCGCGTCCCACAACGCGCAGTCGATCGCGGAAATGGCGGTGGCCGCGAGTCCCGTACGCCCGAGATTGCGAACCTGGCGCTGCATCCTGTTCCAATGGGCCCGAATGTCGGTGACGTCCTCGCCGGTCACGCACGGCGACAAGGTGTTGGCGATCATTGCAACGATGCTGGAATCGCTATACGTATAGCCGATTCCCGTCTCGCCGCCGGCATCCAGTTCGACAACGACGAGCGTCGTCGCATTCCATTCGAACGTGCCGTCGCCTTCTGGCGCGTCGGTCGGAATGCGATAGGCGCTCGCCCGCAACGCGGTGACGGGTGCGCGCGAGCCGCCTGCCTGTGCGGAGGTCGCTCTGCTCATCGCCGTGCGCCTTACTTGTCGTGATGGCCCGGAAGCACCGCTCCGAGCACCTGTTTTGCGGTCTGCACGATCACGTTGCCTTCGTCAGGATCGCCCTTCAGCAGTGTCGAGGCGAACGCCTTCGCCTGCGCGAGCGTGATATGCGGCGGCAGCGGCGCAATGTTCGGGTCGGCCTTCACTTCGATCACCACGGGGCGATCTGCGGCAAGCGCTGCGTCCCAGGCCGGGCCCATCTGTTCGGCGTCGTCGACGTAAATGCCCTTCAGGCCGATCAGTTCTGCGAACTTGTGATACGGCACGGAAGGAATGTCCTGCGACGCCTCGAACTTCGGGTCGCCCTCCATGACGCGCTGCTCCCACGTTACCTGATTCAGGTCCTGGTTATTCAGTACCATGCAGATCCAGCGCGGATCGGCCCAGCCTTTCCAGTATTTCGACACGGTGATGAGTTCAGCCATGTTGTTCATCTGCATCGCGCCGTCCCCGACCAGTGCGATGACGGGGCGCTCCGGATAAGCGAACTTGCCCGCGATTGCGTAGGGCACCGCGGCACCCATCGACGCGAGACCGCCCGACAGCGAGCACATCATGCCGCGCTTGACCTTGAGATCGCGCGCATACCAGTTTGCACAGGAGCCCGAATCACTCGTCACGATTGCATTCGACGGAATGCGTGGTGACAATTCCCATACCGTGCGTTGTGGATTGACCGCGTCCTTGCCCGGCTCGTGCGCGCGCTTGTCGAGCGTCTTCCACCAGTCAGCGGTCCAGCCTTCGATCGTCTTGCGCCACGCGCGGTCCTGCTTATGTTCGATGAGGGGCAACAGCGCGCGCAGGGTTTCCGTGCTATCGCCGACGAGGTTCACCTCCATCGGATAGCGCAGGCTCAGCATGTCGGCCTTCAGGTCGATCTGCACGCCGCGCGCCGCGCCTTCCTTCGGCAGGAACTCCGAATAGGGGAAGCCGGAGCCGATCATGAGCAGGGTGTCGCATTCGGTCATCAGGTCGTAACTGGGCTTCGTGCCGAGCAGGCCGATCGAGCCGGTAACCCAAGGCAGGTCGTCGGGCAGAACGGCTTTGCCGAGCAGCGCCTTGGCCACGCCTGCGCCCAGTTTTTCGGCGACGGCGATCACTTCGTCGGTGGCATGCAGTGCGCCTGCGCCGACGAGAATGGCGACTTTCTTGCCGGCATTGAGCACGTCGGCGGCCTGCTGTAGATCCTGGGTCTGCGGGACTAGCCGCGGGGCGCGATAACCCACGCCCGAATGCAGCGTGCCGTGCTTGCGTGCCGGCGGCTCATAAGGCAGGTCCTGCAAATCGTTCGGCAGCACGAGCGCGGTCACCTTCCGCTCGGAAAGCGCGGTACGTATCGCGCGATCCACCAGATGGCGCACCTGCGCGGGCACCGAGGCCTGTCCGACAAACGCACCCGCCACATCCTTGAAGAGCGAGACGAGATCGACTTCCTGCTGGTAATGGCCGCCCAGCGCCGCGCGAGCCTGCTGGCCGGTGATCGCGAGTACCGGCATGTGGTCCATGCGAGCGTCGTACAGACCGGTCACGAGGTGCGACGCACCCGGCCCCGATGTCGCGATACACACGCCGAGTTCGCCGGTGAATTTTGCATGGGCGGACGCCATGAAGGCTGCCATTTCTTCATGACGTACCTGAATAAATTCAATGGGTCCCGGTTGATCTGTCATTTTGTGATGCTTTTTTGCTTCGGCCTGGGCACGATTCAGCGCGCCGAACACGCCGTTGATGCCGTCGCCCGGGTAGCCGAATATGCGGCGCACGCCCCACGCTTGCAGCCGCTCGACGATGAAGTCACCGACAGTAGTGGACATGGACAGCTCCTCTGGAGAGATCGTCATACAAGGGTGGTCGCAAACCATGTTCCGCGTTCTTTCATGCAGAAAGAATGATGGCTGCGATGTGAGTGACGCGGGCGCGCTTATTGCTGCGCGCTTGTTTGCAAGAAGAGTCGCACAGGCGGTGCAAAGGATTCGCTATGAATAAAGTGGTCGTCGTGACAGGGGCCGGCGCGGGAGCCGGGCGCGCGAGCGCCGAAGAGTTCGCCCGGCACGGCTGGGACGTCGCGTTGCTTTCGCGCGAACCGGCGCGGCTCGAGCGCGCGGCCGCCGAGCTGCAGCGCAAATATGGCGTGCGAGCGCTGGCCATTCCGACGGATGTCGCCGATGCAGAGCGCGTCGAGGAAGCCGCATCGCGCACGGAGGCGGAGCTCGGGCCTATCGACGTATGGGTCAACGTGGCCATGGCCACCGTGTTCGCGCCGGTCTCGAAGCTCACCGCGCAGGAATTCGAGCGAGGCACGAAGGTGACGTATCTCGGCCAGGTCCACGGCACAATGGCCGCGCTGTCGCGCATGCGCGCGCGCAATCGCGGCACCATCGTCAATGTGGGGTCCGCGCTCGGTTATCGTTCGGTGCCGCTGCAATCCATCTACTGCGGCGCGAAATTTGCGGTTCGCGGCTTCACCGACGCACTGCGCTCCGAGATCATTCACGATCGGCTGAACGTGCATTTGACGATGGTCGATCTTCCCGCACTGAATACGCCGCAGTTCGAGTGGGCGCTCAACAAGACGGGCAAGAGAGCGCAACCTGTCGCGCCGATTTTCCAGCCGGAAGTGGCCGCACGCGCCATCTATTTTGCTGCGACGCATAAGCGTCGCGAGATTTGGGTAGGCTTTCCGACGGTCAAGGCGATTCTTGCCAACTTCATCGCGCCCGGTTTGCTCGACCGATATCTCGCGAAGGCGGGCTACGAAGGCCAGCTCACCGACGAGCCGCTTCCTCCGGACGCGCCGGCCAATCTGTTCGAACCCGTCGCGGGCGATTACAGCGCGCATGGACGCTTTGACAGCGAGGCCAAGTCGGCGAGTCTTGAGATGTGTGCGGTCCGGCACAAGGGCCTTCTATGCGCGTTGGCTGGTATCGGCATCGCTGGCGGCATTGGGCTGCTGATGAGAAAAAGCCGCAGCGCATAAGTTTTGGCCCCAGAGTGAACGGTTCTGGGGACGTGCCAGGTGAGAGTCGCGAGGATCGGTGACAATAGGGCTCTTCACACAGCCTTCAGGAAAACCATGTCGCAACCGCTCACCATCGATTTCGTCTCCGACATTGCATGCCCCTGGTGCGCAATCGGCCTTTCGTCGCTGCAACTCGCGTTGGCGCGCCTGGGCGATGCCGTGGATGCGCAGATCGTCGTGCATCCATTCGAACTGAATCCGCAAATGGGCGCGGAAGGCGAGGTGATTGTCGAGTATCTGGGCAAGAAGTACGGACGCACGCCCGAGCAGATCGAAGAGACCCAGGAAATGATCCGCGAGCGCGGCGCAAGCGTCGGCTTTAACTTCGGACCTCGCACGCATGTCTACAACACGTTCGATGCACACCGTCTGCTGCATTGGGCCGGCCTCGAAGGCAAGCAGTTGCCGCTGAAGCTCGCGTTGCTGCGCGCCTATCATTCGGACGGCCGCGACCCCAGCAATCATGACGTGCTCGTCGAAACGGCGCGGTCTGTCGGGCTCGACGCTGATGCCGCGCGCAAGGTGCTGCAAAGTGGCGACTATGCCGACGAGGTCCGCGCGGAGGAAGAGGAATTCCAGTCGCACGGCATTCAGTCCGTGCCGGCGATCATCTTCAACCGTCGCTATCTGGTGAGCGGCGGGCAACCTGTTGAGACATTCGAACAGGTCATTCAGCAGATTCTCGCCGAAGGCGAACCGGCATCTTCGTAGAAGACAAGCCTGTGCACGCACAGGCGCATGAAGACGTGGACGAAACATAGACGACGCACTGCCGGAGGAATTCCCTTCATGGTTGCAAAACGAATCCATGCCGCGTTGCTGGGCTTCGCGTTGATGGCGTTTGCCTGCGTGTGCCACGCGCAATACACGACCGACTGGCTCGCCAACACCTATGGCACGCTCGCCGGGCACGTGGGTAACGGCGCGCGTTCAATGTGGGTTGCGCCGGAGGGCGTGATTTACACATCTTCGCTTTGGGACGAAAACGAGGGGGGCGTCGCGATCTATCAGAACGGCCAGAGCCTCGGTTCGATCGGCACGCACGCTGATTTCCAGGGCAGTGCGATTACGGGCAATGCGACGTCGATTTTCGTGGCCTTGCAGTACAACAGATCGTTCGGCAGCGGTTCAGTCGGACGCTACAACCGTGCGACGAAAGCGCTCGAATTGCGCATTCCCGTCAGCGTGTGGACCGGCATGCCTCACGCCGATGTCATCACCGGTCTCGCGACGGCGGGCACGTTGCTTTATGTTAGCGACTTCTACGGCAATCGCGTGCGCGTGTATACGACCGACGGCGTGTGGCAGCAGGATATCGCGGTATCCGGTCCCGGCGCGCTCGCGCTCGACAGCGCGGGCAATCTGTGGGTCGCGCGCCAAAGCGCCGGCGTGATCGCGCAGTTCAACGCGGGCGGCGCGGCGTTGAACACGATCCAGATGCCCGCTGCATCGCGGCCTTCTGCGCTCTATTTCGATGCATCCACGGGACGCCTCATGGTCGGCGATGAAGGTCCCGACATGAACATCAAGATCTACAACGTGGCGGGCGCGCCGACGTTGGCTGGTACATTCGGCATTCAGGGCGGATATCTGGACACGACCGCCGGAATCAAAGGTCAGGTCGGCGACAAGCGCTTCACGCGCGTGGCGGGCCTCGGCAAGGACGCTGCGGGCAACCTGTATGTGCTCAACAATCCGTGGGGCGGCGGCTGGGATCTTGGCCGCAATGGTCCGACCGATCTGCACGCTTATGACAGCGCAGGCAATCTGAAATGGAAACTGCAGGCGCTTAACTTCGAAGCGGTCGCTGCGCCGGATCCTTTGACAGACGGTGCGTATTTTTACAGCGGCGCGCACATTTACACAGGCAGTGCGGGCGGCACCTTCGTGGCGAATACTGTCGACCCATTCACGTATCCGTCCGATCCGCGCCTGAACGTGAACGACACTCAGCGTGGCCAGCACTTCGGCCAGCTCGTGGCGGTCGGCGGCAACCGCATTCTCGTCGCCTCGGGCCAGAATCCCGATACCTTCAACTTCTACCATTTCAATGCGGCGAGCGGCTACATTGCGATACCGGACGGCTCGCTGCCGGGCCCCGCGTTCAACACGACGGTGAAAGTGACGGGAGGTTTCTGTATCGATAGCCGCGGCGACGTGTGGGCCGGTCTCGACAGAACCAATCAGATCTACCACTACCCGCTCACGGGCTTCGACGGAAACGGCAAGCCCTTATGGGGTCCCGCGGTCACGACCAAAATTCCGCTCAGTATCCGGCCGCTTACTCGCATCGTCTATCTGCCCGAGAGCGACACGATGATTCTCGGGCAAGGCGTGGCGGGCAGCTGGGACTGGACGGCGATACAGTCGCGCATCGAGGTTTATCACGGCTGGAGCGCGGGCAATACCACGCAGCCGCAACCGGTCATCAATCTGACCAGTGCGAATCCGAAGTCGATTACCGCAGCGGGCAATTATCTGTTCGTCGGCTACGTGCATACGGTGCCGAACATCGACGCGTTCAACCTCACTACCGGCAATCTCGACGCGACGCTCGTCAACAATAGCCCCGGTACGGTAGATGTGGGCAACGACGTCGATTCGATGTACGGGCTGCGAGCGTTCCTGCGCGCAAGCGGCGAGTATGTGATCACCAAAGACAACTACAACGGCTCGAGCATCGTCGTTCATCGCTGGACGCCCTGAGCGGCGTGTGACTGCGCGGAGGAGGGCCATCGGATAAGATACGGCCCTCGCGGCAATTGTCCCGCTTAAAAGTCTCGCCTAAAAGGAGTAGTTTCAGTGATTCAGCCGAGCAATGTATTCAAGGAGAACCTTGCGCAAATGCCCGCGATCGACGGCATTGCACGCATCGATCTGATCGACGCGAACGGCGCAGTTGTCGCAAGCATCGAAAACAAGCCGGGAAAACAGGGCTCGCTTGCGGTGTACAACTATCTGCAGCAAACGTTCGGTACGCTCGACGCGAAAGCGGCCGGGCACGGACTCGCCGTGTTCGGCGAACATACCGCCGATGCGCGCAAGCGGCCCGGTGCACATCCGAATGTCGACCACCTGCTCGCGATTGCCGCGGGGGCGCCGGCATTGCGCATCGACGTGATTGCGGCGGCTTGATCTTCGCATGAGCGCCGCTTGAGCGGAGCTTGACGCGCGTGCGCGCGGGCTCTCACGCTTCACTGCGCAGCGCGCTCGTGTTCGCGTTGCCGGCGCGCGGCACGGCCGAATATCGCACGGTCGGCGAACCAGACGGCGAGCAGCGTTAGGCCCATCAACGGAAACACGATGCCGAGCATGACGAGGCCGGCTTTCCAGCCGCGCATAGGCGGTGCGGCTCTTTCTCGCGACGGTGCGCCCAGCGAGCGTTGCGGCCTGCGTTTCCACCACATCACGTAGCCGGTCACGGCCATCAACGCGAGACCCAGCGAAATCGCCGCGCAGAGAATCTGGTTCGCTACGCCGAAATAGCGGCCCATATGCAATGAGGTGCCGTACGACACCGCTTTCGATACCGCGCCGTAGTCGGCATAGCGAATGTCCTTCAGGATGGCGCCGCTGTATTGGTCGATATAGACAGTGCGTTCGAGTTGCGGATCGGCTGGAAAATACGACACGGTATAGACGCCCGTCGCCGATGTCGGCAATGCGATGTTATAGCCGCTCGTGACACCGAGCGATGCAGCCTGCGCGACGATGTGTCCGAGCGGCAGCGGCGCGGCCACCTTCGCGTTGGTGTTTGCGTTTGTATCTGCCGAAGCGGGCACTGCCACCTTGCCGACGGCCCAAGGCGTTTGCGGCAGCGGTAAGTCGTCCATCACCATGCCGGGCATCGAATCCGTCTGGGCGGCGTGTGTTTCGTGGCCGGCGAACGTGGCGTTCGTCGCATCGGTCTCAGCGCTTTCCTGGCTACCCGAGCCGGCCGGCAGCACCGAGCGCAATGCGAGGCCGCCCCACGTGCCGGGCGGCGCACCAAGATGGGTGGCGGTCGCGAGCGCCTTGAATTGCTGGCCCCAGGAGCCGGACCATGGAAGACCCGTCAGCACGAACGCGAGCGCGCCGAGTGCAAGCCAGATGCCCATAACCGCGTGAACGTTCTTCCACAGCGGGCGGCCTTTTAACGTAAAACGCGGCACCAGTGCATCTTGCACGCGCGTTGCTCCACGCGGCCACCACAGCGCGACGCCGGTGCCGATCATCACGAACGTCCAGCAGGCTGCCAGCTCCATTAGCAATTCGCCCGGTTTGCCGAGCAACAGCTTTCGGTGAAGCATGCGGTCCACTTGCATGAAACGATAATCGACGCTCAATGTGCCGAGCACTGCTCCGTTATAAGGATTCAGGTACACGCTTTGTTTCTCGCCGTCCGCGAGACGGAAGATGAATTCCGTGCTGCGGTCCGGCGCATTGGATATGGCAGCCGTGACCGCCGTTGCGTTGGAGGGCATTGCTGCGCGCGCCCGCGCGAGTAGCGCGTCTTCCGTCATGCGCGGCGCCGTTTGCGGTTCGACGACGAGAAGCTGCGGATAAAGCAGCGGTTCGATCTGCGGTTGAAAACAGTACAGCGTGCCGGTTATCGCCAATGCGATGAGGAGCGGCATAACGAACAGGCCTGCATAAAAATGCCATCGCCAGAGCGTGCGATAGCCGCTACTGGAATTGGCCGTGCTCAATGCGGCATTGTGTCGAGAGAGGGTGGACATGAATCCTCCTGAAACGGATCGATCGGGTTCTTGCGGCGAAGCTCTGTTTGCCCACTACATGCGCAACTTGGCTTCCACGTAGAAAGTGCGTCCGGGATAGGGGTGATAGACGAAGTAGCGCGCATCGAAAATGTTGTCGACACCAATACCCACTTCGCTCAGCTTTGTCGGCCTGAACGTGAACTTCGCATCTGCCACTGTGTACGAGCTCGTGCCGCCGAATACGTCCGGATTCGTGTCCGCATTCGTGAGTGTGTTGTACTGGCGACCGGAATAGCGCGCGGCCAGTGTGAGCGCCGCCCGCTCGTCAAAGCGGTAAGTCGCCGCGACATTCACGCGCCACAACGGAATGCGATAGAAGTACTTGCCGACGCTCGCCGGATTCTGTGCATTCGCAACGATCTTCGACTGCGTATACGCGACGCTCGCCAGAAGGTCGAGGCCGCGCACGAACACGTCCTCGCCTGCGTAACTCGTTTCCACGCCTCGCGAACGCACCTTGCCGATGTTCTGGAAGTTCGTCACGTTGGGAATGACGGTGGTGTCCGTCTGGCTGAAAATCGTGTTCTTCACGTCGTCCTGGAACAGCGAGAAGCGAAAAATGCCGTTCCAGTGCGCCCATTCGGCGGTCAGCTCTTTCGAAAGATCGTCCTCTGGTTTCAGGTTCGGATTGTTGTTGATGATTGAAGAGCCGTTGATTTGTCCCTGGAACAGCTCGCTGACGGTAGGAAAGCGATACGCGCGGCCAACTGACGCACGTAACGTCAGATCGTCGCTGACGTCGAACGAGAGCGAAGCCTTTGGCGAGAAGTGCTGCTGGCTGGCGTCAGCGAGTGCCACAGTCGTCCCCGGCAACGCTTGCGAACCGTCGTACGCGCGCCAGTCTTCATACCGCACGCCGTATACGAGTTTCCAGCGCGGCAGAAAACGCCATGCGTCCTGCGCGTAGAGCGCCTGAGTCTGCGTTTTGCCAGCGAACGCATTGGCGAACGAGCGGGCGGCGCCGTCACGCCAGTTGTTGGTCGAGTAGCTTTCGTTGTCGAGAAAGTAGTTGTCGTAGTGATAGCCGAAGGCGAGCGTGTGATTGAAAAGACCCGCCTGCGTCGAGGCCGGCGTGTAGGTGCTGCGCAAGTCGAGCGTCTTCCATCCTGTGCCGTCGCCGAAAGTCACGGTGCCTGCGCCATTGCCGGGCGCGCCGGTATTCGCGAGACGCGCGACGCTATTGCCGATGTCGTAATACGAAGCGATGGCCTCGCCATTCCAGCCGGCGGCGTTGCGCGTTTTCAGCGTCACGCCGTAGAGCCAGTTCTCGCTATGGCCGAGGCTCGGCGCGAATGCGGCCGCGGGAATGGTGTACTCGTAGCCGTCAATTGAAACCTTTCCGCTATACACCGGGTTGCCGTTTGCGTCGCGCAGAAAGCTCGACGTTTCGCTGTTATACGTCTGATGCCAATAGCCCAATGTGAAGCCGCCTTGCAGTGTCGGCGTGAAGTCGTACTGCATCTTGAGCTTGAACTGATCCTGCACGGTGTGTTCAATACCTTCGCCGTTCATGCCGAGTATCGCGGTCGGCGTATTTGTCTGGTTGTTGTAGAAGTACGCGCCCGTCACCGGCGTATCGCCGGCTTTTGCGGGCGTGGCCGACCTGGCCAGCGTCGCGAATTGCAGCGGCTGGCTCGTGTTTTCCAGATGATTCACGCCGAGCAGAAACGAGAACTTGCCGATCCGGTTGCCGATCGACGCGCTCGCTTCACTGCCGTTGAAATTCTGATTCACGCCGTAGAGGCTGAAGTGCTGCGTGAATGCTTTGACGTCGGCTTCGGCTTCGAACTTCTTCGGCATGCGCGTCGTGATCAGCACCGTTGCCCCGAGCGAATTGCCCGGATAGAGCGCGGAATACGGTCCATAAATGACGTCGACCTGTTGCACCTCGTCGGGAAAGACCATCGACCAGCGCGGCGGAAAAGAAAAACTGTTGCCAAGCAGATTGCTGAGCAGCAATCCGTCGGCATAGACGAGGCCACGCGCGCTCTGCGTATTGCTGGTGCCGCGCACGGCGATGATCGAGTTCAGATCGCCGATAAAACGCTTGCGCACCGCAAGGTTCGGCATGTACTTGAGCACGTCCTCTGTGTTGACGACGTTCCAGTTCGAGAACTGATCGCGCGTGAGCGTTTCGACCGAGGCAGGCAGATTCGGATCGACGGCGCGTGGTGCGACGCCCTGATTTAGAGCGCTACTGGCGCTGACGCTGACGGCGGGCAGCGTCGTGTCGGCACTCGTCGTGTTCGTCGTGTCGGCTTGAACCGGCGCGGCCGCGAATGCCGTCGCGGCAACGGGCACGAAGGCGGGCAGCCTTCGCAAGGCGAAGAGAGGCATGGGAGTTTCCTTGATGCATGACATGGACGATCGCGCACACGGTCGGCGCCGGCGACACATGCGGCCCGCACGGGCCGAACGTCGCAAACGCGCGCGGGCGATCAGGAACAGCGGCGATCAGGAAACGGCAGGCGGTGCTCTGGGGCGTCCGGAAGGAAACGCGCCGAGCGGTGTGAAGCGGGTGGAGAGCGTGGGCGGTGCGGTGCCGGTCATGATGACGGCAACCGGCGGTTCTGTCGCGGCCACCGTGGGCATCGCGACATGATGCTGCAATAGATGACAGTAGCCGCAAGCGCTGAACGCATCGTCGTGGCCAAGATGCACGGCCGCCGCGTCAGCGTGGCCGGCATGGTCCGACACGCCGGGCTGCACGGCCGGCAGCGCCGAACACAGCGCGGCGATCGGCTCCGGCACGCGGTGCGACGCGAGCACCTGACTCACGACCGGCGCGAACACGACGAGCCACATGGCGATGAGGCCAAGCCAGGCTGTCAGACGGTTGCGAGAACGTGGAGTCATGTGGATGAGTAGGGAAACGCGGGCGATTCTAGCACTGCCCGCTGCATTTTTCTGCGTGATGCCAGGCATATCCACGGATTGACGGCTGAAATCCGCTCATTTCCCGCCGTTACAGCCGGGCCGGATCGCTTAATCTGCGTGGTACATGTCGGCCTTTTGGCAACACGGGCGATCCCGCACGTGGACGTCGCACTCGCAACATGATTGGACTCATGACTCTCGCCCATCCGCTCGCCTCCTCCATCGCACAACTGAACCAGCGCGCAATCGCGTTGTACGCCGCCGACGATTTTGCCGCGGCATTGTCGGCGGTCATGCCCGCCGTCGAGTGCGACGACAGCACGCTGGACGAGGCGGCGATACAGGCGATGGCCGACGCGCTCAACATTGCGGGCGCTTCGTCGTGCCGTCTGGGTCAGGTGGACGCCGCCGAGCGTCATTGGCGCCGATGTCTGCGCATCATGCCCGGCTACGCCGAGGTTTATGAAAGTTTCGGCGCATTGCTGAAGATGCGCGGCCGGCTGTCCGCAGCGAAGGCGGTCTACCGGCAGCTCATCGCGTTGCAGCCCGATCATGCGGACGCTCACCATCAGCTAGGGGCTGTACTGTACGCGCAGGACCGGCACGAGGAGGCCGAGGCGTCGTACCGGCACGCAGTGACGCTTCGTCCGGAGCATGCCGAGGCGCACTATAACCACGGTGTCGTGCTGCACGCGCTGCGGCGTCTGCACGAAGCCGAGGCGGCGTACCGCGAGACACTGCGGCTTTTGCCGGCGCACGCGGAGGCACATAACAATCTCGGCAATGTGTTGATGGACCTGGGCCGTGTTGCCGATGCGGATGCGGCCTACCGCGACGCGCTCACCATCAGGCCGCAATATCCGGAAGCATTGAATAATCTCGCGGGCGCGCTCAAGGCAGCGCAGCGCCTGACTGAAGCCGAACTCGCCTGCCGGCTTGCATTGACCATGCGCCCGGATTACGCCGAAGCTCACGTCAATCTGGGCGCGGCGCTGACCGATCTGGCGCGGCTGCCCGAGGCCGAGGCGGCCTACCGCAAAGCCATTGCGTTGCGCGCCGATTACGCCGAAGCGCATTACAACCTCGGCGTCGTGCTCTTCAAGCGGGAACGCCTGGAGGAGGCCGCGGCCGCCTATCGCGAAGCGGTGCGCCTGCGTCCCGACATCGCGCCCGCCTATAACAACCTCGGCTGCGTGCTGCGCCTCGTCGACCGTCTGCCTGAAGCCGTCGAAGCGTTCCAGCAAGCGCTCTCGCTTCAACCCGATCTGGCCGAAGCGCATTACAACGTGGGCGCCGCGTTTGCGCAACTCGGGCGTTGGTCCGAAGCGGAAAGCGCTTATCGCCGCGCGCTTGCCTTGCGCTCCGATTACGGCGATGCGCGCTTCGGGCTCGCGGTGTTGCTGCTCGGCATGGGGCGCTTCGAGGAGGGCTGGCCGCTCTACGAGTGCCGCTATCAGCAGGCGGGCTTCGTGCATCGGCAGACTGTACAGCGGCTCGCCTGTCCGCAGTGGCAGGGCGATGCGCTGTCCGGGCGCTCATTGCTCGTCTGGCAGGAAGATGGCCTTGGCGACATGTTGCAATTCAGCCGTTATTTCGCATTGCTGAAGGCACAAGGCGCCGCGCATATCGCGTTTGCCTGCATGCCCGCGCTGCAAAGATTGATGTCGCGCGTCGACGGCGTGGACGCGGTGCTGGATCACGACACGGCCGCCGCGCGCGCGTCGAGCTACGACTGCTGGACGAGCCTGCTGAGCGCGCCGCTGCATATGCGTACCACGCTGGACACCATTCCGCGGCCGGTCCGGCTCGCCGCCGAACCGGCGCTCGTCGAAAAATGGCGGCCGTTGCTTGATGCCTTGCCGCCGGGCCGCAAAGTCGGTCTCGTGTGGAAAGGCAATGCGAGGCATCACAACGACGCGAACCGTTCCATTCCATCGCTCGCCACGCTTCTCCCGCTATGGAGCGTGCCCGGCCTTTGCTTCGTGAGTCTGCAGAAAGGGCAGGGCGAGGACGAAGCGAGCAACCCGCCCGCTGCTCAGCCCCTGCTTCACGTTGGTTCGATGTTGACCGATCTGGCCGACACGGCGGCCATTGTCGCTCAGCTCGATCTGGTGATTTGCGTGGATACGTCTATCGCCCATCTTGCCGCGTCGCTCGGCAAGCCCTGCTGGGTGATGCTGCCGGAAAAGGACGTGGACTGGCGCTGGATGCACGCGCGCAACGATTCGCCGTGGTACCCGCACACGCTGCGGCTCTTTCGCCGCGAGCGAGGCGACGACTGGGCGACGACGGTCGAACGAGTCCGGCAGGCGTGCGTGGCGCGCTTCGGCGTGCGCGATTAGTTGTCCGTGCAGCTAACGGGCGCGCTTCGGCTTTGATTTCTTGCTGGACGTGTTGAGCGCGATCGCTGCGTGAATGAGCGCCTTGAATGCATCCCCGTCGAGTTCTTCGCCTTCGCGGATGTCGATTGCCCGCCTCGCATTGCCGTCGAGACTCGAGTTGAACAGCTTCGCGGGGTCCGGCAGCGAGGCGCCTTTCAGGAAGGTGAGTTTGACGACCGATTTGTAGGACTCGCCGGTGCAAAGGATTCCGTCATGTGACCAAACGGGCGTGCCCATCCATTTCCATTCTTCGGTTACGTCCGGATCGGCCTCGTGGATGAGCTGGCGCATTCTGCTCAGGGTCGCGCCGCGCCAGTCCGCGAGATCTGCGATTCTTTGGTCTATCAGTTCCGAGGCCGGCTGTGATTCGGCAGACGCTGATCTGTTCATATTGTTCTCCTAAGCTTTTTCGGTTCAGAGGCCGAATTGCTTCGCGTACTCGCTGTTCAGCCGCGGCCATTCGAAATTCATCGCATCGCCGGCAACGATACGCCCAAGCGGATCGTCGGCGAGGAAATGATCGAGCACGTCGAGGCAGATATGCCAGCCGGCCGCGCCCATCGAGATGAACTTGCGGTCGATGTTGTGCCACAGCGTGAGACGCGTGCCGTCGCCGAGCGGCTCCAGTTGCCAGCGAAGATCGTTCTCGCCCCAGCGGTACTCCAGCACATTCGGCGCATCGGCACGCGTGATCTCTGTCTCGGAGACCTGCGGAGTGGGCGTGCCGACCGTGGAAAGCTTGACGGGCCCTACCGATGCAAGGCTGCGGTCCGCGTCGAACGGCGCCCATTCGCGCAGGCTCGCCGGGTCCGTCAGCGCGTGCCAGACCCGCTCGGGAGAATGACGCAGCTCGCGCACGAGCACGAGCGTCCACCTGTCTCCGTCTTTCTGAACTTCCGCGCCGGCGGCAGGGCCGGGCCTGTATGCGTTGCGATTGCTCATCGTTTCTTCTCCTTGCGGCGTGGTGCGGGATGGGTCTGATCGAGATGACGCTCGAGCGCGTCAAGATGAACCGACCAGAAACGGCGGAATGGGGCGAGCCACGCGTCGATCTCCATGAGCGGTTCCGGTTTGATCCGATACAGGCGCCGCTGCGCGTCGACGCGCGACTCCACGAAGCCCGCCTCTCGCAGAACGCGCAGGTGCTTCGAAACGGAAGGCTGCGAGAGGTTGAGCTGCTCCTCGATATCGCCCACGGACCGCTCCGAAGATGCAAGCAGACTGAGAATGGCGCGACGGCTCGGCTCGGCGATGATGGCGAAGGTTGAGTCCATGGTGTTTATATACCTCGTGAGGCATATAAGTGTCAACTCGCGGGGACGGCCAGATTCGCGACGCGAAGCACGCACGTGGCTGCGCCGCTGTCTGCCGGCCATGCTGCTGACAATGAAATGTGCGTTGTATTTAGCGACGGCGACGGCATCGCCGGGCACGAGAAACCGGCCGGTACGGCAACGATTCGTAATTCGTTCGGCCGCTCATTGGAAGACGTCGCGCGACAACGCGACAGGCGGTGTGATCCGTGCCGAACCCGGCGCCGGATAGATAAGGGTTAATCCTGGCAGCGAATGGCGCGCCCGGAACGGTTGCACCGACGTTGCCGCAAGTCCGGTGCAACCATGCCATGGGTCGATGTAACCCCCGGCAACCCGTGCTCGAACCCTTATTCTGCGATGGAAAACCGCGCCGGACGGCTTTGGGTCGACTCGGTGGGCCGCTCGACACGCGCCGTGGCGCCGCGAATGAACAACACTGCGCAGAACGCGACCATCGCCCAGATGCCAAGAATTACCGTCAAAGCGCTCATTTCGTGTCTCGAAGATTGGAAACTGCTGTTGTTGTGTTGCCCGAGCCGCTATGGCCGGCCGGTTAGTGCATCGTGGGTTGGTCGGTGCCGCAGGAAATCAGCTCGTCGATCAGGTGCGTCGCGACGCCAAGCTGCTGTACCAGCGACTCCCGCGCTGCATGCGCCGCACTTTCATCGCCGCGCGCCGCTGCATTGTACGTCTGCATCGCGAGATGCAACACATTCTGCGAAGCGAGATGCAGCCCGTGCATGGTCTGGCTGTCGGTTGCCGGCGCCGGGTTGCGCCATTCGGCCGTTGCCGGGTCGTAGAGGCTTTCGTCGAACTGGCGATTCGGGCGATGACGGGAAGACATGTGGAGCTCCAGGGCGCGATTGGCACGATGTCAGTGTGCTCCCGGCAGCCGCACTTCAATTCGTCGAATAGAGGGTGTTTTTGAAGGCAATCAAGGGCATGGGCGGCACGCCGGAATTCGTCTGCAGAAACAGCATGTCTTGGGCCCGACGCAGACGCGAGTGGCTACCGGCGGATCCCGCATGTCAACCTTACCGATAAGCAGATCCGGTGATAGCGCAGATCTCTCCAGGTGTTTGCCCGATACAAGCGAAACCGATGCGACCCGCGTGACTTGCAGAGCTATTTCGCGCACAAGCGCGTATCTGTCGAAGATAGTCAATTCGGATGCCAGAATAAAACGCGGCTTCCACCGAAAGCCGGGAGCCGCGAGCTGGCGCGCGGCGCAATGCTCGCATCCCACGCTTCTACAGCAATGCGATGTTCAGTCGCCACGCCCCGGTCGACCGGTTTGCTTTCGGCGTCGACATCATTCACCGCTTCTAACCGATTAGCCGGTTCGACGCTGTGCAAGAAGCCGGGCGGCAGGTGAGCCCGGTTTTCTTCGCGGAACGGTTATTGCTCCCGTGTTGCACGAAATCGAATGGCGGTACCCGCGCCGCCCGCGAATTCTTCCGCGAAAACAGCAAGCAATTAACAAGGGAGACAATCATGACGACCAAACCCACGACCTTGGCGACGCCGGCCGATCCGGCCGATCCAGGCCGCCGCAAGATTCTTGCCGCGCTTGCAGGTTCCATCGCACTGTCGGCTTGTGGAGGCGGCGGCGGCGGTGGCAGCAGCGGCGGCTCGGGTTCGGGCGCCCCCCAGCCTGTCGGCACGATTCCGCCCGACCGCGCGAATCTTGCGCGCCCCGCGCTGCCTGATCCGGCCACCTCGGGAATCGATCACGTGGTGCTGGTGACCATGGAAAACCGCTCGTTCGACCACTTGATGGGCTGGGTGCCGAACGCCGAAACTGCACAGGCCGGCCGAACCTTCAAGGATGCGTTCGGCGAAACGCACGCTTCCTTTGCGCTCGCAACGAACCCCGCGTATGGCTATCAGGCATGCTCGTTCGCCGACCCCAATCATTCGTACGACGCTGGACGCGTTCATCTTGCCAATGGCGCCATGAACGGCTTCCTGCTGACACCCGCCACGAGCCTCACGCGTGGCGATCTGCTGCCGATCGGCTATTTCCAGTCCGCGGATCTCGACTTCTATCGCGGCGCGGTCACCCAGTACACCGTCTGCGACTACTACATGAGCGGCATTCTCGCCGACACCTATCCAAACCGCGTGTATCTGCACAGCGGGGAAACGGACCGCCTGTCGGACACGCTCGACACGTCGTCGCTACCGACCATCTGGGACCGCCTCGACGCGAAGGGCATTTCTTCGACCTATTACTTCCACGACGTGCCGTTTACCGCGCTGTACGGCACGCGCTATGTGGGCCGCTCCAAGCTATTCTCCGAGTTTCTCACCGACGCGGCGGCCGGCACCTTGCCCTCGTTCTGCATGGTCGATCCGAGCTTCGGCGGTGAGGCGCAGGGCACGTCCAACGACGACCACCCTCATGCCGACGTCCGCAACGGCCAGGTGCTGCTCGGTCAGATCTACGACGCGTTGCGCACGAGCCCGAACTGGAGCAAGACGCTGATGATCATCGTGTACGACGAGTGGGGCGGTTTCATGGAACACGTGGCACCGCCGGTCAAGCCGGTGTCCAGTGCGGAAGCCGCGCTCGGCAACGACGGCCGGCTCGGTTTCCGCGTACCGTGCATGCTGCTCGGCCCGCGCGTGCGCGCCAACTACGTGTCGCGCTATCCGTTCGATCCCAGTTCCATTCACCAGTTGCTCGCCTGGCGCTTCGGCCTCGATCCGCTTGGCGTGCGTGCGAGCGATTCGACGACATTCAATATGGCATACGCACTCGACTTTACCGATCCCGCGCGCACCGACACGCCGGCCATTGCGGTGACTCAAGGCACGTTCGGTTCCGCCTGCTCCAATATCTCGACGGCGACGTCGGGCGCGAGCGGCATCGCGCAACTGGACAAGAGTCAGTTGGTGCCCAATACGGCGATCAGTGCGCCGGGAGGCCGTTTTGCGGAGTTGCGGACCAAAGCGGACGCGTTGGGCTTTCCAGCGCCGAAGTAATCAGTTGCAATTGAGAGGATCGGCTTGCCGCTGCTCGCGCCGCGTCGAAAGTCAGAACAACTGCTTTTGGCCGGACGTGAGCCGTGTAAAGTCGTCGCGCAGCAGCGGCAAGATTGCATCCGCAACGGGTTGCAATTGACGCGTGAGGTAGTGTTCGTAGTCGATCGCAGAACGCAGTGTTTCGAGCGGCTCGGGGCCGGCAATTGTCATCACGTAGCTGATCCAGCCGCCGTTCTGGTATTGCAGCGGACGGCCTTGCCGGCGGTTGAATTCGTCGGCCACGCGGGCGGCGCGCACATGCGGCGGCACATTGCGTTCGTAGTCGCCAAGCGGTCTGCGCAGGCGCTTGCGATACACGAGCTGATCGTCGAGCTTGCCGGCGAGCGTATCGCGCACATAGTCGCGCACGTAATCCTGATAGGGCTGCTGCGTGAAGATGCGCCTATAAAGCTCTTGCTGGAACTGCTGCGCGAGCGGCGTCCAGTCGGTGCGTACCGTTTCAAGGCCCTTGTAGACAATCTCTTCGTGTCCGTCCGCCGACACGGTGAGCCCGGCGTAGCGCTTCTTGCTGCCTTCTTCCGCGCCGCGAATCGTCGGCATGAAAAAACGCCGGTAATGGCGCTCGAATTGCAATTCGAGCGCGCTGTCGAGCCCGAAGCGCCGTTGTAAATCTTGCCGCCACCATGCGTTGATATGTTCAACGAGCGCACGTCCGATGCGGCCCGCGTCGTCTTCGTCATGCGCGTGCCTGAGCCAGACGAAGGTCGAGTCCGTGTCGCCGTAGATGACTTCATAGCCTTCGGCCTGGATCAGCTCGCGTGTGCGGTGCATGATTTCATGGCCGCGCATGGTAATCGACGAGGCCAGACGCGGGTCGAAAAAGCGGCAACCGGTTGAACCCAGCACGCCGTAAAACGCATTCATGATGATCTTCAGCGCCTGCGAGAGCGGCTTATTGTGCTCCCGCTTGGCGGTTTCCCGGCCTTGCCAGACCTGGCCCACGATCGACGGCAGACAGTGGCGCGTGCGTGAGAAGCGCGCGCCGAGAAAGCCCGGCACGGACTCATCGTCGCCGGGATGGAGCATGCCTTCCACGAGCCCGACCGGGTCGATCAGAAACGTGCGAATGATCGACGGATACAGGCTCTTGTAGTCGAGCACCAGGACCGAATCGTAGAGGCCCGGGCGTGAGTCCATGACGAAACCGCCCGGACTCGCGGCGCCGGCCACATCGCCGACGTTGGGCGCCACATAGCCTTGCCGGTGCATTCGCGGCATGTACAAATGCGTGAACGCCGCCACCGAACCGCCGCTGCGATCGGCGGGCAGGCCGGTTACGGTGGCGCGTTCGAGCAGAAACGGCAGCAGTTCCGTTTTGGCGAAGATGCGCGTAACCAGTTCGCAGTCCTTCAGGTTGTATTGGGCGAGGGCGGGTTTGTCCTCGTCGAAGCGGCGCTGGATTTCATCCATGCGCTGATAGGGATTGTCGATGGATTTGCCTTCGCCCAGCACGGCTTGCGACACATGTTCGAGGCTGAACGACGGAAAGCTCCACGTGGCTGAACGCAGCGCCTCGATGCCGTCGATAATCAATCGTCCCGGGGCGCCCGCGAAATAGTGGTTCTGCTTCAGTCCGTGCTCGCGCCACTCCATCACGGCGCCGCCGCGTCCAAGCCGCAACGGCACGCGGTATTGTTCGGCGTGCTGCTGTAGCACCCGCAAGTCGAACTGCACGAGATTCCAGCCGATGATCGCATCGGGATCGTGCCGCTCCATCCACGTATTCAATTTTTCCAGCAGCTGTGCGCGCGTTTCGCAGTATTCGAGGTCGAAGTCGAGCTTGCCGGCATCGCCGTTCGGCGGGCCGAGCATGTACACCTGGCGCTGGCCGCAACCTTCGAGAGCGATCGAATACAGCTCTGCGTGAACACTGGTCTCGATGTCGAGCGACACCAGCCCCAATGAAGGCCGATAGTCCGCAGCCGGTTTCAGCTCGCCATTCACGAGCGCCTTGTCGCTCTTCCGCTCGCCGCTGAACCACACCGGCGCGGTGATGAAGCGCTCCATCATGTAGCGCTCCGGCGGAAATATATCGGCCTCGTAAACCTCCACGCCGCCTTGCTTCAGGCGCTTCTCGTAGCCGGTCAACTGGCGATATTGCGGACAGTAAAGTCCCAGCACCGGCCGGTGATGAAAGTCGCGCAGTTCGAGGGAGCGCAGATCGAGCGGTGCCTCGCGGCGCAAAATCGTTTCGGCGCGTTCGCGCTGTTCCGCAGGAATGAATGCAACCGATGTTTGATGGCGCAAACGGATGTGACGGGGCCCGGCGTCCGTTGCCAGCCAGAAATCGACTTCGGTACCGGCGGGCGTGTCCCGCCAATGCCGCGTCAAGATGAAACCCTGCTCGAACTCTGTCAAACCCACCACCTGTGCCATGGGAACGGCGCGTCGTCGCCTGATGCGATTTTACCGCCAGGCGCATACAGCGGCGCCCGGCGCTCGCGGGCGCTCATGTCACCGGGCATGCAGCGGCGCGGCGTAGCCGGTATGATGGTTTCGCAGCGTGTGTTTCGGCGCGATCATGCGCTGGTCAGTCTTTTAAAACAGCGGAGTATATGAAATGACTTTGGGCAAACTTCTGGTGGCGGCTGCGGTGGCCGCAGCGAGCTTCGGCGCGCACGCGCAGGTCGCGGGCACGCAACCTCTTGGCGTGACTGTCGAGCAATCGAATGCGTTGTTGAGCGGCTGGAGCGTGAAAAAGAGCATTCTCGGCAAGGCCGTGTACAACGATCAGAACGAGAAGATCGGTTCGATCCGCGATCTCGTGGTGGCGCCGGACGGCTCGCTGTCCGCAGCGATTGTCGCCGCAGGCGGGTTTCTCGGCGTTGCGTCGCATGATGTAGCGGTGCCGATTGCCGCGCTCGACATTCGTTCGGGCAACTTTTATCTGGCCGGCGCGACGAAAGCGGCGTTGAAGGCCACGCCCGAGTTCCAGTACAACAAGGTACAAACGCCGCCGAAGCCGAAGAAGCTGTCGGCGCAGTGATGCACAGCGCACGGTGACTTCGGAACGGGACCGTCCCGTTTGCAGGCTGGACGCACGCGCCGGCCTGCGCGTCTTTCACGCCTCGAGGGCGAGGGTCGCGAAGGTGCCCAGCCAATGCTCGCCCATGTAGTCTCCGGCCACATGAGGCAGCGCACTTTGCAAATGCCGCTCGGCGGAATCGAGCAGGGCGGCCCGGCGGATGTCGCCCGCGGGCAACGCGCGGGCGAGCGAGCGCTGGCACCAGGCGCGACTCAGATTGAGGCCGTCCAGGTGCGCAATCTTGCCGTCGGTGCGGTCCGTAACGGTGACCGGCTCGAATAGCGTAGCGGGCTTTTTCGCGCCCAGATCGGGCAGAAAGCGTCCGAACCAGTCGACGAATTGTGCGGGCGGCAAAACGCGCCGCATCAATTCCGCTTCCATCAGCGAGGGCGAGAGGAATTCGTCGCCGGCAGGCTCCCACGCCTGGCACCCCACGTCATGCAAAAACCAGCGCTCTGCAGTGCTGACGATCAACGCCTCCAGCGAGCCGTGCGAGGTTTGTCGCGCGAAATCGAGCGTAAGCGCGAGCGCGAAGGCCATGTTGAAATGCGTGCCCACCCGCAACGGATAAGTGGCTTTGGGCAGGAACGTCTCGAAGCGCTCGACGAAAACCTCGGTAAGCGGCGCAAAGGTCTTCGACCAGCGCGCGCCGTGCGAGAGCTTCAACGCATGCAGTTGCGCGCTGAGCGTGAGCAACCACGCCCAGCCATACGGCCGTTCGAAGCCGAGGTTATGCGGCAGGTCGAGGTAAGCCCGCTCGCCGGCGACATTCGCAGCCGTGAAGTGCTCGTCGACCACAGCGACGATATGTTCGGCTTCCGGCAGATCCGGAAAGCGCTCGATAAGATGAAGAACCAGCCAGTAGCCATGCACGCACGAGTGCCAGTCATAGCTGCCGTAAAAGATGGGATGCAACGCGCGGGGGCTTTGCACGTCTTGCGGGCCGGCGAGCGAGTGCGTGAGTTTGTTCGGATATTCGCGCGTGAGGTGAGCGAGCGCGAGATTGGCGAATCTGGAAGCGAATTCGCGGGTGAGCAGGGCGGTCATCGGCGGTTCCTCGAAAGCGGAATACGAACAGGCCACTAGTATCGTATTGGCGGCGCGCAATAGCAAAGCTCTGAACGTTGTGCGCTTGCGGATGCGCTGTCGATATTCTAGCCGCAGCAGCGGGAATGTCGCGATATCGGCATTTGCCGAAGCGAACTGCGCGTAATTGCGGCTAAAGCTGCCGTTAGCGTTTTTGCTGGCGCGCGCGCAAGACTCTCGCGGGAGACGGCGAGCGGAACGTGTTTCTTTCCGGTTCTTTGCGCGGTGGCTGCGGTTTATATGTGCGTGCTATGGTCGCGCTCCGTCCCAAGTCATGCGTCTTTCCGCCGACAACACGAAGATGGAGCAGTTCTTTATGCGGCGCGCGAGCGCCGTCAATTTCCTGCTGGCGCGCCGGCGCGTGTGCCTCGATAAGATTGCGTGCGCAACGAGTCCGGAGTTGGAGCGCGAGCGCGAAGTGGAGTTAATCGAGCGTCTAGTACTTGACGTTCGCGCCGGGCGGCTCAGTACTTTCGAAATGATGCATGCAAAAGCGGTGACGGTGGTCGTCACCGATTGAGCGTCCGCTATACGGGCGGCTTCAGAAGCGATAGCCGACGGAGACAAACGACACGATCGGATCCAGCTTAAGTCTGGTCGTGCTCGTGACCGTGCCGACCGAGGACTTCGTGGTCAGCGTCGCCCGCGTGGAGAGCCACATATACGAGAGCGACAGGTCGACCGACCAGTGCTTGTCGACGTTATACGAGAAGCCCGCATTGACCACGGGTGCGAATGAGCTGCCGAGCCTGGCGGTTGTCGTGCCCTCCAGTGCGGTGCCATATGTGGATGAATAAAGAAAGCTGCCGCTCGACACGGCCGGACTCAATTTCACGCCGCTATACCAGACGTACGCTGCCCCAGCGCCGAGATAAGGACGGAACCGGCTCTGCGGATCATTGAAGTAGTACTTCATCAGCAGTGTCGGGCTCCATTCGTATGCGGACCCGATCTGCCCGAGTGCCGCCAGCGAACCGGTACCGGTCAGATTGAACTTCGGCGGAATGCCGAACACGACGGTGGTCGCAATATGATCGGTGAAGAAATAGGTCGCCGTGAGACCGAACGTGTCCGAATCGTCGACTGTTGCGCCTGTGCCGGTTTTCGTGACGCTCGTGCCCAACGCATTGACCGTCAGCGGTTTGCTCGAGTCTTGGGGCGCGAGATGGAACCACCCCGCGTTCAGCACGAAATCGCCGGCGCTTTGCGCGTGAGCGGCAGTACCCGTGAACAGTGCAGCGGCCAAACCGAATACCCGTGTGTGCTTCATCTTCGTCTCCTTCTGTCTGTTATGAGTGGTTCGCCAGGGACGATTCTATGCGTGCGGTCGTTCGGTTTGTCGCGTGCTTTATTGAACTTTGCCTCTGTAATCTGGTAAGGATTTAAAGCTTGCAGTCGTCAGGCCAAAGCCAAAAGCCCACTGGTTAGAGTGGGCTTCCGGTTGCCTTTTTTGAAAGAGAGAAATGCGCTCTCGCAGAGAATAAATCGCGATGACGCGGGGCTATTTAACCCTGCCGCAAACATGCGGCGCAAGCGTTAAAGCCGAGTTCTCAGGCTTGTTTGTCTTTTGTTTTCTTACTTGCTGCGAATGGCGTCAACGAGGTGATTGTCATGCCGGAAGACAAGTCATCCGTGCGTCCAGTACTGAAAGCGGAAAGCAACAGAGCGCCCCGCCTCACGCATTGCCCCTCGAATTGGCCCGCGCCGCGCTGCTGCACGTGAAGAGCCGTGCTAAGAGGCCGCGCGATACTTCCGGTGCCTCTACTACATCCATCACATGGCGCCACCAACGCTCGCCGCGATGCGGGGCCGCGAGATCGAGCCGCTCGCCCATGCGCGGTGTCGAAAGCGCGACGCCGCGCGCCGCGGCGAGTCCGAGTACGCGCTCGAACGGCTCATACCACCGGTGCATGGCGAGATCGAATGTGCCGTTGTGAATCGGCACGAGCCAGCGGCCGCGCAGATCGACATGGGCCTGCACGGTGTCTTCAGGCTGCATGTGGACATAGGGCCACTGTGCGTCGTACGCGCCGGTTTCCACGAGTGCCACGTCGAACGGCCCGAAGCGCTCGCCGATCGTCCTGAAGCCGTCGAAGTAGCCGGTGTCGCCGCTGAAGAACACGCGCAGGTCGTCGTCGACGATGACCCACGAGGCCCACAGCGTGCTATTGCCGTCAAAGAGGCTGCGCCCGGAAAAATGCTGCGCGGGCGTCGCCGTGAATGCAATACCGCCGACGTCCACGCTTTGCCACCAGTCGAGCTGACGCACCTTGTTCGCGTCGATACCCCATTCGATCAGCCGGTCGCCGACGCCGAGCGGCGTGACGAAGCGCTCGGTCGTGGCGGCGAGCGCGAGCACGGTTTCGCGGTCGAGGTGATCGTAGTGATCATGCGAAAGAAGCACGCCGGCAAGCGGCGGCAGATCGGCGAGCGCGATAGGCGGCGCATGAAAACGCCTCGGACCGACGCGACGGAACGGCGAAGCGCGTTCCGCGAACACCGGATCGGTCAGCCAGAACCGGCCGCGCAACTTGAGCAACAGGGTCGAATGTCCGAGCCGGTAAAGGCTGCGGTCGGGCGCCGCGTGAAGATCGTCGCGCGTCAATGCGTCGATGGGTAGGGCGCCTTGCGGCACTGTGCCCGAGGGCTTGTTCAACAGCACATTCCACGCAATGCGTAACGTCTTGCCGAATCCTTCGACGGGACGCGGCTTGACGTTGCGAAAGCGCTCGCCGTCGTGCTGGGCCGAGAGGCCGGACAGCGCGCGCCCGCGCCTCGCGGCGTGAACCCCCAAGGCACGGCTGATGGAGTCGAGAAACGATGTCATGTACGCCGCCCCGAAGTCGAAAGTAGACTGAGGAGTGTACTTTATAATCTCAAAAAGTAAACTGCCCGGTGTAAAATTTCCGGATGGACCCCACCGTCACTCATCAACGCCTGACCGACCGCAAGCGGGTCGCCGTGATTGCCGCGGCGATCGACGAATTTCTCGCGGCGGGCTTCGACGGCACCAGCATGGACCGCATCGCCGCGCGCGCGAACGTCTCGAAGCGCACGGTCTATAACCATTTCCCGAGCAAGGAAGCGCTGTTCGCCGAAATCCTGCGGCAGTTGTGGGACGCGAGCCATGCCGGCGACGCCTTTGCCTATCGGGCGACGGTACCGTTGCGCGAGCAACTGGTCGAACTCTTGATGCGCAAGTTGCGGCTTCTCAACGACGAATCGTTCCTCGCGCTTGCGCGCGTGGCGATCGCCGCGGGCATTCATTCGCCGGAACGCGCGCGCGACATGGTCGCGCGCCTCGGCGAACGCGAAGAAGACATTACCGTATGGATACGCGCGGCCGCAGCGGACAAACGTCTGCGGATTGCGGATCCGGGGTTCGCCTCATCTCAGTTACAGGGCCTCGTCAAGGCGTTTGCGTTCTGGCCGCAGGTGACGATGGGCCAGCCGCCGCTCAGCGAGACCGAACAGCAGGCCATTGCCGATTCCGCCGCCGACATGTTTCTCGCGCGCTATGCCTGAGTATGCATGAGCACCGGCGCGCTTACGCTTCGTCCTCCCAATCGTGCCATTCGACGCGATAAGCCCGCACATAATCGCTGACCGCGGCACCCACGGTCGGCATGAAACACCGTTCCCCGAGCCGCTCGAAAATGCCGTAGCGTTTGAGGCTGTCCTTGACCGGCCCCTTCAATTCCGCAAAGCAGAGCTCGATGTGCATCGCCTCGAGCTGTTCGACGAGTTCGGCCAGCATGTCCGCAGCGGTGATGTCGATGTCGGTCACTGGTTCGGCGGCAATCACGATGCGGCGTGTGGGCGCAGGTGCAGCGTCGATCGCCTGTTGCACACGTTCGCGGAAAATCTGCGCGTTGGCGAAAAAGAGCGGCGCGTCCCAGCGCAGGAGTACGAGCCCCGGCACGCGCCGCGCATCGGGATGCCGCGCGATATCGTGGTATCCCTTCACCCCGTCGACGCGCCCCAGCACCGCCGCATACGGCCGCCACGCGCGCCACAGAAACATCAGCACGGCGAGCGCCAGCGCGATCCCCACGCCTGTCACGACGCCGGACAGCACGACGCCGAGGAAACAGACGACTGCCTGCACGAGCTCGCCGCGCCGCAGGCGATATAGCCGCAGCACGCCGCGCGTTTCGAGCAGGCTCAGCGAAGCGGCGATGACGACAGCCGCGAGCGCGGCCTGCGGCGTATTGCGCAGCGCCTGCGGCGCGAACAGCAAAAGGCCGGCGACGACTGCGGCGGCCACCAATCCGGTGAGTTGCGTCTTCGCTCCGGCGGCCTCCGCGACCGGCGTGCGCGAGCCGCTTGCGCTGACGGGAAAGCCCTGAAACAGCGCGGCAGCCACATTCGCGACGCCGATTGCGAAGCATTCCTGATTGCGGTCGACGTGTTGCCCGCCGCGCAGTCCATACGTTTGCGACAACAGGCTCACGTCGGTCAGTGTGACGAGTGAAATCGCCAACGCGGTCGTGCCGAGCGCGAGCCACTCGCCCAATGCGAGCAGTGGAAATTCAGGCGCCGGTAGACCGCGCGGCACGCTACCGACGACGGCAATGCCCGTACGTACCGCCAGATCGGCCCACGATGCGGCCAGCGTGGCCGCCACGACCGCGATAAGAACGCCAGGCAGTCTGGGCGCCCAGCGCCGACAGGCCAGAATCACGACAAGTGAGCCCGCGCCGATGGCGAGCGCCGCGCCGTTGATCTGTCCCGCCAGTACGCCGCGCGCCAGTTCGTGGACCCGCGCGAGGAACGATTCACCCTTCACCGGAAGCCCCAATATTTTGGGTAACTGACTAATTATGATGGTCAGCATGATGCCGTTGAGATAGCCGTGGCGTATCGGCGTGGAAAGGAGATCGGCGATATAGCCGAGTCTGAGGAGGCCCACGGCTATGCACAGCAGGCCAGAGAGCAGCGCAAGAGCGCCCGCCAGCATGACCGCCTGCGGGCCGCCGTGCGGTGCGAGCGGTATCGCGGCCGCGAGAATCAGCGCGACCAGCGCGGAATCCGGTCCTACCACGAGGATGCGGCTCGAGCCGAACACGGCGTAGGCGACGAGCGCCGCAAGCGACGCATACAGGCCCGCCACAGAAGACATGCCCGCAGCCTCCGCATACGCCATCCCCGCCGGCACCAGCACCGCGCTCAGCGTGACGCCCGCGGCAGCGTCGTGCGGCAGGCAGGCGAGCCGATACTCGCGCATCCACGTGAGCGCCGGAATCCAGCGCGGGAGCCGCGCGAGAACGCTTGCGTGACGCCGCGTCACCGGCGGCTCTGTGTGAACTTTACCCATCTGCACGGAGGATCACCTCGCAGGTTGCATGTGCGGACGTTCGTCTCCATGCGAGGCGGGCTCAAAACGGGCGCAAGTCATGCATGCGTTAACCGTATGCGTTGTCGTCTTTACCTTGCCATGCGAACTCGCAAGCATTGAACCATCCGCACGAGGTTGTACTGGCGACCTTGCGCTACCGAAGCAATACCAGCCTGGGCGCCTACAGCCTACAGATTGCGCTTTTTACATGGCATTGCAAGTTGTACAGGGACAGAAGACGGTCGCGTATTGCGAAGCCGTGCCGTGTCGGCATGCGGGCGATGCGTCTATTTTCAGGCGCTTTTCCGGCAAGTGGCCGATGTGCGCACGATTTGTCGAAGCAGCCGCGCCTCGCCAAGGGCGAAAAGCGTGACATTCGATGCTCACCAGCGATGAGGAGATTATGATGGAACCCGTATTGAGGAAGGCGATGGTCGCCGTATTGATCGCGGCGCTGGCAGGTGGCACTTTGGGCTGCAAACGTTCCGGCTCGAACGATACGGCGGGAACCGCGGGCATGAGCGGGCCGGCTGCGACGAGCAACAGCATGGCCCCGCCGGCAACGGCCGCGTCCGGCGCGAGCCAGTAAGCCGGCAAAGCGGGCCCTGCCTCGCGTGACGCGCCGTGCGTCGCGCGCGGCAATCCGCAAGCACAGGGGTTCGACGCCGCGCCATCCGCCATGCAAGAGGGGAATGACATGCGCGCAATGGTGTTCGACGGGACCGCTCCGGTGCTGCGTGAAAGGCAGATGCCCGAGCCGCGGCCGGCCGCGGGTCAGTTGCTGATCGACGTTCACGCATGCGGCGTGTGCCGCACCGACTTGCACGTGATCGACGGAGAACTCGCGCATCCGAAAGAGCCCCTCATTCCCGGACATGAAATCGTCGGGACCGTGGCGGCGCTGGGCGACGGCGTCACGGGCTTCGCGGCAGGCGATCGCGTCGGCGTGCCGTGGACAGGCTCTACCTGCGGCCACTGCCGCTATTGCGCGAGGGGCCGCGAGAATCTATGCGACGAACCCGGCTTCACGGGTTACACGATCGACGGCGGTTACGCGGAACGCACCGTCGCCGATAGCCGCTACTGCCTGCACCTGCCCGAGCGCTATGCCGATGTGGAAGCCGCCCCGCTTCTGTGCGCGGGCCTGATCGGCTACCGCACGCTGAGCATGGCGGGTGATGCGCGCGCAATCGGCATCTACGGGTTCGGCGCGGCCGCGCATATCGTCGCGCAAGTGGCGCTGCACCAGGAGCGCACGGTGTTCGCCCTGACGCGCCCCGGCGACACCGCCGCGCAGCAGTTCGCGTTGCGGCTCGGCGTGCAGTGGGCCGGCGGCAGCGACGAGACGCCCCCGGAGCAACTCGACGCAGCGCTGATTTTCGCGCCTGCCGGGCCGCTCGTGCCCGCAGCGTTGAAGGCGGTGGCGAAGGGCGGCGTGGTGGTGTGCGGCGGCATCCATATGAGCGATATTCCGTCGTTCCCGTACGCGCTGCTGTGGGGCGAGCGGCGCGTGTGTTCGGTTGCCAACCTCACGCGCGCGGATGGTCACGCTTTCATGCAACTTGCGGCGGATGTGCCGCTCGACATCGAGACCACGCCCTATGCACTCGCGGATGCAAACCGCGCGCTAAACGACCTGCGCGACGGCAGAGTCAACGGCGCGGCCGTGTTGTGTATGCGGTAGGGCGAGCGGGGTACCGCTAAAAAACTAGCGCGGGTCGGCGGCAGGATCGTAGGGCACGACGCGTTCGTGTTCGTCCGGCTGATTGCGCACCACGATGGCTCGCGCGGCAACACGCTCGTCGAGATTGAACGGCTGATGCGGCACGCCCGGCGGAATGAACAGAAAATCGCCGGCCTCGGTAATCACGGACTCGCGCAAGCCGGGACCATAGCGCGTCTCGACCCGGCCTTCGAGCTGATAAATCGCCGTTTCAAAGTCGGCATGATAGTGCGGCTCTGCGTGAGCACCCGGCGGCACGACGACCAGGTACATCGACAAACCCGTGGCTCGCGCAGTGCCGGCCGAAATGCCCACGAAATAGGGCAGACGCTGGCTCGTCGCCATCGCGTTCCCGGGACGAACCCTGACGACGGTGGGTTCTGCATCGTGCAGGACGTTCGACATGGCGGCTCCGTTGGCGGGTGCGGGAAGGGTCGTGGTTCAGGCGTGTAGCGAAAAGTCTAGTCGATAGGTGCGGGGTTTGCCGGACCTTCCGCAGGGCATTATCGGCCCGGCGAGGCCCGTTTGCGCTTGCCGCGCGTCGGGTCCTGACTGCGCAGCATGTCCTTGTCGCGAGCCAGTGCGGCGCGCAAACGCGGCACGGTGAAATCGATAAAACTGCGGGTTTTCAGCGGCAATTTTCC
Source organism: Paraburkholderia phenoliruptrix (assembly GCF_047325075.1). Taxonomy (NCBI): domain Bacteria; kingdom Pseudomonadati; phylum Pseudomonadota; class Betaproteobacteria; order Burkholderiales; family Burkholderiaceae; genus Paraburkholderia; species Paraburkholderia phenoliruptrix. The sequence goes on from NZ_CP168530.1 coordinate 1,294,637, forward strand.
CTGACCTGCATGCATGACGCTGACAGGCACGGGCTCGGGTTCGAAGTCGCGCAGCACCCGTTTGAGTTTTCCTTCGCTGACGGCTCCGGCTGCCTGATACGACAGCACGTTGGTGAGGCCGACACCGGCGATGGCGGCATCGATCGCCGCCTCCACCGTGTTCACCGACAGTCGCGCATGAACCGGCACCGTCTGCTGTGGGCTGTGAGCGGACGCGAAATTCCATAGGAATCCAGAAGGCAGTGCGTCCGAAACAATGCATGAAAAGCGCGCGAGATCGGCAGGCGTTTTCGGCTCGCCGGCTTGAGAAAGGTAATGCGGACTCGCGCACACGACGCGGCCGACCGTGCCCACCTCGATCGCGACCATGCTGCTGTCGGGCAGCTTGCCGATGCGCAGCGCAACGTCGATATGCTCGTCAAGCAGATGCAGATTGCGGTCGGCCAGCACGAGCCGCACAGTAATCTCCGGAAAAGCCGCGAGAAAATCACTGACGATGGGCAGCACATGCAGCCGCCCGAAGACGACAGGCGCGGTCGCCACCAGTTCGCCGCGCGGCGTGCTGTACTCGCCTGCCGCGGCGCTTTCGGCTTCGCTGACCTGCTCGAGAATCTGCTTGCAGGCCGCGAGGTACGCAGCGCCCGCGTCTGTCAGCGTGAGCTTGCGTGTGGAGCGCACAAGAAGACGCGCATTCAGATGCGCCTCGAGTTCCGCGACTTTGCGGCTGACGGTGGGCAGCGGCATGTGCAGCTTGCGGCTCGCGGCGGAGAAACTGCCGCTTTCCGCCGCGGCGACGAGAATCGACATTGCTTCGAGACGGTCCATGAATCCGCACGCTCATCGAGGAAGAATCGGTGAAAAATACCCGATTGCCGCGCGTTCGGGAAGCGTGCGAACACCCGTGGACCAAGGAGATGCGCGCGGTGCGGCCCATCCGCGCGAGCGCTACAATCGTCATCACCTATCGCGCTATCACGGAGACACAGCATGGCAACGCTTCAGCCGATCAGCCGCTACCCGGTGCCCGACCCGAGCGAATGGCCCGACGACATCAGCGCGCGGATTCTCGAAGTGCAGCAGAAGGCCGGCTTCGTGCCGAATGTGTTTCTGACACTCGCGCATCGGCCCGACGAGTTTCGCGCGTTCTTTGCCTACCATGACGCGTTGATGCTCAAAGAGGGCGGGCTCACAAAAGGCGAACGTGAAATGATCGTGGTGGCCACGAGCGCCGTGAACCAGTGCCTCTATTGCGTGGTGGCGCACGGCGCGATCTTGCGCATCTACGAAAAGGCGCCGCTGCTGGCCGATCAGGTGGCGGTCAATCATCGCAAGGCCGACATCACCGCGCGGCGGAAGGCCATGCTCGACTTCGCACTGAAGGTATGCCGGGAATCGGGCAGCGTGGAGGAAGCCGATTTCCAGGCCTTGCGCGAACATGGCTTCTCTGACGAGGACATCTGGGACATCGCGGCAATCACCGCATTTTTCGGCTTGTCGAATCGCATGGCCAATGTGATTTCCATGCGGCCCAACGACGAGTTCTATTTGATGGGCCGCGTGCCGAAACCCGCGCCGGATGCCTCGCAGAAATAGGCGTATTTTTCTGGCCGCCGTTCATGCGCCCGCAGGTTCTGACTGCAATGCGGGCGTATGCAGCGCGGTGTCGTCGATCGGAAAATGCAATAGCGCCGCGACAAGTCCGCTCGCCACTGTGGCCTGCCACAGCAGCGAATACGAGCCGGTCATGTCGAAGACCACGCCGCCCAGCCATGCGCCGAGAAACGAGCCGATCTGATGACTCAGGAAGCAAACGCCGAACAGGCTGCCCAGATGCCGCGTGCCGAAAACTTTCGCCACGAGCCCGCTCGTCAGGGGAACGGTGCCGAGCCACGTGAGACCCATCACGGCTGCAAACAGCACGACCGTCATGGCACTTTTCGGCAGTACGAAGAATGCGCCGATCGTCACGCTGCGAATCAGATACAGCCAGCCGAGCACGTAATGCTGCCGGAACCGGCCACCCAACCAGCCGCACGCCCAGCTTCCGATCATGTTGAACAGGCCGATCAACGCGAGCGCCGTTGCACCGAGCCCGAGGGGCATATGGCAAAGCGACAGATAACCGGGCAAGTGCGTGGCGATGAACGCAAGTTGAAACCCGCAGGTAAAAAAGCCGATTGTGAGCAACCGGTAACCGCGATGTCGCGCGGCTTGTGCGAGCACTTCGCGTAACGGTGCGGCGAGTGCTTCCTGCCGAGGCGCTCCGGTGTGTGCGCGCCGGTCCAGGATCATGCCGAGCGGGGCCACCATCAGCATCAGGAAGGCCAGCACGAAGAGCGAGGTGGCAACACCCGCATTGAGCCGGATGCCTTGCACGAGCGGGACCATCAACACCTGTCCGGCAGAGCCGCCGGCGCTGACAAGACCCATCGCCATACTGCGTTTTTCCGGCGACGCCACGCGGCCGACCGCGGGCAGCACGACGCCGAACGTGGTGCAACTGACGCCGATGCCGACCAGCAAGCCCATGCCGACGATCAGCAACGGGCCGCTCGGCGCCACGGCCGAAAGCGTGAGGCCCGCCGCGAACGTGGTGGCGCCGAAGGCGACCACCGGGGCTGAACCGTAACGGTCCGCCGCCGCGCCCGCGAAAGGTTGCGCGAAGCCCCACACGAGATTGTGCAGCGCAATGGCGAACGCGATGAGCGTGACGGGCAAGCCGCGATCGAATGAAAACGGGCCGATAAAAAGCCCGAACGTTTGCCGGATTCCCATTGCCGCGCTGAGGATGAGCGCGGCCGCGAGAATGACGAGTGTGGTGTGATTGAAGGCGGGCGCGAAGCGCTTGCTGCTGGCGGTCGACATGGCTCTGATCTCCTTTGACGCCATGGTCGCAGCGAGAACCCGAAGCAGCAAAAGAAAAGTTTTTGACGACAGGTGAGCGGGGCTCACCTGCGTGCGGTTACCGCCGGCGCTTATTGTGCCGCGGCCGCATCGACGCTCGTGTCGCACGAGAACTGCGCCGCCTCGGCCAGTATCCATTGCCGGAAATCAAGCAGTTCGGGCCGACGGTCGGCGTTCTCCGCGCTGACGAGCCAATAGGCGGTGGCCGAGTTGACCGTGTTGAAAGCGGCTTGCACGAGCGCGCCGCTTTCGAGGTCGCGATTCACCAGCGGCCTGCGGCCGAGTGCAACGCCAAGTCCCATGCTTGCGGCTTCGAATGCGAGCTGGATCGTGTCGACCCGCAGGCCGGCGTCCGGATCCACGTGCTCCGCGCCGGTGGCTTCGAGCCAGGTCTGCCAGTCTTCGCTCGCGGCATTCACATGAATCAGCGTCGCATTGCTTAACAACGGCGTGCCCTGCACATCGCGCAGCGACTCCAGATAGCCGGGACTGCATACGGGTACGAGCTGTTCTCCAAAGAGACGCGTCCACGCGGAGCCCGCAACCGGCGCGCGGCTCAGGCGGATGGCGAAATCGAATCCGTCGACGGGAAAACCGACCTGACGATGCGACGTGTCGACCGTCACATTCACTTTTGGCCAACGCGCCCTGAAAAGCGGCAAGCGCGGCAGCAACCAGCGCGACGCGAACGTCGGCGCGCAACTCAGCGCAATCGGGCGGTTCGCGCGATGATTCGGCAGACGCTGCGTGCCGATCGCGATCAGCGAGAACGCCTCGGAAACATACGACAGATAGTCGGCGCCCGTTGCCGTCAGCGAAATGCCGCGCGGCTCGCGCACGAAGAGTTCGACCCCGAGCGCCTCCTCGAGACCGACAATGCCGTGACTCACGGCACTGGGCGTGACGTTCAACTCGGCGGCGGCGAGCTTGAAACTTTGATGCCGGCCCGCCGCTTCAAAGAAACGAAGCGCGGGCAAGGGCGGCAGACGGAGCGGCATGATGCATCCTCATATGACGGCGGCACGCGAGCGAGGCCGCGTGCGTGCGGTTTGGCGACAGCATACCGCGACGTGCGGATCATTTTCAGGCGGTTTCCATTGCAGTGCGCAAAGGCCCGCCTTCAGCGCCCTGTGAAAAATTCTTCGCGCGGGATGTCGATTCGCTGCACAGTGGATCGTCGTGTGCATAGGGCGGCTTTGCGCACACCGCGGGCCGCCTGCTTGTTTTTCTTCTCGACAGGAGATGGCAGATGACTCAACCGAACGAAGCCGCACCCAAGCTCAGGCCGGCCCGCGAACTGGCGGACTCGCCTTGCCGTTTCCCCGGCGAAAGCGCCGAATATCGCCGGGCACGCAACGACCTGCTTGCTGAAGAAATAGAATTGCGCCGCCATATCGAGCGCGTCGCCGCGCAGCGCCGCGCGCTGCCGCCGGGCGGCGTGGTGCCGGAGAACTACCGCTTCGAAGGCGAGGCGGGACCGGTCACGCTCAGTGAACTGTTCGGCCATCACGACACGCTCGTGACCTATAACTGGATGTTCGGTCCGAGGCGCGAGCGCCCTTGCCCGATGTGCACTTCGCTGCTGAGCGCTTACGACGGCGAAATGCCCGACATTCTGCAGCGCGTCGCCTTTGCGGTCATCGGCCGCTCGCCTGTTCAGAAGCTCGCCGCTTTCGCGAAGCAGCGCGGCTGGCGGTATCTGCGGCTCTATTCGTCGGCGGGGAACACGTTCAACCGCGACTATGCGGGTGAAGATCCCGACGGAGACGACGTCCCGGCGTTCAACGTGTTCACGCGGTCCGGCGGCACGGTGCGGCACTTCTGGGCCCAGGAAATGGGCCCGTGGACCGCCGACCCGGGGCAGGATCCGCGCGGCGCGCCGGACGTCATGCCTTTGTGGACCGTGCTCGATATGACGCCGGGCGGCCGCGGGCGCGACTGGTATCCGAAGCTCGAATACGACGCTGCACCGCGTTAGCCGGCTCGCGGCATCGCGATCAGTGCGGGGCGTCGTTCGCCTGACTTTGTTCGCGCGCCGATTGCAGATAGCTGGAGATGGCGCCCGAACGCATGGGCGGGCTGAACAGATAGCCCTGCACCGCGCGGGCGCCCAATGCCTTGACGACCTCCGCTTGCGACGACGTTTCGAGCCCCTCCACGACGCATTCCAGCCCGAGGTTCTTGCACAGATCCAGCACCGATTTGACGATCTTCTTCGACGCGCTATTGGAATCCACGTCAGTCATGAAACTGCGGTCGATCTTGATCGAATCGAACGGCAGGCGGTGCACGTAGCTGAGGCTGGAATAACCGGTGCCGAAGTCGTCGAGCGAAACGCGGCAGCCTGCCGCCTTGATCATCGTGAGGGCGGAGCGGGCCTGTTCGAAATCTCGCGTGAGCGCCGTCTCCGTGATTTCGAACGACACGCGATGCGGCGGCACGCCGCTCGCCGCGACAATGTCGATCAGCCGGCGCGCACGTGCCGACGTCGAAATATCGATGGCTGAAAGATTGAACGACAGATAAAGCTCGGACGGCCAGTGCGGCACTTCCGCGAGCGCCTTGTGCAGCAGCACTTCGGTGATGCGCAAAATGAGTTCGGTGCGCTCGGCAATGCGGATGAACTCCTCCGGCTTGACTGCGCCGAGCCGCGGATTGTGCCATCGGCCAAGTGCTTCGAGCCCGATCGTGCGTCGCGTCACGACATCGGAGATCGGCTGAAACTCGAGAAACAGTTCGGACTCCAGATCGGCATGACGCAGTTCCTGCGTGACGAGGCTCGAGCGTCGAATGCGCGTTTCGTGTTCGGTCGAGAAAATCACGGCGGTGCCGCGGCGGCTTTCCTTGCCCACGTACATCGCGGCATCGGCGCGCTCGAACACCTGCGTGACCGTCTTGCCTGCGTCCGGAAATGCGGCCCAGCCGATCGTGCCCGACAGTTCCGCAATATTGCCCCCAACGCGATACGGCTGGCTCAGTGAGTCGCAAATGCGCTGACCTAATTCCAGCAGCGCATCTTTCGATTGGCGGTCTTGCGCGAGCACGCCGAACTCGTCGCCGCCGAGCCGCGCAAAGAAAATGCCGGGCTCCGCGAGCGCAAGGAGCCGCGCGCCCACTTCCTGCAGCACGAGGTCGCCGCTTGCGTGGCCGTAAATGTCGTTGACCTGCTTGAAGCCGTCCAGATCGATGAGTCCCACGTTGAAGGCCCCGTCCGTCGCGAGTGCCTGCTCGGACAGCGCCCGCAGCGAGGCGAAGAAACTGCGGCGGTTAGGCAGATCGGTCAGACTGTCGATGCTGGCGAGGCGAAAGTTCTCGTCGCTGAGCCTTTGGGTTTTCTCCTGACTCGCCTGCAAATCGCGCTGCGTGTGCACGACGCCGGCAAACGACCGGTAATACAGTTCGATGATAAACGCGAGGGCGAGTCCGACAAGCGACATGTCGACGGCCATTGCGATGAAAACCGGAGACCCTGTGAAGACGAGAAACGTCGCAAAGCTCAGGATGACAATGGAGAGCAACAGCAACGCGGCTACGCGCAGGTGCATCAGGCAGAACACGCAGCCCACCACGGTCGTCGCCATATAAAACGCCACCTGTGCCTGTTCGTAGGGCGTGCCGTAGGGCAGCAGCATGAGCGACCAGGCGGTGAACGCAATGCCGAAAATGCCGGCCATCCAGATGAGTTTGCGCAGCTCCGGTACGGCTTTGTCATGAGTGAGCACGCGATTGCGGCCGCGCCACCAGCGCACGCATCGCACGATACACAGCGCGCATAGCACGCCCGGAACGTACATTGTCATCCACGCCGGTGCACTGCGCAGATGCGTGACCGTGACGGCCATCGTATTGACGATCAGGATGAAGTAAAGGAGCGGAATCTGGCGGCCGAACGCCTGGACCTGCGAACGCACGAGTTCGGGGTCTCCTTCGGCAACAGACAACGCTTCCCTCAATCTGGCTATTGCAACCATTCCTGTCCTTTAACGTTTGCGCCGCATACGCAGCTAGATATATCGGCAGGGCCGGTCGGACCTTGAGCGCGCTAGACCCGGTGCTGGGTGTCGGCATCGGTAATAACGACGTGCGTGTGCGCACGGCACCGTGTTATACCGCATCATTTCAGTAAATTTGACCCGTGATGGCGCTCAAAGCGTCGGGCAGGACAGCACGCGCAACGGGCCGAGCGTCGTTCCCGGTTCGCCGTGCGTGGCCGGGCTGCCTTGCGGGGGAGTGGAAACGAGGCGCACGGCATTCTCGCCGGCATTCGCCAGAACATACTGTTCGGCGCTGTCCTCCGGCTGCCAGTAAGCGCGAAATACGCCATTTTCGCCGAACACGAGCAACTTGCCGTGCACCGTTTTTGCCCTGCTTATGAGGTCCACCGCCTCACCGTCGCGCACCTGGAACGGCTGCGGTGGGCTTGCCGTGCCCGCGCGCGCGAGCGTCGCGCAGCCGTTTTCATCGGCAAAAACGCTCGTGCCAAAGAGCGTGCCGAGCAGGACACCTGTTGCAATATGGCGAAATTTCATTTTTTCTTTCTCCCGATTGCCGGCTTGCACGGCGCCTTGCAAGGCGAGTGCCGACGCTTGCGCGCGGCGCGCCAACACGGTCAAAAAGCGCTGTGCGCGCGCTTTAACGCTCGCTAAAGCCCTGAAATTGCAACGGATTGTGATTCAAGGCTCGTGCCGGTCAAGCCGGAGAAACACGTAAGCGCGCGATTCTTATGGCACTTTGCCCGCGAAAATCGTCAAATCGCCCGTGGACGGGTGAAACAAGGCTTACACGCAGGGTTTGCGCGAAAGCGCGCGGATGCGTTAGTGTGTCGGTCCCGGCGCGACAGATGTAGCGCCGGTTCCATGATTACCATACGGGAAGTGCTATGAACAAACAGGAACTGATTGATGCAGTCGCCGCAGCGACGGGCGAAAGCAAAGCGGCCACTGGCCAAACCATCGACGCTATCGTTGAAGCGGTGACCAAAGCCGTGGTCGGTGGCGATACGGTGCAACTGGTCGGTTTCGGTTCTTTCTCGACCGGCGCGCGTGCAGCACGCGTGGGCCGCAATCCGTCGACGGGCGCCGAGATCCAGATCGCCGCGGCCAAGACGGTGAAGTTCACCGCAGGTAAAGCGTTCAAGGAAGCGGTCAACGCGTCGTAATGCAACGCGCTTCGCGCCGGAGCGTCCGCACTGCCCCCGCATCGTGCTGTCAGGGCACTGCGAGCGACGCCTCGGGTGCGAAGAATCACGCGCTGCCCAGCCCCGATCAGACGAATCCATCGGCGGATGGCGCGGCGCGTGTGCGCCGGCTTGTCTCGAGCCGGCTTGCCGCACTCACGCGGCTTGTGGCATCAGCCCGCGCGGCGCTTGCGGGTCGCCTCGGCGAGGGTTTCCAGCACCGGTTCGGTTTGCGCCCAGCTGACGCAGGCATCCGTAATGGATACGCCGTAACGCAGCGGCTCTCCGGCCTTCAGATCCTGACGGCCTTCTTCCAGATGACTTTCAAGCATCACGCCGATAATGCGGCGCTCCTGCGCTGACAATTGCTGCGCGAGATCCTGAACCACATCCAGCTGACGCAAATGCGATTTGCCGGAATTCGCGTGCGAGCAGTCGATCATCACCTGTTCGCGCAAGCCCGCTGATTTGAGCGCCGCACAGGTTGCGGCCACGGAAGCGCTGTCGTAGTTCGGCCCTTTCTTGCCGCCGCGCAGAATCACATGGGCGTCGTCGTTGCCGCGCGTTTCGAAGATCGCCGCCATGCCCATTTTCGTCATGCCCATGAATGCATGGCTCGCGCGTGCGGCGACGATTGCATCAGCGGCGATCTGCACGCCGCCGTCGGTGCCGTTCTTGAAACCGATGGGGCAGCTGAGGCCGGAAGCCAGCTGCCGGTGACTTTGGCTTTCCGTTGTGCGCGCACCGATTGCGCCCCACGCGATCAGGTCCGCAATGTACTGCGGGCTCAGCAGGTCGAGAAATTCGGTGGCGGTGGGCAAGCCGAGACCGTTGATGTCGAGCAGCAATTGCCGCGCGAGACGCAGGCCCTCGTTAATGCGGAAGCTGCCGTCCAGACGCGGATCGTTGATATAGCCTTTCCAGCCGACCGTGGTGCGCGGCTTTTCGAAGTACACGCGCATGATGATCAGCAGGTCGTCTTTGTACGCATCCGCGGCGGCTTTCAGTTTGTGCGCGTAGTCGATGGCCTGGTCGTGGTCGTGAATCGAGCAGGGCCCGACGATCATCACGAGGCGGTCGTCGCGCTCGTGCAGAATGTCCGCGATTTCCACGCGGGTTTGTTCGACGAGCAATTGCACCGCGGGCGGCACGGGCAGTTCGTCCTGCAAGAGAGCAGGGGAAATCAGCGGGCGGACGGCGCCGATGCGCACGTCGTCGATGCGCGTGGTGTCCTGGGTGGCGTCGGCCGAGCCGACTTCCTGATCGTGCAAAGGATTGTCGATGGCGCTCAAGGTATTCTCCCGGACTTGTCGATGTGAGCTGGCCTCGCGGCCTTGAATATGAATGGGGTTGCGTGTGATGCGCTGCCGGGATTATGACATTCGCGTGCCGCTGCCGAGAAACGGCGCCGTGCGAGGGTGCTGGGCGCCGCTTAAAGCCGCTCGATTAGCGCCATCGCCGCAGCCGGATTGCGTTCCTTGAAGCCGCTGATCACATAGAGATAAACGTCGCGCGCGGCGGCTTTCGCGGGAGCCTCGCCGCAGGTCTCCAGATCGCCGGGCGTCGTGCCCGCCGCCAGTTGGCGCGCTCGCTCGGCCCATGCGTCGAGCGCTTTGGTTGAATAGCCCTTGGCCTGTTTGTCGGTGGTGCCCATGATGCGCGCGTAGACGAACGGCGCGGTGATGTCGGCGATTTGCGGGTACTCGCTGTCCCCGGCCAGCACCACGGCGACCTTGTATTTGCGTGCCAGCGCGATGAACTCAGGCGTCCTGAAGCTTTCGTGACGGACTTCAATGGCGTGGCGGAGTTTCACCCCTTCGATGCTCGCCGGCAGCAGCTTCAGAAAGGCCTCGAAATCTTCGCTGTCGAATTTCTTGGTCGGCGCGAACTGCCAGTTGATAGGCCCGAGCTTCTGCTTGAGCAACAGCACGCCGCTCGCGAAAAAACGCTCAATGGTCTCGCCGGCGTCCGCCAACACTTTTCGATTGGTCGCGTAACGCGGCGCCTTCAGCGAGAAGACGAAATTCTCCGGCGTTTCCTGATACCACTTTTCATAGCTCGCCGGTTTTTGCAAACCGTAGAACGTGCCGTTGATTTCGATCGAACTGAGGTGCCGGCTCGCGTATTCGAGTTCGCGGCTTTGCGTGAGATCTTCCGGATAGAACGGGCCGCGCCACGGCGCGTAAGTCCAGCCGCCTATGCCGATTCTGATCTTGCCGGCTTTTGCGGAGCGGGCGCTTGTCGTGTTCCTCGATGATGTTGCGGCTTTCGCGGGCTTGGAATCGGCCACCTGACGTTCTCCTTCGGGCTGCGCCGGAGCTGACGGTAGACGCGTAGATTAGCCTTTTTTGCCGCGCCGGGCAGAGCCTACGAAAAAGCATAGCGACGACACCCGGTGGTGCCGATCCGCACCTATTCGCCGCGAGCCGGGTGAGCGGCGTGGGTGGACGCTTCACGCGTAGCGTCTTCGAAGCGCCGGCTGGCCTCGGCGACTTCCGCGCGAAACTGCTGCAACGCATGGACTGCGGGGTTCTGAGGCGTCAACGCGGCCCACAGTACTTCGATCAATTGGTCGGCGGTTGCCTCGATGTCGGTATGACGGTTGGCGAGCGTTGCGTCCCACAACACGTGTTCCATGGGGCCGAACACCATGGAGCGCAGCAGACGCAGCGGCATGTCCGAGCGAATCTGGCCGCTTTCCTGGCCTTGCGCCAATACGCGCATCAACGGTGCGGTGTAGCGGCGCTGCAATTCGGTGAGCGCCTCGCTCAACTCGTGATGGCGCGCGCGTCCTTCCGAGAGCACGAGCGCGCACAGGTCGGTACCGTTCACGAGCATGAGGCGCAAATGGGTGCGCACGATGAACGCGAACTGCTGGCGCACACTGCCGTCGCGCGGCAGCCCAGACTCTATCGCGCCGATGATTTCGTCATACCAGTCGCCGATCACCCGCGCGCACAACTCGCGCTTGCCGCGGAAATAGCTGAACACCGTGGCCTCGGACACGCCGAGGCGCTGGGCGATCTCCGCGGTGGTGGCGCGTTCATAACCCTTTTCGGAGAACACGTCGCGGCCCGCCTGAAGAATCTCCTTCACGCGCTGCTGCGACTTGCGCCCGGCGGGCTGGCGCCGCGACGCGGGCAGTTCGGGCTTGAGAGCGACCGTCATATGAGTTGAAGTCAAGTTTGTCGGCGGATTGGGCGGTGAAAGCCCCGTGGATTCGATGCTACCACAGTACAGGCGGCAATAAACTGGGTGAAGGCAGTTTCTGAGTATCACTCAAAAATACCTATTGACGCTTACGTAAATCTGGCGTGAAATGCGCGTTGAACGAATTCGCCGGCAGCCATGCGCCGGCCGTCAACGAACTCTGGAGACACCGCAATGAGCAACCTGCCCGGTTTGCAATTCCCGCTCGGCGAAGAAATCGAAATGCTGCGCGACAGCCTTGCCGGATTCGCTGCGAAAGAAATCGCCCCGCGTGCCGCGGAAATCGATCGCACGGATCAGTTTCCGATGGACTTGTGGCGCAAGTTCGGCGATCTCGGCGTGCTCGGCATGACGGTCTCCGAGGAATACGGCGGCGCGAACATGGGCTACACCGCGCATATGGTCGCGATGGAAGAGATTTCGCGCGCGTCGGCCTCGGTCGGTCTCTCGTATGGCGCGCATTCGAATCTGTGCGTGAACCAGATTCATCGCAACGGCACCGAAGCGCAAAAGCAGAAGTATTTGCCGAAACTGGTATCGGGCGAGCATGTGGGCGCGCTCGCCATGAGCGAGCCGAACGCCGGCTCGGATGTGGTCAGCATGAAACTGCGCGCGGACAAGAAGGGCGACCGTTACGTGCTGAACGGCACGAAGATGTGGATCACCAACGGGCCGGATTGCGACACGCTGGTCGTCTACGCGAAGACCGACATCGAAGCCCAGTCGCGCGGCATTACGGCGTTTATCGTCGAAAAAGGCATGAAGGGTTTCTCGGTTGCGCAGAAGCTCGACAAGCTCGGCATGCGCGGCTCCCATACGGGCGAACTCGTATTCGAAGACGTTGAAGTGCCGGAGGAGAACATCCTCGGGCAACTGAACGGCGGCGTGAAAGTGCTGATGAGCGGGCTCGACTACGAGCGCGCGGTGCTCGCGGGCGGCCCGACCGGCATCATGGTCGCGGTGATGGACGCGGTCGTGCCGTATATCCACGACCGCAAGCAGTTCGGCCAGTCCATCGGCGAATTCCAGCTGATTCAGGGCAAGGTCGCCGATCTCTACACGACCTTGCAGGCGTGCCGCGCCTATCTGTATGCGGTGGGCCGCCAGCTGGATACGCTCGGCAAGGAACACGTGCGCCAGGTACGCAAGGACTGCGCGGGCGTGATTCTCTATACGGCCGAAAAAGCCACGTGGATGGCCGGCGAAGCAATCCAGATTCTCGGCGGCAACGGCTATATCAACGAGTATCCCGTCGGACGCCTGTGGCGCGACGCGAAACTCTACGAGATCGGTGCAGGCACGAGCGAAATCCGTCGCATGCTGATCGGCCGCGAGCTGTTTGCGGAAACGATGTAAGCCGAGCCACGAACAGGAGAACGACGCGATGCCCGTCATCGAATCCAGGTTGAATCCGCGCTCCGACGATTTTCGCGCGAACGCCGCGGCGCTCGAGGCGTTGGTCGACGATCTGCGCGCGAAAGTCGAAAAACTCGCGCTCGGCGGCGGCGAGGCCGCGCGCCAGAAGCACACCGGGCGCGGCAAGCTGCTGCCGCGCGAACGCATCGAGAAGCTGCTCGATCCGGGCACGCCGTTTCTCGAGTTCTCGCAACTCGCGGCGTACGGCATGTATAACGACGACGCGCCGGGCGCGGGCGTCATCACGGGTATTGGGCGGATTGCGGGGCACGAGTGCGTGATCGTCTGCAACGACGCGACGGTCAAGGGCGGCACGTACTACCCGATCACGGTGAAGAAGCACGTGCGCGCGCAGGAAATCGCCGCGGAAAACCACTTGCCGTGCGTATATCTCGTCGACTCGGGCGGCGCCAATCTGCCGAATCAGGACGACGTCTTTCCGGATCGCGATCACTTCGGCCGCATCTTCTACAACCAGGCGAATCTGTCGGCCGCGGGCATTCCGCAGATCGCCGTCGTGATGGGCTCGTGCACCGCAGGCGGCGCGTATGTGCCGGCCATGAGCGACGAGTCGATCATCGTGAAGAATCAGGGCACGATTTTTCTCGGCGGCCCGCCGCTCGTGAAGGCCGCGACCGGCGAGGTGGTGAGTGCCGAGGACCTGGGCGGCGGCGACGTGCACACGCGTCTGTCCGGCGTGGTCGATCATCTTGCGCAGAACGACGCGCATGCGCTCGCCATTGCGCGCAGCATCGTCGGCAACTTGAATCGCACGAAGCACGTGCCGGTTTTGCTGCAGGCGCCGAAGCCGCCGCGCTACGACGTGAAGAGCATATACGGCGTGATTCCGGTGGATACGAGAAAGCCGTTCGACATTCGCGAGGTGATCGCCCGCATCGTCGACGATTCGGCATTCGACGAATTCAAGGCACGCTACGGCACCACGCTTGTGTGCGGCTTCGCGCATATCTGGGGGCATCCCGTCGGCATCATTGCAAACAACGGCATTCTGTTTTCGGAGTCCGCGCTGAAGGGCACGCACTTCATCGAACTATGTTGCCAGCGCAAGATTCCGCTCGTGTTTCTGCAGAACATCACGGGCTTCATGGTGGGCCGCAAGTACGAAAACGAAGGCATTGCGCGCAACGGCGCAAAGATGGTGACGGCCGTTGCCACGGCGAAGGTGCCGAAGTTCACGGTGATTATCGGCGGCTCGTTCGGCGCGGGCAACTACGGCATGTGCGGCCGCGCGTATTCGCCGCGCTTCCTGTGGATGTGGCCGAATGCGCGCATCTCGGTCATGGGCGGCGAGCAGGCGGCCTCGGTGCTCGCCACGGTTCGGCGCGACGGCATCGAGAGCCGAGGTGGATCATGGAGCGCCGAGGAAGAAGAAGCCTTCAAGCAGCCGATTCGCGAGCAATACGAGCACCAGGGGCACCCGTACTATGCAAGCGCGCGCTTATGGGACGACGGTGTGATCGACCCGGCGCAAACGCGCGATGTACTCGGCCTGGGTTTGTCTGCCGCCATGAATGCGCCGATCGAAGACACGCGCTTCGGCGTGTTCCGGATGTGACAGCGCGCGACGCATGGGAGCCGCCACGATGCAATACGAAACACTGAATGTCGACATCGCGGGATACGTCGCCACCGTCACGCTGAATCGCCCGGACGTGCGCAACGCATTTAACGAAACCATGATCGCCGACATCACGTCGGCCTTCACCACGCTCAACACGCGCGACGACGTGCGCGCAGTCGTGCTCGCCGCAAACGGCAAGGCGTTTTGCGCCGGCGCGGATCTGAACTGGATGAAAAAAATGGCCGGTTACTCGGACGACGAGAACCGCGCCGACGCCATGTTGCTCGCCAACATGCTGTCGTCCATTTATCGCTGCAACAAGCCGGTGATCGGACGCGTGAACGGCGATGCCTACGCGGGCGGTATGGGCCTCATTTCCGCGTGCGACATTGTCGTGGCCGTAGAAAGCGCGCGCTTCTGCCTGTCGGAGGCGCGCCTCGGCCTGATTCCGGCGACCATCGCGCCGTATGTGATCCGCGCGCTGGGCGAGCAGGCGTCGCGCCGCTATTTCATCACCGCCGAGCAGTTCGATTGCGCGACGGCGTTGCGCCTCGGCCTCGTAAGCGAAGCGGTCCCTGCAGAGCAACTCGACGCCACCGTCCAGCAGATCGCGCAAACGCTGTGTGCGAACGGGCCGCAGGCGGTGCGCGCCTGCAAGCAGCTCGTGCAGGACATGGCCGGCCGCGAGCTGAACGGCGCATTGATCGAAGACACGGCGGCGCGCATTGCCCGTACGCGAGCCGGCGCGGAAGGCCGCGAAGGCGTCGCGTCGTTCCTCGAAAAACGTACCCCGGCCTGGCGCGACTGACACCAGAAAAATATCCCGAGATCGAGACAACTCATGTTCAACAAGATCCTGATTGCCAACCGGGGCGAGATTGCGTGCCGCGTCGCCGCAACCTGCAAACGGCTCGGCATCGCGAGCGTCGCCGTCTATTCGGATGCGGACGCCAATGCCAAGCACGTGAGCGCATGCGACGAAGCCGTGCATATCGGCGGCGCCACGGCGGCGGAAAGTTATCTGCGCGTGGAGCGCATTATCGAAGCGGCGCGGGCGAGCGGTGCGCAGGCGGTGCATCCCGGCTACGGCTTTCTGTCGGAAAACGAAGACTTTGCGCAGGCCTGCGAAGCGGCGGGCATCGTGTTCATCGGACCGCCCGTCGACGCGATTGCAGCGATGGGTTCGAAGGCCGCCGCGAAGGCGCTGATGCATGCGGCAGCGGTGCCGCTCGTGCCCGGTTATCACGGAGATAATCAGAACCCCGAATTATTGCATCGCGAGGCCGATGCGATCGGCTACCCGGTTCTGCTGAAGGCGAGTGCGGGCGGCGGCGGCAAGGGCATGCGCGTGGTGGAGCGCAGCGACGACTTCCTTGCGGCGCTTGCGTCGTGCAAACGGGAGGCGGCGAGCAGCTTCGGCAACGACCGCGTGCTGATCGAAAAGTATCTGACGCGGCCGCGCCACGTCGAAGTGCAGGTTTTCGCGGATCGTCATGGCGGGGCGGTTTATCTGTTCGACCGCGACTGCTCGGTGCAGCGTCGTCACCAGAAAGTGCTGGAAGAGGCGCCCGCGCCCGGATTGCCGGCGCAAATCAAGCGCGAGATGGGCGAAGCCGCGGTCGCCGCCGCGCGCGCGGTGAAGTATGTCGGCGCGGGGACCGTCGAGTTCATCATGACGTCCACCGGCGAGTTCTATTTCATGGAAATGAACACGCGCCTGCAGGTCGAGCATCCCGTTACGGAAATGGTCACCGGCCAGGACCTGGTGGAATGGCAACTGCGCGTGGCCGCCGGCGAACCGTTGCCGCTTACGCAGGAGCAACTGAGGATCGACGGGCATGCCATCGAGGCGCGCATTTACGCGGAGCATCCGGCGCGCGGCTTCCTGCCGTCCACCGGCACGCTCAAGCATTTGCGCATGCCGGAAGGCGTGGAATTCGTCATCGACGCCGCCGGTCTCGGCGAGCCGGGCCGCAAGGCGCCGGTGCGCATCGACAGCGGTGTGCGCGAGGGCGACACGATCACGCCGTTCTACGATCCGATGATTGCGAAGTTGATCGTGCACGGTGCGACGCGAGAAGAGGCACTCGCGCGAATGAGCCGCGCGCTGCATGCGTGCGAAGTGGTCGGCCCGCATACGAATGTCGAGTTTCTGCAGCGTATTGTGCAAAGCGAGCCGTTTGCGAGCGGCGATCTCGATACCGGTCTCATTGAACGGCATCATGACGCGTTGTTTGCGCCCGTCAAGAAGCCGTTCAAGGAAGCGTTGGCGCTCGCGTGCGCCGCGCTGCTCACACGCGAGGGCGGCACCGCGCATGGCGCGTCGCCTTGGGACGCACTGTCGCACTGGCGGCTCAATGGCGGCTACACGCAGACGCTCGGCTGGCGCAATGTCGAAGACGAGAGCGTATTCACGGTCACGTTCGCGCGCAACGGCGCCACGCAAACCCTGGAGCATGACGGTGTGCGCGAAGGCTTCACGTGGTCGAGCGGCGCGGGCCTGCACGAATATCGCGCGACGATCGGCGATGCGCGGGCCACGGGCCGCGTGTTCATCGACAGGGATACGTTCCATGTGTTCTGCCTCGGCCACGCGCTGGCGTTCGAATGGCAGAACCTGCTCGCGCACGCCGCGGATGCCGAACATGGTGAAGGCCGCCTGACCGCGCCGATGCCGGGCAAGGTCATTGCCGTGCTCGTCGAGCCGGGCACGGTGGTGGAAAAGGGCACGCCGCTCATCGTGATGGAAGCGATGAAGATGGAGCACACCATCGGCGCGCCGGCAGCCGGCACGGTGTCCGAGGTGCTGTATGCGGTGGGCGATCAGGTCGCCGACGGCGCGCAGCTTCTGGTGCTGGACGTGCAGTAGCCGTGCCGTGCCCTCAACCGAGCCGCGTGTATCCCACTGCACGCGCCTCGTTTTCCAGCTGAGCGATGCGCTCGTAGTCCGCGAGCGGCAACGCGGAAAACCCCTGCAAACGTAGGCGTTTTGTGCGCTCGGGATGCACCGCGAGCGCTTCGTTCAGCGCCTCGCGCAGCGCGCCCACGGTTGCGGCGGGCACGGTGTCCGAGGCGATCAGCGGCAGGCCCGGCGACGCGGCCGTCATGCCGATGCGCCGCACGCGACGCGCCAGCTCCGGCATTTCATCGCACACGAAAGCGAACGTCACGCAATCTATTGCGGCGACGTCCGCGCGATTGTCCGCGACCGCTTGCAAGGAACCGACATGCGAGCCGGTGCGCAGCGCCGCGCGAAAGAACGCGCCTTCCTGCGCATACGGCGCGACAGCGTGGCGCAGCGCATTCATGCCGCTGTTCGAGTCGTCCTGATTGTAGGCAACGCGTGCGCCGCGGCATGAGGCGAGCGTATCGAACGGTGCGTCGGCGCGCGTGACGATCACGCTCGCGTAATCCGCACCTTCACAGCCGGGCGCGTCGAAACGCGGCGTCGCGATGAGTTGCACCTGTTCGCGCAAACCGTGCATCAACGGGTAGCCGCAGGTTTGCGACATCAGCAGATTCGGGCGCCGCCAGAAGCCGTGCAATTCCTCATCCGGCTCGACGATGCGGCACGCCGGCTTGACCATGCGCAGCACGTCGGCAAGCCACCCGCGCCATTCGCTTTCCAGCGAAGGCGTGACGTTGTACATCGGCAAAGCGGCGATCCAGGTCATGATGCGGTGCGGGCATGGCAAATGGGCAGACTAATGCATGATCATACGGAATTCGTCGACGCCGAGCCGCACGGGCTCCGTCGGCCGGAACGTCCACTTTCGTGCGGCCACCGTGAGAATCTCGTTTTGCGCGCCCTCGAAAGCGAGCAACAGATCCTTCTTGCGGGCGCTCGCCGCGCCGCAGTAGGCGATGAGCGCGTCCGCACTGACTTCGAAAATCTGGGCCCGATCGTCGCAGCACACCCTGAACGCGACCGTTGCGCACTCCGTGACACAGGGCCGGAATCCTTCATCCACATAGACCGACATGGCGACCTCCTTTCGCGCGCGCGCCTGAGTCGTCAGCATGACAAGCTGAGCGCCTCCGGTATGTGGGAGAGCCAGCATTCGCCGCAAAGTGGCTGTGCATGCGCCCCGGCGCCCGTCGCCGATTGTTTCGGCGAGGCAAGGTTTTGTAACCGCCGCCGCTTTCGCAGCCGGTATTCGACCGTTCGCCTCGTGACTTGCTGACTACACTCGCCTTGTTCGATCCATCAAGACGGGAGAAGATGTCCGATACCAGCCGACCCAACCATGCGATGCCGCGCGCAATCCGGCAGGCGACCCTCGTCGCCGCAATGGCGGTGCTGCTCAGTTTGCAGGGCTGCGCAACCTCACTCGAAACCTTCGGCCTGGGCGCAGGCGTGGGAATTGTCGGCGCATTCAGTCTGCTCGGCTGCGCAATAGGGTGCCATTGAAGAAGCGAAGGCCTGAAATAATCAGAAAGGGAAACTCGGATTAATAATCTGAAATAAATAACGCTCTATTAAGTTTGGGAAAAGATTACGAAAGGCAGATCAGTCGTTAATGACTTGACTCGGCGCCTTCTGCGCGGGCTAAATCCCGCTGTTCGGTTCTTTCTCCGTGTCTCCACGCAGGGAAAGTCGTTGCGCCGGACTTGGGGCTATGTGTTCGCACATGGCCCCTCATTACTCGTGTATTAATTTGTCATGCTAATGGTGTGGCAAACTGCAAACACTTTTATTGAATTTTCAATTGATCGATGTATGCTGCGCATCCCTAATGCCTTTCTCAACCTGAATAAAGGAATAACAAGGATGAAAAAAACAGCATTGACCTCGGCGTCTCTCGCACTGCTCGTCGCGACGGGGTCCGCGCATGCACAAAACAGCGTGACGTTGTATGGCGTGATCGACGCCGGCGTCGGCTACGTGCATAACGCCAGCTCCAGCAGCAACCTCGCCGGCATGCTCAACGGCAATCTCAGCGGCGACCGCTGGGGCCTGAAGGGGCAGGAAGAACTGGGCGGCGGCCTGAAGGCGATCTTCACGTTGGAAAACGGCTTTGACGTCGGCACCGGCAAGCTCGGGCAAGGCTCGCGCGAGTTCGGCCGCCAGTCGTTCGTCGGTCTGACGGGCGCGACGTGGGGCACGGTCACGGCAGGCCGCCAGTACGACCCGATCACGGACATGGTGCAGGGCGTCACGGCCGACAATTTCTTCGGCTCCGCGTTCGCCACGCCGGGCGACGTCGACAACAACGACAACAGTGCTCGCGTGTCGAACGCGATCAAGTACGTGTCGCCGAACTACGCCGGCCTGCAGTTCGAAGCGCTGTACGCATTCAGCGGCGTCGCGGGTCAGGCGGGCCAGGGCTACACCTATAGCGGTGCGGTGTCGTACACGAACGGTCCGTTCTCGCTGGCGGGCGGCTACCTGCGTGCGACCAACGCATCGGCCACCGCCGCGCGTTCGAGCTGGGCAAGCAGCACGACCGATTCGATTTTCGACAGCCATATCAACGACGGCTACGTGACGGCGAAATCGGTCAGCATTGCGCAGATCGGCGGCCAGTACGTGGTCGGTCCCGTGACGCTGGGCGCTTCGTACAGCAACACGCAACTGAAGAGCGACGGCGCGTCCACCTTCACCGGCACCGAGAAGTACAACAGCGGCAAGGCTTTCGTTGCGTATCAGGCGACGCCGGCACTCGTCGCGGGTCTGGGTTACGCGTACACGGCCGCGTCCGGCGACACGTCGGCGCATTATCACCAGTTCAGCCTGGGCGCGGACTACTCCGTCTCCAAGCGCACGGACTTCTACGCGGTCGCGGCGTATCAGCATGCAAGCGGCACGCAGCGTCTCGCCAATGGCACGACGCAGGACGCGCAGGCGTCCATCGGTTCGTATGGCTACAACGGCACCGACTCGCAGGCGCTCGCGATTGTGGGTATCCGTCATAAGTTCTGACGTGAACCGTGCTGTGGTAACTGCCTGCCGGCGGCTTCCCGCGCAGTAGAACAGGTGATGACCCGGATGCGCGAGCCTCCGGGTCGTCGTCATTGCGGCGGCGAAAACGGCAAAGCCGGATCGGCAATCAGGCGCTCGTCCTGCGAGGCAAGCAGCTCGGGCAACTCCATGAACGAGCCGATCGAGGCATCGCTTTGCAAAGCCGCCGCGCCGTCCGGCCCGCCGTAGCCATAGCTCACGATCCACACCGGCATGCCCGCGGCGCGCGCCGCGCAGACATCGACCGGCGAGTCGCCTACCATGACGCTGCGCCCCATCTCGACGCCGAGCAATCGGCACGCGTGCCACAGCGGTTGCGGCGCGGGTTTCATGCTGTCGATCGCATCGCCCGCAACCAGCACGTCCAGATAGCTCGCCAGCGCGGTGATGCGCAGCAGCCGCGCGGCCAGCGCCTCCGGTTTGTTCGTGACGCACGCGAGCCGGTAGCCGAGCCGCCGAAGCTCCCGCAGTCCCGCCTCGACATGCGGATAGACATGCCCGAAGCGCCCGTTGGTCTCGTCATAGTGCCGATGAAAGACCGCGAGCGCCGCCTCGCGGTCCACGTGTCCAGCCAGGGCCGCCGCTTCGAGCGTGCGCGTCACGAGATTCGGCACGCCTTTGCCGATAAAACCGCGGACGACGTCGAACGGTAGCGGCGCCTCGCCGAACTCGGCCAGCATGCGGCTCGCTGCTTCGACGATATCCGGCGCCGTGTGGACCATCGTGCCGTCCAGATCAATCAGCACGGCACGCGTCAAGGCGCGCGCCAACTCCGCGCTTCGGGGCGAAAGAAGCGGCTGCATGCTCATGCCGCGGCGGCTTCGCTCGACGCCTCGCGATGCCAGCCGCGCAAGATGTCGAGGGTCACCCACGCGGGCCCGTCATGGGCCGTGGTGGACGGGAGGGGCGCATCAGGGTCGCCCAGATGAGGAAGCACGGCGAGTGCGCCCTCGAACGAATGATGCGCCGTGTACGCCGTCGGCGTCACGACTGTCGGGACGAGCGCCGCGCGCGCGGCACGCAAGCCGTTGGCGGAATCTTCGAAGGCGACGCAATCCGGGCCTTTCAGACCCAGTTGCCGGAGCACGTCGAGGTAGACGTCAGGTGCCGGCTTTTTTAACTGCGTCGTGCTCGCATCGCAGATGGCGGCAAAGCGGCGGCGCCACTGCGGGCCGAACGACGCGTGCAGGAGCGCGTCGAGGTTGGCGGGCGTGGTGGTCGTCGCAATCGCGACGGGAATGGAGGCCGCGCGGGCTTCATCGATCAAGCGCGCTATGCCCGGCCGCAACGGCAAGCCGCCGTCGCGCACGCGGGCTGTGTAGTGGCGCGTCTTGATCGCATGCACCGCGTCGATCACGCGGCTCACGCCCGGCCCGTGTGTCTCTTCCGGATCGGCCATACGCCAGTAATGCAATAGACGCTCCTTGCCGCCCGCCACGTCGAGCAGACGCGCGTAGAGCGCTTCGTCCCAATGCCAGTCGAGCCCAGCCTCCACGAACGCCGCATTGAACGCGTGCCGGTGCGCGCTTTCCGTATCGGCAAGGGTGCCGTCCACGTCGAAGATCAGGGCTTGCATGGGTCGCTCCGGAACTGATGCGAGGCCGGCTTCCTGTTTGCCGGCGGTTTGCAATCACGATAGCGGAGCGAGCCTGCGAGCTGAATTCAGAGATTCTTTGAGGGGCGATAACGCATCCTTTAACGGTTGCGTGCAGGCGGCCGGAACCCGTGGTCTGTCACGCATGCGGCAACTGCAGCCCTGTCACGAAGTACGCGTGCAGTCCATGCGCAAACCGCTTGAGCCGCGTGACGATCGACTTGTTCGCGCGCGTGAGGCCGTTATAGCCGAGCACGGCCGGTATCGCGACAAAGAGCCCGAAGGCGGTCATGATCAAGGACTCGCCGACCGGTCCGGCGACGCGATCGATAGAGGCCTGCCCCGTTTCGCCGATCACGATCAGCGCGTGATAAATGCCCCACACGGTGCCGAACAGGCCGACGAACGGCGCAGTGCTGCCGATCGAGGCCAGCACCGCGAGGCCGCTTTGCATGTGCGCCACGGCGTCGTCGATGCTGCTTTGCAAGCGGCGCGCGATCCAGTCGGACACGTCGATGCGGTCCTGCAGATGCGGTTTATTGTCCCGGTGATGCGCGGCCGCCTCCGCCGCAGCCATCGCAAGCGCGAGCAGCGGATTGTCGCGCAGCGCGGCAGCGGACGCTTCATCACTGCGGCCGCCGTGGTTACCGTGGTTTGCGAGGCCACTGCCGCTGCTCAGCCCGCTCAGGTTCTGAAGCCCGTGTTCGAAGCTGTCAGCCTGCCAGAACTGCGCGTCGGTGCGGCCCGTCAGCCGTTTGATGCGCAGCACGTTCCACAGCTTCACGACAATGACCGTCCATGACAGCATCGACATGACGAACAGCAGGCAGAGGATCGCGCGCGTAACGAGATCGCCGCTTTGCCAGACATTCGCGAGGCCATAGTGCTGCATGAACGTTTCCTTCGGCTCGACGAGCCGCCGTCTTCATTGTCCGCCGCCAGGCAGCATTTTAGAACCGTCGCCCGCGTGGGCGCGTCAATTCGGGAAAATCTCCCGCCCTTTCGCCGTTGTCAAACAATCCTCTCATGAACTACTTTGCCTGAATGCCGGACTCGCGCGACGTCGCGCTTACATAACGGAGCACAACCCATGCTGGAGACACGCTTTCGCAACGCAACACGGGGACGTCCCCTTGTTTTAGCCGGAATTGCAGCGGTGGTGCTGGCGGCCATGGCGGCAACCGGGCCGGGTTGGGCGCAGGCCGCGGTGCCGACGGCCTATGTGACGAGCGAGAAGGCCGGCGTCGGCGTGATCGACCTCGACCAGATGACACTGTCCAGAACCTTCCCGGTGGGCGCGGCGGGCCCGCGCGGCCTGAGTTTGAATGCGGACGGCTCGCGTCTGCTCGTGGCCAACAAAAACACGGGCGACCTCGCGGTGATCGACACGGCGTCGGGCGATGTCGTGCAGCGCGTGAAGATCGGCAAAAACCCTGAGTTTGTGCGCGTGCACAAGGGCTACGCCTACGTGACCTACGAGCCCGGTGAAGAAGGCGGCCCGCCCGCGACCCAACCGCAGGCCGGAAAGCAAACGGGGCAACGGCCCGACAAGCACGCCAACGAGGCCGGAGAGGCCAGCAAGCCCCACGCCGACGACGATGACGACGCCAACAAGCCGCCGGCGGAAATCGCGCTCGTCGATATGAAAACGTGGCGCGTGGTGCGCTCGGTGACGAGCGGGCACGAAACCGAGGGCATCGAATTTTCACGCGACGGCAAGAACATGCTCGTCACGAACGAAGGCGACGATACCGTCTCCGTCTATCACGCGCGCACCGGCGCGCCGGTGAGGACAGTGAAGCTCGCGCCCGGTGGACGTCCGCGTGGCATTCGCCTGTCGCCGGACGGCAAGCAGTATGTGGTGACGCTGGAGTCGCTGAGCAAACTCGTCGTGATCGACGCGCACACGTTCAAGGTGCTGAAGACCGTCGACACGAAGCTCGGCCCTTACGGCGTCGCGTACAGTCCGGACGGTAAACGGCTCTTCGTCGCGGCGGCGCGCGAGCAGACGGTGCAGGTATTCGACGGCCACAGCTACGAACATCTTGCCGACGTGCCGGTCGGACAGCGTTGCTGGCACTTCAGTTTTACGCCGGACGGCGCGAAGCTGCTCGTCGCCTGCGGGCGCTCCGACGCCGTGTATGTGCTCGACGCGCGCAGCTATCAGCCAATCACGCAGATCGGCCAATTGCCGCTTGCGTGGGGCATCGTCACGTATCCGCCCGGCGACGGCTCGATCGAATCGCGTTAAAGCGGAGCGTGGTCCAGGTGAGTCATGCGCGAGGCGAGCAGGCCGCGCCTCGTCGCATGAGGACGTTCATTTCCACGCGTAGCGCAAGCCGACCCAGAAGCCGCGCGGCGCCCCCGGTCCGACGAACTGTTCGTTGATCGGGTTCGCGCCGTCGAACGTATGGTTCGGGCCGTTAAAGAAGTTTTCGCCGAGTGTGCCGAAGCTCGCATAGCGCTTGTCCAGCAGGTTCGTTACGCTGGCAAAGACCTGCAACTGCTTGCTGATCTGATAGGACGTGTCGAGGTCGACCAGCACATAACCGGCGATCTTGCCATTGACGTCCTGATTGTTTTCGTCGCCCTGTGCATAGATGCTGCCCCGCCAGGTGACGTTCGCGCCGACCTGCCATTTTGCGGTGGCCGCATAGTCGAGCTGTAGCTTGACCGTGTGCGCCGGAATACCCGGCACATCGTCGCCGGGCTTCACGCTGATATTGCCGTTTGCGTCCGCGCTGGAGTTGCTCGGGCTGTTTTCGGTCCATGCCGAACGGTAGGTGGCGTCGATATAGCTGTAGCTCGCGGTCACCGTAAGCGGTCCTGGCTGGCTGCGTCCCGACAGTTCGAACCCTTGCCGGCGCGTGCGCCCCACGTTCTGAAAAAAGCCCCTATTGCTCGCCGCGCCGTTGCTGGCGATGAACTCGATGTCGTTATCGAGCGTGGTGCGGTAGACGGCGGCACTCCAGCTCGTCGCCTGACCGATTCGCCCGCGCGCGCCGATTTCGAAGGTTCTGGAAATGACCGGTTGGAGCGACGGGTCGGACACGAAGTCGTTCGGCAGCGAGCACGGCGCGGCGGGGTCCGCACACGCGAGTTCGATTGCGGTCGGCGAGCGCATGCCTTCGTTGTAGGTGGCATAAGCCGTGAATGTCGAGGTCGGATTCCAGTTGATGCCGACAGCCGGATTGAAGCGCGAAAACGTATGGTGGCCGTTCAGTTGCGGCTGAACGCCGCTTTCGTCGCCAATGGTCGCATCCGCCCAGTTGTAGCGTCCCGCGAGCGTCAGCGACCATTGCTTCGTCAGCGATAAGGTGTCCTGCAGATAAATGCCGTAGTTGCCGTTATGGGTTTTTGCCGCGGTTTGCTGGGTGAAATCGTCAATGCCGACCGTCGCGCGCGAAGCCGTAAACACCGCGTCCTGCGACGATTGCGTGTAGCGCGAATTCGCAATGTCCGCGGACACGCCGGCAACAAACTGATTCTCCATGCCGCCGAGTTTGCCGAGCAGCGTGAGCTGCAGGCTCGCGCCGTAGCTGTCGGTGGCAACGACGGATTGTTCGTTGGTCGCCTGGGTGGTGTCGAGGTTGCCGTTGTCGTCGACGGAGCCGAAGTTCGGATTGACGTTGCTGCTGAGGTTGCTGTTGCGGAAGTGCCGGTAATACGCATTGCCGCTTAACTGCACGTTATCGTTGAAATAGTGCTCGCCCGCGAGCGTCACATAGCCCGCGCTGTTCAGGTTCTGATCCGGGTACGTGTAAGGCTGCTTCGGATTGCCAAGGAACGAGCGCGGAATGGTCTGTGCGCCGTGCAGGTCATTGTCCGCGCCGCCCGCCGACAGCGACAGCGTGGTGTCGGCGTCGGTATAACGCAGCTTGCCGAAAATCTGCCGCACGCGGCTCGCGTTCTGCTCGGCCCAGCCGTTGTCGTTGGCGACGTTGCCGGTCACGTAGTAGTCCAGATTGTGACCGATGGTGCCGCCCTGTTCGATCTGCGCGGTCTTGCGGCCCCACGAGCCGAGCGCTACTTCGGCCTCGCCGCCGGGGCTCGTCTTGCCGTTTTTTGTCGTGATGGCCAACGCGCCGCCGAGCGTGTTCAGCCCATAGGTCGGGCTCGAACCGGGGACCAGTTGAATGGTGTCGATAGCCTGTTGCGGCAGCACGTCCCAGTTGACCACGTCGCCGAACGGCTCGTTCACGCGCACGCCGTCGACGAACACCGAAATGCCTTGCGGCGTGCCGAGGAGCGGCGATGCGGTGAAGCCGCGATAGTTGACGTTCATCTGATACGGATTGCCCTGCGCATCGGCGATATCCACACTCGGCAGGTTTTTCGCGAAGTAATCGGTCAGCGTATTGCGGTGCTGCGCCTCGATGTCGCGCGCGCGCACGGTCTGCACATTGGCCGGCACCTGCGCGAGCGGCGTGCCGATGCCGAGAAGCGGCGTCGTGCCGATCACTACGACGGGCGCAAGCGTGGTGGACGGCGTGTCGTTGGCGGCATCGGCGGTTTCCGCGGAGGGCGCTGCGGGCGGCGACGCCGCCACCGCGGGCTCTGCCTGTGCCCATGCGCCCGCTGACAGGCTCGCGAGCGCGCTGCCGAAGCCCAGCGTGATGCGGGCCCGCCGCCGCAGGCTCAGAGCGGGCTTCGCGCGGCGCGTGCGTGACGAGAAGGTCATGGGTATGTCTCCTGCCGGTTGGACGCTTTGTTCGTGGCGCAGCCGCGGGCGGCATACGTAGCGCTTTTTTTCAAGGTGTGCAAAGCTTCGCATGCGCCGCCGCGCGAAAGCTCGGGAGCTTTTCCCGAAATAGCGAGGAAGCGTTCCCCAATGCGTTGCAATGAAGCTTCGTGTCCGACCGGCCTGAGTAGAATGCAAACGTGATGTCGAGCGAACCCGTCCAACCTTCGTCAGTGCGCCGCGATCCGCCGTCCTCGGCGGTTCCGCGCGATCTCGCCTGCGTGCTCGCGCTGACCGTGCTCGCGGCCACGCTCGGCTCGCTGTTCGATGTGAGCGAGCGCGCGTACCGGTGGACGCGCGGGCTCGAGCGCTTTCAACTGGACGAGTTGCCGCTGACGCTCTGCGTGCTGTCGTTGGGGCTTGCATGGTTCGCGTGGCGCCGCTATCGCGAGACGCGCCGCGAACTCGCGCATCGCCGCGTGCTCGAGCAGGAGGCCGAACGCCTGCTCGCGGACAACCGGCGCCTCGCCACAGAAGCGTTGCAAGCCGAGGAACTCGAGCGTCGCCACCTCGCGCGCGAACTGCACGACGAACTCGGCCAGTATCTCAACGCCATTTCGCTCGACGCCGCGCGCATCCGCGATTTGTCCGATGCGCGCGAGCCCGAGATCCATCGCATCTCGCTCGCTGTGATGCAAAGCGCGAGTCACGTGTACCGGCAGATCGGCGGCATGATCCGCCGCTTGCGGCCCATCGGTCTGGACGAGTTCGGCTTGCCGAGTGCGCTCGAACATTGCGTCGACGGCTGGCGCGAGCGGCTGCCCGAGGCGTCGTTCTCGCTGACGATCGAAGGCGATTACACTGGACTCAGCGACACGCTCACGATGACGCTTTACCGGCTCGTGCAGGAAGGGCTGACGAATGTCTCGAAGTTCGCGCGCCGCTCGCGCGTGGAAGTGTTCATGGTGCGTGCGCCGCGCGAGGCGCAGTCGCCCACGAAAAACGCCGGGAAAACCGGGCCCATCGACGAAATCGTCGTGACCATGGCCGACGACGGCCCCGGCGTAGACCTCGATGCCCCGCGCGCGGGGCTGGGTCTCATCGGCATGCGCGAGCGCGTCGAGGCGCTCGGCGGCGAGTTTCATGTTGCGAGCAAGCCCGAGGGCGGCTTTCTCTTTTGCGCGCGCTTGCCCGCTCACGCGGGACTGGCGGACCCGGTGAACTGAAGGCCGAGGCGGCTCGCCATTTGCGCGAGCTGCACGCCGTTGTCCGCGCCGAACTTCTGCCGGATCACCGACTGATGATTGGCCACCGTCTTCTGGCTGAGTCCCAGCTTCTCAGCGATGCTCGGCAGCGTATAGCCTTGCACGAGCAGGCGCAGCACCTCGAATTCGCGCGCGGACAACTGCCGGCCAGGCGGGCCCTCGCTGAAAGCATTGCGCAACGCAAGGGCCTGCGAAATGTCGGGGCTCAGATAACTGGCGCGCCTCGCGATGGTGCGCACCGCTTCGACGAGCACGTCGGGCGCGCTTGCCTTCGTCACGTAGCCGAGGGCGCCTGCGTCGAGCGCGCGGCGCACGAAGATCGCCTCTTCGTGGACACTGAAAATCAGCACGCGCGCATCCGGCTCGCGCGCGAGCATGCGCCGCATCGCTTCGATCCCGCTTGCGCCGGGCAACGAGACGTCCATAACCACGACATCGGGCCGGAGTGCGCAGAAGCGCTGATAGGCCTGCGCGGCGTCGGCTGCTTCGCCGCACACCTGCACGTCGGCGTTCAGTTCCAGCAGGCGGCGGTAGCCCTCCCGCACCACGGCGTGATCGTCGACGAGCAACACTGAGATGTCCGCCGTTGTCATGCTCAGTCTCCGGTGGGGCCGCCGTTGTTCGGCGCGCTGTCTGGTGCGTGATGGGCCAGATTGTCAACCGCTTGAGCCGCTGGAGCTGCTCGCGCGGCCGTCAGCTTGCGCGAGTTCGCATCGTTACGGAACACAATGGGCTGCTCACGCGGCTCGCGTGCCAGAGCGGCGAGGCGTGTCACATCGACTACTTTTTCGTGCGACGGCGACTTGTCGCAGACGGGGTCCGCATTGGCCGCATCGCCCGTGAGCAGGTACGCCTGGCAGCGGCAGCCGCCCAGGTCGCGCTCTTTTTCCTCGCAACTGCGGCACGGTTCTTTCATCCACTGCAGGCCGCGAAAGCGGTTGAATGCATCGCTCTCATACCAGATGTCGGAGAGCGGCGTGTCCTTCACATTCGGCAGCACGAGTCCGGGCAGCGCGCGCGCCGCATGACAGGGCAGCGCCGCGCCATCCGGCGCGACGCCGAGAAAGACCGCGCCCCAGCCGTTCATGCAGCGCTTGGGGCGCCGCTCGAAATAGTCCGGCACCACAAAAAAAATCTTGCAGCGCTCGCCGTGCGTTCGGCGATAGCGTTCGACCACCGCTTCGGCTTCGTCGAGCTGTTCGCGGGTCGGCATCAATTGCGCCTGATTGTGATGCGCCCAGCCGTAATACTGTGTGTTGGCGAGTTCCAGATATTCGGCGCCCATGGCGAGCGCCATCTCGATGATCTTGTCGACATGCGGCAGGTTATAACGATGCAGCACGCAGTTCAGCACC
The DNA here is from genome assembly GCF_047325075.1 of Paraburkholderia phenoliruptrix. Classification (NCBI taxonomy): domain Bacteria; kingdom Pseudomonadati; phylum Pseudomonadota; class Betaproteobacteria; order Burkholderiales; family Burkholderiaceae; genus Paraburkholderia; species Paraburkholderia phenoliruptrix. The sequence continues at coordinate 1,323,782 of NZ_CP168530.1, forward strand.
ATCGGAAAGCCATGCCGCTTGATCGACGCCGCGACGCGTTGCTTGAGGTCGAAGGTGCGCGTGCTGCTCAGAAAGTCGTTGAGCTCCTGGGTCGAGTCCTGAAACGACAACTGGATGTGATCGAGGCCGGCGGCTTTCAGGTCGCCGAGGCGTTTGTCCGTGAGACCGATGCCCGAGGTGATCAGGTTCGTGTAGAAGCCGAGCGAGCGTGCTTCGCGCACCAAGACTTCGAGATCGTCGCGCATGAGCGGCTCGCCGCCCGAAAAACCCAATTGCGCGGCGCCGAGCGCGCGCGCCTCGCGCAGCACGCGGAGCCACTCGTCCGTGCTCAGTTCGCGGTTGTGCCCGGTATAGTCGACGGGGTTGTAGCAGAACGCGCAATGCAGCGGGCAGCGATACGTCAGCTCCGCGAGCAACCACAGCGGCGGCGCGACGCCGCCCGGCGCGGTTGCCGGCTGTGCGTCGGCAACGGGTTGCGAGAGATCGGTCATTGCGCTACTCCAGCCATCCGCGCGAGTGCGCTTCGGTCACGAAGGCGCGTACCTCGGGACCGAGCCCCCTCGCGTTGAACGCCTGCTCCAGGTCGGCGATCAGCGCGTTCATGTCGCGCGTGCCGTCGCAACGTTTGAGGATTTCCGCCGCGCTCTGATTGAGCTTCACCATGCCTTCCGGATAGAGCAGCACGTGAGCGTTCTGCGCGGGTTCCCATTGCAGACGGAAGAGCTTGTTGAGCGCGGGACGGTCGGCGTTGAGCATGTCGTTCATTGCGGAAAAGCCTTTTCGATGGAGTCCAGCATGGTCCACAAAATGTCGAGCTTGAACTGCAGGATCTCGAGCGCGCGTTCCTGCTGTTCGCGCCGCGTGAAGTAATCCAGTGTGACTTCCAGGCCGTGCTCCACGTCGCGCTGCGCGAGCGTAATGCGGGAGCGGAAATACGCGAGACCGGACGCCTCGATCCACGGATAGTGTTCGGGCCAGCTCGCGAGCCGGTCGCGGTGCACTTGCGGCGCGAACATTTCCGTCAGCGACGAGCACACCGACTCCTGCCACGGCGCGCGGCGCGCGAAATTCACGTAGGCATCCACAGCAAAACGCACGCCGGGTGTGACGTGCCTGAGCGACCAGAGTTCGTCGCGCGACAGGCCCACCGCGTCGGCGAGGCGCGCCCACGTTTCGATGCCGCCTTCCTCGCCGCCGTAGCCGTCGTGATCGAGAATGCGCTGCACCCAGCGGCGCCGCGTTGCGCGGTCGGGACAATTGGACAGCACGGCCGCGTCCTTCAGCGGAATATTGATCTGATAGTAGAAGCGGTTCGCGACCCAGCCGCGAATCTGTTCGCGCGAGCATCCGCCGCTATTCATCTTCACATTGAACGGATGATGAATGTGGTACGCGGTGCCCTTCGCGCGCAACTGCGCTTCGAATTCCTCGCGCGTCCATGCGCGTTGGCCGGCGCTTTCGCCGCTGGGCGCACTGTACTGTGCCGCTGTGCCCAAGGTGTCTTTCGCGTTCATGCAATCTCCAGTTCATGCGCGGCGTGCGCTGCGTGCGCGCGCCTCATAGTTCGAAGGTCATGCCGTCGTGCGCGACTTCAATGCCGTGCTCGCCAAGAATGCGCCGCTCAGGGCCGTCTTCGACGAGAATCGGATTCGTGTTGTTGATGTGGATCAGGACCTTGCGTGTGTCCGGGGTGCCGAGCGAATCGAGTACTTCGATCATGCCGCCGGGTCCGGATTGCTGCAAATGTCCCATATCCGCAGACGTTTTCTTCGAGAGGCCGAGGCGGATCATTTCGTCGGCAGTCCACAAGGTGCCGTCCACAAGCAGCAGATCCGCTTTGCGCATCGCCTCGAGCACATGTGGTTCGATCGCGCCGAGGCCAGGCGCGTAGAACGCGCGCTTGCCGGTCTGCCGGTTCGTGAAGAGGAGTCCGATGTTATCGCCGAGCTCGGGCGCGTTGCGATGCGGCGAATAGGGCGGTGCCTTGCTGGACAGCGGCAGCGCGTCGATCTGCACGCCGGGCAGCGCATCCACGGCGAGCGGCGCGCCGTCCAGCGCAATGCGGCGATGCTCGACGCCGCAGTAGTGCGAAAGGATCGGCGCAATGGGAAAGCCGCTTGTGAGGTCCTGCCAGACGGCGTCGGTCGCATGGAGCGGCAGCGGCGTGTCGCGCTCGCGCAGCATCAGGAGTCCGGTGACGTGATCGATCTGCGCGTCGATGACGAGCACGGCAGCAATGCCGCTGTCGCGCGCGCGGCGGGCCGGCTGCAATTCCGGGTTGGCGGCGATCTGCGCGAGCAGGTCGGGCGACGCGTTCACGAGCAGCCAGTCCTCGCCGTTCTCGCTCACCGCAATCGACGATTGCGAGCGGCGGGTGGCCTTGACGGTGCCGCGCCGCACGCCGTCGCAATTGCTGCAGTTGCAGTTCCACTGCGGAAAACCGCCTCCCGCCGATGAGCCGAGTACCTTGATCTTCATGCCGCGCGGCGCAGCGTGCGCCCCTCGTGAGTGGGTGAAAGAAACAGCGTGGCAAGCGCGCGGGCCACGCCTGCGTGCAACGCGGGGTCGCTGGCGAGATGGCCGCCCTGGGCGCATTCGATGTGTGCAGCCGGAACCGCCCGCGCGAGGCGTCGCACGTTATGTGGTGGACACACCGGATCGCGCGAGCCGTGCACCGCCGCAAGCGGCACGCCGGCCGCGGCGGCGCGGCGCGCGAGCGACAGCAGGCGTGTTTCTCCGAGCCAGCAGCGATGCATCAGGTAATGCGCCTGAATGCGGTACTTGTCGACGAGTTTGCGCGCATCCTTGCGCGAAAGCCTCGCGGGCGACAGCTTGCGGCGCGTGCCTGCACTCGCGAGCACGGCGTTTTCATAGCCGCGCCATGCGAGGGCGAGCGCGCGTTGTTGCGCCTCGCTCGCGCCGCCGCGTTGCAGCCGCGCATGGCAGCAGGCGAGCAAAGCCGCGGGCCGCCTGCAGCGCGCGGCGGCGCGGAGTTTTGCAAAGGCACGCGGCGCGCGCTTGCGCGACGTGACGAAGAGTCCGCGAACTTCGCGCGTCGACGTGAGAAAGAGGCCGCGCAGCACGACGCCTGTTACCGCTTGCGGATGCCGTCCCGCATACGCGAGCGCGAGCGCGGCGCCCCATGATCCGCCGAGCACGCCCCAGCGTTCGATGCCGAGGCGCAGCCGCACGGCTTCGATGTCTTCGATCAGCTGGTCGGTGCGGTTGCGGCGCACGCCGCCCCGCGGCGTGGAGCGGCCGGTTCCGCGCTGGTCGATCAGCACGACTCTGAAGCGCGTGAGATCGAAGAGCCGCGTTGCCTCCGGCTGGCTGCCGCTGCCCGGGCCGCCGTGCAGGACGACGACCGGTACGCCGTTGGCGGCGCCCGCCACCGCGAACGCAACACGGTGAGCGTCGCGCGTGCGCAGTGTGCCGCGCGTCAGCGCCGGCACATTGGCGCGGGGCGCTTGCGGCAGGCCGACAGACGAGCCCAAGCCCGCGCCCGCGCGAGAAGCGATGCGCGCGCGTCTCACGGCAACATCCTCGCGAGCAGATTGTCGCGGTCGATCCACTGATGCTTAAGCGCCCCCGCCACATGCAGCACGATCAGCGCGATCAGCACATAGGCTGCGATCTCGTGAATGCCGAAGAACAGTTCGCGCAGACCCGCGTCGTCCCAGCCCCACTTCGGCAGAGGAAGTCCCCAGAAACGCGTTCCATAGCGATTGAACGACGAACCGAGATAGCCCGACACGGGCATCGCCACCATTGCTACGTATAAAAGACCCTGCGTAGTGCGCGCGGCGGCGCGTTGCCACGGTCGCATCGGCGGCAGCGGCGGCCGGTGAAAGGCCGCACGCGCCGCGATGCGCAGAAGCACCAGCAGGAAAACCGTCAGTCCGATGGATTTGTGAAGGTTCAGCAGTGTCGCCTTGACCGGCAAACCCTTCGGCAGTCCGACCATATAGAGGCCGAGTGCGAGCAGTCCGATGATGCCGAACGCAATCAGCCAGTGCAGCGCGATCATCGAGCCGGCGTAGCGCGGCGCGGATGCGTCGGCGCGACGCTCGGGGCAAGAAGTAGGCACGGTCGTCATCTCTGTCTCCCTGGTTCGCCCACCACGAGTATTTCGCCGCGCCCGTCGACGGCGGCGTCGCCCGCATAGCGGTGCGGCAGCGCGGCCGCGCGCCACTGCGAGAAGGGCGCGATTTCGCCCGCGAGGCTGCGTACGAGCAACGACCAGAACACGTCGAAGCCGCGGCCGCCGTCGGCGAAGGTCGGCGGCAGATAAGTGGGACGCTGCGCAAGCAGCAGGGTTCCGCGTCTCATACCGTATGCATAATGCGCGCCCACCCGGCCGGCGATGCCGACAGTGCCCGCCACCAGCCGCGACGCCGCGAAGTCGCCCGCATCGCCGCCCACCAGCACGAGCCCGCGGCGCATCCGGTCCGCGAGGCGCGCCCCCGCGTTTCCGTGGATCGTCAGCGTGCCGCCCGTCATCCCTTCCATGTCGCCTGCAAGCGCGCCCGCCGCGAAATCGCCGCAGTGGCCCGCCACCGTGAGGCGTCCGCCGCGCATTTCGCAGGCGGTGAAGTGACCGGCGTCGCCGTCGATACGCAACACGCCGCCCGCCATCTGGAAGCCGCTTTGATCGCCCGCTGTGCCGCGCACGATCAGATGGCCTTGCGTCATGTGCGCGCCGAGACGGTCGAGCCACGGCACGGCATCTTCGATCACGAGCGCGGGCTCGGCGCCCTGGGCGTCAGGCGCCGGGTCGCCGCTGCGCGCCACGTCGAACAGATCGGCGATGACGCAACGATCGTTGCCGGCAGGCAGCACCATGCGTTCGATCTCGGCGACGGCACGCGCCGCGAGCGGCGCGGGCAGCAGCGCCGACGCATCGACGCGAAAACCAGGCGCAGTCTTCACGCGCAAGGTGGTCACGACGCTCATGCGCTGCTCCCGCCGAGACCGGCCGCCAATTCGTGAAGGTGGAAGTGATATGGGCCGAGCTTGCCGCCGTAATTGCCCGCGGAAATGCGCAGCAAACCGCCCGCGTGCCCGCGCCCCGCAGCGGCGAGGATGCCCGCAGTCATGGCGGCACCGACGTCCGCTTCGGTCAATCCGTCGATCACGATCTCCAGCACGCAGCCCACGTCCGCGCCCAGTTCGCTGCGCGGCGAGAGGCCGGTGAGCGTGGGGCAGAACGCGTCGTTGGTGGATGCGCTCGCGCCTTGGTACTTCGACCCGACTTTCGATCCCGAGCGCACCACGCCGCCCGGAAACGGCAGAATCACGTTCGGCAGCCTGCGCATGGCGGCGACGGCGGCCTCGGCGGCGGCGAGCGCCGCGTCCATGTCGCGCGCGAGCAGGATCAGGTTGCCGCCGCCCACCGCCTTGACGGTGGGCGCGGTTTCTTCGCAGACGAACTCGCCGTCCATGACCGGCACGCGCCAGTAGCGCGTGTCGCCGAGCATCTTCGAAATTTGCCAGCCGTCGCCGAAAAAGCGCAGGTTTTTGCCGAGCGGCGCGAGGTCTGACAGCGGCGCACGGCTTGTTTGCGGATCGATGCCGCGATACACGGCGGTGGTCGGGCACGTCAGCACGCATTGGCCGACGCGCCGCTCGATCTGCCTCGCCAACTCCTTCGACGACACCGCGAACAGCAGCACTGCAACGCCGGGCCGGCCGTCCGGCGTTTCCTCGTTTTCAAGCGTGCGCTCGACGCCGGCCTCGCAGCCGCAGCCGATCACCGAGGTCGCGAAGCCCGTCAGCGAGTGCGCGGCCTGCATTGCCCACGCCGGCGTATGCGCGGTGATGACGAGCCGCGTCGCCTTCATCGGGAAAGCTTCCGCGAAGGTGGCGTCGATCGTCGTGCCGTTGATCTGCAGGGTCGGCGTGTCGCTCATCGTGTGCGGGTCACCGTTTGGGGCAGCGAGTTCAGCCATATCAGGCGTGCGCGAAGCATTCGACCGGCAACAGCTTGCCGCCGCGGCAGCACTGGCAAATCTCGTCGTTGCTGATTGCGGCATGGGCGAAATTGCTCGCGAGATTCGCTTCGCTGTAGGCGCGCACGCGCTTATCGATGCCGCGGTCGAAGTCCGGCGAGACGAAATGAATGCCGCCTGTCGGCGTGGCCACGAGCGTGCCGTCGCGCGCCACCAGTTCGCCGTCCTTGAACACATAGGCGGGCGACGTGAACATCCGCTCGCGATCCGGCTCGTCGCGATACACGGCAATGTCCGCCGCGGCGCCCACGCCCAGATGGCCGCGGTCGCGCAAGCCGAGCAGACGCGCCGGTCCCGCGCGCGTGATGATCGCGATCTCGTACAGCGAGAATTCGCGCGTCAATTGCGGCAAGGCGCTCGCTGCCTGCGCGTCGGCGTGCAGCTTCGCGAGCTGTTCGTCGCGAAACGACTTGTCCATCAGGAGGCGGATCAGATGCGGATAGCTCGTGAACGGGCCGCCGTTCGGATGATCGGTCGTCATCGCGACGCGCCACGGGTCGTCGACCAGCAGAAAGATTTCGAGCCCGATGATCCACTGCAGCGCATTCACATAGCTCTGCTCACGATAGCGGAACGGCACCACGCCGCAGCCCGCGTCGCATTCGATATCGCCGACGACCCACTTGTGCGGCCGCGCAAGCGGCGCATTGCGGAACTGCATCATCGTGTCGCCGGACGCGGTAACCGTCTGTCCGAAGATGATCTGGCCCACGTCGATCGAGACATTGGGCCGCGCGTTCACGGCTTCTGCGATACGCCGCGCGCCCGACGAAAATTTGAGCGGCCCCTCGGTGCCGTAGCTATGAAACTGGATATGCGTGAGATGGACGGGCAGGCCGTCGGCGGCGTCCATTGTCGCGATGGTCGAATCGATGTTGCCCGGCACGCCGAGGTTGCTCGCGTGCACATGCAGCGGATGCGGCACGCGCAAGTCGGTCAGCGCGCGCGTCAGCGTGTGCAGCACTTCGCGCGGCGTGATGCCGTAGTGCGCGTGCGGTTCGTCGACATCGAGCGAACGCTGGTTGAATTTGAACGCCGAAATGCCGCCCGGATTGACGACCTTCACGCCGAGCGCCTTGCTCGCATGAATCGTCCAGCCGACGTAGTCGCGCAGGCGCTCGAAGTCTTCGCGCGCGGCCAGCATCTGCAGGAACAGTTCGTCGTTGCCGAGCATCACGTACGCGCCGTGGTCGATGATCGGCGTGTCGCCCATTTCGAGGTGCGTATGGCGCGCGTTGGACGGCATCATCGCCGGTTCGAACGCGGCGGTGTATCCCATTTCGGCATAGCGGTAGCCGGTGGCGAGCGTGCCCGGCGCGCACACGCCGCAAGAGGGCAGCCGCAGATAGCGGCCGCTGGCGTCCTGCACGGATTCGTAGGCGGCATCGCGCGCGGGATCGTTGCGATGATCTTCGGGCAGCAGGAGCCGCGACAGATTGGTCTTGCCGCCGCCGATATGCGAATGCATGTCGATGCCGCCCGCCATCACGATCATGCCGGAGGCGTCGTATTCGCAATCGGCCGGGACATTCGCGGGCACGTCGACGATGCGGCCGTCGCGGATTGCCAGGTCGCGGCGTTCGCCGTCCACGCCGTTAGCCGGGTCGAAGAGCGTGCCGCCTTTGAGCCGGACGAGCGTCATGGCCGCACCTGCGCGGAGGAGGCGGACGAAGCCGCCGACTGCGCAGCCAACTGCGCAGCCAACGGCGCAACAGCACAAGGCGCCGGGGGCCGCCCGGCAAGTTGCGCGGCGACGGTGGCGACTGACGGAAGGCCGGCACCGCGCGCGGCGGCAAGTGGCATCACAACCGAACTGTCGAGCCGAAACAGATGCCCGCCGCTGTCGATGCCCGGCGTCGCGACCGGAATGAACACGGTGCCCTTGCCGCGTGCCGCCGCCGTCTGCGCAAGCGCCGGGTGGCCGAGCACGATGGCCGGCACGCCGTCGGCGAGGCCTTGCGGCCAGGCGGGGGGCGCAAAGCTCGCGACCCACAGGAGCGCGTCGATTGCGTCATCGGCGAGGAGTTTTTTCGCGCGATAGCGATACGGATCGTGATCGAGCGGGGCGCTCCCTGCCATGCGCGCGGGTGTCGACACGCGAGTCCGGAGCGGCAGGCCCGACAGCCACGTCACCGTCTGGTTGACCGTCAAGGCGCCGTCGTCGCCGCCGAGCGCGAGGCCGCCTGCGCGCGTGGTCAGATTCGACGCCTTGACGATCCGGTTCAACGCTTCGATCAGCAGCGCGGCGTGCGGGCCTGGCAGCGAAGCGGGCTCATAGACGAACACCGTGTAGCGTGCCGCGTCGATGCGAGCCTGCAGCGCCTGCAATACAGCGAGTGTCTGCTGCACGTCCGATGCATCCGCGACATCCTGATGCAGCGCAGTCGGCGGACGCCTGTCGCTCACCGTGGACCACAGCGCGAGGATGTCGAACGGATCGGCGTTCGCCAGGAGCGACTCCACGCGCACGTTCTCACGGCCGCTCGCCGCCGGGTCCGCTTCGCAGCCGATGAACACGAGTTCGCGCGGCGTCGCCGTTGCGTCGATGGTGCGCGCATAAAAGCGCGGATAGCGCCGCGACGGCTGGCAGCCGAAGAAGAGCAGCAGATCGGCGCGCGCGCGCACTTCGGAAAGCGTCGTGAAGAACGAGCCGCGGTCCTGAAACGCAAGCGTCGCCGCACTCAGCGCGTCGCCATGCTGGTGATCGAGTATCGCGCCGCAGCCCGCGGCCAGCGTGTACAGCGCGCGCGCGCCGGCCACATCGGTCGCGAGGCCGCCGAACAGGGGCCGCCGCGCGGCCGAAAGTATCTGCGCAGCACGCGTGAGCGCCGCTTCGAGTTCCACTTCGTCTCCATCGATGCTCGCACGGCACGAGGCGTCGCCCGCACCGTAGCACGCGAGCGCGTGCATGAGGCGCGGGCAGTCGGTGTTGGGCACGGAGAGCGTCGCGTCCTTATGCGATTCGATGGTCAGGTCATCGCACAGCAGCGGACAGAACGGACACGTCCAGTCGCGTGTGACCGCTGAGGCGCCGGCGTGGGGCGCGCCCGCGGGGCTGGTCGTCGACGGATCGGTGGGCGAGAGGTGCATGGGCCGACTTTTAGCAAGCTCCATGCCGATGAGTTTCGTCGCCCTGCCCGAACGTGCTGTCGAACGGGGCGTGCCAATGTGATGCCGCGCTTAAACCATTGCACGTGATGGGTAGTGCGCGCCCGTGCGCTCCGCAAGGTCGACGCTGTACCGCCGCGCCACTGCGTCAGTCTGGCGCAGCGCACAGGTTGTGTGTCGTTCTGGAGCAGAGTGTCACGCGCGGTTTGCCAAAGCGCGATAAAGCTTGCCGATTGTTTACCTCGACCCGTTGTCCGCCGATTGGCATAGAACTTGTTTTGCTGGCCTACGTCGATGCGACGAGCGGGATGCCGATGCGGCGGTCGTGCAGCGCGGACGCGACAAGCCACGCGCTTGCGCCGGTGCGCGCCGCGGCTGCCATGTCGTCGGAATCGCGAATGCCGCCTGCGCCGATCACCTCGGTATCGGCGGGCGCGTTGGCACGAATCTGTTCGAAGGTAGCGAGATCCGGGCCGTCGTAGCTGCCGACGTGGTCGAGCGTCATGGCGATGACCCGGCGCGGCCACCACGCGCGGGCGGGCCCGGCACCATCGTGAAGGTCGGGCGCGCCGAGCAGCCGGCCCGCGCGATGGTCGAGCGAGAGGATCGGCGAAAAGCCCGCGGCTTGCGCAGCACGCGGCGCGTGAATGTCTTGCAGCGATTCCGTGCCGAAGACCGGCACGAGCGTCGCGGCAGCGTGCGGCGCGGGCGGGCCGCTCGCGTCGATGCGCGCGAAGAGCGCCTGCATCGACGGGTAGTCGGCATAACCCGCGTCGAGCCAGATGTCGATGCCGGGCAGCGCGGCGCGCAACGCAGCGAGCGCTTCCACGTGAGCGCGCTGCTGAAGGATGGCGCCGAGGTCGGCGATATAGAGCGTGCGGGCGCCGCTCGCGGCGAGCAGCGCGCGGGCGATCGTGAGCGGCTCGCTGCCGACGGCCAGCGACGAACGTATCGGCAGATAAGCGGCCCGTTCGCCGCGCACGGCGCGCACGACGTGGCCGTCGAGCAGATCGAGAACCGGTATCACCTGCATAGGGGCGCATCCTTTGACCAAGATCTTTGTCTTCGAGTATCTCACCGGCGGCGGCATCGACCCCGCGCTGGCCGACGCGGGGAGTCTCGCCGACCTGAGCGCGCTGATCGTCGAAGGCCGTGTGATGCGCGACGCGCTCGTCGCGGATCTGCGCAAGCTCGACGGTATCGAGGTGAGCTTTGCGAGTTCGCGCTTCGAAAATGTCGATCCGGCGCTTGCTCATTGTAGGGCCGCGCCCGGCGAATCGATGACGGCCTTTGTCGCGCGCGCGGCGCGCGAGCACGACTATGCGTGGATCGTCGCGCCCGAATGCGACGGCTTGCTGCTGCATCTTTACGACGCGGTCGGCGCGGCGCGCTGGCTCGGTTGCGCGAAGGAGGCGATCCGCGTCGCGTCGAGCAAGAGCGCGACCGCCGCGTGTCTCGCGGCGCACGGCATTGCGACGACGCCGGCCATCGAGCCCGGCGAGGCGGCGGCCCACACGGGCAGCAAGTGGGTGGTGAAGCCGGACGACGGCGCGGGCGGCCTCGACACGTTCGTATTCGACGATTTCGCCCACGCGTGTGCCGAATACGACGTGCGCGCGGCGGCCGCGCGCAATCCGGTGCTGCAGGCGTGGGTCGACGGCGAGCCGCTGAGCCTTTCGCTGATCTGCGACGGCGCGCGAGTCGAACTCGTCAGCATCAACCGGCAACGGATCGGTCTGTCCGAAAGCAAAGGGGCGAGGCAGCACGCGAGCATCGTCGAATTCGACGGCGTGACGGTCAATCAGATCGACAGGGCAAGCGACCAGGGCAAGGCGCTGGGCGAGCTCGCCCAGCGCGTCGCGAAGGCGCTACCGGGGCTGCGCGGCTTCGCCGGAATCGACGTGGTGTGGCATCCGTTGCGCGGCCCAGTCGTCATCGAGGTCAATCCGCGCCTGACGGTCGCCTACGCGGGGCTGTCTGCCGCGCTTGGGCGCAACCTGGCGGCGAGCTTGCTGGCGGCGCACGGCGTGCGCATTCGGGCGCGCGAGTCCGCGCAAACGCGTGAACCCGGCGAGCCGCCCGCCGCGGCGGCGCGCGCCTTCGACACTCAGTCCGCTTGCGGAGCACAGCCATGAACGCACCTCGCATGGAATCCATGGGCCGCTCGCCGGTATTCGGCTGGGACGTCGGCGGCGCGCACGTGAAGGTGTCGGTGACCGGCGCGGGCGGCGGCGTCCTCGATGTCGCTCAGTGGGCGTGCCCGTTGTGGCAGGGCCTCGAACATCTCGAACGCACGATCGATCTCGTCTTCGAGCGCTGGCCGGTCGCGAAGACCTACGCGGCGCGCCATGCCGTGACGATGACGGGCGAGATGGTCGACCTGTTCGAGGACCGCGCGCAAGGCGTGCGCGCGATTGCCGCGGCGCTCGCGCAGCGGCTCGGGCCGCGCGTCGCTTTTTATGCGGGCGACGCCGGCTGGTTGACGCCCGAGACCTGCACCGCCGGCTGGCGCAGCGTCGCCTCGGCGAACTGGCTCGCTACCGCGTGCTGGGTCGCGACGCGCGTGCCGAACGCGCTGCTGATCGACATCGGCAGCACGACCACCGACATCATTCCGATTGCCGACGGCCGTGTGGTTGCGCGCGCATCGACCGATGCCGGGCGCCTTGCGACCGGCGAGCTCGTCTATCAGGGCGTGGTGCGCACGCCGCTGTGCGGGATCGCGCGGCGCGTCGAATTCGGCGGCGCGGCGGTCAATGTCATGAACGAATGGTTCGCGACCACGGCCGACATCTACCGGCTCACCGGCGAACTGGTGCCGCAATACGACCTGTACCCGAGCGCCGACAATGGTCCCAAGACGGAATTGGCGAGCCGCAGACGGGTTGCGCGGATGATCGGCCGCGACGCGCATGAAACGAGTCCCGCCGAATGGCGCGCGTTTGCGCTGCGCTGGCGCGAACTGCAGTTGCGAGAGATCGGCGCGAACCTGATGCGCGTGACGGCCGCGCACCCCGATCTGGCGGCCGCGCCGCTCGTGGGCGCCGGTTGCGGACGGTTTCTCGTGGCGGCCCTCGCGCGGGAGGAGGCGCGCGGTTACATCGATTTCGGCGCGCTGGCGGCGGGATGTTCAGAAGGGCCAGGTGCGGCAGCAGGGGCACGGGGAGCCGATTGCGATGACTGGGCGGCGACCTGTGCGCCGAGCGTCGCGGTGGCGTTGCTTGCAGCGACGCGTCATGTCGAGGCCGGCGAGGGGGCTCATCACGCGGACGCGGCGTTTCGGGCGGCGTAAGGAGGCAAGCGCATCAGCGAACACGCAGGGAAGCGGACAAGCAAACGTGGTTAATCGCAAACGAGGACAACGATCATGTGGGTGGTCAAGATCGGGGGCAGCCTGAGTCACGAGCCGGCGCTGCGCCAGTGGCTCATGGAGCTGTGCGAGGTGGGGGGCGGGCGCATCGTCATCGTCCCGGGCGGCGGCGATTTCGCGGACAAGGTGCGGCAATACCAGAGCGAATGGTGTTTCGACGATCTCGCCGCACACAACATGTGTCTGCTGGCGATGACCCAGTACGCGCTCCTCATGCAAGGCGTGCTGCCCGAACTCGTGCTTGCGTCGAGCGAGGCGAAGATCCGCCGCGCGCTGCGCGACGGCCATGTCGCCGTATGGGTGCCGACGGCGTTGATGCGCGACACGCCCGACGCGATGAGCAACTGGGACACGACCTCGGACAGCCTCGCTGCCTGGCTCTCGACCATGCTCAACGCCGAGCGGCTGATCGTAGTGAAGTCGTGTCCGATAGCGGGCAACGAGCGGCTCGACACGCTCGCGGCCGCGGGCGTGGTGGACCGCCGCTTCGTCGATTACGTGAATGAAGCCAACTACGTGGTCGAGCTTTTCAACAAGGACAATGTCGAATTGATGCGCGACCGGCTGTTGAATATGCCGGTGATTTGAAGGGGAGGTGCGCTGGCGCCGTGAAGTGATGAGGCCGCGGCAGCATGCGTCGCAAAGGGGGCGGGCGCGCCTGTCGCGTGCGATGCGCGTGCAATGCGCCCGATAAGCGCCCGCTAGCCACGCTCCAGGCGCGCCAGAGCGCCTGGAGCGGAGCGCGCCGCAATTTCTACACGGATATTGCACTCCCTGTCGCCAACGAACCCGCCGCGCTCCCCGCAGCACGAACACCGCCCGCGCGGCTATGCAGCGCTTGCGCCCATTGCGCGACGCGCTCGGGATCGAGCCGCGAGCGCCGGCCATCGACGCACAACGCTGTGCGGAACCCCGCCACATCCGGCGCCAGCGCGCGAATCTGCGGAAGCTGCGCCCAGCCGAGCGAGCCCGCGAGGCCGCCCATCGCGCCGCGCACTCGCGCGAGCCGCAGCCAGCGTGCAAGCGAGTCGCCGTCCACGTGATCGAACAACGTACTGCCGTCTTTGGCCGAGGTGTCGAACATCAAGCCCGCAAAACCGAGCGACGCTGCATGCTCGACCAGTTCGCCGTCCATGCCGCCGTCGCATAGCAGTACGGGGACGACGGTCGCCGGCAGATTCGCCAGTTGTTCGAGGCAACGGCGTGCGGCCGGGCCGGGCGTCACGCCCACTTTCACGTAATCGACGCCGGTGTCGCTCACATCGATCACGCGTGCGGCGATGTCATCGAGCGCTTCAGGCGGAAGGTCGCCGATCGTCGCGCTGATCGGCTTCACCGGATAGCGGGCGCGGAGCTCGCGGACAATGCGCGCGATGTCGCCGAGCGACACGCCGCCGAGCGCACCCGTGTTCGGCTCCTTCAGGTCGATCAGGTCCGCGCCGGCGCGGGCGGCGTCCAACGCTTCGTCGTGCGAGCGCACGCTCGCCAGCAATGCCGTCATCGGTGTTCTCCGAAAAGAGCGGAAAAAACGGGGAAAAGCAGGGCAATGAGGAATTTCGCGGCAGACCTCAACAGCAGACCGGGCGCCGAACCAGGCCGCCAACCGGGAGCCAACTAAGCAGCCAACTAAGCAGCCAACTAAGCAGCCCGCCCGCCGGGCGCCGCAGACCGCTCGCGGTGCCGCGCGATAGCCGACGTGAGCCAGCCCCACGCGGTGCGTTCGGCCTCGCCGGCGGTCTTGTCGATCGCGATCTGCAGATAGGCCATCTCGCGGTCCACCTTGTCCGCGGGCAGCATGAAAAGCCGGCTCACGAGAATCGCGCCTTCGACGACGGCTGCCTGCGCGCGGTTGAACCCGGTGAACGGCGCATGCGTTTCGCGGTGCACGCATTTCATGCGCAGCGCGGGACGCTCGCTATCGTCGCGCAATTCGTGCAGCTCGAGCTCGGCATGCGCGAGCGATTCGACGAGCCTCACGCTCGCGACGCGGCTCGCGGCGAGCGTCGGCCAGTCGGTCGCGCAATGCGTGACGCAACCGGCGAACACGCGGACATCGGTCGTGAAATTGAGCACCGCCGCACGCGTGGCGACAATGTTGTCGAGCGTGACGGACGGGCGAAAAGGCGACAGGATGACAAACTCGCCCTCGTAGCGGGCTCCCATCGGCGCGACATGAGGACGGCCATCGCACGCTGCAGTAGTGACGATCGTTTCGTGGATCATGGATGGGAACGCGTGTCGTGGCAGCGCTTCGGGCCGCCCGTGTTGCTGACGATGATCAATCGGTCCGCAGAGGGGCCGCATCACGCGGCCCATGCGGGCTTAACGCGTAGCGATATACATCGTGATTTCGAAACCAAAACGCATATCGGTGTAGCTCGGAGTCGTCCATTGCATAGATGCTTCCTCCATTGGTTGATTCAGCGTCATGCCGTCGGCCCGGCCGGATGCCGGACTTCATGGGCATGGTGGACTACGCAAGCTTCGTGCCGGACCTGCGACGGCACCGCTCGCAGTCAATGCACCGCCGCGCGAAGAATCCGGCGGCATTTCATGCGGCGCACTGTTCCGATATTGCAGCAAAGTGTGCCACCCCGCGCGAAAGACCCTGGTGCGGGTGTCACTTAGGGACTATTTGCAGGCCGGCCCTTCGCGTGCGTCGAGCAACAGGCGTGTCGCTCCATCTGCCAAAACCCCGCCCCACGATATGCGATGAATAACGGATCGATTAAGCCTGCCAAATAAAATCGTGAATTCCCGTTCATGGCCGCCTTGCCTACAGTGCACACAAGCGCTTCGTGTTTCCGGCAGCGCGCCTGTCCACCATCGAGGATACGTCATGAACGATTTCAGCCAACCGGCGATCGAATCCCTCCACAAGCCGCGCAATGCAGGCGATCCCCGCGAGCGCTATGCCGCAGGCGTCATGAAGTACCGCGAGATGGGCTACTGGCAACCGGACTACACGCCGAAAGACACGGACGTGATCGCACTTTTTCGCATCACGCCGCAGCCGGGCGTGGAGCCCGAGGAAGCGGCCGCGGCGGTGGCCGGCGAATCGTCGACGGCCACCTGGACCGTGGTCTGGACCGACCGGCTGACCGCGTGCGACATGTATCGCGCCAAAGCATATCGCGTCGATCCGGTGCCTGCGTCCAACGCGGGCGAGCCGCAGTACTTCGCGTACATCGCGTATGAACTGGATCTGTTCGAGGAAGGCTCGGTCGCGAACCTGACCGCATCGATCATCGGCAATGTGTTCGGCTTCAAACCGCTGAAAGCGCTGCGTCTCGAAGACATGCGCATACCTGTTGCTTATCTGAAGACCTTCCAGGGACCGCCGACAGGCATCGTCGTCGAACGCGAGCGGCTCGACAAATATGGGCGGCCGCTGCTCGGTGCAACGGTGAAGCCGAAGCTCGGCCTGTCGGGCAAGAACTATGGCCGCGTCGTATACGAAGGCTTGCGCGGCGGCCTCGATTTTCTGAAGGACGACGAAAACATCAACTCGCAGGCGTTCATGCACTGGCGCGACCGCTTCCTCTTTTCGATGGAAGCGGTGAACCGCGCGCAAGCCGAAACCGGCGAAGTGAAAGGGCACTACCTGAACGTAACCGCCGGCACGATGGAGGACATGTATGAGCGCGCGGAATTCGCGAAGGAACTCGGTTCATGCATCGTGATGATCGACCTCGTGATCGGCTGGACCGCGATTCAGTCGATGGGACGCTGGGCGCGCAGGAACGACATGATTCTCCACCTGCATCGCGCGGGACACAGCACCTACACGCGCCAGCGCAATCACGGCATTTCGTTTCGTGTAATCGCGAAATGGCTGCGTATGGCGGGCGTGGATCACGCGCACGCGGGCACGGCAGTCGGCAAACTGGAAGGCGATCCGCTGACGGTGCAGGGCTTTTACAACGTGTGCCGCGAGGCGCGCAACGAGGTGGACCTGTCGCGCGGCCTCTTCTTCGATCAGCCGTGGGCGGGTTTGCGCAAGGTGATGCCGGTGGCCTCCGGCGGCATTCACGCGGGACAGATGCATCAACTGCTCGAACTGTTCGGCGACGACGCGATTCTGCAGTTCGGCGGCGGCACCATTGGTCATCCCGGCGGCATTCAGGCGGGTGCCGTGGCGAATCGCGTCGCGCTCGAAGCGATGGTGAAGGCGCGCAACGAGGGGCGCGACATCCGCCACGAAGGGCCGGACATCCTGGAAGCCGCGGCGCGCTGGTGCGGGCCGCTCAAGCAGGCGCTCGACACATGGCGCGACGTGACCTTCAACTACGCGTCGACTGATTCGCCGGATTTCGCGGCGACGCCGACCGCGGCTTAAGTGATTCCAATGACTTTAGCGGCTCGAATCACTTAACGCCGCGTCGAAAGTTTCAACGTGCAGGTCTGCAGCAGTGGCGACCCGCTGCGCGTGAGACCCTGTGCGCCGTCGAACATGGCAGTCAATCAATCGCGAGGTACGTCATGCGTATTACACAGGGCACGTTTTCCTTCCTGCCTGAATTGACCGACGAGGAAATCAGTTTGCAGATCGACTATGCATTGAGCCAGGGCTGGGCCTGTTCCGTCGAATTCACCGACGACCCGCACCCGCGCAATACCTATTGGGAAATGTGGGGCCTGCCGATGTTCGACCTGCACGACGCAGCAGGCGTGCTGCAGGAAGTGAAAGCCTGCCGCGCGGCTCGACCCGATCACTACATCAAGATCAATGCGTTCGATTCGGTGCGCGGCTTTGAGACGATGCGCCTGTCGTTCATCGTAAATCGTCCGGAGGAAGAGCCGGGCTTCCGCCTCACACGCGAGGATGGGCCAGGGCGCGTGCAACGTTATGGGCTAGCGGGTTACGCGAGCGAGCGGCCCGCCGGCCAACGCTACGGTACGGAGCGCTGAGCCATGAATCTCGCGCTGCCGCCGAATATCGATCTCGCCGCGCTGTATCGCGACTCGGGCATCGGCGAGGTGCTCGCGGAACTGGACCGCGATCTCGTCGGCCTCGCGCCGGTCAAGACCCGCATTCGCGAAATCGCCGCGCATCTGCTCGTCGAGCGTGCGCGCGAATCGCTCGGTCTTGCGAGCGGCGCGCCCACGCTGCATATGTGTTTCTCCGGCAATCCGGGCACGGGCAAGACGACAGTCGCACTGCGCATGGCCGAGGTGCTGCACCGGCTCGGCTACATTCGCCGCAATCATCTTGTCTCGGTGACGCGCGACGATCTGGTCGGCCAGTACATCGGCCACACCGCGCCGAAAACGCGCGATGTGCTCAAGCGCGCGATGGGCGGCGTGCTGTTCATCGACGAAGCGTATTACCTGTACCGTCCCGAGAATGAACGCGACTATGGTCAGGAGGCCATAGAAATCCTGCTGCAGACCATGGAAAACCAGCGCGACGATTTGGTCGTGATTCTGGCCGGTTACGCGTCGCGCATGGAGGTGTTCTTTGAGAGCAACCCGGGATTTCGCTCGCGCATTGCGCATCACATTACGTTTCCCGATTACGGCCACGCGCAATTGCTCGAGATTGCCGAGCGCATGCTCGCGACGATGCACTACCGCTTTGACGCCGACTCGCGGCGCGCTTTCGCGGACTACCTCGCGTTGCGCACGCGTCAGCCGAATTTTGCCAATGCGCGTTCTGTGCGCAATGCGCTCGACCGCTCGCGGCTGCGCCAGGCCAACCGTCTTTTTGCCAAGGCGATGGAAGGCGGCGCGCCGATCGATGCGGCCGCCTTGACGCTGATCGCCGCCGGGGATATTCGCGCGAGCCGCGTATTCGCCGAGCCGCTCGCGCAAGCCGACGCGGCGGGTGCATTGGGCGATGCCGCAAGCGCTGACGCGTCAAACGCCGACGCGCCCGGCGCGCGGCGCGCCGCCGCGGCGCCGCCGGGCTGAAACAGAACAACCTCAGGAGATCGCCATGCAAGACGGACGCACGACCCTTTCGAAGTTTCTGATCGACACGCTCGACCGCCAGCCTTGCACGGCGGGAATCGTGCAAAACGCAGGGCTCTCCGCGCTGCTGATCGACGTGGCCGCGGCCATCAAGTCGATTTCGGCAATGCTCACCAAGGGCGCGTTGGGCGGCCATTACGGCTCGGCGCAGAGCATCAATACGCATGGCGAGGAGCAGAAGAAGCTCGACATTGCGACCAACGAAGTCTTCGTGCAGCACTGCGAGTGGGACGGTCTGCTCGGGGCCATGGTCTCCGAGGAAATGGCGCGCGTCTACACGATTCCGCCTGGCTACCCGCGCGGCGACTATCTGCTCGCCTTCGATCCGCTCGACGGTTCGTCGAACATCGACATCAACGGTGTAGTGGGCTCGATCTTCTCGGTGCTGCGCCATATCGACGATGATTCCGCTGCCACGCGCGAACCGGTCAGCGAGTCGTCGTTCTTGAGGCCGGGCCGCGAGCAGGTCGCGGCCGGTTATGCGATTTATGGTCCGTCGACCATGCTCGTGCTGTCGGTCGGTAGCGGCACGCATGGCTTCACGCTGGAGCGGGACATCGGCAATTTCGTGCTGACGCATTCGAATATCCGCATTCCCGCGGACACGGCCGAGTTTGCGATCAACGCGTCGAACGAACGCTTCTGGGAGCCGCCCGTGCGGCGCTACGTGCAGGAATGCAAGGACGGGCGCACCGGCTGCCGTGCCGAGGACTTTAACATGCGCTGGATCGCCTCGATGGTCGCCGAGGTGCATCGCATCCTGATGCGCGGCGGCGTGTTCATGTATCCGCGCGACTCGAAGACGCCCGGCATGGAAGGGCGCCTGAGGCTGCTGTATGAAGCGAACCCGATGAGCTTTCTCGTCGAGCAGGCGGGCGGTCTGTCCATTACGGGCCGCGAGCGCATTCTCGACGTCGTGCCGCATACGCTGCATGGCCGAGTACCGGTGATTCTCGGCTCACGCAACGAAGTGGAGCGCATTGGCCGCTATCACGGCGAATACGATCGCGGTGAGGATCAGCCCTTCACGTCGCCGCTCTTTGGCCGGCGCTCGCTTTTTCTGCCGGGTTTCACTGCCTGATTGCGCGCAGCCGGGGCACACGGCATGGAGGTTCGCGAAACGCGGCCGAACAGAACACCACTATCCGGAGACAAGCGCATGTCAGTCAAACACCCGATCATCGCGGTGACCGGTTCGAGCGGCGCCGGTACCACGACCGTGATGAAAAGTTTTACCCATATTTTCAGGCGCGAAAAGATCAACGCACAGATTGTGGAAGGCGACGCGTTTCATCGCTACGACCGTCACGGCATGCGCGAAGCCATGAAACAGCACGAGCGCGACGGCGTGCCGAACTTCAGCCACTTCGGGCCGCAAGCCAATCTGCTCGAAGAACTCGAGGCGCTCTTCGCAAGCTATGGAGAAAGCGGAACCGGCAAGTTTAGGCACTATGTGCACGATGAAATGGAAACGCGCCTTTACCAGCAGGACGCCGGCACGTTCACCCCGTGGGAAGACGTGCAGCCCGGCACCGACCTGATGTTCTACGAAGGGCTGCATGGCGCGGCGGTGACCGACAGCGTCGATATTGCGCGGCATGCGGATCTGCTGATCGGCGTGGTGCCGATCATCAACCTGGAGTGGATCCAGAAGCTGCATCGCGATCAGACCATGCGCGGCTATTCGCACGAAGCGGTGGTCGATACCATCCTGCGGCGCATGCCCGACTACGTGAACTACATCTGTCCGCAATTTTCGCGCACGCATGTGAATTTCCAGCGCGTACCGACGGTGGACACCTCGAATCCGTTCATTGCGCGCGAGATTCCGCAGCCGGACGAGAGCTTTGTCGTGATCCGCTTCGCACGGCCGAAGGGCATCGACTTTCAGTATCTGCTGACCATGCTGCACGACTCCTTCATGTCGCGCCCGAATGTGATCGTCGTGCCCGGCGGCAAGATGGGCCTCGCCATGCAATTGATCTTCACGCCGATGATTCTGCAACTGATCGACCGGCGTTCGCGAGCGTAAGGCGCGCGGCTCTACGTGAAAGAACTGCTTCAGTTTCCGAAGGAGAAATTCGATGAGCGCCGTTGCACAATCGCTTGCCTTACCGCCAACCCGCCTGATGGCCGACGCGCTGCGCATGCTCGCCATCGACGCCGTCGAAGCGGCGAAGTCGGGCCACCCCGGCATGCCGCTCGGCATGGCGGAGATCGCCGTCGCGCTGTGGGGCCGGCATCTCAAACACAATCCGCGCAATCCCGCATGGCCCGATCGCGACCGCTTCGTGCTGTCGAACGGACACGGCTCGATGCTGCTGTACGGGCTGCTGCATCTCACCGGCTACGATCTGCCGATTGACGAGTTGAAACGCTTTCGTCAATTGCACAGCAAGACGCCGGGACACCCCGAGGTGGGCGTGACACCCGGCGTGGAGACGACGACCGGCCCGCTCGGCCAGGGGCTCGCCAACGCGGTCGGCATGGCGCTCGCCGAGGCGCTGCTCGCGCGCGAGTTCAACCGGCCCGGGCATACGATTGTCGATCACCGCACGTATGTGTTCGCGGGCGACGGCTGTCTGATGGAAGGCATTTCGCATGAGGCTGCGTCGCTCGCGGGCACGTTGAAGCTCGACAAGCTGACGGTGCTGTATGACGACAACGGCATTTCCATCGACGGCCATGTCGCGCAGTGGTTCAACGACGACACGCCCGCGCGTTTCGCCGCCTATGGCTGGCATGTGGTGCGCGACGTGGACGGCCATGACGCCGACGCCGTCGACCGGGCGCTGCAGGAGGCGCACGCGGCCGAGCGGCCCGCGCTGATCTGCTGCCGCACGGTGATCGGTCAAGGTTCGCCCGGCAAAGCCGGTACCCACGACGTGCACGGCGCACCGCTCGGCGCGGATGAGGTCGCGAATACCCGGCGCGCGCTCGGCTGGAGCTATCCGCCGTTCGTCGTTCCCGAGGAAGTGCGCTCGCAGTGGGATGCGAGTGCGCGCGGCGAGGCGGCCGAAGCCGACTGGCGGCGCCGTTTTGAAGCCTATCGCCAGCACTATCCGCTCGAAGCCGCCGAATTCGAGCGCAGGACACAGGGTGCGCTGCCCGCGCATTGGCGCGATACGGTTCGCGCCATGCTGCGCGATGCCGACAGCGCGGCGCAATCGGTCGCTACACGCAAGGCGTCCCAGCAGACCATTGCTTTGCTTGCGCGCGCGCTGCCGGAATTGCTCGGCGGATCCGCGGATCTGACAGGCTCGAACCTGACCGACTGGCAGACGGCGGTCGACGTTCACGCCAACGCGATGGGCCTGCAATGGGGCAACTATCTGCACTACGGGGTGCGCGAGTTCGGCATGAGCGCGGTGATCAACGGCATCGCGCTGCATCGCGGGCATATTGCATTCGGCGGCACGTTCCTGACCTTTTCCGACTACTCGCGCAACGCGCTGCGCATGGCCGCGTTGATGAAGACACGCTCGATCTTCGTGTTCACGCACGATTCGATCGGGCTTGGCGAAGACGGGCCGACGCATCAGTCGGTGGAGCACGCCGCGAGCTTGCGGCTGATTCCCGGGCTCGACGTCTGGCGCCCCTGCGATACCGTGGAAACCGCGCGCGCGTGGGCAAGCGCGATCGAGCGCGAGGGGCCGTCGTGTCTGCTGCTGAGCCGCCAGAACCTGCCGTTCGTCCCGCGCGACGGCGCGCAGATCGACGCAATAGAGCGAGGCGGCTATGTGTTGCGGGATTGGCCGGATGCATCCGACGCTGCAGGCCGCGAGCCACCGGCGCTCATCGTGCTGATTGCTACAGGATCCGAAGTATTGCTGGCTCTCGACGCAAGAGCGCTGCTCGCCGAAGCAGGCATCGCGGCGCGCGTCGTTTCCATGCCGTCCACAAGCGTATTCGACCGCCAGCCGGAGAACTGGCGCGATGCGGTGCTGCCGCCGGGTGTGCCGCGCGTGGCCGTGGAAGCCGGCGTGCGCGCGTTCTGGCGGCAATACGTGGGTCTCGAAGGCGGCGTGGTGGGTATCGACACATTCGGCGAGTCGGCGCCCGCTACCGCGCTGTTCGAACATTTCGCGCTGACGGCGCGGGCCGTAGCGGACGAAGCGTGTCGCGTCGTGCGGCGCCCTGCGTGAGCGGCACCACAGCATTTCAACTGTCCTTGGGGAGTTTGCAATGGCCTTCATCGCACTGCGTCAGCTTCTGGATCACGCTGCCGAACACGGCTACGGCGTGCCCGCGTTCAACGTCAACAATATGGAGCAGATCCACGCGATCATGCAGGCCGCGGAGGAAACCGCGAGCCCCGTGATCCTGCAGGCGTCCGCGGGTGCGCGCAAATATGCGGGCGAGCCTTATCTGCGCCACCTCGTGCTGGCCGCGCTCGAGGCGCATCCCGACATTCCGCTCGTCTTGCATCAGGATCACGGCGCGAGTCCAGCCGTGTGTCAGCAGGCAATCCGCTCCGGCTTTACCTCGGTGATGATGGACGGCTCGTTGCTGCCCGATCAGAAAACGCCCGCCACGTATGACTACAACGTCGACGTGAGCCGGCGCGTCGTGGAGGCAGCGCACGCGGTCGGGGTGTCGGTTGAAGGGGAGTTGGGCTGTTTGGGTTCGCTCGAAACGGGCAAGGCCGGCGAGGAGGACGGCGTCGGTGCACAGGGACAGCTTGCGCGCGACAATCTGCTGACCGATCCTGAGGAGGCCCAGGTTTTCGTCGAAGCAACCGGTGTCGATGCGCTCGCTATTGCGATCGGCACGTCGCATGGCGCCTATAAGTTCAGCCGCCAGCCTACCGGCGACATTCTCGCGATCGACCGCATCGTCGACATTCATGAGCGGATTCCGAATACGCACCTCGTGATGCATGGCTCTTCTTCGGTGCCGCAGGAATGGCTCGCGGTGATCCGCGAATACGGCGGCGATATTCCGGCGACCTATGGCGTGCCCGTCGAGGAAATTCAGCGCGGCATTGCGCACGGTGTGCGCAAGGTCAATATCGACACCGACATCCGGCTCGCGATGAGCGGCGCCATGCGCAAGTCGATGGCGAATGCGCGCGCCGAGTTCGATCCGCGCGCCGCGTTGAAGGCAGCCACGGCCGCGGCGCGCAGCGTGTGCGTGGAGCGCTTCGAGGCGTTTGGGTGCGCAGGGCAGGCGCCGCGCATCAAGCCGCTGCCGCTCGAGGCGATGGCGCGCCGCTATCACTGACCGCGAGGAGGGCGTCACGCGTCGAAGCCCGCTGGCGCAAGCGCAGTGATTGCGCGCGGCGGCGTCACGCAGAGTGTAAAGCCACTGGAATTTCAGCGTTTTTTCAGCGTCTCGCCGGGCGCACACCATGCCGACAGGTCCTGTTCCGGCCGCTCAACCGCGCAACCCCAGTCGAGTGGCTGGTCCTGGTCGAAGCGCTTGCCGAGGCGCCATGCAATCTCGGCGCGCGCCAACTGCACGCCCATATAGAACGCGTGGCCGCCGTCGGCTTCGAGATGCAGGTCCGGATAAAGCGCGAACGGATCGGCAGACTTGAGGTGACCGTCGCGGTTATAGACGTGAATGCCGTCGTGGCTGACCTGAACGCGAAAGTTAGGATCACGAACTTCGCTTGCGAATTCGTCGATCTCCTCCGGGCTATAGGGAAATGGGCGCTTCGCGTGAACGGTGGCGAGATCGCCGTTGATACCCTTGGGCAACACCTGCGCCTCGCGCGCGGCATGCATCACGCGGCGTGCGACGTCGGCTTCGCGCACCGCACGCCGCGCGTGCAGGCTCACGGACGTCGTCAATACAGCGCTCACCCGAAGCTCTGCCGCCATGCCGAGCAGTACCGCGTTGATGCCGCTCGTGTCCGCCTCGGTCAGTTCGGTCACGTTGCCGATGCCCATCATGATGGCCACATCCGGATAGCGTTCGCGCAGCCGCACATAGCGTGCAATCGACGTCGCGAGGCCGAACGGAATCGGGTCGAGAATCGGGTCCGCGAGAAACGCGCGGCCTCGAGCGGTGAGAAGGTCGATGGCCGTGTCGAGCGACGCGGGGTCGCGCGGATCGCGTGCGACGAGGATCGGAGTGGACGGCACTTCGTCGGCGATCCAGAGCGTGTCGAGATTCAGGCTCATCAGATAGTCCGCGCCAGCGCGGCCGCCGCGCAGCAGCTCGTCGGTGCGCATGGAATCGACGCTGACCCGATGGCCTTCGGCCTTCAGGCGTCGCACGGCATCTTCAAGGTGTGGAAACGGCGTTTCGGGCAGGCAGCCGATGTCGATCACGTCTGCGCCTTGCGACGCATAATCGCGGGCCCGCGCGGCGATGCCGTCGAGATTAAGGCGCGGCGCATCGACGATCTCCGCAAAAATGTCCGTCTCATAGCGCGACAGGTCGACGGGTTTCGCCTCGCGGCCGAAGAACTGCGGCAGGTCTTTCACTTCTTCCGGTCCGCGTTCGAACGGCACGCCGTAATGTTCGCCGAGCGCCGCCAGATCGCCGCGGCAGCGTCCCGGCACGATCACGCGCTGTGCCGCGAGCGGCGCCGCCACGCGGCGTCGGATCATGTCCGCGGTCATGAGCGCGGCAACCTGCAGGCCGATTTCGCGGATCTCCCAGCTGAAGGGCGTGGGCGCCATGCCGTCGAGCACGCGCATGAGGCTCTTCTCGGCGAGCCGGCCTGTCAGGAAGACGATGTGGTCCATGTCAGTACGCGCCGGGCCGCCCCAAGGCGTGCGTCAATTTCATGCGATATCAAGCACCGCGAGCCGTTGCTCGAGCGCCGCCTTCAATTCATCCAGCGAGCGCACGACCGTCGTGTACTCGAAGCGCGACAGTCGCTCCACGTTGTCGAGTTCGATAGCCCGCGGCCGCAGCTCGACCCATTCGTTAGGGCTTTGGGTCACGACGGTCGGTTCGGTGTCGCATGCAAAGACAATGCCCGGAATGCACTGCTTGCCGGCTTGCGCGTACATGTTGGTGGGCAGCGTGTCGGAGATGCCGAACGCGCACTTCGCCACCGTGTTGCTGGTGGCCGGCGCGATGATGACAGTGTGATACATGCCGTGATACAGCATGCCCACCGGCACGCCGCTCGCGCTCTTGTCGCGGAACACGTTGAAGTGCTCGCGCAGGCGCGGCAGCTTCCAGCCGTATAGCGGCAGCACTTCTTCGGCGGCGGCGGAAAGAAACAGGTCCGTGCGCGGCAGCGCGAGCGCCAGTTCGATCGACTCCTCGAGCAAATGCCCGGAGCCGGTCACGCACCACGCGAAGCGCGCATCGGACTTGAAGTCCGCAAGGTTGCGAGCGGGCGCCTCGGTCATGCGTGATGCGCGTGAGAGGAAGTGTCGCCCGGCGATGGGCTGCCGGCCGCAGAATCGGCCGCCGCCGCGTCGGACGCCATGTCGTCAGCCGCCTCGTCGGCTTCGGTCCCGTCGCCGCCCGAGCCGTCGTGCGACAGACGGATATGCAGCCGCCGCATCTTCCGGTAGAGCGTGTTGCGGCTGATGCCGAGCGCCTTCGCCACGTTGCTCACGTTCCAGCGATTTTCCTCCAGCAACGCAAGCACCGTCTCGCGTTCATTCAGCTGGATCGCATTGAGCGCGGAAAGATCCGCGTCGTCGTCGGCATGCGGGACAGGCTGCGCCGCCGCCAGCGACGCCGCAACCGGCGCTGCCTGCGGCGCGCGCTGCGTGACCTCGGCCGGCAGATCTTCGCAACGGATAGGTTGCCCGTCGCACAGCGCAATCGCCATCTGCAAAACGTGCCGCAACTGACGGATATTGCCGGGCCATGCATAGCTCAGCAACGCTTGCTCGGCTTCCTGCGTCAGCTCGGGCGGATCGCCGTCGGTCTCCGCTTCGAGCAGATGATGAATCAGCGGAAGCTTGTCGACCCGCTCCGCGAGCGGCGGCAGATTGAGTTCGACGCCTTTCAGCCGGTAATACAGATCCTCGCGGAATAGGCCGCTGTGCACGAGTTCGAGCAGGTTGCGGTGACTCGCGCTGATCAGCTGGAAATTGACCTTGACGGTCGTCTCCGCACCGAGCGGCGTGACCTCGTGTTCTTCGATCACGCGCAGCAGCCGCGCCTGCAGCGCGAGCGGCATGTCGCCGATTTCGTCGAGAAACAACGTGCCGCCGTTCGCCTGCACGATCTTGCCACGCCGTCCCTCGCGCTGCGCGCCGGTGAACGCGCCGGCCCGATAGCCGAACAGCTCGCTCTCGATCAGATTCTCCGGCAGCGACGCGCAATTCACCGGCACGAACGGCCCCGACGAAAGCGGACTGATGCTGTGCAGCGCCTGCGCAAACACTTCCTTGCCGGTTCCGGTCTGTCCTCGCAGGATGATCGGAATCTTGCGCTGCACCACGCGCGCGCCGAGCTGAATCTGCGAGGCCATGCGCGGGTCGCCGAATTCCAGATGCGCGATCTCGTCGAGCCGCGCCGGGGGCGACCGCCTGTCGGTCTTCTCCGGCGCGCCCGCCCGCGGCACGGGCGCCGCGACCGCCACGCGCGCGCCGCGCGCGGCGGCGTTTTGCGCCGTCTGCGCGATCAGGAAGAAGCGGTTGGTCGCGTTCGCGCTGTAGACCGTAATCGGGTGGAACGAGCCGCGAATGCTGCGCGCGATCATATCCTCGAGCGACGCGTTGAACGCCTCCTCGATGCGCCGTCCGCGCAATTCGTTCAGCGACCGGAAGCCGAGCTGGAACAGCGCGCTGCGGTTCGCGGCGAGCACGGTGCTGTCGTCCGCGACCGCAAGCTTGCCGCCGTGCAGCGTGCCGACGAATTCCGGGCGGCTGTGAAAGTGGATCATGTTCGCATGCCGGTAGCGCGCGTCGATGAGCCGGTTCTCGATCATCTGCCGCGACATGCCGACGAGCACGAGCGAATGCTGCTGCAACAGCTTTGAGCGGCTCGTCACGTCGAGCACGCCGGCAATCTCGCCGCTGTCGTCGAAAATCGGCGCGGCGGAGCAGGTGAGCGACGTGTAGCGCGGATAGAAGTGCTCATGCTGGCACACGGCAATGCAGTCGCGCTCGGCGAGGCAGGTGCCCATGCCGTTCGTGCCGGCTTCGCGCTCGCTCCACAGGGCGCCGACGCGAAAACCGTCGGCGGCGACGGCCTCGGCAAACGGCACTGAAGAAACCTGGTGCACGATCACGCCGCCTGCGTCGACGAGGACCACCGCGAGTTCGGGGTCGGCGAGCTGTTGATAGAGCGTGGTCATTTCCAGCTTCGAACACGCGATCAGATCGCCCATTGCGTCGCGGCGCGCGTTTAGTTCGTACTCCGTCAGGATGGGCGGCGTGACAAAGCGGGAAGGATCGAGCTGGAATTCATTGACACAGCGCGCCCACGACTGAGCGACGGGCTCGCTCGTCGGCCGCGTCGCCAGTTGATGGTTGACGACGTTGAGGATTTCACGGACGTGCATGGAGCTGTCAGCGAGCAACGACATGGGGTTCGTCTCCGTTGCGGCGCATTCATGCGCGAAGTGCGTGGCCCTGCGTCGTGTTGCCCTCGCGTGGCTTGCCTTGCGCGTCTACGCGTGCCGCTTTATCGATAATGTCATCCCCTCGCGCCGCGGCTTCTGGGTCCGTATGCGCACTGAGTAATCCGCCTGCTACGAGTACTGCCTGGGTCTGTTGTCAGGCGTCGGCTTAAAACTCTACGCCCGATGTCGTTCGTGTTCAATACGAAGTCGCATCAATAGTACAAGGTGTGCCCGCTTTTTGCTTTGATGGAACCCACGCTGTGCCGCACCCGCTGCCCCACGACTTGCGTTTACCCGGGTTGCGTCTCTTAACTTGTTGCCGCTATGCGGCGGAGTACACCATGGACCGTATCGACACCGTTCGCCTCGCCAGCTTCTCTGTTGCCGCCGAGGCGGCCGCGCCCCGCGTAGCGCCGTGGGCCACGCCTTCCGAGGCGCCGTCGGCGTCGGCGGGCCGCATGGACATTGTGTTCATCGAAAACTTCGTCGGTCAGACGATTATAGGGATCGACAGCAGCGAGCTGCACGTGCCGCAGCCGGTGCGGATGAATCTCGCGATCGGCGTCCCCGCGATCCGTGCGTGCGCAACCGATCGTATCGAGGACACCATCAACTACGCGGCGGTGCGCAACGCGCTGCACGCGCTCCTCGCGTCGCACGGCGTGCGCCTGCTCGAGGCGCTGGCGGAGGCGGTAGCGCGGCTCCTGATCAACGACTTCGGCGCGCACTGGGTACGCGTGGCGCTCGCCAAGCCGGCCAAGTTCGACGACGTCGCGGCCGTGGGCGTGCAGATCGAGCGGCAGCGCAGCGACATGCCGAAATCCGCGGATGCCCAGAATGGTCTCGCGAATTATGCGTCGCTGGGCGAGGGGTTGATTCCGAGCTGAGCTTGCAGTGAACCGCACCCGCTATTTCGCTGCGGCCGTCTTGTCGCTGCCGAGCCCGCAACTGCGGTAAGCGTCCGCTTGCAAGGTGCGGAATTTCTTCGTCTGCGCCTTCGCATGGTCGACACGGAACTCGGCGCCGCCTTCGCCGCCAAGCGTCGCATATCGGGAAAACGTGGACTGGTCGACGAATTCGTCGTAGGGCAGCGCCGTCGCCATCTTGTCGATCACGCACGAGCATTTGTAGACGTTCGCGAAATCGTGCCCGTTCTCGTCCATGCAGGTGAGCACGTATTCGACGCGGCCTGTGGTCGGGTAGTTGTAGCCTCCCGCCGGGGCCGCGGCTTCCGGCGCATCGCCGGCCGCGAAGGCGAGCGGCGTGGCGAGCATGAAGCAGGCACAGGCCGCGAGCGCGCGACATCGTAGGGTCATCTCATCCCTCTTGAGAGCAATGGCACCACTGCGCAGTGCAAAGGCCCGCGCGGCGCGCCAGCGCTTTCGCTTTGCGCGCACGCGGGCCGCGAGCCGTCAGTTCGGTGCAAACGGGTGGGCGACGCTGCTCTTCTTCGACACGACTTCGGCAGCCGTCGGTTCGCCTCTCACCGCGCGCTGAATCGCTTCGCGCGTGGCCTTGTAGTTGTACTCCTGAATCTTCTTGTCGTCCTCCGCCTGCCAGTGAATGAAGACGCCGACGCACAGGAAGAGGTCGTCGGCCTCGTCCGCGGGAATCGTGCCGTCCTCGACGCTGTCCGCGACGGCGAGCGCGACCGCGTGCTGCGCCGGGCCGAACATCTGCACGGCCTGCTTCGCGCCCTTGATGGTGACCTTGTTGAAGAGAATCGTGTTCGGCTTCGCGAGCAGGTTCGGCGCGACCACCGCGAGCAGCGATGTGAAGCCGTCCTTATTATTGGTGAGCGCATTGCAGAATGCGGTTTCCGCAGCGGAACCTCGCGGTCCCATCAGCAAGTCGATGTGTGCGACCTCGTTGCCGTCGCCGACGAGCGACTCTCCTATCAGGACGCGATTGATCTTGGCCATGCTGTTCCTCCGATGAGTGGAATGGGGACTTGCCGACTGACTGACATGCCGCCTGTGACGCGCCTGGTCCGCGCGCGCCCGGCGGCGGTTGATGCACGATGGCATTCACTAACAGAATCCGTGCCAATGTCCTGCGGTCTCGTGCGGACCGGCGGCGCGTTACGCCTCGGGTGCGCGTTCAATGGCGCTTGCGTTGCGCGGCTCGTCGAGGCACAACGCGACGAACAGCGTCGCCACGGTCAGGTCCGCGCTCGTGCCGGGATTGATGGCGGCGGCTTTCAGTTCGGCGTCCCACACATCGAGCGGCGCGCGCGCCGCGGCCGGACCCGTTTCGCGTAGCGCGCTGCGCCAGTGCGCGTGCTGCGCGCGTGCCGCAAGCGTGACACTCTGCGCCACGGCCGCGCCGTGCTTACGCAGAATGTGCGAATCGGGCCATGCGGCGAGGAAGGTGAGGAACAGATTGAGGGCGGCGGCTTGCGTGGCGGCTTGCGTGGCGGCTGGCGCGGCGTCTGGCGTGTTGTTTGACGCGGCGGCCGGAGGGGTGACCCGAGCCGCGACCCGACCGGCGACGAACGCAGTCGCTGCCACAGCACTCGGCGCAGCCGTGCCCGGTTGGCCGGCAGTAAGTTCCCGCAGCGCGGCGAGGCCGGTTTCGAAGATGTCGCGAAACCCTTCCGCATATTGACGCGCGATGCTGTCGCGCCCGGCGGCGAGCACCATCGCGTCGCGCAGGCCGACGGTCGGCGCATCGTGCACGGACTGCTCCGGGGCGTCGCCGAGACCGCCGGGGTGGGCGAGCGCGATTGCGCGATACGCGAGGCGCGCGTCCTCGATATCGAGCCGGGAGAGCGCGCGTTCGGTCGCCGCCTGCCATGTTTGCGCCGACAGCGGGCGCGCAGCTACTTCGAGCGCTGCCGCAAGCGGAGCCACGAGCAGCAGGATGCCGAGGTTCGTATTGCAGCCCACAGTGGCGCGCGTGCGCGTCACCGCATCGAGCAGGCGTTGGCCCACTGGCGCGCCGGGCGCGAGCAGCGCATCGGCCGCGGCCTCGGCGCTTGCGATGAACTGGGCGGCGCTCATGCCGTGCCCTTCACTGTCCACGCTCACGTTGCCGGGCTTCGGCGTATCGACGTCGAGACGGCAGGCGGTGACGAACGCGGCGCGAACGCGTTGATCGGCGGGGCGGCGGGCGTCGGCTGAAGCGTCCGAATGCGCCGGGTGCATCGAGCCGCCCGGCGACCGCGAGCCGCGGCCCGGCTCAGCCATGGCGGCCACGCAGCGCGACCACGGCCGCCTCGCCGCTTTCACTCGCCGCAGCCGCGAGCGCGCCGCGCTGCGCGGGCAGCTTGCGAAACAGCAGGTCGTCGACGAGCGCCGCCGCGACATCGACCGGCGTGACCGATTGCAGGCCGCGCCACGCCGCCACGCCGTTTACTTCGAGCACGAGCGGACGGGCGGGATCGTCCGGATCGGGAATCAGGTCGACGCCGGCGTAGTCGAGGCCGAGCGCCTCGGTGGCGCGCACGGCGGTGAGCGCGAGCGGCGCGTCCAGTTCCGCCGCCTCGCAGGTCGCGCCTTGCGCGAAGTTATGAATCCACCCCTTGCCGCCGACGCGCCGCATCGCCGCCACCGCGCGTCCGCCAATCACCAGCACGCGCCAGTCGAAGCCCGCGCGGCTTGCGTCGATGTAACGCTGCAGATACGCCACCTGGCGATAAGGTTTCAGCGAAGGCAGCGGCGCGAGCAGGGCAGGTGCCGCGCGGCGCGCGCCCAGCCGTTTGAGCCCATGGCCCTGCGAGCCGAACAGCGGTTTGAGCACGACCTGGCGTCCGGCCGCGGCCTCGCGCATCAGCACGCGTTGCGCGAACGCCGCCGATTCGCCCGCCCAGGTCGCGGGAGTCCGCACGCCGTGGCGGTGCAGCAAAAAGCTCGTCATCGATTTGTCGACGCTGCGCTCGATCGCGCGTGCGTCGTTATAGACCGGCACGCCCGATTCGCGCAGCGCATGCAGGATGCCGAGGCGCAGCGTGACCTGCTCGAACGTGCCGCCGGCAATGCCGCGCACGAAGACCGCGTCGGGCAGTGTGTGGCCGAAGCCCGGCAGCATGAGCCCGTGCGGCTGCCATGTCGTATCGATCCGGCAGTCGGCGAGATCGACGCAGCGCGCCTCGGCCCCGCGCGCGCGAAACGCTTTTTTGAGGCGGCCGGTGTGCCAGCCGGTTTCGTCGGTCATGATCGCGATGCGCAGCGGAGCATGCACGCCTGAAGTATCGGTGCCGTCGTCCGGTTCGCCGCACGCGACTGTGGAAGGCCGGTTCATGGCTTGCCGCTCCACTGAGCATGCAGCAAATCCGCGTTCACGGCGCCGCCGTGATAGGTGGCGCCGCTTTCGAGGCTGCTCACCCAGACCTCCGCGGGCGCGAACAGCGCGGGATCGATCTGGTAGAAGTCGTAGTTGAACGACGCGAAAATGTCGGCGAACGGACGGCCGTGGTCGCGCGAGTTCGACGCCGGCAGTTCCGCGGCGAGCTGTCTTGCCGCCGCATCGCGCTTCACCGTGAGATGCACGCGGCCGCCGTAGAGGATCGCGTCGTTGGTGCGGCCCATTGCCTGAATGCCGTCCGGCGCGGGCGGCGGCAGCGGCGCGGAGCCGCCGGCCTCGACCACTTCGTCGAGTGCCACGCCGAGCACGTGCGTCTTGTGCAACGCCACCTCCACCACGCGCGCCACTACCTGCACCGTTCCCGCCACAGAGTGTGTCGGCGTGGTGACAAGTGTCAGTTGCTCCGGCGCGAGGCCGCAGTCGTTCAGCACCTTGTCGATGATCACCTGCGGCGGCATCCGGTCTACTTCGAGCACCAGCGCGCCGCGCTCATGACGGTCGCGATACCCGAGCTCCGCAAAGAGCGGCTCCTTGACGGCGAGCGCGCGCGCAGGACCTGAGCCGAGCGAGAAAAACTTCTTGCCGCCGGTCTGTTCTTTGGTGGCCGCGAGGCTCCATCCCGCGTATTGGCTGGCAAGGCACGCGAGCACCGGCCACGAAGTGCGCACCTCGATCGTGCTCGGCCACAGCGGCCTTGCGTCCAGGCTCTCGCGCACGCTCACATGGCCCAGGCCGCCCATGCAGATGCGCGCGATCAGCACGCCCGCCGCGACGCTGCCCGGCGCGGCGACGCCCGCGTCGACGAGCACGGTGCCGCTTTCCGTGCGGCTCACGGCGGCGCGAAAACGCGGCGCATCGTCGACGAGACGGGCGACGAGACGTTCGCTCAGCGCGTTGACGCTCAGCGCGGCGACATCCGCGAGCGGCGCGCGGGCAGGGTCAGGAGTGGCAGTGGAGGAGGGCACGGTCGGACTCATGGGAAGATGGAGAAGGCTCCCGGCAGGTTTCGATTCGCTGCACCACCAGCGCGTGATGCGCGTCGAGCGCGTGCCGGACCGCATCCACGGAAGGCGCCTGCACGAGCAGCGTGCAGACCGGCTGGCCCGCCTCGAGCCGGGTGCCGGGCATCGGCACGTCGCGGCAATGCGGATCGCGCATGCAGGCGTCGCTGAATGCCTGCGATGCCTCGAACGCGTGCGGCGCGAACAGCACCCGCTGGCCGGCGCGGCACGTCGCGGGCGCCGGTTCGGGCGGCAGGCGGCCGTGGCGGCACGCGTCGAGATGGCAGGCGAGCAACCCGTGCGGCCACGCTTCGCGCGCGGCGGTTTCATAGAGCGTCATCGTCGACGACGGACGTGTGTTGATTTCGAGCACTTCGAACGATTCGCCGTCAAGCAGAAAGTCGCAACTGTGGATGCCGCAGAGCCGGACCCGCGCGCACAACGCCGCGATGGCCGCGCGCACGCGCACTTCGACGGCGGGCGGCAGGTCGATTGGCCCGACCGATCCGGCGTGCACGAAGGGCAGCGTGCCCATCGTGCAGGTGAGCTGTTGCGCGAAGCCGATCACGCGGGCGCGGCCGCGCGCGGCCAGAAACAGCGCCGACATCGCGCGGCCGCGGCGCTGCCGCTGGAAATACGCCTGCTCCGCAAGCTCGTGCGCCGCGAGCGTGGCGAGCGGCTCCACGTGCGTCCCGCCGCAGCCGTCCGCGCGCTTCACGAGCCAGCCCTGCGCCGCGGCGGGTCGCGTGAAGGCAACCGGCGGATGGGGAACGCCGAGCTCGTCGAGCAGCGCAAAAAAACGCCGCGGATCGCGCACCTGGGCGCTCGCCTCGGCCGGATTGCCGATGAAGCGCGGCAGGCCCGGCGCACTGCACAAACGGGCGAGGAACGGTTCGAGCCC
This sequence comes from Paraburkholderia phenoliruptrix, assembly GCF_047325075.1. Classification (NCBI taxonomy): domain Bacteria; kingdom Pseudomonadati; phylum Pseudomonadota; class Betaproteobacteria; order Burkholderiales; family Burkholderiaceae; genus Paraburkholderia; species Paraburkholderia phenoliruptrix. Next base: position 1,357,938 of record NZ_CP168530.1, read on the forward strand.
GCTGCCGTCGATCCAGCCGAGCATGCCCGGCAGGCGCGCGCAGCGCGCGAGCGCCTCCGCGAGCCGCGCCGGGTCGATCGCGAGCCCGCCGCCGCCAATGTCGAACCACAACTCGGAGGCCTCGCGCGTGTCGCGGTCGCCGAACAGGTCGAGCGCGACGACGCGCAGGCCCGCGCGCGTGGCGGACTGCGCGAGCATCCGCACGGAGAGTCCCGCCACCGCGACGAACGGCGCACGCGCTGTAGATGGACGCGAAATCATGGCTGCTCCGGCAACGGCGTCATGCCGCTGAAATAACGTGTCATGCGTGGCGGGTACGGAAGCTGTCGCACGGCGCGCCGCTCAACCGAGACCGGCCGCGACGGCGCGGGCCTCGTCGAACGCCTGCGGAAAACTCAGGTACACCGGCTTGCCGCCGGTGCGCATCCGCGTGAAGAGCCGGTGCTCGACCTGATATTTGACATTGCCGATGGCGAGCGCGCCGATGCCGATCGCACCGCCCGCCGTCGATACGCCGTCGATCGGCTTGCCGTCGTTCATCACGTTAACGCCTGCAATGCCTTCTGGCGGCACGGCGTTGACGTCGGCGGCGATCAGCAGATGGCGCGCATGGGCGAGGTCGTCGCGGCTCACCACCTGCACGCCGGCGACGGCGGTCGCGAGCACGATCTCGGCGTCGCCGAGCAGCGCGTGCAGTTCGGCGGGCGTCGACGTGCCCACGCCTTTCGTCACAATCTGGAAGCGCCGATTGAGCTCGTCGCTCACGCGCGCGGCGCGCCCGGCGTCGGAATGGCTCGCAATGGACACGTCCGCGCCGAGCGATGCCGCCATGGCCGCCGCCACGCGGCCCACTGCGCCGGTGCCGCCGAGGATCAGCACGCGCTTGCCGCCCAGTTCCATGCCGTACGCCTTCCCGAGATGCCGCTCGGCGAGCGCGACGAGCGCGGCGGCGGTCGTGTAGGCGCCGCTCGGATCGGCGAACACGGAGACTTCGAATGGCGGCACCATGGCCTTGCGCGCGGTGTCGAGCATGTCGGCGGCGAGCATCACGTCGCGTCCGCCGATAAAGATGCCGGTGCGCGCCACGCCTTTGGGCCCGCGCGAAAAAATCGCGTCCTGCGTGAGGTTGGCGACCATGCCGGCGTCGACATTGCAGTACGGCACGATGACCTGGTAGCCGGCGTCGGCGGCCATGTTGACGTCGAACGGGCTCATCTGCGGCGTGGCCGTCAACATGTGCAGGATGTACGGCCGTTCCGCGGGTTTTTCGGCGAGTTTTTCGGCGGGTTTGTCGATGGTGTCGGACATGGCAGGGACTCGTTTCAGTGGCGATGTCGGGACTGCGCGAGAGCGGCGCGAAGGCGTGCGGCCGCGTAGCCGGGGGCATGGGCGGGACTTGCGTCGTGCGCGGCGCGGTTCAGCGACTGGAGCGCAGAGTCAAAGCAGGTCATGCCGCGTCGATGCGTGGGTGGTGTCGCGCCTGTTCGGAGCGTACGGTCGCGCCGCGATTGCGGCCGCTCACGATCGTGCATTGGATGTGCGGCATGCCGCGTGTCGCCTCGCGTGCCGTGGCGAGCGCGGCTTCTGCGTCACGCGCGCTGCCGAGAATTGCAAAGCCGGTCGGCCCCCATGAACTCTGGCCGATGCCCGCGGTGCGCTCTACGGCCACGGCGCGCAGCGCACGCTCGACGCCTGGGCTCGCGAACACGCCACCCTGCACGGGCGCGAAATATTCGCCGATGGTCTGCTGCATCTCCGTCAAGCCGTGCGCGAACGGCACGATGTTGCGCTCGGCGGCGCCCGGCAGGATCTTCATCAGCACGAGGTGGCACAGATGCGCGGCGAGCCGCTGCGGAAACGGCGCGAGTGCCGCGAGGCCGCGCCGTTCCTCTGCGCCGTGCAGACCTTCGCGGGCGGTGTCGCTCACGAGCAGCACGCGCCAGTTCTCCGGAAACGGCTGGCGTGCGAGCAACGGCGGCACGTTGGGATGCAGATCGCCGGACGGGCCGCCGTCCACCAGCAGGCCGCCGGAATCGAAGCCGAGCACGCCGATGCCCGAGCGCGCGCCGCGGCCGAGGAGGCTCGCCAGTTCCTGTGTCGTCGCGACGTGGCCGAGCAGCCGTGCGAACGCGAGGCCGACCGCGAGCGAAAGCTGCGTGCCCGTGCCGAGGCCGGTATGCGCGCGCGGTGTCTGCCTGACTTCGATCGCCACGGGCGTCGGATCGTAGGCGGCATGCAGCCGCTCGACACAGATGGCGACGCGCTCGCGTTCCGCCTCCGACAGTGCGCCGCCGATGCTGTCGCGCTCGGCGAGCCGCGCTTCGACACGGGTGCCGCCGCCGTCGATCACGAGTCCGACGCTGCCGAACGCCCGCCCGAGCGACGCGTTCGGATCGAGAAAGCCGAGATGCAGCCGCGCGGGGGCATCGACCGTTACGGTGGCGTCAGGTGGAAGACGGCGAACGTGAAGCTGCATCGCGAGTGTCCTTGATCGTGCGTGACTCGATGGGGCTCGATGCGGATCGAGCCCGGCGAGCCTGTTGAGCCTCGTGCGCCGCTTGCGTCATCGCAGCGGCACGCGCGCCGTGCAAGCGTCGCGGCGGCGCGGCGCAGCACCTCAAGCGAAAGGCGTACCAGCGCGGCCGCGCGATACGCGCGTCAACCGTTCTCCGCGGCCTGCGACGGCTTCGGCGCGTCGTACTTGATATAGCGGAAACGCTGGTCGTCGCCCGGCGTGCCTTCCAGTGGACCGCCCTCGGTCGCCGGCTGCCAGTGGATGAACGACTCGATCTTGCTCGCGAGCGCGAAGTCCTTGTCGGTGATGCCCTTGGCCGAATGCGTCTTGAGCTTCACTATCACAAATGCATAGGAGACCGTCAGATCCGGGTGATGCCACGCGGCTTCCGCGAGATGCCCCACTGCGTTCACGACCATCAGCGTTCCCTTCCAGCCTTCAGTGCGGTATTTGCGCCGCAGCCAGCCGTCTTCGAGATACCAGTGCTGCAGCGGACCGACGAGACGTTGCTGGATCTCGTCGTCGGAATAGACCTTTTCTGTGCTTGCCATGATCGTTGCTCCGCGGATGTTGGATCGATCGGGAAACCTCATGTTGCGCTGCATTTTTTGATGCGCCGTGCGACTGGCACGCGGACCGCGTCGCATGGGAAAGCGGCTCGTGCGCCGCGTGCCTCGGGACGGACACGCTTCGTATCGGGCCATGACACAGTATGTGCCACATACCGCGATCCGGTGGTGCCACCGCGTGACACCACCGCTCTGTATCGCGCGCGCTTGCCGTTTCATGCGCGCGCCGCCGTTCGATCTCGAACCCGCCCGGCGCGCCGCGCGCGGCGTGGTTCGGTGTACGCGCGCGGCGTTTGCGGACCGGTTTCTGGCGGCGCAAGCGGGCGGCGCGACGGCTACACCGGCATGGAATATGCGTTGGCCGTCGTGCGCCGCGAAACCCGACAACGATCGGGAAATGGCGCGGATCGTTACCCTGCTCCGTGGAGGCGCGCCCGGTGCGACGAGGTAGCGTGGTCATTCGTGAGTTGAACAGCAAGACCATTCTGGAGGAGACATGAACTTACGCACCACGGTTCTTGGGCTCGCGATCCTCGCGTCGGCAGCCTTTAGCTCTATCGTTGCACAGGCCGATTCGCAGCTCGACGGGCTCATGAAAAGTCCGTCGAACTGGGCGGCCCAGGCGGGCGACTATGCGAATCACCGCTATAGCCCACTCAAGCAGATCAACGAAAACAACGTCGGCAAGCTACAGGTCGCATGGACCATGTCGACCGGCGTGCTGCGCGGCCATGAAGGCGCGCCGCTCGTGATCGGCGACACCATGTATATCCACTCGCCGTTCCCTAACAAGGTGATTGCTGTCAATCTGAAGGATCAGACTTTCCTCTGGCAATACCAGCCGAAGCAGGACGACTCCGTTGTCTCGGTGATGTGCTGCGACACGGTCAATCGCGGGCTCGCATACGGCGACGGCAAGATCTTCCTGCAACAGGCCGACACCAAACTCGTCGCATTGAACGCGAAAACCGGCGACGTGGTCTGGACTGCGCAGAACGGCAATCCGAAGGCCGGCGAAACCAACACCAACGCGCCGCACGTTTTCGGCGACAAGGTGCTGACAGGCATCTCGGGCGGCGAGTTCGGCGTGCGCGGCCGCCTGATCGCCTACGACATCAAGACGGGCAAGCCGGTCTGGACCGCCTACAGCACGGGCCCGGACAAGGACATGCTGATGGACCCCGACAAGACGATGACCTACACCGACGGCAAGATGGTGCCGGTCGGCGCGGACTCGTCGCTGAAGTCCTGGAAGGGCGATCAGTGGAAGCTCGGCGGCGGCACCACGTGGGGCTGGTATGCGTGGGATCCGAAGCTGAACCTTGTCTACTACGGCACCGGCAATCCGGGCACGTGGAACCCGACGCAGCGTCCGGGCGACAACAAGTGGTCGATGTCGATCTTCGCGCGCGATCTGAATACCGGCATGGCCAAGTGGGTCTATCAGATGACGCCGCACGACGAGTGGGACTACGACGGCGTGAATGAAATGATCCTGTCGGACCTGACGATCGACGGCAAGAAAGTGCCCGCCATCGTTCACTTCGACCGCAACGGCTTCGGCTATACGTTGAACCGCGAGAGCGGCCAGCTGCTGGTTGCGCAGAAATACGATCCGGCTGTGAACTGGGCCGACAGCGTCGATCTGAAGACCGGCAAGCCGATTCGCAATGCCGCGTATTCGACGCAGGCAGCGGGCTCGGATCACAACGTGAAGGGCATCTGTCCGGCGGCACTCGGCTCGAAGGATCAGCAGCCCGCGGCGTTCGACCCGAACTCGAGCCTCTTCCTCGTGCCGACCAACCACGTTTGCATGGACTACGAACCATTCGATGTCGACTATGTGTCGGGCCAGCCGTATGTGGGCGCGACACTGTCGATGTATCCGGGTCCGAACGAGAACAACGCGATGGGCAACTTCATCGCGTGGGATGCGGCGAAGGGCAAGATCGTCTGGTCCAAGCCGGAGAAGTTCTCGGTGTGGTCGGGTGCGCTTGCCACTGCCGGCGGCATCGCGTTCTACGGCACGCTCGAAGGCTACCTGAAGGCAGTCCGCATCAAGGACGGCAAGGAACTGTGGCGCTTCAAGACGCCGTCCGGGATTATCGGCAACGTGTTCACGTATCAGTATCAGGGTAAGCAATACGTGGGCGTGTATTCGGGCATCGGCGGCTGGGCCGGCATCGGCATGGCGGCGGGACTCGAGAAGTCGACGGAAGGCCTCGGCGCGGTGGGCGGCTATCGCGAGCTTGCGAAGTACACGGCGCTCGGCGGCACGCTCTTCGTATTCGCGATTCCGGGCGGCAACAGCTAACTGGTGAGTCATCGGGCCGCGCCGTCTGTCCTGCGTCGATGAAGCGCAGCGGCGCGCGCAGCGGGCGCGGCCCTCTCTAGAGGAGACATTTGCATATGAAAGGCCGATCAATCTTGTTGCGGGCGGCACTGCCCGTCCTTTTCGTCGTGCTGCCTGTCGCGTACTCCCAGACCAATCCCGCGATAGCCCAGGTGGCGTACAAGGTGGTCGACGGCAGCAAGGTGGACGCCAACACGTTCCAGGGATGGAAGACCTGGCGCGCGCTTGCTTGCGAGCGCTGCCACGGCGCGCAGCAGCAGGGCATGGTGGGTCCGTCGCTCGTCGAGGCGTTCAAGACGCTCGACAAGAACGAGTTTCATCGCACGGTGTTCGGCGGGCGGGTCGACAAGGGCATGCCCGACTTCAGTTCCAGCCAGATGATGCAAAAGAACTGGGAGAACCTTTACGCCTATCTGAAAGGGCGTTCGGACGGGCAGATCAAGCCCGGCGATCTGCAGTCCATCGACGCGAAATAACGCGGGCGGCTCGACTTCAGGAGGTGCTCGATGCGTCATCGCCAATCCATCCACCTGCATGCCGCGCTCGTCATAGGCGCGCTGTGCTACGCAGCGCTCGCAAGCGGCGCGGTCCGCGCCCAGGGCGAGGCGCTGCCCAACAACGACGGCGCCGACGGCGTGCTGCGAGTCTGCGCGGATCCGAACAACATGCCTTTGTCGAACAACAAGGGCGAGGGCTACGAGAACCGCATCGCGAGCGAGATGGCGCGCGACTTCGGCTACAAGCTCGAATACACCTATTTTCCGCAGCGCATGGGTTTCGTGCGCCACACGCTGCGCGAGAAGGTGCCCGAAACAGGCGCCTATAAGTGCGATCTGATCATCGGCGTGCCGAAAGGCTATGACCTCACGTCGACCACGCAGCCCTATCTGCGCTCCACGTATGCCATGGTGTTCAGAAAGCGCCCCGAGCTGGACGGCATCAATACGCCCGACGATCTGCTCAAGCTGCCGCCGGACGAGTTGCACAAGCTGCGCTTCGGCATCTTTACGCAGACGCCTGCCGTCGACTGGCTGCTTGGGCATAACCTGATCGACCAGGCCGTCTCCTATCAGGTGCAAAGCGGCGATCCCGAGGAGTATCCCGGCCAGATGATCGAGAAGGACCTGCAGGCGGGCAAGGTCGACGTCGTCTTCCTGTGGGGGCCGATTGCCGGCTACTTCGCGAAACGCTCGGGCGATTCGGTGAAGCTCGTGCCGTTCCCGGCCACGCCCGGCATCCGCTTCGACTATACGATTTCCATGGGCGTGCGCTACGGCGAGAAAGCGTGGAAGGACAAGGTCGACCAGTGGATCGGCGCGAATCACGACAAGATCGACCGCATTCTGACGAGCTACGAAGTGCCGCTCCTGAAACCCGTCGACGCACCGGCGGGCAAATCCGCGGACGCGTCGCCATGACGGCGTGGCGCGGCGGTTTGCGCCGCGTATGGCGGCGCATGTTCGCGGCGTGCTTGGCATGCGTGGCGGATGTGGTGGGTGCGATGAGTGCAATACGTGTCATAGGCGCTATCAGCATGATGGCCGGCGCGGCTGTCATGGGCGCCGCGGGCGCCGCGGGCGGCGCGCAAGCGGCGGCGCCTGCGCCAGGCACGGGCGCGATTTCCCCCGCTGAACGGCTCATCTTCACAACCGATCATCTGCACGGCATCGCGCAGCAGACCGAGCTCGACTATGCGCTCCTGAGTTCCGATCCGCCCGCGCACGGCAGCGATACGGTCAAGGTGCTGGTGACGAGCACGGACAATGCGAAGGGCGACGCGCAAGTGTCCGACCATCGCGGCGCGGTGCCGTTGCCGAACGGGGGCTTGCAGTGCAATCCGGTGATCATCTATTTCCTCGAGCGCGACATTGCCGAGATGGAGCAGTTGACGGGCGGCAAGCGCCGCTATTTCCAGCAGCGCCTGCGGCTCGCGCTCGCCGCCGGGCCGAAGATCGAAACGGTGACGAGCGAGGTGGGCGGCAAGCCCGTCAAGGCGCAGCAGATCGTCGTTCAGCCGTATCTGGACGACCCCAACGCCGCACGTTTCGCGCAATACACCGGCAAGCGTTACACGTTTCTGATCGCGAGTACCGTGCCGGGCCAGGTCGCGCTGATTCGCACGGACGTGCCGGGCGCGAACAACGATTTCGCGCATCCGCTGCAAAGCCGCACGCTCAGTTTTCAGGCCGTGTTGAGCAAGCTGCCGCCGGGGTATGTGCCGAACGCACCCACCGCACCAAACGCGCCAAACGCGCCAAACGCGCCAAACGCAAGCCGGGCGCCGCTTTCGCCGCACCAGACTGTGAAGTCTTCCAACGCGCCGAGCGCGAGCCGGTAGTGGGCGCGCGGCCGTGAATTTCGTCCGCTCGCTCACGCTGCGTCAATTGCAGATATTCGTCGTGGCGAGTCGCTATACGAGCTTCGCGCGCGCAGCGGAAGAGTTGCATCTGACGCAGCCGGCGGTCTCGATGCAGATCCATCAACTGGAAGAAGCCGTGGGTCTGCGCCTCTTCGAGCGCATCGCGCGCAAGCTCGCACTGACGGAGGCCGGGGAGAAGTTCAGTCACCACGCGAGCCGCATTCTCGGCGAGATCAAGGACGCCGAAGACGCGATGACCTCGCTCAAGCAGGCCGACAGCGGCTCAATCGCGGTGGGGATAGTCAGTTCTGCGACCTATTTCGCGCCCAAGCTGCTCGCGATGTACTCGCACATCTACCCGAAGGTGGATGTGCATTTCTCGGTGGGCAATCGCGACGCGCTTCTGCGCCTGTTGCAGGACAACGCGATCGACCTTGCGATCATGGGGCGCCCGCCGCCCGAGCTCGACACGACGGCCGAGCCGCTCGCATGGCATCCGCAAGTGGTGATCGCGCCGGTGGGTCATCCGCTTGCCGGCGCGCGGCGTTTCGATTTGCAGGAGCTGCGCGGCGACACGTTTCTCGTGCGCGAGCCGGGCTCAGGAACACGCATGGCCGCCGAGGAAATGTTCCGGCAGCATCTCTTCACGCCGGCGAAAGTCGTCACGCTCGGCAGTAACGAAACGATCAAGCAGGCAGTCATGGCGGGCATGGGCGTGAGCCTTATTTCGCTGCATACGCTGCTGCTCGAACTGCGGACGAAGGAAATCGCCTTGCTCGATGTGAACGGCACGCCAATCGAGCGCACATGGCAGATCGTGCATTTGCGCGCCAAGCAGCTTTCGCCGACCTGCATGATTTTCCGCCAGTTTCTGCTCGAAGAGGCCGCGGCTTATCTGGAGCGCGAGTATGCGGCGTTCGTGCCGTCGCCCGGCAAGTCGAAGGGACTGCTGGAGGCCGTGGACGACGCGTCCGCCTGAAGCGCTTTTTAGCGGCGGTGCACGCAGTGCCCGCCAGAGGAGATTGCACCGATGGGTTCCAGCGAACAGCTTCAGGACTGGCGTCTGCACGCGCTGCAAATCGAAGAAGAAGTCGCGAGCGCGGTGATCGGGCAGGCGCAGGTGATCCGGCTCATCACCGTGGCGCTGTTTGCGCGCGGCCATGTACTGCTCGAAGGCGGCGTGGGCGTCGGCAAGACGACGGTGTTGCGCGCTTTTGCGCGTGTCGTGGGCGGCGAATTCGAGCGGGTGGAAGGCACGATCGACCTGATGCCGGGCGACCTCGTCTATCACACGTATGTCGACGCGGAAGGCAGGCCGCGTATCGATCCGGGCCCGCTTCTGCGGCACGGCGAGCGGCTCACCACCTTCTTCTTCAACGAAATCAACCGCGCACGTCCGCAGGTTCAGTCTTTGCTGTTGCGTGCGATGGCCGAACGCTCGGTATGGGCGTTCGACCGCGAATATCGCTTTCCGCACATGACGGTCTTCGCGGATCGCAACAAGGTCGAGAAGGAAGAGACTTTCGAGCTGGCGTCGGCGGCGCGCGACCGCTTCCTGTTCGAACTCGGCATGCCGACACCCGATGACGCCGCGGTGCGCCGCGCCCTGGTTTTCGACGCCGACTATCACGACGTCGACCGGCTGCTCGCGCGGCTGTCTCCGGCTATCGTGCCGTGGGAGCAGTTGAACCAGATCGGCGCGGCAATCCAGCACAGCGTGCAGTCGAGCGAGACGATAGAGCGCTATGTGCTGGACATCTGGCAGGCCACTGAAACGCCGCAGCGCTTCGGCATCGCGCTCGATGGCGTGGACATGGAGCGGCTCATTCTGGCGGGCGCGAGTCCGCGCGGCATGAGCGCGCTGTTGCGCGCGGCGCGCGTGGTGGCCTGGCTCGCGGGCCGCGCGCATCTGATACCCGAGGACATTCATGCAGTGCTGCTGCCCGCGCTCGGCCACCGCGTGTTCTTCACGCCGATCTACGAATTGCGGCGCCAGGAACTGGCCGAGGCGCTGATCGCGCAAATCGTCGGCCGACTCGCCGTGCCCTGAGCCATGAGTGCCATTGCGGAGTTTCATTACCGTTTGCCGATGCGCGCCTCCGGGGTTCGCCCCGGCTCGCATCGCGGCGCGAGCTTCGGCTCCGGCCAGGAATTCGCGCTGCACGGGCGCCTCTTCGACTATCCGGATCCGCGCCGGCTCGATCTGCGGGCGAGCGTGCGCGCGGCGCGTTCCGAATGGCTCGTACGCGTGCATCTGCAGCGCGCGGCCGTGCCGGTGCAGGTGCTGGTCGACGTATCCGCGTCGATGCGCTTCGGCACGCATCGGACGAAGCTTGCGGTAGCCGCGGACTTCGTCGAGGCTGTGGGCTATAGCGCGTTTCGCGTCGGCGATCTGTTGGGCATGCTCGCCTTCGATCAACGCGCGCGCGACGATCTGTTCATGCCGCCGCGCTCCGGCAGGGGCATCGGCAATTTGCTCGCGACGATGCTGCGCAATTGCGAGAGCGAGAGCGAGAGCGCGGTGCGGCATAAAAACACCGCGACTCACGCGTTGCAAAGCGTCGCGGCGGCGTTGGCGGGCCGGCAGTCGCTGATCTTCCTGGTGTCCGATTTCCACTGGCCGCTTGAGGCGTTGCCCGCTGTGCTCGATTTGCTGGTGCATTCGTATGTGGTGCCCATCGTCGTGTGGGACGCCGCGGAAATCGCACCGCCTCCCGGTGGCCCGCTGCTCGCCGTGAGCGATGCGGAATCCGGCGCGCGGCGCACGCTGTGGTTGAGCGCGGGCGTGCGCGAGCGCTGGCGCGAAAGGGTTGCAAGGCGTCGCGCCGAACTGTCGCAAAGCTTCGGCAAGCGCGCAATCCAGCCTTTTTTCGTGGAAAACGCCTTCGACCCGGACGCCATGTCGCGCTACTTTCTGGAGGCGGTTGCATGAAAGGAGAGCGCTCGCTGCATGGCACAGGGGCCGCGCGGGTTGTCGCTGTCGCGCCTTTGTCTTCGTTGTTGCCTGCGCTGTTGTGTGCATTCCTCCTGTCGACCCACAACGCAGCCGCAGCCAACGCCGCGTTTCAGCCGACGGTGGAGGAGCCGCGCGCGTTCGGCTACCTGCTCGGCGATGTCCTCACGCAGCGCATTCTGCTGCAGGACGGTCGCAGCGATATCGGTTCGGTGACGCCGCCGTCGCTCGGCCGCACGGATGCGTGGCTCGAACGCCGGCGCGTGCGCACCGAGACCGACGCCGACGGCCGCCGTTGGCTCGCGATCGACTACCAGGTCATCAGCGTGCCCACCGCGCTCACGCAGATCGCGTTGCCGGCCTTGACGCTCACTTCGTCGGCGGGTGTGACGTTGCGGGTGGCGGAGTGGCCGCTCAGCATCGGGCCCGCGACGCCCGCGAATCCATTCAATGCCGGCGATCTGCAGGCGTTGCGGCCCGACCGATTGGCGCCGCCGTTGCGCGCCGCGCCGCTGCGCCGGCAAGCCGGCTTCGCTGCCGGGTTGTTCTTGCTCACCGTGTTGTCGTGGGCAGGCTGGTGGTGGTGGCGCAACGCGCGCGAGTCCGCGCGCCTGCCGTTTGCCCGCGCGTGGCGGCAGTTGCGGCGCATGCAGCCCTCAGACGAGCTGCCCGCGCAGACCTCCACGGATGCATGGCTTTGCCTGCATCGCGCGCTGAACGAGACGGCGGGTCACGTGGTGCACGCCGGCTCGCTGCCCGCGCTGTTCGCTCGCGCGCCGTATCTGCAACCGTTGCGCGCACAACTGGAGCAGTTCTACCGGCAATCGGCAGAGCGCTTTTTTACGCCGGCCTCATCCGCCGATGCCTACCCGTTGCGCACGCTGTGCGAGGCGCTGTATCGCGCGGAGCAGCGTCATCAGCGATGAACGACATGGCGCTCGACTTCGCTCGCCCGTGGCTGCTCGCACTGCTGCCGCTTGCGTTGCTGCCGCTGTTGCCGCGCCGCGCCGACACGCTGGCGTTTTCGTGGCTCGCATGGCTGCCGGAGGATCGCGCTGGGCGCTGGGTCGGCGGCATCGCGCAGGGCAGTGCGGTGTTGGCGATGCTCGCGATCGTCGTCGGCCTCGCCGGTCCCGGCCGTTCGCATCGCGAGGTGCTGCGCACGGGCAGCGGCGCGCAGATTCTCATTCTGATGGACCGCAGCGCGAGCATGGATGAGCCCATCAACAGCAGGGGCGTCGAGGTGAGCGCGGGGGAATCGAAGAACAAGGTGGCGCGCGCGTCGTTGACGGAGTTCGTCGCAGAGCGGCCGAACGACCGCCTCGCGTTCATGATGTTCGGCACGAGCCCGTTGCTCGCGATGCCGTTCACTTACGATCATCGCGCGATCGACGCAGCCATTGCCGGTACGGCCGTGGGTCGCGGCATGCCCGACACGCAGCTCGACCTCGGCCTCCTCACGGCGATCGGCGAATTCAATGACCAGCATTCGTCGGGCCGCCGCGCCATCGTGCTGGTATCCGACGGCGGCGCCAAGCTCGATGCGCGGGTGCGGGAACTCGTCGAAGAAGGTCTGCTGCGCAATCAGATCGCGCTGTACTTCATCTACTTGCGCAGCAGCATTTACAGCCCCGACCTGAATGCGAGGGTACCCGCCAGCGAGACCTCGGCGGAAGCTGAACTGCATCGCTACTTCCTCTCGCTTAAGACACCTTACCGTTTATTCCAGACGGGGAATGCCAAAGCCATGAGGGACGCAATGGCCGAAATCAACCGGCAGCAAAATGCGTTGACGACGTTTGTCGAGCGTTTGCCGCGCGAAGATCTGAGCCCCTATTGCTTCGCGGCCGCGCTGGCGGGTTGCGTGCTGCTGCTCGCCTTGCGGGTCTTTCAGGTGCGAGTGTGGTCATGAAGCGCGCGACGGTGCATCTCATCTTCGGGACGGTAGCGCTGTGCTGCGCAGCGGTGGCCGCCTACGACTGGATGCGGTGGCGGCATGCGGAGCAGGTGAATCGGACAGTCGCAGAGGTCGTCGCAACGAGCAGGGGTGCGGCCAAACAGGCGCCGCACGCGGCCGGCACCATGGACGACGCGCCGCAAGTCAGGCTCGCGCGCGCCATCGCGCTGTCGAAACAGGGCGCTTTCGATACGGCGGGCCCGCTCTTCGAGTCGCTGATACGCGAGCAGCCGCACAGCGAGACGGGCCGCGCGGCGCTGTTCAATCTCGGCAATCTGTATTTGCGCCAGGGCATCGGCCATAGCCCTGCGGGCGCGGTCGAGTCGCTCCCCATGGTCGAGGAAGCAAAGGCCCGCTACCGGACCTTGCTGCGCCTTGCCCCCGACGATTGGGACGCGCGCTACAACCTCGAGCGGGCGTTGTGGCTCGTGCCCGAGACGCGCTCCACGTCCGGCACGCCCGACGTCAAGGAGCAGCACGACGTGAAGGTGCGCGATCCGGAAAGCAAGGATTTGCCGTGAGCCTCGGTCCCTTTGCGCGCGGCTTTTTCGCGGGACGTCACTGGATGACGGCAGCGGCGCTCGTGCTATTGATTGTCTCGCTCGCGCTGCCGCCCGTTGCGTTGCCGCGCAATGCATCGAGTTACGTCGTCACGTTCGACATCACGCAGAGCATGAACGTGGAGGATGTCGTGCTCGACGGCGCGCCGGTGAGCCGCCTCGTGTTCGCGCGCGCGGCGATGCGCGAAGCGCTCGGGCAATTGCCCTGCGGGTCGAAAGTCGGCTGGAGCGCGTTTACCGGACAGCGCAGTTTTCTGCTGCTGCCGCCCGTGGAAGTCTGTGCCAACTACGACGCGCTGCTGTCCTCGCTCGAGCGGATCGACGGACGTATGCGCTGGACCAACTACAGCCGTATCGCCGAGGGCGGGGTGTATTCGGCGGTACGCGTGGCGCAGGGCCTTGGCAACAGCACGGCTGTGCTGTTCGTCACGGATGGCCAGGAGGCGCCGCCGCGCTTGCCCTCGGACGCGCTCAAGCAGGACATCAACCCTGCGCATGTGAAGGGATGGCTGGTCGGCGTGGGTGGCGATCAACCGGCGCCGATTCCGCGCAGCGACGCGCACGGCAACCGCATCGGCTACTGGCAGGCAGACGAAGTCGTGCAGGTCCCGCAGATGCATGCGTCCGCAGTGCATGCGGTGAGCCACGAGGAGCTGTCCGCCTTGCAGGGGCACTATTTGAGTTCCGTGGCCGAGCAGATCGGCTTCGGCTACCGGCGCCTTGCTGATGCAAAGTCGCTGCGCGACGCCATGCTGGATGCGCGGCTCGCACACCGCGAAACCGTGCCGACCGATTTGCGCGGGTGCCCTGCGGTGCTGGCGTTGCTGCTGCTCGTGTGGCGCTTCATGCCGCCGCGCCGCGCAGGTCCCGGATATGTTGATAGACGGTGGCGCGGCCCATGCCGAGCACGTTCGCCACGTAGTTCGCGGCGCTCTTGCCCTTGAACGCGCCCTCGGCCCAGAGTGCTTCCACCAGTTCGCGGCGATGGTCGCGCGTCAGCGAATTGAGCGCGAGTTGCCGCTCCTGCAGCCACGCGTGAAGGAACGTGTTGATGCGCTCCTGCCAGTCGTCCCTGAACAGTTCCTCCGGTTGCTTCACTACGCCGGCGCCTGAAATCACTCGGTCGATCACATGCTTGATGTCCTCGAACACGGCGATGTTGTAGTTCACGCACATCACGCCGACCGCAACGTCCGCGTCGTCGAACAGCACGGTGCTCACGCAGCGCATGCGCCTGCCGTCCCAGTTCACTTTTTCATACGGACCGATGGTGCCGGACTCGACCGTGTGGTCGATTTCCTCCAGCGCGGATTCGTCGCCAATCTCGCGTTTGGAGAGATTGTTTGCGATGTACGCGACGGTCTGGCTCTGCAGGTCGTGAATCACGATCTCGACGTACGGGAAAAAAAGCAGCGCGATGCCGTCGGCGACACGGCTATACCGATCCAGAAGAAGGCGGCGCGCGGCCGTTGTCTTGGTCTTTCGCATAGGGACAGGTGGGTTCCAGTTTCGCAAGGTCTGCAACGCGTCGGGCTGCGGTGCGGTTTCGTGCTTTGCGCTGCGCCTCATCGCGACGACGCGTGTTTTAGTTGGGCATCGCGTCATGCGTCACGAGTCATGCGTTATTTTGCCATGAGCGATGCAGGCAACCGCTTGCGCGCCATGAGCCGTTATCGGGTGGTCAGATGCCTGAACAGCTCGAACGCGATGGCCACGTCTTCCAGTCCCAGTCCGATGGAGCGGAAAAACGCGTGCTTCCGGTAGGAGGGCTTCGGCGCGGCGCCGGATAGCAGCTCGGGCAGATCGCCCGCCACGTCGCGCGGATGCCAGCCGTGCTCTGCGGCAGCCAGCTTCATCTCGCCTGCGCTCGCAGGGGTGGTTCGGCGGTAATCGCAGTACACGTCCATGTCGGGAAGCCATGCGGGCGGAATCTCGTGAGCGTTGGCCACGTTCGTGCTGATCGACGTGACGAGTGCGGGCTTGCGCAGCATGCCGTCGGCCAGCACGGGCGTGCCCGATGACGTGCAGAGGGCGACCACGTCGGCGTCGGCCACGCAGTCTTCGATGCGCGTAGAGAGGCTCGCGCGTTCGTCGAGCGTGATGATCTGCCGGCGTTTTGTTTCGTCATCCTGCAGATCGCGCGAGAAAACACGAATGGAAGTCCAGGGTCTCAGCGACGCAAGATGACGAATGTGAGCCTGCGCAACGGCGCCCGCGCCGACAATCGCGAGAGTGCGCGCCTCGGGCGGCGCCAGTTGGTCGACGGCGAGCGCGGTGGTGCCCGCAGTGCGCTCGATGGTGAGCAAACCCGCATCGCACCACATGAGCGGCTGGCCGGTTTGCATCGACATCAAGGCGGTCCACGCCGTGATGATCGGCTTCGAGGCGGTCACGATATAGGGCGACAACTTCGCGCCGAACACCTGAGCGTGCGCCATGGCGCCGAGGTAAGTGATGAAGTCGCCCGCACCGGACGGAAAGAGCGTGAGGGTTTGCGGCGGCTGCACGGCCGCGTCGTTCGCAAGCCCGCGAAACATCTCTGTCAACGCAACCCGCACGTCCAGATGAGGTAGCGCGTGGCGAACCGTTTCCTCGTCGACGATCAGAGGAATTGCCTTGTCTGTCTTGCTCATGTGCCTACTCTCCGCAACGTTGCCGTCTCCGGCGTCACGGTCATTCTAAAGTCAAAAAGTCCAGACTGGACGTTTATTTTTGAAAATTGCTTGCTTTTGTCGCTGTCCAGAATAGACTGTTGTTCCAGAGAGGGCGCGAACGCGGGTTTCCCCCGCGATTCGGGCGGCCTCTCAAGGCAGACAGGCAACGTTCTTTTGTGCCGCTGATTCGCGATCCCAAACAGACAGGGAACCATCATGCTTCGTAAGCTCCAACTCTCACTTTTCGTCGCCGCTGCTGTGGTCGCGTCCGTCGGGTCGGTCGGCACTGTCAGCGCCGAAACCCAGAACACCTTGCGCTTCGGCATCGAGGCGGCGTATCCGCCGTTCGAAAGCAAGTCCGCCACGGGCCAGCTGCAAGGCTTCGACGTGGACGTCGGCAATGCGGTGTGCGCGAAGATGGCGGTGAAATGCGAATGGGTCGAAAATGCGTTCGACGGTCTGATTCCCGCCTTGCAGGCGCGTAAATTCGACGTCATCAACTCGGCGATGAACATCACCGCCAAGCGCAAGCAGACCATCGACTTCACGCCGCCCATTTACGTCGTGCCGATCGTGATGGTGGCAAAGCGCGGCTCCGGCCTGATGCCGGACGTGAAGAGCCTGCAGGGCAAGCGCGTCGGCGTGCTGCAAGGGTCGTCGCAGGAAGATTTTCTGAAGGCGCATTGGGCGAACGCCGGCGTTTCCGTGGTCTCTTACGCGGATCAGGACCAGGTGTACACCGACCTCGTGGCGGGGCGGCTCGACGCCGCGGTCCAGGAAGCGCAAACCGTCGAAGACGGCTTCCTGAAGAAGCCGGCGGGCCATGACTATGCGATTGCCGGTCAGCCGCTCAGCGATCCGGCCACGCTCGGCGAAGGAACCGGCTTCGGCATGCGCAAGGGCGATAAGGCACTCGCGAAGAAAGTCGACGCGGCGCTGGACGCGCTGAAGAAAGACGGCACGCTAAGCGCGCTCTCGCAGAAGTACTTCAATCGCGACATCATCGCGAAGTAACGCATGGCGCGCCTGGCGCGGGCATTGCGCGTCGGCCGCGCCATGTGCGCGTTGTGCGGATGTTCAATAGACGAGTCCGCTTTCACGGGGCAAGCAGAGCGAGCTTATGGATTTCGATGTGATCGTGCTGGGTGCCGGCATCGTCGGTGTGTCGGCTGCGCTGCATGTGCAGGCGCGGGGACGGCGCGTGGCGCTCGTCGACCGGCGCGCGCCCGGCGAGGAAACCAGTTTCGGCAACGCGGGCCTGATCGAGTCGTCGTCGGTCGTGCCGTACGCGTTTCCGCGCCATCTGGGCACGCTGCTGCGCTATGCGCGCAATCAGTCGACGGATCTTTACTGGGACTATCGCGCGTTGCCTTCTTTTGCGGGCTGGCTCGCGCGTTTTTGGTGGGAGTCGTCGCCCGAGCGGCTGATGAGCGCGGCGCACGACATGCTGCCGTTGATCCGTCACAGCGTCGCCGAGCACGATCTGCTGATCGCGCGCGCCGGTCTCGCGGAACTGGCCGTCAGCAAGGGCTGGATGGAGGCGTTTCGCACGCCGAAGGAATTCGCACGCCATGCAGTCGCGGCCGAAGCTACCGCGCGAACGCATGGCCTGCATGTCGTCGCACTCGATAGAGCCGCGCTGGCAGCACAAGAGCCCGGTCTCGCAGACGGATTCTGCGGCGCGCTGCACTGGCAGGACCCCAAAAGCATCGTGAATCCCGGCGCGTTGACGAAAGGCTATGCGCGTCTCTTCCAGCATGACGGCGGCACGTTCCTGACCGGCGACGCGACGACGCTGCAAGAAGAGGCGGGCGCATGGACGGTGCAGACGTCTTCCGGCCGGATCCGCGCAAAAGATGTGGTGGTGGCGCTCGGCCCATGGTCGGACAAGGTGTTCGAGCCGCTCGGCTATCGCATTCCGCTGCGCGCCAAACGCGGCTACCACATGCATTATCGGGCGACAAAGCCGATGCTCTCCATGCCCTACGTCGACTCGGAACAAGGCTACGTCGTGGCGCCGATGCAAGGGCGCTTGCGGCTTACCACGGGTGTAGAGATCGCGCGGCGCGAAGCGAAGCCTACCGGCGTCCAGCTAGAACGCGCCGAGCGCTCGGCAAAGCCGGTGTTCGGACTGGGCGAGCGGCTCGACGCGAACCCGTGGCTCGGCTTGCGCCCCTGCACGCCCGACATGCGGCCCATCATCGGGCGCGCGCCGCGGCACCGGGGGCTGTGGTTCTCGTTCGGTCACAACCATCATGGCTTGACGCTCGGCCCGGTAAGCGGGCGGCTCCTCGCGGAAATGATGACGGGTGAAGAGCCTTTCGTCGATGCGCGTCCGTTCCGGCCCGAGCGGTTCGCCTGAGCGTGGCCTTCGCTTGCGTGCGGGCTACGGTGGGACGAGTCCCGCGACCCGCCGCAGCACATTCATTGGACCGAGCTTGCGGATGGTCTGCATCTGCATGTCGTTGCGAACGAAGAGCGAGCCCGCAAAACCCAGCGCGTTGACTGCAATGCCTTCTGTTCGTTCGACGCAGCGAGGCACGAGCATCATCCAGCGCGTCGTCACGAGCAGGTTGTAGGGCGCTGATTGGCGCGCTTGCCCGTTCACCTCCACGGCGTGCAAACCGGCGGCATCGAGTAGATGCTGGTACGTGTGCAATGCACGGTCCGCCAGTTGCTGCGGGTTGTCTGCGAGCTTCGCATCGAGGCTCGCGAATGCGTGCGGAAAGCCAAGTCCTGGCACGGTGCATAGACTGCCGTCGCTGGATGCGGCCGCCAGCAACGGCTCGATCGGCAGATGTGAGGCGCTTTCGTCGAGCGGCAGCGGTACGATCTGCAGATGCTTGTGAGGCTGACTCGCGCCGGCCGCCGGTCCGCCGTTGTAGAAACCGAGGCTCTCGAACTGCGTCATGCAATCGAACAGTGCGCGAAAATCCGCCAGATCGAGCAGGTTCTCCTGCAACTCGAAGCGGCGCGTCACGACCAGCAGATGGTGGTCGATCACATTGAACTTGTTCAGCAGGACAAGGTGCGTGTCCGAGATATCGGCGACGAACAGGTCCGGCTCATAGGGCAGGAAGGGGTTGACCGCGCGACGGCTGGCCGGGTCCGTCTTGCGTTGCCGGGCGTCCTCGTCCTTGCGTTCCAGACTCGACACCTGGCGGACGAGGAAACGCACGCCGCCGTCTTCGATCGTCGTGCGCACGGTCTGTATGGGGTGCAGCGCGCCGCAGGCCAACGCATGCTCCGTCTGGCGCACGACGGCGGGCCACAAGGTGCCGGACGATTCGCGAGGGGGCGTAGTCATCGGAATGGGCAGCTTCGGTTTGGCGCGAGAGGCAGCTTCCTTTATACACTCGCTGCCGGGCGCATGCGCGACGTGTTGTGCAACGCGCCGTGCGACTTCACCCTGGCGGTGGCCTAGCGCCTCAGTTCGGCAATGATTTTCTCCGCGAGAAAATCGCACGGCGGGCGTTTGGATGCCGTGCTTCGCGCGAGCACCACTTCGAGCGCGGCGATTTCGGGCAAGCCCTGCGCCTGGCCGAGCAGGGCGAAATGCGCGGGTACTGCGCATTGGGCGAGCGGAACCACGGCAAGGCCCGCCTCGGCCATGGACACGAGACCCATCAAACTCGGGCTTTCATACGACGTGCGATAGCTGATTCCCGCCTGTTCGAGGCTGCGAATCGCGTTCTCGCGCGCGACGCTGCCCGGCAGAAACACCGCAATCGGCAGAGGTCTTTCCCGCCAGATGTCGTGCGCGCTCGGCGATGCGGCCCACACCATGGGTTCGAGCCGCAGGAACTCGCCCGCCAGACCCTTCACGCGCGTCGCGCACACCAGATCGACGGAACCGTCTTTCACCATCGGCGCGAGCGCCACGCTCGGCAGGCCGACCACGCGAATCTCGACCTTCGGATAGGTCGCGGAAAATTTCTTGAGGATGGGCGGCAGCAGCGACGACGCGTAGTCGTCCGGCACGCCGATGCTCACGCGGCCGGTCACGTCGGGCCGCACCACAGCGGCCCACGCCTCGTCGCGCAAGGCCAGCATGCGGCGCGCGTAGGCGAGCAGCACTTCGCCGTCCTGGGTCGGCACGACACTTCTGGGCTTGCGGACGAAGAGCGGCTTGCCGAGCGCGGCCTCGAGCGTCTTGATCTGCATGCTCACCGCCGACTGCGAGCGGTGCACGAACTCCGCCGCACGGCTGATATTGCCGGCGTCCGCCACGGCGACGATCATGGCCATCACGTCGAGGTCAAGGGCTTTCAATGCTTGTTATCAGAAAAATTGATGGATTCCATCAATATTACGCGATTTTCTTAAATGTTGACGTGCGGCATAGTGCTGGCAAAGGAGCCCGTGTATGAACGCCCGAACCGATTTCTCCCTGCTTGCCGTGCCCGACCTCTCGTTTGCGACGATTGCCTCGGGCATTTGCGTGCCGTACGTCGAGTGCGGAGAGGGCGAGCCGCTCGTGTTCGTGCACGGCTCGCTGTGTGACTACCGCTACTGGAGCGCGCAGACGGCGGCCCTGTCGGCGCATTTTCGCTGCATCTCGGTGAGCCTGAGCCATTACTGGCCGGCGGGCGAGGCCTGCATTCAGGGCGAATTCGGCTGGCAGACGCACGTCGCCGAACTGGCCGAGTTCATCGAGGCGCTCGGCGTCGCGCCCGTCCATCTGGTGGGGCATTCGCGCGGCGGTTGCGTCGCGTTTCATGTGGCGCGCGAGCATCCGCGTCTCGTGAAGACGCTGACGCTTGCCGACCCGGGCGGTCCGTTGCAGCTGGACGGCATGCCCGAGGCCGCGCTGCCCGCCGCGACGAATGCGCTGCGCGCGCGGGTGGCCGAGCTGATCGAAGGCGGCGAGATCGACGCGGGACTGGAACTGTTCGTCGACTCGGTGAGCGCGCCGGGCTCGTGGCGCAAGAGTTCGGTCGCCTTTCGCACCATGGCCACGGACAACGCCGCGACCTTGCCGAAGCAGTTTCGCGACCCGTTGCCCGCTTATTCGCGCGAGGCTGCACGCGGCGTGAAATGCCGAACGCTGCTGATCGAAGGGCAGCGCAGCCCTCGTATGTTCCGCAACAATGTCGAGAAACTTGCTGAGTGGATCGACTACGCGGACAGGCAGACCATCGCGGGGGCGTCACACGGCATGAATGTGTCGAACGCGGGCGCCTTTAACCGGCTCGTCCAGTCGTTTGCGAGCTTCTGAGGGGGCCGTTGCAGCGTTGAGCCGCGTGCCGCGAGCGCCGCGCCACATAGGCGCCGCGCACATACAGGTCAAAGACTTCTCGCGCCGGCTGCCCCGGCGCGCGGCCTCGTGGTGAGAAAGCGGCCGCGAATCCAGTCTCTTAACGGCGCGACCAGCCGCTCCTGAAAGTACACCGCCGCGATCACGGTGCCGATCAGATAGAGCGGATATGTTGCCATGCTCGGCACGACTTCCTTGGAAGCCGCGACGCACTCGGAGAAGTGCGAAGCGCACCACAGCGGCGACTTGCCAATGGAGAGCAGCTTCAACACCTTCATCATGACCAGAAAGACGGGGACATGAATCGCGAAGAGCGAAAGCGCCGAATTGCCGAGGCGCGTGGCCAGCGCCGCGAAGCGTGAAGGCACACCCAGCCCGGCGAAGACGATCACGAGCAGTACTTCTCCGGGCATCAACGCGCCGTTGTGAACGACGTAACGCGTACTCATCGACCCATACGTCTCGAGCCACGCGGCGACCGCGAACGAGGCCGCAAAAACAAGCAATGCTGCAAAGATCTTCGCACGGCTCTCGTATATCGCGTTCAACTGCCCCTCGCGAAAGAGTCCATACACGACGATACCGACCAGAAACTCGGGCAGCCGCAGCACCGGATTGCGCGTGATGAAGCCGACCGCGGCGGGGCTATACCAGTGCATGAGCGTCGCGGCGACAGGCGGAACGAGGTAGAGCACCCACAGCACTACGACGAGCCGGTACTTGTTCCTGGCTCGGAGCAGCCGCGGCGCGACGAACGGAAACGCCAGATAGAAAAAGAACAGGGTGGCAAGCGACCACGACGGCGGATTCACCGACCCATAGAGCGGATACCACACTTGCAGCAGAAACAGATTCAGCACGAAATTCACGGCGGTTTCTGTGGTGCCTAGCGTGACGAAATGCTCGGCATCGTCGAGCGACATCACGGCGAACTGCTGGAACCCCCGCGTGCCGACCACCGAGACGAGAAGCACCAGTACCAGCGCGATCAGATGCACGGGGTACAGGTTCGACAGGCGCTTCACGAAGAATTCACGTGTGCCGCCTCGCAGTTCCGTCGTGCGTCCAAAGTAGACGTGCGCAAGAATGAAGCCCGACAGGATGAAGAACGAACTGGTGGCGAACCCGCCGAGATTGGCGAGTTCGACCAGCGGCAGCGTCGTGTACTGCGGATACTGATGTATCGAGTGAAAGACCATCAGATAAACGGCGAGTGCGAAACGAAGCACATCGAGGCCAACGAACTTGTTCATCATGTGGTCCAGGCAAGATGGGTTGCGCCGAAGTCGAGTGAAACGCCTCTACAGGCGACGCCGGGCAAGCGGGTTGGCAATATAGCGAACGGCGAAATCGGAGAGCGCGGAAAAAGGCAGAAGGCAAAGACTCGAGAGGGCGAGCGTGCCGATCTTCTTCTTGTAGCTCCAGAACGGGTTGGCAACGATGGAGCGGAAGTAGCTGTGCGACTGGCGGCTCACCCAGCGCCAGCGCTTCGTGAACGGCGCCTGATAAATGGCGGAGCAGAAGTACGATTTCTCGAGCGAGAAGTCATAGAACGACATGGGCAATTCGATTCCCAAACGCGCGCGCGCCATTTGCCGCAGGATCGCCCAACGTTTCGTCAACGCCTTCGGCGCTTTGTCGTTGCTTTCCGAGTTGGCGAAATCGATGCCCGAGTTTTCGGTGCGATGTACGCGATACGCGCCGAGCGATTCGGGAATGGTCGCAACGGTCCCGAGCAGCGCGACGCCGTAGATCGCATAGAAGTCCGCACCGTAGCGATTGATCTCGGCTTCCGGCACCGGAAAAATTCGCCTTAACGCACTGGTCCGATAGGCGTTGCCCGAAGCCGGCGGCGACGGATAGAGCCAGCCCTGGCGCAACGGTCCGCCGCAGTCGCATGGAGCCGCCGAATGCGGCACGTACGTGCCCGAAGGCTTGCCTGAAGGATCGATCACGTCGAGCCGGAATTGGACCTTGACGAAGCTGCCGGTTTCAAACACGCGCATGACTTTCGAAACCGCATGCGCATACAGCAGATCGTCGGAATCGAGCAGCATGACGAATTCCGTGTCGATCATATTGACCGCGTCGTTATAGGCGGAGACCTGACCTCCATTCTGCTTGTAAAGCGCCTTAATGCGGGAGCCGTAACTTTCTATGATTTCACGGGAGTCGTCTGTCGATCCGTCGTCGATTACGAGCACCTGGGTTGCGGGATAGTCCTGGGCAAGCGCCGAGTCGATTGCCCCGGCCAGAAATCGGCCGTAGTTGTAATTGCAGATGACGATTGTCACGTTTTGCATTTGTCTTCACCACTGTCGTGAACCACGACCGCTGCGCAGGGGCGACAATCGCCCGCATCGGCGCATCCGGTCGCATGGGCCTCTGTCGAACTAGCACAAATCAATTTACCGTTCCGTTGGTTGCGTCGCCAACAAACCGTCATGCGATATGTGCGGTCGATAACACAGCTTTCTGCGCTCGCGCATGCTTCGGTAAAGCAGGGAATAAACCCTGCTGCGCCGAGTGAAAGAGGTGACAAACTTGCCGGAAAAAATCGGCAAGCGTTACGCTGGGTTATCCGACAGTATCGGTAAAGGAGGCCGGTTCGACAGGAATGCATCGGGCACGAGTTTTCCCCACTCGTAGTCGATTCTGTCCGGCGTGAAAGGCAGTACTCCGGCGCCCGGCGTAAAAGTCAGCTCGCCGAAATAGATCTGGTTATCCGGCGCGTACAGGTCCACGCGCACATAGTCGAAGTCCGCGCACAGTTTTCTTGCGGTGGAAAGAATGGCATCCAGATTGGCGGGGCGCGGCGCGGGCTCAGGGCTCGGTTTATAAGCGCCAATGGCCATGTCGAGATGGTTCCAGTCGGCGTCGTAGATGTCGCCGCGCGTGTTTGAGCCGAACCGGTCGGAGATTACGAGAATGTAGATGTGCGGTCTTCCGCTTCGTCCGCCAAAGCAATGCAGTTTGTAGTCCGCCGGAATCTGGCCGCTCTGGTCCAGCAGCAGTTGCTCGAAGAAAATGCGCGGCTTGATCTGGCGGTAATGCTTTTCGCGCGCGATCTTGTAGAAGTCCAGTGTGAGCCAGTGATTGGCGAGTTCTCGTAGTTGTTCGAACGAGCGCGCGGATTTGTCCCTTACCACTTCCACATAGGTGCTGCCGTGGTTCGCCTTCATCACGAACGAGTTCGGCAACGCGTCGAATACTTCTTTCGTGAAAACGTCCGGCGCGGCGAGGAGCGGAATCACATGCTGTTCGCCCAGCTTGCTCGCGACATAGCCTCTTACTGCGATTTTGTCCGTCAGCTCGGCGAACCACGGGTCCGGCCGCAGGTTTTTCTGCAGGATTTTCTCGTTGAACGTGGTGGGGCGAAACAGGTTGGGATAGCGGCCAATTTCCTTGTGATGCAGCAGTGCCAGGAACACGGGCGCCGGCAGCAGCGATTTGGCGGCCTCTTTGACCTTTCGGAGAGTCGATTGTCGGCGCACTGGAGCAGTACTTTCCGACAATTGTGCTTCTTGCAGCGGCACAGGCGTGCCGGCTTCACCCGGAAATTGCACTGAGTTGGTCGTCGTCATTTTTCGAATCCCCTAAGTTGTTCGCTACATTCGGGGCCCGGCCAGGCTTCCCGATGTATCACGATGCGAGGTTAACTCACGGAATGCTGCGCAATTGGCGGCGTCGCTAAACGAAGGTATTTTGGCCCAATCCCATGAAGGCGGCCCTTTTTGGGGGGAGGTTTTTTGCGCCGGCTATTCGCCGCGCATCGCGAGACGTTCGGATAGAAAGGAAGTGGCTGAAGAGAACAGTGCAAAGCGCCTAATTCGCGAGCGATTTCACTTCGCCGTTCGTGGATCTATCCGCTTTCATGTGAAGCGTCGAATGAAGCGCCGTCGATGATTTCAAGCAGCTCAGCGGGCCTGACTGGTTTGACGAAGTGATGGTCGAAGCCTGCCGCGCGGCTGCGGTCGCGGTCGCCCTGCTGACCGTAGCCCGTTAGCGCGACGAATACGCATTGCCGGTTGCCGGAGCGTGCCCGCAATTGCCGCGCGAGTTCATAGCCGTCCATCACGGGCAGGCCGATATCGAGCACCGAAACCGCGGGCATGAAGGCGCTCGCCTCGGCGAGCGCGGCAGCGGGATCGTAAACGGTCATTACCGAGTGGCCGTAGCTTCGCAGTAGTTCCGCGAGTGCGTCCGCCGCGTCGACGTTGTCGTCGACCAGCAGAACACGTCGTTCCTGCACGCCGGCGCTTCTTTCCGGGCGACGCATGGCTAGTGGCGCAGGCACGGCGATACGCGTGGCCGGCTGCGCGCTGCCGGCCATTGCGGGCGAGGGCGCGCAGGGCAGCACGATCGTAAACTGACTACCGCAGCCTCGGCCGCCGCTCGCTGCTTCGATATGTCCGCCATGCAGCTCCACGAAGTTTCTCGCGAGCGCGAGACCGATGCCGAGTCCGCCGTGGGCGCGATCGATCGTCTGCGTGCCCTGGTAGAAGGTGTCGAAAATGCGAGGCAATGTGTCCGGCGCAATGCCGATGCCGGTGTCGCGTACACCTATGCGAAGCGTGCCTGCGCCGGTGTCTGCAGCGCTCACTGTTATCGCGCCGCCCGGTTCGGTGTATCTGGCCGCGTTGATGAGCAGATTGGCAATGGCCTGCGCGAGCCGCGCCGGGTCGGCGAAACACTCCAGCGCCCCATCCACCTCGATATTCAATCGATGAGCGCGGCGTTGCACGAGCACGCGCGTCATCTCCACGGCCTTCATGACGACTTCGTGCACGTCGACCCGTTGCCGATACAGTTCGACATTGCCGCGGATCATACGCGACACGTCGAGCAGATCGTCGACGAGGCGCGCCAGATGATCGACATGACGCTGGATAACGGACCGCTCGCGCGCGGTCGAATCGGTGCCGCGCCGCTGCATCAGTTCGAGCGCACTGACAATGGGCGCGAGCGGATTGCGCAGCTCATGTCCGAGCATCGCCAGAAACGCATCTTTTGCGCCATTGGCCTCGCGCAATTCAGAAAGGAGTACTTCACGGTCGGTGTCGCGTTGATGTTCGGCGGCCTTGCGGCGGTTCATTTCATCTTCGAGCGATCTTGCACGCTGCTCGGCCAGCGCGAGCCGCAGATGCAGTTCCTTGCTGCCGGCATCGCGCAACGCGCTGCCCGGCAGCACGTGATGATGCGCGTGGCAAATGTGGCGAAAGAGCGGGGTGTGCTCGGCGCCAGGAAACAGTTTGTCGGGATAGCCGCAGAAAAGGGAGAACCGGTGACGCTCCGCGAGGCGGTTCCAGAGTTCTTCGAGACGCAACGCGGCCTCGCCCTGACCTTGTTCACAGAGCAGCGCAACCATCTCCCCAAACGCATGGAGCGGCTCGCCGCGCTGCGCCGCCTTCGCGACGACCGCGCCGACTGTTGAGATAAAGCGTGTCTCGTCCGGCCAGCCGTCGACCATGAAGCGCTCGAGCGTGGCGTGTGCATCCAGCAGGATCACTACTCTGCCCGCCTCGTCTGCGGTGCGCGCGGGCTGTTTCGCGTTGAGCCACGACGTGAGCGACGCCAGATGATCGGCCGTGGCGATCGCAATTGCGCTGCCGCCCGCATTGAGTGCTCGCAGCAGAAAGCCGCCCACGTCTTCCATCAAACCCGTGTCGGATTCGTAGAACTGGACGAAATGGCCTGAGTCGTGCGCGTCCTCGTGAGACGGCTTCGTGCTAGTGAGCATCGTTGACTGCCCTGGCGAGACGTTCCTTCGCGAAGAAATGACGCGCCGGTTGTAGTGCGGAACACGCGTTGCAAACTGCGGCGGCGCCCGGGTGAGGAACCGCGAAGGGCCTGCAGCGCACACCGTCGGCAGTTCAGGCATGAACCTGCCGCCGACCCAGCAGGCATAGCCAGCAACCGGCGTGCCCGAACATGTTCAGTCGCGGGCTGCGGTTTGCTGAAAGCGCTGGTCGACGCGAGCAAGCAGACTGCGCGACAGGCGTGTCGCGCGGGCCTGAATGACCCGCTCGGACAGGCGCGAAAACGCATACGACGCGGCGAGCACCGCCAGCACCGTCACAATGAAGAGCACGAGAGACGTTTCGCGATCGCTTCGCCCAAATGTGCCCTGGAAGAAGTGCAGGCTTGCATAGACGCAGACGAAGTGCCACAGATAGATGCCGTAACTCTCGCGGCCGAGCGCACCGGTGCAGCGGCGCATCAACCTGCCGAGCGGCTTGCCGCTGCGAGCAGAGAGGGCTTCGTCGTGGCATTCGCGGCGGCGGGAACACACGAACAGCAAAAACGCGACCGCGCTGCAGGCGGCGAAAACCGGCGCCAGTTCATGCGCCTTGGCGAGCCATACACCGAGCATCGCCGTGGCGAGCGAGAAACCCGCGGCGAGCAGAAACGTCGCGCAGGCAGCACGTCGCGTGACGCTCGCAGCACCCGTGAGATGTCGCCGAAATGCGTACCAGGCCCACATCCCCACGACAAAGCACGGCCCTTGCACCGGCGGCCAGAAATAGCTGAAGGAGTTGTTGCCGACGTGGCAAACGAAGCCGTCGTGACAGTCCTGCGTGACCAGCACAACCACCGACAACGCGAGCAGCAACGCCGTGGCGATCATGAGCCGCACACGGTTCGCGGCGACGAAGAAGAGCAGGGGCGCGATCAGATAAAACAGCATTTCGACGCCGATCGACCAGCCTCCCGGCACGACGTTGTTGATCGCCGTGGGCGAAAGCGCATGCAAAAAGACCATGTTGAGCAGAATGTCTGTCGCGCCGTGTGCGCCGAGCACCCACGCGCGCTCGTAGCCGGACTGCGCGGCACCATAGCTGATGAATCCGTAGACGGCGATTGCCGCGTAATACAGCGGCGCAATGCGAAAGAACCGTTTGATATAGAAGCGCAATGTCACATGCCGTGCCCCGGTGCAACGCCCATGCTCCGCTTCGAGCGTCATGAAGATCGTGATCGCGCTGATCACGAAGAACAATTGCACGCCGTACTGGCCCATTCGCGCGAGCAGGGCGACGCCGTGCGGCAGATGAGGGAATTGAAACGACAGGTGCACTGCGACGACACCGACGATCGCGAGCGCCCGACCGAGATCGAGCGCGGCAACACGTCCTTCTTTCATGGGACACATCCTCCTCGATAGTCGCGGCCGCGCGGTTCGCGGCCGCGACGACCGTGGACACGATGCGTTTCGCGGAAGTTCCTGTTTTTTTGCTGAGCGCGTCAAGAACGCGTGTTTCATGCTTTTTGCACGCTTTACGCCGCGCGCCTCAATCGTCAGACGAAAAGGCGGATCAGCCGTCAACCTTTCGCTTTGTTATTTTTAAGAACGATTAAGGACGGGGACAAGGACTCCGTTCGGGGCCGCCGATAGACTGCATGCCAGTTTTCCTCGCATCAGAAGCGGGTGCGGCACGTCTTCCGATGTTCAGCAAACCCTTTACCGACCTTTAGGATGCACAAAGCCATGGCTAATCCGAAACTCCAAGTCCTGACGCCTGCCAACTCGCAGATCATTTTCATCGACCACCAGCCGCAGATGGCGTTCGGCGTGCAGTCGATCGACCGTCAGGTGCTGAAGAACAACGTGGTGGGCCTCGCGAAGGCAGCACGCGTGTTCAACATTCCGACCACCATCACGACCGTCGAATCGGAAAGCTTCTCGGGCTACACGTACCCCGAGTTGCTGGATGTGTTCCCGGATCACAAGGTGCTCGAACGCACGTCGATGAATTCGTGGGACGACCAGAAAGTGCGCGATTCGCTCGCCGCGAATGGCCGCAAGAAAGTGGTCGTGGCAGGCCTGTGGACGGAAGTCTGCAACAACACGTTCTCGCTGTGCGCGATGGACGAGGGCGACTACGAGATCTACATGGTGGCGGACGCATCGGGCGGCACCTCGAAGGAAGCGCACGAATATTCGATGCAGCGCATGATCCAGGCCGGCGTGGTGCCGGTCACGTGGCAACAGGTGCTGCTCGAATGGCAACGCGACTGGGCGCACAAGGAGACGTACGACGCCGTCATGGCGATCGTCAAGGAGCATTCGGGCGCGTACGGCATGGGCGTCGACTACGCGTACACGATGGTCCACAAGGCGGCGCAGCGCGCCGCCGGCAAGCACGAGGTGCTCGCTCCGGTGCCCGCACGCAAGTAAGCGGGCAGCGTCACGCGGTACGCGGCTCTGTGTCGCCTGTCGCGTGATCGCGGCTCAAGTAGAGGCGTGCGGCGCGTAGATCGCGTTCGGGTCCCGCCGAACGGGGTCGTGCAACGCCTCGACGAGTTGGGCGCGATGGGTAAGCACGGCGCGCTGGTTGATCGAGCCCTTGTCGGTGATCTCGCCGAGATCGAGCGACGGCGCGACGTCGAGCAGACGCAGCCGCGCGATCGTGGTTGCCCCGCCCGTCGATTCGCGATTGAGCCGCACGAGCAGTTCCGCGAAAAACTGTCGCACAGCGGGCGCATTCACCACTTCGGCCGCACTCGCCGACTCGGGCAGTCGCGCGAGTCGGCGGCAGTCGTCGAGTCTCGGGAACACCAGCACGCCGACATCGTCGCGATTGAGTCCGGTGACGACCACGTCCTGCACATACGGTGCCCCGGCTGAAATGACCCGCGCCCGCATCGGCCCCACGCTCACGAAGGTGCCTGAACTCAATTTGAAGTCTTCGGCAATGCGGCCGTCGAACATCAGGCCGAGTTCGGGCTGCTGCGGGTCCACGAATTTCAGCGCGTCGCCGCTGCAGTAATAGCCTTCCTCGTCGAACGACTTTGCCGTGGAGGCCGCGTCCATGCGCCAGTAGCCGCGCATCACATGCGGTCCACGAAAACGCGCTTCCAGCTTTCCGCCAACGGGCACGAGCTTCACTTCGCAGCCCGGCGCGGGCACGCCGACATAGCCGGCGCACATGGCGGGCAGCGTCGTGAAGAGACAGGACGGCGAGGTTTCCGTCATGCCGAGGCCGGCCATGATGCGGATACGCTCGCCGCAGTGACGCTCCGTCACCTGCTGCAAACGGTCCCACGCTGCCTGCGAGAGACCCGCGCCCGCGAAGAAATACACCTTCACGCGCGAGAAAAACGTCTCGCGCAGCCGGGCGTCGGTTTCCAACGCACTCGTCAGTTCTTCCCAGCCTTTCGGCACGTTGAAGTAAATAGTGGGCGCGATCTCGCGAAGGTTGCGCAGCGTCTCGTCGAACTTCTTGCCGACGGGCTTGCCGTCGTCAATGTAAAGCGTGCCGCCGTTGTAGAGCGCGATACCCGCGTTGTGACTGCCGCCGAACGTGTGATTCCACGGCAGCCAGTCAACCAGAACAGGCGGCTCGTCGGCGAATTGCGGAAACGTTTCGAGCAGCATCTGCTGATTGCTGCACAGCATGCGATGTGTCGTCGGCACGGCCTTCGGCAACATCGTGGAGCCGGACGTGAAGAGGAATTTGGCGATGCTGTCCGCGGCGATGGCGTCGTGCGCCGCGTCGACCGTGCTGGGTGTCGTCTCGAGCAGCGTGGACAGGCGGGTCACTCCCCGGCTACACGAACCGGTGGCGGCCACGACTTCGACATCGGCGGCAACGGTTGCGTCGATGGCGGCGGCGAACGTGGCGGCGTCCGTCGCGAAGACGAGACCGGGTGTCAGGAGATCGAGCGCGTGCCGCAGTTTGCCGTAGTCGCTGGAAACGAGCGAATAGGCCGGCGAAATGGGCGCGACCGGCACACCTGCCCACATCGCGCCGAGTGCGACCATCATGTGCTCGAGATCGTTGCCGGAAAGAATCGCGACGGGTCTCTCAGCCGACAGCTTGCGATCCAGCAGTGCCTGGCCGATTGCGCGCGCGTGCTCGAGCATGTGCGCGTAGCTGATGCCGCGCCATTGGCCGTCGGCGCCGCGGCGCGCGACGAGCCAACGGTCCGGATGCGCGAGCGCGCCGCTCGCGAGCCGGTCGGTCAGGCGCTTCGGGTACGCGCCGGGCGTGGCGGCTGACTCCATGTACCAGACGTCCGCGTCACGGCGAACGCGCGCGGGCGCCGAGCCGATCCGTACGTCGCGATACCGTACGGGCGTTTCCTTGTCGACACGGGATTGCGTCGGCTGCGAATTCACTGATTGTCTCCTTGCATCTCCGTCTGCTGCGAAGAATGCGGATTCGAATGATGCCGAGGCACGGCCTCTCGTTTTCAGATCGGATAATGGCGCGGGCCCGTCTGAATCGTAATCCAGCGCAGGTCGGTAAACTCGGCAATCGACGCCTTGCTGCCGAAACGGCCGTAGCCGCTGCCTTTCACGCCGCCGAACGGCATTTGCGCTTCGTCGTGCACGGTTGGTCCGTTGATGTGGCAAATGCCCGACTCCACGCGTTTGGCGACGTTCATGGCGCGCGCAATATCGCGGCTGAACACGGCCGCCGACAAACCGAACTCGCTGTCGTTCGCCACTTGCACGGCTTCGTCGTCGCTGTCCACGCGCAGCACGGTCACGAGCGGTGCGAAGGATTCCTCTCTATACAGCCTCATCGCCGGGCTCACATGATCGACGATGGTGGGCTGCATGATCGCGCCCGAGAGCGCGCCGCCGCCGAGTATCGTCGCGCCGTGTCCGCGCGCATCTTCCACGAGCGCAGTGGCGCGACTCGCGGCCGCTTCGCTGACCATGGCGCCGAGCACGGCGCCGCGGGCATTGGGTGCGTCCGCAACGAGTTGCCGTGCCTTCTCATCCAGCTTGCCGACGAGCGCGTCCGCCACACTGCGATGCGCGATGACGCGCTCCGTCGACATGCAGATTTGCCCCTGGTTGAAGAAAGCGCCGAACGCGATGGCCTCCACCGCCGCGTCCAGGTCCGCGTCGTCGAGCACGAGCACGGGCGCCTTGCCGCCCAGTTCGAGCAACGCGGGTTTCAGATGCTTCGCCGCATGCATCGCGATGATGCGGCCCACGTGCGTCGAGCCCGTGAAGTTGACGCGCCGCACGGCCGGATGCGCGATCAGGCGTTCGACGATGGCGGGTGCATCGGCGGGCGCATTCGTCACGACGTTGACAACGCCGTCGCCGAGTCCCGCGTCATGCAGCACGCTGCCGATCATTCTATGCACGGCCGGGCAGGCTTCCGACGCCTTGAGCACGACTGTGTTGCCGCACGCGAGCGGCATGGCGAGCGCGCGCGTGCCGAGAATCACCGGCGCATTCCACGGCGCGATGCCGAGCACGACACCGCACGGCTGGCGGACGGCCAGCGCGAGATTGTCCGGCGTGTCGGTGGGAATCACGCTGCCGTCGATCTGCGTGGTCATGGCAGCGGCTTCGCGCAGCATGTTGGCCGCGAGATGCACGTTGAAGCCGTACCAGTTCGCCATGGCGCCGGTTTCCGCCATACCGCATTCGATGAATGCGCCGGCTCGCGCCTCCATGAGGTCGGCCGCCTTCAGCAGACGCGCGCGGCGCTCCGTCGGCCGCAATGCGGACCACGCGGGAAACGCGGCGGCGGCGGCTTCAACGGCCGCATCCGCGTCGGCGAGCGTGGCGGCCGGCGCACGCGAAGCCACCCCGCCGGTGACCGGGTTGGTCCGCTCGAAGGTCGCGCCGCTCGACGCGGGACAGTTCTTGCCCCCGATCAACATAGTCACTTCGTTCACGATGGCTGTCTCCTTTGCATGCACACGTTTTTCATCCGCGCGTCATTCACTGCGCCTGTACGCCTGAAGCCCCGGCTTGATCGACTTCTGGTCGAGGAATTGCCGCAGTCCTTCCTCGCGGCCTTTCTCCGGATCGCGCAGTTGCGCCTGATCGAGCTTCGCGTAGAGATAGTCTTCGTTCTGCTCCCACGTCAGTTCGCGCGAGCGTTTGAAGCCGTGCTTGGCGGCGCGCAGCACCACGGGGTTCTTTTCAAGCAGCTTGGCAGCCAACGCGACGGTTTCCGCGCGCAGTTGCTCGCGCGGCACGCTCTTGTTGACGAGGCCCATCGCCGCGGCTTGCTGGCCGTCGAACGTATCGCCCGTCATGATGTAGTAGAGCGCCTGCCGATGCCCGACCGTATCCGCCATCGCCTTGCTGACCAGATTGCCCGGCGGAATGCCCCAGTTGATTTCGGAGAGACCGAATACGGCCTCGTCGGCTGCAATCGCGAGGTCGCATGCGACGAGCGGCGAAAAGCCGCCGCCGAAACACCAGCCGTTCACCATGGCGATGGTCGGCTTCGAATACATGCGCAGCAGCTTCCATTGCCATTGGCATGCGTCGCGGCGAATTTTTTCCTGCAGGATTTCGGGGCCCGCATCCACCTCGCGGAAATACTCCTTCAGGTCCATGCCGGCGGTCCAGGCATCCCCCGCGCCCGTCAGCACGAGCACCTTGGCATCGGCGTCCAGTTCAAGCGTCTCCAGCACCTGTACCATTTCGCTGTTCAGCGTGGGGCTCATTGCATTGCGCTTTTCCGGACGATTGAACGTCACCCAAGCGATGCCTTCCTGAACCTTCACGTCGACCGTTTTCCAGCGATCCTCATAACTTGCCATGTTCGTGCTCCAGCGCGTTCTGCGCGTATTAAATGTCGTGATGTGCGAGTACCTGAGTGCGTTTGCGCGTTGCATCAAGCGCGCCTGTCGTATCAGGTAGCCTGATAAAAGTCTAGTCGCAAGCGGCCCGGCGCACAATCGCTAGTTGATCGGGGAAAACCCTTGCGCCGCGTAAATTGCGGCCGATTGCGTCCGGCTGCGTCTGATTGGTCCGATTGCGTGTAACACCTGGGGTATTCACCAAACAAGCTTATCTTGTTTTGTCAGGGTGCCTGATATTTAATATGCTCGATCGCAGTGAGCTTGAGGCGCGTTCTTGTCAACGCGCTTTTATTCGCTCTTTATATCAGGCGACCTGATATATGCGGTATGCGAGGCGGTGGCGGCATCGACACAACAAGCAGCAATCAACTTGCAAGGGACCGGAGTCAGCCGCTCACGCGCTGCCCTCCGTTGAAAGGAGACAGACATGAAGTCCACCAGAACAGTCTTGCCGGCAGACGGCATGACACAGCGAGCCGCGCGCGGCGGCGCCGTCGCAACATTGAGCCTGTGTTTCGCGGTCGCGCTTCTCGAAGGGCTCGACCTTCAGTCGGTAGGTGTCGCGGCACCGCGCATGGCCCGCGAATTCGGCCTGAGCGTCGCGCAAATGGGGCTCGCGTTCAGCGCAGGCACCTTCGGATTACTACCGGGCGCGATGCTTGGCGGGCGGCTTGCGGACCGTATCGGCCGCAAACGCATTCTGATTCTCAGCGCGTGCCTGTTCGGCCTGCTTTCCATCGCGACTGCGCTCGTCAGCAGCTTCGGCATGCTGGTGTTCGTGCGCGTGTTGACGGGTGTCGGTCTTGGCGGTGCGCTGCCGAACCTGATTGCTTTGTCGTCCGAAGCGGTGCAACAGAAGTCGCGCAATACAGCAGTCAGCGTGATGTATTGCGGCATTCCGTTTGGCGGCGTGATCGCGTCGATCGTCGGCATTCTCAGTATGGGCGACACGGAATGGCGTCACATCTTCTATGTGGGTGGCGCCGGACCCCTCATCCTCGTGCCGCTGCTGCTCGCGTTCCTGCCGGAGTCGACTGCATTCCAGCGCGCGTCGCACGGCATGAACGCGGCGCCCGCGCCGATCGGCGAGGTGCTGTTCGGCGCGAACCGCGGACTGTCGACGCTGCAAATCTGGATCAGCTACTTTTGCACGCTGATCGTGCTGTATTTCCTGCTCAACTGGCTGCCCTCGCTGATGGCGGCGCGCGGACTCGCGCGCGCGGAAGTGGGCTACGTGCAGATCTTTTTCAACATCGGCGGCGGGCTCGGGGCGCTCTTTATCGGCATGTTGATGGACCGACTGCGCGGCGGCGTGGTGGTGGCCGGCATGTACGTCGGCATCATCGCGTCGCTTGCGGCCCTGTCGATTGCGCCGGGCTTTGCGGCACTGACAGTGTCGGCGTTCTGTGCGGGGATGTTCGTGATCGGCGGGCAATCGGTGCTGTATGCGCTGTCCGCCGCGTTTTATCCGACGGCGATGCGCGGCACCGGCGTCGGGGCCGCGGTGGCGGTCGGCCGCGTGGGCTCGGTAGTGGGGCCGCTGGCGGCGGGTCAACTGCTCGCCATGGGGCGCAGTTCGTCGACGGTAATCGGCGCGAGCATTCCCGTGACGCTGATCGCGGCCGCGGCGGCGCTGCTGCTGATCCGGCGACCGCGTGCGGTGGATTGATACGTCATCCTGAGCAAAAGACAAGATAGAAAACAACGTTTGGAGATAATCACGATGCAAACAATCAAGACCCGGCTTCTGGTATCCAGCGCGCTTTGTGCGCTCAGCACGAGCGCGCTTGCACAATCGAGCGTCACGCTGTACGGCATCGTCGATACGGGCGTCGAATACGTATCGCATGCGAACGCCGCGGGCGGACACGTGTTTCGCATGCCCGCCGTGACAGGCGAGCTGCCTTCGCGTTGGGGCCTGCGCGGCGTGGAAGATCTCGGCGGTGGCTATAGCGCGATCTTCACGCTCGAGAGCGGCTTCAACGTTCGCGACGGCAGTTCGGGGCAGGGCGGGCGGCTCTTCGGACGGCAGGCTTTTGTCGGCCTTAAGGGGGCTTACGGCACGCTCGCATTCGGACGGCAATACACGATGACCTATCTCGCGCTGCAAGGCGCGGACATCATCGGCCCCGACATCTACGGCATGGGTTCGCTCGACGCCTATGTGCCCAATGCGCGTGCCGACAATTCGGTCACCTATCTCGGCACATACAAGGGCTTCACGCTCGGCGCGGGCTATTCGTTCGGCCGCGATTCGGCGGGCACCGGCAATTCGCCGGGACAGGGTACGTGCGCGGGCTCGGTCGCGGGTCATCCGACCGAATGTCGCGACTGGTCCGTGATGCTCAAGTACGACGCGCCGAACTTCGGCGTCGCGGCATCGTATGAAGAGCAGCGCGGCGGCACCAGTGCGCAGGCCAATTTCTTCGACGGCATCGCGCCCACGCCGCTTGCCAATGGCGCGGACAAGGACGCGCGCACTCATGTCAGCGCGTACGCGCAATACGCGGGCGCGAAGCTCGGCGCCGGCTGGCTGGGCCGGCGGGTGGTGACGGATTCGCCGGCGGTGCCGAACGTGCGCTCGGACCTTTTCTTCGTCGGTGCGTCGTATTTCGTCACGCCCGCGTTCATCGTCGACGGAGAAGTGTTCCGCATCATCAACAGCGCGCACGACTCGCGCGCGACGATGGGCACCTTGCGCACCACGTATCTGCTGAGCAAGCGCTCGTCCGTCTACGCGCAGGCCGCCTACCTCGCAAACAGCACGAAGGCGCGCTATTCGGTGAGCGGCGGCGGTGGCGGCACCACGCCCGCCGCCGGCATGGGGCAGACCGGCGTGATGGTCGGCATCAAGCACTCGTTCTAGGAGACATCGAATGAACAGGTCGGTGATTGCAGTGTGCGTGTCGGCCACGCTGGGCGCTTGCGGCGGCGGCTCGGGGGACAACCTGTCGGCACTCCCGCAACTGAGCGCGGCCCAGCCGGCGGCGCTCGCTGGAAGCTGTGCGACATTGGCCGCCAAATTGGCGTTCGCGAACACGACGTTCAGTTCCGTGCAGGACGTGCCCGCCGGAACGCTGACGGTGGCGGGCAAACCTGTCGCCGAACACTGTCTCGTGCAGGGGCAGATGAACCAGCGCGTGAGCGCGGTCGACGGCAAGACTTATGCGATCGGCTTCGAAATGCGTCTGCCGATTGCATGGAACGGGCGCTTCTTTTATCAGGCCAATGGCGGGCTGGATGGCAACGTCGTCACGGCGACGGGCGAGATAGGCGGGGGCGGCCCGCTCAACGACGCGCTGAACATGGGATTTGCCGTGATCAGTTCCGACGCGGGGCACTCGTCGTCGCAGAATCCGCTTTTCGGCCTTGATCCGCAGGCGCGGATCGACTACGGCTATAACGCGGTCGCCACCTTGACGCCGATGGCCAAGCAGGTGATTCGCACTGCCTATGGCAAGGCGCCGGATCGCAGCTATTTCGAGGGATGCTCGAACGGCGGACGCCACGCGATGGTAGCGGCGGCCAGGTCGTCGGCGGAATACGACGGCATCATTGCAGGCGATCCGGGATTCCATTTGCCGAAGGCGGCCATCGGCGAAATGTGGGGCGCACAGCAGTTCGCGAAGGTTGCGACCGCAACGACCGCGAATGGGTTGCCCGACATCAAGACCGGCTTCACGACCGCCGAGCGGCAACTGGTCGCCTCGCGAATTCTCGCGAAATGCGACGCGCTGGATGGCGCCGCCGACGGCATGGTGCAGGACATCAAGGCCTGCCAGGCGAATTTCAGCCTTGCCGCCGACGTACCGACCTGCACGGGCAACGTGCGCGACGGCACGTGCCTGACCACGGCGCAAAAGGATGCGATCGGCAACGTGTTCTCGGGCGCGCGCAATAGCGCGGGCACGGCGCTTTACGCGAGCTTTCCGTACGATGCCGGCGTGAGCGGCGCGGGCTGGGCACAGTGGAAGCAAAGCAATTCGATCACGCTCGATCCCGCCGCGGCTGCCTTCACGTTCACCACGCCGCCGCAAAGCGCGTCGCTGCTCGCGCAGTTGTCGTCGTACGCGCTCAACTTCAGCATGGACACCGACGCGCCGAAAATCTTCGCGACGAGCGGCGCCTACACGGAATCGTCGTGGTCCTTCATGACGCCGCCGGACGAAACGAATCTCAGCGCACTCAAGCAACGCGGCGCGAAGCTCATGGTGTATCACGGCACGAGCGACCCGGTGTTCTCGTCGAATGACACGACCGACTGGTATCAACGCCTGATGGCGGCCAATGGCGGCGACGCGAGCAATTTCGCGCGGCTCTATACGGTTGCGGGCATGAACCATTGTTCGGGCGGCCCGGCGGCCGACCAGTTCGACATGCTGACGCCAATGGTCGCGTGGGTGGAGCAGGGCAAGGCGCCCGATAGCGTGATCGCGACCGCACGCGACGCGAGCAATGCGATACCGAACAGCGAAGTGCCGGCGGATTGGGGGGCGGGCCGCACGCGGCCGCTGTGTCCTTATCCGAAAGTGGCGCGCTACAAGGGCGGCGACGTGAACTCGGCCGCGAGTTTTTCGTGTAGTTGATCCTTGAGCGCCCCGCCGGTGTCGACTTGGCAAAGAGTCGACACCGGCGCAGCACTCGAAGTTCGGATCACTGCTGCTCGTACCACGAGTAAGTCGCGAGGGTGCTGACTGCGGGCGTGCCGATCTGCAAGGTGATGTCGCGCAGCGAAGTGAGCTCGATGTTGCGCAGATCGCCCATGTAGCGCCGCGAGTCGCCGTTGTCGTTGATGTACGCCACCACGTTGCCGGTGATGCCCGCGACGTTCGTGCTGGAGAGCGGCTGCCCCCAGATGTCGAAGAACTGGCCCAGCGTGAAGGTTTTCAGGGTCGGCGTTTCGATGTGAATGATGCCGGTCTGGTCGTGCGTGTGCATCTCGTAGTTGCACTGCGAAAGAATGCCCACGTTGGCCGGCAAAGCGAGCCACTGGCCGTCCTTGACGATCGCGAGATGCGCGTGCACGTGGTAAAGCTCGGCCATGCCGGCGGCGCAGATCAAGCCGTCGACCGCGCCGCCGGTGCCGCCCGTCGACGTATTGCCGTTCGGCCAGTACGCCGTGCCCACCACGCCGCCGTAAGTGAGCGTGACGGGATTCGGGTCGAAGGGCGGCGGATCGGTCCACGTATAAGTGGGAATCTGCGTGAGCGGCGTGCCGACCATGATGGTGACCTCGCCATGCGGCGGCAGCACGAGGCTCGCCGGGTCGCCGGTGTATTTCGACAGCGTGCCGCCGTCGTTCACATAGATCGTCACCGGCGATCCGCTCAGGCCGGCGACATTCGAGGCGCCAAGCGTTTCACCCCAGATCGCGAAGAACTGACCGAGCGTGTACGACGCGCCGGTCGTCGTATCCATATGGATCTTGCCGCTCGCATCCACCGTGTGAAGCGGATAGGAGCAGCCGGTCTGCGCGGCCATGGTCGGCGCCACGGCGCCGATGTTGGCCGGCACCGCGAGCTGGCGCCCGTTCTGGTAGATGGACAGATGCGTATACGTATATGCCTTGCTCGGCAGCGCGCAGTTCAGCCCGCTGACAGGCTGGCCGAGGCCGCCCGACGCTGTCGAGCCCGTGGGCCAGTTGGAATCGCCCAGCGCGGTGCCGTCGACCACGGGGGTTGCGGCGGCCAGCGTGGGTGCTGTCGCGTTCGTGCCCGAGCCGGCCGGCGCCGCGGCGCCCGCGCCGTTGGCGCCGATGTTCGACGCGCCGCCGCCTCCGCCGCCGCAGCCGGAAAGAATCAGTAAGGCGCCGATCAGGGCGAATCGCAAATCCAGCCGTTCCAACATCGCGTGCTCCATGGCCGTGGTTGAAAATGAATACGAATCCGGCAGAGGCAGCGTAGCAGATGCATTTGTGGAATAAACCGATTGAATAACAACGTTTTGCGACTTTTTATGTCGCATTCTGGGGTGTCCGGAGAAATCGGCACGCGATTTAACCGACCTGCATCGTGGAATCGGGCGGCACTGTAAAATGCGGCTGCCGCCGCACTGTGCTGGCGTCGAACCTCCCGTCAGCGATGCGTGTCGATCTCTTTACCCTCTATCTCCTCATCATCGGAACGCTTCTCGCCAGTTCCGGCATGACGCTATGGGAGCACCGAAGTCATCCGCGGCGCAGCCGGGAGTTGAGCGTGCTGGCCGCGGGCTATGCGACGCTCGCCATCGGTTGCGCGGCGGCCATGTTTCGCCGCGAGCTGCCCGGCGCGTGGGGCTCCGCGCTCAGCAATCTGGTCATTCTGACGGGTTACCTGCTCGTCCTGCATGGCGTGGCGCTGCTAAGCCGCCGGCAATATCGGGCCGCGTCTGTCGGGCTCCTCGTTGTCATGGCGCTGACGTGGGCGGTGGGCAGCGCGCGCTGGGAGAGCACGATCTGGGCGTATGTCAGCGCGATCCCGATCGCGCTGGCGAGCGGCATGACGTCGCGCGAACTGTTGCGCGGCGACGACTTGAAGGCGTTGCCCTCGCGCTATATCGCGGTCGCCGTGACGGGCATTCATGCGCTCACGTATGCGTTCCGGGCACTCGCGCTGCCGTGGCTCGCGGCACGGTACGGCAACGGCCTGTTGCTGGTCTCGAGCGTCGTCACCATGTATGAGGGCGTGCTGTATTCGGTCGTCCTGCCGATGACGCTGCTCAAGCTCATCCGCGAGGAAACCCATGGGCAACTGCTGCAGCAATCGCAAACCGACTATCTGACCGGCCTCGGCAATCGCAGGTGGTTCTTCGAACAAGGCGAGCGCGTGATCGGCGAGGGTGGCAAAAGCCGGCCCTTGTCGCTGCTCGCGCTGGATCTGGACCGCTTCAAGAAGCTCAACGACCGCTACGGTCACAAGACCGGCGACGAAGTGCTCAAGTCTTTCGCGGAAGTGGCTCGCGGCGCGGTGGGACACGACGCGGTGCTGGCGCGCATCGGCGGAGAAGAGTTCGCGGCGCTCTTGCCTCGCCATGACGCAGCGCGCGCGCAAGCGGTGGGCGAGATGATCGTCGCGCGCTTCGCGCAGACCGTTTCGCACCGCGTGGACGGCGACGACATTCAGGCGACGGTCAGCATCGGCCTCGCGCATTCGGCTGACGCCGCAGAGTCGCTTGCCGAATTGCTGGCCGCCGCGGACGAGGCGCTCTATCGCGCCAAGTCGCTGGGCGGCAACCGCGTCGAAGGCGCGCACAAGGCCGTGAGCCTCAAGCTCGTCAAATAGCGCGTGTTACGCCGCGGCGAGCGCACTGCGCGAGCGCCGCGCCGCGCGAAACAGCACAGACAGCATGCGTTTCGGGTTCGCTGCACGGACAGGCGTCAGCTCGCCGCCTGATTGCGCCGCAACCATTCGTCGAGACCGATGCGACCGAGGCGCGCCTCGCCGAGCGGCACGAGCGAGCGCTCGTCGACGCGGCCGCCGAAGTAGAGCGCCTCGGAGTCGCGCACCACCTCGCGTGGGTCGCCAACCGACTTCAGGTAGCGGGCGACGATCTCGTCGAACGGCGCGCGCTCCGGTCCCGCGATTTCCACGATGCCGTTGCGTGGCGCAGCGAGCGCGACGTCCGCAACGAAGGCGGCGACGTCGTCCGCCGCAATGGGCTGGAACGAGCCGGGCGAGAGGTGGATCGCGTTGCCTTGCACGCTGGACGCCGCGATGCCGCCGAGAAATTCCATGAACTGCGTCGAGCGGATGATGGTGTACGGAATGCCCGATGCCTCGACCAGTTTCTCCTGCGCGACTTTGGCGCGGAAATAGCCGTTTTCCGGCGTGCGGTCGGTGCCCACGATGGAAAGCGCGACATGATGCCCGACGCCCGCCGCGCGCTCTGCCTGATGCAGGTTGCGCCCGGAAGTCTCGAAGAATTCGAGCACGGCCTTGTCTTCGAACGACGGCGAATTGGCAAGGTCGACCACCACTTGCGCGCCGGCCAGCGCGTCAGCGAGTCCTTCGCCGGTGAGCGTGTTGACGCCGCTTTTCGGCGACGCGGCGAGCACCTCGTGCCCGGCGTTGCGCAGAATGGCGTGCGTCTTCGAGCCGATCAGGCCGGTGCCGCCGATAATGACGATCTTCATGGTCCACTCCGAGTGTCGTTGGCGGCATGTGCCGCATGAAGTCAATGGTAGGCGGGCGCGGCGTGCCGCGGTAGGCGTCCGCGCCGGCTCACCATGTTGCCTTGCCGACACCAATCGCCCCACTTGTCATTCGACTGCCGATAACTCCGGGGCCGCCGCCGTTGTCGTCGTAGCGAGGCAGTGCAGATTCATGGCGCGCGTCGCTTCAGTCATGTAGTCGACGAATACGCGGATGCGGGCAGGCAGATGCTTGCGGCTCAAATAGCAGATGTAGTGGCCGCTATCGTCCGGCGCGTGTTGGCCGAGGCAGCTCACGAGGCGCCGCTCGCCGAGCAGATCGCACACCTGATAGGCAGGCACCTGCGCGATGCCCACGCCGTCGAGCACCGCTTGCAGAATCAGATCCGCGTCGTTGAACGTATGCTGCGCCGCGGGTTGATGCCGCTGCGTATGGCCGTCCACCTTGAACTCCCACTCCTTGATGCGCCCGGAGGCCATGCGAAAGTTGATGCAGCGATGCTGCGCCAGTTCGTCGATGCGGCGCGGCAAACCGTGCCTGCGCGCATAGGCCGGCGACGCGCAGACGATCATCTGCATCGCGATCAGTTGCCGCGCGACGATGCCGCTGTCTTCCATCCGGCCTTCGCGAAACGACACGTCGACGCGGTCGCTCGTGAAGTCCGCGGGGCGCTCGTTCAGCAGCAGTTCGAGCGTGATGCCGGGAAAGCGCGAGTGAAAACCGCGCAAGAGGGGCGCAACGATCCGGCGGCCGAAGCCGGACGTCGATGCAATCCGCAGATGCCCGCGCGGCGGCCCGCTGCGCAGCTCGCGCATGCCGTCGAGCGCCTCCACGATACGCTCGACGCCCGGCTGGCAGCGCTCGTAGAACAGTTCGCCTTCGCGCGTGAGCGACGTGCTGCGCGTGGTGCGCAGGAAAAGACGCACCTCGAGCTGCGCCTCGAGTTTCTGCACATTGCGGCTCACCGACGAACGGCCGATGCCCAGCCGGTCGCCCGCGCGCGCGAAACTGCCTTCGTCCGCGACGGCCAGAAACGAGATGACGCCGGCATACGTGGTCGCAAAGCTGCTGGCGAATGGGTCGTGAGGATCGTGAGGGTCGTGGGGAGCCTGACTCCCGGTGACGAGCGAGGGTGGGGGCGGGCGGTGATCTGGCATGCGGGCACGAGTGTTCCAGTTCAAAACCGGCTAGACGTATCAGTCGCGCCGTTTGTGACATGCCCGGCCGCCCATGCGCGGGATGCGTGCAGGCATCGGGCGGCAGGCAGCGTTCGGCCGCGCCGCGCCGCATCGGGCGGGGCCGCGTCAGGCGTTGGCGTAGGCCGCGGCGATGCGCGCGAGCTTGTCGGGATTGCGCTGCGCCAGAATGCGCACAATGCGCTCGTTGTCCGTTTCGAACGACAGTGCGGATTCGAGCGTGCCTTCGATAAAGCGCAACAGCGCCCACTCGCCGTTGAGCAGTGTGAGCCTGACCTGAACCTGGCT
This sequence comes from Paraburkholderia phenoliruptrix, assembly GCF_047325075.1. Classification (NCBI taxonomy): domain Bacteria; kingdom Pseudomonadati; phylum Pseudomonadota; class Betaproteobacteria; order Burkholderiales; family Burkholderiaceae; genus Paraburkholderia; species Paraburkholderia phenoliruptrix. The sequence goes on from NZ_CP168530.1 coordinate 1,401,298, forward strand.
GCCGTAACGCCGCGAGCCGGCGTAGAAGAGCTGCGCGATGCGCCGGCCGCCCTCCATCGGTTTGGCCACGCTCGGCACCTTGCCGCCGCCGTCGCCGATCAGCAGGGCGTCTTCCGCAAGCAGGGCATGGATTGAAGGAAAATCGCCGCGCTCGACAGCCTGCGCGAACATCCGCAGCAGCCGATGGTGCGTCTCACGCGGCACGACATGGCGTGGCCGTTCGTCGCGCAATTGCGCTTTGGCGCGGCTCACCAGCTGACGGCAGGCCGCCTCGGTCTTGCCGATCGCCGCGGCGACTTCGTCGTAATCGGCGTCGAAGACTTCGCGCAACAGGAAGGCCGCGCGCGCCTCGGGCGTCAGACGCTCCAGCAACAGCAGAAACGCCACGGAAACGTCGTCGCTGTGCTCGACGGCTTCCTCGGGAGTGGCGGGCGAGCCGCTCAGCTGCGGTTCCGGCAGCCACGTGCCCGTGTAGTGCTCGCGCTGCGTTTTCGCGGCGCGCAAGCGGTCGATGGCCACCCGCGTCGTCACCGCGACGAGCCATGCTTCGGCGTTATCGATCGTTTCACGGGACGCCGCGTGCCAGCGCAGCCAGACATCCTGCACGATGTCTTCCGCTTCGGCCACCGAGCCGAGCATGCGATAGGCGATCTTCTGCAAGCGCGGGCGAAGGCTGTTGAAGGCGCGCGCGTCGTCGTCCATGGACAAGTTTCCTGTTGCGTGAGCAGATGTCTCGCTCGAAGCCGAGGCAGAGGCCGAAGCCGACACCCGCATATTGCCATGGACCACGGCGCGTCTTGCCGCCGCCGGCGAAATCATTCGGGCGCCGGCTCGGCCTCCTTCGCCGACCAACTGACGCTCGAGACGCCTCTTTCCATGCTGATGCGACTGGCGACCTGCTCGATGCGCGCCTGATCCTTCGGATGCGTCCGGCAAGTCGCGGTGACCTGCACGCGCGGCGGCTGACCATCGCAGTCCTGACTCGTCAGACTCTGAAACGACAAGGGCTCCGAGTACATCGCGTTCGACAGCACCGCGCGAATGTGCACCTCGTCGGCTTCGCGACACACCACCGACAGCTCGTAATCGCGCACCACGTCCGCGTTCGCGACCGGCGCGGCATTGATCGCGCGGCTGAGCTCGCGCAGCACGGTATTGGTGGCGAGCACGACCAGCGTTCCCGCGACGGCGGGTGCGAAGTAGCCCGTGCCCGACAGCACGCCGACAGCCGCGGCACACCATAGCGTGGCCGCCGTGTTGATGCCTTGTATGGAACCCTTGTCGCGCATGATCACGCCGCCGCCCAGAAAGCCGACGCCGGACACCACATAGGCGGCGATCTGCGTGATGCCGTTGCCCATCAGCATTCCTAATGAAACGAACAGGCATGCGCCGCTCGTCACGAGCGTGATGGTGCGCAGGCCGGCCGTGCGTTGCCGCAGTTGCCGCTCGACGCCGATGGCGACGCCGCAGCCAAACGCGAAGAGAAGCCGCCAGACGAATTCGAGAGTCATGTGCAGTCCGGTGAAAAAAGCATTCATAAGCAAAAGGCGGACGAGTGCGCCGCCTGCAAGGGCGGTCAGCGTGACATGGATGTGTGTCAGGCAATTGACACGAGCCTCGCTGCATGGGCAGCGCCTGCGCATCGGCCGGCGCGGGCTATCGTGCAGGCGCGCACGGGCACCGCCGCCAGTCGAAGCTCGCAACGCATGGGCCGTGCGGACGCGACGAAACCGCATCCACATGGCGCTGATCGAGGTGCACGGAAAGTTTGCTGCGATGCGCACCGTTTGCCTGGCGGCAAGACGGCGGCTTGGGAAGAAGCGCGGGCGTCCTGCCGTTCAGGCGGCGAAACAACTGGATGATCGACTACTGCTGGTTTCCAAGGCAGGGCCCCGTTTTCGAAGAACGTCGAGATTGTAGATAGGCCGGTTGAGCCAAGTCAACCGGAATTGATAAGCAGAGCAAACGTCATCGGGTTGAAAGCTGGCTGCTGCCGCCGTCTCACGAACCGGATCAGGCTAGCGCGATCACCGCGATTTCGACCAGCAATTCCGGCGCGGCCAGTGAGGCTTGCACGGTTGCTCGCGTGGGCGCGCAGCCTTGCGGAACCCACGCATCCCAGACTTCGTTCATGCCGGCGAAATCGCGCGCGATGTCCGCGAGCCAGACTTGCGCGGAGACGAGCCGGGTCTTGTCGATACCGGCCTTGTCCAGAAAGCCGTCGATTTTCTCCAGCACTTTTGCGGTCTGGATTTTCACGTCGGGCGCGTGATCCGCGGAAGTCTGGCCGCCGATAAAGACGAGGCCGCCCGCCTTGACGACACGGCTCATGCGTTGATTGGTTTCGATGCGAACGATATCGGTCATGACAATCTCTCAGGTTGAGGTCGAAGGAAGCCGCCGCGCGCTCACGAAGACGGCGCGACGCGGCAGAACAGGGTCAAAGTTAATGCGCGACGAGATGCCCGGCGTGCGCGCCCGCGGAGGCGGCATGGCGCGCGAAACGGTCGATCGCAAACGCATCGAGCGAAAGGCTCGTGGTGCCGTCGAGCATCAGTTCGGACACGAGCTTGCCGCAGCCCGGGCCGAGCTGAAAGCCGCTGCCGCAATAGCCGAACGAGTAGTACAGATTCGACGCCTTGCGGCTTGCGGAAATGACGGGCAGTTCGTCTTCGGTGAAGGCTTCGACGCCGGCCCACGCGCGGTTCACGCCGAGATGGCGCAGATGCGGAAAGAGATCCGTGACCGTGCGCGCGCTGCGCACGAGCCGCACGAAATCCACTTCGCCGTGACGGTTGGCGAGATCCGCGATACCGATCAGCTTTCCGCCGATCACCACCGTGCCGTTGTCGAACTGCTTGAACGACAGCGGTCTGCCGGTGGCGCCGAGCGTTGCCCGGCAGAACGGCGCGACGCGATGCGTGACCATCAGCATCAAACCTTCCGGATGCACGGGCACGGGCTCGCCGACCTGCTTCGCGAGTTCGCCGGACCACGCGCCCGCGGTGACGAGCAGCTTGTGCGCGCTGAACGTGCCGCGCGGCGTGAGCGCGAACCAGCGCGTGCCGCGCTGTTCGATGCGGCGCACGCCCGTGCCTTCCAGAAAACGCGCACCGAGCCGTTCGGCGGCGAGTCGAAATGCCGTGGTGGTCCGATAGGGCAGCGCATAGCCGTCGCGCTCCACCCAGATGCCGCCCGTGACATGGCGCGCAAGCGCGGGTTCGAGTTCGAGCACGGTTTCGCGGTCGATCAGCGTCTCGTGCGTGAAGCCGTGCGATTGCAGCAGCGCGACACGCTCACGGCAGGCGGCGAGCTCGTCGTCGGTTTCGGCGATCTTGAGCTGGCCGGAGGCCACAAAGCCGCCGTCCTCGCCGAGCAGATCGGTCATGCCGTGCCAGATTTCACGCGACATCAGCGCAAGCGGAATTTCAGGCAGCGGGCGCCCGAGCGTGCGCACGCCGCCCGCATTCACCCCCGACGAATGACGCGCGACGTAGTCGGCTTCGAGCACGATGACCTTTGCACCGCGGCGCGCGAGATGAAACGCGCTGCTCGTGCCGTGCAGCCCGCCGCCGACCACCAGCACGTCGGCTTCCTGGATGGCGGTCGTGTCATTCACCGGCGAGTTCTCCGAGCGTGAGCGGTTTGATCGGCGGACGGATGCGGTAGTAGCCGACCTCGGCGGGTGAGACGCGCCGCGCGTCCGCGATCACTTCCGTGACCGTGAGACCGCACATGCGGCCCTGGCACGGCCCCATGCCGCAGCGTCCGAACGACTTGGCCTGGTTCGGCCCGACGCAGCCGAGCCCGACGAACTTGCGCAGTTCGCCGGCGGTGACTTCCTCGCAACGGCACACAATGGTTTCGTCGCCCGGAATGCGGTTGACGTCGCGCGGACGATAGAGGCTGTCGAGAAACGGCCGGATGCGCATGACGCCCGCGAGCGCGCGCCGGTGCGCGGCGGCTTCGGCATCGCGGGTTGCCGCAGTGAGCGCGCCCAGTTGCGCGGCGACCGCGAGGCCCGCGAGCGTGCCCTGCAACGCCGCTGCCTGGGCGCCGCCAATGCCCGCGCCGTCGCCCGCGACAAAAATGCCGGGCACATCCAGCTCGCCCCACGCATCGAGTTGCGGCGTGAAGCAGAGCTGCGCGTCGTCCCAGCGGTGCGCCGCGCGCAGTGCCTGCGTGAACTGCGTGTTCGGCACCACGCCCTGATGCAGCAGGATCACATCCGCTTCGAGGCGATGCGCTTTGCCTTGCGTCGTGAAATGCAGCGCGGCGGCGCGCTCCACGCGGTCGGCGCCCACGCTTGCCTCGACGCGCAGATCGTCGGCGGCTTCGAAGATCGGCACGCCTGCGTCGCGCAGCGTCCGAATCAGTTGCAGGCCTTTGCTGAGGAACGGCCACGCGCGCAGCGCCGAAAGCATGTGGCGCTTGGCGCGCCAGCGATCCTCGTGCCGCGTGGTGTCGACGAGCGCGCGAATCGGCACGCCGGCGCGTACGTATTGCCAGCCGAGCAGGTAGAGCAGCGGCCCGCAGCCGGCCAGCACGGGCGGCGCGGCGGGCACTTCGCCGGCGCTCTTCAGGAGGATTTGCGCGGCGCCCGCGGTCAGCACGCCCGGCAGCGTCCAGCCCGGAATCGGAAAGGGCCGCTCCAGCGCGCCGCTCGCGAGAATTACGCGTTGCGCGTCGAAGCTGCCGATCTTGCCGTCCTTCAGATAATTGACGCCGCGCTCGCGCGTGACCTGCCAGACGGTCGCGTTGGTCAGATGACGCGCGCCGGATGCGGCGAACGCGTCGGCGATCGCGGCGCCCGCCGCGTAATCGGGACCGAGAATCTCCTTGCGGCGCGCATCGGCGCGGCCAATCGCGCGATAGATCTGGCCGCCCACGGCGTCCTGTTCGTCGATCAGCACGGTCTTCAGGCCCGCGCGCGCGGCGCGCGTCGCCGCGCTCATGCCGGCGGGACCGGCGCCGACCACGACCACGTCGACGGCTTCGGTTGCGAAATCAGCGGCCATGAACGTTCTCCTGCAGGGCGTCCGCGAGGTTGGTGGGCGGCAGGTCGCGTGCGCCTTCCTGCGAGCGGATGCGCATGCCGGCCTTGACTTCGACCATGCAGGCCTGGCGGCTCGGCACGCCGTCAATCTCGACGAGACACTCGAAGCAGGCGCCCATCATGCAGAACGGCGCGCGCGGTGCGCCGGAGACCGGCGTCGCGCGAAACCGCGCGATGCCCGCGGCGAGCAGAGCGGCTGCCACCGAGCGGCCGCCGGGCACGGAAAGCGGCCGGTCGTTGAACCAGATGGCGACGTTCGCCGCGCTCGCGCCTTGCGCGCCCGGCAGCGGTTTGAACAGTGTGTGAGCCGGCGTGTCAGTCGATCGGATAGTCATGTCGGGTTCAATGAGCAAGAGTCAATTCCGTTGCACGCTCGAAGCGTTGCGCGGAGAAGGTGGGCAGTTCGTCGGGCATGCGCGCGCCCATGATCCACGGCGCGACGCGCAGCGCGTGCGCGGCGGCGAGCGTCACGCCGCTGTGGCACGTGACCACGAATGCGCCAGGATGCGCTTGCGACTGGTCGTAGATGGGAAAGCCGTCGGGGCTGTAGACGCGCAGCGCCGCCCACATGCGCACGAGCCGCACGTGTCGCAGCATCGGGAACGCGCGCACGCCGCGCCGGGCGATGTCGGCCAGCACGTGCGTCGTGGTGAAATCGTCGAAGCCGACTTCTTCCATCGAATCGCCGAACTGCACGGTGCCTTCGTCGGTCTGGCGCACGTTGAGCGTGGGGTAGTGAAGGAACGGCGCGACGCGCTCGCTCACGAGCACCTGCCCGCGATTGGGCGCGACCGGCGCGTTCAGTCCGACGAACGGCGCGAGCGCGCGATTGCCGAGTCCCGCGGCGAGCACGACTTTCGCAGCGCGATACGTGCCGAGTTTGCCGCGCACCATGAAGCCGTGCCCCTGCGGCTCGATACCGAGCGCCCGTTCCGCCGACACGAGCCGCACGCCGCGCGCCTGCATCGCCGTGTGCAGCGCGCGCAGCAGCTTGAGCGGATTCACGTGGCCGTCCATCGGCGTATAGCTCGCGCCGATCACGGCGGGCCCGATCTGCGGAATGCGCGCGCGCACGTCGGCGGCATCGAGCATCTGGAACGGGTAGTCGCCCAGTTCCGCGCGCAAGGTGGAGAGGCGCTTCTCGCGCTCGGCGAGTTCGTCGTCGCTGAAGCAGAAATGGAAACCGCCGGGCTGTTTGAGCGCTACGTCGATGGCCGATTCATCGAGCAGTGCCTGCGCGAACTGGGGCCAGCGCGTCGCCGAGCTGCGCGACCACCGTGCATACGGCGACAGGCCGTAGCCTTTGCCCTGAATCCACACGAGGCCGAAATTGCCGCGCGAGGCGCGAAAGCCGCCGTCGTCCTCGTCGAGCACGGTCACGCGTGCGCCTTCGCGGGCGAGTCCGTAGGCGACGGCGGAACCGACGAGGCCGCCGCCCACCACGATCACATCCGCGAGCGCGCCGGAGTCGGCGGTGCGTGAAAGCGTCATTGGGCTTCTCCGATCAGAATACGGTCGAGTCCGACCATGCGGTCGAGCAGGACCATCAGCAGGACCGTGCCGACGATCAGCACCGCCGACACCGAGGCGACGAGCGGGTCGATGGTCTGCGCGATCTGGTTGTACATGGCGACGGGCAGGGTGGTGGTGCCGGGCGTCGCGACGAAAATGGTCATGGTCAGTTCGTCGAAACTCTGGATGAACGAGAGCACCCAGCCGCCCGCGACGCCGGTGCGGATCATCGGCAGCACGACGCGGCGAAAGGCCGTGAAGCGGCTCGCGCCACATGAGAGCGCGGCGCGCTCTGCATCCCGATCGAGCCCGACGGCCGACGAGAGCGCGAGACGCAGCGCATACGGCAGCACGATGACCACGTGCGCGCAGACGAGCGACCAGAACGATCCCGACAGATGCAGCAGCGACAGAAAACGCAGGAACGCGATGCCGAGCACGACGGCGGGGATCATCATCGGCGAGAGAAAGAAGCTCGTGAGCGCGGCGCGGCCCGGGAAACGATAGCGCGCAATGGCGAGCGCGGCGGGCACCGCGAGCAGCACGCCGATGGTCGCCGCGGCGAAGGCAAGCCGCACCGACAGCCAGAACGCCGCGACGATGTCGCCGTTCTCGAGGATCGCGCGGAACCAGCGCAGCGAGGCGCCGTCGAAGGGCATCGAAATAAAGCCCTTGTCGGTGAACGCGACGAGCATCACGACCACGAGCGGCGCGAGAATGAAGCTCAGGAAGAACGCGTTATAGATGAGGCCGGCCATGCCGTTCTGTTTCATTTCGCTCTCCTTCGCTTAATCGAAGATGTGTCGGAAGCGGCGTTCGGCGAGACGGTTGCAGCCCATCACGATCGCGACGTTGGCGATCAGCAGCAGTACCGCGATGCTCGCGCCGAGCGGCCAGTTGAGCGTGCCGAGGAACTCGTCGTAGGCGGCGGTGGCCACCACTTTCAGGCGCCGTCCGCCGATCAGCGCAGGCGTGGCGAACGCCGACGCCGACAGCGCGAACACGATGATCGAACCCGACAGCACGCCTGGCATGATCTGCGGCAGCACCACGCGGCGGAACACCGCGAACGGCGAGCCGCCCAGCGAGCGGCCGGCCCATTCCACCTGCGGGTCGAGCTTTTGCATGGTCGCCCAGACCGACATCACCATGAAGGGCACCAATACGTGCGTGAGCGCGATGATCATGCCGGTCATCGTGAAGACGAGACGGATGGGCTCGTCGATGATGTGCAGCGACTGCAGCACATTGTTGAGCACGCCGTTGTTGCCGAGCAGAATATGCCAGCCGAGCGTGCGCACCACGACCGAAATCAGCAGCGGTCCGAGCACGATCAGCAGGCACAGCGACTGCCATGGGCGCTTCATGCGCGCGAGCACGATGGTCTCCGGCACGCCGAGCACGATCGACAGCAGCGTCACGGCGAAGGCGAGCCCCGCCGTGCGCAGAAAGATCGTGCCGTAGTACGGGTCGCTCACCACCTGCCAGTAGTTTGTGAGCGTGTAGGCGGACGTGACGCCCGCGGTGTCGCTGAACACGCGGAACGACAGCATCAACGTGAGCAGAAGCGGCACCAGCAGCAGGCCGGCGAAAAGCAGCAGCGCAGGTCCCGACAGCAGCCATGGCGCGGCGCCGGGGCGGTCGTCGTCAAGCGTGGCCATGCGCGCCCTCCCGGCCGTCTTGCGTGAGCACGCGCAGGTCGTCGTCGGTCCATGCGAGGCCGACTTCGTGGCCTTCGGCGGGCGGCGGCGCGCCGAGGTTCGGCTGTGCGACGCGCAGTTTGCCGAGTTCGGTCTCCACTTCGAGCAGCCATTGATTGCCGACGAACACCCGCGTCGCGATGCGCCCGCGCACGCGGGCATCGCCATTGGCGAGATGCACTTTTTCCGGGCGAATATAGACGTGCACTGCGCCGTCCACCTCGCGGCCTTCATGCGGTACATGCAGCGTCTTGCCCGCGACGGCGACTTCGGCGCAGCGCGGATTGCGGCGCAGCACTTCGCCGGTCAGCGTGTTGGTGCGGCCGAGAAAGGTCGACGCGAACGGCGTGGCGGGGCGTTCGTAGGCATCGTAGGGCGTGCTCAGTTGCGCGATGACGCCGCGATGCATGACGGCGATGCGGTCGCTCATCGTCATCGCCTCGACCTGATCGTGCGTGACGAGAATCGTCGTGATGCCGAGACGCTTCTGGATCGCGCGCAGCTCAATGTGCATTTCCTCGCGCAGCTTGGCGTCGAGGTTCGACATCGGCTCGTCGAGCAGCAGCAGTTCGGGTTCCATGGCGATGGCGCGCGCAATCGCCACGCGCTGGCGCTGGCCGCCCGACAGCTCCTTCGGATAGCGATGCCCGAGGCCCTTCAGGCGCACGAGCGAGAGCGCTTCGGCGACGCGCTCCTCGCGTTCCTGGCGCTTCACCTTGCGCATTTCCAGCCCGAAGCCGACGTTGCCCGCCACCGTCATGTGGGGGAACAGCGCGTAGCTTTGGAACACCACGCCGATGCCGCGCTTCTCCGGGCGTTCGTTCGTGATGTCGCGGCCGTCGAGCAGGATCCGGCCCGTGGTCGGCGAGACGAAACCGGCCACCATCTGCAGCGTGGTGGTCTTGCCGCAGCCGGACGGGCCGAGCAGCGCGAGCAGCTCGCCGCGTTCGACGTCGAGATCGAGCTGCTCGATTGCCGTGAAATCGCCGTAGCGTTTCGAAATGCCTTGCAGCGTCAGGAAAGCCATGCGCCTTGCTCCTTCATCGGATCGCGCGCCGCGCGAGAAACTTGCCGGTGCCGCACGTTAGCGCTCGACGGAGCGATTCCAGCGCTCGGTCCATTCGGTGCGATGCTGGTTGATCGTCGCCCAGTCCATCGCCGTGAGCTTCGAGATCTGCTCGGGCCCATACGGCACGCGCGCGGCGATCTCGGGCGTGAGCTTGACCGTCCTGTTGACCGGGCCGAGGCCGATGCCCTGCGCCTGCAACGCCTGCACCTCCGGGCTCAACAGGTACTGGACGAATTGCTGCGAGAGTTGCGGCTGCGCGTTTTCGGCCACCACGCAGGCGGCGACCTGCAACGCGACTGCACCTTCCTTCGGATAGACGAACTTCAGCGGAAAGCCGGTGTTCTGCAGGGCGACCGCGCGGCCGCTGCCGTAGGGCGCGAGAATCACGTCGCCGGCTTGCATCTGGCCGTCCATTTCGCCGGGCGTCGGCGCCCAGGAGAGCACATTCGGCGCGACCTGTTTGGTCATCGCGGTGAAGCCGGGGTCGATATTCTTTTCGCCGCCGCCGGCGAGACGCGCGAGCATCACGAGCGTGTGCAGGCCGTAGGTGTTGGTAATCGGCGGCACGCCCAGTTTGCCCTTGATGCGGCTGTCGGTGAGCGCTTTCCACGAATCGGGCGGCGGCAGGCCGGCTTTCTTGAACGCTTCTTCGTTGTAGCCGATACCCGTCGCGACCATGCCCACGCCGATCGCGCTCGGACCCAGTTTCGCGAGCGGGTAGACGTCTTTCATGACGGGCGCGTCGTCGAGCTTCGCGCACAGGTTCAATTGCATCGCCTGATACATGGGACCGTCGTCCATCACCGCGACGTTGATCTGCTGGTGTCCCTTCTGCGCCTGCAGCTTCGCGAGCGTATCGCTCGAATTGCCCGCGACGTAGACGATCTTCACGTTGTGCGCCTTTTCGAACGGCGGAATGATCTTCTGCCGGTAGAGCTGCTCGTTGGAGCCGCCGACATTGGCGACATAGAGCGTCGTCTCTGCCTGTGCGACGAGCGGCGCGGCAAGGCTCGCGGCAAGCGAAACGGCCGCGATAACAGCGAAGGACGGGGCAGATGGGGCGAACAGGCGGCGATGCAGCGCTCTTTTCATGACGACGATCTCCAGTTCCGGGGTGTGGGGGCGGGCTTCGCTGCCCGTCAGGTGTCATGCAGTGTCGCCCCGGCTGGTCATGTCGTCCAATACGAATAAAATACCTATCCATACCTGGATGATATGGATTGGCCGGGCACTTCCTGGGGAAAATACGCATGAATCTCAAGCACATCGAGGCGTTTCGCGCGGTGATGGTGTCGGGGTCGATGACCGCCGCGGCCAAGGCCCTCTTCACGTCGCAGCCGAACGTGAGCCGCCTCATCGCGCAACTGGAGCGCGACACGGGACTGCAGCTCTTTCAGCGCAGCGGCGTGCGGCTCATTCCGACGAGCGAGGGCGAGGCGTTCTTTCGCGAGGTGGAACGGGCTTTCGTCGGTTTGCAGGGTCTTGCGAATGCGGCCGCGCAGATTCGCAACCTCGGCAGCGGCCGCTTGCGCATTGCGGCCATGCCGTCGGCGGGCATGACGCTCGTGCCGTATGCGATCAAACGCTTCGTCGAGTTGTTTCCCGAGGTGACGGTGTCGCTGCATGTGAACACGTCGGCCACCGTCAATCATTGGACGGCGTCGCAGTTCTGCGATCTGGGCGTGGCGGTGTATGTGAGCGAGGCTTCGGACTGCGAAGTCGAGCAGCTCTCCGACGTGGCCGCGGTGTGCGTGATGCCGGCCTCGCATCGGCTCGCTGCAAAGCGCAGCATCAAGCCCGAGGATCTGGAAGGCGAGTCGTTCATCTCACTGTGTCACGGCGACGGCACGCGCGCGCTGATGGACGAAGTGTTCCTGCGTGCGGGCGTGCAGCGCATCCTCGCGATCGAGGCGCAATACACGGCCATGTGCTGCGAGATGGTGCGGCACGGCATGGGCGTGACGCTCGCGCATCCGATCGTCGCGCGTGACTATGCGGGCCCTGACATTGCGATTCGCCCGTTCGTGCCGGCCACGCGCTTTCAGACCTATTTGCTGTTTCCGCCGCACCGGCCGCGCGAACGGTTGGCTTCCGCGTTCGTGGAGGTGTTGCGTGGTTTGCACGACGAACTACTCGCGGAAATGGCGCCGCCGGTACGCAACACGGCGGCCCGCGGACGGGTGAAGCAGCGGGTTGGGGCGTGAATCGCGTGGCGCTTGCCCTGCGCGGCGCTGCGCCGCCCACGGGAGCCTTGGGGCAATCGTGAGGACCTTTTCACATTCGACGCACTACGACGGCACCTGCCGCCGACATACCGACAGCACGAGCTGCCTGAGCCAACGATGAAGCGGGTCGACGTCCAGACGCGGATGCCACATCTGCGAGACGGTGATCTCTTGCGTCGCGACAGGCAGTTCGAATGCATGGATGCCGGCGCTTGCAGCGCTTTCGCGGTAAGCCGTCTGCGCGCTCAAGAACGAGGCAGGCACGAGCGCGATGAGGTCGGACGTGCGGGCGACCGCGAGCGCGGCGGGAAAGCCCGGAACGACTGCGACGATGCGTCGTTCGAGACCGAGAGCCGCCAACGCGTCGTCGACGGGGCCGGTCGCGCCCGAGCGCCGCGAAGCGACGACGTGATCGAAGGCGACGTACCGTTCCGGCGTTATCGCGCCTTCACGTTCGAGAGGATGACCTTTTCTCACTACGCCCACGAAACGATCGCGGAAAAGCGCCTGTAACCGTACTTCGGGGCCCATGTTGCCGAGCACGCCGATTTCCAGGTCCGCGGAACCGTCGCGCAGAGGCGTCGCGTTTTTTTCCGGTTTGGATGTGAAGCGCAAGCGCACATGCGGCGCGAGCTTCGTTGCCGCCTCGATCAGCGCCGAGCCGAAAGCTTCGACGAACCCGTCGTTCGCGCGAATGGTGAAGGTGTGCCGCAGTGTCGACAAATCCGGCTCGGTCCGCGACGGACGCAGCACCGCCCGCGCTTCATGAAGCGCATTTCGCGTGCGCTCGCGAATCGCCTCGGCATACGGCGTCAACACCATCTCGCGGCCCGCGCGAACCAGCAACGGGTCGCCGGTTGTGGCGCGAAGCCGCGCAAGCGTCCGGCTCATTGCGGATGCGCTTAGCCCGAGGCGGCGGGCAGCGCCGGCCACGCTTCCATCGTCGAGCAGTGTTTCGAGCGCAATCAGCAGGTTCAGGTCGGTTTCGGGCATGCCTGATCGTAACATCGGCGCACGGGACGAGGCGTTCGATGCAGGTTATCAATGCATGTGGCGCGCCTTCCGGCAGGGCTCGCGCGCCGCTATATTTTCCTGGTCGAGCCATTCACAGGATCAGATCATGGAAGCTAACCCTTCGCAGAAAACCGTCCTTCTCATTGGTGCATCGCGTGGTCTTGGCCTCGCCATGGCCGAGGAATACCTGAAACGCGGCTGGCGTGTGATCGCGACGGCGCGAGCCCGTTCCACGCAGAGGCTGTGCGAACTTCGAGGCGCGCTCGAAGTCGAGGTGCTGGACATCACCGTTGCACAGCAGATGGCGGACTTGCGCGCACGCCTCGCCGGCCGTCGGCTGGACGTGCTGTTCGTGAACGCAGGCGTCAAGAACGATGACCGCGAAACGATAGCGGACGTCTCCACCGAAGAGTTCGTGCGTGTCATGGTGACCAATTCGCTGAGTCCGATGCGGGTAGTTGAGGCGTTCCACGACCTCGTTAAGCCGAGCGGCACCATCGGCGTTATGTCCTCCGGGCAGGGCAGCCTGACGAACAACGTGAATGGGAACTACGAGGTTTATCGCGGCAGCAAGGCCGCGCTCAACATGTTCATGCGCAGCTTCGCGGCACGTCACGCCGATGATCCGCGAACCTTGTTATTGATGGCGCCGGGCTGGGTGCGCACGGACATGGGCGGTCCGGAAGCCCGCCTGAGCATCGAAGAGAGCATTCCCAACCTGCTCGATACGATGGAGGCTTACGAGGGCCGCTCCGGATTGCACTACCTCGATTACCTTGGGCGAATCGTGCCGTGGTGAAGGGCTGACCGGAAACGGGCATTCGCTTTAGCCTTCACGCGATGTATCGGCGAACAGCGTATGGCGTGCATACGTGCCGCTTCCGTCTGATACAGGAGCCGAATGGCCCGGCCTGTCATGCACCGGTTTCTCGGCCGCAGTGAACGCGTAGCGCGTGAGCCATTCGCCATAACCCGCGACGAGAAAACCTCCCGAGCGTGCGATGTACTGCTCGCGGGACGCCTCATAGACGGTCCGTAGTGCGAACCATGGCACATGCGGCAAGTCATGGTGGACCAGATGAAAGTTGTTGTTCAGGTACAGCAGCCGCCAGAACACCCCCGCCTCATTGATCACCGTGCGGTGCTCGCACGCATGCGCCGCGCGATGCTCGCGGAATGAGCGAATCGAGCCAAGCGACAGCGACCCGTAGCCCACGCCGAGAATGAAGAGCCAGGCTGGAATTGAGCAAACATAGTGCAGCCACGCGGTGAGCGTGGCCAGCGCGGCGAAGTGCGCGAGCCATGCGGGGACGTCGCGCCAATCGCCGTGTCCGATCTTGCGCAGTGCATCGACGCCCGTTGCAGCAATGGCAAATGCCGGTCCCAGCAGCAGGCGGCCGGCCAGCGTATTGCGGCAAGCGAGCAGCGCGCGCATCGCCCAGCCGGCGCGCTGCCACATTTCTCTGTCGACGAAGTAGCTTTCCGGATCGTGCCCCGGCTCGGTCAGGTGTGCATCGTCGTGATGCTGAAGATGCGAATCGCGATACACGCGGTACGGAAACCACACGGCAAGAGGCGCGAAACCAAAGAGTGCATTCAGCCGCGGCCAGCGTGTGGGATGGCCGTGGAGCAACTCGTGTTGCAAGGACATGTACCACGTGCTTGTCACGGCGAGCAGGGCGGTGGTCAGCGGCAAGCCCAGTTCGCGAGCATGCGTGGCAAGGCTCAACCATCCGCCGTAGATTGCGACGATCAGCAGCCATGTGGGCCACTGGGTGCGCCATGTGAGGCTCTTTGCGAGCGTGGCGATTGCGTTGCGCTGTGTGTCGTCGAGGTAAATCGCCATCGGCTGAATCGTTCGAATCCGTGTTTCAGACCGATGCTACGGGCCATTCGGCTGCGGCAGAACCAATTTGTTCGGGATTGCATTGCGCCACGGATGGCAAGGGCGCGTGTGTTGACTTCCCGCGATGGCCTCGGGGCACGCCTTTTCATTTTTGCACGTAAGAGTCGCAATTTGGAATGATGCGTCGCTAATGAGCGGCGTGAATGCGCCGCGCGCAGCCAGCCCGCCGCGGTACCGGGCCCTCAAGTTTTGGCGCGCTCCTGTTCATGCCCCGATTGCGCATGCTCATGTTTGCCGCCCTGGTTCGCATGCTCCGGTGGATGAACGTCCCCCGCGCCTCGCTCGCCGTTTTCGGGCGCCCCGCCGGTCACCGGCGCGCCGCGCTGGTTGCCGAACGACCCGCCGCCGGAAGCACCGGTGCTCTTCGACGGGTTGCCGCGATCGTCCCGTTCATCTGACGCAATGTTTGTCATGCCGTGCTCCTATTCCAGTGCAATGGTGATTTCATCGGAGCAAAGGACGCGCCTGCACCGCCGCTCTTCCTGGCGTTAACTGTTGGTGAGAACCCATGGCGAGCGCGCAGTGATTCGCATTTGCGACGCAGTCGCGAATGTGTCCTACCGCACAGAGTGGAAGCGATGGGCGGCTATTCTCAAAGAGGGAGACCTGTGCATCCAGGTGGCTTAACACGAGGTGACGATGGCTCAAGCGAGCGTACCCCTTTGCGTGGACCTTGATGGCACGCTGACAAGCACCGACCTTCTCGTCGAATCGTTCCTCGTACTTGTCAAGCGCAACCCGTTGTATGCACTGTTCTGCATTGGCTGGCTGTTTCGCGGCAAGGCTTATCTGAAAGAGCAGATTGCCCAACGCGTCGCGATCGATGTGACATTGCTCCCCTATAACGCACGCCTCATCGAATACCTGCGCGAAGAGCGGTCTTACGGCAGGGACCTGTATTTATGCACCGCCGCAAACCGCAAGTTCGCCGAGCAGATTGCGTTGCACTTCGGTTTCTTCAAAGGAATCCTGGCGAGCAATGAAGTGTTCAATCTGTCTGGTAATAACAAGGCGTCCACATTGTCGGAGGAATTTGGTCCGCGCGGTTTCGACTATTGCGGCAACGCGCTGTCCGACGTGCCGGTTTGGAAACAGTGCAGACGGGCTATCGTCGTGGGCACCCGCCCGATCGCGGAAGCGGCAGAACTCGTGAATCAGAAGGTGGTGTTCTTCGAGGAACGGCGATCGCTCGTTGGCCTTACCGTTAGGGAAATGCGCGTTTACCAGTGGGTGAAGAACCTTCTGATTTTTGTGCCGCTGCTCGCCTCGCATCGCTTTACGGAACCCGATACGGTCAAAGCCGAAAGCATTGCGTTTTTTTCTTTCTGTTTCTGTGCGTCGGCGGTCTATCTGCTCAATGACATGCTTGATCTCGACGCGGACCGCCGTCACGTGAACAAGCGCAATCGGCCGTTTGCGTCGGGGCAGTTATCTCTCGCGTTCGGCATGTTTCTGGGGGCCGTGCTTATTGTCGCCTCAGCGGGCTTTGCGCTGTTGTTACAGCCTATGTTTCAACTCGTGCTGGCCGGCTATTTCGCCACCACGCTCGCCTATTCGCTTAGTCTGAAACGGTTCATGCTGATCGACGTCTTTGTTCTCGCGGCGCTCTACACCGCGCGCGTCGTGGCGGGCGGCACGGCGGGGGATATCCCGCTGTCGGACTGGTTGATCATGTTTTCGATCCTCATTTTCCTGAGCCTCGCTATGGTCAAGCGCTACGCCGAACTGGACGCGCTGTTGCGCGAAGCGAAGGTCTGCGCGGTGGGGCGTGGCTATGTCACCCAAGACATGGCTATTCTGCGGTCGTTCGGCACGGCTTCGGGCTATGTGGCCGTGCTGGTTCTCGCGCTCTATATGAATTCTTCCGACGTTCGCCTGCTTTATCGGCACCCGCACGCACTGTGGCTGTTATTCGGCTTGCTGCTGTTCTGGATCAGCCGTGTGTGGATGCTGGCGTTTCGCGGGGAGATGCACGACGACCCGATTGTATTCACCATGAGAAATCGTCTCAGTCTGCTTGTGGTTTGCCTTTGCGTGGCGACGGTAGTCGCGGCCAGCTGACTTTCGCCCTGACTCTCACCATCGGACCATGCCATTTTTCTTTCTGTTTTTGAGCGGCACGTGTAGTGCTCTCGCGAGTATCCTTTTGCGGCTCGCGGGGCGCGTCGACAATCATGCGCTGCTATTCGGAATGAGCGGCCGGCCTGCTCTTTATCGACTAGCGGCGATAGCGGCCTATGGTGCCGGCTTCCTGCTCTATGCGCTGGCGCTCAAGCGGGTGGAACTGAGCGTGGCATATCCGCTGATGGTTGCGGTGACTATCCTGGAGATACTGCTGTTCGGCGTCGTGTCCGGCGAGGCGGTGACGCTTCGAACCGTGCTGGGCGCTGCGCTGCTTCTCGCAAGTGTGCTGCTGCTTTACCTGCCGGCCAAAGCTGGGCCCTGAATACCGACTGACTGGCCGGGCTTTTTCAAGTGCTTGCGATGCATGTGAACGAACAATATAGTTTGACACTGCATAATCAATAAAATCGGTGGGCTGGCCAAACCGCATGGAACAAACGCCGACAAGCGCGCGCCAAGTTCGGTCAGCTGCTGCGCATATGCAGATCAGTCAGCTTGCCGTGCGCTTCATATCGCCTGCGTTTTCAGCCATTTTCCGCCTCGATTCCGTCGAGGCTTGCATATGATGCACACCAGCGACCGGATATGACATGCCTTCGTCGACCACTCATGTCCCCTGTCGCAGCGCCATCGCGAGCAGTGGTCGTGCGAAGACCGGAAGATTTCCGATACACATTCGCCGCCGATCGTCTGTTCGCGGTCGAGTTGCTGGTCGCGCTTCGCGTCCATGACCGGCCCCAGCCGCGTCGACGGATCGGACCCTGCCGGCTCGAAGCACACCCGCGCCAGCCGCTCCAGCGCGCCGTCGCGTACCGATGGCGGGCGCAGGCTGATGGACTCCACGTGATGGGTCATGGCCGCATAGAGTGAAGCGGCGGCCGCACGGTCGCCGTGCAGGTACAGCCGATACGCGACGGGTCGATACGCTCGCGCTGCTCCCCATGCCAGAGACCGAACGTGAGACGAATCACCGCACGTCCATCGGCAAGCACCGCCACTGCGGCGTCTTCGACCGAGAGCCGCAACAGTGCGACGGCCTGGGTAGTCCGGTAGAGGCACTGCACCGCCTTGGAGACCGCACGGACCTGCTCATCCTCCTGGCCGTACTGCATGCCCAGGCGCCGCGCGGCATCCGGCTGATCCCGCACAAACTCGAGACCGGCTTCGCGAAGGTAGCGCATCTCCCCGTCGAATTGCGTCAGGAACGGATTTGCCTGGTCGGCCTGAAATTTCTTCCAGGGTGCCGTCATGGCTGCAACTCCGGTGGCAAGGGTGGCAGGGAGGGTAGCCCGGAGATCGGTCCGGCACGTCCCGTTATGAAAATGCGCTCGGGCATGCGGAAACCGCGTAGCTTCAGCAAGTCGAGCGGTCCGGCTCCCGCCTGGGTACGCAGCACATAGCGCAATGCCGGCTTCGTACTGTCGGGGGGCTCACCGGTCGTTGCGGAAGCGGCCTTCGCCGCATCACCGGCCGACGCAAGAATCGCCTTCGCGGCGGCGGGCAGCATCGACGCGTCTGCTGCGTCACGATCCGGTCTGCCATTCCAGGCCAGCTCGTAGCGCGTATCGTCAAGCGGCTTGACCCTGGCCTTTTCCAGCATTCGCAGGAACGCCCAGTCGCCCGTCGCATCGAAGGCGATCTGAATCCCGGCATTCAGTGTCTGCCAGGTTAGCGACGCGTGGCCGTTCAGGCCGTTGCCCGGCCAGGCAAGTGGCGTCCAGGCGTCCTGCTGGTTGAAGTAGATGACCTGACGCCCGTCCACAGTCAGTTCGGTGCGCGTCACATCCGGCGTGGGTTGCGGCATCAGCTCGAAGTGGTAACCGGCCGCGCCCTGCGCGTAGAGACGCGCGCCGAGCGGGCCGATCAGCCGCAGCATGGCGAGGAACTTCGGATCGAACTGCAACGACTGCGGCGCGAGTTCGTTTGGCACCCACTGATCGCCCTGGCGCTTGAGCATGCCGGACAGCTCGACCTGGATAAAGCGGTTGATCAGCCCCGTATCGAGCCGCACGTAACGACCGAACTCCGCGAAGGATGCATCCGCCGGCGTCGGCGCGAACGGATAGCGCGAAGCAAACGATGCATCGAAGGGGGCCGTCACGCCGGCGCGCCATGCGTCATTCAGGCTCGCGGCAGCAGGCTGGAGGATAGCCTCCCAAGCCGCATCGAGCGGCCGCACGAACATGGTTTGCCCGAAGCCTGCCCACTGTGCGCCCAGGCTCGCGGCGGTCAGCGCCGCATCATCGCGCGCCTGCGAGAGGTCCGAGAGCTTGCCCTGGAATACCGCCTGCGCGAGCGAACGCGCCATTGCCTGCGCATCCGGGCTCGTCTGGATCTGCTGCAATTTCAGCCGCACGGTGGTATCGGCGGTCAGGACCCGCGAAAGGCTGACGCCGCTGAACGCGGCGGCATTCGCTCCGGCAGCGTTGCCCGCGTTACCGCTGCCTGGTGCCGGGTTCGCGTCGCCCATCAAGGCAAGCAGCGGGCCGAACGAGCGGTCGAGCGGATTCACTACGGCCGCCTGGGTCGCATCGCTGCCTTCGCTAAACAGCAACTGCGCCTTGCGCACGAGCGAATCGGTCAGCGCCTGCGAGGGACGGCCCGCCACGCCCTGGTCCCGGACGGACTTCATGACCGCGAGCAGCGGCGAGGTCTGCGCATCAGTCATGCGGGTAAGCTGATCGATCACGCCGGAGAAGTTCGTCGCCGGAATCCACTGGAAGCTGTTGAGCATGGTCGCCCACGCCGCCGTATAGTCCGTGAAATATCGGTCGCGCAGCCGCTTTCGCAGATCGTCGGCACTCTTCCTGGCGTCGACGGCAGCCTGCGCCGCTCCGACTGTGCCCTCTACGGTGGTGGCGCTGATCTGCGTGGTCGGCTGGTCGCCGGTCAGTATCCAGTCGCCCTCGACGTGCTGTCCTTTCACGGCGTCGTCGATGGCCTTCTCGACCACGCCCTCCCAGGCTGCTCGGGTAAAGATGCCGGGTACCGTCTGCGCCGTCGCAAACAGGCCGTGCGAGTCGGTGCCGGCAAGCAGGGTCGCGAGTGATACGTCCGCATACTTGCCTCGCGCCTGATCGAGTACGCGCTGATATAGCACGTCGTCGCTTGCCGCGAGGCCGATCTGGTTCACGAGCGTCGAACGCATCCCCGTAACCAGCGTCTGCGAGACATTGATCCGCCATCCGGGATGCGCTTTCAGATGATCGGCCCAAAACCCTGCGAGCTGCTGCGAGACATCGAGCCATTCGCCTGCCCGCATACCGGCGGGCGCAGGCCAGACGTCGAGCATCTGCGTCTTGAGGAACGACGCGTCGGTGCGCGCAGGCGTCGCGAGCATCAAGTACGCCTTGAGACTGTTGTACGCCTGCTGCTGGGCAGCACGGCTCTGTTGCTCGTCTGCGCGCACCTGCGAGAAGGCGCCAAGCTGCCCTTCGAGGGCCTGCGCGACCGGCTGGCGCAGATTACGGCTGGCCACAGTCTGGTAGGGCCGCCAGAGCGCACCGAGGAGGTCGTCGTTGTGCGACAGGCCCGCGCGCAGGTACCACGGCGCCCCATGCTGCTGGCGATATTCGAGCGTCGCGATTTCATTCTGTAGCGCGAGCTGCGCGCGCAGCGCGGCCGGCGTGCCGGGCGTAGCCGTGAACGCCTGGGCGACGGTCGTTTCGGCTTCATTGACGAGTGCCCGGTTGCCCAGCCCCGAGATCACCAGCAGCATGATCCATACGATGGCCCCGATCAAGACGCACCACGCGAGCACATCAGGCCAGTACAACCCCGTGCGGCGACCCCGATAGTTCGGGATGGAAGCCGCGATCTGCTGCCACACCGGCAGCAGGGCGCGCGGCTGCTCGCGAGGCACTTCAGCCACGGGCACCGCCGTCACGGCCTCGACCGGTGAATCGTCACTACCATGAGCCACGGGGGCTGGCACGACGGCCGCGGCCGGAAAGACCGGTGCGAACAGCACGCCCGCCAACGGCGCGCGCAGCCAGTTCGATGCGGCAAGCGTGCGCAGGTTCGCCGTGATTTGGGCGGTATGGTCGCCGACGTACTTCGAGATTTCCATCAGCCAGGTTACCCGGTTATTCCGGGTACACAGGCGCGCACCCATGTCCGCTGTTCGCCGCTCGACCTCGTCGAGCAGTTCGGGCAGTCTTGCGGCGGCAGCCTGCGCCTGCCGGCGCGCGGCGTCCGGCATGAACGCCCCCACCGCATCGAAGCGTTCGGAAGGGCTGCCGTTCGCTTCAACCGGGTGCAGGAAGGCGACCGGCGCCGCCCACCCCAGCGAGGTTGAGAGGCCCGAGAGCATACGCGGCAATTCGGTGTCCATATCGTCTGTGCGCGCGACATGCACCACGCCATCAACAGGGCGGCGGCGCAGCTTGCGGATCTGGCCGAGCCATTTCGCCGCCTCGATGCCGTCCGGGGAGGCGTGCACGAGGACCGTTTCGCCCACGTGCATGACGCCCGCATGCTTGAGTCCCGGCGCGACCTGATCGATGCGCTCGTCCATGCCGCTCACCAGCAACCAGCGCAGGCGACGTTGCCAGCGCCAGCCGTGCGAAACGCGTAGTTCCTCGTATACGCGCTGCAGTCGCGCATCGCGATTAAGCGGCTTCGCTGCCTTCGTGCGGTCGCCGGTTTCAGAGCGGAACAGTCTGGCAGCCCCGCCGTATGCGCCTGTTGATACCGCGAACAGATGGGCTACCACGACGACAACCAGCATGATCGGGATACCGATCAATAACCGCGTGCGAGGCGCACCATCCGCGATGCCCAGACGGTCATTCCCGAACCAGACCAGCAGAAGTGCGGCAATGGCCAGGACGAGCGCTGCGAGGGGCATGCCCCAGATCGCCACGCGGCTCGGAGCCGGCGTGCTGGCGACGGCTTCGGGCTCCATGCTCTTCAGGTTATTTTGGGGAGTCGTCATGCGTGGAAGCGTTGGTTGGTTTAGCGGGTATAACGTGGAGGATGGCTGACTGCAGGCCATCGACAACCAGTTGCGGGCCGTCCGTTACGCCGGACTCAATGGCAGCGGCAATCGCCAGCAGGCCGTTAGCCGCGCCCACGTCGCCGACGATACGATCGAGCCGGTGCAGTGCGGCGTCCTTCGACGCGGCCTGAAAGCCCGCGGCAGCGAGGGCGCGGTCGCTGTGCTCGACCGGCCGCGTGATCCACGCGCGCGTCACCGCTGCGGCCTTGACCTTGCCCCAGATCGCGGCATTCGCGAAACCGTAGCCGGCCTCACCATCGGTCGCCTGGACGGGACGGTGCAGCGCAGCCTCGTGGCGGACTTCCCGCGGGAGCCTGAAGTAACCGGGATCGAGCAGCACGGCGGCACAACCTTCGGCACAGCCTTCGTCGATGGCCTCGTCGTACCATGCCGCAGCGACTGCGAGAAGCGGACGGCGCTCGCGCGCGTCGAGCCACCCGTCGGCTACCAGCAGACCATCGGTCGCGGGGATCGCCTGGACCTCAAGCGGCGGAAGTGCAGCCAGCCGCAACGCCTCGCGGACATGAGCCACGTACAGGCCTGCAGTCTCCGGCGCGGCCAGCACGCGTACCTGCGGCCAGTATGGCTTTTCGTATCGCGTCAGCGCCTGGATATTGCCGACCAACGGTTCAAGCGCAACACGGATCATCTGGACAGCGGGACCAACCTCCATCAGCACGCCCGCGGCGGCGCCCTCGCTTTGCTCTTCACCAGCCACGGGCAGCCCGGCCACCAGCGGATCATCGTCCTCAAAGCGGTTACACATGACCTTACCCGAGCCATGGCGGGCGCTCTGCATCTTCAGGAGCGACTGCTTGCCCGCAAGAGCGTCGGCAAGGGATTTGCCCGCTAGCGGCAGGCAATACCCAGCACCAACTACATGCAGCGGGCGCTGCGCGAACCGGATTTTTTCCGCAAGCCAGCGGTCGCGATGATGGTTGCGCCAGTACGCGCGAGACCATAGGACCTCGTAGCCCGCGCGTGCAAAGCCGAGCAGGACCAGGAACACGCCGTTCGGGGCGCCCAACACACAGCTCCAGAACTCGAGGCCGCGCGCAGGCTCGCCCTTCGGCCACGCAAGCAGCACGATCACGGGGCCGAACACGTTACACACGAGCCACGTCGCCGCCCATGGCCAAAAGCGCATCCCGGGCGGATACACGCTGGGGCGTCCGGCGGGAGAAAGATCGACCGGCATTACTCGATGTTGAAGTTCATGAGCGACGAGAGCAGACGGCAGCCGCACGCGCAGCGGTAATGATGGAAGGCAATTTCCTTGCCGTCGCGATCGGGAAATTTGGCGTAGCCTTCGTTTACCGTGGTTGGCCCGTGCTGCTCGCAGATCGCCTCGTCGCCCTTGCGGGCGAGGGGGCGGCCCATCACCTCGAACCACGGTGAGCCGCCTGTGACTTCACCGCCGTGTTCGAGTTTGTCGCCTTTGCGGATGGGAGATTGCATAGCTTACTTTTCCGATTGGCTACCCACTGGAGACGTTTTCGAAGACATTTTCTTGCCGTTTCGGAAACGATCGATATAGGTGTACCCCTCACCGCCAGTCGGATCACAATAGGTCCCTTTTCGCTCAACGAGAGAAATATTGCCCTTCGGAGAGACGGAATAGTGCTCCTCCCAGTTTTCGCACGAGCTTTCATGGAAACACTGACCGACTAACTCTTTGTTTTTTTGATCAACACTCAAACACGGGATATCGCTCAGACGCTTATTGTAAATATATTCATCCTTCTGCCTTGAATACAAATAGACGTCGTAAAATTTTTGATTCGCCCCGCTGTCTCGAAGCACTACCAAATCAGCATATCCATTAAACGTCAGGTCAATCAATTTGGCGTCGGATGCTGTCACTCCATTTTTCACGGATATCGCCTGCCTCTTTCCACTTGGAGTGGTCACATATGCATGGCCATCCGACATGGACACGCTTGGAAAATTTTCTGCCACCGCAGCGCAGCTACAAACCAAAAATAGTCCTGCAAAAATATATTTTTCGATTTTCATAATCCACCCATGTAATTACCTAAATCGAATTGTGCACTTTACTCTTTCTGCGAATATGCATCATTATAATCGATCAAAATATCGGTTAACTTCGCGATAGAAGCAACAAAGACATTCGTTCTCGGTATCAGCCCGTTTAACGTACCGGTACTATTTGGATTGCCAGTGTTCACTGCGCGCGCCGACCTCTCAAATTCAGCAGATGCCAGAAAATCCATCCTGGAGAGGGATGTTCGACACGATTTGGAGTGATAGTCGTAATCTGGGCAGACATTAATCAACGTAGT
The DNA here is from genome assembly GCF_047325075.1 of Paraburkholderia phenoliruptrix. NCBI lineage: Bacteria > Pseudomonadati > Pseudomonadota > Betaproteobacteria > Burkholderiales > Burkholderiaceae > Paraburkholderia > Paraburkholderia phenoliruptrix. Next base: position 1,425,209 of record NZ_CP168530.1, read on the forward strand.
GGCCGTAAACCGAGGGAGTTTATCCGCCTCAATATTTATATTATGAGTATTGTTGACAGGTTTGGCACAACTAACCCAATAGAACCCCGCAGAATCGCAAGCTGCAGATAGGTCCGTCTCAAGCAAATCGCGATAACCTGATGGTGGGCCACTCCATTTCCGGAAATCACCATATCGTTTATAATTTTCCTCAAACGTCAATTGGATCACGCCACGACCATACCAAGGGGCATAATGCGCCTGAGCTCCGCCGAGTTCCGAAGTGCGACTTAGATAGATTGTTTCTTGAATAGCATTTCCCATGAAATATGCAGTTCGCAATCCACTCAGAGAAATGCCATATTTTCGCAATGCGGAATTGATGTATTGCGCAAAGCGGTCAGCGCGGCCATGTGCAACCCCCCAGCGAAGCGTGGCGGTTGGATACACCGTCTGATGTACGCCATTTCTCGTTTGGTCAATGACCTTCCGCGGAAGGCACTGAGCAAGTTCCCTCACACTTAGCCATCCACACTTTCTGAAGTGGCGAATAAACGCCAGCGGATGGAAGAACCAGAGTTCCTTCCCGGCAAGCGGCGTCTTGCCCAGAAACTGGAACTTGGCCAGGAAATCGGTGAACTTGGTGTACCCATCAGGGTTGGTGTCTTTCTGCTTGCCAAAGAAACCATATGGATCGTTCAGGTCCTTGTACCGCTCCTCGTTGTTGGACGGATCCCACTCGCTACGCGCCTTGAACACCATCCCCCGGAGCTTCTCATTCACGCCATCCGTGTTCTGCACATAGCTGGCAAGCTGCAGGTTGACCTCGTTGTTATTGTTCGGATCGGCTTCGAGCGGCTGCGCCGACGGCAGCGAATCCTGAATGCCGGTCAACCCGCAAAGCGTGGCGTAATCACAGCGCCCGGCGTCGTTGAACGGCGTGTTGTCGCCATCGATCTTTTGCCACCCCGTGAAGAACGGAAAATCTGCGTCAGACAGCTTCTTGATTGCATCCGGCGCGATGTTGACATAGCCCAGCGTGCCGCTCTCGTCGAACGGCACTGCGATCCAGGTGGCGCAAGCCGCCCCCGTCAGCGTTGGATGGTCCGACAGAATGCGCCCAAACCGCAGCATTTCATAGCCATCACTCGGACACGCCGGATAAAGCGCCATCGCGCGGTCGTACAGGTCGTATTCGTAGCGTTTTTGGGCGCTGTCATACGGGTCCGCAATCGGGTCGGGCGTGAGCAGCGTCACATTGCCACTGCCCGCCTTATCGATCCACGCGCGCGTAAAGCGCTGCCCCTTGTTAAACCATGCCTCGACATAGAGCGTATCGCCCGCGCCAAGCGAGCCGCCGGGCACGCGGGGAAACCACTTCTCGTCCACGTTTGCTGGTTGCGGATAGAACTCCTGCGGCCCGGAAATAACGAAATAGCTGTGCCCCCAGTAATCGCTCGTCGTCAGCTGAGCCGGTTTCTTCACCCCGATCTGTACCTTGTCGAACCAGGCCGTGAAATCGCCGTCCGCCATGAAGATTTCGAAGTGCAGATGCGCCACGCCCTGATGCTGGCCGACGTAGCCAAGCATGTCCTTGCGGTATACCTTCTTCGTGCCGCCCATCTGGACGACGCCGTCCTTGCCCCCCGCCGTATCGAGCAGCCACCTGGGTAACGCGTTCGCCGAGCCTGTCTCTGGCGGATCGTTAAGTTGGGGGACGATGTGCTCCTGGCTGGTCATGTCCAGCAGGTGCATGTAAAGCGAGTAATACGTGATCGTGCGTCCGTCGCCCGTGTCAGTCTTATGCCGCAGCAAAACGAAGCCGGCGTTCGAGTTCAGCAAAGGCTGCCCGGTCGTCGAATCGGTCGTGCCGTCCGAGATTGCGTTCTTGCATACACGATACGCAACAACTTCCCCATCAGCGATCGCGCGGACAGGTTCTGTCTGTTCGCCCGGATTCAGATGGATGGCGCAATGGGAACGCCGGTCGAAGGTGACCGGCCAGGCCCCGTGATGGCCGACCTCGAACTGGTCGATGAAGTCCATCATGGGGTCCGGCTTCGACGCGTCGCTGGCCGTCAGGCCCGACGCCGGAAGAAAGGGAGGGCTGATGATCATGGCTTCAGTGGGATGACGATGGGCGAATACACGCTGGGGCGTCCGGCGGGAGAAAGATTGACCGGCATTACTCGATGTTGAAATTCATGAGCGACGAGAGCAGACGGCAGCCGCACGCGCAGCGGTAATGATGGAAGGCAATTTCCTTGCCGTCGCGATCGGGAAATTTGGCGTAGCCCTCTTCAATCGTGGTCGGCCCGTGCTGCTCGCAGATCGCCTCGTCGCCCTTGCGGGCGAGGGGGCGGCCCATCACCTCGAACCACGGTGAGCCGCCTGTGACTTCACCGCCGTGTTCGAGTTTGTCGCCTTTGCGGATGGGAGATTGCATAGATTAGTCAGGCCGGTTGTCGGTTTCAGTTATGTATCGACACGGTGCGAGAGAAAATGAACGCTTGGCCATTCCACAAATATTGATTCAGCGAATAGTCCGGGTTATCTGGATTGCTGACGCTGTACTCAAGAATCATCGGGATTCCGGCCTTGTTGACCTGGACCTTGACGCCGGTTCCATAAGAGATAAATTGAAATGCGTACTCGCCATTTTTTTTCACGAAGACCCCGGTGTAGGAGTTCGTCGCCGTCAAGGTCGGCTCAACCAGACACACCGAAAAGACCTGTCCGTGGAAGGGCTCTTCGTATTTCTGAAATTGCAACCCGGCCTGGAAACCCTCCATAGAACACGAATCGCTAGCGCCACAGACGAATTTCTGCATTTCCGCGTCAGCGTACAGCTTTTCAGCCATCTTCTCGCGTTGCGCATCAGTCCCGCAGGCACACGCCAGCCCTGAGAAGTAGAGCAGGACAATCAGGATGAGAATATTTTTCATGGCCGTTGCTTCTCCAGCGAGACTTGAATCGTATGCGTGGTTGGAATGTATCTTTTTTTCGGATGGTGAGTAACGGGGTCCAGGACGGGCTGGCCGTTCGCGTCCAACACAGTCTCCGTCGCCGAATTTCTCCGCCAGACAAAAGATAGCTGTTCCGAGGATCCACCTTCAATCAAATCCAGCAGGATGTATTTGATGTAGACAAACGACTGCAACCGATGGTCAAGGCCATTCACGTTTTGATTAGGCACATTGCCATTGGTGGACTTGGACGCTTGCACTGCCGTATCGATCTGCAGGCCACCGGCATCGGTTGTCTTGATGGTGTTCGTTCCCGTGGCGGTCATTTTCCTGCAGGTCCAATACAAGGCGGCACTATCGGCACAGTTGTGCCGGTTGAACGCCGTATTCGTATCGGCCAGCAACACATCGGGATTCCACTTGATATTTGAATATTTTGCAGGAGCAGATGGATCAACCGGAAACTTTCTGAATTCACCGTACTTTGAGTAATTCGGCATGTGCGTCAGCTGAATCAAGCCTCGCCCATAGTAGGGGCTATAGGACTTGTCCTCGCCGTGGTACTCACGCACGGCCTTCAGCCACCCGGATTCCTCCATCAATTGAGCAAGAAAATGGGTCGCCCTTTCCTTTGTCGAGCTGATACGGTACTTGCGCAGTGCCAAGTTCAACTCCGACTTCCAGGCGTTGCCTTGCGCCAATGCATCATTCCAAGGGCGTGTTGTCGCTACAAATTGCGTTCCGTGAAGCGAAAGCACTCGCCGCGGGACGCATTGCGCAATTTCCTCGGCGGCGAACCACTCGCACTTTCTGAAGTGGCGAATAAACGCCAGCGGATGGAAGAACCAGAGTTCCTTCCCGGCAAGCGGCGTCTTGTCCAGAAACTGGAACTTGGCCAGGAAATCGGTGAACTTGGTGTACCCATCAGGGTTGGTGTCTTTCTGCTTGCCAAAGAAACCATATGGATCGTTCAGGTCCTTGTACCGCTCCTCGTTGTTGGACGGATCCCACTCGCTACGCGCCTTGAACACCATCCCCCGGAGCTTCTCATTCACGCCATCCGTGTTCTGCACATAGCTGGCAAGCTGCAGGTTGACCTCGTTGTTATTGTTCGGATCGGCTTCGAGCGGCTGCGCCGACGGCAGCGAATCCTGAATGCCGGTCAACCCGCAAAGCGTGGCGTAATCACAGCGCCCGGCGTCGTTGAACGGCGTGTTGTCGCCATCGATCTTTTGCCACCCCGTGAAGAACGGAAAATCTGCGTCAGACAGCTTCTTGATTGCATCCGGCGCGATGTTGACATAGCCCAGCGTGCCGCTCTCGTCGAACGGCACTGCGATCCAGGTGGCGCAAGCCGCCCCCGTCAGCGTTGGATGGTCCGACAGAATGCGCCCAAACCGCAGCATTTCATAGCCATCACTCGGACACGCCGGATAAAGCGCCATCGCGCGGTCGTACAGGTCGTATTCGTAGCGTTTTTGGGCGCTGTCATACGGGTCCGCAATCGGGTCGGGCGTGAGCAGCGTCACATTGCCACTGCCCGCCTTATCGATCCACGCGCGCGTAAAGCGCTGCCCCTTGTTAAACCATGCCTCGACATAGAGCGTATCGCCCGCGCCAAGCGAGCCGCCGGGCACGCGGGGAAACCACTTCTCGTCCACGTTTGCTGGTTGCGGATAGAACTCCTGCGGCCCGGAAATAACGAAATAGCTGTGCCCCCAGTAATCGCTCGTCGTCAGCTGAGCCGGTTTCTTCACCCCGATCTGTACCTTGTCGAACCAGGCCGTGAAATCGCCGTCCGCCATGAAGATTTCGAAGTGCAGATGCGCCACGCCCTGATGCTGGCCGACGTAGCCAAGCATGTCCTTGCGGTATACCTTCTTCGTGCCGCCCATCTGGACGACGCCGTCCTTGCCCCCCGCCGTATCGAGCAGCCACCTGGGTAACGCGTTCGCCGAGCCTGTCTCTGGCGGATCGTTAGGTTGGGGGACGGTGTGCTCCTGGCTGGTCATGTCCAGCAGGTGCATGTAGAGCGAGTAATACGTGATCGTGCGTCCGTCGCCCGCGTCGGTCTTGTGCCGCAGCAAAACGAAGCCGGCGTTCGAGTTCAGCAAAGGCTGGCCGGTTTGAGGGTCCACCGTGCCATCCGAGACGGCGTCCCTGGAGACCCGATACGCGACAACATCCCCATCGGCGATTGCACGCACCGGCTCTGCCTGGCCCGCGCCCTGCGCGCGAGGATTCAGATGGATGGCGCAATGAGAACGCCGGTCGAAGGTGACCGGCCAGGCCCCGTGATGGCCGACCTCGAACTGGTCGATGAAGTCCATCATGGGGTCCGGTTTCGAAACGTCGTTGGCCGTCAGGCCCGACGCCGGAAGAAAGGGAGGGCTGATGATCATGGCTTCAGTGGGATGACGATGGGCGAATACACGCTGGGGCGTCCGGAGGGAGAAAGATCGACCGGCATTACTCGATGTTGAAATTCATGAGCGACGAGAGCAGACGGCAGCCGCACGTGCAGCGGTAATGGTGGAAGGCAACCTCCTTGCCGTCGCGATCAGGAAATTTGGCGTAGCCTTCATCAATCGTGGTCGGACCGTGCTGCTCGCAGATCGCCTCGTCGCCCTTGCGGGCGAGGGGGCGGCCCATCACCTCGAACCACGGTGAGCCGCCTGTGACTTCGCCGCCGTGTTCGAGTTTGTCGCCTTTGCGGATCGAAGATTGCATATGTGAGTAAAAAAATTGGTCGAGAATCCTGTTACTGCGCTGGTATGGCGTCGGATTTAAATTCAATACTTCGCAAGAGAGGGGGAAGAAAGCCTTCCTTCGAACTTCTCTCGTCTTGAATATTCGCGCCACCTCCGGACATACCAATCAAAACGTTCTTGCCATGAACGAAACAAAATCTCGAACCTTGAATTCCATTTTTTGAATTAATGTCGACCACAAACCCATTTGCACCGGGCACATCGATATTTTCAAAGTTCGCCAACCCGCTCTTCCGAAGTGGAGTCCATTTTTTTCCGTCGAAATCTGCTGGACACCTCAACGAATTCGCGTCCATGATATCGTGCATTTCTTGAGAAATATCGGTTTGCGCATTGTCTGGCGACCACATAAAATCTGAGGTGTTTTCGCACATAAAGCCAATCCACGGCATGTGCGCAGACGCGCGCTGCTCAAACCACCAGTCATACCCAAAATACGTTTGCGCTTGCTGAAGGAATGGGAGTTTCCGATCAGGCAGCGCAACGTCCGCGCGATATAATATTAGGTCCGGATCGTTGTATTTAATATGCTCGCCCTTTTCCAGAGTCATCGAAAACTCACAGTCGCCCATTCTTACTTGTACCGATGTTGGTCCATCTGCCGTGACGACGCTGGTGCCCACTCCCAACTTCACGGCACCGGCGGCTAATGCATCACAAGAAAAGCATGCAACAGCGAGCCAAGCAGCGACAGCAATTGCTATGTAATGCTTCACGATTCCTCCACGCGCCCGAAACCAACGGGGAAAATAGATGTGCTCCCGTCCGGCTGCGGGAAGCTAGTTACATCAAACAGGATTACCTGTGCGTTCGCGAACGCCAAAAAACGAGACTGTATGTCCCACACTGAGTTATAGTTACTACTTGGCTTGCCAGTGTTTATTGTGGCCGCGACCTTACCAAACGCTCCATTTATGTAGAAATATTTTATTCCGTGATCGGTCGAGAGCGGACTGTATTGACTGGATTGATTAGTCCAGTACCCGTCTGCGCAACCGGCTGCGCCCGACCAAGCCCAATAGCAGCCTGCGCTATCCGCTGCTTCAAATGGGTTGGCCATCGCCTCTCTTTTTGCAATAAGATCGGCCGGAATGTGCGTAGATGAATCGCTAAGGTAATGATGCAAATCGTACATCCCCTTATGGCCGTTGGGCAATGTTCTGCTTTGGTCTGCCATTTGAGTATGCTGCTTCAGGGTGTCCTCTACGGTTGCACTTACTGCAATCCCTTTAAATTTCCAATACCTAATATAATTTGTGGCGTGCGTAAGCTGAAGCATTCCTCGCCCATCCCATGGCGCGTACCAAAATGGTGATCCCTCATGGTATTTTTGGAACCATTGCGTCTCCTCTGTTGCATTTCCGAAGAAGGAGGCCATACGCACGGGCGATTGAATCCCGTATTTGCGGATCGCCTTGTTGAGTTCCAAACGTCTCTGAATGGAACTCGAATTGTCTGCTGCCAACATGGAAGCAGCCCAACTAAGGCGTACCGGTTGCCACTTCCACGGCGTGGCTTTTTGCACGACATTTTTGGGAAGCAGATGCTGAAGTTCTAGGCGACTTAGCCATCCACACTTTCTGAAGTGGCGAATAAACGCCAGCGGATGGAAGAACCAGAGTTCCTTCCCGGCAAGCGGCGTCTTGTCCAGAAACTGGAACTTGGCCAGGAAATCGGTGAACTTGGTGTACCCATCAGGGTTGGTGTCTTTCTGCTTGCCAAAGAAACCATACGGATCGTTCAGGTCCTTGTACCGCTCCTCGTTGTTGGACGGATCCCACTCGCTACGCGCCTTGAACACCATCCCCCGGAGCTTCTCATTCACGCCATCCGTGTTCTGCACATAGCTGGCAAGCTGCAGGTTGACCTCGTTGTTATTGTTCGGATCGGCTTCGAGCGGCTGCGCCGACGGCAGCGAATCCTGAATGCCGGTCAACCCGCAAAGCGTGGCGTAATCACAGCGCCCGGCGTCGTTGAACGGCGTGTTGTCGCCATCGATCTTTTGCCACCCCGTGAAGAACGGAAAATCTGCGTCAGACAGCTTCTTGATTGCATCCGGCGCGATGTTGACATAGCCCAGCGTGCCGCTCTCGTCGAACGGCACTGCGATCCAGGTGGCGCAAGCCGCCCCCGTCAGCGTTGGATGGTCCGACAGAATGCGCCCAAACCGCAGCATTTCATAGCCATCACTCGGACACGCCGGATAAAGCGCCATCGCGCGGTCGTACAGGTCGTATTCGTAGCGTTTTTGGGCGCTGTCATACGGGTCCGCAATCGGGTCGGGCGTGAGCAGCGTCACATTGCCACTGCCCGCCTTATCGATCCACGCGCGCGTAAAGCGCTGCCCCTTGTTAAACCATGCCTCGACATAGAGCGTATCGCCCGCGCCAAGCGAGCCGCCGGGCACGCGGGGAAACCACTTCTCGTCCACGTTTGCTGGTTGCGGATAGAACTCCTGCGGCCCGGAAATAACGAAATAGCTGTGCCCCCAGTAATCGCTCGTCGTCAGCTGAGCCGGTTTCTTCACCCCGATCTGTACCTTGTCGAACCAGGCCGTGAAATCGCCGTCCGCCATGAAGATTTCGAAGTGCAGATGCGCCACGCCCTGATGCTGGCCGACGTAGCCAAGCATGTCCTTGCGGTATACCTTCTTCGTGCCGCCCATCTGGACGACGCCGTCCTTGCCCCCCGCCGTATCGAGCAGCCACCTGGGTAACGCGTTCGCCGAGCCTGTCTCTGGCGGATCGTTAGGTTGGGGGACGGTGTGCTCCTGGCTGGTCATGTCCAGCAGGTGCATGTAGAGCGAGTAATACGTGATCGTGCGTCCGTCGCCCGCGTCGGTCTTGTGCCGCAGCAAAACGAAGCCGGCGTTCGAGTTCAGCAAAGGCTGGCCGGTTTGAGGGTCCACCGTGCCATCCGAGACGGCGTCCCTGGAGACCCGATACGCGACAACATCCCCATCGGCGATTGCACGCACCGGCTCTGCCTGGCCCGCGCCCTGCGCGCGAGGATTCAGATGGATGGCGCAATGAGAACGCCGGTCGAAGGTAACCGGCCAGGCCCCGTGATGGCCGATCTCGAACTGGTCGATGAGGTCCATCATGGGGTCCGGTTTCGAAACGTCGTTGGCCGTCAGGCCCGACGCCGGAAGAAAGGGAGGGCTGATGATCATGGCTTCAGTGGGATGACGAATACGTGTCGGAAATCTTCAGGCTGCTTTTCGGCAGGGACGGCAACCGGGTCGGCACGTTGTCGGGGCCAACGAACGTGAACGAGGCTGCCTTGATGGTGAATGAGCCGGGACAGTAGAACGTCATGTTGCCGCCCTCGATCTCAAGCGACGCCCCACCGCTGTTAAGCGCGATCTTCGACTTCGCCGACACCTGCACGTCGGCACTTTCGCTGGCCATCCGTACCTGCTGCTTCGCGAACAGGTCCATGCCGTCAGTGAGCGCCGAGGCCGTGAACTTGCCCTTCGCAGCGGTGAGGTTGATGCCGAGCTTGTGCGCGCACAGCGAGATCATCCCGCCCACCGCCATGCGCAGGCGCTGGACGACACTCACGTCCATGTCCTGGCCTGCCGTCACGATCGCGTTTTGTCCCGCCGAGTGCTGCATCGATTTCGGCGTCACGAACGCCATGCCGCCGGGGGCGCTCGCGAGCAACCCCGCGTCGCGCAGCTGGTTCAGGCCGTCGAGCAGCGCGGACTGTGCGGCACGATCGGCAGGATCGGCCCCAGCCTGCGTGGTCGCCGATGCCAGATCCGTCACACGTTGCAGGGCCGCCTTGAGCTGCGCGATGGCAGCGGGCATGTCCAGGTGCGGCGTGTCGGCCCCGGCTGCTGCGTCCGCCGAAAAAAACAGCCCCTTCGCTGCGCGCATGGTCGCCCACGCCTGGGTCGTCGCCTCGTAGCCCGTCCCGCGCGGGAGCTTTTTGCTATTGAGCAAATAACCGAGGTTCACCGCCGACTGGCTGTACACGGTCGCAAGCCGTGCGCTTTCTTTGTCCTTCAGATCGTTGAAAACGACCTCAGCACCGAGCAATGGAGAGCGCCAGATGGCATAGCTATACAACGCATCCGTGTCCCGAACGGGATCGCGGTGCGCATAGTCATGCAGGGCGCCGGTGATATGCATGCGGTCCACGTCCGCGTGCGCCCCCTCCAGCAGCACCTCGGTTCCCGGTAGCAGCGGCGAGTGCAAACCGCCTTGGTCCGATGACGAGACACGCACCAGGCGCAGTTTCAGCAGTTGCCGGTCGGTGTTGCCCGCACCCTGCAGGAACTTCGGCAGGACGGGATAACGGCCGTACTCGTCCATACACCCGTAAGGCGTCGAATCAAAGGTTGTGACGACGCCTACGATGGGACCTTTCAGAAAACGCCAGTCTCGCTCGTAGTCAAAACGCGGACAGTACGTCAGATGCGCAGGCATCGCCTTGAAGCGGGTGTGTGCCGGTTTCGTTCGACTGCCTTTCATAACCATCGACGTGATCACGAACCCGTATTCGGCGCGTGGCACCTTCACATTGGTCGTTTTCATGACGACGCCCGGCGCAATCCCAAGGGCGTTCGTCGTGCCGGAGAGCGTCACCTGGCGCGCGATCTGTTCGTCACGCCGCGTCTCCGAGAGTGCCTCGCCCTGCTGCTGCGTCAGGTGGAACTCCGCGCTGCGGCTGACCTGTCCGAACACCGATCGGTCGTCGGCTTCACTGGAGACGTTCGCCGTCGCCCGTAACGGATCGTCCGGCGTGCGGTAGTTGCGCTCGTACAGTTCGATCGTGGCGGGCACGAGGGTACGTGCGTCATTGAGCGACAGCACCGCCTCGTGGCACCCAGCCGAGAGGCCCGAATCCGGGATGAGCGGGACATCGATAGAACGGATATAAGCGCGCGGATTATTGGCAAAGACGATCGTATCGAGCTGGCCGCTCTTGCCTCGGCCCTGCTTGTAGAACCAGAAAACGCCCTTACGGCGGCAGTGCCGAGTGATGAAGTTCCATAAGGACTCTTCGTACATCACCACTTCTTCCATCTTCTCCAGCAGCCCTTCGATCTGGAACTCCACGTCGACGGCGTCGAAGTTCTTGCGATCAACCAGCGCCTGTCTGATCATCTCCTGCAGCGTCACGTCCTTGAAGGTGTCTGACTTGACGATCCGCTTGCAGAGAGCGGCAAAGCGCGGCTCGATGCGCAGCCGGTAGGTGGCTTCGTCGCGGCTCACGCCGATACGCTCGATGCGCGTGATCACGCCGTTGAAGGTGGCAGCTTCATGATCGACAGGTTTGACATAGCTGACCGAGGGCACGGCCACGCGCTCGTCGATCTGCAGCCCCGCGCGCCGTCCGACGTACTGCTTGCCGTCGAGATCGAGCTGCGACGAAGTCACGGTAACATCAGCCGTATAGTCCTTGCAGAATCCCCCGCGCACCCTGAACTTGACGACGTCGAAATCGTGTTCGGATATCCCGACCCAAACCCGCAGACGCTGACTGAGACGCGCACTCGGGTGGCGCAGCGCATCGGCGAAACTTCTGGTCACTGCATTCATACACACATCCCATTCCGGTTGAAAGGCGCGGGGTGAAATCGTTGCATTCGCAGCTATCGGCACTGAAATTTAGGGGTTGCACCAGAAAAACGTCAATCGAATTGGACAGAGACGTCGGAATCAATCCACGTTTATGTTAAGCAAGGTCAAATTCGATGCATCCCATTTATTGAGATGCGATTGAGTGATAGAAGGCTGCGCGAACGAGTGGAAGGGCGTACCGTGCACGCATTTTCAGTGAGCGGTGTTAGCACCGACTGCCGAGCTTGATGACTCTCGATCCGCCTCACTTCCGACGTCGATATGCCCGGCCCCGATAGCCTGACCTCGCCACGCAGGGGGACCATCCCATTTGATCGTAATTCCCGCTTCGGACAGTTTTGAACAAGCTCGTGGCCCCTGTACTGCTGGCGACGAATAGCCTGCGGATAGAGCCGGAGAATGGATTTCAGTGCCGTAGATTTGCCGATCCCGCTCAGCCCCACGACGCTCAGTGTGGATGCGGTCGGTCGAACCTCCACAACGAAGGTCGCGACAGCGCTCGCCTTTTCCTATGCATTATGTGTTGCGGTCATTGGGCCGCGTCATGAGCGCGCGCCCGTTTCTTGCCTGCATCGCCAGCCGCGCAAGCGAACAGGCGGCACTCCACAGTATCGGCCAAAACGGCGAATTTTTTGAAGCGCAGCGTGCGCAAACGCGCATTTGGGAATCGATGCCGGGCGTGTCACGGTGGCAATTCACATAATCTGGGTGTACTGCAGCCCGCCCAGACGACTCGTTGTTCGAACGAATTTCGTGAGGTGGTTAATACCTTCCTGTCCCGGCACATACCTATTGTTGACGCAAAATATGAACAGCTTCGATACCAGCATCGAGACTTTCTTGAGCGGATTCAATGCCTGCGCACTGTGCAACCATGCGGTGCAAGCCATCGCGGATATGTACACCTTCAAGGGCCTCGTCCTGATCCCGGTGCTGTGGTGGATATGGTTTCAGTCGTCGGAGCGCCGCGAATGGCGGCGGGAAGTCGTCATTGCGACAGCCGTAAGCGGGCTTCTCGCTCTTCTCGTGGGAAGGCTCCTCGCGCATTTCCTGCCGTTCAGGACGCGCCCCGCGTTTACTCCCGAACTACACCTTCATTTTCCATTTGTCCCGCAACAGGAGAGCATGCTGTCCGCGTGGAGTTCGTTTCCGAGCGACCATGCCATGCTGTGGATGTCGATTGCGGTCGGCATTTTTATTATTTCGCGCCGGGTCGGGACGCTGGCGCTGCTCTACGTCATCCTCTTCATCTGCCTGCCGCGCGCCTACCTCGGCTTTCATTATCCAACTGACCTGTTGGCCGGTGCGGCCATTGGCATCGTCATCACTTACATCATGACGCGCGACGCGGTAAGAAGCCGCTATGCGCCGCATGCACTGCGTTGGATCGAGCGCTACCCCGGACTGTCAGCGATGCTCGGTTTTGTGCTGTGTCTGGAGCTGGTTACTCAGTTCGACGAAATCAGAACCTTCGCGACATCGGTGTTTAAAGTCGTTTGATTTGTCTGTTGTCCGTAAGCATAACGAAATGACCAGCGAATAGCGCGCGGTGAAAGGTGTGCCGGCGCGCACGGACTGAACGCTTCCAATAGCCTGAGAGGAACCTCGATGATTGATCGGCAACGAATCGCTCAGGGCGCCAAGCCATTGCATCTGTGGGGCGTGTGGTTCGTAGCCACTCTCGTAGCTTCTTCACCGCTCTTCGTCACTTCGATTCCGCCGTTGGGTCAGCACTTTTATAACATCGTCAGAATAGACATTCTGTCGCGTCCGGACGTCTACGCAGGCAACTTCGTCGTTCACTGGGACGCCTTGCCCGATCTCGCGATGGACTTGACGCTCCCATGGATTGCACGGCTCATGCCGGTGGAATGGGCGGCGTGGTGGTTTATTGTTGTCGAGCTCGCGTTGCTCACGTCGGGTTGCCTCGTGTTGAGCCGTGCGGTCAATGGCCGCTGGACGTGGTTCCCGCTGACAAGTTTCCTGCTGCTTTACAACTGGATCCTGATACGCGGTTACGACAACTTCCTCTTCGGTGTGGGTCTTTGCTTGTGGGCGATTGCTCTGCACGTGGCGCTGCGCCAGGCAACGCTCGTGCGGATCGCCGTCTCGTCATGCAGCGCGCTTCTGATCTATTTCTGCCATCTGTTTCCACTCGCGGTTTTCGCGCTCGTGACAGGAACCTGGGAGCTAGGCTGTCTGCTGCAGGAGGGCAGGCTGCGCGGCAGTTCGCTCGCGAGGCATGCGAGCGCAAGCCTCGTTCCGTTGATCGTGCCGTTTGTACTGCTCGCACACAGCAGTACCGGCGGTCTTCGCGGGTCGATTGACTTTGGCTTCGTTCATATCTTTGCCAAGGTGAGCCGTTGGCTCGATGTATTCGCGGTGGGTAATCCGCGGGCCGATGTCGCGATTCTGGTAGCGCTCGTCGTGACCTTAGTCGCCGGCTTTCTGCTGAGATGGTGGACGTGCAGGCCCGAGTGCCGGATAACGCTCATCGCGCTGCCAGTGGTCGCGTTATTTGCGCCGTTTTCGGCATTTGCCTCGTACGGTGTTGTCGAGCGATGCGCATTGAGCTTTGCATTTCTGCTCACTGCGCTGGTCGATGTGCGCGCGTCTGCACCGCGGCTGCAACGTATCGGCGCTGTGGCGCTTGCCATTGTGTTCGTGTTCCGCATTGCGACGGTGACCTCCGACTGGCGTGCGGCCAAGCCCGGCATTCAGGCATACAGGGACACGTTTGCGTCGTTGAAGTCGGGATCGGTGCTCCTCCAGTACAAACAGGATACGACATACCCGTCGCCGAGAACCGCGCCTGACCGCTGGAATCCGTATCTGGACAAAGTCGTCGCACTCGCGACGCTCGACGGTATTCTGGTGCCGGACCTCTATTTGAAAGCCGGCCAGCAGCCCGTGCTTTATCGCAGCGAAAATGCGGCGTTAAGGAAGTTCCAGGACGATATCGAGAACGGCGACAATGCTTTCCGCGCAGACGATCGCATGTTGCGCGCATGGGCGGCGGAGTTGCAGAACAGATTTCCGGATCTTCACAGCCGGTTCACGGAAGTCTATCTCGCCGTCTTCGATCCGCGCCGACGCCTTTCCGAAACGCTGGCCGGCTGGCAGCTTGTCGCGACCCTACCGGAGCATCGGCTTTACCGCATGCTTCCATGATGCTTGCGAGATATGTTCCATTTCACTATCGCGCGATCGTCATGAACGATCTAGCCCGACACAGGCGGGTCGCCTTGGGTGTTGCAGCGACCCGCCTGAAAGCGTGAGTGGCCCGCAAGCGCACATGACTCCTGCTAGTGCGTGGAGAATACCGATATCCCGCCGTTCGGAAAACCAGCCGCACCGCCCTGGAAGGGAACGTACACTTGCCCCAGCGTACTGTCGACAGCGACGGAGTGCGCGCCTGTGCCGACCGGAACCTTAAAGAGCAATTGTCGCGATGCACCGTCTATTACGCCCATCTGCGGACTGAATCCCGAGGAAGCCGCCGTGCCGCTTGTCACGTAATGCCGCGCCGGCAGGAAATAGCGGTTGGAAACCGGGTCGTAGTCGACCTGATCTACGCCGCCGAATGGCACCGTGGCCCGGATTGCCCCGCTCGTGCGGTCAAGAATCAGCGTGATCAGCGGATCGCCCGGCGATGGGTCGCATCCAACCAGTACGTCGTTATTCGGCCCGAGTACGATGCCCGTCGGCGCGCATTTGCCGAGCGGAAACGATTTGCTCACTGAAGGATTGCCGGCCGCCGCGGAACTCGCGCTAATCACATCGAGCTCTCCGTCGGGATTGGCCGCGGTTCCGTCGTTGTTGATGAGGAAATTCCTCGAGCGGGAGTCGTACGTGCAGGCCTCGAGTCCCGATGAACCGTTGAAAGGCAGTTTGACGACGACCTGTTGGGTCTGCGTCGAAATGAAGGTGACAAATGGCGGCGATTCTCCCGGACTCGCAAACATCACGAGATGATCGTCCGGGTCGTAACAACCTTCATCCACGCGTGATCCCGAACTGCTGATGGCAATGGTATTGATGGTTTTTCTCGCAGACGTGTCGATGACCTTCACCGAGCCGACGTCGCCCACGTAAATGGTGTGGGTGCCGGTAATGCCGACGATTCCGTCAGGACCAGACGCATCTGTCGTTGCACCTATGCCGGCGAACGGTCCAGGAATTTGCGCGACCAGCGTGTTGGATTTCGTATCGACGACATCGACTGCCTTGTTATTGCGGTCCGCCAGAAAGTAGTTGCCGGCCTCCACATAGCCGATATCGAAACTGAATGATGGGCTCGAAGCATTCGGAACCACGATATTCGTCACAAGCTTCGGCGGCGTGGGGCTGCTCACGTTGTCTCCTCCTCCGCAGCCGGCCAACGCAGCCACACCGACCAGCATCAGGGCGATCAGGCGCTTTTCCATACTCGTCTCCTTTCCATTATTAGCCCAGATACTCATTCCTTAAGGAATCTTAAGAAATGGTAGATGGGGTCTGTCAATACGCTTCACACAATGGGCGTCTGAAGGGCAATCGGAAAGTAAAAGTTATTTATGGTCTGCATTGGGGGGACGCTATACGTGTAACCCGATTTGAAGCTTCACAGAGTGGAGGTGCTTGGTCCCATTTCGCGGTCCTGGAGCCCGTCTCATGGAATTCCCCTAAGAAAACCGGGGTGCGATGAAAGCGGAGAGAAGGATTTGTCCTCTCATAATCGCGCCGTGAATACATGGTGAACGTAAGCGATGAGAGGGGCATCGACCCTCCTGAGGCATCAGCGAAACTGTCGATTCGCCTCACACATCACAACATTTTGCTTTCATATCAGCTTGCATTCAGCTTGTCGTGGCGATATGAGAAGCCAATTGAAAGCGTGGCAGGCGCGCGAACGACGCGAGGAAAAGTGAATCATGATGCGAAGCCTGCGCGCGCGGCTGCTTGCGTGGCTACTGGTGCCGGTTGCCGCGTTTATGTTCGTCACTGGGCTTATGTCGTATGACGCGGCTCGCGAGACTGCCAGCCTTCTGCAGGACAACGCCTTATTTGCGTCAGCGCGAATCATCGGAGAAGACGTCAATTGGGAAGAGGGGGAACTGATCGCAAGGATCCCGCCGGCCGCACTTGAGATGTTCGAGTCGCCGTACCAGGACCAGGTGTTCTACCGAGTGGTGAAGGGGCGAGCGCGCCTGCTCGGAGGCAATCCGGATCTTGCGCTGCCTGCGCATGCAAGCCAGGGGCCCGTGTTTTACGACACGATGCTCGACGGCCACCGCGTTCGCGCGGTCGCATACGAGCGCGAGTTGTACGACTCGGGCGCAACCGAGCCGGTGACGGTTGTCGTGGGCAAGACCCAGGCATCGTATCGAGCGATGCTGGAAAACCTCTGGCGTCCGCAGTTGCTGCGCGAGGGATTCATGCTCGCGCTCGTGATTGCGTTTGTACTGCTTGGGCTGACGTTCGAATTGCGGCCGCTCGTGAAGCTGAAGGACGACGTCGCCGATCGCGACGCGCTGCAACTGCAACCGGTCAATATCGAGCGCCTGCCTTCTGAGTTGCGTCCTGTGGCCGACGCGATCAATCAATGTATCGCGCGTCTGAAACTGCATGCAACGACGCAGCGCAAGTTTATTGCCGACGCCGCGCATCAGCTGCGTACGCCGCTCGCACTGCTTGGAACGCAGGTTCAGTGCGCCCGCCCGTGCGGACGTTGCGGCCCGCTGCTGACCGATGCGCTGGCGGGCATCCGCCGCAGCACCGCGAAGATGACCGGGATGACGAATCAGTTGCTGATGCTGGCGCAGGCCGAGTCGTCGCCGCGTGACAGCACCCCTGCCAAAGTCGACGTCGCCGCTGTCGTCTCATGCGTGCTGGAGGATCTCGTTGACGCCGCACAGCGGCGCGGGATCGATATCGGCGCGGAGTTGGACGGCGAGGCGTACATTGCGGGCAGTTCGATGCTGTTGACTGCTCTCGTTTCAAACCTTGTCGATAACGCCATTCGCTATACGCAGAAGGGCGGACGGGTCACCGCAACATGCCGGACAGAGGGCGGCGAGGTCGTAGTGCAGGTTATCGACAACGGGCCCGGCATTCCGGCCGAGGCGCGCGCCCATGTCTTCGAGCGCTTCTATCGTGGGACGACCGATGCAGAAGGAACGGGACTGGGTTTATCGATTGTGCGCGAAGTTGCGCACTCGCATGGTGGAACCGTCGAATTGGAACCGGTGGCCGGGCGTACCGGTCTCGTCGTGACGGTTCGAGTGCCGAAGTGGCGCGATTGAGAAAAGTGCGATGAAGCTACTACTGGTTGAAGACAACACGGAGCTTGCGCATTGGATCGCTAACCTGCTGCGCCTCGAGAACTTCGCAGTGGACAGTGTTCCGGATGGCGAGTGTGCCGATGTAGTGCTTACGACACAACGCTACGACGTCGTCGTGCTCGATCTTCGGCTGCCGCGAATGGATGGTCGCGAGGTACTCGCGCGTTTGCGCCGCCGCGGCGACAACGTGCCGGTCATCATGCTGACGGCGCACGGTTCGACCGACGACAAGGTTGATTGTTTCAGCACGGGTGCGGACGACTATGTCGTCAAGCCGTTTGACGCCCGCGAACTGGTCGCGCGTATCAAGGCGCTGATTCGCCGGCAATCGGGCGGCATGTCGTCGTGCCTCACGTGTGGTGACCTGCAATACCTATCCGATACGCGGGAGTTCTTTCACAACGACGCACGACTCGCGCTGCGGCGCCGCGAGCATACGGTGCTGGAAACTTTGATGTTGCGAAAGGGCAAGACGGTATCGAAAGCCGTGCTGATGGAGAGCGTGTTCAGCCTGGATGACGAGCCGAGTGCCGACGCCATCGACATCTATATCCACCGGCTGCGCAAACATCTCTCCAATTCCAGCGCGCAAATCACCACGCTGCGCGGCCTCGGCTACATTCTCCGGCCGAAAGAGTTCGAATAGCCTGGACGAGGAGCAGAGTTATCGGATGAATCGGTAAATCCACTTAGTTGTACAAAAGGTACAGGAAAGGAGGGTGAAGGATTCGGATCGCTACGATTCGTCCATTAGGTGCCGTATGGCGCTAAACGATCAGAAAAGCCGCGCACGCGCGAGCAGAGAAGGCAGATTTTCAACGCAGCAACTTGAGGAGACGAACTTGAAGAAAAGATACCTGACGCTGGCTGTCGCAGCCGGTGTTTGCGGGGCAACGGGCGCGCATGCGCAATCGAGCGTGCAGCTGTACGGGCTGATGGACCTGAGCGTGCCGACTTATCAGTCGCATGCGAATGCCAAGGGAGATCACGTCATCGGTATGGGTATTGATGGCGAGCCGTGGTTCAGCGGCAGCCGGTGGGGCTTGAGGGGCGCAGAAGATATCGGCGGCGGATCGAAGATCATCTTCAGGCTCGAAAGCGAATACGTCGTGGCTAACGGCGAAATGGAAGATCCCGGTCAGATCTTCGACCGCGACGCGTGGGTGGGTATCGAGAACGATGCCTTCGGCAAGATTACGGCAGGGTTTCAGAACACCATTGCCCGCGACGCCGCGGCGATTTACGGCGACCCTTACGGCAGCGCGCGCCTGACGACGGAAGAGGGCGGCTGGACCAACTCCAACAACTTCAAGCAGATGATCTTTTACGCGGCCAGCGCGACCGGCACCCGGTACACCAACGGCGTGGCGTGGAAGAAGCTCTTCAATAACGGTATTTTCGCCAGCGCGGGTTACGCATTCGGTAACTCGACCAGCTTCGGTTCCAACTCCAACTATCAGGCAGCGCTGGGTTACAACGGCGGCCCCTTCAACGTGTCGGCCTTCTATAGCCACGTGAATCGCGCCGGCATCACCAACCAGTCGTATTCGGTGGGTGGCAACTACACGTTCGGCATTCTGCGCGCCAACGCGGGCTATTTCCGGTATCTGGGCAACCAGGGCGCACTCGGTCAACGTCAGGACAACGCGTGGACTGTGTCGCTCAAGCTGTCGCCCAAGGGCCCGTTCGATTATGAACTCGGCTATCAGCAGATGCGCGTGAAGAACGCGGCGTATAACGCGGACGGCAACATTCCCAACGCGAACATCGGCGCATTCGATCCGACCTCGGGCCTGCACAACGGCTACAAGGAAACGCTCTACTGGTCCGGGTTCTATCACCTGTCCAAGCGTACTGAGGTGTATCTGGCCGGCGACTACATGAGGCTGCACGGCGGCTATACAGTTGGCAGCACATTCGGTGCGACGAACCAGCTCGAATTGACGACGGGTGTTCGCACGCGCTTCTGATCGTTCAGCACTCACGCGCCGGCGGGCCGGCGATGAGCGCATTCCTCGCATTTCCTTTAAAGCGGCGAACCGTGGGTTCGCCGCTTTGTTCTCCTACCACCAAAAGGTTATGGAAACCTTAAGGGCGCGCGCAATTCACGCCAATTGCCAGTGTGCGACCGGCACCGCAACGGCGTTATAAAACCGAAAGCACCGATTCATCTGGAGGACTTAAAGTCACTGCACATTTGCGTCCGTATTACCGATTCTTTCGCGACCATGCCAAAAGGACAGACATGAAGACGATCAGGAGATGGATGCGGGTGCATGCAGCAATTGGCGCCGGAGTTGTGCTAGGTGGCCTCTATTCGCAAGGCGCCGCTGCGCACAACGGTCAGGACGACGGGCATCCGCATGATGCGGTGAAGCACGTATTGCTGATCAGTTTCGACGGTTTGCATGAGCAGGATGTGGCGCGTTGCATCAACTCGAACGCCTGCCCTAATCTCGCGTTGCTGGCCAAAGCCGGGACGACCTATACGAATGCCTATACGCCGGGTCTTTCGGACTCGTTTCCGGGGCTCGCGGCGTTGGTGACCGGCGGCTCGCCCAAAACGGCGGGTCTTTTCTACGATGTGTCGTACGACCGCACGCTCTACGCTCCTTCCGATACCAGCTGTACAGGCAAGCAGGGTTGGAATGTCGTGTTCGACGAGACGACCGGCATCGACGCGGAGAACGGCGGTGCACTGACGCACCTGAACGGCGGGGGCGCATTCAATCCGCAGGCGATTCCCCATGCGCTTGTCAACGGCGTATGCCAGTCCGTCTATCCCCACAACTATGTGCAGACCAACACGATCTTCGAAGTGGTCAAGCAGAACCTGACCGGCGCTCGTACGGCATGGGCGGATAAGCACGCGTGGGGCTACGACTGGTTGAATGGGCCATCGGGCGCAGGGGTCGACGACCTCTCGCGCACGGAGATCAACTCGATTGATCCGGCCACCAACACCGACTACACCGACCGCTACACGCACACGGAAAGCTTCGACAATCTGCACGTGCAGTCGCTTATCGACGAGATCGACGGAAAGGATTCGACAGGTCAGTCGAGCGCAAGTGTGCCCACGGTGTTCGGCGCCAACTTCCAGACGCTGAGCGTGGCGCAAAAAGCGCCGGTCGCGAAGGGCGGCGGCTACCTGGATGCGAGCTTCACGCCCGGGCCGCAGGTGAGCGCCGCGATTGCCTATCTGGATGGCGCATTGGGCCGGATCGTGTCCGAACTGAAACAGCAGAACCTTTATTCGTCGACGGCGATCATCGTGACGGCCAAGCATGGACAGTCCCCGACCGATCGCTCGAAGCTCGTCAAGAACGGCGACACGCTCACGAAGTTGCTTGAAGCGAATAACTATCTTGATGCGAACGGTAACTTCGGGCAGGCCAATACGAAGAGCGGCAACCTCAATGACGGGACGGGCCTCGTCGATACCGGCATGGTGCAAACCGACGATGTGGGCCTCATCTGGTTGCGCGACCAGCGCCAGCTGTCCGCTGTGGTGAAAACGCTGAAGGACAACCTGGGCTGCAATGCACCGGGTATTTGCGCGGATGGACCGAACGCATACATCCTTTACGGACCGCAACTGGCGGCAAAGTTCGGCGATCCGGCTCGCGGACGCACACCCGACATCGTAGTACAGCCCAATCCGGGCGTCATTTACACGTCGAGCACGTCAAAGGACGAAGAGCACGGCGGCAATGCGCCGGACGACAGCCATCTCGGCCTCGTGGTCTATACGCCGCGCGCGCATCACGCGGGGCAGATCGTCGACGAGCGTGTAGTGACGACGCAGGTGGCCCCCACGATCCTGCGCATGCTCGGTCTTGCTCCTGAGTTGCTGCATTCTGTTGCACGCGAAGGAACGCGGGCGCTACCCGGCCTGGAACGCGAGCACTTCTAGGCGCGGTATTTTCTCTTTGGTTTGATGGGCGCGTCCGTTGCTGCAGCGCAGACTGCAGCAACGGACGTGCCGCCCACTGGCCCCGTCCGCGGCAAATGGATGGGGCGTAGTCATTCGGGCGCATTTTCGCTACTGTGTGATTTCGAGTGCAGGCGATTGTACGAGCGGGTCATTGTGCCCCTGTGCCGTCAAAGGTGGCGCGCGACACGTGCAATACGTCTGATGAATGCGTCCGCAAGACACCGCGATTGCACGCACGACGGCACACCGCGGAGACGAGATCATGTGGGGCGACTGGAAAGTCCGCGTCAGGCTGTTCGTGCAGCGCTTCTGGCAACCGACCAGCGCGTGCATGACCTGCATGCCGGGCAGCTGGACCAATGTTCTGAGCGTGGGTCACTGGGCCATCGCGCTTCAGACAGGGCTATTCACCGGCATTCTGGCGGTCCTTCTGACGTTCACTCCTGCGAGAAAGCTCTACGCACATCGGTACGGCAATGCACTTATCGTAGGCTGCCTCACAGCTTTGGGCGATGCCTACTCGCACCGCAGTCACTATCGCATTCCCATTGTCGAGCATCTGCTGACCGGCGTGATGTCGGGTTTGATCGCGCTGGCCGCTTCCTATCTGCTTGAAGATCGCGGGCGGAGAATTCGGGCCGTTTGGGCTCGCGTGTTCGGATAAGCCGTTCCTGAACTGCACCGTTAGAAGAGCCCCGTTTCAGCGATAATCATGATGTACGCGAGCCACATGCGTGCTCATCCTGTGCTGATCGTCTGCGAATCGGGCCCAACCTAAATGAAACGACTGCTTATCGCTGCACTAGCCGCCACCTGTCTCGCGAGTTCCCTTCACGCGCAAACCCACGACACAGGTCCGCTCGATACCCCCACGGGCAAACTGCAATTCGCACGCGACGGCCACGGCTTTGTTGCATTGCTTCAAAACGACGCCTTCGATCGGTTCGGTGCCAATGCGCTGACCCATTTCGACGAGTTGAATAGCGCGGACGACACCGTTGCGCGCACACTCGTGCAAACGGATGCGGGGCCCGTACTGTACGACTTGCGGCGCCGTCCACCGCTTGTGCAGCATATCGGCGCGCGTATGACAGTCAGGCGCGTGTTCTGGCAACGCGACGAGGTGGTGATGCAAGGCTCACAAGGCTGGTTCCGCTTCCAGCGCGGCGTGTTGACCAGGCTGCAGTCGTCCACGACCACGTACCATTGATTGTCCGCATGGGCGAGCCACATCCCGATTGCATCCTCGTCGCCGCCGGCAAACTCGCGCCCGCTGCTCAAGGCGCGTCGGCGACATGGCACGCGTGATCGAGCAGGCCCTCGGCTGAACCGCTGCCGTTGTTCGCATCCAGACCGCTGCTCACCAGCAGCCAGCCGTCTTTCTCTGCCGAGGGCCCCGCGCCCGTCACGAGGATGGTTTGCATCGCCATCGCATCGGCATTCGGGTTGTCGCGCGCAACGACGCGGAACGGATCGCTCGCACCGGTCAGCGCAGTCACGCGCATGATCCGGTAGCGGCTGCCGTCCAGCGTGTCCCACTGCCAGTTGCCGGGCGCGTCTTTCGAATGTCGTGCGAGCGCGTGGCTGATGTCGTCGCGCATGCAGTCGATATGAATATGCAACTGGTTCTGCGTGCGGCGGAATTGCGAATTGATTTCGATCCCTAACTGATTGTCCGGCAGCGTGCGCTTGACCGAGCGATTCACATAACCCCGTGCGGCCCATGCGTCGGCCCAATAGGCTGGCGCACGCGGCGCGAGCACGAGCGGGCTTTCGATACCGGTGACGCGGTCCGTCGGAATCAGCAGATATTGCGAACGTCCCACGATATCCTTCAGGATTGCATAGCGTTTCTCGAGATCGACCAGCGTGCATTGACCGGGCGTGCCGCTGGCCTGTTGCGAGGGCACGCAGCGGATATCGACGATTTTCCACAATGCGTCGGGATCGACGGCTGCGAGGCGGGCGCAGCCCGCAACGGCCAGGACCATGGCGAGCACGGCCGCCATTCGCCTGACGTGTTGCGCGCCGCGATGCATCATGCGGCGCTCTGGGGATGGGGACACAGGAAGCTCGCTAGCAGGTGTCGGCGGTGTCGGCGCGTGAGCGTGGGTTGTCTGTGGCAGCATCGTTTATCGGTTTCAAAGCACGGGCGGCGGGACTTCGCCGAGCAGCTGTTCCAACGCCACGCCGATGGCGAGCAGGTGCCTGTCGCTGCCGAGCGGTCCGTCCAGTTCGAGGCCGACCGGCAAGCCCTGCGCGCTGATTCCCGCCGGCAGGGACAAACCGGGAATACCGGAGGTGCTGGCGGGGTCGGTATTGCGCAGAAAGGCTTCCATGGTGTCGACAGGCGGCGCGCCGTCGATCGAAACCGTCGACGAACCGTTGATCTCGTCCATGGGCACAGCGGCGAGCCGCGTGGTCGGAAAGAGGAGCGCATCGAGCCGTTCGTCGGCAAAGGTTGCAGCCATATAGGCCTGCAAAAGCGGTCGCCAGTGATTGAGCGCGGCCTCATAGCGCGAGTCGAGCGCGCCCGCGAGCACCGCGTCATAGATCTCCCGCACGTCGGGACTCGCAATGCGCGCGGCCAGCTCCGCGACGGTCTGCACCGGCGCATGGTTGGCAACGAGCCACGCTTTTACATCGACGCGCGCTTCATGAATTGCAATCGGACCGCCGACCATGCCGTTCAGATCTTCCAGTTCGCTCATTTGAACAGGCACAAAAACGACACCCGCGGCCTCGAGCTTTTTGAGCGCGGCACGCGCGACGTCTTCGACCTGTTGCGCAAGGCCGGCCCACAGCGGCGCCGGCAAGCCGATGCGCAAGCCGTTCAGCGCGACGGCCGGCAGTGGACCGGCGCCGCTTATCACGCCGTCGAGCAGCGCGATGTCGGCAGCGCTGCGGGCCATGGGACCGACGGTATCGCGCGTGTGGCTGATCGGCACGACGGCGTCGGGGTCGTGATAGCGCCGCTCGCTGCCGCCATTGCCGACCGACGGACGAAAGCCCGCGGTGCC
Organism: Paraburkholderia phenoliruptrix; assembly: GCF_047325075.1. Classification (NCBI taxonomy): domain Bacteria; kingdom Pseudomonadati; phylum Pseudomonadota; class Betaproteobacteria; order Burkholderiales; family Burkholderiaceae; genus Paraburkholderia; species Paraburkholderia phenoliruptrix. The sequence continues at coordinate 1,449,796 of NZ_CP168530.1, forward strand.
CGTCAACGCGGCGGGAATGCGCGTGGAGCCGCCGGTGTCGGTACCGAGCCCCGCGGGCGCAATGCGCGCTGCAATGGCCGCGGCCGTGCCGCCCGAGGAGCCGCCAGGAATCAGCGTGGGATCGTACGGATTGCGCACGGGGCCCGCGTGCGCGGCCAGGTTCGTGCTCGTGATGCCGAACGCGAGCTCATGCATATTGGCCTTGCCGAGGATAATCGCGCCCGCGTCGAGCAGGCGTTGCACCGACGGCGCATTGGCGTCCGGCACGAAGCCTTCGAGAGCGGGCGTGCCTGCGGAGGTGGGCAGCCCCACGGTATTGATGTTGTCCTTGACGACGATCGGCAAGCCGGCAAGCGGCAGTTGCGCCTTCGCTTCGGCGGATAGCGCATCGATGCGGCGTGCGGCGGCAAGGGCGCCGTCGAGGTCGATCACGGTCAGCGCGTTGAGCGTCTCTAATGCGGCTGCGCGCGCGAGCAATGTCGCGACATAATCCGTTGCTTGAAGCCGCCCCGACTGGATCGCGGCGACGGCTTGCGTTGCGCTCAACGCGAGCTGTTCATCGACGGTCCATGTCATCGCCGTGCTCCGGATGGTTCAGTGTCCGGTGCGCGCGAACGGCTGACGAGGCGCGGCGTGAAGGTGCAGTGGCGCAGGCTGTGGTGTTTCGCAACATCTGTCAATGTAGGGGGCATGGCAGGCGTACAGAGAGCGACTCGAGGTGTCGCCTATTCTGTCACAATGCCCCGACATACGGTGCCGGCGCTGCCTGTCGCCGGCACGCGTCATTTTCCATTTCGCGTCACTGGTGATTGTCGACCCACATACGTGCCCAGCGGAACGCATAGGCGAGCGCGTGCTCTTCGTCGAAGAAATAGTCGAGCGCGTCAAAGCAATAAGACTGGCGGCGGCTCGAGCTCGCTTTTTCGATGGTCAGGTTCGCGGCGAACAGCCCATTGGGCAAACGTTGCGCGGCTGGCGCGACTTCGTAGCCCTTGTAGCGGATATGTGAATTCATGGTCGTGGCGGTGAATGTGCCCGCATATTTTGCAAAGAGCCGGTACACATGACGCCTCGCGTTCGCGTTCGCGTTTGCGTCGGCATCAGGCGGCGGATGAGTCGGCGGGCAGGCTCAAGCGTAGGCCGCACTGAAGGGCCCGTGAACCAATCATTCTTCGCAAGCAAATCAGCGGGGATCCGGAACGCTCTTCAGAAGGCCGGATAACGGCGTGTTTGGCGGGTTCGCAGACACTATCGCGCGCGTCGCCCAATGAGTCTGTTATGTGCCGCACGGTGCGCATGAGCGCGAGCGCTCCCATCCGCGAATGCAAATGTAAATGCGAGGCGAGGGCGCTGGCGGGAAGCCGAACACAGTCTCAACTTGAGGGCTGAACTGAAGGACTGATCCGAGGCGTAGCGGGGCCTTTACACCGCGTGCAGAAGTCGCGCGGGCTGGGCGGGCTGAAGCGGATCGCGTGCGGCGTTCGGGCCTCGCGCAGCCTGCGCGGTGAACGCCAACGCAAATTGTGCGGCTTGCTGGCCGACCGTGGCGAGCTGGTCGACCACCTTTGCGTCGGAACAGGTGTCCACGCTGTCAAAGCGCGTTTCGAGCGTATTGATGCCGGCGCCGAACGGCGTCGGCCACCCGCGCAATGCATGAACGATAGAACGGAGCGAAGTCAGCACGGAACCCGCCGCCTGCCAGCCGTAAGCCGTGACGATGCAGCCGACCGCCCGGCCGTCGAGATACGGGCGTTCGTCGGCGCGCAGTTCCTCGAGCGTGTCGAGCGCATTTTTTACAAGGCCCGACACGCCGCCGTGATAACCGGGCGTCGCAATGATCAGCGCGTCTGCATGACGCACGGCTTCGATCAGTTCGAGCTGTTCGTCGGTGCGAACGCTGTTTTCGGGCGCGTAGTGCGGCAGACTATGCAGGAACGTGCCGCCGAACAGCCGGGTTTTCGCACCCGCCGCTTCGGCGCCTCGCAATGCGAAGCCGAGCGCGCGCTCGGTCGACGAGGCCGCGCGCGTCGTGCCGCCAATGCCGACGACGAGCGGCCGGCGGTGATGATGGAAACTGGTCAACGAAATGCTCCTTCGGTAGCGGCTCACGGCGCTCGTGCGCGGATTTGCGCGGAAGCGAACGGGGGCGAACCGGACTTTGAAGCACCATCTTAATGAGCGCGGCACGCGACACGAAGCGACTTTTTGTTCTAACCATATAACCGGGAACCATGGCGGCATCCGCTTCAATTGCACGCGCTACGCTGCCGATAAGCATATGGCGAACAATTGTTTGGGCGCGAGGGCGGGCGCCGTTATGATCGAGCCGTCTCCTCCATGACACTCCTTGACATGGGACTCGGCCTCGCCAGTTTGCTGGCGGGGCTTTTTTTTCGCCGGTCCGCGGCCGGTTTCCTGCCGCTTCCCGGCGGCGCGCGGACAGCTCGCTTCACGATTGCGCCGTTTATCGCGTGCTACGATGGTCCGCGACACGATACCCGGCAAGCTCGACGAGGCAAATGGCAACTCTCTATGACACGCTCGGCGTGCCCATGCACGCCACCGACGAAGAAATCAAGCGCGCCTATCGCAAGGCGGCGATGAAGTGGCACCCGGACCGCAACGCGGGTTCCGAGGACGTGGCGCGCGCCGCGTTCCAGGAGATCAGGGACGCCTACGCGATTCTCTCGGACGCCGCGCAGCGCAAGGTGTACGACGCCGTCTACGCCGAGCAGATGCAGCAATGGGAAGCGCAGCGCGCGCGCCATCAGAAGGCGCAGGCGGAGCGCGAGGCAGCGGCGCGCGCGGCGGACGAGGCCGCCTACGCGGAGATGGTGTCGCTCGCCATGCGTTTCGCCGACGAAGGCCACAACCGGGACGTGCTGTTTGGCGTGCTGCTCGGGCGCCAGTGCGAGCCGGCGCGTGCCGCGCAGATCGCGGACAGCGTGGCGGCATTGCAGGCGGCACGGCGCGAGGCCGCGGCCAGCCGCGCTTCTACGGAAGAGGCGGCAGACATTGCTTCTGACGGGGGCGCCGACGCGTCGTCGCCCGAAGCCGTCAAAACGGGCTCCGGCGCTCACCAGACCGCCGCCCGTGGCACCCGCGCCACGCACGCGGAGCGCGACCGGCGCGAACAAAACGACAGCGAGGCGCAGCCCGCCGGAGGTTTTTCCACGCTCTGGTTCCAGTTTCTCAACGGCCTGCGGTTCTGAGCATCCGGTTCCGGTGCTGCTTGAATCCGGCCGTTCCAGGGGCAAATTCCCGTAGCGCGCGGAATAAAGACATCGTAGTGTCACGGGGGCGCAAGACTCTGCGAGCACAATCGCGCATACAAGAGACAAAAACACGTACGGGGTAAGCGTGACCGAGAAATATAAAGTGCTGTTTCTCTGCCGGGAGAATTCAGCGCGCAGCATCATGGCCGAAGCTTTGCTGCGGGAGTTGGCCGGACACCGGTTCGACGCTTTCAGCGCGGGGCCGGAGCCGGCCTTGCGGATCCATCCGTTGACGGTGGCGCAACTGCGGCCGGGCGTTTCCGACCTGGGCGTGCTTAGCCCGAAAAGCTGGCTGGAATTCACCGGCGAATGGGCGCCGCGCATGGACCTCGTGGTCGCGCTGGACGAAAGCGTCGCCGCTCCGCACGCGCCTGTCTTTCCCGGCGAACCCGCGTTCAGCGTGTGGAATTTCGCCGATCCGCTCGCGGACTTCCTGTCCGAGCCGGAACGGATTCGTCTATTCGAAAAGGTGTTCTGGCAAATCGTGCGTCAATTGAGCGGCTTTATCGAGGCGCCGAAATACGCGCGGCCGCCGCGGCGGACACCGGTGCGCGGCGCAACCAGTCGTGCACTGGCCGGCTTGCCGACCTGCGATGTGCCGCGATAGCACGGCGCCTTACCGCTTAGCGGTCGGTCGAGCGCGCGAGGCGGCTGCCTGCAAACGGGTCGTTTTTCCAGTCGACGTGCTTTTTAGGCTGCGGCGCGGGGGCGGGCGGCGCCGATAATTCGAAGTGGTCGATTGATTGGCCGGCGCTGATGGCCTGCTTGAGCCATTGCGGCATTTCACCCTGGCCGTCCCAGCTGTCCCCCGTCGCGCTGCGGTAGCGCGCGTTCTTTTGCGCGGCCGGTTCGGATGCCAGCACGGCGGCAAGGTCTTCCGGTTTGATGCCAAACTCTTCCATGCGATGGCGGAGATACGCAATCATGCTATCTCGCTTCCTTTCGTCCATAAGATATTCGTCCTTCTAAAGCGTCCAGCGTTCTGTCAAATGCAGATTGCGAGGAAAACCCGCGAGAGCTTCGAGTCCATTTAAATGGCGCCGGTCCGCGGTGAGGTTATTAATCGAAATTGGAAAAACGATGGTGACGATGCACTGATTTTGGGCGGCTGGTCTCACGTCCACGCTCCGTCTCGCAACGGCGTTTGCGCGGGGCCCTATCTTGTGGTTATGTCGCCATCATAACGCACTGCGCGCGCAATGCACGCACCGTTTCAACTGATTTTCGGGGGATTTGAACGCGCTCTGGAGACTGTCCGCTCCGCCCCTAGTATCTTTCACCAGTTCCGAGCCGCCATTTGAATTCCGCAGTGCCCGAACTATAAAAGAAATAGCGGAGAGGACAATCCGTGTTTTCCAGCCTGAGGTGCCGTTTCGCAATGGTAGTGAACGCAGGCGGCGCCGGCATGGCGCGGGCGGCTCGTTGTCCGTTGCATTTCACGAGTCCATGCAGCAGGCCCGCGTGACATGGCTTTTTCCGACGGCGCCGATCAGGCGGCCGGCCTTTTACACGGATCGATTCTCGGGAGGGACGACACTGCTGCGCCGGATTCAAGGAGTCTGGACATGAAACTACGTTTATTGATGGCGGTCGTGAGCGCCGTTCTTTTTCTCGCGCCACGCGCGGCCAGCGCCGACGACACGACGACGCAGCCCGGGGCCGAGCTATCCACCGGCACACCCGCCGGCAGTTCGGCCAGTCACAGGCTGATGCAGCATGCCAACGAGTCGGCACAGGCCACCACGGACATGTCGTTGAGCGAACCCGCGACAAGCGGCTCGCAGTCCGTTCAGAACGTCTCTTATGGAGGTGTGGCGACAGGGCGGTCGGAGGCCGGCGCCCGGCAAAATATGCCTTGTTCCGCAAGGCCGCAATGCATGGTTTACTTCGGTCAGTGATGCCGCGGGTTCGCCGGGGCGGTGCGTCGCGGACTCACTGCCTCGTGTTTTTCATGCCAGCGCGGTCTGGGTGGCCGGGTCCTCGGTATTTTCGACGATGCGGCTCACCATGGCCTCGACCCCCGGCCCCTGCATGGCCGCGCGTTCGCCGAAGCGGCGGAACTCGTCCAGCAGCGAGCGCCACGACGCGTGCCAGTGCGTTTCCTTGATGCACGTACCGGACGGATCGGCGATTCGCAGTACACCGTTGTCCGGATAGAAGGTGAGAGTGACCGGCATGCCGTCGATAACGCAGGTCGCGGTGCAGGGGCGGGTGCTAACCATATTCAATGTCCTTTCATTAGGCGAGGAGTCCACTGGATGCTGTTGGCGCATTCAGCAAACCCCGTGCCCGGCGCTTTCGTCAGCAGACGCCAATGAAATTCCGGCGATATCGCCTGAAAGGTCACACATATGCGCAATGCGGCGGAGCCGTGCCTCTGCGCATGTGCACGCAGCGCTTTTTGGCCTGGCCGCCGCAATCAAATCAGTCGAGCGGCACCGTCAGACGATCGATGACTGCAGACGTCTCCGGGCGCACGCCGCGCCACCAGGCGAACGCCTCGGCGGCCTGCTCGACCAGCATGCCGACGCCGTCGGCAATGCCGCGCACGCCGGCGTTGCGCGCGAGCCGCAGAAACGGCGTGAGCCGCTTGCCGTACACCAGTTCGTAAGCGGTGCCGGTCGGACTGAATACGCCCGGCGGGACGGGCGGCAGGTCGCCAGTGAGGCTTGCCGAGGTCGCGTTCACCACGAGATCGAAGCGGCCCAGCGCCGGCAGATCGCCATAGCCGCGAGCACGGACCGAAGCGCCGCCTGAGCCGACCTCGGCCACGAGTGCTTCGCCCTTCGCCACGTCGCGATTCGCAATGACGAGTTCGGCGGGACCCGCGGCGAGAAACGGCAGCAGCGCGCCGCGTGCCGCGCCCCCGGCACCGAGCATCAGCACGCGCTTGCCGGCAAGCGGAACGCCGAGATTGACCTCGATATCGCGCGCGAGTCCGATGCCGTCGAAATTCTCTGCGATGATCCGGCCGTTCTCGAACTTGAGCGCATTGGCGGCGCCCGCCAGCGCCGCCCGTTCGCTGCGTTCATCGGCGAGAGCAAAAGCCTTGAGCTTGAAGGGCGCGGTGATGTTGATGCCCTTGCCGCCTTCGGCCGCAAAGGCGCGCACCATCCGCTCGAAACCATCGTCGGGAACCAGCGGACCCTCCATCGCGACATACGACATGGCCTGCTGTGTCGCCTCGGCGAACAGCCCGTGAATCAACGGAGACTTGGTGTGTCCGATCGGATTACCGATCACAGCATACTGGTCAGTCATCTCTCCCTCACCTGGCGTAAAGCACGCCTTCCGTTTGCATGATGTCGATTTCGGCGGCTGAGAAACCGAGCGATTGCGCGACGTCCGCGTTGTGCTGCCCAAGGTCCGGCGCGACTTCGCGGATGGTCGTGTCGCAATCGGAGAAGCGGAACGGCAGGTTCGGCAGGCGCACCGTCCCGTAACGCGGATGCTGCTGCTCGAGCACCATGCCGCGCGCCTGGATTTGCGGATCGTCGAGCACCTCGTCGATGCGCTGCACCTTTGCGCAAGGCACGTCGATACCGTCCAATAGTTCGAGGACCTGCGCGACCGGCCGCGCGGCGACCCAGGGCTGGACGACCGAGAGGATCGCCTGGCGATGCGTGTTGCGGCCCGCGCTATCGTGAAAGCGCGCATCGCTGCCGAATCCGGCGGGCCCGCCGTGCGTTTCGATCAAGGCGGCGAAGCGCTTCCATGCGTCGTCCACTTGTGCGGCGATCACGAGATCGCCGTCGGCGGCGCGAAACACGCCGTACAGCGTCGAGGTCGGCATGTCGTGGCCCGTCTGTTCCGGCAGCACGCCTTGCAGCGTATAGCACTGCACCGCGTACTCATGCATGGAGACAAGCGTGTCGTACAGCGCCATGTCGATATGCTGGCCCCGTCCGCTCTTCACGCGACCCAGCAGCGCCGCGTTGATGGCGGCCACCGCGTGAATGCCGGTGTACATGTCGCCGAGGGAAATGCGCAGCAGCGGGGGCGGCTCGCCAGGCGTGCCGACCATCTGCATGATGCCGCTTTTTGCCTCGGCGATCAGGCCGAAACCGGCGCGGTGGGCATCGGGGCCGGTATGGCCGTATGCCGAGATCGAACAGTAGACGAGGCCCGGATTGCGCGCGGACAACTCGGCATAGCCGAGCCCCAGCTTGTCGAGCGCGCCGGGACGATAGTTCTCGACGAATACATCCGCCGAGTCGCACAGGCGGCGCATGAACTCCTTGCCGCGTGCGTCTTTCATATTGACGCTGACGCCGCGCTTGCCCATGTTAAGTTGCAAAAAGTAGCCGCTTTGCTGATCGTCCAGCACGGTGGCGTGCTGGCGTCCCGCATCGCCGCTGCCGGGACGTTCGACCTTGATGACTTCGGCGCCGAGCGCCGCAAGGCAGCGGCCCACATAGGGACCGGCGAGAAAGTGGCTATAGTCGACAACGCGTATACCTTCGAGGGGACGTGCCTGCATCACAGTGCTCCCGGCCGGCGCGGCACCATCAGACGATGTTCGCCGCGCTGAACTGTTTCGCCATCCTGATTGATCAGTTCTGATGGAAGAACGACGATGCCCCAGCCTGGCCGGCTCCTGCTCGGCCGCATGGCGCCGACGCGAAACTTCACGTGCAGCACGTCGTTGACCTTGATGGGCAGCACGAAGTCCCACGTCCATCCGAGCGACATGCCCGGCAGGAAACGATAGTCGCTCTGGGTCTTGAGGCCGTCCGCAACCGAGAGTCCGAACAACCCATGCGCGACGAGGCAGCCGAAGTGGCTCGCGTTGGCATAGGCCTCATCCACGTGCACAGGCGTGTGGTCGCCCGTGAGATCGGCGTAGGCGAGGATGCGCTCCTTGGTCACGGTGTAGTTCGGGCTCACGCACTCGTCGCCTTCCCGGGCGTCGTCCCAGTATTTCTCGATGATTGTCATGCTCAAGTCTCCGCACGCGGGTTGATGCTCAGCGCCTCTGCGACACAGGACGCGGGTCTCGCCTGAATCAGTTCGACAGCGAGGCCGTCGGGCAAACGCAGCCAGTTGCGCCCTTGCGGCATGTCGCTCACGCCATAGGCCTGAGCAGCCACCAACGCCGCTTCCAGGTCTTCGCACATGACGCCCAGGTGGGCAAGGCGCCCTTCGGGGCCGTCGTAATGCGGCGCATGAATGAACTGCAGGCCGCCGAGTGTCCAGTACTGGCGCGGTGCGTCGGCAGTGCCGTCGACTTCGCGCATGGTCATGCCGAGCACGTCCGCGAAAAAGCGGATGTGCCACTGAATGTCCTTCACCCAGATCGCCACGTGCTCGAGATAAGCCTTTGAGCCGCTCATGCCGTCTTCTCCTTGGGGTTCTTATCGTGCAGGTCAGCGTGCTTCGCATCGTCCCGCTCATCGGCCAGCGCGCGTTCAATGCCCTTGATGCATGCCACCAGCGTTGCGTTGACCGGCGTCGGCACGCCGAGCCGTTGCCCCCAGCGCACCACCGCGCCGTTGATGAAATCGATCTCCGTGACCGAGCCCTTTTCGAGGCTTTGCAGCATCGATGTCTTGAACGTGGGAGAGAGGCCTTCGGCCGCTAATGTCCATGCCTCGTCGGGCTCGTTGATCGACAACGCGATGCCCGCTGCCCGCGCAGCCGCCATGGCTTCGCTGATGGCCGCGAGCGCCGTTGCCTTCAGGAGTGGCTCCGTGTAGAGCTGGCCGTAGGTAAGACGCGTGATGCCCGTAATCGCGCCGGTGGCGACGTTGATGAGCAATTTGTCCCACATGGTGCCGACGATGTTGTCGCTGACGGTAGTCAGCAGCCCGGCGGTGTTGAATGCCTCGGCGATGGCTCGCACCCGTGGCGTGAGCCGGCCATCCAGCTCGCCGATATAAGTGGCTTTGCCGGTGACCCCCGCCTCGATATGGCCCGGCCCGCGCAGCACGCCGCCCACATACGTCTTGCCCGCGAGCACGCGCTCGCGGCCCACAATGTCGGCGAGCACGTCTTCATGCCCCAGGCCGTTCTGGAGCGAAAGCACCAGCGTGTCAGGACCGATCAGCGCGAGCGCGCCGCGCATCGCCGAGTCGGTGTGAAAGGACTTCACCAGCACGACGACGAGGTCGGCGGCGCCGACTTCGCTCGCTTGGGTCGCCGCGCGAACCGCGATGCGCCGCGCACCTTTATCGTCGTCGACCAGCAGGCCGTCGCGGCGCATCGTGTCCACATGGAGGGGCGAACGATCGATCAGCCAGGTTTCGTGGCCGCCTTCCGTGAGGGTGGCGCCGATCGCACAGCCTAGTGCGCCGGCCCCGAGAATCGCAATCTTCACTGAGCTTCTCCTTGACGTGTGGATACACGATAGGAGTTGTCACCCATAACGGCAATGCAATGACTACAATGACATCATTGCGAAACACAATAATGCGGTGCCCCATGATCCCGCCCGATTTCCCCGATATCAAACTGCTGCAGCTCTTCGACCTGCTTTACGACACGCGCAGCGTCACGCGCGTGGCGGAGCAACTGGGGCAGAGCCAGCCGACTATCAGCATCTGGCTCGGGCGGTTGCGCGAGTCTTTGCAAGACCCGCTATTCATCCGCACGCCCGGCGGCATGGCGCCGACGCCGCAAGCCGACGCGCTTATCGGTCCCTGCCGCGAGATACTCGAATCGCTCAGGCGGTTCCTCGCATGGGAGATCGCCTTCGATCCCGCCACCGCACAGCGGCGCTTTCGCATCTGCATGACCGACGCGAGTCACATCACACTGCTGCCGAGACTGCTCGCGCATGTGCGCGCCCAGGCGCCGGGCATCCGGCTCGAGGCGGCGAGGATCGACGGCAATACGGAGCGCGCGCTGGAATCGGGCGAAGCGGATCTCGCCATCGGCTATGTGCCGTGGTTAAGCGGCGGAATCTACCAGCAGCAGCTTTATCAGCAGGACTGGGTGTGCCTCAGCAACCGGCATCATCCTCGCATTCGAGGGCGGCTCGCGTTGAAGCGGTACCGCGCGGAGGGACATGTCAGCATCGAATCGGGCACCGGGGCGCAACTGCTCGAACAGGCACTGGCGCGCGAGCGGATCGAGCGGGACGTCGTGCTGCAGCTGCCGGGCTTTCTCGGGCTCGGCACGATCGTGCAGACTACCGATCTGCTCGCCACGCTGCCGCGCCATATCGGCGAGACGCTCGCGCAGGCCAACGATCTGGCCGTTCACCCGTGTCCTGTCCCCGTGGATGGCTTTGCCGTCCGGCAACACTGGCATGCGCGGTATCACCATGAGGCGGGCAATCGCTGGTTGCGTGGCGTCGTCTTTCAGCTATTCGGTGTTTCGCGGTGAGACGATGCTTCGCGGCCCGGGCGCGATCACGTCGGGGCGTTCCAGAGGCCGTGAGCTGGGCGACTCGTTGAACTCCGAGGCAGGCTGTTTGTCGGACGGAACGGGCCCGTGTGGATGCTGCGCGCGGCAGTTGCCGAGTAAACTGCCTGAAGCGCGGCCATCCGTCGGCGCCCGTGAAAACCCCCGTCAACCTACAAGCAAATGAAAAAAACCGACCCAAAACTGCCCTCAGCCGCGCGCGCCGAGCTGCTGTGCTTTCTCGTGGCCATCGCGGCGGCCTCCTATGCGCTCAGCGCGGAGTGGCGTGTGGATCACGTCGTTCAGTGCTGCCGCCAGTGGCTCGCCAGAAACAGCATGCGCATGTATTGGCTGGAACGCGTGCAAATCGGTCAACTTGCGTTGAAGATCGCCAGCCAGGATCTGATGAATGCGGGCGTGGCTGTTCGCCTGTCGAACGTGCAGGCGCTCTTTACGAGCGAAATGGAGCTGAACGAGGCCAGCACAATGGTTCAGCGCATGAAGGCTCTGTGTCAGGACGCGCTTTGAGCTCGCGTCGCGCAAGCGCGTCCGCGTCCGGCCTCGCCCTGCATCACGGCTGGTGAGTCACACCCTTGCCGCGAGCGGCAATCCCTCCGTTTTCCTGCCATCCGATGTCTCCCCGCGCCCCACGTCGCGCGATCCGCTTTTGTTATCGACCTTTCCGATTCTCGGATTGTTGCGGCATCGCGCGGCCCGTATATTGGCGTGAAGCCCAAATATGACAACACCGACGCTGGAGACACGAATGAACCGAATCGACCTGGAAGGACGCGTGGTCGCCATTACCGGCGGCGCGCGCGGCATCGGCTACGCAGTCGCTCAGCGGGCGCTCGGCTCGGGCGCGTCCGTCGCGCTCTGGGACATCGACGCGGAGCGCCTCGCCCGCAGTCAGCGCGAGCTTGCCGAACTCGGCAAAGTGACGGCGGTCACCGTCGAACTCACGCAGGAAGCGGCCGTCGCCCATGCCGTGTCGCAGACTGTGCTCGACCACGGTGCAATCGACGTGCTGATCAACTCCGCGGGCATCACCGGCGGCAACGGCACCACATGGGAGCTGGAGCCGGAGGTCTGGCGCCGCGTCATCGACGTCAATCTGATCGGCCCGTATCTCACGTGCCGCGCGGTCGTCCCGCAGATGCTGAAGCAGGGCTATGGGCGCATCGTCAATATCGCGTCGGTGGCCGGCAAGGAGGGCAATCCGAACGCCTCGCACTACAGCGCGTCGAAGGCCGGGCTCATCGGCCTCACGAAATCGCTAGGCAAGGAACTCGCGACGAAGAACATTCTCGTCAACGCGGTCACGCCCGCTGCCGCCAAAACGGAAATCTTCGATTCGATGTCGCAGCAGCACATCGACTACATGCTCTCGAAGATTCCGATGAACCGCTTCCTGCTGCCTGAAGAAGCGGCCTCGCTGATTCTCTGGCTCGCCTCCGAGGATTGCGCATTCAGTACTGGTTCGGTATTCGACCTGTCGGGCGGCCGCGCCACTTATTGAGCCAGGCCGCGCGCGAGTCAAGACGCGTAGCGGCGTGATACGGCACGCCGCTACGCGAAGCCTGCAAGCCGCACTTCACACGAGAACCGCGAAGCCGCCGCAGCGGACTGCGCGAAGGAGACGACATGGACCCGCATGCGAGTGCTTCGCTCGAAGCGATCAACAGCAAGGTAATGCGCCGGCTGTTGCCATTCCTGCTTTTAATGTATGTGCTGGCATTTCTCGACCGCGCGAACATCGGCTTCGCGCAGAAAGCGCTGCAGCACGACACGGGTCTCTCGAACGCGGCATTTGCTTTCGGCGCGGGCGTGTTCTTCGTCGGCTATGCATTGTTCGAAGTGCCAAGCAATTTGCTGTTGCATCGCGTCGGCGCGCGAGCGTGGATGTGCCGCATCATGGTGACGTGGGGGCTCGTGTCGGCGGCGATGAGTCTCGCGCACACCGCAACGACGTTCTACACGCTGCGCTTTTTGCTCGGTGTCGCCGAAGCCGGATTTTTTCCCGGCGTCATCTATTACCTCACGCACTGGTTCCCTCAGCGTGCGCGTGCCCGCGCCGTCGGCATGTTCTATTTCGGCGCGCCGCTGGCGTTCATTTTCGGCAGTCCGCTGTCGGGCTCGCTCCTTGAGTTGAATGGTGCGCTGGGATTGGCCGGCTGGCAGTGGCTCTTTCTTGTCGAAGGCGTGCTCGCCTCGCTCGTCGGCGTGTGGGCGTTCTGGTATCTCGACAATCGTCCCGAAGACGCGCGCTGGCTCGCGGCGCAGGAACGCACGACGCTGCGCGCCGCACTCGACGACGACGCGCGCGCCGCCTCGGCGCATGGACCGCATCGCATTCTCGCCGCGCTGGTGGACCGGCGCGTGCTGTTGCTCTCGTTGATCTATCTGCTGATCCAGATGAGCGTGTATGGCGTGATCTTCTATCTGCCGCAACAGGTCGCCGCCTTGCTTGGTACGACGGTGGGCTTTCACGTCGGGCTCGTCGCCGCCTTGCCGTGGATCTGCGCGCTCGCCGTGACCTGGTATGTGCCGCGCCGCGCCGACCGAACGGGCGCGCACCGCCGCTGGGCGTCCGCGCTGCTGGTCGTCGCGGGGCTTGGCATTGGTGTGTCGGGACTCGCGCACAGTCCGGCCATTGGGCTCATCGCGCTGTGTTGCGCCGCAAGCGGTTTCATTGCTGCACAGCCGCTTTTCTGGACCTTTCCGACGCGTTTGCTGACCGGTGCGGCCGCTGCGGGCGGCATCGCGCTGATCAATTCGCTCGGCAGTCTGGGCGGTTTCATCGCGCCGAGTTTGCGCACTGCTGCGGAGCGCGCGTTTTCTTCGACATCGGCGGGACTGGTCGTGCTCGGCGCGTCCAGTCTGCTCGCCGCGCTGTTGATCGGCACGCTGTTGCGCGGCGCCGGCGCGAAAGCCCCCGGCTCAATTCACGACTTGCTGCATCGCGCCCGCTAGGCGCATTGCCGGCGACCCGTTCGACGTCCATCACGGAGCCTCTCTTTCATGGCCATGCCCACTATCCGGCACGTGCGTGCCTTCATTGTCCGCGGCGGCGGAGCGGACTATCACGACCAACCCGGCGGACACTGGATCGACGATCACATCTCGACGCCGATGGCGCGTTACCCCGAGTATCGGCAGAGCCGGCAGTCGTTCGGCATCAATGTGCTGGGCACGCTCGTCGTCGAAATCGAGGCGAGCGACGGCACCGTCGGCTTCGCGGTGACGACGGGCGGCGAGATCGGTGCGTTCATCGTCGAAAAACATCTCGCGCGTTTTCTCGAAGGCCAGCTCGTGACCGACATCGAGAAGATGTGGGATCAGATGTACTGCTCCACGCTTTACTACGGGCGCAAGGGCGTGGTGCTCAATACGATTTCGGGCGTCGACCTCGCTTTGTGGGATCTGCTCGCGAAGGTGCGCAAGGAGCCGGTGTATCAGCTATTGGGCGGCCCCGTGCGCGACGAACTGGTGTTCTACGCGACCGGCGCGCGCCCGGATCTCGCGAAGGAGATGGGCTTTATCGGCGGAAAACTGCCTTTGCAGCATGGCCCGGCAGAAGGCGAAGCGGGACTCAAGCTCAACCTCGAGAAACTGGCCGACATGCGCAACCGCGTCGGCGACGATTTCTGGCTGATGTACGACTGCTGGATGAGTCTCGACGTGCCGTATGCGACGCGCCTCGCGCAAGCCGCGCACGAATATGGGCTCAAATGGATCGAAGAGTGCCTGCCGCCCGACGACTACTGGGGTTACGCCGAACTGCGCCGCAACGTGCCGCGCGGCATGATGGTGTCCACGGGCGAACATGAGGCGACGCGTTGGGGTTTTCGCATGCTGCTCGAGATGCAGTGCTGCGATCTGATTCAACCGGACGTGGGCTGGTGCGGCGGCATCACGGAGCTCATCAAGATTTCGGCGCTCGCGGATGCGCATAACGTGATGGTCGTGCCGCACGGCTCGTCGGTGTACAGCTATCACTTCGTCGTTACGCGTCATAACTCGCCGTTCTCCGAGTTCCTCATGATGGCGCCCAAAGCCGACGAGGTCGTGCCGATGTTCACGCCGCTGCTGCTCGACGAACCGGTACCTGTGAATGGACGCATGAAGGTGCCGGACACGCCGGGCTTCGGCGTGCGGCTCAATCCGGAATGCGCGCTGGTGCGGCCTTATCCGCGTTGACCCATGCCGCGCATGCGGCTGTGTTGCGGGTCTACTGAAAGGAGAGTTTCGTGCTGCTCAAGGACAAGGTGGTGATCGTCACCGGCGGCTCGCGCGGCATCGGGCGCGCCATAGCCGTTGCGTGCGCAACGGAAGGCGCCGACGTCGCAATCAACTACTGGGGCGACAACGACGCATCGTATGGGCGCCGTTCCGCCGTCGCCGAAGTGGTCGAAGAGATCGAGGCACTCGGGCGGCGCGTCATTGCGATAGAAGGCAACGTGGCCGCGCGCGAAACCGGGCAGCAACTGGTGCGGCAGACCGTTGAAGCATTCGGCAAGGTCGACGTGCTGGCAAGCAACGCCGGCATCTGTCCGTTCCACGCGTTTCTCGACATGCCTGCGGACGTGCTCGAATCGACCGTCGCAGTGAATCTGAACGGCGCGTTCTACGTCACGCAAGCCGCTGCGCAGCAAATGAAAGCGCAAGGCACGGGCGGCGCCATTGTCGCGACGAGTTCGATCAGCGCTTTGGTGGGCGGCGGCATGCAGACGCACTACACGCCGACCAAAGCGGGCGTTCATTCGCTGATGCAGTCGTGCGCGGTCGCATTGGGGCCGTACGGCATCCGCTGCAATTCGGTCATGCCGGGCACGATCGCGACGGACCTGAACGCCGAAGATCTCGCCGACGAAGCGAAGAAAGCCTACTTCGAAAAGCGCATTCCGCTCGGGCGCCTCGGCCGCCCCGAAGATGTGGCCGAATGCGTGGTGTTTCTCGCGTCCGACCGTGCGCGATATGTGACGGGCGCCGCGTTGCTCGTGGACGGTGGCCTGTTCGTCAATCTGCAATGACGCGCGATGCCGACTTCAGCTAACCGGCGCGGAAGTGTTCGCGGCTTCGCGGGACGCGGCGTCGTCGCGCGCGAGACGCCGCGAGAAACCGCGCAGCAGTTCGATGAAGCGCAGCGCCGGCTCCCCGAGGGGTTCTTCCTTGCGCGTGAGAATGCCGAAACCCGCAAGGCTCTTGCCGATTTCGAGCGGCAGGGCGACGAGCAGCTTGCCGCGCACGTGATCGCGCACCACCGACTCCGGCAGCATCGCCACCGCGTCGTAGTTCTCGAGCAACTGCAGCGTCGCGAAGATCGACGCGCATTCGGTGAGATTCACCGGCGTAGCGAGCCCCGCGCGCGCGAGCTCTTCCTCGAACAGCACACGCGCCGGGCTGGTCACGGGCTGCGCCACCCATGGCCAGTCGATCAGTTCGCGCAACGTGATGCGCGCGCGGCTCGCGAGCGGATGCACCGAGCGCACCACGAGCAGCAAGGTCTCGCGCGCAAGCGGCTCGAAACTGAAATCGTTATGCTGCAAGGGACTGGTCAGGCGCCCAAGCGCGAGATCGACTTCGCGGCGATGCAGCAATTGCACCACCTGGTCGCTGGTTTCGCCGAGTATGCGCACGTTCAGCAGCGGACTATCCGTCTTCAGCGCCGCGACGGCCATGGCCAGCAGATCGGGCGCGGCGCCCATGATCGCGCCGACCGTCAATTGACCGTGACCGCCGCGGCGCTTGACCTCCAGGTCTTCGGCGAAACGCGTGAGTTCGGCGAGTGCTCGTCGTGCATAGGCCAGCGTGACGACGCCAAGCGGCGTGGGCGTCATGCCGCGCGCGTTGCGCTCGAACAGCAGAAAGCCGAACGCTTCCTCGATGTCGCCAAGCATGCGGCTCGCGCTCGGCTGCGCCACGTTGACGGCTTCGGCGGCCTGATGGAGATTGCGTGCGTCGTCGAGCGCGACGAGCAGCGCGAGGTGTTTGAACTTGAGCCGATTGACGAGTGCGACGGTTGCTGAGAGTGGGCTCATGGTGCCGGTGCGATTCGGTTTGTGGATCGCCCAATCCCAAACACGGATTGAGATGCTATCGACGCAGGAATTATAGTCTTTGCAGGCGCTTCGCCGCGAAAGCGCCATAACGACGAGACAGCCGCAATGGAGACAATCGTTTTCCGGATGGTGCTCAACCCCGGCATGCGCGAGGAATACGAGCGCCGTCATGCGCAAATCTGGCCGGAACTGGTTGATGCGTTGCACAACGCGGGCGTGCGCGAGTACCGCATCTTCTTCGATCCCGGCACCGACCACCTGTTCGCCGTGCTCACGCGCACTACACATCACACGATGGCCGCGCTCCCTGAACTCGACGTCATGCGCAAATGGTGGGATTACATGGCCGACATCATGCACACCGCCGCGGATCACACGCCGCTTCAACAACCGCTCGAACAGGTGTTCCGGCTGAGTTCGCTCAACTAACCGATTGTCACGCTTCGCACGCTTGAAACGACGGAGGCACTGCATGCAGGTTGTCGATTCGCATATCCACTTGTGGGATCTGAAAACGCATCGCTATCCGTGGCTCGACAACCCGGGCGTGTCGTTCGTCGGCGACGCGCGCGATCTCAAGCACGACTATCTGCTCGATGACCTGCTCGGCGAAGCGGGCGGCATCGACGTGAAGAAACTCGTGCACGTGGAGGCGAATCACGATCCCGCGGACCCCGTCGAGGAAACGCGCTGGCTGCAGTCCATTGTGGATCGCGCCGAATCGCGCGGCATGCCGAACGCCATTGTCGCCGCGGTCGATCTGTCTGCGTCGACCGCGCCTGCATGGCTCGAAGCGCATGCGGCGTTTCCGAACACACGTGGCATCCGCCAGATTCTCAATGTGCACGAGAACAAGCTGTTCGATTACGTGGGCCGCCACTACATGCGCGAGCCGCAGTGGCGCGAAAATTTTGCATTGCTGCGCCGTCACGACCTGTCGTTCGATCTGCAGATCTATCCGTCGCAAATGGAAGAAGCGGCGGCGCTTGCACGCGCGCATGCGGACACGCTCTTCGCACTCAATCATGCGGGCATGTTCGTGGACCGCGACAGCGTGGCCGGTTATCGCGCATGGCGCGACGGGCTGCGCATGCTCGCCGCTTGCAGGAACGTCTACGTGAAGATCAGCGGACTTGCGATGTTCGATCATCACTGGACGGTGGAGAGCTTGCGGCCCTATGTGCTCGAAACGATCGATGCGTTCGGTGTCGAGCGCGCGATGTTTGCCTCGAACTTTCCCGTGGACCGTTTGTTCGGCTCCTACGCGGATTTGTGGCATGCGTATGCGGCGATTATCGAAGGCGCGAGCGTTGCGGAAAAAGAGGCGCTCTTTTGCCGCAACGCGGAGCGCTTCTATCGCATCTGACGCAGACCGTGAGCACCAGGCAAGCCGAAAAAACGCAGACGCCCACCACGCATGAGAAGGAGACACGCAGTGCAGCCACCCTCAACCGCTCAGCCGAGGCTTGAATTGCGGCATGCGAGCAAATCGTTCGGGCGCGTGCGCGCACTGTCCGACGGCGATCTCGCGCTGTGGCCCGGCGAAGTGCATGCGCTGCTCGGCGAGAACGGCGCGGGAAAATCCACGCTCGTGAAGATTCTCGCGGGCGTGCATCAGCCGGATAGCGGCGAACTCGTCGTCGACGGCGTGGCGCGCCGCTTTGCGACGCCTGCCGAAGCGCGCGATGCCGGGCTCGCGGTCATCTACCAGGAACCGACGCTGTTCTTCGACCTCTCGATTGCGGAGAACATCTTCATGGGCAGGCAGCCCGTGGACCGCATCGGCCGCATTCAATACGACGCGATGCGCCGCGAGGTGGACGGCCTGCTCGCCTCGCTCGGCGTGGATCTGCGCGCGGATCAACTGGTGCGCGGTTTGTCGATTGCGGATCAGCAGGTGATCGAAATCGCGAAGGCGCTCTCGCTGAATGCGAACGTGCTGATCATGGACGAACCGACCGCCGCGTTGTCGCTGCCCGAAGTCGAGCGGCTCTTTGCGATCGTGCGCAAGCTGCGCGAGCGCGACGTGGCGATTCTCTTCATCACGCACCGGCTCGACGAAGTCTTTGCGCTGACGCAGCGCGTCACGATCATGCGCGACGGCGCGAAAGTGTTCGACGGCCTGACCGCCGATCTGACCACGGAGGCCATCGTGGCAAAAATGGTCGGCCGCGATCTGGAGACGTTCTATCCGAAAGCGGAGCGGCCGCCCGGCGAAGTGCGGCTCTCGGTTCGCGGCCTGACGCGTGTAGGCGTGTTCAAGGACATTTCGTTCGATGTCCGCGCGGGCGAAATCGTCGCGCTCGCGGGTCTCGTGGGCGCGGGCCGCAGCGAAGTGGCGCGTGCGATCTTCGGTATCGACCCGCTCGATGCCGGCGAAATCATGATCGGCGGCCAGCGTCTGTCCGCAGGCAGTCCCGCCGCCGCGGTACGCGCGGGACTCGCGCTCGTGCCGGAAGACAGGCGCCAGCAGGGACTCGCGCTGGAGCTCAGCATCGCGCGCAATGCATCGATGACGGTGCTCGGCCGGCTCGTCAAACATGGCCTCATCACCGCGCGCAGCGAGACCGCGCTCGCGAACAGGTGGGGCACGCGCCTGCGTCTGAAAGCAGGCGACCCGAATGCGCCGGTGGGCACACTCTCCGGCGGCAATCAGCAGAAGGTCGTGCTGGGCAAATGGCTGGCGACAGGCCCCAAAGTGCTGATCATCGACGAACCCACGCGCGGCATCGACGTCGGCGCCAAAGCCGAGGTGTACAGCGCGCTCGCCGAACTGGTGCGCGAGGGCATGGCGGTGCTGATGATATCGAGCGAATTGCCCGAAGTGCTCGGCATGGCCGACCGCGTGCTCGTGATGCACGAAGGCCGTATCAGTGCCGACATTGCGCGCGCCGAGGCGGACGAGGAACGCATCATGGCCGCTGCGCTCGGACAACCCATTCCACCGTTGGGATGTGCAGCATGATGCGTCATTCTTCGACCCACCCCGCGCCCGTGCAGGCGCCGCCGCCGGCAAAGCGCGCTGCGAGTTCGCCGGCCGGCTTCGCCGCGACTCTCGCGAAGAGCCGCGAGACGACGCTTTTCATCGTGCTGATTCTGCTGATTGCAGGCACCGCGCTCGCGAGGCCGCAGTTCCTGAATCTGCAGAATCTGCGCGACGTGCTGCTGAATGTATCGATCATCAGTCTGCTCACCGCAGGCATGACCGTGGTGATCCTGATGCGTCATATCGACCTGTCGATCGGCTCCACGGTCGGCATCAGCGCCTACGCGGTAGGCAGCCTGTACGTCGCGTTTCCCCAGATGCCGGTGATCGTCGCGCTGGCAGCGGGGCTCGCTATCGGTCTCGTGGCGGGCGGCATCAACGCACTGCTGGTGGCGGTGGGCCGCGTGCCCTCGCTGGTCGCGACACTTTCGACCCTCTACATTTTCCGCGGTGCGGATTACGCGTGGGTGCACGGCGGACAGATCAACGCAACCAGTTTGCCCGATGCATTTTCGCGCCTTGCCACCGGCACATTCTTCGGCATCCCGACACTCGCGCTGATCGCCGTCGTCGTGCTGCTCGCGCTCGCCATCTATCTGAAGCAGTTTCGCGGCGGTCGCGAGCACTATGCGATCGGCTCGAATCCCGAGGCCGCGCGTCTGGCAGGCGTGAATGTCGAGCGGCGCGTGATGGCGGGCTTTCTGCTGTCCGGCGCGATTGCCGGCTTTGCGGGCGCATTGTGGCTCGCGCGCTTCGGCACCGTGGACGCGAGCACGGCGAAGGGCATCGAATTGCAGGTCGTGGCGGCGGCCGTGGTGGGCAGCGTCGCGATCACGGGTGGCGTGGGCACGATACTCGGCGCCACGCTCGGCGCACTGGTGCTCGGCGTGATCAGCATTGCGCTCGTCGTGCTGCACGTTTCACCGTTCTGGGAGCAGGCGATCGAGGGCGCGTTGATCGTCGCCGCCATTACCGCCGACACTTTGCTCGCCCGCTCCGTCGCCAAACGCATGATGAGGAAACGCGATCATGGCTAAACCCGATTCCGCGCTGCTCACGCGCAAACGCGAAACACCGCTGCAGTGGGAAGCGCTGCTGGTAGTCGTGCTGTTCCTCTCGCTTGCACTCGGCCGCGTGCTCTCGCCGGTGTTTCTCACGGGCGCGAATCTGAGCAACGTGTTGGCCGATCTCACTGAGATCGCCTTGATGGCCTTGCCGATGACGCTCGTCATCGTCGCGGCCGAGATCGACTTGTCGGTGGCTTCGGTGCTCGGCGCATCCAGTGCGTTGATGGGCGTGCTGTGGCATTTGGGCTTGCCGATGCCGGTCGTGATCGCGCTCGTGCTGATCGCGGGCGCGGCGGCGGGGCTTCTCAACGGTCTCGTGATCGTCAAGCTGAATCTGCCGTCGCTCGCGGTTACGATCGGCACGCTCGCGCTGTTTCGCGGCCTCGCTTATGTGCTGCTCGGCGATCAGGCCGTCGCCGATTTTCCGCCCGCGTACACCGCATTCGGCATGGACACGCTCGGCGCGACCTTTATTCCGCTGCCTTTCGCGATCGTCATAGCCGGCGCGGTGCTGTTCACCGTGCTGCTGCAATCCACCGCGTTTGGCCGCAGCCTCTACGCGATCGGCGCGAATCCGACCGCCGCCGCGTTTTCCGGCATCGAGGTCGCGAAGATCAGGCTGCGTCTTTTCGTGCTGTCCGGTTTGATGAGCGCGCTGGCCGGCGTCATCTACACGCTACGCTTCACGAGCGCGCGCGGCGATAACGGCGAGGGTTTCGAGTTGTCGGTGATTGCGGCGGTGCTGTTCGGCGGCGTGAGCATTTTCGGCGGACGCGGCTCGATGATCGGCGTGCTGCTGTCGCTGCTGATTATCGGCGTGCTGAAAAACGCCTTGACGCTCGACGACGTATCGAGCGAAACGCTCACCATCGTCACCGGCGTGCTGCTGCTTGCATCCGTGCTGATACCGAACCTGGTTGCCCGTTGGCGGGCGGCGCGCGACCGGCGTTTCATCGCGAAGTCGGCTGCATCTTCATGACGTGATTTAGCGTGACCACAAACCCGGACCTCATCCGTCCAACAACAAGCAGGAGACACTTCATGTTCAAACCCCTACGTCACACCGGCGCGGCGGCACTTTGCATTGCGCTGCTCGCGATCAGTTACGCGGCGCCCGCTGCGGGCCTGAAAAACGGCCTGAAGATCGCGTTCGTGCCCAAGCAGATCAACAATCCGTATGAAGTGATCGCCGACGACGGCGGCCTTGCCGCAATCAAGGAATTCGGCGGCACGGGCAAAGTGGTGGGTCCGTCGGACGCGGGTGCGTCGTCGCAGGTGCAATACATCAACACGCTGATTACGCAGCGGCAGGACGCCATCGTGATCGCGGCCAACGACGCGAATGCGGTCGTCCCGTATCTGAAGAAAGCGATGTCGCAAGGCATCAAGGTCGTCACGTTCGATTCGGACACGGCGCCCGAGGGCCGGCAGCTATTCGTCAATCAGGCGAACGCGGAGGGCATCGGCCGCGGCCAGATTCAGCTGGTTTCGAAGCTGATGGGCGGCGAAGGCGAATTCGCGGTGCTGTCCGCCACGCCGAACGCGACCAACCAGAACACCTGGATCAAATGGATGCAGGAGGAATTGAAGAAGCCCGAGTATTCGAAAATCAAGCTCGTCAAGATCGCCTACGGCAACGACGACGACCAGAAATCGTTCGTCGAGACGCAGGGCTTGTTGCAGGCGTATCCGAACCTGAAGGCGATCGTCGCGCCGACCACGGTCGGCATTGCGGCGGCGGCGCGTTATATCTCGACGTCGTCGAGCAAGGGCAAGGTGGCCGTGACCGGTCTTGGCACGCCGAACCAGATGCGCGCATTCGTCAAGAACGGCACGGTGAAGGCATTCCAGCTGTGGGATCCGAATCAGTTGGGCTATCTCGCCGGCTACGCGGCGGCGGCGCTCGCGTCGGGCACGATCAGCGGTAAGGAGGGCGAATCGTTCGATGCGGGCAAGCTCGGCAAGCGCACCATCGGCGCGCAAGGCGAGATCATTCTCGGACCGCCGACCACCTTCGACGCCAGCAACATCGACAACTTCAACTTCTGATTGCCACCGGGCGCCGCGCATTCACGCGCGGCGCCGACGAAAGAGCACGCGAGGCGCGCTGGGCCATGCACCGCCCGCGCGCCTCGCGCTTTTTTGCCTACGTGACGGCCTTCACGAGGCACACACGAAGCCTGTTCAGAAGCGGTGCTGAATGCCGGCGGTCACGCCCGTTTGCGTGTCGGCCGCGCCGGTCAGATCGCGCGACAGGCTGACGGCATTGCCGTGCTTCGCCATTGCATAGCCGCCCGCCAGGTACAGCACGGTGCGCTTGGAGAGCGCGTACTGGCCGCGCAGCGAAATGAGCGTCGGGTCGGCGTCGCTCGCGTCCTTGATGTCCTGGTGATAGACGGCGCCGAACAGCGAGATGAACGGCGTCACGTCGTATTGGCCGCCGATCCAGTACATGTCGCTGCGCAGCGTCGGCGTGGCGGCGTGGAAGGAGCGCCGGTAGTTGCGGTAACCGGCCATCGCCTTCACCGCGCCGAAGTCGTAGCTGAGGCCCGCATGAATGCCCTGGATGTAGTTGGTCGTGTCGGCGGGCGTGACGCTGTCGTTCGCGCCGTTCTGCCGGTCGAAGGTCACCACGGCGGCGAACGGGCCGGCTTCGTAGCCGAGGCCGAAGTCGTACTTCGAGCTGGATTTCATGCTGCCGGGCACGTTGCCGAAGCCGTACATCGCGCCGAATTTAAAGCCGGAGAAGGTACCGTCGTAGCGCACGGCATTGGCGGAACGCGAAAACAGTCCGTCCTTGCGGCTGCCCGTCGCGGTGGACGAGGTCGCCCACGAGTAGTTCGGTGCGTAACCCATCGGGTCGAACGGCAGCATGTAGTCGTAGGTGGTGGTGAAATTGCGGCCCAGCGTGATTTGCCCGAAGCGGTTTTTCAGGCCGAGGGTTGCGCGCCGGTCGAAGATCGCACCAGGGCCGTCGTCGAACTGGCCGTTTGCGATATTGATGCCGCTTTCCAGCTGGAACACGGCCTTCAATCCGCCGCCCAGATCCTCGACGCCGCGCAGACCCCAACGCGACGTGTTCTTGCCGCCGGACACGAGACGCGTGGCGCTGCCGCCCGCGCCTGCATGGTTCACATATTCGACGCCCGCATCGACGATGCCGTACAAGGTCACGCTCGACTGCGCATGCGCGCCTGTCGTGAGACCGGCGAAACCGGCGAGGCCGGCGCAGGTCACGCCGAGGGTCGTTTTCTTGATGCTCAACTTCATCAACAGTCTCCTGTAGGTGCTTTTTTTACTTCGGTGGGTGAGAGGGCAAAGGGCCGCGGCGGAGCTGCGCAGTGCGGGACGTGTCAGCTCGCCTGAGCGAACGCCCAGCAATCGTTCGCCGGAAACTCGATCCAGTGGCGCCCGGCTGCGCGCGGCACATTGCCGAATGCGCGCAGACGCAGCTCGCCGCAATGAAACAGGTACTCCCAGCGGTCGCCGAGATACATCGACGTAATCAAGTCCGCTTCCAGGCGGTTCGCGCCCGGACCATCGGCGACCTGCACGCGCTCGAGGCGGATCACGGCTTGCGCCTGTTGGCCGGCCGTGAGCCCCTCGCGCGCTTGCGCCTGCAGTTGCCAGCCGTCGCCGGCGAGCGTCACGCGCTCGCCGGCGACGGCGGCCACCCGTGCGTCGATGCGGTTATTGCTGCCCATGAACTCGGCGGTGTAGAGCGAGCGCGGCGCGCCGTACAGTTCCGCGGGCGTGCCTTCCTGTTCGATGCGGCCGTTGCGCAGCAGCAGAATGCGGTCGGACATCGCCATCGCCTCGGTCTGGTCATGCGTCACGCAAAGCGCCGACAGCCCGAGCGACACGATCAGCTCGCGCAGCCACGCGCGCGCTTCCTCGCGTAGCTTGGCGTCGAGATTCGAAAGCGGTTCGTCGAGCAGAATCACCGGCGGGTTGTAGACGAGCGCGCGTGCAATCGCCACACGTTGCTGCTGGCCGCCCGAAAGTTGATACGGATAGCGCGCGGCCAGGTGGCCGAGTCCCAACTGATCGAGCGCGCTTTGCACACGCTTTTTCTGCTCCGCCGCCGACACGCGCCGCAGCTTCAACCCATAGCCGACGTTATCCGCCACAGTGCGATGCGGCCA
Source organism: Paraburkholderia phenoliruptrix (assembly GCF_047325075.1). Taxonomy (NCBI): domain Bacteria; kingdom Pseudomonadati; phylum Pseudomonadota; class Betaproteobacteria; order Burkholderiales; family Burkholderiaceae; genus Paraburkholderia; species Paraburkholderia phenoliruptrix. Next base: position 1,474,675 of record NZ_CP168530.1, read on the forward strand.
CAGCGCGTATGACTGGAACACGAGCCCGAGCGAGCGCTGCTCGACCGGCAGATCGACGTGCGCCGCGCCGTCGAAGAATGCCTTGCCGTCCAGTTCGATGCGGCCCGACGAAGGCTGTTCGAGACCGGCCACCGCGCGCAGCAGCGTCGTCTTGCCGCTGCCCGACGCGCCGAGCAGGCACACCACCTCGCCGGGGTTCAGTTCGAACGACACGCCCTTGAGAATCGGGTTGTCGCCATAGCTCAGAAAGAGGTTGTCGACCGAGAGCTTATCCATGCAGTTTCACTCCGAAGCGCAGGGCCACGCCGAGTCCGGCGCCGACCATCGCGATGTTGATGACAGAAAGCGCCGCGACCTGATCGACCGCGCCCGTCGCCCACAGCGAGACGAGCAGCGCGCCGATCACCTCAGTGCCGGGCGAGAGCAGATAAACGGCGGTCGAATATTCGCGCTCGAAGATCATGAAGATCAGCAGCCACGCCGCAAGCAGTCCGAAGCGCACGAGCGGCAGCGTCACGTCGAGACTCACGCGCGCCCGCGTGCCGCCCACGCTGCGCCCGGCTTCTTCGAGTTCGGGGCCGACTTGCAGCAGCGCGCTTTGAATCAGACGCATGCCGTAGGCGAGCCACACGACGGTGTAGGCGATACAGATGCTCCACATCGAGTTCTTGAGTTCCTTCACGCCCGGCACGAAGAGAAAGATCCACAGGAACGCGAGACCCGCGAGCAGGCCCGGCACCGCGCGCGGCAGCAGCACGAGGTAGTCGAGCAGACGCGTCGCCCAGTCGTTGCGGCGATGACCGGCGAACGCCACGAGCGAATAGAAGCCCACCGCGAGCGCGCCGCCGATCACGCCGATGCCGAGCGTGTTGAGCATCGCGCGCACGAGGTTGTCCTGCTCGAACAGTTCGGTGAAGTTGGCGAGTGTGAGCACGTCGGCAAGACGCACGCCTTCGCCCCAGTTGGTGACGAACGCGCGCAGCGTGATGCCGGAAAGCGGCACGAACACAGTCAACAGCAGCCACACGGCGACGATCGCGAGCGCGACCCAGCGCCATGCGCCGAGCGGCAGCACGGTCTGACGTCCCGCCTTGCCCTTGACGGTGACGAAGCGGTTTGCGCGCTTGAGCAGCCGGCGCTGCAGCAGCACGAGCGGAAACGTAATCGCGACGATGCACACGGCGACCGCGGCCATCAGGTGATACGACGGCACGCCGAGCTTGTTGGTGAGCTTGTACAGATAGGTGGCGAGCACGAGGTGCCCTTCGGGGTCGCCGAGTACGAGCGGCAGACCGAACACCTCGAAGCCGAGGAAGAACACCAGCACGCCTGCGAAAAGCAGCGCGGGCAGAGTCATCGGCAGGCTCACGTCGAATGCCACGCGAAACGGGCGCGCGCCCGCGACGCGCGCGGCTTCCTCGACATCGGAGCCGAGATTGCGCAGCGCCGCCGACGAATACAGATACACGTGCGGCACATGCGTGAGGCCGACGATCACCGTGATCGCGAGAATCGAGTACACGGTCCACGGCGCGTCGGCGCTGCCGAACAGCGCCTTCCACCAGACCGAATAGAAGCCGACCGGGCCGGCCGCGACGACGTAGCCGAATGCGAGCACCATCGGCGAAACGAACACGGGCGTGAGCAGCAGCGGCTCCAGCCAGCGGCGGCCGGGCAGGTCGGTGCGCACCATCAGGAACGCGAGAATGCCGCCGAGCGGAATGGAAATGAACAGCATGCCGCCCGCGATCACGAATGAGTTCTTCAGCGCGGACCAGAAGTCCGGGTCGCTGAAAATGAATTCGAAGCCGGCGAGGCCGAGCGTGCGGTTGGCGTCGAAGAACGGCGCATTGAGCACGCTCTGGAACAGGATGAAGCCGAGCGGCAGCGCCACCGCCACGGTCAGCACCGCGACGACGAGCCAGCGCAGCAGCCCCGCCAGCGGTTGCAGACGGCCGTGCGGCAACGTGCCGATGGAGCCGCTGTCTGCCGCGAGCGGCGCGGCGTCGCGAGGCCCGGTTGCGCTAGTGAAAAGCATGAGTGTCCCCCTGCGGCGCTGAAAGCCGCATATCGACAGGTGTGTTCAACGGAAAGCGGAGACGTTCGCGCGCGGGCGGCGCGAACGCGCGAATCAGGCGTGAGCCTCTATCTCGGACGAGACGCGTCTAGCGCTTGATCGACTGTTGCCATTGCTTGAGGAATTCGAGGCGCTTTGACTGGTCGAGATAAACCAGCAGGCCCGAGCCGATTGGAATGGGCTTCAACGAATCGCCGAGCTGCTTCGTGAGACCGGCCATGGACGTTTCGCCTTCCACGTCCGAGCGGATCGAGAAAAGGCTCGCCTGATTCGCGAGCAAGGTCTGGCCGCGCTGTGACAGCAGGTAGTCGACCCACAGCTTCGCGGCGTTCGGGCTCTTTGCCTTCTTCGAAATGGTGACGAGGCGGCTCACTACCAGTGTGTAGTCCTTAGGATAGACATAACCGATGGACGGATCTTTCCTCGCCTTGGTGAGCGCGTAGGAGCCGAGAATGTTGTAGCCGATCAGGTTCTCGCCCGACGAAATGCGCTCCATCATCGCGCCGGTGCTCGACTGCAGTTTCGGGCCGGTCGCGCCCATCGCCTTGACGAGATCCCACGTGACCTGCGGGTTCACGCGCGCGTCCTGCGTCAGATAGTTGAAGCCGACGCCGGACTTCTCGATGTCGTAAGTCGTGACCTTGCCTTTGAACTGATCCGGTTTGGCCTGCAGCAGCTTGATGAGGTCGGCGCGCGTTTGCGGCACTTCGCCCGCGGGCACGAGACGCTTGTTGTAGACGATCGCGAGCGGTTCATAGGTCGTGCCGTAGGCCTGCTTCTGGTACTGCGCCCACTGCGGCAACTGTTTGGCCTCCGGCGACTCGTAGCTCGCCATCAGGCCGTCGTTGACGAGCTTCACCTGCAGGTCCATAGCCGAGCTCCACAACACATCGGCGCTCGTGCTGCTCGCTGCGTTTTCGCTGATATAGCGGTTGTACAGCTCGGTGCTGTTCATGTCGTTGTACTCGACCTTGATGCCGTACAGGCTTTCAAAGTCCTTGATGAGCGGGCGCACGAGGGCGGTGTCCGTGACCGAGTAGACGATCAGCTTGCCTTCCTTTTTCGCCCCGTCGACGGTGGCCTGGTAGTCGCCCGGATAACCGGCCGGAAAGGCCGCCCATGCTGCATTTGCGGCGAGCGCGACAGTGCCGGCGAGAAGCTTCAGAGAGATGTGCACGTCTTCCTCCAGAAAACATCATGTTGGTTTTGTGAAGGCGAATAGTAAGAGAGGCGCGCTTTCTGAATGCTTTCAATTTGCTAGGGAAATGCGTCACAATGGACGAATTCGCCTCATGGATTTCCCTGGGATTCTGTTCATGCGTGTGCTGCTCGTCGAAGACAATCCGATTCTTTCCCGCTCGCTGACCGACGCGCTGACAAGTGCAAAACTCACCGTCGATTGCATGCATGACGGCGAATCTGCCGACCACGTGCTGCGCACGCAGGACTACGCGCTCGTGATTCTCGACATCGGCTTGCCGAAGCTCGACGGGCTGGAGGTGCTGCGCCGCCTGCGCGCGCGCCGCAACGCGGTGCCCGTGCTGATGCTGACCGCGCACGGCTCGGTGGAAGAACGCGTGCGCGGCCTCGATCTCGGCGCCGACGACTATCTCGCCAAGCCCTTCGCGCTCACTGAGCTGGAGGCGCGGGCGCGCGCGCTGCTGCGCCGCGGACACGGGCAGGAGGCGTCGCTTGCCCAATGCGGCACGCTGATTTACGACAGCGTGGATCGCGGCTTCACGCTCGACGGCGAGCCGCTCGCGCTCACGCCGCGCGAGCGTTCGGTGCTCGAAGTGCTGATGCTGCGCAACGGCCGCGCGATCAACAAGGAGACGCTGTCGGAGAAAATCTTCGGGCTCGACGAATCGGTGAATGCGGACGCCATCGAAATTTACGTGCACCGTCTGCGCAAGAAACTCGAGCGCAGCTCGGTCGGCATTGTCACGCTGCGCGGGCTCGGCTATCTGCTCGAAGCCCGCACGCCATGACGCGCTCGAATCTGCGCGTGCGGGTCGCGCTGTGGCTGCTGCTGCCGCTTCTGTTGCTGCTCGCGCTCGATGCCTGGCTCACCTATCAACGCGCGATGAACGCGGCGCACGCGGCATTCGACCGCACACTCGAATTTTCATTGCGCTCGATCCGCGACGGCGTGCGTTTGCGCGACGGGCGCATCGAGGTCGACCTGCCTTACCTCGCGCTGGAAATGTTCGAGTCGAACGGCGGCGGCAACATCTACTATCAGATTCGCGAGGAATACGGCCGCGTGGTGACCGGTTATCCCGATCTGCCCGAAACGAAGAAGGCGCCGGCCGAGCCCTACAGCGTGCAGTTTTATGACGACGTGTTTCGCGGCCGTCCGCTGCGCATTGCGATGTTGAGGCTGCCGGTGCACGACGTGCCCACGGCGCAAACCCGCGTGGTGCTGGTGCGCGTGGGCGAGACGATCGAGCCGCGCCAGGCGCTCGCGCGCGAGATTCTCACCGGATCGCTGCAACAGGAAGGCCTGCTCGTGCTGCTCGCGCTCGGCATTGTGTGGCTCGGCGTCGCACGCGGCTTGCGGCCGCTCAATCGCCTGTCGGCGAAAGTCGCCGCGCGCGCCGAAGACGACCCGACGCCGCTCGATACCGTCGGCTTGCCGAGCGAGGTGGCGCCGCTCGTCGATTCGATCAACCAGTACATTGGCCGTACGCGGAAAATGCAGCTATCGCGGCGGCGCTTCTTCAACGACGCCGCGCATCAGTTGAAAACGCCGCTTGCGGTGATTCAGGCCGAGTCCGAACTGGCCCTGCGCGATCTGGACGGCGTCGACGAGAACGGCACGGCACCCCGGCGCCAGGGCGTTCATTTGCGGCGCCTGAACCGCGCGGTGCAGCAGGCCGTGCGGATCGTGCAGCAGTTGCTGTCGCTGTCGCGGCTCGATGCGGACAGCGGTTACACCGTGAAGCATGCCGCCGTGCCCTTGCACAAGGTTGCGCGCAGCGTGACGCTCGACTGGTCGCCGGTAGCGCGCTCGCGCGGCATCGACCTCGGCTTCGAGCAGGACGCGCGCGTGGACGTAACGGGGCAGTCCGATCTGCTCGCGGAACTGGTGGGCAATCTGATCGACAACGCGATCCGCTATTCCGGCGACGGCGCGGTCATCACCGTGCGCGTGGCGTGCGAGGACGGCGAGCCCTTGCTTCAGGTGATCGACAATGGGCCGGGCATTGCCGCGAGCGAACGCGACGCGGTGTTCGAGCGCTTCTATCGCAGCGAAGCGACACAGGCCGTGGAAGGCAGCGGCCTCGGCTTGTCGATCGTGCGCGAGATTGCGCGGGTTCACGCGGCGCGCGTCGAACTGGGCGATGCCGTCGGCGGCGGCCTCGTGGTGAGCGTGCGCTTTCCCACGCCCGCGCCCCCGCAAGCAGCGCTGTGACGCAGGCCGCGCGTCGGGTCTTTATTTGCGAATCGAAAAGTGTTGCGCGAAATCGGCCGCGGACATGGCGCTCGGCCATCTCGTGCCGTCCATGAACGTTTGTGCGGGTTCGTCCGCCGGCACGGCGACCTTCACGTGGGCGGCCGCCTCGCGATAGAGCCGCGTCTGATTGATCTGTCCGGCGATCTGCGCGTAATCGCCGCGCGCGTCGATCATGCCCCAGCGCTCGAATTGCGTCAGGAACCAGGCGCCCTCGAATGGGCACGGGTAGTTCACAGCGCCGTCGTCGAAGAAACGCACGGGCAAACCGCACGGCACCGTTGCGGGAATCGCGTCGCCAAAGCGCGCTGCGATCAGCGCTTCGTCTATGCCGATGTACTCGGGCCGCGCGAGCCAGCGCGCGATTTCATTGCGGTGGCCGGCGCCGTCGAGCCAGCGGCATGCTTCGAGCATCGTCTGCACGAGCGCCCGCGCGGTATTCGGATGCGCGCTCACAAAGTCGCGGCGGCACGCAAGCACTTTCTCCGGATGATCGGGCCACACTTCGCTCGTATACGCGACCGTTCGGCCGACGCCCTTCGCCTCGGCCATCGCATTCCACGGTTCGCCGACGCAAAGGCCGTCGAGCCGGTCTTCGGCGAGCGCCGCGACCATCTGCGGCGGCGGAATCACCACGCTTTCGATATCGCGCAACGGGTGCACGGCTTGCGCGGCGAGCCAGTAGTACAGCCACATCGCGTGCGTGCCGGTCGGAAAAGTCTGCGCGAACACCGGCTTGCGGCCGAGCGCGGCGAGTGCTTGCCGCAACGTGCCGTGTTCGGCGAGGGCGTCCGCGAGACGGTTGGACAGCGTGACCGCCTGGCCGTTGCGGTTGAGCACCATCAGCACGGCCATGTCCGTTTGCGGACCGCCGAGGCCCAATTGCACGCCGTAGACGAGGCCGTACAGCGTATGCGCCGCGTCGAGATCGCCGGAAATCAGCTTGTCGCGCACGGCGGCCCAGGAAGGCTGGCGCGACAGTTCGAGCGTGAGTCCGTGCGCGTGGCCGAATTCGAGCAGCTTGGCGGCGACGAGCGGCGCGGCGTCGGTGAGCGCGACGAAGCCGAGCCGCAGATGCGTTTTCTCGAGCGGCCCGGATGCAAGCGAAGCGGACGAGGAAGCGGGGTGGCTGGCAGAGTTCATGGACAGGCTTCACTTGGGCTGTTCAGCCGCCGCGACGACCGCGCGCGCGACCTCGGCGAGCTTGACGCCCTGGTTCATCGCGCGTTTGCGCAGCATGGCGTAGGCGGCGTGCTCGGTGAGTTTCTGCTGATCCATCAGCAGGCGTTTGGCGCGGTCGATCAGCTTGCGCTCGGCGAGTTCGTTCTCGACCTGTGCGAGGCGCTCGCGCAGCTGCGATTCCTGCGCGAAGCGGGCGAGCGCGACTTCGAGAATCGGCGCGAGCCGTCCGGTTTCGAGTCCTTCGACGAGATAGGCGGTCACGCCCGCGCCGACGGCGTCGCGGATCAGTTGCTGATTGGCGTCGTGGCTGAACATCAGGACGGGCCGCGGCGCGGTGGCGTTCATCACCGCGAGCTGCTCCAGCGTATCGCGCGAGGGCGAATCCGTATCGATGATAATGACGTCCGGCCGCTCGCTCTGAACGGTGCTGTGCAGCGCGTGCGGCGTCGCGGTGCTCGCCAGCATCTCGTAACCGAGGCGGGCGAGCGCGTCACGCAGGTCGCCTATCGGCTTATCGGTGTCGGTGACGAGGAGAACACGCAGCATGGGCAAGTGGGAATCGACGGCTGAACACCGTTAAAGCAACTCCAGTGCCAACGGCCGCCGAGGCCCTGTGAGCAAGGAAACCGGGCGCTTGCGCCGGATTGTCGGCGAAAGGCGGCGCACCGCAAAAGGGCATGCGCGGGCCATGCACCGAAGCGGCGCATGCCGGGCGGTGCCAGGGAGAGAAGCAGAAGGGCGCGTGAGGCGCAGCTGAGAGCGCGGATCAGCGCCCGGAGCGGTAGGAGAGACGGTATGGTGAGGCACCGCCACAATCGTCGTAACGATGTTGTCGCGGCGGCTCAAACGAAGCCGAGCCGAAGCGCGCCTTTTGGGTTCGGTCGGAACCCAGGCGCAGAAGGCGCGCTCAGGGCTTCGCGTACGACATGACTGCAGGGCCGCGGCAAACGCCACGCGGAGAATCCACGAGGAAGCCCGCGCGCGAACAGCCCGCGCGGCCCGCGGGCAATCGCGCCTTAACGGCGGCGCATCTGCGAACCGGGGCGAGCGGCGCCGCCGCCTGCGCGTTCGTCCTTGTGACGGAAGTTGATCCGGCCTTTGGTCAGGTCGTAGACCGACAGTTCCAGCGTCACGCGGTCGCCCGCGAGAATACGAATGTGGTTCTTGCGCATGCGTCCGGACGCGTAAGCGCCAACCACGACGCCGTTGTCGAGCGTCACGCGGTAACGGCTGTCCGGAAGGACTTCGTCGACGATACCGTCAAGTTCAAGCAGTTCTTCTTTCGCCATGCATAACTCCTGGTCGATGGGATAGGGGGTGCGCGACGCCTGGCAGGCGGCGCGGCAGCAGATACGGTTGCGGGCGGCAGGCGCTGGTCACGCCCGCCGTGTGCGGCAACGGCTCAGACGCCGTGAGCGCCGCTCAGAGATCGGCGACCGACTGGCCGTCCACGCGGCCGTCGATCAATTGCTCGGCGTGAGCCATGCACGCGATGCGCGCCTTGCCCGTGCCGTCGAACGGAAACAGATACTGCAGGCGGAACACGCGGCCGTCGGCCGCCGGATTCGCGCCCACGCGGCAGATACGCACCGACGCGTCGTAGCCGGCGTCCGCATTGCGGCTTGTTTGGCCGTTCGTGGGACGGCGCGGATAAACGAGCGGGTGAATCTCGTAACCCTTGTAGGTCTTGACTGCTGAATTCATAAGCACATGTCCTGTATGACGTGGCCGGCGTGTCACGCGTGTCATGCGCGGCACGGCAGGCCGGGCAGCGCAGCACCACAAGGCGCGCCGCCATGGAAAAAGTTGGCACAGGCCCGAGGGAAAGGGCTTGAGCGCGCCGCGCAAAGTCGCGGATTCGATGGAGAAGAAACACGCTGATGTCGCGTGGACACCGGGCGCGTGAAAGCTGAAACTCAGCTGAACAGCTCAGCTACACAACTCGCGACGGCTAATGCAGGCGGCGCATTGCCGGAGTGACGGGATCGCCGACGGGCGGCGGTCGAACAGTCGGGGATGCTGCGGAGATGCCGGTAGAGACTGCCAGTGCTGCCAATGCGGAATACGACTATTCCAATATGATGCACTAAATAGGGCTGATTGGATAGCAAAAAGTTCCCCGGGCGCCCAGATCGCCCGGCCGGGTGGCTACAATGGCGAGTTGCCGCGCGAGGCAACGCAGGAATGCGCTGCCGGTCCTCAAGCCGGGCATCGCCCTTAAAACGCGCCCCGAACACCGTCCGTCATTCTTCCATGCGCCAGACAACCGCGTCCCCCGTGAAAGACCTGCTGCTCGAACGCTACGCTCCCGTCGCCGACGGCATTGCGGCGCTTTTCTATCCGTGCGCCGAAGTCGTGATTCACGATCTGCGCGACCAGACCATCGCGTATCTCGTGAACAATCTGTCGAAGCTCGAAGTGGGCGGCCCCTCGGTGCTCGACGAGGTGCACTACGCGGCGCGCGGGCGCACCATCGGTCCCTACGAGAAGCTCAATTGGGACGGCCGCCGCATGCGTTGCGTGAGCAACATTCTGTTCGACGACACCGGCAAGCCGGCCGGCATGCTGTGCATCAACTTCAATATCGCGGTCTTCGAAGACGTGCGCGCCACGCTCGATCTCTTCATTAAAGGCGGCAATCTGACCGATGCGCCGGCCGAAGACCTGTTCCGCGATGACTGGCAGGACCGCATCAACACGTATCTGCACACGTGGCTGCGCGAGCGGCAAATCGGCATCAACGCGCTCACGCGCGAGCACAAGCGCGAAATCGTCGAGGCGCTGCATGCGCAAGGCGCGTTTCGCGGCCGCAGCTCGGCGAACTACGTGGCCGCTGTGCTGACCATGGGCCGCGCCACCGTCTACAAGATCCTCAAACAGATGAAGGAAGGCGCGTGAGCGGCGGTACCGCCCGCGCCGGGAGAATTCGATGACGACCATCACGCGCTATCGCCACTACAAAGGCGGCATTTACGAACTGATCTGCGAGGCGACGCTCGAGTCCGACCCGTCTGTCACGATGATCGTCTACAAGGCGAGCAACGGCACCATCTGGACGCGCCCGGCCTCGGTGTTTTTCGAGCCGATCGAGCATGAAGGCGTGACAATGCCGCGCTTTGCGCAGATGGACTGAAATCGGTTCGAGGCGCTCAGCCGGTTTCGCGCACCGGCAGTGCGATGGCGTCGGGCGCTTCGATCACCACGTCGGTTTGCGCAATGGCCACGCACGGCAGGATATAGCCTTCCTGCTTTTCCTCGCGGCTCAGGCCCGGCCACTCGATGGTGTAGCGCACCTGTCCCGCCGTCATTTTGCAGATGCACGTGCGGCACGTGCCGTTGCGGCACGAGCGCGGCAAACGCAGATCGGCGAAACCGGCGGCTTCGAGAAGGGTGAGCGAGTCGGGGGCCTCGAAGCTGCGGCCAAGCGGCTCGATGCGAACAAGAGGCGGACGGTCTGAATCGGACATCGTGTGAATGCGTGACGGGGCTCGTCGCACTTTACACGCTCGCGTCGCCTCGCGCCGCCTGGTACCGGCGATTGCGCGGTGCATGCGTCAGTGAGTCGTGCCGCCGCGTCGCAAATAACGGTACACCGTGTTGCGCGCGAGTCCCAGTTCGCGTGCCGCCGCCGACACATTGCCGTCGAGCCGCGCGAGCGTCTGCGCGATCAACGTCGCCTGCCAGTCTTCCATGCGCGACGGCGTGGGCGCCTGCGGGTCCAACGCAGCGCCTTTCTGGTCTTCTCCGCCGGCGAGCGTGACGGACGCGCTCCCGTTCACTGCGGCATCGGCGCAATCGTGCAGGAAATCTTCCGGCAGATCGTCGAGCTCGATCTGATCCGCGCCCTCGGCCATGATGCTCGCGGTGCGCAGCACGTTGGCCAGTTGCCGCAGATTGCCCGGCCAGCGCGATTGCATGAAGCGCTCCAGCACTTGCGGCGACACGCGGCGCGGCAAGCCTTCGCCCTCGCGTTGAATTTCCAGCATGCGCGTGACCAGCGCGGCGAGATCCGTGCGCTCGCGCAGCGCCGGCAACGTCACCACCAACCCGTTGATGCGGTAATACAGGTCTTCGCGGAAGGTGCCCTCGTCGATCATCGCGCGCAGGTTGCGGTGCGTCGCGCAGACGATCCGCAGATCCACCGGAATCGCACGCGTGCCGCCGAGCGGCACCACCGTGCGCTCCTGCAGCACCCGCATGAGCCGCACCTGCTGCGCGAGCGGCATGTCGCCGATTTCGTCGAGGAACAGCGTGCCGCCGTCGGCCTGCACGATCTTGCCGACGCTGCCGCGTTTTTTGGCGCCGGTGAACGCGCCGTCTTCGTAACCGAACAACTCGGCCTCGATCAGCGTGTCCGGCAGCGACGCGCAATTCAACGCGACGAAAGGCGCCGCGCGCCGCGGCGAATCATGATGGATGGCGCGCGCGAGCCATTCCTTGCCGGTGCCCGTTTTGCCGAGTATCAGGATCGGAATGTCGCGGCCGCGCACCTTGGCGACGCGCCGCAGAATCGCGGCGACCTGGGCGTCGCCGGTGTCGAGCGTTTGCAGGGTGGCAAGCGGCTCCTCGCCGCCAATACGCGGCGCCTGACGCACGGCGTTCGAGGCGGGCATGCGCGCCGTCGCGACATCTGCAACCTCCGCTGCCGGCCCCACATAACGCTGCGCCGAATATTCGCCGCGCGCGACCACCCGCACGCCGCTTGGCAAGGTCAGCACGACGTTTTCGCCGGGCGCGCGCGTGATCCGCTGCAAGACATGGGCGAACGCGACGCCGAAGAGCGCCTCGAACGGCTGCGCCTCCAGCGCCGCCAGCGGCTGTCCGAACTGGAACAACGCGCTGCGATTCGCCGACAGGAACGTGCCGTCGGCGGCGAACGCGGCGAGCCCCTCGAACAGCGTGCCGATGAACTCCGCGCGGGCGTGAAAATGCACGCGGACGGCATCGGCGAATTGATTGGAGAACAGATGATTTTCGATCATTTGCGCCGACATCCGCACGAGCGCGAGCGTGTGCTTGTGAAAGCCGCGGGTGTCGCCGCTCACGTCGAGCGCGCCGATGGTGCGCCCGAACGGATCCGCAATCGGCGCGCACGAGCACGTGAGAATGCGGTTCGCGTGCAGGAAGTGTTCGTCGGCGTGGACCACGGTCGGCTGCCCGTCGACAAGCGCCGTGCCGATGGCATTGGTGCCGCGATCGGCCTCGGCCCACGACACGCCCGGGCACAGCGCGACGCGGTTCGCCTTCTCGACGAAGTCGCTGTCGCCGAGACTATGCAGGATCACGCCCTGACTGTCGGTGAGCAGCACCATGCTTTGCGTGTCGACGATCTGCGCATGCAGCGTTTCCATGACCGGCAGCGCGTGCGTGTAAAGCGACTGATTGCGGTCCACGAGCTCGCGCAGCGCAGGCCGTCGCAGCGGATTAAAGTCCGGCACTTCGGACGCGCGCAGCCCGAGTTCGAGCGAACGCGCGTGGGCTTGCGCGATGACATGGGTCCGACCGATGTGAGGCGGCGTGGCGAGGCGATGGCTCAAGGCATGTCTCCGGATGAGCGAGGCGGCGGGTACGTTGCCCGCCGTTTCATGCCGCAGTGCAGCATGCGCGCGTGCGGCCGAACACCGATATTACAGGAGCTAAGGCCCCGCGCGCGGCACGGAAAACACCGCGGCGTGCGGACGCACGCCGCACAGGTCGTGCCGGCTTGCGTCAGGCGCCATGCGCGAATGCGCACCCGGCGGACGCACGAGCAAGCAGATGCACGATTTTCTGGCATCCACTCCTAACCCGCACCGGCGTGAGGCTCATAAAAAGGAAAACTTGCGCCGCGCCTGAACTCGTCTAAAGTGAATCAAATCATCCTCGCGAGGCGCGAACCACGCTCGCGCGCCGTGGATGACGAGCCCGCGTCGCCCGCATAGGACAAGGAGGAAGAGGCTGGAGGCGCGATCAGATGTAACCGGCGTGCGCATTACCCATGCGAATCGTGCGCAGTGCCTAACTTCCAGGTGACTCCCATGCAGATCCTTTTCCCGAATGAAAGCCCTGAATATTCAGGTCGCGAACTCACCCTGGCGTTTCCGGCGCTGGTCGATGGGCAGAGGGTGGAGTGCATGATCACCGCGGAAGCACTCGAAGATCACTTCGGCGCCGCCTCGCCGCGCCTCGAAGACATGGTCGGCGCATTCCACACGCACCGCGAGCGCATTGAAGCCGCCACGCGGCGCCTCCTCTCGGAGACGAGCGCGCAGTGCGTGATGCTGCGCAGCGGCTATGTGCGGTTTTACGAGGCGAACTGGCGCGCCTGATGCCTGAGCACATCGGCACGCCCGCCCGGTGCAGGATTATTCGCTGCCGAGATAGAAATAGCGGAACAGGAAAACCGCCGCGATGATCCACACGACGAGCTTCACCTGGCGCGCGCGGCCCGTCAGCAGCTTGAGTCCTGCATACGAGATGAAGCCGAACGCCACGCCATTGGCGATGGAGTAGGTGAACGGCATCAGCAGGGCGGTCAGCGCGGCCGGCACGACTTCGGTTGCGTCGTCCCACGGCAGGTCCAGCATTTCGCGCAGCATCAGGCACGACACGTAGAGCAGCGCCGGCGCCGTCGCGTAGCCCGGCACGACGCCTGCGAGCGGCGCGAAGAACAACGCGGCGAGGAACAGCACGGCCACCGTGATCGCCGTCACGCCGGTGCGCCCGCCTGCCTGGACGCCCGACGCGCTCTCGATATAGGCAGTCGTCGACGACGTGCCGAGCATCGACCCCGCCAGAATCGCGGTGCTGTCCGCGAGCAGCGCGCGGTTCAGCCGATGCATCTTGCCTTCCACGAGCAGGCCCGCGCGATTGGCGACGCCCATCAGCGTGCCCGTTGCATCGAACAGTTCGACGAGGAAGAACACCAGGATCACATTCAGCACGCCGGTGGACAGCGCGCCGCGAATGTCGAGCTGGAGCAGCGTCGGCGCGATGGACGGCGGCGCGGAGACGACGCCGTGGAACTGATTGCCGCCGAAGAAGAAGCTCAGCACCGTCACGCCTACGATACCGATCAGGATCGCGCCCCGCACGCGCAGATAGTCGAGCGTCACGATGGCGAAAAAGCCGATGATCGCGAGCACCACATGCGGGTTGTGCAGGTCGCCGAGCGTGACGAGCGTGGCCGGATTACCGACCACGACGCCCGCCGTCTTCAGCGAAATGATCGCGAGAAAGAGGCCGATGCCGCCGGTAATGGCAATGCGGATGGAGTGCGGAATGCCCTTGACGATCACCTCGCGCACCCGGAACAGCGTGACGACGAGAAAGAGGCAACCGGAGATGAATACCGCGCCGAGCGCAGCCTGCCAGGTGAACCCCATGCCCTTGACCACGGTGTACGCGAAATACGCGTTCAGTCCCATGCCGGGCGCGAGCGCGATCGGGTAATTCGCGTAGAGGCCCATGATCAGCGAGGCCAGCGCCGCCACGAGGCAGGTGGCGACGAACACCGCGTCTTTCGGCATCCCCGCGTCGCCCAGAATCGCCGGGTTCACGAAGATGATGTAGGCCATCGTCAGAAAGGTGGTCAGGCCGGCGAGCACTTCCGTACGCAGAGTGGTGCCGGCCGCGTCGAGTCCGAAATAGCGTTGCAGGGAATCCATATGGCGGGGTCTCTCGTCGTAGGGGCGAGATGATACCTTGCCAGCGCCTCGCGCGCAGCCGCAAGCGAATTTACGATGTCGTGCGCGCCCGCTTCAAGACACCGGCGGTTTGGCGAGCCGATCCACCACGGCATTCAGCAGATCGACCGGCAGCGGAAACACAATGGTGGAATTCTTGTCGGCGGCGATCGTCGTCAAGGTTTGCAGATAGCGCAACTGCATGGCCTGCGGTTCGCGCGCGAGCGTCTGCGCCGCCTGCAGCAGTTGCTGCGACGCCTGCAGCTCGCCTTCGGCGTGAATCACCTTGGCGCGCCGTTCGCGTTCCGCTTCGGCCTGGCGGGCAATCGCGCGGATCATGGTTTCGTTGATGTCCACATGCTTGATCTCGACGATGGCCACCTTGATGCCCCACGCATCGGTCTGCGCGTCGAGCACTTTCTGGATGTCGGCGTTCAGCTGCTCGCGGTCGGCGAGCAGTTCGTCCAGCTCGTGCTTGCCGAGGACCGCGCGCAACGTGGTCTGCGAGAGCTGGCTGGTCGCCTCGAAGTAGCGCGCCACCTGGATCACCGCCTTTTCCGGGTCGACCACCCGGAAATACACGACGGCGTTGACCTTGACCGACACGTTGTCGCGCGTGATCACGTCCTGCGGCGGTACGTCGAACACGACGGTGCGCAAATCGATGCGCACCACCTGCTGCACGACCGGAATAATCAGCACGAGCCCGGGGCCCTTCACCTTCCAGAAGCGCCCCAGCATGAACACGACGCCGCGTTCGTACTCGCGAAAAATCCGTATCGACGAAGCGATCAGCGCCGCCACCAGCAGAATGAGAAGGCTGCTGAACCCGAATGTGAAACCAATCATGAGGACTTTCCTCCCAGAGAGGGTTGCTGCCGCCGCGCCCCGGCGGCGGCGACGGGCTCCACCGTCAGCGTGAGCCCCTGCCGCGCGATCACGCGCACCGGCTCGCCCGCGGCGACCGGAACGCCGCTCGACACCTGCCAGCGCTCGCCGTTGATCTGCGCCCAGCCGGCCGGCCCGCTGGTCGCCGGACCGGCTGCCGCGGCCACCAGACCGTTGTCGAGCACCACGCCGACACTGCCGATCAGCCCCTCGGAACCGGTCACCACCGGCCGGCGCCGCGCGCGCAGCGCGAGCCTCGACACGCCGAGCACGAACAGCACGCTGAACACGACCACGGCGGCGATCATCGGCAGCGGAATGCCGTAGCCCGGCACGTCGGTGTCGATCAGCATCAACGCGCCGATCACGAACGCGACAATGCCGCCGAAGCCGAGCGAGCCGAAAGTCGGCAGAAACGCCTCGCCGATCAGAAACGCGATGCCGAGAAAGATCAGGCCGAGGCCGACATAGTTGACAGGCAGCATCTGCATGGCGAAAAGCCCCATCAGCAGGCTGATCGCGCCGACCACGCCCGGCAGCACGAAGCCCGGGTTGGCAAATTCGAAGAAGAGGCCGTACATGCCGAGCATCAGCAGCATCAGCGCGACGTTCGGGTCGGTGATGACCGCGAGAAAGCGGCTGCGCCAGTCGGCCTCGAGGGTCACGACGGGCGCATGGGCCGTGGCCAGCCTGACGTTGCCCGCGCTCGTTGCGACCGTGCGGCCGTCGAGCTGGCGCAACAGGTCGGGTACGTCGCGCGCATTCAGATCGACGACGTGCTGCGCGAGCGCGTCGGCGGCTGTCAGGCTCACCGCTTCGCGCACCGCGCGCTCGGCCCAGTCGGCGTTGCGCCCGCGCATTTGCGCGAGGCCGCGAATGTAGGCGGCGGCGTCGTGAACCTGCTTGCGCATTTCGGTCGACTGCGTGTCGAGCGGCAGCGCGGCGGGGGCGCTCGTGGCCGGGCTGGCACTGGCGCCGGTGGCGGCGCTGCTCGCGGCACCCGCCGCGGCGCTGGCGGAGCCCGGCGCCGGTGCCTGCGGCGCGCGGTTGCCTGTGCCAGTGCCCGTGCCCGTGCCCGGCAACCCCGGCGTGCCGCCTCCCGGCGGTTCCGCGCCGCCGATGCCCATCTGGATCGGCGTGGCTGCGCCGAGATTGGTGCCGGGCGCCATCGCCGCTATGTGGCTGGCATAAACGATGTAGGTGCCGGCGCTTGCCGCCCGCGCGCCGCTCGGGGCGATGAAGGTTGCGACGGGAACCGGCGACGCGAGAATCGCCTTGATGATCTGCCGCATCGACGTATCGAGCCCGCCGGGTGTGTCCAATTGCAGGACCGCGAGCTGCGCGTGGCTGTCGGCGGCGCGCTGCAGGCTGCGCACGATGAAGTCGGCGCTCGCCGGACCGATCGCGCCGCTGACCGGAATCACCACGACGCTGTTGGGCGCCTGGCCGCCGGCAGCCGGAGCGGGGAGGGTCGCGGCCTGAACCGCCTGAACCGCCTGAACCGCCTGAACCGCCTGAACCGCCTGAACCAGTTGAACCGGCCGAGCCACACCAGATTCGCCCGACGCGAACCGGGCGGCAAACCGAGGCGCACACTGCGAGGCCAACAGCAGCGCAAACGCGAAAAGCATCCCGCACGCGGTCATGCCGCGCAGGAACCGGCGCGCGGCACCGCCGTGGATCAACGGCCGGCGCGCGCCAGACTGCCGGAACGGGCGACGTGGATACGTGCTCATCGCTAACGGGCGCCGCGCGCCGTCGACGGAAACCGGGCGGCGCGGGCCGACACTCCAGGAAGACTGGCCTGCTGCTTACAGCTTAGTCCGATTCCGCTCGCCGCGGGAAATCTGCACGCGCCGGGCGATAGTCGGTGGGCCGCATGCCGGTCCATTTGCGAAACGCGCGATGAAACGCGCTCGGCTCCGCGAAACCCACGGAAGCCGCGATATCCGCGATCGTGCGGCGCGACTTCTGCAACTCGCCGATTGCGATGTCGCGCCGCAGCTCGTCCTTGATCGACTGATAAGTGTGGCCTTCCTGCTTCAGGCGCCGCCGCATGGTCGCCTCGGCGACGTTGAGCCGCGCGGCCATCTGGTCGGCGGCGGGCCAGCTCGCCATCGGCACCGCGCGCAGCGTCTTGCGCACGCGCGCGGCAAACGAGCCGGGATTGCGGAACTTGACGATGAAGCTTGCCGGCGCATCGCGCAAAAAGGCCTGCGCCGAGCGGGCGGTCTGAATCACCGGCAACTCCAGAAACGCGGGCGCAAGATCCACATACGACTCGGCCTGGTTAAACGCCATGTCGTCGCAGAACATCAACTGGTACTCGTGCGCGGCGGGCGGCTCGGCGCAGCGAAAACGCGCCGCGAGGAGCGGAATGCGGCGCCCGACCAGCCAGCACAACAGTCCATAGACCACGATGAAATACGTCGCGTACGCAAACATGGCGGGCGGCTTCGCGCCCTCGCGTTCCTCGAAGTAAAGACGCACGCGCTCCGCCTTCGTCTCGATCCGAACGTTAAGGTCGTCCAGCACGAGACGCATGAAACCGACCGCCCGCGCGAGCGCCTGGGCGCCGTTGCGCGCCGTGAGCGCGGTCTGCGTCATCGCAATGAAGCTGCCGCATTTCATGCGATGCGAGTCCTGGCCGAAGAACTCATCGTCGAGCGCGCGTGCGATGCCGACCCACAGCGCGCCGTATTGCGCCGCCGACACACGGCTCTTCGGCGACGCGAGCATCGGCGCAGCGATGCCCGCGGCTTCGGCGAACTGCAATGCATCCAGCCCGCGGGCGCTCGCAAGCGCCAACGTTTCGTTGACGAGACTCACGGAGATGGTGCCTTTTTCCGCTTTCATCGGTGCTCCGGATCGCGTCCGTTTAACGGCGTGCTCGTGATGGCAATGGCGCTCAACGTTGTCCTCATGGTGGGTCGTCTGATGCACGAAAAAAGAGTCGTGCCCGGCATCGCATGGTACCTTGTGCAACTTCAAAAGGCAGTCCATCATCGTCATGCACAATCCGATCAGCGAGAACTCATTGATTCGCCGTCTGAAGCTGAACCAGCTGATGATCTTCGAGCGCGTGCTCGAAACGCGCTTGGTGAATACGCGCGGCCAATGAGCTCAACCTCAGGCAACCGGCCGCGATGAGGGCGATTCAGGAGCTCGAATCGTATTTCGACGGGCCGCTTTTTTCGCGCTCGAACCGCGGGGTCATGCCGACCGACCTGGGCGTGCTGCTTGGGCGGCGCGTCAAGTCGTTGATGGCCGAGTTCCGCTACATGACCGACGAAGTGAACGACTTTCGCCTCGGCACGAGCGGTCATGTGATTGTCGGCACCCTGATCGCCGCGTCGGCCCGCCTGCTGTACATGAGTCGCACGCTCAATGCGAAGACGGCTCTCAACGACGGTCATCAATTGGCGGCGGTCGACGGCGGCAGTTCGCCCACGGTATTCGGGCTGAGGGGCGTGGAAGACCTGGGCGGAGGTGCGAAAGTGCGCTTCACGCTCGAAAGCGGTGTGTGGCGGGATCAACAATTCCAACGGCAATTTCTTCGGGCGTCAGGCCTTTATTTCTCTGGCCGGCAAGCGGGGTGAGGTGAAGCTCGGCCTGCAGTACTCGCCCTTTTTTCTGTCGCTATATGAAACCGATCCGCGCGGCTTTTCGCAGATCGGCAGCGGTCTCCTCAACTACGCGAACAACGTGGCGGGTACCGGGGCCTTCAACTCGAACGGCATGTCCAACACGAGCCCAGCTTTTGCGGGCTTTCAAGGCAGCGCACTGCTTGCGTTCGGTGGAAAAGCCGGCGACTTTCAGGCGGGCCGGCAATATTCCGGCAGTCTGAGGTACCAGCTTGGCAACTTCGTGATCAACGCCGCACTGTATTCCGGCAATGGCGGCGGCACCGTTTCCACGCCGATTCCGAGCACACTGGATTTTTCGGGGCGCATGGTAGGGGCCCTCTACCGGTTCGCCAACGTTACCGCCAAAGCGCGGTTCGTGAACTTCAAGGTTGCGCACTCGTTCAATTCGAACATCTACGGCTTTGGCCTCGACTGGAATGCGACGCCTGCGTTGAACGTCAACGGCGGCGCGTATTACCCTACAGATCGCAACGGTTCGGCCAATTCGTCGATTCTCGGTGCGATAGGCGTGGTGTACTCGCTGTCCACCCGAACGGCGCTCTACACGCAGTTTGCCGCGGTCAACAATTGCGGCGCCATGAACAGCGGCCTCCTGATGGGCTACGCGATCAATGGTCTGCAAGGCACGACGACGGGCGTAACGGCCGGTATCCGCCACAACTTCTGAGCACCGTCCGTCCTGATGGTGGGCGTGCGAACACGCGCTATGGCAAACGCGCTCACGCACAATGATCGGACTGAGCATCGAAGCGGCCATGAAGCTTGCCTACACTTGCTGCCAACGCAAGCACAGGACGCACGCTCATGGACAGCTTCTACACCGAAGAACAACGCATGATTCGCGACGCGGCGCGCGATTTCGCGACCGAGCGCCTCGCGCCTAACGCCGCGCAGTGGGACCGCGACGCGCAACTGCCCGCGGACGTCGTGAGGCAAATGGGCGAGCTCGGCTTTCTCGGCATGATCGTGCCGACGCAATGGGGCGGTTCGTACACCGACTATGTGGCCTATGCGCTCGCGCTCGAAGAAATCGCGGCCGGCTGCGCCGCGTGCGCGACCCTGATGAGCGTGCACAACTCCGTCGGCTGCGGACCGATTCTCAACTTCGGCAGCGACGCGCAAAAAGACCGCTATTTGCAGGACCTTGCCACCGGCCGGCGCATCGGCGCATTCTGCCTGACCGAGCCGCAAGCGGGCTCGGAAGCGAACAACCTGCGCACGCGTGCGGTGCTGCGCGACGGCAAGTGGATATTGAACGGCAACAAGCAGTTCGTGACGAACGGGGCGCGTGCCGACATCGCGATCGTGTTCGCCGTCACGGATCCGGATCGCGGCAAGCGCGGTCTCTCCGCGTTTATCGTGCCGACCGATACGCCGGGCTTCAACGTCGGCAAGCCGGAGCACAAGCTCGGCATTCGCGCGTCGGACACCTGTCCGATTTCGCTCGACGACTGCACGGTCCCCGAAGCCAACCTGCTCGGCGAACCGGGCGAGGGCTTGCGCATCGCGCTGTCAAATCTGGAAGGCGGGCGCATCGGCATCGCGGCGCAGGCCGTCGGCATCGCGCGGGCCGCGTTCGACGCCGCACGCGTCTATGCGAGCGAGCGCATGCAGTTCGGCAAGGCGCTAAAAGACCACCAGACCATCGCCAACATGCTTGCGGACATGGCCACGCGCCTGAACGCCGCGCGCCTGCTGGTGCACCACGCGGCGCGGCTGCGCTCGGCGGGCGAGCCGTGTTTGTCGGAGGCGTCGCAGGCCAAGCTCTTCGCCTCGGAAACGGCCGAGCAGATCTGCTCCAACGCGATCCAGATTCACGGCGGCTACGGCTACCTCGAAGACTACGCAGTGGAGCGCCATTATCGCGACGCCCGCATTACGCAGATTTACGAAGGAACCAGCGAAGTGCAGCGCATGGTGATCGCGCGTCATGTCTGAACGCTGCGCAAGCCGAGATTGAGCGCAAAATAGCTTGCCGACAGAGCAAAGCGAAGCCAACCCGAGCCAGAGCGGATCCCACCGCGCCCAATCAGGAGACGACCATGACTGCAGCGAAAGCCTTCTTCGACGCCCGCGACCTGTTGCTGCGTCATCGAACCGACTATGACCGCGCGTACCGCGAGTTCGCCTGGCCGGTGCTGGACGAGTTCAACTGGGCGCTCGACTATTTCGACGCGATCGCGCGCGGCAACGACAACCCGGCGCTGTGGATCGTCGACGATCCGGCCGGAGAGGGCTTGCGCCTGTCGTACGCGCAGATGTCGGAACGCTCCGCGCGCATGGCCAACTTTCTGCGCGGCGTGGGCGTGAAGCGCGGCGACCGCGTGCTGCTGATGCTGCCGAACCGCGTCGAACTGTGGGACGTCATGCTCGCTGCGATGAAGCTCGGCGCCATCGTGCTGCCCGCCACTACCCAGCTTTCCGCGGACGACGTGCGCGACCGCGTGCAGATTGGCGGCGCGAACTTTGCGGTGGTGGATAGCGCAGAGCTCCCCAAATTCGATTCGCTCGCCGTGCCGTTGACGCGTCTTTCCGTGGGCGCGCCGCGCGACGGCTGGATCGATGTGGCCGCGGCGTATGACGCATCGCCGCAATTCACGCCCGAGGGCGTCACGCGCGCCACCGATCCGCTGCTGCTGTATTTCACCTCCGGCACGACCTCGAAGCCGAAGCTCGTCGAGCACACGCATCAAAGCTATCCGGTCGGCCACCTGTCGACGCTGTACTGGATCGGCCTGCAGCCGAACGACATCCATTGGAATATCAGCTCGCCGGGCTGGGCGAAGCACGCGTGGAGCTGTTTCTTCGCGCCGTGGAATGCGCAGGCCTGCGTGTTCGTGTTCAACTTCGCGCGCTTCGTGCCCAAGGACACGCTGAATGTGCTGGTGCGTTTCAACGTGACCACGCTGTGCGCACCGCCCACCGTGTGGCGCATGCTCGTGCAGGAGCCTCTCGCAGAGTATCCGGTGAAGCTGCGCGAGATTGTCGGCGCGGGCGAGCCGCTGAATCCGGAGATTATCGAGCGCGTGAAGCACGCGTGGGGCATCACGATTCGCGACGGTTTCGGGCAGACGGAGACCACCTGCCAGATCGGCAACTCGCCGGGGCAGCCGGTCGTGGCGGGTTCGATGGGGCGTCCGTTGCCGGGCTATCGGATCGAATTGCTCGACGCCGACGATCAGCCCGTGACCGAAGGCGAGATCGCGTTGCCGCTCGGACCCGGCGGGACCGAGCGCCCGCTCGGCCTGATGACGGGCTATGCGAACAACGAGAAGGCAACCGCGCAGGCCATGCGCAACGGCTTTTACCGGACTTCGGATGTCGCCCTGCGTCGCGATGACGGCTATTACGTGTACGTGGGCCGCGCCGACGACGTTTTCAAATCGTCGGACTACCGGCTGAGTCCCTTCGAACTGGAAAGCGTGCTGATCGAGCACGAGGCCATAGGCGAAGCGGCGGTTGTGCCGAGCGCCGACGCGCTGCGCCTTTCGGTACCCAAAGCGTTTGTCACCGTGCGCCAGGGCTACGAAGCGGGACCGGAACTCGCGCGGGCCGTGTTCGCCTTCTCGCGCGAAAAACTCGCACCGTATAAGCGGATTCGCCGTCTGCAATTCAGCGAACTGCCGAAAACCATCTCGGGCAAGATCCGCCGCGTGGAGTTGCGGCGACGCGAAATGGAGCGGCAGGCGGAACCCGCGCGTTTGCCGGACGAGTACTGGGAAGAAGATTTCCCCGACCTGCGCTAGCGCGCGTCGCCTCGTGCATTTTTGTCCAGAATCGCTGTCCGGGCCGAGGCCCGGTACAGATCCATTTCAGGTACAACAGGAGTTCACCGCATGAACGCAATGGCCTCGAACACCGTGAAGCTGCTGATCAACGGCGAGTTCGTCGAATCGAAAACCACCGAATGGCGCGACATTATCAATCCGGCGACGCAACAGGTGCTGGCGCGTGTGCCCTTTGCAACCGCCGACGAAGTCAACGAAGCGATCCGCTCGGCGCATGCCGCGTTCAGCACGTGGAAAGACACGCCCATCGGCGCGCGCATGCGCATCATGCTCAAGTACCAGGCGCTGGTTCGCGAGCACATGCCGCGCATTGCGAAGACGCTGAGCGCCGAGCAGGGCAAGACGATCGCGGATGCCGAAGGCGACGTGTTTCGTGGACTCGAAGTGGTCGAGCATGCGTGCTCGATCGGCACCTTGCAGCAAGGCGAATTCACCGAAAACGTCGCGGGCGGTGTGGATACCTACACGCTGCGTCAGCCGCTTGGCGTATGCGCGGGCATCACGCCGTTCAACTTCCCCGCCATGATCCCGCTGTGGATGTTTCCGATGGCGATTGTTTGCGGCAATACCTTCGTGCTGAAGCCTTCCGAGCAGGACCCGATGTCGACCATGCAACTGGTCGAGCTGGCACTCGAGGCGGGCGTGCCCAAGGGCGTGCTGAACGTGGTGCACGGCGGCAAGGACGTGGTCGACGCGCTGTGCACGCATGAACTGGTGAAGGCGATCTCGTTCGTCGGCTCCACGGCGGTCGGCACGCACGTATACCGCTTAGGCAGTGAGCACGGCAAGCGCGTGCAGTCGATGATGGGCGCGAAGAATCACGCCGTCGTGCTGCCCGATGCGAATCGCGAGCAGACCTTGAATGCGCTCGCGGGCGCCGGTTTCGGCGCGGCGGGGCAGCGTTGCATGGCGACGTCGGTGGTCGTGCTGGTGGGCGCGGCGCAGCAGTGGCTGCCCGATCTGGTCGCGAAGGCGCGCACGCTCAAGGTCAACGCGGGCCACGAGCCGAACACGGATATCGGCCCGGTTGTCTCGCGCGCCGCGAAAGCGCGCATTCTGGGGCTGATCGAAGCGGGCGTGAAAGAAGGCGCCACGCTCGCACTGGACGGCCGCGACGTGAAGGTGCCGGGCTACGAGGAAGGCAATTTCATCGGTCCGACGATTTTCACGGACGTCAGCACGGAGATGGAGATCTATCGCACCGAGATTTTCGGGCCGGTGCTGCTCGTGCTCAATGCCGCGACGCTCGACGACGCGATCGCGCTCGTCAATCGCAATCCGTTCGGCAACGGCGTCGGGCTCTTCACGCAAAGCGGCGCGGCGGCGCGCAAATTCCAGAGCGAGATCGACGTCGGCCAGGTCGGCATCAACATTCCGATTCCGGTGCCCGTGCCGTTTTTCAGCTTCACGGGTTCGCGCGGTTCGAAGCTCGGCGACCTGGGCCCGTACGGCAAGCAGGTCGTGCAGTTCTACACGCAAACCAAGACGGTCACCGCACGCTGGTTCGACGACGACACAGTCAACGACGGTGTGAACACGACCATCAGCCTGCGCTGAACGAGCCCGCAACCATGGAGGCGGCATCATGAAGATTGGCTTTATCGGACTCGGCAACATGGGCGCGCCGATGGCGCACAACCTGCTGAAAGCGGGCCATGCGGTCAACGTTTTCGACCTGAATACCCACGCCGTGCAGACGCTCGTCGAGGCGGGCGCGAAGGCCGCTGCGTCGCCGAAAGCGGCGGCGAGCGATGTCGAATGCGTGATCACGATGCTACCCGCGGCGGCGCATGTGCACAGCGTTCTGACCGCAGAAGACGGCGTGCTGGCCGGCATTCCCAAAGGCGTCGTCATCGTGGATTCGAGCACGATCGATCCGGCCAGCGTCAAAGCGTTCGCCGCACTCGCCTCGCAGCGCGGCAATACGTTTGTCGATGCGCCCGTGTCCGGCGGCACGGGCGGCGCCGCAGCGGGCACGCTGACCTTCATGGTGGGCGGCAGCGCGAGCACATATGAGCAGGTGAAGCCGGTGCTGTCGGCGATGGGGAAGAACATCGTGCATTGCGGCGACACGGGCACGGGCCAGGTCGCGAAGATCTGCAACAACCTTGTGCTCGGCATCACGATGGCGGGCGTGGCCGAAGCCATGTCGCTCGGCGAAGCGCTCGGCATCGACGTGAAGGTGCTCGGCGGCATCATCAATACGTCGACGGGGCGCTGCTGGAGCTCGGACACCTATAACCCGATGCCGGGCGTGATAGACGGCGCGCCGGCGTCGCGCGGTTATACGGGCGGCTTCGGCACGGACCTCATGCTGAAGGATCTGGGACTCGCCACGGACGCCGCGAAGCTCGCGCGTCAGCCCGTGTACCTCGGAGCGCTCGCCCAGCAGCTCTATCAGACGATGAGCGCAAAAGGCGCAGGACGTCTGGACTTTTCCGCAGTCATCAAGCTCTATCGTGACGACCGCGGGCAGGGCAGCGGCAACGGAGACGCGCGATGATCGAACTCGACTACGCGCACGGCGGAGCAGTGGCGCAACTCACACTGAGCCGCCCGCCCGCCAATGCCTTTACGCCGGAAGGCTTGCTGCACTTGCAGCAGACGGTTTCGCGCCTGAACGGCGAGGCGCGGGTTCGCGCCATCGTCGTCACCGGCGAGGGTCCGAAGTTCTTCAGCGCAGGCGCGGACCTGAATACTTTCGCCGACGGCAACCGCGAAGTCGCACGTGTCGCGGCAGCGCGCTTCGGCGCGGCCTTCGAAGCGTTGCAGAACGCGCGGCCCGTGGTGATCGCCGCGATCAACGGCTATGCGATGGGCGGCGGGCTCGAATGCGCACTGGCATGTGATATCCGGATTGCCGAACAGCACGCGGTGATGGCGCTGCCCGAGACCGCGGTCGGCCTCCTGCCCTGCGGTTGCGGCACGCAGACGCTGCCGTGGCTCGTCGGCGAAGGCTGGGCGAAACGCATGATTCTCACGGGCGAACGGGTAGATGCGGCCACCGCGCTGCGTATCGGTCTCGTCGAGGAGGTGGTGGAAAAGGGCGCCGCGCGCGAAGCCGCGCTCGCCATGGCGGCGCGCGTCGCGACGCTGAGTCCGCAGGCCGTGGGCTTCAGCAAGACGTTGATACATCAGGCGCGTCACGGCGTGCCGCGCTCGGCCGCGCTTGCACTGGAACGCGAGCGTTTCGTCGATCTGTTCGACGGGGCCGATCAGCGCGAAGGCGTCAATGCGTTCCTCGAAAAACGCGCGCCGCGCTGGCAGGTTATGCAGGACGGCGAGGCCGCGAACGCTCAGAACACCACGAGCGCCCCGCGGGCCGAACATGAGGAGACCGAACGATGAGCGCTTTACAAAGCGTCTTGCCCGAGTTTATGCCCGAAGCGCCGGTCGAAGCAGAACGCGAGATCCTGTTTCGCGTGGTCAACCGCGTCGCGATCATCACGCTGAACCGGCCGGCTGCGCTCAATGCGCTGTCCCACGCGATGATTCGCGAGCTCGCGGTACTGCTCGAGCATTGCCGACATGACGACGGCATTGTCGCGCTCGTGCTGAAAGGTGCTGGAAACAAGGGCTTTTGTGCGGGCGGCGATGTGCGCGAGGTGCATCGCCTCGCGACGAACGGCGATAACCGCTGGCTCGCGTTTTTCGTCGACGAATACCGGCTGGATTACGCGCTGCACACTTTTCCGAAGCCGGTGGTCGCGGTGCTCGACGGCATCGCGATGGGCGGCGGCATGGGACTCGGGCAGGCGGCGCGGCTGCGCATCGTGACCGAGCGCAGCAGGATCGCGATGCCGGAGACGCGCATCGGCTTCCTGCCGGACGTCGGCGCGACCCGCTTTCTTTCGGTCATGCCCGTGGAGTTCGAGTTGTATGTCGGTCTGACGGGCGCAACATTGTCGGGCGCCGACGCGTTGCGCCTGCAGCTCGCCGATCTGTGCGTGCCGGCCGACTGGCTTGCGTCTTCGGAAGAGCGCTTGCGGCGCATGTCGCACGACGGCGATCTTATGAGCGCATTGCGCGGCGTGTTCGAGCCGCCGTGCAACATCGTGCCGCACGCCGCGTTGGCGCCGTTGACGCAACGGGTGTTGCGGCATTTCGACCGGCGTTCCGGCGTCGACAGAATCATGGCGACGTTGCGGCAGGATCTCGAACGCGACCCGCCGCGCGAAGCGAGGCAGTGGCTGCAGTCCACGTGCGATGCACTCGCGGCCCATTCGCCCACCATGCTTTACGTGACGCGCGAGGCGCTCTTGCGCGGCCGCCAGATGACACTCGCCGAGTGCTTCAGGATGGAACTGGGCATCGTCAAACGGGCGATCGAAGAGGGCGATTTCTGCGAAGGCGTGCGGGCGCAATTGATCGACAAGGACCGCAAGGGACGCTGGGCGCCGGCCACGCTGGCGGAAGTGCGGCCCGAGCGCGTCAGGCATTTTCTGACTTCGCCGTGGAAGCGGGAGGCGCATCCGCTGGCGGATCTGGGCGCGGAAGTGAAGTAAGTGAAGTAACGGAAGTAAAGCGGGGCGGGAGGGGCGGGCGAAACCCGCGCCCGCTCATTGCATTCCCGGTCAGCCTTCCCCGGCCACCGCATCGCCGTGCACGATAGCCGGCGCAGGCGCTTGGTTTTGCGGTGCCTGCGCGCTTCGCACGCGCGAGATCCATAGAACGCCGGCAAGCGCGACCGCCACCGAGACCCAGCCGACGGTTCCATATCCGAGAATCCGGCCGTCAGAAGCATTACCGAGCATCAGGCCGCCGAACCACGCGCCGCAGCCTGTGCCCAATGCCTGCAGCGCGCTGTTTGCGCTGAGGAACGCACCTCGCCGATCGGGCTGCGGCACGGTGGTCAGCAGGGCCTGCATCGGCACCATCCGTGCGGACATGAGGACCATGAAGACGGGAAAGAACAGCAGCAGCGCGTAAAACGGCAGATCCGGCAAGTGCGTCACGAACAGTACCGGCAGGCAGGCAAGCAGCGCCGTGATCCGGAACACGCGCCGCGGGCCGAAGCGGTCCGCGAGCTTGCCGACGCGGCGCGAAGTGAAGAACGTTGCCGCGCCGCCGGCCATGTACAGCCACGACAACTGCTCGGGCGCGACGCCGTGGTTGGCTACCAGTACTGGCGAGATAAACGGAATGACGAGCATGTGCGCGACCATCATCACGAAAGTCAGCGCAAAGGCGGCCAGATGCCGTGGGTCGCAGAGAAGCCGCATCAAGTCCGGCAGCACTTCCACGAGCGGCGGCTGACGCCGGCTCAGATGCCCGGCGAGCGACGGCACGAGTCGCCAGCCGGCCAGCCAGATCGCGCCCGACAGTGCGACGAGCAGCAGAAATGGCGCGGCCCAGCCGAAATGCGCGCCCAACATGACGCCGGCCGGCACGCCCGCGATCGCGGCAAGCGAGAAGGCGGTCATGATGGTGCCGGTGGCGGCCCCTCGCCGTTGCACCGGAATCACGTCCGCCACGATGGCCATGATGACCGAGGCCAGCACGCCGCCCGTGATGCCCGCGAACGCGCGCGCGGCGAGCAGCAGGTGGAAGCTGTTTGCGAGCGCGCACGCGAGGTTCGACAACGCGAAGAGCGCATACATGGCGAGCAGAAGACGGCGCCTGTCGAAGCGGTCGATATAGGTGGCCGCGAACAGGCCCGACAAGCCCGAGCACCACGAATACGCCGACACGGCCGTTGCAAACTCGGCAGGCGTAATGCCGAACGAATGCATGATCTGAGGACCGAGCGGCATCATCACCATGAAGTCCATGATGATGGTGAACTGGGTTAGCGCAAGCAGCCAGAGCAGACGGCGCTCATGGTTTGCGTCGAGTGAATACATCGGCAGATTCCTTGTTGTTGTTTTGGGCGTGGCGCTCAGTCGTCGAGCGTTTCATGCACGGCCACGGCGCCCTGTTTCCAGTAGCTCGCCGCGCGAATGCGCGATTTGTCGACGCCGCGTTCCGTGCACAGGTGATAGCGAACGGCGCGAATCGTCGCGGATTCGCCCGCGGCCCACACATAGCCTTCGCCGTCTTGCGGCAGGCAGGTTGCGCGGACCGCTTGCAGCAAGGCCTCGCCGCGCGTGCCGCCTTCGCTGCGGTAACTCCACACGAGATGCAGCTCCGCCTGCGTCTTGAACTCGATGCGCGCCGACGGATCGGCTACCTCGATCACAGCCGCTACGCGCTTGCCGGCCGGCAGCTCCTCGAGGCGGCGCGCGATGGCGGGCAACGCGGTGTCGTCGCCGATCAGCAAGTGCCAGTCGAAAGCGGTGGGGATCACGAGCGAACCGCGCGGCCCGCCTATGCCGAGATACTGGCCGGTTTGCGCCTGCGCGGCCCACGTCGCCGCGGGGCCGGCATCGTGCATGGCGAATTCGATGTCGAGCTCGCGCGCCTCGCGGTCGAAGCGGCGCGGCGTGAAATCGCGCGCGACCGGTCGGCGTCCTTCGGGAAACACGGGACCCTCGGGGCCCGCTTGCGGCAGGACCGGCTTGTCGGCGCCGGGCTCCGGGAAGAACACCTTGATGTGGTCGTCGAATGAGGCGGACACGAAGTCGTGCAGGTCCTCGCCGGTCAAGGTCACGCGGATCAGATGCGGTGTGAGCGGCTGCACTTTTCTCACTTGCAGCAGGCGGAATTTCGGCGGATGCCGCACGCGTTGCACGGCGAGGTCGAGTCGATTTTCCTGAGTCGGCATGAAGACGCTACTCCTGTCGGTTCGTTGGCCGTATGGATTTGGTGTGAGGCGCGCAAAGCGCCGGCAGCGGCCAGTTCAGGTGGCGGCCTCTTTATCGTTAGGACCGCCTGGATTCTGTTCGCCTTCGATTTCCTGTGCGGCTCGCATGAGGATCGCGGCGATGCGGCGCTGCTCTTCAGCCGACGCGTTGTCACGGCGCAGCAGCGCATTTTTCAGCGCGCGGCGCGCCTGGTTCAGCTCGGGCAGCCAGCCGCCCTCGCTGATGTCGGCCGGCTCTTCGCCGGCAAATGCGCGGCGCACCGAATCCATCTTGCGCGCGATGTGGCTGAGCCTCGCCAGCATCAACTCGACGCGCTCGCGATTGGCCGCGAGATATTCGCGACCCGCCTGTGCGAGTTCATAGCGCTTGCGGTTGCCTTCGAGCTGCACGGTGACGTAGCCGAGCTCTTCCAGATAGGTCAGCGCCGGGTACACCATGCCGGGGCTCGGGCTGTAGAAGCCGTTCGAGCGCGTTTGCAGCGCCTTGATGAGCTCGTAGCCGTGGCTCGGTTGCGCGTCGATCAGCGAGAGCAGCAGCAGTTGCAGGTCATCGGAGCTGAATTTGCGGCCGCGGGGAAAGCCGTCGCCGTCGCCGCCGAAACCGCCCGGCCCGCCGCCGAAAGGACCGCGCCCGCCGCGATGCTCATGATGGCGGCCGATTGCGTGCCAGAGCGCATGCGCGGAGAAGCGGTGGACGCTTTCCGCGCCTTCGTCGCGAGCTGAATGGTGACGGGTCAACACATGCCAGAGCGCGTGGAGCGAGGGGCGCTCGAAGGGGGAGTCAAACGGGCGATCTGCGGCGTGCCGCCCGGCAAAGCGGTGGTGATGACGCATGATGCGTCCCTCCATGTGTGTCTTAAGATGTGTCGTAAGATATATATCTAAAGATAGTTTGTCAAACTGTTTTTTGCGGACAACCGCATCAACGGTACGTCCGTGGCCAGCCGTGAGCAGGTGCTCGGCGTCGGTCCGGGACTCTTCTGGCAGATGACTCGAACCCGCGCACGGTGGCTTAACGCATATACGGAAACCGCTGTACGTAACCGCACGCGCAACAGCCTCATCCTTCAGGCACAGATCGCCGCGTCGTTCTGAAAAAGCGAAGGGCGACAAATGTGGACAGAACGAGAGGGGCCGTTTCCAGCGGAAAAACGACCCCCAGGTGACACGCCTGACTACCGCTGCGCCACCGCGCCGGTTTCGCTCCAGCCGCCGCCCAGCACCTTGTACAGCGTGATCAGGTTGGACTGTTTGGCGAGCATGTCCGTGACCAGTTGCTGTTGCGCGGTGTAGAGCGTGCGTTGCGCGTCCAGCAGGGCGAGGAAGCTGTCGGTGCCGCTGTGGTAGCGTGCCTGCGCGAGGTCGTAGTACTGCTGCGCGGAGTTCACATAATCACGGTCTGCGATCACCTGCGTGACGTACGTCGTGCGTCCCGCGAGCGCATTCGACACTTCCTTGAACGCCGTCTGGATGGCCTTTTCGTAGTTGGCGATGTCGATGTCCTTTTCGACTTTCGCCACGTCCAGCGTGGCGCGGTTGTAGCCGAAGTCGAAGATAGGAACAGAGATGGACGGCGCAAACGTCCACGCGCCGGTGCCCGCCTTGAAGAGGTTCGAGAGGCTGCCGCTTGTGGTGCCCGCAGAAGCCGTCAGTTCGATCTTCGGAAGGAACGCGGCGCGCGCCGCGCCGATGTTGGCGTTGGCGGCCTTCAGCGTGTGCTCGGCTTCGACGATGTCGGGTCGGC
This sequence comes from Paraburkholderia phenoliruptrix, assembly GCF_047325075.1. Lineage (NCBI taxonomy): Bacteria > Pseudomonadati > Pseudomonadota > Betaproteobacteria > Burkholderiales > Burkholderiaceae > Paraburkholderia > Paraburkholderia phenoliruptrix. Next base: position 1,505,861 of record NZ_CP168530.1, read on the forward strand.
GCGTGAGCAGATCCGACGGCACGCCTTCGCCGATGTCCGCGAACGTGTTTTCGCTTTCCATCAGCGAAGGGTACTGGGGCAGATCGTCGGGCAGCGGCGCGCCGATTTCGGCCACCAGGTTGTTGCGGTCCTGCGCCACCGCACGCGTGTACGAGGCGAGGCTCGAGCGCGCGCTCGCCAGCGAGCTTTCGGCCTGGCGCACGTCCTGCAGCGACGCGCTGCCCATCTTCATCATGCTCACCGTGAGCTCGTAGGTGTGCCGGTCCGCATCCACGGTGTTTTGCGCGATCTGCAACGAAGCTTCGTCGGAGAGCAGTTGCAGATAGTCGGTGGCGACCGTCGCGATCAGGCTGATCTGCGTGCTCGTGCGCGCCGCGTCCGTCGCCAGGTATTGCTCCAGTGCCTGACGCTTCAGGCTGCGCAGGCGGCCGAAAAAATCGATCTCCCACGACGTGAGGCCTACGCTCGCGCTGCTTGAGCTGTATGCGCTCGTGGAGCCTTCCACGCGTTCGCGCGTGACCGAGCCCGATGCGCTGATGGTCGGTCCGATGTTGGCGCGCGCAATGCGGTACTGCGCTTCGTACTCCGCCACATTGAGCGCGGCCACGCGCATGTCGCGGTTGTTCGCAAGCGCGAGTTCGATCAGTTTTTGCAGGCGCGGGTCCTTGAAAAAGTCGCGCCAGCCGAGGTCGGCAGCCAGCGGCGCCGCCGCGGTGGTCTGCGCCGCCTTCGGCTGCGCCGGCGCGGCGGACCAGGTGCTGTCGACCGGCGCGGCCGGGCGCTGGTACGTCGGGTCGAGCGTGCAGCCTGCCAGTGCGGCCGCACATAGAAGGGCGATCAGTGTGCGTTTCATGCGTTGCCCTCGTTGATGTTGGCAGAGTGCGTGGCGTGACCGTGTTCCTTGAACAGTCTGCGCACCACGACGAAGAAGACCGGTACGAAGAAGATGGCGAGCACCGTGGCCGCGATCATGCCGCCTGTCACACCCGTGCCGATGGCGTGGCGTGCACCGGCGCCGGCACCCGTGCTGATGACGAGCGGCAGCACGCCGAACACAAACGCGAGCGAGGTCATGAGAATGGGCCGCAGCCGCATGTGGGCGGCTTCAAGTACGGCGTCCACGAGGCTGTACCCCTGCGCCTGCAGATCCTTCGCGAACTCGACGATCAGAATGGCGTTCTTCGTGGAAAGCCCGATGGTGGCCAGCAGTCCCACCTTGAAGTAGATGTCGTTCGAAAGTCCGCGCCCATGCGCGGCAAGCACCGCACCGAGCACGCCGAGCGGCACGACGAGCAGCACCGCGAGCGGAATCGACCAGCTTTCGTAGAGACCCGCGAGGCACAGGAAAACGACGATGAGCGAGATCGCATAGAGCGTCGTGGCCTGAGAGCCCGCCTGCTTCTCCTGGTACGATTGTCCTGTCCATTCCAGAGCGAAGCCGGGCGGCAGTTTGTGCGTGAGCTGCTCGACCGCGTTCATGGCCTCGCCGGTGCTCACACCGGGCCGCGTGGAGGCCGAAATGCCCATGGCCAACCGCCGGTTGTAACGCTCGATCTGCGGCGGCCCGAACGTCCAGTGGCTTTTTGCGAACGACGAGAAGGGCACCATCGTGGAGTCGTAGCCTGTGGTGCTCGTGCTCGTGCTCGTAGACGATGAGGACGACGAACTGCTGGTCGCTTTCACATACCAGTCGCCCAGGTCGGTGGGCATCATGCGATACGGCGCGTCGGACTGCACATAGACCTTCTGTACGCGTCCCGTGTCGATGTAGTTGTTCACGTAGGACGAGCCGAACGCGGTCTGCAGCGTGTCGTTGACGTCGGACACGGACAGCCCCAGCGCATTGGCCTTTTTGCGGTCGATGTCCACCTGCAGCTGCGGCGTGTCTTCAAGGCCGGAAGGGCGGACCATCGCGAGCGTCGGTTCCTTCGACGCCATGCCGAGAAACTGGTTGCGCGCGGCGAGCAGCTTGTCGTGACCCGCGCCGCCGCGGTCTTCGATCTCGAAGTCGAGACCGCTTTGCGTGCCGAGTTCCTGAATGGCGGGCGGATTCAGCACGAAGATGCGCGCATCGCGATTCCCCGCGAAATGCTGGTTGGCGCGCGCGATGATGGCCTGCGCGCTGTCACGCGCGCTGCGCTGGCTCCAGTCCTTGAGGCTCACGAACGCGATGGCGTTGTTCTGCCCTTGCCCGTTGAAGCTGAAGCCGTTGATGGCGATTACCTGCTTCACGCCCGGCTCGTCCTTCAGCACGTACTGCTCCACGGCCTGCACCGTCTTCAGCGTGCGCGATGCCGGCGTGCCCGCTGGCGTGCTGATCGATACGATGAAGTAGCCCTGGTCCTCGTCGGGCAGGAACGAGGAGGGCAGCGTGACGTAGAGCAACGCCACGATGCCGGCGATCACGCCGTAGACCAGCATGTACCGCGCAGGCCGGGCCACCACGCGGGCGAGCGACGAACTGTAGCCCGCGTTGCCTTTCGCAAACCAGCGATTGAACCAGCCGAAGAAGCCACGCTTCTCGTGGTGCTCCACGTCGGCGCGCTTGAGGAGCGTGGCGCACAGGGCCGGCGTGAGCGTGAGCGCGAGCACGACCGACAGCAGCATCGCGGACACGATCGTGATGGAGAACTGCCGGTAGATCGCGCCGGTCGAGCCCGAGAAGAACGCCATTGGAATGAACACGGCGGTGAGCACCGTGGTCACGCCGATCAGCGCGCCCGTGATCTGGCCCATCGCCTTGCGCGTGGCTTCCTTCGGTTCGAGCTTCTCCTCGCTCATGATGCGCTCGACGTTCTCCACCACCACGATCGCATCGTCCACGAGCAGGCCGATGGCGAGCACCATGGCGAACATGGAAAGCACGTTGATCGAGAAACCGATCATCGACATCACGCCGAATGTGCCCAGCAGCGCGACCGGCACCACGATGGTGGGAATCAGCGTGGCGCGCACGTTCTGCAGGAACAGATACATCACGAGAAACACCAGCACGACCGCTTCGAACAGCGTCTTCACGACCTCTTCGATCGAAATGCGCACGAATGGCGTGGTGTCGTACGGATAACTGATCGCGACGTCCTTCGGCAGTTGCGGCTGGAGTTCGGCGAGCTTCGCACGCACCGCTTTGGCCGCTTCGAGCGCGTTCGCGCCGGTCGCAAGCTTGACGGCGAGCGCCGCGGCGGGTTTGCCGTTGAGGCGAGACGAGGTTTCGTAGCTGTCGCCGCCCACCTCGACGCGCGCCACGTCCTTGAGCAGCACACCCGAGCCGTCGCTGTTCACGCGTAGCAGGATGTTGGCGAACTGATCAGCCGTGGTGAGCAGGCTGGACGAGCGGATGGTGGCGTTGATGGCCTGCGAATCCGTGGCAGGCGCGCCGCCCACCTGGCCCGTGGAGAGCTCGACATTCTGGTTCGTAATGGCCGTGGTCACGTCCGAAGCCGTGAGGCCGACGCTGCGCAGCTTCACCGGATTCAGCCAGACGCGCATGGCGTGCTGCGCGCCGAACAGCGTCACGTCGCCCACGCCGTTGAGCTGCGAGAGCGGGTCCTCGATCTGGCTCGCGATGATGTTGCCGAGATCCACCGAGTTCCAGGTGCCGGCCGGCGACGAGAGCGCGACGATCATGAGGAAGTTCGTCGACGCCTTCGCCACCTGAACGCCTTGCTCCTGCACCGTTTGGGGCAGCGTGGGCGTGGCCTGCGACACTTTGTTCTGAACCTGCACCTGCGCGATGTCGGGATTCGTGCCGGGGTTGAACGTCAAGGTGATGGTGGCCTGCCCTGCGGAACTGCTCGTGGACGACATGTACAGCACGTTGTCGATGCCGCTCAGCTTCTGCTCGATCACCTGGGTGACGGTGGCCGCGATGGTATCGGCCGAGGCGCCGGGGTAGGTGGCCGTGATCTGCACCGAGGGCGGCGCGATGGTGGGGTACTGCTCTACGGGAAGGCTCGTGACCGCCGCCGCACCCACCAGCATGATGACGATGGCCATGACCCACGCGAGGATCGGACGCCTGATGAAGAACTCTGCCATGCCGTTCTCCGCCTAGCGTTGTGCCGACACGGTCGAGGCCGTGTCTGTCGCGGATGTCCCCGATGCCGCATCCACCTGCCTCTGCGACGTATCGGCGGCCACCTTGACCGGCGCGCCTGCATGCACGCTCTGCAGACCGCTCACGATCACGCGGTCCCCGGCGTGCAGACCCGAGGTCACGATCCATTGGTCCCGGAACGCGTTGTCGGCTGTTACCTGCACCTGCTGCGCGTTGCCGGCCGCATCCACCACGTAGACGCTCGCCTTGCCGTCGGACGCGCGCGTGACCGCCATCTGCGGCACGAGTATCGCGTTGTCGTTCTTGCCTTCTACGAGGCGGGCGCGCACGAACATGCCGGGCAGCAATTCCCGTTCGGGGTTGGGAAACGTGCTGCGCAGCGTGACCGAACCCGTGGTGGCGTCCACCGTGACGCCGGAGAACTGCAGCGCGCCGGGGTGGGCGTATTCGGTGCCGTCTTCCATCACGAGCGTGACGGCGGCGCTGTCGCTGCCCGTCTTCTTCAGGCGCCCGGAAGCGAAGGCCTTGCGCAGCTTCAGCCATTCGCTGCTGGGCCGTGTGACGTCGAGGTACATCCGGTCGAACGCCTGGATGGTGGCGAGCGCGGTGGTCTGATCGGAGGTCACGAGCGCACCTTCGGTCACAGTGGATGCGCCGATGCGCCCTGAAATCGGCGCCCGCACGCGTGTGTATTCGAGGTTCACGCGCGACGATTCGAGCGATGCCTCGTCGGCCGTGACACTGGCCGCGTTTTCGCGAACGGCGGCGACGGCATCGTCGTAGTCCTGCTTGCTCACGGCGTTGATCTTCACGAGTTCCGTGTAGCGGTCCGCCTTCGTCTTCGCCGAAGCCAGCGTGGCGCGGGCGTTTTCGAGCGTGCCGCGCGCCTGGTTGTAGGCGGCCTGATAGGTGGCCGGGTCGATCTGATAGAGCACCTGGCCCGCGGTGACGTCGCTGCCTTCCACGAACAGGCGCTTGAGGACGATGCCGCTCACCTGCGGGCGAACGTCCGAGACCTTCTGTGATGAGAGGCGACCGGAGAGTTCGGTGGTCTCGACGATGTGCTGCGGCGCGAGCGTGAGCACGCCCACCTGGGCCGTTTGCGCGGCCAGTCCGCCCGGCGGTCCGCCTGTTTGCCGGTTACAGCCGGCGATGCCGACTATGGCGAGTATCGAGAGTGCAGCAAACAGCTGGCGCGGCCTGCACGTCATAGGGTGGTGCGGGTGGTTCTGAAGGATGGGCGTCTTCATCTTTGACCTGTTTGGACATCGCGACGGCGCGATGCGAGAACGGGACGGCACCGGACGCTTCAGTAGCAGCAGAGCGGAACCGGTGCTGGGCAAGGCGTAACGCTACCGAGGGCGGAGGTTTTCGTGCTTACGGAAACTTACTGTCCAGTTACGCGCCAAGACAGGCGAAAGAGAAGAAAGAGAATCGGGCTTTCGGCGCACCCAACATCCCCGTGGCCGGAGCGTTGTGCCGCTTTCGTTAGCGAGCGCAACTCCCAGTAATATTCAGAAAGCCAATCGGGTTCTCCTTGGGCTACGATTACCGCGTCCTCACCTCTCTTCGAACGATGGAAGTGCAAGCACCCGCCCTGTCCGACGCCGCCCTGCAAGTCCTGCTCGTCGATGACGACGCCGAACTGCGCGACCTGTTGCGCAAGTTTTTCCAGCAGCGCGGCATCGCGTTCTCCGTTCTGCACGACGCTGTGAATCTCGCGCGGCGGCTGCAGCGCGAGCGGCCGTCCGTCATCGTGCTGGACCTCATGATGCCGGGCGTAGACGGCCTCACCGCGCTCAAGCAGCTGCGCGCGAGCGGCGACACGATTCCGGTCATCATGCTGACCGCGCGGGCCGAAGGCGTGGAGCGCGTGCTGGGGCTGGAACTCGGGGCGGACGACTATCTCGGCAAGCCGTTCATGCCGCAGGAGCTGCTCGCGCGGATTCGCGCGGTGCTGCGCCGCCACGGTCCGCAGCAAACCACGGTGGTACAGAAGAAGCGCGCCCCTTGCCGGTTCGGTCGTTTCGAACTGGATTTTTCAACCCGCACGCTGCGATGCGAAGGCACCCCCGTGAAGCTCACGGGCGGGGAGTATGCGCTGCTCGAGGTGCTGGCCTTGCACTCCAGAGAGACGCTTTCGCGCACGCGGCTGATTGAGCTGCTGCACGGCCCGGATGCCGAAGTCACCGAGCGCGGCATCGACGTGCCGGTATGGCGCCTGCGCCGCCTGATCGAGGACGACCCGTCCAATCCCCGACGGCTGCAAACCATGCGCGGCGTCGGCTATATGTTCATTCCGGACGGCGCGGCCGATGAAGAATCCGCTTGATTCGATGTTTGGCCGGCTCGTCGTCGCCACGGTAAGCCTGCTCGTGCTGGTTCACCTCACGTCGCTGCTGTTGATTGAGCAAACCCGCGCGAGCCTCGCCGCCTTCCATATTGCGCGCGTCGTGGAGGCGGGCGCCAGCATGGTCCAGCAGGACAGCGCAGGCGCGCGGTCCGTGGCGAACATCCTCGGTATTTCGTTCGTGGACCTGAAGCAACTGCCGGCGGCCGAGGCCCAGCGCTTCCGCGGCGACACGGGCGGGCCCATCGAATGGCAACTGCGGCACGTGCTGCCGCCCGGCACCCACGTGGCGATGGACGACCAGGGGACGCTGCGGGTGCTTCCCGCGGACAGCATGCGCGGTATCGTGCTGCCGCAGGCAGAGGTGCCGCTGAGCCGCTTCACGGGAGCCCTTGCCTTGACACTGGCGTTTGCCATAGTAGTCGCCGTCGTACTTGCATGGCGATTCAACGGGACGGTGCGCGACCTCGCCGCCGCCGCGCGCGAGCACCGAACCGGGCACCACGCAAGCATCGTGCGCAAGCGGGGACCGCGTGAGGTGCGCGAGCTGATCGGCGACTTCAACGACATGACCCGCGAACTGGCCGACGCCGAGCGGGAGCGCGCCGTGATGCTCGCCAGCATCGCGCACGACCTGCGTACACCGCTCACGCGCATGCAGGTGCGCGCAGACCTGCTGACCGATCCCGAAGATCGCGACGGCTTTCTGCGCGACACGGACTCCATGTCGCGCGTCATCACGCAGTTTCTGGACTTTGCACGCGAGAGTCCGGAAAGCTCGCCCATGACGAGCGTGGACGCTTACTGTCGCCGCGATTACACCGACGCACTGAGTCCCAGCGGCGCAGCGGACACCGACGCGCTCGTGACGCTCGATCTGCGCGCCGGGGGGGATTTCATGCTGCCCATCGTGGATATAGACCGCATTCTGTCGAACCTCGTCGAGAACGCGCTGACCTACGGCGAGCCGCCCGTGGAGCTCGTCACGCGAGCGCATGACGGGTATTACGAACTCGTCGTGCGCGACCACGGACCTGGCGTGTCCGAGCCGGACCTCGACCGGGTGCTGCGTCCGTTCGTCCGGCTCGATTCCGCGCGCGGTGGCACCATGCACAGCGGGCTGGGTCTCGCCATCGTGCGCCGCCTCGTCCGCCATCACGGCGGCGCGCTGCAGCTTTCCAACGCTGCCGACGGTGGGTTCGTCGTCGCGATGAGCTTTCCGAAGCACATTGCCGCACGATGAAGCGCGGCACACGGAGTCATCTCAGGACGCGGTCCCGTCATCGCCAGGTGACATACTCTCCACTCCAATGCGCCGTGTGCCTGGCAGGAGACTTGCTTTACACTCCGCCGTCTCCGTTCGTTCATGATCTTCAATGCCGAGACCCTCGTTTTCCACTCAGCTTCTCACGCTCTGGATTCTCATCGCCGTGCTGTGCGGTTTGCTGAGTGTTGCCGTGTGGCTCATGTTGTCGTCGGCGCTGAGCGAGCGCGTCGTCACCGCCAGGCAGCAAGCGGCGGCCGCTTGCACCGCGGTTGCATCGCGCTACGACCTGTCGATGCGGCGCTCCGGCGAAACCAACGTCGATCTGATGCACGCGGTGCTCGATCTTGTGCTGCTCCAGACCGACGGTGTAGAAGGCGGCTTCTGGACCAGTCAACCGCCTTCGAATGCGTCGAGCGGCTTTGTTGCGTACGCATTTCCTACCTATGGAGGCAGCGGCGTTAAACGCGATGTTCCTGAAGCCGAGACGCCACTTATTCTCCGTGCACTGAAGAGCGCTTTCAGTACCCGGCAGTTGCAGTCAGAGACAGTGCTGAGCGGGACGGACGCCGTGCTCGCGGTCGCCTGTCCGGTCCCGCATCACGCGGACCTGCTCGCCTGGACGTTGACGCGCGCCCGACCGCCGCTTGGACCCTACGGCGAGCGCGCCGCCGCCATCCTGGCCGGTGTGCTCGCCGTCATCGTCATGATGGCGCTGTTTCTGGCGCTGACGCTCAAGCGATGGCGACAGAGCCTCGCGCGGCTCGAACATGCGCTCGCACCTGACGGTGGATTCGAGCGCGGCAAGCGGCTTGAGCGCTTCGGCGAACGCGATCTCGACCAGATCGTCGATGCGCTTAACCGCTACGGAGAGCGTGCGGAGCGACTCAAGCACGATGCCAACGCGCTGAACCGGCAACTCGCAGAGGCCGAGCGGTTCAGCACGTTGGGGAAGATGGCGGCGCAAATCGCGCATGAGATTCGCAATCCGGCGGGCGCGATGCGGCTCAAGGCCGAGAACGCGCTGGCGGGTGACGGCGCACGCCGCGAAGCCGCGTTGAGGACCATCATCGAGCAGGTGGCGCGCATCGAGCTGCAAGTGACGAGCCTGCTGGCGCTGACACAATCGGTGACGGTCCGCCCATGCGAGGTCGATCTGCGCGCGTGGCTCGACGATATCGTTCATACGCACGAATCGCGCGCTGAAAGTAGACATGTCACGCTCGGCGCGGAAGTTGCGCAGAATCCGACGCGGCCCGTTTTCGATCCCGCGCAGATGGCACGTGCGCTCGACAACCTTCTTGTGAACGCGCTCAGGCACGCGCCGTCAGGCGGGAACGTGACGGTCCGCGCGTATTGCGCCGTCGCGCAGGGAGGTGAACGGCTCAGGCTCGAAGTCATCGATAATGGTGCCGGCGTGGGGCCGGCCGAGCGCGAGCGGATCTTCGAGCCCTTCGTGACGGGCCGTCCCGAGGGATCGGGTCTCGGTCTTGCCGTCGTCCGCGAGATTGCGTCGGCGCATGGTGGGCGCGCCTACCTTGCGGAAGATTCGAACGTGACACGCTTTGTGATCGACTTGCCATGGCGACCATCCTGATCATCGATGACGACGACGCGTTCCGCGAAGGCCTTGCGGAAACCGTGCAGGACCTCGGCTACTCGCCGTCCGAAGCCCGGTCCGGCGATGACGCGTTCGAGCAGTTGCGCGGGCGTGCCGCGCCCGACTGCATCTTTCTCGACTTCCGCTTGCCGGGCGCTGACGGCCTCGCCGTGCTGGAAACGCTGCGCAAAACGCCGGGGCTACAGAGCGTACCGGTCGTGATGCTCACCGCGCACGCGACAAGCGACAACACCATCGGGGCAATGCGGCTCGGCGCTTTCGAGCACCTCACCAAGCCGGTCGGACGGGACGAGATCGCCGCGCTGCTCAAGCGCATTCTGTCGGCCCAGGCCGACGCGCCCGCCGCACGCGTGTTCCCCGACGAGGCACGAGCCGATGAGCCGCAGCTGCTCGGCGTGAGCGAGACCATGCGTGAGGTGCAGAAGCGCCTCGGCCGCGCGGCGGGTGGGGGTTCGACCGTGCTGATCACCGGTGAAACGGGGACCGGTAAGGAAATTGCGGCGCGGGTGCTGCATCGTGCGTCGGCGCGCGCGAGCGGTCCCTTCGTCGCGGTGAACTGCGCCGCCATTCCCGACGACCTGCTCGAGAGCGAACTCTTCGGACACGGCAAAGGCGCATTCACGGGCGCACAGGGCGACAGGCGAGGGCGCGTCGAGGAAGCGCATGGCGGCACGCTCTTTCTGGATGAAGTCGGCGATATGTCGCTTCCCATGCAAGCGAAGCTCCTGCGCGTGCTTCAGGAGCGGCAAGTCACTCCGCTCGGCACGAACCGGATCGTAACGGTCGATGTGCGTGTCGTCGCCGCCACGCATCGCGATCTCGCTTCGATGGTCGCGGCCGGGACGTTCCGGCAAGACCTGCTGTTTCGTCTCAACGTCATTCCGCTGCATATGCCGCCGCTGCGCGAGCGCGTGGCCGATATCCTGCCGCTCGCCGAGCACTTCCTTGCGAGTGCATCGGTCGATCCCGCGCGCAAACATCTTTCAGCCGATGCGCAGCGCCTGCTCGCCACCTTCGCCTGGCCCGGCAACGTCCGGGAGTTGGCCAATGCGATCGAGCGGGCGAGCGCGCTTGCGCCGGCCCAGGTGCTCACGCGTGACGATTTCGCGTTTCTGTCCGCGACGCGCGACAGCGCGGATGACCCGATTCCCCCGGCGCTGCTCGAGCTTCCGCTGCCGCAAGCGGTGGCGCAACTGGAGCGCGCGCTGATTGTTCATGCGCTGTCGGCATCGGGCGGCAATCGCGCCGAGGCGGCGCGGCGGCTCGGCATCAGCCGCCAGTCGCTCTACACGCGCATGGCGTCGCTGGGCATGTCCGACGCCTCCGTCTGAAGCGCGCACCGTCCGGAATTGGACATGTGCCGTCCGGTACTTTGACACTTCCACACGGCGTGGTCGCGCAATGCGTCGAGCCGCCGGCGTTTCCAGATTGGCATACGCCTTGCAGATAATTCCTCGCTACGCAAAAGGAGTGAATCATGCAATCGACCCGATATGCCAGCTTGCGAATCGCCGTGCTCGCGGCCTTGCTTACAGCGAACGCCGTCTGCGCAGCACAATCCGCTGCAACGCCGACACCGCCGGCCGTCGGCACAGATCCTCCGCTGCCTTCCCTCTCCGCAACGCCGCTGCCTGCGCCGCCGCAAGGCGCAGAGCCGCGTGCGCTTGCCGACGCGGCTTCGGTCGCGATCACGCGCGGCACCGTCGTGCGTTTCCTCACGAATCCGGATGGCGACGTCGATGGCTTCATCACCGACGACGGTACCCTCGTGCGCTTTCCTCCGCATATGAGCGCGCAACTGACTTCGGCAGTTCGTCGCGGTGACCTCGTAGAAGTGAGCGGCAGACGTGAGGAAGGTGGCGGCCTGGCGGCTCGACGCATCACCGACACACAGACGGGCCGGCAGGTGATCGACGAGCCGCCGATGCGCGGCGTACAGCCGATGCCGCGCGCCGCGCGCGAAGGAGGACTCTCGCGCCTGAGCGCGCAAGGACAGGTCGCGCACATTACGACCGCACCGCGCGGCGAACCCGATGGCGTGATCCTCTCCGACGGCACGGTGATCAAACTCACCCCGCCCGTGGCTCAACAGTTTGCGGCCCTGGTGCGGACGGGGGCGACCGTATCGGCGCAAGGCTACGGCACGCGCAATCAATACGGCACCGCGCTTCAGGCGACCGCCTTCGGCTCGCCGGGCAATCTGACTCCGCTCTACGAGCGGAACGCGCCCATGCCGCCCATGCCGCAGATGCATTGAGGCAGCGCCATCACAACTTTAAGGACAACGAACATGCATTGGATCGACCCTACGAGCCTTCCGGAAACGCGCGGCAAAGTCACACGTTTTCTGTTGAATCCGCACGGTGAAGTCGACGGCCTCATCGTCGGCTCGCGTCAGGTTCACTTTCCCCCGCATCTGTCGAAACAGATCGTGCGTCACGTCACGCCCGGCGATGTCGTACGCGTGCGCGGCATCAGGCCACGCGATGCCGACATGATCGCCGCCGTTTCGCTGACGACCGCAAGCGGCGTCGTGATTCTCGACGAAGGTCCCCATCTCAAAGGCGAGAAGCATCACAAGCCGGATGTAAAACGCAAACCGATGGACGCATCGGGCGAAGTGGTGCTTTCGCTCTTCGGCCCGAAAGGCGAATTGCGCGGCGCACTGCTGGACGACGGCACGTCATTGCGCATGCCGCCTCACGCTGCCGCCGAACTGGCCGATTATCTGACGCCGGGCGTGCACGTTCACGCCTGGGGGCACGGCCTCAGGACGAGGCACGGGCGCACGATCGAGGTCGACGAAATCGCCGAACTCGTCGATGCGCCCGAGGCGCCCTGACAAGGCTGCGCCTCGTGCATGGCGCGTAAGTCGTGGCGCGCCATGCAGACACATTGCTCTAACGTCACCCGCCGCCAGGCACCGACGCCTATGCCGTCGAAGCCTCGCAGGAGCACGGCATCGTCGGCACGCAGCCTCGACCCAACAAGAACGGACGCCATGAGTGAGCCATGAACCCTCAGTACGCGCTCGAAGGACTCAATTTCTTCATGGCCGATGTGCAGGCCGGTATCGGGCCATTTCTCGGCGTCTTTCTTCAGGCGCATGGCTGGCATCCGGACGCAATCGGCACGGTCATGACGCTGGGTGGTATCGCGGGCGTGCTTGCGACTGCTCCGGCAGGTGCGTTGGTGGACGCCACGCATCACAAGCGCGGCATCATCGTCGTCGCGGGGGTAATGACGACGCTCGCGTCGCTCGCGCTGTGGATATCCCACAGTTACTGGATGGTGGCGGCGTCACAGATCTTCACTGCCGTGACGGGGGCGGCGCTCGGTCCGGCGGTGGCCGGCGTGACGCTGGGAATCGTGCGCGAGAAAGGTTTCGACCGGCAGTTCGGCCGCAATCAGGTGGCCAATCACGCGGGCAACGTGGCCGGTGCCGCGCTCTCGGGCTGGCTGGGATGGCGCTACGGATTCAGCGCGGTGTTCGTGCTGGCCGGCGTGTTCGGCTTCCTGACTGTCATCGCGACGCTGCTGATCCGTCGCGACGCAATCGATCACGACCGCGCGCGCGGTCTCGGGGGCCCGACATCGGGGGAGTCGAACCCCGAGCATGAGCATGCGAGCGCTTTTCGCGTCTTGTTAACGTGCCGGCCCTTGCTCCTCTTCGCCGCATCGCTCGCGATTTTTCATCTGGGCAATGCGGCGATGCTGCCGCTTTATGGGCTTGCGGTCGTCGCGGCGCATCAAGGCGATCCTAATGCCTTCACTGCCCAGACTGTCGTGGTCGCTCAGTTTGTGATGGTCGTCGCCGCCTGTTTTGCGAACCGCCTCATTGAGCGAATTGGGTACTGGGGCGTGATTCTGATCACTTTCCTTGCGCTGCCGCTGCGTGGCCTGGTGGCCGCCATGTTGATCACCGCGTGGGGCGTATGGCCGGTTCAGGCCCTCGACGGCGTCGGCGCGGGCTTGCAGAGCGTCGCAGTGCCCGCGCTGGTGGTGCGGCTGTTGCAAGGCACGGGACGGGTCAACGTCGGACAAGGCGTGGTCATGACGGTGCAGGGAGTCGGCGCGGCACTGAGTCCGGCGCTGGGCGGTGTACTCGCCCAGCACTTCGGATACGCGAGCGCGTTCCTCGTGCTGGGCGCTGTCTCTACCGGATCGCTGGCGCTGTGGCTGTTCTTCGGCACCACGCTCAAACAGGCTTGCGGCCTTCGCCGCCAACTGGATGACGATGCTCCTCTGGCAACATGAATCCGATGTGGGACAAAAACGCATAACCGGATTCGCTTGCTGTTCGCGCAGATGCGTCATCACGAAGCATCTGCCACGCCGCGGTGGACATTGACGCCTCCACCAAATCCGGACAGTGCGCATTTATCGAGCCGTGACAACAACGCTTACAATAAATCGTACGACCGCCTCATAGAGTATCGTTAAGAAAGGACTCGGATCGCGCGGAGCCCTTTTCGGCTGAGCCAATAGCGATGGTCAGTTAAATATGCGCATGATTCTATTGTTTTGCGGGGTTCTCTGCGTGTGGGTCGGCACGGTTGCGGCCGCCTGGTCGACGACCATCGGTGTCGTTTTACCCGGGTCGTCGCTCGTTTTCTATCAGACAATGATCAGGGGAATTGAACGTGCGGCGAGCGACCAGCACGTTCAGCTTCTCATGCGGAACCCTTCTGACGGGGCGTCGCTCGAGACACCCAATCTCCAGCGGCATATCATCGACTACCTCGTGCAGCAAGGCGTGGCCGGCATTGTCCTGGCACCGGAGCCGCTGCAGGGTGCCTCTACTGCTTCTATCTCGGTCCCAATCGTTCTGGTCGACCGGGCAAGCGCCGATTACAAGTCCCTCTCAACCGTTTCTACCGACAATTTCGAGGCAGGCAGAATAGCCGCGCAGAGCCTCTTGCCCGTCCTGCGAAAGGGTGCCAAGGTGGCCGTGCTGCGGCTCGCCCCGAACATCCGTTCCACGAGCGAGCGCGAAAACGGGTTCCTTAGCGTCGCACGCAAAGAGCAATGGGATGTCGTTGTCGATTCTTACGTGGGATACCGGCCGCGTGATGCGGAGGGATTGATCGCCAATGCCCTGAACAGCTACACGGGTCATCTTGACGCTGTCTTCGCGCCGGCTGAGCCGATTGCCTATGGCGCCTTGCGAGTGGTGGAAGCCAAGGCGATCGGCGACCGGCCGCGCCTCGTCGTATTCGACTGGCGCCCGGAATTCATGACTGGACTCAAACGCGGCGTTATTTATGCCGATGTGGTGCAGGACCCTTACCGCATGGGTTATCTCGCCGTGGAGGCATTAGTCGGTGCCTTGCACGGCCATCCCGTTCTCTCAACGGTGTTCGTCGATGTGGTAACCGTGACGCCGAACAACATACATGACCCGGCGATCAGAGCGGTGTTGGCAACCTACGCACACTAGACGTGCCGGGCTCCGTCATGCGAAGCGGCGCAGCCAACCAGCCGCACGCTGTTTGCTGCGGCCAGGACGGACAAATTCACTGCCGGCAACGCCTTCAAGGATGCGGTCAAGGCCGCCGCTCATCGCCCCCACTCATCACCACCACCCATCACCGCAGATCCAGCGTCTTGCGGCATCGCCACAACGCAATCAGGCTGATCACGCCGAGCAGCATCAGATAATAGGCCGGGGCCAGCTTGCTGCCGGTCGCCTGAATCAGCGACGCCACAATCAACGGGGCGAAGCCGCCGAAAATAGTCACCCCAATGTTGTAGCTGATCGCCATGCCGGTAGCCCGCGTTTCGATCGGGAAGGTCTCCGCCATCAAAGCGGGCAGGGCTCCGAAATAGACGGCCTTAAGCAGCCCCACCCACGCCATCGTCGCCATCAGTGCGCCAAGGCCGGCGTGCTCGCCGAGAACCTTAAAAACCGGGTAAATGGTCAACGTGAAGACGATGCCGGCCCACATCATCAAGCGCACGCGTCCGACACGGTCGGAGAGATGGCCAACAAACGGTGTAACAAACGTGAGAATGGCACCGGTGAGCATCGCCGCCATGAAACCGAAACTTTCGGGAAGATGAAGCTGGCGGACCGCGTAGGTTGGAATGTAAAGGATGACGTAACTCGTTCCGGTCGACACCACCAGCGTGCCGATGGCGAGGAGCATGCGGCCCTTCTGACGGGCAAACACCGTGCTGACCGGATGCTCTTCCGATCTCGCTTCCTGGAAACTTTGTCCTTCATGAACGTGCTTGCGCAAATAAAGGCCTACGGGTCCGATCAGGATGCCGAACAGAAACGGCAAGCGCCAACCCCAGGAGTCGAGCGCAGCCGTTTCGAGCGTATTCGTCAGTATGACCCCGAACCCTGCGGGAGCAGGTAACTCAGGCCCTGGCTTGCGAACTGGAAGCTGGCGATAAAGCCTTTTCGCTCAGGTGCCTGTTCGACCATGAAGGCGGTGGTGCTGCCGAATTCGCCCCCCGCGGAAAACCCCTGGACCATGCGCGCGCACACGACCGCAATCGGCGCCGCGATGCCTATCGTCGCGTAGCCCGGCATCAGGGCTATCAGGGCGGTGCCTAGCATCATCATGACAATCGACACCATCATGGATGCCTTGCGGCCGCGCCGGTCCGCATAGGAGCCGAGCACGAGTGCGCCGAGCGGTCTGACGAGGTAGGAAATACCAAACGTTCCAAGCGTTATCAGAAGCGACACGGTGGAGTTCGAGGCCGGGAAGAATGTCTTGGCGATGATGGTGGCGAAAAATCCATAGATCAGGATATCGAACCATTCCAGTGCGTTGCCGATCGAGGCGGCCAGGATGATCCGGTGAAAGCTGGAACGCCTGGTTTCAATTGAAGCGGTATCAGTCACAGTCGCGGCGGTGTGCATGTGATAGTCCTGGAGATGGAAGGAGTATTCGCTCGAGAAAAAGGGACCTATGCCAGTTGATGATGTCCTGCGCGTTGGCGTCGACTTCGAACCGTCGCGCCGTTTTCACCGAGATCCCAGAAGAGGCCAGCCATGATCTGCAGCGCTTCGCGCGCCACGCTTGCGAGCAGATGCTCATTCGGCGCGTGCTGGGAGCAGCCGCTATACGAGTGGGGAATCCAGATCGTCGGCATGCCCAGGATATCCATGAAGACGTGATTGGGTATTGATCCGCCGAGATTCGGCAGCAGGTCCGGTTTCTTTCCGGTTGTCTGCCGCAGCGAGTCAAGTGCCCATTCGACCCATGGGTCATCGGGCGGCAGGCGTGTCGCGTCCATCTGTTCGCCGATCTCGACCTCGACCATGCTGAAGCCAAGCCGGTCCAGGTGGCTTCGCAGGAGCGCGGCGATGTTGCCGGCGGCAGTGCCGACCACATATCGGAGCTGGCAATGCGCCCGAGCGGTGGGGGGAATGGCGCCGACCGGATTGGCCGGGTTTCCGGTCGTGAACGCCAGCACCTCCAGCGCGTTCCAGCTGTAGACGCGTTCCTGGGCGGTCAGGAACGGTTCGCCCCAGTCGGGATCGATCGCCGGATCGTGGGGGCCGCCGCCTACGGCGACGTCTTTTAATGCATGACGTATGGCCTCAGGAATGTCTCGGGGGCATAACTGCTCTACCAGGATCCGGCCACGCGCATCGACGATGGACGCAATCGCGTTAGCGAGCACAGTACCGGGGTTGCGCAGCAGGCCGCCCCAATTGCCTGAGTGATGGGCGCCGTCGCGCAGGTTAAGCGAGAGGGTGAAGTTGACAAGCCCGCGTGAGCCGAGAAAAACGCAAGGGGTGTCTGCGCTGGCACGGGGGCCGTCGGAAGCGACCAGAAGATCGGCCGCGAGGGTTTCCTTGTGCTGTTCACAAAGCGCCTGAAGCCCGGGTGACCCCGCTTCTTCACCCATTTCGATGAGCAGCTTTACGTTGAAGTTCAAGCGCTGGTTTCTTGCGGCCATGACCTGTTCGAGCGCAGCCAGATTGATCGTATGTTGGCCCTTGTTGTCTGCGGTGCCCCGGCCGTACCAGCGGTCTTCGTCTATGGTGATATTCCACGGGCACATCTGATTCTTCCATTGGCCCGCGTATCCGCGCACGACGTCGCCGTGTCCATAGATAAGGACGGTGGGCAGGGCGGGATCTTCGATGCGCGCCGCGAGCAGGAACGGGCCGTAACCTTCGACCGGGTTCGCCACGATGCGGGTCTCGAAGCCGAGTCGTTGGACCGAAGGGACCAACTCGCCGCTCAGATAATCCCAAAGTACAGGCATACCCGAAGCTTCCTGACTTTCGGTCTCCATCCGGACCCTGCGCTGCAGATCCCGCAAGAAAGCGCCCGAATCGAAATATGAAATGGCATTGTCGATCGCTTCATCGCGTGTCATCATGCTCCTCACCAGTAGGCGTGTATGCTGCGAGTGATTGCTTCGATCGACCAAGCGTACGAAGTCAAAAGCCGCACCACAATTGACTTATTTGCAGACTCTCCTTTCCAAAAGCGCAAACCAGCGCGTCCTGCATGCACAGCGTCGCTCTTCGTTACTTTCTGGCGGTTGCGAACACCGGCTCGCTAAGCGAAGCGTCTGAGCAATTGCACGTGACGATCTCGGCAATCAGCCGGCAGATTGCCAAGCTGGAAGAGGAAGTGGGGTATCCGCTATTCGAGCGGCAACCGCGCGGCATGGCGCTCTCCAAGGCCGGTGAACTTCTGGCCGCTCATGTGCGCAGAACCCTGCTGGAGGGTGAGCAGGTACTCGATGAAATCAAGGCGCTTGCTTCATTCGATCGAAGCACGATTCGTATCGCCTCATCGGAAGCATTTGCGCGGGACATGCTGCCGCACGTCATCGCCGGCTTTCTGGAAAAGTCGCCGGGTACGCGCTTCGAGCTGACGGTGGCTGCGCCTCAGGACGTGACACTGCGCGTGCGTAACGGCGACGCGGATATCGGTCTGACCTTTAGTGTTGCGCGTGACCCGGAGATTCGCGTCGAGTACGCGCGTAGCGCGCCGATCTATGCGTTGATGAAGCGTAGCCATGAGCTGGCCGCTCGCAGCAAGGTGTCGCTGGCCGACCTGCAGCCCTTTCCGATTGCACTGCTCGATCGGAGCACGACGATCCGGCAAATGTTCGACGTGACATCCAGTCTTGAGGGCCTGCTGTTCGAGCCAGTCTTAACCTGTAATAACTCGAGCACGTTGTGCGTTTTCACGCAGGTGTCAGGCGCAGTCTCACTGACGAGCCGGTTTACGGTGCGGGCGCGGCTGGAGCAGGACGGTCTCGTGGCGATCCCGATTGACCATCCCGGCATGACGCTGCGCAGCGTACAGATTCAGACCTTGTCGGGGCGCGTGTTGTCGGCCGCATTGAAAGAGTTCGTCCTGCAGTTGATCGCGCAACTGCAGGACGAATCGTGAATTCGTCGCGAAGCACTCGTTCGACGTCGCCAATCCACCCAACCGGCACGTCTGTCACTTAGCCTGCGCCACTTTCGTGCCGCGCAATCAGGTCAACGCCTGGCTCGCCGCAGACGCCCGCGCTCTTAACCAGTTGATGCTCGCAAAGAGCAACACCGCAAACACGATCAGCATGGTCGCGACCGCAAGAATGGACGGATCGATGGAGTCGCGGATACCGCTCCACATCTGGCGCGGTACGGTCTTCTGGTCGGGCCCGCCGATGAACAGGATCACGATGACTTCATCGAACGATGTCGCGAACGCAAACACGCTGCCCGTTGCGACAGCGGGTGTGATGAGCGGCAGGGTGACACGGCGGAACGCAGTCCAGGGACGGGCCCCGAGACCCGACGCGGCGCGCAACAGGCTCTGATCGAATGACAACAACGATGCGGTCACCGTGATGACGACAAACGGCGTGCCGAGCGCCGCATGTGCAAGCACGACGCCGGCGTACGAGTTCACCAGTCCGAGGGGCGCGAAGATGAGGTAGAAGCCGGCCGCTACGACGACAATGGGCACGATCATCGGTGAAATGATGATCGGCATGATGACCGAGCGCAACGGAAACTGTGAACGCGACAACCCCAGTGCGGCAAGCGTGCCGAGACAGGTTGCGATCAAGGTCGATGCTGCGCCGATGCCCACGCTGTTCAGTAAGGCGCGCTGCCAGTCCGCGCTTGTGAGTGCCTGCTCGTACCATCGAAAGGAAAAGCCCTGCATCGGATACGAGAAATACGAGCCCGAATTGAACGACAGCGGAATGATCGCGAGGATGGGCGCGATCAGGAAGAACAGCACGAGCGCGGTGTGCACACGAACCCAGCGCGCAGCGACGCGTTCCGTCAGCACCGTGTTGCGTTTGTCTTGCATGAGCGTGTCCTTCGATGCCGATAAGTCAACCGAAGCGCAGCCGGTCGATGCCGACGATGCGGTTGAACAGGAAGTAGAAGATCGCCGTAAAGATCACGAGGTACGCCGACAGCGCGCCCGCGAGCCCCCAGTTGAGCTGGGTGTTGGTTTGCATGGCGATGAGCTGGCTGATCATCTCGTCGCCTGCGCCGCCGAGCAGTGCAGGCGTGATGTAGTAGCCGAGCGCCAGCACGAACACGAGGAAGCATCCGGCACCGATGCCCGGCAGCGTCTGCGGCACATAGATCCGCACGAACGCCGTGAACGGATGCGCGCCGAGCGATTTTGCCGCGCGCACATAGACGGGCGAAACACTCTTCATGACCGAATAGATCGCCAGAATCATGTAGGGCAAGAGCACATGCGTCATGCCGATCAACACGCCGGTGCGATTGAAAATCAGCGGTACAGGATGCGTGGCGAGACCCAGCCCGGACAACACGCTGTTGATGACACCGCCCGGTTGCAGCAGAACGTACCACGCGGTCGTGCGCACGAGCAGCGACGTCCAGAACGGCACGATCACGAACAGCATCAGACGGTTGCCGGTTTTCGCGGGCAGATTCGCGAGCAGCCATGCAACGGGATAACCCAGAACGAGGCAAAGCAGCGTAACGGTCGCGCTGATCGATATGGTCCGAACGAATGCTTCGCGATAGACCGACGCATTCGCGGGCATCGAAGCGATGGCCCCTTGCGGCGTGACTTGCGCATCCATGGCGGCAAGCAGATAGTCGGGCGTGGGCGACTCGGCCGCGCGTTTCAGCAGACGCCACACTTCGGGCGAGTTCCAACGTTCATCGATACCGATCAACGCAGGCTTCCACGCTTTCGGTACGTCGCCGCGAATGTTGCGCGCAGTGCGCATCAGCAGACTGCGAAACTCCGGCTGCGCGAAGTTGAGACGGCGTGCGACCGCTCCCAGCTGGCCGCTTTCCTGCGCCTGTTTCAGGCCCGACGCGAGCAACGCGAAAGTAGGCTCGCCCGGGATGTCCCGGCCGTCCCATGCATTCAAGGCCTGCGTGAGCGCGGGCATGCTGCCTGCCACTTCGTGATTTTGCACGCTGCGTGCGAGCAGCATGGCGATGGGCGCGATGAACGTCGAGAGCAGAAATACGATGAGCGGTAATGCGAGCAGAAGCGCCTGCACCGATGCGCGCCGTTGCGCCTTGTTATAGGACGCGCGGCCAGCCGTTTCCCGAGGAAGACCGGTAGTGTTTGCGTGGACCGATGCAGGCATGTTCGTCTTCCCGTCTGCTTGAATTGACTTATTGCGTGAGCCACACCTGGAAGCGCTTGTTGATCGCATCGGCGTTGTCGGCCCAGAAGTTCGCGTTGATCTGCACGGCGCGTTTGAAGTTGTCCGGCGCGGTCGGCATGTCGGCAAGACGCTGTTTATCGACGAGCGCGACCGCGTCCTTGCGCGGCGGCGCATAAGCGATGTACTTCGCCAGATCCGACGATGCCTTCGGCTGCGCTTGCGACACAATGAACTTCGACGCCAGATCGGCATGCTTCGCGCCGCTCGGAATGCCCCACCATTCGAAATCGTAGACCTGTGCATCCCACACGGCCTTGAAGGGCTTGTGGTCTTTCTTCACTGCATCGTCGATGCGGCCGTTATACGCCTGCACCATCACCACGGCGCCGTCGGCGAGCAGCTGCGGCGCTTGCGCGCCCGACTCCCACCACACAATGTTCTTCTTGATCGTATCGAGCTTTTTGAAGGCGCGGTCGACGCCTGCCGGCGTGCCGAGCACTTTATAAACGTCCTTGGGATCGACACCGTCGGCGATCAGCGCCCATTCCATCGCGACCTTCGGCGATTTGCGCAGGCCGCGCTTGCCGGGGAATTTCTGCACGTCGAAGAAATCGTTGACGGTGGTCGGTGCATTTTTCAGCTTGCTCGAATCGTAAGCGTAGACCGTCGACCAGACCATGCTGGCCACCGCGCAATCGCTGATCGAACCGGGAATGAAGTCACTGGTTTTGCCGAGCGACCTTTTGTCGAACTTCCTGAGCAGACCTTCGTCGCAGGCGGTGATCGCATCGTTGGTTTCGAGGTCGATCAGGTCCCATGTGGTGTTCTTGGCCTGTTCCATTGCCGAAAGCTTCGCGAGTCCGCCGTCATACGATTCGAGCGAGAACTGCGTGCCGTTCGACTGCGTGAACGGGTCCATCCAGGCCTTCTTGGCCGCAGCTTCGAGCGCGCCGCCAAACGTCACCACGTTCAGCGTTTCGGCTGCCTGAGTGGTTACGCCGGCAATAGCGAGTAGGGCGAGTGCGGCGCATTGTGCTTTGAGTCGAGTGCGCATGTCAGTTGGCTCCTGCGGGTGCGGTCGTGATGAGAGAAGGTGAGGGCGTGGCGAAGGTATCGATCGGGTGCGGGCGGGGCGCCGCGGCCATCGCGAGAATCTTGCAGTCGTCGTGACGCCAGGCGACCTGGATCGTGTCGCCCGCCGAGGGCAGCGCATGACGTTGCGTATTGGGCACTTTGACGACGATTGAATCGCGCGAGCCGAGCGTCAGATGCACACGGTGGTGATCGCCGCAATAGACAAGCTCTTCCACGCGCGCCTGCACGACGTTATCGTGTTCGCCGACTTGCAGACCTTCCGCGCTCGGAATGTGCGCGCGTTCGGGGCGCAGCGCGAGCATGGCGTCGTCGCCGATGCGCAAGCCTTCCTCGCATCGGCCTCGAATGAGGCTGCCGTCGGACAACGCGAACGTCGCCCAGCGGTCATCGCAACTCACTACGCGTCCGGTCAGTCCATTGTTTTCGCCGACGAAGTTCGCGACGAATGCGTTCTGAGCGTTCTCGTAAAGCTCGCTCGGCGTGGCGGCCTGCTGGATGCGTCCGTCGGAAAATACGGCGACGCGATCCGACATGGTCAATGCTTCGGCTTGATCGTGCGTCACATACACAATCGTTAAGGACAACTCGCGATGCAACCGCATGATCTCGTATTGCATCGTTTCACGCAGACGCTTGTCAAGTGCGCCGAGCGGTTCGTCCATCAGGACGACACTCGGTTCGAACACGAGTGCCCGCGCAAGCGCAACGCGTTGCTGTTGTCCGCCCGAGAGTTGCGCAGGCCGGCGATTCGCCAGATGCGGCAACTCGATCATGTCGAGCGCACGCTTCACGCGCGTCTTCTGTTCGGCGCGGCTCACGCGTCTGACCGACAGCGGAAACGCGACATTCTCCGCAATGGTCAGATGCGGAAACAACGCATAGTTCTGGAACACCATGCCGATGTCGCGCTGATGCGGCGGCTTGTCGTCGAGCCGCTTGCCGTCGAGCCGGATCTCGCCTTGTGTCGGCGATTCGAATCCCGCCAGCATCATCAGCGTGGTCGTCTTGCCTGAGCCGGAAGGTCCGAGCAGCGACAGGAATTCTCCCTTGCGTACATCGAGGTTCAGATCGTCGACGACATAATTCGCGCCGTCATACGATTTGCTCACGCCCGAGAACGAAATGAAGGAGGGATTAGACATCGTAGTTGCGTCCTGTCGTTCTTAACGCGAATTCAGCTTGCTCGCCACATAACGCGCGAAGTCGTAGTTCGGCCGTTCGAGATGGCTCAGGTGCCCCGGTTTGGCAAGCGGCGCATGCACGCCGCGAAAGACCGCTTCGACGCCGCGCCTGTCTTCGGCATTCACTTCGTCGAGCAATTTCTTGAGCGTGGCCATATGCGCATTCGCTTTCGGATCGGCGATGAATTCCGGCGACAGGCCGCCGCCAAACCGTATATGCACGCGCCCGACGCCTTGCGGTTGCAGCACGAGGTACCAGAAATAACCGGGCGTGAGCGTGATCAGATGGGTCGGATAGATGGCGAGCAAAGCGGTGGTCTTGCGCCAGTGGCCGGTCAGGCGCGTGTTGTCGGGATGCGCGTTGCCGATAGGCAGAGACGCTTCCTTGGTGATCCAGTGATAGTTGAATGCCGCATGTCCCGGCGGGCACTCCATCTCTTCAAGACGCGAGTGCGGACCTACCGTCGCGCGATGAAGCATCGGCAGGTGATAACTCTCCATGAAGTTCTCGGCGAGAATCTTCCAGTTGGTGTCCCACACGTGCTCTTCATAGAAAGTTTCGATGTAGTCGGTCATACCGTACGCGTCGATCAGCGGACTCAGTTCCGCAAGCTGCTGGTGGACCGGTTGGGCATCCTGATCGAGCGTGACATAGATCCAGCCTTGCCATTCCTCGCAGCGCACGGCGGGAAGCTTGTAGCTCTCTTTGCAGAAGCCTTCCTGACGGTCCATGAGAGGCGCGCCCTTCAGTGCGCCGTCGAGCGAGTAATTCCACGCGTGATAAGGACATACGATGCGCCGTACATTGCCGCGTCCTTCGAGCAACATCGACATGCGGTGCAGGCACACATTGGACATCGCGCGCAGTTGCATTTGTTCGTCGCGCAAAACGACGACCGGTTGTGCGCCGATGCGTGCGGTCAGATAATCGCCGACCGCTTTGAGCGCGCTTGCGCGGCCGACGCATTGCCATTCGCGCTGGAAGATGTCGCGCTCTTCGCGCGTCAGAAATTCCGTTGACGTGTAGACGCCGGGCGGCATGGCGCGAGCGTCGCTGAACGGCCGATCGCAGCCGGTGCGCAATGCGTCGATCAACTCGGTCAGTCCGGCGTTGTCCATGACTTCGTCCCTTGCGTGCGTTAAGCAGGAGCGCCCGGCGCAACGCGCTCGGCATGGACTCAATCTATCAAGCCAATATCCCAGTCAAAATATAGTTTTCGGATACAACGCAAAGCTTTTGGCTATGCAGCGCTGTTCAAGCGTCGATGTGCAAGCGCCGTATGTAGTTCTCGCAAAACGAAGCGAAGCGATGCACCACCTGACGGGGTTTCATGGTGCGAGACTGTGCGATGCCGAGCATCGTTGGATTGGCACTGTCTTTAAAGCGTTTAATCACGAACTCTTCGCCATCCACGGTGCGATTGGACTTGAGCGGAAAGTTGAGCAGGCTGTAGCCGAGTCCATTTGCCACCATGCCGCGCACCACTTCCGGCTGGGACGAGCGAAACGCGGGGACGGGGCGGCTGCCCACCGCGTCGAAGAGCGCGGCGAAGTATTCGCGGCTGTGCGGCAGATCGAGCATCACATAGGGCTCGGGCAATAAATCCGCCAGCGAAATCTTGCGGGCGCGCGCCAGCCGGTGCGTGCGCGGAAGAATGGCGTAAGGCGGCAAAGACAGCAGCGGCGTGAAGGCAATGTCCTCGGTGAGATCCAGGCTGTACGTCAGCGCGATATCGAGCGAGCCGTCGTGCAAGCCGCGAAGCAGCGCATCCTGGTGTGCCTCGACGGTGCGAAAGGAAATGCCTGCGTGATCTTCGGTGAAGCGCGCAATCAGTCCCGGCATAAGCGGCGGCGCGAGCGACACGAGGCAGCCCAGGGCGATGGAGCCCGTCATTCCGCCATCCATCTCTTTAGCGGCCATCTGCAATTCTTCTGCGATCTTCAGAAGATTGCGGGCCTGGCCCAATAAATCGCGCCCGGCCTGCGTCAGCGAGAGACCGCTGGCGTGGTGGCGAATGAAGAGCTGCACGCCGAAAGACACTTCCAGATCGGCTAACGCCGTGGAGATGGACGGCTGCGAAATGTGCAGTTTCCTCGCCGCTGCGGTAAAGGAAAGTGCCTCGGCGGTGACCACGAAATAGCGCAACTGGCGCAACGAATAGCGTAGCGGGTGGCTTTCCATTGGCGTCGTTCAAGAGAGAAGGATGCATCGCATTGTGGAGCGGACAAAAAACTGCGCATAGCTTTTTCCAATGCTTTGCATTTTTTGAAAATATTTTATCGATCCTGCTTCGGCGCGTAGATTCCCACGACGACATACCGCCTCTCGGAAGGACATAGCCATGACTGTGGGAACAACGCCAATCGATACGCTCGTAGTAGGCGCGGGCCAGGCCGGCGTCGCCATGAGCGAACATTTGAGCCGCCACGGCGTGCCGCATCTGGTGCTGGAACGCGCACGCATTGCGGAGCGCTGGCGTACGGGACGGTGGGATTCGCTTGTCGCGAACGGCCCCGCCTGGCACGATCGCTTTCCGGGCCTTGAATTCGCCGAGACCCGGCCGGATGCCTTTGCGCCCAAAGAAGAAGTCGCAGATTACTTCGTCGCCTACGCGAGGAAGTTCGAAGCACCGATCCGCACCGGCGTCGAGGTGACGAAGGTGGTACGCAACGCGGGGCGCGAAGGTTTTACCGTCGAGACGTCGGATGGCGTGCTGGAGGCGAGGCGCGTCGTCGTGGCGACAGGTCCATTCCAGAAGCCCGTGATTCCGCCGATCGCGCCGCACAATGCATCGCTCACGCAGATCCATTCGGCGGATTATCGCAACCCGCAGCAGCTGCCCGCTGGTGGCGTACTGGTGGTGGGCGCCGGTTCATCGGGCGTGCAGATTGCCGATGAACTGCAGCGCGCGGGCCGCAACGTGTATCTGTCTGTTGGTGCGCATGACCGTCCGCCGCGCGCGTATCGCGGACGCGACTTCTGCTGGTGGCTGGGCGTTCTCGGCGAGTGGGATGCCGAAGTGATGAAGCCCGGCCGCGAGCATGTGACTATCGCGGTGAGCGGTGCGCGTGGAGGGCAAACCGTGGACTTCCGCCGACTCGGGCATCAGGGCATTACGCTCGTCGGTCTGACGAAATCGTTTGACGGCAATGTCGTGCACTTCAACGCCGACCTCGCGGAAAACATTGCGCGTGGAGATGAAAACTATCTGTCGCTGCTCGATGCAGCCGACAGTTACGCAGTCCGCAACGGCCTCGACCTTCCTGCTGAACCGGAAGCACGGCTGATTCCGTCCGACCCCGACTGTCTGACCCACCCGCTGACGGATCTCGATCTGGAACAGGCAGGCGTCACATCAATCATCTGGGCAACGGGCTACGCGACCGACTTCAAGTGGCTGCAAGTCGATACGTTCGACGAGAAAGGCAAGCCCAAACACCAACGCGGTGTATCGAGTGAGCGAGGCGTGTACTTCCTCGGCCTTCCCTGGTTGTCGCGACGCGGCTCGGCATTTATCTGGGGTGTGTGGCATGACGCGAAGCACATCGCCGATCACATCGTCACGCAGCGCAAATATGAGGCGTATTACGACACTGCGCAAAGCCACAGCCAGAAACCGCAGCGTGAAGAGAGCGTTCAAGTCAATTAAAACATTGAAGGCAAATCGATGAGCCAACCTACGCATACCCGTATCCGCATGTTCAACACGAAGGATACGTACCCGAACCAGACGCTCGACAACGATCTTTGCCAGGCCGTGCGCGCCGGCAATACCGTGTATGTGCGTGGACAGATCGGCACGGACTTCGCGGGCAACCTCGTCGGTCTCGGCGATCCGCGCGCGCAAGCCGAGCAGGCGATGAAGAACGTCAAGCAGTTGCTCGAAGAAGCGGGCAGTGACCTTTCCCACATCGTCAAGACGACCACCTACCTGACTGACGTGCGGTTTCGTGAACCGGTGTATCGCGAAGTCGGCAAGTGGCTCAAGGGTGTTTTTCCCATTTCGACAGGGCTTACCGTGGTCGCGTTGGGACAGCCGGAATGGCTAATGGAAATCGATGTGATCGCCGTCATTCCGGATGGATGGACGCCGCCGCCCAAGGCATAAGGAGTACGCATGACTTTCTCTATCGTCGGTCGTTGCGAAAAGACAGGCCAACTCGGTATTGCGATCAGTTCGTCGAGCATTGCCGTGGGCGCACGCTGCCCGTGGCTTCGCGCGGGGGTGGGCGCGGTCGCAACGCAAAACGTCACGTTGCCCGCGCTCGGGCCGCAGATTCTCGATCTTCTCGCCGGCAAGCAGCTCGCTCCAGCAGAGGCCTTGAAACAGGCACTCGATGCAAACGAATGGAGTGAGTTTCGCCAGGTGACCGTGGTCGATGCAAAAGGCCGCACCGCATTCTTCAGCGGCAAGGAAGCGTTGGGCACGTATCATGCCGTCGCGGGCAACCAGTGTGTCGCGGCGGGGAACATGCTGTCTGGAAAGCACGTCATTGAAGCGATGCCGGCCGCGTTTGCAAACGCCGAAGGCCATCTTGCCGACAGGTTGCTCGCAGCAATGAATGCTGCAATCGCGGCAGGCGGCGAAGCGGGGCCGGTGCATTCGGCGGCGCTGAAAATAGTGAGTGACCTGACGTGGCCGCTTGTTGACCTGCGCGTCGATTGGGCCGACGAAGATCCCATCGGCAAGCTCGGCGAATTGTGGACCGCCTACGAACCGCAGATGAACGACTATGTGACGCGCGCATTGAATCCGGCCGCGGCGCCGAGCTACGGCGTACCGGGCGATGAATGAGATGTCGAGCCGTGCGCTGCTCGAGGCGCTGATCGGTTTCGCGACAGTTAGCCGCGACTCCAATCTGGCTCTTATCGAATTCATTCGAGATTATCTCGTGGCGCATGACGTCGAATGTGAGGTGTTCTATAACGACGAGCGCACCAAGGCCAATCTCTTTGCGACGATCGGGCCGCGCCACCGCGGCGGCGTTGCGCTGTCGGGTCATACGGATGTGGTGCCCGTCGATGGTCAGGCATGGACCGTCGATCCGTTCAGGCTTGTCGAGAAAGACGGGCGTCTGTACGGCCGCGGGACGGCGGACATGAAGGGCTTTCTTGCTTCGGTTCTTGCCGCAGTGCCGATCTTCGTCAAGCGCGACTTGAAGATGCCTGTGCATCTCGCATTCTCATACGACGAAGAAGTCGGTTGCCTCGGCGTTCGTCCAATGCTCGAACAACTCGCGCGTCGCGAGCATAAACCCGTGCTCTGTCTGGTCGGCGAGCCGACCGAACTCAAGCCGGTGCTCGGTCATAAAGGCAAGCTTGCAATGCGTTGCTGTGTGAAGGGCGCGCCGTGTCACTCGGCCTACGCGCCTTATGGCGTCAACGCCATTCAATATGCCGCGCGTCTCATCAACCATCTTGATGAGATCGGCGAAGAACTCGCACAGGCCGGACATCGCGACGAACGTTTCGATCCGCCGTATACCACGGTGCAAACTGGCGTCATCCAAGGCGGCCGCGCGCTCAATATCGTGCCCGCGGAGTGCGAGTTCGATTTCGAAGTGCGTGCGTTGCCGGGCTTCGATGCCACGGAGGTCGCGGACCGCTTGCAGACATATGCACAGGCCACACTGCTGCCGAAGATGCGTGCCGTGAAAGCGGATACCGGCATCAGTTTGACGCCGCTGTCGTCGTATCCGGGTTTGGCGACGCCTCCCGACAGTGAAGCGGCACGTTTGCTCGCATTGCTTTCGGGATCGACGGAATTCGGCACGGTGGCCTTCGGTACGGAAGGCGGTCTGTTCGAACAGGCAGGCATTCCGGCCGTCGTATGCGGACCCGGCAGCATGGATCAGGGACACAAGCCCGACGAGTACGTCACCGTCGAGCAATTGCGCGAGTGCGACGCCATGTTGCTTCGCTTGGCCGATCACCTCTCCACCTGAAGCTCGCCAATCGGACATGGCGTGTTAGTGCCGGTGGGGTTCCTTCGTGTCCTTTGAGGACTCGTCGCCCGTAATGGCCGACGCCCGATGCAACTCGTCGCCGATGGTCGCGATCAACGCCTCCGCCGCCGCGCTCAATGGCCGGCGCGGATGGCTCACGCAGAGAATGTGCCGGACGATGCGCGGCGCGAGAATCGGGCACGCGCGCAAGGTGCCGTGCCGTGCGGCACGCTCCACGACGATGCGCGGCAGGATCGTCGCGAAGCGCGTGTGCTCGACGAGCTTGAGAATCGTCGAGAGCACGTCGATCTCGAAGCGCGGCGCGAGCAGCACGTCCTCGTGTTGCGCGGCGCTGTCGAGCACGCCGCGCAGGCCGTGGCGCTTCGTTGGCAGCACCAGTTCGAGTTCGGGCAATTGCGCGAGTTCGATGGCACGCGGCAAGTCGGGGCCATGCGCGGCGCTGGTCGCCAGCACCATTTCTTCGTCGAGCATGGGGCGCGAGTCGAGCGAAAGGCGCGCTCGCGGCTTGTTGATGATGGCCGCATCGAGCTGACCGCCCGCCACCCAATCGATGAAAGTCGCGCTGTAGCCGTCGGCGATGGTGACTTCGACGTGGGGGTAACGCGCGTGAAAGCGCGACAGCGAATCCGCGAGCACGCTTTCCGTCACCGATGCGATGAGGCCAATGCCGACATGCCCCGTCACCACTTCGTCGCGCTGCACGAGTTGCTGCCGCGCGTGAGCAAGGTCGCGCATGATCGGTAAAAACAGGCGATACATCAGCCGTCCCGCGGCGGTCGGCGCCATGCCGTCTGCGCCGCGCTCGAACAACTGCTGATGCAGTTCGTCCTCGAGCTTCGCGATCTGCATGCTCAAGGCCGGTTGCACGATGTGCAGCCGCTTCGCGGCGCGCGTGACCGAGCCGTCTTCGAACAGCGCGATGAAGTACTGGATTTGCTTGAGGTCCATGTTCCCTGGGGGCATCAGCGATGCTAATGGGGCGGGTGACATTATCACCCTGCGCTCGTCGACGGTGCAGGGTGCCGTATCGTGATGGGCCCTTCCGTACAGGCGCGGGGAGCGTTCCATTGATACGTAACTGTAAGAACGCTGTCATCCGGGCTAACACGGATATAAGAACGAATGATCCATCGCATCAGTAAACAGTATTAGATGTTATGGCGCGATCTCGCTACGCTTCATCCCATGCGCTTGCCATAGCAGGCGTGCATAGATGGAGACGATGATGAACACACGCGAGGCCGCAACGCACGGTATTCCCTCATTTGCCTCGGCACGCGATCACGCCGACACCGGCTCGCTGTCGCTGCGCGACTGGCTCGTGCATCTCGCGAAAACCGGCCGTGTCGCGACGATCGATACGCCCGTTGCGCTCGAGCATGAACTCGCCGCCGTCGCGAAGCGGCTAGACGGCGAACAGGCCGCTTTTTTCACGCGACCACACGGCCATACGGTGCCCGTCGTGAGCGGCTTCATGTCGAAGCGCGCGTGGATCGCGGAAGCAATGGGCGTCGACGAATCCGCATTGCTCGCACGTTTTTCCGCTGCGGCGGCTGGCCCGCTCGCATCGAAACTGATTCAACGTGAGGACGCGTCCTGTCAGCAAGTGGTGCATACGAGCGGCATCGATCTTCACGCGCTGCTGCCCATTCCCACGCACAGCGAACACGACAGCGGCCCGTACATTACCGCCGGTCTCGTGATCGCGCGCAATCCGCGCACCGGCGTGCAGAACGTCTCGATCAACCGCATTCAGGTGCACGGCCCCGATCGCATGGCGATTCTGCTGCTGCCGCGTCATCTCCATGCATTCCAGCGCGACGCGGAAGCCGCCGGCGACGCGCTCGACGTCGCGATCGTGATTGGCGTCGATCCCCTCACAATGCTCGCGTCGCAAGCGATCACGCCGATCGATCACGACGAACTCGAAATCGCGGGCGCGCTGCACGGTGCGCCGCTGCCAGTCGCGCGATGCGTGACGAACGGCGTGCACGTGCCGGCGTTCGCGGAGATCGTCATAGAAGGGCGCATTCTGCCGAACGTGCGCGAGCCGGAAGGCCCGTTCGGCGAATTTCCGAAGTACTACAGCGCGAAGGAAGCACGCGAAGTCATCGAAGTGGCGGCTGTCACGCATCGGCGCGATCCGATCTTTCATACGATTGTGCCCGCCGAAATGGAACATCTGCTGCTCGGTGCGATTCCGCGCGAAGCCACGTTGCTCGCGCATCTTCGGCGCAGCCATCCCGGCGTGAAAGACGTGCATCTGTCGGTGGGCGGCGTGTGCCGCTATCACCTGTGGGTGCAATTCGACAAGAAGCGCGAAGGTGAAGCGAAGAACGTCATCCTCTGTGCGTTCGGCGCGCATTACGACATCAAGCAGGTCGTCGTCGTCGATACCGATGTGAACGTGCACGATCCCGCGGAAATCGAATGGGCGATCGCGACGCGCTTCCAGGCAGATCGCGATCTCGTTGTGATAGCCGGCGCGCAGGGCTCGCCGCTCGATCCATCGACGACGGTCGGTCAGCCCGACGATGCGCCGTCGCATCTGCAAGGCGTCAGCGCGAAGATGGGCCTCGATGCGACGCGCCCGGTCGTGTATCCCGCGCATGTGTTCACGCGCGTGCACATACCGGGTGAGGACACGGTCGACCTGCAAGCCCTCGTCGCCGCTGACAACAGCGCGTTCGACGCCTATTTGTCGCGCGATCATGGCTGAGCGAAAGAAGCGCATCGTCGTCGGCATGTCGGGCGCAAGCGGCGCGGTGATCGGCGTGCGGCTGCTCGCCGCGTTGCGCCGGCTCGGCACGCACGAGACGCATCTCGTCGTGTCGTCATCGGGCGCGGTGACCGCGGCACAGGAACTCGGCTTCGCGCGCGGCGATCTTGAAGCCGCTGCCGATGTCGTGCACAACGTGCGCGATATTGGCGCGGCCGTGGCGAGCGGATCGTTTCTCTGCGAAGGCATGGTGATCGCGCCATGTTCGATGAAAACGCTCGCGGGCGTCGCAAACGGCTTCGCGGACAACCTGCTTACGCGTGCCGCCGATGTGATGCTCAAGGAGCGCCGCCGCCTCGTGCTGGTCGCGCGCGAAACGCCGCTCAATCTCGCGCATCTGCGCAACATGACGCTCGCCACGGAGATGGGCGCAATCGTGATGCCGCCGGTGCCCGCGTTCTACGCGCATCCGCAGACTATCGAGGACGTGGTCGGCCACACGGTCGGGCGCATTCTCGATCTGTTCGGCATCGAGCACGACGAGATTGCGCGCCGCTGGAGTGGTCTCGCCGATGAGTTCGGCGGCCGCGCCGCACGTGAGGAGTAACGTCATGAATCAGCGCGAAACCGCATTTGCCGACATGGACGCGCGCGTCGCCGGCAAAGAGATGCGCGAGACGACTGCACCGCAGCGTCACGTCGGACGCTCCATGGAGCGCCTCGAAGACCCGGCGATCCTGACGGGCCGTGGCCGCTATGGCGACGACATCGCTCTCAAGCCGGGCACGCTGCACGCGGCTATTCTGCGTTCGCCGCACGCGCACGCGGACATCCTGTCGATCGATACGCAAGCCGCGTCGAAACTCGCCGGCGTGCGCGCGGTGCTCACACGCGACGATTTGCGCCCGTGGTCGCGACCGTTCGTCGTCGGCGTGAAATCGCCGATGGAACAGTGGGCGCTCGCGATGGACCGCGTGCGCTACGTCGGCGAGCCCGTCGCGGTCGTGATGGCCGAGTCGCGTGCGCTCGCGGAAGACGCGCTCGATCTGATCAAGGTCGACTACGCGACGCTCGATCCCGTGACGTCGATTGAACAAGCCGCAAGGGACGACGCGCCGGTGCTGCACGAACGCGTCGGCAGCAACGTGATCAGCGACCGGCATTTCCGCTACGGCGAGCCGGAAGCGGCCTTCGAGCGCGCGCCGCATCGCGTGAAGCTCGTCGCGCATTATCCGCGCAACACGTGCGCGCCGATCGAGTGCGGCGTGGTCATCGCCGAATATCTTTCGGGCGACGAAGGCTACGACGTCACGTCGAATTTCATGGGGCCGTTCTCGCTGCACGCCGTCATGTCGATGGCGTTGAACGTGCCCGCCAATCGCCTGCGTCATAAGGCCCCGCGCGATTCCGGCGGCAGCTTCGGCGTGAAGCAGGCCGTGTTTCCGTATGTCGTGCTGATGTGCCTCGCGTCGCGCAAGGCGGGCGCGCCGGTGAAGTGGGTCGAGGATCGGCTCGAACACCTGAGCGCGGCGACATCGGCGACGGCGCGTGTTTCGACGATAGAAGCGGCCGTCGAAGCGGATGGCCGCATCGTCGCGCTGTCTTACGATCAGCTGGAAGACGTCGGCGGCTACGTACGCGCGCCCGAGCCCGCGACGTTCTACCGGATGCACGGCTGTCTGACGGGCGCTTACGCGATCCCGAATCTGCTCGTGCGCAATCGCGTCGTGCTGACGAACAGGACGCCGACGGGGCTCGTGCGCGGCTTCGGCGGGCCGCAGGTGTACTTCGCGCTGGAGCGGCTGATCCAGCGCATCGCGATCGAACTGAAGCTCGATGTGCTCGACGTGTATCGCCGCAACTTCGTTCCCGCCGATGCGTTTCCGTATCGTGCGGCGGCGGGCGCGCTGCTCGATTCCGGCAATTATCAGGAAGCGCTGCGCCGTTCGCTCGACGAAGGCGGATACCGGGAACTGGTTGCGCGCCGCGACGCCGCGCGCAACGAAGGGCGGCTGTATGGCATCGGTTTCGCGGCGATCATCGAGCCGTCGGTCTCGAACATGGGCTACATCACGACCGTGATGCCCGCCGACGCACGCAAAAAAGCCGGGCCGAAGAACGGCGCGATCGCGAGCGCGACGGTCAGCGTCGATCTGCTCGGTGGCGTGGTCGTCACGATCGCATCGACGCCCGCGGGCCAGGGCCACATGACCGTGTGCGCGCAAGTCGTCGCCGATGTGCTGGGACTCGATCCGAAGGACATCGTCGTCAACGTCGAATTCGATACGCACAAGGACGCCTGGTCCGTCGCGGCGGGCAATTATTCCAGCCGCTTCGCGGGCGCGGTGGCGGGCACGGTGCATCTCGCCGCGACGCGCGTGCGCGACAAGCTCGCGCGCGTGCTCGCGAAGCAGTTCAGTTGCGCGCCCGGCGACGTGTGCTTCGAAGGTGCACGCGTTTTTCCGCGCGACGCCGCGGACCGCGCGCTGCCGTTCGCGCGCGCCGCGAGCAATGCGCCGCACTGGGCGCCCGCGCTCCTGCCCGAGGGCGAAGAGCCGGGTCTGCGCGAAACGGTGTTCTGGTCGCCGCCGCACATGGATGCGCCCGACGAACAGGACCACATCAATACATCGGCGGCGTATGGCTTCGCGTTCGACATGTGCGGTGTCGAAGTGGATCGGATAACGGGACGCGTGCGTATCGACCGATATGTGACCGTGCACGACGCCGGCACGCTCCTCAATCCCGCACTCGCCGATGGCCAGATTCGCGGCGCGTTCGCGCAAGGCGTGGGCGCGGCGCTGATGGAAGAGTTCCGCTACGGCGCGGACGGCAGCTTCCAGTCCGGCACGCTCGCCGACTATCTGATGCCGACGACCTGCGAAGTGCCGGATCCGCTGATCGTGCATCTGGAGACGCCTTCGCCTTTCACGCCGCTTGGCGCGAAGGGGCTCGGCGAAGGCAACAACATGAGCACGCCGCCGTGCATCGCGAATGCCGTGGCGGACGCGCTCGGCGTCGAAGACATTCGCCTGCCGCTTACGCCGCCCAGCGTGATGGCGATGATCGGCATGGACGATCCCGAACCGTCGCGGCCGCAATATCGCGAAGCGCCCGCGACGAAGCCCGCGACGCCGGGCGGCGGACGCGCACTGACGGCGCAGGGCACGGTCGAC
This sequence comes from Paraburkholderia phenoliruptrix, assembly GCF_047325075.1. NCBI lineage: Bacteria > Pseudomonadati > Pseudomonadota > Betaproteobacteria > Burkholderiales > Burkholderiaceae > Paraburkholderia > Paraburkholderia phenoliruptrix. The sequence continues at coordinate 1,540,886 of NZ_CP168530.1, forward strand.
CTGCCCGCGACACCCGAAGCTGTGTTCGCCGTGCTGCTCGATCCGAAGGCGCTCGCGAAGGTCATTCCCTGCTGTCACGCGCTCGAAGAGACGGCGCCGAACCAGTATCGCGCGGACGTGACCGTCGGCGTCGGCATGATCAAGGCGCGTTTCGAGGCGCGTATCGGTTTGTCGGAGATCGATGCGCCGCGCCGGCTGCGACTCGCTGGCGCGGGGATGTCCCCGCTCGGCAGCGCGCGTGGCAGCGGTCTCGTCGAACTGACGCCGCAAGGCAGCGGCACGCGACTCACGTACGACTACGAAGCGCAGGTGTCGGGCAAGGTCGCGGCGGTCGGCGGCCGCATGCTCGAAGGCGCGGCGAAGGTCGTGCTGAAGCAGTTGTTCGAATCGCTCGGACGACAGGCGGCGGGCAAGCCCGTGCAAGCGCATGGATCGTGGATCGCAAGACTCCTTGCACGTTTCAGGAGGCACGCATGAAGCCCGCACCGTTCGATTACCTGCGCGCGATGACCGCGCAAGACGCGCTCGACGCGCTCGCGCAATACGGCGAAGACGCACGCGTGCTGGCGGGCGGCCAGTCGCTGATGGCCGTGCTCAACATGCGGCTCGCGCAGCCGAAGGTGCTCGTCGATATCTCGCGCACCGCCGAACTCGATGCCGTGCGCGCGGACAGGCAGGCGGGGCAGCTCGTCGTGAGCGCCGCGGCGACGCAAGGCAGCGTCGAATGGCGCAGCACGCTCGCCGACGAAACGCCGCTGCTCGCGATGGCCTTCCCGCATATCTCGCACTTTCAGATCCGCAATCGCGGAACCGTGTGCGGATCGATCGCGCATGCGGACCCGAGCGCGGAGTTGCCGCTCGTGCTTGCGGCGCTCGGCGGCGACGTGATGCTGCGCTCGCGAAAGAGGCGCCGCACGCTCGCCGCGCAGGACTTCTTTCAGGGAATGCTGATGACCGCGCGCGAGCCCGACGAACTCGTCGAAGCGGTGCGCTTCCCGCTGCGCAAGGCAGGCGAGCGCTACGCGTTCGCAGAGTTTTCTGCGCGACACGGCGACTTTGCGATCGTCGCGTGCGCGGCCGTGGTCACCGACGAGTCGATCCGTATTGCAGTCGGCGGCGTCGCGGACCGGCCGGTGACGGAGCTATGGCCGCGTCTGCAGGGCGACGACCTGCGCGGCGCATTGAACGATTTGAGCTGGAAACTGAATGCGCAGGACGATGCGCACATTAGCGCGAAATATCGCCGGAATCTGGTCCGGCAACTCGGATGGCGCGTGATCGAGGAGGCAAAGTGAGCAAGATGTCGGACACCCTCATGCGGCACGGCAAAGCGCAGCGCATCGCGCTGACGCTGAACGGCCGCGAACGAAGCGGCTACTGCGAGCCGCGCGAACTGCTGTCGGACTTCATCCGGCACGAACTGGGCGCGACGGGCACGCACGTCGGCTGCGAACATGGCGTGTGCGGCGCCTGTACCGTGCAGGTCGACGGCGTCGCGGCGCGTTCGTGCCTGATGCTCGCGGTTCAGGCCGATGGGCGGCATATCGATACCGTCGAAGGCCTTGCGCCCGATCAGACGCTCGGCGACCTGCAGCAGGCGTTCCAGCGGCATCACGCGCTGCAGTGCGGCTTCTGCACGGCGGGCATCCTCATGTCCTGCGCGGATTATCTGCAACGCGTGCCCGATCCGACCGAGGCGCAAGTGCGCGAAATGCTGTCGGGCCACATCTGCCGCTGCACGGGCTACACGCCGATCGTAGCCGCCGTGCTCGATGTGGCGGCGCGCCGCCGGGCCGAGGCAAGCACGCAAGAGGTCGAACATGCTTGATCTCGGCCGCACGTTTTTGCAAAGCGTCGAGCGCAGTCCGAACGCGCTCGCGCTCGTGGATGGCGATGTGCAACTGACGTACGCGCAGTGGCATCGCATCATCCTGAATATCGCCGATGGCCTGCGCAGGCTCGGCCTGCAACGCGGCGACCGGCTGCTCGTCGTGCTGCAAAACCGCTGGGAAATGGCGACGCTGCATTGGGCCGGGCAGTTTGCGGGCATCGTGATCGTGCCGCTCAACTGGCGCGCAAAGCCCGAAGAAGTCGACTACTGCGTGACCGACGCGGGGGCGAAGGCGATCGTCTACGAACCCGTCAGCGCCGATTCCGTCACGCAGAGCGCCGCCGCGCAAAACGTGCCGCGCGTCGGACTCGACGACGCGCCCGGCCGCACCACCCGCTTCGATGCGCTCATCGTCGAACGAACGCGTAGCGGCGACGTGGGCCACGTGAGCGACGCGGCGCACGCCAGCGCCGACGACATCTCGCTGATCCTCTACACGTCCGGCACGACGGGCAAAGGCAAGGGCGTGCCGCGCCGGCATCGGCATGAACGCGCGGGGGCGCTCGCGCACGTCGCGCAGAACCTGTACAGGCGCGGCGAACGGACGCTCGGCGTGATGCCGCTTTATCACACGATGGGGGTACGCTCGCTGCTCGCCATGGCGCTCGTCGATGGTCTTTTCGTCTGCGTGCGGCGCTGGAACGCGAAGCTCGCGCTCGAATGCATCTCGAAGTACGCGCTTACCTGTCTCTACCTCGTGCCGACGCTCTATCACGATCTGCTCGCCGACAGCGCGTTCGCGAACACGGACACGTCGTCGGTCAGAAAGCTCGGCTTCGCGGGCGCACCGATGAACGACGGCCTGCTCAAGCGCCTCTCGGCCGCGTTCGAGCCGGAGCTCTTCGTCAATCACTACGGCTCGTCCGAGGTCTACACGTTCAGCCTCGATCAGGACGCGACAAAGAAGCCCGGCAGCGCGGGCCGCGCGGGCATCAATACGCGGCTGCGCGTCGTCAGGCTCGATGCGCTATCGCCCCATGAAATCGCCGGAGTCGGCGAAGAAGGGCAGATCATCGTGGACCTGCTCGGCGACGAAGCCTTCGAAGGCTACTGGAATCGCCCGGACGCGGATGCGAAGTGCCTGCGCGAGGGCTGGTACTTCACCGGGGACACAGGCTATCTCGACCGCGACGGCGATCTGTACGTGACGGGCCGCGTCGACGACATGATCATCAGCGGTGGAGAAAACATCTCGCCGGTGGATATCGAATCCGTGTTGTCGCTGCATCCCGCCGTCGATGAAGTCGCGGTCGCGGGTGTCAAGGATGAGCGCTGGGGCCAGCGCGTCGTTGCATTCATCAAGCGCCGCGAGCACGTCGATTCCGCTGCGCTCGATGCATGGTGCCGCCACTCGAACCTCGTCAACTTCAAGCGCCCGCGCGACTACGTGTTCGTCGACGACATTCCGAAATCGCCGGTCGGCAAGATTCTGCGCCGCAAGCTGCAAGCGGGCGAGTACACGCCCGATTCAAACGGGCGGGCCGCGCAGCCTTCAGAAACCACCAAGGAGTAACACAATGAGTGATCTCAACCATCGCGGCCAGACCCTGCTGCAAGACCTCGACGGTTTCTCGGTCGACATCGACGCGCAGCGCGAGCGCGCCGACATCATCCTGCATCGGCCGCCGTTTAACGTCATTTCGATGCACGCACGCGAGCAGTTGCGCGCCGTCTTCGAAGCCCTCGACGAAGACGAGCGCGTGCGCGTGATCGTCGTGCGCGCGAAAGGCGAGCACTTTTCGAGCGGCGGTGACATCAAGGGCTTTCTGGAAGCCTCGCCGGAGCACGTATCGAAGCTCGCCTGGAACATCGCGGCGCCCGCGCGGTGCTCCAAACCGGTGATCGCGGCCAATCGCGGCTTCTGCTTCGGCGTGGGCTTCGAGTTGTCGCTGGCGTGCGATTTCCGCATCGTCACCGATACGACCTTCTATGCGCTGCCGGAGCAGAAGCTCGGGCAGATTCCCGGCTCGGGCGGCTCGGCGCGTTTGCAGTCGATGGTCGGCATCGGCCGCACGAAGGACATCGTGATGCGCTCGCGCCGCATTCCGGGCAAACAGGCGTACGAGTGGGGCATCGCGGTCGATTGCGTCGCTGACGCCGAACTCGAATCGGCAACGGATGCGCTCGTCGACGAACTGCGTGCATTCTCGCCGCTCGCGCAACGTACCGCGAAGAAGCTTCTGAACGATTCGGAAGACGCGCCTTTGTCGATCGCGATCGAGCTCGAAGGACACTGCTATAGCCGTCTGCGCGCGTCGGACGATTTCCGCGAAGGCGTCGAAGCGTTTCATGGCAAGCGCAAGCCGGTGTTTCGCGGCAGCTGAGCTGATACCTGACACGCCGCGCGGCGAACGGGACAAGAGGAGACAACGCGATGGATCGCTTCGACTACGTGATCGTAGGCGGCGGCTCGGCAGGATGCGTGCTTGCGCATCGGCTGTCGGCAGAGCCGTCGGTGCGCGTCGCGCTGATCGAGGCGGGCGCCGACACGCCGCCGGGCGCGGTGCCCGCGGCGATTCTCGACAGCTATCCGATGCCCGTCTTCTGCGGCGACACGTACATCTGGCCCGATCTGAAGGCGAGGGCCACGCAGCAGGCCGCGCCGCGCGTCTACGAGCAGGGCCGCGTGATGGGCGGCGGCTCGAGCATCAACGTGCAGTCGGCCAATCGCGGCCTGCCGCGCGACTACGACGAATGGGCCGCGAACGGCGCCGAAGGCTGGTCGTGGCGCGACGTGCTGCCGTACTTTCGCAAGCTCGAACGCGATGTGAACTTTCCAGGCGGCCCATTGCACGGCAGCGACGGTCCGGTGCCGATCCGCCGGATCATGCCGAGCGACTGGCCAGCGTTCTGTCATGCATTCGCGAAGGGTTTGCGCGCGAACGGCTTCGCCGAACTTCAGGACCAGAACGGCGAATTCGGCGACGGGTTCTTTCCGGGCGCGTTCTCGAACATCGACGACAAGCGCGTGTCGACGGCCATCGCCTATCTCGACGAAGCCACGCGCAAGCGCCCGAATCTGAACATCTATTCCAATCTGCGCGTGGAGCGCATCGTGATGGAAGGCGCGACGGCGCGCGGTGTCGTCGCGATTGCGGCGAACGGCGAGCGCGTGGCTTTCGGTGCGGGCGAAGTGGTGTTGAGCGCGGGCGCATTGCAGTCGCCCGCCATGCTGATGCGCGCCGGGATCGGTGATGCGCGCCCACTCGCGGCGATGGGTATTCCGTGTACGGTGGATTTGCCGGGCGTCGGACGCAATCTGCAGGATCATCCGTCGCTCACGTTCTGTCATTTTCTCGAGCCGCGCTTTCGGATGCCGCTTGCGCGACGCCGCGCGAGCATGATGGCCGCGCGCATGAGTTCGGGCGTCGCGGGCTGCGACGAGTCGGATCTGTATTTGTCGAGCGCGACGCGCGCAGCGTGGCATGCGCTCGGCAACCGGCTCGGCCTCTTTTTCCTGTGGTGCAACCGGCCCTATTCACGGGGCCGCGTGCAACTGGCGTCGCCCGATGCGACCGTTGCGCCGCGCGTCGATCTGAATCTGCTCGACGACGAACGCGATCTGCAACGGCTCGCCGCCGGCGTGCGGATGCTGGCGCGCATCGTCGATGCGTCGGGTCTGGGACGCGATTCGCGCGACTTCTTCCCGGCCGCTTTCTCGCCGCGCGTGAAGGCGCTGAGCAAGGTCGGCGAAGGCAATGCGCTTGTGACTTCGATCCTCGGCGCGTTGCTCGACACACCGCCGCCGCTGCGGCGTCTGCTGGTCGAACGCTTCTTCACGCGCGGCCTGAAGATGACTTCGCTGATCCACGACGACCACGCGCTCGCCGATTTCATCCGTGCGAACGTGTTCGGCGTGTGGCATGCGAGCGGCACCTGCCGCATGGGCGGCGCACAGGAGCGCGACGCCGTGACCGACACGCAAGGCCGTGTGCGAGGCACACGAGGGCTGCGCGTCGTGGATGCCTCGCTGATGCCGCGGCTGCCATCGGCGAATACGAACATACCGACCATCATGATCGCCGAGAAAATCGCCGATGCGATGGTTGCCGAGCGACGGGCGGGCGTGGCAATGCCGTTCGCCGCGGCCCGCTGACGATTTTTCAACCTCGACTGGAGCGCGCACCCAACAAAGCGTGCCTGTGACACACAAGGAGATGCAAATGTCTGTAGCAGCGCAAGACGGGGCCACTGTGCTTCCGGTTAATCAGCGGCAGATCATGGGCGCGGTGATGGCGTCGTGCATGGGCTGGGCGCTCGATCTGTTCGACCTGTTCGTGTTGTTGTACGTCGCGCCGATCGTCGGGCGTCTGTTCTTCCCGTCCGAGCACGCGATGCTTTCGCTCGCCGCGGTTTACGCGTCGTTTGCGGTGACGCTATTGATGCGGCCGCTCGGCTCCGCGCTCTTCGGCTCTTATGCGGACCGTCACGGCCGCAAGGGCGCGATGATCGTCGCGGTCGTCGGCGTCGGCGTGTCGACGGCGGCCTTCGGCGCGCTGCCGACGGTCGCGCAGGCGGGCATCGTCGCACCGGTGTTGTTTCTGCTGCTGCGTCTCGTGCAGGGCGTGTTCGTCGGCGGCGTGGTCGCATCCACGCATACCATCGGTACCGAGTCCGTCGCACCGAAGTATCGCGGCGCGGTGTCGGGGCTGATCGGCGGCGGCGGCGCGGGACTCGGCGCGCTGCTCGCGTCGGTTACCTATCTGGCGATGTCCTCGCTGTTTCCCGGCAATGCATTCGACGTGTGGGGCTGGCGCTGCATGTTCTTCACGGGTATCGTGAGTTCGCTGCTCGGCTTCTTCGTGTTCAACAGTCTGGAAGAATCGCCGCTCTGGAAGAAGCTTGCCGCCGAGAAGGCCGCGAAGGCCGCCGCGCAAATGAAAAGCGCGGCCGTCGAAGTGGCGCGCTCGCCGATCCGCACGCTGTTCTCGCGTGACTATCGCAGCGTGCTGTTCGTCAATCTGCTGCTGACTATCGGCGGCGGCAGCGGCTACTACCTCACGTCGGGCTATCTGCCGACCTTCCTCAAAGTCGTGAGTCATGCGCCGAACGGCGCGGCCGCCGCGATCCTGATGATCTGCAGCGTGGCCGTGGTGATCGCGTCGGTCGCGGCGGGGCACATCAGCACGTTCATCGGCCGCAAGGGCGCGTTCATCTGGATCGGCATCATCCGGCTCGTGGCGCTGCCCGGCCTGTTCCTGCTGCTGCCGACGGCGCAAAGCATCACGATGGTCGGCGTCTACGCGGTGCTGCTTTCCGCGCTCGGCAGCGCGGGTTATGCGCCCGTGCTGATCTTCCTGAACGAGCGCTTCCCGACCGCGATCCGCGCGACGGGTACGGGTCTTTCGTGGAATATCGGCTTCGCGATCGGCGGAATGATGCCGACATTCGTCTCGCTCGTCGCGAAGGATGCGGGCCAGTTGCCGTCGACGCTCTCGATCTTCGTCGGTGCAATCAGCGTGATCTTTCTCATCGGCGCGTTCGTGGTGCCGGAGACGCTCGGCAAGCTCGACAACGGCTCGGCGCGCACTCCTTCCTGATCGACTCATTCGAGCGATCCTGCCGTCACGCGCCGGATCTCCTCGGTGATGATGGCGATCAACGCCTGGGCGGCCGGCCCGATCGGCCGCTTCGGATGCGTGACCTGAATGATGTGACGCACGATCGGCGGCGACGCGATCGTGCGTGCGCGCAAGCGTCCTTCGTCCACTTTCGCCTGCACGACGACGCGCGGCAGGATTGTTGCGACATGGCTCTGCTCAACGAACTGAACGATGGTGCTGAGCAGATCGATCTCGAACTTCGGCTTGACGACGACGTCAGCCGCCATCAGCGCGGCATCGAGCGCGCCTCGCAGGCCGTTGCGGCGCGTGGGCAGCACCAATTCGATGCCGGACTGTTGTGTGAGATCGATTTCGTCGGGCAGCGTTGGGCCGTGCGCGACGCTTGTCACCAGCACCATTTCTTCGACGAGCAAAGGCTCCACGTGGAGCGTCAGCCGTCCGCGCGGCTTGTTGATGATGGCGGCATCGAGCCGGCCGGATTCGACGGCATCGATCAGTTGCGCGCTGAAGCCATCGGCGACGGAGACTTCCACTTGCGGGAAAAGCGCATCGAATCGGGCGAGCGATTCGGGCAACACGCTCTGCGCCTCCGACGACACCATCCCCAGCGACACGCGGCCTGTCACGATGACATCGCGACGGCTCAGGTGCTCGCGTGCGTGATCGATGTCGCGCATGATCGGCGTGTAAAGGCGGTACATCAGCCGTGCGGCTTCGGTCGGCGCCATGCCGTGCGGCCCGCGCTCGAAGAGCTTCTGCCGGATCTCCGTTTCGAGCTTGGCGATCTGCATGCTGAGCGCCGGTTGCGCAATGTTGAGCCGCCTGGCGGCGCGCGTGACGGTGCCTTCTTCGAAAAGCGCGATGAAGTACTGGATCTGCTTCAGTTCCATGGGACAGGGATATACGGGACGGGGCGACGAAGATAGTACCGTGCGCCGTCTTTCATGACGTCGGTCCGGTGAGTTTCTCCCATGAAATCGTCACGTCGACGTCCTGTGCCCGCCGCGAACGCAAGCCACGCCTGGTTGGCGTCCGGCGCGACTTGCGTTCTTACCTCGACTCCCGCGCGATAATTGAACGAGAGAAGGGCGCGCACCGCAGTCAGATTTCGGGCTTCAGCCGGTAGAGTTCCGGCACGAGCGCGAGCAATAGACGTTTCGCCGAAAAAAGCCGCGGGGAAATATGCGTGGCGACGTACCAGGTTGCGGCTACGTTCATGCTGCGCAGCTTGAAATCAGGGCCGACCAGTGCGCTCGCAAAGTGCAGGTCGCCGAGCGTCTTGCCGATGATCTCCTGCTTGATCCGCGCGCGCGCCGGAGGGTCGAGCGCAATGAAAGACAGCTCCGACATCTCGTGAAGCAGCCGGTACATGCTGTTGTAATGGTGCAGCGTTTTAGTCGTGAACATCGTCGAGTCCATTCGCAGGCGTCTTTTGAACAGCGCCTGATTCAGCACTGCGAGCTTGATCCTTTGCTGCAGCAGCAAGGCCGCGAAGAAGTGATTGTCCTCGTACACGATGCCTTCGATGAAGCGCAGATTGCCGATGGCCGAGCGCCGCGCGATGAAGCAGCACGGCGACACGAAATAGCGCCCTTGCCGCAACGACTCGACGACGAACTCTTCCGACCACAATCTCGCGGTGCCGAGCGGACGCCGGTAGCCGTTGACCTCCTGCTTGTACATGGGCGCGTCGTTCGGGAATACCGCCGCTTCGAACATGACGGCGTCGATGTCGGAATGGCTGAATTCCCGATGGCATACGCTCAACGTGTCGGTGTCGATCAGGTCGTCGCTGTCCATGTAGTAGACGTAGGAGCCCGTCGTCAGCGAGGTGCCGAGATTGCGCGCCGCGGATTGCCCGCTGTTCGGCTGATACACATACCGGAATCGCGAATCGCTTTCGCAGTAGCGTCGCGCAATCGCGGCGGTGCCGTCCGTGGAGCCGTCATCCACGATGATCGCCTCGAAGTCCGTGAAGGACTGTCCTGCAACGCTGGCGAGCGCTTCGTCGAGATAGTGCTCCACGTTGTAGGCCGGCACGATGATCGAAAAAACTGGCATAAGGCACCTCGATAATTAGGTAAGCAGTACTGCAATTCAACCGGCATCCGCGCCGCGTGCTTCCTGGCTCGCCGGCGACGCAACGGACATCCGCGACGCGCTTCGTGTGCGAGGCGCGGCGCCGCGAAAATACAGCCACACGAAGGCCGCCGCGCCGACCACTTCGGTCAGGATCACCGCGGCGATCGTTCCTTTTGCGCCGCCATAGCGCGTGAGTGGAACGACATAGAGAAGATGCAGAACCGTCGCGCCGAGAAACACATTGGTCAGCGAACGCGCCCGGCCTTGAGCGAGCAGTCCGAGGTCGCCGAATACGACGGCTACGCTGATGATCGGCGGTAGCACCGCTTCGAGTCGCAAGAGGGGGATCGACGCATCGAACTGCGGGCCGACCCAAGTTTCGATCCCCCATGCAGCAAGCAACTCGATGCCGATAAAGAGGCTGATCGACGTGGAGAACACGGCGAGCATCGCCATGCGCATGAGGCGCTGTGCGGCTTGCCGATCGGTTGCGTGGTATTGGCTGATGCGCGGATAGAACGCCTGACTGATCACCATGAACATAGCCTGTGCGGCCACACGAATCTTGTCTGCCATCGCGAACTGACCCACCACTTCCGGTCCGTGGAAGTAATTCAGCAGGATCGAATTGAAGTTCACATAGAAGCTGATCAATACAAACGAGAAAAATAACGGAAAGCCGTCCTTCAGCGCCTCGGCAATCTTTGTCACGGAGATGCCGACGAGTTTCACCAGTCGGTTGCGATGCAGAATCCACAGCGCGCAAACCGCGAGCAGAACATTGCCGAGACTGACGCCCAGTGCAGCCAGCGCCGCATCGCCAGGTCCCTTGACGGCCAGATAGAGAAACACGAGACCGAGAAATCGCGAAACAAAGGTCGGCAACACCAATGCACGCATACGTTCGAGGCCCTGAAAAAGCCAGATGGGCGTAACGGCGTTCGCAACGATGCCGACGAACAGCGCGGCAAGCACGTCCGCATGGTCTCGCAGATCCGGCACGTACGCGATGCCTGCAACTATCAGAAGAAGCGCCGCGGCAACCAGCACGAGCCGTGCAGCGAATGTGCTCGTATAAACCTCGGCGAGCCCCTCCGGATGGTCGCGTTTCACGGACACGAGGCGCGTGGCCGTGAAGTTGAAACCGTAGTCGGTCAGCAACACCATGTACTGCGCGACAGCCTGACAATAGGCCAGCACCCCGAACTCTCTCGCACCGAGCACATGACCCAGGTACGGCAACATCAGCAGCGGTACGATGTAATTGCCGCCCTGGATCAGGATCAGATACAACAGCGTCTTGCGGATCGGAGTCGTCATAACAATGCGCCTGGTGCGAGGGGGCCTTTCTTCATGAGTAAGCCGCTCACAGGCTCACATGCCGCTGGGCGCGGAATTCAGTAGGCGACATGCCATACCTTTCCTTGAAAAGACGGCCGAGGCGGTTGCCGTCGCCCATTCCGCATCGTCGCGCAATTTTCCCCACCGGTATGTTGGTAGAACTCAGCATTGTGCAGACAACGTCAAAACGCGTGCGCAGCAGATACTCCAGCGGCGTCATGCCGAACTCCTGTTTGAAGCGGCGCCGGAAATTGCGTTTGCTCATTGCCGCGGATTCCGCTGCCTGTGCAACTGAAATCGGCTTGCTGTAGTTCTCCTGTATCCAGCGGGCCGACTCGCGAACCTTAGTCGCCGTAGTCAGCGATTTCGCGTCGCCTTCGCGCGGCCGCGTGTGCTTCGCAGCATTGGTCTGCAGTTCGAGGGCGACCTTTCTGGCAATGAGCGGACCCAGGTCGCGCTCGATCTGCGAGAGTGCCAGCTCGGCAGGCGTCGTGCCGCTCAGGCGGGACGTCACGGGATTGTCGTCGAATAGAAAGATGGGGACTGCGAGCCGCGAAGCATTCTTGTAGACCACCGCAAGCCTCGAGCCCTGCGTAATGCGCAGCGATGCAACGGCGCCATGGCGCGTGATCCACGAGTGAAGGCGGTCGTTCGGCTCGGCGGTAGCCGTCGCGTCGCGGCATGCCACAAAGAACGCGTGAAAGTCACCGACGCTGTAGCGGTTCAATTGCTCGGTGACGATTGAAATACCGCACGAGCTGGTGACGAGCCCGCCTTCTTCTGACAATACCGTGAGCCGGTACGGCATGTCTTCGCTGCGGTGCAATTCCGCCCGGTTGGCGAGGCGGAAAGCGTCGCCTATCGCGCCGGCGCTTGCCGTAAAGAAGTTCTGCGACACGAGAAGGCCAATGTGCCTTGACCTTTCCGGGCAGTCGCGCTTCTCATTGACGATCGGCCTGGAGAGTTCAACGAGATCCATCACGATTTGGGCTCCCAATATAGTTATGAAATGCACTTGAAAACACGGCGACAGCTGGATTGTAGTGGCGGCGGATTCTGCAAATCCCGGCTAATCGGCGGCACAACCGCCAATTGCTTGTCGCGCATCGCCAGTGCGCGGCTCGCCTGAAACACTGTTATCCGCGCCGCTTTGCGGCCCTGATAACGCCGGCAATCGCAGAGAAAATCCGCACTGGAATCATTGCAATCGCCACCAGAAGAAAAACAACGATTACGGCAAAAACATACACAGTTCCAAAACCAATCAATATCGACGTGAACGCGAACCTTTCGGCACGCGACGCCAGGGGCAGGTCTCGCCAATGACCATGCGGCCGGCCTTCTTCCATGGTCGCGCTCGCTCAGGCAGGACCTGTGCGGGCGCGGCGCCGGAACTCCGTGGGCGAGACTCCGAACCGCTTGCGAAACAGCTTGGCGAGCTGCGATCCGTTGCCCATGCCGCTGCGTCGGGCAATCTTGTCAACCGGAAGATCCGATTCGCCGAGCAGCCTGCGAGACCGTTCCAGCCGTGCTTGCAGCAGATACTCGGACGGAGTCGTGCCGATCTGCTGACGGAACCGGCGCAGAAAAGTCCGCTCGCTCATCGCCGCGGTTTGAGCGACATCGGCAATCGAAATCTCGTGCTCGCAGTTTTCGGTGAGCCATTGCGCGCAAGCGCGAATCTTGTCGTCTTCCTTTTTCGGCTGAACGGACGTTGCGGAGCTTGCGTGATCGGGTTGCCGAAGGAAGGTGATACGTATTTCAGCCGGCCGCGCCATCACATTGCCGCGATCTGTGTGGTCCAGGATCCATACCAGCGCAATCAGGTCTTGACAATCCAGGCGGGACCGTACGATGGAAGCAAGCGTGGCATCGGTTTCGGGTGCAATCAGCATCTGCAGTTTGTCGGCGCCTTCGCGAGCGCGGCGCATCGACGCGGCGCTATCGGCAGCAAGTCTTTCTCCACTCATTCGGCCTTCGTCACGACGTTCGAACTCATAGCTCGACACGATATCAATACGGGCATTCGTATTAATCAGACGAAGTACTTGTGCCGCGTTATCCGTCGGTGGGAGGCAACTAGCGGGGGCGAGTTTATTCATGCTGTCTCCTGGTGCTCAGAGCGTTGCGCGTTATTGGTCGAATGCCGGTCAGGTATGACAGTGCTTTATGTCGGGCGAAGCGAAGAGACGTCGCCGAGGACGGTGCTTACGCAATCTTCTTCGTTGGATTTGAATGAAAGGATACGCTGTAAGGCTCGTTGCGTGCTCACCTAAATTCAGCCTTCACCGGCCAACCTTGGCTGACAACGCAGACGATCGCTATCGCGTGCCGATCAAGGGACGGGCGCAAGTGCGAGGCGAGCAAAACCCTGTTTGTGTAGTGTGAAAAAGGGCGGTTAAAGCGAGAGGAAATACGGCAATAAAGGACCGTCATGTGCAGTACATGGAAAGATATACATAGGAATACGAATTAACGCAAAAATCGTTTATTCACACTATAAAAATTCCCCTCGATCACGCCGTGGCCGGACAGCATTGTGTCGGCAACGGTCAGCGTTTATGGCACGGCAGCGGTCCGATCAGCCTGCATCCGTGTGTAATGCGATCTCGCCGCCGGCATCGGCTGTTTCGTGCAGCGCAGAGTCGTGTTGCAATGCGTTTGTCTCTTCAGTACCCGTGTATTGGCGGATTACGTTGCGAGTGATCTGCTGCACGACGAGATGGCTCTTTGCCGTGACGTCGACCAACGCGCGAGCCCAGTCGGTCGTGCCCACGTTGAACACTTCGCCTCTACTGCGGCGTCCGTCTCGAAGCAGTGGACGGAATATGCCGATCGCGCCTGCACCGCCCATTTCCCATCCCGTGAGCCGAGTCGTGACTGCGAGCGTTTCGAAGGCGTCCTCGGGCCAATCCGGAGGGACGCCGTCGGCCTCGTAGCCGACAAGGCGGTCTTCTGCGCCGAATGTGGCGTCTTTCTGCAGATGAGTACCCGCGAAGGCCCAGTGTTCCGGTCGCTTGACCGTAAAGCCGATCGGCTCGCGCTCGCATTTGACCCAGCGTCTGCGCCAGCGTGACCACGTACCCCAGTGGCCGCCGCCGTGCTTATACGTCAGTCCTATCAGATGGCTTTCATTGCCGCTTACACGCGGGTCGAGGTCGATCTGTTCCTTCAGCACATCCCAGTTCTCCGCGAGTTTGCGCATCTCAGTCGGCTGGCCGGGTTCCGAGCCGATAAACCTGACCGGCCGGTAACACGTATTGCCGCTGAAAACCGCGACGTTTCCGCCTTGCGTGACGAAATACGCGACATGGGCCCGCATTTCCTCGCTCCAATACTCGTGATGCCCGACGCTCAGCATGCAGCGGTAGCGCGTGAGATCGAGTGCGGTCGCGCTGTGCAGATCGAGATCCGTGTAGAAATCGCAGGCAATGCCTTCCTTGCGCAGCCAGCGTATGAACTTGCCGTCCCAATGAGCGAATTGCTGGCGTGTCGAGCGGGTGTCGTAAGGATCGACCGGTTCGCCGAGCCGCGCACCGAGACCGCCGCCGGGGCGTCGCAAGCTCACGGTGTTCGCCGCGCGATAACGATGGACGCGGTCGTCGTAGAAACTGCCGCCGCCCGTCGAGTTGTACGCGTGGTACGTTGCCGTCGGAATGATGTACGCGAGCGCAGCCGTGGGCGCACGCGGGCGGGCGATGACGAGCGCCATGCTGTCGCTTTCCGGCCGCGCCGCAAAGACCGGGCGATGCGCGGCGCAGGCGCGCCCGAGTTCATGAACCGGCTGGCCCGCGCCGTCCACTTCGTAGGCAATCGCCACATACGCGCCGCTGTGCAAGCCCGACACGTTCGGGCGGAGGGTGATGGTCGGCCAATTCCAGTCCTCGTTAAAGCGCATCGGCGCGCTATTGCCGGTCGACTCGAAGACGTACTTGCCATCCACCAGATTGGCGCTCACGCCGCTTTTGCCTGCCACGACCACGCCACACAGGCTCGTGAGCGAGTCGTCGTTCTGTTGCTGATAAATGGCGATGCTAAAGCGCCTGTTCGGCTCCACCGCGAGGTCGAAGCTCGCTCCCGCAGTAAAGCTCGGATGAATCGGATAGATCTGCATGTTCGCTTTCCTTGCGAATAGCCGGGCATGGGCCCGCTAATGAGTTCCGATTGCATTGCGGCGCGCAATTCAGCTTGCGCAACCGTTTGCTTGTACACACATGCGCCCCGCGCGTCTGTGCGCTACACCTCATTCGACCGTAACGGACTTCGCCAGATTCCGGGGTTTGTCGACATCGGTGCCGCGCGCGCACGCGGTGTGATACGCCAGCAACTGTAGCGGCACCACGTGCAGAATCGGCGACAGGCTGCCGTAATGTTCAGGCATGCGAATCACGTGGAGCCCATCGCCGCTCGCAATTCGCGAATCGGCATCGGCGAATACATACAATTGGCCGCTGCGAGCCCTGACTTCCTGCAGGTTCGACTTCAGTTTGTCGAGCAGTGCGTCGTTCGGTGCCACTGCCACGACCGGCATCTGGCTTGTCACCAGTGCAAGCGGTCCGTGCTTCAATTCGCCGGCAGGGTAGGCCTCGGCGTGGACATACGAGATTTCCTTCAGCTTTAATGCACCTTCCAGCGCGATTGGATAATGCAGCCCGCGGCCGAGAAAAAGAGCATGGTCGGTCCGCGCGAATGTTTCGGCCCACGCGATGATCTGCGCTTCGAGCGCCAGCACGCTGTTCAGTTTGCCCGGCAAACGGTGCAATTGATCCAGGAACGTTGCCTCCTGCGCGGCGGGAAGGCGTCCGCGCTGCTTGCTGAGCGTCAATGCCAGCAGGAACAGCGCAACGAGCTGGGTGGTAAAGGCTTTTGTCGACGCAACGCCGATTTCCGGCCCGGCGCTCGTCAGATGCTGGAATTCGGCTTGCCGCATCATGGTGCTGCTGGCAACGTTGCAGACAGTCAGTGTGTGCCGATGGCCTTGAGTTTGAGCATGCTTGAGCGCAGCGAGCGTGTCGGCCGTCTCGCCCGACTGCGACACCACCACGACCAGCGTATTTGGATTCGCCACGCTGCTGCGATAACGGTATTCGCTTGCAACCTCTACCTGCGTGGCTACTTTAGCAAGCGATTCGAGCCAGTATTTGGCTGTCATGCCGGCGTAATAGCTCGTTCCGCACGCAACGATCAATACGGAATCGATTTCGCGAAACGCGTGGCGTGCGCCCTGGCCGAATAAGTCTGCGGAAATGGTGTCGACTCTTTCGATTGCGTCGGCAATGACATTCGGCTGCTCGAAGATCTCCTTGTGCATGTAGTGCCGATACGGCCCCAGCTCCACGGAGTGCGTGCTCGCACGATGTACCTTGATGTCGCGCTGAACGGCATGGCCGCTGCGATCGACGAGCCGCACGCCGTCAAGCGTCAATTCCGCTATGTCGCCTTCTTCCAGATAAATGAAGTTCTCGACCGCGCCCGCGAGCGCCATGACGTCGGAGGCCAGATAGTTGCCTTGCTCGCCCAGTCCGACGACGAGCGGGGAGCCCGCGCGTGCGCCGATCACGCGGCCCGGGTCATTCCTCGCGAACACCGCAATGGCGTAAGCACCATGAAGCCGCTCGAGAGCATGACGCACTGCGCAAAGCAGGTCTTTTGCGCCTTGCGCCGCTTGCTCCGTCCACATCCGATGAATCAGGTGCGCAACAACTTCGGTGTCCGTATCGGATTCGAAAACATAACCGTGCGCTTGCAGTTCCTCTCGCAGCGATTCGTGATTTTCAATGATGCCGTTATGAACAATGGCGATTTCGCCGCTGGAAAAGATGGGATGCGCATTCTTCGCGACAGGCGCACCATGCGTCGCCCATCTTGTATGTGCGATACCGATCATTCCGGACAGGTTAGCCGCGGCAACTTCCGCGGCGAGATTCGCGACTCGCGCCACACTGCGCACGCGCCGCAGTGCACCCTGCTGCAGGACAGCGATTCCACACGAGTCGTAGCCGCGGTACTCGAGGCGCCGCAAGCCCTCGGTCAACAGGGAAGTGACATCGCGGCGATCCACTGCTCCTACGATTCCGCACATGGAAGGTCTCCTGATTTCGCTGCGATTCGGACAGGCAGGGCAGAACTATTCATTCTGTTGCATTGCAACCAAGCATAGACACGAAGAGGCCCTCGCGCTCGCACGCGGCGCGAAACGTTGAACGGTTGTCCGGTAATTGAGCAAGTTGGTTTCGCATGCAACAGCCATGAAACATGCGCATGCCGTCTAGTCATTGGAGAAATGACATTGATGCTCTCGTGAAATGACGGTGTCTATCGCTGATTCGCCGCGAATGTCTGTGCGCCTGCGCTCGTTAGCAATCAGAAAATTGACTTTCCCGTATAAGTCGTCAGCCATTCGAGTGCGAGCACGCCGGCTAGTGAATTGCCATTGGCGTCGAGCCCAGGTGACCAGACGCACACTGCCATTTCTCCGGGCAGCACCGCAACGATGCCGCCGCCCACGCCGCTCTTCGCGGGCAAGCCGACGCGGTAAACGAAGTCGCCGGCGGCGTCGTACGTGCCGCAGGTCAGCATGAGTGCCGAGAGGCGCTTCGCGGAACTCGTATCGAGAATTCGCTCGCCAGTGGCGGGCACCACCCCGTGATTCGTGAGAAAGAGTGCGGCTTTGGCCAGCTCGACGCAGCTCATGGAGATGGCGCATTGCCGGCAATACGCGTCGACCACGACTTCTGGCGGCATTTCCACGTTGCCGAAGCTTGCCATGAAATGCGCCATCGCGCGATTGCGATGCGCGTGCTGCAATTCCGATTGAGCGACGCGCGAGTCGTAGTCGATGCTGGTCTCGCCTGTTAAGCGTCGCATGAATTCGACAAGTGCGGTTTCGGCTTGGACGAAACGCCGGCACAGCACATCGGTGACGATCAGTGCCCCTGCATTGATGAACGGATTACGCGGCTTGCCATGCTCCGCCTCGAGCTGCACCAGCGAATTGAAAGCATTGCCCGACGGCTCGCGGCCGACACGTTGCCACAGCGCGTCGCCGAGCAGGCGGAACGCCATGGTGCAGGCGAATAGCTTGGAAATACTCTGAATCGAAAAACGCGTGTCGGCTTCGCCGATCCGGAATACCTCGCCCGATGCCGTGACGATCGCCATGCCGAAGCTGTCGGCGGGGACTTTTGCCAGTTGCGGAATGTAATCCGCGACCTTGCCGGTGCCTAGATAAGGCCGCAAGTCGCGATGAATCTGTTCGAGAATGGATGCGTAGTTCATAAGGCTCAACCCGGTGGAGCCGCGATTCTACTGGCAACTTCCACCGGATTGGGCATAGGACGCCCGCGCAATGTGCAACTCACTGGGCCGCTCAATGCGCGCCCGCTGCGCCCCCGCCACCGCCCTTGGCAGGCCGCGTGATCCAGATCAGCGGAATGATCAGAATAAAAATCACCGCCGACACGAAGAAGATGTCGTTCAGCCCCATCATCGCGGCCTGCGTATTGACGGTGAAATCGAACAGCGCGTGCGCCGACTGCGTATTCATATGCAGCAGCGACTGCGTCGAATCGATCTGTTGATTGAACAACGGGTTGTTGACCGAAGCGCGTTCGGTCAGCCGCTCATGATGCAGCACGGTACGGTTATTCCACGCGTTGCCGGCAACCGAGGTGCCCACCGCGCCGCAAAAGACGCGCACGAAATTCGACAGGCCGGCCGCCGCCGGAATCTTGTGCGGCGGCTGTCCCGACAGGATGATGGCGGTGAGCGGCACGAAGAAGAGCGCCATGGGAATGCCCTGCAGCAGCGTGGGTATCACGAGATGCCAGGTGTCGATTTCGATCACGTACTTCGAGCGCATATAGAAGACGATCGCGAAACCGACAAACGCCATGGTCGAAATGATGCGGGCGTCCGAGCGCGGCAGCACGCGGCCCATCACCGGCGCCAGAATCACGGCGAACACGCCGAGCGGCGCGGTGACGAGACCGGCGTCGACGGAACGGTAATTCAGGTACTCCTGCATCCATTGCGGCAACAGCACGAGGTTGCCGAAAAACACGCCGTACGCGACGGAAATCGCTACCGTGCCGCCCAGAAAGTTGCGCTCGCGAAAGAGCCGCAAATCGACAATGGGGTTCTCTTCCGTCAACTCCCACACGAGGAAGAACGCAAAGCTGATCAGCGCCGTCAGCCCGAGAATCACGATAACCGGCGAGGCGAACCAGTCGAGGTCCTTGCCTTTGTCGAGCATGATCTGCAGCGACGCGACCCACGTGATCAGCAGGCCGAGCCCGACCACGTCGATAGGCGGCTTGCGGGTGGGCGACTCGCGAGTGCGATAGATCATCCATGTGACGCCCGCAGCGAAGATGCCCACCGGAATGTTGATGTAGAAGATCCATGACCAGCTGTAGCTGTCCGTGATCCAGCCGCCGAGCGCGGGGCCGGCAATCGGACCGACGGTGGCGGTCATTGCCCAGAGCGAGAGGGCGGTCGAGGCTTTTTCCTTGGGATAGGAGCCGAGCAGAATGGCCTGCGACAGCGGGATCAGCGGCCCGGCCACCGCGCCCTGGAACACCCGCGCGAGGAGCAGCACCGGCAGCGTCGGCGCAATGCCGCACAGCCACGACGCGAGCACGAAGCTCAGAATCGCGCCGACGAACAGCTTGACCTGGCCGATACGCTGCGTGAGCCAGCCGGTGAGCGGAATCGACACGGCATTGGCCGCGGCAAATACGGTGATGACCCACGTGCCTTCGTCGACGGAAACGCCCAGGTTGCCGGAAATGGTGGGGATGGCGACGTTCGCAATGGACGTGTCCAGCACGTTCATGAACGTGGCGAGCGCGACGGCGATGGTCGCGAGCACCAGCTGACCGCCTTGTAGCGGCGGCGGAGGAGCGGGCGGAGCGGAGGCGGGCGTCGGCGACGCCGCGGACGAAGGTTGGCTCAAGACGTTCTCCCGGATCGATATGCGGCGGACCTCGCGCGGTTTGCCGTGGCGCAACGCTGGCTGCACATGCAAGTGCGTGTGCATGGGCGCCGCGTTCAAGCCGCGCCGCGGGTCCGCCAAATGCTCGCAAAAGCATACCTGCATTCATCTTTCGACGTCGCCGGCACGGCCAGCCGAGGCTGGCTGCACGAGCCGCGCCAGGCACCGCCAGCACCGCAAGCCGAGCCGACAGCGTATGCTCGCGGCTAGGACCGAACCAGCGCGCATAGCGCCGCATCGCCCGGTGTGCGCGTGGCCGCCATCAACCGCAATTCAATGAAAGCGAAGGAAAAGCAATATGGCCTGGGAGCAATTCGAACATGGCTGGCGGCGCGCGCCGTTGCAAACGCCCGCCAAAGCGCTGGTGGTATTGATGCACGGCGTGGGCAGCAACGCGCGCGATCTGATGCCGCTCGCGGACATCTGGAGCGAGCGTCTGCCGGACGTGGCCTTCACCTCGCTCGACGGCACCGATCCGTTCGACGGCGGTTTCGGCGGCCGGCAGTGGTTCAGTCTGCGCGACATCAGCGAAGGCAACCGCGAGGCGCGCGCGGTGGCGGCTTACGCGGCCCTGCGCCGCATGCTCGAAGCCGAGCTCGCGCATGGGCAGCTTGCTTTCGGACGCCTTGCGCTAGTCGGCTTTTCGCAAGGTTCCATCATGGCGCTGCATCACGTGGCGACGAGCGCGGAAGGCGCCGCCTGCGTCGTCGCCTATTCCGGGCGGCTCGCGTCGCCGGTCGTCGCCCGCAACGGGACGCCGCTCACGCTGATTCACGGCGAGGAAGACGAGGTGATTCCGGTTCAGGAACTCGAATACGCCGCGGACGCCTTCAGCGCGGCGGGCTATACCGTGGATGCCTACGCGTTGCCGGGCGTCGGCCATACGATCAGCGCGGACGGCGTCGCGCTCGGCGAGGCGGCGCTGGAACGCACGCTGGGCGCGCTGTCGCGCGATTGATACGGTCGGCGCGAAAAGCGGCCCTAAAGTTATTGATCGGCTTGCCGTTAACTGCTCATAGCACGAAAATCACGCCCGTCGCGGGACTGCGCAATGCCCGCGGCCTGGGTGACCGGGGGCGCATTTTCCACACTGTCGCGCATGAGCTGGCCTGGCAGCCGAGCGACGCTACTGAGCGACACAACAGAGCCTTCTTATGGCCAGACCGACGCCGCATCACCCGCTTTTCGATCGACTGTTCCGCCAGGCTGTGACCGTGGACCTCGGCACCGCCAACACTCTCATCTATACCGACGACGGCGGCATCGTGCTGAACCAGCCGTCGGTCGTCTGTTTCGAGAAGGACCACGCAAGCGGCCCGAAACGCGTGGCGGCGGTGGGCACCGAGGCGCGCCAGCTGCTCGGCCGCGCACCGCGCAATCTCGAAGCCGTGCGGCCCATGCGCCACGGCGTGATCGCCAACTTTTCCGCCGCCGAGCACATGATCCGGCAATTCGTCGACATGGCCCGTCCGCGGCAGATCTTCAGCCGCCGTGCCGCTTTCACGCTGTGCGTGCCGGCCGGTGCGACTCAGGTGGAGCGCCGCGCGATCAAGGAAGCGGCGGTGTCGGCGGGCGCGTGGAAGGTGAGCCTGATCGGCGAATCGCTGGCATCGGCGGTCGGCGCGGGCTTGCCGGTCGCCGAGGCGACGGGTTCGATGGTCGTCGACATCGGCGGCGGCACGACGGAAGTGGGCGTGCTGACGCTCGGCGGCACCGCCTACAGCGGCTCGATCCGCGTGGGCGGGGACGCCTTCGACATGGCTATCGTCAGTTATGTGCGCAATCTGTATGGCGTGCTGCTCGGCGAGCAGACGGCCGAACACGTGAAGAAGAACATCGGCACCGCCGTGCGCGACGTGCCCGCGGAGCACATGAACGCGACCGGCCGCAGTGTCGACGACGGGCTGCCGCGCACGGTCCAGTTGAGCAACCACGATATCGCCGACGCCATCGAAGGGCCGCTGCGTCAGGTGATCGGCGCGGTCAAGCGCGGGCTTGAAATGGCGCCGGCCGAACTCGTCACCGATATCGCGCACAACGGCATCGTGCTGACGGGCGGCGGCGCGCTGCTCGGCAATCTGGAGCGGCGCCTCACCCATGAAATCGGCCTTGAAGTGCGCGTCGCGGACGAGCCGCTCACCTGTGCGGTGCGCGGCGCGGGTGCGGCGGCCGCCACGGGCCTGCTCGACGAATTCGCCTGCGAATGACGCTGCGGTAGCCTTTCGCCCGCGCGATTCGATCAACCTGCGCCGGGCATCGCGCCGGCCTTCCATCGTGGCATCGACGCAATCACCCGCGCGGCGAGGTCAGCGGCGAGCTCATGCCTTGCGATGCGCGTCCTTGTCGAGCGCGCGTTCCGCCGCTTCGCCGACGAGACCGTGATAGTAGAGATGCACGCCGATCGCGAGCGAGTCGTTGCGAATTTCGTGGAAGACTTTCCACGCCTTCGCCGGCTCCTTGATCAACAGATAGTGCGCTTCCTGCGCGATGAGGTCGGCGACTTCGTGCAGGCCATGTCCATGCAGCACGTCGACGAGCGTATCGAGACTGCGATGCGTGCGCGCGTCGGTGCGCGGATACAGCATGTGGAGCACCGCTACGTCCTGCTTCTTCAAGGCCGCCGACAAAGCGACCACGATGTCCTGATGGTTCAGCGCGCTGACGGCGCTGTCTGCGGCATGCACATGATCCGGAAAAAGCGTTTCAAGCGAGGCGTTCATTCGGGTTCTTCCTGTTCTGCTGGCTGATCAAAAAGACCCGCCTCGACGGCGGGCCAAACACAGCGATGTGTTCCGCCGGGCTAGCGGAACACGAACGGAGTATCGCAGAAGGCCTCTCGCGCACTCAGTGCCGCCGGAGCAAAACATTGTTGCTGCGAGCGCGCTCATGCGCATGCCTGCAGGTCGCGTGCCATCGAAAAAAAACCGAAACTCGCCCGTGATAAGTTCGTCTGACGAGACGAGAGCTTCTACAATCGGAAGCGGCCGGCCACGCGCCGGCGACGACCGCAAGTGAAGCATACGCAGCAGCGAACCATAGGAGCGACCCTGATGCAGCAGCCTGAAGCCCTCGGCGGCCTGTCCCACTCGGGCGGAATCGACCATCGCGAATCCGAGCCGGACGGCGTATTCATCCCGACGGAAAACCTCAACGTTGCGAGCGCCACGCAGCATGTGCTGAAGTCGGGCGATACCTTTATCGTCAACGACCCGCTCGGCGATATCACGGGCCACGACGACGGCCTCTTTGTCAACGACACCCGCGTCCTCTCGCAACTGCGCCTGACCTTCGGCGGCCGCGCGCCGTCGCTGCTCTCGGGCAGCGTCAGCAGCGACAACACGTCCTTTACCGCGCATCTGACCAACCGCCCGTTGCCGCCGCTCGGCGGCGACAGCACGCCCGAAGGCGTGATCCACGTCGAGCGCGTGCGCGTGCTGTCGGGCACGGTGCTGAACGAAGCAATCGAACTCACCAACTACGGCACGAGCGACGCCGTCGTGCCGCTGTCCATTTCGTTTGCGAGCGACTTCCGCGACATGTTCGAAGTGCGCGGCCTGAAGCGCGCGCAGCAAGGAAGTATCGAGCCGGCGCGCGTCGAGAACGACGAGGTGCTGCTCGGCTACGTCGGCCTCGACGACGTGGCGCGCAATGTGCAGATCGCCTTCGCGCCGCAGCCCGACAAGCTCTTTGCCAATCGCGCGGACTACACGGTCAAGCTGCCGGCGCAGGCCTGCGTGTCGATCTATCTCTCGGTCGCCGTGCAGGTGGTCGCGAAGAAGCCGGACGCGCCGAGTGCCGGCGTGTCGTCGCCGACTCATCCGCTGAGCGAAGCGCATATGTCGCAGATCGACACTGAGCGGCCGCGCGTCGGCCGGGCGGCGGTGCGCGCGGCGCTGGTCGATGCGCACCTCGTGATGCGCGAGCGGCGCCGCGTGACCGCGCGCGTGCGTTCGAGCAATCCGCTCTTCAATGCATGGATCGACCGCTCGCTCGCGGACCTGGGCCTCCTCACCACCGACCTCGCGACAGGCCCGTATCCGTATGCAGGCATTCCGTGGTTTTCCACGCCGTTCGGCCGCGACGCCGTGATCACCTCGCTGCAGACGCTGTGGTTGCAGCCGCAACTCGCGGCCGGCGTGCTGCGTTTTCTCGCCGAGCATCAGGCGCACGAGAACTCGCCGTTTCGCGATGCCGCGCCCGGCAAGATCATGCATGAGATGCGCAAGGGCGAAATGGCCGCCACCGGCGAAGTGCCGTTCGCGCTGTATTACGGCGGCGTCGACACTACGCCGCTCTTCATCGTGCTCGCCGGCGCCTATGCGGCTCGCACGGGCGATGTCGGCCTGATCGACGAACTCTGGCCCGCGCTCGAGCGCGCGGCCGCCTGGGTCGCGGGCGTGTGCGACAAGAACCGCTTCGGTCTGCTCGACTATCAGCGCGAGTCGGACGGCGGCCTCGCCAACCAGGGCTGGAAAGACAGTCACGACTCCGTGTTTCATGCCGACGGCCGCTTCCCCGACGGCCCGATCGCGCTCGTCGAAGTGCAGGCCTATGCCAGCGCCGCTTTCGACACCATGGCCCATTACGCGAAGCTGCGCGGCATGCACGACGCAGCGGGGCAATACAAGGCACGGGCTAAAAAGCTGCGCGAATGCGTCGAAGAAAAATACTGGATGGAAGAGTCGGGCTTTTACGGCATCGCGCTCGACGGTCACGGCGAACTGTGCCGCGTCATGGCGTCGAATGCCGGGCACCTGCTGGCCTTCGGCTTGCCTTCACGCGAGCGCGGCGAATCGGTCGTGCGCGCGCTCGATTCCACGCTGTTCCACACCGGCTGGGGCGTGCGTACGCTGGCGGCGAGCCAGTCGCGTTTCAACCCGATGGCGTATCACAACGGCTCAGTGTGGCCGCACGACAACGCGATCTGCGCGCGCGGCCTGTCGCGATACGGCGGCAAGGCGGCGGCGGTGCGGCTCCTGCAGGCGCTGTTCCAGGCGGCGGTCAATTTCGACATGCGTCTGCCGGAACTCTTCTGCGGCTTCCCGCGCCGGCGCGGCGAGCCGCCCACCGCCTATCCGGTTGCCTGCCTGCCGCAGGCGTGGGCGGCGGGCTCGCCGTTCATGATGCTCGAAGCATGTCTGGGGATCACGATCGACGCCGAGCGCCGCGAGGTTGTGATCGAGCAGCCGATGCTGCCGGAAGGCATCGACTGGCTGGAAGTGGGCGATCTGCGCGTCGGCGACGCTTCCGTGTCGATCACCTTCAGGCGCATCGGCGAGAAGGTGGTGGCGTCGGCGGAACAGGGCGACGTGCGGGTGGTCGCACTGCTGTGACGGCGGGGTCTATGGCCGGCGAACCGGGGAGCCGCGAGGCCGTTGTTTGGTGCCTGTGAGTCGTGCCGTGCTCAATCGGGCTTCTTCAAGCCGCTCGGGTTGGCAGGCGTGCCCGGCGACGCTTCGGGACGCGGCGGCCGGCCTGCATCTTCGGGCGCCACGACGATGCCCGCGCCGGGCAGAAGCGGCGTGCCGGCGTTAGGCGAAGCGGTCGTCGGCGCGGGAGCTGGAGGCGAGGGCGGAACCTGGGACTTCGCGCCGCCTGAGGTTCCCGCGTCCCCACGCGGGTGGCTCGTCCCCGCGGCCGCCCCGGTCCCTTGCGCGTAGACCGTTGCTGTCTGAACCACGGCCCATGCCGCAATCGCCACGAGTCTCGTCTGCATGATGGCGTCCTCCACTGACTTCGGCACTCGCGCGGCGTCGTGAACGCGCACGGCCGGATAAGCCGTGCCGGTATGCATACCGGATTCTTAGCGCACGCCGGAAAGCGGGTCAATCAGGGGGAAATACTTCGTTTTGATGACTGGCCGGGAGTGGCCGCCTGGCGGGCGCGGGCCGCGTTCGGTCTCCTGAAGCGGCACGCGGATTGCGCTTTCCAATTTTTCCAATGCCAACGCTTTCCAATGCCAACGCGAAAGCGAAAGCCCGCGCTAACGCATCGCGCGCAAATGGGACAATCGGCGTGCAATGGCAAAGAGGCGCGAAGCGCTACGCCGCGCCGACGTTTGCGTCGTAGTCCGCATCGGGCTGCAGGCGGCTTTCCTCGCGGGAAATGCGATAGGTGCCCTTGCCGGCATTTTTCGCGCTGTACATGGCCTCGTCGGCGCGCCGGATCAGATCGTCGACGGGTTCATGCGCCTCGGCCAATGCAATGCCGATACTCGTGCCGATGCTGATGGTGCCGCCCGTCGCGAGCACATACGGCTTCGCGATTTCGCGAATCACGTGTTGTGCGATCGCGACAATCGAGTGCAGCGTCGCCTGTTCGACGATCACGGCAAACTCGTCACCGCCAAGACGCGCGGCGAATTCGCCGTGACGAAGCGTCTGCCGCAGGCGCGCCGCGACGGTCTCCAGCACTTCGTCGCCCGCGGTATGGCCGTGCCGGTCGTTGGCCTGCTTGAAGCCGTCCAGATCGAGGTACAGCACAGCGGTGCGCATTCCGCTGACGGCACGCGCCTTCAACAGGATTCTCTCCAGACGTTCGCGCAATTCGCGCCGGTTCGCGAGTCCCGTCAGCGAGTCGTGGCGAGCCAGGTACAGCACCTTGGCTTCGCTTTGCCTGCGCTCGGTCACATCCTCGATGATCACGACAGCGCTGCCGTCGGGAACCGGATTGCGCCGCAATTCCAGCTGACGGCCGTTGCGCAGTTCCAGCGCGAGAGGCCGCCGCTTTTCGTGCAGCCAGGCGCTGCATCGCTCGATGAACTGCTGCCGCAGCGCGTCGTCGAATTGCGCGAAACCCGCATGGGCGATGAACTCAGGCAGCGGCAAGTTGAGCTGGAGCATCTCGACGTTCGCGCCGAAGAGCTGCGCAGTACGGCTATTGGCGATCACCACTTTGCCGGCCCGGTCGAGCGTGCAAAGCCCGTGCGGCATATGAGTCAGCGCGGCATCGAAGCGCGCCGCGAGTTCGGCGTGGTTCTGCTCGGCGATCATCAGCGCCACGAGGCCCCGGTAATGGCGTCGCACGATGGACGTCATCGCGCCGATATACAGCGCGAGAGGCGGCATCAGGATCCAGGAGCCGTCGGTGGGCGAGAGCAGCGCGCCGATTCCGATAGGTATCGACACCACGCATATCTGGGCGATCGCGAGACGCGGGACGGCGGCGTTGCGCGAGGCGATGCCGCCGAGTATGCCCGACGCCACCATGATGGCGAGCGCGGCCAGCGTGGTGTCGGCGGTGCTGACGCAGCCCATCGTCCCGAGTCCGAGCATGAGGCTCGTGGCGACGCACAGCGGCGCATAGGCCGCCGCCCACGGCCCCGGATTGCTCGCGCCCTTGCGGCCATGCGTGAGATAGGCGTGGATGATGCTCAGGCGTCCTAGCAATAGCCACACGTCCGCGAACAGCCACACGATCGCCCACGGCTGATG
This sequence comes from Paraburkholderia phenoliruptrix, assembly GCF_047325075.1. Classification (NCBI taxonomy): domain Bacteria; kingdom Pseudomonadati; phylum Pseudomonadota; class Betaproteobacteria; order Burkholderiales; family Burkholderiaceae; genus Paraburkholderia; species Paraburkholderia phenoliruptrix. The sequence continues at coordinate 1,568,192 of NZ_CP168530.1, forward strand.
CAGGCGCATATAAGCAGCCACCGCGACGAAGGCACTGGCGACGATCGACATGACGAGCGGCCACCGGTTGTCGAACAGCGCGGACAACAGGCGGGCCCGGATAGCGGGCGAGACGGCCGCGCCGAGGCCGGACGGAGTCGTAAGGATCGACTCGGAAACGGAAAGATTGACTGCCATGGTGCCGCTCGGATCGGTGCGGGGCGGAGCTAGGGTGCCTGTCTTAACGGCGGGGCGCAGCGGTTCTTTATGGGGAGTTGCCCGGAGCACCTGCCGCGCCGCGTTTCGGCCTCACGCCCGGTGGTAACATTTGTTGTCATCTCTTAACCCTCGGCCGGACCTTCGCATGCCAGACAGTTTCGACCAGCTCGCCGCCCTGATCCGGGCGCGCTTCTCCGAACTGAGTCCGCAATTCCAGATGGGGGCGGGTTTCCTGCTCGACCATCCGGACGAAGTCGCGGTCTCGTCGATGCGCAAGGTCGCCGAGCGCGCACAGGTACAACCGGCCTCGCTCGTGCGTCTTTCGCAGCAACTCGGCTTTCCCGGCTGGAACGAACTGCGCAACCTGTTCGTTGCGCGGGTGCGCACGCGGCCCGAGCCGCTGACGAGCCGCGCGCGCTCGCTCGTCAAGTCGAAGGACGCGCTGGCCAACGACCTCCTCGTCGCCCAGCAGCACAATCTCGAAGTCACGGCCGCGCACAACAGCCGTGTGATCGTGGAGGCGGCGCGCCTGCTGCGGCGTGCGCCGCACGTCCATGTCGCCGGTTTCCGCTCCTGCTACCCGGTCGCCTTCGGGCTCGTATACGGCTACCGGCTGTTTCGTTCGTCCGTGTCGCTGCTCAACGGCGAAGCCGGCACGCTGGAGATGCAATTGCGCACCGTCGAGCGCGACAGCGCCACTATCGTGATCAGTTTCGCGCCGTATTCCGTCGAGGCCGCGCGCGTCGCGGAAGCCGCGCTGGAAAAGGGCAGCAAGCTGATTGCGATTACCGACAGCGCCGTCTCGCCCGTCGCGTTGAATGCCGACAAGGTGCTGATCTTCTCGCATGAGAGCCCGTCGTTCTTTCCGTCGCTCGTGGCAGCCACCGCCATTGCCGAGTCGCTCGTCGCGCATCTGCTCGCCCTCGAGGGCGCGGACGCCGTCGAACAGTTGGGCATCGCCGAGCAATCGCTGCACGCCAAGGGTGCCTACGTGCCCTGATTGCCCTCACAGGATTCACGGACTGGTGTCGGTGCGCCGTGTTTGACAACAAATGTTGTTTTAGCGTATAAATGTGCACCGCATGTTGAGTCCGGGGCCATGCAATTCATCGTGCTGCACGATTGCGCGCCTTCGGTTTGCCCATCTATCGCGACGAGAAGCGAAAGCCATGTCCACCGTATTCCATCGATCACCCAGACAATCGCTGCCCATTGCCGTTGCCGGCGACGGCATCGAGATCATCGACTCCACCGGCAAGCGCTATATCGACGCGTCGGGCGGCGCCGCCGTCTCGTGCCTCGGTCACAGCAATCAGCGCGTGATCGACGCGATCAAGCGGCAGGCGCAGCAGCTGCCGTACGCGCACACCTCGTTCTTCACCACGCAGCCGGCCGAGGAACTCGCGGACCGGCTCGTCGCCAGTGCGCCGCCGGGTCTCGCGCACGTGTATTTCGTGTCGGGCGGCTCCGAGGCGATCGAGGCCGCGCTCAAGCTCGCGCGGCAATATTTCGTGGAGAAGGGCGAAAGCGCGCGGCGTCATTTCATTGCGCGGCGGCAGAGTTATCACGGCAATACGCTCGGCGCGCTTGCCATTGGCGGCAACGCATGGCGGCGCGAGCCGTTCCTGCCGATGTTGATCGAGGCGCATCACGTGAGTCCCTGCTATGCATATCGCGAGCAGCGCGCGGGCGAAACGGAGAGCGAATTCGCGCAACGTCTTGCCGATGAACTGGAGCAGACCATCCTCGAACTGGGCGCGGATACGGTGGCGGCCTTCGTCGCGGAAACGGTGGTCGGCGCGACGGCGGGCGCGGTGCCGCCGGTGCGCGAATATTTCCGCAAGATCCGCGCGGTGTGCGATCGCTACGGCGTGCTGCTGATTCTCGACGAGATCATGTCAGGCATGGGACGCACCGGTTATCTGTACGCGTGCGAGGAAGACGGCGTCGCGCCCGACCTCCTCACCATTGCGAAAGGGCTCGGCGCGGGTTATCAGCCGATCGGCGCAACACTCGTGAGCGATCGCATCTATCAGACCATCGTCGGCGGCTCGGGCTTTTTTCAGCATGGGCACACCTATATCGGCCACGCCACCGCATGCGCCGCCGCGCTCGAAGTACAGCGCGTGATCGCCGACGAGAAACTGTTGCCCAATGTGCTCGCGCGCGGCGAGCAGCTGCGCGGGCTCTTGCGCGAGCACTACGCGCAGCATCCGCATATCGGCGATGTGCGCGGGCGCGGACTGTTTGTCGGCGTCGAACTGGTGAAGGACCGCGAGACCAAGGCGCCTTTCGACGCACAGATCAAGCTGCATGCGGCGATTCGCCGGGAAGCATTCGCGCGCGGCTTGATGGTGTACCCGATGGGCGGCACGGTTGACGGCAAGATCGGCGATCATGTGCTGCTCGCGCCGCCGTTCATCTGCACCGCGCGCGATATCGACGAGATGGTGAGCCGTCTCGCCGATGCGATCGACGGCGCACTCGCCTCAGCCTGAGCGCGCGACGGCCAAGCCGCGCTGAAAACATACCTGATTTCATCCATTTTCGACTTGCGAGGCCACGATGACCGAGCGCTTGCCCGCCTTCCAGATGTCCGACGCGTCGCCGGAACAAAAGGCTGTTCTCGACGAGATTGTGTCCGGTCCGCGCGGTAACCTGAACGGACCCTTTCTCGGCTGGATTCATAGCCCGGAACTCGCGCAGCACGCGCAGCGCCTCGGCGCCTTCTGTCGCTACCGCACAGGCTTGCCGCTGCGGCTCTCAGAACTCGCCATTCTCGTGACGGCGGCGCGCTGGCAGGCGCAGGCGGAGTGGTACATCCACTATCCGATTGCACTCGAAGCCGGCGTGCGCGAGGCCGACGCCGAGGCGATCCGCGCGGGCCGGCGGCCTGCGTTCGCGGATGCCGACGACGCGCTCATCCACGATTTCGCGAGCGAGCTGTACGACACCAGGCGCGTGTCCGACGCGACGTATCAGAAGGCGCTCGGGCGTTTCGGGCATCCGGTGGTCATCAACCTCGTGGGGCTGCTCGGCTACTACGCGCTCGTCGCGATGACGCTGAACGTGTTCGACATGCGCGCCATCGGCCAGGACAGCTTGCCGTTCGCCGAGTAAGCCCGTCTGGTCGATTGGCCGCTTGGTCGCTTGATGGCCGCGGCACCGATACCGCGCGTGTGCCGCCGTCACGGCGTTGGCACACGGAAGGGCCTATCATGAAGGTCGGTCCACGTCCGCGCCCTTCAGGCAGCGCCGCACTCGCGACCGATGCAGGCGCCGCGGAACCTCCGGGCTGGACCGTTGCGGCGGGCATCACGATCATTACGCAGCGCGCGAAGCAGGGCAGAAACAGGAGAGAACGATGAAGCGCAAGGCATCAGCAGTCTGGCAAGGCGGTCTGCAAGACGGCAAGGGCTCCATTTCCACCGACAGCGGCGTCCTCAAGGAGACTCAGTATTCGTTTTCCACGCGCTTCGCGGACGGCATCGGCACGAATCCGGAAGAGCTGATCGCGGCCGCGCACGCGGGCTGCTTTTCGATGGCGCTGTCCGCGGAATTGGGCAAGGCGGGCATCACGCCGGAGCGGATCGGCACGACCGCGACCGTCACGCTCGATAAAGACGGCGGCGGCTTCACGATCACCGCCGTGCATCTGGACGTGGCCGTGAAAATTCCCGGCGGCGACAAGGCCGCGTTCGACAAGGCCACTGCGGACGCGAAGGCCGGCTGTCCGGTTTCGAAAGTGCTGAACGCCACCATCACGATGGATGCCCGGCTCGAGACCTGAGTCGAAACACAGCACAACCTCGGCGCGGGCGAAGCGTGGGTCTATCGCCTCTCTATCGCCTCGCCGTTCATGGACAACTCCGGGCAACTCACACCGCAGTGCCGGCCTCTAGCGCCGGCGCGGCGCTTCTCGATGACATCGCGATGACTACTCAAGCCGAAAAAGCAGCGCAATTCGAGGCGTTGCACAAAGCGCAAGACGCTTTCGTCATTCCTAATCCGTGGGACATCGGTTCGGCGCGGCTGCTTGCGCTGGCCGGCTTCAAGGCGCTCGCCACGAGCAGCGCCGGCTATGCGTTTTCGCGTGGTTTGCCGGATAACGCGGTGGGCCGCGCGCAGATGATGGTCCATCTCGCCGAGATTGCCGGCGCGACGGATCTGCCCGTCAGCGCCGATCTGGAAAACGGCTTCGGCGACGCGCCCGAAGACTGTGCCGAGACGATCCGCCAGGCGGCGCAGGCGGGCGTGGTCGGCGGCTCGATAGAAGACGCGACCGGCCGAGCCGACGAGCCCATCTACCCGTTCGAGGCCGCGGTCGAGCGGGTGCGCGCCGCGGTCGAAGCGGCTCGCGCGCAGCCGTTTCCGTTCACGCTCACGGCGCGGGCCGAGAACTATCTGGCGGGCCGTGCCGATCTGGACGACACGATCCGCCGGCTGCAGGCGTATCAGCAAGCCGGCGCCGACGTGCTGTATGCACCGGGGCTCAAGACGCGCGAGGAAATCGCCGCCGTGGTCGGCGCGCTCGAGCGGCCTGTCAACGTGCTGATGGGCTTGCAGGGCGTGCTGCTCAGCTTTGACGAACTGCGCGCGATGGGCGTGCGGCGCGTGAGCGTCGGCGGTTCGCTCGCGCGCGCGGCGCTCGGCGCTTTTTTGCGCGCCGCGCACGAAATTCGCGATCAGGGCACCTTCACTTACACGAAGGACGCGGCGAGCGGCAACGAACTGAACGAGTTCTTCGCGACCGCCGAGCGCAAGTGGCCGACGCCGCGCTGACAAACGCCGCCCGGGTGGCCTACGATATTTCGGGTTGATTTGTTGAACGGTTGGTCATAATATGCGTGGGATGAAACCCTCCGGTCAACGCCGCTTGCAACCCGGCTTTCAGCCGCCCTCCCAGCCCAATTCGTCGCGGAAAAAGGCGGGGCGGATCGGCCCGCGCGGCCGTCCGCGCGAGTTCGATACAGACGCCGTGCTGGCCAGCGCGAGCCAGGTGTTCTGGAACCACGGCTATCACGCCACCTCCATCGACGACCTGTGCAAGGCGACCGGCCTGTTGCGCGGCAGCCTGTACGGCGTATTCGGCGACAAGCACGGCATCATGCTGGCCGCGCTGGACCATTACGCCGAGGGCTCGGTCGCCCGCCTCGCCGAGCGGCTGAATGCACCGGTGCCGCCGGAACAGGCATTGCGCAACGCACTGCTGCATTACGCGCGGGTCGCCTGCGCGCTGTCCGGCGAGCGCAGCTGCTTCATCACCAACACCACGCTCGAAATGCAGCCTGGCGACGAGGCGTTGCGCGAGCGCGTCGCCGCCATCCAGCGCCGCATGGCGACTTTGCTGGCGGCGTCGGTCATCCGCGGGCAGGCAAGCGGCGCGTTCAACGCCACGCTCGACGAAAAAGCCGTCGGCGATTTTCTGTTGTGCGTGATGCAAGGCTTGCGCGTGCTCGGCCGGGTCGCCCACAAGGAAGACGCGCTAGTCGGTATCGTCGATGTCGCGATGCGGGCCCTCGTCTAATTTTTTTGCCGATTTATTGAACGATCAGTCATGAAATCAGACCCGATTCAATCGTCACCTTCGGTTTTTCCCAGCGAAGTCGCAACCGAAGCCGCAACCGCGACCCGCAACCACGGCGCCACCCTGCGCGCCGCCGACCGCCCCCCCATGCGCTTCCAGCGCCAGGGGCTCGCGCTCGCCGTGCTGTTCGTCGGCGCTTTCCTCGCGCCGCTCGATTACTTCATCGTGAATCTCGCGCTGCCGTCCATTCGCACCGGCCTCTACGCGACCGACGCGCAGCTGCAGCTCGTCGTGTCGGCCTACGCCTCGGTGTACGCGGTCCTGCTCATTACCGGCGGCCGGCTCGGCGATCTGTTCGGCCGGCGCCGCATGTTCATGACCGGCATGGCTGCGTTCGTGATCGCGTCCGCGCTGTGCGGCTTCGCGACGAGCGGCCACATGCTCGTGATCTCGCGCATCGTGCAGGGCATGGCGGCGGCCGTGATGGCGCCGCAGGTGCTGGCGACGATCCGCGCGGTCGTGCCGCTGCATCAGCAGACGCGGGTGATGAGCTTTTACGGCTTCGTCTTTGGACTCTCGTCGATTGTCGGGCAGCTCGGCGGCGGCGCGCTGATTACCTATCACCCGTTCGGGCTCGACTGGCGCATCATCTTCCTGATCAATATTCCGATCGGCATTGCCGCGTTTCTCGGCACGTGGAAGTTCGTGCCGGAAAACCAGCCGGCCACGCGCACCAGCCTCGACATCAAGGGCGTGGCGCTGCTTTCCGCTGTGCTGCTGCTCGTCATTTACCCGATGACGCACGGCCGCGAGGCCGGCTGGCCGGCCTGGACCTTTGCGATGTTCGCGCTCGCGGTGCCCGCATTCGCGCTCTTTGTCGTCACGGAAAAGCGGGTGGAGCGGGGCGGCGGCCACCCGCTCGTCGATCTGCAGCTGTTTCGCAACCGCGCGTTCGCGCTCGGCCTCGTGCTGGCGTTCCTGTTCTATTGCAACAGCGCCTTTTTTCTGACCTACGGCATCTTTCTGCAGACCGGCTTGCACTGGACGCCGCTCGCCTCGGGCATGGCCATCATGCCGTTCGCGATCGGCTTCGTGATCGGGCCGCTCGCTTCGCCGGCCGTCGTCAAGCGCATCGGCAGCCATGTGCTTACGCTCGGCTTTTCGATGATGACGCTCGGCTTCGCCGTGACCGGCTGGGCCGCGGGCGAGGCGGCGGCGCCCGACCTGGCGTTCTACGCGGGGCTCGTCTGCGCGGGCGTCGGCAATGGCTTGCTGCTGCCGTCCATCATGCGCATTACGTTGCAGGAAGTGGCGCCTGAAAAAGCGGGGCTCGCGTCGGGCGTGATTTCGTCGACGTTGCAGATCGGCTCGGCGTTCGGCACAGCCGCGATCAGCGGCGCATTTTTCAGCGCGCTAGGGGCGGCTGTCCCTAGCGGAGCGGCCGGAGCCGCCGCCCGCGCGACGCCTGCCGCGTACGCCCACCCGTTCCAGCTGAGCCTCGCGATCAACGCCGCGCTGATGTTCGTCTGCATCGGCATCTCGGTCCTGCTCGTGCGGCACCAGCAACTCGCACGGAGCCGCGCGGCACGCGCGCTTTAAAACCGCGCGGCGGTAATCGTTTTCATCGCTGTAGCAGCAGAAAAATTATTAACGCGTTTCACACGGATTTCATTTTTAATTGACGCGCCATTTACGGATGATCGGCTCATTCATAGGTAATTCGAATGCGCGGCAAATAGTAACAACCCTGATCAGGATCAAACGTGTTTCAGTTTTGAAGCATTTTTGTCCATGCATTTTCTACCCGCGGGACGCCCGTGGCAGTAATTCTTGCGGTCTGTGCGCTCGCGCACCAAGGCGCCCCCGGGCCTTATGCGAGGCGCCTCCGGAGTAACCCCCAATTGCAGTGCGGCAAAATGTCTTTCTCATGTTAATGAAAACCCTATCAATAAAAAGCGCTTGCCGTATTTAATTTCGGTTGTTAATCTGAACGCGTTTTAGAGGTCTCTCTCAGTCGTTCGTGGTCGAGGCTGAGTCGAGTCCGAATCGACAGACGGCGCAATGACTTAAATACTGCAAACGGTTCCGTAGAGGATTGAAAATGCTGACCGCTACCATTGACGCACTCACACCGCCTCCCGCCCGCTTCTCCACCGGCGACGTCGTCACGTTGAAAGACGGCGGCCCGCGCATGACGGTCACTTATGCCGGCCCAGTGGCGCTCAATCCCGGCGACTGGCTGATCTGCGAATGGTTCGACGAGCGCGGCGAATTGCGCCGCGAAATGTTCGCGCCTTCCAGCGTGCGCGCCGAGCCGCGCTGCATTCCGGCCGGCTCCGTGCAATGGAACCGCATGAGCCGCGCGGCATAAGGCATGACTGCGTGTATTTATTTCTCCGGGTGCTCGCGCGTCGCCTCGCGACGCTGCACGCGTAGCAGCAGCGCGGACGAAAACGCGCGCATCCGCACGAGCTTGCGTTTTTCCACCACTTCGCCCGCGAGATTTTTCGGCGGATTCGGCTGCAGCGACCAGTAGAGCGCGAGCAGCCATCCCAGCACCGTCCAGCCCAGACACGCGTTGAAGAGCGCGAGCGTCAGCACGTCGACGCGCTTGCGTCGGTCGGCCAGAATCGCCGGCAGAAAATACAGCGCCAGCGCGATCACCACGGTGACGATCTGAACGGCAACGCGCTCATCCATGTGCCGCCTCCCGAAACGCGACCCGCTGTACGCCGGCTAGTCAGACCATCGGCCTGCGAACCGGGCTAACCCATGCACGCATGCGGCGCGTGCGGCCATTATGGCGATTGTCGCGCGATTGTTTGCCGCGTGCAGCTTCAATGAAAGCTTGCCATGCCGGTGGGCGTGAGCACTGCCCGGCCGGCGGCGGCGCCGCTGTCGGCCGCTGCCGGCCGCCGCCGCGCCGCCGCGCCGCCGCCGCGCTGCAAAGGGCGCTGCAGAGGGCGCGGCAAGGGGCGCCGCCCCGCATGACCCTCTACCCGCAGGCACGCCGCCAGGTGCCGGGCACTTCAGTGCACGCGGCATCGGGTCTATCATGTTCGTTTCGAGTGAACGGAACCGTTACGGACTGCCATCATGATCTCCGACGATACGACCCGCGAGGCGCAGCGCCTCAACCCCGACACGCTCCGCGAGTTCGTGGACCGCAAATGGAACGACGAGATCGTGCCTGCGCTGACGGACTACATCGCGGTGCCCGCCAAAAGCCCCGCGTTCGATCCCGAATGGGTGAAGCACGGCTACCTGGAACGCGTGATTACCGACGCTGCGCAATGGGTCGAGCAGCAGCCCGTGCGCGGCCTGAAGCTTGAGATCGTGCGCCTGCCGGGCCGCACGCCGGTGATTTTCTTCGAGACGCCGGCCACGCGCTCGGGCAGCGACGAAACCATCGTGCTGTACGGCCACCTCGACAAGCAGCCTGAATTCGACGGCTGGCGCAGCGACCTCGGCCCGTGGACGCCGAAGCTGGAGAACGACAAGCTGTATGGCCGCGGCGGCGCCGACGACGGCTACGCAATCTACGCCAGCATCACCGCGCTTGCCGCGCTGGACGCCCAGGGCGTCGAGCGGCCGCGCTGCGTCGGCCTGATCGAAACCTGCGAGGAGTCGGGCAGCTACGATCTGCTGCCCTATGTCGACGCGCTGCGCGAACGGCTCGGCAATGTCGGCCTCGTCGTCTGCCTCGACTCGGGCGCGGGCAATTACGATCAACTGTGGCTCACCACGTCGCTGCGCGGACTCGTCGCCGGCGATCTGGAAGTGCAGGTGCTCGACGAAGGCATTCATTCGGGCGGCTACGGCGGCATCGCGCCGTCGAGCTTTCGCATCATGCGGCAACTGTTCGACCGGCTCGAAGACGCCGCCAACGGCACGCTGCTGCCGAAGGGCTTTCACTGCCCGATTCCGGCCGAGCGTCTGCGGGAAGCAGAGGCCACGGCGCACATTCTCGGCGACGACGTGTGGAAAAAGCTGCCGTGGGCTTGCGGTCAGGACGGCCGTCAGGTGCTGCCCACCACGACCGATCCGAAAGAGGCCTTGCTCAATTCGACATGGCGTCCGTCGCTCTCGGTGACGGGCGCGGCGGGCTTGCCCGCGCTCGCGGATGCCGGCAACGTGCTGCGCCCGCGCACGGCGTTCAAGCTGTCGCTGCGTCTGCCGCCGCTCATCGAGGCGGACAAGGCCGTCGCGGAACTGAAGGCGCTGCTCGAATTCGATCCGCCGTACAACGCGAAGGTGACCTTCAAGCCGGACGCCGGCGCGGCGAGCGGCTGGAGCGCGCCCGAACTCGCACCGTGGCTCACCACTGCGCTCAACGATGCGTCGCGCGCGCATTACGGCGCCGACGTCGCCTACATCGGGCAGGGCGGCACGATCCCGCTGATGAACGTGCTGAAGGCAGGTTTCCCCAAGTCGCAGTTCATGGTGTGCGGCGTGCTGGGGCCGAAGTCGAACGCGCACGGGCCCAATGAGTTCCTGCACGTGCCGTACGGCAAGAAGCTGACGGCAGCGGTCGCCCAGGTGATCGCTGCGGCGCCGTGAATGTGCGGCGTTCAAGGTGCTGCTTTCGAGGCGGGCACCGTTGAAGTGCTGCCGATAAGGTGTTGCCGTGAAGGTGCTGTCCTTAAGGTCGTCCTCACGGATTCCCCTTACCCTTAACTCGTGCCCGACTTTGCATGACCGATAACGACCTCGCGCCATCCAGCACGCCCCGCATCGCGGCCGGGCAACTTCATGCCTATGTGAGGGCGATCTGGGAGTGCGCGGGCAGCACGCCGCGCGAGGCCGAACTCGTCGCCGATCATCTGGTGGCGGCGAACCTGACCGGCCACGATTCGCACGGCGTCGGCATGATTCCGCGCTATGCGGCTTCGCTTGCCGATGGGCAACTGCGTCTGAACCTGCACGCGGAGGTCGTGAAGGACGCGGGCGCCGTACTCACCGTGGAAGGCCGCAAGGGCTTCGGCCAGGTCGTCGCCTTCGAGGCGATGGACGCGGGCATCGCGCGGGCGCAGCGGCTCGGCCTGTGCGCGGTGGGCTTGCGCGGCGCGCATCACATCGGCCGCATCGGTCATTGGGCGGAACAGTGCGCGCGGGCCGGCCTCGTGTCGTTTCACTTCGTCAATGTGGCCGGCGATCCGCTCGTCGCGCCGTTCGGCGGGGCGGACCGCCGCATCGGCACGAATCCGTTTTGCGCGGCCTATCCGCGGCCGGGCAAACCTCCGCTCGTGCTGGACTTCGCAACGAGCACCGTGGCGTACGGCAAGACTCGCGTGGCGTACAACCAGGGCAAAGCGGTGCCCGCGGGCTCGCTGATCGACCATGAGGGCGTGCCGACCGTCGATCCGAAGGTGATGCACGAGCCGCCGTTCGGTTCGCTGACGCCGTTCGGCGGCCACAAGGGCTTCGGGCTCGCCGCCATGTGCGAGATTTTCAGCGGCGCGCTCACGGGCGGCTTCACCACGCATGCGGACACCCTTGGCACGACGAACGCGATCATCAATTGCATGCTGTCGGTCATCATCGACCCGGCCGCATTCGACGCCCCGAATGCAGAGGAGGAAGCCGACGCCTTCATCGCATGGGTGAAGGCCTCGCCGCTCGCGGTGGGCGCCGGGCGCATCTATGAACCGGGCGAGCCGGAGCGCGTCACGCGCGCGGAGCGCGAAGCCAACGGCATTCCCGTCGATCCCGCCACGTGGACGCAGATCTGCGCGGCGGCTCTCGCCGTCGGCATGAGCGCGGATGAGATCGCGCGCTGGTCGGCATCGCTCCAATAGCCTGCCCGTCCGCATGAGGCGGTTTGCCATTCATGCGCAATAGATATTCTGTCTGTTAGCCCACGAATTACAGCTTATTCGCAAGCAGCAATTTCGACTGGCTCGTCTAATCGGGCGTAATGGCCTTTTTCTTTCCGATTCGCAAGACGTATTGCACCTCTTGTGCGCGGCCGCACTCGTCGCCCGTTGCGCGCAATGTCCCCCTACCTCGCGCAACTCCGGCGCGCAAGCGTTTGCGCGGCAGCGCACGCGTTCGCGACGGAAAGCATCGCCGCGACGTCCGCTCGACAAGGCTTTGACATTTCCTTGCATTGATCTGTTGGTTATCCCGCTCCCATCGGATTCCGGTCTGTTTTAGGCTCGCATTGCACTATCAGTGTTTAACCTTAAAGGACCGTTCAAATGAATCTACAAAACCACCACGCCTGCCGCCCGTTCCTCGAAGCCGGCAATCTGTCGCAAATCTCCGCTTACTACGAAGAAGGGCGCAATGTCATGTGGATGATGCTGCGCGCACAGCCGCGTCCCTGTTTCAATCTCGATCTGGTCCACGACATTCTCGGCCTCGCCCAGGCGGCGCGCGAATCGGGTTTGCCGATCGACTTCTGGGTCACCGGTTCGCTGATCCCGAACATCTATAACGTGGGCGGCGACCTCGACTTCTTCGCCGAGGCGATCCGCTCGGGCAAGCGCCAGGCGCTGATGGCCTACGCGCGCGCCTGCGTGGATTGCGTGCACGCGGCGGCGCGCGGTTTCGACACCGGCGCGATCTCGATTGCGATGGTGGAGGGCACGGCGCTCGGCGGCGGCTTCGAGGCAGCGCTTGCGCATCATTTTCTGCTGGCGCAGTCGGACGCGCGCATGGGCTTTCCCGAGATCGCGTTCAATCTGTTTCCGGGCATGGGCGGCTATTCGCTCGTCGCGCGCAAGGCCGGCATGCGGCTCGCCGAGGAACTGATCGGCGGGGGCGAACCGCATACCGCGGAGTGGCACCGCGATAAGGGCCTCGTCGATCAGCTGTTCGAGCCCGGCGACGCCTATATGGCGACCCGCACGTTCATCGACACGCTCAAGCCGAAAATGAACGGCATTCGCGCGATGCTGCGGGCGCGCCAGCGCGTGCTGCAACTGTCGCGCGCCGAGCTGATGGAAATCACCGAGGATTGGGTCGACGCCGCGTTCATGATCGAAGAGAAGGACCTCGCGTTCATGGAGCGGCTCGTGATGCTGCAAAACCGCCGTACGTCCAATCTGCGGCAGACGGCGGCGAGCGCGGCCAACTTCGGCTGACTCAATCCCGGCGCGGCGCGAGGGGCGCGCCGCGGTTCGGAGGCTCAGGCGATGAGCCTGAGCTTTTGCCGGTCTTTCAACCAGCGCTCGAACTCCGCGGCGGGCATGGGCTGCGCGTACAGGTAGCCCTGCACGTATTCGACGCCCAGCCCTTTCATGAATGCCTCTTCCGACTCGGTCTCGATTCCTTCGGCGACGACCTTGAAACCGAGTTCCTGCGCGACCACGACCATCGAGCGCACGAGCGCTTGCGCCTTGGTATCGGCGTTGATCGAGCGCACGAAGCTGCGGTCGAGCTTGATCACGTCGAGCGGAATACGCCCCAGTTGCGACAGCGACGAATAGCCGGTGCCGAAGTCGTCCAGATGCACCTGAGCGCCGAGCTGCCGGAACGACTTGATGAGGTCGATGGCTGCGGCTTCGTCTTCGATCAGACAGCTCTCGGTGAGCTCGACGTCGACAAGGCAGGGGTCCAGATGCGCTTCCGCAAGCGCCTCGGTGAAATGCCGGACCACGGCCGTGTCCACCAGTTGCCGTGCCGACACGTTGATGGCAACGCGCAGGTTGTGGCCGTCCGCTTTCCACTTCGCGGCCTGTTTGGCGGCCGTTTGCATGACCCAGCGGCCGAGCACGCCGATCAGCCCCGATTCCTCTGCATAACGAATGAACTCGGCCGGCATGATTTGGCCGCGTTCCGGCGAATTCCAGCGCACGAGCGCTTCCACGCCCTGCACGACACCGGTTGAGAGGACAAGCTTCGGCTGGTAGTGCAACGTCAGTTGGCCTTCTTCGAGCCCGCGCCGCAGGTTCGTGTCGAGCCACATGTATTCCGCGACCTTGCGGTTCATCTCCGGCGAAAACACACGGTGCGTGCGCTTGCCTTCGTCTTTCGCCACGTACATTGCGGTGTCGGCCGAGCGGATCAGCGACTCCAGGTTGTCGCCGTGCTCCGGATAGCGCGCGATGCCGATCGAGCAGCCCGTATAGACTTCGACGAGACCGAGGCTGAATGGCGTGCGCATGCGCTCGAGGATGCGCTGCGCGGTCGCTTCCAGTTCGTGCGCGGTGCCTTTTGCCGCGAGCACGATGAACTCGTCGCCGCCGAGGCGCGCGAGCGTGTCGCCTTCGTTCAGACAGGTGCCGATGGCCGCCGATACATCGCGGATCAGGCGGTCGCCGAATACATGGCCGTAGTGATCGTTGACCTTCTTGAAGTTGTCGAGATCGAGAAACAGCACCCCCACCGATTCGCCGGGCGCGGCGTCTTCGATGGCGGTGCGGATCTTGTCCTGGATCGCGTTGCGATTGGCGAGCCCCGTGAGCGAATCCGTGTTCGCGAGCTGCGTGAGCCGCTCCTGCGCAAGACGTTCCTCGGTGATGTCGGTGCCCGAGCAGATCAGATACTGCTCGTCGATGCCGCTGCCGCTTTGCACGAACTTGTTGCGAAACAGGAAGAGCCGCTCGCCGTTTAGCGTTTTCACGCGCCGCTCGACCTCATACGACACGCCGCGATTGAAGAAGCCCGCAATGTTCTGGCTCGATGCGGCGCCGTCTTCCGAGGACATGAAAAGCGCCCACACGTTGCGCCCGACAATGTTCTCTTCCTTCACGCCCGTCAGTTCTTCGGCAAGGCGGTTAAAGCGCTGGATGCGCCCGTGCCGGTCGACGATCACGACAACCGAATTGACTTCCGACACGACCTGCTCGGCGAACGACAGGCCATGCATCAGATCGCGTGCGACCGATTCGGTGTCGTCATAAGCGGAGGCGGTGCCCGCCCAGTTGCTGCTGTTGATTTTTCTGCCGACGAGGTGCAGGCGCAGCGGCTCGCCGAACAGGCGCACGTCGAGAACCACATGAGAAGTAATGCCCGTGAGGCAGCGGATTTGCGCAGCCTGCTGGGGATTCAGCGGAATGGCCACGTTGGCCGGCACGTCGCCGGTGACTGGCGTCAGCTCGAGCGCGTTGCTGTCGCTCGACAGACGCCAGCAAGGGCTGCTTGTGCCGAACTGCGCATAAAGCACCTGCTCGTGTTGGTCGTCATTCATGGGATCCCCGGGCGGTGTGCCGTTTCGGCCTGATGGCGGATAGCGGCAGACATCTTCATCATACTTAAAGACGAGCCCATTGTAGCGAAGCCACTGGAATTCGGGCCATAAAACATCTATGGCGCGAGTTCGTCTGTCGCGCGTGTGAATCGGTAAAAGCAGCGCTTCGAAAAATGCGGGGCGGGGATTTTTACGCGCGACGCATGCGGCGGGGCGCCGGAAGCGGCGCTTCGAACCGGCGCCTGGAACCGACGTTTAGAACCGCCGCGTGAGCCAGCTGCGCGCCTGCTCGCGTTCCGCCGGGTTCGCCTCCACCGACGCCTCGAACCAGAAAGCGCCTGCCACGAGCGTGGCTACCACAATGCCGTCGCGAAACAGAATGCGGTTGCCTGCCACAGCCGGCACGCGTTCGCCGACCAGCAGCGTGCCCGCCAGATTCAACGGATCGGTGCCGCCGACGCAGACAAAAGCACCATCGTTCGCATGCCTGCGTACTTCGCGCAACAAGGGAATCGCTTCCGGCAACGCGAATTGCTCGCCGGCGAGTCCATTGACGAAACGTCCGCCGCGGATCACGCCGCGCGCCTCCAGCCGCTGATACACACGCAGCAGGTCGCGCCACGGCGGCAGCCAGTCGGCTTCGCGCGCGAGAAGACGCCAGAAAACGACGCCGTAGCGCCGCAGCAACGTCATCGCAACGTGTTCGAGAATTTCCGGCGGTAATGAACGCCGTTGTAGCGGTGATTGCGCCGGCGCGTCCGCTTTGGCATCGCTGGCCGACGCGCCGGCGGCCAGCGAAGTGCGCCGGTTGACGAGCGCCCAGCGTCCCGCGTCGTCCATTCCTCCGATCAAAGCCGTCGAGCGCGCGCGCCGGCTGCCTGCATACGCATTGCGTTTCGCGGCCGGTTTCAGCAGCGCGCGCAGACCCGCGAAACTGTCCGAATTCACGAGACCGGCCGCCACCAGCTCGCCGAGTGCGCTTTCCAGCTCGATACGCAAGACGCGAAGCTCGTGCAGCAGTTCGTCGAAGAACATCGCGCCATGTGCCGAGAGCAGGTCGTGAACCGCTTGCGCCCGCGCCGACAGTTCCGGTTGGCGCGCCGGATCGATCAGCGCGCTCCAGGCGCGCACCTGCGCGCGCGGCAGCAGCACGACAGGCGTGCTGCGCACCGGACCGGCGGCGCTGCGCGAGCGCTCGGTGAGCCGCGTCCAGACGATCTTGCCCGCACGACATAGTTCGTCGAGCGAAGTATTGGCGTACGCCTTCACGCGCGCCGGCAGGATGTCTTCCTCCCACGCGCCGGCGGCGGCCTCGAAGCCTTCCAGCTGATCCAGCACGGCCGCCAGCGCGTCGCGGCCCTCGCTGCGCGTATCCGGCGTCAGATGCTGCCATTCGAACAGAAAGCGCATGAAATCGTGCCGCTCCACCGGCTCGATCTCGCGGCGCAAACGCTTGACGGTGTAGCGGTGAATGCGCGCGAGCAGGTGCCGCTCGCACCATTCGTCGGCGGTCGCCTGGCGGGTGAAGCGGCCGCGCATCACATAGCCTTCGGCTTCGAGTCGTCCGAGTGCCTGTTCGACCGAGGTCTCTGGCAGCCGCAGCGCGTCTGCAATCGCGCTCGCGGGCAGCGGGCCGAAACCGGTGAGCCGCGCGCGCAGCACGTCGAGCAGGGCGTCGTCGGCGCTCCACGCGTCGGTGAAACCCTTTGGTGCGTTAAGCGGCGGCGTGAAGCGCGGGCCGTTCGTGTCGGGATAAAGCGCGGCGAAACAGGTCAGCCGTTCGGCGGGCAGCCACAGGGCGGCGTCGGCGGCGATGGGCAGACGCGTCGCGCGGCCGGCTTGCGCAAGCGCTGCGAGCCATTCCGGCCAGCCTTCGTTGCCGCGCGCCTCGGCTTCGGTGATGCACGCGAGACCCGTGAGCGCCTCGTGCATTTCGTCGACGCTCTGTGCTTGCGGCCACGCCTCTTCGCGCACGCTGGCAATGGCGTCGGCGTCGAGCGCACCCAGGTCGTCGGCGCTCGACGGATCGGTCCAGCGGCGGTTCAGCACAGCCTGCGTGCGGCGTTCCTCGATCGGCGCGTCGTCGAGATACGCGTAGGGCTTCGCATTGAGGATTTCGGCGGCGAGCGGCGAGGGCGCCGGGAGATCGCGCGCGACGAGCCGCACGTCGCCGCTTTCTATGCGCCGCAGCAACGCGATCCAGCGCTCGCTGTCCATCGCGTCGTGCAGGCAGTCGTCGACGGTCTGGTCGACGAGCGGATGACGCGGCAATTCGCGCTCGCCCACCACGTTCTCCAGACACGCGGCCTGCTCGGGGAAGACGCTCGTCAGCAGATCCTCGCTGCGCATGCGCTGCAATTGCGGCGCGGTTTTGCGTCCACCGGTGTAGCGCGGCAGGCCGAGCGCGGTGGTCGCGTTCCAGCGCCAGCGCACGCCGAAAAGCGGCGCGTCGAGCAGCGCCTGAATCAGCAGATGCTCGGCGCTGTTCGAATGCAGATAGCGCCACACTTCGTCGAGCACGAACGAGTGGCTGCCGGTCAGCGACAGCACGATCGCGTCCTCGGTCGCCGCGGCTTGCAGTTCGAAGTTGAACTGGCGGCAAAAGCGCTTGCGCAGCGCAAGGCCCCACGCGCGGTTCACGCGGCTGCCGAACGGCGCGTGAATCACGAGCTGCGTGCCGCCGGATTCGTCGAAGAAACGCTCCATCACGAGCGTGTCCTGCGTCGGCAAGACGCCTAGCGCGGCGCGAGCTCGGGCAAGGTAGTCGACGATCTGGCGCGCGGCGGCTTCATCGAGGCGGAGTTCGGCGACGAGCCAGTCGATCGCGCGTTCGAGACGCGTGGGCATGGGGTTGGGCGCGTCGGCGGATTCGCCGGCCGCGTTGGCGGTGGCGGCCGCGGCGGGGCGTGCGTCGGCGGGTTCCGCTGCCAGCAGGCGCCCGATCTGCTCGCGCAGCCGCGCGACGCCGAACGACAGCTCGTCGCTGCGGCCGGGCGCCTCGCCGAGCCAGAACGGGATGTTGGGCGGCTGGCCTTGCGCATCCTCGACTCGCACCCGGCCGCTTTCGATCCGCAGAATCCGGTACGACGCGTTGCCGAGCTGGAACACGTCGCCCGCGAGGCTTTCGACCGCGAAGTCTTCATTGACCGTGCCGATAGGGATCGCCTGCGGCTCCAGCACGACCGCATAGTCCGCGTTTTCGGGAATCGTGCCGCCCGACGTGACCGCGACGAGTTTGCCGCCGCGCCGGCCGCGCAAGGTGCCGCTCACCACGTCGCGGTGAATATAGGCGGCGCGCGGCCCATGGCGGCTCGTGTAGCCTTCGGCGAGCATGCGCAGCACCGCGTCGTACTGCTCGCGCGTGAGGTTCGCATAGGGCGCGGCGCGGCGCATCAGTTCGAACAGGGCGTCTTCGCTCCATTCGGCGCTCGCGACCTCCGCGACGATCTGCTGCGCAAGCACGTCGAGCGGCGCGCGCGGAATGCGCAGCGCGTCGAGCTCGCCGCGCCGCACGCAATCCAGCAACGCCGCGCATTCGATCAGGTCGTCGCGCGAAGTCGGGAAGAGCCGTCCTTTCGGCATGCCGCCCACATGATGGCCCGAGCGCCCCACGCGTTGCAGGAACGGCGCAATGGCGCGCGGCGAACCCATTTGACAGACCAGGTCGACGTCGCCGATATCGATGCCGAGTTCCAGCGAAGCCGTGGCGATCAGCACACGCAAGTCGCCGCGCTTGAGCCGCTGCTCGGCGTCGAAACGATGCTCTTTGGCGAGGCTGCCGTGGTGCGCGGCGACGGCGTCCTTGCCGAGCCGCTCGGTGAGGTGACGCGCCGCGCGCTCGGCCATGCGGCGCGTGTTGACGAAGATCAGCGTCGTGCGATGCAGCGCGACGAGTTCCGCGAGGCGGTCGTAGACGCGCTCCCACACTTCGTTCGGCATGACGGCTTCGAGCGGCACGGGCGGAATCTCCAGCGCCAGATCGCGCTCGCGGATATGGCCGACATCGACGATCGCGCAATCGGCCGGCATCTCGCTGTCGACACTCGCGCCTCCTACGAGAAATCGTGCAACCGCGCTCACCGGCTTTTGCGTCGCGGAGAGGCCGATGCGCGGCAGACGCCGTCCGCACAGCGCATCCAGCCGTTCGAGGCTAAGCGCGAGATGGCTGCCGCGCTTGCTGCCGGCCAGCGCATGAATTTCGTCGACGATTACCGTGCGCACCGTCGACAACATGCGGCGGCCCGAATCCGAGCCGAGCAGCACATAGAGCGATTCGGGCGTGGTGACGAGAATGTGCGGCGCGCGCTTTTTCAGCGCGTTGCGCTCCTGCTGCGTGGTGTCGCCGGTGCGCACGGCGGTGCGGATGTCGAGCGGCGGCAGCCCGCGCGCGTGGAGTTCCGCGGCGATGCCTTGCAGCGGCATCTGCAGATTGAGACGGATGTCGTTGGAGAGCGCCTTGAGCGGCGACACGTAGACCACGAGCGTTTCGTCGGGCAGCGCGCCGTTGCCCGCGAGGCCTTGCTGGACCAGATCGTCGAGGGCGGACAGGAACGCGGTGAGGGTTTTGCCGGAGCCCGTCGGCGCGGCGACGAGCGTCGAGCGGCCTTGGCGGATGGGCGGCCACGCGGCGGCTTGCGCGTCGGTCGGCGCGGGGAAAGTCTTCAGGAACCAGCCGGCCACGGCGGGATGAAAGCCGGCCAGGGCGCCATGCGCTGGGCTGCGGTCAGGCGACGGCGCGACCGCGAGCTCGCGCGGCGGGTCGGCGGTGGCGGTGGCGGTGGCGGTGGCGGCCGTCGCGGCCGTCGTGTTGGTGGCTGAATTCATACGCGATCAGATGGGGGCGCGAGGCCCGATATCCAGACCACACCGGGTCCGTGTGTTTGCGTGAGGGCCGCAGGATCCGAAGTCAGTCTCGCAGGTTTTCGCGGGATTTGCCAAACGCCGGGGAGGCGCCGCCGCGCCGCGTGCGCTTTTCGGCGCGCGGGCCGCTCGCCTGCTGAAGCCGGCCGATTGCAGTACTCTGTACGGCTCACCTGTCCACTCATCCACGATGGAGTTTCGACAATGCGATACAACCAGCTTGGGCGTACCGGGATTTTTGTTTCAGAGCTGTGTCTGGGCACGATGACCTTCGGCGGCGGCGAAGGCATGTGGAAGCAGATCGGCGACTTGCAGCAGGCGGACGCCGAGCGGCTCGTCGGCCGGGCGCTCGACGCGGGCATCAATTTCATCGATACCGCCGACGTCTACGCCGAAGGCCTTTCCGAGCAGATCACCGGCCAGGCGCTGAAAAACCTGAAGGTGCCGCGCGACAAGGTGGTGGTCGCCACCAAGGTGTTCGGTCCGACCGGCGAGTTTGCGAATGCGCGCGGCGCGTCGCGGTATCACATCATCGACGGAATAAAGGCGAGCCTGAAGCGCCTGCAGCTCGACCATGTGGACCTGTACCAGATTCACGGTTTCGACCCGGCCACGCCGATCGAGGAAACCGTGCGTGCGCTCGATACGCTCGTGCAGCACGGCCACGTGCGCTATGTCGGCGTCTCGAACTGGGCGGCGTGGCAGATCGTGAAGGCGCTTGGCATTGCCGAGCGACTGGGGCTCGCGCGTTTCGAGACGCTGCAGGCTTATTACACGGTCGCGGGCCGCGACCTGGAGCGCGAACTCGTGCCGATGCTGCAAAGCGAAGGGCTCGGGCTGATGGTGTGGAGTCCGCTCGCGGGCGGGCTGCTGAGTGGCAAGTACGGACGCGAGCAGCAGGGCGAGGCGGGCAGCCGGCGCACGACGTTCGACTTCCCGCCGGTCGACCGGGAACGCGCGTACGGCTGTATCGACGCGATGCGCGAGATCGCCGAGGCCAAAGGCGCGTCGGTCGCGCAGATCGCGCTCGCCTGGCTGCTGCACCAGCGGGTGGTGAGCTCGGTGATCGTAGGCGCAAAGAAGGTCGAGCAACTGGACGACAACATCGCGGCCACGGGCGTTACGCTCACCGCCGATGAGCTGGCGAAGCTCGATGGAGTCAGCGCCTTGCCTCCGGAGTATCCGGGCTGGATGCTGGCGCGCCAGGGCGAGGCGCGCCGCAAACAGCTGGAGGAGGCGCGGCGGGTGGGGTGAGGGGAAGGCTTAACCCGCCACCCCCGCCGAATACGCCGCCACCGCATCCATTGTCCGCGCCGAGTAAACCATCGCCGCGCCGGCATTGATCGCGACCGCCACGCCGAGGGCTTCCGCGATTTCCTCGCGGGTGGCGCCATGCTTCAGCGCTTCAGCCGTGTGCACGGTGATACAGCCGTCGCAGCGCAAACTGACCGCCACCGCGAGCGCAATCAGTTCGCGCGTCTTCGCGCCCAGCAGATCGTTTTTCTGGCCCGCTCCCGACAGCGCCTGATAACCCTTCACCGTGTCCGGCGACAGCTTGCCGATCTCGCCGATGCGTCCAAACAGTTCCTTCCGGTATTCGATCCAGTTCAGCATGGTACTGCTCCTTCGTCTGTTGCGCGCCGGCGGTTGCCGGCGTCGTGGGACACAGTATTGCGCCCTGCGGCGATATCCTGAATACTCGGTGGGCTCAACTTTTAGCGCGGACGTCTCATGGACACGCTCAGCCGATTGCTCGACCTCGCCCGGCCGCAGGCCAGCCTCGATCTGCGCTGCCTGCTCGCCGGCGCATTCGACGTCGACCATGCGCCGATGGAGCCGGGCATCGCACCGTTTCATCTGGTGCTCGGCGGGCAATGTGTCGTGGAGACGGCGGACGGTGCCCAGGTGCCGCTCCACACCGGCGATTTCATGATGTTTCCACGCGGCGCGGCGCATCGCGTGAGAGATACACAGCGCCGCGCGGCCGCCGCGCCGCTCGCGATCACTCACGACGGGCTGCTGCCCATCAAACACAACCAGCCAGGCGGGAGCGACGAACTCGCGAGCAGCACGACGATCGAATCCGACCTCGACCTGCTCTGCGGCCGCTTCGTCTACACGCCGGGTTCGTCGGCCTTGTTGCTGAACGCGCTGCCGGATCCGTTCCATGTGCCGCTCGGCGGCACGCACGCGCTCGGCTCCTTGCAGGCGCTCATCGGGCTCATGCGCGACGAAGCCGGTCAACGCCGGCCCGGCGCGCTTGCCATCGTCACCGCATTGAGCCATGCGCTCTTCACGATGGCGCTACGCGTGCACGGCGAGGCGGCCGGGGCGGCGCCCGGCATGCTGGCGCTGCTCGCCGATCCGCGTCTGGCGTCGTCGGTGCAGGGCATGCTCGGCGCGCCGGAGCGGGCGTGGACCATCGCCGAACTCGGCGAGCTGGCCGCGATGTCGCGCGCCACTTACGCGCGGCGTTTTAACGAACGCGCCGGCATGACGGTGATGGACTTCCTCACGCAGATCCGCATGACGATCGCTTGCGATCTGCTGCGCCGGACCCAGCGCAGCGCGGCGGAAATCGGCGAGGCGGTCGGCTATCAATCGGAAGCGGCGTTCGGCAAGGCGTTCCAGCAAAACGTCGGCGTGACGCCGGGGCGCTACCGGCGGCTGCCGCACGACGGCAAGCTGGCCGACGCTCACGCTCAATAAGGCAGCGTCGGCCGCTCGGCGCACGGCGCCGCCTCCGGCGTCCAGCTATGCGCCGCTCACCGCCCATCCCCTCGCGCACCGAACCAACGCTTCTCCACCACCGACATGAGCCACGCGATCACCAGCGCGCACACCGTGCCGAGCGTGACCTCGCCGAGGCGCAGCAACGCTTTGTCCCACGCGGGCCCGATGCCCGGCACCAGCAGCATGATGGTCGCGGTAATGCCGCCGAGTCTCGCGGCGCTGCCCACGTTGACGAGCCAGCAGATCACGATGGCCGCCGCCACCGTCGCGCCGTAAGCCGCGAAATACCCGTGGCCGAGCGTCGCGCCCGCGAGCCCGCACAGACCGCCGACCATCGCGCCGATGAACTGGTCGCGCGACAGCTTGCGCGTGTCGATATAGCTGTGCTGGCTGACTGCGATGGCGGTAATCGCAGCCCAGAACGCCTGCTCCGTATGCAGCGCCTCGCCGATGCCAAACGCGAGGCTCGCGCCCGCCACCGCCTGGAACGCCATTAGCCCCCCTTCGGCGAGCCGCTCGGCGAACGGCAGCGATTTCAAAAAGGCGAACAGCGACTCGCCGGCGCTCGCGCGTCGGGTTCGGGCTGGAGGGTCGGAGGGCGTCATCGGCGGGAAAAGTGGGAGGCAGGCGGAAGCGGCGAAGGCGTCCGTATTCTAGCTTTCGCGACGACGCAGCCGGCGGTAGTGGTTCATCAGCGGCGTCGCCGATACGCCGTGGATCACCACGGAAGCCGTCACCACCGCGAGCGCGAGCGGCATCAACGGTTGGATGTCGGCGGCGGGCCCGTGTTCGAGCGCATACGCGAGGTAGTAGAACGAGCCCACGCCGCGAATGCCGAACCAGCTCATCAGGCGCCGTTGCGTCGGCGAAGCGGCCGAGCCCAGCAGCGACAACTCCACCGAAGCAGGCCGCACGAAAAAGAACAGCGCCACGATGAGCGCAAACGCGTGCCAGGTGAAGAGCGGCGCGCTCAACGTGGCGAGCACATTGCCGACCATCGCCATGATGATGACTTCGGCGATGCGCTCAAGCTCGATCGTAAAGCCGAGCACCGATTCGGTCATGAACGCGTGCGCCTTGTCGGGATCGGACGCGGTCGCCTCGACATCGGCGGAATCGACCGTGCCGATCGCCTCGCGCGGCGAGCTGCCGCCGCTCGCGCGATGTTCGACGCGGCGCATGGACACGCCCGCCGCGAACACCGCGAGAAAGCCGTAGGTCTGCGCGAGTTGCGCCGCGCCGAACGACAGGCCGATCAGCCCGAGCGCGAAAAAACCCTCGAGGCCGAGTGCATGCGCATAGCGCATGCGCAGCCAGGCGACCGCGTGCGTCGTGGCCCAGCCGAGCAGACCGCCGATGGCAATCGCCCCCAGCACGCCCCACGCGGCGGCGCCGACGAGCTTCAGGTTGAGCACGTCGCCCGCGCTGGCCCCGTGCATCGCGCAAAAGGCGAGGCCGACCATCGCGAAAGGCAACGCGATGCCGTCGTTCAGGCCGCCTTCGCCGGAAAGCGCAAAGCGCAGCAGATCGTGGTCGCCCGGGTTATGCACCTGGACGTCGTGAGCGAGCACCGGGTCCGTCGGCGCGAGGATCGCGGCGAGCAGAATGGCGGGCCCCCAGCCGAGATGCAGCACGTACACGCAGAAGAGGGCGAGGAGCGGCACGGTTGCGAGCATCGCGAGAAAGCCGAGGCGCAGCGGCACGGTCCACAGCTTGTCGAGCACGCCCACGCGCAGGCGCAGTCCGATCGCGAACAGCGACACGAGCAGCGCGATTTCGGTGAGGGTGCGCAGCAGGTGCGCGTCGGCGCTCATGTCGAGGTGCAGCAGGCCGAGGCCCGGCGGCCCGAGCGCGTAACCGATCGCGAGATAGACCATCGCCGCGCTGACGGGCAGCCGGCGCAGGGTCGTCGCGGCGAGGCCCATGAAAACGAGCACCGCGCCGACAATGAGGAACCACAGAGTTTCGTGCATGGGCATCCGATTAGGGCGGCACGCGAACGGCGCATTGCGGGCCGGGTAGATGGACGCGCGCCCTGACGCATCGCGTGAACGCACGCGCGCGCATGCGATGCGTCAGGGCGCGTACGAACGCGGACAACGGCGAATGGATGCGGACGAATGCGGCTTCAGGGCGCGCGTCCAAACGCTTCGCGCAGCTTGCGCTTGGCTTGCTCCAGCGTGGCGCGGCGAGTTTTCGGCAGGTTGCGGCCCGCGCGGTTAATGTAGAAATTGAGCATCGACATCGCCGATTGGAACGGTGTGCCTTTGCGGCGTCGGCTTCGGGTCGACGACTGCTTCAGCGATTGCGCAATCTCTTCTGCATTGCCGGTCTTGAAGATGTCCGGCTGGAGATCCATCGCATCGCTCGTTTCCATCACATGATGGGACCACTTGCGCCCGCTCTTGCCGCTGCTTTTGCCGTTGTTTTTGCTGACACGCGCGCGCGACGCCTTCCTGCGTTGCGCGGCATGCGCGTGCGCATGGCGTTGGCGTGGCGGCCGTCCCGCCTTGCCGCGCGCCTGCGGGCGCGCCGCTTTACTGGCGCCGCTGCGGGTCGTCTTGCGGGCGGCCTTGCCGGTGGCTTTGCGGGCAGCCATGAAACGCGCCTCCTTGTCAGGTTGTGTCTGCGCTCGCGTCATGCGATTCGCGCGAGAGTCCGTGCAGGTCCGTGCGCCGGACGCCGCAGCGCTCGCCGCGAGCACGGCATGCCGGCACGTCGCCGGCATGCGGCGTGAAGCGTGCACCGCTTCACGCCCTCGCCGCAGACTCGAAGGTTAGAGCTTGACGCCGCCCGTTTCAGGCGCGTCCGACGATCCCGCCGGAATGTCGCCGATGCTGGCGTCGTCGCGCATCTCGAAGCGGTCGCGGCTCCAGTACGGCTCGCTGCCGTAGTACTGGTGGACCGAGGTGGCCCAGGTCGTGTCGGCCATCGACGGCCAATGGTCCTTGTCGAATCCCGGCGCGTTTTTCACGCGCTCGGCCGTCATGTTCAGCACGAAGCACTTCTGCTCGGTGTCGAGGGTGAGCGCCTGCCACGGAATGGCGAGCAGTTTGTCGCCGATGCCGAGAAAACCACCGCTCGACAGCACGGCATAGGCAACGCGGCCGGAGCGCACGTCCAGCATGATGTCCTTGATCTTGCCGATATCCTCGCCGTCGCTGCTGAGGACCCGGTTGTCGTCGAGCGTGTCTGCCGCCATGACGTCCGGGCCGGGGCCTTCCGCCGTGGCGCTGCCTTTACCGACGATGCGCGCGCCTTCCATGCCTTGCGTCCGACTTTGCATGACCATGATCTGCCTCCTTCGCAGGTTAAGGGTGACGAACGGTGCAGCAACGCGCGTTCCTCGCCGCGTCGGGCGAGTCTTCGCGGGGCGCGATGGCGGTATCCGGCGGCGGCTTCGTCCGCGGTGGGCTGCCCGCGCGCCAACCCGCACGTAAATGATGCGTGCGCGGTTGAAAATCCTGCGCCGCTGCTAACGCGCGCGGGTTTCGCGGCACGCGTCCTCGGCATGGGGAATGCTCAATCAAGGGTGAGCACCATGAATCGACGCACTGCGGGAGACATCATCATGAGCAACAGAATTCACTATCAGTCGAACATCTGCGGCGGCGATTTCGCGCACGTGCTCGAATGCTTTCGTGACTGGAAATCGCAGACACTCGTGTATCGCAGAGATCAGCGGATGTTCGAGGGCAAACGGGAAGTGAGGCCGTTGACGGAAGACGTGTTCGCAAACGGCGAGATTGCGCACGATGCCCTCGCGCGCGTTTGCGAGCCGGGCGACCCGTACGCGCTCGCCGCCTAAATCCGCGACGGCGAGCGCGACGTATGGCTTGTCATGGCCGCGTTCGAGGAAGAAGCTTGATTCGTAGGCCGAATTATTGCGGCAGCGCTGTCAAAACGGTCAATTGACGGCTGGCTTCTCCGCGCGCGGCGTAGCGCCGGCGTGCTCGCTGGCGGCGCGCCGCACGGTCCGCGCGCGGGTTTTTCCAGCGACTTTCGCGCGGGCTCCGCGGCCGGCTTTCTCGCCTGTGGCTTCCACAGCTGCCTTGTTCGCCTGCTTGCGAATGGCACGCGACTTCTGCAGCAGCGTCGAAATCGAGCCGTTGATGCTGTCCGCAGCCTGCGCCTCGCGCAGCTTGCGGCCCTTTGCGCCCGCCTGACGCGCAAGCTTCGCCGCGCGCTTTTCCGCATGCGCGAGCAGGGCGGCAAACGCCACTTCGTCGACCTTGAGCCCGCGTCTGGATTGCCCCGGGGGCAGGCTCTGCAATTCGTCGGCTTCGAACGCGCTGATGACGGCGGGGTGGATATAGCAGCGCCGGCACACGGCGGGCGTATTGCGCAGCAGGCTCGCCACTTCCTTGACGGTCGCGACGATATGGCGGCGCGCCTCCGCGGCGCTTTCGCACACGAGGCGGCGCAGCGTCGCGAGTGCATAGACGCTGCCGGCCCACGTGCGGTAGTCCTTTGCGGTGAAATCGGCGCCGCTCGCGCGGCGCAGATAGTCGTTGATGTCGGCGGATCCGACGGTTCGGCGGGTGCCGTCGTCGTCGAGATACTGGAACAGGTCATGCCCCGGCAGTTCCGCGCAGCGCCGCACGATGCGCTTCACGCGGGCGTCGTCGACAGTGACGTCGTGCTCGATGCCGCTCTTGCCGCGAAACTTGAAGCGCAGCTGCCCAGCTTCCACCTTCACATGCTTCTTGCGCAGCGTCGTCAAGCCGTATGACTGATTTTCGCGCGCGTACTCGACGCTGCCGATGCGCACGAGCGTCGTGTCGAGCAGCCGCACGACGGCGGCGATCACCTTGTCGCACGGCATGCCGGGCAATTCGAGGTCGCGCGCCACGCGAGCGCGAATCCGCGGCAACGCGCGGCCGAATTCGGCCATTCGTTCGTACTTGTCGGCGTCGCGCGTTTCGCGCCAGCGCGGGTGATAACGGTACTGCTTGCGCCCGCGCATATCGCGGCCGGTGGCCTGGATATGGCCGCGCGGGTCAGGGCAGATCCAGACGTCTTCATAAGCGGGCGGAATCGCGAGCGAATTGATGCGCTGGATTTCCGCCTCGTCTTCAATGCGTTTGCCTTCGACATCGAAATAGGCGAAGCCGTCTTTCTCGCGCTTGCGCGTGTAGCCGGGCTTGCTGTCGTCGGCATGGCGCAAACCGGGCGGCATGGCGGCGGGCGCGGCCTGCTTCGCGCTGTCGTCGGGCGATGCGGGGCCGTTCTGAGTGGTGCTTTTCGTTGTAGCCATCTTTCCAGGTAGAACTTTCAAGCGTGAAGCGCATGGCGCCAGTGATGGCGCGGAGCAAGCCCGGTGCCTGGCCGCGGGGTCGGCATGCCGCGGGCGGAACGGTCCTTGCGACGAACGTCATACGTATCAATCCACAACCCAACAAAGGAGAGCGCCATGAGCAGTACGCTGAATCCCGATGAAGAGCCGCAACAGGTCGTGAAGCAAACCTCCGGCACGACGGGCACGTTGGGACCGAGCGATTCGTCCGATAGCGGCAGCGATGTCGCCGGCGAAAAGCGGCATGAGTTCGACGTGGACACGGAGCTCGACAATCACGCGCTCGAAACGGGTGAGCTGGAACTCGGCAGCGACACCGATCGCGCGGGGACCGGCGAGCGCGCGTCGGCCGACGGCGATTCGACGCTCGACCCGGATCGCGACATCGAGCCGGATCGCATCGTGACGCCGCCGGGCGCGGACGATGCCGAGGGCCTCGACGAGGACCCGAGCGGCCTGTGATGCGACCGCGTCACGCATGGATGACACACGCATGACAGACGGCTGCGGCGCTGTACGCCCCGTCCGACGGGCCGTGCAGCCGCATCGGAAGGTTGCGCGCAGGCATGCACAAGCGCAGGCACGTGCCTTGCTGCCGCATGGTCAACAGTTGCTGATGACGAGGAACTGCCGCGTTTGTGGCGGGCAGCCTCGCATTCAAACGAAGGAGAGAACGCATGGCAAACAGCCTCGACGGTCTGAAAGTAGCGGTACTGGCAGTGGATGGTTTCGAACAGGCAGAACTGGTCGAGCCGAAACGCGCGCTCGCCGAAGCCGGCGCGACGGTGCATGTGATTTCGGAGAAGCCCGGCAAGATCCAGGGCTTCAAACATGTGGACAAAGGCGACACGGTCGACGTGGATGTGACGTTCGACAAGGCCACCGCCGACGACTATGACGCGGTCGTCTTGCCGGGCGGCGTGGTCAATGGCGACGCGATCCGTCTGCTGCCGCAGGCGCAGGCGTTCGTCAAGGCAGCCGACAACGCGAAAAAGCCGATCGCGGTGATCTGCCACGGCGGGTGGCTGCCCGTGTCCGCGGGGATCATCAAGGGACGCACGCTGACGAGCTGGCCGAGTCTGCAGGACGACATCCGCAATGCGGGCGGCACGTGGGTCGACCGGGAAGTGGTCGAAGACAACAACCTGATTTCGAGCCGCAAGCCCGACGACATTCCCGCATTCAACAAGGCGCTGATCGGGCAACTGTCGAAACGCAAGGCGGCATGACGGGCGCCGCGCGTTTGGACGCAAGCGCGAAGGCACCCGCACGAGAAGCGCCGGTGGCTCGGTAAGCAAGGGAGAAAACGCATGAAACTACGGTATTCCCTACAAGTGATGACTGTCGGGCTGGGTCTTGGCCTGGCGTCGGCCGGCGCGGTCCATGCGCAGGCAAGCGACGCCCCGGCGAGCGATGCGCCCGCAGGGGGCACGCAACTCTCGCCCGCGGACCAGCAGTTCATTCAGGACGCCTCGCAATCCGACGCCACCGAAATCGCAGCGAGCAAGATCGCGCTGAAGAACTCGCGCGATCCCCGTGTGAAAAAGTTCGCACAACAGATGATCGCCGACCACACGAAGCTCTCGCGCAGCATGGCCGCGCTCACGGCGAAGAAGCGTGTGCCGGCGGCGCCGGCTGCCGATTCGGCGCTCGTGGGCAAGCTGCAGACGCTGAAGGGCCAGCAGTTCGACGAGGCGTACGTCGAGCAGGTCGGCGTCGAGGCGCATCAGCGGGCGGTGGATCTGTTCCAGCAGCAGAGCCAGAGCGGCACCGATCCGCAACTGAAGGCCGCTGCGGCGCGTGCGCTGCCGATCATCCAGCATCATCTCGAGATGGCGAAGCAGCTCGCCGGCACCATGAAGGGCTCTTCATCATGAACGCAATCCTGCCGCGGCCTGCCTATGAGGATTCTCTTATGCAGATCACTTTTCCCGACGACAAGCCGACCTTCGACGGCGCGAACCTGACGGTTCGCTTCATGGCGCGCGTGGACGGCGAACCGGTTGTCTGCGCGATTACCGTCGAGGCGCTCGAAGATCACTTCGGCGCCGAATCACCGCTCGAAAGCGCGTTGATGGAGGCCTTCGACAAAGGCCGCAACCGGATCCGCTCGGTATGCGCCGAGGCGCTCGACCAGAACAACGGCGAGGGCGTAATCTTGCATAGCGGACTGTTCAGAGTGGAAGGCATGGAACCCGATCGCGGCACTGCCGCCTAGCGCCGCCGCTCCTCGCCACGAGGCGCACCGCAGTTCGCGAGCGTCGTCTGTAAAAACGCTATCACGATGCAAGGAGGCCTTATGTCACTCATCGTCGCAGCACGCTTTACGACTTTCCCCGCCGCCGAGGAAGCGGCACAAAAGCTCTTTAACGCAGGCTTCGTCGAAGAAGACGTCACGCTTTTCTTCGTCAATCCGCGCGGCCAGCATGCGCGGTTTCCGATCGGCGGCGACACCAGCACCGACGCCGGCTCGAAAGGCGCCCCGAAAGGCGCGGGCCTCGGCGTGACGATCGGCGCGGTGGTGGGCGCGATCGTCGGCGTGGGCATCTTCGCGGCGTTCTCGGCGCCGCTGCTCGTCTCGGTGATTGCGGCGGGCGTCGGCGCCTATATCGGATCGCTCGCGGGCGCAATGTGGCGCACGCGCGAGAGCCCAGAGGCGGGTCATCGCACGCCGTTTCACGAAGAGACGCGCGATTCCGGCGTGCTGGTCGCGGTGCACGTCTCTCCGGACAATCAACTGGAGGCGGCGCGTGTGCTGCGGGAGGCGGGCGGCGTGTCCATTGAACGGGCGACCGGCCGCTGGCAGCAGGGCCGCTGGGCCGACTTCGATCCGCTGAAACAGCCGGTGCCGCTGAACGAATACAGCGAAAAGCGCGCCTGATTCGCGAGCTGCGAGTCTGAAAGCAACAAGGGCCCGGCGTTTGTCGGGCCCTTCTTTTTTGCACGCGGGAAACGTGGAAGCGGCCGTGCGGCTCGCTGTCTGGATACCTTGCGCTTACACCCACATTTGTGCAGCGCCGCGTTTGGGCAATGGCAGCGGCGAGTGCTCTGCAGGATGCTGGTCGCGCGCCGCTTCGCACGCTGCCGGAACGATGCCGTTGCCAGACGGCTCGCATGACGAAGGCGCCGCGTCGACGCCGCGCGGCGTGCTCGTCGCGATGCCGTGATCGGGTTGCACGTGCTCGCGAATCTGCACGACGGCCGCCGACGTGACTATCGCGACGGCGACCAGAAACTCTGCGCCAGTGGTGTTCATGATGGTGTTCTCCCTGTCGTTGTTGCTGCCCGTTCTTTTCAATTCGTCGGTACGTCGTGCGGTTTTCGCGTGATGCGCTGCGTGACGTCGCGCGGGGCAAGCGTAAGGAGCAACGGTTATGCCACCCTGCGTCGCCTTGTCCGGCGGGCGTGCGCGCGGCTCCCGGCGCGTCGCGCCGCGCAACATTTACGTTGGCTCGCAACAATGCGCAGGCGTGGTCAGCGGCCCGCAGGCGCGCCTCCGACGCCACGCTCCAGGCACGCGCCATGCGTGAGTGGGGCGAACCCCGTTGCTCATGCAGTTCATCACACAGCAGACGGCACGCGCATCGCACGATGCGCACAGGCCGGCGACGGATTCCGCGATTAACGAAACCCTGGAGGTATTGAATGGCTACGAACGTTGTTTCCGTGCTGAACGATCTCGTCGAAACGTCGAAGGATGGAGAGAAGGGCTTTCGCAAGGCAGCCGAAGACGCGCACGACGCCCAGTTGAAAACGCTCTTCCTCACACGCGCCGATGACTGCGCGCGCGGCGCACGCGAACTGCAGGACATCGTTCAGCGACTCGGCGGCAAGCCGGAATCGGGCGGCAGCGTGAGCGGTGCGCTGCATCGCGGCTGGGTCGATGTGAAGTCGGCGGTGACCGACCGCTCCGACCATCAGATCCTCGTCGAGGTGGAGAAGGGCGAGGACGTCGCAAAGAAGAACTATCGCGATGCGCTGGACAAGGAACTGCCTGCCGACGTGCGCGCGATCGTCGAGCGCCAGTATCAGGGCGTGCTGCAGAACCACGACCGCGTGCGCGATCTGCGCGACCAATATGCTGCGAAGAGCTGACGCCCGACTCGCGGCGGTGTGAATGCAAAAAAGCCGTCCGCGAGGACGGCTTTTTTTTGCTGGCGGCGAGATGACTTATTCCGCGGCGATTTTCAGGCGGTTCTTCACGCTCGCTACGCCCTTCACGCCGCGCACGACTTCCTGGGCGGCGGCTTTGTCGTCGGCGGAAGGCACCGTGCCCGTGAGCCACACGACGCCCTTGCGGGTCTTCACGTGGATATGCGTGGACTTCACGTTCTTCGCGCCGAGCAGTTCTGCCTTGACTTTCGTGGTGATGGTGCCGTCGTCGAGGTGCTGGCCGAGGCTTTCCGACGCAGCCGGCGGCGCCGAGGCGGCGGTTTGCGCAGTCGCGTTCAGTGCGAATGCAAGACAGGCGATGCTGCCTGCGGTCTTCAACAACTGGATGGTCTTCATGGTTTCTCCTTCGGGTGTTGATGAAAATTGCGGTCTTGTTGCCTGCGGTCGATCGCGGCGAAAGCCGCCGATGACTCGCGTGGGATCGTTGCCGCTACGGTTCCGTCAGGGCCCGTTATCGACACCGGCCGGGTCTTCGCCGTCTTTGCGCGGTTTGCGCGGGATGCGAGGACACGCGTCCGTCCACAAACTCGCGAGTCGCAAAGTGCGTGCCTGCCCCGCTGCCTGATTGAATGCGGCTGCGCGTCGGCCCGCGCGGCAACCCTTCTTTTCGACTGATGAATGAGCGAGCCGCGCGTCACGCATGAGGCGCAAGCGGGGGCAAGCGGCGCAAAGCCTGGCAGAAGCGAGCCCGCAATTTGCCGCCTCCTTGTAAAAATGGCGCCGCGAAAGGCCCGAAAAGGCCAGAAAAGGCCGCAAATTGCCCGCAATTCGCGAGCCCAAAAAAACAAAGGCTAGAAAAAACAGCGTGTTGCGAGAGCTGGTACGGCAGTTGCTCTGATGAGTGTGCTTTCTACCTCAGCTTTTAATGGACCTCAACACGATGCCTTCAATTGAACTTCGCACAAGGCAGTCTCTTGCACTTACGCCGCGTCTGCAGCAGTCGGTGCGTCTGTTGCAGCTATCGTCTCTGGAGTTCCAGCAGGAATTGCGAACCGCGCTCGACACCAATCCGTTCCTCGAATACGACTCGTCGGACACGGAAGACGTCGCGCTCGCAACCCCCACGCCGGGCGACGAGGCCGGCGCGCTGCCGGCCACCGATGCAGTCGCCGCAGCCGAACCCGATGCGCTGCCCGCCGAGGCGGTGACGAGCGAAATGCTCGACAGCGGCGGCCCGGACGACATGCCCGGCGACTTTTCCGGCGACTACAGCAGCCGCAGTTCCGCGCGGCAGAACGGCGACTCCGACGGCAGCGATCCCGCCGAATGGGCGCGTTCGCAGCCCACTTTGCGAGAGCAGTTGCACGACGCACTGCGTCTCTACCGGCTTGACGACCGCGATCGCGCCGTGGCGCGCTTCATCATCGAGGCGCTCGACGACGACGGTTATCTGCGCCAGAACCTCGCCGATCTTGCGGATAGCGTCGATCTCGACCCCGAGTTGACGGAAGAAGAGCTGCTCGTCGCGCTGCGTCTCGTGCAGTCGCTCGACCGTCCCGGTCTCGGCGCGCGTTCGCTGTCGGAATGCCTGCTGCTGCAGGTCAATGCGTTGCCCGCCGAGACGCCCGGGCGCGACGTCGCGCGGCAGATCGTCGAGCACCATCTGGAGCGGCTCGCGCGTCGCGAGCAGGCCGAATTGCAGAAGCAGATCGGCTGCAGCGCGGAAGAGTTGCGCGTGGCCTGTGCGCTCGTGCGCAAGCTCGATCCGAAGCCGGGCAACTGCTATGGACGCACGGAAGACAACTATGTGGTGCCGGACGTGATCGTGCGTCAGGTGCGCAACAAGTGGGTGGTCACGATCAACCCGGCCGTGCAGCCGCGCGCGCGCATTCACCGCATGTATGCCGAGCTGTTTGCGCAGTCCGCGGGTGCGAGCCGTTCGCCGCTGGCCCAGCAGCTTCAGGAAGCACGCTGGTTAATCAGGAATGCGCAGCAACGCTTCGATACGATCCAGCGTGTGGCCGAGTGCATCGTCGCGCATCAGAAGGCGTTCTTCCAGTATGGGGAAATCGCGTTGAAGCCGATGGTGCTGCGCGATGTCGCCGATGAACTCGGCCTGCACGAATCGACGATTTCGCGCGCCACGGGCAACAAGTACATGGCGACGCCTCGCGGCATTTTCGAGTTCAAGCACTTCTTCCCGCGCGAACTCGGCACGGAAAGCGGCGGCACCTGTTCCGCCGCGGCCGTCCGCGCGCTGCTCAAGGAAATGATCGCCGCGGAAAACACGCGCGATCCGCTTTCCGACGTGACGCTCGCGAAAATGCTTGCCGATCAGGGCGTGCTCGTCGCGCGCCGCACGGTCGCGAAGTACCGTCATCTGATGAAGGTGCCGCCGGCCGAGTTGCGCCGCCAGGTGTGAACCTGCCGGGCCCGCGACGCAGGGCTCGAATGAAGTTGAAGCGCCACGTGAGGATGTCCGCCCGCGTGGCGCTTTTTCGTATCTGGACGTTTCGCGCACGGCCCATTACATTGGCGGGTTCCATTGCAATGAGTGAGCGGGGTGAGCGCGATGAAGTATTCGAGTCGGGTCGACGGCCTGCAGGGCAGGCGCACGTCGGCGTGGGAGATCCATCGCGTTGCGCAGCAGGCCGCCGCCGCGGGCGAGGACGTGATCGTGCTGAGCGTAGGCGATCCCGACTTCGCAACGCCCGCGCCGATTGTCGAGCGCGCCATCGAGGCGCTGCGCGGCGGCGACACGCACTACAGCGCGGTGTCCGGCCGCGACCCGTTGCGCGCGGCGATTGCCGCCGAACACGCGCGCATGAGCGGTTGCGCGGTCACGGCGGCAAACGTGATCCTCACGGCGGGCGCGCAAAACGGCGTGTTTGCCACCTCGCTGTGTCTGCTCGAAGCAGGCGATGAAGTCATCGTTCCCGAGCCGATGTACCTGACCTACGAAGCCTGCGTGCGCGCGGCAGGCGCGACGCTCGTGCCGGTACCGGTCGACCCCGCGCGCGCCTTCCACCTGGATTGCGATGCGCTGGAACAAGCCGTCACGCCGCGCACGAAGGCCATTTTCTTCGCCACGCCGTGCAACCCGACAGGCGTCGTGATGCCGCGCGCTGACCTGGAGCGGATCGCGCGGCTCGCGTGCCAGCACGATCTGTGGGTGCTCTCCGACGAAGTCTATGCCGACCTCACGTTCGAGCGCGAACATGTGAGCATCATGTCGCTGCCCGGCATGGCCGAGCGTACGGTCACGCTCGGCAGTCTGTCGAAATCGCACGCCATGGCCGGGTGGCGCGTGGGCTGGGCAATCGGCCCGACGCAGCTGATCGAGCACATGGGCCGCCTCGCGCTCGCCATGCTCTACGGCTTGCCGGGTTTCATCCAGCAGGCCGCGCTGACGGCGCTCGCGGACAAGGCGCGCATCGTCGCTGACATGCGCGAAATTTACCGGCGCCGCCGAGACGTCGTGTTAGAACACCTGAGCCGAATTCCGCGCTTGCGCTGTCTGCTTCCCGAGGCCGGCATGTTCATGATGGTCGACGTGAGCGGCACCGGCCTCGATACCGTGGACTTCACATGGCGGCTGTTTCGCGCGCAAGGCGTGTCGGTGCTCGATGCGAGCGCTTTTGGCGAGACCGCGAACGGCTTCGTGCGCCTCGGCTTCGTGGTCGACGAAGCGCGTCTTGCCGACGCTTGCAGGCGGATCGCCGCGTTTGTCGCGACGGTATAATTCATGCGCGATGCGCAAGCGCTCCGCGCTCGCCGATCCACCGCGCCACCGCCCTGAACCATCCGGCTTTGTCAGCCGCAGCCTATGCACTTTCGCCCGATCCAGTCCTTCACGCGCAAACGGCTCTCCGACGTCGTCGCCGATCAGATCAAGCAGTTGATCTCGGACGGCACGCTCATGCCCGGCGACCGCCTGCCGGCTGAACGCGATCTGGCCACGCAGCTGGCGGTGTCGCGGCCTTCGTTGCGCGAGGCGCTGATCCGGCTCGAGTCGGATGGGTATATCGCCACGTCGGGGCGCGGCGGCTTTACGGTGGTCGACCTCACGGCGCCGATCATTTCGCGGCCGCTCGCCGAACTGCTTTTGCAGAATCCGCGTACCAGTGCGGATATTCTTGAGTTGCGCCAGGGCCTCGAAGCCATTTCCACCGTGTATGCCGCCGAGCGTGCCACCGCCGCCGATCTTCGCAAGATCAAGGCGGCGTTCGAGGCGTTGAAGGCGGCCTCGCAGGCGCAGGACCGCATGAATCTCGCGGAGCTGGATGCGGCGTTTCACCTTGCTATTGCCGACTCCACGCATAACATCGCGCTCGCGCATGTAATGCACGGCATCCATACGCTGATTCGCGAGGGCATGCGCCAGTATCATCGGCTGATCGATTACGACGAAGCGATGGAAAAGCAGCTGATGGGCCAGCACCAGGCCATCTACGACGCCGTCATGGCGCGCGACGCGCAAAAGGCGCGCAAGTCGGCAGAGCGGCACCTCGCCTTCGTGCGAGAGATCTACCAGGAAGACGCGGCGAAGCTGTAGGCTTCTCGCGGGCGGCTTCCGCTCCGGCTTGACTCCTCATAGGCAACGCGATGGGCGGCGTAGGTCGCCCGGCCGCTACACGCCGGTTTCCAGTGCCGATTGACATGCACCGGCGACTTCTTTATATTTTTGGTCAGACCAAGCTGACCAGCATGGCCAAAACGCATGGCTGGGATTCCGTCCCGCCGCGCTCTTCCAGTGAACTCATGAAAGTCGCCCTCTTTATTCCGTGTTTTATCGACGCGTTCTATCCCGAGGTCGGCATCGCCACCCTCGAATTGCTCGAACGCTTCGGCATCGAGGTCGACTACCCGCAGGAGCAGACCTGTTGCGGCCAGCCGATGGCAAACAGCGGCGCGCATGCGGAGGCGGCCGGCGCCGAGCGCGTCTTTGCGCGCAACTTCGCCGGCTACGACTACATCGTCGGACCGTCGGCAAGCTGCATTCACCACGTGCGCGAACATCTCACCGCCATCGAGCAGACGGACGAAGTCCGGAAGGTGCGCGCAAGCGCATATGAACTGGTTGAATTTCTGCACGACGTGGTGGGCGCGCGCGAGTTTCCATGGGCCGAGTTTCCGTATCGCGTCGGCCTGCACAACAGTTGCAGCGCGTTGCGGCACCTGAAGGAAGCGTCGATATCGGAAGTCGCGGGCCAGCCGTTTTCCAAACCGCGTACGTTGCTCGCGGGCGTAAAGGGCATCGAGTTCGTCACGCCCTCGCGGCCGGACGAATGCTGCGGCTTCGGCGGGACTTTCTCGGTGACGGAAGAGCCGGTCTCCGTGCGCATGGGGCAGGACAAGGTGCGCGATCATCTGAATGCAGGCGCGCAATACATCGTTTCGGGCGACATGTCGTGCCTGATGCATCAGCAGGGCTGCGCGGAACGCATGAAGGCGGACGCGCGCTTCATTCACATTGCGCAAGTGCTGAACGGAGCGCGCGCATGAGCCGCATCGACCACGCGAAGGCAGCCGGCGAATTCATCAGGAAGACGGAGCACGTCGCGTTTCACGACAGACGCCTGTGGGATTTACGCCAGAAGCGCGATGCGCAGACGCACGGCATTGCCGAATGGGAGACGCTGCGCGAACTGGCCTCCGGTATCAAGGAACATACGCTGTCGCATTTGTCCGTCTACCTCGAACAGTTCGCCGCGGCGGCCGAGGCGAACGGCGTGGTGGTGCATTGGGCGTCGACAGCGGAAGAACATAACGCGCTCGTGCACCAGATCATGTCCGAGCGAGGCATGACCACGCTCGTCAAAAGCAAGTCGATGCTGACTGACGAATGCCGGATGCGCGAATACCTCGAACCGCGCGGCATCACGGTCATGGAAACGGATCTCGGCGAGCGCATCCAGCAGCTCGATCATCAGGACCCGAGCCATATGGTCGTGCCCGCAGTGCACAAGCTGCGCGCCGATGTCGCGCAGCTGTTCGGCCGGACCATCGGCACGGATCCGCAAAACAGCGATATTCACTACCTCGCGGAAAGCCAGCGCATGAATACGCGGCCTTATTTCGTGCGCGAGAAAACGGCGGGCATGACGGGCTGCAATTTCGCGGTGGCTGAAACGGGCACGGTCGTCGTGTGCACGAACGAAGGCAACGCCGATCTGTCGGCGAACGTGCCGCCGTTGCATATCGCGTCGATCGGTATCGAGAAGATCATTCCGAAGGTCGCGGATCTCGGCGTGTTCATCCGCATGTTGTCGCGCAGCGCGCTCGGCTCGCCGATCACGCAATACACGTCGCACTTTCGCGCGCCGCGTCCGGGCACGGAGATGCACTTCATCCTGGTCGATCACGGTCGCTCCGAACGGCTCGCGATGGAGGACTTCTGGTACTCGCTCAAATGCATCCGCTGCGGCGCGTGCATGAATACGTGCCCGGTCTATCGGCGCAGCGGCGGCTTGTCGTATGGCGGTACGTACTCGGGGCCGATCGGTGCGATCATCAACCCGACGTTTGATCTGAAGCGCTACAGCGCGTTGCCGTTTGCGTCGACGCTCAACGGCAGTTGCACGAATGTGTGCCCGGTGAAGATCAACATTCACGAGCAGATCTACAAATGGCGCACGGTGATCGCCGAGCGGCATGAGGTGCCGTTCGTGAAGCAGGAAGTGTTGAAGATGGCGGGGCGCCTGCTGGCGAGCCCGACGCTTTACCGCGCGACCGTCGCGTCGATGGGCGGCGCATTGCGGCGCCTGCCGAATTTCGTGTTGTATAACCCGCTGAATATCTGGGGCAGGCAGCGTGAGTTGCCCGAGGCGCCGAAGCAGACCTTCCACGCCTGGTACAAGAAAAATCGCGGAGGTGGCAATGGCAACGCGTGAGGCCTTTCTCGCGAAGGTGCGGCAGGCGCAACCGGCCGCGCGGCCGCGGCCCGCCGTGCCGCTCTTTGCCGCGACGGGCGGCGCGGGCGGTGATTTACGCGCGCGCTTCACGGCTGCATTGCAAGTCATGGGCGGCACATGCGTCGAAGTGCAGGCGGCGTCCGAGGTCGCGAGCCTGATCCGCGAACGCTTTGGCGCAGCGGTGTCCGTTGCATCGGCGACGGCGGAAGTGCCCGGAACTCGCGAGCTGACGGCGAGCACCGAACCCGCGTCGCTGCAGGACGTCGACGTCGGCGTGGTACGCGCGCGTTTCGGCGTCGCGGAGACGGGCTCGGTGTGGTTCAGCGAACGCGAATACGTCGTCAACGCGCTCGGCTATATCGTGCAGCATCTGGTGGTGCTGCTCGATCCGGCGCAACTGCTGAACGGTTTGCAGGACGTCTACCGGCGCGATGACTTCCGCGACGCGCGTTACGCGGCGCTCGTCACCGGGCCTTCCGCGACCGCGGACATAGAAGGCGTGCTGATTCGCGGCGCGCAAGGTGTGCGTTCGCTGACGGTGGTGTGGCTGGCGGACAACCTGTAGCGCTCGCGGAGTTTGCTATCATCACTGTATAAACATACAGGTCTTGCAAACTCCGTGGCAACCGATGCTCCGCCGGCTTCCCCTGCCGGCGCTCCCTACTATCTGCAGAATTTCGAGCGCGCGCTGACATGGCTCGCGCAACGTTACGACGACCTGCTCGACGCAGGCGAGCGCGCTTTTCTCGACGCCTTCGCGCTGTTGCCGCAGCCTTCGCGCGCGCTGCTGGTTCGCATGCTGATGCGCAAGGGCACGCTGTTTCGTGCGAGCCGCCTCGCTTACGACGAGATAGGCTGCCCGCTGCAAGCCGCGGCGCCCCTCAGCGCGCTGGGGTGGCTGGACCCGGCGCCCCATTTGACCCTCGACGATCTGTTCGCGCTCACTACGCGGGCCGAACTGCTGGACATTTTCGCCGACGCGTTGCAGTTGATTCCAGGCGCGCGCAGCCTGCGCAAGCCCGCGTTGCTGGACGCGTTGCGCCCGTTTCATGCGTCGGGCGAGGAGGGCGAGGAGGGCGATGAGGACGAAAGCGCCAGTACGCCCGCGCGTCCGCTCTCCGCATGGCACCGTCATTCCAACGATTGCGTGTTTCGCGTCGACATTGCGCCGCTGTGCGAGCGTCTGCGGCTAATGTTTTTCGGCAATCTGCAACAGGACTGGTCCGAGTTCGTGCTCGCCGATCTCGGCGTGTTCCAGTATGAGAAGGTCGCGTTCGGGCCGTCGTCGCGTGCCTTCCAGCAGCGCGCGGACGTCGACGTCTATCTCGCGTTGCACGCGTGCCGCGAGGAGCTGGCGCGGCTAGCGTCATTCGGATTGCTGATAAATGCGGATGAAGAACAGACCGCGCTCGATGAACTCGTCGCGCGCGTTCGCGCCGTGCAAACGTCTAACTCATGGCTGGACCTGCGTCGCGCGAAGCTGCTCTTTCGCGTCGGTCAGCATGGCGAACGGCGGCAACTATGGTCCACGGCAGTGGCCGTGTACGGGATCTGCGCATGGCCCGGCGCGCGTCACCGGCGCATGCGTGTGCTGGAGCGCAGCGAGCGTTTCGCCGCCGCGCTCGCGCTGGCGTCGCAGGCTGCCGTCTCGCCCGAAAGCGAGGAGGAGGCGCAGCGCGTCGCGCGCATGCTGCCGCGTTTGCAGCGCAAGCTCGGCAAACCCGCGGCTCGTGTGCCCGCTGCGCGTGCGGCCGAACGCAGCATGCTGACGTTGCCGAGGCCTTTGGCGCCGCAGGCGGTCGAATACGTCGTGCGCGACCACCTGACGTGTGAAACTGCGCCGGTGCATTACGTCGAGAACGCGCTGATCAATTCGCTGTTCGGCTTGCTCTGCTGGGAACCCGTGTTCGCCGCGCTGCCTGGCGCGTTTTTTCATCCGTTTCAACGCGGCCCCGCTGACCTCCATGCGCCGGACTTTCACACGCGGCGCGCCGCGCGGTTCGCCGCGTGTCTCGCTCAGCTCGACACCGGCGTGTATCGCGAGACGATTCTGCGGCATCTGCGCGAGAAAGACGGTGTGCAGTCTCCGTTCGTGTTCTGGGGACTGCTCACGCCCGAACTCGTCGCGACGGCGCTCGACTGCCTGCCTGCCGCGCATCTGAAGCTGTGGTTCGAACGCCTGCTGCGCGACGTGCGCGGCAATCGTTCGGGTCTGCCCGACCTCATCCGCTTCTGGCCCGCCGAGCGCCGTTATGAGCTGATCGAAGTGAAGGGCCCCGGCGACCGCTTGCAGGACAACCAGATCCGCTGGCTCGCGTACTGCGTGCAGCACGGCATGCCGGTGCGCGTGCTCGACGTGCGTTGGGCCGACGAAGCGCAGAGCGATGCGCTGGAGAATCTGGCCGTCGACGCAGGCGCGCCCGCCGCGTTCGCAGCGGAGCGCACCGCATGACCTACGTCGTCGCCGTACGAGCGATGTGCGAGTTCACCGCAAGACGCGGCGACCTCGATCTGCGGTTTACGCCGGCGCCCACTTCGCTGGAAGGCATGGCGGGCCATGTGACCGTCGCCGGGCGCCGTGCGAGCGGCTACGAAAGCGAAATCACGCTGACGGCCACGCATCGCAACCTGACGGTTCGGGGCCGCGCTGACGGCTACGACCCTGCGCAGAACCGTCTAGAAGAGATCAAGACCCATCGCGGCGATCTCGAGCGCATGCCCGCGAATCACCGCGCGCTGCACTGGGCGCAGGCACTGGTGTACGGACATTTGCTGTGCCGCGCGCGTGGGCTGGGCGGCTTGACGGTCGCGCTGGTTTATTTCGATGTGGGCAGTCAGAAAGAAACGTTGCTCACGCAAACGCATAGCGC
The DNA here is from genome assembly GCF_047325075.1 of Paraburkholderia phenoliruptrix. NCBI lineage: Bacteria > Pseudomonadati > Pseudomonadota > Betaproteobacteria > Burkholderiales > Burkholderiaceae > Paraburkholderia > Paraburkholderia phenoliruptrix. The sequence goes on from NZ_CP168530.1 coordinate 1,609,839, forward strand.
ACGCGAGCTTGAAATTTTCTTCGTCGAACAGTGCGAACGGTTTCTCGACTGGGCCGTGCAGGAAGAAGCGCATCGTGCCGCGCGCAATGCCGCGCTGAGTGCACTGCAGTTCCCGCATTCGCAGTTTCGCAGCGGACAGCGGGAGCTCGCGGTGTCCGTCTATCGTGCCGCGCGCGACGGCAAACCGCTGATGGCGCAGGCGCCCACCGGCATCGGCAAGACGCTCGCCACGATCTTTCCGTTGCTGAAGGCGTGCGCGGCAGAGCACATCGACCGCGTGTTTTTTCTGACTGCGAAAACGCCGGGCCGCGCGCTGGCGCTCGACGCCATAGAAACGCTGCGTCGGAGCGCGGCGCCGTTGCCGTTGAGAACGCTTGAACTCGTGGCGCGCGACAAAGCCTGCGAACATTCCGACAAAGCCTGCAACGGCGAGTCGTGTCCGCTTGCGCGCGGCTTTTATGACCGGCTCGACGCGGCGCGCAGCGCGGCGCTCGCTGGCGCGCGTCTCGATCGTGCGGCAGTGCGCGAAGCAGCGCTCGCCCATGACGTGTGTCCCTATTACCTCGCGCAGGAACTCGCGCGCTGGGCCGACGTCGTGGTGGGCGACTACAACTACTACTACGACAGCAGTGCGATGCTGTACGCGCTTACGCAGATCAACGCGTGGCGCGTGGGCGTGCTGGTCGACGAGGCGCACAATCTGCTCGACCGCGCGCGTCGCATGTATACGGCGTCGCTCGATCAGGCCGCGTTGCGGCTCGCGCGCAAGACCGCGCCGCCAACGTTGCGAAAGCCGCTCGAGCGTTTGCAGCGCGAATGGAATGCGGTAAAGCGCGCGCAAACCGCTTCGTATCAGGTGTACGCCGAGGTGCCGGGCAAGCTGCTGTCCGCCGCGCAGAATCTGATCGGCGCGGTCACGGATCAGCTTGCCGAAGCGCCGCTTTCCATCGACGAGGCAGGGCTGCGGTTCTTTTTCGACGCCATGCATTTTGTCGCGCTCGCCGAGCAGTTCGGCGAGCATTCGATTGTCGACATCACGCTCACGACAGACCGTCACACGCCGCGCGACAAAACCAGTTGCGTGATCTGCGTACGCAATGTGATTCCCGCGCCGTTTCTCGCGTCACGTTATGCGGCGGCGCGCACGACGGTGATGTTCTCCGGCACGCTCACGCCGCATCATTTCTACCGCGATACGCTCGGCCTCGCCAAAGACACGCCATGGCTCGATGTCGAAGGTCCGTTTCGCGCAGAACAGTTGCAGGTGAAGGTGGCGGGCAACGTGTCGACGCGCTGGCGCGATCGCGAGCGTTCGCTCGAGCCCATCGTCGATCTGATTGCGAGGCAGTATGCGGTGCAGCCCGGCAATTACCTGGGTTTCCTGAGCAGTTTCGAGTACTTGCAGCAGATCGTCGCGCTGATGCGCGAGCGGCATCCCGGCGTGCCCGTCTGGGCGCAGGAGCCGGGCATGGACGAAGCGGCCCGCGACGCTTTTCTTGCACGCTTTCGCACAACGAGTCAGGGCGTCGGCTTTGCCGTGCTGGGCGGCGCGTTTTCCGAAGGCGTCGATCTCGTCGGGCAGCAGTTGATCGGCGCCTTCATCGCGACGCTCGGCTTGCCGCAAATGAACGAAGTGAACGAACAGATGCGCCGCACGATGGAGGCGCGTTTCGGCAATGGCTACGAATACATGTACCTGTACCCCGGTTTGCAGAAGGTGGTGCAGGCGGCGGGGCGCGTGATCCGCACGGAGCACGACGAGGGCGTCGTGCATCTGATCGACGACCGTTACAGGCGGCCCGAGGTGCGCCGCCTGTTGCCCCGCTGGTGGCAGGTTCAGTAGGACTTCATTCGTGCGGGGAGGTCGGTCCCGGATTCGCGGGCGTGCCGGGTCCGCCGGCGGGCTTGGAATCGACAGGTATCTGGTCTTCGACCGGCGCGTCGCCTTTAGCGCCTTTAGATGAGACATCGGACGAAGCGCCGTCGGCGGACGACGGGCTCGAAGGCGCTGGCTGCTCTTCCCGCGGTGGCTTATGTTGCGGCGGCTCGCCGGCATCCATGCGCGGCGCCACGCTGTCCGGGTCCCACGTCAGCAGGTTGCGCTGCGGGTTCGCGATTTCGATGCCGCGCTCGCGGAAGCGGTCGAGAATGCGCCGGTTGAATTCGCGCTGCACGCCCCAGCGCGCCGAGTCGCGGCACTGTATCTGACCGGCGAGCGTGACCGCCGAGCCGTCCACGGCGTCGACGCCCCAGAAGCTGAAGTCGGACAGAATGCCGTCCTTGAACTTTTCGTCCTCACGTAGCGCGGCGCCGATTTCCTTCAGCGTATTGATGGCGAGATCCACATCCTGACCGAACACGATGTTCACGCGCACCCCGGCATTGCCGATGCCGCGATTGGTGTTGTTGACCGTCGAGACCGAACTGAACGGCACGGTGTAGAGCGAGCCGTCGCCGCCGCGCAGCCGCACCGTGCGGATCGACAGATATTCGACGGTGCCGGACACGCCCGCGAGCGTGACCCAGTCGCCGACCTGCATCGCGTTTTCCATGAGCAGGAAAATGCCGGTGATGAAGTCCTGCACGAGCTTCTGCGAACCGAAGCCGAGCGCCACGCCGAAGATGCTGGCGCCCGCGAGCAGCGGCCCGATGTTGACGCCCAGCTCGCTCAGTCCGGTCAGCACCACGACGAGCGCGATGACGACGAAAAGGCCGGTGCGCAGCATCGGCAGCAGCGTGCGCAAACGCGCGGCGCGCACGAGGTCGCCGCTCGTCGTCCATCTGTCGAGCCGCCGTTCGACGGACACATTCACGCTTTCCCAGACGACCAGCGCAATCACGGCCGCCACGCCGATCGTGACGATGGCCGACGCGAGCCGATGGCCCACGCTGCCGTTGCGGAACAGCTCGCCGATGTCGACGCCCCACACCGCCAGCAACGCGAGCGCCGTCGCGATGCCGATGATCCACGAGACCACGCGCCGCAGCAGCGGGTAGTAGCGGTATGCGTGCTGATGCACGAGCGACTTGCCGGTGTCTTCTCGTCCGTTGAAGAGCCGCGCGAGCCCGCCGAAGATCACGATGGCGAGCACGCGCGCACCCACCAGCACCGCGATCGACATGCCGCCGAGGTGCAGCAACGCGTGATAGCCGTTCTGCACGTCGAGCGCCCAGATGAACCACAGAGCCATCACGACGAACACCGCGAGCCACGCCCATGCATCGGCGAGCGCATTGGCCGCCATCTCGAGCGATTTGCGGGCCGCGGCGCGCTGCCGGATCAGTTCGCCGACCGGCTTCGCGCATTGCAGGATCAGGATGGAAAGCATCACATGGCCGGCGAGCGCGACGACTTTCATCAACGCGAGGTGCGCGGCGTCGTTCAGGCCGAGCGAATGCGCGATTTCCGCCAACGCTGAACCCACGCCCACCACGCTGACAATGCGGATCACCCAGCGGTGCACGAACGCTGCCCACGCGTCGCTCATGCGCAACAGACGCAGGCGCGGCGCGGCCGGCTGCAGGAAGAAGCCGCTGACGATCACGGCGAGGCGGCACAGCACATAAATATCGACGAGCGAATCGAGGGCGCGGTCTTGCGGCGTGCCGTCGTCGGTGAAGATCGACATGAGGGCGCTCGCCGCGCCGACGAACACCGCCAGCGGCACGAGCCGCAGCACCGTGACGAGCAGCGCGCGCGGCAGGCGCTGCAGGAGCGTCCAGTGATGCGTGGCGTTCTGCTTGCCACGCACTTCGGCTGCCTTGCCGGCGGCTGCGGACGGTGTGGCGGTCGGCCCGACCGAAGGTTGACCGGTGGCGGGCGTAGTGGCCGCGCCCACGGCGGCGTGTTCTGCTTTGGCCGCCGCTTTGGACTCCGCTTCGGCGCGCGCCTCGGCTGGCGGGGCAGCGGGCAAGGGCGGCGCGGCGTGGGCCGCGTCGGCGGGTCGTGGCTCGACGTCGATCGGCAAATCGGTGCGCGCGTCGTGGAACGGGGCGTCGGCGGGATCGGCGTGTTCGCGCCGCGCCGCCAGCGCGCGATACGCGCGGCGCAGCAGACGCCGCGCTAGCCATTCGAGCACGAGCGCCGGCAACAATGCGGCGAGCAGCGACCATGCGACGTGCGCGAGGATGGAGCGGGCTTGCGGACTCGTCGACTGCCAGTTCCACCATGCGCGCACCGAGGCGACATCGAGCAGCGCCGTCACCGAGTTGCGCAGCGACGTGCCCAGATGGACGGCCCAGTGCGCGCCCTGACGCGCGAGTTGTGAGGCGAGTCCATTGGATTTGAATGCGGCAGGCACGAGCGCGGCGGCGCCGCTCGCAGCCGCGGGCGCGGAGGCGGCGGTCGCGGCGGAAGCCGGTGCGCTGAGCGCGCCGGCGGCGGCGATGGCCTGCAAGGTATCGGCGACCTGCGCGCGGCGCTTTGGGTCGTTGAGCACGGCGAGCGCCTGGCGCGCCTCGTCCGGTGTCAGCGTGACGGCGGTGCCTGACGCCGCCGAGGCTGGCGTGGCCGGCGTCACGGCGGCGAACACGGGCGGGGCGCCGAAAAGAAACAAAGCGACGAAAGAGGCGTGTAGTAGTTTGCGCATAAGGTATGAGACGGGCTGCGGAGTGCGGACGGCTTGCGGGGCGCATCGGCCGCGCTGGCGATGGTGGCCTGGTCTTGACCGACACGGCTTTCGTGGCACAAGTTCCTGCGGCGGAGTTCGCGAGGCCTTGGGGCGGCCCTATTCGGCAAGAGGCAACGCCGGCAATGCCGGCAAAAAGCGGTAGCAAATTGCTTGCCTGTGCGTGGCACGCGGGTCCAGGCGGGCGCTAGGATCGTCAGGAGCAACGGGGCACAGGCAGTACCAGGAGCAAAAGCAGTAGCAGCAGTACAAGCAGTGCAAGGGACGGAGGGTGTGAGTCGCGCTGGCGAGACGCTCGCTCGCCAGTCAGGAGGAAGGGGGCGCACAGGGGCGGCGCGGCCGCCCACTGCAAGAAACTACGCCGAAGCCGCCGACATCAGCGAAGGTGCGCGCCTCTCGGCTTCGCCGTCCCCGTCGGCATCCGTGCCGCCGTTCGACCCATGGCCGCCCGACGGCTCCGGATGCAGCCGGTCGGCGTGCATCAGCCGGTACAGCGTGGCGCGCGAGATGCCGAGTTCAGCCGCCGCCTCCGACAATTTATAACCATGCCTCTGCAATGCATGTTCGATCGCGTCTTTTTCGGCCTTGCTGCGAATTTCCGCGAGCGTGACGGCCGGGCCGTTGTCCGTGGCGGGCAAGCCGAGATCGTTCGCGGTGATGAAACGGCCCTCGCTCATTACGACGGCGCGCCGCACGCAGTTGATCAGTTCGCGCACATTGCCCGGCCACGCGTAGTTCGACATGGCGACGATGGCGTCGCTCGACAGCCCGCGCAGTTTGCGCGCGCCGTCCTGCTTGTACATGCTGAGTGCATAGTTCGCGAGCAGCTTGATGTCGCCGCCACGTTCGCGCAACGGCGGTTCGACGAGGCGCAGCACGCACAGCCGGTGATACAGGTCGGCGCGGAAGCGGCCTTCCTCGACGGCCTTGTCGAGATCGACGTGGGTCGCCGAAATAACGCGAACGTCAACGTGAATCGGGCCATTACCGCCGAGGCGCTCGATCGTGCCTTCCTGCAGGAAGCGCAGCAGCACGGCCTGGCATTCGTGCGGCATATCGCCGATTTCATCCAGAAAGAGCGTGCCTTCATGCGCGCTTTCAATCCGGCCGATCTTGCGCTGGAGCGCGCCGGTGAACGCGCCGCGTTCGTGACCGAAGAGTTCCGCCTGCAGCAGGCTCGGGGGAATCGCCGCGCAGTTGATGGCGACGAACTGACGGCCCGCACGCGGCGAGCGCTCATGGATGGCGCGTGCGGTCAACTCCTTGCCCGTGCCCGACTCGCCCGCGATGAACACCGGCGCTTCCGTCGCGCCGCATTTGTCGATGCGCCGGTACAGCTGCTGCATGGCCTCGCATTGGCCGACCATGCCGTGCCGCCCGAGCGACGGTTCCGGCGCGACATGAACGTGCCGCAGCGACGACAGCCCGTGCGCGTGGCCGAGCGCGAACACGAGCCGCTCGTTCAGCCACGGCCGCGTGACGAAATCAAAGCAGTAATCGAGGATAAAACGGCTGACCAGTTCGTTATCCGCCTGGCCCGGCGCGATTTGCGCGACCCAGTTGGTTTCGGGGCGGCGCATGCACGAGGCAAGCGCGGAGAGTTGCTGCGACGTGCAGTCTTCCGGCAGTTCGACAAGACCGACCTTGATGTTGTCGCGGTCGATCACGCGCTCCGCGCTCGCGGTGTTTTTCGCGTGCACGGCATGCCAGCCGGATTGGGCGAGAAAGTCCGCGAGTTTCTGATCGGGCGAGTTCGATACGTAGAGAACCGTGCGTTCCGTGTCCGCAGATGCGAAAGTCATGTCCATTACCCCCGATTCCGTGCTGCTCTCAAAACTGCTGTTCGACGTTGTTAAGGACCGGCAGGCAAAGACCGGCAGGCAAGGACCGGCAAGCGGGATGAACTACGTCGCAACCGCCGGGGTAGTTCATCCGCGAATCACTTGTACCGCTTGTGAATTCTTTCGCCTATTGGATCGCGCTCTTGGCGGCGCGTGACTTAAACATAAGCGAAAGCGCTTTGGAATGCTATACAAACAAATCAGTAGCGGAAAAGTTTGTTGATTTGACTGGCGCTTATTCGGTAGTCGCCGGAAATTCCGGGCACTGCGTGCTTAATCGACTGCCGCTCCCATTCCAATACGTCAAGCCCGGTTATGCGCGCTGGGGTACACAGTGCGTGAACGAACGCGTCACGCGCATGCACACGCCGCCATTTCCGATGTTTCATGTCTGCAACAGAATCGGCATTATGCGTTTCCACCAAATCGGCACCGTTTTGATGCGCCTCGATGTCCGCCTATTTGTCCGGGGTTCCACGCAAACCGCGAATGCGCGCGGGGGCAAGGAATACGGCACTCAAATGAAGCGCGCATTCCATGTGCGCAATACGTCTCTTTTACGTCGATCTCAGGCCGCAAAGCGTCTCGAATACGAATCACTGGGCGTGCTTCGAGCGGGCCACACTATCGGTGGATAGCGGCGCATCGTGGATGATGCCCCGTACGACAGGACCTGGGCGCACATGGCATAGCCATTGCATTAAGGGAGTCACAGCGAATGTGTTGCTGCCCGTCAGCCGAGGAAGATGAGGCCGAAGCGAGGGGAAAGCCGAAACGACCGGCAGCAACAGAACGACTTCGTGGACGCGGCCGGGGAATGCCAATGCGTCTGACGAGGCTGCGGCGGGGCCACTGACAGACGGACGTCAAATAAGAGGGGCGAACAACCGATGCGAAGCGGTTGTTCGGCACCCGACGACGCAAAGCTCTGACCTCGCCGGTTTTTTCGTCTGTGAAGGGGCAGGTGCTGGCTAAATAACGACAGGTACCTCGCGCGAAACGTTTGCGCGAGCGACGTGCATAACAGGGAAGGGGCAGCGTACGGTCTGGACCAACCGGCGCGACGAAGCGGGGAGAAGGCCAAAGCCTCCATCAGAGAGGCGCAAATGCGAGGTGGACCGGGCGCCGTGTTCGCGCTGTCGCGTGGGCACGGCGGACCTGGAAGGCTGCAGCGCAGCCGTCAGCGTATCAGCGTGTCATTCGTACGGGGGATGTCATGAAAACGCCAATTTACGGGCCGGCCCGCGCGCCGCGCCACGCCCAGTCAGCAACTTCAGCCACGGCAGCCACATCAGCCACGGCAGCCACGGCAGCCACATCAGCCACATCAGCCACTCGCTCTGCGGCGCCGGTCGCGCGTCTTCGTTATCGGGCCTATGTGGGCGCGCGGCGCGCATGGTTCGCCGCGCCGCCCGTCGATCTGATGACGCTCGTGATTGCCGATGCGATCAAACGGCGCGCGCAGGCGGAGATTCAGCGCCCCGCGCTGCGCGACGCCTACGAACTGCCGGTGGCGCAGGAGAGGAACGCCGGGTGCGATGCGGAGAGCCCCGCGTGGGAAGACGGCGACCCGGACTGACGAGCGCTTTGGACCGTTGCGCACGGCGGGCGTCGCATGCGTTCCGCATAAGTGTCGAACCGGACCTCGGAGTCGGCGCGGCAACCGCACGCCGCCTGCTGCACGCTCGTGGCATCGTGTAAAGCCAGTTTCTGTCAGCGAGCCGAGTGCGGGGTCCTCCATGACCAACGAGTTCAGCGGTCCTAGCGGCGTGTCTGCGATTCTCTCGAATCCGATTCTCAACACGGATTCATACAAGGCGTCGCATTATTTGCAGTATCCGCCGGAAGCGTCGGCGATGTTTTCCTACATCGAATCGCGCGGCGGGCGCTACGACCGTACGCTCTTTTTCGGCCTGCAGATGCTCATCAAGGCGTATCTGTGCCGGCCGATTACCGCGCCGATGATCGACGAAGCGAAGGCGTTCTTCGGTGCGCACGGCGAGCCGTTCAACGAAGCGGGCTGGCGCTACGTCGTGGAGCGTCACGGCGGTTATCTGCCGGTGCGCATTCGCGCGGTGCCCGAAGGTTCGGTGGTGCCCACGCATAACGTGCTCGTCACCGTGGAATGCGACGACCGCGAGGTGTTCTGGCTCGCGTCCTATCTCGAGACCCTGCTCTTGCGGGTGTGGTATCCGATCACGGTCGCAACGCAAAGCTGGCATCTGCGCAAGACGATCCGCGACTATCTGCTGAAGACCAGCGACGATCTCACCCAACTGCCGTTCAAGCTGCACGACTTCGGGGCGCGCGGCGTGTCGAGCGCGGAATCGGCGGCGATAGGCGGCGCGGCGCACCTTGTGAGTTTCATGGGATCGGATACGGTGCTCGGCGTGGTGGCCGCGAATCACTACTACAACGAGACTATGGCCGCGTTTTCGGTGCCGGCCGCCGAACACAGCACGATCACGTCGTGGGGGCGCGAGCGCGAGACGGAGGCGTACCGGAACATGATCGCGAAGTTCGCGAGGCCGGGTGCAATCGTTTCCGTGGTGTCGGACTCCTACGATCTGTTCGCGGCACTGAAAGTGTGGGGCACGGAGCTGAAGCAGGCGGTGCTCGATTCCGGCGGCACGCTGGTGATCCGCCCTGACTCCGGCGATCCGCGCAGCATCGTGCTGCAAACCTTGCGTGCGCTGGAGGCGTCGTTCGGATCCACGGTGAACAGCAAGGGGCGGCGCGTGTTGAACAACGTGCGCGTGATTCAGGGCGACGGCGTGAATCCGGACTCGCTCGAGGCCATTCTCGCCGCGATGGACCACGCGGGTTTTGCGGCGGACAACATCGTGTTCGGCATGGGCGGCGCGCTGTTGCAGCAGATCAATCGCGATACGCAGCGCTTTGCGATGAAATGTTCCGCCATCCGGCTCGGCGACGCCTGGCACGACGTGTCGAAAAACCCGGTCACGGACAGCACCAAGCGCTCCATGAAAGGGCGGCTGACGCTGCTCGTCAATCGTCGAACGGGCGAGTACCGCACCGCCACGCTGCCGCTCGCGCCGCAGGAGAACGCCGGCGCTGCTGCGGCGGATTGGCGGGACGCGATGGTCACGGTGTTCGATTCGGGCAAACTGCTGGTCGACGATTCGCTCTCCGCGATCCGCGCTCGCGCTCATGCGCACGAGGGCTAGCCGTTGTCCGTCCACGGGCGTGCGCGTCTCATTGGATACAATCCCGATTCCGCAGGTGTTCAGGAAGAGGACTTCCACAGCGGCTTAAAAAGCGGCTTGAAGTCGGTCACAAGCAGGCCTCGGGCAGCCTGAAGCAGGCCGCAAGCAGGCCTTAAGCAGACACCAGGCAGACACCAGGCACGCAGCAAAGCAACGCTTCGAAGCAGCGCTTCGAAGCAGCCGGCAACCCATTACCAGAACAAATGAGCCATCCCAACACTCAAGTGATCGAACGCTTTTACACGGCGTTCCAGCGGCGCGATGCCAGGACCATGATTGCCTGCTACGCGGACGACGTCGTCTTCAGCGACCCCGCGTTCGGCGAATTGCGTGGCGACGAGGTGCGCGACATGTGGCGCATGCTCGTCACGCGCGCGCAGGATTTTTCGCTGACCTTCGACAGCGTGGAAGCCGACGAGCACAGCGGTCGCGCGCATTGGACCGCGGGCTATGTGTTCAGTCAGACGGGCCGCCCGGTGGTCAATCATGTCGAGGCGCGCTTTGCGTTTCGCGATGGGCTCATCGTCGAGCATCGCGACAGTTTCGATTTATGGGCATGGATGCGTCAGGCGTTGGGCGCGCGCGGCGCATTGCTCGGCTGGTCGCCGCTCGTGCAGCGCACGATCCGCGCGCGGGCGAGGAAGGGGCTCGAGATTTACCGGCGCCAGGAACATAACGTCTGAGTGCGGGCCTCGGCCGATGCACTATTCTTGTTTTATCCAACAGCGGGGACAGGTATGCCGGTAGTGGATGCCGCATGGCAGGAATGGCTGCGTACCAACGCGGCGCGCGGCTGCACCATGGATTCGATGATCGAGGCCATGGTGCAGGCCGGCTTTGCCGTGGACGCCGCGAGCGAAGCGGTGCGCGGCGCGTTCGGCCTGAGCGCGTCCGCCACGTCGGCGGCGGCGAGCTCCGCGGCCTCCGCGGGCGGAACGGAAGCCGCGCTGCCGCAGGCTGCGCAGCAGGCGCGCTCAGCCTATCAATACGACGCGGGCCCCGTCGCGCCAGGCAATACGATTCGCGCCTTCGACCGCGACGTGCAGGTGTTGATGCGCTGCGACCGCCCGCAGGTGATCGTGTTCGCGGACGTGCTCTCGCCGGAGGAATGCAACGAGGTGATCGAGCGTTCGCGGCATCGGCTGAAACGTTCGACTATCGTCGATCCGGCGACCGGCCAGGAAGGCGTGATCCGCAATCGCACCAGCGAGGGCATCTGGTATCAACGCGGAGAAGACGCGTTTATCGAGCGGCTGGACCAGCGTATCGCGAGCCTGATGAACTGGCCGGTCGAGAACGGCGAGGGCTTGCAGATTCTCCACTACGGCCCGACCGGCGAATACCGGCCGCATTTCGACTATTTTCCGCCCGATCAGCCCGGTAGCGCGGTACACACCGCGCGTGGCGGGCAACGCGTCGCGACGCTCGTCGTCTATCTGAACGACGTGGCCGACGGCGGCGAAACGATCTTTCCGGAAGCGGGTTTGTCCGTGGCCGCGAAGCAGGGCGGCGCGGTGTACTTCCGCTATATGAACGGCCAGCGCCAGCTCGATCCGCTGACCTTGCACGGCGGCGCGCCGGTGCGTGCCGGCGACAAGTGGATCATGACCAAATGGATGCGCGAGCGCGCATACGTCTGATGGCAGCCGCGCCGCGCGCCGTGGCCGGCGCCGGTTCGTTGGCCGGTTCGCTTGCCGGTTCGTTTGCCGGTGACTGCGCCGGGCTCGTCACGCGCCTCGGTAAACGTCCGGGTTATGCACTTCCATGAAAAGCCCGGGGTTCGACAAAGCCTTGAACCCGTGCGGCCGATACACATGGTGCGCGTCCGTCGTCGCCAGCATGATTCTTCTCAGGCCCTGCAGCGACTCGCTCGCAAAGAGCTGCGCGAGCAACGCATGTGCATAGCCTTTGCCGCGATACGACGGCAGCACGAAGACATCGCATAAATAGGCAAACGTCGCATGGTCCGTGACGACGCGCGCGAACGCCACCTGCCTGCCGCCGACATAGCCGCCCACGCACAGCGAGCCGGCAATCGCGCGTTCGAGCGTCTCGCGCGGCATGCCCTTCGCCCACGGCGTTTCCTGCGAGAGAAACGCATGCACCATGTCGATGTCGAGTTCGTCTTTATTGCTCGAAATTCGCAGCTCGTTGAGAGTCGTCACGTGGTCTCCTGATTGCCGTTGGATCTCAGCCCTTCGCGGGATCTTCCGCGCCGCGCGAGCCGCCGCCGATGCTCTGGCCGGCGTCGCGCGCAAGGCCCATGTAGCCGATCACCGACAGAAGCGTCAGCACGCCCGCCAGCAGAAACGCGAGGCGGAAATCGTCGAGCGTGAAGACGTGGCCGGGCGTCTGGCCGTTGAAGAATGCGGCGGCGCGCAGCGACACCGCGCCGAATGCAATGCCGAGGCCGATCGTCATTTGCGCCGCGGCACTCCAGAGGGTGCTGGCCGCGCTCATTTGCGGCTGCGCGACGTCGGCATAGGCGAGCGTCGCGAGCGTCGAAAACTGCATGGAGCGCGCGACGCCGTAGACGAACACCACGATCAGCACGAGCGCGAGCGGCACCTCGGGTGTCAGCAAGCCGCACGCGATGATGAAGATGCCAGCCACCGTCACGTCCACGATCGACACCATGCGAAAGCCGAAGCGCTGCAGGATGCGCGTGGTGAGCGCCTTCATGCCGAGATTGCCGAGCGCGCTCGCGAGCAGCAGCAGCCCCGACTTGAACGCCGACAAGCCGAAGCCGACCTGGAACAGCAGCGGCATCAGATAAGGCACGGCGCCGATGCCGATACGCGTGAACGAGCCGGTCACGACGGTGACCGAAAACGTCGGAATCTTGAGCGTGGAGACGTCGATGAGTGGATGCGGATGGCGCTTCGCATGCTGGAACGCGACGACCCCGACGACCAGGCCCGCGGCGATAATCGCGCCGGCGATCCACGGGTTTTCGGCAGGCTGGCTCGCCAGTTCCGCGCCGTACAGGATCGCGGTGAGCGCCGTGCCGCTCAGCAGCAGGCCCACCACGTCGAGCGGCTTGCGCTCGCTGCCGCGCAGGTTCGGCACCATGGCGAGCGCAACGGCCATTGCGGCGAGGCCGAACGGCACGTTGAGCAGGAAAATCCAGCGCCACGACGCGTAAGTCGTGATGAAGCCGCCGATTGGCGGGCCGACCACCGGCGCCGCAATGGCCGGCCACGTGATGGTGGAAATGGCCTGCATCATGCGGCTCTTTTCGGTGCTGCGGACGACGATCAGCCGGCCCACCGGCACCATCATGGCACCGCCGATGCCTTGCAGCAGGCGCGCGGCGGTGAATTCGGCGACGTTCTGCGAGAGGCCGCACAGCACCGAGGCGGCCGTGAACACGCCGATCGCCGTGAAGAAGACGGTGCGCGAGCCGCAGCGGTCGGCGATCCAGCCGCTTGCCGGAATAAAGATAGCCAGCGCCAGCATGTAGGCCGTCATGCCGAGACTGACGCTGTTCGGCCCGACGCCGAACGAGTGCGCCATCTGCGGCAACGCGGTCGCGATCACCGTGGTGTCGAGATACTCCATGAAAAACGTGGCCGCGACGATGTAGGGCAGCCAGCCGACATGCTTGTCACGCGCGCTCGCCGCGCTCATCGCCCGGCCCCCGGCAGCTTGCGCGTGACAGCGTCGTCGGATCGTCCGTGAATAACGCAGGCGGCAACGCCGCGCGCAGTGCAGCTGACTCGCGATGTGATGGGCTTCATTGTTTGACTACCTTTCGAATACGTGTGTGCGCCGTTCAACGAGCCGCTACGTCGAGTCCGGACGCCGCCGGATAGCGACCTTTTCCGGCCGGCCTTGAATCCTAGCGCAATCCCGCCTCGCACATCGGCGCGCCCAGCACGCTGACCGCGACCTTGCGCACAGTGTCTGTGCGAAGCACGGCGCGTGCCGTTCCGCGCGCGAGCCAACACGTTCCGAAGAGGCGCGCCGCTCAGTCTTTCGCGGCGTATTCGCGGTCGAGCCGGTCGTAGACCGGCTTGTTCACAAGCCGCTGGCGCTCGCTGAACGGCGCGACGAGCGTCGCGTCTTCGTCGAGGCGGCCGTTCGCCTGAAGGCTGCCGAGCGCGCGCTGCATGCCGAGCACCGCGCCTTGCAGCGCCGCGTTCGCGTAGAGCACGATGCCATAGCCGAGCTTCGCAAGCGCCTCGCGCGACTGCACCGGCGTCTTGCCGCCGATCACGATGTTGATCAACTGCGGCGTCTCGAAGAGCGACGGCAGGCGCTCGATGTCCGCGAGCGATTCGGTGGCCTCGATGAAGAGAATGTCCGCCCCCGCCTCGATAAAGCGGTGACCGCGCTCGATGGCGTCTTCGATACCGTGCACGGCCGCGGCATCGGTGCGGGCCATGATCTGCAGATTGCCGTCCTCGCGGGCATCGACGGCTGCGCGGATCTTGCCGGCCATTTCGCTTGCGCTGATCACTTCCTTGCCGGAGAAGTGGCCGCACTTCTTCGGCATGATCTGGTCTTCGAACTGGATCACGTCGGCGCCGCTGCGCTCCAGCACCCGCACGGTCTGGCGCACGTTCAACGCGTTGCCGAAGCCCGTGTCGGCGTCGACGATGAGCGGCAGCGCCACCGCGTCGCGAATCCGCGCGGTGTGCTCGGCGACTTCGGCAAGTCCAATGAAACCGAGGTCCGGCAAGCCGAGCGACATGTTCGTGACGCCCGCGCCGGTGATGTATATGGCCTCGAAGCCCGCATCCTCGATGACGCGCGCGCTCATCGCGTTGAAGGCGCCCGGCACGAGCAGGCCGTGGCGTTGGTTGACTTTGGCGCGGAAGGCGGCGCGGCGCGTGGCGGAAGTGGTCATGACAGTGTGTCTCCGGAAAGGTTGAGAGTGGCTGACGACGCGCTTAAGCGCAGAAACTATGCCACTGGTGGTGAGGCGAAAGGCTTTACTTTAAAAATCAATTATTTGCAGCCAGACCGGACGCTGCGCCGTTTCATGGCACAATGGCCGGGTTGTTCCATGAAACGTTTCATGGAACGTTTCATTGTTGACCTTGCTTGCCGCAGCCGGGAGCCTTGCATGTCCACTTTTACGCCGCCGTTCGTTAGTACCGACTCGGGCCGGCCGGGCGTCGCACTTGTCAGTATCAGCCGCCTGCAGTCGCTTTGCGAGACGATTGCGCCGCGCTACGCCGAGCGCGCGAGATTTTTCTCGATCCGCGAAGGCTACGGCGCAGCGGTGACCACGCTGCAAAGCTACGTGGATGCCGGTTCCGTCGACGTCGTGCTCGCAGCCGGCTCGAACGGCGCCTATTTGCGCGACAACCTGAGCGTGCCGGTGGTCATGGTCAAGGTGAACGGCTTCGACGTGTTGAGCGCGATCACCCACGCCACCACCACATGGCCTGGCGCGTCCATCGGCCTCGTGCTGCACGAAACGATCTCGCACGAACTCGCCGATCTGGGCGGCTTGCTGACCGTGCGCCTCACGCAGCGCGCCTACCGCTCCGTCGACGAGGTCAAGACCGCCGTCAACAATCTCGCCGCCGAAGGTTGCCGGGTCATTATCGGACCGGGCATGGCCTGCGACCTCGCGCAGCAGGCGGGGCTCGCGAGCGTGTTCCTGTACTCGCTCGGCGCGGTGGAGGAAGCCTTCGAGCGTTCGGTCGAACTCGCGCGCGTGAGCCGGCAGAAGGAGTCCAAGCGCGTGCGTCTGAACACTATCGTCGCGCATCTGCGCGACGGCGTGGCCGCTTTCGACGATGCCGGCCAGCTCGAAGCCGTCAATCCCGCGATGCTCGAGCTGCTCGGCCTCGAAGGCGGGCGCGACATGCCGGCCCAGCTCGCGCGACGGGTCGGCCCGTGGCTGCGCGACGCGCTCGAACGCGGCGGTGCCGTCGACGAGCGCATCGAGCAGATCGGCCAACGCTCGCTCATTGTCAATTGCGTGCCAATTGTGGAGCAGGGCGCGCGCTCGGGCGCGGTCGTCACGGTGCAGGACGCGCTCGTCGCGCAGCGGATCGACCGGTCGCTGCGCACGAGCCAGCGGCCGAAGCATCTGGTCGCCCGGCATCGGCTGGAAGATCTGGTCGGCGCATCGGCGGCGCTCGAACGCGTGCGGCGACTCGCGCACGCGGGCGCGGCGCACGACGCGACTGTCCTCTTGAGCGGCGAGAGCGGCACGGGCAAGGAACTGGTCGCTCAGGGCATTCACAATGCGAGCCGACGGCGCGGCAATCCGTTTGTCGCCTTCAATTGCGCGGCGCTGCCGGAGGGGTTGATCGAAAGCGAGCTGTTCGGCCATGAAGAAGGCGCGTTCACCGGGGCGCGGCGGGGCGGCAAGCCGGGACTTTTCGAGATCGCCCACACGGGGACCATTTTTCTCGACGAGATCGGCGAGATGCCCGCCGCGCTGCAAAGCCGGCTGCTGCGCGTGCTGCAGGAGCGCGAGGTCATGAAGCTGGGTTCGGGCCGGGCCACGCCCGTCGACGTGCGCGTGATCGCCGCCACGCATCGCGACCTGCCTGCGCTCGTCGGCGAGGGCGCGTTTCGCGCGGACCTGTATTTTCGTCTGAATCTGCTTCAGATAGAATTGCCGCCGCTGCGCGAGCGACGCGCCGATGTGCTTCCGCTGGCTCGGCACTTGTTAAACCGCATTGCGCTCCAATATGGATTGTCCGAGGCGGCGATCGGGCGCGTGCTGAAGTTTCTGGCGCCTTGGTTCGAGGGCTATGCGTGGCCCGGGAATGTGCGCGAACTCGACAATCTGCTGGCGCGCGCGGCCATTTATCTGGGCGCCACGGCGGGCGAATCTGACGGCGACATCGGCCCGGATCTGCTGGCGCTGTTTCCCGAATTCGAGCGGATGGAGCGGGAAGACGGGCACGGCGCGCCGTCGACGGCTGCCGCTGCTGCCACGTTGGCCGCGCCACGTCTCACGCCGAGCCGCGACGAGGTCGTGAGGGCGCTCGAACAGTGCGGCGGGAACCGCGCCGCGGCAAGCCGGGCGCTCGGCATTGGCCGGACCACGCTGTGGCGGCTTCTGAAGGCCGACGAAACGCGATAGGCGCAGGTCTGGAAATAGATAGATTGAATCTATCAATAGAATTAAAACAATCCACTTTACCTATTAAGCGCGGTCTGAGATACTGACTCCACTTTCCAACCACTCAGAAAGAGGACTCAGCAAATGCCGATCATCAACAGTCAAGTCAAACCGTTCAAGGCACAGGCTTATCACAACGGCGAGTTCGTGACCGTCACTGAAGAAAGCCTGAAGGGCAAGTGGTCGGTTTTCGTTTTCTATCCGGCCGACTTCACGTTTGTTTGCCCGACCGAACTGGGTGACCTGGCCGATCGCTACGCCGATTTCCAGAAGCTCGGCGTTGAAATTTACAGCGTGTCGACCGACACGCACTTCACGCACAAGGCATGGCACGACACGTCGGACACGATCCAGAAGATCAAGTACCCGATGCTGGCCGACCCGACGCTGGCCATTTCGCGCAACTTCGACGTGCTGATCGAAGAAGAAGGTCTGGCGCTGCGCGGCACGTTCGTGATCAACCCGGAAGGCGAGATCAAGCTGTGCGAAATCCACGACAACGGCATTGGCCGCGACGCCGGCGAACTGCTGCGCAAGGTGCAGGCAGCGCAATACATCGCCGCTCACCCGGGTGAAGTGTGCCCCGCCAAGTGGACGCCGGGCGCAGAAACGCTGACCCCGTCGCTCGACCTGATCGGCAAGATCTAAGCTCTCGCAGGTTCACGGGTTTAAATCAGCTTTGGTCGGCCTTTAACCAGGCTTTAGCCGAAGCTGAGTCAGCTTCAAAGCTTCAGGCAGTCGCGCCCCTCGCGGCGCATCACCGTGCGGACCGCTTCATGCAGCGGTTCGCGCGTCCCCGGGCCGCACGTGTTCTATCGGATGCGCGCGGAGCCGGGAACCCAACACCCCATCGTCACGGAATCGAATAGCCATGCTTGATGCCAATCTCAAGACTCAGTTGAAAACGTACCTCGAAAAGGTTAGCAGGCCTATCGAGATCGTCGCGTCGCTCGACGACAGCGCAAAATCGCAAGAGCTGCTGGCATTGCTGAACGATATCGCGACGTTGTCGGAGCGCGTGAGCGTCGTGGAGCGTCGCGACGACAACGAGCGCAAGCCGTCGTTTTCGATCGGCGAGCCGGGTAAGGACATCGGCATCCGCTTCGCGGGCATTCCGATGGGGCATGAATTCACGTCGCTCGTGCTTGCATTGCTGCAGGTCGGCGGCCATCCGGTCAAACTCGACGACGCCGTGATCGAACAGATCCGCAGTCTCGACGGCGACTATCAATTCGAAACGTATTTCTCGCTCTCGTGCCAGAACTGCCCGGAAGTGGTGCAGGCGCTGAACGTGATGGCGTTGATCAACCCGCGCATTCGCCACGTGGCGATTGACGGCGCGCTGTTCCAGAACGAAGTCGAAGCACGCCAGATCATGGCGGTGCCGACCATGTTCCTGAACGGCGAAGTGTTCGGCCAGGGCCGCAGCGGCGTGAAGGAAATCCTCGCAAAGCTCGATACGAACGCGGGCGCCCATGCGGCGAAGGAACTGGAAAAGAAGCCGGTGTTCGACACGCTGATCGTCGGCGGCGGGCCCGCGGGCGCGGCGGCGGCGATCTATTCGGCACGCAAGGGCATCGTCACAGGCGTGGTCGCGGAACGCTTCGGCGGTCAGGTGCTCGACACGCTCGCTATCGAAAACTTCGTGTCCGTCACCGAAACCGAAGGGCCGAAATTCGCCACCGCGCTCGAACAGCACGTGAAAACGTATGAAGTCGACATCATGGACGTGCAGCGTGCCGAAGCGCTGATTCCGGGACGCATCAACGAAGTGCGCCTCGCAAACGGCGCGGTGCTGAAGGCCCGAACCATTATTCTCGCGACGGGTGCGCGTTGGCGCGAAATCAACGTGCCGGGCGAGCGCGAGTACCGCAATCACGGCGTGGCGTACTGCCCGCACTGCGACGGTCCGCTCTTCAAGGGCAAGCGCGTCGCGGTGATCGGCGGCGGCAACTCGGGTGTGGAGGCGGCAATCGACCTCGCGGGTATCGTGCGCGAAGTCACGCTGCTCGAGTTCGGCGCGACTTTGCGTGCCGACGAAGTGCTGCAACGCAAGCTGCGCAGCCTGCCCAACGTGACCATTGTTACGCAGGCGCAGACCACCGAAATTACCGGCGACGGCAAGAAGGTCAATGGCCTCGTCTACAAGGACTTGCGTTCGGGTGAAGTGAAGCAGATCGAACTGGAAGGCGTGTTCGTGCAGATCGGCCTCGTGCCGAACACCGAGTGGCTGAAGGGCACGGTGGAACTGTCGAAGCACGGCGAGATCGTGGTCGATGCACGCGGCGCGACGTCGGTGCCGGGCGTGTTCGCGGCCGGCGACGTGACCACCGTGCCGTTCAAGCAGATCGTGATTGCGGTCGGCGAAGGCGCGAAGGCATCGCTTAGCGCATTCGATCATCTGATTCGCAATAGTGAGGAAACCGAAGCGGCGAACGAGGTGGAAGCCGAAGCGGCAGTGTGATAATCGGACTTCACGCGTAGCGAATAACGGCGGCCCGCGGGCCGCCGTTTCTGTTTTCATCACGCCGATGCCGCAGCGGCTGCAACCGGAAAGCGCTGCGCAAAAAAAACCGCCCGGCGCGAACCGGGCGGCTTTCATGAGCATGAGTGTGTTAGAGGCGGCACGCCGCTTACGCCCACAGTTCCGACACCTCGTTGTTGCGCAAGTCGAACACCAGCACTTCGGCATCGTGCCCTTGCGTGAAGCTCAGCGCTTCTTCGCCGCGCACGCGTGCACCGTCGCCTTCGCCGAGCTGCACGCCGTTCACCGTCACGCTGCCGCGCGCCACGTGCACATACGCATAGCGGTCGCTTGCAAGTTCGAGCCGCGCGGTTTCATCGCCGTCGAACAGGCCGGCATACACGCGTGCGTCCTGTTGCAGCGTCAGCGAACCGTTGGCTCCGTTCGGGGACAGAACGAGGCGCAGCACGCCGCGCTTGTCCTCCGCGCTGAAATGCTGCTGCTGATAGCGCGGCGCGGTACCCATTTGCGCCGGTGCAATCCAGATCTGCAGGAAGTGCACGGGCTCGCTCTTCGAATGGTTGTATTCGCTGTGCGCAACGCCGGTTCCCGCGCTCATCAACTGGATGTCGCCCGGCACGATCACCGAGCCGGTGCCCATCGTGTCCTTGTGCTCGAGAGCGCCCTCCAGCACATACGAGAAGATCTCCATGTCGCGGTGCGGGTGCTTGCCGAAGCCTTGGGCCGGCGCGACGCGGTCGTCGTTGATCACGAGCAGATCGGAGAAGCCGTTCTGCTTCGGATCGTGGTAATGCGCGAACGAAAAGGTGTGACGCGAGCTAAGCCAGCCGTGCTCTGCACGGCCGCGTTGATTGGCATGTCTGATTTCAAGCATCTTTTTCTCCTGTCGAGTGGAGCGCGCCAGCGTCCGACTCGTCGTTCATGCAACTTTCGTTGCGGGCGATCCGGACTGGTTGGTTGTCCGCGATCCATGACCAGAAGTGTAGGTCAACTTGAGCGGCTATAATTCGCGTATAAATGGAAGGACCGTCTCATCATAGTGGACAATCGCCATGCAACTGGACGACATGCGTATCTTCGTCGCGACCGTCGACGCCCATAACTTCACCGCCGCGGCGAAGCGTCTTGCGCTGTCCAAGCAGTTCGTGAGCCGCCGGGTCATGGCGCTGGAAGAAGCGCTCGGCGTGCCGCTTCTCGTGCGCAATACCCGCAAGCTTGCCGTGACCGACCTCGGCCAGGAGTTCTACGAGCGGGCCAAACGCATTCTGGGCGAGGTCGAGGACGCCGAGCAGGCCATGTTGTTGCGGCGGGCGGGGCCACGCGGCCTCCTCAAGGTGAGTGCGCCGATGTCCTTCGGCATGCTGCATCTGTCGCCGCTCGTCGCGGATTTCTTGCGCGAGCATCGCGACGTGCGTTTCGACATGGAGTTGAGCGACCGTACCGTCGACGTGGTCGGCGAGGGCTTCGACATGGCCGTGCGAATCGGCGTGTTGCCGGACTCCACGCTGATCGCGCAAAAGCTGGTGGATGTGAATCTGGTCGCGTGTTGCAGTCCGGCGTATCTGCGCCGCCGCGGCAGGCCCGCCGCGCCCGCCGACCTGGCGCGTCACTCATGCCTGCTTTATGGACACGGCGGTGTGGTGACGTGGGAGTTCGCAGTGGACGGCGCGGTGAAAAGCTTCGAAGTGCTCGGGCCGCTGCGCGCCAACAATGGCGAACTGATTCGCGATGCGGCCGTAGCCGGCCTCGGAATAGTTCGGCTTCCTGATTTTATCGTCGCCGACGCACTGCGAAGCGGCCGGCTCGTCACCGTGCTCGACGAATTTTTGCCGAGCCCCACCGGAGTCTACGCGGTCTATCCCCAACATCGGCAGAGCTCGCTGACCATTCGTGCGTTCGTCGACTTCCTGCGCAAGCATCTGAAAAAGCGCCTTGCCGCATGAGCGCGAATACGCAACGGCCCACAGGTCGTATTCAACCCTGGACCGTCGCACGCCACGCTGCCGTTAGCCGTCGCGGAAAATAAAGCTGTAGCCATTGAGTGCGGGCACGCCGCCGAGATGCGCATACAGCACGCGCGAGCCTTCGGGAAACTCGCCGTTGCGCACCATGTCGATCATGCCGTGCATCGACTTGCCCTCGTAGACGGGATCGGTCAGCACGCCTTCCAGGCGCGCGCACAGGCGGATCGCCTCGAGCGTGCCGTCATTCGGCAGACCGTATTCCGGGCCGCCGAAGCGCTCGTCGAGCACCACATCCTGCGCGGTGATGTCGCGCCCGAGGCCGACTTTCTCCGCGGTCCGACTGGCGATTCGCGTGATCTGTTCGCGCGTCTGCGCGGGTTTCGCCGACGCGTCGATACCGATGACGCGATCCGCGCGGCCGTCGGCGGCAAAGCCCACCACCATGCCGGCCTGCGTGCTGCCCGTCACCGAGCACACCACGATGTAGTCGAACTTGAAGCCGAGTTCGGCTTCCTGCTGGCGGACTTCCTCCGCAAAGCCGACGAAGCCGAGGCCGCCGAGCGGATGGTCCGAGCAGCCGGCAGGAATCGCATACGGCTTGCCGCCGGCGGCGCGGACGCTTTCCAGCGCGTCTTCCCAGCTCTTGCGAAAGCCGATGTCGAAACCGTCCGGCACGAGGCGCACGTCGGCGCCGAGTATGCGCGACATCTGAATGTTGCCCACGCGGTCGTACACCGCATCCGAATAGTTGACCCAGTTTTCCTGCACGAGCACGCACTTCATGCCGAGATGCGCGGCGACCGCCGCGACCTGGCGGGTTTGATTCGACTGAATCCCGCCGATGGAAACCAGCGTGTCGCAGCCTTGCGCGAGCGCTTCGGGAATCAGGTACTCCAGCTTGCGCGTCTTGTTGCCGCCGAACGCGAAGCCGCTGTTGCAATCCTCGCGCTTTGCATACAGATGCACTTTGCCCCCCAGATGATCGCTGAGGCGCTTGAGCGGCTGGATCGGCGTGGGGCCGAAAGTGAGCGGGTAGCGGGGAAAGCGTTGCAGGTTCATGGCATCTCCGGGGTTGAGGGTGTGGGCGCGGGCAGCGGGCCGCCGCGTTCAACACATGGTAGGAAAAACCGCGGAAAATGAGCTTGCGAAGAAAACCCTGTCGGCGTAATTTAAATAACAGCGAGAAATAAAAAGCTCAACTTCGTTTCCTGAACAAACCCATGAACAAAATAAAAGTTTGCCGGCCCCCAGCACGCCAGGCCGCCTCGACGCCCGCAGCCGAGTCGCTTCAGTCGCTGGACCGCATCGACCGGGCGATCCTGCGCCAGTTGCAAACGGACGCGTCGATTTCGAACGTCGCGCTGGCGGCCAAGGTGAAGCTGAGCGCGCCGGCCTGCCTGCGGCGCGTCGAGCGTCTGAAGGAGTCAGGCCTGATTCGCGGCGTGGTCGCGTTGATCGACCCGAAATCGGCGGGGGCGGGCATGCTGGTGATCATCGGCGTGGTGCTCGATCGGTCCACGCCCGAGTCGTTTGCCGACTTCGAGAAAGCGGCGCAGACAGTGCCGGGCTGCATGGAGTGCCACGTCGTCACGGGCGAATTCGATTACTTCATGACGATCCGCACGCGCGACAGCGACAGCTTCAATCGCCTGCACGCCGAACAATTGCTGTATTTGCCGGGTGTACGGCAAATCCGCTCGTTCATGGTGCTCAAGGAGATCCTCTCGACCACGCGCTTTCCGCTGTGAGTGCTTTGCCAACGGCATGCGCTGCCCTGCGCAAAGTGGGAAACGCGCGCATGCTGTCATTCACGCGGCCTTCGCGCGACTAACTTGTGGGGCCGTTCGCTTCCCGCAGACTCAAGCGGGTAGGCGCGAGGCGAGCGGTATGGCACACGCTGTAGTCGCAATCAGGACACACATCATGAATATCGACAATTGTATCGACGGCAAGCGCGCCCACTCCCGCGCGGCGCGGCTCTGGCTCGACGTCCGCGTCGGCTTCGGCTTCGGTCTACTCGCGCTGCTGCTTGCGCAACGCGTGGCGTTTTCATCGGAGAACGCCGTGCCGATCGCGCCGCCCGCGCTGGACGAGCCCGTCCCGGCAGCATCGGCGCATGAAGAAACCGCGGTGTTTGCGGGTGGCTGTTTCTGGGGCGTGCAGGGCGTGTTCCAGCATGTGCGTGGCGTGAAGCAGGCCGTCTCGGGCTATTCGGGCGGCCAGCGCGACACCGCGCATTACGAAACAGTCAGCGGCGGAGCCACGGGCCACGCCGAGTCGGTGCAGGTCACGTTCGACCCCGCGCAAGTCACCTATGGGCAGTTGCTCCAGGTTTACTTCTCGGTCATCCACGACCCGACACAGCTCGATCGTCAAGGTCCCGACAGCGGTCCGCAATACCGGTCCGCGGTGTTTCCCCTAAACGATACGCAGCGGCGCGTCGCACAGAGCTATATCGCGCAACTCGACAAAGCACATACTTTTCCGGCGCCGATCGTGACGAAGCTCGAACCCTTCAAGGGCTTCTATCCGGCCGAGTTCTATCACCAGAACTACCTGACCGAGCATCCGAACTCGGCGTATATCGCGCTCAACGATATGCCGAAGGTGGCTAGCCTCAAGCGGCTCTTTCCCAGCTTGTATCGCGACAAGCCGGTGCTTGTTCAGGTCGCGCGATAACGCTGCGCATGGGAGCCGGCAACTTCATGTCGCCGAGGTTGGCCTCCACGCGGTAGGCCCGCATCTTGCACTAGCTGCTCCGTCGGCAAAACGTTCGTCTTGTCTCATCCGACGAATACCATTGCACAAAGCATGTGCGTGGCGGCAGGCAGAGCTGGCGTGTTCGCCTTTTTGCCGTGCAATGCGTGTCGTTGCTGAAAAACTTACATGCCGCGCGCCGCCACGCGGCGCTCGTCCGGGGTTCGCTGCGCGTGGCGGGGAGCGCCGGGCCTCAAACGTAACCCTCTTCGCGATACGCGAGATTGGAGGCATTGGTGTTGAACAGCCGTAGAAAGCGGATCGGCAAGATCCGCAATAAACAAACAGGCATCGCGGCAAGCTCTTTTGCGGTGCTCGCCATTGGCGGCATGGCCGCCGGTCCGGGGACGGCGCTCGCGCAAACCCCTTCGCCGCTCGGCGAATGGCAATACTCGGCGGGTGTGCCCCTGCAAAAGATGTGGCAGCCGACCATCCCCGACTGGCAATTGCGCGTGGGTGCCGCAACGTCGTTCCAGCCGCGCTATGAAGGCTCGGACCGGTATCACGTGATGGCGGGGCCGAGCCTCGACGTGCGCTACAAGGACCTGTTCTTTTTCTCAAGCGGCGAGGGACTTGGGGTCAACTTCGCACAGGGCGAGAACTGGCGCGCGAGCCTCGCGGCGGTCTA
Organism: Paraburkholderia phenoliruptrix; assembly: GCF_047325075.1. Classification (NCBI taxonomy): domain Bacteria; kingdom Pseudomonadati; phylum Pseudomonadota; class Betaproteobacteria; order Burkholderiales; family Burkholderiaceae; genus Paraburkholderia; species Paraburkholderia phenoliruptrix. The sequence goes on from NZ_CP168530.1 coordinate 1,634,465, forward strand.
CGACCTGGGTCGCCGCGGACATGACGATCCGCAGGAACTGAACGGGCTGGGCAACATCAATCCCGCGCCGGGCCTGAAGCTCTCGAGTGAGTACGTCGTATCGAAAGACTTTCCGCTGGTATTGCGCGCGGACGTGCGCCGCTATTTTGGCGGCTCCAATGGATGGATCGGCGATTTCGGCGCTTATATGCCGATGCCGGGCAGCTCGAAGAAATTCTTCTGGTTCGCCGGCCCGAGCGTGACGCTGGCCGACTCCACCTATATGAACAGCTGGTTCGGCGTAAATCAGAATCAGGCCGCGCATTCGCAGTATCCGCAATATCACGCGAGCGCCGGCTTCAAGTCGGTGGGCTTCGGCATCAGCGCCGTGTGGCTGTTCGACAAGCACTGGTTCGCCACGGCGGACGGCGCGTTCCAGCAACTCGTCGGCAGCGCGGGGAATAGTCCGATCACGCACCGCAAGGCGAACGGCGTCGCCGACGTATCGATCAATTACCGGTTCTGAACGAAGCACGGCGTGAAGCGTGATCCCGGTGATTGTGTAACCGCCGCGATTACGGGCTCACGCGCGGGCCCTGGAGCCGGTGCGTGTTTTTCGGCGCCGCAGCGGCAGACGCCGCCGCGGCCGACACGCCCGCGGGTCCTGCGGCAATATCGCTCGGCCGCGAGGTGTGAATAGCCTGCGGATAAAGCGCGAGGAGGGTGCGCAACACGCCGTTGGTCCAGCCGAATCCGTCTTGCAGCGGATATTCGCCGCCTCCCGCGGCCACGCCCGGTGAGGCGGCATTCACATCGTATTTTTCGACGAGCTTGCCGGTGTGCTGATAGTAAGAGACGTTGGTGCTGATCCAGCGTGTTGCGATGGTTTGCGCGAGCGCGGGTTCGCTATATCGGCGCAAGCCGATGACAGCGAGATATTGCAGCGGCGCCCAGCCGTTTGGCGCGTCCCATTGCTGGCCGCTCGCAACCAGTGTGGTGGCGAGGCCGCCCGGGCGCAGCAACTGGCGCTGCAGGGTCGCCGCGACGGCCTTCGCCTGCTGCCGGCTGGCAACGCCCGTATAAAGCGGATAAACCGTGGCGGCGGTCAGTTTGTGCGTGAGCGTGCGACGCACGAAGTCGTAGTCGCCGAATGCCTGCAATGGCGGATCCCACAGCACGCGCCGAATCGTGTCGGCGCGAGTCGCGGCGCGCTGCGCCAGGTTCTCCGCATGCGTGACGTCGCCGCGCATGCGGTACGCCTTGGCAAGCGCGCGTTCGAGATCGACGAGCAGGCAATTCAGATCGACGGGCGCGAGCGACGTGACGTCGACGGTGGCGAGCGTCTTGCCGTCGGCAAACCAGCGCGAGCTGAAATCCCAGCCGGTTTCGCCGCCCGCGCGCAGATTGCGCCAGAGGTCCCCGGGATTGCGCTCAGGCGTTTGTTGCGCGGTCACGACGTCTTCGCGGTAGGACTCGTCGCGCGGTGCCGCCCGCTCGTCCCAGTAGCGGTTGAGCAGCGACCCGTCCGCGAGACGCACGACGTGGCGATTCGCGTGGCCCGCGGCGAGGCCCTCGCTGCCGTCCATCCAGTACGCGTATTCGCGTTGCAGCTCAGGCAGGTATTGAGCGTACACGGCGTCGCCGTCCTTGTCGGCGACGAGCCGCACCATCTGCGCAAAGAACGGCGGCTGCGAGCGGCTCAGGTAATACGTGCGGTTGCCGTTCGGAATATGGCCGTAACGATCGATCAGGGTTGCGAAGTTTTTCAGTTCGTCGAGCACGAGAGCGTGGCGTCCGCTGGCCTCGAGGCCGAGCATGATGAAGTAGGAGTCCCAGTAGTAGATTTCGTCGAAGCGGTCGCCCGGCACGATGTAGGCATCGGGCAGCGGCAGCAGCGACGTCCACGGGCTTGCAGTCGAGTCCGGCTCGCGCTTGAGTACGCTCCAGAGCGTGTCGATATGGCTCACGACGTCCTCGTTCGGATCGGACACATAGCTCTTCGACGCTCGCGCGGGCAGCGTGAAATTGCGCTTCACGAAGTCGCCCAGACTAAAACCCGGCTGCTGCTTCGCGCTAGCGTAGTCGAGCGCGATCTGCGACGGCGGTTCGAGCGGCACCATATCGGCGAAGGTCTTGCTGTCCGGAAAGAGATGAGCGAGCTGCACGTCGCGATACAGATCGGCGTACTGCTCCGACGGCGGAACCGGCACCACCGGCGACGCCTGCGCGGGCGGTTCCACATGCACAGCAATATGCACGATGCCGCTCTTTGTTCCGTCCGCGCTCTTTATTCCTTCCGTTATGCCGCCGCTCGCCTGAGAGACGTCGGCGGCGAAGCATGTGGCCGCGCAGGACACGCACAGCATGAACGCGGCAAGGAGTGCGCTGCGCAAGCGAAGGTGGGCGGAAGCGAAGGCGTAATCGGTCATCGGCTGAACTAAAGAAAGGAGGAGGGTGAGTACGCGAGCGTGCACTGTTCGCATCATTGACCGCATGGGCTGGGCCAAAGTTGCGTGCGTCTTTTGCCTTGGTGTTCTGCCTTTATGCAGCCATGCAGAGCGCGCTCGTGCACGCAAAAAACGGGACCCCTCCTGTATGATTAAGCGTTTGCGTAAGCACGCACCGTACCGCGCGGGAATCCTGAAAAATATTCCGGATCACGACGATCCGTCTTGCTGAATATAGAAAAAATGACCGCATCGCAAGCCGTCGACGAACACTACTTTCGCGGCATCATTCGCCGCAACATCGCGTTGCCCTTGTTTGTCGGCCTGATCACCATCGGCGTGTTTGTCGGGCTCATTGCCTATCTGGTTTCCACTACGAGTCTTGCCGAGCATTCCGAGCGCGTCATCGGCAAGGCCAATCAGATGCTGCGTCTTGCAGTGGACCGCGAGTCGTCGATGCGCGGTTTTCTCCTCACGGGAGACGAGAGTTTTCTCGCCCAATACGAAAACGGCGGACCGCTCTTCAAGGCGCAAATGGACGAACTGCAGGGGCTTGTCGCGGACAATCCGATGCAGCTCGAAAAGCTCAAGCAGATTGCTGCCATTCAGGAGCGCTGGAACCGCTTTGCCGAAGACATGATCGACGCGCGCCGCAGAATGCAGGACGTGGCGAGCGTCGTCGCGAGCGGTCGCGGCAAGATGGAATTCGACGAAACGCGCAAACAGTTCGACGACTTTCTCACCGTCGAATTGCGTCTGCGTCAGGAACGCACAGAAGCCTCGCGGCGCGTCACCGTCATCCTGGTGAGCGTGTTCCTGCTCTTTAGCATCAGCGTGAACAGTCTGCTGGCATGGATGGGCCGCCGCGAATTGCTCAATCTCGCCGGCGCGTACGACAAGGCCTTGCGTCAGCAGGCGGAACAGACGGAAGTACTGGAAAGACAGGTGTGGTTGCGCTCGGGGCAGCGCATGCTCGCCGAGCGGGTGGTCGGACAGACCACTCCGCAACTCGTCGGCCGCGCCATGCTGGATTGCCTCGCGCAGTACATGGATGCGGCAGTCGGCGCGCTCTACGTGCGCGACAAGCGGCACGGCACGCTGCGCCGCGTCGCGACATACGGCTTCAGCCGCGAAAGCGAGCAGGCCACGGCGCGCGATCTCGCGGATGCCGACACGCTCGTCGGCCAGGCCGCCGCGTCGCGCCGCATGGTGGTGATGCGCGATGTGCCGGAGAACTACATACAGGTCGTTTCCGCAACGGGCAACAGCGCGCCGAAGCACCTGATCATCATGCCGGTCGCGAGCGAGGGCGAGGTGAATGGTGTGCTCGAACTGGGTTTCATGCGCACACTCGCGCCGCGTGACCCGGAGTTCATCGAGCTTGTCAGCAACAGCATGGGCGACTTCATCGAGGCGGCGCTCTACCGCGAACGCTTGCAGGATGCGCTGGTCGAGACGCAGCAGTTGAATGAAGAGTTGCAGGTGCAGCAGGAAGAACTGCGTGTCTCCAACGAAGGCCTGGAGGAACGCGGACGCGCGCTGCTCGAATCGCAAACGCGCCTGCAGGCGCAACAGGCGGAACTCGAACAGACCAATGTGCAGCTCGAGGAATATGCGCATCGGCTCGAGCGGCAAAAGGCCGATCTGCTGCGCGCGCAGGACGATCTGGCCGCGAACGCGGAGCGTCTCGAGCAATCGAGCCGCTACAAGTCGGAGTTTCTCGCGAACATGTCGCACGAACTGCGTACGCCGTTGAACAGCTCGCTGATTCTCGCCAAGCTGCTCCAGCAGAACAGAACCGGCAATCTGACCGAAGAGCAGGTGCGTTATGCGGAAACCATTCACGCGTCGAATAGCGACCTGCTGGTGCTGATTAACGACATCCTCGATCTGTCCAAGGTCGAGGCGGGGCAGGTGAGCGTCGAACTGGAGACCGTCTCGCTCGACGCGACGCTGCAATCGCTCGAGGAACTGTTCAGGCCCATGGCGGGCGCGAAGCACCTGAACCTCGTGTTCGACCGTTTGCCGGGTGCGCCGGACAGCATCGTCAGCGACGGTCAGCGTGTCACGCAAATTCTGCGGAACCTGCTGTCGAACGCGGTTAAGTTCACCGAACGCGGCGAGGTTGCACTGTCGGTCGCCCCGGCGGACGACGACATGCTGCGAATCGACGTGCGCGATTCCGGCATCGGCATTGCGTCCGACAAGTTGGAAATGATTTTCGAAGCATTCCAGCAGGCCGACGGATCGACAAGTCGCCAGTACGGCGGCAGCGGTCTCGGCCTCTCCATTTCACGCGAATTCGCGCGTTTGCTGGGCGGGCGCATCACGGTGGCGAGCGAGGTGGGCAAGGGCAGCGTGTTCACGCTATGGTTGCCGCTCGACGCGCGCGCGGCGCTTGCGGCGGGCGGCGAAAATGCGGTCGCGGTTTCGCATGAGACGTCTGCACATGCGGTAGCCACGGACGGCGATACGGACAACGCATTGCTCGCTCGCGCATCGTGGGGCGACGCGGCGCCGGCGGTCATCACGCCCGCTAACGGCGTGATGACGACAACCCCTGCTCGCCTGGCGGTCGCGGGCAGCGCCGCTCAACCAGCCGGCGCACCTGAAGCCGGCAGCGCGGCCATTGCCGACGACCGCGACAATCGCACGCGCGCGGGCCGTCTCATCATCGCCGTGGAAGACGATCTCGCGTTTGCGGAAATTCTGCGCGATCTCGTGCATGAACTGGATTTCGACTTCGTGCATGCGAGCAACGCGGCAAGCGGGCTCGCGCTCGTGCGCGACATGCGCCCGGCTGCCGTGCTGCTCGATGTGGGCCTGCCGGACCGTTCGGGACTTACCGTGCTCGAATGGCTGAAGAACGATCCGCTCACACGCCATATCCCGATTCACATCGTGTCCGCGACGGATCATGCGGACAAGGCGCTGCACCTCGGCGCGATCGGCTATACGCTCAAGCCGACCGCGCGCTCCACGATGGAAGCCGCGATCCGCCGCCTCGAAGCGCGCCTGCAACAGCGTCTGAAGCGGGTCCTCGTGATCGAGGACGACGCGCCGATGCGCGAAAGCATCCGCGCGCTGCTGCAAAGCGACAACACCGAGATAGTTGCGGTCGCAACGTTGTCCGAGGCGTTGCAGCATCTCGAGAAACTGTCGTTCGATTGCGTGGTGACCGACCTCGCGCTGCCCGACGGCACCGGCTACGATTTGCTGGAGCGCCTCGCGGCCAATACGGAACATGCGGCACTGCCGGTGATCGTCTACACGGGGCGCATGCTGTCGGACGAAGAAGAGCACCGCCTGCGCCGCTATTCGAAGTCGATCATTATCAAGGGCGCGAAGTCGCCGGAACGTCTGCTCGACGAGGTGACGCTGTTTCTGCACAGCGTGGAGTCGTCGCTGGCACCCGAGCAGCAGCGCATGCTGCGCACGGTACGCCAGCGCGACAATGCCTTCGAAGGCCGCACGATCCTGCTCGCCGAAGACGACGTCCGCAACATCTTCGCGCTTTCGCATGTGATCGAACCGCTCGGCGCGACGCTGCAGATCGCGCGCAATGGCCGCGAAGCATTGGACGCACTGCAAAACGGCCCTGAAGTGGACCTGATTCTGATGGACATCATGATGCCCGAGATGGACGGTTTGACCGCGATGGGCGAGATTCGGCGCAATCCGCGTTTTGCGCATCTGCCGATCATTGCGTTGACGGCGAAGGCCATGGCGAACGACCGTCTGCGGTGCCTCGAAGCAGGCGCGGACGATTATGTCTCGAAGCCGATCGACGTGGACAAGCTGGTCGCGCTGTGCCGTGTCTGGTTGCGCCAACGTTAGAGGTGGAACCGCAGCCATGAACGGCGACGATAAACGCCACGAATCCAACGCACGGGTGCGAGCCGGCAAGACGGAGATCGCAATGAGCCAATCCGAGTTGGACGCACGGCAACGCATGAGCGATTTCGACATCGAGTTGAAATTGCTGCTGGAGGCTATCTACCTCAAATATCAGCACGATTTCCGCCACTATGCGATGTCGTCGCTGCGCCGCCGCCTCGCGCAGGCACTCGATGAGTTCGGCCTCGGCACACTGTCGCAATTGCAGGACCGTATCCTGCGCGACGGAGATCAGTTTTCGCGGCTGTTTCAGTACCTCACCGTGCAGGTCAGCGACATGTTTCGCGATCCTGCCTATTTTCTCGCACTGCGCGAGCACGTCTTGCCGCGTCTGCGCACCTATCCGTCGATCAAGGTGTGGGTCGCAGGCTGCAGCACCGGCGAAGAGCTGTGGTCGCTAAAAATTCTTTTCGACGAAGAAGGTCTGACCGAGCGCACGCTGTTCTATGCGACCGACATCAACCCCGACGCGCTCGCGCGCGCCGAAGCCGGCATTTATGCGCTGGACCGCATTCAGGGCTTTACTCAGAATTACCTCGCGGCCGGCGGTACGCGCTCGCTGTCGGACTACTATCACGCGGCCTATAGCGGCGCGCGTTTTGCGGGCTCGCTCAAAGGCCGTGTCGTGTTCGCCGACCACAGTCTCTCCACCGACGAAGTGTTTCTCGAAGCGCACCTCGTATCGTGCCGCAACGTGCTGATCTATTTCGATCGCGGTTTGCAGGACCGCGCGCTGGGTCTGTTCGAAAACGCGCTGGTACGGCGCGGTTTTCTCGGACTCGGCAGCAAGGAGACCCTGCGGTTTTCCCGTCATTACGATGCCTTCGACGAATTCCGTCCGGGCGAACGTATTTACCAGAAGCGCTGAGACCAACGTGAACCCGTGCCCAAGCATTCGGCCTGACGTCGACGCCCAGCGGGGCGCGCATCGCGCGCGCGCGTGCGAACTCGTCGTGATCGGGGGCTCGGCGGGCGGCATGGAGGTGATCCATCTGCTGCTGGCCGCGTTGCCGGCGAGTTTTGCACCGGCCGTGATGATCGTCATGCATCTGCCGCCCGACCCGCCCAGCTATCTCGTGCACGCGCTGGCCCACCGGTGCGTGTTGCCGGTGATTGAGCCGGACGCCGGCGACGAGATCATGCCGGGCCGCGTGCATGTCGCGCCGCCTGGCTATCACATGCTGGTCGAGGTGGACAAAACGGTTGCGCTTTCAACGGATCCCGCCGTGCGCTTCTCGAGGCCTTCCATCGACGTCTTGTTCGAGTCCGCGGCAGCGGTGTATCGCGAGCAGCTGCTCGCGCTCCTGCTGTCCGGCGCAAACGACGACGGCGCGCAAGGTTTGCAGCATGTGCGCGCGTGGGGCGGGCTCACGTGGGTGCAGGATCCCGGCACCGCGACCTCGCCCGACATGCCGCGCACCGCGATCGAGCGCGGCGCGGCCGATTACATCTATTCTCCCGAAACCATGGCCCGGCGGCTCGCAGCATGGCCGGCCTCTCTTTGATCCGATGCCATGTCGAATCCACCCGTGAACATTCTTATCGTCGACGACATCGCTCACAACATCACCGCGCTCAAGGCCTTGTTGACGCGCCCCGACGTTGCCGTGCTGGTGGCCGATTCGGGCACAGCCGCGCTCGATCTGCTGCTCAAGCACGAGGTGGCGCTCGCGATTCTCGACGTCAATATGCCGGGCATGAACGGTTTCGAACTGGCGGCGTTAATGCGCGGCAGTCCGCGAACCTCGCATGTGCCGATCATTTTTTTGACCGCCACCGCGCAGGATGCGTCGCGCACGTTTCGCGGCTATGAAGCCGGGGCGGTGGACTTTCTCTACAAGCCGTTCGATCCGCGCATTCTGCAATCGAAGGTGGATGTCTTCGTTCAACTCGAACAGCAGAAGCGCCAGCTCGCCGCACAGCTCGTTACCACGCGTCAGATGCTCGAAGCCAACGAGATGCTGATGGCGGTGCTGAGTCACGATCTGCGCACGCCGCTCGGTGCGGTCCTCGCCTCCGCGGAATACCTGATGCGCACCGCCGCTGATCAGCAGTCCGCAGCCGTCGCGGCGCGCGTGAAAAACAGTTCGCTGCGCATGGCGCGGATGGTCGATCAACTGCTCAATCTCGCGCGTCTGCAAGGCGGACGCCTGCCGCTGCAGCCCCGGTCGATCGAACTCGCGACGCTATGCCGTTCCGTGATCGACGAATTCGCTTCGCGCGAGAACGGCAAGCGCATCGTGTTCGCGAGCCGCGGCAATACAGCGGGCGCGTGGGATACCGATCTCGTCTGGCAGGCGGTGTCGAATCTTGTGAGCAATGCGCTGCACCACGGCGCGGCCGGCGATGTGAGCGTGCACGTCGACGGCGAGGCGGAGGATTCCGTGCGCCTCACGGTGGCCAACCGCGGCGTGATTCCGCCTGAGGTTGTCCCGCATCTCTTCAAGGCATTCGGGCCGAATAACGGCGGCTCCCGTTCGCGCGAAGGGCTCGGCTTAGGCCTGCATATCGTGCACGAAATCGCGCGTATGCACGGCGGACGTGTCGACGTGAAGTCCGACGAAAGCGACGGAACGGTGTTCACCATCGAGCTGCCGCGGATGGTGACGCTGGAACGCGGCTCGTTTTCCGGCAAATAATGGCGGCGGAAAAGTAGGCGGGTTTTCCGCGGAAATGCCGTGAATACCCTTGCCGCCCATGCGCACACGAACGCATGCATGGTGTGCTACGCTTGGCGCTACCTCATACACGCCGCGCAAGCCCGAAGCCATCATGCGTTCCTGGCGCATTTCCCCGCCTCGTCGAAATGAACAGATCAGCACCGCGCGTGCGGCCGAGCTCGTCATGTCCATTTCGCACGAGGACGCGGACGCACTCGCGGCCAGCATGCTCAAAACGGCCGGCGACATCATGCCGGTCTCGCAGTGCACCGTGTTCGCGTATGAATCCGGCGCGCGCCCGCGCACCATGTCGGCGGCGGATCACCGCGGCGGCCGTTTTCTGCGCGACGTGGCCCATCGTTACGCGGCGCATTTTTATGCGCTCGACGGCAACCGGGCGATCATCGACGGCTCGCGCTCGCGCGGCGCGCTGGTGCTGCATCAGCAGCAAAGCGAGGAGATCGAGAACGAAGCGTATCGCACGGCCTGTTACGAGCAGCCCAATGTGTCGGACCGCGTCTCGTTGCTCGTGCAACCTGTTCACAGCGTGTGGCTGTCCATCAATCTGTATCGCGACCGTGCATATGGCGTCTTCGAGGCAGGCGAGATGGAGCGAGTCGAAAGTCTTGCGCATCTCTTCGCGCACGCGGCAAAAGCGCATTACGCACTTCATGGTCAGCACCATGAAAGCCCCGCCGCGACCATGCTCGCGCGCGTGAGACGAATGTGCCCCGCGCTCACGCCGCGCGAACTCGACGTGCTGCGCGGCACGTTCGAAGGCGCTACCGCAGTTGAAATCGGCGAACGGATGGGCGTAAAGCCTGCGAGTGTCGTCACCTATCAGAAGCGCGCTTACGCGCGGCTCGGCATTTCAAGTCAGCGGCAACTGTTTGCGCTGTGCGTGGCGCCGCCACGAAGCTGATACTCGCCACTCGCCGTTTGGCCGCGCCTTGAATGGACTATCAGGCGCGTTTTACCCGCGTATCGGCCTGCGTTTCGCGATCCCAGCGTCTGAGCCAGGGCAGCAGGAAATCCGCGAAACCGGCAGCGGGCGGCGATAACGCGCGTTCCGTCGAGCGATACAGACAGACTTCGCGGATGGTTTCCGGCTCGACAATCCGCTTCATCACGAGGCCGAAGGTGCGCGCGAGCGGCGCCACATAAGCCGGCGCGAGCGTGACGGCGAGCCCGCGCGCAGCGATGCCGAACGCCGTGGTCACGTTGTCCACCACGTCCGCCGGAACGATGCGCGCCTCAACGGGCAAATCCGCGAGCATCTGGTCGACCGCGCGTTCGTGATCGCGCCCCGTCGCGACGATAGGGACATCCCGCAACTGCTGCCACTGCACGCGCCTGCGCGCGCCGAGCGCATGCGACGGCGCACACCACATGACCCACGGGCTCGCGAACGCGGTGTCACGGCTCACGCGCGCACCGCTTGGCCGGTCCGGGCCGATCGCGAGATCGACGTCCGCGCTTTCCACGCGCTCGACCAGCTGCTCCACCACCGTATCGCAAATGCGCACGACCACCTTGGGCTTGTCGCGCGCATAGTCCGCGATCGCGGCGGGCAGGGCGGTGGATGCGAGCACGAGCGGGGCGCCGATCCGCACAATGCCGGCCGCGCGATTGCGGATATCGTCGGCGGATTGGGCGGCGGCGCGCACGTGGCGCAGCACCGATTCCGCCGAGGCGAGGAAATCCTGCCCCGCGCTCGACAGATTCACGCGCCGCGTGGTCCTGTCGAACAGGCGAAAGCCGAGCTCCGCTTCGAGCTCGGCGAGCAACTGGCTCACCGCCGACGAGGTGAGCCCGAGCCGCCCGGCAGCCGCGCCGATGCTCTGCAGGTCGACAATGGCGAGAAACGCCTCGAATTGACGAATGGTGACGCGAGTAAGTGCCATGGTGCGATTCTAAAGAAAAACTTACGAATCGTGAAAAATCCGTTGATTGTCGATTGCCGCGCGTTCATCGACACTTGCCCCAATCGACGGAAGCACAGAAAGGCGCTTAGACTTTCGGTCTCGCCCGGCTGCGAACGCCACGTGAGCGCAATGTCTGCGCAAAAACCAGCGCTACCGCAGGGCTCCAATCAAGGAAATGCCATGTTCGAACATATTCCCGCCTATCCCGGCGACCCGATTCTCAGCCTGAACGAAGACTTCCAGCTCGATCCGCGCCCGAACAAAGTCAATCTGAGCATCGGCATCTATTTCGACGACGCGGGCAAGCTGCCGGTCATGGACGCCGTGCGCCGCGCCGAAACCGCATTGCTCGATGCCATCGGTCCGCGCTCCTATCTGCCGATGGCGGGCCTGCCGCTCTATCGCGACACCGCCCAGGCGCTCGTGTTCGGCGCAAACAGCGAGGCGCGCGCGGCGGGGCGCATCGCGACATTGCAAACCATTGGAGGCTCGGGCGCACTGAAGGTCGGCGCCGATTTTCTGCGGCGCTATTTTCCCGCTTCGCAAATCTGGATCAGCGACCCCAGCTGGGAAAATCATCGCGTCGTGTTCGAAGGCGCGGGTCTAACGGTCAACACCTATCCGTATTACGACGAAGCGACGGGCGGCCTGCGTTTCGCCGATATGATCGACACGATCGGCCGGTTGCCCGAGCGCAGCATCGTGCTCCTGCATGCGTGCTGCCACAACCCGACCGGCGTCGATCTGAGCGCCGCGCAATGGGCGGAGCTCATGCCGGTATTACAGCGTCGCAAGCTGATCGCGTTTGTCGATATGGCTTACCAGGGCTTCGGCGCGGGCCTCGAGGAAGACGCCGCTTGCGTGCGCATGCTGGCCGCCGCGGATATACCGCTCATGGCAGCCAATTCGTTTTCGAAGAATTTCTCGCTGTACGGCGAGCGCGTGGGCGCGCTGAGCGTGGTCTGCAAGAACGCGGATGAAGCGGGCCGGGTGCTGGGCCAGTTGATGTCCACGGTGCGCGCGAACTACAGCAATCCGCCCACGCATGGCGCGCGCCTTGTGGCCAACGTGCTGTCCGATGCGTCGTTGCGCGCGTCGTGGGAGGCGGAACTGGCCACCATGCGCGAGCGCATTCTCGCGATGCGCGGCACGATTCACGCGGGACTCGCGGGCCGTGTCGATGAAGTGATGCGCGCGCGTTACGTTGCGCAGCGCGGCATGTTTACCTATACGGGGCTGACCGGGAAGCAAGTCGAGCGCTTGCGCAGCGAACATGCGGTGTACGTGTTGCGCTCCGGGCGTATGTGCGTGGCGGGCCTGAATGCGCGCAACGCGGACTACGTCGCGTCGTCGATTGCGGCGGTCGTGTCGGGCGCATAGCGCGGCGAGACACTGGCCGGCGGACGCGCCGGCGCAGTGTCAGCGCAGGCACGGCGGCAAAGCGGGCACAGCCAACAGATCACCATGGAGACGTCGATGACGACACTTGATATGCCACCGGCGAGTGTGCCGAACAAAACCGACATGCATCCCGACGAATGGCAGACCCGCGTTCAACTGGCCGCCTGCTACCGCATCTTCGACATGCTCGGCTGGACCGAGATGATCTACAACCACATCACGCTACGCGTGCCGGAGAGCGTGAGCGGCGGCGAGCGGCAGTTCCTCATCAATCCGTTCGGCTTGCACTACACCGAGGTCACGGCGAGCAACCTGGTGAAGATCGACGCACAGGGGCGCGTGCTCGACGGCTCGCGCTATCCCGTGAATCCGGCCGGTTTCGTCGTGCATGCGGCGATTCATGAAGGCGTGCCGGGTGCGCATTGCGTGATGCACACGCATACCACGGCGGGCGTCGCGGTCGCGTGTCTCGAAGAAGGGCTGCAGCAAACCAACTTCTACAGCGCGCAATTGCACGAGCGCATTGCGTATCACGACTTCGAGGGCATCACCGTGCATGCGGAGGAAGGGCCGCGGCTCGTCGAACATATCGGCGACAGGCAGGCGGTGATTCTGCGCAATCATGGACTGCTGGCATGGGGACGCACGCTGCCGCAGACGTTCGCGGTTCTGTGGACGCTCAATCGCGCGTGCGAAATCCAGATGGCGACGTTTTCAATGGGTAAGGCGCGGCCGGTTCCTGAAGAGGTGGCCATGCGCTGCTCGCGCGACGCGCTGCAATTCGATCCGCGTCACGGCGCGGGACAGGACGTGTTCGATGCACTCGTGAGGCGAGTCGAGCGCATCGACGCGAGTTACAAGGAATGAATCCATGAAAGCAGCGATTTACGGTGCGGGCGCCATCGGCGGATGGATCGGCGTGAGGCTCGCGCAGGCGGGCCACGAGGTCGGCGTGGTGGCGCGCGGCGCGACTCTTGCCGCCTTGCGTGAGCAGGGCTTGCGGCTGATCGAAGGCGGCACCACGCACGCGGTGAATGTCCGGGCCGCGGAGAATCCGGCGGAACTCGGCACGCAGGATCTCGTGGTGGTCGCGGTCAAGGGCCCGGCGATGGCCTCGGTGGCCGCGCACATCGCACCGCTGCTCGGCGCGCAAACCACGGTGCTGACCGCCATGAACGGTGTGCCGTGGTGGTTCTGCGACGGTCTGCGCGGCGATTTTGCGGGCACGCGGCTCAAGTCCATCGACCCGGACGGCGCCATTGCCGCCGCCATTCCCTCTGCGCAGACAGTGGGCTGCGTGGTGCATGCGAGCTGCCTCGTCGAGGCGCCTGGCGTGATCCGGCATCACCAGGGCAATGGACTGATCATCGGCGAAGCTGCAGGACAGGCGAGCGAACGCGTAAAGGCGCTGACCGACATGCTGATTGCGGCGGGTTTCAATGCGTCGATGTCGGAGCAGATCCAGCGCGACGTCTGGTACAAGCTGTGGGGCAATATGACGATGAACCCCATCAGCGCCATCACCGGCGCCACCACCGACCGCATTCTCGGCGATGAACTGGCGCGCGGCTTCGTCACGAGCATCATGCTCGAGGCGAAGGAAATCGGCGCGCGTTTCGGCATTCCGATCGATCAGGACCCGGAGGACCGCCACGCCGTCACGCTCAAACTCGGCGCGATGAAAACGTCGATGCTGCAAGACGTGCAGGCGGGCAAGGCGGTGGAACTGGATGCGCTTGTGAGCGCCGTCCGCGAACTCGGGCAGTTGACCGGTGTGAAAACGCCTTATACGGATGCGCTGCTCGGGCTCGCGCGTCTGCATGCGAGTACGCTGGGTTTGTATTGAACGCGGTGTTTGCATGACAACCGAAAGCCGCCGCGCGTGGTGCGCGACGGCTTTTTTGCCTTTATCAAAGCTTCGTGACGACTACGCCGCGATTGGAGGCGCCACAGACGCGGGCAAGCGTGCTGCTTCGATCAAAGACAACGCCCGTTGCGCATCGTCGAGTTCGGTGATGAAGAGCAGCGCGAGGCGAGCCAGATAGAGGGGCGCCTGCGCTTCGCCTTCGGTGGTGAGGGTTTGGCATAGCGCGGTATAAACGCGGTCGAGATCGCTATCGGTCATGACAGAGTCTCCGTGTGTTGCATCGTCAATGTCGCTGTCAGCGCGCGCTGCACCGCCGCCGCGCTGCCCTTACGCCAGCGCGCGAGCACATGACCATCGGGGCGGATCAGATAGACGGTGCCGCGAGTGGCACCGAGCGCCTCATGCAGGCGACCGGTGTGATCGATCGCGATGGCGCTGTCTGCACGCGCCTCGGTGCGAGTTGCAACCACGGTGACCACTCTGAACGGAATCGCGCGGCTGGCGAGGTCGTCCCACATCCGCTGCCATGCCGTGTCTTGCGAGGCATCCACGCCAAAGCGCAGCGCGGTGAAGCAGGGCGCAATCAGATCGGTGAGGTGAATGGCCTCCTCGCTGCCATCGCACAGGCGCTCGAGCCGGCATTCAGGCAGGACGCTGCCCGGCGCGGGGCCTCTGGTGAAAGGGTCGACTGCGTCGGGCGCAGTCGAGCTTCCGGTTGGCTTAGCCGCAACACGATTGAGCGGCGAGTCCGCATATGCAATGGGATGCGTTTGCCTCGGATTGATCAGCGGCCGCACGCCAGGGTGATGTTCGGCGAGTCCCAGCACGGCGCTTCTCATCAGCTCGAATGCAAAAGTGGGCGGCGCCATGAATTCGGTGCTCTTCATGCCGTAGCTCAGATTTTCGCGCGCGGCGAACACGCGTTCGTCGCTATAAGTGTCGAGCAGATCGGGCGACGCGATATCGTTCACCACACAGCCCAGTTTCCAGCCGAGATTGTCGGCGTCGTCGATCCCCGAGTTGGCGCCGCGCACGCCGAAGATCGGCACGAGATGCGCGGCATCGCCCGCGAATAGCACCGCGCCGTGGCGATAACGCTCGAGCGTCAGCGCGTTGGCCTTGTAGACGGTGATCCAGATCGGCGACCATGCCCCCGTTTCGCCGATCGAATCCAGCACGCTCTGCACGCGCGGCATGACGTTCTCCGGTTCGACGGCGGTCTGCGGGTCTTCGTCGTCGCGTAGCTGGTAGTCGATCCGCCATACGTTGTCGGGCTGCCTGTGGACGAGAACCGTCGAGCCCGGGTTCGACGGCGGATCGAAATAGGCGAGCCGCTCGGTCGCGCGATCGCTGTCGAGTTCGATATCGACGATCACATAGCGGCCTTCATATGTCGTGCCGGTGAGCTTCAGGCCGAGCGCCTCGCGTATCGTGCTGCGCCCGCCGTCGCACGCGACGACCCAGTCGGCTTCCATGTGCCATGCAGTGTCGCCGGTCTGCAGATCGAGTGTTGCACCGCCCCCCGCGTTGGAGGCGGCGGACTGTTCGATGCCGGTAACGCGCGTTTGCCAGCGAATCTCGATCAGCTCCGCATGCCGCTCCAGTTCGTCCAGCAGGAACTGCTCGATCTGGTACTGCGCGATGTTGATCATCGGCGGAAGGGATTGCTCGTCGTCCTGATGCATCGAAAAGCGGAATACTTCGGTGTCCCGATAGAAGCTGCGCCCGCCGGTCCACGGCAGGCCTTTGTCGAGAAAGCCTTGCACGGCGCCGAGGCGCTTGAGAATTTCCAGACTGCGCCGCGAGATGCAGATGGCGCGGCTGCCCGTGCAGACGCTGTCGTCGGCTTCGATCAGCACCGAGCGCACGCCTTGCCGGGCGAGCGCCAGCGCGAGCGTCATGCCGACCGGGCCGCCGCCGACAATCGCCACGGGCCGTCGCACGGGATCGCGCCCGTCGACGAGCGGCGGCACTACGCCTTCGTAATGGCGCGGCGTGAACGGATAGGGTTTGAAGCTGGGGGGCATGCGCGTCTCCTCGATCTTCGCTGCAACTCGCGCCCGCCGCGGCGTAGTTTTTCTTTCGACAGGCAGGCGAATTGAATAGCGATGAGCGAAGTATGAAGGAGCGTCGACTCGCGCCTGTCCTCAATTTGGGTACAGGCGCATGGCGATCGATTCAAAGGTTTGGCTCGGATGCGAAGCACGCAGCCGGCGCACCGGCTACTCGCCGCCGCCTGTGACAGGCGAGTGCTGGCGCGCATGCAACGCCGACGCAGCCACCTGGCATTCCTCGATCATCGCCCGGAAAGTCGGCGCGGAGTGAGAAGCGGCCGTCGCATGCGGTGCCGTGTCGTGCCCGTTTTCCGCGGTGCCGCCCACGCCGACCACAACCGTCGCTCTCTGCCGCCATTCGCGCGTGCGTCGCAGCATATTGCGCAGATACGGCGGCGAGTCCGGCGCGTCGAGCGTGACGATGCAGATAATGGACGCATTCCTGTAGCTCGGTTCGTCGGCGCGAGCGCTGCGGTAGCCGGAGTGCGTCGCCATGATCGGGGCGAAGCCGAGGCGCCCAAGCAATTGCACCGCAATGGCAGTCGTGACCTCGTCGAATGCGCCGCGCCCGGGCACGCAGAGCACCGCCGTCTTCTCGCCGTCGGTTTGCGCCGGCGAATGAGCGCGCGCGGAAGTGCCGTGCTGCTCCGACAGATCCGCCGTGGAAGCAGCGTGCAGCGCAAGCGCGTCGCCCGGTTCGGGACGTACGAGGCGGTCCGGCAGGCCCTCGGCGATTTCCAGGTTCTCGACGATGTCCACCAGCGCTTCATTCACCCGCGCCAGTTGCTCGGGCATCAGCACGCCGCGCATGGCGTCGTTGCGCGCGAGCTTGAGCCCTTCGAGCGCGACTTTGTCGTAGTAGTCGATCAGCGACATCTCGCGCAGCAGGCGCTCCGCCTGCACGATGGCCTCATGCGGATCGTCCGCCAGCAGCCGCTGATAGAAGTTCTGAGCGGGCGTGAGCGCCGGCTGGTCGCCGAGCAGCACCGTGAGGAAGTTGAGGCGGTCGGCGTAACGCCCGAGCGTCACCACGCACAGCGTCAGCGGCGTCGACAGCACGAGGCCGATCGGCCCCCACAGCCAGCTCCAGAAGATGGCCGCCACCACGACGGCGAGCGGCGACAGCCCGGAGCGGTGCCCGTACAGCAGCGGCTCGGCAATCTGCCCGGCCACCACATCCACGACGATGAACAGAATCAGCGTGTACACCGCCATCGTCCATTGCGGCTGGATCGCGGCGGCGAGGATGAACGCGAGAATCGCCGCGATCCAGATACCGATGTACGGGACGAAGCGCAGCAGCGCCGCGATCACGCCGAAGAGCAGCGCGCCCGGCACGCCGATAATCGCGAGCCCGATGGCGATCACGCCGCCCGCGCTCAGATTCACGCCGAGTTGCGCGACGAAATAGCGGCTCAGCCGCACGGCCGCGTCGTTGATCGCGGTCGTCGTGCGATGCAGGTCGCGCGAGCCGAAAAGACTGATCAGGCGGTCGCGCAAGTCCTCCCTTTGCAGCAGGATGAAGATCGTGACCACCAGCACGATAAACGTCGTTTCGATCGGCGCAATGGCCGGCGACAACGCCCGCCGCGCGAGCTGCAGCGGCGTGGGCGACGGCTCGTGGACTTCCACCGGCGTGGGCACCGCGGGCGCATTGCGCGCCGCACGGCCGGTGGGACGCGGCGGCGGAGGTTTCGAGGGCGCGACGCGTTGCAGCGTGGCCGCCGCACGGCTCATCAGCGAATCGGCGCGGCCGATGGTTTTCTCCTGCACGGTTTCGATCTTCTGTTCGATCGCAAACTGATATTGCGGCAGGTCGCTCGCCAGCTGCACGAGCTGCGCGCCGATCAGCGCGCCGATCGCAAGCAGCGCGGCGAGCGCGAACAGCACGGCGATGAAAATGGACGGCAACTGGCCCATGTGCAGGCGCCGCAAAGTCTGCACGAGCGGCGCGAGCAGAAAGCTGAGCAGCACGGAGAGCGTGATGGGAATCAGCACCGCGCGTCCGAAGTAAAGCGCCGACACCACCACGACGCCGGTGATCACCGAGGCGAGGCCATGCAGGCCCGGCGTGCCCGGCGGATAAACGCGGTTTGGCCGCCCATGCGGCGGTAATGATATTTTCATGAGCACACTGTCCGATTGAGCGGCGCGGTCGCTTGGGTCCCGCGCGCGACGAACGCGGCGGCGTGGGCCATGGGGCCCGATGGGACCCAAGCGACGGAGCAAACCCTATGCCCGGATTGTAGGCGTTTTGTGAAGCCTGCTGCGAGATGAGGCGCTCAACTCAGGTGCAGCCGCAGCAATTCGAACAGTTGCGAGCTCACATAAAGCAGCAAGCCGATAAAACCGCCCACCACCGTTCCGTTGATGCGGATATATTGCAGATCCCGGCCAATGTTCAATTCGATCTGCCGCGACATCTCCTCGGCGTTCCAGTTCTTCACGGTATCGCTGATATGCCGCGTGAGAAATCGCGCGAATTCGGGCGCCATCGCACGCGCGGCCTCTTCGAGGTGGTCGTTGAGCGACTGGCGCAGCGCCGGATCGTTGGCCAGCTCGCGGCTCACCCATTGACCGGCCGCGACGACTCGCGCATGCAGCGCCGAGTCGCTGCTGTGCAGATCGCGTTTGAGCCACGCGCGCAGTTCGCCCCACATGTCCTTCACATAGGCGGCGAGCGCTTCGCCTTCCACCAGATAGCGCTTGAGTTCCTCGCCTTTTTGCAGGAATGCTGGATCGCTCTTGAGCTTGACGATGAGCTTGTGCGCGGCGTCGTCGAATGTCTGACGCAACTGATGCGTCGGATTCTCGCTGATCTGTTCCAGCATCCGGTTCACCGCGCTCGCAATCGCGTCGGCGCCTTTTTCGCCGAGCCATGCCGACGGCAGAATCTTCTCCATCTTCGGATACTCGCTCCTCACCCAATCGACGATACGTTCCGCGATAAACGCGCGCGCCTCGGCCTGCCGCAGCAGCGTGAGCACCTGGTCGATGCCGGCGTCGAGCAGTTCCTGGTGGCGGCCGTCTTTTGTGAGCGTGTCGAGAATCGAGCCCATCGACTGCGAAAGATCGACCTTGCCGAGCACGTCCCGCAGCGCGTCCTTGATGAACACCTGGATGCGCGCGTCGTCGGTCAGGTCCAGCATGCCGCTCGTCAGCTTCACGACGTAATCGCCGAGGCGCGCGCTGTAGGCCGGCTCGGCCAGCCAGCGCGTGATGCTTTGCGCCGGATCGTGCTTCCGGATCAGACCGACGAGCGACGGCACGTCGAGAAACTTGTCCTGCACGAAGACGGCGAGGTTGTCGGCGATCTTGTGCTTGTTGCGCGGAATGATCGCCGTATGCGCGGACACGAGTGGAATCGGCACGCGTCTGAAGAGCGCGGCGACGGCGAACCAGTCGGCGAGCGCGCCGACCATCGCGGCCTCGGCCACCGCCTTGATACCGTCGATCCACACGCCGCGCGGCATCAGCGCGGTCGCGACGAAAACGCAGGCCGCGAGCGCGAGCAGCAGCAACGGCGTGCGTTTGGCTTTCCTCAGTTCGAGTGCTTTGTTCATCGGCGAGAGAGCCCGGGTCTGGAAACGCGAGTTTAGCGCCGTGTGCCGCGGGCTGTGCAGGCGGGGCACGCCCGCGCATAGCCGTGCGCTGCGCTACATCGCGCCGCGGATCCGCGTTTCGCGTGATGCGCAGGCGGTGACGGCTCGCTTTGCCGCGTCGGCGCGGTAACATGCACGGTTGAGCCGCCGCGGCGATTGCCGGTCTTTCCGGCGCACGTCATGCGGCAAGCAATTCAATGCAATGGAGGCACAGTGATCAGGTTTCTGCACACCGCGGACTGGCAGATCGGCACGCAGTTCGGCCAGTTCGAGCCGGACGAGGCGGCGCATCTCGCGCAGGCGCGCTTCGACACCGTGCGCCGCATCGCCGAACAAGCCACCGCGCGCAACGTCGACGCCGTGCTCGTGGCCGGCGACGTATTCGATCTGCAAACGGTCTCCGACACGGTGATCCGGCGCCTCTTCGCCGCGCTGCAGGCGTTCGCGGGTCCGTGGATCATGCTGCCCGGCAATCACGACGCGGCGCTCGTCGAAAGCGTATGGACTCGCGCGCAGCGCCTGAATTGCGTGCCGCCGAACGTGCGCGTGGTGCTCGAGCCGGGCGTCGTCCTGCTCGACGCGTGCCGCTGTGCGCTGTTGTGCGCGCCGCTCACGCAGCGCATCACTTACGACGACACCACCGGTTTCTTCGATACCGCTGAGACGCCGCCGGGCTATCACCGCGTCGGGCTCGCGCATGGCAGCGTGAGCGGCATTCTGCAGGAAGGCATCGACTCGTCCAATCCGATTGCGCCGACCCGCGCGGCCAGCGCGCGTCTCGACTACCTGGCGCTCGGCGACTGGCATGGCCATCTGCGCGTCGACGATCGCACCTGGTATGCCGGCACGCACGAGCAGGACCGCTTTCGCGCGAACGATCCGGGCTTCATGCTCGAAGTCAGCGTGAGCGAGCCCGGCGCGCAGCCGGTCGTGGAGCCGGTGCGGATCGGGCAGTATCAATGGCACCGCTGGGACGAAACGATCGCCGTGCCGACCGACGTCGACGCACTGAAGGCGCGGCTCGCCACGTTGGGCAGCCGCGACGTGCTGCGCATCACGGCAAG
Source organism: Paraburkholderia phenoliruptrix (assembly GCF_047325075.1). Classification (NCBI taxonomy): domain Bacteria; kingdom Pseudomonadati; phylum Pseudomonadota; class Betaproteobacteria; order Burkholderiales; family Burkholderiaceae; genus Paraburkholderia; species Paraburkholderia phenoliruptrix. Next base: position 1,655,361 of record NZ_CP168530.1, read on the forward strand.
CGGCACCGCCGCGTTGGCCGATGCAGAAGCGCTCCACGTCGCCGTCGAGGAAGCCCGCGCGCGCGTGCGCGCCTTGCGCGTCGACCTGAGCGGACTGCGGGTGCTGCCCACCACCGAAGATCTCGCCGAGCTCGGCGCGCAAAGCGGCTATCTGGCGAAAGTGGTCGCGCGTCTGCGCGGCATGCAGGAGGACCCGCAATCCGATCCGCAGCAAGTCAGGCGCGCGGCCGAGGCGTTATTGCTGCTGGCGCGTTTTCAACGTGAATTGCCGCGTGAGGCGAGGTCCGCATGAAGCTTCAAAGCATCGCGATACAGGAATTCAAGCAGTTCACCGGGCGGCTATTTATCGACGACCTGCAGCCCGGGCTCAATCTTTTCGTCGGGCCGAACGAAGCGGGCAAGAGCACGATTGCCGAGGCCGTGCGCGCGGTGTTCCTCGAACGCTATAAGGCTTCGCATCTGAAAGATCTGCTGCCGTGGGGCAAGGCGACCGGCCAGCCTTCGATTGAAGTGAGCTTCGATCTCGACGGCGTGGCCTGCCGCCTGTCGAAGCAGTTTGTCACGCGCCAGCGCTGTGAATTGAAGATCGGCCAGAGCGTCTTCGGCGAGGACGAAGCGGAAGACAAGCTCGCGGCATTGCTCGGTTTTTCGCGCGCCGCGCGCGGGCCGCTGAAGGCCGAAAACGCCGGCGTGCCGGGCCTCTTGTGGGTACAGCAGGGCGGCACCCAGGACATGCGCGATTCCACTGGGCACGCGGCGCAGTATCTGCGCGATGCGCTGTCGCAGCTGTCGGGCAGCCGTGAAGCGGCGGGCGAAGACGCGTTGATCGCCGTCGTGCAGCGCGAGTTGCGGCAACTGCTGACCGCGCGCACGCAGAAGTCCACCGGACCGCTCGCCGAAGCGGAAGCGGCGCTGGCCGCGTTGAGCGCCGAGCGCGACGACCTCGCGCGGCAGCGCGAGCAGTTCGAGGACAACATTGCGCGTCTCGCCGCACAGCAGGAAGCTTTCGACGACGCGCAACGCAAGCGGCCCTGGGAACTTCACGAGCAGAAGGCCGTGCTGGCGCAACAGCGTGCCGATGCAGCGGCCGAACTGGAACGCAGCGTGCAGGGGCTTGTGCAGGCGTTGAAAGTGAGCGAGGCGGAGCTGGCGCTTTCGTTGCAGCACGAGCAGAACGCCGCGGAACTGGAGACGGCCGTCGCGCGCGAGCGTCAGCAACTCGATGCGGCGCGCGCCAGGGTGTCTGCGGCCGAGACCGAATACGCTCAAGCGGCGAGCCGCGTCGCGCAACTGGAGCAGGCCTCGACCGATGCCAACCGCGCGCTGGAACTGGCGAATGCCGCCGTGAGCGCCGCGGATCTGCGCAGCCAGACCGGTCTGCATCGTGCGGAAGTCGAACGGCTCGAAGCGGCAATCGGCGCCGCGGGCGAAGCGCATCAAGCGCTTGTCGAAGCGACCCGCGCGGCGGCCGCGCTGGAAATCGACGAGGCGAAGCTGGCGCGGCTCGCCGCGCTCGACGCGTCGTTGACCGTGCTGCGCGCGCGCACGGAAGCGGCGATGACGCGCATCGAATATCGGCTGAACGGCGCGATCACCGTGGGCGATGCGCCGGTGAGCGGCGAGGGCGTGTTGCGTCTGGATGAGGAGAAGCGCATCGGACTTGGCGAACTCGGCGAATTGCGCGTGATTCCGGGCGTGTCAGATTTGCCCGCGCGACTGTCCGAACTCGCCGCGCTCGAAGCCCAGCACGCGCAGTCGTTGCAGGCACTTGGCGTGGCCTCGCTCGCTGAAGCGGAACACCGGCGCGAACAGTGGAAGGCGCTCATCGCGCAGCAGAAAAGCCACGCGAAGGTGCTGGAGGCGCATGCGCCACAAGGTATCGACGCGCTGCGCGCCGCGTCCGCCTCGGCGAGCGCGCGCCTGCAGGCGGCCAACGAACGCCTGGCCGGCTTGCCCGACGTGTCCGCCGCGCTGCCGCTCGACGAAGCCCGGCGTAATGCCGACCTCGCGCGCGCTACGTTGGACAGTGCCCGCACGCTGTTGAACGACGCCGCGGAAAAGCGCTCCACCGGCATGGCGACAGCCGAATCGCTCGCGCTTCAGCTGCAGCGCAAGGAAGCGCAGTTGAGCGACGCGGCGTTTCGCAGCCGTCGCGCGCAATGGCAGGCGAAGATCGTCGAACAGCGCGTACAGGTCGAGGCGCTCGCGAAGCAGCGTGAAGGGCGCGAGCGCGAACTGGAAGCCGCGCGTCTGGACGATCCGGCGGCGGAGGCGAAGCGCTATCGCGCCTCGGCGGAACTGGCGCGTGCCGAGCAGCACGAGCGGCAGGTGCGCATTGCGCATTTGCGCAGCCAGCTCGAGACCGTGGGCGCGTCGGGGCTCGGCGAGCGGCTCGCCGCGCTCGACGCGAAGATCGAGCAGGCTACGCGCCGCAAGGAGGAACTGAGCTTGCGGGCGGGTGCGTTGAGCCTGCTCGACGAGGTGCTCGTCGCCGAACGCGATGCTGCGGTCGCGCAATTGCGTGCGCCGTTGACCGAGCGCCTCGGCCATTATCTGAAGCGAATTTTTCCGCAATCCACCATCGCGCTAGGCGACGATCTAAGCCCGGCGACGCTCGACCGCTATGGCCGCGCCGATACGCTCGACGCGTTGAGCTTCGGCACGCGCGAGCAGCTCGGCATTCTCACGCGGCTCGCGTACGCGGATCTGCTGAAGGCGTCGGGCCGGCCCACGCTGCTGATGCTCGACGACGCTGCCGTGCACACCGACGCCGGCCGGCGCGACGCGATCAAGCGCGCCTTGATCGACGCGGCTGCGCGGCATCAGATACTCGTGTTCACGTGTCATCCGGAACTATGGGACGACCTGGGCGTGAGACAGCGCGCCATCGACGATATCCGGGCCGCGGCCTGAACCTCGATGCGTCCGCAGCGCCCGCCGCGTGTATTACGCCGCGCTCATCGATACCAGCGCGGCGTATACACCCATTGCACCCACTGCGCGCCTTGGGTGAACTGCCGCGTGGTCGACGAGCCTACGATCACCATGGTGCGCATGTCGACATCGGCGGAGCGCAGCTCGCCGAGCGTCACCGTGCGCAGTGTGCCGCCGGGTCTGCCGATGTCGCGACCGAGTACGACCGGCGTATTCGCCGCGCGGTACTCGCGCACGATGTCGAGCGCCTTGTCGAGTTGCCAGGGCCGCGCGCGCGAAACCGGGTTGTAGAACGCCATCACGAGGTCGGCTTGCGCGGCATGCCGCAAACGCGTTTCGATGATGCTCCACGGCTTCAGATTGTCCGACAGCGACAGCATGCAGAAGTCGTGGCCGAGCGGCGCGCCGGCCTGCGCCGCCGTCGCCATGGCCGCCGAGACGCCGGGCACGATGCGCAGTTCCACTGCCGCCCAGGCGCTGTTCCCGGACGTGTCGAGCGCTTCCAGCACGGCGGCCGCCATTGCGAATACGCCGGGATCGCCGGAGGACACCATCACCACCGAGCGTCCCGCGCTCGCGAGTTCGAACGCGTGGTGCGCCCGCTGCATTTCCTCGCGGTTGTCGGTGCCGTGCACGCGCTGGTCGGCGCGCAGCGGGCCGGCCATTTTCACGTAGGTGTCGTAGCCGAGAATGTCGGTGGCTTCGTCGAGCGCCTTGCGCGCGGCGGGCACCATCAGCTCGGCGCTGCCGGGGCCGAGGCCGATCACCGTCAGGCGCCCGCGCGCGCGGCCTATGGTGCCGGGGTCGATGGCGAGCGGCGCCAGTGCGAGCGCGACGGCTTCATCGCGATCGTCATGCAGCGTTTCGTAAGGCACGCGCAACGCGGTCTGCAACAGATGCGCCGGTGAAGCGCCGTTGTCGTTGTCGTCGGCAGGCATGGGTGCGAATCGCAGCGGCACGTTCAGCCGCGCGGCGGCCTGGGCGAGCGCCGCGTTCGTCATGTCTTCCGTCGATGCCAGCAAGGCCGCGAGCGAAAGCACCGCGAGGCCGTGCGCGTCGAGGCAAGCGCGAACGCGCGCCTCGATGCTCGCGGCGGCTTCGATGTCCGCTTCTTCAGCGCGTGCATGTGCGTTCGCGCCTTTGCCGACAGCCGCCCCAGCCTGTGCCGGCAATTGGCTCATCACGCGAGCCCCAGCGCTTTCCCGCAGATCGCCCAGCGTCACCGCAGCCACCACGCTGCGCGGATGAATCACGAGCTCATCCACGCGTCCGTCCCACGCACGCGGCGTCACGCGAATCGCCAGTCGCGCCGAGGCCGAGCGCGGCAGTTGCGCGTCGTCGAGCCACGGTGCCTCGCCTTCCACTCGCGTGCTTTCGCCCGCGAGCAGATCCGACACGAAGCGCTTGCCCTGGCCGAGATCGGCGAGTGTGTAACCCTCCGGCGGATTCAGCACGCAGGTGCCGAAGCGGAGTTCTCCGCTCGTCGTAATGGCAGGCGATACGCAAAGCGCGGCGGCGATCTCGCGCGCCATCACGTTGACGCCGGCAAGGCCGCCGAGCAGAGGCACGACCGCGCTGCCGTCTTCGGCAACAGCCAGCACCGGCGGCTCGGCGCCCTTGTTCGACAGCAGCGGCGCGACGCAGCGAATCACAATGCCGGCCGCGCACAACGCGACGATCGGCGTGCCGCACGCGTACAGGTCGCGCAGGTGCGCGCCCAGCTCGCTGTAGGCGACGTCGGCTTCCACGCGACCTTGCAGCGCGTGCACCCGCGAGTCCGGATACAGCGCCTGAATGTTGCGCGCGGCAGCGAGTGCGCCCGCGCCCAGAATGACGATGGCGGGCGGCATCATCCTTGCCATTTTTCCCCCGGCACCACCAGCAGCGAAAAGTACGGCGACGCCATCGGATCGACTTCGGCGAGCGGCACGATGCGCTGATTGCCCATCGTCGCGCGCTCGACGTATAACGCGCGCTGCGCGAGGCCGAGTTCGCCGAGCACGCGCCGCACCTTGTCGAAATTGCGGCCGAGCTTCATGACGACGGCGGCGTCGGCGTCCGCGAGACGGCGCCGCAGTTCCTCTTCCGGCAGCACGCCCGAGAGTACCGACAGGCTCTGGTTGCGATAGACGAGCGGCGCGCCCAGCACGGCGGCGCCGCCGAGCATCGAGCACACGCCGGGCACGACCTCGCTCTCGTAGCGCGCCGCGAGCCGGTCGTGCAGATACATATACGAGCCGTAGAAAAACGGGTCGCCTTCGCAGATCACGGCCACGTCGCGGCCTGCATCCAGATGAGCGCCGACAATCTGCGCCGCCGTATCGTAGAAGTCGGCGATGATCGCCTCATACGAGAGCGGCGGCGGGAGCGCCTCCGTTGTGACGGGGTAGACGAGCGGCAGGTGCTGCTGCGCGTCGTGCAGATGCGCCTCGATAATGCTGAACGCGTTGCCCTTCTTGCCTTTCGCGACGAAGTACGCGACCACCGGCGCGGCTTTCAGCAGACGCAGCGCCTTTACCGTGATGAGTTCAGGATCGCCCGGCCCGACGCCGAGTCCGAAAAGACGTCCTCTGGGTGGCTGCGCGGCCGTCATTCGACCTCCGTCGCGAGGGCGTTGACGGCGGCGGCGGCCATTGCGCTGCCGCCGCGACGACCGTGCACGACCACATACGGCACGCCGCGGCTGTTTTCCGCGAGCATGGCTTTGGATTCCGCCGCGCCGACGAATCCCACCGGAAAGCCGAGAATCAGCGCAGGCTTCGGCGCGCCGGCATCGAGCATGTCGAGCAGATGAAAGAGCGCGGTCGGCGCATTGCCGATCACGACGACGCTGCCCGCGAGGCGCGGACGCCACAATTCGAGCGCCGCGGCCGAGCGCGTATTGCCGAGCGCGCGCGCGAGCGCGGGCACCTGCTCGTGCGCGAGTGTGCAGATCACCTCGTTGTTCGCCGGCAGCCGCGCGCGCGTGATGCCTTGCGCGACCATGCCGGCATCGCAGAGAATCGGCGCGCCTTGCGCGAGCGCCGTGCGGCCCGCTGTGCCTGCGTCGGGCGAGAACGCGAGATCGTCGATCACGTCGACCATTCCGCACGCGTGGATCACGCGCACCGCCAGCTTCTCGAGGTCGGCGGGGAGGCGCGACAGATCGGCTTCGGCGCGGATCGTCGCAAAGGATTGGCGATAGATCTCCTGACCGTCGCGAATGTAATCAAGCATCGGTGTCACTCATCTGGGTCATGCATCGGTTCACTTCGGGCGAGCCGCGCGAGCGTCGCCGCGGCTTGCCCAATTGTCAGTTGGCGCGCGACGCATTCGCCGAAGCCCGGCCGCGCGTCGCGTCGATAAAGGTCGTAGACGCCCGGCGCCGCGGCGAGCAACGTGAACGGCGCGCAATGCGCGGCAGCGCAGGAGCGCGGGCAGCCGCTCAGGTGTACGTCGAGGCCGGCGGGCAGGTGCTTCGCGAGCGCGCGCGCATCGGCCTTGGTGTCCGCGAGGCTCTTCGCGCAGCCGCTCGAACCGGCACAGGCGATGAGGCGCGTAGCGGGGTCATGGGGGTCGCATGCGAGGCCGAGCTTCTTGAGCGCAGCAAGCACGGCGGGTACCGCCTGCGTCCCGATGGCGGGCAGCAGGACGCTTTGCCATGGCGTGATGCGTAGCGTGCCGTTGCCATGCTGCCGCGCCAGCGAGGCGAGGGCGTGCAGGATGTGCGCATCGATGCGGCCGAGCAGCGGCTGCCCGCCGACGTGCCATGTTCCCGCAATCCGCTCGCCGTGCGCGCCGACGCGCAGCCCTGCATCGGCGGGCATGCTGCGCCGCCAGTCGGCGAGCGCGGCGTCGCGCGTCAGCGGGAAATCGACATAGGTTTGTGCGTGCTGCAATATCGCATCGACCGGATGGGCGGCGAGCAGGTGGCGCATGCGGGTGGCGTCGGCGGCGGCGAGGTCGAGAAACGTATACAGCAGCGCGCGCACGAGCGCCGGGACTTGCGACGGCAGCACCGCGGCCAATGCGCCTTGGGGATTTGCCGGCGGGGCGTTTGGTGGGGCGTTGGTCGGGGCGTTTGTTGCCGCATTTACTGCCGCATTTACTGCCGCGTTTGCTGCGGCGTCTCCTGCCGCGCTTGTCGTCGAGCGTGCTGGTGCGTTTGCTCGTGCTTGCGCTCGTGAGCTTGCTGGCGCGTTCGCTAGTCCGCCTGTTGCGGCACCTGTCGCTGCGCTCACTGCCGCCTGAGTTGCCGCCCGAGCTGCCGACTCCGTCGCACCCGCAGGCGGGCACCCCGCAAGGCCGAACACAAAACGGATCTCGCCCGAGCCGTCCTGCGCTGCCGCGAGCCACAGGTCATGCGGATGATCGAGCCGCGCAAGGCGCTCGCCGCCATCCACGAGCAGCGCGAATTTCGGCGATAGCGCCGCGAAACGCGTGTCGCCTTGCAGCAGCGCGAGCAGCGCGGCGCACAACGGCCGGGTGTCGAATAGCGCGCACGGATCGCGGCCGGCCGTGGGACTGATCATCACATTGCGGATGTCGTCGGCGGCCAGGGCATCGAGCCGGGCCTCGCCCTCGGCCTCGGGCAAAGGCCCGAGCCTCGCGTCGACCAGCGCGGCACTCAGCGCCGCCTCTTCGCCGCCGCGCACGCCGCGCAGCTGCAGATTCGCACGATTGGTCAGCTCGATCACGCCCGCCGCATGCCGCGCGCTGACCTGCGCGATCGCGTCTGCTTGCGCCGCGCTCAGTTCGCCGCCCGGCAGCTTGATCCGGCAGATGCCGCCGTCGCGCGCCGCGACGATGCGCGCGAGCCCCGGACACGCCGAGGGCCGCAGCGCGCAAGCCGCGTCGGGCAGAACAGTGGAGGACGAAGCTCGATTCAAGACGGACACCGCGGTTAGCGTCGCGCGACGGCCCGAGCAAGCGATGCTGCGGCTTGGCTGCGGCATCGGTACACCCCGCCCGATGTTGGCTGGCACGAACAGTCTCGCCGGCAGGTCTCCTGGCTCGCAGGTCGTCGTCCGTCGCGGCCTTCCCGGTAAAACCAGTGGCGCTCAGCGCAGGCGGACTCGCTGCATACAGTTGCGGGGGCAGCCACAGCGGCAAACTGCTCGGCGCTGTGTTCCCTGTTAGGCCCCGAAGGGCACCGGCGGCTGTATTATGCCTTTTTTCGGATAGCACAACGAGGCTGGACGCTTTGACCGGCGTAGCGCAGCGCATTGTTTGAGATACCAGATGAGGAAGGATGCATGCCGGCGTGGCTGACGGTAGTAGGCATTGGCGACGACGGCTTCGCGGGTTTGGGACGGCCCGCGCGGCGCGCGTTGCTGGAGGCGTCGGTGATTTACGGCGGCGAGCGTCATCTGTCGATGCTGCCGGCGAGGCTCGCCGCGCGCCGCGTCGCGTGGCCGCGGCCGTTCGATCTCGCGCCGCTCCTCGCCGAGCGAAGCCGGCCGGTGTGCGTGCTCGCGAGCGGCGATCCGATGCTGTTCGGCGTGGGCGCGACGCTCGCAAGGCAATTGCCGGCTGACGCCTTGCGCGTGCTGCCCGCGCCTTCGTCGGTCTCGCTCGCGGCCGCGCGGCTCGGCTGGCCGTTGCAGGAGGTGGTGACCGTGTCGCTGGTGGGCCGGCCTTTAGCGAGCGTCAACGCGTATCTGCACGACGGCGCGCGTGTGTTCGTGCTGAGCGCCGACGGCGGCACGCCCGCGGCGCTCGCGGCCTTGCTGAATGCGCGCGGCTTCGGCGCGACGCGCATGAGCGTGCTCGAACATCTTGGCGGTGAGGCCGAGCGGCGCATCGACGGCCGCGCGGACCAATGGTCCACGGGCGAAGTCGCCGCGCTCAATCTGATCGCGCTCGAATGCCGCGCCACCGCAGGCGCGCCGCGTCTGCCGCTCACCTGCGGCTTGCCTGACGACGCGTTCCGACACGACGGCCAGTTGACCAAGCGCGACGTGCGCGCCATCACGCTGGCGCGCCTCGCGCCGACGCCCGGCCAATTGCTGTGGGACGTGGGCGCGGGCAGCGGCTCGATCGGCATTGAATGGATGCGCGCGCATCCGGCTTGCCGGGCGATTGCCATTGAAGCGCACGCGGAGCGTCAAGTTTTCATCGGACACAATCGCGACGCGTTGGGCGTGCCGGGGCTGCAACTCGTCGCGGGCCGCGCACCGCAAGCCCTCGAAGGACTGCCCGCGCCGGACGCCGTATTTATCGGCGGCGGCGTGACGGTGCCCGGCGTGCTCGAAGCGTGCTGGGCCAGTCTGCGCGACGGCGGCCGGCTGGTCGCCAACGCGGTCACACTGCAGGGCGAGGCGGTGCTCGCGGCGTGGCGCGAACGCCAGGGCGGCACGCTCACGCGGATCGCGCTTGCCGACGCACAGCCGCTCGGCGGATTCGACACGTGGCGTCAGGCGCTGCCGATCACACTGTACGAGGCGGTGAAGGTCTCCGGCGGCAATGACGCTGCGCGTGACAGAAATCGCGCCGCTTCCGCTGAACCTGCTGAACCCGCCTGACCGCCATGCGCGACGAAACACCCGAACAACCCGCGCCGCTGCGCAGCGGCTACACGACCGGCAGTTGCGCCACCGCGACGTCGCTGGCGGCGGCGCGTCTGCTGCTCGCGGGAGTCGCGAGCGAGGTTGCCGAGATCGTGCTGCCCAAGGGCCAGCATGTGCCGATGCCGCTCGTCTTCTGCCGTCTGACGGACGAGGGCGCCGAGGCCGGCACGATCAAGGATGCCGGCGACGACCCCGACGTCACGCACGGCGCCGTGGTGTTCGCGCGCGTGCGCCTGCTCGCGGAGCCGGGCGTGGTATTCCGCGCGGGGCCGGGCGTCGGCACCGTCACGCGCGCCGGACTGACGCTTGCAGTGGGCGAGCCGGCGATCAACCCCGTGCCGCGCCAGATGATGACCGCGCATCTCGCCGAACTCGCGGCCGAGCATGCGTACCGCGGCGGCTTCGAGGTGACGATCGGCGTGGAGGGCGGCGAAGCGCTCGCGCAGAAGACCATGAATCCGCGGCTTGGGATTCTCGGCGGCTTGTCGATATTGGGCACGACCGGCATCGTGCGGCCGTTTTCGTGCTCGGCGTATATCGCGTCGATTCATCAGGGCATCGACGTCGCGCGCGCGAACGGCTACACGCATCTGGCCGCCTGCACCGGCAACGCGAGCGAAGACGCCATGCGCGCGCATTACGGCTTGCCCGACATCGCGCTGATCGAAATGGGCGACTTCGTTGGCGCGGTGCTGAAGCATATGAAGCGCGCACCGGTCGAACGTCTGAGTATTTGCGGCGGATTCGGCAAGCTGAGCAAGCTCGCCGCCGGCCATCTCGACCTGCATAGCCGCAATTCGAGTATCGACCTCGAACGGCTTGCCGGCTGGGCCGCCGCGCACGGCGCCGACGACGCGTTGCAAGCCGCGATTCGCGCGGCCAACACGAGCCAGCAGGCCGTCGCGCTGGCGCATGCGCAGCACGTGCCGCTCGCCGACATGGTCTGTGGCCACGCGCTGCGCGTGGCGCGCGAGATCGTGCCGCCGCAGGTGAATGTCGAGATGTTCGCAATCGACCGGCAAGGCAATCTGATCGGGGCCGCGCGATGACGCGGATTTTGCTCCTCGGCGGCACCGGCGACGCATTGCGGATCGCGCGGCACCTGACCCCTCGCGACGTGTACAGTCTCGCCGGCCTCGGCAAGGTGCCCGACGACCTGCCGTGCGCGGTGCGCGTGGGCGGTTTTGGCGGCAGCGAAGGCCTGCAGCGCTATATCGAAGAAAAAGCCATCGGCCTTGTGATCGACGCGACGCATCCCTACGCGGCGCGGATCAGCGCGAACGCGGTGCAGGCGGCGCGCTCCGCGGGTGTCGCGTGCTGGGCGCTGCGCCGGCCCGCATGGCAGCCGCAAGCGGGCGACGACTGGCGCATGGTCGATGACTGGAACGAACTCACGGCGGCGCTTGCGCCGTTCAGGCGGCCGCTCTTCACACTCGGCCGCGAGCCGCTCACGCATCTTGACGAGATTCCCGCGCATCAATTCTGGTTCGTGCGTTGCCTCGACGCGCACGCGGATACCGCACGCGCTCCCATCCTCGCCGCGCGCGGGCCCTTCACGCTGGAAGGCGAACGGGCGCTCTTCGCGCTGCAAGCGTTCGACGTACTGGTCAGCAAGAACAGCGGCGGCGGTGCGACGGAAGCGAAGCTCCAAGTCGCCCGCGAGCGTGGTCTGCCTGTCGTGATGCTGCGCCGCCCGCCGTTGCCCGCAGCGGACCGCGAATTTGCAAGCACCGCGGATCTGCTCGCCACGCTGCGCCTGTCGAACTGAATCGCCCGCATCAATCACGGAGTACTGAATGACGGTGTTTTTTATCGGCGCGGGTCCTGGGGACCCCGAACTGATCACGGTGAAGGGGCAGCGGCTCGTGCGTAGCTGTCCGGTGATTCTGTATGCAGGGTCGCTCGTGCCGGCCGCGGTGCTGGACGGACATTCGGCGACACAGGTGGTCAATACCGCCGAGCTCGATCTCGATGAAATCGTGGCCTTGCTGAAAAACGCACACGATAACGGCCAGGACGTGGCGCGCGTGCATTCGGGCGATCCTTCGTTGTATGGCGCCATTGGCGAACAGATTCGCCGGCTGTGCGAACTCGCCATTCCGTACGAGATCGTGCCGGGGGTGACGGCGACCGCTGCGTGCGCGGCGGCGCTCGGCTGCGAGCTGACCTTGCCCGGCATTTCGCAGACGCTGATCCTGACGCGTTACGCGACAAAGACAGCGATGCCCCAGGGCGAACAGCTCGCCGATCTCGCACGGCATCGCGCGACGATGGCGATTCATCTGGGCGTGCGGCACCTTGCGCGTATCGTTGACGAATTGCGGCCGCATTACGGCGGCGCGTGTCCGATCGCGGTGATCTATCGCGCAAGCTGGCCGGACGAGGAAAAGATCACCGGCACGCTCGACGATATTCTCGGCAAGGTCCAGTCGACGCACATCGAGCGCACGGCGTTGATCCTCGTCGGCGAGGTGCTCGCCGCGGAAGGTTTCGCCAACTCGACGCTGTACGCGAAAGGCTGACCGCGCGGCAGCGCCGGGCACGCGCTGCGCGAGCGCAGCGGCGTGCTTGCCACGGGCCGCCTCGAATGGTTCAATGGTTCAGCGATCTCAGCGCGTCAGTCTTCGAGCGGCGAGAGCGCCTCCAGCGGCATCTTCTTTTCCGCGCCGATGGTGATCGCCGGCACGAGCGTCAGCAGCACGACCACGAAAATCGCTATCGCAAAGATCGACAGGAAGGTGAGGTGCAGCGATTGATGCAGCACCATGCGGATAGCGTTGCCGCCGCCGAGGCTCGCAGCCTGGTTTTGCAGCAGGCTTTTCAGTTGATCGGATGTGACCACCGCGCTGCCTCGCGAATGACTCAGACCGAAATTGAGCACCGCGCCGAACAGCGTGGCGCCGAGTGTGCTGCCGAGGTTGCGAGAAAACAGGTTTGACGCCGTCGCGCTGCCGCGCTCGTCCATCTTGACGATTTCCTGAATCAGCATGAGGCAACTGACGCTGGAAATGCCCATGCCGAAGCCCATCACCAGTGAGCCCAGCCCGGCGACGACCGGCGAGCCGCCCGGCGCAAGAAACAGCAACAGCACCGCGCCGACGGGAATGAACGTACTGCCGCCTATCAGCATGCGCCGCAACCCGATACGGTGAAACGACTTGGCGGCGAGCGTCGCGCCGGCCGGCCAGCCGACCATCATCATCGTGAGTGCGAGGCCCGCTATCACCGGCGAGCGGTTCAGCACGCCTTGCACGTACATTGGCAGGAACGTGGTGGAGCCCATCAGGATCATGCCGGACAGCACGGTCGCGCCGTTGCACGCGGCAATGGGGCGGCGGCTCCACAATGCGAACGAGATCATCGGCTCCTTGGCCCGGCGCTCCTGCAGCACGAACAGCACGAGACACACGACGAATGCGCCGCCGGCCATGGATGCGTGCGCGAGGTCGTCGTCGCCCGCGTAGGTGAGCCCGGTCATCAGTGCGGCGATGGCCGCCATGAAGAGCGCTGCGCCCGCGAAGTCGATGGAAGGGCGCGCGTGCCGCTCCGATTCGCGCAGGAACGCAATAAAGCCGGCTGCCGATGCAAGGCCGATCGGCACATTCATCCAGAAGATCCACGCCCACGACATGTTGCGGATGATGAAGCCGCCGACCATTGGCCCGACCACGGCGGCAATCGCCCACACGCTCGCGAGATAGCCTTGCACCTTGCCGCGTTCGCGCGCCGGATACAGATCCGCGACGATGGTCAGCGTGACCGGCTGGATCGCGCCTGCGCCGACGCCCTGAATCAGACGGAACGCGATCATGGCCGGCATCGACCATGCGAAGCCCGCGAGCACGGAGCCGACGAGAAAGATGGCAATGCCGGCCAGCATGACCGGCTTGCGGCCGTAGAGATCGGCGAGCTTGCCGAACACGACGGTGATGGCCGTTTGCGCCAGCAGGAACGACGAGAAGACCCAGCTGTACAGATGCAGATCGCCGAGTTGGGCGACGATCTGCGGCATGGCAGTGGAAACGATGGTGGCCTCGATGGCGACCATGGCCATGGAAGCCATCACGGAAGCAATGACGAGGGGACGCGACGATTGCGGATTGCGGGACATGGGACGAAGTTGGTATCAGAATAGTGGGTGCGCCTGCCGGGCGACGCCTGCACCGCGCCCGCGCGACGCGCCGCCGGCAGGGCGGGCGCAGCAGGACGGCCGTGCGACGGCAGCGGACATCGAGTATGCACCTTGTGCGCAATTCGCGCTGTCGGGCGGCCCGCGCCGGCCGGCGTGGCACAGGGGTGGCATAGGGATTGCGACCGACGAGATTCTTTCGACACATGGAGGGTCATTATGAGGATCGAATTCACCGGACGCCGTGAAGTGGTGGCGGCCGCGCGCGTCGCCTTCGAAGCCAATGTCGATGGAAAGGACGTCTGGTGCAGCGTCTCGCTCGATGCACTGAACGACCATTTCGGCAACGGCGGCCCGTCGGCGCACGATCTGGTGGGCACGTTCGAGGCCAACCGCGCGCAGATCGAAAAGGCCGCGCAGCGCGTGCTCGAAAAGAACGGCGGGCAGTCGGTGGAACTGGAAACGCGCGACTTCGACAAGACCGGCCCGTGACCACGGCGTCGCGGGCGTCCCGCAGGGAGCGGGCTTGACCCACAAGCCGTTGCTGCACGGGCGTGCGGCGCGGGCTCTGGGCACGGCAACGCGGTGTAGTCGCGCGAATTCTTCGCGGCCGTGCCGTGCGCCGCGCGCCCTTTGACTATCTGGAGAAATTCGTGCAGGAAATCATCGAGGGCTTGATCCGCTTTCAACGCGACGTGTTTCCGCAGCAAAGCGCCCTGTTCAAGCGGCTGTCGGCCGCGCAAAGTCCGAGCACGCTGTTCGTGACCTGCTCGGACAGCCGGGTGGTGCCCGAGCTGCTCACGCAGGCGGAGCCTGGCGCGCTGTTCGTGATTCGCAACGCGGGCAATATCGTGCCGTCGTATGGTCCGGAGCCGGGCGGCGTCTCGGCGACGGTCGAGTACGCGGTCGCGGTGCTGGGCGTGCGCGACATCGTGATTTGCGGCCACTCGAACTGCGGCGCGATGACGGCCATCACGACCAACACCAACCTGGAACACCTGCCGGCCGTCGCGGGCTGGCTGCGTCACGCGGATGCCGCCAAGGCGATTCACGCGTCGCGCACCTATCAGTCGCCCGCCGAACGCCTCGACGCGCTCGTCAAGGACAACGTGGTCGCGCAGCTCGCGAATATCCGCACGCATCCTTCGGTGGCCGTCGGGCTTGCGAACAAAAAGCTGCAGCTGCACGGCTGGATTTTCGACATCGAGAGCGGGGTGATGCTCGCACTCGACGGCCGCACCGGTCGATTTGTGCCGCTGCTCGAGAATCCGGACATTTTTGCGGTGTAGTCGGGCGTCTGCGCGCTTATCGGTTATTCCTACGGGCCTTCGTAGCAGCGAAACGCGAGGCTGATGCGCGGCCCGACGCTTTCAACGAGCTTCGGAATGCCGTGGTCGTGCGTGAACTGCGACGCGTAGCTCATGACGAGGCAACTGCCGGCCTCCAGGTCGACGTGCACCGCGCGGCCGGGCCCTTTTTTCGGGCGAATGGTCATGCGGCGCGTCGCGCCGAGCGATACGATCGCGATCGGTTCGCCGCGCACGAGGTTCGCGGTTTTATCATTGTGTGGCGCGACGCTGTCGTGTTCGTCGCGATACAGGTTGAGACCCACCCGGTTGAACGGGGCGCCGACGAGCGCCCGCACCGCCTCGAAGGCTTCGGCAAGCGGCGCCGGCAGATCTTGTGCGTCGCGCATGAAAGTGGCGATCAGCCGCGGTACGGCCACCTCGCGCTCGTACATGATGCGCTGATGGCTGCTCCAGCCGATATTGCCGAGCGCCTCGCCGAACCACTGTTGCGCGCGCGCAAGCGGAACGGATTCGGGCAGATAACGGATGCCGCCTTCCTTGTCGCAAAAGAGCGTGACCGGCTCAGGCGCAAACAAGCCTTGCTGGAATGCCATGATCGAACGCCCGGCGGGATTCGGCCCGCCGGAAAATGACTGGTTCATGCCGGCTATTATACTGTGTTTTTATACAGTATTTGTGCGTCCGATCATTCTTGGCCGGCGGTGTCGGGTCTCCGTCGGGTCTCCTCGTGCCGGCCGGCGCGCCGCGCCGCGCGTGTGACGGCTTCACTCGCCCGGGCTGTACAGATCGAGCAGTTTCAGCGTGACGCCATTGGTCCAGCCGAAGCCGTCCTGCAGCGGATATTCGCCGCCGCCACCGCCGCCCGTGCCGGCGCCTTCCACCACGTATTTTTCGACCAGTTTCCTGTCCGACGCATAGACGCCCTTCACGTCGGCAAGAAAGCGCGTGCCGATCTGCTGCGCGAGCGCGTCCTGGCCGTAGCGCTTGAGACCCTGGATCGCGACCCAGTGCAGCGGCGCCCAGCCGTTCGGCGCGTCCCACTGTTGTGCGGTGTTGTAGGTCGTCGTGACGAGGCCGCCAGGCTGCAGCAATGTGGACTGCACCTGCTCAGCGGTTTTTTTCGCGCGATCCGGCCATGCCGCGCCGACAAAGAGCGGGAACACCATGGCCGCCGTCTTGTTGTCGCGCGGTTTGGCGAGCTGCCAGTCATAGTCGCCGTAGTAGCCGTTCGGGTTCCACAAGTAGCGGTTGATGGCAAGCGCGCGCTTCGCCGCGCGTCCCGCGAATTCGCCGACGCAGCGGAAATCGCGCGTCTCGCCGCAGCCTTTCGCGATGGTGATTTCCAGATGGAACATGAGGCTGTTCAGATCGACCGGGATGATCGACGTGGTGCGCACGGTCGCGAGCGTCATGTTGTCGCCGAACCAGCGCGAACTGAAATCCCAGCCGCTTTCCGCGGTCGCGCGCAGTTCGCGGTAGACGTCGTTCGGATTGCGGCCGGTGGCCTTTTGCGCGGTCTGAATGTCCTCCAGGTAGGATTCGTCGCGAGGCGTGTCGAGTTCGTCCCAGTACCGGTTCAGCACGGAGCGGTCGGGCATCACGACCACGTTGCGCGTCGCCGACCCGGCCGGCGTCGAGCTTTCGCCCTGCATCCAGTAGCCGTACTCCTTGCGCAGCGCGGGCAGGTACTTCTGATAGACGCCGTGTCCTTCCACTTTGGCCGCGAGCTCCACCATGTGCGAGAAGAAGGGCGGCTGCGAGCGGTCGAGATAATACGTGCGATTGCCGTTGGGAATATGACCGAACGTGTCGATCATGTACGCGAAGTTGTCGAGCATGTTGTCGACGAGGTCTTCGCGGCCCGCTTCCTGAAGGCCCAGCATCGTAAAGTAGGTGTCCCAATAGTAGCCTTCGCGAAAGCGGCCACCGGGCACGACATAGGGCTTCGGCAACGGAATCAGCGAGCTGTTGGGCGGCGCGCTCGTGGTCGTGCGGGTGAGGGCGGGCCATAGCCAGTTGATGTGCTCACGCAGCGTCTGGTTCGCGGGCGGCGTGATGACCGGCTCGCTCGGCGGCGTGAAGTACTGGTTCACGAAGCTGGCAAGCGAAAAGCCGGGATTGTTCTTCTGTTGCTGATACAGCTGCACGATCGCGGCGGGGTCTGCGTTCGGCGTGGCGTCGACGAAGGTCTTCTGGTCCGGATAGATCTGCGCCGTTTGCACGGCTACGAAGAGGTCGCCATAGAGTTTGTCCGGCGCGGGCGGCAATGTGCCGCCGACCTGCGTGTCGGCATGACAGACGGATGACAGACCAATGAGAAGGGCAACGCTCGACACGGCGGCCGCGCGATGCAGCGGCTTCAGGCGGGCGGCGCAAAAGAAGGGCTGCGATGAAAAGCCGGGCGCGCGGCCGGCACAGCGAATGCTGCGCGCTAGCGATGACACAATCATGTCTCCTCCAAAGGGAATGGACAACAGGATTGGTCTGCCTCTCACACCCTCTTGTGGTGACCTGCAGTGACGTGACCTGCGCTGGGGCGTGGCTAGCATCGCATAAAAGCGCACGTCCTTCAAACTATGCGAGGTGAATGGCTGCTTGCGTTGTGTACACCTAACCTTTACCCCCCGAGCCACCGCACAATAACCGGCATCAACACCGGCACCACAAACGCGGTAAACACGCCGTTGAGTCCCATGCCGAGCCCGGCGAATGCGCCCATCTGCTCGCTGACCTGAAAGGCGCGCGCCGTGCCGATGCCGTGCGACGCAATGCCGAGCGCAAAACCGCGCACTTCCGGTTCAGCGATTTTCAACCCGTTGAGAATGGCGCGCGCGAACACGGCGCCGAACACGCCCGTCGATATCACGAGCACCGCGGTCAGCGACGGTATTCCGCCGATCTCCGACGCGACGGCCATCGCTATCGGCGTGGTCGCGGATTTCGGCGCGAGCGACGCGAGCGTCTGATGCGAGGCGCCGAACAGCGCCGCCACGCCAATCGCCGAGACAATTGCCGTCAACGAGCCGGCCACGAGTCCGCCGAAGAGCGGCAACGCATAGCGGCGCAACTTCGGCCACTGACGATAGAGCGGCAACGCAAGCGCGACCGTGGCCGGACCGAGCAGGAAGTGCACGAACTGCGCGCCCTCGAAATAGGTGGCGTACGGCGTGCCCGTGATTTCGAGCACCGCCACCAGCAGCGCCACCGCGATCAGCACCGGATTGGCGAGCGGATTGAAGCGCGTCTTTGCATACAACGTCTGCGCAATCAGATACGCGATCAACGTGATGGTGAGCCCGAGCAACGGGCTCGCGGCAAGATAGACCCAGATCGCGCCGAGCTTCGGCAAGGCGGTCATTGTGCGGCCTCCGTGTCGGCGCGATCGTGCGGTTGCCGGCGCTGCTGCCGGCGCATCAACGCGCGCGTGACGAGCGCCGCCACCGCAATCGCTAGCGTCGTGCTGACTGCAATCGAAACGATCACCGCCACCGCATCCCCGCGAATACGGCTTGCCGAGACCATGATGCCGACGCCCGCCGGCACGAACAGCAGCGACAGATGCCGCAGCAATTCGAGCGCGGTGGGCTCGATCGCATCCGCGGTTTGCGGGCGCATCATGACGAAGCCGAACAGCAGCAACATGCCGATCACCGGGCCGGGAACGGGCAGATGGAACACATAAGACACGCCTTCTCCAAGGCATTGAAACGTAAGCAGGGCGGCAAGCGCTCCCAGCATGTCGATCTCCAGCGCGCGAAACGGAAATGCGGCCATTGTGTACCATGCCGATAGTTTCGTGGTTCATGCCCGCCAGGTGCCGCGCGTCTTGCGGCCACAAAATTTTCTCGATCGACTATTGCGCCCCGGATAACCCCCATGCATATCGAGCCGTTTCATATCGCCGTGCCGCAAGAGGACATCGACGATTTGCGCCGACGTATTCGCGCCACGCGCTGGGCGCCCGCGACGCCTTCGCCGGCGTGGCAGCAAGGTGTGGACGCGGCATGGCTGCGCGAGCTTGCCGACTATTGGGCGAACCGCTTCGACTGGCGTGCGGCGGAGCAGCGCTTGAACCGGCTGCCGCAGTTCATCGCCGATGTCGAGGGGCAGCGCGTGCATGTCGTGCATCGGCGCGGCGTCGGCCCCGCGCCTTATCCGCTCGTCGTCACCCATGGCTGGCCGGGTTCGTTTGTCGAGTTCGAGGCGCTGCTCGAGCGGCTGTGCGATCCCGCGGCGTTCGGCGGCGATCCTGCGGATTCGTTCGATGTGGTCGTGCCTTCGCTGCCCGGTTTCGCGTTCTCGCAAGCGCCCGCGCGGCCCGGCATGTCCGCGTTCCAGGTCGCCGACCAGTGGGTGTGGCTGATGAACGGCCTCGGGTACCCGCGCTTCGGCGCGCAAGGCGGCGACCTCGGCGCAGGCGTATCGATTGCGCTTGCGGCACGGCATCCGCAGGTGGTAGACGGCATTCACCTGAACTTCCTGCCGGGCAGCTACGAGCCGGCAACCGGCGCCGCGCAGCATGCGTTGACGCCTGAAGAAGAAGCCTTCCTGCGTGACAGAAACGAATGGGTTGCGCAGGAAGGTGGCTACGCCCACATGCACGCCACAAAGCCGCTGACACTCGCGGCTTCGCTGAACGATTCGCCTGTGGGACTTGCCGCCTGGATCGCCGAAAAATTCCGCGCGTGGAGCGATTGCGAAGGCGATGTCGAGCGCGTGTTTTCGAAGGACGAGTTGCTCACCAACATTTCGCTCTACTGGTACACGCAGAGCATTGCACCCGCCATGCAGATGTACTGGGAGAACCGTCTTCAGCCGATGCGTTTTGCGCACGGCTCGCGCGTGTCGACGCCCGTCGGTTTTGCGCGCTTTCCCAAAGAGATCAGTCGTCCGCCGCGCAGTTGGCTCGAACGAACCTTCAACGTCGTGCAGTGGAACGACATGCCGGGCGGCGGCCACTTTGCCGCCATGGAGAAGCCAGATCTGCTCGCGGCCGAGATCCGCAGCTTCTTCAGACCGCTGCGCACCTGACCGCGCAGGCGGACCTTTTTCGATTTCTCGCTCGACTCAACAGCTAGTACACAAACGGCGCCGATATTCCGTCGGCTTGCCGTTTTTCGCCTTATCACACCACGCACTCAAAAAATAAAAATTTTTTCGTAGTGCGGCCGGAAAAAACCGATATTTAGAGTATTAACTCAGGTTAATTACTGGGATATTCGCATTGCATGGATTGAATGCGAAATCAGGAAAGTTTGTGAAAGGAAGTTGACACGATAACGTTTGCCAAACTAGGCTACGCACTGTCGTCCAAACTAATCACGGTTTATCGGGTTACCTGAGGAAGCGCGCCGGCCTTGGCTGGACGTCGATCCATGGGACGGCAATGATGTGTCTCGCCGACATATTGAAAGTTTTGTAATACAGAAGTTTCGATTTTCTAAAAATCAGCGCTCAGTGCTGAGGACATAACACGTCCCATTATTCTCGCTAGCAATCCGGTGCTAGTGCGGGAGACCTTTTTGCTGAAAAAAGAGAATCACGGCTGAAGTGACTCAACGCACTTTTCTTTATACCGATATTGTCAGTTGAGGATTAACAATGCGTATAAATTTCCGATTGCAGATTCAGTGTCTGGCGCTAGCCGGAATAATGGCCCTGGCGGGCTGCGGTGGAGGAGACGGCTCCGCTTCGTTGACGAGCAAATCCGCGCAAGCTCCAGCCAGCGCTTCCGAGGTGGCATTGGTGCCGCCCGCGAGCGCCGCGCTCGCGGACACGTCGATCGACAAGACCGTGCAGCCGGTCGAACTGCCGAACACCGTCACGCCGATCAACTACAGGCTGTGGTTCAGGCCGAATCCCGCGCTGTCGTCCTTCGACGGCCGCGCCGACGTCCAGATCAAGGTGCAGAAGGCGGTCAACGCGATCACCATCGCAGGGCATCGCATCAAGTTCACCAACGGCACCATCACGCTCCAGCCCGGCAACATCGCGCTGATCGCAACGCCGCAGGACGACGGCGACTTTTATCAGTTGCGGCCCGTCAGCGGGCAGATCGCCGCGGGCAACTACTCGCTGCACATGGAGTGGACCGGCATCATCAACTTCAAGAGCTATGACGACCCGGCGACGAAAACGGGCGGCAGTTGCGGCAACGATCCGTATCCGGGTTGCTCCGCTGCCGAAGGCGTGTTCCGCGTCGATCTGAAGGCGACCGACGGTACGACGAGCGGCGCGATCCTCACGCAAGGCGAGTCGAACCTCGCGCGGCAATGGTTCCCCGGCTGGGACGAGCCGGCGTTCCGCCCCACCTATGAGGTGAGCGCGGAAGTGCCGCAGAACTGGAAGGTCGTGTCGAACGCGGCAGAAAAGCCCGCTGTGAACGTGGATAGCGGCTACAAGCTGGTGTCGTTCGAAAAGACCCCGCCCATGCCTTCGTATCTGCTGTTCTTCGGCGGCGGTCAGTTCGATATTCTCGAAGACGACTTCACGAGTCCGCTGCCCGACGGCAAAGGCTTGCACCTGCGTATCTTCACGCCGCCCGGCATGCGCGACTGGGCGAGGCCCGCGATGCAGCAGACCAAGCAGGCGCTCGACTACTACTATCGCTACACCGGCATCCCGTTGCCGCTTACCAAGTTCGACACGGTCGCCGCCAACGACGCGTTCAAGGAGCAGAAGGACCTGAACTTCGGCGGCATGGAGAACTGGGGCGCGATTCTCGAATTCGCCGACGACATCCTGCCGGCGCCGGGCACGAGCATGTCCGACTATGGCGTGACCGTGCTCACGCATGAGGCGGCGCATCAATGGTTCGGCGATCTCGTCACGCTCGACTGGTGGGACGACGTTTGGCTGAACGAATCGTTTGCGACGTTCTTCGAGAACAAGACGAAGGTGCGCTTTTTCCCGGACCGCTTCAGCTGGGTCGACCAGGTGAAGAACAAGTACGCGGTCATCAACGCGGATCTGAAGTCCACCTCGTTCCCCGTGCAGCCGAACTTCAACGGCTGGGCGTCCAACGACTTCGTGCTGAGCGCGAGTGCCTTCACGTATGACAAGGGCGGCCACGTGCTGAAGATGCTCGAGAACTATCTCGGCGAGGACACGATGCGCAAGGGGCTGCAGCAGTATCTGGCCGACTATGCGCTTGGCAACGTGACGCCCAAGCGTCTGTGGGACGAGCTCGGCAAGGCGAGTGGCGAGCCGATGGTCGCGATCGGCGACAGCTTCGTGCGGCAAACCGGCGTACCGCTCATTTCGCTCGACACCCAATGTGACCTGACGACGAATCAGACCATCGTGACGCTGAAACAGCAGCCGTTCCCGAATCAGAATCAATATCCGGGCACGCAGTGGACCATTCCGCTGACGCTCGCTTATGGCGACGGACTGACTTCGCGCAAGACGGTCGCGATGAAGGACCTGCAAACGCAGGTGCGGCTGAACGGCTGTTCCGCGGTGCTCGCCGATCCGAGCGGCCTCGACTATTACGTGACGAACTACAGCAACAACGCATGGAGCCAGTTGCTGGCGCAAAGCAGCGCCCTGAAAGATCCGGTGCTGCTCACGAGCTTGCAACTCGAAGCGAAACTGCTCGTTGCGCACGGTCTCGCGGACCCGTCGCGTGAGACGGGCATCGGCTCGCTCAGTTCGGCGAACGCAGTGGTTGCCCGTCAGTTGCTGAAGGCGCCGGCGCCGAGCACGCAGTCGCTGCGTCCGACGATCCGTTATCAAGGCGCGCTGCGGCAGAAGGCACAGGCGCAGTAAGCGATCCGACAGCCTGGCTCGCATCGTTTGGCCGATGCCAGCCAGGCAGGTTGGCCTCACAGCGAACGATCTTTTTGCGGCCGCCGGGAATAAATTCCGCGCGGCCGCAGTCATGCCTGACGAACCGGGCCCGAAGAACGCTGGATAAGCCGGCGCTCTGTCGGTGGCCCGTTATCGTGAGGCCAACATGTCGTCACATTCCTTCGATCCGTCGCGCCGCGGCGCACTGAAATGCCTCGCGTTCGGCGGCGCGGGTACGCTCTTCGTTCTCGCGGGCGGCGTTCTCACGCCGATGCAGCTCGCGCTCGCCGCCGACGGCAAACCCGCCGCGACGGCCGGCGTGCCGCTCTTTCTTCAGATCAGCGACACGCATATCGGCTTCAACAAGGAAGCCAACCCCGACGTTGCCGGCACGCTGAAGCAGACCATCGAGTTCGTCAACGCCATGCCGGTCAAGCCCGCGCTCGCCATTCATACCGGCGACATCACGCATCTTTCGAAGGCCGCCGAGTTCGATCTTGCCGCGCAATTGCTGTCCGGACTGCCGGTCACGGAACTGCATACCGTCCCCGGCGAGCACGACGTGACCGACGGCCCCGGCACCGAGTACTTCAGCCGCTTTGGTCAAGCGTCGGATAACAAGGGCTATTACAGCTTCGACCATGACGGTGTGCACTTCGTCGGTCTCGTCAATGTGATGCACTTCAAGCCGAACGGGCTCGGCAGTTTAGGCGACGAACAATTGAAATGGCTCGAGAACGACCTCAAGGCACGCTCATCGAGCACGCCGATCGTGGTTTTCGCCCATATGCCGATGTGGACGATCTATGAGCCGTGGGGCTGGGGCACCGGCGACGCAGGCGAGGCGATGAGCTATCTGAAACGCTTCGGCTCGGTCACGGTGTTGAACGGCCATATCCATCAGATCGTTTCGAAAGTGGAGGGCAACATCACCTTTCACACCGCCCGTTCCACGGCCTATCCGCAACCGGCCGCAGGGCAGGGTCCGGGTCCCGGCCCGATGACGGTTGCAAGCGCTCAGCTTCCGAAGATGCTCGGCGTGACGAGCGTCACGATCGCACGTCATCCGCTCGGAGCAACGCTTGCCGACGCGACGCTGGTGTCGTAGCGGCCAGACCCACTTCATGGAGATCAGTCATGCGAAACAATTTCCTTCGCCGTGGATGGATGGGACTCATTGCCGGCGCCGCGCTCGTCGCGGGCGCCGGGGTGCTGTCCGCGTGGGCCGAAACGCCCGGCCAGGTGGTCATCAAAAACTTTATGTTTTCGCCGATGGCGCTCACGATCAAGGCCGGAACGACCGTGACGTGGAAAAACCTCGACGGCGAGCCGCATACGGTCGTCAACGATGCGGGCATGTTCCGCTCGGCAGCGCTCGATCAGAACGATACTTACCAGTTCAAGTTTGACAAGCCGGGCGTGTACAACGTGTTTTGCGGCATTCATCCGAACATGAAAGAGACGATCACCGTCCAGTAAGTGGGAGCACGCCGCGCGCGAGCCGCCGGGTGTTTCGATTTCGCCATAGCGGTTTTGTGCCGAAATCTCGGCAAAACGCGCCATTTTTCCGCTCAGGGCAGAAGGCGGGGCGACTGCGCACGGCGGCGCGCGCGAGCAGAATGTCCTGCTTTTTGCCGCCCACAGGGCTGCGAGAAAAGCACTCCATTTAGTGGATCGCGCAACCATTTTCATGCGTGCGTTGCGCGCATGTTTGAAGCGCGCCTGCCGCCCAGCAGTTAAAACCCGCCAAAACAGGCCTGCTTATTGCATGTTAACGGGCCCCGCACCCGCTGCCGGCTTCAATGCTGCGCGCAGCGGGCCTTCGCAGCGGGAACGGTCGGGTCAACGCGCTGAGGTTTGTCGCATATGCATGCGGCGTTGAACGTTTTACCTGCTTTTCCAGGCTCTAATGCGATCTGCCGAACAGACGTTTGAAGCAGACCGAGTCGTGTTGTCGCTATCGGACGAGAGAGTTACATTCTTCCAGCAGCGTTTGCATCGACCGTGCGAGTTGTGTGATCAGGCCTGATGGAGCGTCAGACGGAAGAATTGCGGAGTATTACGATGTACAACGATCCTGACTTGCCTCATGTTCGCGCGGACAACGACGATGTGGACTTTGATAACGGAACGGCTGAAACAACCGGCGTGACGCCGCGCTTCGGACGCCTCGCCCTGTGCGTGGCGGCGGCGAGCGCGCTTGCGTTCGGCGTCGTGGGCACCGTGGCTTACGGCGTCTGGTTCAACAGCGATCAGCAGACCTACGCGGAGGCCATCGCCCGCGCGCGCCAGGCGCTGCGTATGCCTGCTCCGGGTAACGCGGCGGCCGTGCTGGCGAAATCGTCGGAGGGACCCGGCAGTCCGCTTGCCATGAACGTCGACGTCGCGCCGCCCGCCGCGACGGTGCCGGCAGCGCCGCCGACCCCACCGCTCGTGACCTCCGCGCTCGGTGCACCGACGCGGAATCCCGGCGTTGCGCCCACCACGCCCGCGGACACCATCGCGTTGCTCGACTTGCCCGCGATTCCGGCGCAGCCGTCGGCATCTTCCGTTGACGAGAGTCGCAAGCCGTCGACATGGACCGGGCAGATCTCCCGTCCCGACGAGGAAGAAGAAGTGCTGGCGGACAACTCCTCCGATGCACCGCCGACCACAGCGGCGGCAGCGGCCCTCTCGCCTCGCGCCGTGCCGACTGTCGCACGCGCTCCCGAAGCTGCGGCGCCGCAGCTCGCCTCCGCGCGCCCCGCGCGTGAAGCGAGATACGCCCAGCAGGAACGACGCGCGTCGGCGTCGAGCCCGCGGCGGAAAAGCAATCTCTTTGCACGAATGGGTTCGTTCTTTCGACGCGTGAGCTATCGACAACATGGCAGCGGAAGCCAGCAAGACCTCTACTCGCATCCCTGAGCCGCTCTTCGCCTGGCGCCCGGGCCGCCTGCGCGCAGGCGGCTGGCGGCTCACACCCGGCCCAGCCACCGTCGCCGTCGCGTCGCTGCTGTGCCTGCTGATCGGCCTGTTGTATCTGGCCACGCAGATCAGAACCGTGTTTTCCGATCAGGTCAAACAGGAATACGCGAGCCTCGTGCTCGAGGCCGTCGAGCACGCGCAGACGGCGCGCACGCGGGTCGGCGTATGGGACGAAGTGCCGGGCGCGCACGACACCGCGGCGAACGGCTACCGCGAGGCGCGCGCCGAACTGACGCGGCGCCTCGCCTCGCTCGCCGCGCTGGTGAATGCCAGTCCCGCCGGCGCGCCGCGTATTCCGTCGTCCGTGTTGTTGCCCGATGCCACGCTCGCGCAAATGGACGCGTTGCTCGGCAACGCGTCGTCGTACTGGCACGCGCAGCGCGATGCGCACAGCGCCGACATGCGCAAGCGGATCACGCTCGTCTCGCGCATGCTCATCGCGATTGCGGCACTGTTGTTCTGCATGCTGATCACGGCGCTCGGCATGTACGCGAAGCGCAACCGGCAACTGGCCGGCCAGTCGCACGAATTCGAGCACGCCGCGCTGCACGATCCGATGACGGGCCTCGCCAATCGGCGCAAGCTCGTGGCCGCGCTGGAGGAGGCCGCCATGCAGGCGTCGAGCGACGCGGGCGCAGCGAAGATCGCCGTGCTGTATATGGACCTCGACGGCTTCAAACAGGTCAACGATTCGCTCGGCCATCGCGTCGGCGACGAGTTTCTCATCGAGGTTTCAAAGCGCTTTCGCGAATCGGTGCGCAGAGACGACGTCGTCGCGCGAATAGGCGGCGATGAATTCGCGGTGCTCGTTCGCCGGTTCTCCGCGCAGGAAGAACTGCGTCACATCGCGCAACGTCTGATTGGCTGCGTGGTGCGCACGGACGAGCAGATGGGCATGGGCATGGTTCGCGCAAGCATCGGCATCGCCACCTATCCGGATCTCGTCGACGACTATCGCCGCCTCGTGGCTGCCGCCGACGCGGCCATGTACCAGGTCAAGCGCAGCGGTAAGGACGGCTACGCGTTTGTCTCCCGCGCATCCTGAGGCCCGAGCGCGCGCGAGCCCCGCGTAGCGCCGCGCTGCGGCTACGCGCTCAGCACCATCTCGCTGACGCCCGCGTTGAATGCCTCATCGCGCCGAGCCTGGCGCGCGCCGGCCGCTGCGGTTCGCGAACGGCCAGGCGTCTTGCGAACCCGCGTGTCGCGCAGTGCGGGACGTGCATCGACGAGATCCGCGTAGAGTGCAAGGTAGTTCGACGTCGACACTTCCCAGCTCGAATCGCGGCTCATCGCATTGCGCTGCAACGCATGCCACGACGACGGCCGCACGAACGCGGCCAGCGCGCGGCCCACCGCATGCACGACGTCATGCACGTCTTCTCCGTCGAACAGGAAGCCGGTCGCACAGTCTTCGTCGCGCGCCTGATCCGGCGCGTAATCGACAATCGTATCCGCGAGGCCGCCCACGCGCGACGCCACCGGAACCGTGCCGTAACGCATGGCATAGAGTTGCGTGAGTCCGCAAGGCTCGAAGCGGCTGCCGTGCAGCAGAATATCGGCACCGGCATGCAGCATGTGCGCGCGCCGCTCGTCGTAACCGATCTGCACGCCCACGCGGCCCGGCCACGCCGCGGCCAACTCCTGCAGCGCCTCTTCGAGCGCACGCTCGCCCTCGCCGAGAATCGCGAACTGCAAACGCGGATGCTGCTCCAGCAGCGCGGGCAGCGCGCGCGCCACCACGTCCGCGAGTTTCTGTTGCGTGAGCCGGCTGCCGATCGCGACGAGCGGCGCGAACGGGTCGCGCGTCAAACCGAACGCCTGTTGCAAGTCGCGCTTGCAGGCCTGCTTGCCGGCCGTGTCGTCGAGCGAATACGGGCGGGCGATGTACGCGTCCGCAGCCGGATTCCACATGGACGTGTCGATTCCATTGACGATTCCCGAAAGCTTGGCCGCCTGCGCCTGCAGCACGCCTTCCATTCCGTGACCGAAGCGGGGCGTGAGAATTTCGCGCGCATAGCGCTGGCTGACGGTCGTGACGCGGTCCGCGTGCACGATACCCGCCTTCATCATGCTAAGGGATCCGTAATATTCGATGCTGCGTTCGTCGGTCAGTGCGGGCACGAGCAACTCCGGCGGCACGCCGATCCAGCCGCCCATCGCGAGTGGATGATTGCCCTGGAAGGCCAGGTTGTGAATCGTGAAGACGCTTTTTGCTGCCACGCCTGCGAGACGCATATAGAGCGGCGTGAGACCCGCATGCCAATCGTGCGCGTGCACGATGTCGGGGCGTTTCAGATTGCGAACGCCTCGCGCCACCCGGGTGGCGGCTGCCGCTAGCGAGGCGAAGCGCGTCAGGTTGTCGAGGTAGTCGCGTCCTTGCGGGTCGCGGTACAAGCCTTCGCGCGCAAACAGGTGGTCCATTTGCAGCAGCAGCACCGTCACGCCGCTATCCGGCATGCGCGCGCGCAACAGACGCGCATCGCCGCCCGGCAGGCCGGTCATGCGCGCCACCGGCGTGACGTCGACGGCGCGCGCGAGCGCCGCCGGGTACGCGGGCATCAGGATCGAGACGTCGACGCCGGTATCCTGCAAGGCTGCGGCATAGGCGCTGACCATGTCGCCGAGTCCGCCGGTTTTGGCGAGAGGAAGGGCTTCGGAAGCGACAAGAAGAACGTTAAGCGGCAAGGTGGCCCCCAAAGGACGCGTTTTTTGCACTTGTGCAGTGCGGCGGAAACACAGGGCCATAAAACAGCAAGCGCTGTGCCCGCCACGCGCAGGCTTGGGGCGCCTTCACGCTAATGTGTTACGCGGCTTACGGTCAGTTACAAAAGCTGCGTTCGCCTTCCGCGGGGTGGGCGTTTTTTCACGTGCGTGTAGTTTTGACGTTGCGCCTTGTGCGCGCGAAAAAAAAGCCGCCGCTCGGGGCGACGGCTTCTTGCTGAGAGCAACGGCAGGGCTGGCGCAGGGCGCGGTCAATGCGCCGATGCGTGCGTGTGTCCGACGCGCCCGCTTTGCGTCATAGCACTGACGATAATGAAGACGATGATATTGACCGCGAGCGCGACAAAGCCGATGTTCACGTCCTTGAGTGCGTCGGGCAGGAACGGCATCAACTGGCCGATCGTCAGATGCATCGTCGTGGTGATCGCCACCACCGCGACGCCCGCCACGATTCCGCAGAACGCCCCTTGCTTCGTGGCCCGATTGCGCGGAAAGAGGCTGCAGACGACGGCCGGAAAGAGCTGTGTGACGAAGCTGTAGCCCATCAGCAGCAAGGCCACGATGGTTTCGCCGCCGTGCAGCGTAAAGGCGACCGCCACCAGCGCGACGACAGGCACGAGAATGCGCGCGAGATTCGCGACCGCGGCGTCGGACGCATTGCGGTTCACCATGCCGCGATACACGTCGTTTGCGAGCAGCGTGGATGCCGACGTGAGGATCATCGAGCCCGGCACCAGCGCGGTCAGAATGCCTGCCGCGCCGATTACACCGACGAACCACGGGTCGAAGGTCTGCAAGGAAAGACGGAACAGCGACAGGTCGATGTCGCCGCCTTTCAGCCCCGGCACTTTCAGCGTGGCCGCGAAGCCGACGAAGAACACGAACAGCAGAATCAGCTGGTAGAGCGGCAGCACCATCGCGTTGCGGCGGAAGATGCGCTCGTCTTTCGCGGTGAAGATCGAGCCGAACGTATGCGGCCACATGAAAAAGCCGAGTGCCGTGAGCAGCACCGTGGACTGGAACCAAGTCACGCTCGAGCCTTTCGCCGGGAACGTCAGGAAGCCGGGACGGGCCGTGTCGATGGCATGGAACATCTCGCCGAGGCCGCCGTAGTAGTGCAGCGGCAGATAGATCCCGAGAAAGAGAACGATCGCCAGAATCAGCAGGTCTTTGACGACCGAGTTCCATGCGGAGCCGCGCACGCCGGAGACGATCACATACGCGGTCACGACCGCGGCGCCGATCCAGATGGCGGCCGTCGACGAGATCGCGCCATACGAAGCCGTCGCGACAATAATGCCGAGGCCCTTCAACTGCAGCACGAGGTAAGGAATCAGCGCGGCCACGCCGACCAGCGCGACGAGCGTGCCGAGCGCCGGGCTGTCGTATTTGCGGGTAAAGAAATGCGGCTGCGACACGAGACGCTGCTGTTTCGCAAAACGCCAGATGGGCGGCAGCATCCAGTACGACAGAATGTACGCAAGCGTGCCGTACGCGAGAATGTAATAGACGGCCGCGCCTTTGCCGTACGCAAAGCCGCTGCCGCCGAGGAACGTAAACGTCGTGTAGATCTCGCCGGCCATGAGCAGGAACACGAAGGCGGTGCCGAAGCTGCGGCCGCCCACGGTCCACTGTTCGAGGCTCATGTCGTGGCCATGCTTCGCGCGCACGCCGAGAAAGAGCGCAAACAGCGTGATGGCTGCAATGATGACGAGTGCGCTCATGGGCGGACCTCCTCGCTATCGGCCGCAATCTGCCGATTCGACGGGTCCAGACGATAGACGATCGCCATGATGATCGAACTCAACACTACCCACGCGACGATCCAGCCCAGCACGAACGGCATGCCGAGCAGGAGCGGCTCGACGCGGTTCACAAACGGAACACCGAGCAGAATGCCGATGAACGGCAGCGCGGCGAGTACACGAAGCAACATGGGGCAACTCCTCGAACTGTGAGTACGTCTCGTTGAAAGTGCAGCTTCGCTCGCGACTGTATGCCGGATGCTTCCGTCACGTAAAGTAGTTCAAAAAAATGTAGGCTGTCTGAAAGTTGCGTGCGCATCGATCGGCGCGGCGCCCGCGACCTGTTGCTGCGTTGCAATGCGCGAGCGCCGCGATCGGGCACTCGCGGTGCATGCCCGAGCGGCACGCCTTTTCCATGAATTTATATCGCGCCGCGATATGATGCTGGCCACGCAGCGTACGCAGGCTCTGGAGGTTTCGCGCCTCCGGTTCAACTACACGGCGCGGCACGCCCCGCAGCAGTCGCAATGCCCGGGCGGCCGCTCGATACGGATCGCATATGGTCGAAAGTCTGATCTCGGACATTCTGTTTGGCTTCACGGGGCTCATCAGCATCATCAACCCGATCGGCGTGGCCTTTGTCTTTCTTGACCGCACCGCTTCGCTGACGACCGAAGAACGCACGGCGCTCGCGAGAAAGATCGCGATCAATGTCGTTTGCGTGCTGCTGGTGGCGTTTTTCATCGGTACGCCGATCCTGCATTTCTTCGGCATTTCGATGGAGGCGCTGCGCATCGGCGGCGGCCTCGCGGTCGCGGTGGGCGGCTGGCAGATGCTGAATGCGCCCGACACGCAGCCCGCCGAGCAGCCGGGCGTGAAGCGCGTGGACGCCGAAAATGCAAAGGCGCGGGCGTTCTTCCCGCTGACGATTCCGCTGACCACCGGGCCCGGCTCCATCGCCACGGCCATCGCGCTGACCGCCAACCGCACGCACAAGCTTTCCGAGTTCGTGCTGTCGGGCATTGCGTCGGTCGTGATAACACTCGCGGTTGCGCTGACCGTGTATCTGGTCTACAGCCGCTCGGTGGTGTTCGCCCGGTATCTCGGCGCCGAAGGCACCAAGGTGGCCATGCGCGTTTCTTCGTTTCTGTTGCTGTGCATCGGCGTGCAGATCATGCTGACCGGCTTCTCCGAATTCCTGATTCCCATTGCGACGATGCCACCGGCGGTGAGCCGTTGAGCATGAAACCCGCCAACAGGTTCGCGTCGCGTCAGCGCACGAGCAGCATGGAGCTCAGCACCGAGAACACCGTCGACGGCAATTGCGCGAGACGGCTCACCACCACGTTGTGCGGATAGAAGTCCTCGACGGCATCGGTCAACACGCCGATGCCGACGAGCTCGATGCCGCGCTGGCCGATTGCCGCCACGCGTTCGCGCAGATCGCTGCGCAGCACCTGCGGGTCGCCGTCGCCGGTTGACGGATAGCCGTCCGAGAACACCATCAGGATGCGACGCCCGGCGGGATGGTCCGCGAGCCGCGCGGCCGCCCAGGCCAGCGCCTCGCCGTCCGGATTCTCGTGACCACAGTCGAGCGCGGCAATGCCGCTCATATCGGTCGCGCCGAAGCGCTTGTAGACCTTCAGATCGAGGCGTTCGACGAAGCGGTTGTAGCGCCGCAAATCCGCGCCGGCCGCGCGTTGCCGCTCGTAGAGTTGCCGCATCGGCGCCGATTCGAGCGAGCAGTAGCCGAGCACCTCGCAATCGAACGATAGCTGCGTGAGCGCATCGCATAAGGCACTGGCGCAGAGCCGCGCGAGTTCGATCTTGCGGCCCGCCATCGAACCGCTGCGATCGATCAGCAGCGTCACCGCCACGTCGCGGCCTTTGGACGGCCGCTGCGTGCGAAACGGCGTGCGGTAGCCCGGCGAAGTCGCGAGCCTCGCGAGCGCCGTGCGGTCGAGCTCGCCGCGCTCCTGCTCGCGGCGCCAGCGGATGCGCTCGTCGGCGCTGAGCGCGCGCTCCAGCTTGTCCTTCAGCGGTGCGGTGTCCGCGCGCGCGCGCGCCCGCAATTCACGCCATGCGCCACTGTCGCCCTGGCCGGTAAGGTCGGTGATTTCATCGAACTCGGTCGCGAGCGGCAGCGACAGCTGCGGCCGCGCGAAACCTCGCGGGCCGCCTGTCGCGTCGTGCGAGTCACGGGATGGCTGCTGTGCGCCGGCCAGCGTCTGCGCCATGCCGACGGCGTGCTCCGACTGCGCGCCGCGGCTTTTGTCCGCAGGCGGCGAGGTCGCGACGTTGTCCGCCTCGTCCGCGTGATCGGCGAGGTCGGCGTCCGGCAGCGGCGAATCGTCGAATGGCGCGGACGAGGGCGCCGTGTCCGTGTCGATATCCTCGACCGGGCCGGCCGTAAAGGTCATTGTGTTGACGTCGCCCGCCGACAAGGCGCGCACCCGCGCGACCAGTGCGTGCGCCGCGTCGATGCTGTCTGCGGTCGAGCCGCTCGCGCGCGCCTGCGTGAGGATGTCGCCGGCCGCATGCAGGGCGGCGAGCAGCGAGTGCCTCGCCTCGGCGGCGGTGGGTTGTTCGTCCCACAAGGCGCGCTCGACAAGCCACACGAGCCGGTCGCGCCAATGCAGTTTCGGCCAGCGCAGACGCGCGCGCTCGGCGGCATGGACGCGCAATGTGCCGATGAACCAGCGCGCGCCCGGATATTCGTCGAGCAGTTGCGCGCACACCCGGCGATCGTCGATCACCTGTGCCAGATTGGCCGTGACGCCTCGCGGCAATGCGTCGAGTTCGCCGGGCGACGCATGTTTTGCCCGCGCGACCAGCAGATCGAGGTAGCCGATCAGCACGTCGCGCTCGACGCCGCCTTCCAGCGCGTAGTCGGGTATCACAATGCGGCCGGGTTCGACACGCGGGCCGTCGGGACTGAATACGACCGCGACGCCGTACTGCCCGGTCAGCACGCGCGCAATCTTGCCGAGCGTCGATTCGAACGCGAAGCCGCGTGCGTCGCGCAGTGCATGGCGGGCGTTCATGCGGGCGTCAGCCTGCCGGCGCGATGTGATGGCGGATGATGCCGCGAATCAGCGCGGCATCTTCGGGGCTCACCTTCGCGTAGATCGCAGGGCCGGCCGCGCGCTCGGGGTCGCCGGTGCGTAGCATCAGTTCCGCCCAGTCGATGAGACGCCGCGTGGAGAACGCGCTCGACAGATCCTCGCGCGCGAAGGCCGCGCGGCAGTCGGCGGCAATGGCGGCGAGCGTGACGGCCAGCGGGCGCGTCATGTGCGGCCCGAGCGTGCGCACCAGCACGTCGGTCTCTTCGGCGGGCGACAGATAGTCGAGCAGATACACGCGCCAGCGGTCGAGAAACGCCTCGTTCATCAGATTCGCGCCTTGATACAGATGGCGGAACTGGCTCATGGCGCCCACCGCGTTGGCGGTTGCGAAGAGCCGGAACGACGGATGGGGCGCGACGATCTCGTTGCCTTTCTCCTTCAGCACGAGACGGCCGTGCGGCTCGAGCACCGCGGTCAGCGCGGCGAGGATCGACGGCTCGGCAAAGTCGATTTCGTCGACGATCAGCCACAGACCTTCGCGCATCGCCGTGGGCAGCACGCCGTCGACCCACAGCGTTTCGCCGCCCTTGACCGTCCAGAAGCCGACGAAGTCGCCGACGGTGGTCTGGCCGTTCATGTTGGAGCGCAACACGCCGTGCTGCGAGCGCGCGGCGACCTGCTCGATCAGGCTTGTCTTGCCGGCACCCGTGTGCCCGATCAGCATGACGCGCCTGTTTTCGGCGATGTCTTCGAGAATGTTGTCAAAGCGCGCGGAAAACAGGTACGCCGGGTTCACGCGCGGCACGAGCGGGTGGCCGGCGCCGCAAGGCACGTCAATACCGCCGATGCGCACGGTCGTCGCTTCGCGCGGCGTCTCATCCCGCCTTGCCGCGCGCGCGTGCGCCGCGGCGCGCCGCAATTGCGGCATGAATTCGTCGCGCTCGGACCCGGGAGCGAGGTCCGTGTCGTCGGCGGTTTGCAGCGCGAAACCTTCGCGGCGCCATTTCTTCAGCTTGGCGCGCAGGTTCTCGGCATCGACAACCAGATCGAGATCGACGGCGCCGTGCCGCTCGCCGTGATCGACGCCGTGTTCGAGCCGGTAGGTCTGCGGCCGGTCCGCGACGCTCACGCGCCACCACTCCACGGCGCTTTCTGTCGTGCGTCGATAGAGGCCAAGGTGTTGTTCTTCGATCAGATCAGGCGCGTTCATCGGAATCCGGCAGGAAAAATGGCACGAAAGGTGGCACGAAAGGTGGCACGAAAGGTGGCACGTCAGGGGGCCGGCAGGATGACCCGCGCGGCTCATGCTGATTGAGCGGCTATCTTAACTTGGCCGGCTTTCGATTCGCCGGTTTGCGCCACGGCGGGAAAAAGCGGCGTGCGTGCGTCGCAAGAGTCTATTGCGTAAAACAGATAGAGGCTGAAGCCCGCATCACCTATAGTTCGGCGGCAATGCGTGGCGTTCGGTCTGCGGAGTGCGTGGTCTGTGCGTTGCTGGCCCGGCGTCGCCAGAACAGGTCAAGAAAACATCACAAGAAATCATGGCGGGACAATGAGACGACATACGAAACTGGTGGCCGCACTCGCGGTAGTCAGCCCGCTCGCCTACGGTCAAACGAGCGTGACGCTCTATGGCCGGCTCGACGCGGGCATCGAATACATGAATCACATCAACAACGGTTCGGGCGGAAATTCGAGCCGCTGGCGCGGGGAGGGCGGCGACTGGGGCACCAGCATGCTCGGCCTGAAGGGCAGCGAAGAGCTCGGCGGCGGGCTCCAGGCTATCTTCAATCTGGAAACGGGCCTGCAGGTGATGGACGGCACCACGAGCGGCGGACGCCTCTGGTCCCGGCGCGCGTTTGCCGGGCTGAGCAGCCAGCAATGGGGCACGCTGCAGGCGGGACGCAATCTGTTCATCGACAGCGACGGTGTGTGGGAATTCGATCCCTTCGTGCAGCAGGCGTTTTCGTCGGCTTCGCTCGTGCGCGGGCGCAACTGGCGACAAACCAGTAATAACGTCGAATATCACAGCCCGGTTTTCTGGGGCTTCGACGTCCAGGCGCAGTATGCATTCGGCAATCAGCCGGGCGCGTTCAACAGCGGCGCGAACGGCGAGTTTGGCCGCTCGGACGGCATCATGCTGACCTATCATTCCCCACTCTTCGACGTGCGCGGCATTTACGACGAACTGCGCGACAGCAATGGACGGTTCTCGAACATCTTCCAGAGCTCGCGCGAATACTTCGTCGGGGCCAACGTGCATTTCGACGCGGTGAAGATCCAGGGCGCCTACACGCATTATTCGGCGCCGGATTCGCCGGCAGGCGTGGCCGATACCGCCGATCACTACTGGCTCGGCGCCACCTACAACTTCCAGCCGCGCTGGGCCGTGACCGCGGGTGGCTACTACGTCAAGGTCGGCGACGGCACGGGCGACGCCGCGCACGATCCGTCCGGTCACGCGATGATGTACGTGCTCGGCACCACCTATAACCTCTCGAAGCGCACCTTCGTCTACGGCACCGTGGGCTATGTGCGCAACAGCAGCAACGCGAACTTTTCGCTGCAGGCGTCGCCGCGCGACTCCGCGAGCAACACGAGCCCGCTCGTCGGCGAATCGCAGACGGGTGCTTACGTGGGCATGCTGCACCAGTTCTGATTCGTCAACCGAGGGCCTCGGCGCACGCGCCGGCGAGCGCGGCTATCCTGTCTCCAGGCACAAGCCGACTGCCGGTACGCGGCGTGCGGTGCGCGCGCATGCACCGGCGGCGGCCGGGCGGGCGGGTCGCCTTCGGGCGCGCGTGGCGGGCCGCCCGGATCGTCGTCGGGCGCGGGCGGCGGGTCGGGGTCGATGCTCGGGGGCGGCGGCGCTTCCGGATCGATCTCGGGCGGCGTCGGCGTGTGCATGACCGAGGTTACTGCGTCATGCGGGTTCGGCACGGTCATCGTTACCTCCTCTTTGTTTCTTGCCTCTTGCGCAATGCGCGGTCTCATCCGTTCCCTCCATCGCCTTCTGCGTAGTGGCTTTCGCACGTGGAACGGGCGTTGCTCCGTTCGGTCACGCGCCCTGCACACGGCATCGCGCGGCACGGCGTGAGTGCCTCGCCGGACATCGAACCTCGAGCACCGCGAAGACAAGGGACAAGGACACGGAAATGGCGCGACACAAGGCCGACGTTGCTGACGACGAGTTCGAGATTTTCGCCAGCTATCACGGCACAGGCGACGGCCGTTACGTAGGTGGACTGAAGGTCCTGCGCAAAGCGGACAGGAGGATTCTGTTTCCGTTCGACGGCGCGCCGGAGATCGGACCCTACGACACGGCCGACGAAGCGCGCCGCGCCGCCATCGAGTACGGCAAACAGATCGTCGCGGCCGACCGCGCTTCGCCGGAAAAGTGACGGCGGCCTGCGCATGCGTCAAGGCATGCCGCCGAGCGAGGGCGAGATCGTGCTGCCGCGATTCGGATCGTCGGGATGTTCGTCCGGCACCGTGGGCCGCGCGGACAGCGGCGGATGATTGCGATAGCAGGTGTCGATCGAATCGTTCGCTACGCACTGCGCGAAGGCGTCTGCGTCGCTCTTTTGCGCGAACGTGTAAAGCGTGCGTTCGACCTGGACTTCCGTGTCCGATACGCGAATGGTGGTGACCGGCATAAGGCGCTCCTTTTTACAAAGACCTATGCGAAGCTTCAGCGGGTGCGACGCAATGGACGTGCCCAATGCGTCCGCGAAAAACGGGCACTGAGCCCCGCATTGACGCCCGCGCATTTAAGGCCCATATGTTGCTGCGGCGTGAGAAGTAGCCGAACAAAGGAGCGCAACATGGAACCCGACATGCAGCCCGACCCGCAGCCCGCGCAGCCTGCGGAGCAGACCGACCCAGCTCGCCGCAATCCCGCCGAAGCCGAACTCGCGCCCGAAGTGAAAGAGCGCAACAAGCCGAGCGGCACGCATTACGTCGAGCCGAGCCCGCTCGGCATCGAGCCGGTCGTGCAGACGGGCGTCGATAAGGCAACCAACCCGCCTCGCTCGAATCAGCATCCCGAGCAGACCGCCGAGGTTCCGCTCGGCACGGGCACGCATGGCGAGCCTGCGGGCGGCGGCGGCCGCGCATCGCTTCAGAACTGAGCGTGTCAAACGAATGGAGAGGCACATGCAACAGGACAACGAACCGCTGAATCCCGGCGACGAAGCGCCGCCCGACGCACCCGGCGTCGGCGAAGACATCTGCCGCGCCTGCCACGGAACCGGCAAAGTGGAAGGAGCGCAATGCACGGTATGCGGCGGCACCGGAAAAGTGCTGCAAGGCATAGGCGGAGGGTGATGCCGGAATGTGGGCTGCGGCGACATGCGTGATGCGTGGGCGCGCATCGCATGCATAGCGCAGGGGCGGGGCAGGCGCACTTTATGCGTCGATGCAAACTCGCCCGTTGCCGATGTGCGTGCATCGGGCGTGCATCGCTACGCACAGGAGCCAGATATGCAGGAAGATTCGAAGCACGCATTCGACGCCGCGCAAACCGAGTACGAAGCCTTCATGCTCGAACCGCACGATTGGGTACCGAATAACCGCAAGTTGCCGGTCCTGGTTTACCGGCAGGCGATCGATCCCGCAATCGGCGATGTCGCGGCCGCGTTCGAAGTGCTGTTCGCGCGCAACGAATGGCCGCCGCAGTGGCGCGACGGCATTTTCGACTACCACCATTTCCACTCCACCGCGCACGAAGTGCTCGGCGTAAGCGAAGGATCCGCGGAAGTGATCGTCGGCGGCCCGGGTGGCAAGGTCGTGAGCATTTCCGCCGGCGATGTGCTGCTGCTGCCCGCCGGCACCGGTCATTGTCTGCAATCGTTTCAGGGACACTTTCGCGTGGTGGCCGGCTACCCGGCCGGTCAGCAGTGGGACATTCGCCGCGAAGCGCTCACGCCGCAGGAACTCGCCGCGATGCACGCATTGCCGTTTCCGCCGCTCGATCCCGTCGACGGCAAACACGGTCCGCTTTGCGAGCACTGGCTGGATGCGGCGTAGGGTCCGTCGCTTGCCCTCGTGTGGGGCGTCTTTGCTTGCGCGGGCCTCGAGACAATCCTTTCAGCACCGGGCGATGTCACGCTGCGTGCAGATTTGCGCGCATCGGCGCATCATCGTCAAGGCTTGCCGGGTTCTTCGCGCGTCGCGTCCCATGAATACCGTTTGAATAGCGCCTGACCATCGTTTGCCTGCGACGCCGCATGAGCGCGCGGGCAATGTCCCAACGGCCGAACAAGGAGTGTCCCATGCAAAACGATCCCGCCCTCGATCAGTTGTGCATCAATACGATCCGCACGCTGTCGATGGACGCTGTTCAGAAGGCCAATTCCGGCCACCCCGGCACGCCCATGGCGCTGGCGCCGGTCGCCTACCATCTGTGGCAAAACCATTTGCGCTATGACCCGGACGAGCCGCTGTGGCCCAATCGCGACCGCTTCGTGCTGTCGGTCGGACATGCGTCGATGCTGCTGTATTCGCTGCTGCATCTCGCGAACGTGAAGGCCGTCGACGAAGACGGCAAGCCGACCGGGCAACCGGCAGTGTCGCTCGAGGACATTGAGCGTTTCCGGCAGATCGACAGCAAAACCCCCGGTCACCCGGAGTACCGGATGACGACCGGCGTCGAAACGACCACGGGTCCGCTCGGCCAGGGCCTCGGCAACAGTGTCGGTATGGCGATGGCAGCGCGCTGGTACGAGAACCGTTTCAACAAACCGGACGCGCCGCTCTTCGATTACCGCGTCTACGCGCTGTGCGGCGACGGCGACATGATGGAAGGCATCTCGCACGAAGCGGCCTCGCTCGCGGGGCATCTGAAGCTCTCTAATCTGATCTGGATCTACGACAGCAATCGCGTGACGATCGAAGGGCACACCGATCTCGCCTATAGCGACGACGTCGAAAGCCGCTTTCGCGGTTACCACTGGCATACGCTGCACGTCGACGATGCAAACGACGCGGCGGCGCTCGAAGCAGCGCTCGTCGAGGCCAAAAGCGTGACCGACAGGCCGACGCTGATCGTAGTCAACAGCATTATCGGCTGGGGCTCGCCGAACAAGCAGGACAGCGCCGCCGCGCACGGCGAAGCGCTCGGCGTGCAGGAGGTCGCGCTCACCAAGAAGTTTTACGGCTGGCCAGAAGACAAATTCTTCTACGTGCCCGATGGCGTGCACGAGCGCTTTGCCGAGGGCATCGGTGCGCGCGGCAAGGCGGCGCGCGAGGAATGGCAGGCAAAATACGACGCTTACAGCAAGCAATACCCGGAGCTGTCGCGCGAATTCGCGCTGATCGAGGCGCATGAATTGCCGGTCGGCTGGGACAACGACATCCCGGCATTCGACGCGGACCCGAAGGGCATGGCTTCGCGCGAGTCGTCCGGCAAAGTGCTGAATGCGATTGCGGCGCGTGTGCCGTGGATCATCGGCGGCGCGGCCGACCTTTCGCCGTCCACGAAAACGAACCTTAAATTCGAGGGTGCGGGCAGCTTCGAATACGACAACTACGGCGGCCGCAATCTGCATTTCGGCATTCGCGAGCACGGCATGGGCGCGGTGGTCAACGGTCTCGCGTTGTCGAATTTGCGCCCGTATGGCTCCACGTTCCTGATTTTCAGCGACTACATGAAGCCGCCGATTCGCCTCTCCGCGATCATGGAAGTGGAGGCCATCTACGTCTTCACGCACGACTCCATCGGCGTCGGCGAAGACGGCCCGACGCATCAGCCGATCGAGCAGCTCGCGTCGCTGCGCGGCGTGCCGGGCCTCACGGTGCTGCGTCCGGGCGATGCAAACGAGGTGGCACAAGCGTGGCGCGTGGCGCTGACGCAAAAGCGTCGTCCCGCGTGCATCGTCGTGTCGCGTCAGCCTCTGCCGACGCTCGACCGAAGCCGCTATGCGTCCGCCGAGGGCGTGGAGAAGGGCGCCTATGTGCTCGCCGACGCACCGGACGGCCAGAAGCCGCAAGTCATTCTGCTCGCCACCGGCAGCGAGCTGTCCATTTGTGCCGATGTCTACGAGAAGCTGAAAGCCGAGGGCATTGCGGCGCGTGTCGTCTCGATGCCTTCATGGGA
The DNA here is from genome assembly GCF_047325075.1 of Paraburkholderia phenoliruptrix. Lineage (NCBI taxonomy): Bacteria > Pseudomonadati > Pseudomonadota > Betaproteobacteria > Burkholderiales > Burkholderiaceae > Paraburkholderia > Paraburkholderia phenoliruptrix. Next base: position 1,695,664 of record NZ_CP168530.1, read on the forward strand.
CCTGTTCGAGCGGCAGGATGAGGCGTATCGCGACGCGGTCTTGCCACCGGATGTGGATGCGCGCGTGGCCGTCGAGCAGGCGGCGACGCTTGGCTGGGACCGCTACGTCGGCAGGCTCGGCGCGCAAGTGGTGATGCATACGTTCGGCGCGTCCGCGCCGCTGGCGGATCTGAAGAAGAAGTTCGGCTTCACGCCCGAGCACGTCTATGAAGCCGCGAAGCAGCAGATTGCGCGAGTGCAAGGCCAGCGAAAGGGCGGTTAGCACCCGCCCGGGCCCAAAGTTCAGTTCGCCGGAATCGTCACGACAGGTGCCTTGCTGCTCGTGTCGGCTTCGGCGAGCGCCATCAGATTCTGCACGACGGTGAACGCGTATTTCGAGTCGAAGTCGTTGCGATCCACCCAGTAGGACGATCCGCCATACGGAATCATGACGTAGGCATTATCGGGCGCCGTCTTGCCGGAGTGGACAATGATGGTCGGCCTCGTTTCGCCGCCGATCAGACCCACGGTCGGCTTTGTCGAACCGTCGTTAATGCGCTCTGCAGGCACCTGAACCTGCGCGCCGAGATCCGTCAGGATGCCTAACACCGAGCGCGTGACCATCGGAATCTTGTCAGCCTTCTGCCACGCCGACGAAGGGCCGTACACGATTTCGTAGCTGCGCGTATTCGACGAAAGATGCAGCAGCTTGCGCACCCGGGCGACATCTGCGGTGATTTGCGGCGAGTCGCCGCTCGTCGTTGCGCCCATCACGAGAAAGACGCTCATCTGATCGCTCCTGTCGCCCACTTTACGCGATTCGACGTTCAGCTCGCCCGCGAGTTGCAGCCGCCGCAGCGCGCGCAGCAACTCGAAAAAACCCGGCGCGCCGGCGCTGTTTTCGCCGCCGAGCGCATTGCCGTTCTGCAGGCCTCCTACCGATTGCGCGGTAATGCGCAACAGCAGATCGATCGGAATGCCGCCTTCGGCGAGCGGCAGCACGAGCGCGGGCGCTAGCGGGCGAATGTATGCGGAGGCGAATGCCTCGCCAGTCGTCGGCGTGAAGGTGAAGGTCGGGTGATTCGAGTAGGACACGCTGCCGGTGGCGAGCGCGTAGTTCGGTTGGCTGCCCGAGCCTGCATTGGCTGTGGCGCCGCCGCTCGCATCGAACGTATACGCCGCGATGATGCTGCTGACGGTCAGAAACGCGGGCGCATCGCCATAGCGCAAGCCGACCACGGCCGCAAGAATCTCGCGCTTTTTCGCGTCGCCGAGTGCGCGCGCATAGTCGACCTGGTCGGCTTTCAGGCGCGAAGGTCCGATATGCACGCAGGCAGAAGTCAGGCAGGCCGCGCAGAGTACGGCGGCAACCGAAGCGGTTCTGATCATGACCGGGAAGGAGCAGCGTGTTTATCCGCTGAAGAATGAGTCGTCTGAACGGCGGTAGCACGGAACGTTCCCAGCGGCGCGGCGGCTGCGTTATGCGTGGCGCTGCGGCTCGCTCTCTGTTGACGTTGGCCGGTCTATCGCGTCGTCCAACGTATTGCGATAGGCGCGCGATTGCATTTGCGCAAGCCGGCTCAGCGTTCTCGATAGATCATGTGCGCCTCCGAGGCCGCGCAACGCGGCATGAATCGGCTGGTCCGACGCGATGAACAGCGCACGCTTACGATCGTAAAGAATGTCGACGAGCCACACGAGCCGCTGCAGCGTCTGCGGTTTCGTCAGCCATTCTGTGTGCACATGATCGACGATGATTCCTTGCCAACGCTCGGCCAGGTCGAGATAGTCGAGATGCGAGCGGCTTTCTACGCACAGTGTTTCGAAGTCTGCCCACAGCAGCGCCGCGCCTACCGCACGCGCTGTCAGCGAGCGGCCTGCGGCGTTCACTTTCGTCGCTTGCAGTGCGCCGCTGCTTTCATAGCGCAGAAAAAGGTCCTGCAGCGCGCGGCTAGTCGCCGCATCGAGCGGGGAAAAGAAACGCGGCGAGGGGTGCGCTTCGCTGCCGAAACGGTAGTCGCGTGCGCCGTCGAAATGAATGACGCGAAAGTGTCGCTTGATCTGCTCGATGGTCGGAACAAAACGCTCGTGAAACTCCGGGTCGGAGAGCAGACCCTCAGGCGCATAGTTCGATGTCAGCATGATGCGCGTGCCGAGCCTGATCGCCGTGTCGAGAAACCGGCCCATGAGGAACGCGTCGGCGATATCGTGCACGTGGAATTCGTCAAAGCACAAGAGTTCGATGCCGTCGAGCCATTGCGTGGACACCGAACCGAGCCGGTCGTCGCCACGCGGCTCGTTCACGAGGCGCTGGTTCATCTCGCGCAGAAACTCGTGAAAATGCAGCCGCCGCTTGCGGCAGTCCGCCAGTTCGAACACCGTATCGACGACAAGGCTTTTCCCGCGTCCGGGCAGTCCGTGGCAATAGACACCTTGATATCGCGATTGATTCGGGCCTGTTGCCGGGCCGAGCAACGCGGCGAGCGCCGCGATGGCGTCGCGTTGCTTCGCATCGGGGACGATGCCGTGCGCGGCCAGGCGCGCTGCGATCAGCGCTTCATCTAGCATGGGGCGCGCTCTTGTGCAGGCAGCGATTCAGGTTGTTGCGCTGAGCAACGCTCATTGTCGGGTCCTTCAGGCTTGCCGCGCAGAAAGCGGCGATGCGCGCCATGTTACCTGAGCCTGTAACGCGCCGTGTCCCCGCGCTGCCGGCCCGCTTTCAGCCCGTCTTGATCGGCTCCTTCGGCGCACCTTCTGGTTCGAGGCCGAAGCGTTCGTACTGCGCGATCACCTGCGCGCCAAACAGCAGCAACGTGGCAAGCCATTCCAGACTGAACAGAATGACAATGGCCATGGTGAGCGAGCCGTACACCACGCTGACCTGTGAGAGCGTCGCGAAGTACCACACCAGCACGTGCCGGGTGATTTCCCACAACACGGCCGCGACAATGCCGCCAAACAGCGCATGTTTCAGCGATGGCCGCCCGACCGGCATCACCATATAGATCGACGTCAACACGAAAATCTCGCCGGCGAGACCGAGCAGGTAAAGCAGTACGCGCGAAGGGCCTTGCAGTGAAACATACGTGCCGAACAGGTCAAAGCCTTCAGCACCCACGGCTTCGAGACCGGTCGACACGACGGTCACGATCAGCGCGCCGATGCCGAGGAACAGGATGTAGCAATAAGGCAGCAGCGCAGACAATAGAAAATGGCGCCGCCGGATCACGACGCGATGCACGAAAATCAACGACATCGCGTTTTCCAGCACGGTGAAGGCGAGCGAACTGAAAAACAGCATGGTGACGAACAGCACCCAGCCGATCACCGCGCGATGAGCGAGAAAATTGGCAAGCTCATGCACGAGCGCGCGCGACTGGCCCGGCACGAGCCATCGCAACAGATGGCCGAGCGCGGGCAGCAGCACGTGCTGCGGCACGACGCGCGACAGCGCGATGACGATGAGTATCATTAGCGGGACGATGGAAAGCAGCGCGTAATACGCTACTGCGCCCGCGAGCAGGAGGCCCTGGTTGGCTCGAAAAGCCTTCAGCGTTTCGAGCGTGAACCGGCCCGGATGTTGGGCAACGTAAAGCGTGCGCCGATCGATGATGAATTGCATGGGCCCTCGCCACGCGCGCATCTCGAGCCGCCGACGGCGGCGCATACGGATGCGCCTGAACGGAACGGTAAGCAAGAAAACAGCCATGTGCGTCTCCGGCGCAAAAATGGTGCCGGGAATAGGCTTTGCTTTACCTTCCTGACATGGCATCCGAACCCACCTCGAACATCGCAGCGGAGCATGCCGGCCCCGGGGATCTCGTCATTGCACGGCCCGAGGGCTTGTATTGTCCGCCGGGCGATTTTTATATCGATCCCTGGCAGCCCGTCGGGCGCGCCGTGATCACGCACGCACATTCCGATCACGCGCGCTTCGGGCATCGGCATTACCTCGCGTCGCGCGCCGGGGCAAATGTGCTGCTGTCCCGCCTGCCTGACATTTCGCTGCAAACGCTCGCGTATGGCGAGCGGCTCGACATCAACGGCGTGACCGTTTCACTGCATCCGGCGGGACATGTGCTGGGTTCCGCGCAGTTGCGCATCGAGTATCGGGGCTGCGTGTGGGTCGCATCCGGCGATTACAAGCTCGACCCCGATCCGACCTGCGACGCATTTGAGCCCGTGCGTTGCGACACATTCATCACCGAATCCACGTTCGGCCTGCCGATCTACCGATGGGACCCGCCCCAAGCCGTGTTTGACGGCGTCGATTCATGGTGGCGTCATAACGCGTCCGAAGGACGCGCTTCTGTTCTGTTCTGCTATTCGTTTGGCAAGGCGCAGCGCGTGCTCGCGAGTGTGGACGCGGGCATCGGGCCGATCTTTTGCCATGGCGCGGTCGAGCCGCTCAATCGCGCCTATCGCGAGGCCGGCGTGCGGTTGCCGCCAGTGCGGCTCGTCAGCGAAATCCCGCCGAAAGAAAAGGGCGTTTTCAAAGAGGCGTTGATCGTGGCGCCGCCGTCGGCGCAAGGCAGCGCTTGGCTCCGACGCTTTGGCGACTATAGCGACGCGTTTGCGTCGGGCTGGATGCGCTTGCGCGGCGCGCGCCGCAGACGCGGCGTCGACCGGGGCTTCGTCCTCTCCGATCACGCCGACTGGCCCGCGCTGCAAACGGCGATTGAGGCAACCGGCGCAGAACGCGTCATTGTCACGCATGGCTCGGTCGAGCCGATGGTGCGATGGCTGCGCGAGCAAGGGCTCGAGGCCGGCGCATTCGCGACGCAATACGGCGACGATGCAGTCGAAGCCGATGCGCTCGGCGGCGTCGAAACCGTTTCCGAAAGTGCCGTCGAACAAGCCGCCGTCGAAGCGAGCCTTGAACCCGGCGCCCGTGCGCTCGACGACACTGAGAGCCGTTCATGAAACGCTTCGCTGCTCTCTACACCGCGCTTGACGCAACCACGTCCACGCATGACAAGCTCGAAGTGCTGACCAGCTATTTTTCGGTAGCCGATCCAGAAGATGCTGCATGGGCATCCTACTTCCTCGCAGGCGGCAAGCCGCGGCAGTCGGTGCCCACGCGTCTGCTCACCGAGTTTGCGCGCGAACGCGCGGGCCTGCCCGCGTGGCTTTTCGACGAGTCGTATCACGCGGTCGGCGATCTCGCGGAGACCATCGCGCATATTCTGCCACCCGCGCAGCGCACTTCCGAACTGGGACTCACGCAATGGATCGAGCAGCGTGTGCTCACGTTGCGCGGGCTCGAGCCCGAAGCATTGCGCACGCGGCTCTTCAGCTATTGGGACGAACTCGACTGGAGCGGCCGTTTTCTGCTCACGAAGCTGATAGGCGGCGGTTTTCGCGTCGGCGTTGCGCGGCAACTGGTGGTGCGAGCGCTCGCCGAGGTGGCGGGTGTCGACCACAAGCGGATCGCACAACGCATGGTCGGATGGACCGATTCGCGACAGAAGCCGGATGCCGCGCGCTATCTGCGCCTCATCGCGCCTGACGTGTCCGGGGCGGCGGCGCGGGACGGCACAGACGGCGCGGACGGCCCCCACGCTCAGCCTGCAGGCGAGCGTCACGACAGCGATCTCGGTTTGCCGTATCCGTTCTTTCTCGCGCATCCACTGCAGGCGGATCCGCAAACGCTCGGCGATCCGTCGCGCTGGCTGATCGAATGGAAGTGGGACGGCATACGCGCGCAACTCGTCAAGCGCGCGGGACGCGTGTGGCTGTGGTCGCGCGGCGAGGATCTCATCACTGATCGTTTTCCCGAAGTCGTCGCACTTGGCGAGGCGCTGCCGGACGGCTTCGTCATTGATGGCGAGATACTCGCGTGGGAGCCGGGCGGTGCCATGCCGCTGCCGTTCGCGCGTCTGCAACCGCGCATCGCACGCAAGACGCTGAGCAAAAAAATTCTCGCTGATTCGCCCGCTGCATTGCTCGCTTACGACCTGCTCGAAGTCCACGGCGAAGATCTGCGCATGACGCCGCTTGCAGACCGGCGTGCACGTCTGGACACGCTTGTTGCATCGCTCGGCGATTCGCTCGCGGGCGATCTGCTGCGGGTATCGCCGCTCGTCTGCGGAACCGATTGGCAGGCCCTGGCGGCGCTGCGCGAAGAGAGCCGCGCGCGCGGCGTGGAAGGCCTGATGCTCAAGGAGCGCGAGTCGCTATACGGCGTGGGCCGCACAAAGGCCTCGGGCACGTGGTGGAAATGGAAGATCGACCCTTACGCGGTCGATGCCGTACTGGTTTACGCGCAGCGCGGACACGGGCGCCGCGCGAGCCTGTACACGGATTTCACGTTCGCAGTGTGGGACGAAGCGAACGGCGTGCGCACGCTCGTCCCTTTCGCGAAGGCGTATTCGGGTCTTACCGATGAGGAAATGCGCCAGGTTGACGCCATTGTGCGCAAGACTACGATCGAGAAATTCGGACCGGTGCGTAGCGTCACGCCGACACTCGTCTTCGAAATCGGCTTTGAAGGCATTCAGGCGAGCACGCGTCACAAGTCCGGCGTGGCGGTGCGCTTCCCGCGCATGCTGCGCTGGCGCACGGACAAGCATATCGACGACGCCGATACGCTCGCGATGCTGAAAGGCTTTATCGACGAACGTGCGGCCTGAACGTCGCAGTCATTCATAAAGCATGTAGTCAGAAAGCATGTAATCAGCAAGCATGTAATCGATAGCGCAGTGCGGCGCGGGAGCGAATCTTGCGAGCCTGCGCCGGGTGCTGCAAAGCGGCATCCGCAAGATACAAGGAGAAGACGGTGACGTTCGATAACCAGCTCGACGACAGTGAAGACGTGGTCGTATGGCGGCCAATACAGTATGCGATGGCTTCACACCGTCGGGTGCTGGTGGTGGACGACTATCGCGAGGCGGCGGACGCGCTGCAGATGCTGTTGAACGCGGACGGATTCGAATGTCGCGCGCTCGAAGACCCGCACGCGGTGTGCGACATGGCGTCGGAGTGGCAACCGTTCGCCGTGGTGCTCGACATCAAAATGCCGGGACTCGACGGCTTCGAGCTTGCGCGCCGTTTGCGCGCGCATCCGTCGACGGCCCATATGCTGCTGGTGGCATGCACCGCGTTTGCTTCGCGTGACGACCGCGCACGGGCGCGTGCCGTCGGTTTCGACGCTCATTGCGCGAAGCCGTTGACGCCCGAGCGTTTGTTGCGCGTGCTGGAATCGGCGGCGGCCTTGCATGCGGTGGGACCGCCGTAAAGCCTGCGCGGGGTTTGAAAAAACTGCGGTTCCCCGAGTGCAGATGTCGGGCTGGCGAACCCGGTTGTCGATTCAGTTGTCGGCTCGGTTGCACAATTCAGGTGCCGATCTGGTTGGCCGGTATCCTTGCATGTGCCGCGCGTCACCCAGGCGCTCGCATGCCGTTGCCCTCCGTCGCCGTCGTCTTGCGTTTTATTCCCATGCATATCGCCGCAGCACGAATCCCCCTCCTACCGCCTGTGTGCGGGCCCGCCGGTTGCTAAAACTGTTGCGACGCCGTGCGTTTCGCACGCCGCATATGTTCATCAGCATTCTGGAGGACCGTAATGAGCGACACCCAACGTCCCACGCCGCCGTTCGAAGGACAGCAGCAGGACCAGACGCCCGGACGCACCGCGCAGATGCAACCTCAGCCCGATCACGGCGAGAAGTCGTATAAGGGCTCGGGCCGCCTTGCCGGCAAGGCGGCGATCATCACGGGCGGCGACAGCGGCATTGGCCGCGCAGTGGCCATTGCCTTTGCACGCGAAGGCGCGGACGTGCTCATCGCTTATCTGAACGAGCACGACGATGCGCGCGAAACCGCGCGCTGGGTCGAAGAGGCGGGGCGTAAGGCGGTACTGGTGCCAGGCGACATCACGGACCGCGCGCATTGCAAGGCGATCGTGGACAAGGCCGTGGAGGCGTTCGGCCGGCTCGACGTGGTGGTCAACAACGCAGCGTACCAGATGACCTACCCGTCGCTCGATGCGATCACCGACGACGAGTGGGACAAGACTTTCGATACCAACATCGGCGCGATGTTCCGAATCACGCGCGCCGCGGTCAAGCACATGAAGCCCGGCGGGGCGATCGTCAACACGACGTCGATCAACGCCGATCATCCGAACCCCGGCTTACTCGCCTATGCGACGACCAAAGGCGCAATCCAGAATTTCACGGGCGGCCTCGCGCAACTGCTTGCCGAGAAGGGCATACGCGTGAATTGCGTGGCGCCCGGGCCGATCTGGACACCGTTGATTCCGTCGACGATGCCGCCGGAAAAAGTCGAAAAATTCGGCCAGCAAGTGCCGATGAAGCGGCCGGGGCAGCCTGCCGAACTTGCGCCGGCTTACGTTATGCTGGCATCCGATGAAGCGAGTTACATCTCGGGCGCTACGATCGCCGTCACAGGCGGCTCGCCGATTATTTAGGTATCTTGATTAAAAGTTCCCTGCCGTGCGGTCTGCGAGCCCGGACAGACCGCGCTGGCGGGAGCTTTGCGCGCATCCGCATTTTTCGTCATCCTGCCGGGCACAGCGATTGCGTGCGTGGATAGTTCGTCCCGTGCGCTTCCTGTGCGTGACTCATCGTCAGGAGAAATCCTCATGAACACTCCCACTGTGCAAAGGCCGCTCGACGTCGTACCGAGCGACGTTCAGCGCCTGCCGGTGAGCTTCGACATTAACGGCAGGAAGCACAGCTTCGAAGTGGAAGCCTGGACTTCACTGCTCGACCTGCTGCGCGAGCACTGCCATTTGACCGGCACCAAGAAGGGCTGCGATCACGGGCAATGCGGCGCATGCACGGCGATCGTGAACGGTCAGCGGATCAACACCTGCCTCGCGCTCGCGGCCGTCCACGACGGCGCTTCGATCACCACGATCGAAGGACTCGCGAACGGCGAGCAATTGCATCCGGTTCAACAGGCTTTCATCGATCACGACGCGTTTCAATGCGGCTACTGCACGCCTGGGCAGATCTGCTCCGCCGTCGCCATGCTGCAGGAAGGCCGCGCGAAAACCGCCGCCGACGTGCGCGAGCTGATGAGCGGCAACCTGTGCCGCTGCGGCGCGTATGCCGGCATCGTTGCTGCAATTCTCGACGCGGCCGGTATCGCGGACACAAAGGCGCTGCCATGAACCGCTTTTCCTATGCGCGCGCGAGCGATGTGTCGCAGGCCATTCAGCAGCATCGCTCGAATGGTGCGGCTGCATTTATCGCGGGCGGCACCAATCTCGTGGACCTGTGGCGCGAAAATGTTGCGCATCCGCAGCTTGTCATCGACATCAACGGTTTGCCGCTCAGGCAGATCGAGCCGACGGCGACAGGCGGCCTGAAAATCGGCGCGCTCGTGACGAACAGCGCCGCCGCCTACGATGCCACCATCGGCGCGCGTTACCCGTTGCTGGCGAAAGCGATCCTCGCCGGTGCGTCGCCGCAGATTCGCAACGTGGCGAGCGTCGGCGGCAATCTACTGCAACGCACACGCTGCCTTTATTTCTACGATGCCGGCACGCGCTGCAACAAGCGCGAGCCCGGCACCGGCTGTCCGGCAATGGAAGGCGTGAATCGCATGCACGCGATTCTCGGCGCAAGCGAACACTGCATCGCCGTGCATCCATCCGACATGTGCGTCGCATTAGCGGCGCTCGATGCAACGGTTCATCTGTGCGGTCCTGAGGGCTCGCGCGTGCTGCCGTTCGCCGAATTTCACCGCTTGCCGGGCGACACGCCGCACCTCGACACGAACGTGCGCGAAGACGAACTGATTACTGCGGTCGAATTGCCGAAGCAGGGCTTTGCGGAACATCACGCTTACGTGAAAGTGCGCGACAGGGCGTCGTATGCCTTCGCTCTCGTATCGGTCGCGCTTGGGCTCGAACTCGACGGCGACACGATCGTCAATGCGCATTGCGCGCTTGGCGGCGTCGCGCACAAACCGTGGCGCAACGCCGACGCTGAGGCGTCGCTGCGCGGCAAGCCGCTCACCGTCGACACGGTACGCGATTTTGCCACTGACCTGCTGCGCGAAGCGCGTGGCCGCCGCGGCAACGCATTCAAGATCGAATTGACCGCGCGCGCCATCGAGCGTGCCTTCGCCATGGCAGCGCAACGTTCACTGAAGGAGCCGGCGCGATGAACCGCACTGAGACATTGCCGGCTTTGCGGGCGCGCGGCGTGCCGCACAAGCGTGTCGACGGCAGACTGAAAGTGACCGGCGCCGCGCAATACGCCGCCGATTTCCCCGCCAGCGGACTCACGTATGGCTTCGTGGTATCGAGCACGATCGCGGCGGGACGCATCGTGTCGATCGACTCATCCGCGGCCCTCGCGTTGCCCGGTGTGCTGCATGTGCTGACCTATCAGAACCGCCCACAGCTGCCTCGCGAGGACAAGCCCTACAAGGACAAGGTCGCGCCCGGCGGAAGCCCACTGAGGCCCCTCTGGGACGACCGTGTGTGGTACAGCGGCCAGCCGGTCGCGCTCGTGCTCGCGGAGTCGCTTGAACTCGCGCGTCATGCGGCATCGCTTGTCGACGTGCGCTATGAATCGGCCCCGCATCAGACGGATATGGGCGAGGCGCTGATGCATGCCGAGCCGCCGTCCACGGAAAAAGGCGGCTTCGATCCGCCGCCCGAACCGCGCGGCGACGCCGATAGCGCGTTGGCGGGCGCCGCGGCGCGCGTCGATGCGTTCTACAGTACGCCGGCTGAATATCACAATCCGATGGAAATGCATGGTTGCACGGTCGTGCCGGACGAACAGGGACGTCTGACCGTTTATGAAAAGACCCAGGGCGTGGTGAATACGAAGTCGTATCTGACGGCCGTGTTCGGCCTGACGGACGACGAGGTGCAGGTGGTCTCGCCGTTCGTCGGCGGCGCGTTCGGCTCGGGTCTGCGACCGCAGTATCACCTTGCGCTCGCCGTCATGGCGGCGCTCGAATTGAAGCGACCTGTGCGCGTGACCCTCACGCGCCAGCAGATGTTCACATTCGCGCATCGGCCGCAGTCCATCCAGCGGGTCGCGCTCGGCGCCGCCGCCGACGGCCGCCTGCAGGCGGTGATTCACGAAGCGGTGTCGGAGACCTCGCAATACGAGGATTACTGCGACGTGGTGGTGAACTGGGCCGGCCAGCTGTACCGATGCGAGAACGTGACGCTCGGCTACAAGGTCGTGAGGCTCGACGTGCCCACGCCCGCCGACATGCGCGCGCCGGGCGCGGCACAAGGTCTTTTCCCGCTCGAAGTCGCGATGGACGAACTGGCGGAAGCCTTGCGGATGGACCCGCTGCAACTGCGCCTCATCAACTACGCCGAGCGGGATGCGAACAGGAACCTGCCGTTCTCGAGCAAGGCCTTGCGAGACTGCTATCGCGAAGGCGCGCAACGCTTCGGCTGGCACAAGCGGCCGCTCGCGCCGCGCGCCCGGCGCGAGGGCAACGAACTGATCGGCTGGGGCATGGCGACGGGTGCGTGGGATGCCATGCAGAACGAAGCATCGGCGCGAGCGGTACTCACGCGGGACGGACGCGTGACCGTATCGAGTTCGACCGCGGATATCGGCACCGGCACCTACACCGCGATGACCCAGATCGCGGCGGATGCGCTCGGCGTGTCGCTTCAGGACGTCGTCTTCGAACTCGGCGATACGCGCTTGCCGAAGGCGCCGATAGAAGGCGGATCGTGGACGGTGTCGTCAGTCGGCAGTGCGGTCGATGCCGCTTGCAAGCGCCTTTCCAATCGCCTTGTCGAACTGGCGCGGCAATATGGCGGCGCGCGTTTCGCGGGCGCTGCGCACGAAGACATCCGCCGCATGGGAAAACGGCTCGTGTGCGGGTCCGGCGCACAGGACGCCATCGACGTCGACACGTTGCTGGAACGCGCCGGCCTCGACCAGCTCGAGGAGCAGGCGACCGTGAAGCCGCACGAGAAACAGCAGGCTTACTCCATGGGCACGCATTCGGCCATTTTCGTCGAAGCGCGCGTGGACGAGGCGCTCGGCACGGTGCGTGTGACACGCGTGGTGAGCGCGGTGGCCGCGGGGCACATCGTCAATCCCAGGACGGCGGCGAGCCAGGTGGCGGGCGGTGTGGTGTGGGGCATCAGCATGGCGCTGCACGAGGAAGGCCAGTTCGACCACGATCTGGGCCGTCAGATGAACCACAACCTCGCCGAATACCACATGCCCGTCAACGCGGATATTCACGATATCGACGTGGTGTTCGTGGAGGAGCACGACGATATCGTCAATCCGCTCGGCGCCAAGGGCGTGGGTGAAATCGGCGTGGTGGGTGTCGCGGCAGCCGTGAGCAACGCGATCTGGCATGCCACAGGCAAGCGGGTGCGCGATTTGCCGATCACGCTCGACAAGCTGTTTGCCTAAGCCGCGCGCGCCCCGTTGCGCTCAAGCTGTTTCGCGGCGCGCGAAGCATTGCGCTCGCGCGCCGCTCATCCGGCTAGAACGCCCTCAATCGGCGTACTTGAATTCCGGCAGCGCTTCCAATGACTTTTTGGTCGCCTCCGGCAACACGACGCGACGGTTGGTGATCTGCAGATCGTTGAAGGGCACCGCAACCAGATGTTTGCCCATGCCGAGAAATCCCCCCACCGAGAGAATCGCGTATGTACTGCGGTCGCTGCCTGGCGATACGATCAGATCGTCGACCGTCCCGATGGTGTCCTTGCTCTTGTTGAACACGTCGGCGCCCGTGAGCTTCGACGCGCGATAACCGCTCGCGAGCTGCACGACGTCCGTGCGCTTTTCCGTGATGGACTGCGGGGCGCCTTGCGCAGAGGCGCTGCCGTACGGCGCAAGGCTACCCGCGACGAGCGCCGCTGCAAGCAGCGTTCGAAGTTGCATGCTACGCATGATGTTTCTCCTTGTTATGTGTGGCGCCGGTCGCGGCGCTTGGAGCCAGCTTTCAAACGCGTCGCCGCAAATTTCATGCCGCGCCAAGGGTCGCCTGGCGGAGACCAGGCCCGCACATTGCTACACGAGCGAGCCTGATATTCATATCGCCTACACTAAAAAGGCGCGCGAGCGCTCATCCTCCTCACAGGGACCTCTATGTCATCTCCGACCCACTACTCGTCGCGCATCGCGGAAGGTACGCCTTTTCCGCTCGGCGCGACATGGAACGGAAGCGGCGTGAACTTCGCGCTGTTCTCGGCGCACGCAACGAAAGTCGAGCTTTGTCTCTTCGACGAGACGGGGCAAAATGAAATCGAGCGCATCGAACTGCCGGAATATACCGACGAGGTCTGGCACGTGTTCGTGCCGAACCTGAAACCCGGCGCGGTATATGGATATCGCGTGCATGGCCCGTACGAGCCGGAGAACGGCCATCGCTTCAATCCGAACAAGCTGCTGCTCGATCCCTACGCCAAGGCGCATATCGGCGAACTGAAATGGGCGCCGGAAATTTTCGGCTATACGCTCGATTCGGAAGACGCGGACCTCTCGTTCGACGAGCGAGACAGCGCGCCCTTCGTACCGAAGTGCAAGGTCGTCGACGCGACCTTTTCATGGAGTCACCCCGAGCGCAATCCGCTGCCGTGGGATCGCGTGATTTTCTACGAGACGCATGTGCGCGGCTTTACGAAGCGCCATCCGCAAGTACCGGAGAAGCTGCGCGGCACTTTCGCGGGGCTCGGACAGAAAGCGGTGATCGAATACATCAAAAGCCTCGGCGTGACTTCCGTCGAGTTGATGCCGATCCAGACGTTCGTGAACGACAGCTATCTGCTCGATAAGGGCCTCACTAACTACTGGGGCTACAACACCATTGGCTTTTTTGCGGCCGACCCGCGCTTCTTTGCTTCGTCGACGGAATCCGTCGGCGAATTCAAGGGCATGGTGGACGCCTTTCACAACTCGAATCTCGAAGTCATTCTGGACGTGGTGTACAACCATACCGCCGAGGGAAACGAGCGCGGCCCGACGCTCTCGTTCAAGGGCATCGACAATGCGTCGTACTATCGGCTGATGCCCGACGAGCCGCGCTATTACATCAACGATACGGGTACGGGCAATACGCTCAATCTCTCTCATCCACGCGTGCTGCAGATGGTGACCGACAGCTTGCGCTACTGGGTGACGGAAATGAAGGTGGACGGTTTCCGCTTCGACCTCGCGACCATTCTCGGCCGCGAGCCGCATGGCTTTGACGAGGGCGGCGGTTTTCTCGACAGTTGCCGGCAGGACCCGGTGCTCTCCAGCGTGCGGCTCGTCGCGGAGCCTTGGGATTGCGGACCGGGCGGCTATCAGGTGGGCGGCTTTCCGCCGGGCTGGGCCGAATGGAACGACCGCTTTCGCGACACCGTGCGCGCATACTGGAAGGGCGACGAAGGCATGGTCGCGGACCTCGCGACGCGCCTGACCGGATCGGGCGACAAGTTCAACCATCGCGGACGGCGTCCGTGGGCGAGCGTGAACTTTATCGCCGCGCACGACGGCTTCACGCTGAACGATCTGGTTTCGTATAACGACAAGCACAACGAAGCGAACGGCGAGGACAACAACGACGGCCACTCGGACAACAGATCGTGGAATATGGGTGTCGAAGGTCCAACGGACGACCCCGAGATCCGGCAGCAACGCGAGCGTCAGAAACGCAATCTCCTCGCGACCTTGCTGCTGTCGCAAGGCACGCCGATGATCCTCGCGGGCGACGAATTCGGCCGCACGCAGAAGGGCAACAACAATGCCTATTGCCAGGACAACGAGATCAGCTGGGTGGATTGGGACGGTATCGACGACGACGGCCGCGCGCTCGCCGAGTTCGTCAGGAAGCTGACGACGCTGCGCCACCGCTTGCCGGTACTGCGCCGCAGCCGCTTTCTTACGGGCGAGTACAACGAAGCGCTCGATGTGACCGACGCGCGCTGGCTCTCGCCCGACGGCACCGACCTCACGCCCGAGCAATGGGCCGATCCGCTGATGCGCTGCTTCGGGCTCGTGATCGACGGTCGCGCGCAGGCAAGCGGGATCCGCCGTCCGGCGTCCGACGCGACGCTGCTCCTCGTGCTGAACGCGCATCACGACGTCGTCAACTTCAGATTGCCCGACGTGCCCGAGGGCGAGCGCTGGACCTGCCTGCTCGACACCAACATGCCAGTGCGCGCGGAGCTGCCGCAGTTCAGCGCCGGCGACGAGTATCAGGTCACCGCACGTTCGCTGCTGCTGTTCGCGCTCGAAGCGCCGAGCCGCGCGACTCAACGCGTGTTCGAAAAGCTCGAAGAACAGCTCACCTCCGAGGAAAGCGACGCACCGCCTGTCCCCTGAGCGGGAATATCGCTTGCTTTCCTGACAATGGCCACGCGCATTCATCACGATGCGCGCGGCTTCGCCATGCCGGCATCCGCGAGACCTTTAAGCGTAGGTGATCAAATGGAACAGGAGCAGACCTCCCAGGAAGACCAGATTCGCACGCGGGCTTACTACCTGTGGGAGCACGCGCCCGAGCCCAAGGGCACACCCGATGAGTACTGGGAGCAGGCCCGCAGTGAAATCGAAAAGGAAGCGCCGCCCGTGGAAAGCGGGCCGATTGCAGAGGAACCCAAAAAATAGAGAGCATGACAGGGAGCGCCACAATAAATAACGACGCGCTGCACATAGCGCCATGAAGGACTCGCCGCGCGCCACGCCGCCTACCCGCATCGACGCACCGCCTGCCGCGTTCGGTCTCGACGCGCTGATTGCGCTGGCTGTCGGTGCCGGCTTTGTCGCGTGCCTGTATTTCGCGCGTGCTGTGCTGATTCCGATGACGCTCGCGATTCTGCTGAGCTTTCTCGTCGCGCCGCTCGTGAAATCGCTGGGCCGGCTGAAGCTCGGCCACGTTGCGTCAGTGTTCGCGGCAGTGGTGATGTCAGTCTCGGTAATCGGCGTGCTCGGCGCGGTGATCACGATGCAGTTGACCGAGCTCGCCGCGGGCATGCCGCGTTATCAGGCGACGATCGAGCGCAAGATGGAAGCGGCGCATACGCTGACTGTCGGCAAACTGGACCGCTTTGCGAAAGCCGCGGGTCAGGCACTGCAGCGTGCCACGGTCGAACCGTCGCAGCCGGAGCCGCGGCACGATGCATCTTCGGCGGATGGCCGTGCGCCCGCGGCCGTGCCCGTCGAAGTGCGCGAGCCCGTGCCGACGCCGCTCGAAGTCGCACGCCGGGTGTTGTCGCCGGCCATCAGTCCGCTCGAGACCGCGTTCATCGTCTTCGTCGTGATGGTGGTGATCCTGCTGCAGCGCGACGATCTGCGCGACCGCGCAATCCGTCTCTTCGGCTCGCGCGATCTGCACCGCACGACCATGGTGATGGACGAGGCCGCGCGGCGCCTGAGCCGCTACTTCGTCTCGCAACTGGGCCTGAATGCGGGGCTCGGGGTCGCGATCGGCGCAGGGCTGTTTTTTATCGGCGTGCCGAGCCCGATTCTATGGGGCATACTCGCGGCCTTGCTGCGCCTCGTGCCGTATGTCGGTATCTGGATCGCAGGCGCGCTCGCCACGGCGCTGGCCGCCGCGGTCAGTCCCGGCTGGGACATGGCGGTCTGGTCCATTGCGCTCTTCGTGACAGTCGAACTGCTGGTGGGACAGGTGGTCGAGCCTTTGCTGTACGGCCGCAGCACCGGGCTTTCGCCGTTCTCGGTCGTGGTCGCCGCGATTTTCTGGAGCTGGATCTGGGGGCCGATCGGCCTGATTCTGTCGACGCCGTTGACGCTCTGTCTGCTCGTGCTCGGCCGGCATATCAGGCGTCTGGAATTTCTTGACGTCATGCTGGGCGATCAGCCCGCGCTCACGCCGGTGGAGAACTTTTATCAACGCGCTCTCGCGGGCGACCCCGACGAAGCGATCGCGCAGGCCGAAGCGCTGCTGCGCGAACGCTCGTTAGCCGCTTACTACGACGAGGTGACGATCAAGGGCCTGCAACTGGCCGCCAATGACGTGGTGCGCGGCAGCGTCACGGCGGCGCAGCTTGCGCGCATCGAGTCCACCACGAACGATCTCGTCGATGGCCTCGACAGTTATGCGGACGAGCCGCCGCTGCCGTCTGCGGAAGACACCAACGCGGACGTCGGGCCGCTCGCGCCCTGGCGCAATACACCGCCTGCGGCGCCGCTCGCGCACATGGTGTTCGCCAGCCAGCTTCCACGCGGCGACGCCGACGAGCGAGCGGAAAATAGCGCGCACAAAGCCGATGACGAAGCGCCGGAGCCTGCGTCCGAGCCCGCCGCCGTGCGCGCGCTGGACATATCTCGGCCGATGCCGCGCGCTGCGAATCAACGCGTGCTGTGCATACCGGGCCGCGGCCCACTGGATCCGCTCGCCACGACCATTGTGCTGCAGTTGCTCGGCAAACATGGCTTCACGGCGCGCGCAGTGCCGCACGAAGCAGCCTCGCGTGCATCAATCGATCAGATGGACGCCGACGATGTCGCGCTTGTCTGCCTCGTCTACTTGCAAATAGACGGCATTCCTTCGCATTTGCGCTATATGGTCCGGCGTATTCACGCGCGCTTGCCGAAAGTGTCGATTATCGTCGGACTGTGGGCCCCGGAAGATCTGGAGAAGTGGAGCGTCGATCTGCAAAACGCCATGGGCGCCGAGTGCTACGTGACCTCGTTGCAGGAAATGCTCGCCGCGTGCCATCTGTGCTGCACGGGAACGAGTGCCGAGCCGTTGGCCGCGGCAAGCGCTTAACGCTAGCAACAAGTGCACGGCAAAACGCCCGGCGCGTGCGCGGTCCGGGCGTTTTGCGAGTGAGCGGCGGCGGCTATTTGCCAGTGGCCTCGCCTTCGGATGCACTGTCTTCGTCGTCGGTCACGATTTTCGTGGTGCCGCCGGTGGAAGGCGGGTCGCTGGCCGGAAACGTGTCTTCAACCTGCTTGTCGATCTGCTTCTCGGTCTTGTCGGCATTCGGATGTTGTTCCTTCGATTCTGGCATGAGGCTTCTCCTTTCACTAACAGATGTGATGCGCAAAGCGGCTCGCGATTCGCGCGGTCCACATGGGGTGCTTTTTACATCGACGTGTAGAGTTGAACGATGGCGGTGTCCTTCATGGTGGATTCCAATCAGCGCCGTCGCACGAGTCGCGCCCGACAATCCGCAATGCCTGCGCCCGCGTGAGCGGCTCGCGTCGCATTGCATCGACCAGATGCGCGGTTTGAGCGTCGCGATTGCACGCGAGCACGGCAGCGACCCTGTCGTCCTTCATATAGAGCGCAGCAAAATCGTGCTGCTCGAAATCGCCGTCGAGGACTAGCTCGTCCCACTCGCTCGCATGGCCGAGGTACTCGAAGTTCTTGCCGAAGTGATAGGTCCAGAAAAACGGCACGGCGTTGTAGCGGTTACGCGCGCCGCACATGTTTTGAGCCGCGATGCGCGCCTGTTGCTGCGCGACGCGCCAATGTTCGATCCGCACGGGCTCCTCGTTTTCGCGCAGCGGAAACACCGCAATGTCTCCCGCCGCGTAAAGCCCCGGCGCGGCCTGCATGCCTGCGTTCACGATCACGCCGCCGTCCTGCTGCAGCGGCAAACCTTCGACAAAACCCGTCGCGGGCGCAACGCCTGTGCCTAACAGTACGAGGTCGGCGGCAATATGCTCGCCGCTTTCCAGCATCACCTCATGCACGTTGCCTTCTTCGCCTTCGAGCGAGGCGACCCTGGCTTGCAGATGAAACCTGACGCCATTGCGCTCGTGCAGCTCGCGAAACATGCTGCCGACACGCTCGCCGAACTGCTTTTCGAAAGGCACCTTATCCGGCGAAATCATACTGACCTGCACGCCGCGTTTGCGCAGCGCGGCCGCCGTCTCCAGTCCGATGAAACTGCTGCCGAGAATGGCCACTTGCGTCGACGCGGCGCCTTGCATGAGGCCGTCGGCCGAGCCGTCGCCGAGGGCCTCGACGATGGCCGCGGCGTCGTCGAGGTTGCGCAACACGTGCACGCCGCTCAGCTCGCAGCCGGGAATACGCGGCACACGCGGCGCGCTGCCGGTGGCGAGCAATGCCGTGTTGTAAGTGAGCTCGCCGCCGGTGTCGAAGTGGATCGTTCGTGCCGGCACGTCAAGCCGCGCGACCTTCGCGACGATCCGCTCCACGCCGTGGCGCTCGTACCAGTCGGGCGTGAGGAGGGGCGGTACGTCGTCGGCAGGCATCTCGGCGGAAGGGACGAATTTGCTCAGCGAAGTGCGGTCGTAGGGCGCGTGCGGTTCATCGCCGATCAGCGTCACGCGGCCCGTGAAGCCGTATTCGCGCAGCGCGGCGCACGCCGCTGCGCCGGCGGCCCCTGCGCCGATCACGGCGAAGTGCGGTTCCGGCGTGCGCGCAGGCTCGGTTTCGCCGGGCAGCTTCTCAGAGCTGACCATGATGTCGTCGCCGTCGACGATCACCGTGTAGCGTTCGAGCGGCACAAGCGGCGGCGGCTCCAGCACTTTTCCGGTGGCGGCGTCGAAGGTGCCTTTGTGCCAGGGGCAAATGATGCGGCCGCGGCAGAGCGCGCCTTCTTCGAGTGGCCCGCCGGCGTGCGGGCAGTCGGCGGAATAGGCACGCACGGTATCGCCGTCGCGGATCAGGAGAATCTTGTGGTCGTCCACGATGACGCGCTCGGCACGGTCTTCGCGCAATTGCGAAAGCTGGGCGACGCGTCGGGTAGTGAGGGGCATGCGCATTTCCCGGAGTGATCAAGAGCGCTCGACGTACTGAAGCCGCGGGGCGATGCAATGCGGCGATGCGCGCGGGAGTTCTTCTGGAGCAGCAATTCGTGTGCCCGAGCGTTGGCGAAACGCAGCTGCGCGGAAGATTGTGGTGGGTTCGCGCGTCGCTATGTGCATGGCGGAAAAGTGCGGTAGATTCCGGGTAAGGAATTAGCGCACGACCAGCAGGGCACGATACGTGCGACCAGTTCACTGACTTGTATGAACTTTGAGTGGAGACGTAGGCCGTGCAGCGTGCGGAGAGAGTCGCAGTCGATTTCCCCATGCCGTCGCGCAACTTTTCGGCGACGCGGCGGATGCTTCTTGTCGTGCTCGCCGTGTCGATTCTTTTCCCGCTCGCCTGTCTCGCCGGTTATGGCTACTTCGATTACCAGCGGCGAATTGCCGATTCGAATGATGTCATCGATCGGCTCGTGCGCGTGACCGAAGAGCAGGCAGTCAAGGTGCTCGACCTTAATCAGCAGATGGCGTCGCGCATCGTCGAATTGATCGGCACGGAGGATGACGCGCAGATTCGCGCGCATGCGTCGGAGTTGAACCGGCAGTTGCGCGAGATTGGCGGAGACTTTCCGCAAGTGGCGTCCATCTACCTGATCGGCGCGAACGGCGACCTGCTGGTGTCGAGCCGCGCTTATCCCGCGCCGGCCATCTCCATGAGCGAACGCGAGGACTTTCTCGCCGCGCGTGCCATGCGCCCGCATCCGTACTTCTCGCTGCCGATGCTCGGCACGCTTTCGCAGACCAATGTGTTCAACACCGCCATAGGACGAATCGGCGAGGGTGGCACGTTCCTCGGCGTCGTGTCGGTCGCGTTGCGCAGCGAGTACTTCTCACGCTTTTACCGCGAGTTGACGAACGGCGACACGTCGCTTGCGCTCGCGCTTTATCGGGCGGACGGCAATCTGCTGGTGCGCTATCCGCCGTGGCCCGGAGGCGTGAAGGCGCCCGCGGCGAACGCTTTCGCCGCGGCTTTGCGCGACAAGCAGTGGTCGGGGCATGTGCGCGTCAAATCGCCGGTAGACGGTGTGGAGCGGCTCGTCGCGTTCAGGCGCGTCGGCGATTACCCGCTGTACGTGTCGAGCGCCTATGCAACCGGCGCGATCGTCGACGCGTGGCGGCGGCATTTCATCGTGATTGCCGCATTGACGGCGGTGCCCTGCATCGCAATCTGGATACTGGTGCTGTATTCGCTGCGTCAACTGGACGGCGAACGGGTTGCGTGGGAACGCTGGCAGGGCGAGGTCGCGATGCGGCTCTCGGCGGAAGCTTCGAGCCGGCAATTGCAGCGCATGGGTGCGCTCGGCAATCTGGTTGCCAACGTCGCGCACGATTTCAATAACCTGTTAATGGTCGTATCCGCGAACATCGAGTTGGCGCGTCTTAAGCGCTTTAACAACCTCGAAAAGGAAATGACCGCGGTGCAGCGCGCCACTGCGACGGCGGAGTCGCTGACGCGGCGTCTTTTGAGTGTCGCGAAGAAACAGCCGCTCAAACAGGAGCCGATCGACCTCAGGAAATGGATGCCCGGCGCCGCGCCGCTCATCGAAGCGGCGCTTGGCGATCATATCGAGCTCGCGCTGAGTATCGTCGACGATGTCTGGCCAGTGCTTGCCGATCCAACCGACCTCGAACTCGCGATCATGAACCTCGCGGTTAATGCACGCGATGCCATGCCGCGCGGCGGACGCTTTGTAATCCGCTGCCAGAACAACCGGCTGGTGGGCAGCGACACGCTGCTGCCCGACGGCGAATACGTGCTGATCGCCTGTTCCGACGATGGCGAGGGCATGCCCGAATCGGTCGCGCGGCGCGCGTTCGAGCCGCTTTTTACCACCAAACTGAGCGGATCCGGCGCGGGTCTCGGGCTGGCGCAGGTGCTCTCGATGTGCGAACAGGCGGGCGGTACGGCGAAAATCGACAGCGTGCAGGGCAGCGGCACGACGGTGCGCCTCTATCTGCCGCGTTATCGCGAACGCCGGCAGAAGGAGGCCGCGGCAGAAGAGGTGGCCGAGCAGTCGGCGCTGCGGCACACCGGCATGGTGCTGCTGGTGGAAGACAACGAAGATGTCGCGGCCGGCGTCGCAGCGGTGCTGCAGACCTTCGGTTGCGAGGTGCGGCACGAGCCCACCGCCGATCAGGCGTTCGACGTCCTCACCGGCGGCGAGCGTTTCGAACTCGTGCTGTCGGACATCCAGATGCCGGGCAAGCTGAACGGCATCGACCTCGCGGAAAAGGTACGCAGTACCTGGCCTTCGCAGAAAATCGCCTTGATGACCGGTTACGCCGATGAACTCGAACGCGCCCGGCGTCTCGGCGTGGCGATATTGGCCAAGCCGTTCAATATCGCCGAACTGCATGCACTCGTTGCCTGTGAATCTTGAGCAATGCGCGTGAGCAACGAGCATGAGCAATGCGCACGCGCAACGCATCTCTGCAATGACACCGATTTTCAATGGCGCGGCACACCCCTTGCTGGACTCCTGACGAGGCATGCGCACGCAGGTTCGCCTGCGCGCTCGATCCGCTTCTATTCCGCTTTCATCCCGACAGGAGAACAGTCATGAAGATCAAGAAGGCATTGCTCGTATCCACACTGCTCGCGGCGTCCTCGCTTGCGATGGCCCAAGGCACGGGCGGTGGCGGCGGCGGCCCGGCCGGCAACGACCCGAGTACGAACGCCAATGCATCGACGCGCGAGGGCGGCGACATGCAGGGTTCCAGCTCGATGTCGCATTCGAAGATGAAGAAGCATTCGTCGAAGTCGAAGAAAATGAAGCCCGCAACCGACACGACCAATATGCCCGGCGCCGACGCGAGCAGCGACACGAAGGGCCAGTAAGGCGCCTGTCGTTTGCCCACATTTGCGGCGAACGGTGTGGGAGTGAGGCGCGGTGGGCGCCTCACGAACACCGCAGCTGGTGTTTTCGTTTTTGCGTTTTCTACGTTGACGCTAGCTGTTTTCCTGCGCTGCGTCGTAATTGCCGAGCGCCGCGGCGCTGTTCAGGCGCGCGCGTTTGAGCAGGGCCTGCTGCGCTTCCTTGACGTTGCCGGCCGCGCCTCGCCACGCTTGCAACGGCGGCTCCTGCAGCGCGCGACCATACGAGAAGCTCAGGTTCCAGGGCAGCGGTCCGAGGCGATTCATCGCGTCGAGATTGGCGGTCGCTTCTTCAGGCGATTGCCCGCCAGATAGAAAGACGAGGCCGGGCACCGCCGAGGGCACGGTGCGTTTCAGAATCCGCAGCGTGTAGGCGGCGATATCCGCGGTCGACGATTGCCGCGCGTTTTCCGAACCGGCGAGCACCATGCTCGGTTTGAGCAGGATGTGTTCGAGCACCACGCGATGCCGGTGCAACGCATGAAACACCTCATGCAGGACCGCTTCGGTGACTTCGGCACTGCGCTCGATGGTGTGATCGCCATCCATCAGCACTTCGGGTTCGACAATCGGCACGATGCCGGCTTCCTGCGAGATCGCCGCATAGCGGGCGAGCGAGTCGGCGTTGGCTTCAATCGCGAGACGGCTCGGCAGATTGGCCGCGATGTTGTATACCGCGCGCCACTTCGCGAAGCGCGCGCCTTGCTGCTTGTAATCGACGAAGCGGCGCGCAAGGCCGTCCAGGCCTTCTGTGATTTCATCGCCGGGAGCATGAGCGAGCGGAATCTTGCCGAGGTCGACCTTGATGCCGGGCACGATGCCGTTTTTCGCGGCGAGTTCGGGAAACGGCGTACCGTCGTCGGCTTTCTGGCCGAGCGTTTCCTGATAGAGAATGACGCCGCTCACGAATTCGCCGAGACCGGGGGTGGTGAGCAGCAGGTTGCGATAGGCGCGGCGATTCTCTTCTGTCGACTCGATGCCGATGCTCTTGAAGCGTTTCGCGATGGTGGGGCCGCTTTCGTCGGCGGCGAGGAGACCCTTGCCGGGTTGAACCATGGCGTCGACGGTGGCTTGCAGTTCGCTGCGGGTGTCCATGAGATGCACTCCCTTTGTTCCGGTTGCGGAAGAAAACCTGCGCTCGCGACGCGCGCTCCGACGCTGCGGGTTCGGCCTATTCGCCGATCAGATGCAACACGATGTCGCGATGCTGCGTATGACGCCGATGCTCGAACAGATACAGACCCTGCCATGTGCCGAGCACCATCTGCCCATGTTCGACGGGCACGCTCAATTGCACCTGGGTCAACGCGGTGCGCAGATGCGCGGGCATGTCGTCGGGACCTTCGGCGTTGTGCTCGTAGCGTTGCTCGTCTTCGGGTGCAAGCGTTGCAAAGTAGCGCTCCAGGTCGCGCTGGACCGACGGGGCCGCGTTTTCCTGAATCAGCAACGATGCCGACGTGTGACGGCAAAACAGCGTCAGCAAGCCGGTTTCGATGTGCTGCGCTGCGACGAAACGGCGGGCTTCGTCGGTGAATTCGACGAGGCCACGCGCGCGGGCCTTGACGCTCAGGTGATGGATGGCTTGCTTCATGATGGAAGCGCTCGGTGCGGTCAGAGCGACGCGAACGCGTCCGTGATCTGCTCGACGCTGGTGGGGCGCACCACGCGCGCCACTTCCGCGCCGTCGCGCATGAAAACCAGCGTGGGCCAGAGTTTGACCCTGAACGAGCGGCCAAGCGGCCGGCCGGGGCCGTCCTCGATTTTCAGATGCCGTATGCCCGCATGGGCCTCGAACGCTTTCGCGATGGACGGCTGCGCGCCCTGGCAGTAGCCGCACCAGTCCGTGCCGAACTCGAGGACGGTTGCGCCGGGCAACGCGTCGACTTCGGCTCGTGACGGGGCGTGGGTGGAATAGGCTGTCCGGGTTGCCATGCATGCTCCGCTACGGATCGGGTTGGGCACCGAGTGTTTGTGAATTCGTGCGTGCGCGGCCGCAAAGGCGCGCTGCACGTTAGTTTGATAAGAGTACCAGCTATTGGTTCGAGGGGCGGGTGCGGCGCATGCGAGCAGTGATCTTTGGTGCGGCCCTTGCGCGCCTGTCATTTGCAATCCCCGTCGCTGTAAAAAAGGCCATAAATTTGGGATACACCCCCCCGCCTTTACGCGGCCGCACACCCGGTCGATAATGCCCCGTTCAATCCCGCCACGAAGCTTGCCCCGCGCGCCGCGCCGCGCAGCCTCGCTTCTCCTGAGCCCACAGCCGCCCGTGTTGAAAAACTCACGTTTTTTTGGTCTGCTGCACATTCCCGGCTTCAAGCCGCTTGCCGCCGCCACGCTGATGCTCGGTGTGGCCATGTCGTTCACTGCTCCGTATCTGTCGCTCTTCGGCGTCGAACGCGCCGGCATGACGCCGTTCCGGCTCGGTGTCTTCATGACGTTGATCGCCGCGAGCGGTGTGCTCGCGAGCACCTTCGCCGGCCGCTGGAGCGATGCAAGCGGCCGGCACCGGCCGCTCTTGCTCGTCGCGCTCGTGCTCGCCGCGCTTGGCTACCTCGGGTTATGCGTGGTGCGCGATTACCGGCTGCTGCTCGTCGTCGGCATTGTGTTTATCGGTGCGGGCGGCTCGGCCATTTCGATGGTGTTTTCGTTCAGCCGCGCCGCGCTGCCCGTGCCGGACGCGGCCGAGCGTGTATTTGCCAGCGCGACGCTGCGCACCATTCTCTCGGCGGCGTGGGTGTTCGGGCCGTCGGTGGGCGCGCTCGTGCTCGCGGCGACCAGCTTCACCGGGCTTTTCCTGTTCGCGGCCGCGAGCTTCGCGGCGTGCGCCGCCATTGTCTGGCGCATGCGCGAGCCGCAAGGCCATCTCGGCGACCATACGGTGGAGGACACCGCGTCCGAGCCGTCGGCGTCGATCACCGTGCCGCCGCTCAGGGAGCCCGGTCCCGATGCGCATGAGGATCTGCCCGGCGTGGCTTCGGCGAACGATATCGGCCGCGCGGTCGCGGCGCTGACCTTGCTCGGGCTCGCCGCGAACGCCACGATGATCGTGCTGCCGCTCTACATCGTGCACGGTCTTGACGGCACGCATCTCGACGTTTCCGTCATGCTCGGGCTCGGCGCCTTGTCCGAGATTCCGATGATGCTCGCGCTCGGCGCGAAATCGTCGAAGCTGCATAAGCCGAACTGGCTTGCGGCCTGCGCCGCGGTTCACGCCGCGTATTTCGTGGGCATGTCGCTCGCGGGCAATGTGCATGTGCTGATTCCCATGCAGATGCTCAACGCGTTCGTGGTCGCCGTGACCTCGTGCCTCGGCATGACGTATGTGCAGGACCTCATGCCGCACGCGCCCGGGCGGGCCACGGCGCTGTTCTTCAATGCGGCGCGGGTCGGCTCCATTCTGTCGGGCGTGTTGTCGGGATTGCTGGTGCAGGCGTTCAGCTATCGCGGCACGTTTCTATTCTGCGGCCTGCTCGCGCTGGCTGCGCTCGTCCTGTTTGCCGTGCCGGGCTACCGCTATCCGCTCATGTGGCGAGCCGTGCGGCGCTTTGCGAGTACGCAATATGGCAGGCTTCAGGCGCGGCGCGCGCTGCGTGGAGGGCGTGAGCTTTGATCCAGCCGCAGCGCATGATCTGCGACTGGCGCAGGCTTGCAGCGAGCTGAACGGATCCGGCGTGCGGAACTTTAGCTCGCGTACAACCTCTCCAGAGAGGCGTATTGTTGTCAGCGCGGTTGCCAAAGCGGTTCTCAGCGCGGTTGCCAAAGCGGTTCTCAGCGCGGTTACCCAAGCGGTTGCCAGCGCGGTTGTCGGAGCCGTCGTCAGACGGTTATCAGAGCGCGCTTCCTGCGCCTGTGCACACGGCACACGGCGCGTGGCGCATGGCGCGCTCGCGTCGCCCGGCGGTCGGTAGTGAACGCGGTATCGGCATCTGAATGAAACCAGCCAGCATCACGTGGCACTTTCGGGAGCGGTGAAATGCAGCTAGGCATGATTGGATTGGGACGCATGGGTGCCGACATGGTCCGGCGCCTGACGAAGGGCGCTCAGCAGTGCATTGTCTACGACGTGCAGCCCGCCGCCGTGGAGCGGCTCGCGCAGGAGGGCGTGGCGGGCGCCTCGTCGCTGGAAGACCTCGTCGCCAAACTCGACAAGCCGCGCGCGGTCTGGCTGATGGTACCCGCCGCGGTGGTCGACGGCACGCTGGAAAAACTCGTGCCGCTGCTCGAACCGGGTGACATCGTGATCGACGGCGGCAATTCCTATTATCACGACGACATTCGCCGCGGCGCCGAGCTGGCCGAACGCAAGCTGCATTACGTGGATGTCGGCACGAGCGGCGGCGTCGCGGGACGCGAGCGCGGCTATTGCCTGATGATCGGCGGCGAGGCCGACGTGGTGCAACGGCTCGAGCCGATTTTTTCGACGCTCGCGCCGGGCGCAGCCGCCGCGCCCGCCACGCCAGGACGCACGGCGGGCGCCAGCACCGCGGAGCAGGGTTTTCTGCATTGCGGGCCGCTCGGCGCCGGGCACTTCGTCAAGATGGTCCATAACGGCATCGAGTACGGCTTGATGGCCGCGTATGCCGAGGGTCTCAACATTCTGCGTCACGCCGACGCCGGCAGGCACGCGCGCGACGCGGACGCCGAGACTTCGCCGCTGCGCCGTCCCGAGTTCTATCAATACGATCTCAATCTGGCCGATATCGCCGAAGTCTGGCGGCGCGGCAGCGTGATCGGCTCGTGGCTCCTGGACCTGATCGCGGGCACGCTCGCGGGCGACGCAGATCTTAGGAGCTACGCAGGCCGCGTATCCGACTCGGGCGAAGGGCGCTGGACCATGGCCGCGGCCATCGACGAAGGCGTGCCCGCGCCGGTGCTGAGCGCGGCGCTGTTCGGGCGTTTCAGTTCGCGCGGCGAAGCGGACTTCGCGAACCGCGTGCTGTCGGCCATGCGCCACGACTTCGGCGGCCATGCCGAGAAGCCGGCCGAATCGCCCTAAAACCCGCAGGGCTGATCGGTCGCAAGCTGATCGCGCCGATCGCCCGGCGTCCCTTCGCCTCGCCCCAAAGCACAGTACAGCCCATTCAGGGAGCCGGACATGCCAGCCGCAGAAGCCAACGGAACCACGCCGCACGACGTCGTCTTCCTGTTCGATTGCGACAACACCTTGCTCGACAACGATCATGTGCTGTCGGACCTGCGCGCGCATATGATGCGCGAGTTCGGCACCGACAACAGCACGCGCTACTGGGAAATTTTCGAGCAGTTGCGCAGCGAGCTCGGCTATGCAGACTATCTCGGCGCGTTGCAGCGCTATCGCACCGAGCATCCGCGGGACACGCGCCTGTTATTGATGTCGTCGTTTCTGATCGACTATCCGTTTGCGAACCGGCTTTATCCCGGCGCGCTCGACGCATTGCGCCACGTCGGCCAGTACGGACCCACGGTGATCCTGTCCGACGGCGACGTGGTGTTCCAGCCGCGTAAGGTCGCGCGTTCGGGCTTGTGGGAAGAAGTCGGGGGCCGGGTGCTGATCTACATTCACAAGGAGCTGATGCTCGACCAGGTGATGGAATGCTACCCGGCGCGCCACTATGTGATGGTCGACGACAAGCTGCGGATTCTCACGGCCATGAAGAAAGCCTGGGGCGGCAGGCTGACCACGGTATTCCCGCGTCAGGGCCATTACGCGCTCGATCCGAAGGAGATCTTGAGCAATCCCCCCGCGGACGTGAGCATCGAGCGGATCGGCGACCTCGCGCAGTTCGACGTGAAAGCGCTGCTGTCCGGCAAGCCCTAGGCGTCGCGCAGCTTTGCCTGCGCGTCGGCCGCGCCCATCCGGCCGGCCGCGTCGAGTGCGCTCGCGCCCGCGGCGTCGCGCGCGTCCGGCTTCGCGCCGTGCGCAATCAGCAGGTCCATGATGGCGGTGCGGTTGAACATGGCGGCCACCATCAGCGCGGTGCGCCCGTCGGGCGACGCGCCTTCCACATCCGCGCCATGCGCGAGCAGCGTGTCGACCACGCCCTCAAAGCCTTTGAACGCCGCGCCTGCAATCGGCGTCTGGCCGTTGTTGTTGCGCAGGTCGGGGTCGGCGCCGCGTTCCAGCAGCGTGCGCACGGCATCCACGTGACCGTGGTAGCTGGCGAGCATCAGAAGGCTGTCGCCGTTCTCGTTGCGCAGATTCGGCGGCACGCCTTTTTCGATCACGGCGGCGAGCATCGCGGCATCGCCGCGGCGCGCCAGATCGAATACCTGCTGCGCGAGTTCGAGCAGTTGCGGGTCGATGGCTTGCCCCGAAGGCGGGGAAGAGTCGGCGGAATTCGTCAATGCAATCTCCTTGCGAGGATGCGGCGCAGCTCGGCGCATGAACGCCGGCAGCATACACAGTTTGTACCGGCGACGCGCGCACGCGCGCGGCGCGCCCCCTCAGGCGTGGCCGAACAGCTTCACGAGCAGCCCGAACACGCCGACCAGCACGGCCACGCCGGCACACAGCAGCACGAGCGTGAGAAGCAGAACGAGTGGCGCTTTCAGACGGTTGGATGTGGACATGATCAATGTGTAGGGTTAAGGACGAGTAGGGCCACGAACAGCGCAACCAGCAGGGCAACCAGTAGGGCACAAGCGGCGCAACGAGTCAGGTAACGACGCACGCGCAGGAATTCTGCAAAGCTTAAGCGTTTCGCCGCATCTGTGCAGCGCGCCTGGCGTAGGACTTGCTCCAGCGCGCGCGACGCCGGCAATGCCTGAGCGAGATCAAACTTTCCAGCGCGGTTCCGAACCATGATGCGTGCATCCGGTCACATGGCTGACGACCGGCGCTCAATGCCCGTTGCCGAACCCGGCACGTGAAGCATCCGCACAGCGCCTTTCGCTGCATCTCTCTCATGCCGTGCGCATGACGCTCACCGGCGCACGCTTCGCAACGCCCGCCAACCTGCCTGATAGTCCTTACGAGGAGCGACGCCATGGCTGAAGCAATCTCCCGTCCCGCCCCGCCGCACACTTTAGACCCCGACACGCTGCAGAGAATGGATCGGTACTGGCGCGCGTGCAACTACCTGTCGGCCGGCATGATCTATCTGCGCGACAACCCGCTGCTGCGCGAACCGCTGAAGCCCGAACACATCAAGAACCGTCTCCTCGGGCACTGGGGCTCGGACCCCGGCCAAAGCTTTCTGCTCGTGCACCTGAACCGCCTCATCAAGAAGCTGGACCTGAACGTGATTTACATTTCGGGACCAGGGCACGGCGCGCCTGCCACGCTGGCCAACTGCTATCTGGAAGGACATTACTCGGAAATCTATCCCGACCGCAGCGAAGACGAGGCCGGCATGCGGCGCTTTTTCCGGCAATTTTCGTTTCCCGGCGGCATCGGCTCGCATTGCACGCCGGAAACGCCGGGCTCGATTCATGAAGGCGGCGAACTCGGCTACAGCCTGTCGCACGGCTATGGCGCGGCGTTCGACAACCCGGATCTGATCGTCGCGGTGATGATCGGCGACGGCGAGGCCGAAACCGGGCCGCTCGCCACCTCGTGGCATTCGAACAAGTTCCTGAACCCGGTGCGCGACGGCGCGGTACTGCCGGTGCTGCATCTGAACGGTTACAAGATCGCCAATCCGACGCTGCTCGCGCGCATTCCGCGCGAGGAACTCGAAGCGCTGCTCACCGGTTACGGCCACAAACCGTATTTCGTCGAAGGCGACGATCCGGCCACCATGCATCAGCAGATGGCGGCGACGCTCGAACAGTGCATCGGCGAAATCCGCACGATCCAGCAGCACGCGCGCGCCAACCACGACGCCACGCGGCCGCGCTGGCCGATGATCGTGCTGCGTTCGCCAAAAGGCTGGACCGGCCCGAAGGAAGTGGACGGTCACAAGGTGGAAGGCTCATGGCGAGCGCATCAGGTGCCGATTGCCGATCCGGCGACCAACCGCGAGAGCCTGAAACTGGTCGAGGCGTGGCTGCGCAGTTACGAGCCCGAGTCGCTGTTCGACGAAAATGGCCGGCTCGTCGAGGCGTTGCGCGAACTTGCGCCACTGGGCGAACGCCGCATCAGCGCGAATCCGCACGCGAACGGCGGCGTGCTGTGCAAGATGCTCGACATGCCGGCGTTCCGCGACTACGCAGTCGAGGTGAAGCAGCATGCGTCCGCGTATTCGTCGCCCACTCAGGTACTCGGCAAGTTTTTGCGCGACGTGATGCGCAGGAACATGAGCAACTTCCGCGTGTTCGGCCCCGACGAGACCGCCAGCAACAAGCTGACGGCGATTTACGAGGTATCGGGCAAGACCTGGCTCGCCGACGCCCAGCCCAACGACGCCGACGGCGGCGCGCTGTCGGCCGACGGACGCGTGATGGAAATGCTCAGCGAACACACGCTGGAAGGCTGGTTCGAAGGCTATGTGCTGACGGGCCGCCACGGCCTCTTCGCGACTTACGAAGCGTTCGTGCACGTGATCGATTCGATGTTCAACCAGCACGCCAAGTGGCTCGAAAAAGCGAAGCGCGAACTGCGCTGGCGTCAGCCGGTGCCGTCCATCAATCTGCTTATCACGTCGCTCGTCTGGCGGCAGGATCACAATGGCTTCACGCATCAGGATCCCGGCTTTCTGGATGTGGTGACCAACAAGAGCCCGGACGTGGTGCGCATTTATCTGCCGCCCGACACCAACTGTCTGCTGAGCGTAGCCGATCACTGTCTGCGTTCGCGCGATTACGTGAACGTGATCGTGTCGGACAAACAGCCGCATCTGCAGTATCTGGACATGGAGGCCGCCGTCACGCATTGCACGAAGGGCATCGGGATCTGGGACTGGGCGTCGACCGATCAGGGCGCCGAGCCTGACGTGGTGATGGCGTGCGCCGGCGACATCGCGACAATGGAGGCGCTCGCCGCCGTGCAGATCCTCAAGGCGCGCTTCCCGGACCTGAAGATCCGTTTCGTGAATGTGGTCGATCTCTTCCGGCTGATGCCCGAGCACGCGCATCCGCATGGTCTGTCGGGCCGCGACTTCGATTCGCTCTTCACGACCAGCAAACCGGTGATTTTCAATTTTCACTCTTACGCGTCGCTGGTTCACAAACTGACCTACAGTCGGACCAATCACGACAATCTGCACGTGCACGGCTATCACGAGAAGGGCAACATCAACACACCGCTGGAGCTCGCGATCATCAATCAGGTGGACCGCTTTTCGCTCGCCATCGACGTGATCGATCGCGTGCCGAGGCTGCGTGGCGTCGGCGATCACACGAAGGAGTGGCTGCGCGGGCAGATCATCGAGCATCTCGCCTATGCGCATGCCGAAGGCATCGACAAGGAAGAAATCCGCAACTGGACGTGGCAAGACTGAGCGAGGTCCGTCATGAACATGCAGCACGGCGCTTCGCCGCCAACCATTCTGGTGCTCAACAGCGGATCGTCGTCTTTGAAGTTCGGGCTCTTTGCGCCTGCCGGTGACGACGAGTCGCTGTTGCTGGAGGGCAGCGCTGAAGGCATTGGCCGCGGCGACGGCAGCCTGCGCATCAAGGCGCCGGACGGCCGCGTGCTGGTGAACGAGCAGCACGTGCTCGAGTCGCAAACCGATGCGTTGCAGGAGCTCTCGGCCGTGCTTGGCGCGCAGCATCATGCGCAACCGGCGGCGGTCGGCCACCGCGTGGTGCATGGCGGGCCGCATCTGCGAACGCATCAGCGCCTCACGCCCGAGGTCCGCCAGCGCCTCCAGGATGCCGTGCATTTCGCGCCGCTGCACATTCCGCCGGCGCTTGCGCTGATCGATGAAGCGCAGTCGATCTTCGCGGACGCCGCGCACTTTGCCTGTTTCGACACGGCGTTTCATGCCACGCTGCCGCCGCGCGCGGCGCAGCTTGCGTTGCCGCGACGCTACGCGGATGCCGGCGTGATCCGCTACGGGTTTCACGGGCTGTCGTACGAATCGCTCGTCACGCAATTAGGGGCGGCGCTGCCGCCGCGTGCCGTGTTCGCTCATCTCGGCAACGGTTCGAGCGTGTGCGCATTGCGCGACGGCCGATCGGTCGATACGTCGATGGGCATGACGCCGACGGGCGGCGTGCCCATGGGAACGCGCTGCGGCGACCTCGATCCGGGCGTGCTGCTGTACCTGCTGCGCGTGGAGAAGCTCGATGCAGACGCGCTCGAAACGCTGCTGAACCGGCAGAGCGGCCTCGCCGGTTACGCCGACGGCGAAAGCGACATGCAGGCGCTCGAACAACGCGCGGCGGCGGGCGACGAGCACGCTTCGCTGGCACTGGACGCCTTTGCGACCGCGGTGCGCAAGACCATCGGCGGCTATGCGGCTTTGCTCGGCGGCATCGATCTGCTGATGTTTACCGGCGGCATCGGCGAGCACAGCGCGGAGATTCGCAAGCGCATCTGCGAAGGTCTGGATTTTCTGGGCCTTCGCGAAGGCGACGCGTCGGGCAAGGTGAGGGCGCTCCACACGCAAGAGGAGAAACAGATCGCGCGGCATTGCCGCGCTTTGCTGCGTGGTGCTTTGCTGCGTGGGTGAAGCACGGTGATTGCCCGGGCGTTGTCCCACCCGTGGGCCCGTGCGTTGTGCAGGCGAGCGCTCAGACGACCTTCACCACCAGCCGATCGCACACGCCCGTTACGCCGAAGAGCCGCGTCACGTCTTCGAGCGCGGCGAGCCTTTGCGCAGGCCGCGCCAGTTCGCCGTGAAGCGTGATGCGGCCGTCATGCACGTCGACCGCGATCGTGCGCGCGGGAACGGCGGCGTCCCATGCGAGACGCCGCATTGCCTCGGCGGCGATGTGCGCGTCGGAAAGACGCGCGCCGTGGGCGTAGCCTGGGGCCTCGCCCTGCGGCGCGGCAAAGCGCGAATGAGCCATGACGTTGTCGAGTTCAGGAAGACGCGGGTCCGACGGTAACACAACCGCAGGCGACCGCACACGACACTACATTAGCAGACGCCGCGTCTTTCCTCGCAGCGGCCGGCTACTGGATCGCACCCGCCACAGCCTGCGCGGTCGCCGCGGAGAGGGTCCAGCCCAGATGGCCATGTCCGGTGTTATAGAACACGCCGCGCCGCTTGCCGCGCCCCACCTTCGGCAGCATGCTCGGCAGCATGGGACGCAAGCCCGCCCACGGAATCACGCGCGCGGTCGACACCTCCGGAAAATGGCGGCGCGTCCAGTCGACGAGCGGTGTAATCCGGTCGGAGCGGATGTCGCGGTTAAAGCCGTTGATCTCCGCGGTGCCCGCCACGCGAAAGCGGTCCGCGCCGAGCCGGCTCGTCACGATCTTCGCGCTGTCGTCGAGCAGGCTGACCCACGGCGCACGCGCCTGGCTGGTTTCATCGTCGAGACAGACGGTGATCGAGTAGCCTTTGACCGGATAGACGTTCACGTGGTCGCCGAGCATCGCCGCAAAATCGCGGCTTTTCACGCCCGCGCACACCACGATCCTTTCGAAGGCGAAACGCTGCGTGTCGTCCTCCAGATTGACGGTCAGCGAGAAGCGTTCTTTGCAGGACTGCTCGATCGACGCGATCTCCGCGTCGTAATGGAACTGCACGCCGTGGCGCACGCAGGCATCCGCGAGACCGCGTGTGAACTTGTGGATGTCGCCCGTCGAATCCGACGGCGTGAAGAAACCGCCGTAAAACTCACCGTGCAACGTGGGCTCGAGCCGCTGCAATTCACTCGACGTCACCGCACTGCGGTCCAACCCGCCTTCGCGCAGCAGCGAATTGACTTTCGCCGCCGCGTCGAACTCCCTGCGCGTTTTGTACACGTGCAGAATGCCGCGCCGCTCCAGATCGAAGTCGATACCTTCGCGCTCGGCAATCGAAAAAAGATGCTCGCGCGCGGCAATGGCAAGCCGCACGGTCTCGACCGTATTCGCACGATAGTGCGGAATCTGCCGCAGGAACTCGCCCATCCACGAGTACTTGTGCCAGCTCGGCACCGGGTTGACGAGCAGCGGGGCGTCGCGCGTGAGCATCCAGCGCAGGCCTTTCAGCACGGTGGCCGCGCTGTTCCAGACTTCCGCGTTGCTCGCGGAAAGCTGGCCGCCGTTGGCAAACGAGGTTTCCATGGCCGCGTAGCGGTGGCGTTCGAACACGGTGACGTGGTGGCCGCGCTGCGCGAGGGCGTGAGCGGTCGTGACGCCGGTAATGCCGGCGCCGATAATGGCGATTCGTGACATGACATGGTCCAGAGTGGGTTGAGCATCACCGGGTTCGATTTCTTTCGAAACCGGTGCCGATGCCCCATCTGTCCCTGTACCTGAGAGTTTCTTCCCGGCGCTGTGAGCAAAGGCTCTTGCCGCATGTGGGAATCCCCTTCGGTGGGCGCGCACGACGCCGCTCTCCAGATGTTCCGGCTGCGCGGTCCTTTTGCCTGAGAGTTTCCGGGGCGGTTGCTCCGTCGGCGTCGCCGTGACTCCGGCGATCTCTCCCGCGCTGCGTTGCAGAACGCCACGACGATACCGGGCAAAAATCGTTCGGGCAAGTGTTTTCTGGCGGCAGCCGTGCCGTCTCACAGGCCGCATGCGCCGCAGCGATTGATGCTGCCGCGAGCGCGACGCCCGTTTATCATAGTGCCCACAACCAGAAAAGTGCCGCCTCGCTGAGCGATGGTCAGGCGTTTCATTGACGATCACAGCGGCTCATCCGCGCCATTCCATGAATTCGACTCCCGATGTTCCCTCCCGCCCCTCGATCCGCGCGTTGACCTTGCTCGAGGGCCGCGTGCTCGGCGTGCTCGTCGAAAAACAGCACACCGTGCCCGACAGTTATCCGCTTTCGCTGAACGCACTGACGTTGGGCTGCAATCAGAAGACGGGCCGCTCGCCGGTCATGAACGCGACGGAAGCCGAAGTGCTCACCGCGCTCGATGGTCTCAAACGCTTAAGCCTCGTCATGGAAGGCAGCAGCAGCCGCGTGCCGCGTTTCGAGCACAACATGAATCGTGTGCTGGGTCTGCCGAGTCAGTCTGCCGCGTTGCTGACCACCTTGCTGCTGCGCGGCCCGCAGACGGCGGCGGAGTTGCGTCTGAACAGCGCACGGCTGCATGGTTTTGCCGACATCTCGTCGGTCGAGGCGTTTCTCGACGAACTCGCCGCCAACGATCCGCCGCGGGTGGTCAAACTGCCTCGCACGCCTGGCGAGCGCGAACATCGCTGGATGCATTTGCTGTGCGGCGAAGTGAACATGAGCGAGTTCGCGCAGTCAGGCGGCGGCGCGGACGAAACCGTGCCGCTTTCCACCTTCGAGGCCTTGAAAGCCGAGCAAAAAAGACTCGCGGACGAAGTCGGCCGGCTGCAGGCGGTGGTGCGGCGCATGGCCGCCGAACTGGGCGTCGATGCGACCGATCTGGATGCTTGAGAGATAGCGCCGATACGTTGCTCACGCGTCGCTGCCGCGGCGGGGATCGGTCGATAACGCGCGCTGCGTGCGATAAAAGTTGCGCGGCGGCACATTCGGCGAGTCTTGCGCGAGCCGGTCCAGTTCGTCGCGAATGGCGGTCAGATAATGGCCGTCGCGCGCATCCGGGTCGCCCGCGAAAACCGATTCGAGCCGCCGCCGCACCGCGCCGTAACGCGCGCCTGCGGCGCGATGTTTTTCGGCGCGCTCGGCATACCGCAGATACGTTTGCAGCGCCGACGAGACCGCGGCGACCACGCTCACGAGCCCGACGACAATCCTGATTTCAAACGACACGGCGCTCGAGTTCAGCGACGCGAACACAGCCGTCCCCACGAACGCGGCCAGCACCGTGACGAGCCAGCCCATCTGGCGGTCGCGCGCGGACAGCAGGTCGGCCATGTCGTAATGGCTCATCTGGGATTCGCGCGCGCGCCGGATCCATTTCAGCAGAAGCTGCTGTTCGTCGACGGGCGGCTCGTAGGCGGGCAGATTCTTCATGGGGCTCGTCCGGGCAGTGGTATGCCGCGCGCCATGCGCGTGCACTGACGCTACTGTGCCACATGAAGGCGCCGCCTGGCGGCGCGCGTCTCAGGCTGCCGCGACCGCCGGCTGCGCGATGCCGAAACGCTCGTTGTGCGGCGTGCCGTTCAGATAGAAGTCGCCGATGGCGGCCTCGCGAATGATGGCCGGATTGTGCGACGCGAGGACGCGCGCATTGCGCCAGTAGCGGTCGAAGCGCCGCGATTCGCTGGTTGTCGAAGCGCCGCCCACCTCGAACAGCAGCGTGGCGGCCTCGAGCGTCTGCTCGATGACGATCTGCTGCGCCTGAAAGGTCTGGATGTCGAGGCGAAAATAGGTTTCTTCGGTCGTGCGGCCGTGCTGACGCGCAACTAGTACCTCGTCTATCGCACGCGCGAGCGATGCGCTGATGCTTTGCGTCGAATAAGCGAGGCTCGCAAGCCGGCCGATCACGCGTTGCACGAGCGGGTTGTCGCGCGGACGGGATTCTCCTGGTACACCGAACGTTCTTGTCTTCGCCTGCGTGAAGGCCACGGCATCGCGCAGCGCCGCACGGCTGATGCCCGCGAGATTCGCGACGTGCAGCGCCTGGTAATACGACGTGAGCACGCTGTTGCGGCGCGGCGCCGATGCGTCGTAGCGGCGGTACACGTTCTCGCGCGCCACCGGCACGCCATTGAAACGCGCGGTGCCGCTGCCTGTCAGGCGCTGGCCGAAGCCGTCCCAGTCGTCGATACGTGCAAGCCCCGGCGCATCCGTCCTGACGAGCACGCGCACGTCGCTCTGTCCGTCGTGCGCGGTCACGTCGACCCAGTCCGCGTAGAGTGTGCCGGTGGTGTAGTACTTCTCTCCGTGCAGGTGCCATGCGCCGTCCGCTTCGACAAGACGCACGCTGTTGTTCGTGCCCGCAGTGCGCTCGGCCACCGCGCCGCCGATGATCTGTCCTTGCGCGATGCGCGTGAGCCATCGGTCGCGCAGGGCGTCGTCGCCATTTTCCAGCAGCGATTCAATGAAGCCGCCATGCACGCGCAAGATCTGCGGCAGGTTCGAGTCCGCTTCGCCCAGACGCGTGACGAGCGCGAGAAACTCGCTGAGCGCGACGCCTTCGCCGCCGTATTCGGTGGGCACGCGCAGCTTCGTATAGCCGGCTTCGCGCAGCCATTCGACGGGATCGTAGGCAAGCTCCCGATGCCGCTCGCGATGCACCGCGCCTTGCGCGATGCGCGCGAAGACGGGCGCGAAACGGCGCGTCAGCGCACTGTCGTCGAAAAGCTGCGCGGCGTCGGCAAGGCTCGCTGCGTGCGGCGGATGGTCGTGCGGTAAAGATGCGGACATGGGTTCTCCGAATTCAAACGCGCAGGGCGCAATCCGGCAACGGTACGGCATGGCACGCGCGCGGAGCAACCAAGCATTTAGCCGATTCTTAGCAGGAAGACAGAAATGGCGTGAGCCGCCGCGTCGGTCACGCCGCCCGCATGCGCCGTCAAGCGTGCGGCCGCGCACACACACCGCGATGCGCCCGGTGCATGCTCGTCACACCTGCGCGAAGCCGGGGGATCCGTTACGCCTGCGTCGGACATCTACCGATATGACGGCGACCCGGCGACCCGGCAACGGACGCCAGCAAGCGGCAAGCGGATCGGCACCCTGTGAGATGGTATGAACAAGACAACACATCGCGCCCGGCGCTATGACGTCATCACCGACGAAGCGCAGTTTCGCGCGCTGCAGCCCGAATGGGACGCATTGTGGACGCGCGCGCAAGGTCACTACTATCAGTCGTTCAGTTATGGATGGCTCGCCTGGGACCACGTGTCGAAGCCTCACGGACGTCTGCTCAGATGCATTGTCTGCCGCGATGACGGGCAACTCGTGATGATCTGGCCGCTCGAAGCCGTCAAGCGCGCGCTATGGACTTACCTCGTGCCGCTCGGGCCCGAAGGCGGCGACTACACGAGCGTGCTCGTCG
Organism: Paraburkholderia phenoliruptrix; assembly: GCF_047325075.1. Classification (NCBI taxonomy): domain Bacteria; kingdom Pseudomonadati; phylum Pseudomonadota; class Betaproteobacteria; order Burkholderiales; family Burkholderiaceae; genus Paraburkholderia; species Paraburkholderia phenoliruptrix. Next base: position 1,734,132 of record NZ_CP168530.1, read on the forward strand.
CGGACGATGCGTCGGCCGCCGCGTTGATCGAGGGCGCATGGCACACGGCACGCCGGCGCTGCGGCGCGGACTTCATTCACATGCCTTATGTTCGCGAGACGCTTCACCTTTACACGCTGGTTTCGCGCGAACGGCACGTGCTGTTTGCAGAAGCGCATCAGGCGTCGGCCGCGCGATTACGCGGGCAGGGCACATGGGACGAGTATTGCCGTTCGCTTGGCACGCTGTTCGGCAAACGCCCCGGCACTTTTGTCAAACGGCTCGCGAAGGAAGGCACGGTTGCCGTGCGTGTGGTCGATCCAGCCGAAGAGCGGGAGACCGCGTCCCTGATCGAATGGATGTTCAACTGCAAGCGCAGCTGGAGCGACCGGGTCGGCAAACGCAGTGTATGGCTCGATTCGCCGGAGTTCGAGCGGTTTCTCGGCAAGCTGATCCATTCGCGCGACGTGCCGTCGATGGCGCGGCTGATTGTCGTCACGCTCGACGACGCGCCGGTCGCGGGCATCATCGTCAGTGTGGGGAATCCGTGGGCAAGCGCGATTTTCGCGGGCTACGATCCGTACTATGGCCGCTGCTGTCCGGGCCTCATCGCGGTCGAGCAATGCGTGAAGTGGGCGTTCGAGAACGGCTTCGATCTCGACTTCGGCGTGGGCGCGGAGCGCTTCAAGTCGTATTGGGCGCGCGGCGAGGCGACGACCGCATGGACCACGCAGATCGTCAACTCAAAGTGGGGACTGCTTGCCATCCACACACGGCGGCTCGCCCGCGTGCTCGCGTCGCTCGCGCGAAGGCGGGCGCATCGCGCTACGACCGGTCCCGATTCCGCGCTCGCGTCGCACCGGTGATAACGGCGATACCGAACAGAATGACCGCGACTATCGCGATGATGTGCTGTGCGACGTGCAGCGCCGTCAATCCCCAAGCCACGCCGCCGATAAAAATAATCCATCCGACGAGATAGATAAGCAGGGTCATCGTTTTTCTCCTTGTTTCTCCTTGCGATTTCGGCTCTGGCGCCGGTCACCCGCCGTGAAAAATTTACCGTGCGCCCCGATGGACTGCCGATAGCGGCTCGACGGGACAAAGGCGCGTGCATGGCGCCCTGATCGCGAGACGATCAGCGGACTAGTGCTTAAGCACATTGCGCGCCTGGTCGCGATGTCGCTGTCGCCGTTGCAACGGAACGCGGCTTGCTGTGGCTAGATCACTACCGTATGCCGCACCGCAACGCAAGGCAAAGCGCAACGCGACGAACCATGGCCACCACGAAGCACACATCGAAGCGCGCGTCGAAGGGCACTTCGAAGCCCACATCGCAGACAGAAGGCGAGACCCCGGCGCAGCCCGAGGTCGACCCCGACCAGCAACCCGCGACGCTCGACGATTGCCGCCGCTGTCCGCTCTGGGCCAACGCGACGCAGGGCGTGCCCGGCGCCGGTCCGCGTCGCGCGCCGATCATGATGCTCGGCGAACAGCCCGGCGACAAGGAGGACCTGCAAGGTCTGCCTTTCGTGGGGCCGGCGGGCGCTTTGCTCGACGATGCGCTCGTCGAAGCAGGCGTCGGCCGCAAGGATGTGTACGTGACCAACGCCGTGAAGCATTTCAAATGGACGCCGCGCGGTAAGCGCCGCATGCATAAAACCCCGGCGCAGCGCGAGGTGGATGCCTGCCGCTACTGGCTCGATCAGGAGCTTGAAAGCGTGGGCGCACAGGTGATCGTCGCCCTGGGGGCGACTGCGCTGAAGGCGGTGCTGGAAGATCCGAAATCGCGCTTGCAGGATGCGATCGGCAAGGTCATCGAACACGGCGACCGTCTGGTGGTTGCAACGTACCACCCGTCGTTTGCTTTGCGCGCACCCGATCCCGAGACGCGCCACCGCGCGTATGCGGCGATCGTCGCCGCGCTGCAGGACGCGAAGAAACTGGCGCAGCGGCGCAAGTAGGACGCAGGTGAACGTCTATCAGGCGGCCGCCTCGTGGGCGCGCAGTCCGAGGCGTTCCATCAATCTTTGTGCGTCGAACGGCGCGTTGGTTTTGGCGTCGTTGTCGAAATAGCAGTACACGTCGCGTGTTTGCGCGCGAGGGGGTTGCAGGTCGGGCGCTGCGAGCCGCGCATCGGCGGGCTGCGAGCCTCGGCTCCATGCCTCGATTCTGCGCGCCCATCGTTCCAAGGAGGCATCGGAGTATTCGCCCGAATATTTGGTTTCCGTGCCGTGCAGCCGCATGTAGACGAAGCCCGCGCTCAGATCCTCGAATTGCGGCCATGCTTCGGTCGAATCCGACACGACGAGCGCGACCTTGTGACGGCGCAGCAGTTTCACAAACGCGGGATCGACGAAACTCTCATGACGCACCTCCACCGCGTGACGCAACTTGCGCTTGCGGTCGATCTGGAGGTAGGGCGTCTTCACGCGCCGGTCGTGCTGTTCGGCGAGTGCGAGCGCCGCTTCGGTGTCGCGCGGCAACAGGCTCAGGAAACGCTCCATGTGCGCCGGGTCGAAACGCAGCGAAGGCGGGAATTGCCACAGTATCGGCCCGAGCTTTTCTTTCAGCGCCAGAAGTCCCTGCGCGAAAAAATTCGCGCACGCAACGGTGGCCGTCTCGTCGCGAAAGCGCAAGAGATGCGTGAGGTAACGCGCGCCTTTCACGCTGAACACGAAACCGGGCGGCGTCTCGTCGTACCAGTGGTGCCAGCTGTCGAGCGATTGCAGGCTGTAGTGCGTGCCGTTGATTTCGATCGTCTGCATGAGGCCCGCTGCGTAGCGCAGTTCGGTGGCCTGCTTCAGGCCTTCCGGATAGAAGGTTCCGCGCCATCCTTTATAGCGCCATCCTGAGATGCCGATGAGAATGTCACCTGTGCTTTTCACGTCAATGCTCGAAGAATCGGAGTCCGTGTCTGAGTCTGGCGACGAGCAATGCCTGTGCCATCTCAGGGCACAAGCGTTGCTGCAATCGACGTACCGACATAGCGACATACCGACGCGTCGACACGGCATCCGGCGACAAGCGGATGTCGCGCAACACATGGCGAAACACGGGAGGCACGCATGGCAGGCACGGATTTACGCAGCACGGACCTGGAGACGCAAAGCGACGGCACGATGCGCGTCACGCATCGCGGCGTGGACATTGTCGTGAGTGCGAAGCAGAACGACCGCGGCGCCTGGGTCGCACGGATCGACGCGTCTGTCGACGGCAAACCGTTCGCGCTGCCGGACGTGGAACCAGTCACGCCGGAATGGGCGACACACGCGGAGGCGTTGCGCGACGGCGTGGAGCGGGGCTGCTATCTGGTCGAGAAAAAAGCCGGTCACGGCCTGGACGACTCGGCGCACGGAACGGGAGCAAGCTGATGAACCGCATCGTCAACCTCTTATGCCGCGCGACGATCTCGGGCACAGCGGCAGGCAGCGCCGCGGCCGCCATGGCAGCCGCGCGGGCGCGCGCCGACGGCAGCACGCCGTATGCGCCGCTGAACGCGGTCACTCATTGCCTGTGGCCGCGCCGCGCATTCAGCGAGACCTGCCCAAGCGCGCGCTTTACGCTGACGGGCCTCGCGATCAATCAGGCGGCGGCGGTTTTTTGGGGCGTGCTGTTCGAAGGACTGCTGGACCGCTGGCAGTGTCGTGTAAGACGCCGTGCGGGCGTGGCGGAAATCGTCGCGAGCGCGGCGACGACCGCAGCCGTGGCCTATACCGTCGACTATCACGCGGTGCCGAGCCGCCTCACGCCCGGCTTCGAAGCACACCTGTCGAAGCGCTCGATGTTCTACGTGTACAGCGCGCTCGCAGCCGGCTTTGCGGCAGCCGCGCTGTGCCGCGCAAGTCGCAATTGAGGTTGATGAGAACGCCCTGCGCGTGGGCCGCCTGAGCCGCCTGATCGGGGCAGATCAGGCCGCTTCCGCCTTGCGCGCATCCGCCGCGCGCTCGACCAGAATCACGAACGGCTCACCCTCGTGGATCTCATAGCGGCGAATCTGCGCGACCTGATCGGCGGAAAGCACTTTGCCCTTCGTCATGAGCAGCGTGCCGCGCGACGTGCGCAGGTCGTCGGCGAGTTTCATGCCTTCCTTCAGATGCGACGCGTCGACGCGGTCCGGCACGCCTTCGGGTGTGAGTTCCGCGTGTTTCATCAGGAGTTCGATGTACTTCTCCGCGATCGCGGGATCGTAGCGAATTCCACTTTGCGCGCGCACGGTCGAGATGATCTGCGCGTCGTTCATCTTTTGCGGCGCGATGACGCCGATGCGCAGGTCTTCCGCGTCCCGCGCGAGAGCCAGCACGCGCGCGCCGAGCGGAATCAATCCGCCGATGAGTCCATCGGGCGTGCCGCGCCCGTCGTATCGCTCATACTGGTGGCGGATCATGGTCTGCACGCCGCTCAATTGCGACACCGGCGTGAGCGCCATCTGCCCATGCAGCGGATGAAGCTGATAGAGCTTCGCTTCCTGCGGCTGCAGCTTCGCAACGGGCGTCTTCAGCAACGCATCGGGCAAAAAGAGTTTGCCGATGCCGTGCAGCAGGCCGGCCATCAGCAGTTCATTGCATGCGTAGTCGCTCAGACCGAGCGCGGCGCCGAGTTGTCTGGCCGTCTCGCCGATACGCGCGGAATGGCCCGGCAGCCCGCAGCGCATTTCGACCATGTTCGCGCAGACCTTCACCATCGTGAGAAAGTTGTTTTTCAGGTCCTGCTGCGCGCCTTCGAGAAACATCACCGTTTGACGGATTTCCTCGGTGCGCGCATGGACCTCGCGTTCGAGCTCCATGTTGAACGACGAGAGCTTTTCGTTCTGCTCCTGCAACAGCGCGGTGAGCCGTTCCGCCTTGCGTTGCAGCGCGAGCTGTTCGAGCGCGCGCTGGATCGTCAGCAGCAGGTCCTGGTCGTCCCACGGTTTGTGCAGATAGTGATAGACGTGGCCTTCGTTGACCGCGCGCACGACCGCATCCACTTCCGAATAGCCCGTGAGCAGAATGCGGATCGCGTCGGGCGTCACGGTGCGCGAGCGCGAGAGAAACTCCGCACCGTCCATGTTGGGCATGCGCATGTCGGAAATGATCACGTCGACACTCGCCGATTCGAGCAGCGCCAGCGCCTCGGCGCCGCTGTTCGCGCTCAGCACGTCGTACTTCATCGGGCGCAGCAGGCGTTTGAGCGACGAGATGACGCCCGGCTCGTCGTCCACCAGCAGCAGCGTCGGGACGGCGGCGGGCGCTGCATCGGCGGCGTCCAGGGAGGCGGCCGGTGCCGTTGCAGCGAGTTCGGTCGGAATGCCGGTTGCCTGAAGCTCAGACATGATTAACCTCGTGATTGATGTCGCGTGACGGTCGCAGCGCGTCGGCCCGCATCACAGTGCTTCGAGAAAATGATCGAGCGCTTCCTTCATGCCGCGGATCGCCGCATCGGGCAACAGCAGCACCATGCGTGCGCCGAAGCCGCCTTGCTCGAGCGTGAAATGGATCTCCAGCAACAGCGCGAGGTCCCACCGGCCGCCGGGCAGCAAGGCGTCGTGCGTCTTGCCCGCGAGCGGCAAAAGCGTGGGCTGCGAGAAGCAGATGTGCCGCCCGAGCTGCTCGAACACGCTCTGCACGCAGGCGCCCACCAGCAGATTGGTGATGTCGCACAACACTTCCACTTCCGTATCCGGTTCGCCGACGTCGTGCCCCATCAGTTGTTGCAATTCGCGCTGACCGTCCTTGCCGACGAGCACGATTGCCTCGCCGGAAATGTCGGACTGAAACGCCTGGCGCACGGGCCGCAATTCGCTGTCGTCCTGCGCGCCCAGCGCGACGCGCAGCTGTTCGACGCCGACGAGCCGGATGTCGGGCACCGAAAGCGTGACGAATGCACCCAGCAGTCTGGCGAGCGCCGCGGCGGCCTTGCCCATGCCAACGTTGCAGATTTCCTGCAGGGCGTCGCGCTGGTCTTCGTTGAGAGACTGTTCATTCATGGAGACCGTACTCCGCGAGAATCGGCAGGATCGCTTCGGGGGAAACGGGCTTGGAAATGAAGCCGATCGCGCCCAATGCCTTCGCGCGTTCGACGGCGCCGCACTGCACGTCCGCCGACACGACGATCACAAACGTGTCGAGGCCTTCGTGCTGGATCGCTTCGAGCACCTGAAAGCCGTTCATGACGGGCATCGTCAGGTCGAGAAAAATCACGGCGCCCTTGCCGGCGCGATACAGCTCCAGCGCGGCGGCGCCATCCGAGGCCTGGGTGATCTCGACGTCCCATTCCTCGGGCAGCGAGCGGATCAAAAGTTTTCGGGCGAGTGTCGAGTCGTCGACAACAAGTACGGGCAATGGCATGGCTTTACCTCATGTGGCCGCCGGCGATTGTGCCGGCAACGCGATTGCATCCAGAGAACCGTTTTGCGCAAGCGCTTCGGGTTGGCTGGTTTCTTCAAGCAGGGTTCCGTCGACAGGCAGCGTCACGCGGAACGTCGTGCCCTCGCCGACGGTGCTGACGACGGAGATCGTGCCGCGGTGCGCGTTCACGATCCCATAGGTCACCGACAGACCGAGGCCGGTGCCCTGGCCAACCGGCTTCGTCGTAAAGAACGGGTCGAAAATACGTTTCAGATGTTCAGGCGGGATGCCGCAGCCCGCATCGGCAACTTCGAACCACACGTTCGACGGAGCGGCCGCGTCCATGCCGGTGCGCACCGTGATCGTGCCGCGCGGCGCGCCGTGCTGGTCGTGATGATTGCCGTACGCCTGCGCCGCGTTGACGACGAGATTGAGCACCACCTGGCTGATCTGCGACGGAATGCAGCGCACGAACGGTATCTCCGCATATTCGCGCACGAGGTGGGCGCAGTACTTCACCTCGTTATGGACGATGTTGAGCGTCGACTCGATGCAGCGATGAATGTCTGCGAGCTCCCACACATGGGTGCTGTCCACGCGCGAAAAGTCGCGCAGATCGACCACGATGGTGCGCACGCGCGCGAGTCCTTCCTTCGATTCGTGCACGAGCGTCGGCGCGTCGCCGAGCAGGTACTCCAGATCGGCCTGTTGCGCGAGTGCCTGCATGTTCTTCTGCAACGCCGGCGCGGCTTCGCTCACCATGCGCTCGACATCGGCGGCATAGCGGATCAGCGTCTTCACGTAGCCGTCGAGCGTGTTGAGATTCGACAGCACGAAGCCGACCGGATTGTTGATCTCATGCGCGACGCCCGCCGCGAGCTGACCGATCGCGGCGAGCTTCTCCGATTGCAGCAATTGCTGATGCGCATGCGCGAGCGCTTCGTTGAGCGACGTCAACTGCTCGTTGCGCACGGTTAATTCGGCGAGCGCGCTGGTGACCGCCTTCTCGCGGTCCTGAAGCTCGCCGTAGGCGATGCAGACGTCGGTCGTGTCGACAATCGCGACGCCCACCGCGACGACCTCGCCGTGGTCGTCTTCGATGGGGATGAAGCTGCAATTCTGGCGCATCGCGTCGATCGTGCCGGTGATCGGGCGCGAATGCTCGAAGCGAAACAGATACGGGCGATGCTCCCACGACGAGTAAGCCGGCGTGCCGAGCACGAACACGCCCTCGATCTTGCGGCTCAGCCACTGCCGCGGCAACTCGGGAAAAGCGTCGAGCAGAAGCTGGCCGACCACGGATTCGGCGGAACGTCCGCTATGCGAATGCATGAAGCGGTTCCACGTCAGAATGCGCAGCTCGCGATCCACGGTGAAGACACCGCAATTCACCCGCTCGACAATAGCTTCCGACAGATTGGTTTTCACCGAAGGGGCCCGTGAAATGACAAAGCAGGCAGCGCTCTCGTCGCCGGGTCCGTGAGCGCTCGTGCGTCCGGTCCGGCGTCGCTGCCATGAGTGAATTAACGGAGCGCAAGGCGCCGGCGCGGAGCGGTATTTACCCTGGCTCAAAACGCATACGGCGAGCCGGTGTGCGAGCGCGGCTTCGCCCAATCCGAGGGTTTCCCGTAATGCGCCGTGTATCAAGCGGCACGCGAATCCGCCGTAAACACGAGGAAGAGGAACATCTCGCGTCGCGCGGAAGTGTTGGAGCGCCGGATTGCCGGAGCGCCAATCGTCCGGCCGCACGCGAGGCACATTGTTCGGCCTATCGGGAGGATTCATGCAGACACGCCTTGGGCTCGCGGCCGCGCTGCTCGTGCTCTGCGGCCTGGGCATCCGCCCGGTGTGCGGGCAGATCGCACCGCAATCCGCCAACCGCGCGGCGGCCAACGCGCCGCTCGATCTCGCCGCAATGCAGCGCGCCGTGGATGGCGCGAGCGAACCCGCGTCGCGCTGGAACGGCCCCCGGTCCGGGCCGGCGGCGGTGCCCGGCGCGACGATTGCCATCATCAGCGAGGACTTGCGCAACGGCGGCGTGCTGGGCGTCGCCAAAGGCATCAAGGAAGCCGCCAACGCGATGGGCTGGAACACGCGCGTATACGACGCACACGGCACCGCGGCGGGCCGCAGCAAGGCCGTTGCCGCAGCGCTCGCCTTGCAGCCGGACGGCGCGATTCTGGTCGGCGTGGACGCCGCAGAGATGCAAACTGACTTGCTGCCGTTCGCCGCGCGCCGCATTCCGCTCGTCGGCTGGCATGTCGGCCCCGTGGCGGGCGCGATGGCGAACGGTCCAGTGGCGATGAACGTGTCGACGAATCCGCTCGACGTCGCGCGGATCACGGCCATGGCCGCCGTGATCCAGTCCGGCGGGCGCGCGGGCGTCGTCGTGTTGACCGACGGAAACTTTCAGATCGCGAGAGCCAAGACCGAGGCGATGCTCGACGTGATTCGCGCGTGCCGCGATTGCCGCCTGCTCGCGGTGCGCGACGTCGCGATATCGAAGAGCGCCGAGCAGATGCCCGCGCTCACCGACGAACTTGCCGCGCAGTACGGCAAACGCTGGAACTACGCGCTTGCCATCAACGACATCTACTTCGACTACGCCGCGCCCGCGCTCACGCGCGCCGGCGGCCAGAACCACAGCGTGAGCATGCTGTCCGCCGGTGACGGAAGCGCAGCGGCTTTTCTGCGCATTCAGGCAGGCACTTTCCAGACCGGCACCGTCGCGGAGCCGCTCAATTTGCAGGGCTGGCAACTGGTCGACGAACTGAACCGCCTGCTCGCGCATCAGCCGGTAACGGGCTATGTGTCGCCGGTTCATCTGGTGACGGCGGCGAACATCCGGTTCGACGGCGGATTGCAGGGGCAGTTCGATCCCGGCAACGGCTATCGCAACGTCTACCGCGGCATCTGGAAGCGATGACCGCCATGACCCCCATGACCCATCTAACCGCGCCGACGAATTCACCGGGAGCCCGCGCATGCGCCTCGCCGCGACACGCCTGAAGCTGTTGCCGCGCTCGTTGCGCTGGCAGTTCACGCTGGCCACGGTCGTGCTCGCCTTGCTGATCGCGACGGGCGGCCTGACCGCCGTCTACACGCTGCGCGTGGCGACGCACGAGACGCGCGTGCTGGCCACCGGCGAACTCACGCGCATGCAGGCCGCTGATACTTTGGTGCAGCACACCTTGCTGATCGAGCGCGAATCGGCACGGCTCGCGGGCGCCGATTCGCTCGATGCGATGCGCGCGAGCTATGCCGACATCGTGCGGCAGCTGGAAATCTTCGACCGTCTGTCGGACAGACTCGCCGCCGCCAACGACGACGTGAGCGTGCTCGACCTTCCTCAGGCAAGCCAGTTGTTTCGCAACACGGTGAACATCGTCGCGCAGTTGCGCGAGAGCGATCTGCGTGCAGCCCTTGCTCACGCGTCGAACCCGGCAAGCGCGAGCGCCGCGGCCGCGCAAGGCGATCCGGCTAGCCGCGCGTCGCGCGAGACCTTCAGCGAAGGCTTGCGTCAGCAGGCAAGCGCGATGGTGGCGTCGGCGCAGCTTCAATCGGACCGATGCACCGAGGAATTTCAACAGGCCGTGCAACGGCTCGCCGATACCTCCGCGCGCAACGAGCGCTGGATTACGGGCCTCGTTGCCGTGAGCCTGCTGTTCGCGTGGCTCGTCGCGCATGCGTTTCTCGGCAAACATGTGCTCGCGCGGCTCGAAGTGGTCAGCAGCAATCTGCGCAGCGGCGATGCGGTGCGCGGACAGGACGCGTCGCGTGTCGCGCAGGGCCGCGACGAGATCGGCGAAATGGCGCGCGCCGTCGAGCAGTTCCAGGCCGACCGGCGCGAACTCGCCCGCGCCTATGCCGCGCTGCGTGAAGAAAAGGCGCGTCAGGAGGCGCTCATCAACGAACTCGCGCAGGCGCACAGCCAGTTGCTGCAGTCGGAGAAGCTCGCCTCGATTGGTCAGCTCGCGGCGGGCGTCGCGCATGAAATCAATAATCCCGTGGGCTTCGTGAATGCCAACCTCGGCACGCTGCAACGCTATGTCGCGGATCTGTTGACCGCGCTTGCCGCCTACGAGCGCACGGAGGCCGAGCTGATTGCGGAATCGCGGGCGACGTTGGCCGCATTGAAGCGCGAGATCGACATCGATTATCTGCGCACCGACATACCGGCGCTGCTCTCCGAATCCGTGGAAGGCCTGCAGCGGGTCAAGCGCATCGTCCAGGGCCTGAAGGACTTCTCGCATGTCGACAAGGCGGAGAAGCAGTGGGCCAATCTGGAGAGCAATCTGGATACGACGATCAACATCGTCTGGAACGAGTTGAAATACAAGGCGGAGCTCAAGCGCGAGTTCGGCGCGATTCCCGAGCTCGAATGCATTCCGTCGCAGCTCAATCAGGTCTTCATGAATCTGCTGATGAACGCCGCGCAATCCATCGAGGGGCACGGCCATATCACCGTGCGCACCGGCCACGACGACACCAGCGTGTGGGTCGAGGTGGAGGACACCGGGCAGGGCATCAGGCCGGAACATCGCGACCGCATCTTCGATCCGTTCTTCACGACGAAGCCGGTCGGCACGGGCACCGGGCTCGGCCTGTCGATCTCGTATGGCATCGTCAGGAAGCAGGGCGGGCGCATCGAGGTGCGCTCGGAAGTCGGCCAGGGCTCGACTTTCAGAGTCGTGCTGCCGAAGGGCGCCGAAGAGGCGCTCGCGGCAAGCGGCGCATAGCGCTCAGATGGACGCGATCAGCGCCTCGCAGCCCGCGAGACGGTTCGCGCCTTCCACGAGCGGCTGGCCGTCGCGGCCAGGCACCGTCGACAACAGCACAGTGCCCGCAGGCGACTGCACCTCGGCATCCGCTCGACCCATGTTCAGCGCAATGAAAAAGCGCTGATTACGGCAGTGGCGCTCGTAAGTCAGCACGTCGCCAGAAGCGGCGACATGTTCGATCGAACCTTGCACGAGGGCCGCATTGTTGCGCCGCAACGTGAGGAGCCGCCGATACAGCGACAGCATGCTCGACGCGTCGCCGTCCTGCGCCTGCACGCTCGTGTGGGTCGCCGTCGGTAACCATGACCTGCCGGTTGTAAAACCGGCATTGGGCAGCGACGCGTCCCATTGCATCGGCGTGCGCTCCGGATCGCGCCCCTGGCCGATGCCGGGCTGGCGCAGTTCCGCCGGGTCCTGCACCTCGCCGGGCGGAATCACGCCATCCGTCATACCGATCTCGTCGCCGTAATAGAGCGTGGGTGTGCCGCGCAGCGTCAGCAACAGCACGGCGGCCACCCGCGCCTGCGCGGCGCCCACGCGCGAGGCGACGCGCCGATTGTCGTGATTGCCGAGCACCCAGTTCGGCCACGCGTGGGCGGGCAGCGCGCTGTCGTAATCGCGGATCATGCGCGCGATTTCCCCGGCATTCCACGGCGCGTTCAGCAACTGGAAATTGAACGGCATGTCCGCGCCGTCGCCGTTGACGCCGTAGTACCGGACGAGTTGCGCGACCGGCAGATAGATTTCGCCGATCAGCACGCGCTCGCCGTATTCGTCGAGCGTCGCGCGCATCGAGCGCACGATGTCGTGCACTTCGGGCTGGTCCTCGGTATAGGTCTGCAATTGCCGGTGATGATCGGGCTCGCCTGGCTGATAGGCCGGGTTGGGCGGGTTGTCGCGGAACTGCGCGTCCTTGATGAGCAGCCACAGCACGTCGACCCGAAAGCCGTCTACGCCTCGTTCGAGCCAGAAGCGCAGCACGTCGTCCATTGCGCGGCGCACGTGCGGGTTGCGCCAGTTCAGATCCGGCTGTTCGCGCAAAAACGCGTGGTAGTAGTACTGGCCGGTATGCGCGTCCCATTCCCACGCGGACCCGCCCATGCGGCTCAGCCAGTTGTTGGGCGGCCCGCCGCCGGGCGCCGGATCGCGCCACAGGTACCAGTCGCGCTTCGGATTGTCGCGCGACGAGCGGCTTTCCACGAACCACGGATGCCTGTCCGACGAATGGTTCGGCACGAAGTCGAGCAGCACCTTGAGCCTCAGTTCGTGGGCCCGGTCCACGAATTGCTTGAACTCGGCGAGGCTGCCGAACATCGGGTCGATGTTGCAGTAATCGGCAACGTCGTAGCCGAAGTCGGCCATGGGCGACGGGTAGATCGGGGAAACCCACACTGCGTCGACGCCCAGATCGGCGAGATACGAAAGACGCGAGGTCATGCCCGCGAGATCGCCGATGCCGTCGCCGTTGCTGTCCTGAAACGAGCGCGGATAGATCTGGTAGATCACGCCGCGTTGCCACCATGCCAGTTCCGACATTGCAAGTCCTCTCAACGATCGATTGTTATGGCGCGAAGCGCGGATCGCATGCTCAATGATCTCTGGTACAAGAACGCCATTGTCTATTGCCTTTCGGTAGGCACGTTCATGGACGCGAACGGCGACGGCGTGGGCGACTTCAAGGGCCTGCTGCGCCGCCTCGACTATCTGCAAGGGCTCGGCGTGACGACGATCTGGCTGATGCCGTTCCAGCCCTCGCCCAGCCGCGACAATGGCTACGACATCTCCGACTATTACAACGTCGATCCGAAATACGGCACGCTCGGCGACTTCTCCGAATTCACGCATGCATGCCGCGAGCGCGGCCTGCGCGTGATGATCGACCTCGTGGTCAATCACACGTCCGATCAGCACCCGTGGTTCAGGGAAGCACGCAGCGATCCTGACTCGCCGTATCGCGACTGGTATGTGTGGTCCGACAGGCAGCCGCCGAATGCGAAAGACGGCGTGGTGTTTCCCGGCGTGCAGAAGTCGACATGGACGTTCGACAAGGAAGCGAAGCGCTGGTATTTCCATCGCTTCTACGAATTCCAGCCCGATCTGAACACCGCGAATCCGTATGTGCAAGCCGAACTGCTGAAGATCATGGGCTTCTGGATCCAGCTCGGCGTGTCGGGATTCCGCATGGACGCCGTGCCCTTCGTGATCGCGACGAAAGGCCCGCAGGTGCGCAAACCCGTCGAGCAATACGACATGCTGCGCGCGTTTCGCGAGTTCCTGCAGTGGCGCCAGGGCGACGCGATCATCCTCGCCGAGGCCAACGTGCTGCCGAATACGGACCTCGAATATTTCGGCGACGAAGGCGAGCGTCTGCAGATGATGTTCAATTTCCAGCTCAACCAGAACACGTTCTACACGCTCGCAACCGGCGACACCGCGCCGTTGAAGAAGGCGCTGACGGCCACGCGGCCGCGTCCGCCGACCGCGCAGTGGGGCGTCTTTCTGCGCAATCACGACGAGCTCGACCTCGGCCGCCTGACGCCGGAACAACGCGCGGCCGTGTTCGCCGCGTTCGCGCCCGATCCAGACATGCAGCTCTACGAGCGCGGCATCCGCCGCCGGCTCGCGCCGATGCTCGCGGGCGACCGCCGCCGTCTGGAGCTGGCCTACAGCCTGATGCTGACCTTGCCCGGCACGCCGGTGTTCCGTTACGGCGATGAAATCGGCATGGGCGACGACCTGCGCCTGCCCGAGCGCGAATGCGCGCGCACGCCGATGCAATGGTCCGCCGAACCGCAGGGCGGCTTCACCAAGCACCCCAAGCCGCCGTGCCGCGTGATAACGGGCGGCGCTTATGGTTTCGAGCGCATCAATGTGGCGGGGCAGCGGCGCGATCCGAACTCCTTGCTGAACTGGATGGAGCGGATGATCCGCATGCGCCGCGAGGTGCCGGAAATCAGCTGGGGCGACTTCCACGTGCTGCGCGCCTCGCGCGACGACGTGCTCGCGCTTCGTTATGACTGGCGCAACAACTCGGTGCTCTGCCTGCATAACTTCGGCGCCGAGGCCTGCACCGTGAAATTCCGCTCGGGCTGCACGGAGCCGGGCCAGAACCGGCTCATCAACCTGCTCTCCGACGATCACAGCGAGGAGAGCGACGACGGCCGCCATGCAGTCGTGCTCGAGCCTTACGGCTACCGCTGGTATCGGGTGGGCGGGCTCGATTATCTGCTCAGACGCAGCGAGATTTAGACACGTTCACGGAGCCACACGATGCGAGACCCAGGCGATGAATGAGCTTCACACCGTATCCGCCAAGGCGCGTCGCGGCGCCATGACCGCGCTCCTTCCGTTGCTCTTGCTGAGCCTTGCGGCATGCGCGTCGACGCCCGAGGATATCGGCGACACCGGTTTGGGCCCGCACCCCGAATTGCCGGCACCGCACACGTCGCTGCTGCCCACCATCCATATTGCGCCCGTGCAGACGCGCGCGAACCCGGCCACGCCGAGCGCGCCGCAAGGTTTTACCGTGAGCGCGTTCGCGAGCGGGCTCGAGCATCCGCGCTGGCTATATGCGTTGCCGAACGGCGATCTGCTGGTCGCCGAGAGCAATGCGCCCGAGCCGCACGACGAGCACGGCGGCATTGTCGGCTGGGTTCGCAAGCAGGTGATGAAATTCGTCATGAAGCGAGCGGGCGCCGGCGTGCCGAGCCCCGACCGGATCGTGCTGCTGCGCGGCGCGGGCGGCACGGCGCAAAGCCGCAGCGTGTTCATCTCTGGGCTTCACTCGCCGTTCGGCATGGCGGCGGTCGGCGACTCGCTCTACGTCGCGGATACCGACGCGCTCCTGCGCTTTCCGTATCATCCCGGCGACACGCAGATCGCGGCGCCCGGCGAGAAGGTCGCCGATCTGCCCGCGGGACCGATCAATCATCACTGGACCAAGAATGTCCTGGCGAGCCGCGACGGAGAGCGGCTCTATGTGACGGTCGGCTCGAACAGCAACGCCGGGGAAAACGGCGTCGAGGCCGAAGAAGGCCGCGCGCTGATTCTCGAATTCACGCTCGCGACAGGCCGCTCGCGCGTGTTCGCCTCGGGCCTGCGCAATCCGAACGGCATGGACTGGCAGCCCGACAGCGGCGCGTTGTGGGCGGCGGTCAACGAGCGCGACGAACTGGGCGATAACCTCGTGCCCGACTACATGACGGCGGTGAAAGACGGCGGCTTCTACGGCTTCCCCTTCAGCTACTACGGCCAGCATGTGGATACCCGCGTGAAGCCGCAGCAGCCCGACAAGGTGGCCAGCGCGCTCACGCCGGACTACGCGCTCGGTAATCACACCGCGTCGCTCGGACTCGCGTTCTACACCGGCAGGAGTTTTCCGCAGCATTACTGGGGCGGCGCGTTTGTGGGTCAGCACGGCTCGTGGAACCGCAAGGAACTGAGTGGCTACAAGGTCATTTTCGTGCCGTTCTCGAACGGGCTGCCCGAGAAGCTGCCGGAGACTTTTCTGAGCGGCTTCCTGAGTGCGGATGGCCACGCGCTCGGGCGGCCCGTCGGCGTCGCGCTCGACAAGGCGGGCGCGCTGTATGTCGCCGACGACGTGGGCAACGTCGTCTGGAAAGTCGTCTATACCTGCCCGTGACGACGCGATCGCTGCGCGTTGCGGCTCACGTGAGCTCGCGCTGGCGTGGCCGCGCCGAATTGCCAGGTAAAATACCCGCCACGACCCACGGCGGGCAAAGCTCGCTCCCCGCCAGCTCACTTTGAATCACGAGGCGTTCATGTCCATGGAAACAGACACCGTCACCGACGAACGGGTGGCTCAAATAGCGGACCGCATGACCGGCGAAGGCAAGAAGGTTTCCGCGCTGGCGATCTGGGCAGAAGTCCGCAGCGGTTCGATTGTCGCCGTGTCCGCGGCCGTGGAGCGCTGGCGGCAGGCGCGGCAGCCCGCGTCGGGGCAAGCGCTGGCGCCGGTCATGACGAGCTTGCCGGACGACGTCGCGCAAACCATGCTGAGCGCCGCCGGCACGCTGTGGGCGAGCGCGCGCGAGGAAGCCGAGCGCGTCGTCAACCAGCGTCTTGCGCTGGCGGGCGGCCACGCGGAGGCGATCGCCGCCGAGCGCGACGAGGCGCTTGCCGAGTATCAGAACACGCTCGCCGAAGCGGAGCTGGCCCGCGAGCGTGTCGCGACCCTCACCAACGCGCTCAGTATTTCGGAAGACGCCGTGAATCGCCTCGCGACCGAACTGTCGGGCCTGCGTGAGCGGGCCAAGGCCGCCGAAGACCGCGTCGCCGAGCTCGAAAGCCGCGAGGCCGATATCGAGAGTCGCGCCGCGGCAGCCGAGGCGCGTGTCGTGCAAACCGAGGAACGCGAAGCCGCCGCCGAGGCGCGCATTGCACAGGCCGAGGAGCGCGCCGTGGCCGCCGAGGCGCGCCTCGCGCAAGCCGGCGAACAGGCCGCGGACGCCGAGCGGCGCATCCGTGAGGCAGAGGAGCGGGCTTCCGCGGCAGAGGCGCGCCTCGCGCAAGCGGACGAGCGGGCCGCAGACGCCGAGGCGCGCCTTGCCCACGCCGACGAGCGCGCTACGACTGCCGAAGCGCGCGTGGCGGAGGCCGAGCAACGGGCATCGGCTGCCGAAGCCCGTCTGCAAGCGGCTGAAACGTCCCTCGTCGAAGAACGTCAGGCACGCGAGGCCTTGAGCACTGCGGCCATGGCCCGCGACGAAGAGATCGCCCGCCTCACCGAGGAACGCGACGCCGCGCACCAAAAGGCCGCCACCCTCGGCGAAGCCGGCGAAGCGCACGCCCGCGAAGTGCAACGCTGGGCGGAGGAATCGAGTGCGGCGTCGTCGCGTGCAGAAGACGCCGCGCTGCAGGCGAGCGAAAGCCTCGCACAGCTCGCCGCCTTGCAGACACAGCTCGACCATGCACACGCGGAGCTGTCGGCGCAGCGTGAGGCGCATGCCGCTCGCGGCGACGAAGCCGCGGCGCAGCGCGCCGAAGTGGAGCGCGTGCAGCAGGAGCTTGCCGCCGCGCGCGAACAGCTTGCAGCCATGAGCGAAGCCAACACGGCGGCGACCGCCGAGACGGCCCGGCTCGCGCAGGACGCGTCGGCTGCGGCAAGCCGTGCGGAGGCGGCCGAACAGCGCGCCGCGGCGCTCGAGCAGCGGCTCGCCGAGCTGGAAGCGGCCCACGCGCAGGCTCAGCAGCAGAGCGCGTCGACGGATACGCCCTCGCCGGATCACGAGTCGAAGGAAGCGGTGATGGCCGAGGAAATCGATTCGCTGCGCCGCCAGCTGGCGAGCCAGGCCAAGGCGCACGAGAAGGCCTACGGCGAGCTGCGCACGCTGGCCGAGCAGTGGATCGCGCATGCGAAGGAACTCAAGCAGCGGCTTGGCGCGACCCATCAGAAAGTGACCTTCCTCGACGCCCGCAGCGCGGCCGAGGTCGCGCTGCTGCGCAGGCTCTCGTCGGAACTGGAGCGGCTCAAGCCCGACCACGATCTCGTTTCGCGCGACGCGCAGCAGAAGCTCATCAGCGCGACGCTCGCGGAACGTCTCGAGCAGAAGGGCTACCGCTACGATCCGGCCACCGCGGTGATGTCGAAAATCGAGGCTTGAGCGCGTGCGGGGCGGACGCCCCCGCGCGGCTATAACGGTTTGGGCGGCGAGCCCGCGTCGTCGACGCTATGACTGCCCGCGCCCGGCGGCGAGATGGTGTCGCGCAATTGCGTCTCTTTGGGGTCCTTCGGCACGACCTTGTCGGCGTCGGCTTCGTCGGTGGCGTCGAGCTGATTGCCGCCCGGCGTGCGCGGCGTGCCGGGCGCAGGCGAAGGAATCGGCTGCGGTTGAGCCGGCCCGGGCCCCGACAGACCTTCTTTCGAGGGCGTGGACGGCGAGGGCGGTGCAGCAGGCTCGTTGGTGGAAGTAGGGTCTTGCTGCGCGGTCATGGGTCATCTCCTGGCTGAGGTCGATTGCAAACGGCATCTGCATGCAATGTCTATCGCGAGCGCAGCACGCGCCGTTCCATCGAGCCTGACGAGCCGCAACGCCCGGTTTCCAGATCCCGCCTTCACCGCCACACGCGCGCCACCAGCGGCAGATGATCCGACGCAATGCGCGCCGGCCCGCTTCTGTCCACCTGAATATCCACGAGCCGCGCGGCCGGATGCACCCACACGCGGTCCAGCGCGAACGCCGGAAAGCGCGACGGAAACGTGCGCGGCGCAGCCACCCGGCCAAAGCGCGTAAGCAGCGCCCGCAGCGGCCATCCCCAGACGAACCACTCGTTCAGATCGCCGAGCAGGATCACCGGCAGATCCGGCGTATCGAACGCTTCGAGCAGCAGCCGCACCTGGGCGCGGCGTTCGCGTGCCGACAGTCCGAGGTGCGTCGCGACGATCCGCATGAGCCCGTTGCCGGTGTCGATATCCACGTCGAGCGCGCCGCGCGCCTCGCGGCTGCCGAACGACAGGTCCAGCGTGCGCACCGCGCGCACCGGCAGATTGGTCAGCACCGCGTTGCCGAAGCGCCGGTCCGGGCCGTCGAGCGTCGGGCCGGGCACCGCGTGCATGCCGGTCAGATCCTGCAATTCGCGCAGCACGTCGATGCTCGCGGCGCCGCCGAGCGGCACCTCCTGCAGCGCGACGACATCCGCATTCAATGCCGTGATGACCTCTGCAATGCGTGCCGCCGAGCGCCGCCCGTCCGTGCCGACCGCGCCGTGAATGTTGTAGGTGACGATGCGCAACGGCTCGCCCGTATGGCTCGCGTGCGCCGGGCGCGTGTGCACGCGCGGCGCGGGTTGCGCTTCTTCGAGGGTCGGGGTTTCGTTGGCGCGTCCGCTCATTGCCGCCTCATCAGCATGCGCCGCAACACGAGCGACATGGAGACGAGCGCCACGCCGATTGCGGCCACCAGCAGCAACGAAAGCGGCGTCGGATGTCTGACCGCCGTCACCAACTGGCGCGCGAACGAGGTCGCGAGCACGACGCCCGGCGCCATGCCGATGGCCGTGCCCGCCATGAAGTCCCAGAAGCGGATATGCGAGGCGCCCGCCGCCAGATTGACGATCGAAAACGGCGCGACCGGCACGAGCCGCAACAGAATCACCGCGACGAGCCCTTTGCTGCGCAGCCGTTCGCTCAACTGGTTCAGACGCGCGCCGGCCAGTTCGCGCACGGCGTCGCGGCCGAGCCAGGCGCCCGCCGCCCAGCCCGCCGCGGCCGCGATCAGCGTGCCGGCAAGCGCGTAGGCCGCGCCGGCTATGGCGCCGAACACGAGGCCCGTCACCGCGATCAGCAAGGTCACCGGCACCGAGAGCAGGGCGGCGAGCGCGTACATCGCGACCACGGCGAGCGGGCCGAAATGCGTGGCGGCGAGCCGTTGCGTCTCCGTGGTCAGCTTCGCGAAGCTCAGTTCGTGGCCGAACGGCGTGAAGCGCCACGCAATGGTCAGCGCGACGACGCCGAGCGCGAGCGCGCCGAGCACGAGCAATTTGGCGACGACCGGCCGATGCGTCGGCTCCGGCAGGAACTGCGCGAGCAGTTCGTTGGCGGCAATCGGCGCTTCGGGATCAAGCACATGAACCCGGTCGGCAATGTCGCGCAGTTCGGGCGGCACCTCCGGCGTCAGGGGTTCGAGCGTGCGTGCCGTCTCGCCTTTGGCGGTCTTGATGCTGGCGATTGCCGCGTTGAGCCGGCCATGTTGCGCCAGCGCGTCTGCGACTGCCGCTTCGCTCGAATCGAGATGTTCCGCGAGCAGGCGGTTGCGGATGCGGGCAATCGCCGCCTCGCGCTGCGGATCGCCGCGCGCGTCGATCGTCATGCAGCATTCCGAGTCGAGCACCATCGAACGATTGTTGAGGTTCGCGCTGCCGATCACGAGCAGGCGCTCGTCGACGATCATGATCTTGCTGTGCACGTTGATGAAGCGGCCCTTCGACGCATCGAGGGCCGGCGCGTACATCGCGTAACGGCCGTTGCCGTCCGCCGCTTTCAGCAGCTTGTGCAGACGGGCGCGCAGCACGCCCATTGTCGCCTCCTGCAGCCAGCCGCTCTGCCGGTACGGGCAGACCACGGCGAGGTCGGGGCCGTCCTGTTCCGCGATGCGCTTTTGCAGTGCCGAGCCCACCGAATTCGCGGTGAAGTACTGGTTCTCGATGTAGATGTTGCGGCGCGCGGCGGCCACGGCGGCCAGATGCAGCGCCTTGACCTGCTGGATGGCCGGCCGGCCGTCGTAGGCGGGCTCGGTGAGCGAAACGCCGAGATCCACATCGCTGAAATCCGGCTCGATATCGGACGGCCACAAGTCCGTGCGCGGCGGCGGCTTGCCGTTGAACGGCCGGCCGGCCTTGCCGCTGCGCCGCGAGCGGCGCCAGCGCTCGCGAGCCAGGTGCGCGAGGGCGGCGGCGGCCGGACCGTCGAACATCAACTGGGCGTCGTGCATCGGCTGATAGCTGGTTTTGCCGAGATTTTTGCGCAGCGGATCGTCGGGCCGATGCTCGGGCGTGTCCCAGCGCGAACCCGTCAGGTCGATGCCGCCGGTGAACGCGAGACTGTCGTCGATCACGACGATTTTCTGGTGATGCGACGCCCCGAGCGGATGCCGTCCGTCGAGCCGGAACCACAGCCGCCGGTGCGCGTGCCATGCCGGCTTGTACGAAGGCAGCCATTCGCGCTCGAACGCGTACAGCATGGCGAAATCCCAGCCGAGCAGGTAGATGCGCAACTGCGGATTGTCGTCCAGCACCGCGCACAGGAATTCGGAAAGTTTCGGCGGATAGCCGTCGTCGACGCCGCCGGGAACGAGTTCGATGCGGCTGTCGATGTCCCAGCCCAGGATGAAGATGGAATGCCGCGCGCGCGGAATCATCTTGCGCAGTACTGCGTAATACGCGGCGGCGTCGATCAGCACGCTGGCCCGGTGCGCTTTCAGGATCCATTCGCAGGTGGAGCGGGTGTCCAGCACCTCGCCGTTGGGGACGGCGGGCGGCGCGTCGGCGGTGTCGCGCGACGGCGGATCGAGCAATTCGGATTGCATCGGCACAGGGTCATTCATGGCGATTCGTTCGGCAGTCAATGGCAATGGGCATGCAAGTGGCATTCCAAGGCGGGCGCGCCGAGCGTAGCCGCCTGCGAACCGCCGCGGTTCTCGCATCGGAAAGCGGGGAGCCATGTGTATTTGCTCTACAGCCGTTGAAATTTTTCGCAGACGTATGGCCTCTATCGTCAGAGGTTTTGGTTCCAGGAAGTGACTGAGTGGCGCTTCAGAACGCAGGCGGCGGGCGGCAGTGACCTCAAGGCGTGAGACGAACGCGGCACAGGTTATGCGAAATGCCACGCATGCAGCTTTTCCAACCGGCAAGGAGACGAATATGGCCCAGCATCCCGCCCGCTCGCAGAACCACCGGCATCCCGACGAACCGCGTCTGGAGGACATCGCACGCGCGCTCGAAGGCGCCCAGTTCCCGACCACGCGCGACAAGCTGGTCGAATTCGCGCAACGCCGCGGCGCGGACGGCGAAGTGCTCGCGGTGCTCAAACGCATGGGCGACCGCAATTTCGACAGCGTGTCGGCGGTGGTTCGCGAGGCGTCGAACGTCGAATAACGCGGGCGTCGCTGTGGCGACGATGCGCCACGCGTGCAAACATACTTTTCCTACCCGACATCGAGCCTTCCCGGACGCGGTTCGCGCTATGCCGCGGGGCGTCCGGTTCCCTCACGAGAGCGGCACATCGCCGGCGTTGAGCAGTAGCGCGACCGTGCCGACGAGAATGAAACTCAGCGCCCACACGGCGTCCAGGTTGAACCAGCTGCGCGACACGAACCGCAGGCCCAGGTACCGGTAGACGAGCCACGCGATGACTCCACCTGCGAGTACCATCGCGACGGCATGCACGCCGGAGACGACGAGCGCCATGCCGAGCCGCGACTGTATGAGCGTCTGCGCGGCCTCGTGCGCACGGTCCAGATCGCCTGCACGGCACAGGCCGAGGTAGATCGGCACGAGCATCAGACCCGCGCCGTGGGCGAGCGCGATCGCGAACGACCACAGCGCGAGCCGCGACGGCGCAATGCGCGCGAGCACGCGCGGATGGCGCCGCGCGACCAGCAGCACGACGCCGAAGCCGATCACGAGCACGCTCGCGCCCGTCTGAAGCGCGTGTTGCCAGGCGAGCAGCGCGCCGAGCATCGCAAACGGCAGCATCATCAGGAAGATGGCCAGCACATGACCGGCGGCGAGCCAGAATAGCGCGCTGAAAAGGGCGGACGCCTTCCTTTGCATCAGCGCGTTAGAGACGGCGAGCGGCCATCCCATCGCCGGATTGACGCCGTGGTAACAACCGCTCGCGGCCACCGCGAGCCACAGGCCGCCCTGCGCCCAGCCTGTGCTCAAACGCCCACCGACGGGTAGCAGAACGAGTCCGTCGAGCAGTCGCCGCCCTCCAGACGGATCTGGTGCGCGCGGTAGCCCTCGGGAAATTTCACCCAGAAATCGTCCGCGAGCGCGAGACCGCCTGCCGGATCGGCATGCGCCATGACCTGGGCGGCGGGCACGCCGTTCGGGTAGAACTGGTTGTCCCACGTCGAGTAGAGCGAGTTGGTCCAGTAGACCCGCTTGCCGTCGCGGCTGATCTCGACCATCTGCGGGCCGCCCGCGAAGGTTTCGCCGTTCGGATGCGGCGTGCGCCGCACGATGCCGCCAAGATGCACCGAGCCCGTGAGCTTCGGCTTGCGCGGTTCCGTCACGTCGTATTGACGCATTTCGCCGGTGCCCCAGCAGGCGACGTAGAGGAAGCGGTCGTCGATGGACAGATCGATGTCCGTGACGAGCGGCGGCACCGCGCCGAAGCCTTGCAGAAGCGGCGGCAGCGCGGCAGGGTCCGCGGGCTCGGGCGGAATGGTCGCCGTCTTCTCGATATGGAACTGACCGCCTTCGCGCCACCACGTCCAGATCGAGCCTTCGAGGTTGGTCGTGTCCACCACCACGCCGATAAAGCCGTACTCGCGGCTCGGGTCGTGCGCGGGCCGCACTTCGAGCGCCATCTGATGATTCGCGCCGAGATCGATGGTCTGCACGTTGCGGCGGGCGCGCAGATCCCAGAAGTGCACGGCGTGCCCGTAGCGGTTCGCGAGCAGATCCTCGGGCACGATGCCGTTTTCGAACTGCGGCGGCAGCGCCCATTCGCTCGACACCATGTAGTCGCGCGGCAGGTTCCACCAGAAGTCATAGTGCTTCTGCTGCAGACCGCGGTCGATTTCCCAGCGGCCGAGCACCTCGAACGTTTCGCAGTCCATGATGAAAATGCCGGGCGGCCCGTCGGTGCCGTCCGGCCCGGCGCCACCGAGCGTGCTCACGTAAATGCCCTCCGGCCCGCAATGCACGGTATGCGGACGCGAATAGCCGGTTTTGCGGAAGATTTCCTCGGGCTCGATGATCTTGTGAATCTTCGCCTGGGTCGGATGCGGCTTCGTGTCGACAATGTAGATGCGCGACGAGCGCATGCCCGGAATGATCAGATAGCGCCGTTCGAGAAAGGCGTGCCCGGTGAGCGGCGAGAGCGCCGACGAGCAGGCGTTCCAGCCGAAATGATGGAACTCGTCGCCCGTGTTCGGCACCGGCAAGGTGTGGACCACCTGGCTATAGGTCGGCGAGCCGGGTTTCACGTCGATGACGGCGAGCGCGTCCGGTTGCGCGAAGTCGGGGCTCAGCAGCAGCGTGTACCCGTAGTCTTCCGCGGGCGCGTCCATCGCAAGCCGGGGCGACGCGTGGAAGGTCGGATCGGGGCGCATACCCATGACGGTGTCTCCTTCTGTCTGGCTCGGGGCGCGGCCGGGGCGGCTTCGCGCGTTGAACAACGCGTTGCACGCGTTGAATGCGCTCGGCGCGCCCCGGCTTTAGATGTAGTCCACGGTTCCCGGGAGAGCAACCCTGACTTTTGCCGGGTTATCCGTTGAACCGGGTGGCACGCGGTTGTGGTGGGGTCGCGGAGTGGTTGCGGTGCGGTTATCGCCTGCCGTCTGCTGCTCAGGCGAGGTTCGGCGGTCCGGCTCTCAGCACGTCGACGTGTTTCGGAATCAGACCGAGGTCGAGGAACGCATCCGCGATCTGCTGCTGCTCGCCGAGAATGGCGCGCGTGATGCGCTCGGTGCCGAACTGCTGGCGCGCCACGACGGCGTCCACCACCGGCTTGGGCAGGCCCCACAGTTGCGCGAGCTCGCTCGCCAGCTGGTCCTTGTTGCGGCTGCCCCATTGGTCGATTTTTTCGATTTCCTCGACCACGATGCGGATCACGTCGGGATTCTTCGCCAGATAGCTCTGCGACGAGAAGTAGTACCCGCGATTGCCCACCACGCCGCTCGCATCCGCCAGCACGCGCGCGCCGAGCGATTTTTGCGCGGCGGCAAAGAACGGGTCCCAGATCACCCATGCGTCGATGGAGGCACGCTCGAACGCCGCGCGCGCGTCGGCGGGCGCGAGGAAGGCCACGTTCACGTCCGCGTATTGCAGGCCGTGCTGCCGCAGCAGCTTGACAAGGAAGTAGTGGACGTTGCTGCCGCGGTTGAGCGCGATCTTCCTGCCTTTCAGGTCCGCGACCGAGCGGATCGGCGAGCCCGGCGGCACGAGCACGGCTTCGGATTGCGGACGCGGAACCGTCGCTGCGACATAGGCAAGCGGCGCGCCGGCAGCCTGCGCGAAGATGGGCGGCGCTTCGCCGACATCGCCGAAATCGATCGAACCGACATTGAGCGCCTCCAACTGCACCGGACCGGCGGCGAACTCCGTCCAGCTGACCGATACATTGAGCGGCGCGAGGCGCTTTTCGAGCGTGCCGCGCCCTTTCAGCAGATTCAGACAGCCCTTCTGATTGCCGATGCGCAGCGATCGTGGCGTGCCTTGCGAGGGCGCTTGCGCAAATGCGAGCGGCGAAACGAGCGGCGACACGGCGACGGATGCGGCGGCCGCAGCGGCGCCCACTGAGCGTTTGATGAATGAGCGGCGGGGGTTCGGTGTTTTTGTCGTGGACATGGCGGGCCAAAGGTTGGAGATGCGTCGTCCGAGCCATCGTACCTGCGGGTGCGCGCTGAACGAACCGATGTTTCGCCGTAAGCAAATCGCGGTGGGTGGAATAGACACAGGAGGGCCGCGCAAGTCACGCGCAAGCGCCGGGCAAGAGCTGCGCAAGACCCGCCCAAGACCGGAGCAGGACCGGAGCAATACCCCCCAAGACCCACGCCCGCTTCGCACGGCAGCGCTACGGTTCGCGCGCATCGTGCCTCGCGTAGGGCCCCGCGTGCATGATAGGAGCCCCGATTCGCAACACGCGTTCTCATGGCAAAGCCGTTTCTTTCCACCCTCCGCCTGGGTCGCCGGGGCGGCCGGCGAGGCGTCGATCCGCGCGCGACGGCGCGTGTGCATGCGTCGAGCGTGGCGCTCGCCGTGGCTTTCGCAGCGAGCGCCCCGGCCCCCGCGCAGGCGAACTGTTTCGACGATGCCGCCGCCTATCAGCACGTCAATCCGCTGATTCTGCGTGCGATCGCCTGGCAGGAATCGCGCAACCAGCCGGGCGCGACGCATCTCAACGCGAACGGCTCGACCGATTACGGTGTCATGCAGATCAACTCGATTCATCTCGGCGCGCTGTCGCGCTACGGCATTACGCGCGATGAACTGATGGCGCCGTGCAAGAACATCTACATCGCCGCGTGGCAGTTGCGTCGGCAGATCGTGAAGTACGGCAACACCTGGGCGGCGGTGGGCGCCTACCATTCGGCGACGCCCGCGTTGCGCGACCGCTACACGCGGCAGATCGCAGCGATCCTGCGCGCCTGGAACGTGCTGCCCGACGGGCGGAACACCGCGGCGGGCATCGAGCGGGTGTCCGCTTCAAGGAATGCGCAACGCTGAGCGCAGCGTGCGCGCGGCGTCGCGGTGCGCGAGCGCGGCTTCGGGAATCATGCCGCCCATCGAGAAGAAGCCGTGAATCATGCCCGGATAGAAGACGACGCTGGCCTCGTTGCCGAAGCTGCGCAGCTTGTCGACATAGCGGGCGTGCTCGTCCTGGAGCGGATCGTATTGTGCCGAGACAATCCACGCGGGCGCGAGCCGGCTCCAGTCGCGCGGCGCGTCGCGCTCGCCGTCGAGCGGCGCAAAGCGCCAGTCGCGGCGGTCGTCCGCGGTGGCGAGGTAATGCCGCTGGATCCAGCGGATGATATCGAGCGACAGAAAATAGCCGTCGCCATAGCGGCGATGCGCTTCGGTGTCCATGGCCGCCGACAGCGCCGGATAGACGAGCAGTTGCAGCGCGAGGCCGATCCCGCTGTCGCGCGCGTGCACCGCACAGACGGCGGCGAGCGTCGCGCCCGAGCTTTCGCCGCCCACGGCGAGGCGGCTGCCGTCGATGGCCAGCGACGCCGCGTTGCGATGCAGCCAGTGGAGGGCGTCGAGTGCGTCGTGAACTGCATGCGGGAAGCGATATTCCGGGGCAAGCCGATAGCCCACCGAAACGACCGCGCAACCGGCTTCATCGGCGAGCGTGCGGCATAGCGCGTCGGCGGTCGCGACGCTGCCGACCACATAGCCGCCCGAGTGAAAGAAGAGCAGCGCGGGTTGCGGGTCCGCCCAGCACGGCGGCGCGGGATAGTAGAGGCGCGCGTGCAACTGGGCGTGGTCGCGCGTGTCGATCGTCAGGTCTTCGACGGCTGCGAGCGCGCGCGGCGGCACGTCGCCAAGCGGTGTGTAGTAGTCGAAGCGTTGCCGCGCGTGGTGCAGATCGATCGCATCGAGTGTCTGGGCGCCCGCGCCGGCGCGTCGCGCGAGAAACTGCTGCACGCTAGGGGCAAGCGACATGGCGTCCTCCGATGGGGTTGACTTCCGCTCCAGCGTAAAAATCGGTCCATGCAGGAAGCTTGCAGCCGCGAAGCGAGTGGCGGCGCTGCGAAGAGCAGGCGTTGGACGCAGGCAACGGATCCCTGCGCCCCTGCCCCGGAGAACACTCAACGAGCGCCCGCGTTCGCGGCCAACAGCATGCTCATCGCGAAGCGTCATTGTCCGTTTGCATCGGCTGCGGGCGGCAAGGCGCGCGGGCGGCGCGGGCCCGCGCCGTTGTCCTCGCTGACGACCTGCCATCCCGCCGGCGGCAAAGCCGGCCGGGGCGGCGCCGGCGGGCGCACAACGGGCTGCGCCCAATTCGCAGGCTGCTGCTGCGCCCATCCCGCGCCCGCGGGGGGTTGCGCAGGCGCAGCGGGATAACCTCCGGCTTGCGCGGCGAACGCCGGCCCCCCTCCCGATTGCGGTGATGCCGCATGCGGCGCTTGCCACGAATAAGGCTGCGCGTCGGAAGCCGGCGAGCCGTGCGGCGCCGCACCGGCTTGCCAACCGGGCGGGCCGTAGTAGGCCGGCCCATGAAACGGCGGCCGGCCGGGCATGCCGGAATAGGGCGCCTGCGGTCCGCCTTGCCACGGCTGGGCAAACGGGCCGGGTTGCTGCCCATACTGCGCCCAACGGGAGGCGAACTGGCCCGCGCCGCGGCTGCCGCGAAACAGCAACATGCCCACGAGGCCCATTTCGGCAATCGAACTGAGGCCGAACAGCGCGCTCATCGCACCGAACGACATACCGCCGCCCATCATGCCGAGCGATAGCACCGACGGTAACGCCATCAGGCCGGCCACCAGCGCCCAACGCTTCCCGGCGCCGTTGCCTTGCTGCTGCTGGACGAAGCCTTGCGCGGGGCCTTGATAGTTCGGCGTGCCCGGCGGATAGGGTGGGTAAGGTGGATGGGATGGATAGGGTGGATGAGGGGGACGTGGCGGATAAGCCGCGTGCGGCTGGCCTGCCGCGGCGTAAGCCTGTGGTCCCGAGGCGCCGGCATGGGGCCCCCTGGCGGCGCCGGGTGTCCCCTGCCCAACA
The DNA here is from genome assembly GCF_047325075.1 of Paraburkholderia phenoliruptrix. Taxonomy (NCBI): domain Bacteria; kingdom Pseudomonadati; phylum Pseudomonadota; class Betaproteobacteria; order Burkholderiales; family Burkholderiaceae; genus Paraburkholderia; species Paraburkholderia phenoliruptrix. The sequence continues at coordinate 1,762,138 of NZ_CP168530.1, forward strand.
CCGCCGCCACCCGCGCCCCATCGCACGCGCTGCGCGCCGCCCGCAGCCGGACCGCTTGCGGCGCCCGGCAGGCCGTCGATCGTCGGGTTCGAGCCCGCCTGCGACTGACCGCCGCCCCAGCGCTCTGCACCCGGCTGCGGGTTGGCGTCGTCGGGGCCCTGCGCACCATTTTGTCCATAGCCGATGCGAGGATCGCGAAACGGCGAACTACCGCCAACCGGCGTCGACATGATTCCTCCTGTGCCGTGGAACGGCTCAATCTGCCTGTTTCCGCCGATTGTCGTCCGCCTGCGATCAAGCCGCGCCCGACGACGCGAACGCCCCGCCACCCGCACGAAGCGGCAACCGAACTCACCGGTCCAATGCTTCCAGCACACTGAACGGCACGCCCTCGGTCACGATCTCGCGATCGCCGACGGCGCCCGTGCGCGTCGTCAGTTGCAGCATCACGTTCGGTCCAAAGCTGCGCGCGCTCGCATTGCGCTCCTTCACCTTCAGCTCGACGGCCATCCACGAAGCGGGGTCGTCGAGAATGCTCGCGTTGGCCGCCGCCATGTGCGCCTCAAGCCGCGGCTCGCCGCCCGCCTGCGCCAGTGCCGCCTCATTGGCGTCGAGCCGCAAGGCGGCGTGCCGGCGCAACCGGTAGCGCTGCACGTAGGTCAGATTGGGCCGCTGGTTTCGCCGCACGTTGGCGAGGTGTTCGTCGATGCGCTCAGCCGCCTGCGCCTCCGCCGACGGTTCGTGGCGCGCCTCGCCCGCACCGGCCGCGCCCTCGGCATAAAGCGCCGTGCCCAGCGCCGCGTTGCGCTCGCGACGCGCGCGAGCCTCGGCGGCAAACAGCGCGACCAGTTCGCCGCGCGCGGCGTCCACAGCGCGTGTGTAGGTGCGGGCATCCTGATACTCGATGTCGAGAATCGAGCCGCGGTGATTGAGCCGGCCGTCCTCGCGCACCAGCAGCAGCTTCGCCAGGCGGTTGCGCTCGCGCAGCGCCATCGTCGCGGCCGGGGCGTCGATCGAAAAAAGGCCCACGGTGCGCCGGCCTTCGGCGTCGAGCGGATGAGAAAAGCCCGGCGCGATGCCGCCGCGCAACTGCCAATGGCTGCCGATGCCGACGCGGTGTTCCTCGACCTGGACGCGGCCGCTGCGCTCGCGCGCCTCCGCGCTCTGGCGCGAGCGCTGCCAGCCGCCGCCCGCCGAGGGCCCGGTCCGCACCGACAGCGGATGGGTGCGCTTGCCGCTTGCCGGATCGACCACCGTTTCGCCGCCGAAGCTCGCCACCTTCAGCGTCGCGTTGGCGTCGAGCGTGACGCCGCGTCGCCGGTTGAGCGTGTAACCGTCGGTCCAGCTGACCGACACGTCGGGGTCGTCCCAGTAACGCGATGCGAGGCGGTTCCAGACACCCGCGGGCCCGTCGCCGTGCGCTTCGCCCGACTCGTCGAACAGATGCTCGACGATGCCGGCCAGCTTCGCGCGCAGCGTCGCGTCGTCGTAGCCGCTGCCGTCGGGCAACGGCCGGCGCGCCACGCGCAGCGTCACGCCGCGCGGCTCGCTGAGCTCCTGGGCATGCAGTGTGGCGTTCGCGACGAGCCCCGCGCGCAGCGCGGTCAATGCCGTCGTCATGTCGTAGCCGACGAGCAGCCCCGCGCCGACGTGATGCATGCTCGATTTCGCCGTGCCGATGAAAAGCGTCGCGCCGTGCGTCGAGCGGCTGATGTCGACCACGGCCTCGCGCGTGCGCGACGCGCGCAGGTCGAGGCGCGGCGACACAGGCATGCCGTGTCCGCGCAACACGGTCTCGATGGTGATGTTCAGGCCGCGCGTGCTGACGCCTTGCCTGCCGCCATCCGTGAGCCGCAGACGCTGCCCCGATTGCAGGTTCGCCGCCACGTCGAGCAGCGTTTCGCGCACATCGTCGACCGTGTTGGCGGCGCGCGCATCCGGCTCGTGCCGCAGGGCCGCGCGCAGCTCGTTTACCGTGTGCCAGAACGGCGAGCCGTGAGGCACGCCCGCGACCTTGCCCCACACGGCGAGCCGCTCGACGGTGAACGGTCGCTTCGCAAGCGTGCGGAACGGTTTGCTTCGCGCGAGCTGCTGCGGCGTCATGGCGAGCCAGCTGGCGGTGGCCTCGCGCGCGCTCGCCCGTACCCGGCGCGGCACCTTGATGTGCACCGCCGATCCCGCAGCGTCGGCCCCGGCAGGCCGCGGCTGCGTCGCTTCCCCGCACAGCACGTGAGCGCGCTGCGCGATGGCCCGCAGGACGTCGTCGTCGAGACGGCCCGGTGGAAAGCCGCCGCGTTCGAGCCAGACACCGAGCGCCGCGAGTTCCGCAAGCGAGGCCTCCGGCCGCGCATGAGCGAGCGCCGCGCGCGGACTCATCGCCGGGCTTTGCATGAGGTGCGGCAAGGCCGCTTGCAGGTGCTTGCGCACCTTTGCCTGTTCCGCGGCGATCGTCTTGCGCGGCACGCCTTGCGTGCCGAGGCGCAGCGCCGACAGCGGCGAGCCGTGCCGGCCGCGGAACATGCGCGGCAGCAAGGTTTTCCAGCGTTTTTCGCCGACGCGCGGAATCGTGTTTGCGGCGAAGCGGGCGAGGCGTTGCCTCGTCTGCGACAGCTCGCTGTGGCGCCCGTCTTCTCCGAACGCCTGGCGCCAAGCGAACAGCACGCCGTGTTGATCGGGCGTCAACGCGTCGCGTCCGTGCGCGAGCAAGGCCGATGCGGCGTCGAATGCGCGCGCGGCAAGCGGCGCGACGCTCGCGGCCTGGGAGCCCCGCGCGGGTGGCGCCGGGCTCTCCCGAAGCCGGTTGGCGCGCGCCGCCAGCGCGCCCGGTGCGAGATCGTCGGCATGAACCAGCTCGTCCGTGCCGAGCGGCTCGAGTGCATTGGCGCTCGTCAGCAGCGCTTCGATGCTAAAGCGGTGCAGATCGTCGTCGTAGGGGTTGAGCGTCGCTGTGCGCAATGCCGCGAGAATCGTGCGGCCCTCGCCGGAGCGCGCGAGCACACGCGCCGCGCGCCATGCGTCGCGCTCGGCGCTGCTCTCCGAACGGCGCAGATGCGCGGCGGCGAAGTCGAGCATGCCGATCCGCTCGATCATCACATGGGCCGACCGGCAATCGGCCGCGCCCGCCTGCGCGAGCGCGTCGGCAAGCAGCGCGCCGCGCAGGGTTGCCTGTAAGTCGTCGGAATCGGCGGGGGCGGTGTGGAGCGGCGCAGCAGCGCCGGTGTCTCCCGCAGTCGCACATAGTCGATGCAGACGGCCGGCGAGCGTCGCGGCGTCGTCTGCGTGCGCGGGGCCGGCGCTGAATCGCTGTTGCACGTAGGCGGTGAGATCGGCGCGCGTCGTGATGGTGTCCATGGTCAAGCACTGCGACGACGCGGTCGCTCCCGCTTCGGCTGTTGCGCGCGTGCCCGAAGGCGATTGCACCGCGTCGGGCACGAACTCCCGCGCGCTGCCGGCATAGGCGGCGCGCGCGGCCAGCAGCCCGGTATCCGCGAGCGGATTCGTGCCACACAGTGCGTGTCGTGCGGTGTCGGACGGCGGGAAGCGGCGATCGCCCGGCGCGTGATGCTCGGGTCCGGACGCGCTGCCATGCGTGCTGTGCTGGAACAGCGCGGTGCTCAGTTCGACGCGGCGCGCGCCGATCATCCGGGCCGGCCGGGCGAGCGCACCGCGAATCCAGCCGGGCAGGTGCCGCTGCGCCGGTTTCACGGAGGCGGTAGGTTCCTGCGCTTGCGCTGCGGCAGGCGCGTTTTCAATCAGACTGTCGGCGGACGAAACATCGAGCGGGCGATAGCGGAACATGTCGACGCGGCAGAAGGAGACCGCGTTGCACTATGTCCTCGCAATGTGACAGCCCAGTTTGTGCAGCGCCGCGCAATGCGAAGCGCGGCGTCGAATCACGAAGCGGCGATGTGCAGCTCCTGCGCATGCGGCGGTGTGTTCGCTGTGTCGTCGGCGGCGCCGGCTTCGAGGCCCGCGTTCAGCGCCGCGTATTCGCTGAGCCAGCGTGTGGCGGGCGTCTCCTCGGGCGCCTGCAGCGGCCGCGTCATTGCATAGAGGTAGCTGTCGCCTGCCAGCAGGCCGAGATTGGGGCGGCATTCGTAATGGGTCAGCTTCGCTTCGAGCGTAAAGCCGAGCTTTTCCATGCTGCTGTGCGCATCGCCGTCCACGGCGCAATACGCGTAAATGCGCAGAATCGGCGGCTGCGCGAGCATCCACGCCAGCAGCTTGCGCAGCGCATGCAGGCCGGCGCGGCGGCGGCGCGCACCGCCGCGCCGGCTGATCATCACGCCCACTTCGACGCGCGGCGGGTGCGGCCGCAGTTCGATCATGCCGGTAAGCCGGCCGCTCGCACGGTCCTCGAGCACCCAGCGGATCAACTCGCCGCTCCGCCAGCCTTGAGCGGAATCCTCGATGAAGGCGAGCGTCTCGTCGATCTGCGTGTGACGTCTGAAACTGAGGTGGCGTGTCGTGGCGACGTCGCCGAGCATTTCGTCGAAGAGCGCTTTAGCGTCGCGCGGCTCGGGCGGCCGCATCAGCAAATCGGCGGATTCGATCAGGGCGGGAAAGCGGAAAGGGGACATCGGCGATCTCCACGCGGCGCTTGATGCGGATTTGATGCGGATTCGATGTGGATTTCATGCGGGTTCGATGCGGGTTGGACCCGAGTTTGAAGCCATTGTCGATGCGAATCTGCACAACAGGTCGCAGGGGCTGCGAAGACGCGCGCGGGAATGCGAAGGTGCACAAGGGCAAGCGCGCGGGGCAAATCGCGGACCGGAACCCGCCAACGCAAACTCCAGCCATGCGCCGACACACACCCTTCGCCGCGCTTCGCATCGCCTGCCGTCATTTCGCGCGACGGGAACCTGTCGCGCCGGCGCAGGCTAAGGTGCCCTCATGGCGGCACACGTCGGTTTGCCGCGCCGAACCTGGGAGACTCCAACCGTGAGCAGCAAAGCCATTGCCGCATTGCCGGCGGCAAGCGTCGGCGGCATAGAGCGCGTGCACGACGGCGCGACGCACGAAAAAACCGCCAGGGGCGCCGCGCTCGTGCCGACGCGCGTCAAGCTCGTCGGCGAACTCGCGCTGCTGCGCGACCTTGCCCCGCCGCAAGGGCCGGGCGAGCCGCCCGGAACCGCCAGGTTCAGCCTGTCGCGCAAGGGCGGCGACAATCTGCCGGTACTGCGCAAGCCGAGCGTCGTGGTGATCCAGCCGGGCACGGCGCGCATGGGCGACGATGTCGCGTCTTCGTGGACCCGCACGCTGCCCGTTCGCCCGGTGCAAACGCAATTTTCCGAAGCGCCTTCGGTCGAAGAGAGCGCATTCGACGCAGCCGCCGCGAGAGAAATGCTCGCCAACATAGCGGTGCTGGCGGAATTCACCAAGCACGTCGGCGAGATCATTCACGGCGCAACGTGATGACGCGGCGGCCGAGCGGCTGCGCGCCCGCGTCGCTTCACGCGCGCAGCCACGTGAACTCGCCCGCGACAATCCCTTCGAACATCTCATCCGTCGATTCGATAATGCTCTTGCGCCAATAGCGGCCATGTTCCGCGTAATGCGCGAGCAGATCGGCGAGCGCGGCGCCGTCGACGTCGTAGGTCATCGGCACGCGCAGCACGAGCACCATGCCTCCCGTATCCGTGTCGAGTCCGAGCTGGGCCTGGTCCTGCGCATAGATCAGCAGGTTGGCTTCCAGCATCAGCCGGAACACGACCAGCGTGCGGCCGGCCGTCACCGTGCCGTAATGAAAATTGGCGTACAGCGCGTCCAGGTCGTTCTCGAAGTGTTCGAGCCGCACGTCGAAACCTTCCACCTCGATGGAGCGCGTCTGCAACACGTGCTCGGCATCCGCGAGACCGACTGTCGCGCACAGGTCGCGCACCAATGCCGCATAGCGCTCGGAACGATCGTTGGTGTCCACGTGGAAGGCCCGCGCAACTCAGTCACATTCTGCCGACGACGCAAAGAGCCGGCACGCGGCGAACCGCGAGCCGGCCGTTGAAATACCGCGATTGCGGCAACCGGCGGCGCACAGCAAACCTTTGAGCCGGTCCATGCCGGCTCGCGCCGGCCTGGCCGTGCCCGCTCGCCGCGCGGTCGACGGTTCAGTGGCCAGTGCCGCCCTGGATCGTCTGACCCGCGGTTTTCATGGTGTTGGCCACCGCACCTGCCAGCGACATCTGCAACGTGGCCTGAGCCGCGCCGATGGCAGCCGTGCTGCCTTGCGCCGCCATGCCGGTGATCGCACCCATTGCTGGACCGATAGACATAAGACCTCCTCGTTTTCGGGTTAAGAAGACATGCTGCCCTGTGTGACAGCCAGCCGCCGCCGCACAGCGCGAGCCTCGTGCCCGGCGCTTGCGCCGGTGGCGCGCCCTTCAGGCCGCGCCGCGTTTGTCCGCGAGCTGACCGACGATGCGTCCCGCGGCAAGCAGACCGCGATAGAGTTTCGCCAGATCGTTGCGGTCGAGCTCCGTTGCGCCGTGCGTTTCGCCCACGTTTTTCGCGGTCGCCTCCAGCGCCTCGCGGATCGCGGCAAGCCGCGGACCGCCTGCGGGGTCGGCGAGCGTCTTTTGCAGATCGTTGAAGTCGGCGGCGCACGCTTCGAGCGGTGCGTAGATGTTCGATGTCGCGGTCATGGGAACCTCACTTCGGTAGCGGCAAATAGGCGGTCGTGTTCGCCGCGCGCGCGGCGGGCGAGGGCGGCGTCGCGGGAATGTCCTCGACCGGCTGCATCACGCCACGCGCGGCGCCGCTCGTGACAATCTGCGAGCCGGCGGCAAGCGTCTCATTGGCAAGCCCGGCGCCGGCCGTTTGCTCGGCGCTGCTTTTCGCGGCGGCCTCGGCGTTGCCGTGCGTATCGGCGGGAGTGTTCGCAGCAGCAGCGGCCGCCGACGCAGCCGGATCTTCGGGCAGCGTATAGATATGCTTGACGCCGTCGGGCGTTTGTCCATATCGCACGTCGTCGGAGGACATCAGGAAGGAGAACGAAGGCGCCGAGGGCATCGTGTCTTCCGCTTGGGCGACGCGCACGCGCACGTCCTTCACGTTGTCGCTGAGATCGTGGCGCATTCGCGCAACGGCCGCTTCCACGTCGTGCGGATTCGCAGCCTTGCCGCTGATTTCGAAGGTGCCGCGCCCGGTGTACGCGACCTTGAGCCCCTCCATGGCGAGCGAATCCGCGATATTGCGCACGTCGTTCTGCGCGATGTCGTAATGCCGCGCGATGCGGTTCGGCGACATCCGCATGAGCATCTTGCGCACTTGCGTGTCTTCATCAGCGGTCGCGACCATGCCGCTCACGGTCACCGTGGAGCCGCGCGCCTGCGCGTGCAGCTCCTTCAGATGCGCGGCGGCCAGCTCGAGATTCACCCGCTGTGCGAGGTCGCCGGCGTCGCGCGGCAACGCGGCGCGGCTGACCGCCGTGGTCAGCATCACCGAACCGATCACGAGCAGTGCGCCGAGCATGGCGCAGGCGGACACGATGCCGGTCATTCTGCGGCGGCGCGAGCGCTCGGCGGCGCGGCGCGTTTCGTCCGGCTTCACAAGCAACGTGGAGAGCAGATCGAGATCGCTCGGCCACGCGATGTCGTCGGAGCCGATGCAGATGACCGTATCGCCGAACTGCATCGGCACGAACTCGAGCAGGATAACCGTGCCCGGCTCGTCATCGCCTTCCGATGCACGCATGTCGTCGGTTTTCGCCGCGTTGCTGTCGTGCCGGATGCTTTCGTTAGCGGCGAACTCGGACTCGACTTCGCCCTCTGACGCGGCCATGACCGGCCTCAAGCGGCGCGCGCTCACCACGCCGCCTGCATCGACGACAAGCGACACTTCGTCGCCGCGCCAGTCGGAGATGCGGATGTCGGCATCGTCGTCCGCGCCGATCCGGTGCGCGCCGGCGCCAAGACGCAGTTCCGCGCCGGCATGCACGCCAGTCAGGATACGCAGCAGCTTCGTCATGGAAAGCCCGTTGAAGGAATGAGGCGGCGCGCGGCGGCACGCCTTTCGACACTCACTCTAGCCGCCGCCGATGACGTTCCAGCACACAATGCGAAGCGGATACATGGAAAGCGAAACTGCGCACACAGGCGACCCAGGCGCGCTGCATCAGCTGCGCCCGGCCGCCATGAGCGCGGCGCCGCGCTGCACGATGCGCACGTTCATCGCGCGCTCGCGCATGGGCAAGGTCGAAGGCCTGCCGTACGCGAGCAGCAGCAGCGGCAACAGCAGATTCAGCCTGCCGGCGCGGCCAATTCGTTCCGTGGATGCGCGGCCTTCCACGGGCGCATGGCGAGAGCCCGGGCCTCGCGTTCGCGACGCGTCGATGAGACGCTGCCGCCACGCGGCGAGGCTCGCATCGCCGGGTGCACCGGTGTGCAACTGCACGCCAAGCAGGTCGATGAAGCGTTCGTGCAGCAACGCGTCGAGCGGCGCGTGCGGACGCGCGGCGGCCTCGTCGCGCAAGGCGAGCAGCGTGTCGCACCAGAGGCGCGGCAGCGTGTCGCGCAGATCCGTTGAAGGCGCTCGCGCCGCGACGAATGTCTGCAGTGCGTGAGGCGCTGCACGCGCGATCGCCGTGTGTCCGCCGCACACGCGAAACTGCGGGCGCGGTGCGTGATCGTCGCCTTCTGCGCCATCGCGCCCGTCATGCGATTGACCGCCGCTGCCGCGCCCGCCGCCTGCGTCGCGCGTGATACGGACCGCGTCGCCGCCCTCTGACGCATGCTCGCTCGCAGCGTTGCCGGTCGCGACGAAGGGCCGCCGCACGCCCGCAGGGCGCGCTGCCTGGCGCTTGCGCGCGTTGAGCGCCGCGAGCTTGCGTGCGAGCAGCGAACCGCGCAATGCCGCTTGCTGCGTGCGGCCATAGCTGAAGGTCGTCGTGCCGCGATACAACACCGCGAAGCGGGGCACGGCCGGTTGCTGCGAAAGTGGGCGAGCGGCATCCGCGTGCGCCGTTGGCGAGGCCGTAGCGACGGGTGTGCCGACACGCGTCATTGGGGCACCGCCGTGTGCATGATCTCGTTCGCGAAATGCAGGAGCGCCGCCGCCGAAAACGGCGCCGCGATCACAATCGCTATCGTGACCGCAATCAGCTTCACGCCGTGCGAGAGCGTCTGATCCTGCATCGACGTGATGGCCTGCAGGAACGACACGCCGAGTCCCACCAGCGCGGCCACGATCACAATCGGCAACGAGATGTACATGCACAGCAGCATGCCCTGCGTCGTGAAGCGTACGAGCGTGTCGATATCCATCTGGCGATCTCTCCGGTTGGCCGGCCAGCAGGGCCGCGCTAGCGATAGGTCATCACGAGGCCGTGAATCAGCGTCGACCAGCCGTCCATCACGACGAACAGCAGCAGCTTGAACGGAATGGCCACGTTCGTCGGCGTCACCTGGTTCAGACCCATGGCGAGCAGCACATTCGCAATGATCAGGTCGATGACGATAAAGGCAATGTAGAGCAGAAAGCCGATCTTGAACGCGTCGGTCAACTCGGTCAGCGTGAAGGCGGGCGCGAGCACGATGAGGTCGTTCTCGTGGAGGCTGGAGGCGGCGTCTTTCGGCCACACCACGTTCGCCGAGCGGATGAAGAAGCGTTTCTCGCGTTCGTTCGTGTGCTTCTGCAAGAACGTGCGGAACGGTTCGCGGGCGGCGCTGAACACCTGGATCAACGCCTGAGTGGGCTGGCCGGCAATGGCCTGCCCCTGCATGGACTGCATGGCCTGCATGCCGACCGGCGCCATCACGTAGAGCGACACGAGAATCGCGACGCCGTTGAGCACCATGTTGGGCGGCACCTGCTGCACGCCGAGCGCATTGCGCAGCAGGCCGAGCACGACGACGATCTTCGCGTACGAGGTGACGACCATCGCGACGAAAGGCACAAGGCTGATCGCAACGATGACGATCAGCAGCCCTGTGATGTCACTGAACTGGACCATCGCCGTGCGCCATGCGCAGAATGCGGATGCCGAGATGGTCGCCCACGGTGACGAGTTCGCCGTAGCCGATGGTCTGGCCATGCGTAACCAGCTTGAGCTGCGCTTCGGCGACCGGCGTCGGCAGTTCGAGCACATAGCCGGGGCGCAGCGCGTACAGTTGCGAGAGCGGCAGCGCGACGGTGTCGACTTCGAACTGGACGGGCAGATCGAGTTCGCCGATGTCGATCGGATTCGATTGCTGATCCGGCGCGAGCAGATCGTCCGGGCGAACGGGATCCAGCTCATCGGTCATGATGGGCTCCTTCGTGAGTGAAAGCCTGCGGCCTTCCAGGTTGACTTGCGCGTGAACGCGCATGAGGCCGGGCGAGCCCCAGGCCACGGTCGCGCTGGCAGGCCGCGCGATTGGCGCGGCGTGGCCGTCGGCTGCCTCTGCTGCGTGGGCTGCGTCGGCTTTGTCGACATGACCGGCGCCGCTCTCCGGCAGCAGCGCGCGCAAATGGCCCGGCAGCGAACGCAGCAGGACGTCGCCCGGTTCGAGTGCGCGCAACGTGTCGACGGGCAGGCGCCGCGAGCCGAGTATCAGACGTCCCGGCATCATGCAGCCGCCCAACCCCGATGCACTGGCATCTCTTCGCGACGAACCCTGCGCGGCAACAGCATTCGCCGTCCACGTGGCCGCCCGGGCGGCGTGCAAGGCTTCGAGCGCGTCGACGACGGCCGCCGCGACCCGCACGCGCGCGCGGTGCCGTGTTCCGTCAAGCAAGAAAGTGGCGTCGAATGCCGCACTATTCCCGGCGTCGGCTTCCTTGAGCGCGTGCGACCCGCTGTGCGCAAGCCGCGCGACGTGCATGGCGCCAAGGCCGAGCGCAGCGAGGCGCGTGAGGAGCGGCGCGAGCAGCACGCCGGCGACCGCGGTCCGCAACGCACGCGCGGTGTCGCCGGGCACCGGTGCGCGCGAGCCGTCGGGCAGCGCGGCAATGGCGAGCGCGGGGAACGCGGCGAGATCGAACAGCACGCGGATCGCCCCGGCCGGATGGGCGAGATCGAGTACGCCCGGCTGTTCGAAAGATGCGCGCGTGTCATGGGCCTCGCCTTCCACGCTCGCTTGCCATTCGACGACAGCCGCGTCGCGCTCGAGACACTGCGCGCTGCCCGCATGGCAGACGAGCCGCGCAAGGCGCGCCGCGAGCGGCGGCACGGCGGGCAGCGGCAGAGGGTCGATGGGTGCCGTATGTGCGGAGACATGCAAGCGGGGGTCCAGCGCGGCATGCGAGGCTGGGTCTTCAGCGGCAACATCCAGCCCTGGCATTTCGGCAATCGAATAACCCATGCGGCGTCGGTTCAAGGATGCGGCCTGCGTCGGCCGGGATCAACGATGGCGGCGCGCTCACCACACCGTCAGCTCGATGTCGCGCGGCGTGCCCCACGCGTTCAGCAGCGCAGCGAGCTCGCGTTCGAGCATCGCACTGTGGTCGAAGAGTAACTGCCGCGTTTCGATGCCGCGCGTGTCGAACCGAAGCGACAACCAGAAACGCGAAAGGGAGAGATACAGCGTCGTGTCCGGCAGAATGCGCTCGTCGAGTGCAATACGCACTTCCCAGTTGCCGGCGTCGCCGATGGCCGGGTCGGCGCAGAAAGCCGCGACCTCTCGCGCGAGCGAGCGCGCCAGTTCGAGAAAATGGCCTTGCGTGCGAAAGAGGGCGTCGACGGCGGGCATGGTCGCCGCCGGCAAACGCTGCAGCAGCGCGTCGTGCGCAGCCATGGCGGCTGCCGATGCCAACGCGCCGTCGTCTGGCGCATCGGCCTCGGGGCCGGCGCTCGAATGATGGGCGTGGCCATCCCGCGCGCGCAGCGCGTGCGCGCTGTTCCGGGCGTGTCCGCTTTCTTCGCCCGCACAGTCCGCTTGCGTTGCCGTCGCCGCTTCCTCGAACGACACGGGAGCGCGCTGCGCGCGCGTGCGGCGTACGAGGGCCGCGTAATCGAAGCGCCGCGCGCGCGCGGCGTCGGCATCGGCGGCGGGGCGCTCTCCGGTGTCCGAGGTAATGATGCGCAGCGGCCGCGGTTCGATAAGGGTCATGAGCGTGAACGGGGATGACGCCGGCGCGGCTAGATCGTCACGCGGCCGAGCGGCTGCAGTTCGACGTGCTCGCCGAGTTCCTGATACGAGTACACGGCGAGCCAGCCGAGCCGCGCCTCGATCATGCGGCGCGCGTAGCGGCGAATGTCCATCGAGGTGACGAGCGCGACGCCGTCACGCGGCGTATCGCCGACAAAAGACTGGATCCGGTCGATGAGGAAACCCACTTCGTCGGGCGGCAGCGCGAGGAAGTTGCCCGTCGGCGTCTGCTTGATGGCCTGGCGGATATGCTGTTCCACCGGCAGATCGAACAGCACCGCGGGCAATTGCCGCCCCGCGCCCGCCGCGCGATGCGCGAGAAAGCGCGCGAGGTCGCCGCGCACATATTCGGTCAGCATCAGCATGTCCTTTTCCTTCGCGCCCCACACGACGAGACTCTCCAGAATATTGCGGACGTTGCGGATCGGAATCTGCTCTTCCAGCAGCCGCCGCAGCACATCGGCAATGCGCTGCGGCGGCAGCACTTTCTGCACTTCCGCGACGAGACCGGGATAGTCGGCGTTCTGCTGATCGAGTATCCACTGCACTTCCTGAATGCCGAGAAAGAGCGACGCGTGCTTGCGCAACATCGCCACGGAGGCATGCGCGATCACCTGCTCGGCGCGCCACGCCGGTTGCTTCGGCGGCAAGCTCTTTTCGTCGATCCACCACGTGGGCCCCGGACCGCCGTCGAGTCCGCGGCGCTTTTCAGCCCGCGCATCGGCGGCAGCGAGCGTTTCGGCGTCGGCGGAAAGCGGCTCGCGCGTGCCGGTAAGCGCCGGGTCCGGCAGCATCACCTTGCCGGGCGGCAATTCGATCGCGCAATAGGGCACGTCGTGCATCAGCAGTTCGCAGCTCGATGCGGGCAATGCGTCGCTCGTCCACATCGTGATGCCGGGAAACGGCAAGCCGAGGTACTCCTGCAGACGTGCGCGTTCCGTTTCGAACGAGCGGTCGAGCGCGGCGGTCGACAGGCGCGCGACCAGGTCGGGCGAAATACGCACGCCGAGCGGACAGGTGAATTGCGGCGCGCGCGTGAGGATGGCGGGCGTCTCCGCTTTCGAGCCGGCGCGCTGCATCGCGTTGACGGCCTCGCCGGCATGCGTCGTGGCCGCGGGCTTGCGCTTGCCGAGCCGGTGGCCGCAAAACGCGAGGATCGCCGCGAGCAGCAGGAACAGGGAACTCGGGAAGCCGGGCACGGCGGCGAAGCCGAGCAGCAGCAGGCTCGCGAAGTAGAGCGCGCGGGCGCTCGCCGAAAGCTGCCGGCCGATTTCGTCGCCGAGCGACAGCGGTCGCGCGTCGCGTTCGTCCGAGACACGCGTGATCATCACGCCCGCGGCCACCGAGAGCAGCAGCGAGGGAATCTGCGAGACCATCGCGTCGCCGACGGAGAGAATCGAAAAGCGGTTCGCAGCCTCGCTCGCCGACATGTCGTGATACGCGACGCCCACGGCAATGCCCGCAATGATGTTGATCAGCGTGATGATGAGCCCGGCCACCGCATCGCCCTTGACGAACTTCATCGCGCCGTCCATGCCGCCGTGCAGCTGGCTTTCGACCGCGAGCGTGGCGCGCTTGCGGCGTGCCTCTTCGGGCGTGAGCAGATTCGCGCGCAAATCGGCGTCGATGCTCATCTGCTTGCCGGGCAACGCGTCGAGCGTGAAGCGCGCGCCGACTTCGGCCACGCGCTCCGAGCCCTTCGCGATCACAATGAACTGCACGGTCGTGATGATGACGAACACGACCATGCCGACCACGAGGTTGCCGCCCACCACCAGCTCGCCGAAACTTTCGATGATATTGCCCGCATCCGCGTGCAGCAGGATCGACTTGGTCGATGCAATGTTGAGCGAGAGACGGTACAACGTGGTGAACAGCAGCAGCGACGGAAACACGGAAAGCGACACCACGTTCGGCACGTACATGGTCACCATCAACAAGGTCACGCTGATCGTGATGTTGATGGCGAGCAGGATGTCGATGAGAAACGGCGGCAGCGGCAGAATCATCAGCGAGATGATTGCGACCACCAGCATCGCAATGCCGATTTCGCCGCCGGCGGGCAGCTTAAGTGTCTTGAACATTGCGGCTTTCCAGGTTGTCGCGCGGGTCGCGCGTGGGCGTGCCGCCCCGGTCTTCCATGTGGCGTGCACCGATCGCGTCGACCCAGCGCAGGATCGCGGCGACGGTCTCGAACAGTTCCTCGGGAATCGGCTCGTCGAGGCCGACCTTGTAGAGCGCCCGCGCAACCGGCGGATTGCCGATGATCGGCACGTTCGCGTCACGCGCGAAGCGCCGCAATTGCGCCGCGCTTTCGTCCATGCCGCGCGCGATCACGAGCGGCAGCGGATGCTCGGCCGGCGCATAGCGGATCGCGACCGCGTAGTGCGTCGGGTTGACGATGAGCGCATTCGCGAAGCCGACGCGCTGCGCGGGCGCGGCCGAGGTCGCGAACTCGCGCGCGAGCTTCTTGCGCTCCGCCTTGATCTTCGGGTCGCCGTCCATCTGCTTGCGCTCCCGCTTGACTTCGTCCTTGGACATCTTCAGCTTGCGCAGGAACAGCACGCGCTGCAGCTTGACGTCGACCACACCGATTACGATGAAGACCGCCACGGCCACAGCAAACACTTTGATCACGAGCGACCAGAAGAGCTTCGACAATTCCGGCAGCGGCTGATAGAGCGAACCGACGATCAACGGCAGAATCCACTTGATGGTGAACCACATCACCGCGCCGATGACGGCCGCCTTGATCACCATCTTCACGAGGTCGATGACCGTGCGCCACGAGAAAATCCGCTTGACGCCGTCGACGGGGCTCACGTGCTTGAGATCGGGCACAACCGGCCTGGTCGCGATCTGAAAGCCCACTTGCGGCATCAGCGCGGCCACCGCCGCCAACGCCGCGGCCCCGACGCAGGGCACGATGACGATCAGCGCCTCTTTGCCGAGATCGAAGAGCTTGCCGAAGATGAGCGGCTCGTCATGGCGGCCCGACGCGAATTCGAGCGCCGTGCTCACAATCGAGCGCAGCGCACCGCCGAAGCTCGCGGCCGCGAACGCGAGCACGCCCACGACGGCGGCCATCGTCGCGGCATCGACGAGGTCGGTGCTCTTCGACGTCTCGCCGTCCTTGCGCGTGTCGCGCAGCCGTTTGTCGGTGGGCTGCTCGGTCTTTTCTTCGCTCATGAGATCCTGCTCGGGTCACCGGCTGCGCGTCGTCCTGTTCTGCCTCGCCGCATGCGATGCCCGACGCGCGACGCTCCTTCGTAGCCCGACGGTAACGGGCCGTTCGCCACCGGGCGACGCGGATGCGAAGCCCGCATGCGGCAAACGAAGCGACGCTCCCGGCGAGCCGGCGTGTCCCGGCGTGCGTTCGACGCAATCTCATGCGAGCCGCCGCCTCGCGACGCGCATCCAACCTGTTCGCGCGCTTCGCGTGGATCACGCTCGCTTCGTATCGCGCATGTGCCGGATTACCGCGGACGGTATCCTGGTGCATCGCTGCGCGCCGCACTGCCGATGCCTTGTTCGGCCGCGCGCCGCAGTGCTTCGTCGACAAGTCCATCAGCAGGAGTTCTCGCCATGAGTACCGCCACGCCGGATTACCTCAACTGCAGTCAGGCCATCGTGGGCGGTCTGATCGACACGCTGTCCTGCGCGCTGCTCAACAATTTTCCGACCCTCGAAGCGGATCCGTACGACATCGAACTGACACTGGACGCTCTGCGTTTGTTGCGTCCGCGCATGGCCGAACTGGATACGATGGAAGCCGTGCTCTACATGCAGCGCGGCCACTGGGACGACGCCATCCGCGTGTTTTCGCGCGTGATCGAAGGCGCCCCGCATTTCTCGTATGCGAAGGCGCTGCTCGCGTTTTGCCTCTCCGTGAAGGGCGATACCGGCTGGCGGCAATGGGCGAGCGCCGCGCTCGCGCAGAATCCGGATCGCGACACGCGGCAGCTCGTGCGCGCGCTCGAAGCCCGCGACGACCTCCGCGAGGCGATTCGCGTCTATCGCAACGGCGGGACCTTCGAAGTGCCGCTGTCGATCACCGCGCTCAACGACGAGCTGCCGCAGGAGCCGCCCGTCGTCGCTGGGCCACCGCCCACCGCCGCTCACAACGAGGCGCTCGCGCAGCAGGGCTATTTGCGTATCTGAATCCGGCGGGCGGCGCAGCGGCGTCGTCGGAAACCCCTCATTCAAAGAGGCTGAGCATGGCATTGTCCGTCACGAACCAGCAGATCGCGGCCGCGTTGCAAGCGGCTGCGCCCGCGGCGCACGCGGCCGGCGGCGACGCATCGCTGCAACAGGCCGGCGACCGCTTCAAGGCATTGATGCACAACCCGCGGATGGCGCCGCCCAATCACGGCGACGACATGAGCACCAATGTGATCGCGAAGATGGCGGCGTCGCAGGACGCGGAGATCCAGAAGTCCGTGAACGACGTGCTCGCGCTGTCAGGCGACGCGAACCGCATGTCGGTGCAGGAAATGACCGCCGCCGCGATGAAGGCGACGCTCGAACTCGCCAGCACGCAACTCGACATGGAGGCCAAGATGGGCGTGGTCAACTCGTCGAAGTCGTCCGTCGAAACGTTGATGAAGAATCAATAGGCGATGCGGGAACTCACGCACAAGACGCATGCTGCGGCGCGACCCTTCGCTCGCGCGGTGCGGACGGGCGCGCTCGGGCTGGCGCTGGCCGGCTGCATGGTGCTGGCCGGCTGCCAGAAGGAGCTGTATCGCAACCTGACCGAACAGGATGCGAACGAGATGGTGGTGGCGCTGCTTGAGCAGGGCGTCGACGCGTCGAAGAGCACGGTCGACAACGGCAAGACCTGGACGCTGGAGGTCGACGACAAGCAGCTGGTTCGGGCCATGCAGGTGCTGCGCGAGCGCGGTTTGCCGCACAACCGCTACGACGATCTGGGCAGCCTCTTCAGGAAGGACGGCCTCGTCTCCACGCCGACCGAGGAGCGTGTGCGCTTCATTTACGGCCTGTCGCAGGAACTCTCGGCGACCCTTTCGAAGATCGACGGCGTGATCGTCGCGCGCGTGCAGATCGTGCTGCCCAACAACGACCCGCTTGCGCAACAGATGAAGCCGTCGTCGGCCTCGGTGTTCATCAAGTACCGTCCCGATTCCGATGCGAGCGCGCTCGTCCCGCAGATCAAGACGCTGGTGATGCACAGCGTGGAAGGCCTGACCTACGACGCGGTCAGCGTGACCGCCGTGGCCGCCGACCCCGTCGACCTGCCGAAGCCCACGCCGGTGCAGAGTTCGCCGCTGCCCACGTTGATCGCAGCGGCGCTGGTATTGCTCGCCGGCGCCGCGAGCCTGTTTCTGTGGCTGCGGCGCGGCATGCCGGCGCAAGGCCCGGCCGCTCCGCTCCATGTGCGGATTCACGCGCGAATCAATGCGCTCGCCGGCAAGTGGCGCCGCGCGAAACCTTCTTCGGCTGCGTGATGACGGTGTCCACGGTTTCCTTGTCTGCTGTTGCGGAAGCGGTCGGTACGGGAGGTCAGGCAGTGCCCCCCGCGGCGTTTCCGTTTTCGCGCACCGCCGCCGCGCTCGCCGCGTGGCAGCGCAACGCGCGCGAGGCCGCGCGCTGGGCGCATCCGTCGTGGTGGGCACCGGCACTCGACGTCGCGCCTGAGACCATGTCTGCCTCCTTCGACGCTCTCTTCGACGCGCTGGCGGGCGCGCAAGCCGGCGCGCTGGCGGCCTGTTCGCAGGCACTGTTGCGCGCGGCGCAGGTGCCGATGCCGGGCTTCGAGAGCCTGCGCGCGCCGGATCCCGTCGTGCTCGACGCTTTGCCGGTGCACGACGGCCTGCGGGTGCTGCGCATGCGCGCACTGCTATTGCGCCGCGCGGAGGTGCGGCGGTTGATCGACAAACCGAGTCGGCGCCGCCTCGCGCAATGGGTCGGTGTGCCGCTGGAGCGGATCGGGGCCGCGCCGGCGCAGGGCGCCGCGGCGCCGGCCAGGAGACTGGCGAAGGCGGCGGCGCCTGTTCCGGCTCACGTGTCTGATGCGACGCGCCTCGTCGCGCGAGGACAGTTGCCTCCGCTCGAGGAAATCGACGGCGAGCGGCTCGCCTGCGAAGGCTATGCGCTGATTGCGCGCGATAGGCAGGAGGCGACGCAGTCCGCGATGTCCACGCAAGCATCAGGCGAAGCCAGGCGTCAGGGAGAACACGAAAAGCCGCGCGAGGCAGCGGGTCACGGCGAGCACGAGGAACACGAGGAACACGAGGAACACGAGGAACACGAGGAACACGAGGAACACGACGAGCCGCGCCACCGGCCCCGCGCGCCTTGCCCGTGTCCGCTGCTGCGGCTCGCGCTGCCGCGCGACCTGCCGCCGCTGTGGCCGGCCGTCAGCGCGCGCGAACTCGACGCGGGCGGCACCGCGCTGCTCTTTGCGCAACTTCCCGAACTGCTTCCGGAGTGGGCATGGCTATTTGGCTGAGATCGGACCGGCTGCTGCACGCCGCCGGTGGCATCCACGGCGATGGGCG
Organism: Paraburkholderia phenoliruptrix; assembly: GCF_047325075.1. Classification (NCBI taxonomy): domain Bacteria; kingdom Pseudomonadati; phylum Pseudomonadota; class Betaproteobacteria; order Burkholderiales; family Burkholderiaceae; genus Paraburkholderia; species Paraburkholderia phenoliruptrix. Next base: position 1,780,724 of record NZ_CP168530.1, read on the forward strand.
CGGCGGAGGGCATGTCGGCGCGCACGCGGACGTGGTGCCGCGTGCCGCCTTCGGGGCGTTGATGGAGATCGACGCCGCCTACGCGCAACTCGCCGCCGATCGCGACAGCACGCTCGCCGCCGCGCGCGACGAAGCCGCGGCGATCGTGGCCGCCGCTCGTGCGGAAGCCGGGACGATTCGCGAGGCCGCGCGCAGCGAGTACGAGCAGGCAGCGACAAGCGGTTACCGCGACGGCGAAGAGCGCGCGCTTGCCGACTGGGTCGAGCGGCTCGCGCAGGCCGGCGCCGAACAACGCAAAGCACAACTGAAAATGCGCGAGCGGATCGCGAGCATCGTGACCGTGGCCGTCGAGCAGATCGTGCAGGTGCAACAGGCCGATCAGCTGTTCGAGCGGGCGCTGTCGGCGGTGGACCGCATCGTCGAGGGCGCGACGTGGCTGCGCGTCGCCGTGAGCCCCGTCGACTACGACAAGGCCTGTGTGGCCTTTGAACGGCTTGGCGCGCGCTGGCGCGATCTGGGCAGGCCATTCCCGTTGTCGGTCATCGCGGACAAGCGGCTCGCGGCGGGCAGTTGCCTGTGCGAGTCGGATTTCGGCGCAATCGACGCCAGTCTCGCGACCCAAATGCGGGCGATGCGGCTCGCGGTTTCGCGGGCGCTCAAGCAGTCGGCGGGCGAACTGGACGAAGGTGCGCCATCCGTTGCGCCGCATGCCGCGATGGCTGGCAACGACACCGCCGAACTCGCCGAGGCAGGCGACGGCTGGGCCGACGAGGGCTGGCAATGACCCCGCCCGGCGCGGCCCATCTGTCCCGGATGCACCGCGAGCCCCGCATGCACGACGCCGGGGACGCGGACGACGGGCTGCTGCCGCTTTTCGATGCCGAGCGCCTCGCCGATGCGATCGAACACGAGATCCTCTCGACCGCGAGCATCGCGCGAAGCGGCAAGGTGCTCGAAGTCATCGGCACGCTCGTCAAGGTGGCCGGGCTCGATGTGACGCTCGGCGAGCTGTGCGAACTGCGCGCGGCGAACGGCAAATTACTTCAGCATGCCGAAGTAATCGGCTTTACGCGCGATGTCGCGTTGCTGTCGCCGTTTTCGCGGCTCGCCGACATTTCGCGCTCGACGCGTGTGGTGGGCCTCGGCCGTTCGCTGACGGTGCCGGTCGGCGACAGCTTGCTCGGCCGCGTGATCGACAGCCTCGGCGAGCCGATCGACGGACTCGGACCACTGGGCGCCACCGAACAACGCCCGGTGTTCGCGAACCCGCCTTCGCCGATGAGCCGGCGCATGATCGACACGCCGCTCGCCACCGGCGTACGCGTCGTCGACGGCATGATGACGCTCGCGGAGGGACAGCGCATGGGCATCTTCGCGCCCGCGGGCGTCGGCAAGAGCACGCTGCTCGGCATGTTCGCGCGCGGTGCGCAATGCGACGTGACGGTGATCGCGCTCATCGGCGAGCGGGGCCGCGAAGTGCGCGAGTTCGTCGAGCTGATTCTCGGGGCTGAAGGCATGGCGCGATCCGTCGTGGTGTGTGCGACGTCGGACCGTTCGTCGATCGAGCGCGCGAAGGCGGCCTATGTCGCGACCGCGATTGCCGAGCACTTCCGCGACCGCGGGCAGCGCGTGCTGCTGATGATGGATTCGCTCACGCGCTTTGCGCGCGCGCAGCGCGAGATCGGCCTCGCCGCCGGCGAGCCGCCCGCGCGGCGCGGCTTCCCGCCGTCGATCTTCGCCGAATTGCCGCGGCTTCTGGAGCGCGCCGGCATGGGCGAGCACGGTTCGATCACAGCGCTCTACACGGTGCTCGCCGAGGACGAATCGGGTAACGATCCGATTGCCGAGGAAGTGCGCGGGATCGTCGACGGACACATGATCCTGTCGCGCGAAATCGCCGCCAAAAACCAGTATCCGGCGATCGACGTGCTGGCGAGCCTGTCGCGCGTCATGCCGCAGGTGATGACGCCGGATTACGTGCGCGCCGCGGCCCGCCTGCGCGAACTGCTCGCGAAGCATCGCGAGGTGGAGATGCTGTTGCAGATCGGCGAATATCAGCCGGGCGGCAACCCGCTCGCCGACGAGGCGATTCGCAAGATCGACGCGATCCGCGCGTTCTTCAATCAGGCGACGCATGAACTGGCCGCGCCGCAGGACACCGAGGCGCGGCTTTTCCAGTTGGCCAACGGCTGACCCGATGAGCGCGACGCCCAGCCCCGAGACGACACGCCGGCGCGTGAGCGCGCTGCAGTTGACGCTCGCTCGCCGCGAGCGGCTCGAGCGCCGTCTGCAGGCCGGCCTGATTGCCGCGCGCGAAGCGCATGCCGGCGCGCTTGCCGAGCGCGACGCACAACTCGCACGGACAGAGGCGGAACGCGAGCAGCTGCGCGGTTTTCACGCGAGGATCGCGCGCATGATGACGGGCGGCAGCACGTTCCAGTTAGCCGATCTGAACGCGACGATGCGCTATGCCGATGTCGTCGCCGTGCGTGTGCAGCAGATGGAAGCGGAACTGGCCACGCTCGAAACGGTATTGCGCGGCAAGGCCGACGAGCTTGCCGCCGCCACGCGCGCGCTGGCGCTCAACCGCAGCCGTCTCGATCTATGCAGCGAGCGCATTGCCGGGCTGCGCGTCTCCCTTGAGCGCCATGCGGCCGACGCGGGCGACGAGGAAGCGGAAGAAGCGGCGCTGGCGCGTTTGCATTGCTGTACGCGAGTGCATGGCGCGACGCCATGAGATTGCCGCTCCGCATTTCAACTTGATTAGCCATCCATAATGTATGACACGCTCACCACGCTGCCGCAGTTCGGCGCCACGCTGATTCGCTCGCTGACGGTGCTCGGCGTGTGTTCCGTGCGGCTCTTCGTGATGCTCTACCTGTTTCCGCCCACCGCGGACGGCATCCTGCAAGGCGTGGTGCGCAACGGCATCGTGCTTCTGTTCAGCTCGTTTATCGCTTACGGTCAGCCGGTTTCGCTTTATACGTCGCTGACCGGCACCGCGCTCGTCGTCATCGGCTTACGCGAGGCGGCCATCGGACTGCTGCTGGGGTTCGCGGCCTCCACGGTGTTCTGGGTGGCAGAAGGCGCCGGCATTTACGTCGACGATCTGGCCGGTTACAACAACGTGCAGATCACCAACCCGCTGCGCGAGGAACAGTCCACGCCCACGAGCACGCTGCTCGCACAGGTGGCGAGCGTTGCGTTCTGGACCTTCGGCGGCATGACCTTCCTGCTCGGCGCGCTTTATGAGTCGTATCACTGGTGGCCGCTGACCGCCGCGACGCCGGTGCCCGCGAACGTGCTGGAAAGCTTCGTGCTGCAGCAGACCGATTCGCTGATGCAAACCACCGCCAAGCTCGCCGCGCCGATGATGCTGATGCTGCTGCTCGTCGATTTCGCGTTCGGCTTCGCGGCGAAGTCGGCGCAAAAACTCGAACTGATGACGCTCAGTCAGCCGGTGAAGGGCGCGCTCACGGTGATGATGCTCGCGCTCTTCGTCGGCATTTTCGTCGACCAGGTCCGCGATCAGCTGGTGCTGTCAGGTCTTGGCGAGCAGTTGCGCGCGATCGCCGGCGCGGTTCGCCACTAGGCCCATTCGGCCCATTAGGCCGATTCAGCCCTCCAGGCCGCGTACCCGCCACGCGAATCCTCAACACTCCTCAAATGCGCGCGAACCGTCAGATTTGTTGAGGATGTGCTTCACACGCTTCGATACATTGGGCATCGCCGCCTCGCGTTGCACGATGCGCGGCCCATCCCTCGACCATCGTGGACATCGTGGAACCCATGAACAACAAACGGCTCATGCTTGCTGCCCGGCTGGCAGCGTCTCTTGCCTTCGCGTTGCCCGCCTTGCTCGCGGCGCCCGCGCAAGCCGCGGCTATCCACTGGCGCAGTGCCGTGGTCCACGTCAGCGCCGAAGGGCAGGACGTGAAAGACGTGCTGCGCGATTTCACTGCCGGACAAGGTGTGCCCGCAACCATCTCCGGCGACGTGCACGGCACCGTGAGCGGCCGCTTCGACATGCCGCCGCAGCGTTTTCTCGACACGCTCGCGTCCAGCTTCGGCTTTGTGTGGTTTTACGACGGCAGCGTGCTGTCTATCAGCGACGTGAACACCGTCACGCGGCGCGTGATCAAGCTCGATCATGCGAGTGCCGCCGATCTGCGCGCGGCGCTTGCACAACTGCGCATCGAGAACTCGCGCTTTCCGATCACTTACGACGAGAATCAGGCGACGGCGCTCGTGAGCGGCCCGCAGGCGTACGTGCAGCTCGTCGCCGAAGTGGCGCGGCGTCTGGACGACAATGCCGCGCAGCGCACGGGCTCGATGATCCGCGTGTTCCAGCTGCATCATGCATGGGCGGCGGACCATAACGTCGAGATCGACGGCAAGACAGTGACGGTTTCCGGCGTCGCGAATGTGCTGTCGGCCATGTACCATCCGCGCGAGCAGCGCGGCCGCAACGGCGCGGACAGTTACGAGCAGGCCGCGAACCGCGCCGCGCGCGAACCGACAATGCGCCGCCTGCAGCCGATGCGCGACGTCACCGGCAGTACCGACGGCGGCGGCTACGGAAGCGGCGTGAATCCGCCGCTGCCGGCCGGCATTGCCGCGAACGGCGGCGTCGCGCCCGGTATCGGCGGATTGCTGAACGGCATGGCCGCGGGCGGCGGACCCGGCATGCAGTCCGTCGGCTCGACCGATAGCGGCGACGGCGACAACGGCGGCGATACGTCGGTAAGCGGCAGCCAGACGCTGCCCGTGATCGAAGCCGATCCGCGCACCAACTCGGTCCTGATCCGCGACGTGCCGCAGCGCCTCGCCCAGTACCAGAGCCTCATCGACAAGCTCGACGTGCGGCCGCGCCTGATCGAGATCGAGGCACACATCATCGAGATCGACGACAACGCGCTCAAGCAGATCGGCGTGGACTGGCGCGCCCACAACAGCCACATCGACATTCAGACCGGCAACGGCACGACGCAGCAGAACGGCTACAACGGCAACATCGATCCGATTTTCGGCACGCAGACGCTGTCCGACGGCACCACGATTATCAACACGACGCCGGTGGGCGGGTCGCTCACGGCCGTGCTCGGCAACGCCGGGCGCTACCTGCTCGCGCGCGTGAACGCGCTGCAGCAGAGCAATCTCGCCAAAATCGACGCGAGCCCGAAAGTCGCCACGCTCAATAACGTCGAGGCGGTGATGGATCAAAAGACGCGCTTCTTCGTGCGCGTGTCGGGCTATACATCGGCGGATCTGTACAGCGTGTCGACCGGCGTGTCGCTGCGCGTGCTGCCGCTCGTCGTGGAGGAGAACGGCAGGACGGATATCAAGCTGAACGTTCATATTGAAGACGGTGCGATTACGTCGCAGCAGGTCGACAACATTCCGGTGATTACGACGAGCACGATCAACACGGAATCGTTCGTCGGGCAGGGCGAGAGTCTGCTGATTGCGGGCTATCGCGTCGATACGTCGACAAACGGCGAAACCGGCGTGCCGGGTCTTTCGAAGATCCCGCTCATCGGCGCGCTGTTCCGCTATCGCGACGATCAGCGCAGTCATATGGAACGGCTCTTTTTGCTGTCGCCTCGCATCATCGAGTTCTAAGCGTGTGCTTGCAGGCGGAGCTTCATCGGTTAGTGAGGGAGCGAACGCGGCGCGGACGTCGTCGACGCCGCGCCGTTCCGTTTGCACGCCTAACCGTTGCCGCGCGTGCGCGCGGCGAGAGCGGCGGCGCTCACCAGTGCGTACGGCGCTTTCGGCACGCCGCCCGGCGATGCCGCGAAGCCTGCTTGCGAGTCGCTCCATGAAGGCGCGTTGCGGGCGACGGCGCTGTCCGCGGCGTGCACTTCCGCGCGGGGCGGCGAGACGGGCGCAGAGGCGCGCGGCATGGGCTCCATGCACGCCACCGCGAGGACCGTGCTGGCGTCGGCATCTTCGTGCGGCGCGCCGAACGCAGCGCTGCCGCTTTTCACTCCGCCCATGGTTTCAGCGGTCTCGTCCAGCGTGGCGTCCGCCGTGTCGGCCATTTCGATGCGGTAGCCGTGAGCGTACAGCGTGCGCAGATGCACGCCCCACGGGCCCGTCAGTTCGAGCTTTTTGCGCAGCTTGTAGATGTGCTGTTCGAGCGTGCGTCCAATGATGTCCTCGGACCGGCTCCATACCGCTCCAGCAATCTGGCGGCGGCTCACATATTCGCCGCGCCGCGAAAACAGCAGCCACGCAATCGCGAACTCGCGCGGCGTGAGGCGCACCGCCTGGCTATCGACGTGCACGGTGCAGGTCCGGCGATCGAGCCGGTACGCGCCGCATTCCAGCGTATCGCTCGAGTCGGCGCTTTGTAGTTGCACGCGCAACAGTGCGAGGTGAACCCGCAGCATGACCTCGCGGGCATCGACAGGGGAGAGCACCACGTCGTCGGCGCCCGCGTCGAACAGGCGGGCAATCGCCTCCCGGTCGTGACCTGCGCCGACCACGATCAACGGCGCGCGACGATCCGCATAACAGGCGCGCCGGGCGAGCACGGGACGCAGCGGGTTGAGACCGGTATCGGCGTCGATCAGGATCGCGCTGTATTCGTCGCGATAGATTGCGCGCGCGAAGGCGACGTCATCGGCGAACCGGTGGCAGACGGCGCCGTCGGCTTCGAAACAGCGGCAGATCAACCCGAACAGTGTTGCGCTTCTGGTCATCACTGCAAGTTTCATTTTTCCTCCGTGCGATACCACTCACCCGTGAAATTGGCGGGCGAGGGCGGACGTTATGGCTGGAACGGGCAAGTCGATGCGTCGGCGCGTTGATGCGATTACGCAATTCGAATGACTCGACAGTAGAGGCAGCCGTCCATCAAGGATGTAACGTTTTGTTTCCCGGCATCGATTCAATCGGCTGATTGAAAAGCGGATCAGCAGAACAGCGTTTTTTATCCACCTGTTTCTCGTAGTTTGCTACGTCCGCCGTGCGTTTTTTACGCAACGGATTAAACGTCGAGCCGGCCTTTCAGCCGTGAAATCTTACAGACGCGAAGCCGTGCGAAGCGGCTCAGGTCCCGTATTGACGGACTTTTTCCCGAAAATCTTACGGCAATGTAATTTACGTGTAAGGTTGGCTCGTGCTTTTAACCGCGGGCGAAATCTTTAAATCGCCGCATGCAAGCGTGGCGCAGTCAGGAGACGCATTTATTTCCGAATCGATGTCAATGAAATTGCCAGGTTGCCGCTATTTACCGCTGTGAGAATTGTTGAGCGTATTGAATTGAATATTGCCTAATATGGCCACGCCGCCGGTGAATCACCGCTTTCTGACTGGAGTGTCGCCGTGCCGTATCTGCTCAATACCTGGTATGTCGCCGCGCTATCCAGTGAGGTCACAGCGAATGCGCCGCTTGCCCGCACCTTGCTTGACGAGCCAGTCGTGCTTTACCGCACGGCCGGCGGACAGGCCGTCGCGCTCGCGGACCGCTGCCCGCATCGCTTTGCGCCGCTGTCGCGCGGGCGTCTTGTCGACGGCGCGCTCGAATGTCCCTATCACGGTCTGAGGTTTGGCGCCGATGGCCGTTGTGTCTTCAATCCGCACGGAAACACAAACGGCAACGGCAACGGCAACGGCACGGCCAGCCCGCCCGCGCGGGCCCAGGCGCGCCATTACCCGGTGCGCGAACGTTACGGCGCGGTCTGGTTCTGGCCGGGCGATCCCGAGCGTGCGGCGCACACGCCGCTGCCCGCGTTCGACTATCTCGAGCCACACGAGAACTTCACGACCGAGCGCTATCTGCACACGCGCGCGAATTACCAGCTAAGCGCCGACAATCTTCTCGATCTGAGCCACTTTCAATACCTGCACCCCGAGACGCTCGGCAGCGAGCAAATGGCGAGCGGCGTGGTACGCGCGACGGTTGCGGGCGACAGCGTGTCGGTGCGTCGCGAGATGAAGGGCGAATATCTGCGGCCCATGCTCACCCAGAGCTTCAACCTGCTGTACGGCGAACGCGCCGACCGCGAGCTCGACGTGCACTGGATGCCGCCGGGCCTTCTGACCATCGTCGTGCGCATTAGCGAAAGCGGCTTGCCCGAGACAGCACGCGAAGCGAAGTCGGCGCATTGGCTCACGCCCGAAACGGCGGTGAGCTCGCATTATTTCTTTGCGTTCGGTTTGCCGCGCGCCATGGGGGAGCACGGTGCGGAACTCGTCAGCCGCACAGCGCAGAGTCTTCTCGCGCCGTTTCGCGATGAAGACATTCCCATGCTCGAAGCGCAGCAACGCATGATGGGCGAGCGTGATTTCTGGTCGTTGCGACCGGTGATGCTGCCGATCGACGCAGGCGCGGTCCACGCGCGCCGCATCATGGAGCGGCTCATTACGCACGAAGCGCAAGGCGGCACGGAGCGCGTGTCAACGGCCGAGCACGCCTCATAGCTCGCGTCTGCGGGTCATGGCGGCCGCATCAGAAAGCCGCCGACGCAGGCAGCGGCCCGCGCTCACACTCCGCCGCCGGGCGCGGCAGGCGCCACGGCGCTGGCGGGCTCGCCGGCGCTCGCAAGATGCGCTGCTGGACCGGCAGCCGAAGCCGGCATACCGCCGGCGCCTGCGTCGCCTTCCGCGGACGATTCGGCATCCGGCGCGGACACCGGCGTCCAGAACGTCAGGCTTTTGCCGGTCCGGCTTTGCTCGTGCGAAGCGCGCACGCCGTACTTCCAGCCTTGCGAGCTGCTGCGCGAAACCTCACGCAGACCGAAGAGACCGAGCGGCCGCCAGGCTGACGGATCTTCGAACGCGGCCTGCATTTTCCGTTCGAGCGTGCGCAGCTTTGCTTCGATCAGCGCGCGCTCGGCGCGGCTCAGTGAGTGCGCCGAGGCATCCGCGAGACGCGCTCTTAGCTGATTGGAGAGCGTCAGATACTGGTTCAGACGCGGCACGCGTTCTTCGCGGATCACCCAGCGTTCGCCGAACGAAAACTCGCCGGACGATTCCCGCTGCGTCTGCTCGATCACCTGTTGCAGCCGCTCGGCACCGATGCCGTGTGCCCACGCGGGATTCGCGCGGACCGAGCGGGCCCAGTCGTCGGCGTTGCCGAACATGCGGTCCTGCATTGTGTATTCGGCGACGAAGCCGCGGTTGTCGCGCATCGCGAAGACGAATGACGAACGGCCGAACGGAGTGAGCTCCACCGCTGCGCCGCCGAGCGTTTTCGCGCCGGGACTTACCGATCCGATCTCGCCCGTGCCGTCGCCGAGCGCAAAGGCACGCGGTGCGAACTGCGCGCCCACGCTCGCCGTCAACGAGCCCTGCACGGCCGTCGCGCCGATCGTGCTGGCGAGCGCGCCGCTCTCCTTGAGATCCGCGGCGGAGTAAAGCGTCACGCCGGAGCTGACGCCCGCATACCCCCCGACGCGCTCGGGCGAACTCGCGCCGGGCACGTTCGCGCGCGCAACGCCGCCGACGGTCAGCGGCGTCGCCGTGATGGTGGTCGCGTTATTGTTTTGCGACGACAGCGAAATGCGTTCGTTGTCCGCAATGCCCGCCGCGAGAATCTGCATGAATTCTTCGGGCGTTTGCGCCTGCTCGGCGGCGTCCCAATAGGCGTTGACCATTTGCCGGCTGTCCTTGTGCCACAGCTCGGCTTCGAGCGCGGCGGTGGCCGGCGTAGGCGCGAGCCGCCGTGCGCGCAGCACGACCGACTGCTCGCGCGCCAGATAGCCTCCCACGCTCGACGACGCCCAACCGCCGGCCATCCCCGCGACGCCGCCCACGTCCAACGCCGCGCCGACGAAGCCTTGCGCGCCCAGCGCGCCGTTCACGCGGCTGCGTGTGCCGAAGATCATCTGGCCGCCCTCGTAAGCCGTGCCGATCGAATACAGCGAATCGCGGCCGCCCAGCACGGTGACGATCGGTCCCGCCGACACCAGCAGCTTCGCCGGCAGATTGGCCCACGCGCTTGCATCGATACCGAGCGCGTTGCCGTCGTACGACGTAAAACCCGTGCCCGGCACGTTCCGCGCCATCAGCGCAAGGTGCTGTTCGCGCAGGTTGTGCGTCGTGATCCTGTCGAGCGGCGCGATGCCCGGGTTCGCGAGCAGATCGTGCGCCGCCTGCAGATGGCGCGCGGTCGGCTCTGCGCGGGCGGCGTCGGCGGCGGCCATTCCGCTTGCATTGAACCAGCTCTCGAGCGCCGCGAGCGTGAAACCACCGTCGGTCATGTCGTCGATGAAACGACGGCGGCGCTCGCGGTCGTCGAACATCCGCAGCGTGCGTCCGACATTGCGCTCCATCCGTTCATCGCCTTGCCCGCGCAAAGCGGCGACGCGTGCGCGTGCCGCATCCCACATGCGCCGCGCGTCGCGCCGGCCGATTTCGAACGATTCGGGCCGGCGCTTTTGCAGCTCGCGCAGCGGCGCGTCGGAGGGGACATTGGGGCGCGCTGCGCTCCACGCCTGCAGGCGCTCCGCGTTCAACGCATGCGTGAGCATCCGGCCGGGCGTCGCGGCGGCGGGCAACTGCGCGTGGCTGTAGTCGAGCAGCGCGTCGCGCGCTGCGATCAGCGCCGTGTCGTACCGTCCACGCGTGGTGTCGAAGAACGGCGTGTCGGCGCCGAGCAGACTGGAAACGCCGATCGGCGAGCGGTTCTTGCCGAACGCTCGCGGCACGTCGTGCATGGCCAGTCCGATGCGCGCTCTTGCATGCGCGAAGCGCTGGGCCGGCGGCGCACCGTCGATCGGACCCAGCGCCCGGTCCTTGCGCGCCTGCCGTTCGGCGCCTCGCGCCACCCACGTGGTGCCGCCGTCGAACAGCAATTGCGACGCGCGGGCGAGATCCGAGCCCGGGCCGCTTTCGTCGAAGCCCAACTGCCACAAGCGGTAAGCGGTAATCGCCTCGATCTCGCACGCGCCGGTGTCGTGCGCGTCGGCGGCGTCGGGCGGCAGACGCCGCGCGGCATCGAGCGCGAGCATCGCGTGCCGGCCATACGGATCGTCGGCAAAGAGGCGATAGGTCGACTCGTGGTTCAGATCCGCGGGTGTGGCGCCGAGGTCGGCGTCGATGGAGCGTAGTTTGTGGCCGGCCTGCAGATAGACGACGAGCCGTGCTGCAGCACCATTGCCACGCTCGGCATGCCGCGCGCCGTCGCCGAACTGCAGACACAGCAAGCCTTCGAGCGCGGCGCAACGCGCATGCGCGAGGTCTTGCGCGCAACGCCACGCGCGGCGTTCGAGCTCGTCCGGCGCGGCATGCGCCGCGTCGCCGGTGATGTCGAGCGGCTGCTGCAATCGGTCGAGAATCCGCGCGGCCAGTATCGGATCGCCGTCGCTCGCCTCGGCGAGGGCCTGCGCGAGCGGCACCACGCATGCCTGCGGCAGGCGCTCGACGGCCGGCGGCAACGACGCGTCGGCGCGCGCGGGCCGCGGGCGGCGCAGCGTGAGACCGTCGAGCAGGCGATTGATGGCAGCCTGCCGCGCGTCCGCCGCCTCGCGGCTTGCGTCGGCTGGAATCGGAAAGAGCCGGTTCACCGCGATCACGGGCTGCATGAAGTGGTCGTCGAGCGTTTGTCCCCATTCGCGGGCGGCGGCGTTCGCTTCGCGGTTCCGCAGGCGCCGCAGCGTGTCGCGAATCGCGCGGGGATTCATGAACTTCGGCATGGGCAGCGATCCGCGCGCGGTGCTGCCCTCGGCGACGAAGGCGGTGGTGCGTTCGATCGAGGCGTGGGCGAGCTTCGCGCCCTGTGCGCCGATCGCCGCGTCCTCGCTTCGGAGCGGCGCCTGTTGCGGCGGCGGCGGCCTGCGCTGCAGTGGGCGCGGAAAGCGCGGATCGCCGGCCGGATTCGCGACGCTGCCTGCCGCGCTCAGCGTCGATTCGAGCACAGTGACTGTGGTGTTCGACGCGCGAAAGATCCGCGTGATGGGGTTGTGCCGCACACGGTCCGACAGACGGGCGAGGCCGCCAAGCGGTGTTTCCTGATGGGCGACGGGCGCCGGTTCCGGCTGCGGCGCCTCGCCGGTATGCGGTGGACTCGCGGCGGTGGCGGTGCTATCGCGTCCCGGCAAAAACCACGTGAGCGCAGTAAGACGGAAGTTCATCGGGTTCTCCGAAGCATACGGCGGCGTGGCGCGCGGCAGGCAGAAGGCCGTCTCACCCGCAGCGGACCTGCCGGTTGCGCACCGTGCGGGCCGGGCAGCGACGCTATTGCGCGGCCGATGCCGCGTTCAACGGCGGCTCGGGCGCGGGCACGACCGCCGCCGGGTCGCTCGCGCGATAGAACAGATAGGTCGCCGAATACGGCACGAACAGCGACACGCCTTCCTGGTCGCAAGCCAGGTCAGGCGGCACGCCGCCCGAGGTCAGCACGCGCTGCACCGATGTGGTTCGCGCGAAGCGGCCTTCGCCCGCACGCTCGCCCGCGTTGAAGCGCGCGGTCACGCGTTGCCACGGCAGCGCGCCCGGTGTGACCGTTTCGTCGGCGGTGACGCGTCCGATCACATAGCTGCCGTCGTACCCGCTGAACATGCGGTTCGGCATGACCGTGCCGACGCTCTGGCGAGCCTGGTCGACGAGCGTGGCTTCCGCGCCCGTCGAGACCCATAGAAGCGCGCTGCCGTTTCTGCGGCAGTTCCACACTTCGTCGCCGACTGCGCTCAGCACGTCCTGCAGGACTTCCTGCGAGCCGGCGCGCAGCGACAGCGGCAAGGTCTCGTTGGCCGGCGGAACGAGCTTCTGCTGTTGTGCGACTTTCAGTTGCATCGCACCCGGCGAAGGGTCGGCGCAGGCGGCGACGAGGCTCGCGAGCGCAAGCGCGACCGCTGCGCGCGCCGCGGCAGCAGGAGCCATGACGGGGACCACGGAACAGAGGGCGGCAAATGAAGGTTTCGGCACGGCGGTCTCGGCGCAACGCAATGGCGCCAGTAGACATGAAGCGCGACCTGCGCGCCCTCGCGCTGCGAAGCGGCGGACGGATTTGCGCAGAATCGCCGCGTTACGACGTCTCGCAGACGACCCGGCTCACGCGAAATCGTCGCATGGCGATGGGCGATGGGCGATGGGCGCGCAGTGTGCGCCGCTGACTTGCCCGGCGGGTGTCGACCCAAGCTTCGCTTTTTCGCCCATCGCTGCGCACTGCATGCAATGATGGCGCCGTGCTCCTTTTACATTCAAACCTGCCCGCCGCCGCGCTGCGATGATCGCGCGGTCCGGCGCGGGCGGCGTTGCCTCGCTAACAAGGAGTCGTCATGACGTATAGCGCATTCTCCACGCTGTCCTATCCGGCCGGCGGATATACGGGCGCGGCCGATCCTTCGTCGCTTTTCACGCGATCGATCATCGCGCAGCCGAACGCGTGGGCAAGCTCGGGCGGCAACTTCGGCGGCGGCGCGGGTGCGAACTGGAATTCGCCGGGCGGCATGGGGGACAACGCGCTCGAAGAACTGTTTTTGCAGTTCCTGCTGAGCATCACCAGTCCGTCGCAGGAATCGTCAGGCATGCCGATGCCGTCCATGCCGTCGCTTCCCGGCAGCGGCGGCGTCACGCAGGCCAGTTACCGCCGTTCGTCGGGCGCGGGCTCCGCCGATTCCGGCGGCGCCGTGGAGCGGGGCGACCCGAACGTGCGGCCGGTGGGCTCGGGCAATGCGGCGGGCGTCGCGCAGACGCAGTTGCACAAGTCCGCGGCCAGCATCATGGCGGACCAGGGCGTGCCGATGGACAAGGGCGTCGACACGACGGTGTGCTGCGCGAACTTCGCGTCCGCGTGTCTCGTGAAGTCGGGAAAGATTTCGGAGTCGCAGCACACGAATCTCGTTTCGACGCTGCACAGCGAACTGAAGGGCGACGGCTGGCGCACCGTGAGCCGCGGCGAGGCCAAGCCGGGCGATATCTGCATTGTCGGCGACGATGAGCACGTCGAGATCGTCGCGAGCAATGAAAACGGCCGCATCACGCTGATCGGTTCGAACAATACGCAAGGCGGCAGCGGCCCGCAGGTGGTGTCGTACGACACCTATACCGGCAACCGGAGCGATGTGACGTTCCTGTCCGAATGACGGGCGAGCAACCCGCAACCCGCCTAATGCTCGACCATCAGCCGGTCGTAGCCATGAAACGAGCCGTGCTGCTGGCGCGGCTGCTCGCGAGGCGCAAGCCGCAGCCCGGGCATGCGCCGCATGAGCGCGCTCAACAGCGACTCCAGTTGCATCCGCGCGAGCGCGAGACCCATGCAGCTGTGCGGACCCGCGCCGAAGGTCAGTGAACGTCCGGCTTCGCGCTCGAAGCGGATTTCATCGGCCGCAGCGAACGCCGCCGGGTCGCGATTCGCAGCTCCGATGAGCGGCATCACGCGCTCGCCGCGACGAATCCGGTAGCCGTCGATCTCGACGTCGTCCCATGCATAGCGGAATACGGACTGCACGGCGGGGTCGTAGCGGTACAACTCGCGCACGGCTTGCGGTACGAGCGAGACGTTGTCCTTCAATGCCTGCCAGGCGCGCGGCGCGCGCAGCAGTGCCGCGATGCTGTTGCCGATCGACAGCAACGTGGTGCCGTATCCCGCGATGAACAGGAACAAAACGTTGACGAGCATTTCGCGCCGGCCCATGCCGCCTTCCTGTTCGAGCCGCAGAAAGCGCGCGGCCGCATGATCGGGCACGACGTCCGGCTCGATGGCAAGCATGAACGATTCGACCTGCGCGATGAACGTTTCGGTTTGCACGGCCGCGAGCGCGCGTTCCTGTGCGGACATCGGCGCGCCGCTGATCAGCTGCCACGCGCCCGCCGACGCCTGCAGATAACTCGCGCCATGCTCGTCGGGAAACCCGAGCAGACGGCAGATGGTGTGCACCGGCAACACGCTCGCGATGTGAGCGACGAGATCGAAGCGCGGCAGTCCTTCGCATTGATCGATGAGACGCGCGACTTCATCGTCGATAAACGCTTGCAGCGACAATAGCGCCTTGCGCGAAAAGAGCGGCGCGAGAAAGCGCCGCAGCCGTTCGTGCGCTTCGCCGGTCTGAAACACGACCATGTTCGTGTAGCCGAGCGGATCGTCGAGCGGCACGGCGCCGGGCGGCGGCCGCGCCGAAAAACGGGCGTCGTCGAGTATGCGTGTGACGAGCGCATGCGACGACGCGAGCCACACACCGCTCGCGTCGCGGCACAGCGGCCGGTGCGTGCGCAACCATTCATAGAGCGGGTAGGGGTCGGCCGAACCCGTGCCGATGATGGACGGCAGCACGCTGAAGGACTCCGGCTCCGGCATCTCGCGGTTCATGGTGACATCAGCGGGCACCGGTCGGCGGGCTCGTCAGACGGTAAGACCGAAGTTGCCCGGCAACTGCACCGGTTGCTCGACCGTCAGCGGTTGGACATGGCCGTTCGACGGGGTGCCGAGGTTCAGATCGCCCGCGCCGATGTTGACCTGATCGGCCGCGAACTTGTAGGTGCCGTCGCTCTGCTTCTCGCCTTCGACGAGGTTGCCGCTCATGATCAGGTCGAAAGGCGAGCGGCCGTTCGTCATGAGTTCGTTGACTTCCTTCTTGCCGTCGGCGGTAAAGCTCACGCTGCCGTCCGCGCCCACGGTGCCGACCGATTTGCCGGTCTTGTCGTACAGGTTGCCCGACGGATCCTCCAGCAGGCTCACCTCGCCGCCGGAGCGGGTGGACAGCTTGATCGAGCGCAGCGGCGGATTGCCGTTCGAGGGCATGCCGGGATACTGACCCGTCGAGCCCGGGAACTGCCCGCCGCCCGTATTCTGGCTGCCGCCCGGATACTGTCCGCCGGACAGGCCGAGGTCGTTCAGCAACTGCTGGATATCGGCGTCGATCTGTGCCTGACTCGCGCCGCCGGACGACTGTGTGCCGGGGTACTGGAACGTCGGGCTCTGGAAGTACGCGGAATTCACGTTATTCGTGGTCATGGTTCCTCTCACAAGGTGGGTTCATGCAGAAAACGAAGACTGATGAGGTCGCCAGATCGCGCCGACTTCAACACACACAGACTATGGGAAGCACATCGGCGTGCGCGAGCGGATGCGAAGCGCGGTGTGCGCGCGCGAAATCCGCAGCGTGCGGACATAGTCGCCGGCGCCAGCGCAGGAACGATCGCGCAGGGGGGGCGAACTGCCGGTGAAGCGCATGCTTCGCGATCGCGCTCCGTGCTTCGTATGCATGCGATGTCAAAGCGCCGCGCGTCCGAGAATGCAGGAGGTCGCCTTCGGCCATTCGTTCGCCCTGGTACGTGCAATGAAAAACGATCAATGCAGTTTCGCGGTGCTGGGTGTGCTGCTGACGATTTTTTCCGTGGGATTGCGGCTCGGCGCGCACGCCGATCTGGAGGAACTGCTGCTCGTCCTGCGCAGGCTTCATCCGAACCCTGCGGTCGTCGACATCTGCGAGGTCAGGCTGCTGGTCAATTCGCGGCGCTGGATCGACGCGCTGCGTCTGTTGCGGCAGATCGACGAGCAGGGCTATGGCTCGCCCGTCGTCACGGCATTGCAGAGCTGGTGTCTGTACATGCTCGCGGATCGCGACTGGCGGCGTTGCGCGGCTGCGGTACTGCATGGCGGCGACCCCACGGCGCTCGCGATCGTCGCGAAGTTTCTCGGCATCGGCGGGGATTCCATCGCCGCGCGCATCGCCGAAGCGTTGGGCAGCGAATACACGTGACGCGGCGCGCAACCCATTCGCTGCCCCTGCGCCGCGCCAGGCAGCCCGAGACCCACGCGCCGTCAGCTGGGCGCGCCGCCGTTGCGCGCATTGCCGGTTCGTGCAATGCGGTTGTAGCGAGCCTGCAGTTCCGCCGCGCGACGCGTATCGCCCGCCTCGCCGCAGCACACGATCAGAGCGGCCAGCGCTCGCTCGCGGAAGGCGCTGTCCGCACAGGCGTTGGCCAGTTCGTAGACCGTCTCCCACGCGGCAATGGCTTGCGCGACAGGCGCGTGCGCGAGCGGCAGCGCGCTTGCCAGAACGGCGTGAAGCCGCATCTCGTCGCGGCGTCGTGGCGTGGCGGTGGCCTGCACGCCGGCGAGCACGTCGCGGCTGCGCTGCAGATATTCACGTTCGAGCGAAAGGCGCGTCCACAGCCACGCCGAGCATTCGAGCAGCGAAATCGCCGTTTCGAACCGCTCGCATTGGGTGCTCCATTCGAGCGCCGCCCGCAGGTCGTCGAGATCGCTCACGTCGAGCGCGTCGATATGCGCGCGTTCGCCGCGCTTGCGATGCGCGTTCAGGCGCACGGGCAGCCCGGACGCAAGCGCGAGCGCGGTACGGTCGTATTCGCCGGCGTCGCGCAACATGTCGCGCGCGAGATGGCGGACCGGGCGCCTGATCTGCAGCATCCACTGCCCGCTGCTGTCCACTTCCTCGACGAGACCGGCGTCGGTCAACGCGTCGAGCGAGGCGTCGGCGAGCGCGTCGCCGTGAATCGCATCGCGCATTGCATTGGGGGTGTCGTGAAGGGTTTCGTGAGGCGTTTGGCCCGACCTCACGGCACTGGCCGCTGCGGGCGGCTCGCATGCGGTGAGCAAGCCGATGGCGGCGCAGCGCGGGAATTCGCCTGCGAACATGGCGAGCCGCAGCAGATGCAGTCGTGCGCGCCGATCAAGCCGTGCGAAATGCAGGTCGAAGGCGAGCGTGATGGGCGCCGAGCGCGAGTGGGGGACGCCCGACGTCTCGATGCGCGGTCCGATGATACTTTCCAGACTATGCGCATAGCGGGCCATGGCGGCGTCGAGCGGCTCGCCGCTACGCAAGTTGTGGTCGATCGTCGCGGCAGCGAGTTCGAGCGCGAGCGGCACGCCGGCGAGCAGTTGCGTGATGAGCACGGCGGCGTCGATGGCGGCTTGCGGCATCGCGCCGCTGTCCAGCGCGGCGAGGATCGCACTGCCGGTCGGTGTGCGCGACGACGCAGCGGACGGCAGACGCTGTCGGTCGCGGCGCGCAGACAGCGTGGCGAGCCGTGCGAACAGCAGCCGCAACGCGTCGTACTCCGGTGCGAGGATGGCGTTCACGTGGGTCTGTTCGGGCGTGCGCAGCGGACCGAGCGTCACCACTTCTTCATTGCGCAAGCCGAGCGGCGCGCCGGCGGTCACGATGGCGCGTACGTTCGGTCCGGCCGCGAGCAATGCGCCGATGGTCTGCGCCGCCAGCGCGCCGCTGTTGCACTCGTTGCAATCGATCACGAGCAGCACGTCGCGCGTGCGCACGCCGTCCAGCAAACGGTCGAGCGGACTGCGTGCCGGATCCGCCGGCAGCTTCAATGCGAGCGCGAAGGCATCGGCGAAAGCGTCGCCGGGCGTCAGCGCGGATAGTGCGACCGGCAGCACGCCGTCGCGAAACCGCGCGGCGAGGCGCCGTGCCGCTTCGTGCGCGAGCCGCGCCTTGCCGGTGCCGGTTGCACCGACGAGCGTGATGAGCCGCGTGATCGAGATCAGGCCGAGCACTTCGGAAAGCTCGGCATGCCGGCCGATGAACGGTGTGAGTTGCTGGGGCATGCGCGAAGCGCTCACCGCAAAGGCGGGTGGCGGCGCCGTCGCGACGGGCGGCGCGCTCGATATTTGCGCAGCGGATGCCGCCGCCGGAGCCGGCTGCGCGAGGCCATTCGTCTCGACCTCGGCGGCGAAGCGATAACCGAAGCCCGGCACGGTGACGATGAGATCGCGTTCGTCGCCGAGCGCGCGTCTGAGCGCCGAGATCTGCGCCTGGACCGTATTGACGTCCACGTTCAGCTCAGGCCAGCCGCGGCGGCCCAGCTCGGCTTGCGCAACCGGCCTGCCGCGCGCCTCGACGAGCGCGATGAGCAGCTCGAGCGCCCGCGCGCCCAGTTCGACCTCGAGGCCGTCGGCGACGAGCCGGGGCGGCTCCTGGGACAGCGTGTAGCGACTGAACGCCATGACTGTTTCGTTCGGTCGTAATGACGGCATCCTGGATCTCCAGCGGATTCGGCAAGCCCACTTCGTCTGGGCGGTACCGCGTGGGGCGGATCAAATGGATTCGTCAGCTTATTGCGAGTTGCATGGTTCGGCAATAGGGGCTAGCGCACGGCCGTCCGTTCCCGCGCTACGCGAAAGAGCACTTGCGGCGCGCGTCGACGTATGCCGTGCATCGCGAATCTCAACAGTTCTCAAATCGGCCGGAACGCTCAGATTTGTTGAAAATGTGCGCCGCATATCTGCCTAGATTAGGGAATGCGAACGATGGTGGCATACGCAACGATCGGTTTGCAGCAGGCGTGCGTGCCGGTGGCCGAGCCGCGCGCGCATCAACGAGGAGTCGCACCATGTTTCTGACGCTTTACTTTCCGCTGGCGGCGTCGTTGTCCGTGCACGATTTGCCGGACGGTTTTCTCAACAAGATACGCGACGGCGACCTGCAACCGGCGGGCGCCCAGGCGAGCCGCTGGTCGGATATCGCGCGCGGGGCCGCAGGCTCGCCCGAACTGCTGCGCCTGCATGCCGACATGCAGATGACGCTCGGCATCTGCGACGAGGCCGAAGAACAGTACCGCCGCGCACAGAAGGCGATCCGTTCGCCGCGCCAGGCGATCCGCGCGGCATCGTGCCGCAACGCCGGCTGGCAGGCGCTGTTTCGTCACCGGCTCGCCACGGCGCTGTCGTGCTTCGCGCGGCTCGTCGAGGAGCCGGAGATCGAGGCGGCGCAGCAGATCGAGGCCCGCCTCGGCATCGTGGGCACGTTGCACGAACTGGGCCGCTCGCGCGATTCGAGCGATGCGCTCGACGAACTGGCCGCCGCGGCTACGGAGCCGTCGCTGGGTCACTGGCGCGAACTCGTCGCCACCTTGCGTTTCGACGTTGCTGTGCAGCGCGAATTGCGCAGCGCCACGCTGCTGAGCGATCACGCGTACTGGCAGTCGGGTCTCGGCGATCACGCGCTGCGCGGCGTGGGCGCAGCCGGCGGATTCCGCCCGATGGCGTCGGCAAGCGATGAAGCCGATCTGCACGAAGTGGAGGCGCTGAACGTCTGCACGCCGCTGCTGCGCCAGCGCGTCGACTACCTGCGGCAGCTGCGCGCGCTGGCGCGCGGCGAACGCGCGGCGCTTGAGGGCATCACCGCGCATCTGAACTGGGCGCAGCAGCGCGGCTTCGGCGACTACCTGCGCAGCACGCGCCTTGAAGTCGTGCTGGCCGCGCTCGCGTCCGATGCGCCGCAGTTGGCCGAGATGCTGCTCGAGCCGCTGCATCGGATCGACCATGCGGCGTCGACCGGGCATCGGCAGCTCGAATACCTGTACGCGGTGGCCAAAACGCATCAGGCGCTCGGGCGTAGCCGCGAAGGCATGCTGTTTTTCGGCCGCTACGCACTGATTGCCACACAGTGTCTGCGCGACGATTCGCAAGTGCTGGTGTCGTACACGGGCAAGGCCGCGCGCCAGGCACCGCAACTCGACGATGTGACCGCGCGCCTGCCCGCGCGCTACCGGCGCGCGTATCGCTATCTGCAGGAAAACCTCGACAGGCGTGATCTTTCCGTGCGCGAAGTGGCCGCTGAAGTCGGTGTGACGGAGCGCGCGTTGCAAAGCGCGTTCAAGCATTCGCTGGGCCTCTCGCCGACCGAGCTGATCCGCCGGCTGCGTATGGAGCGCATTCGCGCGGACCTGCTCGACGATTCCTTTAACGGCGAGCGCTCGGTGCTGTTCACAGCCAACAAGTGGGGCGTGCAGAATCGTTCGACGCTCGTGAGCGGCTATCGCAAGCAGTTTCACGAGGCGCCTTCAGAGACGCTCGAGCGCTGAGCACGCTGCGCCTCAGCTTCAGCCGCGGCTGGGTTGGGCCGCGGCGACTCGCGTGCCGCGACGGGTCACGCGGTCAGTATGTATTGCAGATCGGCGAGGCGGCTCGACATCTGCGGGTCGCCCGGGCGCTCGAACGTGTTGCAGAACACGACCGTGGCGTCCTGCGCCGACTGCGTGTTCCTGACGGCGTCGATGGCGCCTGCCTGCGTCGTCTGCAATTCGTGTTTGAGGAAGCCGTAATTGGCCTGCTCGCTCGACGGATCGAGACGGTTCGCCGAGCAATAGTCGAGGTAGTCCTGCTTGCGTGAGCCGGTCCATTGCGCGATGCCGTAGCCGGATTGCATGTTCGAGTTCGGCGCGCCGATCGCGCCGCCCTGGTTGATGCCCGGGTTCATGCCGCCGCTTTCGTGCCACAGGTTCGCGACGATGCCCGCGGCCTGGTTTCGGGTCAGGCCGAAGTCACGTTGCAGGTTCGTCATGAAGTACTGCGCGGTCTTTCTGGCTTCAGGTGCGCTCGCGGAGCTGACTTGCCCTGAGCCGTCGCCGGCCGGCACGCCGCCCGTTTGCGACGTGCTCCTGTAGCCGGCGGGCGCGGCGCGGCCCGCTGACGAAGGCATGGAGGGCAGGGAAGGCATCGTCGGCATGCCGGAACCCGACGAACCGCCTTCGCTGAAGAGGTCGGCGAGAATCTGCTCGATCTCGCGCGCGATGTTCTCGTCGTTGGCGCTGCCCGCGCCGGCACCGCCGCTGCCGAGTTGATGAATGAGCTGGTCCAGACGTTTGAGTTCGGCGGCATCGATCATGGTGGTCTCGCTCGGGCGGTAAAGGACGAGATCGGTTGAAGAGGCGAAATCGAACCCACTGTAGCAGCGGGCATTGCGCGCGTACTGCGCAGTTCGGAAGTTGACGCCGCCGGAGCGAAGCGGCGGGCCGCCGCGGCGCGCGGCAAGGCGTGCACCGTGTGCACCTGTGCACCGCGTGCAGGGGGCTTATGCCGCGTTGACCCGCTAGGGCCTCGAGCGTTTGCCGAGCCCGAGCTTTTCCATGCCTTCGTGAGCGTCGATCACGATTGTCGCGATCTCGCCGACTGTCACACGCAACTCGGTCGCGCGAGAACGCATGTGTTCGTATGCTTCGTTCTCGCTCAGCCGATGCGCGTCGATCAGAATGCGCATGGCGCGCTCGATGTGACGGCGCGCCTTGATGGCTTCTTCGAGCTTGCCGATTTTCGCATGCAGCCGCTGCTGATAGCCGGACGACGCGCGCGCGAGCACGAGCGTGCTGAGCACGCCGGTGGAGCGATACGGCTTCGTGATGACGCCATGCGCCTGCGTATCCAGCAGCATTTTCAATGCAGTGGGATTCTCGTAGTCCGATAGCGCGATCAGGGTGGCTTGCGTGTCGGCGGCGCTCCAGTTGCCCGCGTTGCGGATTTCGGGGCCCACGAGGAAAAAGATCACGTCCGCATCCGTCGGCAGATGCGCAGGCAGCGGCCATACCGCGCGAACCGGGCAGCCTATGCGCCGCAACTGCTCTTCGAGCACGCTGCGGTCGTCGCCGGGCGGATGAATCACGACGACGCGCAGCGTGCGCAGATCGTCGAAAATGCGGCGGGCCCCCGCGTTCATACCGGCTCTCCGTCGAGCCAGAATTCGGCGAATCCGTATGAGGTCAGATAAGGATCCGGTTTGACCGGATGACGGCCTTCCCAGACGATGTCGAACGCGCCGTCCGGCCGGCACACCGCAATGCGCGGCGTGAGAATGGCGTGATTGTTCGCGCGGTCGATTTTCAGCAGGCCTTCGGGCGAGTCGAATTCGACCTCGTAGACCGCGTCGACGAGTTTCGCGGTGTCGAGGCTGCGCGTGCGCGCCAGCGCGAGCGCGAACAGATGCACCTGGTTGTAGGCCATCTCGGACCACATGCTCGCGGGCTGTTCGCCAAAGCGCGCGCGCCATGACTTCAGAAAGCGCTGGTTGCCAGGCAGCTTCAGCGTATTCACGTAGCTCGCAGAAATGATGTGGTTGCCGCAGAGTTCAGGACCGATCATCCGCGTTTCGCCCTCGGTCATCGTCAAGCTTGCAATCGGGATGCGTGCAGGATCGATGCCGTGCTCGCGATAGAGCTTGTAGAACGCCCGCGCGCCCCGGCCGATCAACGTGGAAAATACCACGTCGGGCTCGACGGCGCGGATCTGCTCGACGACTTCCTGCAGTGCGGCGGGCTCCGCGTCGCTCGGCAGATAGACTTCTTCGACGATTTCGCCGCCGTGCTGCTCGACCATATCGCGCATGATCCGGTTCGATTCTCGCGGATAAATGTAGTCGGCGCCAACCAGAAAAAAACGCCGGCCGTGATTGCGCAGCAGGTAAGCAGCGAGCTGCATGCTGTTCTGATTCGGCACTGCGCCCGTGTAGATCACGTTCGGCGAGTACTCGAATCCTTCGTAGATCGAGCAATACCAGAGCAGCGCGTTATAACGTTCAATGACGGGCAGCACGGCCTTGCGGCTCGACGACGTGGAGCAGCCGAAAATGACCGTGACCTCGTCTTCCTGCAGCATGCGCGAGGCGAGCCTGCGGTATTCGTCGGGATCGCTTTTCGGATCGTATACGACCGGGTCCAGCAGCCGGCCGTCGACGCCGCCTGCCGCGTTGATCTCCTCGATGGCTAGCACGGTGCCGAAAAAATGTTCGGACTCGGTGGCGGCGGTGACGCCCGTGCGCGAGAACAGCACGCCGACGCGCCAACCCGAATCGGCGGGCAGCGGTTTCGCGGGCTGTTGTGAGTTCGTCTCCATTCGGTGTTCTCCTCGCTGCGCTTTATGATGCGGCCAGCGGTTGGCCAGGCACGATTGCCGCGATCGCCTGCTCCACAAACGCGGCGGCGTCGAGGCAGCGTGCGTCGTCCCACGGCCGGCCGATCACCTGGACGCCGATCGGCGCACCGCGGGCGCCGCTCAGGCCCGGCACATTTACGCAGGGGCAGCCGAGCAACGTCCAGTTGCGATTGAACGCGGGGTCGCCGGTCGAGGCAAGTCCGTCGGGGGCTTCGTCAGGCGCGCTCGGCGTGAGGAGCGCGGTGATGCCGTCGAAGAGCTCGCCGAGCCTGCCTTTCGCGCGAGCCATCGTCGCACACGCGCTCGTATACGCGGCAACATCCACGTTCGATGCGCGCGCGAGAAACGCAAACAGCATCGGCGACAGTTGCACGCGATGACGATCGTACTCGAAGCCGAGCGCCTGCCATGCTTCATAGCTCTGAATCGTGTCGTGGGCGGCGATCAGGTCGGTCATCCACGAGTCGAAGCGAACGGGCCGCACGCGGCCGCCCGCGCGCTCCACGGCGCGTATCGCCGTCTCCAGCACATGGCTCGCGTTCGCCGACGGCTCGGTCCACGGGTAATGCTCCGGCACGCCGAACACGGGCGGCTCGGCGTTGCCTTTGACCGCCAGCGGACGTCCGCTCAGAACCTGCGCGAGATAAGCCACATCGCGCACGCCTGCGGCAAAGAGGCCAACCGTGTCGAACGACCACGAGAAGCACTTCATGCCGACGGTCGGCAGCATGCCGATGGTCGGCTTGAAACCCGCGACGCCGCAGAACGAAGCAGGGCGGATCGTCGAGCCGCCGGTCTGCGAGCCGACCGCAAACGGCGCCATGCCGGCCGCGACCGCGGCGGCCGAGCCGGACGACGAGCCGCCCGCCGTGCGGCCCGGATCGCATGGATTGCGCGTGACGGTCGGCGCCATGTAGGCGAATTCGCTCGTCACCGTTTTGCCGACGACGACCGCGCCGCTGCGTTTCAGCAAAGTCACGATGGCCGCATCGGATTTCGGCTGATGGCCTTCGTAGATCGGCGAACCGTACGACGTCACCAGTTCGCTGGTGTCGAAGATGTCCTTGACGGCGACCGGCAGGCCCGCAAGCGGGCCCGTGGCCGCGAGCGCGTTGGCGAGCGCCGTTTCGCGGGAGGCCACGGCGGTCATCGCGCGGACTTCGGTGTCGATTTCGTCGATGCGCGCGAGCGCTTCGAGCACGAGGCGGCCGCGTTGCTGCGGCTCGCGCGCCGTGCGTTCCAGCAGCGCGTGCGCGGAAAGCGGTCGGTAGAACGATGGTGCAAAGGTCATGGCATGAGGGCCCGCAAAAGTCAGACGCGCAGATGTTCGTAGATCGATTCGGCCGCCGCTTCTTCTTTCGCGTCGCCTTCGTCGATGATTTCGCCTTGCTTGAGCACCGCGTACCGGTCGGCAACCTTCAGCGCGAACGGCACGTTCTGCTCGATCAGCAGGAGCGTGGTGCCGTGACGGCTGCGTTCCCACAACAGGGCCTCCGCCAGCCGGTCGATCACGGACGGTTGCAAGCCCTCGGTGATTTCGTCGAGCAGAATGATGGACGGGCGCATCATCAGCGCGCGCGCGACCAGCAGCATCTTCTGCTCGCCGCCCGACAGCGTGCCGGCGTACTGGCGCAGACGCGTGGCGAACACGGGGAAAATCGGCTCGATCTCGGCAAAGCGCTCGTCGAACACCGAAACGTTTGCGAGCCCGAGCCGCAGATTGTCGCGGATACTGAGGTCCTGAAACAACGCGTGCTCCTGCGGCGCATAAGCAATGCCGGCCCGCGCAATGCGATGCGGCGGCAGGCGTGTCATGTCCTGCCCGAGCACATAAACCGCGCCGCTCTGCTTGGGCAGATAACCCATGATCGTTTTCAGCAGCGTGGTCTTGCCCATGCCGTTCTTGCCGAGCAATGCGACGGCTTCGCCGTTCGTGATGCTAAACGAGAGCTTGCGGAGCACGACGGACGCCTTGTATCCGCTTGTCACGTCCTTCAGGTTCAACGCGATCTGGCTCACGAAGCCTCCCGTTGTGTCGCCGTGCCGACGGCCGCATCGTTTTGCGCGGTGCCGGCATAAATGGTTCTGACGAGTTCCGAGTTGACCACCTCGTCGAAATTCCCTTGCATCACAATGCGCCCCTGATGCAGCACGACAATGCGCGTGGCGATGCCCGCGACGAAGTCGAGGTCGTGCTCGACCAGCAGACAGCACAGCTTATACCGGTGAGCCAGCGCCGCAAGCACGTCGCCGATCTGCGTGCGCTCGGTTTTCGTGAGACCTGCGGTCGGCTCGTCGAGCAGCACGATGCGCGGTTCGAGCGCGAGCACCATGGCAAGTTCCAGAGCCTGTTGTTCGCCATGCGAGAGATCTTTCGCCACGGCGCCGAGCTTGCGTTCCAGGTGGGTTGCGCGAATCACCTCCAGCGCATACGGCGGCAACGCGAGGGTGCGTGAGCGCCGCACGAGCGAGGGCCGCTCGATCAGCGTACTCGCAATGCGCAGGCATTGCGCAACCGTCAGCGTCTCGAAGATGTTGGCGTTCTGGAACTTGCGGCCGAGACCAAAGCGCACGCAACGGTCCGGCGGCAGTTGCCGGATGTCGTTGCCGCACAGCATGACCGTGCCGGCCGAGCGCTCCGCGCCGTCGCTCATGCAGCGCATCAGCGTCGTCTTGCCTGCGCCGTTCGGGCCGATGAGACCGACGAGCTCGCCCGCCTGCGCATCGAGATCGATGCCTTGCAACACCTTCAGACTGCCGAAATGACGCGCCACGCCGCTCATCTGCAGTGCGGGCGCGGACGCACTCTGCTCATCATCGTCGCGCACCGGCCGCTCGACGAGTGCCGGTTCGCCCGTCTCGGCCGCAAGATGGCGCAGCGGCTTGAGCAGCAGCGGCACGAGCCCCTGCGGCAACAGCACGATCACCGCCACGAACGCGGCACCGAGAATCAGCTGCCAGGCGAAGGGCATGATGCCGCTCAAATACGAGGTGCCCACGTTGATCAGCAATGCGCCGATCACCGGGCCCCACAACGTGCCGCGTCCGCCGAGCGCCACCCAGATGATCAATTGTGTGCCGAGCACGAAGCCGGTCAATTCCGGTGCGACCACGCCGCTGAACGAGCCGTACCCAAAACCGGCGAGTCCCGCCACCGCCGCGGTGGCGACGAGCAGCACGATCTTCACGAGCGAGGTGTTGATGCCGAGATACAGACAGCGCGATTCGTTGTCGCGAATCGCCGCGAGCACGCGGCCGCCGTCGCTGCGCACGAAGATCCAGGCGAGTCCCACGACGACGGCGAGCGCGGCGCCTGCTATCCAGTACCACGCCTCGAGCGAAAGATCGAAGGTCTGATAGCCGGTGAGTCCTGAACTCGACCCTGTCCATTCTCCGCCCGAGAGCAGCAACTGGCTGAGCACAATGGGCAGCACGAGCGACATCACGGTCGCGAAGAACGGCGAAGCGCCGCGATAGAACGACAGCCAGCCGAGCAGGGCGGCGACGCCTGTCGTCACGGCGAGCGTGGCCACGAACGCCAGCAGCACATATGCCGTCGAGAAGCCGCCGTGCGTGAAGACAAGGCCGGCTGCATAGGCGCCGAGTCCGAAGAAGGCAGATTGGCCGAACGTCAGATAGCCGGTGTAACCCCAGAGGATATCGACCGTCACCGCGACGATCGAGAAAAAGAACGCCTGGATCAGCACGTTCAGCAGGTAGGTGCCGAAGACGAAGGGGCCTGCTGCGATCAACAGAACGCCCAGCACGCCGATCGCAGCGAGAGCGCGCAATGGCTTTTGCGCGCGGCCGGGATGCTCGCCGGCCGCCGACGGATCGCGCCCGGCATGGTCCAGCGACGCATTGACTTTAGCCATGAGAAAACCCCCGCGGACGGATACGCAATGTGAGCGCGGCCAGCACGGCAATGGTCAGACCGCCGAGCACCGGGCTCACGAAGGTGCTGACGAGCACCTGGCACGCGCCGAAGACGAAGCAGGTGACGAGCAGGCTCAGCATCGAATGGCCGGACACCATCACCAGCATGAAGGCGCTGACGAGCCATGGCAGGCCCATGTCCGGGTCAACGCTCGAGAGCGGCGTGATCAGCACGCCGGCGAGCGAACCGAAGGCCGCACCGAGGCTGAAGGTGATGAAGCGGATACGTCCCGAATGAATGCCGAGTCCGCGCGCAAGGTCCTCGTTCATGATGACCGCGCGCGTCTTGACGCCGAAGCGGGTGCCGGTCAAGAGCGCAGTCATGATGGCGCAAAGGCCGAGCGCAACCGGGATCAGCAACAGGCGGTAAGCGGAGTAGTCGGTGCCTGCAATCGACACCACACCCTTTAACGGCGTCTCGACGAACTGCACTTCGCGGCCGAACGTCATGACGATGAGTTGTCCGATCACGATGCCGAGTCCCCATGTGGCGAGAATCGCGTCGAGCGGGCGTTTATACAGCGGCCGGACGATGATCAGCTCGACCACCATGCCGACCACGGTGCCAACCCCGATTGCGAGCGGCAGACCGAACCACGGGTTGAGCTTCAATTGCGTGACGACGAAGCTCGCGTACGCGCCCATCGTCAGCAATGCGCCGTGGGCGAAATTGACGATCTTCATGACGCCGAAAATCACCATCAGGCCCGCTGTGACGATGAACAGCACGGCCGTGGTGGTCAGAATGTCTAATGCGAGAACCATGGTTGTCTCCAGTCGCATCCGCGAAAACGCAGGGCAACGCGCGGCGAGGCTCGCGCTCGGGCGGATGCCGTATTGCCGGTAGCGCCTACTTGATGTTCGGGCACTGCGCGCCCGGATCGACGTCCGGGAAAGTCTGCAGAATCTTCACCGAGCCGTCCGACTGGATCTGGCCGAGACGCATGGCGAGCGGCGTATGCCGGCTTTTGACCATCTCGATCTGACCGCGCGGACCATTGAACGATACCTGATCGAGCGCCTTGATGACCTTGCCGGGATCGGTCGAGCCCGCTTTTTCGACGGCGGCCTTGTAGAGGAAAAACGCTTCGTACTGCGGCTCGGACAGTTCGTTCGGCGTCTTCACGTCGTTGCCGAAGCGCTTGTCCATCGCCGCGAGAAACTTCTTGTTCGCGGAGGTATCGATACTCGTTAGATAGGAGCCCGACATATAAATGCCGGTCGCGACGTCGCCCATGCTCTTCGCCGTCCCTTCGTCGATGGCGAGATTGCCGTAGGGCAGCGTCAGGCCCGAGCCTTTCAACTGCTTCGCGAGTGCGACGTTGGGCGCGCCGCCCGCCGTGGCGCTGATCAACGCGTCGGGGTGCGCCGCGCGGATCTTCGAGAGGATCGGCGTCCAGTCGGTGCCGTCGGTCGGCAGGTATTCTTCGCCGACCACCTTGCCGCCGTGCGCCTCGATGTACTTGCGCGTGAACTGCAGCATGCCGCGGCCGAACGCGTAATCGTTGCCGACCAGATAGAAGGTCTTCGCGCCCTTTGCCTTCGCGAAGTAATCGACCACCGGCGCGACCTGCTGCTCCGGCACCCAGCCGTTCACGTACATCCACGGATTGCACGAGCGTCCTTCGTAGAACGACGTGTAGATAAACGGCTTCTTGCCGCGCGCGACGATGGGCAGCGCGGCATTGCGCGCGGCGCTCGTTTCCATCGAGATGATTGCGTCGACGTTCTTCTGGAACACGAGCGTGTCGTACGCCTTTTGCGCGCCGACTGCACCGGATGCGTCGTCGGTGATCTCCAGCTGGACCTGGCGGCCGAGAATGCCGCCGGACGCGTTGATTTCGTCGACGGCCAGTTGCGAAGCCTGCACCACCGCGGGTGCCACCACGCTGTTCGCGCCCGAGAGCCCGACTGCAACGCCGATCCGGATCGGCTCGGCGGCGAACACGCTGGCGCAGGTGCCGGCACCGGCGAGTGCCGCGACGGCGGCAACGAGGAAGAGTTTAGCGTACGGTCTCATGATGTCCTTCGCAGTGGTTGTGAGTAGGGTGGAGTACTAAACATATGGCGACGTTCAGGTCTGAAAGGAAGGCCAGCGCGCGCCGAGCATGGGGTCGTACACGTCGGCCCGGCGATCGCGCAGCACGTGATTGAAAGCGTTGAGCGTGCGCCCGGCGCGCGTGCGCTTTACGTCGATCGTTGCGTACAGCACCTCTTCGCGGTCGATGCTCGCGGGACCGGCGAGCGGCCAGCCATCGCCGCCCACAATCAGGCTTTGACCGATGAAGCGCTGCCCGCGCTCGGTGCCGATGCGGTTCGCGCAGGCGATTGCCATGCCGTTGCTGTGCGCGGCGGCCATCGTGAGTGTGGCTGCCATCGCGGAGCGGTCCTCGGGCTGCGAGGGCATCGGCACCCAGTTGGTCGGCACGCAGACAATGTCCGCGCCTTGCATCGCCGCGAGCCGGTAGGTCTCGGGAAACCAGCCGTCATAGCAGATGGCAATCGCAATGCGCCCGAGCGGGGTGCCGAACACCGGCACGCCGCGATCGCCCGGTTCGAAGAAGCGGTTTTCGTTATTCCACAGATGCAGCTTGCGATAGATGCCGATATGACCGGAAGGGCCGGTGAAGAGCGCCGAGTTATAGAGCCGCTTGCCGGCACGTTCTGCGATTCCCGTCACGATATGAACGCCGAGCCGCTGCGCGGTATCGGCGAAAAGCTCCGACGTCTCCCCATCGGGCAGTCCTTCGGCCAGCGAGAATGCCTCCTCGCGATCCGCGAACACATAGCCGGTCGTGGCCAGTTCGGGCAACACGACGAGCGATGCGCCTTGGCTCGCGGCGGTTTCCACATGCCGGATCAGGCGCGCCACGTTGGCGCGTTTGGCGCCGATGTGCGGCTCCATCTGCACGCACGCGATGACGAGTTCCTCTGAGCCGGGCTTTGCCAGGTCGTAGTGCGACATTGCTGTTTTCGTCTCCCAAAACAAAAAGCCCCCTGACCAGCGTTGGAAACGCAAGTTAGGGGGCTGCATAGCCTTCCATGTGTAGCACGGCAACGTTGCCGTGTGCCGCCACGAACTGCATGGCGACAGAATGGAAACGAATTTATGAAATCAAATTGTCCATGTCAAGCAATAAGGCAACTTATAGGGAAAGCACTTGTTTTGCGGCGCGCCGCGCCGCTTTACAGCAACTCCTGGTAGTACGGCGAATTCGGCGGCAGTTTGCCGCCCTGGCGCCGCACGAACTGCTGAACGCCGTGCGTTGCCGATGCGAGCGCTCCGCTCGCGAAGCCGCCCTCGAACGTCAGTTCCTCGCCGATTGCGATGGCGCCATCGCTCATCCGCAACAGCGCGGCGTACAGCGTGCGCGTGTTGTCGAGCTGATCGGGCCCGTCCATCTTGAACGCGCCCCACTGGTGACGCTCGAGTCCCCAGTGCGTATATGCGATGCCGTCGCGGCTTTGCTCGACGACGTCGGCGAGATTCGCGAGCTTCTGATGGGCGGAATTGTCCGGATCGCGCGAAGCCACGTCGCGAAGCGTCCGGATAAAGAGGTCCATCTGCTCGCGGCCTTCCATGCCGGCGACCTTGGTCGAATTGTCGCCGAGCGTATAGCTCGGGTAGACCACGGCGCCGCCGTCGCGGGCCGGCACTACGTAAGATTGCTGGAACAGTTCGTCTGCCTGAACATTACCCGGCAGTTCGCGGTCTTCCAGCAGGTCTGCGGCGATCTTGACAGCCATCTTGGTGGCGCCCACCACCCGAGCGTCCTTGATGGCGGCGGCGAAATCGTCCGGCAACAGCGGCTCGGAACCGGCCTGTGGTCCGGTCAGGCCAAGACGTACCGCTTCACGTGGTCCGCCCGCGAAGAATAGTTCGTCGTACTGCGCAGTTTTTGTTTCGTTGCTGGACTTGTCGAGCCACGTGACATGGTATTTGCCGTCCACCTTTTTTATGCTCTGTACTTCGGCGTTCAGTTGAATCGCGTTCTGCTCGGCAAGCGATACCGTGCCTTCCGGCAGATCCTCGCTATCCTCGATCATCTTGTAGAGCGGCGCGTCGGCGCCGTCCACGAGCGCGACGTGATCCTCGAGACGCTCATCGACGAGAAAGCGGAATTCCTCCAGGAAGCCTGTGCTGAAGTAGCCCGAATAGCCTCCCACGCCGATGCCTGTCGCGCCGAACGTGCGCCATTCGTCCTTGTTCCAGGTGATGCCGTTTTCCTTCAGGAGCGCCTTGAGGCCGGACTGGAACGTGTGGCTGTCGAACTTCTGCTTCGCCTCGTCGCAAAGCTCGCGAAAACGCGCGGTATCGCCCGCGTCGCGTGCCTCGCGGATGGGCGCGAGGAGCGGCTCCGTCATTGAACGCATGACGTCCTCGGCGACCTTGCGCATGGTCGCGTTTTCCGGTGGCTCACCCGGCTGCGCCTCATAAACCTTGCCGCCGATGATGTACGAGGTCGGCACCGAGCTCGAATTCGGAAACGGCACATGCTCCAGACCGTAGTGTTCGGCAATGCTCCAGTAGAAGTTGCCGCGCGTCGTATGAAAACGCATGCCGCCAGGATGATAGGGCGTCGGGTCTCCCTCCCAACGTCCGGACGCAATCCGTCCGCCGATGTGGTCCGCCTGTTCGAGCACCACGGGCTTCACGCCAATGCGGTTCAACGCATCCGCTGCCATGATGCCGGCGGGACCGGCACCGACCACGCAGACCTTGATGTTCTCCGCGACGCCTTCGGGCAGCGTGCCGATCTGGCGGTTGTTGTCCCACCAGAAGCCCGTGTAGTCGTACATGTGGTCGAGCGGCATGGTCATGCGCAGACCGGCGAAGCGGTCCTTCAGCAAGGCCTTGAGTTCCGCGTCGTCGCCCGCGGCCTTCATCGGCATCTCCAGAGTCTGGCGCGCCTCTGGTGTGCACGAACTGAGTAGCCGCCCGGCGACTTCCGGCTTCATGAAGACGGCCGTGTGCTCGAGCCAGTCGCGAACCGGCGTGCGCGGCAGATCGTGCGAAGCCTGACGCGTGGTATCGCCGAGAAGTCCGGCCTGCTGCGTGCCGAGCGTTTCAAGCACGTCGCCTTGCTCGGCTTCACAGAGCGCGTGCCATTGCAGCGTCGTTTCGAGTTGCAGTTGTTCGCGCTGCGGTCCTGCTTCCATGCCGGCGAGCCGCTCCAGGTTTTTGTTGACCGCGGGCCCGAGCTTGTTGCGGTCACGCGGCCAATCGCCCGCCGGCTCCTTGAAATAGCGGCCCACCGATTGCGGAGTCAGCGGCGGCAACGCGCGTCCCACCGTCGAAAGCTCACCATTGCGGCTAAGTGCGCCGCAGCCATTGGCCCTCAGATATTCGCCCATGAATGCCTTGCCTGTTGGCCATGCGCTGCGCGCGGGCGGCGTCGGCGCGTCGGCCGGCGAAGCCGGCGGGGCGTTTCGTGAACGCGCCGCCGGCCCGGGCTGCACGCCCGAGCTTTCCGTGCCCCGTGCTCTCGCGGGCGGCATGCCGGGCACGAGCGGCTGCGGGGTGGCGGCGGGCCGGGCGGGCTCGGCAGGAATGCCGCCGGGCGGCGGCAGAGGCGAGTTGTTACCGGATGCGGACGAACCTGGTTCGATATGAGGCATGGTGTCTTTCCCTGTTGAATTGTCTCGACGTCGTGACGGCATGAGCCTGTGCCGCGACTGAGCGTCCCGGCACAGGCCGCCGGCGACGCATAACCGATGAAGGGCGCGCGGCTGGCATTGCATGAGGTGTCCGGCGCAGGCTTTGCCCGTCGGCCGGATACGCCGCCGACGAGCCGCCGTTAGCTACGGAATGCAGGCTGATTAGCACTGAACTCAGGCAGCCGGTCAGTGGCACCGCATGCAGCGGCGCCGGCGGCGTTGCTGCGCGAACGTTGATACCGCTAGGAAAGTTACTATCGCGCGCGCCGTTCGCCAGCAAGGAAGCGAATCGCGTAACGGAGAAACGAACAGGGATGAGCAGGTTGTCAGCGGCGGGACACGTGACGCACCGGTGTCAACGTGTATCCATCATGTGTGGGAACACGAGTGTCCGGACGACTTCGTGGACCGTCTCTGCTTCGGAGCGTCTACCGGCCATCGCCCATAACCCGTGGCGCGGTGTCGGCAAACGTCGCGGGTCGCCCGAAAATACCGCCACGTTGAGCGAGGAGGAGCGCGTTGCGCGGTACATCGCCCGGTTTGCACCGACGCAGTTCCAGCAGAACGAACCGAGTGTTGCCGCGGACGACCGCACAAGGTGGATCACCATGCCGGCGTCATCGCTATCGGGATCGTGCACGATGTCCCACACGATGCGCTCGCCCAGCGTGGGCAGCCGCTCGCCCCAACACAGCACCTCATATTCGTCGATACCCCATAGACGCAGACCGATTCGAAGCGGTGCCGCCTGCGTGTACACGGGGTTGCCGCGGTAGAAGGCGCGAGCGCCCTGGGCATGAAAGGAGGAGCGGCGCGCAGTTGCCTGGATCATGGTGCGAATGACGGAGTGGATGAGCGTGTAGCCGGCGGTAGCTGCAGAATGCAAGCAGGCGGCGCAGCCGGTGCTGCGCGACAGGAACGGCCCGACAAAGTCTGAGAAAAGCAGTCTGAGAAAAGCGGCGCGAAAGAAACGAACAGGAAGGCGATGCGCCCGATCAGGACGGACTGCTCAACGGTGCGCTGTTGCTCATCCGATAGTCGGAGGGCGTGGTGGACAGATACTTTCTGAATAGTTTGGCCAACTGACCACCACTGCCGATCCCACAGCGCCGCGCGATCTTGTCGACCGGCAAACGCGACTCGATCAGCATCCGGCAACTCATGTTCAAGCGGGCTCGAAGCAGATAGTCCGAAGGTGTCATGCCGATTTCGCTCTTGAAGCGCCGCAGGAAGTTGCGCTCGCTCATGGCGGCGACCTGGGCTGCTGCGTCGATGGAAATGGGGCGGTCGACGTTCGCCTCCAGCCAGCGAACGGAGGCCATGATCTTCTCGCTGACGTGATGCGCCGCGCTATGCGTCGCTGCGTTGCTGAACGGCGTTCTATGCTCCGGCGCGATAGACTCCGCGATCTGCTTCGCGAGGTCAGGGCCCAGATGTTCTTCCACAAGTCGTAATGCCGTCCTGACGGCTGTAGGTGCCTCGGTGAGCGAGCGTTTCGAATACGGCTCGTGCGCGTCCTGCTCGCCGTACATGAGAGGACAATAGCGGCTCGGCAGTCCGGTTACCTCCAGAAGCTGCCGGCCCTCCGCAATGGGATGAACGATCTCGCTGAAAGGATGGCGGCGCCGCAGCCAGGCGCTCAGGCGCTCATCGCGGCATGCGTGCTCAACGCCCGCACCGCCCGCAATAAACAGCAAATGGCGGTCATTGGTGCCTCTATGCGTTTCGACGCTTTCCGTCCAGACGAAGACCGACGAAGAACTCGCAATCCGGCCGCCTGCGGCCGACAGTAATGAAACGTCGTAATAGACGCGACCCGAGCGCTGCGACGCGGTTAGCGCATTGGCCTTGTGAAAGACTTCGATGATCGCCGCGACTTTCGGCAAGGCGAAACCATTGAACAATGCAATGTCGACATGCGTTACCTCAGTCTTTCGCGTCGCTTCGACATTGTGCGGTGTGCAGCGCGGCAGAGTCTCTATTAGCTCCATCTTTTTTCCCCGGAATGTATTGGCCTGCAAAGCCTTCTAGCTCTGTCTTTTCTTGTTGTGAGCCAATCCTATACGATTAGCTTGCAGTCCATTATTACATGGCTGAATCGGCCAACAAATTGGCAGTTCGCGACATCAGGGTCATACAAAAGATGCACCAAAAAAGCGTATTTATCCAATTGACATCCTTACACGTCTGCCGAAGAGTCTGGTTAATTTTTTTTGGTGAGTTTTTCTGAAGACAAAGCGCGTCTATATATCATTGTTTGTGGCTATGCGCACCACACCTGAATATACGGGAAGGAATTTTCCATTGTGTCGGCATGTTACGACGCAGCGTTCGTGTGCTTCGGCACGTGTAAAGGAACGGAACGCCGGAACCGCTATTTTTCAGCCGCGGGGCGGATTTTGCACCTGAATAATGCATACGGTAGAGTGAAATCGCCGTCCAGCCCCGTCCGGTTAGGGCGGACGCGCTTCCCGCCGAATCGCAAGGCACGGAATATTTTCGCAAACGATTGCGAGCGAGGCTAAATAAGTCCGAACGCCGGTCGTTAACGCGGATATGCGTAAACAATACATTCAGGCAATCGTCGATGCGGCCTGCGAGACCGCCGACACCATCGTCGGTGCCCGCCAGTGGAATACCGACGCGGAGGCTCGCGCTATGCACGAACTTATTTTCTGGGATATGATCGCCCGGAAGTTGCCCAATGTGAGCGTCGCAGAACTATTGGCGATGCTGGATTAAGCCGTTGGCAGGCGCGCAGAGCGGCGTGAAATCGACCGATTTGCGGAAAATAATCGAGTAGTCGATCTTATTCGTCAATTCGATGCAATTGCGGCGACTGCTTTTTCTTTCTACATATATTCTTATTCTGGGCCGTCATCGTGATGATCGACAGTCGTTCATGAAGCGGCCTGGCGGCTCATGAGGGTTTGCTGAGGCCTTGCCTTGTCATGCGGTATTCGGTCGGTGTCGTCGAAAGATGCTTGCGGAAGAGTTTGGCGAGGCGTCCACCGCTGCCAATTCCGCAGCGGCGCGCAATCTTGTCGACCGGCAAGCTCGTACTCGTGAGCAACTTGCAACTCATTTCGAGCCGTACGTGCAGAAGATAGTCTGAAGGCGTCACGCCCATCTCGTTCTTGAAGCGTCGCAGGAAATTGCGCTCGCTCATTGCCGCGATCTGCGCTACCGCTTCGATGGAGACGGGGCGCGTCCCGTTGGCTTCCAGCCATCTCGCGGACGCCTGAATCTGTTCGCTGACATGCGGCGCGGGCCTTGCACGAATGGTCGTCTCCGGCTCGAGCTTCTGCCGCGGCGCGACCCATTGCGCGACCTGGCGTGCGATATCCGAGCCGATGTCTTGCTCAACAAGCCGCAAAGCGATTTGCAGCGGGCTTAGCGAATGGTCTATCGCGCCACCGGCGCCTCTGGCATCCGTGTAGTGACGCTCGTCTGTTCGCGTGCTCTTCGCACCCGTGAGGCCCGCCGCGTCCAGCAGCAATCTTCCCTCGGCGATGGCATGAACCAGCGTAGTGCCGGCAAACACGCGTCGAAGCCAGACAATCAGACGGTCGTCGCGGAACGCCGTTGTCGCGCCGATCCCACCCGCAATGAATAGCGCGTGGAAGTGATCGTCCCGGCGCAGCGAACCCACGCCATCGGTCCAGATAAATACCGAAGATGAACTCGCAATCCGTCCACCCGACGCGGATAGAAGCGACACCTCGTAGTGCGGGCGGCCGGATTGGTCTGGGTCGCTGAGCGCATTCGCCGACTGAAAGACCTCGATGAGGGACGCAACGTCAGGCAGGGCAAATCCGTTGAAGAGCGCAACGCCAATGTGCTTCGCATTGCCCTGCTGGGACGAAGTGGTCGCTTCAAGTGCGTTCTCGTGAGATGCAATGATGCGAGGGCCCATCGTCGTACGTTCCCCGAAATGTTTGACTTGTGTGGCTATTGCAAAGCCGTCTTCAATCGTTCGAACGTATGCTACCGACGCTTTTTACCGCTAATGGAGGGCTGGCGGATTTTGCCAACATCTTGGCACGCGGTGGTAAATGGCGCGCTTCCGAGAGAAGCGCAACGACGCGGCTGACGATTGGAGCGCCGAACAATGTGGCGGATTTCACCAAACGTTATGACGGATTTGATTTACGGCCGATGCTAACATCGACCGCTCCAATCGCTATTCGTAGCGCGGGTTGCGCGCGGTCATCGATCAACGTCATCTGGCAGTCGGGAGCTCACATGTTGTACTCCGTTCAGCTTTTGCGAGCCGTGGCGGCGGTTCTTGTGGTTGTCTGCCACGCCATTCACAAGCAAGGACAGATGTCGGGCACTGGCGCAACGTGGGAGTTCGGCGGATCGGGCGTCGATCTTTTCTTCATCATTTCCGGCTTCATCATGTGCTATGTAACGATGGACCGGGAGATCGGCGCACGCGACTTTCTCAAGGCACGCGTCCTCAGGATCGTGCCGCTTTACTGGACGTTGTCGCTCGTTGCGCTGGCGGTCTACCTGGTGAACCCCGCAGTCGTGAACAGCAGCGGCGGCACGACGACCGTGATCAATTCGTTCACCTTGATTCCAACGGGAGACAAGTTCCTGATACAGACAGGGTGGACGCTGAGCTACGAGTTCCTGTTCTATCTTGTATTCGCCGCGTCGTTCAGCTTTCCAATGCGCACGCGTCTACCGTTTACTTGCGCAGTCCTGATTTTTTTCGTTGCTGGCGGGATGATCCTGACGCCGTCAGATCCTACGCTGAGGTTCCTGACTTCGCCGTTGCTGCTTGAGTTTGTCATGGGCATCGCGGCCTATCTCTACATACGCGACGACTCGCGGCCGCTGCTGTTGAGCCTCGCGCTGGTCGTAGGTGGGCTTCTCGCGCTCGTTGTCATGCCCGCCAATGACGCGGCCAATGGGCGAGTGATTACGTATGGGTTGCCCTTCATGATGATCTTTGCGGGGATGGTCAGTATGGAGTGGCTGGTTCGCGCGGCGTGCGAGTCGATTCCCGGCAGAATTGCGACGGCCATTGGCGCAGCGTCCTATTCGCTGTACCTCGCTCATCCATTCGCGCTGGCCGCCGCGGCGTTGATTGTCAAACGATACGGTATTCAACACCATCCGTTCGCCTCGATCGCGATTCTCGTGTCCAGTGCATTGGTAGCGGGCTACGCCTGCTTTTCGATTATCGAAGTGAGCCTCAATCGATGGATAAAAAGCACGTTGCGCAAGCGTACCGAACGGCTATCCGGCGTGGTCCATGAGGCGGCGGAGCGGAGAAAAACCACATAAACATGACAGCCATGATCGCAATCAAATCCAGTGGACGCATGCCCGCGCCCTCCAGCAATCTCAAAGCATTGTGGCTCACGCTCGTAGCCGGCATGGCGTGCGCAATCACACTTGTCGTTCTCTACACTGCACGCGCGCATGCACTGACCATTATTCTTAACGGTCTGCTGATCGCGATGATCCTGTCGATCAAACCGCGCAATCCGACGGTCCGCTGGTTCCGGTTTTTCCTTCTGTTTTTCTTTGGGATCTTTCCGCTCTGGCAGTTGCTGGTGGGAGACGAGATCTATCTGAAGCTGTTTCCCCAAGACAGTGCACCGGTCGTTCTCTGGTACTTATTGAGTATGGCGGGCGTGGCGCTGACCAGGATCGCGCTCGATATAAACGGAAAGATGCTGACGCATTGGACTGCGCGCACGGATAGAACGGCGAGAGCAGGGGGCCTCGCCTATCTGTTTGCAGCACTCTCGCTGTGCGCGCTCGCGTTCATGTACGCGAAGCTCGGCGGCTATTCGCACGTCGTGCAACTTTATGACACTCGCGTGGAAAGTAACGGTACCGACTACGATCCGTTTCGCGGCCTCGGCGTGATTCAGGCTTTTGCCAACACCTCCCCGCTCTGGGTATTCGTTTGTCTCACCATAAGGAGACGCCGAAACGTATTGTTCACGACTATTGCATTCGCGCAGTTGGGTGTGTTGGGGTGGCTTTCCGCCGGCGTGGCCGGCAGCCGTCAGGGCATCGTGTTTGTGCTCGTGTTCGCGCTTTTTCTCTATCACGGCTTCGTCAAACCTATTAGCGCGAAAAAGGCGCGCACCTTCGGCTTGGGCGTCGCGCTCACGGGCATTGTGCTGATACCGTTGAAGCTGGGGTTAGGTTATTCGGACCTCGCGAAACTGCCGCAACGCTTCGCGGAGCAGCGGGATCTCGAAGTGAGCATGGGACCGTTGAGTGCGTTTCTGTTTCGAGATCTGTCGCGTTTCGACGTCCAGGCCGTCGCCATTAATGAAGTAGCAAAGCCCGCGTACGAACTCGCAATGGGCCGCAGTTTTGTCGGCGCACTGGCGTCGATTGTTCCAACCGCACTGTGGCATGACAAGCCCGATACGTTCGCGCAGGAGAAGAGCGAGATCGTGCGAGCACTGGAGCGCGGCACAATGGATAAAACGACATTGCTCTTCGGCATGCCGGGCGAGTTCCTCGTCAATTTCGGCTTGATGGGATTCGTGCTGTCGTTCGCGATTCCTGTATGGCTTCTCATCGCGCTTAACAGGGTGGGGCGGCGTTCGTCACGATGGACGGCCCTGCGAGCGGTGATGTGGCCTTTGCCGTTTCTCTTTTTCCTGTTCGATTCGAATGTGCTGGTGTATTACGTCGTGCGCTGGGTGCTGCTATTCGGTGTGCCGATGGGCTTTGCGTTGAACTGGCCGCGCGGCAAAGTCTTGCCGCGCATTCCGGGCCGCATGGAACGCCTTGCTGCCAGTGAGCGGTCGTGACGCCACGGCGTCACCGCTTCGAAAAGCGGTTCGAGGCGGCAAACGCACTTCAGGAAATAGTCCTCGATGTAGCGGCAATTAAGACGCCAATAAGGTTGATATTTCATCTGCAATAAGGTTTGCATTGCCGCTATCCTGATGGCGCGCGGACGCTCGCGAACTCTTCTATCCGTTTCACTCCCTCAGCCTTGTGCGGCTTCGGCAACGCCGATGCCGAGCACGCTCATTTCGCGCGATCTGCCGAAAAATCGTGGATGTGCTCGTTTCCGCCAACACTGTGTTCGTATCGGACGTGGATTAATGGGCCGCCATTGCCGCGAATATGATCCGTTTCACCGAATGCAATTGCATTTCAATTGATGGTGAAGCGCATATCAAGCGCAATTGAATTCCACTCGTAACTCATGCACGCGCAGACGATAAAGCGAGTTGCGCGTCATTGACGCCGTCGGGAAATCGCTTCCCGCCGTGCCTTCGTGTCGTACTCACGGGCGACTAGCCGTTCGGTGTGGCTCTAGTCGTTGACATGCTTACCGCCCATCTGGAGAGACCCGATGAAGATCGTTCTTGCTCGACTGTGCGATATCGCGATGACCTTGCTGGGGGCCGTTATTGCAGCACGGCTCTGCTTTGGCGAAACGGTGCCGCACCCGCTGCTGCATTGTCTCTTCGCTGCAATGGTGGCGGCCATGGTTGCAGTCGTTTTCCCGGGGTTTTCAATTTATCTCTCGTGGCGCGGCAGGCCGTTGCATCCGCTCTTTTTGCGTCTCATCGCAGCGTGGGTCTCAGTTCAGACGATGGCGAGCGCACTGGTGCTTCTGCTCGGCGGCATGCACATGCTGTCTGCCCGCTGGCTGCTCGCGTGGACGATGCTGACTGCCGCTTTGCTGCTTGCCACACGAACCTTTGTGTATTCGCTGCTGCGTCGATACCGTCACGCTGGTCACGACTTGCGGCATGTTTCGATCATTGGCTACGGACGCTATTTCGATCGCGTTTCGCGGGACACGGAGGGGAACGCTGCATCTGGCTTCAGGATTGTCGATATCGTCGAACTGGGCGCCGTGGGCGCAGAAGCAGATCAATCGACGATAGACCGTGATCTCTCTGCATTGAAACGGGTCCACGACTCGATAGAAGCGAATGCCATCCGCGAAGTGTGGCTGGCACTTCCCGCCACAGCACAGGCATCGCTGCAACGCTGCGTGGATGCACTGCGCGACACGCTGATCGATCTGCGCCTGTTACCGGACGTCGAGGCGCTCGGCGTCGAGGAGCACGGGCGGGCACTCGCCTACATCGGCCGGCCCGCAATCAGCTTGTCGCCCGTCGCGCTGCCGTGCGAGGGGATCACCGGTAAGGAAGTATTCGATCGCGTGTTCGCGGCGCTCGCCTTGCTCGCTTTGTCACCGCTGATGCTGGGCATTGCGGTATGCGTCAAATGTTCGTCGCCCGGTCCGGTGTTTTTCCGGCAGCGCCGCAAGGGGCTGAATGGAAGACCGTTCTCTATCTACAAGTTCAGGTCCATGCGTATTCATGCCCCGGAACAGGGTGTGGTGAGGCAGGCCACTCGCGATGATCCGCGCATCACACCGGTCGGCCGCTTTTTGCGCCGCACGAGCCTCGACGAACTACCGCAGTTCATCAATGTACTTCGCGGCGAAATGTCGGTGGTCGGACCTCGTCCGCACGCCATCGAGCACGACGAACTCTACCGCAAGCAGATTAGCGGGTACATGGACCGTTACCGCGTCAAGCCGGGCATCACCGGATGGGCGCAGGTGAACGGGCATCGCGGAGAAACCGAGCGAGTGGAGAAGATGGCCGCGCGCGTCGAACACGATCTTTACTACCTGCGTCATTGGTCATTCGCACTCGATCTGCGGATAGTCTTTGCCACGATCCTGCGCGGGTTTGTCGGCACTCAGGCGTACTGAATTCTCTGAACTTTGCGTGACGCGCTGGGTTCGCGGAATCGTTATCAAACGTGTTGTAAAGGGGATGTATGCGAAAGCGGGACAAACAGATTGCACGCGCTTGG
This sequence comes from Paraburkholderia phenoliruptrix, assembly GCF_047325075.1. NCBI lineage: Bacteria > Pseudomonadati > Pseudomonadota > Betaproteobacteria > Burkholderiales > Burkholderiaceae > Paraburkholderia > Paraburkholderia phenoliruptrix. The sequence continues at coordinate 1,822,728 of NZ_CP168530.1, forward strand.
GGTAGTCGCAAGTCAAAGGCTGCGATGCGGGGTGCGATGAGGGGTGCGATTTTTAACGCGGTAGCGTTGGCGCTTCCCATCGCGTTGGCGGGATGCGCAGCAGCGCCTGGCATGAAGATGGTCAAGCCTGCAACCATTGCGGTCTCTCACGATACCGAGGCGCGTGCAGAGGCGGCGCCCGTGCCGATCATGAACATCGACGCAACGCTCATTCATAGGCTGCGTGCAACTCGCACTAAAGATCTCGATGAGGCGGTGCGCGAGCTCTCTGCGAAACCTTCACCGTATGTGGTGGGAGCAGGGGACGTCTTGCAGATTACGGTCTGGGACCATCCGGAACTCGCGGTTGCACAGGGAGCGCCCGGCCAGGCGGCAACGCGCAACTCTGACCCGGTGCCGGGATTCGTCGTGGACCAGCGCGGCAATCTGCAATTTCCGTATGCAGGAACCTTGCACGCCGCGGGCATGACGACCGACCAGATTCAGCAGGCGCTCGCGCTCCGACTGACTAAAGCGTTCCTTAACCCGCAGGTCACGGTGCGCATGGCGTCGTTTCGCGCGCGACAGATTTTTGTCGACGGTGAAGTGCACACGCCCGGTGCCCAGCCGCTGAACGACATTCCGATGACGCTGTACGACGCGGTGAGCCGAGCGGGCGGGTTCGCGACGACGGCGGATCAGAGCCGGCTTGTCCTCGTTCGCGACGGCCGCTCGTATCCGCTCGACATGACCTCGATGTTCGAAGGCGGCTTCAATCCCGCCCGGATCATTCTGCGCGACGGCGACCTGCTCCGCGTGCGCGCGCGCGACGACAGCGGCGTGTACGTGATGGGCGAAGTTTCCAGGCCGTCGACCGCGCTCCCCATGCGTGACGGCACCTTGTCGCTGAGCGAGGCCATTTCGCAGGCCGGCAGCATCAACAGCAATTCCGCGGATGCGTCGGAAGTTTATGTGATCCGTGACTCGTTGAGCGCGAGCCCGCAGGTGTATCACCTGGACGCCAAATCGCCGGTGTCGATGGTGCTCGCCAATCAGTTTGCGCTGGAGCCGCACGACATTGTGTACGTGGACGGAAACGGTCTCGTTCGTTTCAGCCGTGTGCTGAATCTCCTTCTGCCCGCCGTGAATGCGGCACTTTACGGAGCGATCGCCGGGAAATGATCAGAAGCATGTTGGTGGTTTGCGTCGGCAATATCTGCCGAAGCCCGATGGCTGAATACCTGCTGCGTCGTGAACTCGAGGGAATCGTGGTGGAGTCGGCTGGACTCGACGCATTAACCGGATATGCCGCGGATCCCGCTGCTATCCAGGTCTGTGCCGAGAACGGACTGGACATTTCGAAGCATCGCGCGCGCCCGTTGAATGCGGCATTGGTCAGCGCGACCGATCTGATCCTGACGATGGAGCGTGTACACAGCCAGGAAATCATGCGCAGGCATCCCTCGGCGCGAGGCAAGGTGTTCCGTCTCGGCGACGTGGAAGATTTCGATGTGCCCGATCCTTATCGCAAGGCGCTCTCGCATTTTTACGAGGTGTACGAGTTGATCGCTCGTGGCACCGAATCCTGGACATCGCGCATTAAGGCACTCGCTTAAAGAGACGTAGAGACGATGAACAATAAAATTGACATGACCGTGGGTGATCCAGTCGACGAGGATGCCGATCTCATTCGCTATGTGGATGTGCTGGTCGGAAGCCGTTGGTTGATTGCAGCAATTTGCGCCGTAGTCGTGCTGCTCGGCACCGCGTATGCGTTTCTGGCGCGTCCGAACTACGAAGCCAACATCATGATCCAGGTCGAGGAGGACAACCCGACTAGCGCGACGTCGTTACTCGGCGACGTATCGTCTCTCTTCGACGTCAAAACGCAGGCGGAAGGTGAAGTCGAAATCCTGCAGTCGCGGGCGGTGGTCGATCAGGCGGTGAACGATCTTCGCCTTTATATCGACGCTGCGCCGCGCCGTTTTCCACTCATCGGCTGGCTGATAGCCGATAACAATAACGCCCTGTCCAATCCGGGACTGTTGGGTATGGGTGGGTTCTGCTGGGGAAGCGAATCGATCGCGGTCGAGCAATTCGACGTGCCGTCCGGCCTCATCGGCAAGCGCTTCAAGCTCACGCTGCTCGGCAATAACCGGTTTCGCGTCACACAGTCGGACCTCGATTCGCCGATCGAAGGGGTGGTGGGAGAACCGATCGTGTCGAATCAAAGCATCGGCCAGTTCCGACTGCTCGTTAAGCAAATAAGCGGCAAGCCGGGCGCCACATTTTCTCTCACACGTTATTCGAAACTCCTGACGCTCGAAGCGCTGCAGAAAAAGCTGACCGTCGAGCAGAAAGGCAAGCAGAGCGACATCATTACCGCGTCGCTGCGAGGACGGGACCCGGAGCAGATCACGGCCATTCTCAATTCGCTCGGCAATGCCTACGTGGCACAAAACATCAAGCGCAAAGCAGCCGAGGCTGACAAGTCGGCGGCATTTCTCGAGGGACTGCTGCCGAGCCTGAAACACGACGTGGAACAGGCAGAACAACGCTACAACGCTTACCGGAATTCGAAGGGCACATACGACCTCGGTCTCGAAGCACAGACGCTCTTGCAGGAGACGGTCGCGTGGCAAACCAATCTGTTGACCTTGCAGCAAAAGCGCGCCGAACTGGCGAGCGGCTACTCGTCCGATCATCCCTCGGTGCGAGCAGTGGAACAGCAGATCGCTGCAATGAAGGCACGGCTCCAGGCGGTAGATGGCCGGATGAAATCGCTGCCGAATCTGGAACAGGGGACGGTGGCGCTGATGCGCGACGTGCAGGTCAATACCGACGTCTATCTCGGCGCGCTGAACAATTTGCAGCAGTTGAAACTGGTGTCGGCCGGCAAGGTCGGCAATGTTCGGCAAGTGGATACCGCGCGCATTCCGGAAGAGCCGGTTCAGCCGAAAAAGCCGCTCGTGATGGGTCTGGCGTTGATTGCCGGCCTGATGATCGGCGTCGGGACGGCTTTCGCACGGGAGCACTTCTATGGCGGTATCACGGATGTCCAGGACATTGAACGCTATGCCGGCCTGAACGTATATGGCGCGATTCCCTACTCGACGGAACAGCGCACACTCGACGAAGCGATCCGGACGCGCCGCTCGGGCCTCGCGCTGCTCGCGGCGGCTCGCCCCGATGAGCCGTCTATTGAAAGCTTGCGCAGCCTGCGCACAGCCCTGCGTTTTGCGATGCTCGACGCGCCCAACAATCGTCTGCTGTTGACGGGACCGGGCCCCGGTGTGGGCAAGTCGTTCGTGGCGTCGAATCTCGCCGCGATCATGGCCAGCACCGACAAACGCGTGATTCTTGTCGACGCCGACATGCGGCGCGGCTACCTCAACCAGTACTTCGGCGTTTCGCGTGGGAAGGGGCTGTCGAACGTATTGTCCGGAGAGGCCACGCTCGACGAAGTGATCCGGCACGACGTTTCCGAAGGCCTCGATCTGATCACGACCGGCGGCATTCCGCCCAACGCAGCGGAACTGTTGATGAGCGAAAGCATGAGTCGGCTGATGCAACGCCTCAGCGAACGCTACGACCTGGTTGTGATCGACGCGCCTCCGGTACTCGCTGTGGCCGACGCCGGCATTGTCGCTAGCGGTGCGGGCACTACGTTTCTGATTGCACGTTTCCAGCGAACGGTGATCGGCGAACTTACCGAAAGCGCGCGGCATTTGCAGCGGGCTAACGCAACGTTGAAGGGCGTGATCTTCAATGCGGTGGATGCACGCGCATTCGGTTATCGCTCGAAATACGGCTCATATCGCTACGTCGCCTATCGGTATGACCGCAAGTTGACGAAATAACGTGGATGCAGCCTCTGTTTCAAACGCCTGAACAGCTGTTTCGCTACCTGGTGGCGAAAACGTCCGTACTTCCCTTTCTGCTTCGGTGAGTTCGACATGAAGATCGTACATGTGGTTGAGACATGGATAGGTGGTGTGGCCAACTACGTCCGCGCGCTGATGGTCGAGCAACGTAACATGGGGCACGAAATCGTGCTCTTGTGCGATCCGAGAAACCTGAAGCTCGCCGATATCGGCGTAACAGGGATCTCGGTTGTTCATTACCGCTCGAGCCGGAATCCGCTTCTCATCCCGGCGATTGCTCACAGGCTGAAAAGAGTACTCGTTGGTTTGCAGGCCGACGTCATTCATTGCCACAGTACTTTTCCTGGCCTGTATGTGCGGTTAAATCGCTTTCGTGACGAGAAGATCCTCTACACGCCGCATGCGTGGTCGTTCATGAAACGGGACATCGCGCCCGTCACGCGTCATGCGTTCGCATTTGTCGAACGGGCGATGGCCAACCGCTGCACCCGGATTCTGTGCATGTCGTTCGACGAGGTACGGGCGGCCAAGCGGCACGGTATCGGACTCGACAACATCGACCTCGTCTACACAGGCATCGCGCCCGACAGCGCAAGCGAACGTTTGATCGAGACCGCTGCGTTGACACTGAACCCTGTGACGACAATCCATATCGGCTATTTTGGAAGGCTCGACTATCAGAAGGGATTCGACATTCTTCTCAACGCCATTCCGCTGCTGAGGGAGGGACTGCACGTACACGTGTTCGGTGCTGCGGTGCGCGGTGGTGTGAACGTGCAATCCGACGATCCACGGGTCACCTATCACGGCTGGGTTGGGCCGGACGAGACGCGCCGCGCGATGCTCGACATGGATGTGATCGTCGTGCCCTCCAGATGGGAGGGCCTCGCGCTTGTTCCTATCGAGGCGATGCGGGCTGGCAAGGTGCTCGTCGTATCCAGCGAGGGCTCTTTGCCCGAGCAGGTGATTCATGGCTACAACGGTCTCATGTTGCGGGAGTTGAGCGGCACATGCCTCGCCGACCAGCTCAATGCATTGTCGATAGAGGAATGCCGCCGCATGGGTGCCAATGCCCGCCATGTGTTCGATCACGCCTTCCGCGCCGATCGTTTCTTCAAATCACTCATGAGCTGCTATGAAAACGCCTGAGGTCTTCCTGCTGCATGCGTACAGCCCGCGCAATAGCGGAGATGGCTTGCTGGTGAAGTTAAGCCTGCGCGCCATTTGCTCGGCGGGGATAGTGGGTCCCGTTACCGTCGTGTGTCTGGACAAGGCTGCATTTGCCGGTTATCTCGACGACAGGAACGTGGAGCTGATTTCCCTTGCACAGTTCGCGGTGAGAATCGTGCGACGTATCGGGTCCACGCGCGCCGCGATCTTCTTTGGGGTAGGGGGCGGCTATCTGAGGTCGGGCACGTTGAGCGAGGGGTGGAAGGCGCTGATCGCGCACGGTACGCAGATTGCCGGCACAGCGCTCGGTGGCCGCCGCAGCAGGACGGTTTATCTGCCGCAAAGCGTCGGGCCCTTCAAAGGCATCTCCGGGGTCATTCTCAAAGCGCTGATTCGCCGGCATGTCGACACGATTTTTCTTCGCGACGACAAGAGCCGCGATGAGTTGCAACACCGGCGAGGCGTGCGAACCGGCGATCTGGTCGTACTGGAGATCGGCAAGCATCTGCAAATTCCCGCGACTGCCTTGACGACGCAGGAGCGACGGAAGGTCTTCTTCGTCTTTCGCGACCTGAGCGGCAAGCCGTATTCCGAGGTGTACCTGAAGAACATCAGGCGTCTCGTCGAACTGATTCCGGACGCCGGCTTCGCTCTGCAAAGTTCAGGCCGCGGCAATAGCGACGACGTGTTCTACCAGCGCACCTTCGGTGTGCGGTGCAATGCCTTGCTTCGCGACATTGTGCTCCGGCGTGATGCCATCATCGTGTCGGTGCGTCTGCATGGCAGTCTGGAAAGCGTGCTCGCCGGCGTACCGAGCGTGCATCTATCGTACGAACGCAAGGGGCACGCTGCCTATAGCGACCTCGGCATCGACGACTACGTGTTTCATGCGGGAGACTTCGACCCGGTGAAGGTGGCGGACACCGTGGAGCGACTGAGAAACGATCCAACGCCGTTCTGGAATAGCCTCGATAAAGCTTCGGCGAACCGTTACGACGAACTGGTGGAGTACATCAAAAATGAAGTACAGCTCTTCGATCACGCTACTGATGGACGGAAACTTCTCGCGCGTCGGAGCGGAAATCTATAGTCCGCATATGGGCTATGAGCAGTTCGCGGTGCGTTTCACCCAGAGTTTCGACGAGGTCAGGATTGCCGCGCGCTCCTTTCCGACGTCGAAGGCTCTCGGAAAAAAGGTGACCGGCGCGCGTACCTCGTTTCTCGACCTCGGTGCGAACCGGGGCGTACGCGCGCTGGTTCTGGGCATTCCGCGCCTGATGCACCGCGTGTACGACGTCGTTAACCACGCCGATGTGTTGCTGATTCGCTTTCCAGGCAACATCGCGATGCTTGCCATGTTGATATGCAAGCTGACGCGCAAGCCGTTTTCCGCCGAAGTCGTCGCGGACCCGGCCGATTATTTCAGCGACGCCGCGTCGCGCCATCCGCTACGGCGCATTGCGCGCAGCGTGCATTGCTGGGCGACGCAACATGCTGTTCATCGTGCGAAAACTGTCCGCTATGTAACGGCACATTCGTTGCAACAGCGTTATCCGCCAAGCAGGTTGGATCGCGCATTCGGATTCAGCGATGTGTATCTCCCAGATGAAATGTTCGAGCACACTTCGCATGACGAAGATGGCGGCCAGGGCGGTTTTCGCATCGTCAATGTCGCGATGATGCACAACGAGAGCAAGGGGCATGACCTGCTGATACGCGCCATTGCCCGACTGCGCACCGACAAGCTCGATGTTCGTCTTACCTTGATAGGCGACGGCGTTTTGCGCGAGCATTTTCAGCGTATCGCGGCAGCAGAGGGCGTGGCGGACGTCGTCCATTTTGCCGGCGCAATGGACGGCGACGAAGTGCGTCGACGCGTCGCGCAGCATGCGCTTTTCGTGCTGCCCTCATTTCAGGAAGGCATGCCGCGAGCGATGCTCGAGGCGATGGCGCTGGGCATTCCCGTAGTGGCGACGCGCGTGGGCGGAATCGGCGAGGTTCTCGAAGAACAGAGTCTTGTCGAGCCTGGCGACCTTGGCGCACTTTGTGCACGAATTCAACAACGGGCGACGGACGCGTCATTCAGGCGCCGGGAGGCAGCCAGTCATCGAGCCATTGCGAGGAACTTTCAATTCTCAACCTTGCAGGAGCAATATCACCTCTATTGCGATGAGCTCAAGGCGGCTTCCTCGCGATGAAAAAGGATTTTCTCTACGTGGTGCTTGCCTCCGCGCTGCCGGCGCTTGGCAACTTCATTGCCGTAGCGGTGGCATTGCGCCATCTCGATCCGGACTGGCTCGGCAAATCGTACGCGCTGCTCGCGCTATTCTACGTAGCCATCGACCTTTTCAACTTCGGGTCGCCCCGCATCTTCACTATCGAGCGGATTCGCTCGCGCGTGTCCACGTTGATCTTTCTCGACTTCGCGAGTGCAACCGGATCGACTATCGTATTCGCGTCGCTTACCGTATCGCTCGCGCGAACCGGGCTATTTGCACAGCCGCATTATTTCTGGACGTTGCTCGCTGCACCCGCGTGTTATGGGCTTTCGCACTTTTCGCTCGGTGTCCTGAGACTATATGGCCGTAGCGGCCTCGTCTGCGCGATTTCGACGATTTCTGCGGTGAGCCGCATCGCCGTTGTATGGCTTGTCATCGCGAAGCAGGCTTTGCAACCCATGTTGCCGGACCTGCTGCTGCTCGTCGAAGCTGCATATGGCGCGATGATGCTCGTGGCGTATCTGGGTACGGCGCGCGGCGGCAATGCGCGTCCTGCCGACTTCGCGTCGTATCCTGACGCAGAGCGATTTAACCCGTGGACATTTCGCTATCGCGAGTTCCTGAGCGAACACCGGAAAGAGATTCTGGGCAGTTGGTATTCGAACGCGATCTTCTCGGGCGCGAAACATGCGGACATCATGATCGTGACATTTATTCTGGGGCCGTCTGCTGCCGCGCTCTATCGCGGCGTCAAGAGCGTGCACAATCTTGCGTTCAATAGCGGACAGGCATTTGCACTCGTCGTAAGCAGCAAGCTCGGCCGCGCCATCGCGCCATTGCTTCGCATGCGCGCCGCAGCGGTGCTCGCGGGAGTCGCCGGCACCATGGGGTTGTTAATGCTGACCAGTTGGATCGCGCTGCGCGTCCATCTCTTTCCAACGGGTCTGCTCGGTGCGCCCGCGTTGCAGTTTGGCTTTCTATTCGCCGCCTTCCTGGGGGCAGGCGTGATCTTTATGTGCAGGATATTTTCGCTTCATGTGTTTTCTGTGGACAGGCGCTGGTTCGTCAAGATATCGTCGCTGGAAGTGGGGGCGTCGCTGCTCCTCGTATCGCTGCTGTCGTATGCATTTGGGCTCATCGGCGCGACGATGGGCATTGCGCTCGCCGGCGGGATCGTGCTTGCGTTGTCGAGCCGAATCCGGGCGAAGGCAGCACCGGTTTCCATATAAATGAAGGTGTGTCCACCACGGTGACGAACGTATGAAACGTCGGAGTTTGCTGAAAGGGTTGGCGCTTTCCGCGATGGTGCCCTGCGGGATTGCCCCCGCGCGTGCCCAGCCGGCATCGACGCGCTACGTGTTCGCGCACTACATGGTGGCATGGCCTCGAGGCGGCCCCGATGCGGGCGTCGAGGACTATCTCGCCGAATTCCGCGAGGCGATGGCTCGCGGCATCGACGGTTTCGCGCTCAACTGCGGAGGCTGGAGCGCTAGCGAGCCGATGTACAAAGCGCGCGTACTGCAGATGTACGAGGCGGCCGAGCGCCTGGGTGGCGCTTTCAAGCTTTTCGTGTCCGCGGACGGCAACGCGCAGAACGAACTGCCCGATATCGTACGCACAACGAGCGGACTCAACGCGCAGTTGAAGCAGGGCGGCAAGCCGGTTCTGTCCGCTTATGGACTGGGCGGCAGAGATGCCGCGCGCTGCGAGTCCTTGATGCGGGAGGCGAACAGGCTCGGTGCGTGGTTCATCCCGCATTTTTCCCCGAGTAGCGGCGAGGCGACGATTGGCGAGGAACAGGCCGCCGAAATCGCCGGGAGGTGCACCTCCGCGGACGGCTATTTTTTCTTCGGCGCCGGCGCGCCGCCCGATGCGCTCGCTCGCTCGACTATGCTTCTGTCATCCACGTTCAGGCGCGTCGGCAAGACTTTCATGACGAGCGTTACACCGTACTACCGTGGTCTTTCGAACGGCACCAATTATCGTGCGTTCGAGACGGACGGCTTCAGCGGAATGGCAAAGGAATGGCAAGCGGCGATCGAATCCGGTGCGAACTGGATGCAAATCGTGACGTGGAACGATTGGGCGGAGTCGACTTATGTCGCGCCGATAGGTTCGACATCGAAAGCGCATGTCTACAACAGCCGATTCGGAGAACTACTGAATCACACGGCGTATCTTGATGCGAGCCGCTATTACATCGCCTGGTTTAAAACAGGCGTGCGGCCCGTTATTGAAAGTGACGCGCTCTATTATTTCTATCGCTTGCACCCGGTTGATTTGAGAACGGACATGGCGAGGGCGTTGGTTGATCCGTCGGCCGTCCCACCCAGATCTCTCGCGCCGCTCACGGCGCGAATTCACGTCACGGCGTTGATGACGCGGCGCGCTACGCTGACGGTGACATGTGGCGCAAATCGAGCCGTCTTCGAGCTTGTGGAGGGTGTGAACGAGGTCAGTATGCCGTCGGCGCCGGGGCGGCCGCACTTCGAAATCGTTAGAAACAATGCGGTCGTGCTGCAGAAAACGGGTGAGGTCGCCATCACCCAGACCGACTTTAGTGGTGCGTTCAACTATTTCAGCGGAAGTTCAGGTTCGGCGGGCGCGCAGTAGAACAACAATTCAGAAGGGGCAATCACCATGGAAGACCTCGAAACACTCAAGGCCCAGCGAGAAATTCTTCAGGCACAGCTTGTGGACATCGACAACACCATCCGCGTTCATCAGGTTGCCGAGAAAGTACAGGTGATCGCGGCGATCCGGCTGAAGATGGCGGCCTACAACATCACGCTCGACGAACTGCGCGGAGAACTCACAAAGCCGCGCCATGCCGCGGCGAAAGGGAAGGAGACCGTCCCGGTGCGCTACCGGAATCCCGAGACTGGCGACACCTGGAGTGGCCGCGGCCGGCGCCCCAAGTGGATTGCCGCAAGCGCGGACGTCGACCGGTTTCGTGTGGGCTCGTAGGTATGGGAACGGCAACTTTGGGATATTCGACACGGGGCTCGCGTTGGCCCGCAACCTCGGTTTCCGATCAATAACACCGGCATCCGTCGGCTTGCGCTCTCACTTGCTGCGGACATCCGCGTGAAGGCTGTTGCGCCGGGCTTGGTCGATATAAGCGCGATAATGGTGGGCTTTAGGCCACTCGCTGTTTATCCGCGATGCGTCGTGGTTTCCGCACCGAAGCGTTCCACCACGAAATCAATAAAACTGCGCAGTTTTGGTGAAATGTGCCGATCGGGTAGGTATAGCAGGTTCAGTTGCCGCTCCGGCGCGGCGTAGTCCGGCAGCACTTCCACGAGCCGCTTTGAGCGAAGATCGTCGTTCACGAGGATTGCCGGAAGCAGTGCGATGCCCAGACCGCGCAATGCGGCTCGCCTCAACGCTTCGGAATTGTCGATCTTCAGGCGCCCGTCCACATGTACCGCCACGCGCCCTTCTGGTCCGTTCAGCACCCACTCGGAATGGGCCGCGTACCACTCGGACCGCGGTGGATACGCGTAAGTGAGACATTGGTGTGTGCGCAGCGCATCGGGCGTCGCAGGGACGCCCTGCGCCCTCAGGTAGGCGCGCGAAGCACATAAAACGAGCCGATACGGCATGAGCGGACGCGCGACCAGATCTGGATTGCCCAGCGCACCGATGCGAATCGCCGCCTCAAACCCATCGTTGAGAAGATCCGAGACAGCGTCGGTCGCGACGATATCCAGTTTTACCTCCGGATAGCGATCGCAGTATTCAGCAATGGCCGGAATGAGGCACTCGTTGCTGAACATGACAGGCGCCGTTACGCGCAAGCGGCCGCGCGGCGTTGCGAGATGATCGTGCGCTAGCCGTTCTGAATCGTCGATCAGGCCGAGTATCTCGACACAGCGCTCGTAGTAGGTCTGGCCGAACGCGCTCACCCGCTGCTTACGCGTGGTCCGATGTATAAGCCGTGTGCCTAGCCGCGCTTCGAGCGCCTGCAGGTGACTACCGATCATGGTCGGCGACAGGTCGCACGCTACCGCCGCTGCCGTGAGGCTACCTGTTTCCACCACGCGCACGAACACGGTCATTGCCTTGAGAAGGTCCATTACTCAATAATACCGGGTTCTGTGCCCGATCGGACTGCATTTATCAAACCCTGCTTGGGGAATAGAGTTCGGCTACGCGACGGCCTTTGAGGCAATTTCCAGTCGCGTTCTTTCTGGCACGGACACATGTACATTTCACTCTCCACGCGGCGGCAATCATCGCGACTCGCGTTGCTGGCGACGAGCCTCGGTTTTGTGCTCATCTGTCTCGACGTAACGGTCGTGAATGTCGCGCTCGCCCGCATCCGCGCGAGCCTCGCAATCGGCTCGACAGAGCTCGAATGGGTCGTCAACGCGTACACGCTCGCATTCGCCAGCCTGTTGCTCACGGCAGGCTCGCTCGCCGACCGTTTCGGCGCGCGTCTGATCTTCGTCTGCGGCTTCGCCGTCTTCACCGGCGCGTCGATCGGTTGCGGTCTCTCGGCCGACGCGACGGTGCTTGTCACATCACGGGGGCTGCAGGGAGTGGGCGCCGCCTTGTGCGTACCATCGTCGCTGGCGCTGCTCGGCGCCGCATTCCCGGATGCGCACGCGCGCGCCAAAGCCGTGAGCATCTGGGCCGGCACCGCAGCGCTCGCGCTCGGCGCCGGCCCTCTGGTCGGCGGCGTGTTGGTCGAACGCTTTGGTTGGTCGTCCATCTTCCTTATCAACGTGCCGATCGGCATTGTCGGGATCTGGCTTACGCTCGCGCATGCGCCTGATACCGTACGCCATGAGGCGCGCTGCATCGACCTTGCCGGACAACTGCTCGCGGTCGTGGCGCTATCCGTGTTGACGTACGCCGTTGTTGAAAGCGGCCGACGCGGCTGGACCAGCGCCCCGGTCATGACGGGCCTGGTGGCGGCGGTGGTGGCGGCAGCGGCGTTCGTCGTCATCGAAGGGCGCCGCGTGCAGCCGCTATTGCCGCTCGCGCTCTTTCGGAACGCCGTGCTGAATGTCTGTTCAATCACCGGCCTCACGCTGAATTTTGGCTATTACGGATTGATGTTCGCGATGAGCCTTTTCTTTCAGAATGCATGCCACTACACGCCGCTCGAGACCGGCATCGCGTTTCTGCCGATGACCGCAGTCGTGACAGTGGCCAACGTAGTATCGGGCCGTCTTACCGCACGCTTCGGTTATCGCCTGCCCCTGGTCGTCGGCCAGTCGCTGGCGGCACTCGGCTATGCCTTGTTGGCGTTCCTCCGCGCGGACAGCAGCGCGCTCGCCATTGCGTTGCCCCTATTGGCTGTGGGCACCGGCGTCGCGCTCGCGGTGCCGTCCATCAATACCGCTGTGCTCGCGCATGTCGACTCAGCGTCAATCGGTATTGCTTCGGGCGTGTTGAATACCGCGCGACAAGTCGGCGGTGTCGTGGGCGTTGGCGTATTCGGTTCGCTCGTGCGCCCCGAGTCCAGCGATGTCGCATCAGGACTGCATGTGGCCGTGATGCTAGCCTTCACGATGACATTGTTAAGTCTCCTGACTGTCCGGCTTGGCGTTGCAAAGCGAGCATCGTCGGTCGATGCAGGTGCGAGTTAAGCGCTTTTCGAGCGCCCCACGCGCGTATCGCCGAACCCATTCATATCCGACACCTTAATCCCCGTTGCCCGTACTTTTTTCCTCCGCGCGATGCGCGCGAACGTCCGCATTGTGTGGAGCATGTCCATCTATAAGTGCAGGCTTAGCTGTTCAGCGAAGGACCGTATCACTTCTTCATTGCGTGCAAGAAAGATCCACTGCCCGACGCGCGTCGATACGAGAAGCCGCGCTTCGACGAGGAGGGCGACATGCACCGATACCGTCGATTGGGAAAGACCGCTGCGTGCCTGAATCGCGTGCACAGGGACGCCGCGGCCCAGGTCGACAAAGCGGCCTGGAAAGGCCTCGGCGGGGACTTTCAACCAGGCGAGGATGTCGCGCCGCAGCGGATTCGCGAGCGCCTTGTGAATCAGATCGGTGTCTATCATTGAATTTCCCGCATATCGCCGCTGCCTCGATACGGCGGCGCCAGGAGTGCTCGCGCGATCGTTTCCACGGCGTTTTCGCCCAGGTCCTCCCGCACGAACGATAACGCCAGATGAATGCCTGCACTCGCGCCACCGGACGAGTACAGGTTGCCATCCTTCAGGCAACCCGGATTCGACATCACATGCACGAGTGGATATTCGGTGGCGAGCCGGTGCGCGTCGCGCCAATGCGTGGTCAGCCAGCGGCGGTCGGCGAGACCCGCGCGGGCGAGCAGAAATGCACCGTTCGAAATGGACGCGAGCCGGCGGGTTTTCGGTCCCGCATCGCTCAACCAGTCGACGAGTTCCCCATGCTCGCGCGCCGAGCCCACGGCCTGCGCCCCCGGCACCACGATAATGTCGAAAGACGTGCGCGTGTCGAGCAGGCATCCCGTCGCGCGCACGGCCGTGCCGTTCGAGGACAACACCGTCCCCGGCGCCGGGCCGATCAGATGCTGTTCATAAAGCACCCCGCCGAAGAGACGGTTGGCCCGATGAAACACATCCATCGGACCGCTCACTTCGAGCAACTGAAAACCCGTGTAGAGCATCATCGCGACACGCATGCGCGGTTACCCGGTGAGCGCTTGCGTAACGAGTGCGGCCTGCCGCGCCACGTGCGCCGAGTGATATCCCGGTGCGGTCGATGCAGAGGCGTCCGGTCCGACACCTTGCCGGTGGCCACGATCGCGCGTTCGAGCAGTTCGCGGCGCTCGCTGACGTAGCGTTCTGCTTCATCGTGCGTGATCACGCGCTGCTGGATCAGCTTGCGCGCGTAGAGGATCCGCACGCCGGGGTGATTGGCGATCGCGCGATACATGAGCGGCTGCGTGATCGCCGGCGTGTCCTGTTCCTGGTGCCCATACTTGCGAAAGCACACGAGATCGATGACGACGCTGCGCCTGAACGTGGTGCGATAGTCGACGGCCAGCCGCACCGCCAGCGCGACGGCTTCGGGATCGTCGCCATTGACGGCCAGGACGGACGCCTCGATCATCTTCGCGACGTCGGTCGTGAAGAACGACGAACGCGTGTCGCGCGGATCGGAAGTCGTGAAGCCAATCTGATTGTTGATGCCCATGTGAACGGTGCCGCCCGTGCCGTGGCCGCGCGTATAGGAGAGGCTCAGCGTTTCCATCACCGCGCCTTGTCCGCTCATCGCGGCGTCACCGTGAATTTCGACCGGCAGCACGTCGTCGCCGTGGTCGGTATCGGCAGCGCGAGCCAGTTCGGCCTTCGCGCGCGACATGCCTTGCACGACCGGGTTCACGCACTCCAGATGCGAAGGATTGAACGCGAGCATTACATCGACGCGGCCGTCGTCGGTCTCGACGGAACCCGTAAAGCCCTTCAGCGAGATACAGTTCATATTGCTCTTCGACGTAAGAGGCATTGCCCCCGAACAGGAAAGAACTCTGGCGTTCCTTCAGCATGATGAATCTGCCCTTGATCGGCGCGCGCCCGAGCGTCGAACGTCTAGCGCAACACATGAAGTGACGCCTATCGCTGCTTGCGGTCGCCCACGGTATCTCCAGGCATCGATGCGCGTCACAAGCATTGCCCTGGGCGGGAGACTTCCCGGTGCGTCCGGGTAGTGTGCCTCGTCGCAATCGTGTACACAGTCTAGTTAATCGATGCCTCGGCCGACATGCATGGATAGTGCGCTCGTCTGCCAGGTTGTGGAGTTTTCGGGCCACGCCGTGCATCTGCGCGTCAATTGTCGATTTGTTACGCCACGACACAATACTTTTTCCAAAGGCTGACGGCACGCGTACCTGACGATGCGGTAAGCTGCGCCACGACTTCGTTGAGGTATCAACGAAAACACAGTTATCACCATGAAGGTCACGGCATGAAAGTCGCCATTGTTGCATTCGATGGTGTGCAGGCGCTGGATGTGGCAGGCCCACTCGATGTGTTCGCCGAGGCGAATACTTTCCTTTCCGAGCATCAGCGATATGAAGTGACGCTTCTCGGACGCGAGGCGGGCACCGTTTCGTGCTCGAACGGCATGCAGCTGGCCGTGTCGTCCGGCTATGCCGACCGTGACATTGAATGGGACCTGCTGCTGGTAGCGGGCGGCCCGCAGTTGCCCGATGAGCCGCTGTCGAACGAGTTCCTCGCCTGGCTGCGGAACCAGGCGCACAACGCAGGCCGCTTCGGCTCCGTGTGCAACGGCGCTTTCGTGCTCGCGCATGCGGGTCTGCTTGATGGCAAGGAGGTAACGACGCACTGGTCGGACGCAAGCCGGCTGTCCCGTGAGTTTCCGCAGGCTAACGTGCAGCCGGACAGGATTTTCGTGCGCGACGGGCGGCTCTTCACGTCGGCCGGTGTGACTGCCGGGATCGATCTGTGTTTGTCGCTCGTCGCGGAGGACTTTGGGCACGAGCTGGCGGTGCGGGTCGCAAAGCGTCTCGTCGTGTATATCCAGCGCGAAGGCGGGCAGTCGCAATACAGCCCGTATATCGGTGCCGGCAAGGACGAAGACCCCATCATCGGCAAGGTCTATCGGTATGTGAGCGAGCACTTGACCGATGTCCTGTCGATAGAGGAACTCGCGAACGCCGCGTCGGTGAGCCGCCGCACATTGTCGCGGCTCTTCGCGAAGCACGCGAAGGTGACCCCTTCCGTATTCGTGGAGCAGGTTCGCGTCGACACCGCGAGAAAGCTGCTCGAGGACACCGATGCGCCGCTGAAGACGGTCGCATTCCATTGCGGCTTTCACAACGCCACCCATATGCGCGCGACTTTCTCGCGGCGGCTCAATGTGACGCCGAAGCAGTATCGGATGCGCTTCAGAGGGGAAGAGGCGAATGCGCGGCAATGATCCGATTGTGGCGGCAGCGGGCGCGTCGTCCCTGTCATCCGATACCTGTGCCGGTTCGGTGCAGGCCCTTCCGGATATCATCGAGCCGGGCTTATCCATACTGTTCTGCGGGATCAATCCGGGTTTGAGCGCGGCCTCGTCAGGGCACCACTTTGCCGGCAGAGGCAATCGATTCTGGAAAGTGCTCCATCGTGCGGGCTTCACGAGCGAGGAGTTTCGTCCCGAGAACGACAGGCACTTATTGACGTGCGGCTGCGGACTGACTGCCGCCGTCCCGCGCGCTACCGTGCGGGCGGATCAGTTGCAGCGAGCGGAGATTCGAGCCGCCGCCGCGCAGTTCGAACTGAAAGTCCGGCATTTCGCGCCGAGATTCATCGCGTTCCTGGGCAAGCTCGCACTGGCCGAAATGTCTGGTCAGCGCAATATCGAATGGGGATTGCAGGCGACCGACTTCGGCGGCGCACGCACATGGGTGCTACCGAACCCGAGCGGCCTTAACCGTTCGTTCAGCCTCGATGCGCTGGTGAGCGCCTATCGTGAGTTGCGGATTGCTGCTCAGGCCTCAGCCATCGACTGAACGCCTGGATGGTCCGCCGCGACGCAATCCGCCCGTACCCCTTGGCCTGATGCGCGCGGCTCGCTTTCGCAGCGGCCTGGCAAGATTCTGGTATTGGACGACCCAAAACCCCTCAAGCCCGCGCTTCATGAAATGGGCATTGTCTCCGACAATAAAGCAGTAGGTGCACAGCAACGAACCGCGCTGAGCCGACGGTTGATTACTCACATCAGCAAGTAGAGCTAACGAAATGAGAGTTGGAGATGTCTCTCGCGAGCAATGCCTCGCTCAACAGGAGTAGCTGATTCCCCATGAATGCGAATCCCACGACGACTGCTACGGAAGCGGCCACGGTCCCGCAAGCTCGCGAACCTGGCCCCATGCGACTAGCGTCGGTTCCTGCGCCGGTTGCCGAGCCTGCCGGGGCAACGGTGCCGCAAGCGGGCCTCTCCGGGCGTATCGCGCTCGGGCTGATCGGCATGCTGTTCGCGTCGTTGCTGGCGATCCTCAACGAACAGGTGACGGCGGCCGCGATGGCCGATATACAGGGCGCGTTCCTCGTCGGACACGACGACGGCACCTGGCTTACCGCGCTGTTCGAAGCAGCGAACGTGGCGACGATGGTGTTTGCGCCATGGTTCGGCACTACGTTCACGCTCAAGAGGTTCACGATCGGCGCAGTCATCGCAACGATGTTCTTTGGTTTGCTGTGCCCATTCGCACCGAACTTGCCGGCACTTTACTCGTTGCGGATATTGCAGGGAATCGCAGGCGGATGTCTGCCGCCGATGCTGATCATCGTCGCACTGCGCTATTTGCCGCCCGATCTGAAGCTGTACGGTCTCGCCGGCTATGCACTGACGGCAACTTTCGGACCGGCGCTCGGCGCACCGCTCGCCGCGCTGTGGACCGAGTTCGTCGATTGGCGCATGGCGTTCTGGCAGATCATCCCGCTTGGCGCGCTGTGCTGCGTTGCGATTCAGCAGGGACTGCCCGCGGATCCGGTGAAGCTCGAACGGTTTCGCGCATTCAACTGGTTCGGTTTCCTGACGGGATTTCCCGCTGTTGCGATGCTTGTGACAGGCATTTTGCAGGGCGACCGGCTCGACTGGCTCGGCTCGGAGTTCATTCGTGTGATGTTCGGCGCGGGCGGGCTGCTGATGGTCGCGTTCCTCGTCAACGAGTGGTATCAGCCAGTGCCGTTTTTCAAGCTTCAATTGCTGGCACGCAGAAACTTTACGCACGGGCTGTCGACGCTGGTCGGGACCGTGATTCTGCTGGTGGGCGTCGCGGCCATTCCCGGCCAGTTTCTGGCGAAAATTCACCTGTACAGGCCGCTGCAAACGGCGCCGCTGTCGTTGCTTCTGGCCGGCCCTTTGCTCATCACACTACCGCTGACAGCCGCTCTCTTGAATAGGCGCCGCGTCGACCACCGCTGGGTGATCGCGATAGGTATCACGCTGATGTTGACGACTTGCGCGCTGGGCACTTTCATGACGTCCGCGTGGATCCGCGACAATTTCTATATGCTTCAGGTGCTACAGATCGTCGCACAGCCGCTGACGATCATGTCGATCCTGATGGGTGTCACGACGGGCCTGCCGCCTGCCGAAGGTCCGTTCGCCTCGGCGATGTTCAATACCGTCAAGACGTTCTCGGCAGCCGTGGCAAGCGGGCTCATCGAAGCGGTGGGCACCGCGCGCGAGCATTTCCATTCGAGCGTGCTGGTGGACCAGTTCGGCAATCGCGCACTGATCGCGAACCAGGGCGTCGACGCGGCCTATGGTCTCGGCCAGATCGCGCACCGCATTCACGAGCAGGCAGTCGTTCTCACCTCCGCCGATCTTTATCGCGTGATGGCGTGCGTCGCCGTTGTGCTTCTTTTTCTGGTTCCCGTGCTGCCGGTTCGTATCTATCCGCCGTGGAGTACTACGCCGCCCTCTTCGCATTGAGGAACGATTTCCATGTCATCGACCACTCCATCCCCCTTGAAGATTTCCCGTATCGCCGCAGCCATCATCGTGATCGGCCTCGTTGTATGGGCTTGCGTCCGGCTCTTTTCCAGCGCGAGTACGGAATCCACAAACGATGCGTATGTGACCGCCGACTTTACGCTCGTCGCGCCGCGTGTCCCGGGACAGGTCACGGACGTCTTCGTCAACGATAATGAGGATGTGAAAGCGGGCCAGCTGCTCGTGCGTATCGACGACCGCGACTATCGCGCCGCGTTGATGAGCGCAACGGCTGAGGTCGCTGCGGCGAAAGCGTCGGTCGCGAACTTCGATGCCGAGATCGCGCGGCAGCCGTCGCTCGTCGATCAGGCACGCGCGACCTTGCGCGCCGATGAGGCGTCGATCGGATTTGCACGCGCCAATGCAGCGCGCTACCAGAATCTGTCGGCAACCGGCGCGGGCACCGCACAGGAGCAGCAACTGTCGTCGAGCACACTCGCACAGCAGCTTGCACAGCAGGCGCGCGATCAGGCTGCGTTGCTCGCCACCCAGCAGAATCTCGACGTGCTGCGTACGCAACGCGACAAGGCGGCCAGCGCACTGCAACACGCCGAGGCGGTACAGGAACAGGCCCGGCTGAACCTCTCCTATACGGAGATCCGCGCGCCCGTCGACGGCAAGGTGGGGCGCCGCTCGGCACGGGTCGGCGCATTTCTCACGCCGGGGGCGGCGGTTCTCGCCATCGTGCCGCTGTCGAACGCGTATGTGATTGCCAATTTCCAGGAGAGCCAGATTACCAACATGCGACCCGGGGAGGCGGTGCGCGTGACGGTGGATAGTCTTCCTGGCGTCGTCATCCGCGGCCGCGTCGATAGCCTGGCGCCGGCGACAGGCGTGAGCTTTGCGCCGATCGCGCCGGACAACGCGACCGGCAACTTCACGAAAGTCGTGCAGCGTGTGCCTGTGAAGATCACGATCGATCATGGACAGTTGGCGGCATCCGCGTTGAGCGTGGGGCTGTCGGTCGAAGCCGAGGTCGCGGTGGGCCGCAACGGACAAGCGACGGCTGAGGGAGCGGAAAGAAAATGAACGGCAACACATACGCTCTCCGCCCGATGATCGCGGCGATTCTGGCTTGCGTCGCGATGGCGGGCTGCACGGTGGGTCCGAACTTCGAACGTCCGCAATCGGCCACGCCGGATGTCTTCGACCGGACGCAAGCCGCGCAGTCGCCGAGCAAGGCTGTCGAGGCACAATTCGGTCCGGACTGGTGGACGCTCTTCAACGATCCGATCCTGAACGACCTGGAAAAGCGGCTCGCCGACCAGAACCTGAGCGTGGCCGCAGCCTCCGCGCGTTTACTGCAAAGCCGTGCCGAACGCCGCGTGGTCGGTGCCGCCGAATATCCGACGCTCGGCGGCGCCGCGTCGTACAACCGCGAACGCGGCAGCGAAAACGGCATTCTGTCGTTGCTCGGCGTGACGCCGTCGCAAAGTCAGCCGCTATCGGCTTCTGGCAGTGCGCCGCTTGGCGTAGCCGCGATGCCGGGCTCGAAAGGGTCGCCGGCCTATAACGTATATCAGGCGGGCTTTGACGCGTCATGGGAACTCGACCTGTGGGGCCGCGTCCGCCGCAGCGTCGAAGCGGTCACTGCGCAGTCCCAGGCATCGTACGAGGACCGCAACGCGATACTGCTGAGCGCACGCGCCGAGCTCGCGCGCGACTATATCGAGTTGCGCGACACGCAGGATCTGCTGCAGATCGCGAAGGAAAATCTCGCCATCGCCAACGGTGCGCTGAAGCTGACGCGCGATCGCGCACGTGAGGGCGTGACGACCGATCTCGACGTGTCGAACGCAGCGGCGCAGGTCGAGAACATTGAAAGTCTGATTCCGACGCTCGAATCGCAAAGCGAAACGACGATCAACGCGATCGGCTTGCTGCTCGCGCAGGAGCCCGGCGCGCTGCGGCAGACGCTTGCGGAGCCGCGTGAAGTGCCCGCGCTGCCCGTGCAGGTGCCGATTGGCTTTCCATCCGAACTGGTGCAGCGCCGGCCCGACATCCGCAGGGCGGAGGCGGAACTGCATGCGGCCACCGCGAAGATCGGCGTCGCCAAGGCCGATTTTTATCCCCGCATCACGCTGAACGGCAGCGCGGGGTTGCAGAGTCTGCAATTGTCGAGCCTGGGCAGTTGGGCATCCGGGCAATTCGTCGCGGGGCCGTCGATCACGCTGCCGATATTCGAAGGCAGGCGTCTGAAGGGCATGCTTCAACTACGCGAGGCGCAACAGCAGGAGGCCGCGATCGTCTACAAGCAGACGGTGTTGAACGCGTGGAGGGAAGTGGACGATGCCCTCGTCACTTACGATGCCGAGCAACGTCGCCGCGATCGGCTTAGCCTTGCAGTCAGCATGAATGAACGTGCGCTCGCGGTGGCACGCGACCGTTACAAGGCTGGGGCGCTCGATTATCTCGACGTCCTGAATGTGCAGAGGCAGTTGCTCGACGCGCAGAGCAATCTGCAGAAAAGCAAAGCTGCTGCGGCAACGAATCTCATCACGCTTTGCAAAGCGCTGGGGGGAGGGTGGGAGTCGACTTACGGCGGGTAAGGCGGGGAGGCTGCTGCTCGCACGGCGCGGCGCGGCGCGGCGCGGCGCAACCCATTTTGCCGAAGCCGTGAGTTGCCTCGCGTCGATCTCAGACCTTGTGTCAAGGAATCTTCCGCACCCATTGGTTGCGCCAGTCCGGCGCTTCGAAGGCGTCGGCAAAGTACTGGGTTTCGTGGGCCACCTTGCCGTCGCGGAACTCCATGATGCTGACGGTGTAAGCCGTTCGCCCCGTGTAGGAAATGGTGTATTCGGTGATCCATAGATCGCCCGCGCCCACGATGCGCCTGACTTCGAATCCCGATGGCTTGCCCGGATGGTGGCCGCGAAGCGCCTGCAAGTCGACTCGCCCGACGATGCGTTCACCCGATTGCGGGTAGTCGCAGATCACGTCTTCAGCGTAAATGGCATGTTCGGCGTCGAGATCGCCCTGTGCCGATGCTTGCCAGTGCGCGTTCAGTGCTTCGCGTATCGTCGCCTGTTTCATCGCAGTCTCCAGACTAGGGTGCTATGCGACGCAGCGTAGACGCGCGGCTGACGACCGGTCAAGTAGTGCAAGCGCCGGCGCGTTCGCCCGAAATGCGCGCGCGAAGCCGCGGCGTCGCGAAGTCGAGGAACGCGCGCAGCTTCAGCGGCAGCGGCGTTTGTCCGGCGTGCACGAGGCTGACCGGTAGCGGCGCCGCTTCGAATGCTTCGAGCACGACGCGCAGCTCGTTCGCGCGGACCGCATCGGCGACCTGGTAGGACAGCACACGAATCAGTCCCACGCCGAGGATCGCGGCCGCGATCGCCGCGTCCGCCGTGTTGACCGCGAAGCGCGATTGAACCGGTACCGACACTTCGGACTTGCCGGACCCGAAGCTCCACGCCCGCATCGACTCCAGTGCTTCAAAAGTGATGCAGCGATGTGTGTCGAGGGCCGCCGGCCGTTCCGGCACCCCATGCGCATCGAGGTACGCGGGACTGCCGCAGATGACCCGCCGCACGGTGCCCACCTGCTTTGCGACGAGCGTGCTATCCGGCAACTGGCCGATCCGGATTGCGACGTCCGCATGCTCGTCCATCAGATGCACGACGCGGTCGGTCAGCATGAGGTTGATGTCGATCTCCGGGTACTGCGCCAGAAAATCCGCGATCACCGGCGTGACGTGCAGGCGGCCAAACGCGATCGGCGCCGTGACGACGAGTTCGCCCCTCGGTGCCGCATATTCGCCGGTCGCGGCGCGCTCGGCCTCGCCGATCTCTTCGAGAATGCGCCGGCACGCGGCCACGTACGAGCTGCCGGCTTCGGTCAACGACAGCTTGCGCGTCGTGCGATGCAGCAGGCGCGTTTTCAGGTGCGCTTCCAGTTCTCCCACTTTGCGGCTGACGGTGGCGAGCGGCATGTCCAGGTGGCGCGCGGCCGCCGACAGACTGCCTGCATCGACAACCGCGACGAGGATCGACATGGCTTCGAGACGATTCATGATCCTATCAACTGGTGGAAGGATGAATCTCGATCCTGATGGATTCTCTTTGCGAATGCAAGTGCGTAGCCTTGGAGTTGAATCCCGGACCGCGGCATGTTGCTGCAAAGGCCGGAGCATACGAACAACAAGGAGATGGCCGTGCCCGGATCAACCACCGTAATCGATAGTCCTGCACCGCCGCCGCTCGCTTCGCGCGGCAAGATCATGATGATGGCGATCGTCGCCGGCGCGGTGATCACCAACCTGTATTGCACGCAGCCGATCCTGCCGCTGATCGCGACGGACCTCGGAGTAGACGCTACGACGGTCGATCTCGTCGCCGCCGCCGGCCTGCTGGGTTTCTCCGGCGGCCTTGCGTTGCTGTTGCCGCTCGGCGACCGCTTCGATCGCCGCAAGCTGGTGTTGGTGCAGATCGCGCTCGCGATCGTATTCGGCATTGCAGCAGCCGTCGCGCCCGGCATCTGGGCGCTTGTCGCGGCGGCGTTCGGGCTTGGCGCCGTGAGCTGCGTGCCGCAGCAACTGGTGCCGTTCGCGGCGGCCATGTCGTTGCCTAGCCAGCGTGGGCGCAACGTCGGGACCGTCGTGAGCGGGATCATGATCGGCATCCTCGCCGGCCGCACGGTCGCCGGCGCAATCGGCGCGGCGTACGGCTGGCGTGCGGTGTACGGCTTTGAAGCGGCGTTCATGGTGCCGGTCGGGATTGCCGCGGCTTCACTGTTGCCGCGTGGCGTGCCGTCGACGAATCTGTCCTACGGTCGCCTGCTCGCGTCGCTATGGCCGCTTGCTCGGGACAATCGGCCCATCCGCGAGTCGATGATCATTCAGGCATTGCTGTGGGCCTGTTTCAACGCGTTCTGGGTCAATCTCGCCGCGCTGCTCGCGAACGGACCGTGGCATCTCGGCAGCGCGTGGGCGGGCGCCTTCGGCATCATCGGCGCGGCCGGTGCGCTCGCGGCTTCGCTCGGCGGCAATGCGACGGACCGAATCGGCTTTCGCAAGGTGATCGGCGCGAGCATCGGCATCGTCACGCTTTCGTACGTGCTGCTCTCCGGCGCGGCGACCTCGCCGACTTTGTTGATCGTCGGCGTGATCGTGCTCGATGTCGGCGTGCAGTCCGGTCTGGTGTCCAACCAGACCCGCGCGTTCGCGGTGGATCCGAAGGCCCAGGGCCGCATCAATAGCCTCTATATGACGGCGACGTTTTTTGGCGGTGCAGTGGGTGCGACGGTCAGCGGCTGGTTGCTGACGCGCTTTGGCTGGAACGGCATTGTTGTCTTCGGCATCGTGCTCGGTGTTCTCGCTTCGGCGATCCACTGGTTCGGTGCACCGCGTGCAGCGGCGAACGAGGTGCAGGCAAACCCGGATTAGATGAACCGAGGAAGCCGGGCGGCTGGAGATGAAAAAAGTGAATTCAGGCCTGCCTGGTTTTTCTCGTTGTCGTTGGGACTCATAGTGGTCCGAATCGAAGCTTGTTCAATGGAGAAGTGAAAGTGAAATTCTCGATGAAATCTCAAATCCGCGCGGATGACCATTCGATGATCGAGCATGCGCTGAAGTCGGTCGATGCCGACGCGAAAGTCGACGTCGACGTCGATAAGCAAACCGTGAGCGTCGACTCGTGGCTGATGCCCGAGGAGTTTATCGTCGCCTTCACCGATGAAGACCTCGACGTGGCGATTACCGAATGGTGAGATGCGCAAGGCAGCGCGGTTGCGGCGCGCCGCGCGGTGCGGCCGTGGCCCGGATGTGCCCAAACCTGGCCCGCAGCCAGTTGATTTGCTGGCGTGAGCCGCGTCGATTGTCGTCAGAATCCGATAGAACCGAGCCACTTCTTACTGTTTATCCGGGACGCACATCAAAAGAGTGCGAAGTGGGCTGCGCTTCATACGGCAACCCCGTCGAAAGCACGCCGCGCAACTGGCAGGGGGAATACGCTGTTCTTGAGTCGGAAGGGAAATCGTCTTCTTTTGTCCACTTCAATGCAGGTCCGGTATGACCCAAAACCCCAATCTCGCTCCTCAGAAAATTCAGCCTTCAGGAACGGTCGGCGAATCGATGTCGGGTGCCGACATCATCTTGCGTGTACTCAGCGAACAGGGCGTCGATACGGTGTTCGGCTACAGCGGCGGCGCGATACTGCCGACTTACGACGCGGTGTTCCGCTTCAACGAGCAGCATGCTGACACGCCGGAACGCCAGATCAACCTCGTGGTCCCCGCCAATGAACAGGCCGCGGGATTCATGGCGGCAGGCTATGCGCGTGCGAGCGGAAAAGTCGGTGTTTTCATGGTCACCTCGGGTCCCGGCGCGACCAATGCCGTGACGCCGATTGCCGATTGCAATGGCGATTCGGTGCCGGTGGTGCTGATCTGTGGGCAGGTGCCGCGCGCGGCGATCGGCAGCGATGCGTTTCAGGAAGCGCCGGTGTTCAACATCATGTCGGCGTGCGCGAAGCAGGTGTTTCTGGTCACTCATCCTGACAAGCTCGAACAGACGCTACGCAGCGCGTTCGAAATCGCACGCACTGGCCGCCCTGGTCCCGTCGTCGTGGACGTGCCCAAAGATATCCAGAACTGGACCGGCACCTGGCAGGGCCACGGCACGCTGGAATTTCGCGGGTATTCGGATCGTCTTCGCAAGGTCGCCAAAGGCGCGCGTTTCGAAGACAGCAAGCGCGCCGGATTCTTCAATCTGCTTCGAGAAAGCAGGCGGCCGCTGCTGTATGCCGGTGGCGGCGTCATTGCGGCCGGTGCGGCCGCCGAGTTGCGCCAGTTCGCCGAGCGCTATCGCATACCGGTGGTGAGTACGTTGATGGGGCTCGGCTCGATATCCGCGAAACACGAGCTCGGCCTCGGCATGCTTGGCATGCACGGCTCGGCCTGCGCGAACTACGCGGTGGAAGATTGCGACTTTCTTATCGCGGTGGGCGCGCGGTTCGATGATCGTGTCGCGGGTGGCCGGCCGCACGCATTCGCGCCGCGGGCTCGCCATGTCGCGCACATCGACATCGACGAGGCGGAAATCAACAAGGTGAAACATGCGCACTGGACTCACGTGGGCGATGCCAGGGATGCCTTGCTATCCTTGATGAATCACGACACGGATGTCCAGGCTCCGCCAGCATGGCTCGATCACGTCAGGCAACTGAAGCAGCGCTTCGGGATGAACTACGACCGCAACAGTGCGTTGATCCAGCCGCAGCGGGTGGTCGAGAAGCTGAGCGAGATGACAGGCGGCCGGGCAATCGTCACCACCGGCGTGGGCCAGCACCAGATGTGGGCCGCGCAGTTCTTCGACTTCGTCGCGCCGCGCAGTTTTCTGACGTCCGGCAGCATGGGGACGATGGGCTTCGGGCTACCTGCCGCGATCGGCGCGCAACTGGGGCGCCCGGACGCGCTCGTGATCGATATCGATGGCGACGGCAGCCTGCGCATGAACATCGGAGACCTGGAGACCGCCACGACGTATGGCGTGCCGGTTAAAGTGCTGCTGCTGAACAATAGGGGCGACGGAATGATCCGGCAGTGGCAGCGTCTTTTCTATGACGGCCGCCTATGCGTGAGCGACAAGTCGCTGCATCGGAAGGACTTTGTGATGGCGGCGCAGGCAGATGGGTTCGAATTCGCGCAGCGCGTCGCATCGCTCGCCGAACTCGATCAGAAGCTCAGGGATTTTATCGATTTCGAAGGACCGGCTTTTCTCGAAGTGATGATCGATCAGAACGCCGATGTGTTTCCGATGGTCGGACCCGGTCAGAGCTACGCTGAGATGATTACCGGGCCTTTTATCCCGTCACGCAGCGAACGCAATACGGGCGACGGGCATGCGGGGCATCAGGCAGCTTCCGATATGTTCTAGGAGTCGCTTTTCGTCTGTGATCGACGCGCAATGTCAGTACTTCGGCCTCCATTCTGGATAGGCGACTGCGCCGCGTCTTCCACCAGTGCCAATTTAATCGTTTGTTATCCTAAGCGTTCGCGGGGGCATCGCGCATATCTGTGCAATCGGTGTCCCGCCGATGTTCCCGAATATTGGAAAGATCATTCCCGCGCCTGCGGGATTATCGTGCCGAGTTCTCGCAGGTAATCTAGGGAAGCTGGTTCCGGGAGGCGAAGCCTCCAATACTTGATAGAGAGATCGAAAATGAAACTGCTTTCTGCTGTTGTTCTTGCCCTTTCCTTGTCGGCTAGCTTCGCCGCACGCGCGCAATCCGTTGCCGCTCCGCAAACCGATGTTCAACAAACGGCTCAAGCGGATACGCCTCGCGCGACGCACGAGCGCATGCCGCTTCGTCGTACCACGAGGCCGGCGGCGGACGCGAACGCTTGTGTCGGTCCTAACAGCTTCTGCAATATCTTCTTCGGTAGCTAAGCCTGGTGGTGCTCTATTCACTCAGCCGCCAAAGCGAAGGGTGACTTGGAATTCGGCGCACAATGGGCAGGGGCAGGCCGCGCCGCTCGCGCACTGGTTGCCCGCGGCCGAACTGATGGCGCAACGGGAGCGGGAAACGCGGGAGGTATCCAGCGGCTGCAAGCGGTGCGGCGCCGAGCAGTCCGGTCTGCTCGCCTCGCACCGCTCGACAGCATCGGCACGCGCCCGCGACGCGCGACTTGATGTTCTCTCAACCTTGGCATCGGTGCCGTGCCCACCCGTTCGATCGAGTGCGGCTGAATTCGGCGGTTTGCTGGTGAAAAAGATAAAGGCGGACAGGCATGCAACGCAAATTCGACGATCTGCTGCTCGGCAGCATCGAGCTTTTCTGTTTTGCGGCGGAGCTCGGAAGCTTCACGCTTGCGGCCAATGCCGCGAGCGTCACGCCAGCGGCGGTAAGCCGGTCCGTGGCGCGGCTGGAGGAGCGGCTGGGCGCGCGGCTCTTCGTGCGTACCACGCGCCAGATCCGCCTGACCGACGCGGGACGACGCTACTTCGAGCAGTGCCGCGAGGCGCTGTCGCAGCTCGCCGATGCCGAGCGCGAAGTCACGGGCGAGCAGACCACGCCCGCCGGCGTGCTGCGCATCAGCATGCCGACGCCATATGGGCACTACCGTGTGTTGCCGTTGCTGCCGGCGTTTCGCGAGCGCTATCCGCACGTGCACGTCGAGACTCACCTTAGCAACCGTAATATCGACTTTGCGGACGAAGGTTTCGATCTGGCAATACGCGGACGTGCGCCGGCCGATTCGAGTCTCGTGGCACGCAAGCTGGAAGATGCGGAAATGGTCGTAGTGGCCGCGCCGGGCTATCTGAAGCGCGCGGGAGTGCCTGAAACGGTTGCGGACCTGGAGACGCACGAGTGCATCCAGTTTGACCTTCCGAGCAGCGGCCGTCGTCTTGCCTGGACCCTGCCGGACCCGCTCGACGACGGCGATGTGCTCACGAGCGGAAGCTATGCAACGTCTGGCGATGCGCTCGCCGGTGTGACGCTCGCGCGTGCCGGCGCGGGTCTCTTTCAAACGTATCGTTTCGTCGTGCAAGACGACTTGCGCGAAGGCAGGCTCGTGGAGGTCTTGCGCAAAGCAGGCGGACGCACGCGGCCGTTCATCCTGCTCTATCCACACGCGCGTTATCTGACTTCGCGCGTGCGGGCTTTCGTCGATTTTCTTGTCGAACAGTTGGCGAAGCCGACAAGCGCCACGCCGCCCATAGGCCACCGGTGCACTTCTACGCAACGAATGAAATAAGTATGACTAACAAAATATCAATTCTTGTGCCTCGTGGACAACGATTCTGACGCCGGCAAGCCAGGCCGACATTAAGTACATACAGAGAATCGACTCCCCGCATGCTCGCGAAAATGACGCATTTAACGCGTGAAAAAAGCTTGCATTTCGCGTGGGGAAAACTATCTTGAGTTAACAAAACGATTCTTTGTCTGGCAGCGGAGGAGACCCATGCCGGCCACACGTATGATGATTGCGCGTCGTGCCGGCGTGAGCGTGGCCACGGTCGATCGCGTGCTGCGCGACGACCAGGGGGTTCGCCCGGAAACGGCCGAGCGCGTACATCTCGCGCTGGCCACGCTGCGTGACGAACGCGCTAGCCGCGGCCGGCCTGCGAAAACCACATCGTTTCGGGTCGCGTTCGTCCTGCCGCAAATCAACTCCCGCTTTCTCGATCAGGTCGAGCGCGATATCGCGCTGTCGGCCAGCTTTTTTCGCGAGCATCGCCTCGTCCCCTCGTTTTACCGTTGCGACCTTTCCAGCCAGCGCGACGCAACCGCACTCGCGCAGCAACTGATCGACTACGACGCGCTCGTACTCGTGCCGCTCGATTACCCATGGGTCGAGCGGATGATTCAGGACATGACCGATGGGAACGTGCCCGTCGTCACGGTCTTTTCGGATTTGCCGTCGAGCGCGCGGGCTGCATATGTTGGCGTCGATAACCGGATGGCCGGAAGAACGGCGGCACTGCTGATGGGACGCTTCGTGGGCTCGCGCATCGGCACGGTCGCCGTGCTGTCGGCGTCCTCGCGTCTCTACGATCAACTCGAGCGTCGCACGGGTTTCTCCCAGGTGCTCGAGGAAGACTTCCGCAACCTGCGCTGGCTGACCGAGCCCGATTTCGCCGAAGACGACGAAAGCGCCGGTCTGGCTGTGCAAGGGCTGATGGCGGGGCACCCCGATCTCGTCGGCGTGTATGTGACGGGTGGCGGCATTTCCGGCATCGCTTCGACGTTGCAGGAATCGGGCGACAAGACGCGCGTCGTATTGATCGGCCACGAGTGCACGGCCGACACGCGCAGGCAACTGTCGGAGCGGGCGATCGACGTCATCCTCGATCAGGATGTGCGCGGCATTGTCCATTGGGCCGGGCTTGCCGCCATCAATTTTCTGAACGACGTGCGCGGCGTGCTCGCCATTCCGACGCTCGAAACCCGTATTTATCTTCGTGAGAATGCGCATGCCTGAAGCTCGCGACACGCGGACGGCTCGCTGAGTCCGCCAGAGCTGAAATACAGCGTCCGGCGCATGGGCGCTGCTGTCATCAGGTTGGAGACCCGACAGAGACAAGGAGAAGACACATGTTACGTCTTACGTCAGCAAGGATAATCGCGGCGCTCCTCGCGTCGCTGGGACTGAGCTTCGGATCGGCGGCGCACGCGCAGGGCAAGCAGTTAACGCTATGTTGGGCCGCGTGGGACCCCGCTAATGCGCTCGTCGAATTATCGAAAGACTTTACTGCGAAAACCGGTATTGCGATGAAGTTCGAATTCGTGCCGTGGACGAGTTACGCAGATCGCTTCCTCAATGAACTGAATTCGCACGGCAAGCTGTGCGATCTCATCATTGGAGATAGTCAGTGGATCGGCGGTGCCGCGGTCAATGGGCACTACGTGAAGCTGAATGACTTCTTCGACAAGAAC
Source organism: Paraburkholderia phenoliruptrix (assembly GCF_047325075.1). Classification (NCBI taxonomy): domain Bacteria; kingdom Pseudomonadati; phylum Pseudomonadota; class Betaproteobacteria; order Burkholderiales; family Burkholderiaceae; genus Paraburkholderia; species Paraburkholderia phenoliruptrix. The sequence goes on from NZ_CP168530.1 coordinate 1,852,823, forward strand.
AGGATATCGATGAACGACTTCGTGCCGGCGACCGTCGTCGGCTACGCGGAATGGCCGAAGGACACGCCGAATTATTGGGCGCTGCCTGCGATGGCGGACGCAGTAGGCTGGACCTACCGCAAGGACTGGTTTGCCAGGCCCGAGCTGCGCGCGGAGTTCAAGCAGAAGTACAAGCGTGAACTCGAACCGCCCACCACAATGGACGAACTCAAGCAGACCGCCGAGTTCTTCCAGGGGCGCAAGATCGACGGCAAGACCGTATATGGCGTGTATATCTTTACGGAGCGCGGCTCGGAAGGGATCACGATGGGCGTGACCAACATGCTCTACAACTACGGTTTCGAATACCAGGACCCCAAGAAGCCGTATCACCTCGACGGCTTCGTGAATTCGCCGGGTGCCGTCAAGGGGCTCGAATTCTATAAGGCGCTTTATAAGTGCTGCACCGCGCCCGGCATGACGAACGCCTACATGCAGGAAGGACTCGATGCGTTCAAGTCGGGGCAGGTCGCGATGCAGATGAACTGGTTCGCCTTCTTCCCCGGCCTGTACAAGGACCCGAATGTCGGCGGCGACAAGATCGGCTTCTTCGTCAATCCAAAGGAAACGAAGCAGTTCACGCAGCTTGGCGGGCAGGGCATTTCGGTCGTGTCCTACTCGGATCACAGGGCTGACGCGCTCGAATACATCAAGTGGTTTGCGCAAGCCGACGTGCAGAAGAAGTGGTGGCAACTCGGCGGATACTCGGCGGCGAAGTCGGTGGTGGACGCGCCGGACTTTCCGAAGAGCGCGCCCTTTGCGCCGGCCTTCCTGAAGTCGATGTCGATCGTCAAGGACTTCTGGGCCGAGCCTGCGTATGCCGAGTTGCTGCTCGACATGCAAAAGCGCGTGCACGACTATGTAGTGGCCGACAAGGGGACTTCAAAAGAAGCGCTCGATCTGCTCGTCAAGGACTGGAACAAGGTCTTCAAGGCGGAAGGGAAGAACTAGCCTCAACGCACATAAACGCAAATGAACGCACATGAACGCACATGAACGCGCGGACCGCTAAGCCGGTTTATCCTGGCGGTCCGCGAACACAAGGAGCTGGGCATGTTGGCAAACAAGCCTTTTCCTGCGGAAGGGTTGCAGACAAAAGCGCGGACGCGCGCGGGCGCGCGCCTGCATGGACTGTCTGACCGCACCATCGCGTGGCTGTTCATTCTTCCGACCATCGTGCTGCTGCTCGCCATCAACATTTTTCCGTTGATCTGGGCATTACGGCTGTCGTTCACGAACTTCAAGTCGAACATGCCGAGTGTGCCCGCGCGCAACGTCGGCATCAGCAATTACACGGACATACTCACCGACGAAGACATCTGGTACGCGATGCAGGTGACGGCGCGCTTCGTGTTCTGGTCGGTCGGGCTCGAGGTGCTGCTCGGCTTCGGGCTCGCGCTGCTGATCAACCGTCAGTTTCGCGGCCATAGTTTCTGGACCACGCTGATTCTGCTGCCGATGATGCTGTCGCCCGCTGTTGTCGGCAACTTCTGGACCTTTCTGCTGCAGCCGCAAACGGGCCTTTTCAACGACATCGTCAGCTTTTTCACGGGCATTGCACCCAACTCGTTCCAGATGATCGGCGACGTGCCGCTCGCGCCGTGGACGATCGTGATGGTCGATACGTGGATGTGGACGCCCTATGTGATGCTGATCTGCCTTGCGGGATTGCGTTCGATTCCGGACTACATCTACGAAGCGGCCGAAGTCGATCGCGCGTCGCCGTGGCGGCAGTTCTGGTCGATCACGCTGCCGATGACGCTGCCGTTCCTGATGCTCGCGATTCTGTTTCGCGGTATCGAGAACTTCAAGATGTTCGACATGGTGAATCTGCTGACGTCCGGCGGGCCGGGCTCGGTGACGGAAACGGTGTCGATCACGCTCAAGCGCGCGGCCTTCGAGAAGTGGCAGACGGGTTACTCGTCCGCGCTGGCGATCATTCTGTTCGTCGTCGTGTTCGGTGCGGCGAATATCTATGTGAAGGCGCTCAACCGGGTGAAACAGCGATGACAGACCTTGCACTTCAACAGTCGGTGGTCGCTGCATCGCCGCGCAGCAGGAGATTGGCCGCTGTCGTCGTGATCGCCTATGCGCTGATTGCGACGCTGCCGATCGTCTGGATCATTATGACGAGCTTCAAGACACAGGAAGACGCGATTGCGTATCCGCCCGTCGTCGTGTTTCATCCGTCGATGGAAGGCTATGTGAACCTCTTCACGATCCGCTCGCGGCAGACGCCGGAGTTCATCGCCAGTTTGCCGCCCGCAGAGACCTGGTACGACCGCGATGTGCGAAAGCGCAATATGGTGATCGCGGGGCCGTCGAAAGTCCTGCCGCGTTTTGTCAATTCGCTCGTGATCGGTTTTGGTTCGACCTTTCTCGCAGTGTTTTTCGGCACGCTCGCCGCCTATGCGTTCTCGCGCTTCAAGGTTCCGCTCGCCGACGATCTGCTGTTCTTCATTCTGTCCACGCGGATGATGCCGCCCATCGCCGTGGCCATTCCCATCTATCTGATGTACCGGGCGCTAGGGCTCGCCGACAGCTACCTGGGCATGATCGTGCTGTACACCGCAGTGAACGTGTCGCTGGCGGTGTGGCTGCTCAAGGGCTTCATCGACGAAATTCCGCGTGAATACGAGGAAGCGGCGCTCGTCGACGGCTACACGCGGCTGCAGGCGTTCGTCAAGGTCGTGCTGCCGCAGGCGATCACCGGCATTGCGGCGACGGCGATTTTCTGCCTGATCTTTGCATGGAACGAATACGCGTTCGCCTTGCTGCTGACGAGCGGCGACGCGCAAACCATGCCGCCGTTCATTCCGTTCATCATCGGCGAGGGCGGGCAGGACTGGCCAGCCGTCGCGGCAGCCACGACCCTGTTCGTGCTGCCCATCCTGATCTTTACCGTCGTGCTGCGCAAGCACCTGTTGCGCGGCATCACCTTTGGGGCGGTGCGCAAATGAAAGTCCAACCTGCCATGCCGCGTCGCCGCCTGTTCCGCAGGCGCTACGGTGAGGGCGCGTCGACGGTGCTGATCGGCCTCGGCATTGCGATGCTCGTCCAGCCATTCACGGTCGATCTGTACACCTGGTCGTTCCCCGTGATTCTGGTGGGTGCGCTGGCTTTCGTCGTGACCAGCCACTTTCCGGAGTGAGTCATGTCGACGATCGTTCTCTCCAACCTTCACAAACGCTTCGGCGATTTCACCGCCGTGCGCGATACGAATCTCACTGTGGGCAACGGTCGCTTCGTGGTCCTGCTGGGACCTTCCGGCTGCGGCAAGACGACGACGTTGCGCATGATCGCCGGGCTCGAACTGCCGACCTCGGGCCAGATTCTGATCGACGGCGAAGACGTGACGGGACTGCGGGCGCGTCAACGCGACATTGCCTTCGTGTTCCAGATGTTCGCGCTGTATCCGCATATGACGGTGCGTAACAACATCGCATTTCCGCTAAAGAACGAGGGCATCACGCGCCGCGAGATTGCGGCTCGTGTCGACGCGGCCGCGCATATGCTTCGCATCGAAGGTTTGCTGGACCGGAAGACGGGCGGGCTGTCGGGCGGCGACCGTCAACGTGTCGCCCTTGGGCGCGCGATCGTGCGGCATCCGAAGGCGTTTCTGATGGACGAGCCGCTCGGCACACTCGACGCGGACTTCCGCGAACTGATGTGTCTCGAGCTGCGCAAGCTGCATAACGCGCTCAACGCAACGACGGTCTACGTCACGCACGATCAACGCGAAGCGATGGCAATGGCCGACGACATCGTCGTGATGAACGGGGGTGAAGTGCTGCAGTCGGCGTCGCCGCATGAGGTCTATCACTTTCCTGCGAGTGTCTTCGTCGGCGGCTTTATCGGCAGTCCGCCGATGAATTTCCTCGCGGTGGACAGCGGCGTCGAAGCGGGCGCTGAATCCGTCGCGCTGGGCGGCGTGACCGTAGCCGTGCCGCGCACCGGTGCGGGCACCGCGAAAGCGCTGCTCGGCGTGCGCCCCGAGCATGTCGTGATCGACGAGCGCAGTGCGTTGCGTGGCCGCGTGATCGCCGACGAGTATCTCGGTTCGCATCAGATTCTGGTCGTCGAAACGGCGCTCGGCGTGGTGCGCGTGCGCGTCGGCAAGGACGAAGGACGGGCGACGGGATTGCAGGTCGGGCTGTCGTTTCGGGAGGCTCGCACGCTCCTGTACGACGCGACGAGCGGCAAGCTGCTGCCCGGCGCTGCGCGGCAGATGGCCTTCAACGGTAACGGCAGCGGCAACGGCAATGGAGGCGCGTATGTCTGAGATTCGCCTGGAGGCGGTGACGAAGCGTTTCGGCGATATCGTCGCGGTGGATGACGTGTCGATCGACGTGAAGGAGGGCGAGTTCGTCGTGTTGCTCGGGCCGAGCGGCGCGGGCAAGACCACCACGTTGCGGCTCATTGCCGGTCTGGAACGGCCCGACGAGGGCGAGATATTCATCGACGGCGCGGCCGCGACGCAGATGCATCCCGCGGACCGCGACGTCGCGTTCATCTTTCAGCAGTACTCGCTGTATCCGCATCTGACCGTGTTCGGCAACCTGGCGTTTCCGTTGCGCTCCCCGCGGCGGCGCGTGAGCGAGGCGGAAGTCGCCACGCGCGTGCAGGCGGTCGCGCAGATGCTGCATCTCGAGTCGAAACTCGGCAATCTGGCGACGCGTCTGTCGGGCGGCGAGATGCAGCGCGTGGCTATCGGACGGGCACTCGTGCGTCAGCCCAAGGTGTTTTTGATGGACGAGCCGCTGTCGTCGCTCGACGCGAAGTTGCGCGAGGAACTGCGAATCGAACTGAAGCGGCTGCATCGCTCGATCGGCGCGACGATCATCTACGTGACGCACGATCAGGTCGAGGCGACCACGCTTGCGGACCGCATCGGCATACTCGAACAGGGCCGTATCGTGCAGATGGGCGCGCCGCGCGAGGTGTATGGCAACCCGGCTTCGCTCGGCGCGGCGCAACGGCTCGGCTCGCCGCCTATCAACCTGCTGCCGCGCGCGTTGTTTGATTCTTCGGCGATGCCGGCGGGCACCTCGACGGTTGCAATCCGGCCGGAGGACATCGTGCTGCACGCGCCCGATACGCGCGACGTGCTCAACCTTCGTGTGCTCGAATATTCACCGCTGCGGCACCTGCTGATCATGGAGCGCGACGGCACCCCCATCGTGGCGACGACGATGACCGAGCGCAATTTCACGCCGGGGCAAACAGTCGGCGTGTCGCTGCCTCCACGCAGCCTTCTTTATTTCCGCTCCGACGGCAGGAGGATTCCGGCATGAACGGGAAAACGGTCATGGCGTGCATCGAAGCCGCGCATTCGACGCTGAAGGAACACACGGACGAAATCGCCGCGCTCGATCAGCAGATCGGCGACGGCGATCATATCTTCAACCTGTTGCGCGGCGTCGATGCGCTCTTCGCCATGCGCGCCGATATCGAAGCGGCGCTGATCGGACCCGCGCTGGATCTGGCCGCGTCCAAACTGCTGTCGACGGTTGGCGGCTCGTCGGGGCCGCTGTTCTTCTCGCTGCTGCACGGCATGGCGAAGGCCGCCGGGGACGCAGAGACGATGAGCGTGGAGGGCGCCGCGCAGATGTTCGCCGCCGGAGTGGATGCCGTCACGCAGCGCGGCAAGGCCGGCATCGGCAGCAAAACGATGATGGACGTGCTGATTCCCGTCGCGTCACGCTTCGTGGAACTGGCCGACAGCAAGGCGGCACCCGAAACCGTGCTCGATGCGCTGCCGCTGATCGCGGAAGAGGGCATGCTGGCGACGCGCGACATGCTCGCAACCAAGGGGCGTGCGTCGTTTCTCGGCGAGCGTGCGCGCGGCCACATCGATCCCGGCGCACGGTCGAGCCAGTTGATGATCGGTGCGGTATGCGCGCGGCTCGCGCAAGACAGAGAGTGAAAGGAGCGCAGGCCATGAAAAAGTTCATCAACCACGTCGACGACTTTCTGACCGAGAGCCTTGCCGGATTCGCCGCCGCGCACGGCGATCTCGTCGTGCTCAACCAGGAGCCGGTGTTCGTGCGGCGCAAGGCGCTGAAGGCCGGCAAGGTCGCGCTCATTTCGGGTGGCGGCTCGGGACACGAGCCTTTGCATAGCGGCTTCGTCGGCTACGGCATGCTGGATGCCGCGTGCCCGGGCCAGGTGTTCACCTCGCCGACGCCCGACCAGATGATGGCGGCCGCCAAGGCCGTCGACACGGGCGCGGGCACGCTCTTCATCGTGAAGAATTATTCTGGTGACCTGATGAATTTCGAAATGGCGTCCGAGATGTCGGAGCTGCCGAACGCGATGGTGTTGATCAACGACGACGTGGCGGTCGAAAATTCCAGCTACACGACGGGCCGCCGCGGCGTGGCGGGAGCGGTGATCGTCGAGAAACTGGTGGGCAGTCTTGCCGAGAGCGGCGCCGATCTCGAACAATGCAAGGCATTCGGCGACCGGATCAACAAGCATACGGCGTCGATGGGCGTGGCGTTTTCAAGTTGCACGGTGCCCGCTGCAGGCACGCTGACGTTCAAGATCGGCGACGATGAAATGGAGGTCGGCGTCGGCATTCATGGCGAGCCAGGGCGGCGGCGAACGCGCTTTGCTGCCGCCGACGCGATCGCGGCCGAGCTGCTGACGGCGATCGTCGCCGATCTGAAACCAGCGGACGGCTCGGAGCTGCTGATCCTGATCAATGGGCTGGGCGGCACGCCGCTCGGGGAACTGTATCTGTTGTTCAATTCCACACGCTCGTGGCTGCAGCAGCGCGGGCTCGCCATTGCACGCGTGCAGGTCGGATCGCTCACGACGTCGCTGGAGATGGCGGGCGCGTCGATCACCTTGTGCGTGCTGGACGACGAAATGAAGCGGCATTGGGACAGCCGTGTGCATACGCCATCGCTCAGATGGGGAATGTAGCGATCTGTCTAGGCGAGCAGTCGCAAGGCATCGGCGAGCGACAGCACCGTTGTGCGCGATTCGAACGCAGTGGAGAACAGGTGGTCATGCACGACCTGGTCCGGGTCGTAACAGCAGTCCTTGACCGTGTAGAGGCGAAAGTCCGCGTCGCTCGCATAGGCGACCGACGACAGTACGACGCCGGTCGACGCAATGCCGACCAGAATCAGCGAATCGACACCGTGTGCGCAGAGTCGCGCCTCGAGATCAGTGCCAAAGAACACGCTGGCGCGATGCGCAATGACGAGCGGTTCATTGGCCTGCCGGCCTAACTCCGGCGAGGGCTGGTCGTCGACGAAGAGACCTAGTTGCTTGATTCCCTGGCCATTCTTGTTCAGTGGGCTGACTTCCGGATAGCCTGGACTGAAGCGGAGATTGGCAAAATAGACCCCGACGCCCTTGGCCCGCGCAGCGTCGCATAATTTGCGCGTATTGGCGAGCAAGGTCGGCGCGACCGATGGAAAGAGTTCGAGAATGTCGGTCTGATAATGCATGACGATAAGCGCGGTGTGCTTCGGCGCGATGGGGGGAATCTGCGAATGCATGCGCTGCCCGGACGCGCTGTTGATTTCGTCGTTCTCGCGGCCACTGAAACTCTCGCTGCCTGCCATTGCGTCACCTTATATCTTTTCCGGATTCGTGATCCCTGTCTGCTTGTGCAGACAGGAGCGCGGACGCATCCGTGAGACTGCGTCGAGGCCCTCAACGGCTCAGGTAAAAGTCGAGGGGAATAAGCTCGATGGCCCATCCGCCTTCTTCTCCGAGCGTCGCTGCCGGGTGCATGGAGGCGATGCGCAACGCCTCGTCACGCGTATCCGCCTCGATCACGAACAGGCCGCCCACGACCTCTTTCGACTCGGTATAGGGCCCATCGGTGACATGCGTCTTGCCGTTGCGCGGGCGCAGCGTCCTCCAGCTTTCGACATCGCCAAGCGACGCGGAAATCAGGACCTTGCCTGTAGCCCGCATCTTCTCGTCCAATGCGGGACATTGGCTCACCAACGCCTTGACGTCTTCTGGCGCCATCGCGGCGAATTGTTCGGGGGTGAAGTAGGCCAAGCCGAGGTATTTCATCGCAGATCCTTTGGTTGAGGGAATACACCGACGACGATTCGGGAACAATATCACCGCGAGACCGGTTGCGTGGCAGAGGGGCGCGTGCAAGACACTCAGGCGTTCACTCGACAATCAGTCGATCCAACCCGTCAGCGGTTCGCTGCGGGGTCCGTCCGGGATGTCCCTATGTTGGATTTTAGATGACGGCCGTACCTGAGGATTTTGAAATGGCATACTAAGATTTTGACGCAATGTAGTTCGAACGTTGTGCTGAGGGAAGAAGGCCGGAAATGGGTTGACCTGCACGATTGACCTGCATGTTGTGGTTTTGAAATAGCGTCGGATGAATAATGAATTCCACGGTCCCGGAGCCGTCAGCGGAAGCAGACAACGGCGTAAAGCCTGTCCACTCGCGGTCGATATGGCTCACCAATGAGTTTCGTTCCAGCTTTGGATGGCTGAAATCGAAGCTGCAAAGACGGGTTGGTTCGCACGCGGACGCAGAAGATCTTGCTGCGTCTTCGTTCGCGGAGCTTGCGGGCATCAAGGACCTCGCCGCAGTGCGCGAACCGAGGGCGTTCTTGACTGTAATCGCCCAGCGCCTCACGTTTGAGATGTGGCGGCGTCGCGACCTTGAACGTGCCTATCTGGAGTCTCTGCTCGTTTCTGAGGCAGCCGCGGCCCCCTCATCGGAATCTATCGCGGAAGTATTGCAAGCGCTTTTTTTGGTGGATCAAGCGCTGAACGGTCTCCCCCTCAAGGCTAGAAGCGCGTTCATCTATAGCCAGATCGACGGTCTCACATACGCCGAGATCGCAGAACGGCTCGGCGTGTCGACCAGCATGGTCCGTAAGTATATTGCCCAGGCGCTGACTCGATGCTACTTGATAAGTTGACCCCCTCGAACGCTCCCGACACGCTCGCCCCCGCCATGCAGGCGGCGGTTGAATGGGAGGTCAGATTGCGCGCAGAGGAAGTCTCGCAGGTTGAGCTGAAACAGTTCGATGCGTGGCTGCGTGCGGATCCTTCTCATGACCATGCATGGGCGCGTCTCCAGGAGCGGCTGGGGCGGTTCCGCGCGTTGCAAGGTGCGCCCGGGGAAGCCGTTCGACGCGCGCTACAGGAGCCATCGCCTACGCGGCGACGCATGCTGAAGGCTGGCGCCGGCGTCGCAGCTGCCGTACTGGCTGGTGTTGGCACGCGACAGCTAGTCAAGATGTATTCGCTTGACGCCGATTACCACAACGGAGACTTCGCTCCGAAAACAGTGACGCTAAACGTTGGAGTGCCGCTTACGCTTGGCGCTGGAGCGCGCGTGTACGCGGCGCCAGAACGGCCACAAGGAAACCTCTACCTCGCGTCGGGCCAGATTGCAACCGATGGCCGCGCGAGCATTAAGCAGCCGCTGACCGTGAAAACTAGTCATGGACTGGTGCGGACGGATAGCGCGCGGCTGAGCGTTGATGCCTTGCGACGACACACTGTGGTCGCTGTGCAGGGGGGCGACGCAATTCTTTCGGTGCATGGCGGCAATCAGGTTCGCGCATCGGATGGCTCGGCGTGGTCCCTGTCGCACAGTCGCATCGCCCGAATGCCGGAGACGTCTGCAGACATCTTCTCGTGGACCGCGGGCACCTTGGTTGTTATGGATCGTGCCGTGCCAGATGTGGTCGAGGCTGTCGGGCGTTATTACGACGGTTTCGTCCGCTTCCCGGACAGCGCCATGTCCCGCCGGGTGAGCGGCGTTTTTCCGCTTGACGATCCCAAGGCCGCGCTACGACAGCTGGCGGGCGGGCTAGGGCTTTCCCTAACGTTTTACGGAAAAGCTTTGGCTGTCGCCTCGGAAGTCTGACTGGCTGCCGAAGCCGATCTGCAGCGGCAATTTTTCTGAACCTCTTGCGTCACTCTTCCGAACTCTGCCGATTCGTGCGTATCGCACGTGGCTTCCCCGGCGGAGACAATGGAGAAACGTCGACCTTGTCTGGTCGTTGGAAAACTATTCCGCCTGGTGTGCTGCGCCAGAAAATCGATGCTAACGAGGCTCCCTTGAGCCGCTTTATTTTGGAAGCATTTTTTAGGTTGCGAAGCGTAGGATCGGTTATTCCGGAAAGTCGAGACTAGCACGATGGGCGAGGCGGATAATCTACGTTACTTTGACTACGCCGCCACTACACCGGTGGATCCACGAGTCATTGAATCGATGTTTGGGTGCATGGGTGTAGGTGGCGCGTTCGGCAATCCCGCGTCCAGTTCTCATGCTACGGGGCTACGGGCACGACGATTGGTGGAGCGGGCCCGAGAGCAGGTCGCGTCTCTTATCGGTGCAGCCGGGGATGAGCTCGTCTGGACTTCGGGCGCAACGGAGTCGAACAATCTTGCGCTAAAAGGTTACGCAGATAAGGCATTGACCCGACAGCACATGGTCACGAGCCGGATAGAGCACAAAGCCATCCTCGATACGATGGATAGCCTCGAAAAGCGAGGGCGCCCGGTAACTTACCTGACTCCCACACCGAGTGGGGAAATTACCGCGGAAGCGGTTGCCGGTGCGGTGCGTGCGGACACGGGCCTCGTCTCCCTGATGTTGGTTAACAACGAGATCGGGACGCTAACCGATATCGCGGCAGTGTCGCGGGTTGTCCATCGTGCTGGAGCGCTGTTGCATGTCGATGCGGCCCAGGCACTTGGGAAAACATCGATCGACGTGAAGGCGCTCGGCATCGATATCATGTCGATGTCGGCGCACAAGGTATATGGTCCAAAAGGAATCGGAGCGTTGTATGTCAGTCGCGAAGCGTCGGATCGGATTGCGCCGCAAATGCACGGAGGAGGGCATGAGCGGGGTCTCCGTTCGGGCACGCTGGCAACGCATCAGATAGTAGGAATGGGTGCTGCATGTGAATTGGCAGCGATGGAGATGAGCTCCGACAACGAGCGAATCGCGCGTCTCAGCGAGAGGCTGCTCTCCGAAGTTCTGTGTCTGGAAGGTGTTTCTCAGAATGCCAGTAGCGCGCGCCGGATCCCTCATACGTTGAGTCTGACAGTTGATTTACCCAATTTTTTTCCGTTCATGCTTACCGGCGAACTGGCGGTCTCTTCAACTTCCGCCTGCAACTCCGCAGCCGGCACACCGTCGCATGTATTAAGCGCAATCGGGCTAACCGAGGCGGCCGCCGGCCGGACAGTGCGATTGAGCCTTGGACGATACACGACCGAGGAAGATATCGGTTCGGCGATCACGTGCTTCCGACGCGTCGTAGGGCAAAGCCGCACTGTCGAGGCGAACCCTATTTCGCAATAAGTCACCGCGGTGACGGTACAAATAGTGAATGCGCACGTTGCGACGCCGCGCGGGGAAATATTCGCGGTGACGATGGCTCGCTCTCGTTGCAGTCGTCGCGCAGATTGCACGCATGGCCGAGACGGCCGCCGACATCTTCGCATTGAAACGCGGCCCGGTCGCACGCCTTGACCCTGGCCGTCGTCTCGGAGGCCTGACGCTGCGTCCACGGGCAGATCGGGCGTGCGATTTTTTTGGTTTCCCGGTGTCACTTTTTCCCCCTCGTTGCACAAGGTAAATGAAGACGTTCAAACGCCCTTGAGGCTTACCTTGTCCCGGAAGGGAGGAATTGTGATCGACCACATCGATAAGGCCATCCTGACAGTCCTGCAAGAGGACAGCACGCTTTCGGTTGCGGAACTCGCCGATCGCGTGCACCTCTCCACCACACCCTGCTGGCGTCGCATACAGAAGCTTGAACAGGACGGCATCATCGCCCGCCGCGTAGCCCTGCTCAACGCCGAAAAGCTCAATCTCGGCGTGACCGTACTCGTCGAGATCAGAACGGCACAGCACACGGCGGCGTGGCTCAAGCGCTTTTGCGAAGTGGTCGCCGGGATCCCTGAAGTCATCGAGGTGTACCGCATGAGCGGCCATATCGACTACCTGCTCAAGGTTGTTGTCCCGCACATCGCCGCTTACGACGGTGTCTATAAGCGCCTGATAGGCGAGCTGGAAATCTTCGATGTGAGTTCGAGTTTTTCCATGGAGACCATCAAGCACACGACGCGGTTGCCGCTCGATTACGTTTTCTGATTTCCGGGGTAGTGCATCTTGAATGCCGGACTGAAATTTCAAGGCGGTGCGTTCCGACGGGAATGGAATTCCGGAAATGGTGCGAAAGACGAATTGTTTCAAAAAAGCATTCCGGGCGGGATCGCTAGACTTTTCCTTGTGGGCGAGGGGCAAACAAACGTCCTTGAACTACCGGCTTCGAGCGATGCCAGGAGCGGAAAGCCAGCAAGGTATGCCGCGATGCTCGGGACGACGTCATCAATACGAGCGACCTCTGGGCAAGCATGCGGGATCTTTTCACTTTCGCGTGCGGCCGGATGTTTCGCCGAAAGACAACTGACAAAGGGAATGGGTGCCATCATGGGGATCAAGTTCAGCAGCAAAGGTATGGCTGGCAATGTTGCAGCAATGGCGATCGCAATGGCGGTGGCTCAGACTTTCATCGCATCGGCAGCGTGTGCGCAGCAATCGGAGTTGCACGCCTACCACATACCGAGCGGGCCATTGGACCGCACGCTGGTGGAGATCGCGAAGATCACGCAACTGCCGTTGAGCTATGACGCGTCACTGGTGCAATCGCTCAGATCGGCGCCGGTGGACGGCACATACTCGCCCGAGGCTGCGATCCGCAAGGCTTTGCAGGGCACGGGCCTGGACCTGGTTCCGACGGCGAACGGCGGCTACACGCTGGCTCACGTGAAGGCGGACGCAAAGGGGGTTTCGTCGGTGCCCTCTGCAACGGTGGCACAGGTCGACACCACCTTGCCGTTGATCAGCGTGGCGGCCAGCCGCGATTCAGGCGGCACCGGCTTCGTCGCGGAATCGTCGTCCACCTATGCGCGCTCGGACGTGCCGCTGAGCCAGACGCCGAAATCGGTGAGCGTCATCAATGCGGCGGTGATCCAGAGCCAGGCCGACCAGTCGCTGTCCGATGTGCTGAGAAATGCTTCCGGTGTCGTCACGCGGCCGGGGCCGGAGGGCGTGCCGAGTTACACGATTCGCGGGTTCACGGCGCAGAACCTGACCTCGGACGGGCTCGCGACGGTGGGCTCGGCGCCCAACGTCACGCCGACGATCGCCATCTCGAGCGTCGAAGTGGTCAAGGGCCCGTCGGCGATCGTGAACGGCAACAGCCCGCCGGGGGGCGTCATCAATATCGTCAAGAAGACGCCTCAGGCCGATCCATTCCACGAAATCCAGGTGGGCTACGGTTCCTACGGCAGCGAGCAGATCGCGCTTGACAGCACGGGCGCCATCACCGCCGACAAGAAGCTTCGATATCGCTTCATCATCTCGGGTGAACGGGTCGGCCAGAATTCGATGGGATATGACGGCAAGAGAAATTTCTACTTCGCACCGACCCTGCAATGGAAGGACTCGACCACGGATGTGACTGTCGGCTATGAGCGCACGGTCGATCGCGAGCCGGTCCCCCAGTTCACGGTCGGCTACGCCAAGGGCGACATCTATCGAAACTATATCGACAAGCCACTGGGCTCGCCGTCCGACCACTTCGGCGCGCAAACCGACAATGTCTTCTTTCATCTCGAGCAGAAGCTCGGCGAATCTCTGACCTTCGTGAGCAAGGCGTCCTACACACGAAGCCAGCAGACGCAGATGGTCTGGACGCCAGTCTCGACGCTTTCGGCGACCAATGGCGCGACGTTCATGAGTTTCGATTCACTTTCGGATTACTACAGTTGGAGTTTCCAGAACTACCTGCGTGGCAAATTCAATATCGGCGAAGTGAAAAACACCGTGATAGCGGGTTGGGATGTTCTCCGTTACAGCCAGTATCAGGCTGACGCCACAACCACGAAATTTATTTCCGTTCCGAATGTATTCGGATCCTTTGTGTTCCCGTCGTCCGACGTCGCAAACGTGGCGTCAGATGCCGTGAGCTTCTACACCCAAACCGGGTTGTATCTTCAAGATCAGTTTTCCTACCGGAATTTCCATGCGCTCGCGTCCGTGCGCCGTGATACTTATCTGACGCATGCGACCAGCACCTTAGGTAGCACGGGAGCGGGAGCCCATCAGAACGCCTATAGCCCGAGCCTCGGGCTCCTCTATGAACTGACGTCCGAGGTTGCCGCCTACGCCAGCTACAACCGCGGCTTCCAGCCGGGCACGGCGATGAAATTCGGCGGTGGTTTGCTTGCCCCGCAAATCAGTCAGCAGGTCGAAGTGGGCATGAAGTTCAACCTGCTCGACGACAAGCTGGCCATTACGACCTCGGCCTACCGCACGTCGTTCAGCAATTACAACGTCGCCGACCCGGTCCATCGCGGCTTTTATCTTCCCGCCGGCGGCGCCGTGAGCCGCGGATTCGAAGCGGAGATTACCGGGCAGCCGCTGCCCGGCGTCAACGTGGTGGGCAGCTATACGTACAACGACTTCGTGCAGCCCTCGAACACCAAGCTGGCTGTGAACCTGCCCAAGAACAGCGCCAGCCTGTGGGCGACTTACAACTTCCGCTCGGAAAAACTCCAGGGTTTCGGTGTCGGCGCGGGGCTGTTCTTCGCCAGCGGGCAGTACATCGGCTCGGGTTCGGCATATCGCATTCCCAGCCAGGTGGAGACGGATCTCGGGGTGTTCTACCGGAAGAAGGGCTATGGCCTGAATCTCTCGGTCAAGAACGTATTCAATCGCAAGCTCTACTACAGCAGCACGACGTCTTCCTTCATCCCGATGGGACCGGAGCGGACCGTCATGCTCACCGGTACCTATGATTTCTGATTCCCTCGAAACTCGGCCCTGGCGCGGCGGCGTGTCCGGCACCCGGTACGTCGCGGCTGTTCGATCGCGGTACCCGCGTGCGGCGGTTGCGCTTGCCGTCTTGCTGGTGCACGGACTGGGGCTGTATCTGATCGTGCATCACAGCGTGCATCTGATCAGGCTGGAGGCCGACCGGGCCTCCGGTGCCTCGGTGCAGGTCAGGCTGGTCGCCGCGCCGCAGCCGCAACCGGTGGCGAAGCCCGAGCCCGAGCGGCCGCCGGAACCCAAGCTCCGGCCGATCGAGAAACCGGTGGTTCGAAAGACGACGCCCTTGCTGTCCTCGGAGGCGCCGGCTGCCCGGACCGTCGCGGCCCCGAAGACCGAGCCCGTCAAACCGGTCGAGCCGGCACCCCCGCCGCCGGTGCCGACGCCCAGCGCGGCCCCGGCCCCCGCTCCGACGCCACCTGCACCCGCACCCGGGCCCGCTCTGCTCGATACCCCGAAGCAGATCAGTAGCGCGGAACTCAAGCAACTCGGTTGCCGGATCCCGAGGCCCGACTATCCCCCGAAGGCCAGGCGGCTCGCGCAGGAAGGCACGGTGGTGGTGAGCCTGACCATCGGCGCGGACGGCGCGGTCAAGATGGCGCGAGTCGCACGAAGCAGCGGCTATGCGCTGCTGGACGCGGCAGCGCTGGCGTCGATCGAAGCCGGGCGTTGCCAGCCCTATACGACCGCCGGTATCCCCCGTGCTGTCGAGGCCGAGCAACCGATCGCCTTTAACCTGAATGATTGACCTGGAATCAACGGAGCAAAAAATGGAACAGTACGGCATCGCCTACGTCTGGCAGCAGGGCGACTTCATCACCCGCTTCATCTTTGTCTTTCTCCTCGGTATGTCGGTCGTGTCCTGGTTCGTCATCGTGACGAAGGGACTGTCGAATCGGCGCCTCGAGAGCATGGGCAAGCGTGCGCAGACTCGCTTCTGGTCCACCCCGTCCTTCGACGAGGGTATCAAGGTGCTGGGGGAGGGCGCCGACAATCCCTATCGCGCCATGGCGCTGGCGGGCCGCGAGGCGAGCGAGCAGCAGGCGGGCGGCGGGGCTTCCCTGCAAGGCAACCTGAGCGCCAGCGAATGGGTGGCGCGCGGCCTGCGCAATGCGCTGGACGACGAGGTCGCCCGCTTGCAAAACGGCCTGGCCGTGCTCGGGTCGATCGGCAGCACCGCGCCCTTCGTCGGCTTGTTCGGCACCGTGTGGGGCATCTACCACGCTCTGATGGCGATCGGCGCATCGGGCCAGGCCAGCCTCGATCACGTCGCGGGCCCGGTGGGCGAGTCGCTGATCATGACGGCGATCGGGCTGTTCGTGGCGATTCCCGCCGTGCTCGGATTCAACTACGTCAATCGCGGCAACAAGCGGGTCAGCCATCGCCTGAACCGGTTCGTGCATGAACTGCACGTGTACTTCATCACGGGCGCCAAGGCCCACGGCGACGTTCGCCAGGCGCCCGCGGCGCCGGTGGCGACCAAGCGCGTCGGCGCCGCCGCCTGATCGGGAGCCCATCGTGTCGATTCTCATGGATGGCAACAACGACGAAGGCGTGATGAACGACATCAACATGACGCCGCTGATCGACGTCATGTTGGTACTGCTGATCATTTTTATCGTGACGCTGCCGGTCATCAACAAGGCGGTGAAGGTCGATCTCCCCAAGGCCGCGGCCCAGCCCGCCGAATCGAAAACGCAGGACATCGACCTGTCGATCACGGCCGACAAGACGGTGCTGTGGAACAAGGAGGCGGTCGACGACGCGGCGCTGAAGCTGCGTGTCGCGACGGCCGCGAAACAGGGCGATCCGCCGGCCGTCAACATCAACGCCGATCAACACGTCGAGTACGGCAAGGTTGCCGGGGTACTCGCTGCGCTGCAGGGCGGAGGGCTGAACAAGATCAATTTCGTGATGCAGCCGGACAAGGGGCAGCAATGATCAGGAATCGGGCATTCCCGACGGATCGCGCCGAGGATCGGGAGGCCAGGCGTCACTTTCCCACCGTCTTGAAGCTGATCAAGCCGTACTGGCGCACCCGGGAGGGCCTGCTGTCGGCGTTGATGCTCGCCTGCGTGCTCGGTGCGGGCTGGAGCCACACCTATCTCGCTATCTGGCTCAATCGCTGGACCGGCACGTTTTACGACGCCGTGGGATCCAGCAGGTTCCAGGCGCTGCCGAACCTGCTGTTGCAGTTCCTGCTGATGTCGATGGCCGCGGCCGCGCTGACGATGTCCACGGTGGTGCTGCAGTCGATCGTCGAGATTCGCTGGCGGCGATGGCTGACGACCTGGCTGGCCGATCAATGGCTGGCTCGCCATACCTACTACCGGATAGAGCGTGACCGCTCACTCGAGAACATCGATCAGCGTATCGCGGAGGATGCGAAGCAGTTCGTCAAGGACACCCTGCTGCTGTCGATGGGCGTGCTTCAGGTACCGGTGAGCATCGTGAGCTTCAGCGTGGTCCTGTGGTCGATCGGCCATTCCCTGGATCTCGATATCGGTGGGCACACGTACCGCATCCATGGGTACCTGGTGTATGCCGTCTTTCTCTATCAAGGCCTGTTTTTCTGGGCCACGCACCTGCTGGGCCGACGGCTGATCACCCTCAACGCCAAGCAGAATCGCGTCGAGGGCGACTTCCGCGTGCTGATGGTGCGGGTGCGCGAGTTCGCCGAGCAGATTGCCTTCTTCGACGGGAGCGGCGCGGAAAACGTGCGATTGAACGGGGCTTTTCGCCACGTCGTATCGAATCTCTATGCGCTGCTTTGGGTCAACACGCGGGTCGCCCTGTTCACCAATATCGTCGGGCAGGTCAGTTCCGTGGTGCCTACCCTGCTGGTGCTGCCGCAACTGATGACGGGAGGGCTGACGCTGGGTGGCCTGATGCGATCGAATAGCGCATTCAGTTCCGTCTCCGGTTCCCTGGCGTTTTTCCCTCAAGCCTATTTGGGGTTCACCGCCTGGCGCGCGGAAGCGAACCGGCTTCGCGAATTTCTTCATGTCAATTCGCTCGATCCGCAGGGCGGCATAGTGGTGAGCGCCGGCAACGAAGGCGCGGTTGCCGCTAGGGGGCTGGTGCTGCGCGATGCAGGCGGCGCGGAGCTTGCCCGCGTGCCGGACTTCTCGCTCGCGCCGGGTGCGCGCTGTCTGATCCGCGGACGCTCCGGCAGCGGGAAAAGCACGCTGCTCAGGGCGCTGGCGGGCCTCTGGCCTTACGGCGAAGGCGCGATCACTCGCGGTGCCGAAAGGGCGGTGTTCGTTCCGCAGCGCAGCTATATCCCGGCGGGCACATTGAAGGCGGCGATCGCGTATCCGCGGGACGAGTCGACGTACACCGACAGCCGTTGCGCGGAAGTCCTGCACGCCTGCGGCCTCGGTGCGCATGCCGCATCGATGCTGGACGCCGATCGCTGGAGCGACCGGCTTTCCGGCGGAGAGCAGCAGCGGGTGGCGTTTGCGCGCGTGTTGCTGGCTTGCCCCTCGACGATCTTCCTCGACGAGTGCACCTCCGCGCTCGACCCGGAAAGCGAACGACATCTCTACCAGTTGCTGATCGACCGCTTGCCGCATGCCACGGTGGTGAGCGTCGCGCATCGAAAGGAACTGCAGGCCTTTCACCCGCAAACCATCGACTTCTCACCGGAGCCGGCATTCGCGGCTCCAGCCAGCCCGGCCGACCCGGCGCCGTCAGCTTGCCCGGCATGACGCCGGGATGCCGTCGCCATGGCGCGCCTTGCTGGCCGCCGGCGTGCGATGAAACCGAACTTATGAACAGGAACGTGAAATGAGCGATTTGAAGAGTGTGACCGACGCGAGCTTCGAGGCCGATGTGACGCTGAACAGCCGTCCGGTGCTGATCGACTTCTGGGCCGAGTGGTGCGGGCCGTGCAAGGCGCTGGCGCCGACGCTCGAGAAAGTCGCGCGGAATTTCGAAGGGAAGGTCGACGTCGTCAAGATCAACGTCGACGAACATCCCGCCTTCCGTGAGCGCTTCGGCGTGCGTGGCATTCCCGCCCTTGTACTCATGAACGGCAGCCAGGAGCTGGGCCGTATCGTGGGGCCCCGGTCAGCCACTCAGCTGGCCAGTTATCTCGATGCGCATCTGGGAACCGCCACGCAACTGGCGAAGCCCGAACTCACGCTATGCGCGTTCGGTGGCGATGCGCAGGCGAAGGCGGCCCGGATCGCGCATTTGCGTGAATACCTGGAGCAAAAGCAGGCTTCGCCGGACACGCCCATGTGGCCGGAAAAGGTCAGCGGCGCGCTCGCCTTTGTGGTCGGATCGGCGGATCCGGACGAATGCGCGAGCGCGCTGGGCATCCCGACCGATGTGCTCGAGGCGGTGAATGTGCTGTCGAGCTATCGAGGCACGCATTTCAATGGCGCCTTGTTCGTGGCCGATTGGCTCGAAAGCGTGCCGGTCGGGGCGAACCTCTCCAGATTGCCGGGCCGGCTGCTGACGTTGATTCTGTCGAGCCAGCTCGTCTCGGACATGCTGAACGGGGAATCGAGGCTGCTGGCGATTCGCGACGAGCTAGTTTCCCTGCACGCGGCGGAAACAGACGGCGCCCCGGTGACAGAGGCGACATGGGCGGACCTGAAGCAGGCGTCCAAGGACGTGGCGGGCGAACTCGGCGAAGGCAATGCCGCCAGGGCAGCCGCCGTGCTGGAGGTGGCCTCGTCTTCCCTGGCCAGGAATCCTGACATGTTCAAGGACCTGGTATTTGCCGTTACCGGCTTTGTCTGGAAGAGCCTGCAGGCCAAGTGCAACTGGAGCCTGGCCGACGACTCCCGCTTCATGAAACTCGCGGACGGGATTTACAAGCACGCACTCGAAACCAGCGTCGAGCCGCCGAGAGGCAGTGCGATGTCGAAGCAGGTGGCGGAGATCGATCCCCAGCTGGTGGAGCGCTTCCTGTCTCATTACGAAAAGGGTCACCGTGCCCTGGGCGAGCGCGGCCGTGCGATCGGCGACATGCTGATCCAGCTCACCGGGCACATCGCCTGACCCACTCAACGACACTATGCCGCGTAGCGGAGGAGGCAGGCTGATGCAGTCGAGCAGTACGCAGTTGCAAACCGTCGCCGACGAACTGGAAAGCTCGGCCGAGCGCGTGATCGAATTCGCGCGGCGGGCGGGCGCTGACGGAACGCGCGTGGAGATCGAGGCCGCCGAGTCGCGCGCCGTGGCCGTGACAAACCGGGTGCCGACGGAGCGTAGTTTCCGCGGCACCCTCGAAATGACGGTAACGGTTTTTCGCGAGGGGAAACGTGCTTTCGCGAAATCGTCCGACCTGTCGGACGAGGGGCTGAGCAAGATCGTTCGCGGGGCCATCGACAGTACTGCGGCAACCGAATCGGATCCTGCGGCCGGCTTCGCCGATCCCGGCGAGTTGGCCAGGGATTTTCCCGATCTCGATCTCCATCATCCGCTGGATTGGTCGATCGACGAGCTTGGCGCCCATGCGCAACGCGCCGAGGATGCGGCGCTCGCGCATGATACGTCGATCAAGGCGTCCAAGGGCGTCACGGTGCGGACGGTGTCGGGCGTGTCCTTGCTGGCAACATCCGCGGGGTTCCTTGCGACGGCGCCGTGGTCTATTCACTCGATCGCATGTGCCCCGGTCGCGTTCGGAACCGGCGAAAGGCAGATCGGCTTCTGGGGCGATGCAACTCGCGCGTTCGACGATCTCGCGAAGCCGGAGGACGTCGGGGCGCTCGCCGCCAGGCGGGCGCTGGACGGTCTCGGCGCAACGCAGGTTCCCACGCAGCAATGCCCGGTTCTTTTCGAGCCCTCCGCGTCGCTGGAGCTGCTTTCCGAACTGGTGTCCTTGGCCTCGGGGGATGCGCTCTACCGGAGCGGATCGTTTTTGAAGGATGGCATCGACTCGCCCCTCTTTCCGCCGCACGTTCAGCTCGACGAGGATCCGTTCGTCAAACGCGGCATGGCCAGCCGCTGCTTCGACAGCGACGGCATTGCGGGATTGCGCCGCAAGGTGGTGGAAGACGGCTGCCTCCGCGGGTTTTTCCTCGGGCTCTATGCGGCGCGCCGTTTGGACCTGACGCCCACCGGGAACGGCTACGGAGCTCACAACCTGAAAATGAGCAGTACGCGAACCGGGCCCCACGACGACTTCGCCGCGATGCTAAGGAAGCTGCATCTCGGACTTCTGGTCACGGAGATGGTGGGCGGAGGCCTGAACCGTTTGACGGGGGACTTCTCCCGCGGCGCCAAGGGCTTCTGGGTGGAAAACGGCGAGATCCGGTTCCCGGTGAGCGGCATCACGATAGCGTCGAATCTAAGGCAGATGTTCGGCGGGCTACAGGCGATCGGCAACGACGCAATCACGAGGGGAGGCGCGACCTCTGGATCATGGCTGATCGATGCAATGAAGATTGGGGGAGCTTGAAGCATGAATGACATGAAGCAGACGCAGGCATTGCGGCCCGACCGCGAGCAGATCCGTACCCAGGCGCGGCACACCCTGCTGGACCGGCATGGCGTCGACGAGGCGGCGCTTTTTTCCGCGATGGGCATCGCTCTCGGCCAGCGATGGGATCATGCCGACATCTTTCTCAAGGAAACGACCGCGGAATCATGGTCGCTGGAAGGCGGCGCCGTGCACGCGAGTTCGTATCGCTGCGATACCGGCTTCGGACTGCGCGTATTGAAGGGGGAACAAGCGACGCTCGCGAGTTCGCAAAGAATCGACACGGCGGCGCTGCGACATGTTGCCTTGCAACTTCGCGAAACCGGAAGCGGCAATGCGCACGACGGCGTCGCAACGACGCAGTACAGGCCGGCGGCATCGGCACGATCGTTCTACGACCCGGCTCATCCCCTGCGGACGATGACCGGCACGGACAAGATCGCACTCCTGAAGAGGCTCGACGAGATCGCGCGCGCAGCCGACTCGCGCGTGATCGAAGTGCATGCCGTGCTGAGCGCCGTGCACGAGACGATCTGGATCGCGCGATGCGACGGACTCAGTTCTGGCGACGTACGCCCGCTGCTGGCGTTGTGGATCAACGTGCGCGTCAGGTCGGATGCACGCATGGAGAGCGCGAGCGGGGGGATCGGCGGGCGCCATGGCATACAGGAGTGGACCGACGACGAGCTCCGTACCTTCGTGCGGGACCGTGTGGCGGCCGCCCTCACGAAGCTGCAGGCGCGGCCGGCGCCGGCCGGAAAAATGACAGTGGTGGTCGGCCCCGGCTGGAATGGCGTCCTGCTGCACGAAGCGGTAGGCCATGGACTGGAAGCCGACGGTGCGCGCCGCGGGACGTCCGCGTTTGCGGGACGCCTCGGCGAAAAGGTTGCCTCTGGCAATGTGACCATCGTCGATGACGGAACACTCGAGGGTGCCCGCGGCTCCTTGAATATCGACGACGAAGGGTGCGCGACGCGACGTACGACCTTGATCGAAAATGGCGTGCTGCGCGCGTATATGCAGGATGCGCTGAGCGCACGCTTGATGGGAGTGGAACCGACGGGAAACGGCCGCCGCGAGGGTTACGCCTCGCCACCCATGCCGCGCATGACGAACACGTTCATGCTGAATGGCGATCACGAACCTGGGGAAATCGTCGAGTCGGTGCGCAACGGCATCTACGTCTCGGGCCTCGAGGGCGGTCAGGTCGACATCACGAGCGGCCAGTTCGTTTTCGAGGCATCTGAGGCCTATTTGATCGAAAACGGCAGAATCACTGCACCGATCAAGGGCGCGACGATCACGGGCCACGGCCCCGACACCATACGAAAAATCAGCATGGTCGGCAACGATCTCGCGTGCGATCCCGGCAGGGCGACATGCAGGAAGGCCGGGCAGTCGATCCCCGTGGGCGTCGGGCAGCCCACCGTGAGAGTGGATGAAATGATCGTCGGAGGCACCGCGTAATCATGGGTGTCGAGGCGGTGTATTACCGGTGGAACAGACAGTGAATAAGTGGGCACATCGTCTCAGCCAGTCCAACCGCAGGTTACGTGAAGCGAAAACGGAACTGCTGCCCTTGCCGAGGCCGATACGCGATGCGCTGTCATTGGAGTATCACCTGCAGCTCGAAGCGCTGCATGCAGGCGTGGGGTCTCTGATCGCGCTCCAGGTCCTGATGAGGACCGCGATCGCCACAGGAATTCTGTGCGAATTCGGGTACGGGGATGTCGAGGGCATCTCGTATAAGGACCTGGAAAGGATCGCGAACCACGCGTTTTCCTCCGGGCAGCAAGGGCATTTCCACCTCGACGGCGACGCATTCCGTCTGTTTGCCAAGGTGCTGACAACACACGATTCGCAGCTGGAAGTCGCTCCGGTCAAGGTGATCGACGAAGTCGCGAAGCGTTTGCAGCGTTATTGCAGGGCTGCCTGAGCTTATTTAAAGATCCTAAGCATCCCATTTTGAAGCGTGAGCTTGCCGGTCAATTCGCCCGTCCGGCACTTAGCCATGTCGCGCGCGACTACCCTTTCAGTTGAGCGTCGAACTAATGCACGAAGCTAGAAAACTGGATCGGTCGCCACGCCGGCGCGACGCCATATACGCAATCGCCATGCCACTTGCTTCGCTCGCTCCGACAAGGGTTTGCGGGCAGTGCTGAAACGCATGTGTCAACAATTCGTGACACCAGTGTATGAAAGTCAGAAAGATCGCGTTCCTGTGTCGCATCGATTCTCACGAGGCGATGAACGATTCATCTACTGCAGTCCTGAACATTGCAGCGATCACCTTTATGAAAAAACTCTGCCCGGCTCCGGATTTGTCAGAAGCTCGCGGCATTTTAACTATCGTCGCTGTAATGTCTTGCGCCGCAACCGGAAAAAAGATCATACGCCCGTGATCGTTTGCGAGGACGGATAGCCACCTGAGGCGACCGCGCACCGGGATGAGTTGACCGATATGTCCGACCATCTTGATAAATGTATCTTTAGGCGAGGGATGCATGGATTACAGTTAGTTTGCTGGCGTGCCGACATAACGAATAACAACACACGGAGGAAAAAGAGCATGGGTTCTATGACAGTCGGCAGGAAGCTGAGCGCGGCATTTGGTATCGTCGTGCTTGTATCGTTGATCGGCAGCGCGATCTCGGTGGTCAATTTTCTGAGACTGAATCAGGCGAACGGCTGGAACGTTCATAGTTATCAGGTTCTGCGGGCAAACGACGACATGTTGACCAGCATGGTCAACATGGAGACGGGCGTGCGCGGCTACGTAGCCTCGGGGGACGACCGGTTTCTCGATCCCTATAAGGCAGGCCTCAAGCAGTTCGCCGCATCGCTCGATCTCGTGCGCAACCTCACTTCTGACAATGCTACGCAACAGCGTCGTCTCGAGACGCTGCGCGACATGCATCAGAAAGTGGCGGAGATCGACGACAAGCTGATCGCCATGCGGCGTGACGTCAATGCCGGTACGCAGCCTGCCAACGTGCTGACCGACTACTTCAAACAGGGCAACGACAAGCAGTTCATGGATCGCTATCGAGCCGTGGCGGCCGAACTGAACGAGGCGGAGCAGTCGCTGCTCGATCTGCGTGCAGCGGACGTGGCTAACATGACTGCGCTGACCAAGTTGACACTCGCGGCAGCAGGCGTCATCACCGTGGTCCTCTCGATCGTGCTTGGGACCATCATCACCCGCGGCATCATGCGCTCGCTGGGGGGAGAACCCGCCGACGCCGCGGTAGTGGCCGGGCGTATTGCCGAAGGCAATCTCGAAGCACCCGTGCCGGTCGCTCCGAACGATCGCGGCAGCCTGATGGCGTCGCTCGAATCGATGCGCCGACAACTGAGCGGTATCGTGTCGGAAATTCAGTCGACGGCGGAATCGATCACGACCTCGGCCGGCGAAATCGCGCAGGGTAACCTGGATCTCTCGCAACGGACGGAAGAGCAAGCGGCTTCACTCCAGGAAACGGCGGCCAGCATGGAGCAGTTGACTGCGACGGTGCGTCAGAATACGGAAAACGCCAGGCAGGCGAATGCGCTTGCGGGCAGCGCGTGCGATGTCGCGATGCGCGGCGGCGAAGTGGTGAACCAAGTGGTCGAATCCATGCGAGCCATCTCGAGCAGTTCGGGCAAAGTTGCCGAAATCATTAGCGTGATCGAAGGGATTGCGTTCCAGACGAACATTCTGGCGCTGAACGCAGCAGTCGAGGCCGCGCGTGCAGGCGAGCAGGGGCGCGGATTTGCGGTGGTGGCCGGCGAAGTGCGTACGTTGGCGCAACGCAGCGCGAACGCGGCCAAGGAAGTCAAAGACCTCATCACGGGTTCGGTGGAGAGCGTGGCGCAGGGGTCTCAGCAGGTCGAACGCGCGGGCACGACCATGTCCGATATCGTGCAGTCCGTGCGACGAGTGACTGACATCATGAGTGAAATTGCATCGGCCTCGGACGAGCAGGGAACGGGTATCGAGCAGGTCAATGTCGCCGTGGGTCAGATGGACTCGGTCACGCAGCAGAACGCGGCACTCGTGGAGCAGGCATCGGCAGCCGCGCAGGCGATGGCGCAGCAAGCAACCACGTTGCGCGAGGTGGTCGGGGTCTTCAGGATCGGACGCGTTCACGAGCACTGATGGACTCGCACCTCGGTGCTTAACCGGAAGTCGACGCGA
Source organism: Paraburkholderia phenoliruptrix (assembly GCF_047325075.1). Classification (NCBI taxonomy): domain Bacteria; kingdom Pseudomonadati; phylum Pseudomonadota; class Betaproteobacteria; order Burkholderiales; family Burkholderiaceae; genus Paraburkholderia; species Paraburkholderia phenoliruptrix. Next base: position 1,878,338 of record NZ_CP168530.1, read on the forward strand.
GCGGGCGCTGAGCCGCTCGCGTGACAATCAATTCGTAGATCGAAGCAGTTTGTTGCAGGATGTGCAGTGAAAGAAGGCCGGTTATATCGATGTCCCGGGCGACGCCCCTACAGATTCTCGACTGGAACGGGGATTGTCTCGCCCTGGTACGGAATTTCCACGCACTGCCCGACGGCACGAAGTATCCGGTGCCTGTTCAGCTCGAAGGCCAGCCGAATCTGCTGTTCGCTCGTATCCCGGGCGCCCAGCTGCGTGCGGACCGTCTCGCGCAACAATGAAAACGAGCGATATCCCCAACCAAATCCATACGCGGAAAATTGCAGTGTGGCCGCGTCCGTCAAAACGGGCAGCGTACTCTCGGTCGGTTGCGTGTTCATTCTTGGCACCTGTGTGAAAACCATGCGGCATGGGACTCTTTCGATATTTCGCTGCGTGCGGGGTAAGTGGGGTTCGGGCGAACGCCTGCCAGCGACCTATCAACCTCCGCGATTTCGCGCCTTCACGCAATCGCGATGTCGACGCGTGGTTTACTCTTGAGCGGGGGGTGAAGGGTTCCAGTGCGCGCCGATATCGATCGCTTCCATGAATCGCTCGACGTCGAGCAGGAGCAGTATGTGTTCGCCGTCGTCTTCTTCGTGGACGGCGAGACCTGTGATGAACTCCGTTTGCATCGCGGTCCCGGACTCCGCCGCAGCGCGGCGAGCGGCGAGAGCCACATCGACGATGCCGCTCACCGAGTCGACGATCAGACCGGTCGCCTGTTCTCCACCGTTGAGCACGATGATGGCGGTCGGTACGGCGTCCGCGATCGGGCACAGCGAGAACTTCATGCGCAGGTCGACGATCGGTATGACGAGGCCGCGCAGATTGACCGTGCCCTTAACGAACGGCGGCGCATCGGTGGCGGGCGTCGGTTCCCTATAGGGGCGAATCTCGCGGACACTCAGGATGTCGATTCCGTATTCCTCGTTGCCGAGCGTAAAAGTGACGAATAGCTGCGTGGTCGCCTTGCGGGCGCCATCGCATGCGGGCGCGTTGCACCCGATTTCGACTGCTTCCGTCATGTCATGCTCCAAAGAATAGGGTGGTTCGTACCGAATCAACAGTCGGTCCAATCACCTGCAGCGTTCACCGCGGCACGGGGCATGGGAGCACGCTGGTGAGCCGCCGGCTGCCGGTGTGCGTGGCTATCCGCGGAACCGACGCGGAAGAACGCGACCGCCTCGGTCAATCGATGGCCCTGATCTTCGAGCGACTTCGATGCAGCTGCCGCTTCCTCCACGAGTGCTGCGTTCTGTTGTGTGACTTCGTCCATCTGCGTGATGGCAATATTGACCTGTTCGATTCCGCGGCTTTGCTCGGTGGACGCCGCAGCGATTTCGCCCATGATGTCCGTCACGCGCGCCACCGCATTCGTTACTTCAGTCATCGTATGGCCCGCATCGTCCGCAAAACGCGAGCCGTCCTGAATCTTCTGTACGGATGCGCCGATCAGCGCCTTGATTTCCTTGGCGGCACTCGATGAACGCTGCGCGAGGCTTCTCACCTCGCTTGCCACAACGGCGAAGCCGCGACCCTGTGCGCCTGCGCGGGCAGCTTCCACAGCGGCGTTCAGCGCGAGAATATTGGTCTGGAACGCGATGCCTTCGATGATGCCGGTAATCTCGGCTATCTTCCAAGAGCTGTGGCTGATGTCGGTCATGGTTTCCACGACCTGGCTTACCACCGCGCTGCCTTTGCGGGCGACGTCCGACGCACCGCCGGCCAGGGCGCTCGCATGTTGCGCGCTCTCCGCGTTCTGACGCACGGTCGCGGTGAGCTGTTCCATGCTCGATGCGGTCTCCTGCAGCGACGCCGCCTGTTGCTCGGTGCGGGACGACAGGTCCTGATTGCCCGACGCAATCTGACTGGATCCTGTCGCGATGCCGTCCGCGGCGGTACGAACTTGCCCGATCAGCCGGACGAGGCTCGCCTGCATCTCTCCCATCGACGCGAGCACGCTGCCCCGCGGCGCGGAAGCCGCGCCGCGGACGGTGCCAAGGTCGCCCGCCGCGACGCGGCGCGTGATGTTGCTCAGCTCGCCGGGTTCCGCGCCCAGTGCACGTGTAATGCTGCGCGTGATCAGGAACGCCGCAACGACGGCGACCGCGAGTGCAGCGAGACAGATGCCGATCAGCAAAGCGCGGTGTCCGTTGTACCGTTGCACGGACGCCTGCTTGCTTTCAGCCGCCCGATTGCTCGCGAAATCGATATAGGTGCCGGTTGCTGCAATGAGTTCGTTCAGTAGCGGCCGGCATTGATCGTCGATCATCGCGATCGCCTGGTCTCTGCGGCCATGCAACGCAGCGTCGCGGATTGCGACGGCCACCGGACCATATCGTGACTCGATGCCGTTGATCTCGGCCACCAGCGCACGGGCTTTCGCCGTCACATCGGGATTGATGGCGATTGCTTCGTTCAGCTGACGAAGCCGTGCCTGTACTTCGTCGTGCGCCTGGTTCACCGCAACGCGTTCTGCTTCGATATCGCCGGGCTTCGTCACGAGCACGAGATTACGCACGGCGACCGCACGCTGAAGTGCGGCCGCACGGACTTTCTCCGTCAACGCCGCGCGCGCACGCGCACCGTCGACGTAGCTGGCGAAGCTGTCGTTCGCGTCGCCGAGCGCACCCAGTGCGAGCACCGAAACCAGACCCACCAGCGCGGCCATCACGCCGAAGGTCAAGGCGAGTTTCACTCGCACCGTCAATTGCGCGAAGCTCATGTTTGGTCTTCCCCTGTCGTTCGCTCTCGCTGAGCGGTTGTCGTTGAGCTTGTTATGAACGGCGGGTCGGACGGCGTCGACATGCGTCCAGGCTCAATCCGCGCCCCGTCGTTGGAATCGCGACCACGCAGCTACCGGTGCCGTGCTTCAATTTCTTTGCGTGCCGTTCGCGAAGGATGAGAGGCGCCTGCCCGGTGCGATCTGCGAGATCGTTCCGGACACTCTATGCAAGCGGTGTGCCATATAAAGGGTGTCATCAGACAAGGCTTTGCCGACGATGCGACAGAGAGTGTGTCAATGCGCCCGAACACGCGTGTCCGGAAATCCGACGCTAGCCGATGTTGAGGTTCGCCATGCGCGTGTACAGCGACTGACGGCTGATGCCGAGCCGCTTCGCTGCTTCCGCGCGGTTGTCGCCGGTGAGTTCCAGCGTGCGCAGGATCATCTCGCGCTCGACGGCGGCGAGTGCTTCCGACAGCGGACGATTGAGCATCGCCACCGGCAGCAGCGCATCGCGTGAGGGCACGCCCGGCTCGTCGAGGAACGCGAGATCGCGTTCGGTGACGACGGTCCCGGGCGCGAGTGCATTCACGCGCGCGATCGCATTGCGGAGCTCGCGTACGTTGCCGGGCCACGCATACGCAATCAGGCGCCGCTCCGCCTGCACGGACAGCCGCTTCGTTGCACTCGAGTTCGACGTGGTGTCGAGGAAATGGACCGCAAGCGGCAGGATATCGGCCAGCCGCTCACGCAGCGGCGGCAGATGAATGGGTATGACGTTCAGCCGATAAAGCAGATCTTCGCGAAATGCTCCGTTCCCGACCATGGTCCGCAGGTCTCGGTGTGTGGCCGCAATCACACGGGTGTTCACCGAAATGGACCGGTTGACGCCGAGCGGTGTGACTTGCTGCTCCTGCAGCACGCGCAGCAGCTTGGCCTGCATGGAGGTCGCCATGTCGCCGACCTCGTCAAGGAAAAGCGTGCCGCCGTGGGCTTCGACGATTCGGCCCGTCCGTGCAGCCATAGCGCCCGTGAAAGCGCCTTTGCAATGGCCGAAGAGTTCGCTTTCGAGAAGCTCATGCGGAATCGCGGCGCAATTGACGGCAACGAACGGACCTGCACTGCGCGATGACGCACCGTGCAGCACCTTGGCCGCGACTTCCTTGCCGGTTCCGGTTTCACCGGTGATGAGAACGGTCGCGTCCGACGCTGCGGCGCGGCCGATACACTTTTGTACTTCGCGCATCGCCGCGCTGATGCCGAGCAAGCGCGCTTCCGAACCGACAGGCTCATCGAATGCGTCGACTTTCGGATCTGCTGTGGAACCGGCGTCGGACAAAGGATGGGCCGCGAAGACGCGCTCAAGCAGGCGCGCGATATCGCCGCGACCCACCGGCTTCGTCAGATGGTCGAAGGCGCCGAGGCGCATCGCACCGATCGTGTTGTCGCTACGGGCATAGGCGGTCAGTACCACGACGGGTACCGTCGCGAGGCGATGGACGCGCCGCAGTTCCTCGAGCAGGGCTATTCCGTCCATGTCGGGCAACCTGATGTCGAGGAATATGCAGGCAGGTTGCAGGCCTTGTTCGACGAAGGCAATCGCGTGCTCGCCCATGCGGGCGCATAGGGTTTCGTGACCCAGATCGGTCAGCGTTTCGGACAATCCTTCGCAGAAGGCATCGTCGTCGTCGATCAGCAGGATAGTTGCCATGGAATATCGATGACAAAGCAAGTAGTGGAAGTAGCGGCGCGACAGGCATTGCCGCCGTGCGACGATACGATCTTGCGAACAGATCAGGACCGAGCCCGCAGTTGCCGGGACGCGCGCTGACCAGGGGTTCGAAGATGCCCGCGCTGAACAGGACGAATTACGTCGTTTGGATGGCCGCGTCTGGACGACCGAGCGGGGCGACATCGGGGACGTGCACGAGCGGCACGGCGCACGCAGGGGTGTCCGTTGGCGTGGCGCCGTTGCGCCAGATCACCAATGGGCGGCATTTCATCAGGACAATCATTTCATACTGAATCGGGTAGCGTTCCTTATTATCTGAACGGTACACGAATGATATAGGTTCATCGTCGACGGCAATCGTTTGCGCACGGCGTGCCGTCAAAAAATGTTCTTTTGTACCTGCGTCACAACGCTGGGCGCGAGCAAACCTCGTCGCGAGTTCGCTTCTGCTCGTCAATTCGTCTGAGGTATAGCGACAAACTCTCGAAGCCCCCGAAGTGTAAGCGCGAAAAAATTCGTCATCGTGGTTCGCGGAATAATAAGTTGCCACCCCGCGCAAAGTGTCGCGCGTTAAGCGGAACGCCGCTACATGGAATGTGGGAAAGAGCGGACGGGCGCGAACCAAGGTCGCTCCGGAGCCCGCGCGCGCTCGCGCGCCTTCCCCAAAGGCCGAAATGAGTAAAGCGAAATTGATGACGAAGGTCCGACCATCGAGCAGCGAGTGAAAGGCGCCCTAAGGCTCTCGCATGTCGGCCGACGGCAGTCGGCTTGGCACCGAGCCGATCTGCGATGCGATCTTCTGCACATCCGCCGGCGTCGCCGGATTGTAGACACACATGCTGAGATCCGTCCGGCCGTCGACAGAGAACGTTGAATATTCGAAGGCGAGCGGGCCGAGCACCGGATGGCGAATGCGCTTGATAGCCTCGCCTTTGACGTCGCGAATCTCGTTGTCGCGCCACATCATCCTGAACTCGGGACTGAGCCGGCAGAGCTCCTCGACGAGAGGTTCCACCTCCGTTGCAGCGCCAGCACGCGCGGCATCCACCCGGAATGCACCGATGACGTGGCGCGCCACGCTCTCCCAGTCATACTGCACGGCGCGGGCACGCGGATCGAGGAAGATGATGCGCAGTACATTGCGTTGGTCCGGCGGCAGAGAGCCATAGTCGCCCAACATGACAGTGGCCGCCCGATTCCAGGCAAGCACGTTCCAGGTTGCCGTGCGAATCAGCGCAGGGCTGGGATCCAACGCGTCGAGAACGCGCTGCAACCGAGGCGTGACACCTTCCTTCTCGTGGTAGCGAGCCTGGGGCGGTCGCCCGAGGCCGACCAGAAAGAGGTGCTCGCGCTCGACATCTGTCAGCATCAGGGCCCGCGAGATCCGGTCGAGCACATCGGCCGAGGGGGCACCGCCGCGCCCCTGTTCGAGCCACGTGTACCAGGTGGGGCTGATGTTGGCGCGCTGCGCCACTTCCTCACGGCGCAGGCCTGGCGTGCGCCGGCGCTCCGCGGGAAAACCGAGTGCTGCGGGATCGAGCTTCATGCGCCGATCCCGCAGATAAGTCCCGAGGAGGGTTTCGTTCGGCTGCTGCACTTTCATGCTGTTAGCTGTTTTACCATGATAACGCCACTACTTTACCGCAATAGTATTTAAGCCGAGACTCGTCTCCAACGAAACCAGGAGATCAGTTCATGCGCGTTTTCATCACCGGCGCCACCGGATTTATCGGCATTCCCACCGTTAAGGAACTAATCGCTGCCGGACATACGGTTCTCGGCATGGCCCGTTCGGACGAAGGAGAACAATCGCTAGCCGCTATCGGAGCGGATGTACATCGAGGTTCGCTCGAAGACCTTGAAAGCCTGCGGACGGGCGCAGCGGCGGCCGATGCCGTTATTCATCTCGGCTTTGTTCACGACTGGGCCAACTTTGCGCAGTCTTGCGAGATCGATCGCCGCGCCATTGAAGCGCTGGGTTCAGTCCTCGCTGGCTCGGATCGGCTTCTCATCGCCACGGCGGGGACGGCGGGATTAGCTGGGCCGGGCCGGGTTGCAACCGAGGACGATGATGTGCCGCCAGATTTCCCGTTACCACGCGTGTCGGAGCAGACGGCACTATCACTGAAGGGCGTGCGCGCCTCAGTGGTACGGTTGCCCCAGGTTCACGACACGACGCGCCAAGGGCTTCTGACGTACGCTGTTGCTGTGGCGCGGGAGAAGGGCGTGTCCGCCTATGTTGGGGACGGGCACAACCGCTGGGCAGCGGCCCACATCTCGGATGTGGCGCGTCTTTACCGGATGGCGTTGGAAAAAAACGAGGCGGGCGCGAAATATCACGCGGTGGCTGAAGAAGGCGTGCGCATGCTGGATATTGCCGAAGCCATCGGTCGCGGCCTGAACGTGCCGACAAAATCCCTATCCGCGGAAGAAGCTCCGGCGCATTTGGGTTGGCTGGCAATGTTCGCTAGCCACGACCTCGTGGCATCGAGCGAAAAGACCCGCAAGACACTGGGCTGGAATCCGACCGGGCCCGGCCTGATTGCCGATCTCGAGCGGCTCGACATGTTGAATAGCTGAAGCATGACGCAGGGCGGGAGGATTATCGCTTCAAGCGTCGCTTTCGCGAAGCGCGACAATTATCGCATCGCCATCTTCCCGCTTTCATGCGCCGCGTGCACCGCTGCCATTACTTCAGAGGTAATTGCGGCGAGCCGGCCCCACCGTCACACTCGGCCTTGAAACGTGTGACAAGGGGTGAGCAAATGACCGCGTATGCAATCGGACGTCTGTGGAATGTGACGGTGGGAGCCGAAATCGAATCGTATCTCGCGCAGATCGACGACACGCTGACGCCTTTTGGCGGGCAATTCATCATTCACGGCGGCCCACGCATTGTGCTCGAAGGAGAGTGGAGCGAAGACCTGATCGTGATCGCCTTCCCGGACCTCGCGCATGCTCGCGCGTGGTATGGGTCGCCGGCCTATCAACGCATCGTTGCGCTGCGTACGCGCAACTCGCGCGGCGACGTCATCCTGATGGACGGCGTGGGTCCAGACCATCGCGCGCTGGATGTGCTGAAAGGCACGGCGAGTCGTTGACACTCCTGTGTGGCACTTTCCTGCAGTTCGTCCAGGACGGTTATCCCTCGTGTCGGCGGTTAGTTTTTCTGGGGCGGAACTGCGCGAAGACCGAATCGCGGACCGCTTGTTCGCCGCGAATATCGAAAGCGTGAAAACCAATCCACGAAACCTTCTTTGCAGTTCACGAAAGCGGCCGCTAGATTCAGTGAATGACACTGGCTGACGGAGGCCATATGAAAATGCTTGCCCGGGCGCTGTTCAGGCTGAATATCCGCAACTTCCTGCCGATCTCGAGTTCGCGCACGCGCTCGCGAATGGCGACGTGCGAAAACTGCCGGGGGGCTGAAGCGCAAGCAGCGGCGGGCGGAGCCCCGCCCTCGGTCACCAATGAGCCTGACGCCCAGCGACTTGAACGCATCGCTGCCTACGCGCGCTGCGGCTACTTCCATGTCGAATATCTGCCGGGAATGTTCTTCGCACCATTTGAAATTCCCCCACGCTAAGCAGTGCAACGCAATAGGCGCGTGCATCTTTTGATTTCACATCTTGAGGACGCGATCATGAGCGAGCTCGTTATGGACAGGCCGGCTACTGCGGCATCGGTTCAGGCGGAGTTGAACTATCTGGAGTTCACCGGCGAGCGGCCGGTCTCGTACCAGGACGACCCGCCGCCAGGCGTGCCGAAGCGCAGCGGCATGTACCGTCCATATCGCGTCGAGATCGCGAACGCACGCGTAGCGCCGCCGCCCGGTGCGCCGTGGATCGACCGCAACGGGTTCGAACTGCATCGCCACGCCAGTGCGCTGACCGATTTCAGCGACCCTGAAAAGATCCGCACTGCTTATTACCCCGAGAGTGAGGATCTGCTCAAAAAAGCCACCGGCGCGCGCCGTGTCGTCATCTTCGATCACACATTGCGCGACGGCGACGCGGGACGCGCGGCCGGCATCCGCGAACCCGTCAGATACATTCACAACGATCAGACTTTCGTTTCCGGGCCGCGGCGCGTGCGCGACCATCTGCCGCCGGCCGAAGCCGAAGAACTGCTGAAAGGGCGAGTGGCGATCGTCAATCTCTGGCGGCCGATAGCCGGACCGGTGCGATCGTCGCCGCTCGCGTTGTGCGATGCGAGAAGTATCGCGCTGAACGATCTGGTCGCGTCGGATCTCGTCTACCCGGACAAGGTGGGCGAAACCTACGCGCTCGTGTTCAATCCGCGTCACCGTTGGTATTACTACCCTGACATGACGCCCGACGAATTCCTGCTCATCAAGATTTTCGATTCGGCCGGCGACGGTGTCGCACGTGTGACCGCACACACCGCATTCGACGACCCCACCACACCCGTCGATGCGCCGCCGCGCCGCAGTATCGAGCTGCGCACGCTGCTGTTCTTCTGAGGGTCGCACCGCCTGAACCGGCGGCGCGACATTGCCCACATCGCTTTGCCGCCTTCAGCGACGCTGCCCGCTGTATGACAGCGTCGCAGCCGATCAGCCTGCAACTGGGTGCATTAGCCGGCAGCCTCATGCCCCTGCGTGAGCAATATGCAAAGGTAATTAAGTCATTTCCCGTTCACATCGCCGATCGCATAGTGAATTGGCGCTCGGGCTTTCGGTCGCCGCCAGGACACGCAAAAGATAAAAGTCGAATCGTTATAAACATATCGAAATAGAATAATTCTCACGCCGGTCCTTCGTCGCTACGCTGTGTCGATCACCTTCAGCGAGGACCTATGACCGTTTCCGCTTCGACGTCTTTTTTCGCGCGACGGCGCGCATTGCGCGTGCTCGGTGCCGCGCCGCTTGCGATGGCGGGCGCTGCGGTCAACGCGCAAGGCACGGCTTCTTCCAATGCCAATGCGAGCGCGGCCGGCAACCGCCTTACCCTCGTCCTCGGCGATCAGGCCGGCGGGACGCGGGCGCTGATCGAGGCGGCGAAGGTACTTGACGGCGCGCCTTACGCTTACCGCTGGGCCAATTTCCAGGGCGCCGCGCCCCTGTTCGAAGCACAGCGCGCGGGCGCCGTCGATCTGGCACCTGCGGGCGATCTGCCGGTGCTGGCGGCGGCAGTCGGGGATCCTACGTTGAAAATCGTGGCTACCCGAGTGGGATCGGGCGCTCAACTCGGCATCCTCGTCTGCCGGACATCGATCCCGACCAGCATCGCCTGGCGATCCACGGCCTCGTGAGAACGCCAAAGCTCTTCACGATGAACGATTTGCTGCGTCTTCCCGCCGAATCGCGCATCCATTTTCTCGAATGTTCAGGCAACACCGGCAGCGAATGGAGCGGCCCGAGCGGTTTGCCCGTGCAGCTCACCCATGGTCTGCTGTCCTGCTGCGAATGGACAGGCGTGCGCCTGTCGACGTTGCTCGAGGAAGTGGGAGGCGTGTCGGTATCGCGTGGCGCGGGCAGTAGCGCCTGGTTGCTGGCGGAAGGCGCGGACGCCGCCGCGATGACGCGCAGCTTGCCGCTCGACCGCATTCTGGAGAGCGCGCTCGTGGTCTATGCGCAGAACGGCGAGCGCCTGCGGCCTGAAAATGGCTTTCCGCTACGGCTGATCGTGCCCGGCTTCGAGGGCAATACGAACGTCAAGTGGTTGCGCCGGCTCAAGGTGGTCGACGCACCGCTGCAAACGCGCGAGGAAACCTCGAAATACACGAGCCTGCTGCCAAACGGCACCGCGCGCCAGTTCGCCTTTGAAATGGACGCGAAGTCGGTGATTACGCGACCCTCGCCAGGACATAAGCTCACCACGCAAGGTTATTACCCGATTAGCGGCATCGCCTGGTCGGGTCGCGGGACGCTCCGACAAGTGGAAGTTTCGACCGATGGCGGCATGTCCTGGCGGCTCGCGCGTCTGAACAGCGTGGCGCAGGACCGCGCTCTGACGCGCTTCGAAGCGGATTGGCGCTGGGACGGCGCGCCATCGGCGCTACTGTCTCGCGCCACCGATTCGACCGGCTACGTGCAGCCCACGCGCGCCGCGCTCGTGGCCGCCCGCGGGCTGAATTCGCAATATCACTACAACGCGATTCAGCAATGGCGTGTGGAGGCCAACGGCGAGGTGCGCAATGCGTAACCCCGGTTCTTTGCGAGCGTGGTCCCGAATCGCGCTGGCCGCTTCCGTGCTGGTCGTGGCGTTGACCGCCTGTTCGGTCATCGCACCCGATGCAGCGGATGCACACAATCCGCGCGATGCGAGCAATGCGAGCACTGCGCACGGCATTGGTGCTCCGTTGAACGAGCAGGCCGTCGCAGCGTGGAATATCGACGTCGCGCCGGACGGTCGCGGCCTGCCTGCCGGCAGTGGCGACGTCGCGACGGGCGCCCAGATTTTCGCCGTGAAGTGCGCGGCGTGTCACGGCGCACAAGGGCAGGGCGGTCTCGGCGATCCGCTGGTAGGCGGACAGGGCACGCTGTCGAGCGCGAAGCCAAAGCGCACCGTCGGCAGCTACTGGCCTTATGCAACCACACTTTTCGACTACATTCGCCGCGCCATGCCGTACAACGCGCCGCAATCGCTTTCCGCCGACGAGGTGTACTCGCTCAGCGCGTTCCTGTTGAATCAGAACGGCATCGTGCCCGCCGATACGCGGCTCGACGCAGCCACGCTGCCACGCGTGGTCATGCCGAATCGCGACGGCTTCGTGCCCGATCCGCGGCCCGGGCGGCTTTGAACGGTGCGCGAAAGGGCGGCGAAGGGCGGCGATTGGGGCGTCGCACGTTACAGCATCGGGTTTATCACTCCAGCAGATAACCGTATCGCATTTGCTTCGTTGTCCTCGCGCCCGGCCGCCGGTACATTCATCTGACTGCGCCCCAACGGCGTTCCGCGATCCGATACAACGAAGAGTTTGCCGTGACGAATGCCTTTGCCTCCACTGCCGCTCGGCCTGCGAGCGACGCCCTTGCCGTTAGCAAGGGTCAGCACAATCAGCAAGATCAGCAGATCGAAATTCGCGCTTTCGACGGGCCCGTCGGCGCCGAAGTGCTTGGTCTCGATCTTAGCCGGCCATTGAGCCAGCAGGACTTTACGCGCATTCACCGCGCGCACCTCGATCATCACGTGCTGGTCTTCCGCGATCAACGCATTACACCGGACGAGCAGATCGCGTTCAGCCGCCGCTTCGGGCCGCTGCAAATTCACGTGTTGCATCAATTCCAGTTGCCGGGGCACCCGGAAGTGCTGGTGGTATCGAACATCGTCGAAAACGGTCAGCCTATTGGACTTGGCGACGCCGGGCACTACTGGCATTCCGACCTTTCGTACAAGGAAAAACCGAGCCTCGGCTCGCTGCTGCACGCTCAGGAGCTTCCCGCCGAAGGTGGCGACACGCTGTTCGCGAACATGCATCTCGCGTGGGAGACGTTGCCCGGGCATTTGCGCAGCGCAGTCGAGGGACGTTCCGCAGAACATACTTATCTCGCCAAATACGCCGAACTGCAAAAACGCAGCCCGTGGCGGCCCAATCTCTCGCCTGAACAGATTGCACAGGTGAAGCCCGTGGTGCATCCGGTCGTTCGTACGCATCCCGAGACCGGTCGCAAGGCTCTGTTCGTGAGTGAGCATTTCACGACGCGCATCATCGATATGCCGGAAGACGAGAGCGCGCAATTGCTCGCCGAAATCTTCGCGCACAGCGTGCGTCCGGAACATGTCTACCGGCACAAGTGGAGCGAACACGACATGGTGTTTTGGGACAACCGCTCGCTGATGCACCTCGCGGCCGGGACGCCCGATCACCTGCGCCGCAAGCTCTATCGCACGACCATTGAGGGCGACGTGCCGTTCTGATCGCGCGGCGCTTCGACGCAGACGTCACTCACGACAACGTAAATAAACGCATACCACTCGCTGACCGGAGTTCCGATGTTCGACAAGTTTCATTCTCCCACTGAGCGGCCCTCGCTTGCCCGCCGCCTGGCTGCAACGCTGCTGAGCGTTTCGCTGGCTACAGCGGGACTAGGCGCCGCGCTGCCCGCGCATGCCGAAGGACAGATCCGTATTGCCGAGCAGTTCGGCGTGGTCTATCTGCTGTTGAATGTTGCCCGCGATCAGCAATTCATCGAAAAGGAAGGGCGCAAGCAAGGCCTGAGTATCAAGGTGGATTGGGTGCAGCTTTCCGGCGGCGCGGCCGTCAATGACGCTTTGCTTTCCGGCGCAGTCGATATCGCAGGCGCGGGCGTCGGTCCGCTGTTGACCATCTGGGATCGCACGCACGGCAAGCAGAATGTGAAGGGCGTGGCCTCGCTCGGCAACCTGCCGTACTACCTCGTCAGCAATAATCCGGATGTGAAATCGATCGCGGACTTCACTGCGAAGGACCGCATTGCAGTGCCGGCGGTGAATGTGTCCGTGCAGTCGCGCGTATTGCAATACGCCGCGGCCAAGCGCTGGGGCGACAAGGAATACAACCGCCTCGACAAGTACACGCAGGCGTTACCGCATCCCGACGCGACGGCCGCGATCATCGCGGGCGGCACTGAAATCACCGGCCACTTCGGCAATCCGCCGTTTCAGGATCAGGAGCTGGCGGGCAATCCCAAAGCGCACATCGTGTTGAATTCCTACGACGTCCTCGGCGGCCCGAGTTCGGCCACCGTGCTGTACGCAACGCAGAAATTCCGCGATGAGAACCCGAAGACCTATCGTGCTTTCGTGGACGCACTGGCCGACGCATCGCGCTTTATCGCGGCCAATCCCGATGCGGCTGCCGACATCTACATTCGCACGAACAAGTCGAAGATCGACCGTACGCTGTTGCTGAAAGTCATCAAGAATCCGCAGGTCGATTTCAAGGTCGCGCCGCAGAACACTTTCGGTCTCGCGCAATTCATGTATCGCGTGGGCGCGATCAAGAACGAACCGAAGTCGTGGAAAGACTATTTCTTCGACGATCCAGCCACGGCCGCAGGCAGTTGAGCGATGACGCCTGGCTCCTCGTCCAACATCTATGTAACTTCTCAACGGGACGTTCGCGACTCGACGTTTCTTCTTACGGAGCGATCCGATGGTGGCTAACCCAACGCTTGTCTTTCCCGAGCGCAGTGAGCTCAGCAACCGCGACGTGAGTGAAAAGCTGCTGGCTGTTGAAAACGTCAGCCTCGAATATCGAACGCGCGAGCGCATTGTTCGGGCAACGCACGATGTGAGTTTCGACGTCTACGGCGGCGACCGCTTTGTGCTGCTCGGCCCCTCGGGCTGCGGTAAGTCGACGTTGCTGAAAGCGGTGGGCGGATTCATCGAACCGGTGTCTGGCAGCATTTCGCTCGACGGTCAGGCGGTGCGCGGTCCGGGCGCGGATCGTATCGTCGTGTTCCAGGAGTTCGATCAACTGCCGCCGTGGAAAACGGTGCTGCAAAACGTGGCTTTTCCACTTCGCGTCGCAAAGAAGCTGGGGCGCGCAGAGGCGAATGAACGCGCGCTGCATTATCTGGAGAAAGTCGGGTTGACCTCATTTGCGAATGCTTATCCGCACACGTTGTCCGGCGGAATGAAGCAGCGTGTGGCGATAGCTCGCGCGCTTGCCATGCAGCCGCGTGTGTTGCTGATGGATGAACCGTTCGCGGCACTCGATGCGCTCACACGCCGCAAGATGCAGGAAGAACTACTACGCCTTTGGGAAGAAGTGAAGTTCACGCTGCTGTTCGTCACTCATTCGATTGAAGAAGCCCTGGTGGTCGGCAACCGCATTCTGCTGCTGTCGCCGCATCCGGGACGTGTGCGCGCCGAACTCAACAGTCATCAATATTCGCACGATAGTTTCGGGCGCAACGACTTCCAACGCAGTGTCGCACGCATCCATCAGCTATTGTTTGAAGAGAGGGAGACCGCTCGATGAGTTCGCCCGCCACGCTATTGCCACCGATTCGCGAGGAGTATGAACGTCCGCTCGCGCCGCCCGGCGAACTGACCTATGAAGCACCGTTGCCCACGGTCAAGCGGATCTTCGCTCGGAGCTGGTTACGCAAGACGCTTATCGCGCTCCTGTTGATCGCCGCGTGGGAAATTGCCGCGCGCGTCGTCAATAACGATCTTCTGCTGCCCACATTCGGCGCGACGTTTAGCGCATTTGTGCAAGGCGTGTGGACTGGAGAACTACTGCAGAAGACGGCGGTGTCGATGTCCGTGTTGCTGCGCGGTTATCTGCTCGGTGCGGCGCTCGCGTTCGTGCTGACCTCGCTTGCTGTATCGACTCGCGTGGGTCGCGATCTGCTCTCGATGCTGACTGCGATGTTCAACCCGCTGCCTTCAATCGCGCTCCTGCCGATCGCGTTGCTGTGGTTTGGCCTCGGCACAGGGAGTCTGTTATTCGTGCTTGTGCACTCGGTGTTGTGGCCGCTTGCTCTCAACACGTACTCGGGCTTTCAATCGGTGCCGGCGACGCTGCGCATGACGGGCCGCAATTATGGATTGACGGGCATGCGCCATGTATTGCTGATCCTCGTGCCCGCCGCATTGCCGTCTATTCTGGCCGGCTTGAGGGTCGGCTGGGCGTTTGCGTGGCGCACGCTGATTGCGGCCGAACTCGTGTTCGGCGCCAGTTCGGGCAGTGGCGGGCTCGGATGGTACATTTTCCAGAATCGCAACGAGCTATATACCGATCACGTCTTTGCGGGATTGGCCGCTGTCATCGTTATCGGGCTGCTTATCGAGCATCTCGTGTTCGATACGCTCGAGCGAGTCACCGTGCGCCGCTGGGGCGCGCAGCAATAAAACGCGGCATGGTTGCCGACTCAGGCGGGAAAACCGCACCAGCATGCGCTACAGATACTTGGGATACGACATCTGTACTTTGCTCAGGTACGACACTACTACTTTGCTCCCACATACAATGTCATGGCCATTTCAAGATGTCGTGGTGGCAGCTATTTAGAAATGTCGGGTTTTGACGTTGAGTTTGACTCTTTCTTTACCGGTTTGAATCTCACGTAGCGTTGAAGGACTGCGCGTGAACGGGCAGGGCGTGTCAGTCCGTTCAGACAGATCCTGCAGACCGACGGCCAGGTTTGCGTGTCTGGTTCGGCTGCCTTCGTTGTGCCAGTTCCGTGATCACGCCGTTGATGTCGGCCTGGGTGAATTCACGCTGCTTCTTCGTGCCCTGCGCGCGTTCCGTTGCCCGAACCGGTTGTCCCTGATTCGTGCGCGCGGGAGAGCCGGAGATGCGCCGGTTGTCGCGTTGCGCCTGGATCGCCTGCGCGACCTGCAGCACGTGACTCAGGCGTTTATGTTCAACGATCGCGCCCTGGTCGATTTCGGCCAGCCGGTCGTATTGCCGGTTCGACAGCACCCGGCCATCTGCGCGGATCTCGATGCGCCCGTCCGGGTACTCCCACACGTCGATGTAGCGGTGGATCAGTTTCCGGTTCTCCGGCGTGTCATCCAGCAGGTACATCACGCGGTCGTACTGAATGGTCAGTGATTTCGTCACACGTCGCGTCTCGCGCCACGTCATCAGCAGGTCAAGATTCTCGTCACCCCGCAGCGGTCGATGCGCGTCGAAATCGCTCTTCGGCGGCTTCGCGAAGCGTGCGTTGTAGGCCGCCATGAAGGAGGGCGCATACGCATTGGCCTCGACGATCGTGCTGATTCCGCGCAGTCGCAATTCCTTCACCAGCCGGTCCTGCAGCGTCAGGTGGGCGCGCTCGACGCGACCCTTCGCTGAGCTGCTGTTCGCGCAGAACGTGTCAATGTTCAGCTCGAACATCGCCCGGCCGAAATGTGTCACGCTGCTGCCCGTTTCATGGGCCTTGCCACTGCGAAACACGCTCGCCTTGTCGCTGTAAAACGCGCCAGGCTTGCCGTGGCATTCGATGTACGCCCGCGTCGCCTCGAAATAGCTAAAGGTCGATTCGCTCGCCGTGAAGTGCAGATGCATCAGCCGGCTGGTCGCATCGTCGACGTACACCAGCAGTGTGCAGGCTGGCGCCCGTTCCTCGAACCACCGGTGATCGCTGCCATCAATCTGGATCAGTTCGCCCAGACACGCACGACGCGCCCGCGGCTGGTAGATCTTCGGCGGGCGCTGCCGGCGTGGTATCCACAGACCGGCGTCCGTCATCAGCCGCCTGGCCGTTTCCTTGGCTATCCGGATGCCGTGGCATTCCCGAAGCTTCTCGCAGGCCAGTGTCGGCCCAAAATCGGCGTAGCGCTCGCGAATGATCGCCAGCGCCTGCTGGGCCAGTCCTTCGTCCAGCTTCCGGTTGCCGGAACGGCCACGTCTGCGCGAGGCCAGTCCCGCTGCACCGGATTGCTGGTAGCGGATCACAAGGCGCTCAACCTGACGTACGGTCAAGCCCAGGCGTTCGGCCGCGCGACCAGGCTTGAGGCCCATGTCAACAACGGCCTGGATGACCTTCAGACGGTCGAGTTCGCGCATGTTCAATGTCACCAGTGCAGCTGCATGCATGGCCGGCTCCATAGTCCCGCAGGGAACCGGCAAGCATACCGAGACCAGAACACGACATTTCTAAATGGCTGGAACACGACATTTCTATAAAGCTACTACATACAATCGGTTGATAATTTATCTTATGTCAAATCACAAAACCGGGCAGCGCAGCTCGACGAGCGGCAACCGCACGGTGATGGCTCCTGCCAGTTGACCTGAGTCAATCTGCGCACCTCGTTGGGGCGCAAGCTTCGTTGACGTGAAAGCGAATCTGGAAATAAGCGATGTCAACGCTGGCCACACTGTTCGTTGTCGTGCTGCTACTCAATGTCATACCCGCATTTGCGCCGCCTACCTGGATGGCCATGTCGTGGGTCGGCTTCAATATTCCCGAAGGCAATCCATTCGTTTTTGCCGTCGTTGCCGCCAGCGCGGCCACCATCGGACGGCTGATACTCGCGACGTTTGCCCGCTCGCTCGTACGAGGTCGTCTCATGCGCGCTTCCGACCGCCAGAATATCGAAGTCGTTGAAGCATGGCTGAAGAAGCGCAAAAAGCTGACAGCGGGTGCGTTCTTTGTTTACGCGTTGAGTCCGTTTCCGTCGAACTACCTTTTTATCGCTTATGGATTATCCGGGCTCCCGCTTGGTGTCATCGGCACCGCGTTCTTCGCCGGTCGAACGATCAGCTATTCACTTTGGGCTCACCTTGGGCGCTTCGCTTCATCTTATCTGGATCTCGAACCCCCGCTTGAAGGCGGGTATCTCAGCGGCTACTTCATCGTCTCACAGCTCGCGCTTCTGTGTGTCGTGTACCTTCTGATGAAGCTCGACTGGAAAATGCTGATCGAGCATCGAAAGCTGACCTGCCGCCGCACCGTGAACGATCAGCCGCCCGACACTCGCCGCCATACGGCAAAGCGTTGAACGCGTGCGCCCCGCTACTGTCAGGATAACGAATCAGCCTTGAATCGAGCCTGGCGAGGCCGTTGCTCCACTTCACGCACACACCTCACCAGAAGGACCGGCACCTCCGCGCCGCGCACGAACGTTTCTGCCACGCTGCCCAGCAGCCATCGTCCGATACCGCGCCGGCCTTGCGTCCCCATGACGACGAGGTCCGCACTCTGGCGGTGCACGCAACGGGCAAGGCAGCGAGGTACATCGTCTGCCGGGTCCTGCGTCTCCTCCATCTCGGAGTCGCCAGACACACCGCGATTCGCCATCGCCTCTCGTGCCCCTTCGAGAGCCATGCGCCCGTCTTCGCGCAGCACGGCGCGAAGCTGCTCGGGATCCACATAGCCTGAATAAGGGGACATACTCCACGGATCCACGATATAAATCGCGTGAATCCGCCCTTTCGTGAGTTGCGCGAGTTCGAGCGCCTCATGCAGCGCGTTTCTGGACGACTCGCTGCCGTCGAGCGCCACGACGATCTTTTGATACATAAGTCGTTCCTCGCAACCGTTGCCGCGTTTCGTTTATTAATGCAGCAAATGTCCGCAATTGGTCTGCAATCGTCCCGCAGTCACATGCCGTTCACACCTGCCGATTCGCCGTTTCCGCGACCACGCGAAACGTCGGTCGTGGACGCAGCGCCGGCCTATGCGTCGTTGCATCCGGCAGCGCGTCGAGGCTCGCGTTATAACGATCGACGGTCTTGTCGTACGCCTCCCGCGTTATCGCGGCACGCCTTTCGACCGCGCCCAGTTGCGTGCGCAGCGCGTCGAAACGTGCGTCTTGCCCAATCCGCCGATCATTGCCGAGCTCAATCAACAGCCGCGATATCGCATCGCCAAGCTGCCGCTCCGCCACCTCGAACCGCTCGAATGGCACCTGCTCCGCCAGCGCTCGCGGATCCAGCCGGATACAGGCGAGGTCGGCCTGCGCGACCGTCACGGCGCCGACAAACGTGCCGTTGTCACCTGCGAGCGGTTGCGCCAGCGCAATCAGTTCGCGCACGAGTTTGCCACGCGTCTCGTACTGGTCGAGTACATTGCGCAGTGCCGCGTCGACTTCGGCATCGTCCGGCGGCGCGCTATATGCGGAGCAGCCACCCGGCAAACTCGCGACAAAGAGTAGCGTGACAGTCCAGACGATAACCCCAAGCAGATAGCCGTGAAGGCGCGTGACGCAGCCAGAGCCCGCTTCCCGCCGCGGTCGCATATCCGTCTCCTGCCCTCATTAATCAACAGTCCAAAAGATATCGCCTGAATGGCTCGGTCGACTGACTTTCGTCAACTTCACTGCATATCGCCACTAGAAAATGCTGCCTGTAAGGCCCTGCTTTCCGGCATTCGAGTGACCTGTGCACGGTTAACGCGCATCAAGTCGGCCATGCTGGCGAGGGCATTTACTCAGGCCCTCCACTGCCGCATTGACTACACTTGAATGCGCAGCGGAGCTAATGCAGCGCTGTCCGCCCGTTGCAATCCTCGACGCATGGCGCGGCCTGCCGCGTCGGCACATCGCACATCCGCGAACGTCAACGTTCGCGCACAGATCTGAAGAGACGCTCATGTGGTACAGCCTTCTGGATACACAGCGGCGGCTTGCCAACGCATTTGCCGATAATGCGCTGAATGTCTGCGGGTGGGCGGGGCCGGCATGGGTGCCTTCTCTCCCTCATGCCGCTCGCGACTGGCTGAGCCGTTCAACCTGTGCGTTCGCAACGGCTCCACCATTTGCCATCGCTGCGGTGCAATGCAATGGCCGGCGGATTCCCGTTGAAGAAGACGTCGTCGACGAAACGCCCGTCGGCACACTCCGCCGATTCACGAGGACCAGCGCGCGCCGCGCGAAAGCGCGTAGCGCACCGGTTTTGCTGTGTGCGCCGCTTGCCGGTCACCATGCGGTCATGCTGCGGGAAACCGTCGAGGCGCTGCTCGAAACTCGCCCTGCCGTCTACATTACGGATTGGGCCGACGCGCGCGATGTGCCGCTGGAAGCGGGCCCGCTTGCATTGGCGGATTACGTCAATGCGGTTGAGCGTTTTATTCTGCAGGTCGCGGCTGCCGGGATGCCGGCGCATGTCGTGGCCGTGTGTCAGGGCTGCATACCCGCGCTTGCCGCCGCCAGTCTGCTCGCCGCCAGCAAAGGTGGCTGCCTCGCAAGCATCGCGCTGCTCGGCGGCCCGATCGACACGCGCCGGCATGCCACTTCCATGGATCGCTTCGCACATTCGCATACGCTGCGCTGGTTTAGCGACACGACTATCGACAAAGTGCCCCCGCCTTATCGTGGCATGGGGCGCCGCGTTTATCCTGGCTATCTCCAGCAAGCCGCGCTATTGGCCGCACATCCCTCGCGCCAGTTGGAATTAGAGGCGCGTTACTGGTCTAACTGGCTTGCCGGCGATTCGTGCGGCGCACAAGCGGCGCTGCGTTCGCTGAATGAATACGCCGCTGTCCTCGACATGAGCGAGTGCTACTTTCTGGACATGCTTCGCGTAGTCTTCAAGCATCACCTGCTGGCACGCGGGGTGTGGTCGATTGGCGGACGGCATGTCGATACAGCTGCGTTGAAGCATGTTCCGCTTTGCACGATCGAAGGCGATCGCGACCATATCACGGGCGCCGGACAGACCCATTGCGCGCACGCGCTGTGCCATGCCGCTGACGCGCCGCAGCAGCGGCAGGTGACGGTAAACCAATGCGACCATTACGATCTTTTCACAGGACTTCGGTGGCGCAGCGCCGTTTGTCCTCTATTGTGCGAGTTCTGGGATTCTGTCGAACACATAAGCGCGATGCGGACTGAGCCGGATGCGGCGCTCGATGTTGCGCATCGCAATGAAGTTTGAGGGGCGCAACAAGCAACAGGCGCAATAAGCGTCGATCAGGCGCCGCTCACGGCAACCAGAAGCCCCTTGGCAGGCGAGACTCAACTGGTGCGACGCCCCCTCTTCCGCCGCGCACCGGCCAACTCAGGCCCGCTGCCGACCGAATTTCGCGCGCTCCAGCAGTTCGAACACGGCCATGCCGGCCAACATCGCTGCGACGAAGACCCATGCTTTCGGAACGCCGGCGCCCAACGCGACCAGCGCGGGGCCCGGGCAGAATCCAGCAAGGCCCCAGCCCACACCGAACACCGCGCTACCCAGCACGAGTCTCAATGTCACACCTGTATGAGCCGGAATCCGCATGGCAAGACCGAGCAGCGATTGCTTGCGGCGCCTTGCAAACAGGAACGCGATGGAACCCACTGCTATCGCACCGATCATCACGAATGCAAGAGAGGGATCCCAGCGCCCCGCGAGGTCAAGAAATCCGAGCACCTTCGCCGGATTAGCCATGCCGGAGACCATCAGGCCCACGCCAAACAAAAGCCCGGAAAGCAACGCAGTCAGTAAAGCCACCTCAGCCTCCCAGCAGGTGCCTCGCGACGAACACGGTCAGAAAGCCGCTCCCCATAAAAGTTGCCGTCGCAACCAGCGAACGAACCGAGCCACGCGAAATGCCGCACACCCCGTGGCCGCTCGTGCAACCGCTCGCATAACGCGTGCCGATGCCGACCAGAAAACCGGCGACGAGTACGCCGCCCCACCCTGTCTGAATGTCGGGCGCAATCGGCTCGCCCAGCAGGGCCGCCAATGCAGGCGCTCCCACGAGACCCGCAAGAAATGCGACGCGCCACGCCGCGTCTTTCTGCGTACTCCCAAGCAATCCGCCCAGAATGCCGCTGATACCCGCGATGCGTCCGTTGAAAAACACGAGTGTCGCGGCCGCGGCGCCGATCAGCAGGCCGCCCGCTAAAGACAGCCCAGGTGTGAAGTGCGCGAGATCGATCGACATGCTTTCGCCCTATGTTTAGGCCACTGAACGGGTCATGCAGCGTGTTTATTGGCTGTCAAACCGGCTGGTTACTTCGCAGCGCGCAATCTGTCGCGTGCACTCTAACATTATATTTAATTATATATTGATTGTGGTACGATTTTTCGCCGCGATTGCCGGGTGGTCCGCTTATTCGACCTATTTGCCGGTACAGTGACGTGCCTCCCAAGCGCTATCGTGTCGGCATCCGCAGGCTCGCCGGTAAGCGGATCACATCGAGCCGGCCGGGCAAGTCGCCCGCGGTCTCGTCTTCTGAGTAGGTAAAGTACACGAGCGCATGCCGCTCAGCGTCAATCACGCGGAATATATGAAGCGAATCGAAAATCGCGTTCTGCTGGACCGTAAACACTTTTGCCTGTGCCGGAACCGCGGCCGCGACTTCGAGATTACCTGTCTGATGACACGACGCCGTGAAATCCGCCGCGTGCGGTATTCTTCCGCTGCCAAAAGCGCGATCCGAATGCGACTCCGTGACATAGCAGGTCACGCCTTTCACGAGAGGATCGTCGAATGCGGAAATGGCGATATGGTTCCCGTAACGCTGGCTGTGCGTCTCGATCGACGTCAGGTCACCAGCCAACGCAGCGGACGACGAAAAGATCAATAGCGCCGCCGCAATGCTCAGTCGTCGCCGAAGCCGTTGTTTCATTGTCCGCCTCCTGATTGTCGATCGCCGCTTCCTGCGGACGCAGCGCCACGATGCCTCGTTGACCTCAAGCTGACTTCAGGCTATGCCACTGGAAAGTGAGCCGCTTGATACAAATCAACGCCCGCATGCCGTCCGCGCGTCATTCTGAAAATCGTCAGCGCATGTGCTTTGCTCGCGCGAATCGCCGATCGTTCGATAGGAGGCTCCTCATGTTCAGCACACTCCGCGTCGCACTCGTGTTCGTCTTGCGCGTATTTGCCGGCGCGCAGGTCGGTGCGCTGAGTGAGCTCAGGCGCGATGAGATCAGGTAGCAACTCCATGCCAACCCAACCAGTGGCCCTCTTTGTTGAGCCCGTGCAGCACAACGCTGAGCCGACTTCCCCTGCGCTACAGGCAAGCAGTCGGTCTCCGTCTGGTCTGACGAATACAGAAGTAGAAACGCTGCGGGCGCGCTTCGGTCGAAACATCGTCGACTCGACGCCAAGGCGCACGTGGTGGTGCACGCTGCGCGAGGTGCTCGCCGAACCGATGTTTCTTTTGCTGCTTGCGGCGAGCGCCGTCTACTTTCTGATCGGCGACGCGACGCAAGCGCTGACATTGCTCGCGTTCGTCATGGCCATCGTTCTACTTACGGTAGTGCAAAGTCATCGCACCGCGCGGGTCCTCGACTCGCTTCGCGAACTTTCCGCACCGCGCGCGCAGGTGCTTCGAGACGGACGACAGCAGCTCGTCTGCGCAGCGGAGCTGGTACCGGGCGACGTGGTTTTCGTCGACGAAGGTGCACGGGTGCCCGCTGACGGCGCCGTGACCGAAGCGCATGAGCTCAGCGTAGACGAGTCTTTGCTCACCGGCGAATCGGTAGCGGTGAGCAAAGCCGCCGCACGAGACGGCCTCGAAGACGCGGATGTCCCACGCTCCATGCTGTTCTTCGGCTCGATGGTGGTTCAGGGCCAGGGGCGCATGGTGGTGACCGCGACAGGCTCCGATACGACGCTCGGCCGCATAGGCAAGTCGCTGAGCGGCATATCCGAGGCGCGCTCGCCATTGCAACTGGAAACAAGGCGCTTCATCAATCGATTCGCATTAGCCGCAATCGCGTTATGCCTGTTTCTTGTGGCGGCTTATCGTTGGCGGTCCGGAGAATGGATTCCGGGCGTGCTTGCCGGCATCACGCTGGCCATGGGCATTCTTCCCGAAGAAATCCCTGTCATCCTGACCGTGTTCATGGCGTTGGGCGCACGCCGCATCGCCGATGAAGGGGTGTTGACGCGACGCATGAGCGCGATCGAGACCCTTGGGCAGACCTCGGTGTTATGTGTCGATAAGACAGGCACGCTGACGCAGAACCGCATGTCGGTTCGCGTGCTGTTTGCCCGCGGAAAGCTGCAGACCGTCGACCCTGCTACGCAGAGCATCGACGAGACGTATCACGAACTCATCGAATATCTCGTGCTCGCGAGCGAAATCGAGCCGGTAGATCCGATGGAACTCGCGTTTCACGAAGCTGGCCGGGTCGGCCTGGCCGGCACCGGGCGTCTTCACACGGACTGGTCTCTCGTTCATGAATACGCGCTGACGCCCGAACTGCCGGCCATGTCCCACGCGTGGCGCACGCCGGAACTCGACCATCACGCCGTGGCATGCAAAGGTGCGCCCGAGGCGGTTTGCAGCTTGTGTCATCTGAGCGGGCAGCAAACGCGACGCATCCTCGATCAGGCTGCCGAAATGGCATCCAGTGGGCTGCGCGTACTGGGCGTCGCGAAGGCGCGCCACTCGCATGCTGACTGGCCGGAAAAGCAGCACGACTTCGAGTTTTCGTTCGTGGGGCTGGTCGGTCTTCTCGATCCGGTCCGGCCGGAAGTCGCCGGCGCGGTCGCGCAATGCAAGGCGGCCGGCATCCGCGTGGTCATGATTACCGGCGACTATCCGTCCACGGCATGCGCTATTGCAGCCGAAGTCGGCATCGGCGACGGGCATATCATGGCCGGTCACGACCTCGCGGCGATGAACGACGAGCAACTCCATGAGGCCGTGCAGAGCGTCGACGTGTTCGCCCGCGTCAGACCCGAACAGAAGCTTCGGCTCGTGCAGGCGCTGCGTGACAGCGGCCACGTTGTTGCGATGACCGGCGACGGCGTAAATGACGCGCCTGCACTGAAAGCCGCGCATATCGGCATTGCAATGGGGCTGCGCGGCGCGGAAGTGGCGCGTGAGGTCGCGTCCCTCGTGCTGTTGCGCGACGACTTCGCGCCTATCGTGTTGGCGATCCGGATGGGAAGGCGCATCTACGCCAACCTCGTGCAGGCAATCAGCTATACCGTGGCCGTGCATATTCCCATGATCGCGGCGACGCTGGTTCCCGTCGTAGCCGGCTTGCCGCCGATGCTTGCGCCGGTCCACATCGTGTTTCTGCAGCTGATCATTGATCCGGTCTGTTCAGTCGTGTTCGAGAACGAACCGGAACGCAAGGATCTGATGCAGGTTCCGCCGCGCCGCGCCGGCGCGCGTCTGCTGTCGAATCGTGCCCTCGCCAACGGCGCGGCAGCGGGCGCGCTCTTTGGCGTGCTGGTACTCGGCCTTTATATAGGTTTGCTAACTCATGGTCATCAGCATCTGTTTGCCCGAACGCTCGCCTTCGTGGCGCTCGTCGTGGGCAACGTTGCGCTGATTTTCGTGATCCGCATGTTAGCCATGCCACGGCGGCGCACCCGTACACCGCTGCGCAATCGCTATCTTTGGATCGTGCTCGGGACCACTGCGATAGCGCTGCTGCTGTTGCTACGCGTTCCCGCGCTGGCCCAGCTTTTTGAACTGGCTGCCCTGCTCGATCCACGACGTCATGTCTAACATGCAAGTCAGTTGGGAAGCCCAGTTGGGGAAGTTTTGGAAGTCGCGCCCGTCCGTCAGGCGTCATCTGCAAAATTGGTCGTACAGAACCGCCATGACGGCCATTGCCTCGTGACTCGCGAGCGAATAGAAAATGCTCTTTCCTTCGCGCCGCGTTTTGACGAGCTCGTTGTCGCGCAGTACGCCGAGCTGCTGCGACAGGGTGGGCTGGCGAATGCTCAACTCATTCTCCAGGTCACTGACGGAGTGTTCGCCGTGCGACAACTGGCACATCAGCATGAGCCGGTCGGGATTTGCCAGCACCTTCAGCAGTGCACACGCCCTGTCCGCCGACGCTTGCATCGCCGCAAGGTCGAATGAAATGGTCTTTTTCTTCATCCAGCGTCCTGCCGTTCGGACTTAACATTTCACTTTATTATATATTGTCCTCGGATTGCGGCAGATCGCGACTTTCTTCTCATGCGTGCTCACCGCATATGCATGCCGCCGTTAATGGCGAAGTCGGCGCCGGTGACAAATCCCGCGTCGTCCGAACAGAGGAAAGCCACGAGAGCCGCGACCTCGTCCGGTTCACCGAGACGCCCAACGGGAATCTGGGGGAGAATCTTTGTCTCCATCACCTCCTGTGGCACGGCTGCCGTCATTGCCGTGGCGAGGTAGCCAGGCGAGACCGTGTTGACCGTCACGCCATGTCGCGCTGTCTCCAGCGCAAGCGACATCGTAAAACCGTGAATACCCGCCTTAGCCGCGGCGTAATTGGTCTGCCCGAAGGCGCCGCGCGCCCCATTCACCGAACTCACATTGACGATGCGTCCGAAACGCTGCTTCACCATTGCGGGCAAGAGCGGCTTCGTCATGTTGAACATGGAATCGAGATCGGTGCGCAGCACCGTGTCCCAGTCCTCCTTGGTCATCTTCGCGAAGCTCGCATCGCGCGTAATGCCCGCATTGTTGATGAGAACATCCACCGCGCCGAATTCGGCAAGCAGGCGCTCCGCGCAGTGGGCACACGAATCGAAGCTGGATACGTCGGCTTCGAAGGCGAGGAAATGACGCCCTGCCTCGCGCTCTCTCGTCAGCCAGGTGGCGACATGATCGTTGCGTTCGGAATGCGACATCGCCACGACCATGCCTGCATCGTGAAGGCGCCGGCTGATGGCGGCACCAAGACCGCCCATCCCGCCGGTAACAAAAGCAACGCGTTTAGCGGCCATGATCTTCCCCTTGTGAATGCTGGTTGGCAGGCGATTTGAACCTCATACCGAATTGGCGGGAGCAGCAATATCGCGGCGGATAAGCGTCAAACGATGCTGTCACCCATGACCACCATCGTCAAGCTCATACGTTTTCCTTAGTATGACCACTGCCGACGGGTCTGATCGCCAGCACCGCGGCCAGCGCGCATGAAGCGATGCGTGCAGACACGCTGTCAGCACGGCTCGTCAACACGATCGGCACCCTCGCACCCATCACGATGCCGGCACTCGCCGCGCCGCTCAGGAATTCAAGCTGCTTGACGAGCATATTGCCGGCCTCCAGATCGGGCACGACCAGAATGTCGGCCCGTCCGGCGACGGGCGATGCGATGCCTTTGAGCCGCGCGGCCCTCACGGAAATGGCGTTGTCAAACGCAAGCGGGCCATCGACGAGCGCGCCGATCAACTGCCCGCGGTCGGCCATCTTCGAGAGCGCGGCGGCATCGAGCGTCGAACGCATGTGCGGATTGACGGTTTCGACCGCGCCGAGAATCGCCACGCGCGGAAGCGCGAGACCGAGCGCGTGCCCGAGGTCGATCGCGTTCTGCACGATCCCACACTTCTGTTCGAGATCGGGTGCAACGTTGATCGCGGCATCCGTTATGATGAACGGACGCGCATACGAGGGCAGTTGCATCAGAAAACAGTGCGATATGCGTTTGCCCGTTCGCAAACCCGACTCCGGCGGTACGACGGCGGCCATCAGTTCGTCCGTATGCAGGCTGCCTTTCATCAACACCTGCACTTCGCCGTGGGCCGCGAGTTCCACGGCGCGTGCGGCGGCGGCATGACTATGCGGCACATCGACGATTTCAATGCCATTCAACTGGATGCCCGCCGCCGACGCAAGCGGGCGCAGCCTGTCGCGCGGCGCGACGATGACCGGATCGATCAGGCCGCCCCGGAAAGCCGCACTCACCGCGGCGAGGCTCGGACTGTCGCAGGGATGAACCACGGCCGTGCGCACCGGCCCACGCCCGAGCGCGAGCCGCAGCAGCGCGGACGGCTCGCCGTGCGGTCCCTGCACGAGGCCGGGTAACGCGTGTGCGGCCGGTTCGGCGGTTTCCTGACAGGCGTTCATGGGCGAAAGACGCGTATGCTGCCCGCCTCCGCCGCAAACGCGACGGCGAGGTCAGGCCCGCAATGCGCCGGGCGCTGATCAGGAAAGCGAATGTTCATGACGTCCACCTGGTCGAATGGCGCGGGAACGGCACACAGCTTACGAGCCGGCACGATCCATGCGGGGCGTGCAGCCCATGCGCCTGACAGTCAGAATAGCGGCTCGTTGTGACTGAACAAACGCACGCCCGGGCCTTCGCTTGATCAAGGTCAACTATCTGTTGCAACCGACAGTTGCCGGCGCTATGGAAAAAGACACGGAATACGGCGCTCGAACCTGCGACGACGGCGCATCGCAGGCAGGCGCAACTCATGTGCAGGAGGGAGTGTAAAGCGGAGGTAAAGAGGAAGCGACCTATTCGGAGAGCGCGGACGCACCGCGCAGACTCCTCACGCAGGCGGATTCCCGCTGTTTGGAAATCCGCCTGTGCCGCGTCAGAAGGAGTGACGCATGCCGATGCGCACGTCGGCTTGCGTGCTGGTCGACGACGGCGTAAAGCTATAGCCGATCACCGCATTCACGCCATCCGAAGCGCGCAGATAATCGCCGGAAATATACACGTCGGTGCGTTTGGACAGCAGGTAGTGGAGCCCGAGCGAGCCCTGATTCCAGTGGTTGCCTTCAAATCGCGTGTGCTGATAACCGCCGTAGAGCATCAACGCCGGAGTGAAGGTGTACGAAGCACCACCTTCGTATACCTGCATATGCGAGGTTTGGCCGAGGCCCTTGATCGTCGTGTAAGTGAAGTTGCCGCTCAGCATCACGTTGCCGATCGTGTAGGCGGCGCCGACAGCAAACGCACCTTGCTTGTCGACAGGGAACGAAGCGGAGCTGTACAGATCGGTAACCGCCCCGGTTGCAGGATCGACGGAAACAGTTGGCCTGCCGAGGAATGTACGCGTGCCGATCATCGCATACGGATCGAATGCGTAAATGCCGAACGGGTTGTTCAACTGCGTATAGGCGGCGCCCATGTTGAAGGGGCCGTGCTCGTAGCGCGCCCCCACGCTCCACGCGCTCTTCTGATGGAAGTCGCCCGCCGTATTGCCGAACGAGTACATGCCGCCGAAAGAAAAGCCGGAGATGTCGTTGGAGAGGAACTTGATGGAATTGGGCAGGCGGTCGCCGTTCATCCGGTCGAAGTCGCCCTGGTGGATCGCGTAGCCGCTCGCCCACGCAGAAATGTTGTACAGGTAGGCGAATTCTTCCGTCATGTCGAGCTGATTACCGAACGACAGCGTACCCCAGCTGTTCTTCAATCCGACATATGCCTGGCGCCCGAACTCCGCACCGCCGAACCCGAGTTGACCATTGCCCACATGAAAGCCCGATTCCAGCACGAATACCGCCTGCAAGCCGCCGCCGAGGTCCTCGGTGCCCTTGAAGCCGATGCGGTTGCCGTATGAAATGCCGTCGTCGAACTTGACCTGATGGGACCCGCCGGCGTTGTTCACGTACGTAATGCCGGCGTCCAGAATGCCATACAGCGTGACGCTGCTTTGTGCGTGGACAGCCGTGGGCGCGCATGCGGCGCTTGCTGCAATAGCGAGTCCCGAAAGACTGACGGCATTTCTCTTCTTCATCTAATTCTCCCCTGCTCTATGCCTGCGCAATTCGTTGGATAAAGCGATCCCTGCTGTGCGCTTCGAGGTGCGCAGCATTTCTCGCGTGATGGGCAGTTCGAAACCGGCTGAGACCGGTCGATGTGGCCCGGCTGCTATTTGTTCAGCATGAAATTCCGCCAGGCCGGCATCGACGAGTCAAGAATACGAGTCCAGATTTACGGCGAATCGATTGGATGCGACATGAATCTGTCGCCTCGCGACCTCGCCCTTGCCATTGCCTCTGTTATTTCATGCCGAGCGCGGTCTGAACGGCTTGCAAGCCGTTGCCGCCGTTCGCGGTGCTCACGCCGTCAAGCCACGATTTGAGCAGATCCGGACGCCGCCTGAGCGCTTCGGTGGCTGCTACGTCGACATTCGTCTTCTTCTCGAGTACTTCGGTAATTACGCCATTTTCCAGGTCGACGTTGAACGTCAGCTGCCGGAAAAGGCGATCCACGTTCGGGCACTGCTCCGCATAGCCGGTGCGCGCGACCGTGTTGACCGTGGCGCCGCCATAGTTGGGACCGAAGTACTTGTCACCGCCGTCCAGATACGTCAGTTTGAATTTCGTGTTCATCACATGCGGTTCCCACGCAAGGAACACGATCCACTTCTTCTCGCGCACCGCACGCTCCACCTGGGTCAGCATGCCTGTCTCGCTCGATTCCACGACCTTCCAGCTGTCGAGCCCGAACGCCTTGTCGTCCACCATCTTCTTGATGTTCTGGTTGGCCGGCGCGCCCGGCTCGATGCCGTAAATCTTGCTGTCGAACTTGTCCGCATTCTTCGCGAGGTCGGCGAACGAGTGGACGCCTGCAGCCGCGACATAGTCGGGCACTGCGAGCGTGAACTTCGCGTTACTGAGGTTCGGATGCACCACTACGATCGACTTTTCTTCTTCGAAGGGTTTGACGAGCGGCGCCTGCGCGGGCATCCAGTTGCCGAGAAACACATCGATTTGCCCTTTTTTCAGGCCCTGATACGTAATGGGCACCGACAGGTTCGCGACCTTCTGCTTATAGCCGAGCGCCTTGAGCACGACGCCGGTCATCGCATTGGTTGCGTCGATGTCTGTCCAGCCCGGCCCGGCCATATTGACCTGCATGCACGATTGCGGCTCGGCGGCCGACGCAAAGCTCGCCGCCGCGCAAAGCAGCGCAACGCCGGATAGGGCCTGTTTGAATAGCTTGTTCATCATCGCGGCTTCCTGTGGGTGGGTGAATCGTTAGCGTGTAGAGGGCGTCGTGCTGCAAGGAGCATTCAGTGGGGTACAGCGGGAAAGCGCGCCATGGCCTCGAGCGTATCGAGGTCGATGTGATTGCGCATATAACGCTGACTTGCATCGACGAGCGGCTGCCAGTCCCATGAAGCAACCGTACCTTGCGTGGTCGCCGCAAAATGGAAGCGGCGGCGGCGCTGGCTTCGGAGTACTTCGTTTTGCAGTGCGGCGAGATCCCAGCGGGCGGCGATCTCTTTGCGAAAGGCCTCCGCTTCGGCCGCGTATTCGGTTTTGAATGCGAGGTTCACGCGCTCGAGGGGATCGGCTTTCACGTCGTACAGTTGGTCGGGATCGGCCGGGGTATGAATGAACTTGAAACGCCCGCGCCGCAGCATCACGATCGGTGCAATAGCACCTTCAGCGAGGTACTCGCCGATCGCTTCGTCATGACCTCCCCGTGCCCCCTGGAGATGCGGCAGAAGGCTGTGCCCGTCCAGCGAGTCGGGCCACGCCGCCGGCTGATCGCCGCGCGCCAGTTCAACCAGCGTGGGCAGCACGTCGAGATGCGATACGGAAGCCTGCACGCGGTGCGCGTCGAATTGCTGCGGCGCATGCACGATCAGCGGCACGCGGCAACCGCCTTCGAAGAAGGTCATCTTGTACCAGAGCCCTCGCTCGCCCAGCATTTCACCGTGATCGGAAGTGACCACGATAATCGTATCTTTCGCCAACCCTGCCTCTTCGAGCGCCTGAAGAATCGCACCGAACTGATCGTCGACATAGGAAATGGCGCCGTAATAGGCGCGGCGTGCATTGCGGATCTGCTGCTCGGTGGGCGGCGTGCGATCGGTTTCGCAAACATGGCGCAAACGCTTCGAATGGGGATCGGCTTCGTCGAATGAATCGCGATGCGCGGGCATGTCGATATCTTCGTCCCGGTACATATCCCAGTACTTCTGCGGAATGGCGTACGGGTCGTGCGGATGCGTCAACGAGGCGACGAGGCAGAACGGCCGCGCGTCTTTGCCGACATGGCGTTCACGTGCAATGTCGAAAAGCTTCTGACGCGTGGTGAAGGTGACTTCATCGTCGAAATCGAGCTGGTTGGTGCGCACGCACGGGCCCGCATCGATGACGGAGCTCATGTTGTGGTACCACGTGGGCCGCGTTTCGAAATCGTCCCAGTCCGGCGTCCAGCCGAAATCGGCGGGGTAGATGTCGGTGGTGAGGCGTTCTTCGAAACCGTGCAACTGATCGGCGCCGCAGAAATGCATCTTGCCTGAGAGGATCGTGCGGTATCCTTCCGCGCGCAGGTAATGCGCGAACGTCAGCGTCTGCGACGGAAATTCCGCTGCATTGTCATAGGCGCCTATTGCGGAAGGCAGCTTGCCCGAGAGAAACGAAAAGCGCGAGGGTGCACAGAGCGGGCTCGCACAATAGGCGGAATCGAACACGACGCCCTGCTTCGCGAACCGGTCGAGGTTCGGCGTTCTCGTGAGCGGGTGTCCGTACGCGGCGAGCGCAAACGGCGTCATCTGGTCGGCCATCAGAATGAGAATATTCTTTTTGCTGTCAAGCATTGGAGCGCGCCTCGAATAAAATCATGAATGTCTGTGCAAGTACTCGTGCCGGTGTAGTGAGACCGGCATGAACATCACTATTGCCGGTCAATTCGGCGCTGTGAAGACGGCAATTCGTTATGTGTCTATAAGGGGGCGTTATGTCGAGGCAGGACCGTTTGCCGCCAATGCAGGCCTTGACGATGTTCGAATCCGCTGCGCGTCTGGCGAGCTTCACGGCGGCCGCACGCGAACTCGGCTCGACGCAACCCGCGGTGAGCCAGCGCATTGTGCAACTGGAAGAAACCCTCGGCGCGCCGCTGTTCGAGCGAGGTCATCGCGGCGTGACACTCACGGAAGACGGCGAGCGGCTCTTCGAAGCGGTACGTCATGCGCTCGACACCATCCGCAGCGCCACTGCCGGCATCCGCGCGCGCCGCACGCCGCAAACGCTCACGCTGTCCACCGACTTCGGCTTCGCGACTTATTGGCTCATGCCTCGCCTTTCGCAATTCAAGGCGCTGATGCCCGATGTCGACGTCAGGATCATCACGTCACAAAGCGTGTTCGATCCGTCGCACGAGCAGGCGGACGTGGCGATTGCATTCGGCGACGAACATGCCGACTGGAACGCCCGCAGTGTGATCAAGCTCTTTCCCGAACATGTGACGCCGGTATGCAGCCCCGCGTTTTTTGCCGCGCATCCGCCCCTCACGTCACCGTCCGAACTCCTCGCGCTGCCGCTACTCCATCTGGAGCCGACGCAACCGGCACGCTGGCTGTCATGGGCCGACTGGTTCGCCGCGCACGGCCTCGTCGCGACCGCCGCGCATCGCGGCATCACGTTCAACAGCTTCACGCTCGTCGCACATGCGGCGATCATGGGCCAGGGCGTGGCGCTCGGCTGGGCGCCGCTCGTCGACGAATTGCTGGCCACAGGGCAACTTGTCGAGCTGTTCGATGCGCCCGTCGTGACCGGGCGCGGCTATATGCTCGTCACCCAACGCGCGGCCACGCCGGCGGTGGAGGCTTTTCGTCAATGGCTGCTGGGCGAATGCGGGCTGGATGCGGAATGACCCGCTGACGCTCCCGTTCCATTGCCACGGCGATTCGCTTCTATCCGCGCGGTGCGCCAATTTGCTCTACTGCGACGATGCATGCCGCGCCCCTGCGGCATGGGCCTATCGTCTATGTGGAGAGCGCATGTCCGCCGATTCCCGTCCTGATCAACTGGTTCTCACCGTTGCGTGTCCGAGCGCCGCGGGCCAGGTCGCTGCCGTTGTCGGCTTTCTCGACCGGCATCATTGTTATATCGACGAACTCACCGTTTTCGACGACGACCTGAGCGAACGCTTTTTCGTGCGCTGCGTTTTTCATGGCGTGGACAGCAAGGAAACGCTGCATGTCGCGGCGCTCAAACGCGAGTTCGAGCCCATTGCCGAGCGTTTTCGTATGACATGGGCGATGCACGACGTGGGCACGCGCCCCAAAGTCCTGATCATGGTGTCGAAGCTGGAGCACTGTCTGGCCGACTTGCTGTTTCGCTGGCGCATGGGCGAGCTCAAAATGGACATTGTCGGCATTGGCTCGAATCATCGAGATCTCGAACCGCTGGCTCAGCAGCATGGGTTGCCGTTCCATCATCTGCCCATTACGGCCGACACCAAGCCGCAACAGGAAGCGCGGTTACTCAACCTGTTCGAGACTTCCGGCGCCGAGTTGATGATTCTCGCGCGCTATATGCAGATTCTTTCCGGTGAAACGAGCCGCGCGCTCGCCGGGCGCGCCATCAACATCCATCATTCGTTCCTGCCCGGCTTCAAGGGCGCGAAACCCTATCACCAGGCCCATGCGCGCGGCGTCAAGTTGATCGGCGCCACGGCACACTTCGTGACGGACGATCTCGACGAAGGTCCGATCATCGAGCAGGTGGTCGAACGCGTCGATCATTCGTACAGCCCCGAGCGGCTGCTCGCGACGGGCCGCGACGTCGAGTGCATTACGCTCGCTCGCGCGGTGAAAGCGTTTATCGAACGGCGCGTGTTTATCAACGGCGACAGGACCGTTGTGCTGCAATAACCGCAGCGTGTGACGAGGGCCACAAAGAAAAACGCCGCTTTAAAAAGCGGCGTTTTCGTCACGTCAGCTGCGGTACAGGCTGAGGCCGGTTACTTCACCCAGCTATCCACACGATCGCTATGCGCACCGATCCACGCATCGGCCGCGGCGGTCGGCTTTTCGCCGTTTTGCGTCGCGAGCATCACGCTGTCGATCTCGCCCGGCTTCCACTGGAATTTCTTCAGGAACGCAACCACCGGAGGCGCCTTCTTTTCCAGTTCCGGATTCACGACCGTGTCGACGTGCTCAGCTTCGCCGAACACCTTCTTCGGGTCATCGAGGAACTTGAGCTTGTACTTGGCGAACATCCAGTGCGGTTTCCAGCCGGTCACGATGATCGGCTTGTTTGCCGCTTCCGAACGCGCGAGTTCCGCGGTCATCGCGCTGCCCGAGCTCGGCATCAGCTTATAGTCGAGGCCGTAAGCCTTGATCGCTTCGCTGGTCTTCTGCATGACGCCTGCACCGGCGTCGATACCGACGATGCGCGAGCCGAATTCCGCCTTTTTCGCTTCCAGGTCGCCGACCGTCTTCACGTCGAGATTGTCCGGCACGATCAGACCGATCTTCGCGTCGTTAAAGTTTGCGCCGAGGTCGACTACCTTGTCCTTGAAGTTGTTCCAGTACGCGCCGTGTGTGACCGGCAGCCACGCGGACAGCGTCGCGTCGAGGTCGCCGCGGGCCACACCTTGCCACATCACGCCGGCCGCGACCGGCACCAGTTGGACCTGGTAGCCAAGACGCTTTTCGATTACGCGCGCAGCAACGTTGGACGTCGCGACGCTGTCATCCCAGCCTTCCACATAGCCGATCTTGATGGTCGGCTTGGTATCTGCTGAAACGCTCACGCTGCTTGCCGCCAGTGCCGCACTCAAGGTGCTCAACACCAATATCTTTCTGACCAGTCTCATCGCCGTTCTCCCGTTCACTTCCACAAACAACCCAATGAGCATTTAGAATCGCCAGCCAGAATTGCCCGGTAACGTTGTTTTGCGACATGCAATTGTCCACACGCGACCTGGCTCATGCACTGGCTGCAACCCGTGTTTGCGCGACCTGCACCGATCATTTTTCAACGACGAGATCGGAGAGCGGTTTGCTGCAGCAAAGCAGCACCATGCCCTGATCGATTTCCCGCTGACGAATGCCGCCTGCGTGTTTCATCGCCACTTCGCCGGATACGAGCTTCACTTTGCAGGTTCCGCACATCCCCTGAGTGCACGATGCGGGCAGACGTACCCCCGCTTTCTTCGCCGCATCCAGGACGTGCTGGCCGCTGCCGCACTCGATCTCCCGATTGCTCTTCGTAAAGCTCACCTTGTAGCGCGTTTCGGTTTCTGGCGCCGCGGGAGCGGGCTCGAAAGCCGGCGCCTGTTCCCGCGCCTGCACGAAGCTTTCCTCGAGCACCGGTTCGGGCGCCGCCTGCAGGACTTCCGCGACGTGAGCAGTGGTGAGTTGCGCAGCGACCTCGCTCACCGTCTCGAACGAGAAGCTTTCCTCGTGATAGTGGCGACGGTCGAAACCCCCTTCGTCGAGCAGATTGCGCACCGCCTGCATGTACGGCGCGGGGCCGCAGGTAAAGATTTCACGCTCGAGAAAGTCCGGCGCAATGAGCTTCAGCAAGGGCAAGGTCAGAAAACCGGTGACGCCATGCCAGTTTGTGCGCGTACCGAGGCGCTCGCACACAAACGCCGTGCGGAAATGCGCCTGATTCGATGCGATCAGATCGAGCTCGCGTGCAAAGATGATGTCGTCGGGCGTGCGAGCGCTGTGCACGAACACAATGTCGCTGTCCTCGCCGAGTTCATGGTGCGCGCGGCTCATCGACATGAGCGGCGTAATGCCGGAACCCGCCGACAAAAACAGAAACTTGCGCGCGGGATGGCGAGCGCACGTGAACTCGCCGGCCGGCCCGAGCACGCGAACCTCGCCGCCCACTTGCAGATTGTCGTGCAGCCAGTTCGACACCTTGCCGCCGGGCACGCGCTTCACCGTGATGGAGATCGTGTGCGGCCGCGTGGGCGGAGACGAAATCGTATAGCAGCGGTTGATGGACTCGCCGTCGATATCGAGTTCAAGCGTGATGAACTGTCCCGGCTCGAACACGAACGCCCGTTCGTTCGGCGCGCGAAAGAAAAAGCTCTTCACGTCGTGCGTTTCCTGACGGACGTGGCAGCACACCAGCGTCTCGTCCGTATCGCTGTTCCAGCGCGCCGGCAGCGCGTCCCAGAAGTGCGGCTGCGTCACACGGCTTGTTGCAGGGTTCGAAGCCGGCTCGCCGCCTGGCTGGAACGTCGCCTGATCGCGCATCATTGTTTTCTCCCGCTCCTGATTGCGCTGTTGCGCTCAGCGCACGAACGACACGACTTTCTCGCCGTGTGTGGCCGGCGTGGCGTCGTGCGTCTGCGGTGCATTGCTGTACTCCGCGATGCGACCGATATACCACTCGCAGAACTTCTCGACGAGACCTTCCGTGAACGGCGAATACGGGCCCGGTTCATACGCGCTGCTCGATGCGCCGCGCTGCGAGTATTCGACGAGCGCGCGGTCCTGATCGTTGGTGGCGCGCCAGACAGCCGTGAGATTGTTCACGTCGTAGTCGATGCCTTCGCGCGCGTCCTTGTGCACGAGCCATTTCGTACGCACGAGCGTCTTGCCTGCCGAAAGCGGAATCACCGAGAAGCTCACAATGTGATCGCTCATGAAGTGATGCCACGAGTTCGGCTGCGTCCAGAACGAAAGGCCGCCGAGATCGGCCTGCTCGAAGCCGCCGAGCAGTTTCTTCGACGCGACTTTTGCGTCGAGCGTTTGCGACTCGCCATCGCGGTCGAGCGGCAGACGCTGGGTCCGAAAACCGGTGACGAGATCCGCGAGCCGTTCGATTTCCGCCGACGGCAGCTTCATCGCTTCCCATTGCGCAGTGCGCCGCGCGACGGTCTCTTCGAAAGCCGCCATGCCCTCTTCGTTGGCCGGCGTGCGCTGATAACCAAAGCCGTATTCATACAACGAAATGGTCAGTTCAGGATGGTTCGCGACGCAGTGATAGCACTCGCGATTGTTCTCCATCGTCAGCTTCCAGTTGCCTTCCTCAATAATGTCGATCGAGGCCGCGATCTTGCAGTTGGCCAGTTCATGCGGCAGCAGATACGGCTCCATCGCGGCGCGCATTACGGGGAAGTCCGCCGGCGGATTGTCCGCGAGGCAAATGAAGATCAGGCCTGCCAGGTTCTCCACATGCACCTTCTTCAGGCTGTGCTTGCAACGGTCGAACTGGTCGCCCATATGCTCCGCGAACATCAGGTCGCCGTTCAGGTTATACGTCCAGCTGTGATACGGGCAGACGATATTGCCGAGCGAGCCCTTGTCCGTATTGCACAGACGCGCGCCGCGATGGCGGCACACGTTGTGGAAGGCCCTCACCTGCATGTCGTCGTCGCGAACGATCAGAATGGAATCCTGACCGATTTCCACCGTAATGTAGTCGCCCGGTTCCGGCACGTCCGGCTCCACCGCGACCTGAATCCAGTGCCGGCGGAAGATGGCGTCCAGGTCGAGCGCGAAGATTTCCTCGCTCGTATAGAACGGCGCTTCCAGCGTGTAATCCTTTTTGCGGCGTTCGATCATTGCGCGAACGTCTGCCGAAACTTTCATTGTGTGCTCCGTTGCGTGTCACGTCTGGCGCCGCGCCAGGCCCTCCTGGCGCCATGTTCGCCTGAACCGGGAATCAGTAATCCACGAGTTGATGCTCGCGCAAATAGGCAAGAATCACTTGTGCTTTTTCGACGGAACTCCCTTCAATTACGACGCTGCCGCCGCGGCTTTCCGTCGTGGTCGCCGAAAGCATGCGAGCATGGCCGGAGCGCTTTTCAGCGGCGGCGAGTCGCACCGGTTTGGCGCTTGCCGGGCGAATCGTCCAGGCAGGTGCCGCAGCATCGCTGTTCGCGCCTTTAGCGCTGATCGTCACCGGCCGGATCGTGCCCTCGCGCAGCCGTGCATAGGCATAGGTCGGCGTCGCATTGGCCATGGGGTGAA
Organism: Paraburkholderia phenoliruptrix; assembly: GCF_047325075.1. Classification (NCBI taxonomy): domain Bacteria; kingdom Pseudomonadati; phylum Pseudomonadota; class Betaproteobacteria; order Burkholderiales; family Burkholderiaceae; genus Paraburkholderia; species Paraburkholderia phenoliruptrix. Next base: position 1,916,546 of record NZ_CP168530.1, read on the forward strand.
CAGCGACGAGCGCCGGCAATTGAACCTCGACGCGCCTGCGCAGACCCTTCGGCATGAATTGCCGAACCTGCGCACTGCCGCTTTCCAACGCGACGTCGACGGCCGCGCCGACAAGCGGAATGTTCAGCGCATTCGCGACGCGATACGGCAGCATGCCGCTGTCGAACGCGCCTTCTGCGCGTGTGCCGGTCAATACGAGGTCATACCCCTGCAAACGCGCGGCGAGCGGCGCCGAGGCGTCCGCTTGCCCGTCGCCGGCATCGGGCAGCGCGAGCACTTCCACCGAGCGCGCCCCAAGCGCGAGATATTCCTGCAACGCGGGGTTCGACGGGTCGCCGGCATGCAGCACGTCGAGCGTCGCGTTGTGCTGCTTCGCGAGCGAGAGCGCCAGCGTCAGCGCGGCGGCGTCGTTGCGGCTGTAGCGCGCCACTCCGCTCACGGGATGTCGCCCCACGGAAACGAGTACGGCGATTTTCATGCGAGCGCTCCTTCCGCAGCGGCCTTCGAGTTGAGTAACGCGGCGCCCGTGCCGCGCGCCGAACGCGCCGCAGCAGCAGCGTCGTTCAGCGCCGCGATGGTTTCCTGTGCATCCGCGATCACAGTCAGGTTCGCGCGCTTCGCAATCGGCGCGCTGGCGTCCAGATTCACCGCAATCACATGACGGCAATCCTTGATGCCCTGCAAATGCTGCACTGCGCCGGAAATGCCGAACGCGATATACACGCTCGCCTCGACTGTCTTGCCGGTTGCGCCGATCTGCTTGTCGCGCGTGAATTTGCCGTCGTCCACCGCCACGCGGCTGGCGCCGATCGCCGCGCCCAGCGTGGCCGCAAGACGCTCGAACGCGGGCACGTCGCTCACGCCGTTGCCGGCCGAGACGATGAAATCCGCTTCTTCGAGTGCGAGTTGCGCCGCGTCCATTTCCTCGATGCCTAGATCGCGCACGTGGCTCACCTTGCCCGCGGGGGCGGACTCGCCGTCGAAGCGCCACGCCACGCGCTCGCCCGAGCCGACGAACGGCAACTTCGGATCGACCGCGTTGGGCGCGAGCAAAATCACTTCAGGCAGCGCGCGCGAAGCGAATGCGGTGTTGGCGCGCACGTAAGCCGCAACGTGCGACGCGTCGATCTCGACCACGTGCGTTGCGACGCTCGCATTCGCCGCGGCGGCATAGCGGCGGCCCAGATCGCCGTCGCCCGTCGCGTTGTCCGGCAGGAATACGTGCACCGGGGCGTACGCCGCGACGCACGCGGCCAGCGCATTGAGTTCGTCGACCGGCGCGAATCTGCGCCGGTCGAACATGGGCAGCTCGATCAGCTTGTCTGCGCCGAGTGCGGCAGCGTCGCCGGTGAATTCACCGAACACGAGCAGCACGACTTCGGTCGTTGCGTCCGCAATCAATGCGGCCGCGGCGAGCGTCTGGCGCGCATGCTCGTCGAGCGCGCCGCGGTCCGCGTGGGCCGCCACGAGCATCACATGCTGCGAGGCCGCGATCGTGCGGCGCGGCTTCGGTTGTTCACGGTGCGCCATGCCAGCCGCTGCAAAATCCATTGCACCCGCCACGCCGGCGACGCCCAACGTGATGCGTCTCAGGCCATCCGCCGTAATCGTAAAGGGCCGGCGCGGATCGATTCGTTTAATGGTGTTCATCGCGTTACTCCAGCGCCGCTGCAACCAGTTCGGCGACGTCCAGTACTTCAGGACGCGGACCGACCACGCCTTCGAGCATCGCCGTGCAATTCGGACAACCCACGGCGACGATCTCCGCACCGATGCCGCGCGCGTCGTCGATACGAATGTCGGGAATGCGCCGCTTGCCCGGAATGTCGGTCAACGGTGCGCCGCCGCCACCACCGCAGCAACGTCCGCGCATGCCGTTGCGCTCCATTTCGACGACCTTGATGCCGATACTCTTCAGCACGCGGCGCGGCGCCTCCGTTTCGCCGTTGTAGCGGCCGAGATAGCATGGATCGTGATACGTGATCTTGCGATCCGCGTATGCCGCGCTCGCACGCGGCGACAGCTTGCCGCTCGCAACGAGTTCATCGATCAACGCAGTGTGATGCTGCACTTCGTAAAAACCGCCGAGCGCACGGTATTCGTTGCGCAGACTGTGCAGCACGTGCGGATCCGCGGTCACGATCTTGCCGAACGAGTACTGCGAAAGCGTGCCGATCAACTTGCGGGCAAGCTGCTGGAAGGTGGCTTCGTCGCCGAGGCGGCGGGCGGTGTCGCCGGTATCCGTTTCCACACCACCCAGCACGGCATAGTCGACACCCGCGCGATTCAGCACCTTGACGAGCGCACGCAGCGTGCGTTGATAGCGCATGTCGAACGCGCCTTCGCCCGCAATCAGCAGCACCTCCACCCGACGGCCCGGCTGCGCCACCTGCACCTGCAGATCGACGGCCCAGTCGTAACGCGCGCCGATGTCATAGCCATTCGAGCTGCCGGTCTCGCGCAGATTCGCGAGCGTGATCGGCCCCTTACCGGGCACCGTGCCTTCCACGAGCGTCTGATTGCGGCGCATGTCCACGATTGCGTCGACATGTTCGATCAGCATCGGGCACTCCTGCACGCACGCGCGGCACGTCGTGCACGACCACAGTGTCTCTGCTTCGATCAGGCTGGAAATCAGGGGCTTTTGCGGCGCACCGCCATGCTTGCCCACCGGAATGCCCGGCGTGGGGCTGCCCGCGTATTCGGCATCCGTGCCGCCCACCATGCCCGTCACCAGATCCTGAATCAGCTTCTTCGGATTGAGCGGCTGGCCCGCTGCGAATGCGGGACATGCCGCTTCGCATTTGCCGCATTGCACGCATGCGTCGAAACTGAGCAACTGGTTCCAGCGAAATTCCACCGGCTTGCCCACGCCGTATTCTTTCGCATCGAGAAGCGGCACCTTGAGCGCAGTCGGCGGCACCACGTCCTTGTCGTTACGCTCGGCAAAGCGCTCCTGACGCGGATGAAACGCGAGATGCAGAAGACCCGCGAGCGCATGCTTCATCGGACCGCCGCGCGCGGCGCCGAACGTCATCGTGAACGCGCCCGCTGCGATCAGCAGCGCGACGATGATCGCGAGCGCACCCGACATTGCCGACGCCGGCAGCGCGACGAACAGCAGGAGGCCGAGCGCGAACGAGCCGAGCAGCAACGGCAAATGATCCCACGGCCCGCGCGAAAGCCGCGCTGGGACCGCTTTCGCGCCATGCCGGCGGCGCCATACGAACACCACGCCGACCAGCATGACGAGCGCGGCGAGAAAGATCAGCTTGTCGAGCCACGGCGAGTAGATGGCGAGACCGTAGTTGACGACCACGAGCGCCATCGCGAGGATCGCACCGCCCGCTGTCGCGACGTGAGTTTTTGCAATGTATGGGTCGCGCGCAACCACGTGGTGCAGGTCCACGAAATAGCGCTTCGGAATGGACAGCAGATTGGTCCAGCCGTATGCGCCTGCCGCCGTCGCACGACCTTCGCGCCAGTACGCGGCGCGCTTCGCGAGCGCGAACGCCAGACCCGCCATCGACAGCCACAACAACACGGTGATGACAGACACGGGGCTCATCGTCAGAAGTCCTTGCAAAGGCGCAGCGCGTCGTAGATCGCGCCGTGAATGTTGTGCATGGAAATGCAATCGCCGACGCGAAACAGCAGGAACCGGCCATTGCCGAGCGGCTCGGACAGCGACGGCTGCGGCTCCGAAGCAAAGAGCTTATGCACGTCCACCTGACCGCGATTCACCGACTCGGGCTTGAGCTTCCAGTACAGCTCGTCGTTCGGCGTGCTGCCGTTTTCGATCACCACCTGATCGACCGCACGCTCTTCCTGCTCCTCAGTGTACTCGTTGCGAATCACGGCGATCTTCTTGCCGTCTTCTTCGTACACGCGGTCGAGCCAGTAGTTCGGCGTGTGAATGACGCCTTGCGCATAGAGACGGCGGTAGAAAATCGGGAACGTGGTGCCGCCTACGTCGTCGGCCACCTTGACGTCGGGCGTGACGATTTCCACATTCGAGCCGCGGCTGGAGATGAAATCCGCGACGCCCGCGCCCGCATGCGTGCTGACGCCGTCATAGACGAGCACGTTCTTGCCCGGTTCGACCTTGCCCGAGAGCACGTCCCACGAGCTCACCGCAAGGCCTTCGTCGACGCCCCACGCCGCGACTTGCGACGTGAACGACGAGCCGCCCGTAGCCAGCACGATGATGTCGGGCTTTTCCGCCATGATGGTTTTCTCATCGGCGGCGACACCGAGACGGCGGTCCACGCCAAGGCGTTTCGTCTCCATGTCGAACCAGCGGACAATGCCCGCCATCTGCTCGCGTTGCGGCGCTTTGGCCGCGAGCATAATCTGGCCGCCCACGTAGTCGTTCTTCTCGAACAGCACTACGTCATGACCGCGCGACTTCGCGACACGAGCGGCCTCGAGACCCGCAGGGCCGGCGCCGACCACGACGACCTTGCGCTTCGGCCCGCTCGTGCGCGTGATGACATGCGGCATGGTCGCTTCGCGCGACGTCGCGGCATTCTGCACACACAGCACGTCGAGCCCGTTGTACTGGCGGTCGATGCAATAATTCGCGCCCACGCATTGCTTGATTTCGTCTTCGCGGCCATCGCGAATCTTGATGACCATATGCGGATCGGCAATCTGCGCGCGCGTCATGCCGACCAGATCGACCATGCCGCTCGCGAGCAGACGCTCGGCCTGGCCTGCATCGCGAATACTTTGCGCATGCATGACCGGAATCTTCACGACCGATTTGATGCCGGCTGCGAGATGCACGAAAGGCTCGGGTGGCAGCGCCATCGGCGGCATGCAGTTGGCGAGCGTGTTGTGCGTGTCCGCGCCCGAACCGATCACGCCCAGATAATCGATCAGGCCGCTCTCGCTCATTGCCTGCGCGATTTCCTTCAGCTGTTCATGGTCGAGACCGTCTTCATGGAACTCGTCGCCGCACATGCGCAGGCCCACGCAGAAGTCGGGTCCCACCGCTTCGCGCACCGCTTTTAGTACTTCCACGCCGAAACGCAGGCGGTTTTCGAGCGAGCCGCCCCATTCGTCGGTACGGAAGTTGGTGCGCGGGCTCCAGAACTGATCGATCAGATGCTGGTGCGCCGCCGAAATCTCCACGCCGTCCATGCCGGCGTCCTTCACGCGTTTCGCGGCTGCCGCGAAGTCCGTGATGATGCGGCGGATCTCTTCCACCTCGATGATCTTTGCATTGCCGCGATGCACGGGTTCCCGCACGCCGGAGGGCGACATCAGATGCGGCCAGTGCTCCCCATGGAACGCCGAGCGACGGCCCATGTGAGTGGCCTGGATCATGATCTTCGCGCCGTGCGCGTGCATCGCTTCGGCGAGCCGGGACAACGGGTCGATGATTTTGTCAGTCGACAGATTCACCGACTTCCACCAGCCTTGCGGACTGTCGATCGACACCGGGCTCGAACCGCCGCAGACCGCGAGGCCGACACCGCCCTTGGCCTTTTCTTCGTAGTAGCGGATATAACGGTCGCCAGGCAGGCCGCCCGGCTCCGCATACACCTCCGCATGCGCGGTACTGACGATGCGGTTGCGCAAGGTCAGCTTGTTCAGCGTGAGAGGCTTGAAAAGGTTCGGGTAACGCATTGCGACCTCGGAATGATATGACTGGTAGTGCTGTGCCGTGAGCGTGATAACGCGTGCTGGTCAGCGCGTCATGCGGCGAGCGGCGACACTTCGAACACGCAATGCTCGTGGCCTTCGGCCGCGCAGCGCGCTTCCCGCGATTTCGACGGCGGCCCCTTGCGCGAAGCATCGGGCGCCGTGTCGTTGACCCAATCCATTGCGCCCGCGAACCAGCCTGCGAACATGTAGCAGAGCTTGCCGACCTTGCCCGGTTGCGCGAGCACGAACGACGAATGATGCAGTTCGATACGCGCATGCGACGCGGACGGATCGGCTTCGCTGATCGTAAAGATGCCCCAGCCGCGCTGCGACAGGCGCTTCAGGTAATGCTCGAATACGGCCATGCCGGCAATGCCGTGCTGCTTCGCTTCCTTGTCGCACCAGAAATACGCGGACTTGTAGCCTGCCTTGTAGAGAATCTCGGCATACGCGTCGATGCCGAGGGCTTCCTCGACCGCGGTGTGGTTGTTGGTGAAGAAATGACGCGGCACGTAGAGCATGGGCAGCGCGTCGGTCGTCCAGACGCCGGTGTTCGGATCGACGTCGATAGGCAGTTGAGGTTGCATGTGGAAACTCCGCTTTTTATAGGGTGATGTCGTTTGCTGAATGACGGTGACGGTCAGACCTTCCACACTTCGCCGAATACCCGCACCCAGTTCTCGCCCATGATCTTTTTGATGCGCGTCTCGCTCCAGCCGGCGCGCTCCATCGCGGCGGTCAGGTTCGGAAACTCGCCGATGGTGCGAATGCCTTCCGGATTCACGACCTTGCCGAAATTCGTCAACTGGCGATAACGGCCCTTGTCGTGCGTGATCCAGTCGAAGAACTCGGTGCTGTAGCCTTGCGTGAAGTCGGTGCCAATGCCGACCTGATCTTCACCGATCAGATCGACCACATATTCGATGGCCTCGATATAGTCTTCGACCGTCGCGTCCGCGCCGCGCTTAAGAAACGGCGCAAACATCGTCACGCCGACAAAACCGCCTGCATCGGCAATCTCTTTCAGTTGCTCATCGCTCTTGTTGCGCGGATGCTCTTTCAGACCCGACGGGCAGCAGTGCGAATAGCACACCGGTTTTTTGGAAGCCGCAATTGCTTCGGACGACGTCTTGCCGCCCACATGCGAAAGATCGACCATGATGCCGACGCGGTTCATTTCCTGAATCACTTCGCGGCCATAACCCGACAGGCCGCCGTCGCGCTCATAGCAACCGGTGCCGACGAGGTTCTGCGTGTTGTAGCAAAGCTGCACCACGTTCACGCCGAGATCCTTGAACGCCTCGATATAGCCGAGGTTGTCTTCGAATGCATGCGCATTCTGGAAGCCGAAAATAATGCCCGTCTTGTTCTCTTTCTTCGCGCGGTAGATGTCGTCGGTCGTGCGCACGAGCGTGAGGATCTCGCCATATTCGCGGATCTGCTGCTTCATCTCGGCAATATTGTCGACCGTCTTCTGGAAGCTCTCCCAGACCGACACCGTGCAGTTCACCGCGGTCACGCCGCCCTTGCGCATGTCTTCGAACACCGAGCGCTCGAACTTCGAAATGTTCAAACCGTCGATGATGATGCTGTTGTCGTGCAGATTGCTCATCGTTTGCTCCAGGCGTTCTCAGTAGATAGGGAAGCGCTCGCACAGCGCGAAGATTTCGCGGCGCACGCGTTGTTCGGTGGCCGCATGGCCTTCGGGGTGATCGCGCAGCGCATCGAGCACGTCCACGATCAGACGGCCCACGTCGCGGAATTCGTTCACGCCGAAGCCGCGCGTCGTGCCCGCCGGCGTGCCGAGGCGCACGCCCGAGGTGACCGTCGGCTTTTCGGTGTCGAACGGAATGCCGTTCTTGTTGCAGGTGATGCCCGCGCGCTCCAGCGCCTGCTCGACCTGATTGCCCTTGAGACCCTTCGGCCGCAGATCGACCAGCAACAGATGGTTGTCGGTGCCGCCCGTCACCAGATCGACGCCGCCTGCCTTCAGCACCTCGCCGAGGGCCTGCGCGTTCGCAAGCACGCTGTCGATATAGGTCTTGAACGACGGTTGCAGCGCCTCGCCGAACGCAACCGCCTTGCCCGCGATGACATGCATCAGCGGGCCGCCTTGCAGGCCGGGGAACACCGCGGAGTTGATCTTCTTGGCGATCTCTTCGTCGTTCGTCAGCACAAAGCCGCCGCGCGGACCGCGCAAGGTCTTGTGCGTGGTCGAGGTGACCACGTGCGCATGCTCGACCGGATTCGCGTGACGTCCCGCCGCGATCACGCCGGCGATGTGAGCCATGTCCACCATCAGCTTCGCGCCGACGCTGTCGGCAATCGCACGCAGACGCTTGAAATCCAGCGCGCGCGGATACGCGGAAAAGCCGGCGATCAGCAACGCGGGTTTGTGCTGCTGCGCGAGTTCCTCGATCTGCTCGTAGTCGATCAGCATCGTGTCGCGATTCACACCGTACTGCACCGCGTTGAACCACTTGCCCGAGAGCGCCGGCTTCGCGCCGTGCGTGAGGTGGCCGCCCGCGTCGAGCGACATGCCGAGTACCGTGTCGCCCGGCTTCAAGAGGGCGAGCATCACCGCGCCGTTTGCCTGCGCGCCGGAATGCGGCTGCACGTTGGCGAACTTTGCGTTGAACAGTTGCTTGATACGATCGAGCGCGAGCGTTTCGATTTCGTCGACATATTCGCAACCGCCGTAGTAGCGCTTGCCCGGATAGCCTTCCGCATACTTGTTGGTCAGAACCGAGCCTTGCGCTTCGAGCACCGCGCGCGAGACGATGTTTTCCGACGCGATCAGCTCGACTTGCGACTGCTGGCGCTCGAGCTCTTTCAAAATTGCGCCGCGCACCGCCGCATCCCGCGCGGTCAGCGATTCTTCGAAGAAAGGATTCGGGTTCGACATGGAAGGTCCGTGGAGTCGTTGACGTTAGGCGCCGGAAGCGTTGCTGGGCCTTTGTTTCTGCCCTGCCGCCGCCGGATTGCGTACGTCTATTCTTGACGCTTGCATCGCGCGTCAATTTATGAATTCAGACGCGTTCTTTACCTTTTCCGCCATAGGCGACCTTTTTCGACAAGTCGGCTCTGGGAGTTGCTCGCGAGCGGCGGGCAGCAGGCGGGTGGCATTTCGTTCAAGGTGTTGATTCGTACCGCTGGTGGGCGATAGCGGCGGCGTCGCACGATCGTTCGCTCCGGCCGCCCATGCCGCTGCATGCCGCCGCATGCTGCACTGCAACTGAACGCAATGCGCGCTTGCGGTGCGGCTATCCGCGGCAGCGGCGCCCTTCTGGTGCCGTTTCTCCGAGGCATAACACGGAAGCCGCCGGCAACCGAGGGTTTAGCCTGATGGCACGGTAGTTGCCCTAGTCCTCAAAATTACATTAGCCGCTGCGCCCCACAGCGGCGCGACACTATAGATTCGAAGGAATCACCCCTCACCATGTCCACCGATCGCACGGCGTCACTGTCGCATTTCGCCTTCATGCCCGTTCCGAACTTCACAATGATCGCGTTCACCAACGCTATCGAAGTGCTGCGCATGGCGAACTACCTGACGGGACAAACGCTTTACCGCTGGTCGATCGTGAGCCCCGAGGGTGGGCCGGTCACCGCAAGCAATGGACTATCGGTCGACACGGGTCCAGTCGAATGCGTCGGTCAGCCCGACATCGTCTTCGTGATCGGCGGCATCGACGTGCAGCGCGCCACCACACCCGCGCATCTGTCGGCATTGCGCCGCTTCGCGCGCATGGGTTGCATGCTCGGCAGCCTCTGCACCGGCACCTATGCGCTCGCGCGTGCCGGTCTGCTCGCGGGCTATGCGTGCGCGATCCACTGGGAAAACATGTCGGCGCTCAAGGAAGAGTTCCCCGACACGCGTTTTCTGAAAGAGCTGTTCGTGATCGACCGTGACCGTGTGACGTGCACGGGCGGCGTCGCACCGCTCGACATGATGCTGAATCTGATCGCACCGCGAGTCGGCACCGCACGCGTCACACAGATCGCCGAGCAGTTCATCGTCGAGCATGTGCGCGACACCAGCGCGCAGCAGAAGATGCCGCTCGTCGCGCGACTCGGCTCGGCCAACAAGTCGCTCTTCGAAGTGATTTCGCTGATGGAGAACAACATCGAAGAACCACTGTCGCGCGAGGAACTGGCGCGGCTTGCCGGCATGTCGCAACGGCAGTTGCAACGCCTCTTTCGCGAGCATCTCGGCATGACGCCGACGCACTACTATCTGACGCTGCGTTTGCGGCGCGCGCGCGAACTGCTGCTGCAGACCGACATGTCGATCATGAACATCACGATGGCGTGCGGCTTCCAGTCGGCCTGCCACTTTTCAAAGAGCTATCGCGATGCATTCGGCACCGCGCCCACACGCGAACGCCGCAAGCAGGCGCCCTCGCTGTCTTCAGCGCCGGTGATGGCGGCCTGAAAGCGCCGGCCCCAAAAGCACGCAGCGCCGAAAGCGTTTTCGCCGCCAGCAAATAAAAACGCGTTGAACGGGCGTCCGTTCAACGCGTTTCTCATTGGATTCGGCAACTCGCCGCCGGGCTCACGCCGCCTTCAGCAGACCGTGCGGATCGATGACGAATTTGCGCGGCGCGCCGCCGTCGAACTGGCGATAGCCGTCCGGCGCCTGATCGAGCGACACCACCGTCACGTTCACGATGTCCGCAATCGGCAAACGGTCCCACAAGATTGCCTGCATCAGGTTGTGGTTGTACTTCATGACCGGCGTCTGGCCCGTATGGAACGAGTGCGACTTTGCCCAGCCGAGACCGAAGCGGATGCTCAGGCTGCCCTTGCGCGCGGCGGCGTCCACGGCGCCCGGATCGTCGGTCACATAGAGGCCGGGGATGCCGATCGCGCCCGCAGCACGCGTGATTTCCATCAGCGAGTTGAGCACCGTTGCCGGCGCTTCCTCATGCGAGCCGCTGCTGCCGTGGCCGTGCGCCTCGAAGCCCACGCAGTCCACCGCGCAATCCACCTCCGGCTTGCCGAGAATCTGCTCGATCTGCTCACCCAGCGTCGCATCTTTCGAAAGATCGACGGTCTCGAAGCCCATCTTGCGAGCATGCGCGAGGCGTGCCTCGTTCATGTCGCCGACGATCGTGCACGCCGCACCCAACAGGCGCGCCGACGCCGCCGCGGCCATGCCGACCGGTCCCGCACCCGCGATGTACACCGTCGAACCCGGCTTGACGCCCGCCATTACCGCGCCGTGATAACCGGTCGGCAGAATGTCGGACAAACACGTGAGATCGCGAATTTTCGCCATCGCCTGCTCGCGGTCGGGAAACTTCAGCAGATTGAAGTCGGCATACGGCACCATCACATACTCGGCCTGGCCGCCGATCCAGCCGCCCATGTCCACGTAGCCATAAGCGCCGCCCGCGCGCGACGGGTTCACGTTCAGGCATACGCCCGTGTGCTGCGACTTGCAGGTCGGGCAGCGTCCGCACGCCACGTTGAACGGCACCGAGACAAGGTCGCCGATGCTGAGCGTCTCCACGTCGCGGCCTACCTCGATCACTTCGCCGGTGATTTCGTGGCCGAGCACGAGGCCGACCTCGGCGGTCGTGCGACCGCGCACCATGTGCTGGTCCGAGCCGCAAATATTCGTGCTCACTACTTTCAGAATCACACCGTGGCCGATTGCGCGGCCACGTGGGTCGACCATCTTCGGATAGTCGATCGATTGCACTTCCACTTTGCCCTGCCCCAGATAGACGACGCCGCGATTGCTGCTCATTGAATGTCTCCATGTCTTGTGAGCGGTGCGCGGCCTGTGCGCCGCACGCCGTTCAACGAGCGTAGCGCCCAGGGCGGCGAATCACCTGCACCGAACGCGACACGGGTTTGGCTGGAACCGACATGTCCGTTCTTCGACGTTTTTTATTGATTGACCGTTCAATATAAAAAAACTACCATGCATCGATCGAAGCGAGTCGTCCAATCTTCACATCAACACCATGCCCAAGCTCGGAATGCGCGAAATCCGCCGCGCGCAGCTGATCGACGCAACGCTGCTCACCATTGACCAGACCGGCCTCGCCGGGGCTACGCTCGCGTCGGTGGCGCAGCGCGCCAGCATTTCCACCGGCATTGTCAGCCACTATTTCGGCGACAAGGACGGCCTGCTCGAAGCCACCATGCGACACGTGTTGCGCGACTTGTGGCAGGCCACCTCGCGCCGGCGGCGCGCAGCCAAACCTGACCCGCGTTCGAAACTGCGCGCGGTGGTCGCGGCCAATTTCGATGCGGAACAAACGAGCGCGGCCGTCATGAAGACGTGGCTCGCGTTCTGGTCGGAGAGCATGCACAAACCGCAGCTGCGGCGGCTGCAGTACGTCAACACGCGCCGTCTGAACTCCAATCTGTGCGCGGACTTTTCGAAAGCGCTGCCGCGCGCGGCCGCCCGGCGCGCGGCCAGCGGTCTCGCGGCGTTGATCGACGGACTGTGGCTGCGCGGTGCGCTATCGGGCGAGCCGTTCGACACGAGAGCGGCGCTACGCGTGGCAAACGAATACATCGACCTGGTCCTGGCGGCGCGCGACTGAGCGGGCAACGTGCTGACGAGACAACACGCAACGCGGGGCGATATTTTTACCAAGGAGCAAGTGATGGCCGTTTTCGCAACGCAACGTCTCTATATCGGCGGCGCTTATGTCGACGCGACCAGCGGTGAAACCTTCGACACCGTCGACCCCGCGACCGGCGAAACCCTCGCCGCCGTGCAGCAGGCCAGTGCCGCGGACGTCGATCGCGCGGTGCAATCCGCGCGCGACGGTCAGCGCGAATGGGCCGCGCTGACGGCGATGCAACGCTCGCGAATCCTGCGCCGCGCGGTCGAGATTCTGCGCGAGCGCAACGACGAACTCGCCGCGCTCGAAACGCGCGACACCGGCAAGCCGATTGCCGAAACGCTGGCGGTGGACATCGTCACTGGCGCGGACGTGATCGAGTATTACGCAGGACTCGCCACCGCGATAGAAGGCCAGCAGATTCCGCTGCGGCCGTCGTCGTTCGTGTACACGCGGCGCGAACCGCTCGGCGTATGCGCGGGCATCGGCGCGTGGAATTATCCGATTCAGATCGCGTGCTGGAAGTCGGCGCCCGCGCTGGCCGCGGGCAACGCGATGATCTTCAAGCCGAGCGAAGTCACGCCGCTCACTGCGTTAAAACTCGCGGAGATCTATAGCCAAGCCGGCGTGCCGGCTGGCGTCTTCAACGTCGTGCAAGGTGACGGGCGCGTTGGCGCGCTGCTGGCCGGACATCCGGACATCGAAAAGATTTCGTTCACGGGCGGCGTGGAAACGGGCAAGAAGGTGATGTCCATGGCGGGCGCGTCGTCCCTCAAAGAAGTGACGATGGAACTGGGCGGCAAGTCGCCGCTCGTCGTGTTCGACGACGCGAGTCTCGAACGTGCCGCCGACATCGCGATGAGCGCCAACTTCTTCAGCTCGGGTCAGGTCTGCACGAACGGCACGCGCGTGTTCGTGCAGCGCAGTGTGCTCGAGCGTTTCGAGGCATTGGTGCTGGAACGCGTGAAGCGCATTCGCGTGGGCGCGCCGAGCGACGCCGCGACCAACTTCGGCCCGCTCGTGAGCGCCGCGCAATTGCAAAAGGTGCTCGGCTACATCGAAAGCGGCATGCAGGAAGGCGCGCGTCTGATCGCTGGCGGCAAGCGTATGAGCGAAGGCCACTTCGCGCGCGGTCAATATGTCGAGCCCACCGTGTTCACCGGCTGCCGCGACGACATGCGCATCGTGCGCGAGGAGATCTTCGGGCCGGTCATGAGCATCCTCGTATTCGACGATGAAGAGGAAGTCATTGCGCGCGCGAATCGCACGGCATATGGCCTTGCTGCAGGCGTCGTCACCGAGAATCTGTCGCGCGCGCATCGCGTGATTCACAGGCTCGAAGCAGGCATTTGCTGGATCAACACATGGGGCGAGTCGCCCGCGGAAATGCCGGTGGGCGGGTACAAGCAATCCGGTGTGGGTCGCGAAAACGGCATCACCACCCTCGAGCACTACACACGCATCAAGTCCGTGCAGGTCGAGCTCGGTGCCTATCAACCGGTATTCTGAGGAGCGCTGCCATGAGTTCGAACGAATACGACTACATCATCGTCGGCGCCGGTTCGGCGGGCAACGTGCTGGCATCGCGTCTCACTGAAGATGCCGACGTCACCGTGCTGCTGCTCGAAGCGGGCGGCCCCGATTACCGCTTCGATTTCCGCACGCAGATGCCTGCGGCGCTCGCCTACCCGTTGCAAGGGCGCCGCTACAACTGGGCCTATGAGACAGACCCCGAGCCGCATATGAACAACCGCCGCATGGAATGCGGCCGTGGCAAGGGGCTGGGCGGCTCGTCACTGATCAACGGCATGTGCTATATCCGCGGCAATGCGCTCGATTACGACGGCTGGGCCGAGCGCCAAGGCCTCGAAAACTGGACCTATCTGGACTGCCTGCCGTACTTCCGCAAGGCCGAAACGCGCGACGTGGGCCCCAACGCCTATCACGGCGGCGATGGTCCCGTGCACGTGACCACGAGCAAACCCGGCAATAATCCCCTATTCGCCGCGATGGTCGAGGCCGGCGTGCAGGCCGGCTTTCCACGCACCGACGACCTGAACGGCTATCAGCAGGAAGGCTTCGGCCCGATGGATCGCACGGTGACGGCCAACGGCCGGCGCGCCAGCACCGCGCGGGGCTATCTGGATCGCGCCAAGGGGCGTGCGAACCTCACCATCGTCACACATGCGCTGAGCGATCGCGTGCTGTTCTCGGGCAAACGCGCGGTGGGCGTCGCGTATCTGCATGGCGGCGCCACCGTCAACGCCCATGCGCGCCGCGAAGTGCTGGTGTGCAGCGGCGCAATTGCCTCGCCGCAATTGCTACAACGCTCGGGCGTGGGCCGCTCGACATGGTTGCGCGAGCTGGACATTCCGCTGGTGCACGATCTGCCGGGCGTCGGCGAAAACCTGCAGGATCACCTCGAGATGTACATCCAGTACGAATGCAAGGAGCCTGTCTCCCTCTACCCTGCACTGCAGTGGTGGAATCAGCCGGCCATCGGACTCGAATGGATGCTGAACGGCACGGGCATCGGCGCAAGCAATCAGTTCGAGGCGGGCGGCTTTATTCGCACACGCGACGACGATTTGTGGCCCAACATCCAGTACCACTTTCTGCCGGTCGCGATCAACTACAACGGTTCCAATGCAATCAAAATGCATGGCTTCCAGGCGCATGTCGGTTCCATGCGCTCGCCGAGCCGCGGCCGCGTGAAGCTCACGTCGCGCGATCCGGCGGCGCATCCGAGCATCCTTTTTAACTACATGGCCGATCCGCTCGACTGGCGCGAGTTCCGCGACGGCATTCGCATCACGCGCGAGATCATGCGGCAGCCGGCGCTCGACCGTTACCGTGGACGCGAGCTCAATCCTGGCGCCGAACTGACCACCGATGCACAACTCGACACTTTCGTACGGGCGCGCGCGGAGACGGCGTTTCATCCCTCGTGCTCGTGCAAGATGGGCTACGACGACATGGCCGTGGTCGACAACGAAGGGCGCGTGCACGGCATGCAGGGACTGCGCGTGGTCGACGCGTCCATCATGCCGCGTATCACCACCGGCAACCTGAACGCGCCGACCATCATGCTGGCCGAAAAAATCGCCGACCGGATTCGCCAACGCGCGCCGCTGGCGCGTGTCGAAACGCCTTATTTCGTGGCGCATGGCGCGCCTTCAAGGAAGCGGGAACGGGCGACTGTTTAAACCTCGCGCCCGGGCTTGCGCCTGGGCTTCCGATCGGGCGGGGAATTCTCCCCGCCCATCAATTTTTCTTGTCCTTCCCGAAAGTTATCCTCGATTGTCAGCGCTGCTCGAAGCGCGGATAGTGCTGCGTCAGCATATCCGTCGATAACCGCGGAAGGAAAACGCTCGAATGAAGCTAAAAGCGATGAGCCTGATGGCGAGTGCCGTCGTTGCGCTCAGTGTGATCGCGCCCGTAAGCCGGGCGGCAGACGACGCCGCGAACGATGCGACAGCCGCCATGAAATCCGTGGTGGACCCGGCAATAGAGCCGCTCATGGAAAGACACCACGTGCCTGGCATGGCGGTCGGTGTGATCGCCAACGGCAAGACGTATGTGTTCGACTATGGCGTCGCGTCTGCGGAAACGCGCAAGCCGGTCACGCAGCGCACGCTGTTCGAAATCGGCTCGATCAGCAAGACCTTCACGGCCACGCTCGCCGCTTATGCCCAGTTGAATGGCCAGTTGAATCTCAGCGATAACACGCAACACTATCTGCCCTCGTTGCGAGGCAGCGCGTTCGGCAAGGTGAGCCTGCTGAGCCTCGGCACGCACACGCCCGGCGGTCTTCCGCTCCAGGTACCGGACAGCATTCACGACAACGGCCAGCTGCTGCAGTACTTCCTGGCATGGAAGCCTACGTATGCGCCCGGCACTTATCGCACGTATGCGAACCCCGGCATCGGCACACTCGGTTTGATTACGGCCAAGAGCATGGGCCAGGACTTTGCATCGTTGATCGAGCAGCGCATGTTTCCGGCGCTCGGCATGACGAGCAGCTACATCCACGTTCCCGCGGCAAACATGTCCGACTACGCGCAAGGCTATACGAAAGACGGCGCGCCGATCCGCATGAAAGGTGGCGTTCTCGCCGACGAAGCCTATGGCGTGAGAACCACCGCGGCCGACATGGTCCGCTTCGTTCAGGCGAACATGAACCTGATCGGCGTGGACAGCCAGCTTCAGCATGCCATCACGGCCACGCACACGGGCTATTACAAGGCCGGCGCGCTGACGCAAGACCTCATCTGGGAGCAGTACCCGTACCCCGTGACATTGAGCACCTTGCACGAGGGCAATGCACCCTCCATGGCTATCACGCCGACACCTGCCACGGCAATCGAGCCGCCGCTGCCGCCGCAGCAGAACGTATGGATCAACAAGACTGGCTCGACGAACGCCTTCGGCGCCTATGTGGCCTTTATTCCTGGCAAACGTGTGGGCGTCGTACTGCTTGCCAACAAGAACTTGCCGATTGAGGACCGCGTGAGCGCAGCGTACCGCATCATGTCGGCTCTCGTTGCCGGCGGTCAGTAGCGGCAGTAGCTCCTCGTAGCGGATTCGCATTGCGCGCAACAGCGCCGAACGGAACGCTGCCGCACGCCTCGGAATCGTCATTCGCGCGCCGGGCGCAGCGCGCCTTGTGCGTCGCTCTCGACCGCCTCGGATACGAGCGTCTCGAGAGCGAGCCCGCGCGTTTCGATGCCGAGAATCCAGACAGCCGCAGCCGCAATCACGAAGCACATGGCGCCGAGCGAAAATACGCCGCCTTGTCCGAACATCGGCAACACGACGCCTACCACATACGGTCCGATCAGCGAACCCACGCGTCCGATCGCCGACGCAAAGCCGGAACCCGTTGCGCGCGCACCCGTTCCGTACAGTTCGGGCGTGTAGGTGTATAGCACCGCCCACATCGCAAACAGGAAGAACTGCATCGCGAGCCCTGCGCAGATCAGCAACGTGGGCGTTTGCGCATGCAGCGCGGTTTGTCCGTACACATAGACCATCACAGCGCTGCCCGCCAGCGACGCCACGCAGGTCGGCTTACGTCCCCAGCGTTCGACCAGCCACGCTGCGCAGATAAAGCCCGGAATACCGCCGAGAGAAATCAGCACCGTATACAGCACCGATTTCGTCACCGCAAAGCCCGCCTGCTGCATCAATGCGCCGAGCCACGAAGTCAGTCCGTAAAACCCGAGCAGCGCGAAGAACCACAGCGTCCACACCATGATCGTGCGGCGACGGTACGCCGCGCTCCAGATCTCGCGAAACGCGCCGGCGCCCTTGGCCGCGACCGGTTCGGCGAGCATGACAGGCGCGCGCAAGTGAGTCAGCCGCGCGGCCTTCATCACCTTCGCTTCAACTTCGGCGAGAATGGTGTCGACCTCACCGAGGCGTCCGCGATGTTCGAGCCAACGCGGCGATTCCGGCACGACGCGCCGCACGATCAGCACGAATACGGCCGGAATGGCGAGCAACGCGAACTCGGTGCGCCAGCCGAAGCTCGGCAGTACGAAGTACGACACTACGCCCGCCGTAATGAAACCGAGCGGCCAGAAGCCGTCCATCAGTGCGATCAGACGCCCGCGTGAAGAGGCGGGAACGAATTCCGACAGCAGTGTCTGCGCAATCGGAAACTCCATGCCCATGCCGAAGCCCAGCAGCACGCGATAGAAAATCAGCGCTTCCACGCTGTGCGCGGTCGAGCATAGATACGACGCGACGCCCCACAGCACCATGCTCCACTGAAAAACCGGGCGACGTCCGAACCGATCCGCCAGCAGGCCCGCTACCGCTGCGCCCCCCACCATGCCGAAGAAGCTCGCACTCGCGACAAGCCCGGCTGTTGCAGTGGAAAGACCGAACTCGGTCTTGATCGAGCCCAGCACGAAGGTCATCGTGCCGAGATCGACGGAATCGAAGAAAAACGCAATGGCAATGATGATGAAGATGGTCCGGTGATAACCCGAGAACGGCAGACGCTCGAGTCGCGCGGCTGCACTGGCGCGAGGCTGAGAAGCGGTAGGCATGGCATCCCCTGAAAGATGCGGCGGTGGCCGCAAGTGATATGCCGATCGGCTCATTAAGTAGACGCCGACATAAAGCTGCCACATAGAAGGAATACGCCATCCGGATGGAACGAGCGCGTCGTTCGTGCCGGCGTGAAGGGCACGGGCTATCGACGCAAGCGCGCCCGCGCGGCGCCCGCAATGCGCGCGAGCGCCTCCGCACTCAAGCGCGCGGCAATCTTCTGCACATATTGATGATGCCGCTCCTGCAACGGCGCGCCGAGCTGCTGCGCGTGCAGATAGCGGATCAGCGCGATGCGCCGGTGCCGCAGCAGCATGCTCTGATCGAGCAGCGCGAGCGCGGCATCGGCGTCGCGCTGCTGACACGCGCGCTCGGTGAGGCGCGCGGTAACGACACGGGTGGACGTCATGAGGGTCGCGCGGCGCAAAAGCCGCGAGCGGTGCAGGGGAACACCGCTCGCTGTCTCACGACATCAGCGGCTCGGCTGCATCGAGCATGATCTTCACGAAGTAGTCCGCGAAGCTGCGGCGCACGACGATGTCGAAACTGTCGGCGCCCGTGGGCACGAGCGTGATGGATGCCTTGAAATAGTGGCTCTGCGCGCACTGCCCTTCGCCGAACAGCTTCGGATGAAGGTCGAGCGGGCAGCCGCGCGACAGCACTTCACGCGTGCGCGAGCCGCTGACTTCGAGCACCGTATAGCCGCTGCCGATATCCACCGCCGAAGCGAAAACCCCTGCAAACGCAGCGCCGAGTGCGGCTTGCAACGGCGCCGTGCGAGCCGCATCGTGCGCCGTTGCCGAGCGAACGAGCCACTCGTCGGGACCGAGCCACAGCATGTCGTAGCCGTTGCCGCGCGCGACGGTGTTGGGCTTTTCCGGCGGCTTGCAGCCGAGCACCTGCTGCACTGCCTGCACGAACGCGGCGTCGCGCGTATCGCCGCGCACATTGACGAGTTCGAGGAAAGGCCGCTCGCCCAACCTGAACGCGGAGGTTGCCGCCGCCTGATGCTTCTTCAGCAGCGCATCCGCACCGACGAGCGGTGACTCCTGCCATACGCCGGTTTGCTTGCCGACGGCGCGATCCACGACCGAGGCCGCCGCTTTGGTTTCATTCCACATGTTGACGCGCTCCTTCGCTGTCGTAGAACACCGAGCTGGTGATCTTCGCTGCTATCTGTTTGCCGCTGGAAAGCGGGATCGTGACCGTTTCGCCGATCTTGTCGAGTCCGCCCTTCACGACCGCCATCGCGATGGAGCGCTTCAGGATCGGGCTGAAGTAGCTCGACGTGACGTGGCCGAGCATCGGCGCGGTGTCGCCCTGGAACGGACCCGCAACGATTTGCGAGCCTTCCGGTATCACGAAGGTCGGGTCGTCCGCGAGCAGTCCGACCAGTTGCTTGCGACCTGCCTTTGCGGTGTCCGAGCGCGTGAGCGAACGCTTGCCGAGGAAGTCTTTCGACTTCGCGACGAGCCCGCCCATGCCGAGGTCGTAAGGCGTCATGGAACCGTCGGTATCCTGGCCGACGATGATATAGCCCTTCTCCGCCCGCAACACGTGCATCGTTTCGGTGCCGTAGGGCGTGATGTCGTATTCCGCGCCCGCGGCCATCAACGCTTCCCACACCGCGCGTCCGACGTTCGCCGGCACGTTCACTTCATAGGCGAGTTCGCCCGAGAAGCTGATACGCATCACACGCGAGGCCGCGCCCGCTACCGTGCCTTCGCGGTAGCTCATGAACGGAAACGCCGCGTTTGCGAAGTCGATGTCATGACAGACTTTCTGCAGCACCTTGCGGCTGTTCGGGCCGACCACGGCGAACGTCGCCCAGTGGTCCGTGACCGATGCGAGACGCACCCGCATGTCCGGCCACTCCGTCTGCAGCCAGCGCTCGAGCCACGTCAGCACGCGCGCGGCGCCGCCGGTGGTGGTCGTCATCATGTAGTGCTGTTCGCCGAGGCGCACCGTCACGCCGTCGTCGAAGATCATGCCGTTTTCGTCGAGCATCAGGCCGTAGCGGCACTTGCCGACTTCGAGCTTGCTCCACGGATTCGTATAGACCCAGTTGAGCAGCTTCGCCGAATCGGGCCCCTGAATGTCGATCTTGCCGAGTGTCGAGGCGTCCAGAATGCCGACGCTCGTACGCACTGCGAGCGATTCGCGCGCGACGGCCGCATGCAGGTCTTCGCCTTTCTTCGGGAAGTACCACGGACGCTTCCAGTTGCCGACGTCCTCGAATTCCGCGCCGTTTTCCACGTGCCATTCGTGCACCGCGGTCTTGCGCACCGGATCGAGAAACTCGCCAAGCTCGCGTCCTGCGAACGTGCCGAAGGTCACAGGCGTGTAGTTCGGGCGGAACGTCGTCGTGCCGGTTTCGGGAATCGTCTTGCCGAGCGCCTGCGCGAGAATCGCCATGCCGTTGATGTTGCCGAGCTTGCCCTGATCGGTGCCGAAGCCCATCGCGGTATAACGCTTCACGTGTTCCACCGACTCGAAACCTTCGCGCGCGGCAAGGAAAATGTCCGCGGCGGAGACGTCGTTCTGGAAGTCCACGAACTGCTTCGCCCCGCGCGTGGCGAGTTCGCGGCCGCCGACGAGCCACAGCGGCTGCATCTTCGCTTCGCTGATCTCGGCCACCTGCACCGCATTCGGCCGCTTGACGATGTAACCCGCGGCACGCGCCGCTTCGACGCCTGCATCGACCGCGAAGCGGATGCCCTGCCCCAGCGTGAAATCGCCGTTGCAGGCGCCCACGCTCGTCTCTGCCTGCATCGCCTTGCCCGGCACGAAACAGGCCTTCTGATCATGCCAGTGCGCCTTGCCGCCCGATTGCGCGAACAGATGCAGCACGGGGCTCCAGCCGCCGGACATCGCGACGAGGTCGCAGGTCAATTCGCTTTGCCTGGCGCCCACCTGACCATTCGCATACGACGCCACATCCACGGATGCCACGCGCAATTTACCGTGCGCCGCGGTGATGACCGCCCCGCTGATCACCTTGACGCCATAGCGGCGTGCGAGCGCGGGCAGCGTGCCCTTCGATTCGCCCGCGCGCGGGTCGATCACCGTCACTTGCGCCCCGGCCGCCTTCAGGTCGAGCGCACATTGGTAACCGTCGTCGTTATTCGTGAAGACGACGGCGTCGCGGCCCGGCAGCACCGCATAGCGATGCAGATACGTCGACACGGCCGACGCGAGCATCACGCCGGGCAGATCGTTGTTGCCGAAGACGATCGGCCGCTCATGCGCACCGGTCGCGAGAATCACGCGTTTGGCGCGGATTTTCCACATCAGTTCGCGCGTGCCCTTGCGTTGCGACACAGGCAGATGGTCGGTGAGACGCTGCGTCACCGTGACGAGGTTGTGATCCTGATAGCCGAACGCAGTGCTGCGCGACAGGATCTTCACGTCGGGCATTTGCCGCAGTTCGTCTTCGATCTTGTGTACCCATTGCAAAGCCGGCTTGCCGTCGATCTCGGCGCGGCACGACAGCAGCGAGCCGCCCAGTTCGGGCTGATCGTCGACGAGCGTGACGCGCGCGCCGGAGAGCGCCGCCGCATGCGCGGCCGCGAGACCCGTCGGTCCGCCGCCGACCACCAGCACGTCGCAATGCGCGAAGCACTTGTCGTAGCGATCGGCGTCGAGTTGTTCGGGCGCCTTGCCGAGGCCCGCCGCGTCGCGGATGACTTCCTCGTATTTCGGCCAGAACTTGCGCGGCCACATGAACGTCTTGTAGTAGAAGCCCGCGGGAATGAAGCGCGCAATCTTCTGATTGACCGCCATGCGATCCTTCTCGATGCTCGGCTTCGCATTCACGCTGTTCGCCACAAGCCCCTGATACAGCTCGACTTCGGTGGCGCGCGCGTTCGGCACGGTATACGCGCCCGTTTCGAGCTGCACAACGGCATTCGGCTCTTCCACGCCTGCGGTCACGATGCCGCGCGGCCGGTGATATTTCCAGCTGCGCGCGACGAAACGCAGCCCGTTCGCGAGCAGCGCGGAGGCGAGCGTGTCGCCCTGATAGCCCTGATACTGGCGGCCGTTGAATGTAAACGTGAGCGGCAATGCGCGGTTGATGCGCCCGCCATTCGGGAGTCGGTCTTTCTGGCTCATTGCGTCTTGCCCTCTTGTGCCTTGCCCTCGTTGCTATCCATCTTGAGCAGCGGACGGTCGAACGTCTCGTAACCCTGGATCTCGTAGCTCACCGTGTCGCGCTGCGCCTTGAACCAGCGGCGGCAACCTTGCGTATGCATCCATTGCTCACGATGCACGCCGCGCGGATTCTTGCGCATGAACAGGTAGTCGCCCCATTCCTTGTCGGTGAGTTTTTCGGAGTCGAGCGGGCGCATGATGTCCGCTTCGCCGCCGCAGGAAAATTCGGTTTCGGCGCGTGGCCCGCACCAGGGGCATTCGATCAGCAGCATGATTAGGTCTCTCTGGCTCTAGTGCGTTAGTGGGCGACGGCGGCAGCGCCGTGTTCGTCGATGAGATGGCCGGTATAAAAGCGGTCCAGCGAGAACGGTGCATTCAGTTCGTGCGGCTCGTCCCTGGCGATGGTGTACGCGTAGGCCCAACCCGAACCCGGCGTCGCCTTGAAACCGCCCGTGCCCCAGCCGCAATTGAAGTAGAGGCCCTTCACATCGGTTTTGCTGATGATCGGGCAGGCGTCCGGCGACACGTCGACAATGCCGCCCCACTGACGGTTCATGCGCACGCGCGAGAACACCGGGAACATTTCGACAATGGCTTCGAGGGTGCCTTCGATAATCTGGAAGCTGCCGCGCTGACCGAAACCCGTGTACTGGTCGACGCCCGCGCCGATCACCAGATCGCCCTTGTCGGACTGGCTGATATACGCATGCACCGCGTTCGACATCACGACGGTATTGACCACCGGCTTGATCGGCTCAGACACGAGTGCCTGCAGCGGGTGGCTTTCCAACGGCAGGCGCACGCCGGCCATATCGGCGAGCGTGGACGTGTTGCCCGCCGCGACGATGGCGACCTTCTTCGCCTTGATGAAACCCTTCGTCGTATCGACGCCCGTCACCTGGCTGCCGTTGCGGCGAATGCCCGTTACCTGGCAGTTCTGCACAATGTCGACGCCGGCCTGGTCCGCGCCGCGCGCGAAGCCCCACGCCACCGCGTCGTGACGCGCGACGCCCCCGCGCCGCTGGATCGATGCACCGAGCACCGGATAGCGGCTGTTCAGATTGATGGTCGGCTCGAGTTCCTTGATCTGTGCCGGCGTGAGGAACTCCGCATCGACGCCGTTGAGCCGGTTCGCATTCACACGGCGCTCCGTGTCGCGCACGTCCTGCAGCGTGTGCGCGAGATTCATCACGCCGCGCTGGCTGAACATCACGTTATAGTTCAGGTCCTGCGAGAGGCCTTCCCACAACTTCATGGCCTTTTCATAGAGTGCAGCCGATTCGTCCCACAGATAATTCGAGCGCACGATGGTCGTATTGCGCGCCGTATTGCCGCCGCCGATCCAGCCCTTCTCGAGCACGGCGACATTGCGCACGCCGTGTTCCTTCGCGAGGTAATAGGCCGTGGCGAGACCGTGCCCGCCGCCGCCCACGATCACCACGTCGTACTCGCGTTTGGGCTCGGGACTCTTCCACTGTCGCTCCCAGTTCTCGTGATACGACATCCCGTTGCGCAACAGGCTGAATATCGAATAGCGGCTCATCATTGATCCTTGTGGGTACTGTCGGTGCTTGCTGCCAGGTGCTTCATGAAATATGCAAAGCGGGGTTCAACATTCGATGACGTTCACGGCGAGTCCGCCGCGCGACGTTTCCTTATATTTCGTCTTCATGTCCGCGCCGGTTTCGCGCATCGTCTTGATGACGTTATCGAGCGACACGTAGTGCTGGCCGTCGCCCTTCATCGCCATACGGGCTGCGTTGATCGCCTTGATCGCGCCCATTGCATTGCGCTCGATGCAGGGAATCTGCACGAGTCCGCCAACGGGATCGCAGGTCATGCCGAGGTTGTGCTCCATGCCGATTTCAGCGGCGTTTTCAACCTGCGTGGGCGTGCCGCCCATGACGGCCGCGAGCGCTGCGGCAGCCATCGAGCAGGCCACGCCGACTTCGCCCTGGCAGCCGACTTCGGCGCCTGAAATCGAGGCGGTTTCTTTATAGATGATGCCGATCGCCGCCGCCGTCAGCAGGAAGTTGACAATGCCTTCGTCGTTCGACGCGTGCATGAACTTCACGTAGTAGTGCAGCACGGCGGGAATCACGCCGGCCGCGCCGTTGGTGGGTGCGGTGACGACGCGGCCGCCTGCAGCGTTTTCCTCGTTGACCGCCATCGCGTAGAGATTGACCCAGTCGAGCATGGAAAGCGGATCGCGCAGCGACTCTTCCGAGCGCGAACGCAACTGCGCAGAGAGGTCGGCGGCGCGGCGCTTCACATGCATCGGGCCGGGCAGTTCGCCGCGCACCTTGCAGCCGCGTTCGACGCAAGCCGCCATCGTGCGCCAGATGGCGAGCAGTCCTTCTCGCACTTCGCTTTCGGGCCGCGCGGCGCATTCGTTTTCCAGCGTGACCTGTGCGATGGACAGGCCGCTCTCCCGGCACACGCGCATCAGATCGTCGCCGGTGCGAAACGGGTACGGCACTTCGGCGCCGGCGCGCACGCCGTTCACGCGGTCGCCCTCGCGATTCACCACGAAGCCGCCACCAATCGAGTAATACTCTTTTTCGACGAGCAGTTGCCCGTTTTCGTCGAAAGCCTGAAAGCGCATGCCGTTCGGATGCACGATGCTCGAGCCCGGCGCGCCCGGCATCAGCTTGCGGAAGAAGCCGAGGTGCTCGCGCTCGTCGAATTTGACCGTGTGCTTACCGAGGAGCGCAAGCTGCTTCGTCTCGCGAATCGCGGCAAGGCGCGGCTCGATCACGTCGGGGTCGATCAGTTCGGGCAGATTGCCTTCGAGTCCGAGCAATACCGCCTTGTCGGTGCCGTGGCCCTTGCCGGTCGCGCCCAGCGAGCCGAACAGTTCGACCTTCACGCGGCGCACGAAGGCGAGCAGATTGGCATCTTCGATATGCGACGCAAAACGGCAAGCAGCGATCATCGGCCCGACCGTGTGCGAGCTTGAAGGACCGATACCGATCTTGAAGAGATCGAAGACGCTGACGTTCATGGCGTGCCTTGTGCGTTGCAATACTTGGGGTGGCGGGATTTACCTTGGAACAGGCCCTATTGCACCGCACGTCAAATTGAATCGATAGAATAAAAACGGCATGGCAGTGGGATAGTGGCGCCAGACGCCGGGCGCGCCAAGCGCGGCGGCGCATTTGCGAAAGCTTCTGACGTATTTTCGACAGGTACTGCGTTGGCGGCGGCAGTTCCGGTTGCCGGGCCGGGCCGCGGGCATTACGATGCATGCCGCGCCGGGACCCGGTGCTATGCTTGGCTTAACCCCTTTCTCGCTCCGGCTGCATTGCATGAACTCCGCTGAATCGCTTCCCCTTCAATCCATCGACGGTGCGCCCAAGCAGCGCATCCGCTTCGGCATCATTCTTCTGCCGAACTTCACGCTGACGGCGTTCTCAGGTTTCGTCGACCTGCTGCGTCTGTCCGCGGACGAAGGCGATTTCAGCAAACCGGTGCGCTGCTCATGGAGCGTCATAGGGGAAACCCTTGCTCCGGTGCGCGCGAGCTGCGGCATTCAGATCACGCCTTGGGAAACCTTCGACACCGCCGAGCCGTTCGATTACGTGGTCGTAGTGGGCGGGTTGCTGCATTCGGGACCGGCTGCGAGCGACGCGACGCTCGCGTTTATCCGGCGCGCTGCGGCGACGGATGCGACACTCGTCGGCATGTGCACGGGCGTCTTTTCGCTCATGCGCGCGGGCGTGCTGGACGGTTATCGCATCTGCGTGAGCTGGTTTCACTACTGGGATTTCATCGAGCGTTTTCCGGCGGTGAATGAAGAGTCGCTGGTAGCCGACCGGCTCTTCGTAATCGACCGGCGGCGCATTACGTGTTCCGGCGGCCGGGCGTCGATCGACGTGGCCGCGGCCATCCTGCTGCGCCACTTCGAAACCGCGACCGTGCAGAAAGCGCTGCGCATTCTGCTCGTCGACGACATGCAGAAAGGCAACGCGCCGCAGCCTCATCCGCCAGGGCTCGCACCCGCCACGCATCCCAAGGTCAAGCGCGCGATCCTGCTGATGGAACAGCACGTGGGACGTTCCCTCTCGCTCGAGGAACTGGCGCGCAAGCTCGATCTGTCGCCGCGTCAGCTGGAGCGGCTTTTCAAGGCTGAAACCGGCAAGGCGCCGCAGGCTTACGCGAAGCAGGTGCGCTTGCGCACCGCCGCGTGGTTGCTGACGAGTTCGGACAAGACCGTGGCCGATATTGCGTCGAGCTGCGGCTTTTCCGATGCGTCGCATCTGGGCCGCGAATTTCGCAAACAATTCGGCCTGCCGCCGATGATGTACCGCGAGCAGCGCGGCACGGCAGCTGAAGCAGAATCCGGTGCGGATTATGACGAGACGTTTCCGGGGCGGGCTCAGGCGATTTGATGCCCTGATCCAAGGGCTTTAATCGCGGCCTTTGATTTGAGCCCTTTATTCATGGGTCGAATCTGCAGTTGACCCGTGAATTGCATTCCGCTGCAGGAGCTTCGCGCCGCAGCGCGCGGCGCGAAAACTCATCCATCACTTTCCTGCCACATACGCCTTCACAGCCGGCAAACCATCCTTGCCGTCGAACGTCTTGACGCCCGCGAGCCACTGGTCGAGTACCGCGGGGTTCGCCTTCAGCCACTCGCGCGCGGCCTTGTTCGGATCGACCTTGTTCATGATCGGCAGCATCACGTGGTTCTCGATATCCGTCGTGAAGTGCAGATTCGACACCAGTTTCGCGACGTTCGGGCAGCGCGTCGAATAATCGGTCGGCGTAACCGTCATCACTTTTGCTTCGCCGTAGTTCGGACCGAAGACGTCGTCGCCGCCGGACAGGTAGTCGATCTTCATCTGCACGTTCATCGGATGCGGCTCCCAGCCGAGGAACACGATCGGTTTCTTGTCGCGGATCGCGCGGTTCACCTCGACCAGCATGCCGGCCTCGCTCGACTCCACGAGCTTGAACTTGCCCAGTCCATACTGGTTCGTGTCGATCATCTTCTTGATGAGCGCATTGCCGTCGTTACCCGGCTCGATGCCATAGATCTTGCCGCCAAGCTTGTCGTAGTTCTTCGCGATGTCGGCGAACGACTTGATGCCTGCCTGGTACGCGTAATCGGGCACCGCCAGCGTGTATTTCGCGCCCGTCAGGTTCGGTGTCGGCAGCACACTCACCTGGCCCGCCTTTTTGAACGGGTCGATCATCGGGTCCATGGTCGGCGACCAGTAGCCGAGGAATACGTCGATCTGCTTGCTCTTCACACCGGCGAAGGTGATCGGCACCGATGCAATCGTCTTGGTCGGCTTGTAGCCAAGTCCCTCGAGCACCGTCGACGCAAGCCCGGTCGTGGCTGCAATGTCGGACCAGCCGACGTCGGCAAAGCGGACGTCGCGGCAGGCCGCGGGTTCGGCGGCTACAACGGAAGTGACGGACGATACAGACAGCGCGCACAACGACGCAGCCCACAAACGTTTCATGGCGGTTCCTCAGGGTCTCAGGGTGGTTGATACGTGACGGGTATTGTTATGCCGACAGCCGCCGCTCGACGCTCGGCGCATGACCGAACTGCGCGCGATATGCCTTGCTGAAATGGCACGGCGAATGAAATCCGCAGACCGCCGTGACGCGTGCAATCGAGGCATCGGTGTTGCGCAGCAGTTCACGTGCGCGCCGCAGACGCAGCGTCAGGTAATAGTGCGTCGGCGACACGCTCAGGAACATCTTGAACATACGCTGCAAATGCCGCTGAGAGAGATGCACGAGCCGCGCGAGTTCGTCGAGCGAGAGCGGCTCTTCGATGTTCGCCTCCATCAGCCGCACGACTTCGATCAGCTCGGCGCGTGTGAAGCCGACGCGTGCATCGACGGGAATGTGCTGGTAGTCCGTCGAACCGCGAATCCTCTCCACGATGAACTGCTCGGACACCTGCGCGGCCACCGCATGGCCGAGACGCATACCGACCAGATTCAGCATCAGATCGAGCGGCGCGGTGCCGCCCGTGCAGGTCATGCGATCGCGGTCGATCACAAAGAGTTCGTCGGCGAAACGCACATGCGGATAGCTCTTGTGCAGCGGCGACATGTCTTCCCAATGCACCGTGCAGCGATAGCCGTCGAGCAAGCCTGCGGCGAGGAGCGCGTAGGGTCCGGTGCAGATGCCGCCAAGCGGTATGCCCTGAGCCGCGACTTCGCGCAGCAGTGCGATCACCGTGTCGTCCACGTAATCGCGCACGTGCCAGCCGGCGCAGACGATCAGCACGTCCGGCATGCCGGCTTGCGCGAGCGTCACGGTGGGCTTCACCGTGATGCCGTTGCTCGCTCGCGCCGGCTCGCCGTCAGGCGTGATGACGGACCACGTGTAGTGCTCCGCGCGGCCCACGTAGTTGGCCATGCGCAGCACCTCGACCGCGCTCGTGAACGCGATCATCGAAAAGTTCGGCAACGTCAGGAAGCCGACGTGCGCGAGCCGTGAAAGCGGCGAATCGGATGGCGCCTCGAGCTGGGTGATCGCGTCGCGCTTCATGGGCGGCTCAGCTGTGCTGCGCCGCCGGCGCGCGGCGCACCTTCATGAGATTGCGCAACCCCGAGAACAGCGGCGCACGTGCCATGCCCGGCGAGCGGCCAAAACTCTCGGTGATGCGGTCCAGAATGATCGCGAGCATCACCACCGACAATCCGCTCTCGAAGCCGAGCCCGATGTCGAGGCGCTGAATGCTGGCGAGCACGTCGTTGCCGAGACCGCCTGCGCCCACCATCGACGCGATGATCACCATCGACAAGGCCATCATGATGGTCTGGTTGACACCGGTCATGATCGACGGCAGTGCGTTCGGAAACTGCACCTTGTACAGTAGTTGCCACGGCGTGCAGCCGAACGCCTGCCCTGCTTCGACAATTTCGCGGTTCACATGCTTGATGCCGAGCGACGTGAGACGCACAGCAGGGGGCATCGCGAAGATCACAGTGGACAGAATGCCGGGCACGCGGCCAAGACCGAACAACATGGCGGCCGGAATCAGATAGACGAATGCAGGCATGGTCTGCATCAGATCGAGCACCGGGCGCACCATCATTTCGACGGTGCGGCTCTTCGCGGTCCAGATGCCGAGCGGCACGCCGAGCACGAGGCTGATGAAGGTGGACGAGAGCGTGAGGCCGAGCGTGATCACCATCTGATCCCAGAAGCCTGTGCCGTAGATGAGCAACATGGCGAGCAAGGTGAAAAGCGCGAACCGCCAACCCACCCGCCACAAGCCGATGCCGACGAAAAATGCCATCAGCGCCCACATCGGCACCGCTTGCAGACTGTGCTCGACGACAGCCGCGAAACTCTCGATCATCTTGCCGATGGAATCGAAAGTCTTTGCGTCGTGGTCCAGAAGATAGTGAACGCCGTGATCGACCCAGGCGCCAAGTGGAATGATTTCAGACATGGGAACCTCGATGGCGCGTGAGAACGTGCAGCACGTTCGTCTTGTTGACCGAACCACAGTAGGAGCCGTCCGCTTCGACGACCGGCAAGGGAGCGCGGCTCGCGACCACGCGTTGGACCACATCGTCTAGCGGCGTGGTACGTCGGATGCACTCGACGTAATTCAGTTTCGGCGACGCATTGCCTGCTTCGTCGCGGCACACGAAGCCGCGAAACTTGCGCTCGCCGTCGAGCACGAACGCGTATTCGGCGCTGCCGTTCAGCGTCGCCGCCACGCTGGAGGCGTCGATCTGCGGCGAGTGCGAATGCATGAGCGGCACCGCATCGGTCTGCATCAGATCGCCCGCCGTCAGATAGCGGCTTGTATCGATGCCTTCGAAGAACGCGCGGACGTAATCGTCGGCGGGGTTGGTGATGATCTCCTGCGGGGTGCCGATCTGCACCACCTTGCCGCCTTCCATGATCGCGATGCGTGTACCGATGCGCATGGCCTCTTCGAGATCGTGAGACACGAACAGGATGGTGCGCTGCTGCTCGCGTTGCAGATCCAGCAACACGTTCTGCATTTCCTTGCGCTTGAGCGGATCGAGCGCGGAAAACGCTTCGTCCATGATCATCAGCGAGGGGTTGACCGCCAGCGCCCGTGCGAGGCCCACGCGCTGCTGCATGCCGCCCGACAGCTGCGCGGGAAGCTTTTGCGCGAAGGGCGCGAGGCCGACCTGCTCGAGCACGGTCATCGCGCGCGCCTCGCGCTCCTTGCGGCCCACGCCCGCCACCTCGAGCCCGAAGGCCGCGTTGGACAGCACCGTGCGTTGCGGCATCAGCGCGAAGGACTGGAACACCATGCTCATGTCCTTGCGACGCAGCGCCGTCAATTCGGAGCGCGGCACGCTGGCCACGTCGCGCCCGTCGATCAGCACCTTGCCTGCCGACGGTTCCACCAGCCGGTTGATGAGGCGAATCAGTGTCGACTTGCCCGAGCCGGAGAGGCCCATCAGCACGAAGATCTCGCCTTCCTTGACTTCGAAGGAAACGTTGTGAACGCCGACGATCTGGCCGGTGCGCGCGAATACCTCTTCTTTCGTAGCGCCTCCTGCGAGCATGCCGAGCGCCTGTTTCGGGTTAGTGCCGAACACCTTGCACAGCCCTTCAACCACGACCTTGGGGGAATTCATTGAAATGCTCTCCTTTGTCGACCGGAGTTAGTGCGAAGCACTTACTCCGGTCCCATGCAACGCTGTCGACCTGAGTTCGAGCAAAGCACCTGCTCCGATCTTATGCAAAGCTGCGTGGCGGACGCCGTCCGCGCTGTGCATACATAGTTGCCAGAAAAAAGTACGCCTAGCCGACTATTTGCGACAACCACATGTGGAAATACGACACCCATGTCGCACGCGCACTGTTGCGTCCCGCTCGGATCCTTGCTGGGCAAGGGTTTCGGCGATATGGCGTGCGGCTTACGGCGATGTCGTTCCAAGGCAAATGAAGGGTTTCACGCCGCAAAAAGGGCGTGGGAATATGAGGGGTGGCGTTCCGCGCTGCAACAACGCATCGGCAAGTCGGCTGTCCGGTTGCCGCGACCGGCATCTGTCCGGTTGCGCACGGTGTGCAAAGCCACGTGGTTATTGGGCTGCGCCATAACTCGGACAAAACGGCGGCGCCATCCACCGCGCGTGAACGGATCATAGCGGCGCTTGTATGCGGGGATCAGTTTGCGCCGTGCAGCACGACTCTCGCGCGGCACGGCTCCGACGATTACGGGTTAATCCTACTGGCTCGCGCCCGTGCCGATGCCAGCCTTCTTCTGCGCCTTCTGAAGGTCGTTCGGATAGTTAGGGTCGTTGCGCGAGGGCTGATAGCCGGCATCTTCGAGCTTCTTCAACTCCGCGTTCTTTTTCGCCCGAGCCTGCTTGCGTGCCGCTTTGCGTTCGGCTTTGGTCGGCTTGGCGGTGCCCGTCGCGCCGGGTTGAGCAGTTTGCGCGTCAGTGTCGGTCGTGGTTTGTGCGGCTGCTAGTGGCACGCCTCCCGCTAGCAGCGCCGCTGCTACAAGGCCGAGCATGATCTGTTTCATGGCAATGCGCTTCATGGCTGACTCCTCTTAAGTTGGCAATCGCATTCAGGTTGTTCGCAACGCATCGTTCACTGCAGCGGATACCGCGCGATGCCACGCACGGCTCGCGCTCAGAGCTTAATGCCAAACCGCGAATCGCGTACGGCTGCATGCCCGCAAAGACCGTTTATGCAGACCGATTGACGCTCATGCACGGCGACCCGGCCGGTGCAATTAGCAGGCCTGAACGGATCGGCTTGCGCTCAAGCGGATGAGTGCTCGCGAGAGCCAGTTTTTCCAGCATGAGCGCGCGTGCTGGACTATTGTTTAAGCGCGCCGGGCAGGCGTGAGGTTTCTTGCATGCAACGAACGACATTAACTTTTCAAGGATGGAGAAACGTGAAAACAGTCAATCTTTTGAAGGCGCTCGGCATTGCATTGTGTCTCGCGACGGTGTCGAGTGCTTATGCGCAATCGAGCGACGCGACAGACTCCGGCACGACCGCGTCCACGACTTCGCGCACAAAAACGGTGAAAAAAGCGGACCGCAAGCTCGGTCTCGACGTGCGTAAAGCGCTCTCGAAGACTCAAGGCTTCGACGTGTCGAACGTATATGTTCGGGCTCGCGGCGGCGCAGTCACGTTGACAGGAACAGTGCCTGACGCCGCGCAGATTCCTCAGGCCGAGGACGCGGCGAAGAGCGTAGCCGGCGTGAAATCGGTATCCAACAAGCTGACCGTGGCAACGCCCAACGGCGGAGGAGGCTAAGCAGCTCGCCAGGTTAGCGGACCTGCTGCCGGATTGCATCGGACCACGAAGGGTTGCGCCGCGGCTGCATCAGCGGTGTGTCAGCACTGCTTTTGTGCATGCGCGGGGCACCCTTTTCCCGCTATATGAACCGCAGAACGCGGCACGCCGCTCACACGCGCCCCGCATGCGACGACTTCACGTAGCGCGCGAGCATCCACACCGCCGCGGCGCCGGCAGCGAGCAACGCAGTCTGCCGCGGATGCATCGACGCCTGCGTGTAGAGACTGGACTCCAGCACACGGCGCTTCTGCACCGAACGCTCGCGCAATGCGCCATCGGCGCCATGATTGCCGGATGGGGTGCGCGGCGGTTCATTCGTGCGTTGCGAAGATATGCCGAAGCGGCTCATCACGCGGTCATAAAGACTCGGCGCCCGACGCGCGAACGTCACCATGGCTGCCGATGCACCGCCCACATAGAGATCGCGAACTGGCGTGCTCGCCGCATGCAGGATCGCCTTCGCGACAATGTCCGGTGCATAGACCGGCGGCGGCAGCTTGGGCTGCACGTCGAGGTGATTGCGCGCGTGCTCGACGAACTGCGTATGAATGCCCGACGGTTTGATCAAGGTGACTGAGACCGGCGCGCGCTCTTCGATCAATTCCATGCGCAACGCGTCGGTATAACCCTTCACGGCATGCTTCGACGCGACGTAAGCGGCCTGCAACGGCAAGGCGATATCGGACAACTCGCTGCCGAGATTGATGAGCGCACCGCCCTGCTGCTTGAGATGCGCAAGCGCAATCATCGACCCTTGCACGACACCCCAGAAGTTCGTCTCGAACAACGCCTTCTGCTCGTCGATGGGCACATCCGGGCAACGTCCGAAGATCGACGTGCCCGCGTTGTTGACCCACGTGTCGAATCCGCCGAAACGTGCGATGGCCTGATCCGCCGCCGCCTGCAGCTGCGCGGCATTGCCCACGTCGGCGACGGCATATTCGACGAGCGCGCCCTGGTCCCGCAGTTGCGTGGCGAGTGTTGCGAGCGCCTCCTCGTCGCGCGCAATCAGCATCAGGCGCGCGCCTCTGCTCGCAGCGAGGCGTGCGGTCGCAAGACCAATGCCGCTCGTTGCACCGGTAATGACGACGACCTGCTGGGCGATCGGTTTGAGCTTCACTGTCATGGCAAAGTCCTCGATAGGTGACGGGTCGCGGCGCGCCGGCCTCAAGGCCGCGCGCTCTGCGAAGTACGTTCGCCTGAAGCAGCATTCGTCGTGCCGCGCGGCCTGTGCGAGCTATCCCCCGCGGGGGCGCCGCCACCGCAGCGTCTGAAACGGTTACGCGATTGGATCGCCAATCGGCAGCGGTCGTCATATGCGTGCCCTTAATTCTTGATCGCCGAATGCGTCGATGGGCGCAGCTTGCCGGGACTGCCGCGGTCCCTTGAGGTATCCTTGCCGGTTCCGCGACTCTTTCCGTACCCTGCCCGATGGCCGATTTTCCCTTCGACGCCGTACTCTTCGACTGCGACGGCGTACTCGTCGACTCAGAACCGATTACCAACCGCGTGCTCACCGAGATGCTCGGCGAGCTGGGCTGGCAATTGAGCGTTGAGGAAACCATGCGGATTTTCGTCGGCAAGGCGGTGAGAGACGAAGCACCGTTGATCGAAGCACGCACGGGCGTTGCGATTACGGCCGACTGGTTGATGCAATTCCGTGAGCGCCGCAATGCTGCGCTCGACAAAGAATTGACCGCCATTCCGGGTGCCGCTACCGCGGTACGCTCGCTTCACGACGGCTTGAATGGGCGCATTGCTGTCGCATCCGGCGCAGACCGCATCAAGGTGGAATTGCAGCTGAACAAGGCGGGCATTCTGGAGTGCTTCGAAGGGCGCATCTTTAGCGGCCACGAAATGCCGCACAGCAAGCCGTTTCCGGATGTGTATCTGGCGGCGGCAGCGGCGCTGAAAGTCGAACCGGCTCGCTGTGCCGTTGTGGAAGACACGGTGACGGGCGCGAAGGCCGGGGTCGCCGCGGGCGCGACGGTGTTCGGCTATTGTCCGAACGAACTGGGGCACAGCAGCGCCGACGCATTGCGTGCGGTCGGCGTGGTTCAGGTGTTCAGGGACATGGAGGACCTGCCCCGTGTGTTGTCCGCCTGGCGGCGCGCGGCTTGAGACCGGGCTATTCGAACGCTGCGTCGATCGGGACCCGATAGCCTACCGCGAGGCGGTTGGTTTCGTTAGCCATGCCAACTATGGCAAGCAGCTCGCCGAACATGTCGTCGGTCATGCCTGCACGGCGAGCGGCGGCCGTGTGGCTCGCGACGCAATAGCCGCAGTTGTTCGTCACACTCACGGCAACGTACAGCAACTCTTTCACCAGCGGATCGAGTGCGCCCGGCGCCATGACTTCCTTCAGGCTGTCCCACGTGCGGGCGAGAGTCGGCGGATGCTGCGCGATGTACTTCCAGAAGTTGTTGACGTCGTCGACCTGGCGCGTCTCCTTGATGTCGTCGTAGACTGCTTTCACTTCCTGCGACGCTGCAGCGTACTCGACAGGCTTTTGCTGACTCATAGGCTCTCCTTTGCGTGACTGCTTGAAAAGCGCGCTTCGCGCGGCGTTGGGCATGCGCGGCCATTATGCGCGCGCTTTCACCGGGCGCGAAGCAGCATCACGTTGGCAGACCGCCCTCACCCCGGCGTGTGCGCAGTCGCAGTAGCCGCTGCGGGCGCCGCCGCTTGCAGATGCTGACTGCCCTCGACGGGCGCCGACTCCGCAGGACGGGTGGAACGCTCCGATTGCGCGAGCAGCGTACCCACGGACGGATCGATCGCATCGGTAAAAGGCTTGGGATCGACTCCGATTGCGAGCACGAGCAACGCCATCGCGCCCAGCAGCACGAGCTCGCGCTTGCCGAGGTCCTTCAATGCGGCGACTCGCGCATTTGCGATCGCGCCGAAAACCACGCGCTTATACATCCACAACGTATAGGCTGCGCTCAGAATCAGCGTCGAGGCCGCTATCGCGCCGATCCAGAAGTTGAAGCGGACCGTGCCCATCAACACCATGAACTCGCCGACAAAACCCGAGGTGCCGGGCAGACCGATATTGGCCATCGAGAACAACATCACGAATGCGGCGAAACGCGGCATGGTGTTCGCCACGCCACCGTACCCGTCAATAGCTGCGGTCTTCGTGCGATCGTAGAGCATGCCCGTGCACAACAGCATGGCGCCCGACACGACACCATACGACAGCATCTGCACAACCGCTCCGGCCTGGCCGATACGGTTGAAAACGAAAAGCCCCAGCGTGACGAGCCCCATGTGCGCCACCGTCGAGTAGGCAAGCAGGCGGCGCATGTCGGTCTGCACGAGCGCGAGCAGGCTCGCGTAGACGACGGCGACGAGCGAGAGCGTGATCATCATCGGTGCAAAAAAGTGGCTTGCCTGCGGTGCGATCGGCAATGCGAAGCGCAGCAGGCCGTAGCCGCCGAGCTTCAGCATGCCGATCATCACTGCCGCACCAGTGGGGCCGTCGAGGTGTACGTCGGGCAACCACGTATGCAGCGGCCACATCGGCACTTTCACGCCAAATGCCGCGAGAAAGCCGAGAAAGATCAAAACTTGCGGCATGGTGCCGAGTCGCGTTTCGCGCCACAACGCAAGGTCGAAGCTATGCGTCTGGCTGTAGAGATACAGCATCGACATCAGCATCATCAGCGAGCCGAGAAACGATACGAAGAAGAACTTCACCGCGGCGTAGGAACGGTTGGATTGCCCCCATGTGCCTATCAGCAGGTAAAGCGGAATCAACGTGGCCTCGAACGAGACGAAGAACAGCATGCCGTCGAGCGAAGTGAAGACGCCTTGCATGAAACCCGACAACATTAGAAACGCGCCAAAGTACTGCGCGGTTCGCCCGGTGATCGACTCCCACGAAGCGATCACGATGATGATCGTCGTCAGCGCGGTCAGCGCGACAAGCCAGAGCGAAATGCCGTCGACGCCCACGTGCCACGCAATGTCGAACGTCGGCGACCACCTGATGTTTTCGACGAACTGCATCGACGTCACGTCGTTGCGGAAATTCGCCACGAGCGGAACGACCGGCACGAAGCCCGCGATCGCGCCGATCAAGGCGAGCCATCGCGTCCGACCGCGTGAGGTGTCCGAGCCGGCGCGCAATACCACGAGGCCGGCGACGATTGGGATCCAGATGAGAAGACTGAGAAGAGGCAATGGCATAGGCGCTGTCGGGAGCTTTGAGGTACAAAACGCCGCTTCAATGCTTTCTATTTAGAAAGCATTGAAACGAACATGTAGGCTTTAAATGGGGCGGGAAGGTGAACGTGCGATTGCCGGAGTTCACGTTTACCCGCAGTCGAACGGCAAGGGTGGGAGAGTACCAAGATAAGAATAATTTTGCATCGCAGCATTGCGCGAAAGGGCTGGTCAATGCGCGTTGGCGAACTCTGCCCCTTGCGGGATAAATAAAAATGTGCATCCGCACAATGAGTGAACCGCCCGCTGCGGTACCGTGCAATTGCAGCAAAAAGCCGTCTTTTGCCCATGATTCGGGAGAAGATCTGTCCGGGTTTGTCCCGCATTCGCATGCTCGGCATGCGGCTGGGTCGCGGATACGGCTTTGTGGGGTCTTGTTGCGCGGCCGCCGGCGCCCTTTCCCTGAATCGGTCAGAAATATTTTTGCCGGCGGCGAAGAGCCCATTGTCGGTCCCGCTCCCAGCAACCGCGCGCCGGGAGCGGCCGCTCGCGCAGCGGGCCGGTGCCCCCACGCACCTTACAGAAGCCGAATATACTCAGCGCTCAACGGGCCGAAAGCGGCGCGCTTCAGAGAAGTGAAACGCGGTCCTTCGGCCACATCTTGCGGACCCTGCATGCCGTTTCTTGACGAAGGTGTCGTTCCCGCGCTCGAGTGCCGCGGACTCAGCAAGGCATACGGCGCCGGCCGCATCGTGCTGGCGGATCTCGACTTCGCGCTCGCGCCCGGAGAATTCGTGGCGATCATGGGCGACTC
This sequence comes from Paraburkholderia phenoliruptrix, assembly GCF_047325075.1. Taxonomy (NCBI): domain Bacteria; kingdom Pseudomonadati; phylum Pseudomonadota; class Betaproteobacteria; order Burkholderiales; family Burkholderiaceae; genus Paraburkholderia; species Paraburkholderia phenoliruptrix. Next base: position 1,954,263 of record NZ_CP168530.1, read on the forward strand.
CGGCGTCGGCAAATCGACGCTGCTCAATCTGATTGCCGGTCTCGACCGTGCGGACAGCGGAGAAGTGATGATTGGCGGCGCTGCGGTCTCGCGTCTGGACGACAATGCCGCAACGCGTTTGCGCCGGCATAAGCTCGGCTTCGTGTTTCAGGCCTTTCACGTGCTGCCTCATCTGACGCTTGCGCAGAATGTCGCGTTGCCTTTGCTCCTCAATGAATTGCCGGTTGCCGCCGCGCGCGAGATGCTCGCGTCCGTGGGACTCGAAGGCCGCGGCGACGATTTCCCGCGGCAACTGTCGGGCGGCGAACTGCAACGCGTTGCCATCGCGCGTGCCCTCGTGCATCGCCCCGCCTTGATTCTCGCCGACGAACCGACGGGCAACCTCGACCCCGATACCGCGCATGGCGTGCTCACGCTGTTTCGCGCCCAAAGCAAGGCGACCGGTGCGGCCACGATGATGGTCACCCACTCCGAGGCCGCTGCGGCCGTTGCCGACCGCGTGCTCATTCTCAGCGGAGGCGGCTTGCATCCTGCGCCCACATTGAAAACGCCGGTGTTTTCACGCGCGCAAGACCGCATACAGCCGCCTACCCGATCAACCGATGACGCCCGCTGACCGGCGCCGTCCAGCGCGCACGCACGGGCATCGGACGCTGACGCGCTGGCTGCTTGGCGCCGAATGGCGCAGTCAACGCGGCCGCGCGATCGTTGCGCTCGCAACGATCGCGCTAGGCGTGGCGCTCGGCTATGCGGTGCAACTGATCAACAGCGCGGCCTTCAACGAATTTTCCGCCGCCGCGCGCAGCCTCTCCGGCCAGGCGGATCTGCAAGTACGCGGCGTTCGAGCTTTCGTCGACGAGTCGGTTTACCCTCGCCTCGCCACAACCGCAGGCGTCGCGATTGCGAGTCCGGTTCTCGCGCTGGACGTCAGCGTGACTGACCATAACGCCACTTTGCCGGTGCTCGGCATCGACGTATTCCGGGCGAGCCGCATTGCGCCAGACCTGACCGGCGTGCCGTCACCCGAGCGGCCCTTCGACGCGCTCGCGTCCGACACGATTTTTCTTTCCACCGCCGCACAGCAATGGCTAGGCGCCAAAGCGGGCGATGAGCTCACGCTGCGCAACGGCACGTCTGTCGTGCAGCTGCGCGTGGCCGGCGGCATCGCGAGAACGCGGCCGGGTCAACGACTCGGGATCATGGATATCGCCGCTGTTCAATGGAAGTTCGGCATGGCGGGCAAGCTTTCGCGCGTGGACCTGCAACTTCAACGCGGCGTCGACCGTGAGCGCTTCAGGCGCGATTTGCAGAATCAACTGGGCGATCAATGGGTGATCGCCGAAGCGCGCGATGTCGACAGCCGCACTGACAGGCTCTCGCGTGCCTATCGAATCAATATGGACGTGCTCGCGCTGGTGGCGCTTTTCACCGGGGCGTTCCTCGTATTTTCGACGCAGGCGCTGAGCGTGGTGCGGCGCCGCGCGCAATTCGCGATGCTGCGCGTGCTGGGACTCACACGCGGCCGGCTGTTGCGACAGATTCTGCTGGAGGGCGCGCTGCTCGGCTTACTCGGTTCGCTTGGCGGTCTCGCGTTGGGTTACGCGCTCGCAGCAGGCGCCTTGCACTTCTTCGGCAGCGATCTCGGCGGTGGCTATTTTCCGGGCGTGCAACCTCAAGTCCACTTTGAGCCGCTCGCAAGCGCCGTGTTTCTCGCGCTCGGCGTCGCCGTGGCTGTGCTCGGCAGCCTCGCGCCAGCGCTCGAAGCGGCGCGCGCGCGACCGGCGGCGGCGCTCAAGGCGGGCGCCGCAGAAGGCGCGCTCGCGCGGCTCGCAACGCCGTGGCCTGCGTTGCTATGCCTTGTGAGCGGCGCAGTCCTGACGCAAGCACCGCCATTGTTCGACGCGCCCATTGCCGGTTACGCCGCCGTTGCACTGCTGCTGATCGGCGGAATTGCGCTGATGCCGCGCATCACCGCAGTCGTATTCGGTGTTGCAAGCCGTGCCCGTGCAGCGCGAGTGCGCAGCGGCGCGGTGGCTACGCTCGCGCTCGCGCGTCTCGCGAATGCCCCGGGTCACGCGTCGATTGCAATGGGCGGCGTGCTGTCGAGTTTCGCGCTGATCGTGGCGATGGCGATCATGGTGGCGAGCTTCCGTGTCTCTGTCGAGGACTGGCTGGTTCATCTGCTATCGGCCGATGTGTATGTGCGCGTCGCGCAAAACGGCGACACCGGCGGCCTGAGCCTCGATCAGCAGCGCCGGCTTGCCGCCGTGCCGGGCATCGCAAAGGCGGCATTCGCGCGCATCTCGCACATCACGCTCGACCCGGCGCGTCCCGACATCGCGCTACTTGCCCGCGAGATCGATGCGGCCGATCCTGGTGCGAATCTGCAAATGACCGGGCCGTTGCTGCCCCCTCGGGAATTGCATGACGGCGAGGTGGCTGTTTGGGTGTCCGAAGCAATGGTCGATTTATACGGCTATGCGCTCGGACAGCGGGTGCGACTGCCGCTTGGCGTACGCGGGCAAGTGTTCGTCGTCGCCGGCGTATGGCGTGACTATGTGCGGCAAAGCGGTGCGGTCCAGATGCGGCTCGCCGACTATCGCCGCCTCACCGCCGACATGAGCGCGACCGATGTCGCTGTGAGCGTCGCCCGAGACGTGAGCGTGGAACGCGTGATTGCGGGGCTCCGTGCACTGCCCTTTAGCGCGGCACTGGAGATTTCGCAGCCGGGCGACATTCGCGCGCGCACGCTCGTGATCTTCGACCGGAGCTTCGCGGTGACTTATCTTCTGGAAGCGGTCGCGATTGTTATCGGCTTGTTCGGCGTGGCGGCGACATTTTCCGCGCAGACGCTCGCACGGGCTCGCGAGTTCGGGATGCTGCGGCACGTCGGTGTGACGCGCTCGCAAATCCTCGCGATTCGCGCACTCGAAGGCGGCATGCTCACAGCGTGCGGCATTACGGTGGGCTTCGTCCTCGGGTTCGCAATCAGTCTGATTCTTGTATTCGTCGTTAATCCTCAGTCGTTTCATTGGACCATGTCGCTGCACGTTCCGTGGGCTATTCTCAGTACCGTTGCGGCGGTGATGCTGGCGTCGTCCTGCACGACGGCCGTGGTCGCCGGGCGTGGCGCCGTTTCCGTCGATGCTGTGCGCGCGGTCAAGGAGGACTGGTGATGCGAGCGGGGTTGCGCTTGTCGACATGTGTTCTCGTGCCAATGCGACGCGTGGCGGTTCGCATTGCCGTCGTCATTGCGCGGTTTCACCGCGTATGTCTGCGGATTTCTGCTGGGCTGTTGGCTACTGCGCTTGCCATCTCACCTGCGGCGGGTACACCGCGGGATTTTTCCGCAGTGACGAAAGACCATCCGATTGTGTTGCCGCTGGATACCGGCGCTCATGCCCGCTTTCGCACCGAATGGTGGTACGCGACTGGCTGGCTCGCGACGCCGGACGGTCGGCCGCTCGGTTTCCAGATCACGTTTTTTCGCTCTGCAACGGGCCACGATGCCGCGGATCCAAGTGCTTTCGCGCCTTCGCAATTGATCATTGCGCATGCCGCGCTGAGCGATCCTGCAATCGGTCATCTCATACACGATCAGCGGATTAGCCGGGAAGGGTTCGGACTTGCCTACGCGAAGCCGGCTAACACCGATGTGAAACTGGACGCATGGAAAATGGTCCGTGCCGCCGATGGCCGCTACGACGTCACCGTCGATGCCGGCGATTTTGCCTTGCATCTCACGCTGGCGCCCACGCAAGCGCCGTTTATTCAGGGCGAGCGCGGTTACTCCCGCAAAGGCCCTCGGCCGGAACAGGCGAGCTACTACTACAGCGAGCCGCAACTACGCGTATCGGGTAGCGTGGTACGGCCCGCTGAGGGAAGCGGAACATCGCAACGCATCACTGCAGTGACGGGCAGTGCGTGGCTGGATCATGAATGGTCGAGTACCTTGCTCGACGCGGACGCTGTGGGATGGGACTGGCTGGGCGCTAATCTGTTCGACGGTTCGGCTTTAATGGCCTTCAAGGTGCGTAGCCGCGACGGCCGTGCAATGTGGGCGCACGCAGCATTGCGGGATCCTAACGGACGCGTCACCGCCTTCGGGCCGAGTGACGTCGAGTTCACACCGCGGCGCACGTGGCGCTCACCGCGCACGAACACCGCGTATCCCGTCGCGATGACGGTCAGGGCCGGCCCGCTGACCTGGCAGCTCGATCCGCTCATGGACGATCAGGAGCTCGACTCGCGTCAGTCGACGGGGGCGGTGTACTGGGAAGGCGCGGCACGGGTGAGCCGCGCGGGCGCCGAGGTCGGGCGCGCGTATCTGGAACTGACGGGGTATGCGCGCGCTGCGTACTGGCGGTGAGCGGTGAGCGGTGAACGCTGAGCGGGATGAGCGATGTGGCGATCGGGCGTGCAGCGCCCGACGCTTCGGGCGCCAGCCGTTTCGGTGCCGCTGTACCCGCGGTCCGTAAACGCAGAAACCCCACCTTTGCGGGGTGGGGTTTCTGACGGTGGTGGGGAGCCTGACGATTACCTACTTTCACACGGGTAATCCGCACTATCATCGGCGTGGAGTCGTTTCACGGTCCTGTTCGGGATGGGAAGGGGTGGGACCGACTCGCTATGGTCATCAGGCTTTGACGGGTTGCCGTACTGCCGGTGGGGCAATACAGCCAATCTGGAAGAAGTAGTTTCTGGTGATGCTCACCAGGCGATGCGGGGTTGTGCTGTATCGGGCACAACATGGATCTCAACCGTGTGTGGTCTGCATAAGACCCTGCGCGTGGCGCAGGGTGGGGCATCCATAAGTGCTGAAGCACTCACGGCTGCCGACACACACCTGTTATAGGATCAAGCCTTACGGGCAATTAGTATCAGTTAGCTGAACGCATTACTGCGCTTACACACCTGACCTATCAACGTCCTGGTCTTGAACGACCCTTCAAGGGGCTCGAAGCCCCGGGGATATCTCATCTTAAGGCGAGTTTCCCGCTTAGATGCTTTCAGCGGTTATCTCTTCCGAACATAGCTACCCGGCGATGCCACTGGCGTGACAACCGGTACACCAGAGGTTCGTCCACTCCGGTCCTCTCGTACTAGGAGCAGCCCCCTTCAAATATCCAGCGCCCACGGCGAGATAGGGACCAAACTGTCTCACGACGTTTTAAACCCAGCTCACGTACCTCTTTAAATGGCGAACAGCCATACCCTTGGGACCGGCTACAGCCCCAGGATGAGATGAGCCGACATCGAGGTGCCAAACACCGCCGTCGATATGAACTCTTGGGCGGTATCAGCCTGTTATCCCCAGAGTACCTTTTATCCGTTGAGCGATGGCCCTTCCATACAGAACCACCGGATCACTATGACCTGCTTTCGCACCTGCTCGACTTGTCGGTCTCGCAGTTAAGCACGCTTATGCCATTGCACTATCAGCACGATTTCCGACCGTACCTAGCGTACCTTCGTACTCCTCCGTTACACTTTGGGAGGAGACCGCCCCAGTCAAACTGCCTACCATGCACTGTCCCCGATCCGGATTACGGACCAAGGTTAGAACCTCAAACAGATCAGGGTGGTATTTCAAGGATGGCTCCACGCAGACTGGCGTCCACGCTTCACAGCCTCCCACCTATCCTACACAGACCGGTTCAAAGTCCAATGCAAAGCTACAGTAAAGGTTCATGGGGTCTTTCCGTCTAGCCGCGGGGAGATTGCATCATCACAAACACTTCAACTTCGCTGAGTCTCGGGAGGAGACAGTGTGGCCATCGTTACGCCATTCGTGCAGGTCGGAACTTACCCGACAAGGAATTTCGCTACCTTAGGACCGTTATAGTTACGGCCGCCGTTTACCGGGACTTCAATCAGGAGCTTGCACCCCATCATTTAATCTTCCGGCACCGGGCAGGCGTCACACCCTATACGTCCACTTTCGTGTTTGCAGAGTGCTGTGTTTTTATTAAACAGTCGCAGCCACCAGTTTATTGCAACCCCTTCACCCTTCTCGCGCAGGCGAGTCAAGCTACAGGGGCGTACCTTATCCCGAAGTTACGGTACCAATTTGCCGAGTTCCTTCTCCCGAGTTCTCTCAAGCGCCTTAGAATACTCATCTCGCCCACCTGTGTCGGTTTGCGGTACGGTCTTGTTGAACTGAAGCTTAGAGGCTTTTCCCGGAACCACTTCCGATTGCTTCGTGACCTAGATCACTGGCCTCGCACCCTTGAATTCCGCGCCCGGATTTGCCAAAGCGCCTTCTCCAATGCAAGGACCGGGACTTCCAACACCCGGACAACCTTCCGCGATCCGTCCCCCCATCGCATTCAACAATGGTGCAGGAATATTAACCTGCTTCCCATCAGCTACGCATTTCTGCCTCGCCTTAGGGGCCGACTCACCCTACGCCGATGAACGTTGCGTAGGAAACCTTGGGCTTACGGCGAGGGGGCCTTTCACCCCCTTTATCGCTACTCATGTCAGCATTCGCACTTCCGATACCTCCAGCACACTTTCCAGTGCACCTTCGCAGGCTTACGGAACGCTCTCCTACCATGCATATAAATATGCATCCGCAGCTTCGGTATATGGCTTAGCCCCGTTACATCTTCCGCGCAGGACGACTCGATCAGTGAGCTATTACGCTTTCTTTAAAGGATGGCTGCTTCTAAGCCAACCTCCTGACTGTTTTAGCCTTCCCACTTCGTTTCCCACTTAGCCATATTTGGGGACCTTAGCTGGCGGTCTGGGTTGTTTCCCTCTTGACACCGGACGTTAGCACCCGATGTCTGTCTCCCGTGATTGCACTCTTCGGTATTCGGAGTTTGCTATGGCGTAGTAATCCGCAATGGACCCCACAACCATGACAGTGCTCTACCCCCGAAGGTGATACACGAGGCACTACCTAAATAGTTTTCGGAGAGAACCAGCTATTTCCAGGTTTGTTTAGCCTTTCACCCCTATCCACAGCTCATCCCCTAACTTTTCAACGTTAGTGGGTTCGGACCTCCAGTACGTGTTACCGCACCTTCATCCTGGCCATGGATAGATCACCTGGTTTCGGGTCTACACCCAGCGACTGAACGCCCTGTTCGGACTCGCTTTCGCTACGCCTGCCCTAATCGGTTAAGCTTGCCACTGAATGTAAGTCGCTGACCCATTATACAAAAGGTACGCCGTCACCCCCTTGCGAAGGCTCCGACTGTTTGTATGCATGCGGTTTCAGGATCTGTTTCACTCCCTCCCGGGGTTCTTTTCGCCTTTCCCTCACGGTACTGGTTCACTATCGGTCGATCACGAGTATTTAGCCTTGGAGGATGGTCCCCCCATCTTCAGACAGGATTTCACGTGTCCCGCCCTACTTCTCGCATACCTAGTTCTTCCAATCTGTTTTCGCTTACGGGGCTATCACCCGCTATGGCCGCACTTTCCAGAGCGTTCAGCTAACAGTTCAGATAAAGAATGCAGGCTGCTCCCATTTCGCTCGCCACTACTCTGGGAATCTCGGTTGATTTCTTTTCCTGCGGTTACTTAGATGTTTCAGTTCACCGCGTTCGCCTCACATGACCTATGGATTCAGTCATGGATACTCCATTCGGAGTGGGTTTCCCCATTCGGACATCTACGGATCAAAGCTCGTTTGCCAGCTCCCCGTAGCTTTTCGCAGGCTACCGCGTCCTTCATCGCCTGTGATCGCCAAGGCATCCACCACATGCACTTGTTCGCTTGACCCTATAACGGGTATGTCTCATCGTGCTGGACACGACAGGACCCACTCGCTACAGGTTGAGTATTCGTGTTGCGCCGTATTCCAAAGCGATCTTTCGATCACCTTTAAAATACATCGATACAATCACAACCCTGATTCACCTACTCGCGCACCCATCTCTAAGTGCCTTTCGTGAATCTCTTTACTACTTCTTCCTGATTGTTAAAGAACGTTCAGCCGATATCACGACTGGATCGTGCATCACGCTGACTGGCTCAATTGCCAATGCATAACGCTCAGCTCGCACTGAACACTAGGCATTGGGAATTGGTGGAGGATGACGGGATCGAACCGACGACCCCCTGCTTGCAAAGCAGGTGCTCTCCCAGCTGAGCTAATCCCCCCGCGGGTCACACAGATACAGGGGACCTCAGTAAGCACCCCGGTCAGCCACCACACAAGACAGCTGGTGGGTCTGGATGGATTCGAACCATCGACCCCCGCCTTATCAAGACGGTGCTCTAACCGACTGAGCTACAGACCCCTGCGTCTGTCTGCGTTTCTTTACTTACAGCCGATAAGCGTGAGCGCTCAACACCCTGACGCGTCAAGCTCTGGAAAGGAGGTGATCCAGCCGCACCTTCCGATACGGCTACCTTGTTACGACTTCACCCCAGTCATGAATCCTACCGTGGTGACCGTCCTCCTTGCGGTTAGACTAGCCACTTCTGGTAAAACCCACTCCCATGGTGTGACGGGCGGTGTGTACAAGACCCGGGAACGTATTCACCGCGGCATGCTGATCCGCGATTACTAGCGATTCCAGCTTCACGCACTCGAGTTGCAGAGTGCGATCCGGACTACGATCGGTTTTCTGGGATTGGCTCCACCTCGCGGCTTGGCGACCCTCTGTTCCGACCATTGTATGACGTGTGAAGCCCTACCCATAAGGGCCATGAGGACTTGACGTCATCCCCACCTTCCTCCGGTTTGTCACCGGCAGTCTCCCTGGAGTGCTCTTGCGTAGCAACTAGGGACAAGGGTTGCGCTCGTTGCGGGACTTAACCCAACATCTCACGACACGAGCTGACGACAGCCATGCAGCACCTGTGTGATGGCTCCCTTTCGGGCACTCCCACCTCTCAGCGGGATTCCATCCATGTCAAGGGTAGGTAAGGTTTTTCGCGTTGCATCGAATTAATCCACATCATCCACCGCTTGTGCGGGTCCCCGTCAATTCCTTTGAGTTTTAATCTTGCGACCGTACTCCCCAGGCGGTCAACTTCACGCGTTAGCTACGTTACCAAGCCAATGAAGGCCCGACAACCAGTTGACATCGTTTAGGGCGTGGACTACCAGGGTATCTAATCCTGTTTGCTCCCCACGCTTTCGTGCATGAGCGTCAGTATTGGCCCAGGGGCTGCCTTCGCCATCGGTATTCCTCCACATCTCTACGCATTTCACTGCTACACGTGGAATTCTACCCCCCTCTGCCATACTCTAGCCCGCCAGTCACAAATGCAGTTCCCAGGTTAAGCCCGGGGATTTCACATCTGTCTTAGCGAACCGCCTGCGCACGCTTTACGCCCAGTAATTCCGATTAACGCTTGCACCCTACGTATTACCGCGGCTGCTGGCACGTAGTTAGCCGGTGCTTATTCTTCCGGTACCGTCATCCGCCACGGGTATTAGCCACGGCGTTTTCTTTCCGGACAAAAGTGCTTTACAACCCGAAGGCCTTCTTCACACACGCGGCATTGCTGGATCAGGGTTGCCCCCATTGTCCAAAATTCCCCACTGCTGCCTCCCGTAGGAGTCTGGGCCGTGTCTCAGTCCCAGTGTGGCTGGTCGTCCTCTCAGACCAGCTACAGATCGTCGCCTTGGTAGGCCTTTACCCCACCAACTAGCTAATCTGCCATCGGCCGCCCCTGTAGCGCGAGGTCCCGAAGGATCCCCCGCTTTCCTCCGCAGAGCGTATGCGGTATTAATCCGGCTTTCGCCGGGCTATCTCCCACTACAGGACACGTTCCGATGTATTACTCACCCGTTCGCCACTCGCCGCCAGGCCGAAGCCCGCGCTGCCGTCCGACTTGCATGTGTAAGGCATGCCGCCAGCGTTCAATCTGAGCCAGGATCAAACTCTTCAGTTCAAACCTGTTACTGTTTTCGGGCTCTCTCGAACCCGGTCGCTCACTCAACGTACTGACGAATGATTAACCTCACTCCTCCACAGAAGAGTCAGGCAACCTTCCTTTCATTACTGTGTGAGACTTGATACTTTCGCTTTTCCGCCAGACCCAGAAGAGTCCGGCGTAGCGTCGTCGCATCAAGCGCCCACACTTATCGGCTGTTAGTTTTTAAAGATCATTCGCCAAGAAGCTCTGCTTTCTTCGCGTCCGTCGTCAAACGGGAGGCGAATTATGCGATGCCCCCTGCCCTGCGTCAACCCCTTCTCTGCAATTATTTTCGAAAAAGGGAGAAGACGGGGAAAAGACCCGGCCACCAGTCACCCTGCAATCGCCGGTAAATTAGTTGGTCATCCGATTTAATTCAGATACCCGATTGTCGGCGCGCATTGAAGACCTTTGTCCACGACAGACGCAATTCAAGTTCTCCCGTCTCCCAGTGGTCGCACGATTTCAGATAGTCGCGAAACCGGCGAGTAGAGAAGCGGACGCCGGTCAACCGATCAGTTCTTCTGGCGTGAAGCGGCGCGCGCTCCAGGCGTGAGCCATTCTCTCGCAGCGGCCAAGCCGTATCGTGCCCTCTTCAAAGTCGACGAATACGACTTCATCCGCGTGGACGGGGCGCGCCGCCTCATCCGCCGTGCGGCCGTCGGTCAATATCCACAGCCAGCGCTGCTGCGCGGGCCTGCGCCGTGCGTTGCGCTCGAGCAATTGCGTCGCGCATCGAACGCCGGCTGCAAACGGCGTACCGCCGCCGCCACCAATCGGATCGAGCCATCGCTCATTCCACCAGCGCGGTACCGCGGGCCCGAAACGCACGTCCGCTCCCGCTCCGCCGAAACAGATCAGTGCTGCGTCCGCACGCATCGCGCTCACACGGTCGAACAGCGCAATCAACAACCCCTTGGCGAGTGCGAGCCGCGCTCCGCCCAGCATGGAGCCGGAACAGTCCAGCACGAAGCAATGCAGCACGCCTTTGCGTGGCATCTCGCGCACGAAACGCAGATCGTTTGCACTCAACGCGGCCCGCCTTTGTCGGCCCATGGCGATGAGCGTCTGCGGCCATGCAATCCGTCGGCCGACATCGCCATGCATCGGCGCTCGTGCATCGCCGCGCGAGCGCGAGGACGCATCCGCCCGTTGCCGCCATCGAAAACCGCTAAGCGAGTCAGCGGCGGCGCCCTTCCGATGGCTCAGCGTTTTTTTAGTGGAAGCGGTACGACGCCTTTGACGTGTGTGGTCCCAACCGGCTGCGCAGGCAAATAACCCCAATCGCTGTCACCGCCCTCGCTATCTTGCTGCAATGGTCCGGGCTCAGCGGAATCCGCCGACGAAACGCGTTGCCCCGCCTCGCTGCTGCCAGGGGTCGCGCCCCGCGCGCGCCGCCTGTGCACAAGCACCGCCTCCACAACGCTATCGACATGCTGCGTCGTGACCGCGTCCGCAAGATCCCACGCGGCCAGAGCACGTGCCGCGCGAAGCATCACGAGGTCGGCGCGCAAGCCGTCCACGGCGGCGTCGATACACAACGCGCTCACGTGCGCGTGCAGTGCGTCGTCGAAGGAAAGTCGCGGCAGCGCCTCACGGGCCGCACGAATCCGCTCGAGGTACTGCGCCTGTTGCTGCGCATAACCAGCGCGAAAGCCGGCAGGATCGAGCTCGAATGCGAGCCGCGCTTTCACGATCTGCTCGCGCACGCGCGGTTCGAAGCAGTTCTGCAACTCCACCATCAAGCCGAAACGGTCGATCAATTGCGGCCGCAACTCGCCCTCTTCCGGATTCATCGTACCGATCAGCACGAAGCTCGCCTCGTGAGTATGCGATACGCCATCGCGCTCAACGGTGTTCACACCGCTCGCCGCCGCATCGAGCAAGGCATCGACGAGCGCATCGGGCAGCAGGTTGACTTCGTCCACATACAGCACGCCGCGATGCGCTTTCGCAAGCAGCCCGGGCGAGAAGCGCACGGAGCCGTCGCGCAGCACGGTTTCGATATCGAGCGTGCCGATCAGGCGATCCTCGCTTGCGCCAAGCGGCAGGTTCACGAGCTGCCCGTGCGGAAGCAACTCGGCAAGCGCACGCGCCGCCGTTGATTTCGCCGTTCCGCGCGGCCCGCTCACCAGCACGCCGCCGATTCCCGGATCGATCGCCGCGAGCAGCAACGCCTGCTGCAACGCGCTTTGTCCGATCAACGCGGCAAACGGAAAAGCGGGTTTTTGCGCCGAGCCTTGATGAGCACTTTCCGTGACGGCATTCATGGTTGCATCCCTTCAATCTGCTGTTCGCTCGCGAGCAGATGCTGCTCGACCTGCGTGCGATAGTCGCCTGGCGACTGCCACAACCCGCGCTGCATCGCCTCCAGCAGCCGCTCGCAAATGGAATGCAGCGCATGGGGGTTATGCTGCTGCAGGAATTCGCGCGTGTGCGGATCGTTCACATAAGCATCGGCGACGAGCGCATATTGATGATCGGCGACCACGCGTGCAGTTGCGTCATAGCCGTAAAGATAATCGACGGTGGCCGCGATTTCAGCGGCGCCTTTGTAACCATGCCGCTTCACCCCGTCGATCCATTTGGGGTTCACTACGCGCGAGCGCACTACGCGCGCGATTTCCTCGTGAAGCGTACGAACCCGCGGCGCGGTGGGGTTGCTGTGATCCGCGTGATAGACACTCGGCTGGTTGCCCGCGAGATGCCGCACGGCCGCGACCATCCCGCCCTGAAACTGGTAGTAGTCGTTGGAATCGAGCAGATCGTGCTCGCGGTTGTCCTGATTCTGCAAGACGACGTCCATGGCGGCGAGACGCGCGCCGAACGCCTGACGCGCCTCTTCGCCCGCGCTTTTTTGCGTGTAGGCATAACCGCCCCACGCCTGATAGGCATTCGCGAGATCCGCGTCCGTCTGCCAATGCTGCGAGTCGATCATGTCCTGCAAGCCGGCGCCGTATGCGCCTGGCCGCGCGCTGAAGACGCGCCATCCGGCGCGCTTGCGGGCCTCGGCGGCATCCATACCGCGCGCGATCAACGCGTCGCGTTCGCGCATGACACGCGCGCGGATCGGATTGACCTCTGCAGGTTCATCGAGTTCGGCGACGGCTTGCACTGCGGCGTCGAATAGATGCATGACGTTCGCAAACGCGTCGCGAAAGAAGCCGGACACGCGCAACGTGACGTCGATGCGCGGACGATCGAATGCCTCGATCGGCATGATCTCGAAGTCCGTCACGCGATGGCTGCCCGGTGCCCACTTTGGCCGCACCCCAAGCAACGCGAGCGCCTGCGCGATATCGTCGCCGCCCGTGCGCATGGTCGCGGTGCCCCACACGGAAAGACCGATGGCGCGCGGATAATCGCCGTGTTCCTGCACATGCCGTTCGATCAATTGCTGAGCCGACTTCAAACCGAGCGACCATGCCGCTTGTGTCGGAATCGCGCGCGTGTCGACCGAATAAAAATTGCGGCCCGTCGGCAACACGTCGGGCCGGCCGCGCGACGGCGAACCGCTCGGCCCGGGTGGCACGAAACGGCCTTCGAGGCCGCGCCTGAGCTGCATCATTTCCTGCGTGCCGCACGCGTCGAGCCGGGGCAACACGTCCTCACGCAGGCGCTCGATCACGCGTTCGGCTTGCGGCAGCCTATCCTGCGCGCAGGCATTTGAAGTGTCGTCCGGCTCGCCGCACACGGCAGACAGCAACTGCGCGGCTAGCAGCTCCAGACGCTCGCGCGTATCGCCGCCATGGCGCCAGGGCGCATCGCTCACGCGTTGCAGAATCTCGGGACGCGGGCCCGTCCATGCGGCGGACCAATCGACCGACAACGGATCGAAGAAATGATCGATCTGCAGATCGCGCGCCAATGCATCGATCAGGCCCGCGTTGCCGCCTTGCCCGTGGCCGACGGGAAAGCGCCCTAGCGCGAGCAAGGTATCGCGGCGTTGCACGCCTTGCGGCGATTGGCCGAACGTGTGCAGACCGTCGCGGATCTGCGCCTCTTTCAATTCGCACAGCCAGGCATCGACGCGCGTGAGCAGCCTATCTTCATCGTCCTCGCCCTTCGGCTCGGAGAGACTCAATTCTTCGTGCAGCCGATGTTCGACGATCGTCGCGAGAATGGTACGCCGCAAGAGCTTCGAGCGGCGCGGGTCAACCATCAGCGCTTCATAGTATTCGTCGACCTGGCGTTCGAGATCCTGCAACGGTCCATAACTTTCCGCGCGCGTGAGCGGCGGCATCAGGTGATCGACGATGACCGCCTGCGCGCGGCGCTTGGCCTGGCTACCTTCGCCCGGATCGTTGACGATGAACGGATAGAGATGCGGCATCGGCCCGAGAATCAGATCGGGCCAGCACGACTCGCTCAACGCGACGCTCTTGCCCGGTAGCCATTCCAGGTTGCCATGCTTGCCGACATGCACGAGCGCGTCGATGCCGAACTGGTGCCGCAGCCAGAAATAGAACGCCAGGTACGCATGCGGTGGCACCAGCTCGGCATCGTGATAGCTCGCGTAATCACCCTGCTCGCGCGAACGCGACGGCTGAATCCCGACGAACACGTGGCCGCAGCGCCAACCCGCAATCATGAAACGGCCGCGCCGCACGGCCGGGTCCCTTTCCGGCGCGCCCCACCGCGCATTCAGCGCGTCACGCACCGGCGCTGGCAGCGCGTTGAAATACGCGAGGTAGTCATGAAGCGCGAGACTTTGCAATGCGGGCCGCAGATCGCGCACAACAGGGTCGTTTGTCACGCCTTCGGTCAGTTTTTTCAGCAACGCGTCGCCGCTGTCCGGCACTTGCGCGACGCGATACCCCTCGTCGCGTAGCATCGACAGAATGCCGACCACTGACGCCGGCGTGTCGAGCCCCACACCATTGCCGATGCGCCCCTCGCTCATCGGATAGTTCGCGAGAATCAGCGCAAGTTTCTTGTCCGCGTTATCGAGCGAGCGCAGCCGGCACCAGCGGCGGCTCAATTCAGCGAGAAAACGCACGCGCTCGAAATCCGGCTGATAGCGCACCACGTCGACTTCCGTATGTGGACAGCGATAGGCGAGTCCCTTGAAACTGATGGCCCGCGTGATGATGCGGCCGTCCACTTCCGGCAGTGCGATATGCATGGCGATATCGCGCGAATTGAGGCCCTGGTTATCCTTCTGCCAGTCATCGCGATTACCGCCGCTCAGAATCACCTGGAGCACAGGCGCATCGCCTGCGAGCGCGGGCGGCTCCGGGTCGTCGATTGCCGAGGCCGCGAATGCAGTCGTATTGAGCACCAGCGCCGCGTTATGTTGCGCGCACAACGATTGCACGACTTCGCGGCTCATCGCATCTTTCAGCGACGTGATGGCAAGCGGCAACGGATTCACACCTTCGGACTCGAGCGCCTCGATCAGCGCGTCGAACACGGCCGTGTTGGCCGCCTGCAAGTGCGCCTTGTAAAACAGAATTGCAGCGACGGGCGCGTCGTGCCGCCAGCGCACCTGCCAGTCGGCGATAGTAGGCGTATCGCATGCCGGATGATAAAGCGATGCGGCCGGCAGCGCGCGCGGCGGCGCAGGTTCACGCCCCCAGCCGAGCGTCCGATACGCGATGCAGCGCAGAAACGCCTCTGCATTGTGCGGACCGCCTTCACGCAGATAGCGCCACAACTGGTGGCAGAGATCCGTGTCCGCGGTACTGCGCGCAAGCAGGTTCGGATCTTCCTGCAGATCGCCCGAGAACATCGCCAGTGTCTGCTGTTTGCGCTCCGCCAGCGCGACCACCTGCTCAATGCCGTAGGGCCAATACGCCTCGCCGCCGAGGTGATCGACCACGACCACCCGTGCATGCTGCAACACGTCCTCGACATAGAAGTCCACCGACGCCGGTTGCCGCAGATACGTGACATTCGCGAGGCGCACGCTCGGAAACCCCTCGCCGAGACGGGGAAACACGCTCGCGAGCAGCGACAGCGTGGTATCCGCCGAACTCAGCACGACGATGTCCGCGGGCCGCTGGTCGATCCGGATCACGCCTTGCGTATCGTCGACGAAACCGCCCGGCGTGGTGCGCAGCAGATGCATGGACGTCTACGCCTGTTGCACAGCGAGGCCGGCCACGCTCGCGCCGAGCGCGGCATCGAATGCGCGTTGCAGCGCGGCCTGATCGAGATCCTCGCCTATCAGCACGAAGCGGCTCTCGCCGCCCTCGCCTGCCTGCCAGCGTCGGTCGAAATAGCTGTCGAAGCGGCGCCCCACGCCTTGAATGACGAGGCGCATGGGCGCGCCCGGCAATGCGGCGAATCCCTTGACGCGATAAATCGTGTTGTTTTCGACGAGCCCTTGCAACGCCGCTATCACCGCCTCGCGCGACGGCGCGCTCGCCCGCACGATGACTGAATCGAATTCGTCGTGGTGATGATCGGCGTCCTCCGCCGAGCCGTGATGATCGTGGCGCAAGTGGATCGTTTCTTCCGATGCCGCCTCGAGTCCGAACAGCGTGTGCAGATCGAGTTGCCCCATGTGCGCGCGCACGATTTTCACTTGCGGCGGAATGTCCTCGCGGATCAGCGCTTCGACTGCGTTTTGACGTGTTTCATCGAGCAGATCGGTTTTGTTGAGAATCACGAGATCCGCTGCGGACAACTGATCCTCGAACAATTCGTGCAGCGGCGACTCATGGTCGAGGTTAGGATCGGCCTTGCGTTGCGCGTCCACGGCGAGCGGATTGTCGGCGAACTGACCGCTTGCGGCAGCCGGGCCGTCCACGACCGTAATCACCGCGTCCACGGTGAAGCTGCTTTTGATCTGCGGCCAGTTGAACGCCTGCACAAGAGGCTTCGGCAACGCGAGGCCCGACGTTTCGATCAGCACATGGTCGATCTGCTCGCGACGCTCGACGAGCTTTTCCATCACCGGAAAGAACTCTTCCTGCACCGTGCAGCACAGGCACCCGTTCGCCAGTTCATACAATTGACCTTCAGTCTCGACGCCATTTTCGTCGCAGCCGATCCCGCAGCCCTTCAGGATCTCACCGTCGATGCCGAGTTCGCCGAATTCGTTGACGATCACCGCGATCCGCTTGCCGCCCGCGTGCTGAAGAATGTGCCGCAGCAGCGTGGTCTTGCCGCTGCCGAGAAAGCCCGTGACGATGGTGACAGGAATCTTGCGCATCTGGGTTTGCATCGTGAGATCCATCCTGGAGAGTTGCAGCTGCGGGCCGGCGTGTTCGCTCACTGCCGCACACAACACGGCATTGCCAGGCGCGGGGACGAACGGCGGCCTTCGCTATAACAGGAAAAACGCAGAAAACGGGTATGAGGGCTGAGCGCAGCGCCGCATCCCCGCGACGTTCGCCCTTCGTGTTCCGGCCGGTATCCGGGCTGGCGAAAGCGCCGCTTCCCCTTCCCGGACGAGTGATTTCTCGCCCAGTGGTGATATGCCCACGCGGCCTTGCGCGGGGACATCGAAGCCGGCTCCGCGCGCCATGCAAACCAGCATGGCGACGCATTTCGCTTACCGTTGCGGGGGCAGCACAGGTTGACCCGATCCATGCGAGGCGGGCGCCCTGTTTCCCGTTTAACTGTGTACGCACGAGCGCGCACACGAGCACCAGAAGTGCGTGCGAGTGTAGGCCCGGCGCCTCACGCAGTCAAGGAAACGCAAGCCCGGCGCCCTTATCCGAAGCATGTGCCGTGTGCTATCGTATGCGCGCGTTTGGTGCCCGCACATGCGTTCGCATGTGCAGTTAAACGGGAAACAGGCAGCGCGTCGCGCGCTCAATCTGTGCTGTCCCCGCAACGGTAAGCGGCCTGCGGCGTTTTTTGCGCCGCGCATGCGTTTTCACTGCCACTGTCCGCGACATTCACACGAATGCGGGCGGGAAGGCAAAACGCGTGCGGCCGCCAGCCCGGATACCGGCCAGACGCGGAGGCGGCCGTGCGTTTTCGACGTCACGCCGCCGGCCGCCGGAATCCGCGAGGGACGGATGTGAAGGCGCTCAAGCACGATCTCGCGAACGGCTCGCAACCGGCGTTTGCCTTCGTGCACGAATGCACAGCTTTCAATGACTTCGATCTCCACTTCCACTGAATGGCGCCGGTTTTTACGCCGCACAATGGCGTGCGCGTCGGTCGCACGCGTGCCCTTTCAGCCCTCGCTGCAGCGCACGGTTCACAAGCCGCGATGAAGCGCGCATGGTTGATCGGCGCGGGCCCCGGCGACGTCGAGCTGATGACGCTGAAGGCAACGCGCGCCCTTGCGCAAGCCGACGTGATTCTCGTCGACGACCTGGTGAACCCCGACGTACTGCAATTCGCGCGCGCCGATGCCTGCATCGTGCATGTCGGCAAGCGCGGCGGTCACCCGTCCACGCCGCAGGAAGGCATCGTCGCGCAGATGCTCGCGCACCTGAATGCCGGGCGCAGCGTCGCGCGCCTGAAGGGCGGCGATCCGTTCGTGTTTGGCAGGGGCGGCGAGGAGCAGCAGGCGCTGCATGCGGCGGGCATCGAAGTGGAAATTGTCAGCGGCATTACAGCGGGAATCGCGGCGCCTGCGGCAATCGGCATTCCGGTTACGCACCGCGATCATGCGCAAGGCGTGGTGTTCGTGACCGGCCACGGCGCGGGCACGAGCGAGCCGGATTGGGCCGCGCTCGTCGCGACACGCATGACACTCGTGATCTATATGGGCATGCGGCGGCTCAATGCCATCGTCGGCGCGTTGCTGGCGGCAGGCATGTCTGCCGCCACGCCGTGCGCGGCGATCGAATCGGCGACGCGGCCTGAGCAACGGCATGCGCTTGCCACCCTCGGTGAATTCGCCGCTGCGGTCGCGCGCGCGGGACTCGGCTCGCCCGCCATCGTGGTGATCGGCGGCGTGGCGTCGCTCGCGCTTGCGCGTGCCGCCGCGGCGGATGCACCGGATGCACCGGATGCGCCCGATGCACCCGATGCGCCGGAAACCGCCGCCTCGCCGGACGCGAAATGAAAACGCTGAGCGTAGGCATCGGCTGCCGCCGGCATACATCGGCGGAAGAAATCGAAGCGGCTGTGCGCGCGGCGCTCGGCTCGCAGGCATTCGAACATATTGCGACCGTCGCGTCGATCGAAACCAAAGCGCAAGAATCCGGCTTGCTCGCCTTCTGCGCGCGCCACGCCTTGCCGCTGAAACTGTTTACGCGCGAGCAGATTGCCGCGGTGCATCTGGCCGAGCCCTCGGCGGCGAGCCGCGAGCATCTCGGCGTAGACGGCGTCTGCGAACCGTGTGCGTTGCTTGGCGCGTCGCTTCACGCCAAGGCCCGTTGCGCCGCCGGCATTCCCCGCCTCGTCGCTCGCAAATGCGTTCACGCGGGTGTGACCGTGGCGATCGCATCGACCGAACCCGCGCCAGCAGACAGCGCGACCTCTACTCAACAGGACCTTCCATGAAAACCGATCCCGAATCGCATCAGCGCATGACCGAACGCCGGCGCGAAGGCCACGAAAAGAAGCAGGCCGCGGCCACCGTCGAAAAGGGTCTCCTGATCGTCAACACCGGCACGGGCAAGGGCAAGACGACCGCCGCCTTCGGCATGGCCGTGCGCGTGCTCGGCCACGGCATGCGCCTTGGCGTGGTGCAGTTCATCAAAGGTGCGCTGCATACGTCGGAGCGCGACTTTCTCGGCGCGATCGCCAATTGTGACTTCGTGACGATGGGCGACGGCTACACCTGGAACACGCAGAACCGCGAGGCCGACATGGCGACCGCGCGCAAGGGCTGGAACGAAGCGCGACGGATGATCGAGAGCGGCGACTATCAGATGGTGATCCTCGACGAGCTGAACACTGTCCTCAAGTACGAGTATCTGCCGCTCGACGAGGTGCTCTCTGTCATTAACGCACGTCCGCCGATGCTGCATGTGGTCGTTACAGGCCGTCACGCGCCCGACGCGCTCGTCGAAGCGGCTGACCTCGTCACCGAAATGCGCATCGTCAAGCACCCGTATCGCGAGCAAGGCGTGAAGGCGCAGCGCGGCGTGGAGTTCTGAACGTGGCCGCCTGCCCCGCGCTTTTCATCAGCGCGCCCGCGTCCGGCCAAGGCAAGACGACGATCACGGCGGGGCTTGCGCGCTACCATCGGCGGCTCGGGCGGCGGGTGCGGGTCTTCAAGACCGGACCGGACTTCCTCGATCCGATGATTCTCGCGCGGGCGAGCGGCGCGCCCGTGCTGTCGCTCGATCTGTGGATGGTCGGCCACGACGCCTGCCGCCAGCTACTCGCGGAAGCGGCGGCGGATGCCGACCTGATCCTGATCGAAGGCGTCATGGGTCTGTTCGACGGCACGCCGAGCAGCGCGGATCTCGCAAGCGCCTTCGGCGTGCCGGTACTCGCCGTGATTTCCGCAAAGGCGATGGCGCAGACTTTCGGCGCCGTGGCTTTTGGGCTCGCGCGC
Organism: Paraburkholderia phenoliruptrix; assembly: GCF_047325075.1. Classification (NCBI taxonomy): domain Bacteria; kingdom Pseudomonadati; phylum Pseudomonadota; class Betaproteobacteria; order Burkholderiales; family Burkholderiaceae; genus Paraburkholderia; species Paraburkholderia phenoliruptrix. Next base: position 1,974,565 of record NZ_CP168530.1, read on the forward strand.
TTCAGACCGCAGGTGCCGTTTCATGGCGTGCTCGCCAACCGGGTTGGCTCGGCCCGTCATGCGCAGATGCTGGAAGAAGCGTTGCCGCCCGGCATGCGCTGGTGCGGATACATTGCCGCCGCGAGCGAGATCGAGTTGCCCGACCGCCACCTTGGCCTGCATCAGGCTGAGGAAATCGACGATCTGGATGCGCGTCTGGAGCGCGCCGCCGATGCCCTCGCCAACACTGCGCTGGCCGATTTGCCGCCCGCCGTCGAATTCGGCGCGCCCACGCCGCCGGCGCTGCCTCGCCTTCTGCAGGGCAAATGCATCGCCATTGCGCGCGACGCCGCGTTTTCGTTTATCTATCCCGCCAACATCGCGCTGCTCGAAGCGCTCGGCGCACGCGTGCACTACTTCTCGCCGCTCGCCGACGAGGCATTGCCAGCCGACGTCGACGCGCTCTACCTGCCCGGCGGCTACCCCGAACTGCACGCCGCGGCGCTTGCCGCAAACGCCAACAGCGCGGCGGCCGTTCGCGCGCATGCGGCGGCCGGCAAACCGCTCGTCGCCGAATGCGGCGGCATGCTGTATCTGCTCGACCGGCTCACCGACACACAAGGCGTCAGCACGCCGATGCTCGGCCTGCTGCCCGGCCACGCGACAATGCAAACGCGCTTCACCGCGCTCGGCATGCAGCAGATCGACGGACTGCATGGCGTCATGACCGGCCATACGTTTCATTACTCGAAGGTCAGCACCGATCTCGCGCCGCTACGCTCGGCCACGCGGCCTGAAGATACGGCACCCGGCGAGGCGCTCTACCGCGTCGGTCCGATTGTCGCGACCTACATGCATGCTTACTGGCCCTCCAACCCGGCCTTCGCGGCCGCCCTCTTCAATGGCGAAGCCTTTTAACGACGCGGACCGCGACGCGGTCTATCGCGCCATCTACGAACGCCGCGACATGCGCCACTTCGTGCGCGACCCCGTCGATGCCGCCGTCTTGCAGCGGCTTCTGAATGCCGCGCATCACGCGCCGAGTGTCGGCTTCATGCAGCCATGGCGGATTGCGCGCATCACCGATCCCGCGTTGCGCGCGGCGCTGCATGCCACTGTCGAAAGCGAACGGCTTGCCACCGCCGACGCGCTCGGCCAACGCCGCGAAGCGTTCATGAAGCTGAAGGTCGAAGGCATGCGGGAATGCGGCGAGCTGCTCGTGATGGCGCTGATGGACGGCCGCGAGCGGCACATTTTCGGCCGCCGCACGTTGCCGGAGATGGACCTCGCGTCAGTGGCCTGCGCGATCCAGAACATGTGGCTCGCGGCGCGCGCCGAAGGCCTCGGCATGGGCTGGGTGTCGCTCTTCGACGTGGATGCGGTACGCCGGCTCCTGCATATGCCGGAAGGCGCGCGGCCCGTGGCCATATTGTGCCTTGGCCATGTCGACGAGTTCTATAGCGAGCCGATGCTGCAAACCGAACGCTGGGCCGAGCGCATGCCGCTCGCCGATTGCGTGTTCGAGAACCGCTGGCCGCAGGACACCTGAGCGCCGCAGCGGCGCTATCTGTCGAGCGGCTGGACTGAGACCACGTCAGGGACGCCGCGCGCTTCGTCCATACGCAGCTTGACGCGCCAGTCGGCGGGCACCTGGAAGGGAAACTGCGCCAGCGCGCTTTTGATGAGCGCGGGCGCCGCCTGCAGTGGATCGGGATCGCGGTCCGTGCTCGCCGCGCTGACCTGGTAGACTTCGCGTCCGCTCGCGCGCTCGAAAAAACGCAGCGTCAGCGTATGCCGATAGGCGCGTGCGCCGAACGGCGAGAACGGCGCACCGCTCTGCCGGCCGCAATCGCCTGCCGCGCAGTCGCTGCGCCCCACGCCGATCTTCGCGAGGCGCGTTTCGTATCCGACCGAGAGCACGTAATGCGCGGGACGGCCGGCCGTATCCGCGAAGCCCTGTTTCGCCAGTTCGTCGCGCAGTGCGGTTTCGAATTGCGCATGGTCGCTGCTCGCGCCTTGCGTCGGCATGCGCGCGAAGGCATACGTCCGCTCGCCCGGCAACGCGGTCGCGGGCGTGGCGGTATGCACGTCGGCGTGAAGACCCGTGCAGCCAGTGAGAGTCGCCGCCGCAAGCGCCGCACAGATCAGAATCGCCTTCACCGATTTAACCTCTCTGACCGCTTTCACTGTTCATTCCTCGCTTCGATAGATTGCGTGCTCATGCGTCATGAAGAGGGCTCGCGGGCTGGCCCGACGCTTCCTCGTCGAGTACCGGCAGGTAGATCGTGACCGCCGTGCCGCGGCCCGGTGCGCTGACCACTTCCACTTCGCCGCCATGGCGGGTCACGACGGTCTTCACGAAGGCCATGCCGAGGCCGGCTCCGCCCACTTCGGGCCGCTCGGTTTCGTGAAATCGCCTGAAGCGCTCGAAGAGGTCCGCCTGCTGCTCTTGCGGAATGCCATAGCCTTCGTCGCGAATCGTGCACGCTATGCGTCTTGCTGCCCCGCGCGCCGCGGCGGCGCCTATGGGCGTAACCAACGACAGCTCGCAGGCGATGCGCGTATCCGGCGGGCTGTACTTGACCGCGTTGTTCAGAATGTTGACGAGCGCGCGCGTCATCAGCGAGCGGTCCGCGCAGATCCAGTGACCGTCGCCGCCTTCGTCGTCACCGCCGTCGCGGCTGTCCGTTGCGGTGTCCAGCGCGATGCGCTTCGCATGCGCCTGCGGCCAGACTTCGTCGCTTGCGTCGATCATCAACTCGGCGAGATTCACGGGCTCGAGCAGATAGGTTTGCGATTCGGCGCGCGCAAGCTGCACGAAGTCGTCGGCGAGCGTCAGCGCGCGTTGCGCATAACGTTCGATGCGCTCGAGCACGCCGTGCGCGAGCGCGGGCGTGTCGCGGGCACGTTCCATCTCGACCAGCGCGAGAATCGACGCTTGCGGCGAGCGCATGTCGTGCGACAGCAGCCGCAGCGCGTCTTCGCGCTGCCGCTCGGCCGCATGCAGCGCGGACACGTCGACGAGACCGGCGATCCAGCCGGTCGTTTCGCCCTGCGCGTTCGTGCAGTTGGCGTACCGCAGCAGATGATCGCGCTCGTTGGCGTCGCGCACTTCGACGCCCTGCGCCATCAGCGCGGCGAATTCGCGGCGTGTCGGATCGAGCAGCGCCGGCCAGTGAGCGCGCGCGAACAGCGTGTTGTCCGCGTCGGAGGCCGCGCCGCTGTCGATCGCCTTCACTAGCGTGAGGCCGCCGAGCACCGCCTGCATCGGACGTCCTTCGGGCATGGGCGCGCCAAGCCGCGTGAAGTGCGCCTTCGCGGCATGATTCGCGATCAGCACGACGCCGCGCACATCGCTCACGAGAATCGGCTCCGGCACGCTGTTCAGGCTGTCCCACACGAAGCGTTTCATGTCCTGCACGCGTTGCGCGGCCTGCGCCATCAGCGCCATGTGCTGCTCCAGCACGTCGCCGCCGAATTCGCGGCGGCGCTGCGGCGTCTGCGGCAGCAAATGCGGTTCGTTGGCGAGCCGCTGCAGCTCCTTGCGCAGATAGGCCATCGTCATTTCGAGCCGGCGCCAGTTCCAGATCGGATAGACGACGACTACGCCGAGGATCGCCGGCACCGGCGACAGCCACAGCCGCGCGCCGTACAGCAAGAGCGCGCTGCCGGCCATGGCAATGGCGCAGAGCGCGCCCGTCAGCAGCAACGAGCGGCGCGGCGACAGCACGAGGAAGCCGGCCAGCAGCGCCGCAAGCGGCACCATCGAGACGGCGAACAGCAACCCTCGCGCAGCCGGCAGGACCTGACGGCCGGTCAGCAGCGTATCGAGCACGTTCGCGTGAATATAGACGCCCGGCAGCGGTCCCAACTCGCCGGACACCGGCGTCGCAAACCGGTCGTAGAGACCGGACGCCGTCACGCCGATCACGACGATGCGCCCGCGCAGCTTCTCCAGCGGGACTTCGCCTGCCAGCACGCTCGCAAAGCTGAGCTTCGTATAGCTCTGCGCGTTGCGGCTGAATGGAATCAGGAAACGGCCGTCGCTCTCCGCGTCGTTGCCCGCCTCGTTGCCCGCATCGTTGCGGGCGGCGGCGCTGTCGCCGCTCGCCGCGCCCGCGCGGCTCGTCAGCGGCGGGTTCAGGGCAAGCACGCCCCGCTGCGCCGCACGCGCGACCGTGACCATCAGTTGCGGCCAGCGCGCGTCGGCGTCGCCCTCGAATTGCGCGACGCTGCGCACGATACCGTCGCTGTCCACTTCGAGATTGATATGGCCGAGACCCGCCGCCGCGTGCGCGAGCGGCGCGACCGGCTCCACGACGGCATGCCGCGCGCCGCGCCCGGCGCTGGTGAGCAGCACGGGCAGATACGTCGGGCTCAGGGCGATGGCGTGCGCCAGTCCGGCATCGTCGGCATTGGGTTCTGTAAACAGCACGTCGTAGACGACGGCGGCCGGCTTCGCCTTCGCGAGCTGCTCGAGCAGACTCGCGTGGACGCTGCGCGGCCAGGGCCAGCGGCCCAGCTGCGCGATGCTTTCATTGTCGATTTCGAGCACGACGATGTCAGGCAGCACCGGCTGCGCACGCCAGCCCAGCAAGTGGTCATACACGAGATGATCGACGCTCGCGCTCATTCGCCCGAGCGAGCCGAGCAGGATGACGATGACACCGAGGCACCCAATGGCCACCCATTCGATCAGGAAACGCCGGCCGGCGCGCCGTCCAAGACGGGCGCGCGGGTCAAGGCTCAGGCGCGTAGATGGGTTCGACAAGGCGTGCGCGTAGGGTCGGTGGGGCGTGTGGGCGTAAGCGTTCGACAGCGGACTGGATGCGGCCCCGTGAATCTATCAGCGTCAGCGCGCGAGCGTAAAGGAGCGGACGGCGCTGCTCGTTTCGTACAAACGGCCGTTGTCGAACTGCTCGGCGACGATGGTCCAGTAATAGACGCCCGGCGGCAGATCGCTCACCACCAGCTGACCGCCCGTCAGGTCCGCGCGGTCCACGAGCGGATGACGCAGATCGGCCGTCGTCGCCATGACGAAGCGAAAGCGCGTTTCCCCCGACGCCGGCGCGCGGCTCACGAACCAGCGGAACTCGTAGTCGTGGCTGCCGGCACGCGGCGCCGCCGATGCCGCGAGACCGAACTGACGGCGCTCGAAGCCATACACCTGCGGCAAGCCTTCGAGCCCGTTTGCGTCGATGGCCGCGATGCGCACGAAATACGTGCCGTCGCGAAGATCGCCGAAATCGGCGTGCGGCGCGCTCACGCGCAGGTCGCGGATCAGGTCGAGCTGGTCGGCGTCGCGCGAAATCTGCACGCGATAGCCTGCTGGCCTCGCTCGCGTCCCGGCGCCGCCGCCCGCCTCGGCGGGGATCACATCGAAGACGACCGTCTTGCCGTCCTGCACGCGGGCCGGCTGTGCGAGCGCGGGGGCGGCGAGCAGTTCGACGGCATCGCCCGGCGCGCTGCCGGCTCGCGTGATGCTGCCAAAGCGCGCCGCCAGCAATTGCGCCGACGCCTGCAGCGGCGCACCGGGCGCGGGGGCGCGCGAAAGCGCGGCGGCGGGATCGACGCCGACTGCGCCGTCCAGCACCTCGACCGCCGTGGTTTGCGCGTCGCCGTCGTAACCGACGCGAAAATGCGTGCCGCGCACGCCCGCCACCACCGACGGCGAGCGGATCTGGAAGCGGTCGTCCGGCTTCGTCGCATGCGTGACTTCGCTTTCGACCCGGCCGCGCTGCAATTCGAGTTGCCGGTCGCCCGCGCCCGTCAGCGTGGTACGCCGCAGCCTGCCGATGTCGAGCATGCTGTCTTCGGTCAGCGTCACATGCGAGCCGTCGGACAGCTCCAGCGTGAGGAAGCCGTTGGCTCCGGTGCGAAGGCGATCGCCTTCGCCGAGCATCGCGCCGGCCGCAAGCGGCACATAAGGGCTCTTGCCGAACGCATGGTCGGCCGGGCCGCTCGTTGCGATCACGCGTGCCGTCTCCGGGTCCTGCCTGAGTTTGTCGGCCGGCAGACGCAGCGCCACGCCGGCATGCATGCGGCGCGGCGCGGGCACGCGGTTCAGGCGGCTCAGCGCGGCCCAGTCGCGGCTGTCGCTCAGATAGCGGCTCGCAACCTCGTAGAGCGTGTCGCCTTCACGCGTCACATAGGTCACGTAGGCGGGCGGCGCGGCTTTCACGCGCGGCTTCGGCACAGGCGAAGACTGCGCGTGGGCGGAGCCCGGCGCGAAGCAGGCGATGGCGAGCAGGCCGGCTACCGTCAGCGATGCGCCCGCGCGGCGGCTCGCCGAACCTCTCCTGCCCTGCTCTGCCGAAGCGCCAGCGACGGAAAACGTCACGCCTGCCCCGCTTCGGGACGCCCCGCCACGGCCGGCGCCTCGCTGGCGGATTCGAGCCGCTCGAGGCGCTCCAGCCGGTAGCCGTAGCCGTAAATCGGCGTCAGACGGTAGCCGTGCTCGGGACGCAGGCCGAGCTTGCTGCGCAGCATGGAGACGTGCGTGTCCATGGTGCGCGACGGGATGTCGGTCGCCTGCTTCCAGATGACGTCGAGAATATGCGCGCGCGACAACGGCCGGCTCAGATGCTGGAACAGCAGCAGCGCGAGCTCGAACTCTTTCTGCGTGAGCGCCACTTTCGTGCCGCGCACCACCACATGCTTCGCATGCAGATCGAATTCGAACTCGCCGAAGACTTCCCGCGCCGCCGGCGGCTTCAGATGATAGGCGCGCCGCAGCAGCGAACCGACGCGCGCCAGCAGCACCGCTGCGGAAACCGGTTTGACGACGTAGTCGTCGGCGCCGGTATTCAGAATCGACGTGATGTCGCTTTCATGGCCGCGGCTCGTCATGAACAACACGGGCAAGCGTTCTGACAGACTTTCTCGTACCCAGCGCAGGACTTCTTCGCCCGACATATCGGGCACGTTCCAGTCGAGCACCAGCAGATCGAAGGTCTGGCGCCGCAATTGCCGCACCAGTTCGCGGCCTTCTCCGTATGCGTGACAGACATGGCCGGCCGCCGACAGCGTTTGGCAAACAAGATCGGCCTGCGCCGAATCGTCATCCAGGACAGCAATTCTCATAAAACCCCGCAACGCGACTTATCGTTTCTAACCGGCGGACCGGCGCCCCGCAGCCGTGATCCGCTGCCAGCCATCCGGCGGACTGGCCGGGATGCCGGTGCTCGCTGGCACCGGCATCCGGCCTTCCACTCATCTTCAGTTCGAAGTTTTCTTCGACTTCTTTCGACTAATGGTCTTTCGCCTCGCGCCCCGTATAACCCCGTGACCACTCCATCTCAAAATTTGCGCGCATTTTTTGATTCAGGAGCGGCGATTATCAAACCGCCGGTCATCATAATCGAAAAAACGGCTGTTTTTTTCTCCACGCCATTAAACGGCTCGCAGGCGGCCCGGCGATGACTTTGGGATTCTTTGCGATTCTTTGTCTGCCGCTTTCATGCCGCCTGCATTCCGCTTATACCGGCTCCCCTGCCCTTGCGCGCCTTGCGGCTTTGCCCATCGGTCGGTATTCGCACGTCTTCCAGGTTCTGCCGCCTGGTATGTCTGCCCATTCGGGCTCGTTATTGAATGAGAGGGTCTCTCTCGCGCGGTGTGCTGGCCCCGCCGCCGTTGTTTTCCAAACCGCGGCCGGCATTCGGAAACAGCGATTTGACATTTCGTGAGTCAGTATAGGAACTGTCTCAAAATAAATCGTTTAAGCTTTGTCAAATCGGTCTGGCGCGGCATGGCGCGCGCCGACGTGCCACGTTCATGGCGTCGAAATGGATTGAAAAACAAGGGGTTGGACTGGGCGCTGTGCAGCCGTTGTGCGAAACGCATGGAGGTATGCGAGGCGCCAGCCATAGCGTTGCGCGCGGCGGCGTGTGGTTTTTGTCGTTCGCGGCAGCATCTGCGCGCAAGCCACCGGGCAGGCGTCACCGGTTTCCCGTCGGCAGTCTTAACGCTTCGCGATGCCGCCCGTGAGTGCCAGGCTGGGCTCGCGCGCACCCGCGCTCTCGCGCCCCGCGTCGAGCAGGTCGCGCGCAATTTCCGCGACGCGTGCGACGTGCGCGATCGCTGCGTCCCGCGCGCCGCACCGATCGCCCGCGCGGATCGCGCCGAGTATCTGGTTCATCTCGTGGACCGCTTGCCGGCCCCGGTCGTCGGAAGCAATCGTCAAGGCCCGCAGACGATTGATCCGCGCAGTCAACGACTGCACTATTTCCCACGCCACGCGCTTTTTCCCCGCGCCGAACATCCGTTCGTAGAACGCAGTGGTCGACTCCCGCACGGCCTGATGATTTTCCGCATCGAACGCGTCTTCTATCTTGCGCAGGCACTCAGTCAGATCGGCGACTGTGTTCTCATCGGCGTATTGCGCGCAAGCCATCGCGGCCTCGCCTTCGAGCAGCGCGCGAATTTCGTATATCTCGGCCGCGGTGGCTGCGTCGAGTGTCGCGACAATCGGTCCCTGGTTCGGTATCGAGTCGACGAGCCCCTCGGTCTCCAGATGCCGCAGCACTTCGCGCACGACGGTACGGCTCACGCCCAGTTCCTCGCAGAGCGATCGCTCGACAAGCCGCTCGCCCGGGCGAAAATGCGCATCCAGAATCGCCGTGCGCATTTTTTCGAGCACGAGTTCCCGCAACGTCGTAGTGCGGCGTTCGACCTTCAGCGAGGGCAGCGCGTCGTTCATTGCGGGCTTAGGCCTGAGCGAAGAGCCGCACGTCGCGCGCGTCCCAATCGACGAGCGCCTCGGTGCCGACCGCGAGCCCGCTGTCATGACGATGCCCCGCCGGCATGCGAATCGAAATCTCCTGTTGCCAGGGCGTCGCGACCGCGTAGTGCATGGCGTCGCCGAGATAGGTGATGTCGCGCACCGTCACGGGCAGCCCGGCCGCGTGGCGTGCATCGCGCAGCGCGTGGATGCGCATCTGCTCCGGACGGATCATCAGCGTGCCGTCGTCGCCCGCGCTCAGCGCCGGATGGAAAGTGCCCGTCGCCACCTCGTGGCCGTTCGGGAACACGCCGTTCATGCGGCCGTTGCTGTGCGCCGTCACGCGCACCGGCAAGAAGTTCGAATTGCCGATGAAGCTCGCCACGAAGCGCGACGCGGGATTCGCATAGAGCTGCTCGCCCGTGCCGACCTGTTCGATTCGCCCGTTGTTGAACACGGCGATGCGGTCCGACAGACGCAGCGCCTCTTCCTGGTCGTGCGTCACATAGAGAATCGTGACGCCCGTCTCCTGATGGATGCGGCGCAATTCGAGCTGGATCTCTTCGCGCAGTTTCTTGTCGAGTGCCGACAACGGCTCGTCCATCAGCAGCACCGGCGGATCGTAGGCGAGCGCACGCGCAATCGCGACGCGCTGCTGCTGCCCGCCCGATAGCTGCGCGGGCATCCGATCGCGGCATTCGGACAGATGCACGAGCTTGAGCATCTGTTCGACCTTGGCCTTCACCTCGGCTTCCGGACGGCGCCGCACGCGCAACGGAAACGCCACGTTTTCGCCGACCGTCAAATGCGGAAACAGTGTGTAGCGCTGGAACACCATGCCGATGTTGCGTTTGTTCGGAGCAACGGCAAGCAGCGGCTTGCCGTCGAGCAGCACGCGCCCTTCGCTCGGCTCCTGAAAGCCCGCGACGATATAAAGCGTCGTGCTCTTGCCCGAACCGGACGGCCCGAGGAAGGTCATGAACTCGCCCTTGCGGACGTCGAGCGATACATGATCGATGGCGACGACGTCGTCGTAAGTCTTGCGCAGGCGCTGGATTTGCAGGAATGCGGAAGTCATGGCTCGTTACCTCGAATAGCGTGTGTTAGCGCGCGCGGCGCAGCACGGCGCCCGCGAGCATCAATACGGTGGTCAGGCCGACGAGCAGCGAGGACGCTGCCGCGACCACGGGCGTCAGGTCCTGCCGCAAGGTCGCCCAGATGCGCACGGGCAGAGTCTGCAGCGTCGGGCTCGCCATGAAGATCGACACGACGACCTCGTCCCACGATGCGAGGAACGAGAAGATCGCCGCCGCGAACAGGCCGAGCCGGATTGCCGGCAAGGTCACGCGCAGCTTCACCTGAAGCGGCGACGCACCGCAGACGAGCGCCGCATCCTCGAGCGCCGTGTCGAAGCTCGCGAGCGAATTGCTGATCGAGATGATCGAGAACGGCAACGCAATGATCAGATGGCCGATCACGAAGCCCGTCATGGTGCCGTTCAGACCGATGCGCAGAAAGAACGCATACAGCGCGACCGCGAGCACCACGACCGGCAGCACCATCGGCGTGATGAAGAATGCGCGCGCCGCCTCGCGTCCGCGGAACCTGCCGCGCACGAGCGCGAGCGACGCGAGAAAGCCGATCAGCACCGACAGCACGGTGACGATTGCGCCGAGCTTCGCGCTCGTCAGCAGCGAGTCGATCCAGCCGGCGTCGGTGAAAAGCTGGCGGTACCACTCCAGCGTCCAGCCCGGCGGCGGAAAGATCAGCCACTGCGAATCGCCGAACGACAGCGCGACGATGAACAGAATCGGCAGAAGCAGGAACAGCGCGACGGCAGCGCCGACGGCAAGCAACACCCAGCGCATGGCGCCGAGGCGATCGAAGTCGAGGAGCATGTCAAATCTCCCGTCGGGCCGCCCCAAGGGGGACTGACGCCCCTTTGAGGAGCAGCGAACGTAGGGGGTACGGTGGCTGTTTCATGATTTCCCTCCCGCGGTCGCGCGCGCTCCGCCCGCAAACCGCAATTGCAATGCATACAACGCGAGCGTGACGACCAGCAGCACGAACGCCGCGGCCCCCGCCAGGCCCCAATTGAGCAATTGCTGGACGAGCTGCGCGATGAGTTCCGCGAGCATCATGTATGAAGCGCCGCCCAGCAGCGCGGGCGTGACGAAATAACCGAGCGCCATCACGAACACCATCAGCCCGCCGGCCGCGATGCCCGGCATGGCGAGCGGCACGAGAATGCGCCAGAACGCCTGCCAGCGGCTCGCGCCGCAGACGGCGGCGGCACGCAGCGTCGACGGATCGATGCCGCGCAAAGTCGCATGCAGCGGCATCACGAGGAACGGCAGCATGATGTAGGTCATGCCGATCGTCACGCCGATCAGATTGTTGACGAGCGTGAGCGGCTCGCTGATCACGCCGAGCGCCATCAGCAGACGGTTGATCGGCCCGGTCTGCTGCAGCAGCACCATCCAGGCGAAGGTGCGTGCGAGCAGATTGGTCCACATCGACAGCAGCAGGATCGCGAACAGCACGGTGCTCAGCTTGCGCGGCGCGATGGCCAGCAGCCAGGCGGTCGGAAAGCCGATCAGCAAGGTCGCGACCGTCACTACCGACGCCACCAGAAACGTATTGCCGAACACGCGCAAATACGTGGTCGAGCCGAGCAGCTGCGTGTAGTTCTGGAGGCCCGGCGTCGGCTCCAGCACGCTGCGCAGCAGCAGCGACAGCACCGGCAGCAGGAAGAACACGACGAGCAGCAGGAGCGCCGGCATCAGGAGGCGCATGCTGCGCCAGTCGCGCCGCCGGCGCGGAACTGCGGCAGACGGATGCACGACGGTACTCAGAACATCAGGCATGGTGTTTCCCCATCCACTCCAGTGACGGTGCGGCGCGCCGCACGCTTACTTCGACTGCCACGCGTACCAGCGCTTCGCGATGGCGTCGCGGTTCTCGGCCCAGTACTTCATGTCGAGATTGATCTGCGAGGACTTGTACTGATCGGGCAGCGTCTTTGCGACCGCGGGCGACATCAGCGCGGCGGACTTCAGGTTGACGGGCGCGTAGCCCGTGTCCGTGGCGAACTTCGCCTGCGCCTGGGCGCTCGTCGCGGCAGCCAGATACTTCATCGCCTCGGCCTTATGCTTCGCGCCCTTCGGAATGACCAGCATGTCGGCGGCGGTCAGATTCTGGTTCCATGAAATGCCGACCGGCACGCCGGTCTGTTCGAGCGCATGCAGACGGCCGTTCCAGAACATGCCGATAGGCGCTTCGCCCGACGCGAGCAGTTGCTGCGATTGCGCCCCGCCGCTCCACCAGACTATGTCGCCTTTGATCGTGTCGAGCTTCTTGAACGCACGGTCGAGATCCAGCGGATACAGCTTGTTCGGCTGCACGCCGTCGGCGAGCAGCGCGATTTCCAGCACGCCGGGCGCGGACCATTTATAGAGCGTGCGCTTGCCGGGGAATTTCCTGGTATCGAACAGATCGGCCCAGCTTTGCGGCTGCGCGCCCACGTACTTCGCCTTGTTGTAGCCGAGCACGAACGAGTAGTAAAAGCTGCCCACCGCCGCCGGCGTCGCAAAGCGCGGGTCGAGCTCGTCCTTCTTCACGACCGAATAATCGATCGGCTCGATGAGACCGGCCTGCTGCGCGGCATACGCGAAGTCGCCTTCCACGTCGACGACGTCCCAGTTCACATTGCCGCTGTCGACCATCGCCTTCAGCTTGCCGTAGTCGGTCGGGCCGTCCATCAGCACGTTGATGCCGGTGGCCTGCGTGAAAGGCTGTGCCCAGTTCTTCTGCTGCGACGACTGCGTCGTGCCGCCCCAGCTCGTGAACACGATCGGGTCCGCGGCAAGCGCGGGCGCCGCCGTGCACAATGCGAGCAGCGACGCGATAAGGGTGCTTCGGGTCTTCATGTCTGTCTCCATGGATAGGGTGCGTATCGGGGAACGCATACGGCGGCCGGTCGAATGCCGGCTTTGAGCTTCTGATGCGTCAGGCAAGCGGCGAAAAGCGCGCCGGCTTCATGATCTTGTTTTCCATTTCTTCCATCAGCGCCTGGATCTTCGGCGCGAACGCCTGCCACGCGCGGTCTTCCGCGAGCGCCGCGCGGCGTCGCTCGCGCTCGTCGAGGCTCGGATAAGCCCAGATATGCACGATCTGGTTCAACGGGCCGATGTCCGAAAAGAAATAGCCGACCAGTTCGCCGAGATAGCGCTTCTGCAGTTCGATGCCCTCTTCCTCCACGAGCTTCAGATAGCTCGGCACGGCGCCGGTCTTGATGCGGTAGGTGCGGATTTCGTAGTACATGCGGGCTCCAGGTGTCGGTTTGGGCGGATGCCGGCGCTCAGCGCATCACAAACGGATCGGCGATCGGTTCGTCCGATGTGCGGATCCACACGGATTTGGTGCGCGTGTACTCCAGCACCGCTTCGAGGCCGCCTTCGCGGCCGAGCCCGGACAGACCGTAGCCGCCGAACGGCACAATGGGTGACACAGCGCGATAGGTGTTGATCCACACGATGCCGGCCCGCAACGCGCGCGTGAGACGGTGCGCGCGCGTGAGATCGCGGGTGAACACGCCGGAGGCGAGGCCATAGCGCGTATCGTTCGCAAGCGCAATGGCGTCGGCTTCGGTATCGAACGTGACGACGCTCAGCACTGGACCGAACAGCTCTTCCGACACGCTTGGCACCCGCGAGTCCGGACAATCGACGATAGTCGGCAGGAAGTAGTTGCCACGCGCAAAACCGTCGGCCCGCCTGCCGCCCGTCACTATCCGGCCGCCGGCTGCGACGCTCGCACGCAGCACGTTTTCGATGTGCTCCAGTTGCCGGCGCGTCGCGAGCGGCCCCATTTCGGTGGCCGCATCCTGCGGATTGCCGATGCGGATCGCCTGCGCTTTCGCGACGAGCCGCTCAATCAGCGCGTCATGAATGCCGCGCTGGACGACGAGCCGCGAACCGGCGACGCAACTCTGCCCGGTCGCCGCGAAAATGCCGGCGATCACGGCATTGCACGCGCTTTCCAGATCAGCGTCCTCGAAGACAAGTACCGGCGATTTGCCGCCCAGCTCGAGCGACATGGCCGCGAGATTCGCCGCCGAATTGCGCACCACGTGGCGCGCGGTTTCGGGACCGCCCGTAAAGGCAATCCGCGACACGAGCGGATGACTCGTCAGCGTGCGCCCGCAGTCGTTGCCGAAGCCCGTGACGATATTCACGACGCCTCTGGGAAAGCCCGCCTCGTGCACCAGCCGCGCGAATTCGAGCAACGGCGCGGGGCCGTCTTCGGAAGCCTTCAGCACGATCGTGCAACCCGCGGCGAGCGCCGGGCCAATCTTCACGGCCGACAGAAAAAGCTGCGAATTCCACGGCACGATCCCGGCGACGACACCAACCGGTTCCCGCCGCAGCGTCACTTCCATGTCGGGCTTGTCGACCGGCAGCCACGCGCCCTGAATCTTGTCGGCGACGCCCGCGTAGTAGCGGTAGTACTCGGCGACATAGCCGATTTGGCTCTTCGTCTCGCGAATGATCTTGCCGGTATCCCGCGTTTCGAGTTCGGCCAGACGCGGCGCATGCTGCGCGACGAGATCCGCGAGTGTGTAAAGCAGCTTGCCGCGCGCGCTCGCCGTGAGATTCGCCCACGCCGGGTCGGTGAGCGCGCGATGCGCGGCCTGAACCGCTCGGTCGACGTCATGCTCGCTCGCAGCAGGCATGCGCGCCCACACCTCGCCCGTCGATGGATCGACGCTGTCGAAAGACTCGCGCGCATCTTCGAACGCACCGTCGATGTATTGCTGGAACCGCTCAACCATGTCAGCCACTCCGGGATATTGAACAGGTATCGGCGTCGGTGTCAGTGCGCGCCGAATGCGGGCATCACGTCGGAGATAAAGAGTTCCAGCGACTTGCGCTTGCGCTCGAAGCTCATATGGCTGTCGAGCCAGAAGCTGTACTGGTCGTAGCCGAGTTCCTCATAACCCTTCAGGCGCGCGATCACCTGCCTCGGTTCGCCGATCACGAGGTTCTTACGGATGGCTTCGGACGAATACTGCGGGAACATGTCGATGTCGGCATCCGTAATCGGTTCGATAAAGCCTTGCTCGATCGGGCGCTCGTTCTTGAACCACTTGCTGAAGTAGCGGTAAAACTGCGCGAGGTCTTCGACGGCCGCGTCCACTTCGGCGGCGTTCGCGCCGACGAACGTGTGCATCAGCATCATCACCTGCGGGCGCGGCACGTCCGGATTGGCGGCGCAGGCGGCATTAAAGCGCTCCATGAGGCTCACCACTTCGGCGTCGCCCTGCGCGAGCGACGTCACCTGCACGTTGCAGCCGTTCGCAATGGCGAACGCGTGCGAATTCGGATCGCGAGCAGCAAGCCACAGCGGCGGATGCGGCTGCTGAACCGGACGCGGCACCGGCGTGCTTGTCGGCCAGGACCAGAATTCCCCCTGATGCGCGTAGTCGCCCTTGAAAAGCTGGCGCAACGCGGGGACGAGTTCGCGCATCCGCGCGCCGGCTGTCATCGCGTCGAGTCCAGGCACAAGCCGCTCGTATTCGAACGAATAGGCGCCGCGCGCAATGCCCAGATCGAGCCGGCCGTTGCTCGCGACGTCGACCATGCCCGCTTCGCCGGCCAATGCGATCGGATGCCAGAACGGGGCTATCACCGTTCCGGTGCCGAGACGGATGCGCTCCGTCTTCGCCGCGAGATACGCGAGATTGACGAACGGATTTGGCGCAATCGTGAATTCCATCGCGTGATGTTCGCCAATCCACGCGGTTTCGAAACCGCCGCGCTCGGCGAGCTGCACGAGTTCGGTCATCTGGTCGAAGAGTTCGCGATGCGACGTGGTGTCGTCGTAGCGCTCCATATGCAGGAACAACGAGAACTTCATGATGATTCCTTTACCGTGGGTGCTGCGGGCGGCGCGTAGGCGTGCAATCGCGGGCAGCGGATTCGTTGGCGAAGCGGACCATGCTCGTGAGCGGCGATGTCAGTGCGCGAGCGCGAGCGTCTGGACCTTGCCGGCTTCCGTATCGCCGACATAAATGCCGAACGCGTCTTCACTGCGTTCGCGTACGTAACGTTGCAGCATCGAACGCACGGCTTCGTCGTGCAGTTGATCCCACGGAATTTGCGCAAGCGGCACGATGCGGATCGCGCTGTCCATCCACGCCGAACCGTTGTCGATGACGCGGCCGCGGTAGTAGATCTGCACGCTCGCGAGCTGGCCGCTTGCCTGCGCATTGCCCGATTCGAACACGGCAAAAATGAAGTCCAGATGCACGTCGAGACCGAGCTTCGTGAGCAGGCCGCGCAGGCTCGCGGCGTCGCTCGCGGGCTCGAGCTTGATGCCCGTCGGCAGCTTCAGCCCCTGCGGCGTTTCGAGCAGCACGAGTCCGTCGCGATGTTCGAGGATCGCGCCGACTTGCGCGCGCGAACCCGCTGCGGCGAGCGCATCCTGCGAAAGGCTGAAGTTCACGTAGGCGCCGCGGCAGTAGCCGAGCGGCGACGCGCTCGTGTGAACGAAATCGAGCACGCGTCCGATCAGAATGATGTGGTCGCCCGCGTCGACCACCTCGTGCGTCGCGCAGTCGAAGCTCGCCGCGGCGCCCTTCATCACCGGCGCGCCCGTGTTGCGCGTTTCCCAGGCGACCTGCGCGAACTTGTCGGCGGCTTTGGAGGCGAACACGCCCGACACGGCTTGCTGATCTTCCGCCAGCACGCTGACGGCGAAGTGGCTCGTCCCGGAGAACACGGCATAGCTCGACGCGGTCCTGGCAATGCACACCAGAATCAGCGGCGGATCGAGCGATACCGAGGTGAACGAGTTGGCGGTAAAGCCGCGTGGCGAGCCGTCGGCCTGAATCGTCGTGACGACGGTCACGCCCGTCACGAATGCGCCCAGCGCGCGGCGGAATTCGGCGGCGTCGAAAGCCTGGTGGGTGGCCGGCTCATTCATGGCTTGCTCCAATGATCGATGCGTGGGCATGGCGTGCGGCGTTTGCTTCGGCGAGGAACGCGAGCAGCCGTTCGTTCACGCGCGCGGGGTCAGTCAGGTTCATCATATGGCGCGCGTTCGGGAGAATTTCCGCGCGGCCGTGGGGCGCCGCCGTGGCCATCGCGCGCGACATCGCCGGGCTCGAATTCGGATCGCACTCGCCTGTCAGGAAGAGCGCGGGCACGGCCAGATTGGCAAGCCGGCCGACATGCGCATCGTCCGAAGTGGCGAACAGGCGGTACGTGCGCGCGTAGCCGAGCGGATCGACGGAAAGCAGCAGCGCGCGCACCGCTTGCGCCGCCTGCGTCAGGTGCCCGGGAACCGGGTCGCCGAACCAGCGCGAGAGCGTGGCGTCCACGCCCGCTTCCGGTGGCGTTTCGCCGAGCGAGGCCGCGCGGGACATCACCGCTTCACGTTGTGCGGGCGTGCGGTCATAAACCGCGTTGAGCGCCGCGACGCTCAGCGTGCGTTGTGGATGCGCCAGCGCGAATTCGAGTGCGACGAGTGCGCCCATGGAATGCCCGACCACATGCGCGCGCCCGATTCCCATGGCATCGAGCAGCGCCTTTAGCTGCGCGGCGTATTCCGCGAGCGTCGGCGTGGCGCTCGGCAGCGCGCTCTCGCCGTGCCCGAGCATGTCGTAGACGAGAACCTGGTAGCTTGCCGCCAGCGCGTCGATCTGCGGCGCCCACACGCTCCGGTTCATGCCCACCCCGTGGATCAGCACGACCGTGGCGAGCGCATCCGGCGAGCGCGGCGCGTACACGCTGTAGCTGGTGCCGCCGGCCGCGCCGCGCGACGCGGCTCGCTCGGGCGCGAACTCAGGCTTCATTGGACTCGAGCTCCTTGAGGTCCTGATAGCGGTCGCCGATCCGATGATGCGGACGGCCGCCGATCGAAGCACCGAGCGCGATGACGAGCTCGTCCGGCGCCGGTGCATCGACGATCGAAAACTGCACCGTCAGATAGTGCGAGCGCATGCCTTCGTCGTGCTTGTGCATCAGCGGAATGGAGATCGGGCAGTTCGGACCGCCGCGCAGATTCGTGAAGCTCAGGTAGCTCTTTGCGCCGACGGCCTTGCGGTAGTGATTGCCGAAGCGCAGCGTATGGATCAGCGCCGACGCGTGCTCGATCTCGCCGGAGGTGCCGACAATCGCAGCCTTGCCGTAGCCTTCAATCGCCTCGCCGGAACCCGCGACGCGGAGCATTTCCGCCGTCAACATTTCGCCCAGTTGCGGTGCGAGCCCGTGAATTTCCGGCTTCAGGTCCTCGACGAAACCGCGCCCTGCCCACGGATTGCGCAGCACCGCCGCCGCCCCGAACAGCTTGAGCGGTCGCACAGCCGCGCGGCCGCCCTCGATGAAAGTGTCTTCGACATAGGTGACCAGCTTGCGCACTTCCAGCTTCATATCGTTCTCCTGACGGGGGGCCGCAGCCCGGGATGTCCTGTGTGATGCGGATCGTTGAGATTATGGTATGCCATCTTATGGCCGACACCAAGCTAATCAGTATTATGGAATACCATGAGATGAAGCATGGGCGTTCAGGCACGATCCCGGCAAGCACTCGCGGGAGGCGGGCGACGGCGTCGGCTGCAGCCTTGGGTGAGGTTGCGGTATGCGGTATGCGGCAGGCGGTCAAATAAAAAAGGCCGCCGGGAGACCGGCGGCCTTCACTTCATTCGCTTTAACTTCGCGTCACTCGCCCACGGCCGGCTCCGCTTGCTGTGTGAGCGCGCTCATTGCAAGCTCGCCGGCCCGCTTGATGTGCGCAGCCGATGCCGCCGCGGCGGCGTCGCCGTCGCGCCGCTCGATCGCGTCGAGCAGCGCGTTCATCTCCTGATTCGACTCGTCGCCGCGCCCCGGCGTCGCGATGGTCAGCGCGCGCAGCCGATTGATGCGCGCATTCAACGTTTTGACGACGCTGAGCGAGACGTGCTTGTGCGCGCCCTCGAACATGGCATCGTAGAAAAGCTCGGTGTATTCGAGCACGCGCGGCAGGTCATTTTTCTCGAACGCGTCTTCGATGACCTTGCGCAGCCCGCGCAGCCGCGCGACGAGTTCCGGCGACGACTGGTCCGCGCAAGCCCGCGCGGCATTGGCTTCGAGCAGGCCGCGCAATTCATAGGTTTCCGCCACCTGGTCGGGATCGAGCCGCGCGACGATCGGGCCTTGCCGGGCGACGATCTCGACCAGCCCTTCCGTTTCCAGATGCCGCAGCACCTCGCGCACCACCGTGCGGCTCACGCCCAGTTCGTCGCACAGCGTACGCTCGACAAGCCGCGCGCCGGGTCGAAAGTACCCTTGCACGATGGCGCCGCGCAGTTTTTCAAGCGTGAGCTCACGCAGCGTTTTGGCGTTGCGGTCGATGCGAAGGTCTGACATAGGCGGCAAAGAGGAGATGGGCTCGACTCCGGCCGGCGCCCGAGGGAGCAGCGCCGGCCGATGGAATGCCATATTATCGCTTGTTCGACCTGTCAGGTTGCGGGCATGCGTTCCAGCGCGCGCGCCGCCTCGAGCATCCCGCCCAGCACTTTGTCGGCCACCTGCTCCGAGAAGCCCTGCGGAAGTTCGGCGCTAACCTGTTCGACGACCCCGGGCGTGCGGGCAATAATCTCCTGAAGCAGCGGCTCGGCGTTCTCGCCATAGCCGACCTTCCTCGCCGTGCTGTTGAAATGGCGCCGCTCGATCTTGTGCATCTGATAGTGCCTGTTCTTGCCGAGCAGGGCCATCGCCAGTTTGATTTCCTGCTCCGCCCACTGGCTCGGCCCGCCGCCGATCACCGGGTAGGCCGACATCACGTCATAGATGGGCGTCAGCCTGAAGCGTCCGCCGTCGCCGGCCAGCAACTGGAGACTGAAGTTTTTTGCGTGACCGTCCGGCGCTCGCATCATCCAGAAAATGATCTGCGAGGCCATGAGCGTGCGCATGTCCTCGTCCGCCTGCTGCGACTGCTGCAACAGCGTGAACAGCGTCGCAAGGCCGGGGCCGCCCTCGTTCTCGTACTTGACGAGGGGCGAGGTGCCGGTTGCCTGACAGAAATCCTCCTGGATGAGCCGGAACAGGTGCTTTCCACTGCGTGAGAGGACCCGGTCGAAACGCTCGACGACAAGCACTCGCTGCGAGCCGAACGTCGCGATGCGCACGTCGGCCGTGGGCAGCCCGTAGGCCTTCAGAAGCCGCATGCACAGCCATTCGTTGTCGACGGAGGTCGTGAAGTCGGCCTTGCGGCCGCCCACCATGCCGATAGGCAGCTTGAAGATGTGCGTGGTGGGTGTCGCGCCGCGCGGCTTCATCCACTGGCCATCCCACCACAGGAATGCGTCCTTTTCCTGGGCGCCCGCCAGCGAGATGCGGAAGTCGTCGTCGGGGTCTCTCGCCGCGGCAAAGCGCTCGGGACTGACCACTTCGAGCAGGTGCCGCTCAATGGCCTCTTCGTCGACAACCACACCCTCCACCTTGTCGATGCCCTGCGGTACCGCGTCGTCCGGCAACAGTTGAAGCGCGCCCACGCAGTCGCGGCCGATGGCGGAAAGCAGATCGAACGCTTCGATGGAGCCGGTCTTGAACCGCGCCGCCACTCGCCTTCGAATTGCCTCATTGTCCGGCAGAAGGCCGTCGAAGTAGTGAGAGACGCGATCTCCCCTGAGCGGCTCGTTGTGCAGATTGAACGGCAGCGACAGCGAGATCGGCCGCCCACGTGGCGATCGACACCAGGCGCTGTCGTACTGCAGCTCGGATTCGCCATTGGCATGGATGGTCCAACGCCCGACGAAATCGCCGTTGGCCCAAAGGGAAAGCGTCTGGCTATGCGAGCGGCGGCCCACGCTCACCACTCCGAAACGCTGGTGGATTCGACGCCGCCCCGCTCGCCGAGACGCAGCTCGAGGCCGATGGCCGCGCACCAGCTGAGCAATTGCCGGAAGCTGAGATCCTCGGGATTTCTTTCCAGATAGGATATGCGGTTCTGACTCAAGCCGACGCGCTGCGCGAGCTCCGCCTGGGTGAGCTTGCGCCGCTTGCGCGACGCAACCAGCAACTGACTGAGCTGCGTTGCGGTGAACAGCGGCTGACTGAAGGGAGCGGAAGTCATAGAAATATCCGTTATTCGGCTATCTTCATTTTAGCTGCTATACGGCTAAAATCAAATTAGCTGCAATACGGATATTTTCCCTATCGCAGACGCCGCTCGCCGGCCCGTCCTCGCGCCGGGCATACGGGATTGCCGTCGTCCGCGACTAGGCCGGACGGTTGCCCCAGCGCGCCGCGCGTTTCGCGACTCAAGCGCCGCACTGCCTGGGGCGGCTGCCCGATGGTGCGCAGGAACGCGCGTCTCATCCGCTCGCGATCGTTCAACCCCACCTGGTCTGCAATCACATCCAGCGACAGACGCCCTTGCTCCAGCATCAGCCTCGCCGCTTCGACGCGCAGGTGCTCGACGGCTTTCGCGGGGGACTGCCCCGTCTCGGCGCTGAACGCCCGGCTGAACTGACGCGGGCTCAAGCCGGCGACGTCGGCGAGTTCCTCCACGGTCAACGCGTTGCGCAGATTGGCGTTCGCGTGGTCGATCGCTTTCTGGATCCGGTCGGACTTCGGGTCGAGGTCGAGCAAGGTCGAAAACTGCGACTGCCCGCCCGCGCGCCGGTGATAAACCACGAGCTTGCGCGCCACCGTGCGCGACACGTCCTGGCCGTGGTCTTTCTCGATCATCGCCAGCGCCATGTCGATGGTGGCCGTCATGCCCGCGGACGTCCAGATCGGCCCGTCGACGATAAAAATCTGGTCTTCCTCGACGGCGATCTTCGGGAAACGGCGCTGCAGATCGTTGGCGAAGCGCCAATGCGTCGTGGCGCGCCGGCCGTCGAGCGCGCCCGCTTCGGCGAGCACGAACGCGCCCGTGCAAGGCGCCGCGATCCGCCGCGAGGTGTCGAGCGAGCGCCTGACGAAGTCCGTCAATGCCGGCGAGCGCAGGTCGATGTCGACGCCCGAGCCGAACATCACCGTATCGAAAATGGCGTCGCCGAACGGTTGCGTCTCAACGCGAATGCCCGCCGACGACATCACCAGCCCGCCGTTCTCCGAGAGGATCGTCACTTCGTACGCCGGCTCCTCCAGCACGCCGTTGGCCATCTCGAAGGCGGTGACTGCCGCGAAGCCCATCAAATAGAAATGGGGAAAGACGACAAAACCAATGCTGTGCATGCGCGACTCCAGCCATGTCCTGAATTGCAGGTATATACGACATTTGAGACGCAGTCAACGAACGCTATGCTTGGCCATGAGTCGCGTCGGCAAGCCGGCGCCGGCAGGAGCGAGGCGGCTTGCGCACGGCTGCCGCCTTGCATTGGAGTCAATTCGCTGGGTAGACAACCTCATGGACCGTCGATTACTGATACTCGCGCTGGGCATGTTTGCCATGGGCACCGACAATTTCGTGGTCGCCGGCATTCTGCCGGGCGTGGCGGCTTCGCTGCACACTTCCGTCAGCGCGGCCGGCCTCATGGTGACGTTTTATGCGTTGACCTACGCGGTGGCCGCGCCGGTCATGGCGGCCGTCGCCGGCACATGGCCGCGCAAGCTGTTGCTCGTCGCCGCGCTGAGCATTTTCGTGATCGGCAATGCGATCAGCGCGATGGCAACCGGCCTCCACTGGGTTCTCTTCGCCCGGGCGCTCGCGGGCTTTGGCGCGGCCCTCTTTTCGCCCACGGCATTGGGTGTCGCCTCGGCGCTCGCGACACCCGAGCGACGCGGCCGCGCGCTGGCCACGGTGACGGCCGGCCTGACGGGCGCCACGGCGCTCGGTTCGCCCATCGGCACGTTTATCGGTGGATTCGGCAGTTGGAGAACGACGCTCTGGTTCGTCACGCTGCTCGGACTGGTGGCAATGATCGGTGTGTGGACGATGCTGCCGTCGGTCGCGCAACCGCAATCGATCCGCTTGCGGGAGCGGCTTGCGCCGGTACGCGACATGCGCATTGCGCTCACGCTGCTCACCTCGCTGTTCGCCTTCGGCGGCTTTCTGATGGTCTACACGTATGCAGGCGTCGTGTTGAATCATGTGACGCACGGCGACGAGCGCATTCTGGCCGGCATGTTCCTGTTGTGGGGCGTGGCGGCGACGGGAGGCAACCTGTGGGCCGGACGGCTCGTCGACAAGTTCCGCAGTCGCCACATCATCAACGCGATGCTGTGCGTGGCCGCCGTCAACTTCTGCGCGCTGCCGTGGACTTCCGGGCAGACGTTGAGCGCCGCGCTTGCACTGACGGTTTGGGGAATCTGCGGCTGGGGCCTCATCGTTCCGCAGCAGCACCGACTCGTGCAATTGTCGCCGCACGTCGCGCCGTTGCTGCTCGCGCTCAACAATACGGCCACGTATATCGGGCTCGCGTGCTCGGGGCTGCTCGGCGGCGCGGTGCTGCAGTCCATTGGCGGGCGCTATCTGAGCGTCGTGGCCGCGGCGCTGATCGGGTTTGCGTGGGGCCTCTCCGAGGCCGCGTATCGGCGAATCGAGCAGCCGGGCACGGCGCCGCACGCTGGGGCCAGCCGCCGAACCGGGGCGGCCTGAGCAGCGTGCCCGCGCTCCTCGCGTTCCCACATAAAAGAACGGCGTCGTGCCCGCGTGGGACGACGCCGCTTCAAAAAACACCACACGCTCGCGGGGGCTGCCCACACGAGTGGAGAAAAAATAACTGCTACGAAAATCTTCCTCAAGATGAAAGAACTGCTTTTGTAACGACGCGGGCGGTCGCTCGGGCGGTAGTTATTACGCAGCCCTTAGCGCCCGGCCACTCCGGAGCAGCGCTCCGTGAGGCGCGAAAAAGTTATGACTAAAGGCTTCAAAAGCGGCGCCCTTTACACACGCGACGATTTGTTACAGTCCCGCCGCAGCACGCGGTGAAAACCGCAGGCGCTCGTTATTCGCGCGTAAGCCGGGTGAAACCGCCGCGCATTGGCTGTTAAAGCGCAATGTCAGGTCGGCAGATCCATACAGCGGCGCACGCCATCCGCGCCGCGCACGGGCGCGACGTGCTCCAGCCTGACCTGCGCGCTGCCGGCCCGGCGAACGCCGAGTGCCTCCGCGGCGGCGTACGAGAGGTCGATGATCCGTCCGCGCACGAATGGCCCTCTGTCGTTGATACGCACGACGACAGAACGTGTGCGGACCAGCGACGTCACACGCACACAGGCGCCTAACGGCAAGGTGCGGTGCGCTGCCGTCAATGCATGCATGTCGTAGCGTTCGCCGCTCGCGGTGCGGCGTCCCTGGAACATCCTGCCATACCACGAAGCGAAGCCGGTTTGCTGAAAACCCTTCCCGCAGGCACAAGCCGCAGCGACTGTTGCATCATCGATCGCGGACGGTATGTCATTGCGCGGCTCGGCGGCCGATGCAAGCGGCGCCGCCACGGCGTCTGCGTTCGCGCCGTCGCCGTACTGCGAGGCGGAGAGTGGCGCGCCTCGTCGCATCTGCACCGCTGTGGGCCCGGCGCCTGGCAAGGCTGCATCGACACCGGATTGTGCGCAGCCGGCAAGCGCGAGCGCCATACCTACCGACGCAAGCGTCGCTGAAAGATGGCTGCTTGAAACGCGGCAAAAATGAAAATTCATAAGCGTCATCGCGCGCGCCGGGCTGCACGGGCAGCACAGCGCATCGCGTCGGTTTCAGTTCGGGGAGCGAGGCGCCGTCTTAATGGCGCCTGGGAAGATAGATGAGCGGATCGACGGCCTTGCCGTCCTCGCGCACTTCGAAGCGTATGAAGGCATCGCCGGCGGCGTCCGCGGGAGCTTCGGCAATCGCCTGCCCTTTTTTGACGGGCATGCCTTCCTTGACGAGCAGCGTGCGGTTGTTGCCATAAGCGCTCAGCAAGTGCGCGTCGTGCTTGATGACGACGAGCCGGCCATAAGCCGTGATGCCGCCGCCTGCATAGACGACTCTGCCGCTCGCCGCTGCTTTCACCTGCTCGCCGGGCTGCGCGGCGAGCGTGATGCCTTTGGTCTTGCCGGCCACGAAGGCCTGTTTCACCGTGCCGCCGACCGGCCACATCAACCGGGCTTTGGCATCGGCAGTGTTCGCTGACGCCGCATCCGCGCTTCTCTCTGCGCTTTTGTCCGCACTTTTGCCTGCGCGTTTATCCGAACCTGAAGCCGTGTGCGCATTCGCCTCAGCCTGGTCGCCCGAACTGGCCGGGGGCGGCCCGACGCGCACGATCTGTCCGGCGCGCAACGCGCCATCGGCGGAAAGACGGTTCCACTGCGCAATCGCGGAAGCCTCGTGGCCGAACTCCCGCGCAATCGCCGTCAGCGTGTCGCCCGGATTCACGCGATAGAACCCCGCGGCCACTGGAGCTTCGCCCTGTGCTGACAGCGCACGCCCGGCCGCCCAGGCTGCGATAGGATCCGGCGCCGTGCTGGCCGGGGCGTCACGCAATGGCGCGCTCTGCGCCAACAGCGAGCAGGCGCACAGCGGAGCCAACGACAACGCGAGCAGCATCGGGAAGAGCCGCCCGGCGCATCGGGACAAACAGATTTTCATTAGGACTCTGGATAAATTTTTATCTCGACGAGCAACATGCGGCGCTCGTGCTTTTTTCCATGGGCGGGTGCGGTCCGCCGCGCGCCGCTATCACGCGGGCGCGGACCGGTATGGCGCAAGCGGGTCGATGTTTTGCATCGACCCGCCTCTTCGCTGGCTCGCGACGCGAGCGCGGAATTTACGGCTTGGCGGGTGCTGCCTCGTCGGCGACGGGCGCAGCGCCCTCTTCGCCATGAGCGGCCGCTGCATGCTTGTGCGCATGCTTACGCGCGTGCTTGTGCTGCTTTTTCGCGTGATGGTGCGTGGCCGCCGGCTTGGCCTCGTTCGCTGCAGCCGAGCTGGCGGCAACGGCAACCGGAGCGGCGTGGATCGCGATGGCTTGCGAAGCGGAGGCAACTACGGGCGCGGAGGCCTGCGCGAACGCGGCGATCGAAAACAGGCCGGCGACGGCGGCGGCGAGAACTTGCTTCTTCATGACGGTAATTTCCTTAACGTATGCGTTGAACGACCGGTTAATGGTCGCGTGTTCAACGAGTGCGCAAAGAAACCGTTGACGGCATCAAGCGAAACTCAGCAATCCTTGACGATTTGTGACGCCTTTGAACAATGGCAAGTCAGATGTGGTGAGATTTGAGTACCGTGAAGACGCGCGCTTTGCCATCGCCATGCGTGTTCGCGAGGCCGGCGCGCGTCACTTTCCGCCTTCGAGCTCGGGCATCGGCGCAAATAGTGCGTCGATGTCGTCGTCGGAAAATTTGGCGGCGCCGGCGGCGTCTTCGGAAAGAATGCTGTCGGCAAGGCCGGCCTTCTGCTCCTGCAATTCCACGATCTTTTCCTCGATGCTGCCCGCCGCGATCAGCTTGTAGACGAATACGGGCTTGTCCTGGCCGAGCCGATGCGCGCGGTCGGTAGCCTGATTTTCGGCGGCGGGATTCCACCACGGGTCGTAATGAATCACGGTATCGGCCGCGGTCAGATTCAGGCCCACGCCGCCTGCTTTCAGGCTGATCAGGAACAGGGGCACCTTGCCCTGCTGGAAGCGCTCGACCGGCGTGATGCGGTCCGCCGTGTCGCCGGTCAGAATGACGTACGGAATCGCGGCTTCATCGAGCGCTTCTGCGATCAGCGCCAACATGCCGGTGAACTGCGAAAAGAGCAGCACGCGGCGCCCTTCTTCTATCAGTTCGGGCAGCATCGAGAGCAGCAGATCGAGCTTGGCCGAACGCGTGGTTCGCGCGCCCCTCTCCGCTTTATCGGAGGATCGCAGAGGCGCATCGCTCGAGTTTTCGTGCGTTTTCGCGGTCTCTCCGGCGCTCACATCCGCGCCCTCGCCGGCGCTGTCTGCGGCGCTGTGTTCGGCTCCATGCAGCTTCCGCACGAGACGCGGATCACAACACACTTGCCGCAACTTCAGCAGCGCATCGAGCACGATGATGTGACTGCGCGCGAGGCCCTGCGCGCTCACCGCCGCACGCACTTTCTCCTGCATCGCCGTGCGCACGGTTTCATACAGATCGCGCTGCGCGCCTTCCAGATCGACGGAGCACACAATCGTCGTCTTCGCCGGCAGCTCCTTCGCGACCTCGTCCTTGCGACGCCGCAGCATGAACGGCCGGATGCGGCGCGCGAGCAGCGAGCGGCGCACGCCGTCGTTGTTCTTTTCGATCGGATTGCGCCAACGGCGCGTGAAGTCCTTCTGACTGCCGAGAAAGCCCGGCAGCAGGAAATCGAATTGCGACCAGAGTTCGCCGAGGTGATTTTCGAGCGGCGTGCCGGTCAGACACAAACGGTGGCGTGCGGCCAAACCGCGAATTGCCTGCGCGGCCTTCGTCGTGGCGTTCTTGACGTATTGCGCTTCGTCGAGAATCAGCAGGTGGTATTGGTGCTCGGCGAGCACCTTCTGATCGCGCCATAGCAAGGCGTACGTGGTCAGAATCAGTTCGTGTTCGCCGATCTGCTCGAAACGATCCTTGCGCTGCGGGCCGTTCAGCACCAGCACTTTCAATTCGGGCGCAAAACGCCGCGCTTCTTCGCGCCAGTTGTGCACGAGCGTGGTGGGCACGACGATCAGCGCGGGTTGGTCGAGCCGCCCCGCTTCCTTCTCGGCAAGAATGTGCGCGAGCGTCTGCACGGTCTTGCCGAGGCCCATGTCGTCGGCGAGCACGCCGGCAAGACCCTGCTCGCGCAAATACTGCATCCAGTTCAGGCCCTGCTGCTGATAAGCGCGCAATTGCGCGCGCAGCGCGGACGGCACCGGCACCTCGCGCAAGCCTGGACCGGCTTGCAGGCGCTCGGCAAGCCGGCGAATCGAATCGTCGCCGCGAAATTGCCAGCGCCCCGTGTCGTTCAGCGCCTGTAGCCGCCCTGCGTCGACGGACGGCACACGCAGCGGCGTGCCGTCGGCGAGCGTCCCGCCGAGCGAGTCGAACAGGTCGACCAGCACGCGCACCACGGGCTTCAGGCGGTCCGCGCGCAGCCTCAGGCGCTTGTTTTCATCGGTTTTCAGCTCGATGGGCTCGTCGTCGGAAATCGCTTCGAGCGCGCCGCCCAGCCAGCGCCGGTCGCGGCGAAACAGATCGGCGAGCAGCGGTTCGAGCCGCACCGTGCGCTCGCCGATGCGGATGCCCATTTCCAGATCGAACCAGCCGTCGCCCGCCTGATGCGCGGTGCCGTCGATCGCATCGATCTCGATGATGTTGTAGCGGAACTCCGGCGCCATCGTCACACGCCAGCCTTTCGCGACGAGCTCCGGCACGGCCTCGTTGACGAACGCGGACCACGCGTCGGCATCCGGCAAGCCGAGCATGGTTTCCGGCAGCAGACGCGACGCGAACACGCGGCTCGTGGGCACTTTCTGCAAGCCGGTCTTGCGCAATTCGAGCAGGCGCTTTTTCTCGACTTCGTAGCGGCGGCGGATATGCATCACGTCGCCGCCTGGCATCGGCACGAGCGTCACACTGCTGTCCACGTTGATGCTGACGCCGTCGTAGTCGAAGCTCACGCCGGCCAGTTCCACTGCGTGGCCCTTGCTGGCCCTGGCGGCGTTCCCGGCCGAGGGCAGCGCGTGGCTGTTCAGCGTGAGCACCGGCACGGGTTCCACGTCGATCACGCGAATCGCGGACGCGTCGTGGGTGGGCGGCAAGGGCAGCTCCGGCGCGACCTCGCGCAGCACCGACGCGACAAGCGGCGCTTCGGCGAGCGAGATAGGCGGCATGGCGAGGTAATCGGGCAATTGCTGGAACGGCAGCGAGGAGCGCACGACGCCCGCCTCCCGGGCTGCTCCGTCCACATACCAGACCGGCTCCGTGGGCAGCACCATGCTCGCGCGCGGCTCGGTGCACAAAACGGGACGCAGCCGCTCGTCCGCGAGCGGTTCCCATTCGATGCGCCCGGGCCGGTCGGCCGCGCGTGCGAGCGGCGTGGGTGCGTCATGACCGGGCGCGATCCTGAAGTCGAAGAACAGGCGCCCGGTGGCGATCAGCTTTTGCAGCGTCTCGGCGCCGCTCGTCCCGCGCAAAATGAATTGCCCGAAGTCTTCGCGCGAACGCCCAAGCCACAGGCCGCGCAGAATGGACAGATCTTCGTCGGATACGAACCTGGGCTGCTTGAGCAGCGCCGACTCCACATTGCCCCACGTCTCGCCGACTTCGACGATTCTGCCCTCCGTGTCGCAGCGCGCGCGGTACAGCACAACCTCATGCCGCATGTGGAATTCCGACCAGTTGAGCCGGTAAACGAGGGTTTCGGTGCGCGCGCCGTCTGGCTTGCGGGCGGCGGCGTCTGCGGCTTCGGCGCGGGCACGAAAGCGCTCCAGCCAGCTGACGAGCTCGGGACGCACGCCCTGCTGCCGGCCAAAGCTGTCCGTCACGGCCTCGTTGGCCGCCATGGACGCGGTATCGTCGCGCTCGCTTTCGTCCACGCGGATGATGTGGTCCATCTCGTCGTGATATTCGAGTTCGGCGAGCAGCAGCGCGGCCACATGCTTGCAATTGCGACCGACAGGACAGCTGCAGTCGCTCTGCGCCCAAGGGGCGCCGCCGTCCGTCCGAAAGCGCACGCGCGTCCTGTACGGCTGCGGCTGGCTGCCCTGGACGTCGCCTGTCAGTGTGGCGCCCTGCCACTGCACGTTGCTGACCGGGCCGACCGCGCGCGCCTTGGCCACGGTGTGGTCCCCGAGCCAGTCGGCAATCCGTTCCCGATCAAAGAAAACTGACGACATCCGCGTGCATCCCTCTTCAGGCCGGTGAAGACAAGCGACGATCAGATCGGCCGGTGGACGGCGCACTGTCCACCGCAACGTGTGGCCGAAGCCGCGCTTGCCAGTGATAACCGGCCATTTTACGCGTTGGCGGGAATAGGCTGTGCGGGGTGGCGCTCGCGCGGTGGCGGGTGAGTTGGGGCGGTGGTTGGTGTTGGGGGTGGTTGGTGTTGCGGGGGGTTGTTACCGGCGGTTTGGCCGCCGCGCGGTCCGGCGGTCCGGTGGTCCGGCAACGCTTGCCCGCCGCGCGGTCGCCGGTCGGTGCGCAGCCGGGCGTCAAGCCGGTTGCCGAGGCGCCCCCACCAGCACCTCGACGCCCGCAGCCGCCAACACCTGCGAGAGTGCGGGCGCCGGGGCTTCGTCGGTCACAAGCAAATCGACGCCGTCCGCGCCGAACGCGTGCAAGAGCGCGCTATGCCCGAATTTCGCGTGGTCCGCGGCGACCACGCGGCGCTCGGCTTGCGCGAACGCCGCCAGCGAAAACGCGACGTCGGCGGGAAGCGCATCCATGAAATGGCCGTGCATGTCGACGGCCGTCACGGAAACAATCGCGTGGCGCACATGGAACTGGCGCAAAAAGGCCTGCACGCTGTCGCCGACTGCGGCGGCGTCGTCGGCACGGACCTCGCCGCCCGCAATGAACACGCGGTTGCCGTTGCGCGGCGCCAGCAGGCGGGCCACTTCGAGCGAGTTGGTCACGACGGTGAGCCGCGAGCGCGCGGCGAGCGCCCGCGCGATATGCACACAGGTGCTGCCGCCGTCGAGAATCAGCGAATCGCCGTCGCTCACCACCTCGGCGAGGCGCGCGCCGATTGCGCGCTTGCCCGCGAGGCCCGCGGCCATGCGCCGCTCGAACGGCGGCTCGTCGAGGCGTTCGGGCAGCATGATGCCGCCGTGGACCTTGAGCAGGTGGCCCTGTTCGATCAACGGCTTGATCGTGCGACGGATAGTTTCGTCGGACACCTCGAAGCGCGCGGCAAGGCCGGTGATCGTGCAGGTGCGCTGCTCGCGGACGAGCCGCAGAATTTCGGCCTGGCGTTGAGTCGAGAACATGGAATCGGCTGATAGGAAGAATGCGCTGAGTCTAGCAAAACACCGCACCGGCGCAGTGAATTTCCACACAATTCCACGTTTTCGCCCACATGCGTCCAAGCTTCTTGTTGTGTTTCGTGGGAAATTGAGGCATTGTTCCTGTATTAACGCCATGCATTCCACACATGTCCACACCATTTCCTTCGCATGCCCGCGTTGTGATCATCGGCGGCGGCATTATCGGCTGCTCCGTCGCCTATCATCTGACCAAGCTCGGCTGGACCGACGTGCTCCTGCTCGAACAAGGCCGGTTATCGTGCGGAACGACGTGGCACGCGGCCGGCCTCGTCGGCCAATTGCGCGCGCAGGAAAGCATGACGAAGCTGATCCGCTATTCGACGGCGCTCTACGCCGAACTCGAAGCGGAAACGGGACTCGCCACCGGCTGGAAGCCATGCGGCTCGCTCTCGGTTGCCCGCACCCCGGCACGCATGACGCAACTCAGACGCACCGCCGCCGTCGCGCGGGCGTACGGCGTGGCCTGCGACGTGATCGGCGCACGCGAAGCGGGCGAATTGTGGCCCGTCATGCGCACCGACGACCTGCTCGGCGCCGTCTGGCTGCCGGGCGACGGCAAGGCCAATCCTACCGATCTCACGCAAGCGCTCGCTCGAGGCGCCCGCATGCGCGGCGCGCGGATCGTCGACAACACGCGCGTGACGGCGGTCCATACGCGCGACGCCCACGGCTCGCGTGAAGCAAGCGGCGTCGCGTGGCGCAACAAGAACGGCGAGGAAGGCTCCGTTTGCGCGGAGATCGTCGTGAATTGCGCCGGACAATGGGCCAAAGCGGTGGGCCGTCTGTGCGGCGTGACGGTGCCGCTGCACTCGGCCGAGCATTACTACATCGTCACCGAACGCATTGCCGGCGTGCATCCCGACTTGCCGGTCATGCGCGACCCGGACGGCTTCATCTATTTCAAGGAAGAAGTGGGCGGACTCGTCATGGGCGGTTTCGAGCCGGACGCGAAACCGTGGGGCATGACCGGCATTCCCGCGAACTTCGAGTTTCAGCTGCTGCCCGACGACTGGGATCAGTTCGAAATCCTCATGACCCACGCGCTGCAACGCGTGCCCGCGCTGGAGACGGCGCAAGTCCGGCAGTTCTACAACGGGCCTGAATCGTTCACGCCCGACAACAACTTCATACTCGGCGAAGCGCCTGAATTAAGGCGCTTTTTCGTCGGCGCGGGTTTCAACTCGATGGGTATCGCGTCCGCCGGCGGCGCCGGCATGGCGCTCGCCGAGTGGATCGTCGCGGGCGAACCGACCATGGATCTCTGGCCGGTCGACATTCGCCGTTTTGCGCGCTTTAACGGCAACGACGCGTGGCTGCACGATCGCGTGAAGGAGACACTCGGTTTGCACTACGCGATGCCATGGCCCAATCGGGAACTCGACAGCGCCCGGCCGTTGCGCCGCTCTCCGCTGTACGCGTTGCTGCACGAGGACGGCGCGTGCTTCGGCAGCAAAATGGGCTGGGAACGCGCCAACTTTTTTGCGCCGACGCGCGACGAAGCACGCCTCGACTACACGTTCGGCCAGCCCGCCTGGCTGCCGGCCAGCGGCGCAGAACACCGGGCGTGCCGCGAAGGCGTGGCGCTTTTCGACATGACGTCGTTCTCCAAATTGCTCGTCAAAGGCCGGGACGCGCAAGCCGTGCTGCAAGGGCTCGTGGCGAACGACGTCGACGTGCCGCCCGGCACCGCCGTCTATACGGGCATGCTCAACGAACGCGGCAATTACGAATCGGATTTCACGCTGACGCGCATTGCCGCGGACCAATACCTGCTCGTCACGGGTACGGCGCAAACCACGCGCGACTTCGACATGATCGAGAAAGCGATTCCGCGCGACAAACACTGCGTGCTCATCGACGTGACGAGCCAATATGCGGTGCTCGCCGTGATGGGCCCGCGCTCGCGCGAACTGCTGCAAAGCGTGTCGAAAGCCGACTGGCGCAACGAGGCGTTCGCGTTCGGCCAGAGCCGCGAGGTCGACATCGGCTACGCGACGGTGCGCGCCACGCGGCTCACCTACGTCGGCGAACTCGGCTGGGAGCTGTACGTGCCCGTCGAATTCGCGATCGGCGTCTACGAAACCTTGCGCGAGGCAGGAAAAGCGTTCGGTCTCGTCAATGCCGGCTACTACGCGATCGACTCTCTGCGCATCGAAAAAGGCTACCGCGCATGGGGACGCGAGCTCACGCCCGACACGAATCCGTTCGAAGCAGGCCTCGCGTTCGCGTGCAAGCTCGACAGGAACATTCCGTTTCGCGGCCGCGAGGCGCTGCTGAAACGACGCGATGAGCCGCTGCGCCGCCGCATGGTCGTGCTGACCGCGGACGGCGCAGCGCGCCACATGCTCTGGGGCGGCGAGGCGATTCTGCGCGACGGCAAACCGGTTGGCTTCGTCAGTTCGGCGGCATTCGGCCACACGCTCGGCTGTCCGGTCGCAATGGGCTACGTGAACAATCCGGATGGCCCAGCGGACGCCGCCTATCTGACGAGCGGCGCCTATGCGATCGACGTAGCCGGCGAACGGCTGCCGGCTACGCTTCACCTGAAGGCACCGTACGACCCGCGCTCGGAGCGCGTGCGTGCCTGATAGAGCGTGTGACACAGCGCCTGATGCACCGCCTGACGCAGCGCCTCCCGCGCGGGCCGTTCGCTCGCCGCGCCGGCCGCGCGCGCGGCACGCAGGTCGGCCAGACTTCAAACAGCGTCAATTCATCGTGCCGGTCCGCGCGCTTTCGCTCGCCATGCGGTGCGCGGCCGCTTCGGCGGCGAGCGCCTCCTTGTGCTGCTCCACCTGATGCGCGAACACCGGGCTGACATCCGGATACGATGCGTCGGTCACGTAATCGAGCCCGTTCTGCTGGGCCTCGATCAATTCCTGGTAGACCTGAGCGCGAGTTTTTCCTTGCGCAAAGACACTCGACGACGCGGCCAGAACGACGACGGACAAGGCAGCAAAAACGATCTTCTTCATGATGAACTCCAGCGAGTTGTGTGCGGGTTTGCATCAGGGAGAACCGCGCGTCACCGGCTTTTATTCCTGTGCAAGCCGCTCATCAAAAACATTTCTGCGCCGCGGAATAAAGCGCCTTGCCGCGCGGCTTGCTCGCCTTTCGCAACGCATCGATCGCACAATCAAAAACCTCCCAACGACCGCGCGCGCGAGTGGAATAAACTGGCGCGCAAGCGTGTTTGCACCTGAACAGCCGGATTCCAGCCGGAGACTTTTCATCATGAAACCGACCGACGCCCCCGCCGACGCGCCGCTTTCCGAAGCCGACATCCAGGCCTACGCCGACGGCAGCTTGTCGCCCGCGCGCGCCGCGTTCCTGCGCGACTACCTGCTCCGCGATCCGGCGGAAGCCCGTCGCGTGGCCTTTTACGGCAAGCTGAACGAGCAGATCCAGCGCTCCTTCCCGAGCGCCGGCGAACCGGCACCGAAGGCTTTCAAGGGCCGGCGCGAGGTTGGCAGCCGCGGCCGCACGGCTCTCGCGAGGCCGCGCTTGCGCAAGACAGCCGGGGCGCTGCTTGCGGTCGTCATCGCGTGTATGGCGGCGGGCGGCTGGCTCGCGGCCACCCAGGTCACGCAGCAGGCGCTCAACAATGCCGCCGTGATGGTGCTGGCCGAAACCGCCGCCGCGCCGTTTCCCGCTTCGTCGCCGACCCGCAGCGCGCCGTCCGCGCCTGATCTGGAGGCGATCGGACTGCGGCTCGTCGACGAGCGCGTGCTGTCGCTCGGCGTCTTGCAGCGCGCCACTGAATTCATCTACCTGAACGGCGACAACCAGCCGGTGGTCGTGCTGTCGACGCTCGCCCTCCTCGCGCCTGCGCAGCCGCAATGGTCCGCGCGGCGCATCGGCGACGTGCGTCTTCTGACCTGGACCGCACAGCGGCAGCGCTTCGTGGTCGCCGGCAATGCGCGCACCCACGGCCTGATGCGCGCCGCCGACGTCATGACGATGCAATGACGCTCACGCGATCCTGCGCGAATGCGGTGACCCGCCGCATTCGCCGGAATAGATTCCGCGCAAGCGTGTTAGCCCTATCAGAACAGGCGACGCCCCGACGCGGCGCAGCCGTTCCCTGCTCACGAGAGGCCCCATGACCGGGATGAAGAATGGATGTTCGTGACGAGTTAATGGAACATGTGCCGCGTTTGCGGCGCTACGCGCGGGCGCTGATCAACAATCGCGACCTCGCGGACGATCTGGTGCAGGACACGCTCGAGCGTGCGCTCGGCCGCACCGGCATGTTCGAGCCCGGCACCGATCTGCGTGCGTGGCTGTTCACGATCATGCACAACGTCTTCGCCAATCAGGCGCGCAAGGCGTCCTCCCGCGCGATCCACGTGGCCGTCGACGACGAAAGCGTCCACGAAAGCGAGTTCGCCGTGGCGCCGCAACAGGCGCGCTCGCTGGAAATGCGCGACCTCGACTACGCGCTGCAGCGTCTGCCCCTCGAACAGCGCGAAGTGGTGCTGCTCGTCGGCCTCGAGGAAATGAGCTACGCGGACGTCGCGCTCGCGCTGAACGTGCCCATCGGCACCGTCATGTCGCGCCTCTCCCGCGGGCGCGAGCGGCTTCGGGCATTGATGGCGGGCAGCCAGCCCGGTGCGAAATTACAGGTGGTGCGATGAGCGACCAACATACGCCGATCACTGAAGAAGAGCTGCACGCTTACGTGGACGGCACGCTGTCCGACGAACGGCGCGCCGACGTGGAGCGCGCGCTCGAACAGAATCCCGAGCTGGCTTCCCGTATCAGCGATTATTTTTCGCTGAACAGCATGTTCCATGAGCGCTACGACCGCGTACTGAACGAACCGGTGCCGAAGCGGCTGCAGCCCGCCGCGCCGCGCCGTTCACGCATTGCCGCCAACTGGCCGCAATTCGCGGGCATGGCGGCGGCGCTGGTGATGGGCATCGGCATCGGTTTCGGCACGCATATGGGCCAGGACGCGTTGGCGCCGGCGACGGGTTCGTCGGGCACGCGGCCGGTCAGCGCGGACAGCTCCGAGCTCTTCGCGCGTCAGGCTGCCGTCGCGCATGTGGTGTACATGCCGACCGTCGACCGGCCCACCGACATGAGCGCCGACCACGAGCACGATTTCGTACAGTGGCTCGCCAACCGCCTCGGCACCAACGTGCATCCACCAATGCTGGCAAAGGACGGCTTCATGCTCTCCGGCGGACGCCTGCTGCCCGGTCCGGATGGCCAGACAGCGCAATTCATGTATCGCGGACCGAGCGGCGAGCGGGTGACACTGTGCATCTCGCGTCGCCAGGTGAGTGCGAATACCACTGCGTTCAAGCTGTATGAGGACGGACCCGTCAACGTGTTCTACTGGGTCGACGGCGATTTCGGCTATGCGGTGTCAGGCGGTATCGACCGCAAGCAGTTATTGCAGCTCTCGCATGACGTGTACTCGCAATTGACGGGCGCCGCGCCGCCGGGCTGACTCAATCGACGGTGAAGCCGCGACGGTGAAGCCGCGACGACAAACCGCGACGTCAGCGCGCGCCCGACTTTACGAGTTCGCGCGGCGTTACGCCGAGGAGCCGCCCCATCCAGTGCGCCATGTGGCTCTGATGCGCGAAGCCGGCTTCGAGCGCGACCTGGCTTGCGGAAAGCCGGCCTTGCAGCAACAGGGCGCGCGCCCGTTCGACGCGCCGCTGCACCACGTACTGATGCACCGGCACGCCGAGCGTCGCGCGAAACAGCACCTTGAAATGCGGCACGCTCAGGTCGGCAAGCGCGGCGAGTTCGCTCAGCGTGAGCCTCCGGTCCAGATGCGCCTCGATAAACTCGGTCACGCGTGCCGCGGTTCGCGGAGCGAGCGTGCGCCGCTTGTCGTCGAGCGACGGCGCGCCGCCGATCAGACGCACCACCATGGCCGTGCACAGGCTTTCGGCGTACAGCGGATCGGATGCGTCGTCCGCCTCCAGCTCGGCACGCAATGCCCATGCAAGGTGCTGGAAGCGCGGATCGCGCATCTGGAATTGCGGGCGGATCTGGGCATCGGCGGTCTTTAATGCCAGCTGCTCCACCGTCGTGCGCGCGAACTCCTCGCCGATCCATACGGTGAAAATCGTGCACGCGGATTCGTCGCTCCATTGGCCGTCGAGTCCTGCGGGGATCACATCCGCGTCGCCGTGCGCCTGAATGCGCGAATGCGGCTTCTCGTTGCAAAAACAGCGCGCTCTGACGGGGCGGCCCACATGCACGCCTACGCGGTGATGCGTGAACGCGGGTATCCGGTGCAATCCCGCCGACACATTGACCAGCTCCGCGCCGAAACCGTGCCAGCCGAGCGTTTTGCTGGAGCGCAGCGCGATGCGCGAGCCGCTGTGCGCGGGGGGCGTCTGCGTACGGATCGGGGTGACGGCAGGTATGGCGGCGTTCATCGTTGGCCTCGCGGATGGCGGTCGGTCTGCGCGCATTGTGCCGCGTTTTGCGGGGTTCTGCTCGGCGCGGCCCCGCCGGCACCCACGTCGCGCCTCGACGTCGTCCGGATAGCGGTCCCAACGGAGAAGCCATCATCCGAATCTGCTCGTCGACATCTTCTTGTGCGCGCTTTCCCCGGCACGTGTCCTTATGATCGGACCACGACGATCCAATCAGGAGTCTCACGTGTTCGTGATTTTTGGAGCAGGCGGCAATGTCGGCCGCGTCAGCGCATCCGCCTTGCGGCGCGCCGGCCGCGACGTGCGTGCCGTGGTTCGCAGCGCCGCCCAGGCCGCGCCGCTCGCGCAGATTGGCTGCGAGGTGGCGATCGCCGATCTGCATGATCGCGCGGCGGTGGCGCGCGCACTCGAGGGCGCCTCCGCGGTGCAGATGCTGTGCCCCGTGCCGCGCCATGACGACGACCCCGCGACGACGATGCGCCGCATGATCGACGCGAGCGTCGACGCGTTGCGCGCGAATCCGCCGCCCCATGTGCTCGCGCTGTCCGATTACGGCGCCGAGCATGCGAGCGGCACCGGCATCACCACGCTATTCCACTATCTGGAGACGCGGCTCACTACCCTCGACACGCGGCTCACGTTCCTGCGTGCCGCCGAGCATATGCACAACTGGGCGCGCGTGCTGCCCGTCGCGTTGGCCAAAGGCGTGCTGCCGAGCCTGCATCATCCGCTTCAGAAGCGCTTCCCTACCGTGGCCGCTCCAGACGTCGGCGCGCTCGCCGTGCAATTGCTGCTGGACGACAAGCCGCCGCAGCGCTCGCCGCGTGTGGTCAGCATCGAAAGCGAGGCACGGGTGAGCGTGATCGACGTCGCGCGTACTATCGGCGAACTCGTGGGTCAGGAGATCACGGCGCACGCCGTGCCGCGCGAACAGTGGCCCGCAATGCTCGAAGCGGCCGGTCTCGGCGAAGGACATGCGCGGCTCATCGTCGATCTTTACGACGCACATAACGCCGGCCGCATCGACGTGCAGGCCGGCGTCAGCGAGCGACGCACGGGTCCGACGACGCTCGCGCAGGCACTAGCGGCAATCGTGCCGGGCGGCGGCGCAACGGTCAGCGCGTGAAGAAAGGGAGAATGACGATGTCGACCTGTGTGCTGCGCTACGAAGCAAGGCAGAGGCGCGCGAACCTGAGCCGCTTGCTCGCGGCCGCGCTGGCCGTGGCGGGACTGCTGGGGTGGCGCGCGCTTCGCGATCTGGTTGGCGCGATTCCGGACAGCAATGACGATTTTGGTCTGTTTTAGCGGGGAGTGGGTCGCGTGGCCGATACCGATCAGAGAACCGCCATCGATTCCGTCATGTTCTCACGCATGTCATCGAGGAAACACTTCTGGAACAGCATGGTGCACCCCGCCGGACAATGGCGGCGGCCTTACTTCAACAATCCGAACACCGCCACGCCGTTGGTCGTACCCACGTACACATGCCCGTGCGCGATCATCGGTGTAATGAACTTGTTTCCCGCGCCGAAGGTGTCCCTCGTACCGGACTGATTGCTGTTATAGAGTTCCTGCCCGAGATCGCTCGCGTTGAACGCGTGCAAAGCACCAACGGCACCGTTCTCGGCGGCCCATACGATCGCATTGGCGGCGCCGTTGGCTGAAATGCTCGGCGTCGTGCCCGGGTACGGAAACGTGCCGGCGCTGTGTGACGTGGGCGTCGTTGCCAGCAGCGCCGAGGTCTCCGGGAACGCCTTCAGATTGTCGCCGACGGAACCGAAATACACGACCTTGTTGTAGTACGCAGGCATGCCGAAAACGCCGCCTGACAGTTGTCCATCAATCTCCTGCCAGATCAGATTCGCGCTCGGGTTGAACTTGCCCATCGCATCGCGATTCACGACGTAGATCTTCGAATCCTTGCCGGCACCCACGGCAAGATGCCGGGCGGTGCCGTTCGCATCGACGAGATCCGGCAGGACCAACGCGCCTCCGGACCCGAGATCGGCGTCCGCCGACGACTGCGCGACCGTGTCGAAAGTCGCGAAATAGTCGGCCACGGCGAGCGTGGGTGACGTCGACAGTTTGAGGAACGCGTTTCCATAGTCGCCGCCCGCCGGAAAACCCTGCGCGGTCAGCGTTGTGTCGAACGTGCCGTTGGCGTCGAGCAGGTAGAGGAACGCACCATCGGACGCCATGCCCGCGCCGCTCATCCAGACCGACCCCTCGGTCCCGTTGGGCGTGAGATTCAACGCGCCGGTCTGCGAAAGCGTATCCGCGCTATAGGCCATCACCCAACCGCCGTACGTGCCCTGGTCGCAGTGCGACGTCCATGCGAGGTACACGTTGCCGTTCACGAGCGTCAGCGCCTCACGCTCCGCATATTGTTGCGGGTCGAACACCGTGACCCCGTTACTGCTGTTCGCGCCTGTGCCCGGATACGTCGCGGCAATCTCTGTCGGGCCGCCGAGCATCTCTGCCCCTGTACTGAGATCTAACGCATGCAGGCGCTGGTGAATGCCACCGCCCGCGTCCTTGCTCATGGCGACAGCGTACAAGATGCCCGCAGTGCCCCGTGTGCGGTCGATCACCGGCGTGGACGTGATGCCGATTTCCGGGGTGATTTGACCGCAATGACGATCGTCGCTCGTTGTCTCGCCTGAGCCCAGCAGCGAGCGGTGCCACAGTTGCACGTGGGTATCCGCGTCGAATGCATAAACGCTCGCGTGCTCGGTAACCACATAGACGACGTTGTGTGCGGCGCCGCTCACCGGCACGTTGCCGGCGTAAAGCGGCTGCGCGTCGACTTTGCCATCTGCCGCGAGAAAGGCGACCTTGCCAAATTCCGTCGGGTTGACGTTGGCGGGAGTCAGCGTTGTTTCCGCCAGGTACTGTCCGGTGCGCGCGGGATCGTTGTGATAAGTCAGGACATCGCCGACAGTGGACGGTGCGCCGGAGCCAGTTCCAGCCGGCGCCGTGGTGCCGCCCGTATTGCCATTACCGGAACTGCTGCCGGCGCCGCCGCTGGCATTGCTGCTCGATGAGGTGCCGCCCGAACCGCCGCTGCAGGCGGCACAGCCAAGAATGACAAGACTCGCCGATATGAGCTGGCGCCAGGTTATCGCGTTCTGGTCCAGGTACTGGGTGCTTTTCATACACGTCTCCCCGGGCAGTCGAGAGAACTGCCAGTGCCAATGAGCCGTCAACGTCCTCGTCCAGTCTACGCTCCTCTTGTGCCAGCACGGCGGTAGAGCATCAATGGATCAACCCCGGAAACACGCCGTCTGCGCGGGCGCAGGCGGCCGGTCCGCTCGAGGCCGGCGGCGGCCAGGCGCGGCGCTATACTGTGGCCCGTCTACAGGACAACCCGCTGGCGTCGCGAGATCGTGATCCTTTTTTGCGCGGCGTCCGCAAACCCCAAACGCCGACGGGCGGAGACATAATAAATTGGCTGATCATGATCTGAAGAGGCTGAAAATCGACCGGCCGGCCATGGCTGCAAGACGTGGGCGAAACTGGGTCGCTTACGGGATCGTCGCGCTGCTTATCGTCGGCGTGGCGGCTGCGGCCCTCAAGCTGGCCGGTCCGCAAGCCGTCGAAACCACCACTGTGGTGTCCGCTTACCCGTCTCAAACCTATACGCTGCTAAACGCGACCGGCTACGTCGTGCCGCAGCGCAAGGCCGCGGTGGCGTCGAAAGCGCAAGGACGCCTCGAGTGGCTCGGCGTGCTGGAGGGCACGCACGTGAAGAAAGACGAAGTGATTGCCCGACTCGAAAGCGCCGACGTGAAGGCCCAGCTCGCGCAGGCGAAGGCGCAAATCAAGGTGGCGCAGGCCAATCTCGCGCTGCAAAGGGCCGAATTGAAGAACGCGCAAATCAGCCTGCGCCGCTCCGCCATACTCGCGCCGAGCGGCGCCGTGCCCGCCGCCCAGTACGACGCCGATCTCGCCCGCTACGACAAAGCGCGGGCGTCCATCGACAACAGCCGGGCGGCTATCGTGTCGGCAGAGGCCAATGCGCAGGCGGCTCAGGTGGCCGTCGATCAAACCGTGATTCGCGCGCCGTTCGACGGCGTGGTGATCGAGAAGCATGCGAACGTCGGCGACAACATCACGCCGTTCTCGCAGGCATCCGACAGCAAGGGCGCCGTCGTGACGATTGCCGACATGGAAACGCTCGAAGTCGAAGCCGATGTTGCGGAATCGAACATCGGCAAGATCACCGTGGACGAGCCTTGCGAATTGCAGCTCGACGCGCTGCCCGAGCTCAGACTGGCCGGCCGCGTGTCGCGCATTGTGCCGACCGTGGACCGTTCGAAAGCCACCGTGCTCGTCAAGGTGCGCTTTGTCGATCGCGATAATCGCGTGCTGCCCGACATGAGCGCGAAGATTGCGTTTCTGACGAAACCCGTTTCGCCTAAAGACAGGCAGCCGGTGGTCGCGGTGCAACCGGCGGCGATCGCCGAGCGCGACGGCCGCAAGGTCGCCTTCCTGATCAAGGACGATACCGTGCGCGAAGTGCCCGTCACAGCCGGCGTGGCGCTCGGCGACCTGGTGGCCGTCAGCGGCGTGCGTCCCGGCGATGTGCTCGTACGCGCGCCGAACGAGCACATCAAGGACGGCATCAAAGTCACCGTGGTGAAGAAATAGTGTGAACACCGTGGACAATGTGAAGCGCGTGAGCGATACCGCGCCGCTCGTCGAAATCCGGCACCTCGTCAAATCTTACCGGCGCGGCGCTCAGACGGTGCCCGTTCTTTCCGACATCACGCTTTCGATCAGCGAAGGCGACTTCATCGCGCTGATGGGGCCGTCGGGGTCCGGCAAGAGCACGCTGCTCAATCTGATCGCGGGCATCGACCGGCCGGACGGCGGGCAACTGCGCGTCGGCGGACTCGACATCACGCGGCTGCCGGAGTCGGCGCTCGCGCAATGGCGCGCGGCCCACGTCGGCTTTATCTTCCAGTTCTACAACCTGATGCCCGTGCTGAGCGCATTCGAGAACATCGAATTGCCGTTGATTCTCACGCGCCTGTCGCGCAAGGAGCGGCGCGAGCGCGTGAGCCTCGTGCTCGACATGGTCAATCTGTCGGATCGGGCACAACATTACCCGTCCGAGCTTTCCGGCGGACAGCAGCAACGCGTCGCAATCGCTCGCGCGCTGATCAGCGACCCGACGCTGATCGTCGCCGACGAACCGACGGGCGACCTCGACCGCACGTCCGCCGAGGAGGTGCTGGCCATGATGCAGCGGCTTAACCGCGAACTCGGCAAGACCATCGTCATGGTGACCCACGACGCGCATGCGGCGCGGGCGGCAAACGCCATTGTGCATCTGGAAAAGGGGGAACTGATCGATGGAACCGCTCGCTGAGGCACGCCAGGGCCGATCCGTATGTACCTGCTCAAGCTGATCACCCGGAACGCGCTGCGGCACAAACTGCGCACGCTGCTGACTGTGTTCGGACTCCTGATCGCAGTACTCGCGTACGGCCTGCTGCATACCGTGGTCGACGCATGGTACGCGGGCGCCGCTGCCGCATCGAACGCGCGGCTCGTCACGCGCAATGCGATCTCACTCGTCTTTCCGCTGCCCTTGAGCTATGAGAACCGCATACGCGGCGTGGAAGGCGTGACGATCGTCGCACGCTCCAACTGGTTCGGCGGCGTGTATCGCGAGCCGAAGAACTTTTTCGCGCAGTTTGCGGTGTCGGACAATTACCTCGACCTGTACCCGGAATTCATCTTGCCCGCGCAGCAGCGCAACGACTACGAGCGCGACCGCAAGGGCTGTCTGATCGGCAGGCAGCTCGCGAGC
The DNA here is from genome assembly GCF_047325075.1 of Paraburkholderia phenoliruptrix. Lineage (NCBI taxonomy): Bacteria > Pseudomonadati > Pseudomonadota > Betaproteobacteria > Burkholderiales > Burkholderiaceae > Paraburkholderia > Paraburkholderia phenoliruptrix. The sequence goes on from NZ_CP168530.1 coordinate 2,017,407, forward strand.
CAGTTCGGCTTCAAGATCGGCGACGTCATTCCGATCAAGGGCACGATCTATCCGGGCACGTGGGAGTTCGTCGTGCGCGGCTTTCTCGACGGTCGCGACGAATCGACCATTACGCGCCAACTGATTTTCCATTGGGATTACCTGAACGAAACACTACGCAAGACGCCCGGCCGCAAAGCGGATCAGGTCGGGGTCTATGTGCTGGGCATCGCGAGCCCGGACGAAGCCGCCGCGATCTCGCGCAACGTCGACAACGTATTCAGGAACTCGCTCGCCGAGACGCTCACCGAAACCGAGCAGGCGTTCCAGCTCGGCTTCGTGGCGATGTCGAATCAGATCATCGCGGCGATCCAGCTGGTGTCGTATGTGGTCATCGTCATCATCATGGCGGTGATGGCCAATGCAATGGCCATGAGCGCACGCGAGCGCACCGTTGAATACGCGACGCTCAAGGCACTCGGTTTCGGCCCGGCATTTCTCGCGCTGCTGATGTTCGGCGAGTCGTTGACCATCTGCGTGGTGGGCGGCGGTCTCGGCATACTCGCCACGCCGCCCGCGGCCAGCTTCTTCAAGCAGGCGACAGGCGGCGTGTTCCCCGTGTTCCATGTGTCGCGTGAAACGATGCTGTTGCAGGCGGCATGCGCACTCGTCGTCGGGCTCGCGGCCGCGATCATTCCGGCGCTACAGGCAGCGCGCGTGAAGATCGTCGAAGGCCTGCGGGCTATCGGCTAGGGGCTGACATGGCGATCCCGCTCTCCTACATCGCGCGTAACCTGTGGACGCGCCGGCTGACCACCGCGCTCACGGCCGGCGGCCTCGCGCTCGTCGTGTTCGTGTTCGCGACCGTGCTGATGCTCGATGCGGGCCTCAAGAAAACGCTCGTGTCCACCGGGGAAGAGGACAACGTCGTGGTGATCCGCAAGGGTGCGGAAACGGAGGTGCAAAGTGCGATTGATCGCAACCAGGCGAACGTGATCGAAATGCACCCGGACGTGGCGATCGGCGACGACGGGCGGCGCATGACGTCAAAGGAATCCGTCGTGCTGATCTCGCTCACGAAGCGCTCCTCGGGCAAGCCGTCGAATGTGGTGATTCGCGGGGTCTCGCCCGCGGGCATGAGCTTGCGGCCGCAAGTCAGGCTCGCGTCGGGGCGGATGTTCAATCCAGGGGCGTCCGAAATTGTCGTCGGCAGCAGTATCGCCAAGGGCTTCAGCGGCACGCAGCCAGGCGAGCACTTGCGCTTCGCGCAGCGCGACTGGACCGTGGTCGGCACTTTCGATGCGGGCGGCAGCGGCTTCGATTCGGAAATCTGGGGCGATGTCGACCAGTTGATGCAGTCGTTTCGCCGCACGAGTTATTCATCGATGGTGGTGCGGCTCGCGCAATCGGACCAGTTCAACGGCTTCAGGTCCGACCTCGACGTCGATCCGCGCCTCGCTGACGAAGCCAAGCGCGAACAGACGTTCTATAGCGACCAGTCGAAGGCGCTCTCGACGTTCATCAACATTCTCGGCTTCACGCTGTCGATCATCTTTTCGATCGCGGCGATGATCGGCGCGATGATCACGATGTACGCGTCCGTGGCCAACCGGGTCGCGGAGATCGGCACGTTGCGTGCGCTCGGTTTCAGCCGCGCCAATGTGCTCGCTGCGTTTCTCGTCGAAGCGATGCTGCTCGGGTTCGTCGGCGGACTGGCGGGGCTGGGCTGCGCGGCGTTCATGCAGTTCGCGTCGTTTTCGACCACCAACTTCCAGACCTTCGCGGACCTGTCCTTCCGCTTTATCCTCACGCCGGCTATCGGCGCAAAGGCGCTCGCATTTTCGATGATGATGGGTCTCGTCGGCGGCTTTCTGCCTGCAATGCGCGCGGCCCGCATGAATATCGTCGATGCGTTGCGCGCGCACTGAAGCACGGCATGAGGGAGTTGCGGCACTAGGAGCCGGCACACTGAAAGCTCGCGGCCGCGTTGACATCTCCGCCGATGTGCTTCGGCCATAGCGGATAACGGCACAGCGGACGCGTTCTGCCGAGCGTTGCGGCATTCAGATCGCTCATCCGCAGGGTCTCGGGCGCCTTGCCGGTCTCCACCCATTGATCCAGCGCCGAAAGCGAATCGACGGCCGGATGAAACGGGCCCGTGCCATGGCCGACGCCTGGCATCAGATAGAAGCGCACAAATCCGTCCACCGTGCTCTGTCCGAAGCGCCCCACGAGGCCGTTGTAGTAGTCCGTGCTCGAATCCGTGCTGACGATCTCGTCTGCAAGCCCGTGCGTCATGATGAGCTTGCCGCCTTTCGCGATATAGGCGCTCAGGTCCGTGTTCGTCGCGTCGGTGAGCGCGGACACAGCTTGCAGCCGCGACTGATACGCCCCGGGATTCAGCGGGTCGAAGGTCAACGAATCAAAGGCCGGCACGCGCGTGACAAAGTACTTCACCCATTGATCACCCGTCACCCATTGGTTCGCGTCCTTCTTGCCCGCCGGATTGGCAGGCACGGCAGACTGGCCGAGATCGCGGGTCGTATCAGGCCCTGCAAAAACAGAACCGGCCAGAATGTTGTAGCCGGCGTAACGCGTCACGCCGTTCGCAAGCGGATACGGCAATTGCAGCGGCGCCGCAATAGTCTGCACCGTGGCGATCTGCGCGTCCGACAGGCAGGTATCGCCGGAGTCCGCGCCGCTCGCGCAACGCACCGAGGCAAGCACTGCGGCCGATTGCGCCTTGCACGCAGCCACGTTTGAGATCACCCCGTCTGCGACCCCGTCGAGCGGATCGCACGCGGTCATGACCGCGTTTTGCAGCAACACCGTTTTCGCCACGTCCAGCCACCCGGCACCGCCATTCAGATACAGCGCCCGGCCCAGCACGACATTGCTCAGACGTAGCCCCGTATAGTTGAGCGCGGGACGGTTCACCACAATGCCGTCGTAGTCCTGCGGCCAGCGCTGTGCTTCGCTGAGACCATCGCGTCCGCCCGTCGAACTGCCGAAGAAATAGACCTTGTCGGGCGGACTCCCATAGCGCATTTTGATGAGCGCCATGGCGACATCGTGCGTCTTCTTGAGGCTCAACCCGCCGTAGTTGGCAAGCGACTCGTCGTTCGCGGCGAATTTGCCATCCGTAATGCTCGAGCTTTGATGCCCCGAGTCGTCGCCGAAGCTCGCATAGCCTTGTGCGAGCGGCGTGGGCGTGCCGGTCGGCGCCATGTCGAGCGGCTCGACACCGGTGATCAGCGTGCCGTCGAAACCGCCGCCGCCATAATGCAGCGCCTTGTGATTCCATTGAGTCGCCAGGTTGACCTGGAACTTGATGGATGGCGCAGCGGGGTCGACCGGTGCGATGGCGCCGTTCACCTGGCAGTATTCGCCGCTCGCTTCGACAAGCGTCGCGCTCGTAATGGTGGCGCCGCTGGTCGGTTCGGCAATCGAAGACGCTGGGATCGACAGCCCGCGCAACGCTGCGCACTGGGCAGCCGCCGTGGGCGCGGGCGTCGAGACGGCTGGACTGTCGCTGTGCGGCCCATTGCCGCCGCATCCGCTGGTGCATAAGGTGAAGGCGAGCGCCCACCCGAGCGATCTTCTGATCATCGTCGTCTCCCGAATACCGTTGGCTGTTGTGTTGCTGTTGTGTTGCTGTTGTGTTGCTGTTGTGTTGCTGCTGTGTTGCTGCTGTGTTGCTGCTGTGTTGCTGCTGTTTGCAAGCGGCCGTGCTGCTATTCGAGCGCGCGGCCCTCGTGCACGACGCCGGTATCGACCAGCCGCGCGGCCGTGCCGAACAACGCCTCGACACCTGGCTGCGACACGAACATCGCGTCACCGCTGTGCGCCGCGCCCGCTACTTCGTAGAGTTGATGACGCAGTTGCGGATGCCGCCTACGCAAATAGGCGTAATAGGCGCGGCCTCTTGCGAGTCGATGCGGGCCCTGCAGCATCGCCTCGCATGAGCGGTCGAGAGCCGGATGCGCGGGATCGTTGTCGTGCGTGCCGAGCAGATAGGTCACATCGCGATCCACATAACGGTGTTCGAGCCGTTGCGCATCGAGAACCTCTGCATAGCGCGGCAGCCCTTGCGTGCCGTACTTCCATGCGTTGAAGCCGGCGCAGGCAGCGCGAGCGTCTGCGCTCGATCCATTTGCACAGTACGGTCGCCACGCGTCGAAGTACACATACGACGACGGATTCGCAATGACATAACGCACGTTCACACCGGCCGCCCTGCAACGCACGGCGACGTCGCTCAGTATTGCGTGCCGATGCGCGACCTGCGCGCCGCCGGAATGCCCCGCAATGACGATCTCCCGCACGTTCGGGTAACCGCCGTCGCGCACGAAATGTTCGATCAGTGCATCCAGTACGTCGAACGAGCTAAGCGGCAACGGACCCAGGGCATCGAGGCCACCCATCCAGGAGGTCCACTCCCAGTGCAGATAGCCGCCCGGCAACGCATGGTGCTCGACGTCGGCCGTCGCGAGAAACTGCGGTACGGCGAGGATCACGCTGTCCGCATCCACACTCGACGACGCCAGCGCACGCTCCGTGGATCGAAGATAGGCATCGGCATCGCGGAGTCTGCCGTGCAGCATCACCACCACTTGCGTCGCTTCGGCAGGCCGCGCGCTGCCGCCCCTGAAAAGCGGCACGGCCGCCTCGCCGCCCGCCTTGCTTACGACCAACCGTTCCCCGGCGACCACCTGCACGGGCACTTCGTTGCGCGGCCGTGCGTCGCTATCCGTCACGAGATTCATTGCGGCGCTCATTGACCGTCGGCCAGCCAGAGATCGGGCTTGCGGTAGAGGCGCCGCCCCGAGGCCGTCAGTCCAACCAGCAGCAGCGAAACCACGCCTGCACAGATCAGATACCACGCCGGGACCAACCGCGAGCCGGTGACGTCGATCAGCGTCGAAACCGTGAGCGGTGCAAGACCGCCGAACAGCGTCACCGCCACGTTGTACGACAGCGCAACGCCCGTCGAGCGCGTCGCGGTGGGAAAGAGTTGGGTGAGCATGCCGGGATGCGCGCCGGACATCAGGCTCAGCACGACAGTCGCGACCATCTGCGCAGCAAACACACGTTCCGCGGACGGTGCCGCGAGCACCCAGGCAAAGAGTGGGTAAGCGGCACCTATCCACCCTATCGTGACGGGAAAAAACAGTCGATATGCGCCGAAACGGTCGGCGAGGCGTCCCGCCAGCGGATAGCCGACAATACCGATCAGGCCGGATATGGCTGTGCCGAACAGCGCATTTTTCAGCGGCAAATGCAGCTGGTGCTCGACATAAAGCGGCATGTACGAATGCCACAGGTAGTTCGTTGCGGCCCCAACGATGATGACGCCCATCGCGCAGAGCGCCGCATCGCCGCGTTCACGGACGAAGGTGCGAAGCGACTGGCGCGGTGCATGGCCGAGCCGCTCGCGCAACTGAAGAAACTCGGGCGATTCGCCGACTTTGTGCCGGATGTAGAAACCCACCGGGCCGACGAGCGCGCCGAGCAGGAACGGCACGCGCCAGCCCCACGACACGAGCGATTCGTGCGTGAGCCGCGTGGTAAGGACAAACGAGCAGAGCGACGAGAGCAGGAGCGCGACGGCCTGCGAGGTCATCTGAAAACTGCCGAAGAACATCTTGCGCCGAGGCGGCGCATACTCCGTCAGCATCGCCGCGGCGGTCGCAAATTCTCCGCCCACCGAGAGCCCTTGCAGAATGCGCCCGACAATCACGATGAGCGGCGCCGCAACCCCGATCGTGGCATAGCCGGGTGTCAGGCCCATCATCAGCGTGCTCAGCGCCATCAAAAGAATCAGCAGCGACAGGGTCTTGCGCCGCCCGTAACGGTCCGCGCACGCGCCGATCACCACGCCGCCGAGCGGCCGCACGAGAAAGCCGATGGCAAAGGTGGCGAGCGTCAGCGTGATCGACACGAAGCTGTTGCCCACGGGAAAGAACACCTGCGCGATGACCTTGGCGAAATACCCGTAGATCAGAAAGTCGAACCACTCGAGGCCATTGCCGATCACTGAAGCAAGCACCGCGCGGCGCATCTGTGATCGGCTTAGCGCCGGCGCGCCGACCGCGGGTGTGACGGCTTGCAGAACGGTTTGCATGTGTCTCCTTGTTTTCGGCTGCCTGCGAACAGAGAGTACGTGCGGGAACTCACCAATGTAAAATACATGTGAGGCGCGGTTGCCATATCCAGCACATATAGCAGGCTACCCATGGAACTGAGACATTTGCGCTACTTCCTGGCAGTCGCCGAAGAAGGCCAGTTCACCCGCGCCGCCAGCCGGCTGCACATTCAGCAACCGCCGCTCTCGCAGCAGATTCAGGAGCTCGAACAGGAACTCGGCTTCGCGCTGTTCGTGCGGCAACCGCGCGGCGTCGTATTGACCGCGCCGGGTGAAACGTTCGCGGCGCGCGCCCGCTCAGTGCTGTTCGAACTGGACAATGCGGTCATTCAGGCGCGCCGCGTGGCGCAAGGGCACATCGGCACCGTGCGCGTGGCGCTCACGAGTTCCGCTGCATTTCATCCTCTCACGCCGACCGCGATCCGCAATTTCCGCGAGTTATACCCGGAGGTGGCGATCGAGATGACGGAGGTCAACGCCGCCGACATCATCGAAATGATGGTGGAGGACCGTGCTGACGCGGCGATCCTGCGAAAACCCGTTCATGCGCCCGAGGGTCTGCGGTTCGAGTTACTCGCGGAAGAAAGGATGTTGCTGGTACTGCCCGTCGGACATCGGCTTATCAGCAGCCGCGCAGTCGCGCTCGAAAAACTTGCCGACGAGTCGTTCATCTTCGTGCGCCGGCCCGGCGCGCCCGGCATGTATGCGGACTTTATTCGCGCCTGCCGGTCAAAGGGGTTCGAGCCGCATGTGGTGGAGGAAGTGCCGCGCATGGTCACGGCCATCAATCTCGTGGCAGCGGGCGGCGGCATCTCGCTCGTTCCCGCGTCGATGCATCGCTACCACCAGGAAAGCGTGCGCTACTGCCGCGTGGCGGGCGACCGTGCCTTTCACGCACCGCTGCACCTCGTCACCCGCCATGACCTGGAGAACCCGGCGGCTTCGCACTTTCGCCAGACCTTGCTCGCTTTCGTGCACCAACATCCGAGCCGCGAGTGACGAAGCGTCATCCGCCACGCGAGAACGTGGCCCTTAGCCGCCGCGCACGTTCCATGAAGTCTGCAGGTCGGAGGACTTCATATGTTCGCGCAGCGCCTCGGCGAATACGCGTATCTTGGCCGGCTGATGCCGCCGGCTCTGATACGCGAGGTTGATGATGAGCGGCGGCAACTGCCAGTCCTCGAGCACCGGCACGAGCCGCCCTGCCACGATGTCGTCGCGGACGATATAAAGCGGCTGGATCAGAATACCCATGCCTGCGCGAGCCGCCGCGCAAATCACCTGCCCTTCGTTCGATTCGAGCACCGGCGCGATGCGTACCTCGCGCACTTCGTCACCCTTGCGCAGGTGCAGCAGATACGGATCGGCCGCGAGTGCGTAGACGAGAAGATCGTGCGACGCCAGCGCTTCGGGCGTGTCGGGCCAACCGCGACGCGCCAGATACGCAGGCGACGCCGCGAACACGCGGCGCGTCTGCGCAAGCTTCTGCACCATGATTCCCGAATCGCTTTCGTGCTCGCGCGTGCGCACCGCGACGTCGATGCCCGCCTCGATAAAGTTCGGATAGCGGTTGGCCGCTTCGATATGCACGCGCAATTCCGGATTGCGCTCGCGAAACCGCGGCAGCCACGGCGCGATATGCAGCAATGCAAACGACACCGAGCACGTAACCCGCAACACGCCGCGTGGCCGGGCGCTCAGTTCGCCAGCGGCGGCATCGGCCTCGGCTGCCTCGGCAATCAGCGCGCTGCACCGGCGGTGATACTCGCGGCCGGCATCCGTGAGCCACAGCCGCCGCGTGGTGCGCTCCACGAGCCGCACGCCGAGCCGGTCTTCGAGCGCGCTCAGCATGCGGCTCGCCGCCGCGTTGGAAAGGCCGAGGCGCTCGGCCGCGCGCGTGAGGCTGCCGAGGTCGGCCGTCAACACGAAGAATTCCATTTGTGTAAAGCGATCCATGATTGACCCTCGAATTCGACCGCCGTTTCTTCCACCAGGCGGAAGAATGTTTTCCGCGACGATCATATTTTTCCACGCGCGGCACGATTACAGTACCGGGACATTTGCGGAGGAGACCGATGCGCAACATCAACGAAGACACCATCACCCAGGCCGTGCTTGCGTCCATGTCGCACTGCAGCGACGAGCGCCTGCGCACCGTCATGACGAGCCTCGTGCAGCACCTGCATGCATTCGCGCGCGACGTGAAGCTCACCGAGGACGAGTGGTTCCGCGCAGTCCGTTTCCTCACCGAGGTCGGTCATATCACCGACGATCGCCGGCAGGAATTCGTGCTGCTGTCCGACACGCTGGGGCTGTCCATGCTCGTGACGACCCAGAATCACCGCAAGCCGGCTGCGTGCACCGAAGCCACCGTCCTCGGCCCGTTCTTCGTGCCCGACGCTCCCGAATACGCGCTCGGCGACGACATTGCGAACGGCGCGGCCGGCGCGCCCTGCTTCGTCAGCGGCTGCGTGGTCGGCATGAACGGCGAGGCGGTGGGCGGCGCGCAACTCGACGTGTGGCAGTCCGATGAAGACGGCTTTTACGACGTCCAGCACGAGGCAGACACGGAAGGCCGCATCGAGCCCCAGGCGCGCGGCCGTCTGCACACTGCAGCCGACGGCACGTTCCATTTCCGCTCGATCCTCGCCGAGGCCTATCCGATCCCGCACGACGGCCCCGTGGGCAGAATGCTCGAGGCGCTCGGGCGGCATCCGTGGCGGCCCGCGCATCTGCACTTCTGGATCCAGGCCGACGGCTACGAACCGCTGATCACCCATGTGTTCCGCAACGGCGATCGCTACCTCGACTCCGACGCGGTGTTCGGCGTGCGCTCGTCGCTGGTCGTCGACTGGGACCGGCACGAAGCCGGTGTGGCGCCCGACGGCACGCGCATGGACGAACCGTTCTATACGCTCGCGTACCGCTTCGTGCTGAACCCGCGCGGAGACGCCGCATGATCCGCCACGTCGTGATGTGGAAGCTGCGCGGCGACTCGCCCGCCGAGCGCGACGCCGCACGCCGGCTCGTCAAGACGTCGGTAGAAGCCATGCGCGGCGAGATTCCCGGCATGCTGTCCATCGAGCTCGGCCTCGATACGAGCGGCGTCGAGTACGCGTGCGATGCGGTGCTCGTGGCCGATTTCGCATCGCAGAGCGCGCTGGAGGGCTACGCGACGCACCCCGCGCATCTGCGCATGAAGGCGGCGCTCGGCGACATTCGCGTCGCACGTTACCAGGTCGACTACGCAATCGAGGACTCCCGTCATGTACACCAGTGAATTCGTCTACACGGGCCGCGCCGCGCGTGTCGTATTCGGCGCGGGCAAGCGCGCGGCCATCGGCGACGAAGTGCGTTTGCTCGGCGCCGGGCGGGCGCTCGTCATCTGCGGCGCGGAGCAGCGCGCGCTGGGCGAATCGCTCGCCACCGCGCTCGGGGACACGAGCGCGGGTCTCTTCGATCGCGCCGCGATGCACGTGCCCGCCGCGCTCGCCCGCGAGGCGCAGGAGCTTGCCGCGCAACTGCGCGCCGATTGCCTGATTGCGGCGGGCGGCGGCTCCGCAATCGGCCTTGCGAAAGCCATTGCGCTGACGAGCGGGCTGCCGGTAATCGCAGTGCCGACCACTTACGCGGGCAGCGAAATGACGCCCATTTACGGACTCACTGAAGACGGCGTCAAGCGCACTGGCACCGACATGCGCGTGCTGCCCAGAACCGTTATCTACGACCCCGAGCTGACACTGACGCTGCCTGCTGCCCTGTCCGTCACGAGCGGCATCAACGCCATCGCGCATGCCGCCGAAGGGCTGTATGCACGCGACGCGAATCCGGTGACGAGCCTCTTCGCGCACGAAGGCATCGCCGCGCTTGCCCGCGGTCTGCCGACGATCGCACGTGAGCCCTCGAACCCCGAGGCGCGCGGCGCTGCGTTGTACGGCGCATGGCTGTGCGGGGCGGTGCTGGGCTCGGTCGGCATGGCGCTGCATCACAAGCTCTGCCATACGCTCGGCGGCAGTTTTGATCTGCCGCATGCGCCCACGCACACCGTCATGCTCGCACACGCACTGGCATACAACGCGAGCGCCGCGCCGCATGCGATGACGCGTATCGCCGACGCGCTCAGCTGCGACGACGCGCCCGCCGGCATCCACGCGCTCGCGCGCGAACTCGGCGCGCCGGTGTCGCTTGCTGCGCTCGGCATGCGCGAAGCCGATCTCGACCGTGCGGCCGATCTCGCTTGCCAGAACGCGTACTGGAATCCGCGCGCGATCGAACGTGCGCCCATTCGCGCGCTGCTGCAACGTGCGTTCGACGGTGCGCCGCCCGCGCTTTCCTGACACTTTACTTCTCATCAATAAGGATACCTACACGATGACTCCACTTGCTGCGCAACCCGCCAGACTGCGCATTGCCTGCACGCTGATGGCGGCGCTGTTCCTGATTTCCGGCATCCGCAAGCTGCTCACCTGGCCGGCAACGGTCGGCTATTTCGCGAAACTGGGCCTGCCGATGGCCGAAGCGATTGTGCCGGCCGTGATATTGCTCGAAATCGGCGGGTCGCTGGCGCTCATCGTCGGCTGGCGCTTGCGCGAGATCGCGGCGATCCTCGCGATTTATACGTTGATGACCGCGTTCGTCGCGCATCGTTTCTGGGACGCCGATCCCACGCAGTTCAATCCGCAACTGAACAACTTCTTCAAGAACATTGCAATGGTCGGCGGTTTTCTGCTGCTGATCGAGCCGCGCTCGCGCAAGCAGGCGCGCGAGTGATCGAACCCATGCGCGCGTGCCGCCTCGTGTCGCGCTCGATCTGATGGATTGCCGAGCCCGCTGCCGGTTGATCCGGCAGCGGGCTCTTCGCTTTTAAACCCGGCGAATCACGATCAAACGCACCGTGGCCATCGGCGATGAGCCGCGCCTTCGTGCGAGGCTGTCGCATTCAGGCCGCAATGAACGCCGCCTTGACGCGCTGCGGCGTCATCGGCAGATCGCGCACGCGGCCGCCTGTCGCCGCCGCGACCGCATTGGCGAGCGCCGCGGCGGCCGGGCCCACCGAGAACTCGCCCGCACCTAGCGAGGGCATCTCCGGCCTGTCGATCAACACAATGTCGACGGGCGGCACGTCCTCGAACGTAAAGATCGGATAGTCGGCCCAGCCGCGTGTCGTGATCTCACGCCGGTCGAAACTCACGCGCTCCTTGAGCGACCAGCTGAGCGCCTGAAGCGCACCACCCTCAATCTGGTTTTTCGCGCCGTCGGGGTTGATCACGCGACCGAGGTCCGCCGCAATCGTGACACGCGTGATCTTCACCGTGCCGCTCTCGCGCTCCACGTCCACGTCAACGACTACCGCCGCATAGGCCTGAACGCTTTTGTAGCGCGAATACGCGAGACCCCTTCCACGCCCCGGCGGCAACTTTTCGTCCGCGCGCCAGTTCGCCTTTGCAAGCGCCGCATCGAGCACGGCGAGCGCCCGCGGATCGCTCAGATGCGCTCGGCGGAACGCGGCCGGGTCGGCGTTCGCGGCCTTTGCAAGTTCGTCCATGAACGATTCGATCGCGAAGATGTTGCCGAACGCGCCGAGCGTGCGCAGCGAACTCGTGCGGATAGGCGAATCGAGCAGCAGATGGTTGACCACGTGCTGCCGCGGCAATGCATAGACCGACACCGCGTTGCGATCGCCGTTACCGTACGGTTGCGGAATGCGCAGGAACGGCGACGGCGTGAACGGCTTTCGCAGATGCCATGCCGCGAGCAGATTGATGCCGCCGGGCTGCCCCGGACGCGCCGCGTGCGTGTTGCTCCAGACGTCGTACTGCCAGTCGGCGATGCGGCCCTCGGGCGTCAGCGCGGCCCGGACGCGCATGGACATGGCCGGGCTGATCGGCGCCCACGCGAATTCGTCGTCGCGCATCCACTGCAGCTTGACGGGCCGGCCCGCAACCGCACGGGCGAGCAACGCCGCGTCCAGTGCCACGTCGTCTGCGCCGTTGTGGCCATAGCAACCTGAACCGGGCACATGTACCACATCGACAGCGTCGACAGCCATGCCGAGCACCGCCGCAAGATCGCCGCGCAGCGGGTACGCGCCCTGCGTATGCGACCACACGGTCATGTGCGCGCCGTTGAGCCAGGCGAGCGCACACGAAGGGCCGATCGACGCCTGCGACAGATAAGGCCGCGAATAATCCGCCTCTATCCAGCGAACATCCGGGGGCACGGGCACGTCCTGACCGGTTGCCGCTGCAACGGTGTCTTCGCTGCGCCAGCTGCGCAACGCGGCCGGCAATGCGTCGACATCGGGAAGATCGGCGTGCGCGTCGCTCCAGCGGGCGGCGTTCGCGAGCACCGCTCGCGCGGCAATGGCCTGCTCTTCCCGCTCGGCGGCGAGCGCGAGAAAATCGCCGTCGCGGACCACTGCGACGACGCCCGGCATGGACCGCGCGCGCTCGAGATCGACATCGATCAGATTCGCTCCCGCGCGAGGCGGCCGCACCACGCGGCCGAACAGCATGCCGGGCAAGCGCATGTCCTGCACGAACGCCGCCCCGCCTGTGAACTTTGCCGGCAGATCGATGCGCGCAATGGAATGGCCGATCAACCGGTAGTCGGCGGGACGCTTGACGGGCGCATCGGCTGTCACGGCGCGCGCGAGCAGCGATCTTTCGCCGCGCACGAGATCGCCGTAGCGTACGGTGCGGCCATCGGGCGCGTAGATCACCCCGGCGCGCACGGTGAGCCCCTCCGCGGGAACGCCCAGTTGCCGCGCGGCAGTGCCGACGAGCACCGCGCGCGCCTGCGCGCTCGCTGCCTGCAACGCGGCGCCGCTTTGTTCGACAGACTGACTGCCGTAGGTGTAGCCCTCGTTCGGGCCTCGCGACGTGTCGGCGGAAACGATCGATACGCTCGACAAGTCGACGTCCATATGTTCTGCGGCGATTTGCGTCAGCGCGGTCAGAATGCCCTGTCCGAGTTCGGCCTTGCCCGTGAAGACGGTCACGTGCCCTCGTTCGTCTACGCGAATCCAGCCGTCGAGCCGCGGGTTCTCGCGAAAGCTGACCGGCTGGGGCACCTTCTGCACGCTCGGCAGAGGCGTTTGCGCACGCGAAGCAAACGGCGCGAGCGAGAACAGCGCCACCAACGCGCCCGCCTGCTGACCGAAGCGGCGGCGCGACGCCGAAAAGCCCGGGAATCGCATTGCCTTGGTTTTCATGAACGCATCGCCTCCGCGGCACGCAGCACGGCGCGCACGATCCGGTTGTGTGCGCCGCAACGACACTTCTGGCCCGCCAGCGCGCTGCGCACGGCCGCCTCGTCTGCGTGCGGGTTCGCGTCGAGCAACGCCTTCGCAGCCATCAGCATGCCGCTCGAACAGTAGCCGCACTGCGCCGCCTGCTCGTCGATAAAGGCCTGCTGCAACGGGTGCACATGCTCGGGCGAGCCGAGCCCTTCGACGGTCGTGACCGGCTGGCCGTGTAACGCGCCGACTGGAAATACGCATGAGCGGACCGGCGTCTTGCCGAGCATCACCGTGCACGCGCCGCATTGCGCCTGTCCGCAGCCGAACTTTGCGCCGTTCAGCGCGAGGTCGTTGCGCAGCACATAAAGCAGCGGCGTGTCAGGCGACGCGGGCACGCTGTGCCGTTGCCGGTTGACCAGCAGCGAAATCGTCATCGGAATACTCCAGGGGAAGGAAAGAAACACGACGGCGAGACGAGCGGTGGATCCGCGCTCAGGCTGCTTCCGTCGAAGGCTTGCGCGTCGGCGTGAAGCAGCGCTCGCGCGACATGGCGTACAACATCAGGGCAGACAGGAGCGCTGGAATGGCCGCCGCGCAGAACAGCTGCTGCGCGCTCCAGTGCAGTTGCATCAGCGCGCCCGCCACGATCGGTCCGACAATCGACCCGGCACGGCCGATGCCGAGACTCCAGCCGACCCCGGTTGCGCGCAGCGTCACCGGATAGAGCGCCGCCGAAAGCGCGTTGTTCGCGGGCTGTCCGCCGACGATCGCGAAACCGCTTGCGGCGACGATCGCCAGCAGCATCGCGAGCGAGACGGCGGCGACGTGACTGATGGACAGGATAGCGACGGTCGCGATCAGATAAGCCGGTACGAGCACGCGAAAAAAGCCCCAACGGTCGATCAGCGGCCCCATGGCCAGCGTGCCGATCATGCCGCCGACCTGCAGCGTCGTGCCGATGATGGCCGCATCGGCAACGCCGTAGCCGAAATCGGTCGCGATAGTCGGCAGCCAGTTCGCAAGAAAAAACAGGTTCAGCAGGTTCATGAAATTCACGCCCCACGCGAGCAGCGTGACGCGGGCGCGACCCTCGGCGAATAACGCGGCAACGGAGCTGCCCTCATGTGTGCGCATGGGCGCGACAAAGCGCGTGTGCAGCGCGACGCGTGCGGCAGGCGCGACGCGTTGCAACAGCGCGCCGATACGCTCGGCCTGCGCGCCACGGGCAATCAGGAACTGCATCGACTCGGGCAGCGCGACCGCCATGGCCGCGGCGATCAGCAGCGGCACGACCCCGCCCAGTGCAAACACCGCGCGCCAGCCGGCAAGCGGAATCAATAAGGCCGACACGACGCCGCCGAACGCCGCGCCGAGCGTAAAGCCGCACGACACCCACATGGTCAGCGTGGCGCGCTTGCGCGCCGGGCTGTACTCGCTCACGAGCGCAACGGCGTTGCCCATGATGCCGCCGAGACCGCAACCGGTGACGAAACGCAGCGCGAGCAGATGCGCGAGCGCCCCCGCGAAGGCAGTGGCGATCATCATCGCACCGACGAATGCCGTGCAGCCGAGCAGCACCGGCCGGCGGCCGACGCGATCGGCGAGCGGCCCCATCGTCAGCGCGCCGATCAGCATGCCGACGAGACTCGCGCCGAACACGGGCCCCATTGCTGCGCGCGACACGTGCCACGACGAAATCAACGCGGGCGCGACGAAGCCCATCGACTGCACGTCGAATCCGTCGATCACCACGCACAGCGCGATCAGCACCATGAGCCGCTTCTGGAACGCACCGACCGGCTGCGCGTCGATGGTGGCCGCGACGTCGATCACGTCCGGCTTGTGCGCGCGCGTGCTCATGCAAGACCGAACAGACGGCGCGCGTTGTCCCGGCCGATCTTGCGCCGGTCGTTCTCGCTGATCTCGCAGCGATCGAACCAGCGCGCCGCGTCCTCGTGCTTTTCGAACGGATAGTCGACCGAGTACATGATGCGGTCGCTGCCGACTTCGAGCATCGTCGAAAGCAGGGTCGGCGTGCGGAAGTTGCCGCTTGTCGTGATGTACACGTTCTCGCGCAGATAATCGCCGATGTCACGTTCGCACGGCATACCGCGGCGTCCTTTGCGCAGGATGTGGTCGATGCGCCAGACGTTGAACGGAATGCCCTCGCCGAAATGGCCGAGGATCATCTGCAGCTCCGGATGACGGTCGAAGAGCCCGCTCGACAGCAGGCGCAGCGCGTGCATGCTGGTTTCCGCCGCGAACGCCCAGGTGGGGCCGGTCAGCCAGTGTGCGCCGTCGAACACCTTCGCGTGCGTCAGCAAAGGATCGCGCGGATGCATGTAGAACGGCTTGTTCAATGCAGCGGCGCGCGCCCAGAATTCTTCAAAGCGCGGATCGTCGTAATAGACGACGGTGTCCGCGTCGCCAACCTGCGAAAAACCATTGACCAGAAAGCCGTGGAAGCCCAGTTCGTTCACACAGCGCTCCAGTTCGCGTGCGGCGAGCTCGGGGTCCTGCATCGGCAATGCGGCGAAGCCGCCGAAGCGCTTCGGATGACGATTGATCTGTTCCGCGAGCACGTCGTTGGCGCGGCGTGCGACATCGTTGGCGCGGCCAGCCTCTGGAATGGCCTGCACCGCGGGGGAATTCAGCGACAGGATCGAGTACGCGGTGCCCCACTCCTCCATCTGCTCGAGGCGCTGCTGTTCGAAATCGAGCAGATTCGCGCGCAGCGTGGTCCACACCTCCGCACGAGCATAGACCTGTGAATCGCCGATGGTCTGGTCGATGGCGAAGTGTTCTTCCAGCGCGATCTTGTCTTTCATAGCATGGTCCCGATTAAATTTACTTGAAAAATCATCTAAATTGCAGCTCAGTATATATTTGATTTTTCAACTATGAATAAGGGATTACCCGCGGAGTCTCTTGCCTTACTATGCGTTTTCGGCGTGAAAACTGGCCATGTTTTAGCGCTAACCGGCGTAAGGACGATCGTATATACTTGCCACTTCAACTATTACGTCATGGCACGAACATGAAGAAGCCGAATGCGCCGCTCATCGAGCACGATCTGGAACGCGCTATTCCGTACCTGGTTGCGCGTGCGGGCAGTCGCATGGGCGGTTCGTTTTCAAAGGTGCTGCGCGACTATGGCCTGTCGCTCAGCGAATGGCGCGTATGCGCGTCGCTTGGACACCGCCCGCATCAGCGCCTGTCGGAGCTCGTCGAGCGTGCCTGCGTCGACATGTCGGCGTTGTCGCGGATCGTGGATCGTCTCATTGCGCAGGGTCTGGTGTTGCGCGAGAAAAGTTCGTCGGATGGACGCGCCGTGCAGCTATCGCTCACCGCCGAAGGCGCGAAGCTGACGCGCAAAATCGTGCCGCTCGCGAAGCATTTCGAAGTCACAGCACTTAACTGCTTCAGTCAGGTGGAAATCGACTTTCTGCGCGATCTGCTGGAGCGCCTCTACGCGAATGCCGAGTCGCTCGAACATTTCACCGAGGTTCCGGTGGATACGGCAGCAGGCTCTAACCGGTAGCCGCTTCGTTCGTGCGAACGCCGCGGGATTCGCTGTCGCCTTCTTCTGAAGCGGCCCGCGCGATAAAACGATATGCCGTGGGCGCATGCCCCGACATGCGCTTGAATGCGTGACTGAATGCGCTTTCAGACGAGTACCCGAGCGACTCGGCAAGCACGGCGACCGCGATGTTCTCGTCGCGCAACCTGCGCTGTGCAAGACGCATGCGCCACTGTCCCAGATAGGTCAACGGCGCGACACCGACGCTCGCCCTGAAGTGAGAAGCGAACGTGGTCCGTGACATCGCGCACGCGGCGGCAAGCTCGTCCAGATGCCATGAGCGTGCGGGATCGCCGTGCATGAGGCGCAGCGCGGGCGCAATGCGTGGGTTGCCTAACGCACGCAGCCATCCCGTCATGGGCGTGGACGTTTTCAGGTGAGCGCGCAGTATCTGAATGAAGAGTAGCTGCGCGAGTTGGGCCGACGCGAGTTGCGCGCCAGGCAGATCGGCCGCGCGCTCTTCCACCAGTTGCTGCAACAGCCAGCGGAAGTTTTCCGCGTGCGGCGATGCAGCCGGTACGTGGATCCATGGCGGCAGGACGTCTGAGAGCAGGCCGCCGCTTGCCGGATCCAGCAGAACGTGCCCTCCAATCTGCGCGAAGTCTTCGCCGTTGCCCACTGTGACCGCGCTGCGGCCAGCGCCCGAGAACAACGCCATGGCGTCGACGGGCACAACACGTGGATCGCTTGCGAGCACAAAAGACCGTTTTGCTGTCAGCAGACCGACGTCCCCGTTTGCAAAACGGATCGGGTCTTCGCCGTCGATCACAACCCAGCAGGCGCCTTTCACTACGGCAAAGAATTTGATCTTGTCCGGTGCTGGAAAACGAATGGCCCAGTTGCCGCCGGCTGAAAAACCGCCTGTCGCCAATGATCTGGCTTTTGTGAATCTGAGGATGTCGGAGAAGGGATCGCCACTCATGATCGTACTGTCACGCAAGTAACTCGCACTATAGAGCATTAACAACCCGCAGGTCGGGTCTTAACCTTGCGGTTCTTCGTTTCGGACATCCAGATATGAACCGCACTAGCAAAGACATAACCGTTCTTGTTACCGGAGGCACGGGATTCATCGCTCAGCACTGTATTCTCGCCCTGCTGAATCTCGGCTATCGGGTACGAACCACCGTCCGCTCGCTCACGCGCGAGGCGCAAGTGCGTGCACAACTGAAGACAGGCGGTGCCGAGCCCGGAGATCGCTTGTCATTCGTCGCGGCCGATCTCGGCTCCGACGAAGGCTGGCACGAAGCGACTGCCGGCTGCGCATACGTCATGCATGGCGCGTCGCCGACGCCCACGGGACAGCAGACGAGCGAAGACGACTGGATCAGGCCCGCCGTGCAAGGCAATCTGCGCGTGCTGCGCGCCGCACGCGACGCGCGCGTGCAGCGCGTGGTGCTCACCTCCGCTTTCGGTGCGATCTGCGCCGGACACGCACCCATGAAGCGGCCCTTCAACGAGACGGACTGGAGTGACCTGACAAGCCAGAATGTCTGGCCATATCAGAAGTCGAAGACCTTGTCGGAGCGTGCGGCCTGGGACTTCGTCGCGCGAGAAGGACGCGGCTTGCAACTGTCTGTCATCAACCCGGTGACGGTTGTCGGGCCTGTCCTCGGCGCCGACTATTCGCACTCCATCCGCCTGATCCGGGGCATGCTGGACGGCCAGTTGGGCAATCCGCGGATCAATTCGGGTTTCGTCGACGTACGCGATCTCGCCGATCTGCATGTACGAGCCATGACCCACGAAGCCGCCAGCGGCGAGCGCTTTATTGCCATTGCAGGCGAAAGCATGTGGCTGGCCGATGTCGCCCTGCTTCTCAAGGCGCGCATGGGGCCTGCCGGGCGCCGTGTCTCCACGCGGGTGCTGCCGAACTGGCTCGTGCGCCTCGGCGCACTCAGGGATCCCGCGCTGCGGGGGTCGCTGCCGCTGCTCGGCCGCAATCTCAACGCCACCGGCCAGAAAGCCATGAGCCTGCTCGGCTGGTCGCCGCGCCCCCGCGAGGAGGCCATTGTTGCGACGGCTCAAAGCCTCGTGCGCCTCGGGCTGCTGCGCGAGACCCGGTCGCAATAGCCACGCACAGCCTGCATTTTGCTGGTACCTTGCTCGGGCCAGAGGACATGCGCCCCTGCGCCGGTAAAGCACGGCATGCTTGCCTTATCAACGCTGCTTTTTCTACGGAGGCTCCATGATCGAAACGACCAGCGTCCGTCTCGCGACACTCGGACTGGTTCTGCCCCCACCCATCGCGCCGCTCGGTTCGTATCGCACCGTATCGATCATAGGCAACGAGGCGCATGTCTCCGGGCTAGGACCTTTCGAAAACGGCGTGCCTGTGACAGGCATTGTGGGCGAAGAGATGAGCATCGAGCGCGCTCAGCATTGCGCAAGGCTGACCATGCTCATGATCCTGGCTTGCCTGCACGAACGGTGCGGGCTCGACCGCATCAGGCGCTGTGCACGGTTGACCGTTTACGTGCGAGCTGCGGCCTCATTCACTCAGCACCCGAAGGTTGCAAACGGCGCGAGCGACGTACTGCTGGATCTGTTCGGCGCGGACCTGTTGCCGGCCCGCAGCGCGATCGGCGTGCATACGCTGCCCATGGGCATTCCGGTGGAGATCGACAGCGTGTTCGAGCTGCACGGCTAAACAGGCGATTGACCGCTCACCTCGTCGCGCTGCGGCACGCGTTCCTTGAGTTTAACCGAGCGAGTTTCATGATCCGCTCGGACCGTAGCACGACGGGCCTGTCCACCATGCTTCCGCCGAAACCGCCGTTTGCACGGCGCACTAGCCCTATTCACTCATACGCTTACCGCCCGCGCCAAACGCGTTCCGAACTTCGTCCACCGTCTGTTCGGGCGCCTGCAGGTGCGGAAAATGCCCGAGTTTGGGGAGAATCGACAGCTTCGCGCCGGTCCGGTTCGCGTATTCAACGCCCATTTCCTTCTGGATATAAATATCACGTTCGCCCCACACCACCTTCACGGGGACCTTCAGTTTCTCCATATTGGTTTCGAAGTAGTCCTGATCGCGAGTGAAGTGGGAGTAGTAGTGGAAGAACGCGTCTGCCGAAGTGATCTCACCGTCCCACCCTTTCGCCATATCGTCCCTGAACTCCTGAGACAACTCATAGTGCTCCCCCACCGGCATCCCGCGGAAAAACGTGTTCGCCAGAATTTCGTCACGGTTGCTATTCATCGCGGCGCGTACTGCATCAGATGAAGGTTTCGACTTCAGCCCCTGGAGACTTTCGTACATGTACTGAGGACGATTGAAAGGAGCAAAGTCGCCAACAACGATCTCCCTCGCAATACTGGGTTGCTTCAATGCTGCCAGCAGCGCCGGTAAGGCACCGATATCGGTCGCATAGATCACCAGGTTCGAGCTGTCGAGGTGAGATGTGCGGATATAGTCTTCCAGCACGTGTGCATAATCCTTCGGCGCGTAGGCGAAGCGGTCGGTGCCTGGACGTGAGGACTGTCCGTAACCCGGCCAGTCGAACGCATGCACTTCGTAATCGCTGGACAGGGCTTCGGCAATCGGCTTCCACGCATAGATCGTCTCCGGGAAGCCGTGCAGGAACAGTACCGCACCCTTTGGATCCGAAGGCCGATAAACCATACGGCGCAGTTTGATGTCAGGATTGACCCGCACCTCGCCCACTTCAACCTTGGGCGCGGACGCGGATGACGTCGGCATAATGCTGCATGCGGACATGCCTACAGCAAGCGGGGGAAAGACTGAAGCTTTCGTCAAAAGTCGGAACATGATGGTAACTCTCGCTGGACACGAAATTGCGTTAATTGGGTTGCACCTGTTTCTGGATCACACGAAGCGGCAAAAGCGGTGCGCTAGTGCCTGATTCCGCCTGGCGCGGCTTTTCTACCGGCCGCCATTTATTGACCGTCGGACGGACTCAAAAGCTTGCTCAAGGGCTTCAGCGGGCCGAGTGGGAACAGCGAAAACGTCATCAGGTGCGCTTGACCCAAAGGAAGTGCTTCAAGCATTTCATGCGCCTGATTCACGTCGGGAACGTTCACGATAAACGCTACGCCCGCCCTGTCTTGCAGTGAGTACCACTGATCGATCTTGCCCTCCAGGTATAGCTGCGCCGTTTCGCGAACTTCCGACGGAAGAATGCGTTGCACAAGCTGCATGTCGGTGCCCGGTGGAAAAGTGCCAATCGCCAATATCTTCGTGGTTGGCGTAGTTGGCATCGCAGTTGTATTCGCCATGGCGGTTCCTGATGAAGCAGCCAGCACAGAGGCCGTAGCCAGATTAAGGAAGTGTTTCATCATTTGGTCGGGGACACGGGCTGAACCTTGTCCAGCGCCGCTATTTCCGGTCCCGTCAGATAACAATCGCGAAAGCGCTCGTCGACTCGCTCCCACATCAGTTTTGAAAACAGCAGCACCGCGTTCAGCGGGCGGTGATTAATGACCACGGAATCGGTCGCGCCCCGCTCATCCCTATGCGCGAGAACAACCGTCTCGATCGGCACGCCTTCGATCTGCGAGCGATACGACTCCATATACAAACCGTCGCCAATCATGCCCTTGTAGCTGTGCTGCTGGAATTCGTACAGCGAGACTGCGTGTTTGATCACGGAAAGAATATCGGCTCGTCCCTCGATCGGACGCTTAAGAACGGTGGCCTCGAGCGTCGCGGTTTCACTCAGACTCGCCAGCCACAGCGGCGGACTATCGGCGGGTGTCATCACAGGGTGTGTGTCGTTGAACTTCATTGTGTGCGCTCCGGTTATGCCATCACTGAGGATGGCAGTCAGGTTCTCCATGAAGCATGCTTCGGCCATGGACTTCCAAGGCGCTTCACGCGACAGGGCATCAATCGTCGGCATCGTGCTGCTCCTGCTTCCGGTTGATGGGATGCGCTCATGATCGGGGTTTACTTGCGCGGATTAAAGTGGCAGGATCGCCATTATTGGTGGAATTTCAGACACACAATAGCCATCGTCCGAATCTGGGTGTACGACGGAATCCTCGCCTCCGGGGTCGCCGGACCTGTCGACGTGTTTAGCGCGGCCAATCAGTTCCACGCGCGGAAGGCGCCGCCGGGCGCCAACTCGACACCGTTATTCGTATGGCGTGTGGAGTCCCTCGACGGGCATCCCGTCAAAGCTGCGGCAGGGCAGATCATTGAAGTCGACGGCAAGATCGACCCGCGCAAACGCGCAGATGCCGTTCTCCTGACGGCACCGTTCTTCTCGAACATCGACGAGTTCATCGGGCGCCGGGAGCAGCTCGATGAACTGTCTTCAGCACTGAGGCGTCAACGGAAATCTGGCGCCGTGCTGGCAGCGTACTGCACGGCCAATTACCTGCTCGCCGAGGCGGGGCTGCTGGATGGCCGCGCCGCAACCACGCACTGGGCGCGCGCGGCGGACTTCGCGCGGCGCTATCCGCGGGTTGAAGTCCGTGCACAGGAACTGCTGCTCGCACAGGAAGGCATCATCTCCGGGGGGTCCGTGACGTCGTATCTGAATCTCGCGGTGCAGCTCGTCGAAACATTCGCCGGCGGAGAACTTGCCACGTTGACCGCGAAGGCGCTATTGATCGACATGAACCGGACTTCGCAGGCTTCCTTCGCAACGCTTCTCGGCGAACATGGCCATACCGATACGCTCGTCGCGCGAGCCCAGCAGCAGATGGAGGCTACGTTGCAGCAGGGATTCCGACTGGGCGATCTGGCGGCCTCGCTCGCTGTCAGCGAACGCACGCTCAACCGCCGTTTCAAGGAAGCAGTCGGGCTAGCACCGTTGACGTATCTGCAGAATCTGCGCATCGAAGTCGCGAAACGCTTACTGGAAACGCGGCCGATTGCGCTCGAGGCGGTCAGCCAACGTGTCGGTTATGGCGACATCAGCACATTCCGGCAATTGTTCAAGCGCAAGACCGGACTGTCCCCCAGTGAATATCAAATGCGATTTTCGCGCGCCGTAGTACCCGATGCGCAAGGCGACGCAGGCAGTCACCGCGGCTGAGCCGTGCCAGATTGCGCCACGTCCTCCTCGCTGCCCTCCTCCTTGCTCGTTCCCGCCTTTACCCTACTTTTGTATCGCAACGTATCTGCAACAGACACGGATACGCATGCTTACGCGCAAGCTGCTTTCGGACATAAGCGCGATACGTTTATCCGCTGAAATGCCTCCATCGCAGGCAGAAAGGCTGCGCCGCACAAAAGCGGACTTATCGTGCCCCGCACGCCGCCGAGTTACCACGCAACGCAACACGCTGATCAAGGCAGGACTGATTCCATGTTAAACGACACGCCCGAATCCTCTTCGCGCCGGCACTTCGTCGGCGCGGCCGCCGCGGCGCTCGCCGCAGGCTCGCTAAGCCGCCTCGCCTTCGCAGACACAAGTCCGGCGACCGGCATCGTCACTGGCCCCGCGACGGGGGACAAGACCGCGCTTCGGCCGTTTCGCGTTCATGTTCCCGAGTCGCAGCTCACGGAGATGCGGCGCCGCATCAAGGCGACGCGCTGGCCCGATCGTGAGACGGTGCCCGACGAATCGCAGGGCATTCAGCTCGCCACCCTTCAGGGACTCGCGCAACACTGGGCGACGGGCTACGACTGGCGCAAAGTCGAGGCGCGGCTGAATTCGTATCCACAGTTCGTTACGGAGATCGACGGACTCGATATCCATTTCATCCATGTCCGTTCCAGGCATGACAACGCGATGCCGTTGATCGTGACGCACGGCTGGCCGGGCTCGGTGATCGAACAGTTCAAGATCATCGATCCGCTCGTCAATCCTGTCGCGTATGGCGCGACGGCTTCGGATGCCTTTCACCTCGTGATTCCGTCACTGCCTGGGTATGGTTTTTCCGCAAGGCCCGCTACAACCGGCTGGGGTCCGGAGCGCACTGCGCGCGCGTGGGTCACGTTGATGAAACGGCTGGGCTATGAGCGCTTTGCATCGCAGGGCGGCGACCTTGGCGGCATCGTGACGAACATCATGGCCAGGCAGGCGCCGCCGGAACTGATGGGCATCCACGTGAACTTCCCGGCCTCCGTTCCCGCAGAAATCCTGAAGTCGCTGACCGCTGGCAACGCGATGCCTGCCGGATTATCGGACGAGGAGCGACACGCCTATGAACAGTTGAGCGCCAACTTCAAGAAGAAGCGCGGCTACGCTACCGAAATGGGCACACGCCCCCAGACGCTGTATGGACTCGCTGACTCGCCGGTTGCGCTGGCGTCCTGGCTGCTCGATCACGGAGACGGCTATGGCCAGCCCGCTGCGGCGTTGAGCGCGGCCGTGCTCGGCCATCCCGTCAACGGTCATTCCTCAGGCGCGCTAACGCGCGACGACGTACTCGACGACATTACGCTCTATTGGCTCACCAATACAGGTATCTCGGCCGCTCGCTTCTACTGGGAATCGCACGCGAACTTCTTTCTCGCGGCCGACGTGAATGTGCCTGCGGCTGTCAGCGCGTTTCCGGGGGAAAATTACCAGGCGCCGAGGAGCTGGACGGAAAAGGCCTATCACGATCTCATCTACTTCAACAAGCCCGAAACGGGCGGGCACTTCGCTGCGTGGGAACAACCGATGATCTTCGCGCATGAAGTGCGCGCGGGGTTAAGGCCTTTGCGGGCATGAAATGCAAAGCGCTTCGTGAAGGATGCCGTGGAGCGCTTTTCAAACTACTCATGCAAGCCGGATGCGCCCGGAGTTTTTTGCATTGAGCTGCCGTCGGAAGGAGCGTGCCGCAGATCCCGCAGGCGTCCGCCATCTGCGTTCGCAAAAAACGGTATATACTGTTTATACCGTATACAACAACGAGATCGGCAATGTCCCGGGCAACCACAAAAAAAGCAGACAGCAAGGCATTTCATTTTCCCAAGGCGGATGAACGCGCGCACGGCACCGCAGACGAACCGCAGCTCGCAGGACCGAACGCGGATTCGCCCAAGGAAAAAGTGGCGGCAAACAAGGCGTTGAAGGCTGCGGCCGGGACCAAAGCGGCACGGGTCAAAGTTGAGGCAGAGCCCATCAAGGCTGCGGAAAGTGCGAAATCCAGACGCCCGAAAAAGGAAAAAGTTGTACGCGACAGCTTCACGATGCCCAAGTCGGACTACGAGAAAATCGCGGCGCTCAAACAGAAGTGCCTGGCAGCAGGTGTCTCTGTCAAAAAAAGCGAGTTGCTGCGCGCGGGCCTGCTGATGCTGGAGTCGGCAGCGCAGAAGCGGTTGCTGGCCGCAGTCTCGGCCGTCGAGCAGGTAAAAACAGGCCGCCCCGCGAAGTCCTGAGTTGCCTCGCAAACAAGACCTGACGGGCGCACCGCATTGCATCGGTCGCTTGATATGCACGGTGTTGCGGTCGATGCGCGGCGAAGTTTACAGTCGCTGCCTGTCGCTTCGCGGTTCGCGAATTCCGCGCATTGATAGCACGATTCAATTGGAATTCGCCGTGCGAGCGTCGTGTAATTGGCGTCATGCGGCATGGCGGAGCAAACGGCAGACCCGCGCGTAGAGATTCAACTGCTGCCGCAATCGCGGTGACGATTTGCATTCGCCAAAACGATTGGCACTGCCGACGTTTGCCCACTGCTGTCCGATAATCAGACCCCACCGGAGGCCCTCGTGAGAGCATGGCGCACCCTCATGGCTGACGTGCTTTGCGTTTCATGTGCAACAGCCGCGTACTCCGCCGACATTACCGGGGCCGGCAGCACGTTCGCCGCGCCCCTCTATATCCGATGGGCCACCGACTATCGGGCGTCGGGCGGAAGCAAAGTGGTCTATCACGCTACAGGCTCTACGGATGGCATGAGGCAGATGCTTGCCAACGAGGTCGATTTCGCAGGCTCCGACGCGCCGCTGACCGACGAGCAGCTCTCGGCTAACGGATTGAGGCAGTTTCCAACAGCGATCGGCGGCGTGGTTCCCGTCGTCAATCTTCCGGGCATTGCGGCCGGCAAGCTCACGCTTTCAGGACAGGTGCTCGCGGAGATCTTTCTCGGCAAGATTCGCTACTGGGACGATCCTGCAATCGCGCGGCTGAATCCGAACATCAGGATGCCCGACACGCCCATTGCCGTCGTGCGCCGTCAGGACGGCTCAGGCACGACGCTGATCTGGACGCACTATCTGGCACAGGTGAGTCCCGAATGGAACCGGAGGATCGGTGAGGGCACCACGGTCCGCTGGCCTCTGGGAATCGGTGGAAAGGGCAATGAAGGCGTCGCAACATACGTCGGCTACCTGCCGGGCGCTATAGGTTACGTCGCATGGGATTTTACGAAGCAGAATCGCTTGACGTATGCGGCCATCGCCAATGCAGAGGGTTCCCCGATACAACCGGGCGTCGCGACATTCAAGGCTGCGGCAAGCAGTGCCGACTGGTCCGGTTCGCTCTATCAGTCGCTCACCCACCCGCGAGGTCAGGATGCGTGGCCCGTCATGGGCGCGACCTACGTGCTCATTCATGCCGCGCGTGACGCGGCGGGCCGCAACGAAGCCACACTGAAATTCTTCGAATGGGCATTTGCGCATGGCGGACAAACAGTCGACGCGCTGGACTACGTCCGGCTGCCTGACGTGGTGGTGGCGAGAATCCGCTCGCAATGGCCCGCCAGTCGTCCCGAGGAGCTTGCGCGCAAACCGCTCACCGTACACTGAAGGTGTGGGTGAGCGCCCACCCATTGGTTGCAGAAGCGGGCCGGCCGCAAAGCGAGCGCTGCCAGGCCCGACGAACTCACGAGCACACGCTCGCCAAATCCGGAGCCGCCACCACAAGCTCGCCAAGATGCACGCTCTCCCCGAGCTCACACTGGCGCGATGCCTCTCCGTATGCATGACGGACTTCGACTCGGTAGACCCCGCTGTTCTTTTCCAGGCCGCTGAAGCGGAAATCGCCGAACACGTCGGAGACAGTTTCGGCCACTATGCGATCGCCTGCATACAGTGCCGCTTTCGCACCTGGGACGCATTCGACTACATCGCCCACCTGCGCACTCACGCTTCCTCCAATAAAACAGGTATCCCAAAGCTCGAGCCTGCTGTACCACACGCGTGGTTTCGTACCCAGGTTGGGCCGCAGCACCCTGAGCCCCTCGCTTCGCGCCCTTTCGCTCATCGATTCGTCATCGAGCTGCACTGCTTCGAATACCTCCGTCGGGCACGACTGTTGACAACGCGGGTGCCGCCAACCCTGATCGAGCAGATGAGCATCGAATATCCAGATCTGCGGCAATTGCAGTTCGTCGTTCCAGACGATCGCGTTATACGGGCAAGCCTTCACGATATCCTTTCGACCCCGCGCTTTATCCGGATCGATGATGACAATGCCGTCGGCGCGCTTGCGAATGGCGCTACCGCCCACTTTCATGCACGGTGCGTCGTCGCAGTGATTGCACATCACCGGAAGGTAGGTGGTCTCGATCATATGCGAGCCGCCCTGCACGCGCCGCAGGATTCGGATCGGGCTCTCGGCGCCGATGGTTGCCGGTGCGGCGTAACCTGGGAAGTCGTTGCCTACATGCTCGTCGCGGGACGCAATAACGCAGTTCTGACAGTTTTCGCAACGTCCAACACGGACAATCAGGTTCCACTTTTTCATTCTGGAGTCCTCACGCTGCGCGACCGAGCAAAAACGCGTCGGCGCTGCGCCACTTTTCCACCTGCACGAGGCAGGAATTCGGGCTCATGCTGCTCGTGCCGGCGGTCTGCGGCCGATCAGGTGTGAGCATGTTCATGCAACCGCCGATTTCAACCTGCTCGCCATCAATCTCGACAAGCTCGAATTCAGCGCTCGCCTCGTAGGACTTGACCACTCCTGCGCGCACCAGCGGCGAAACGTCGGCGGCGCAGATCACGGCGCCGCGATCGTTATGCACCTTGACGAGGTCCCGATGGGCAATGCCGCGAGCGGCGGCGTCTGCCGGGCTCAGCCTCAACAACCAGAAGCGGTGGCCGCCGATCAGCGCGCGATGGTCGTCAATACTATTGACCGCCGAATGCTTGCCGTCGCAGTGGGTATGGAAACTGTAGCGGCTGTGCGTCGCGATTAACTGCAACGGGTAGCGTTGCGCGAGCTCGGAACGCAAACCCTCCCAGGACGGAATGTATCGATTGAGCGGCGGCCTTTCCGGGTTGTTCGCGGTGTGCCGCTCGAGCAACTCCGGCACGAACTCGAATTTTCCGCTTGGCGTCTGTAAGCCCTCACCAAACTTTTCGGCGAACTGGGACGGCAACGGATGGGGTTCGTGCAAGTCCTTTCGGCGGCCCTGCGCGAACCAACGCATGTCCACGGGATGACGAAGTTCGGGCTTCTCGGGCGGCACGACGTAATAGCCCTTTCGGCAAAACTCGCGCCACGACACGTGATCTGACAGATCGGACGAGTCGAACACCCGCTTGACCCAATTCAGTTCGCTACATCCTTCTGTGAATACGCCGCCCAAACCTAGCCGCGTCAGGATCGCAGTGAAAATATCGTAGTCGGAACGCGATTCGCCTAAAGGCTCGATGCACTTATGCTGCATCGTCAGTACGCGATGGTTGACGGTGCCGAAACCGTGGTGCGCGTAGCCGCCGGAATTCGACCACTCGCCGATGTCCCAGCGCTCCAATGCCGTACATGCCGGCAAGATCACGTCGGCGAACTGCGCCTCGCCTTCCATCCAGATGGACTGATTGACGACGAATTCGATGCTCGGGTGCCGGTAAGCCTCCGTCCAGCGGCCGGAATTTGTCACGGTGCTCAGCGCCGACCCGCCGTAGCGATAAATCATATGGATCGGCGAATAACCGGGCATGGGATAGCTGAACGGCGCAAACTGCGCTTCCTGCGACATCCCATCCCACAGATAACCCGTGGCATGGCCGTCGATGATGGCGTCCGGCAACTGCTGCCGCGGCACCATTTGCTTGACCGGGTTCAAGGTCAAGATGTGGGGCATGCGTTGATAGTTGTTCACCGCGTTGCCCGTCCACGCGAGGTCGCCTGAAATGCCGCCGTCCGCGTAGCCTGGAAAGTAGAAATGCAGATCGTGAGGCGCACCTACTTCAAGGCAGCCGAAGTTGACGCCCGGTTTGCCCCAGCCCTGCATGGCCATCATCATGACCATGCAGCGCGCCCATTGCGCGCCGGTGGCGCCCCGGCCGGCGCCGCCAAATCCCGCGCCCGTCATCCCGACGGCCAGATGGACCTTTCTGTTCCCCCACAGGCGAGCCAAAGCGCGAGCGTCCTTGGCGGGCACGCCTGTTTCCGCTTCCTGCCATTCCGGCGTTTTGGGAATGCCGTCTGTTTCGCCCAGCAAATACGCGCGCCACTGCTCGAAGCCGGTCGTTCGGGTAGCGACATACTCGGCGTCGTACAGGCCCTCCACGGCCCACACGTACATGACCGCTGTGGCCAACGCCGCGTCCGTTTGCGGGCGGATCGGAATCCAGCGGCCACCGAGCAACTGGGCCGTGGGATTGCAGTGCGGATCGATATGCACGAATTGCAGCCCAAGCTCCTTGGCCCACAAGCGGCGCGGCGTGCCCTCGAAGCCCGCGTAGGCACCATTGGTGCTCTCCGGATCACACGACCAGAAGACGATCATCTCCGCTTCCTTGAGGGCGTCCTCCACGCCGCCATAGCCGGCTGGCACGCCAATGCGCATGGAGTTGCCGAAGTGATGCATGGCGCCCCAATACCATCCCTCCCAGCTGTCCGGATTGGCGGCCACGCGGGTAAAGCCGATCAGGTTCGCAAATCGCGTCAATGCGCTCAAGTAGTAGCCTACGTTGCCCCACTGATGGTGCGACGACATCGGGAACGTAATAGAGCCCGGACCGTGAACGCGCTTTTGTCGATTGATCTCCTTGGCGACGATATCGAGCGCCTCGTCCCAGCTGATACGCACATAGCCCGACTTGCCGCGGTTCTGAGGATTGCGTTCACCGTCTGGGTCGAAATCGACCCGCTTCATCGGATGGAGAATGCGCTTGTCGGAGTAGACGAGCGACTTGAGCGTCAACGCATGGGGGGCCACCAAGGCGCGTCGCGGTGGCGAAAAGCGCCGGCCGCGTGCCTCGATCACCCAGCTAGCCGCATCGCGATCATCAAATTCGATGGGAGTGACGCGAACGATACGGCCGTTTTTGACGTACACGTACAGCGGCCCGCCGTTGGTGCAGGTCGTGTACCGGCGAGTACCGTCTGGCATGGGCGTGCCCATCGGCAGGCCGACGGTCTGCATCATGGCCAGTGTTTGCATGAGCCAGACGAGAAGCTCATCCTCGCCCTCGGTGACCACCTTGAAATTCTTGGCGGCGTGGATGATTTCTCCCTGGTCGGGGTTGGGTGAGAGAAATTTCAAGGCCGTGGCGACATCCTTGAAGGCCATGCGCACGTCGGAACGTGCGCGCCTCGCAGCGTGCGATCGGATACGGCCATTCCTGAACTCGATGACCCGGCCGATGCTTTCGTCCATCAATCCAATCCATGCAATGAGATTTCTCTCCTTGAGACGAGCGCGATACATCGGGAAACGGCGTGCCGTCAGGTCAAGGACCTTGGGCAACGCGAACAAAATGGTCTTGAGAGCCTGACGTTTCATCGTTCGATCCATCATGCATTAAAACGTGTAGGC
This sequence comes from Paraburkholderia phenoliruptrix, assembly GCF_047325075.1. NCBI lineage: Bacteria > Pseudomonadati > Pseudomonadota > Betaproteobacteria > Burkholderiales > Burkholderiaceae > Paraburkholderia > Paraburkholderia phenoliruptrix. The sequence continues at coordinate 2,047,965 of NZ_CP168530.1, forward strand.
AACGTTCAGGAACGCGCTAAGCGGATGGAGTCGCAGGGTCGACTTTGAAACAATCTGCGTTCCCGCGGCAGTCTGTCCGTACAACGTGAGCCTGGCCTTCACCGGGATGTAATCGAGCGTAGCGCCTATCGACCAGTGCTCGCTGATGGAATAGCTCGCTCCGACCTCGAACACGGGGTTCCATGACGAGCTGAGCGTCGCGCGCACCGAACCGCCCGGACCGAAGCTATCGGTAATGAACTGGCTGTTGGTCGGCCGGACCTGAGTGAACCACGTGTAATTCACCCCTAATCCGACGAACGGGCGGAACTTCGTCGCGCCAGAAAACAAGTGATATCGAAAAACCAGAGCGGGCGGCATCGGTCTGGTCGATCCCAGGTTGCCATACTTCCCCAGTGACCCGTCGCCGACCAGATCCACCTTCAGCGGCAGGCCAAAAAGCATGGCCGCTCCGACGTTGTCAGTAATGTAGTACTCCGTGGTAAATCCCACCGTATCGGTCGACGTCGCGTGTGCACCGCTGCCGGCCACTTCCCGGTTGACCGGCACTCCGCCTACGCTTTCCACGGTCAAGGGCGTTGCGTTGCCTTGCGGCGCGACATGCAGCCAACCTGCCGAGACGGTCATGCTGCCGGCAGACTGGGCCATTGCGTATTGGCTCAAGGCAGCCGATCCCATGCAAAAGGCGATGCCGAGCGTGCGGCGGCCCAACTTGTGATACGTCATGTCTCCTCCTTTTCGATACTTCAAATAGTCGTCGAATCGATTCTATTTTTTTAAGTCATCCTAATTGATTCACTGCGTCGCAAAGCGGATGACTCGCGATATGAAACTGCCGTACGATGTCCGCTATTCGCTCGTCTTCGCAAACGGCCCGCCCGACGCGCATCGAGCGACGTCCGCCATCAACTGCTTCCGTTCACGCGGGAAGACGCCTGCGGAAGCATTGAGGAACCCATCCCTTTACGGTCTTGCGACGCCTCTTCCGCAACTGCCTGTTCCACCAGAATCGAGAACATGAAGGGAAACCGGCCGAGCACAGATGCCGCCTGCGCCTCCATTTCGCGGCTGCGAAGCTCGACGTGCAAAACCGTCCCACGCGCCGGATCCTGGACGGCATGCACGAGCGCCCCTTCAATTCCGGCTTCGGCAAGCGCCGAAAGCAGTGCGTCCACCGTCTCCCGGCGCTTTAACTCAGGCTTGAAGATCTTGCCGACTCCGGTCAGCGGCATCGTCTCGATGATCCGGATGCCCTTCGGCAGTGCCGCCCGTTCGCCGATCTCGCAGCGCATGAATTCCGCCAGATCGCTTTCGGTTGCCGTCGCGCCGGGTTTGAGTTGCACGTAGGCGATCGGCAACTCCCCCGCGCGGGCATCTGGACGGCCGATTGCCGCGGCAACCTGTACCGCCGGGTGGCGATGCAACGGCTCCTCGATCGTGGCGGGATCGATATTGTGGCCGCCCCGTATGATCAAGTCCTTCTTGCGGCCGGTAAGCCAGAAATAGCCGTCAGCGTCGCGCCGCCCCAGGTCGCCGGTGTTGAACCAGCGCTCGCCGTCGCCGAGTTCGACCCAGATGCCTTCGTTGTGCTCCGGCTCTGCGTATCCCGCGAAGACGTTGGGACCTGAAATGACCAGCAAGCCCGTCTCATCAGTCTCGCAGTCGCGCGAATATCGGCCCTGCGCATCCAGCATCACGGCCTTCATCGCTTGCCCCGGAATCCGAAGGCCGATCGATCCGACGCGGCGCTCGCCAAGCGGAGGGTTCACGCTGCTCACGCATGTTCCCTCGGTCAGCCCGTACGCTTCGAGAATGCGGATGCCCGTGCGCTCCTGAAATCGGCGGAAGACTTCGACAGGCATGGGCGCAGCGCCGCACAGGCCATATTCGAGCGAGCTGATATCGCACCCGTCGATGGGAACGTCGAGCAGCGAAGCGTAAAGCGTCGGGACACCGCTGAAAAAGTTGATGCGGTGTCGCTCGATGATTTGCCAGAAGCGCTTGACGACGCCCTCGCCACGATAGCCCTGCGGCGTTCCGAGCACGACATGCGCGCCTTGGGAAAACGGCAGGAGCCCGGTCGCCATGACCGCATTGACATGAAACAGCGGCAGGCCGCAAAAGATCGTTTTGCCCGGTCCCATACTTTCGCCGAAGAATCGCGAGGTACTCCATGCATTGGCGACTTCATTTCCATGCCGGCGCATCGCGATCTTTGGGCGCCCTGTCGTCCCGCCCGTACTGAAAAACGACGATAGATCGTCCCGCTGGAAGCGCCGGTTGCCGAGCAGGCTCGTACCGGATTCCCGTTCCATCGCCCTCGTGAAATCGTGCAATTCGATTCCGGCGGGGACCGCCGCGCGCAGGCCGACCTCGCCGTGCAATCGGCTCACTTCGCTGCGGGCGAGCATGCGTGCGGCGGACCTCATTGGACCGGGCATCCGGTCGGCCAGATTGACCAATACGAGATGCTTGAGCGCCGGCAGCCGATCAAGGATCGCGTGAACTTTCTGCCAGATATCCGTTTGCGGAAACGGCGCCAGTGTGACGAGCACTTCGGCCCCGGCTGCATTGAGCAGATCGGCTATTGCCTCGCCTTCGAGCAGTGGATTGATTGCGCACGTAATGCCCGCTGCCTGTCCACCCCAGATGACGAAATGCGTCTCCGGCAAGTTGGGCAACACGTACGCGATCACGGATTGCGACGTGACGCCGAGCCGGGTGAAGGCGTTCGCCGTTCGGGTGATGTCACGAACCAGTTCGCCATAGGTCCAACATTCGGCGTTGCGATAAACGTCGGCGGTCATAAAAAACGAAAGCGCTGGCGCGGACGGATCGATCGCAGCACCACGGCAGATCATTTCGTAGGTGCTGACAGGCAGATCCTCCGGCACCCCTTGCGCCTCTAGCGCAAGGACGTCCTCTCGGCTCACGATCCCTTGGGCGATCATGACGCTTCATCCACCACTTCGTTGCGTTGAACGCCAAGATCGATGGATCCGTCGCGGCTCGCGATGCGCGATTCGACCACGTCGCCGGCGCGCAGATACTGCGGCCTCGCTGCCTGGATATCCATGAACATTTTCCATTTGGCTTCCTCGGACAGGGCCGCCGCGAGGCGCTGCTTCATCGGCGAAGGCACCGACAGCGCACAGCCCGAGGGCGTGCCGGTGGAAAGCAGGTCCCCGACGAAAAGGTCATGGACGCCGGAGATCTCCGTCAGCGTTTCGGCGGGACCGTAGACGAGATTCGCGGTCGAATCCTGCTGCCGGATAGCCCCGTTGACGGTGAGCGTCAGTTCGAGCTGACCAAGCTTGGCCATGTCGCTCCGTTCGAGCAGGCACAGGTAGGGCCCAACAGGACCGAATGTGCGAAAGCTCTTGCCCTTGTAAAACTGCATCTGCGGAATCTGAATATCGCGCGCAGAGTAATCGTTGACGATGACGGCACCCGCGATGTACTCGCTGAGATCGCCTTCGGCGATCGTACGGCGCGACGTAATGTTCTTCTTGAGCACGAGACCGAGTTCGATTTCGTAATCGAGGAACCTCACGTTCGAGGGCTTCACAAGGGGCGAATCGGCGGGAACGATGCAACTCGTCGCCTTCGTGAAGAGCATGTTGAATTTCTTCGCATCCGGGTCCATGCCGGATTCGATCATGTGCTGGCGATAGTTCGCACCCTGGCAGATGAACTGCTGGTTTGCCGAGACCGGCGGGAGCCATTGCACGGCCGACTCGGGAATTGTCGGGCCGTCGAGTTCAATCAGACGCTCCACCGGATTCGCAGCGATAAATTCCGCCGTCGTGGCGAATTCGCCGGGAATCGGCGTGATAGCGCCGTTTCGTACCACGCCCCAACGCGCGTGACCTTCATGGCGGTAATGCAAAACATGCAGTGACATGGCTTAGTCTCTATCGTTTGGAAATGCGGAGATATCACGCGAAGATTTTGGCGAGCGTCAGCAGCTTGCTCACCGTCAGATCCGGACTGCGTCGGAGGTTGCGAATGAGAGCGGCCAGGCTCGACGGCGAGAGCTCGGGCTTGGTGAAGCTGCGCGGCATGGCCGGTCCCCATTGCGCCATCGCTTCACGGCTGACCGCATGCACGCCCGTGGGGACGTCCGACGTAAAGAGATCGCCGTCGCAGTAGTGTTCGTGCTTGTCGCCCCAGGGGTCTTGCCAGTAGTCGAATATCTGGCTGCCGAGAATATGGCGTCCGATTCCCCATGCGTGCGTCCAACCTTTCTCGCGCAGGACGCGTTGCCCCATGCCGACCGCATCCGCATCGATCAATTCGAAAGCGCTATGGCTGTACTTTGGAACGAAACCTTGCGCCAACGCGAGCGTGTGATGGTCGGCCGGCCGCCCGCCCAGGTCCAATCGCATGAAGGCGACGGCCGGTGAGCCGTCGGGTAGCGTCTGCACATCGCTCGGGATAAAGCCGAAGTGCTGCGTGTACCACGCGCACGTCTTCTGGAAGTCGGCCAACTCGAGCACGACATGCCCTAGCTTGATGACATCGGGTGGGTTCGCCGGCGGGCGCTGCGTGTCGTTAATGCGGACCACGGCGTCCACGGAATTGAACGGCAGCGCGTTCCGGTGCGGCAGCGGTTCGACGTCGCGTGCGCCCCAGACCGCATCGACGCGAAAGCCCGACGGGTCGGTCAACGTCACACGATATCCGCCGCCCGGCCAGTCCGACCGCTCCACCTCCGTGGCGCCGGGCAGCCGCGTCAGTGCATGCAGGTCCGATTCGCCGTCGACCTGCAATCCGAAGCCGGCGAATTGCGCCTTCGGCGCGTGGCAGACGACATAACAGAACGGCGCCGGGCCGGTACCGCGCAAAAACAACCTGGCTTCGTTTCGCAACACCGTCTGCAATCCGAAGTCATTGAGAAATCGCTCGGCTTGTTCGAGGTCGGGCCGGTCGAAGATCAGATACGACAACGCCGACGCTTTCGTCGTGGGGTTCGAATGACGTGCGGGTTGAGTCGTACTCAACCCGGCAATGCCCACATGCGCGCTTGTCTCCACGCTTGGCTCCTTTCGTCTGTATGGTGGCTTGTCCGATCTATCGTTCGGCTTGTTGATGATATTAAAGTCATTGCTGATATTTTTGTCAACTAGTGAAATCGTGCTCGCACACGCGCGGCGGCATCCACTGGAGTCGGCTCGGTCCGCGGATGCGTGCATACGTTCAATTCGACGGAATGCTCATATTTGATTGCATAATCATTTATGTGTTATATATCGCCTCTTGCGTCGACGCGGAGCCGGACGGTCGCCGCGCACTTATCCGAAGCAACAGTCCCGGCAGCCCAGCACGAGCCCGAAGATGTCGACGAATTCCCCCGCAGTGCGCGGGCCGCAGCATGAGCGTGCACGACTCAACCCCTATCCGCGGCAGGCAATGCTCTGGGGCGCCCTTGCAGTCGGGGCCGGCCTTCTGATGTGGATCCTGCGTCCTGTGCTCACGCCGTTCCTGCTGGGCGGCCTGATCGCGTACATGCTCCAGCCCGGCGTTGAATGGCTGGTCCGTCGGCGGATTCCGCGCACGCTTGCGGCGCTCGCCATGATGCTGTTGTTTGCGTCGGTCATTGTGTCGCTTGGCCTGCTCGTGTTCGCGGTGATTCAAAAGGAGCTGCCGGCGCTTGCTTCGCAAATTCCTGGATTCACGGCAAGGATCAATACCTGGCTGCAGCCGAAGCTCGGGCTGGTCGGCCTCGATAGGTCCTTCGATTTGACGAGCTTGCGTAACGTACTGACGAGCCGGCTCGCAGGCGGCGGGCAATCGATCGAAGTCGCAGCCTGGCGCTATGTGCGCACGGGCGGCAGTGCATTGGTCACCGCGGTGGGCAATGTCGTCGTGGTACCGCTCGTGCTGTACTACCTGCTCTACGACAGGCGCAAGGTCTTCGCGCGGATCGAAAGTCTCGTGCCGCGGCCGTGGCTTGGCAAAACGCGTGCACTCGTGACTGAGATGGACCAGATGCTGTCGCAATATCTGCGTGGCCAGTTGCTCGTCATGGTTGTGCTCGCAACCTTCTATCCGATCGCGCTGGGCCTCGCCGGGTTGGGCGTTGCGTTGCCCGTCGGTCTGTTTACCGGGCTTGCGGTCTTCATCCCTTACGTCGGCTTCGCCACGGGGCTCGTACTCGCGATGCTCGCCGCGTTGCTCCAATTCGGCGACTGGTATGGGTTCGGTGTGGTGGCGTTGATCTATGCGGTCGGGCAAGTGCTCGAGACGGCGTTTCTTACGCCTAGGCTCATCGGGGAACGCATCGGTCTGCATCCGCTCGCGGTGATCTTTGCGTTGCTGGCGTTCGGCGAGATGTTTGGCTTCTTTGGGGTATTGCTCGCGCTTCCAGTCAGCGCGATTCTCGTGACCGCGTTGCGCGAGGTGCGTCGACGCTATCTGGCCAGCGCGCTTTATGCGGACCGGCAGGACGACGCATCACCGCGCCGCCCGCCCGGCCTGTAGCAGGAGCCACGAACCAGGTGGGGGATACCGTCAGCGAGCCCCGCTAATCCGCCCCACGCGCCGCAGCCGGCAGCGGCCCGCGAGCCACACATTCCGCCTCTTCGCGATTCAGGCCCAGCACCTGCAATACGACCACCGCGGCGCGCTCGGCGAAACCATCGTCCCCGGGCTCCGGCGCGCCATGCCGTTCCACTTCCACGTGACCATTGACGGCATGGCTCAATTCCGCGGCGATCGCCGCAAGGACGATACCGCTTACCGACACATGACATATGAAGGGATCGGTCACGGCAAATCTCCCGGCCGCTATCCCGGCCTCGCTGTCGCGCTTCAACCGTCGACCCATGCCATCTTGCAGCGCGCGCTCCGAAAAACCCTCCCGAATCAAAAAGTAGCCCCATACCGGCTCACGCCGAGCGCGCATCAGCGTATGCCGCACGCCCACTGCCACCACCTCCGCCGGGTCCGATAGCCCGCGCACCAGCGCATCGAGCTGTTCGCCGAAGTCCTCGAACACCCAGTCGAAAAGCGCGGCATGCAAAGCCTCCTTCGAATCGAAGTGGTTGTAGAACGAACCGAACCCGACGTCGGCGGCTTCCGTGATTTCGTTGATGGTCACGTGCTCGACGCCTTTCGTCGCCACGAGAGCGAGCGCCGCCTCGAGCAGGCGGGTGCGAGTCTCGCGCTTACGCCGAGCACCGCGTGGCTCCCGCGGTTTGGGCTCGCCCCCGCGCCCGTCGCCCATGACGGCCACGGCCGCCGCCGCGACCCCGGTCGTGGCGGCCGCTTGAGAAGACCGTTCCGACGCGGCGCTGCCGGGCGTCACCTGCACCCCTGCCTCTTTTCCATCTTTCATCGATTGAGATTCGTTAGTCATAATCGACAATCTTATCATTTTCGACTCTAATGTCACCAACGATCGATGCTCGTCAGTGAAAACCCTGACCTGCGAACGGTCTTCCTTTCATCTTGCCCAGCTCTCGTTTGGAAACATCGTGAAACTCCCCGGTCCTGACACGCGGTCGTCCTCGCGCCCGTCCTCTTCCTCCGCGCTGCCCCGTCGGGCAGGCCTTTGTCTCGCCGTTTGCGGCGCCGTCCTGCTCGCGGCATGTCATACGCACGAACCCGCCGCCCCGGAAGCCAAGCCCGTGGTGGCGCTGGCGGTGCACGCCGACAACACGGCGAACGCCACGTCGCTGCCGGCCCAGGTCGAAGCGCGTTACTCGACAGCGCTTTCATTCCGCGTCGGCGGCAAAATCGCCGAGCGGCGCGTCCATCTGGGCGATACGGTCAAAGCCGGGCAAGTGCTCGCCCTGCTCGATCCCGCCGATCTGCGGAACAACGCAGTGAACGCACGCGCACAACTCGATGCCGCCGAGCATCAGCTCGCGTACCAGAAGCAGCAGCTCGTTCGGGACCAAGCGCAGGCGCAGGCCAACCTGATTGCGCCCGCGCAGTGGGAGCAAACGCAGAACGCCTATGCAACGGCGCTTGCCCAGCGCGATTCGGCGCTCGCTCAAATGGCGCTGGCCGAAGACCACTTGCGCTATACCACCCTGGTGGCGGACCACGACGGCGTGGTCAAGTCGGAAGATGCCGATACGGGTCAGAACGTCGAACAAGGGCAGGCGGTCTATCACCTCGACTGGAGCGGCGATGTCGATGTCGCGTGCGACGCCCCCGAGAGCGCACTGAATTCGCTGGGCGTCGGCCAGATCGCAAAGGTCACGCTGCCGGCTCTGCCCGGCAAGACATTCGAAGCGCGCGTGCGCGAGGTCGCCCCGAGCGCCGATCCGCTAAGCCGCACCTGGCGCGTGAAGCTGACGCTCGTTGCGCCGAGCCTCGAGGTGCGCCTCGGCATGACGGCTCAGGTGCAGTTCGATATTGCGCGTGCGAACGACGGCTTCATCCCGTTCCAGCTGCCGGCCACGGCGCTCTTTCACGATGGCGGCAAGCCCGCCGTTTGGGTCGTGCAGCCCGGCACCGACAAGCTCGTTCTGCGCCCCGTTTCCGTCACGAACTACGGCGAGCGAACCATTGACGTCGTTGCGGGCCTGCACGACGGCGAACGCGTCGTCGTGCAAGGCGTCCATACCGTGAGCGCCGGCGAGCACGTGCAAGCGATCGCCCCGCTGCATCCCGAGGACTTTGCATCATGAGCATCGTCGACCACGAAAAATCCGGCGACGTCACGCTCGCCACCGCTCAGAACGCCGAAAGCCAAGGCAAAAGCGGCTTCAATCTCTCAGAGTGGGCGCTGCGTCATCAGCAGCTCGTCATTTACCTGATCGGCCTGATGACGCTCTTCGGCGTCATCGCGTATACGCATCTGTCTCAATCCGAAGATCCGCCGTTCACGTTCCGAACCATGGTTATTCGGACCAACTGGCCGGGCGCGAACGCGCGTGAAGTGCAGGAGCAAGTCACGGACCGCATCGCGCGCCAGCTTCAGGCCGCACCGTATGTGGACAACATCAAGAGCTATTCGCGGCCCGGCGAGTCGATGATCTTCTTCGCGATGAAGGACTCGGCGCCCGTCAAGGACGTGCCCGAAACCTGGTATCAGGTCCGCAAGAAAGTGGGCGACATCCGCGCAACGCTGCCGCAAGGCATCGTGGGCCCCTTTTTCAACGATGAGTTCGGCGACGTTTATACAAACATCTACGCCCTTGAAGGCGACGGGTTTTCGCCCGCGCAACTGCACGACTACGCCGACCAGTTGCGCACCGTGCTGCTGCGCGTGCCCGGCGTGGCGAAGGTCGACTACTTCGGCGATCCCGATCAGCACATCTTCATCGAGATTTCGAACACGCAGTTGACGAAGCTCGCGATCACGCCCGCTGAACTGGCGCATGCCATCGACGCGCAGAACGCCGTGGCGCCGGTCGGCACATTCAACACGCCTGATGACCGTGTGTTCGTGCGTACGAGCGGCGCGTTCAAGGACGTGCGGGCGTTCGAAGACATGCTGATATCGGTCAACCGCCGCACGTTCCGGCTCGGCGACATCGCGAAGATCCGCCGCGGCTATGACGATCCGCCCGTCACGCAGATGCGTACTAACGGACACGCGGTGCTCGGAATCGGCATCACGATGCAAACCGGCGGCGACGTGATCCGGCTCGGCAAGGCGCTCGACAGCGAACGCGCCGAACTGCAGGCGCGCCTGCCCGCAGGGCTCAAGCTTGTCCAGATCTCGAGCATGCCCGATACCGTCAAGCACTCGGTCGACGATTTCGTCGAGGCAGTGGCCGAGGCCGTCGCCATCGTGCTCGTGGTCAGTCTCGTCTCGCTCGGCCTGCGCACGGGCATGGTCGTCGTGATCACCATCCCGATCGTGCTCGCCGTCACGTCGCTGTGCATGTATCTGTTCGGTATCGGCCTGAACAAGGTCTCGCTCGGCACGCTCGTGCTCGCGTTGGGCCTGCTCGTGGACGACGCCATCATCGCGGTTGAGATGATGGCCGTGAAACTCGAGCAAGGCTGGAGCCGCATGCGCTCGGCAGCGTTCGCCTATACGAGCACGGCCTTCCCGATGCTCACGGGTACGCTCGTCACCGTAGCGGGCTTCCTGCCGATCGCACTGGCGAAGTCGAGCACCGGCGAGTACACGCGCTCGATCTTCGAGGTGTCCGCGATCGCGCTCATCGTTTCGTGGTTCGCCGCCGTGGTGCTGGTTCCGCTGCTCGGCTACCACATGCTCCCCGAGCGCAAGGCAGGCGAGCACGGCGCTCAGGGAGCCCACGGTCACGACGAGGATATTTACAACACGGGCTTCTATCGCCGCATGGCCGGTTGGGTCTCCTGGTGTATCGAGCACCGCTGGTTGGTGCTGGGCGTGACGGCTATCGCGTTCGCCGTCGCAATGGCGGCCTTCACTCGCGTGCCCAAGCAGTTCTTCCCGAACTCCGAGCGCCCCGAGTTGCTTGTCGATATGCGTTTGCCGGAAGGCGCATCGTTCGCAGCGACGTTGCGTGAAGCGCAACGCCTCGAACAGACACTTCGCGGACGCCCCGAGATCGAGCGCGTGGTCGACTTTGTTGGCACCGGCGCGCCCCGCTTCTATCTGCCGCTCGACCAGCAGTTGCAGCAGCCGAACTTCGCGCAGTTCGTCGTGACGGCCAAAGACGTCGAAGAACGCGAAAAGCTCCTCAAATGGCTCGACGCATCGCTCGAAAAGCAATTCCCCGGTGTGCGAACCCGTGTGGCACGACTCGAAAACGGGCCTCCGGTCGGCTATCCGATTCAGTTCCGCGTGAGCGGCGACAACCTCGCGACCGTGCATGAGATCGCACGAAAGGTGGCCGACAAGGTACGTGCCGATGCGCGCACGCGCAACGTGCAGTTCGACTGGGACGAGCCCGAGGAGCGCTCCCTGTCGTTCCAGATCGACCAGAACCGCGCGCGCCAACTCGGCGTGACCTCGCAGGACGTGTCGAACTTTCTCGCCATGACGCTCTCCGGCTATACGGTGACGCAGTATCGCGAGCACGACAAACTGGTCAACGTCGATCTGCGCGCGCCGAAAAGCGAGCGTGTCGATCCCTCGCAGCTCACGAGCCTGGCCGTGCCGACGCCCCAAGGCCCCGTGCCGCTCGGCACGCTTGGCAACGTGCGCACGGCGCTCGACTACGGTGTGATCTGGGAACGCGATCGTCAACCCACCATCACCGTACAGGCCGACGTGCGAGGCAACGCACAAGGCATCGACGTCACGCGCGACGTGGACCGCGAATTGAGCCAGCTTCGCGCGCAATTGCCGATCGGCTATCGCATCGTAGTGGGCGGCTCCGTCGAGGAAAGCATGAAGGGCCAGACTTCGATCAATGCGCAAATGCCGATCCTCATCATCGCGGTGCTCACCCTGCTGATGATCCAGCTACAAAGCTTTTCGCGCACGTTCATCGTCGTGCTGACCGTGCCGCTCGGTTTGATCGGCGTCGTCGCGGCGCTGCTGCTGCTCGGCGAACCGTTCGGTTTCGTCGCCATGCTCGGTGTCATCGCGATGTTCGGCATCATCATGCGCAACTCGGTGATCCTCGTCGATCAGATCGAGCAGGACATCGCATCCGGTCAGCCCCGTTTCGATGCGATCGTCGGCGCGACCGTCAGACGCTTCCGTCCGATCATGCTCACGGCCGCAGCCGCCGTGCTGGCCTTGATTCCGTTGCTTCGCTCGGGCTTTTTCGGCCCGATGGCGAGCTCGCTCATGGGCGGCATCACGATCGCCACGGTGCTCACGCTGTTCTTCCTGCCAGCCCTTTATGCGACTTCCTTCCGTGTTCGGCGCGACGAGCGCGGTGCGCAACACACCATCGTCGAGCACGCGGAGATCTGATCATGCAATTTGCCGTTAAGACATCCGTTATCGCCGTATTCGCGGCACTCGCAACCAGCGCCTGTACGTTGGGCCCGAGCGGCGCGCCGCCCGCGATGCCGTCGCCCGCGCATTACGGGGCGCAGCCTCAATCGCTGCAGACCGTTGCGGCTGGAGGAACCGCGCAACATTTCGATGCCGGCGCAACGGCCGCGCCGCAATGGTGGACGCTTTACCGCTCCGATGCGCTCGATGCCCTCGTCGAAGAAGGCTTGCGCAACAATCCGACGCTCGCCGCCACGCAAAGGTCGCTCAATGCCGCCCAGCAGGAACTCCGGGCGCAGATCGGCGCGTCCACCCTGCCGTCTGTCGATGCCGGCGCCGAGGCGGAGCGAACGCGCTCGCCCGTCGTCCCCGGCATCGGTCCAAACACTGAGCGCTATAACGTCTTCGCCGGTCAGTTGCAGGCGCAGTACAACTTCGATCTGTTCGGCGCCGTTCGCTACGGCAACAAGGCCAGCGCCGCGCGCGTCGACGTACAGGCGTATGAGCTCGAAGCGGCGCGCCGCGCGCTGGCCGCGAACATCGTCGGCACCGCCATCCGTGCCGCGGCGCTCGATCGTCAGATCGCGCTCACCGAACACCTCGTGACGCTCGCAGGCGATACGGCGCGCGACGACGCGCAGCGTCAAGCGCTCGGCTCGGTCTCGCATGCCCAGGCACTCGGATCGGCACGGCAGGCTGCCGCGCTCGCCGCGCTGCTTCCGCCATTGCGTCAGCAGCGCGCCAGCACCGTGCACGCGCTGGCCGTGCTGTTGGGGCGAACGCCCGACGCAACGCCCGCCGTCCCCGATCTCGACAGCCTTTCGCTGCCCGAGCATGTACCTGTCGCCGTGCCGGCGCAGCTGCTTCGCTCGCGCCCGGATATTCAGGCCGCCGAAGCCGCGGTGCAAGCGGCCGCCGCCGATGTCGGCGAGGCCACGGCGCAGCTTTTCCCTAACCTGTCGCTGACGGCCTCGATGGGCCGCGCCGGTTTCGGCTGGCCGGCCCTGCTCTCCGGCGCCGGCGGTATCTGGGCGATCGGCGCGAGCGTTTCGCAACCGATCTTCCATGGCGGCGCCCTGCTCGCGCATCGACGCGCCACGAAGGAGGCTTATGAGGCAGCAGTGCTGCATTACAAATCGACGGTGCTGTCCGCGTTCGGGAACGTCGCCGACTCGCTCGCCGCGCTCGACAACGACGCTCAGACACTCGCCTCGACCGAAAGCGAGGCTCGCGCCGCGCAGCAACTGTTCGACGAAACGACGTCGCGCTACCGGCTCGGGTCCCTGCCGATATCGGCGGCTCAAGCCAGCGAGCAGCAGTTTCTGACCGCACGGCTCGACGCGGTTCGCGCACAGAGCCAGCGGCTCGGCGATACGGCCGCGCTCTTCCAGGCGATGGGCGAATTGCCGCAAGAGCCAGCCAAATCGGCATCGCGGGAGTGACGATGGAATATCGAGAATTGATCGCCTGTCACGAATGCGACGCGCTTTTTCGCAAGCCGCCGCGTCTGCGCGGCCTGAGAAATTCGCGACGAGGTGGCGAATGGGACAAATGCAATGAGAGAAGCAGGCTTACTGACCCGCGTTGCCAACGGTCGGCGAAGCGGTACGCCGTCAAGACGGTCAGTCGGCTTCGACGGCAGGTTCCACGAGCGGCAACGGACGTGCCGCAACTTTTTCGGCTTCCGCTCGTTTGAGACCCAAGCTTTGCAAAAGAGCGGCCGCGACGCGCTCGGCGAGGTGTTCACCGCTGAAACCGAGCTCCGTCAACGCGTCGGCGTTCGGCGCATCCGGCGAGGCGAGTCCGAGCTGGGCTGTGACGGACGCAAGCACGGTGCCGCCCACGGAGAGGAATGCGACGAATGGATCGGCCACGGCGAAACGCTTCGCAACGATGCCTTTTTGCACATCGCGCAACAAACGTTTGCCGAGACCTCGATCGAGCATGCGCGAGGAGAACCCTTCTCTCACCAGGAATTGGCCCCAGAGCGGCTCGCGATGTGCTCGCATCAACGTATAACGCACGGAGACGGCAATGACTTCGGCCGGGTCCGACAAACCGAGGGTGAGGCGGTCGAGCCAGTCGGCAAATTCCTCGAACACGGACTCGACGAGCGTGGCGTAGATCGCTTCTTTAGATTCGAAATGGTTGTAGAACGAGCCGAACCCGACATCGGCCGCCTCCGTGATTTCATTGATCGCGACGCCTTCCATGCCTTTTTCAGCCATGAGTTTGAGTGCTGCGTCCAGCAGGCGGGCGCGCGTCTCCCTCTTGCGGCGGGCACCGCGCGGCTCGCGCGCCTCGGCTGGCGCCTCCGGAGCGGCGCTCGCCTGCGGAGCGGCGCGCTTCGGCGCCGGGCGATTTGTAGTCTTCGGCATGGCGATTCCAATCTGGATCAGAACGCCAGTATAGATTCAAACGTCGGGCTCGACAAAGTCGTCAGCCCTGAACGCCGCCTCAGACATGACTACGCACCGAGTCGGCACTTCGCTCCGGCCACGCAATCGGGCTCGACATGTTTCATGCACAGCCGACAGACGGAAACCGCTTGATCCAATGAAATGCAAACGGCTCACCCATGAAGAGCGACGGCTCCAGACGCGTGAACGGCTGCTCGAGGCCGCACACGAGCTGTTCGTCGCGCGGGGGTACGTTACGACAGGCCTCGAAGAGATTGCCGAAGCGGCAGGCTATGCACGCGGCGCGTTCTATTCGAACTTCACCGACAAGACCGACTTGCTGATCGAATCGTTGCGTCGGCATCGAATCGGCCTGCCTTATAACCTGCGCGCCGTCATTGGAGTACTGAATCATTATCTAAGAAGCGACGAAGATTTTCGCCTGTGGGTTGAGGCCGGTCCTCTGGCGAGCCGGCAGCCGGCGTTTCGCGAGCGATTCGATGCGATCGTCAACGACGCTTGAGCGGTGCCGGGCTACCGCGCACCATGATCTGCCGTTAGCGATCTGCCGTTAGCGGGTCAAGGATGGACGACGGCCGCCGGCATGCGCGGCCGTGCCTATCGTCGTCACAGCTTACGAGCGGGCACGCAAGCTTCGGTCAGAACGGCCACCAACCCTTGCCGCCGTTGCCGCTGCTTTCCTCTCCGCCGTGATGTCCGTCGGAATGAGCGTGATCGTCGGAATCGCGGTGGAAGTCGAAAAGATCGAACAGATCGCCTATGGCGGGCGAGTTGACCGGCACATACGGGTTATCGCTGCGCTGGACAGGGTTTGGCAGATTGTCGCGACTGCGTTCCGTAATCGGCGGCAGTCCCCAGTTCCGTTCGATGAATTTGACCACCGACGCGTGGTCGGCGTAGCCGTGTGAAACGCGTCCTCCAACGGAATACTTCGAAACGGCGATCATCGGGATGCGTGAACCGTCGCCGAAAAAGTCGACGGGCTGGATGTAGCCTGAATCGTAGTAGCCACCGCCTTCGTCGGTGGTGATGAGGATCGCTGTCGTGGCCCACAACTTGGGATCGCTCTTGACCGCATCCACGATCTTCTTCACGAACGCCTCATAGAGCCCGAACTTCGACGACGTCGGATGTCCATCGAGCAGCCCGCCGGGCTTCACGAAAGATACCGCCGGCAGGGTCCCGGCCTGCATGTCCGAATAGAGATCAGGCAGATCCGCGAGATGCGTATCGCGGACCTGTTGATTCGTCATGATCGACGTCTCGTAAAGGAATGGATTGCAGATGTTGCAATAGACGCTTGTCGACGGATCCTTGATGAAACTGCGCCATCCTTCGCCGTAATATTTCCAGGGGATGTTGCGCTCGAGAAGGCTGTCGCCGATTGTCCGCACGGGCGACGGAGGAATCGTGTAAGGAGATTTCGCCCTGTCGAGCACCGTACCGTCGCCGTTGTAGCCGGGGTTATAGTTGTTCAGCAGGTAGTAGTGTTTTGGCGCGCAGTTCGGCTTCGGGTGATAGGAGAGTGACTGGAGGTAACGACGGATAGGACCGACGCCAGGCTGGCTCGCATCGGAGCAATCGCTGTAACTGCCGCCTGAATACCCGTCCTGCGTGTACCAGTTGTTCGTGCCGGGCAACGGATTGGGGTTTTCGATCTGATCCGATGGCGGCGTTGCCGCGTGGCCGTTACCGTCCGTGTAGAAATAGGCATCGGCGGCGCCGATCATGATGCTGTTCGCGCCTGTGCCGCCCATGACCGGTTGATGGTAGTTGTCGCTCATCGAGTATTGCCGCGCCAACTGCGCGAAGTACGGCATGTCTCCGTTGTTCACGTTATAAAATCCGAGCGCATTGGAACCCTCACCGGTCGTCTGGTCGTTGAACGGCGTGGGCTGCGGCTTGCCGTTGCTGCCGGCGCCGATGGTGGTTTCAACCCACGCGAACAGGTCGCCCAGACAGCCGCTCGGATTTTCCCGGCTCGCATGTCCGACATCGCAGTCCGACTGCTGCCATGCCTGATAGAAGCGATGCACAGGGCCGCCCATGTACGCGTCGTAAAGCGGTGGTTGAAGCAAAAACGGGCCGTTCAGCAAGGCGTTGTAGTTTGCCACGCGCGAGTCCTTTACATCTTTCGGCAGGCCGGATGCGCCGCTCAACAGCTGGTCGATATCGGATGCTTCGAGCGCGCCGCCCTCGACCTGAACAGCCGCATCGTGACTCGCGAATGGCGGTGGACTTGCGTCGCTGGCGGCGGTAGGCGATCCACCGGTGTTCGGAGCCGGCAGCGTCCCATACGGGGCCTTGTTCGACGGCGCCATCGAGAACCTTCCAGGTCCAGTCAACTGCGCCTCGTACTGTTGCGCTTTCTTGAAGTTCGGACCCGGTGAGCCATCTGCATTGACGATGCCCTGCGAAAGCAGGTTCCACACCGACTGACCGTGCGCCGGCTGGTATGTGCCGAAAACGTGATCGAAGGTTCGATTCTCGCCCACTATCACGATGACATGCCTGATCGGCGTTCGCGTTTCGCCATTGTGATCGTCGCCCGCAGCGATCACGCCAGCGGGCCAGCTGGACAATGCCAGCGCAGCCGCTGCTGCGACAGCCGCAGTGGAAATACGTAAGCATTCCTTATTACATAAATGTGAAAAGCGAAAAGCGGCCATTACCCGTCTCCTTACCGTTGGTTACGACGGTAAGACCTTAAAAGCGGGCGATGAAGCTTCAGAGTCGCTAGCATTACAATGGGCTGTCGCCAGCGCCTCACATAGCACCGAGCAAAGGATCTGGCGAATGTTCACTGACATACGTCTGACAATAGCTAGCCGGCGTGCAACGACGAATGACGTCGACTCGGCCAAGCCGACATTGCCGCCCCAAGGCTGCAGGACCGGACGCAAACCTGCGAAAAGAGGCCAAACACAAGCGCTGTTCGCCGCGCGCGCCCAACGCCGCGACTCATAGAATTCCTCCATACCAGTCACGTACCGGCACGCGGTCGGTATCTGTCGAACTGCTTTCTCCAATCGAATTTCCGGTCAAACACAGAATGACACGGCTTGCACGGCACTACGTCCCTGACCAACCGCAACACATAATCTTGCAGGGGCTCGTCGAGCCCGCATTCCTCGACGAAGGGGACTACCGGTATTTTCTCGCCTGCCTCGCAGACGCCGCGCGCGTCGCCGATCTGGCGGTCCACGCCTGGGCTCTCATGCCCGGCGCGGTGCAGTTGCTTGTCACGCCGTCGTACGAATCAAGCGTGTCGATGGCGATGCAGGCGGTTTGCCGACGCTATGCCGAGACCTTCAACCGCCGCCACGGACGACGCGGCACAGTATGGCGCGGCGGCTACCGCGCAACGGTGATCGAGCCCGAGCGTTACCTGCTGCTGGCGAGCGTTGGGATCGAACAGGCGCCGGCGCGCAGCGGTCTCGTGACCGACGCGAAGAACTACGCGTGGTCGAGCTATGGGCATCACACGGGCCAGCGCGCGGACAGCTTTATCAAGGACCATCCGCTTTACCGGGCGCTTGGCGACACGCCGCCCGAGCGCCATCAGGCTTATCGCGATCTCGGCGAGCGAATTGCCGCCGATCGCGACATCGACAGTCTGCTGGAATCGAGGTTCAACGGCTGGGTGCTCGGGAGCCCCGCATACTGCGAGTGGGCGGCGCGGACGGCGAACCGCCGCCTTATGCCGTTGCTGCTGCGCGACCGGCCCGCCACGGTGCGCGCGACACGCACGCCGGACCTCGCGAAATTCCGCCGGCCGCTCTATACGCACGCCGCTCTGACAGAATCGAATTAACCCTGCTCACTTCATTTGAGGGCGGCGAGAGCCATCTCGATGAGTTGCTGCTGTCGTTCGGTGGCATCGCTGCTCTGTTTGCGCAAAATCATAAAAAGAGAAAGCGGATCGGGCGGATTTAAAGCGATCCGATGGATCGTGCATCCGGTGTCCCTCGCCAACGGCATCGTTAAAAAAGCGGGAACAATGGCCCAGGCCCCGTTTCTCAGCATCGGCGCCAGCATGTGTGCTTTCTCGACCCAATTTACATGTCGCGAAAACCCACGCCGACCGCGCCATAAATCAAACTGCGGCGACCACGGCAGATGAATTTCTCTGGATGGATCGAGATCCGTCATGTCGAGCGCTTCGGGCAACGGGGCCGTATCCGAGCCGGCATAGACCACGAGCATCGCGTAGTCCCGGATCTTTCTTGAAACAAGATCGACGTGTTCGGATGGCGTCAGTGTGAAGGCGACGTCCAGATGACCGGAAGCCACGCGGTTGGCGAGCTGGAAATAGCGCGAGCTTTCCATGTGTAACCGGACGGGCGGTGTCTCGTCGCAGAGCGCGGAGACAAACGGCGGAAGAACGTTGATCGCAACGGCGTCCACCGCACCGACAGCAAGGTGCCGCACCTGATTGGCCTGAAGTTGCTCGGCCTCGATTTCGAGCATTTTCCAGCGCTCGGCAATGTCGAGAAAACGCTCACCTTCAGCGGTCAGCGAGATGCCGCGCGCTCCCCTCGAGCGCCGCAACAGCGGATGTCCTATGCGGCGCTCGAGGGACTGGATCCGGTACGAGACGGTCGATTGCGTCGTGGAGACGATCTCGGCCGCCTGCAGCAAACTTCCGGAGCGAACCACCGCCAGGAACGTGTTGATCTCCTCGCTGAACAACATATCGATTCCTTCGATATTTGGTGAATAAAATCCGACATTGACCGATATTGTGCCCAACCTTAGCCTAGTCGAATAGAAAAACAAATCCCGTCATCTGATTCGGTAACATCTGGAGGCACATATGGCAAAGGCACTCGTCGGCATCGAAGATTTACCTACGAGCCGCTTTCATAAGCGGATTGCCGTCGTAGCGGCAGGCGGGCCGTTCTGCGACGGCTACCTGCTCGGGATCATCGTTGTGGCATTGCCGTTCATTGCCAGGGACCTCGCACTGAGCGCGCTCCAGATCGGTCTCGTCGGCGCGTCGAGCCTCATCGGCATGTTCGTCGGCGGCCTCGTTTTCGGACCGATGACAGACCGCTTCGGCCGCCAGAAGATGTATGTGCTTAATCTCGCTGTATTCGTTATCTGCTCGATCGCGCACCTGTTCGTGCACGACGTGGCGACGCTCTTTATCCTTCGTTTCGTCATGGGGGTTGCGCTGGGCGCGGACTATCCCATCGCGACCGCGCTCGCCGCTGAATTCCTGCCTCGGAAGCTTCGCGGGCCGGTGCTCGCGAGCCTCGTGCTTTTGCTCTGGGTCGGATACACCTTGAGCCTTGCAACGGGTTTGATCGTGAGCGGTAGCGAAAGCGGTGTATGGCGCTACATTCTTGCGAGCGCCGCCATCCCTTCGGCAATTTTCCTGTTGCTGCGCCTTAACATTCCCGAGTCGCCGCGCTGGCTGATTTCCGCAGGACGTGTAGAGGCGGCTCGTGACATCGTGGCGCAGCATCTTGGGCCGCAGGTTGACTTTGATGCGCTCGTTGCCGAAACCCGCGTCAGCACCTCCGGGCGTGGCCTCGGGTTGTCCAAGATCCGCGAACTTCTTTCGCGAGGCTATGGGCGCATGCTGGTGTTCTGCTCGATCTTCTGGATGTGTCAGATTGCACCTTCGTTCGCAATCAAGACGTTTCAACCGATGCTGCTGAAGTCGCTCGGCGTCACTCAGCCACTCGCCGGCTCGCTCGTGATCATTTCGTTTGCGATCGTCGGAACTGCGATCGGCATGGTCGTCGTCAACCGCGTCGGTCGGCGCACGCTTTGTCTGGCCTCTTTCGTTCTGGCAACCCTCGCGCTCTTTCTTCTCGCGACGCCGATGTCGGGCATTGCCATGGTTGCGATCGGTTTGTTCATTCTCTTCACGGTGGCCGAAGCTGCCGGTTCCGGGCTGCAATTCATCTACCCGAATGAGATTTTCCCAACTGATCTCCGTGCAACCGGTATGGGACTCGCGATGTCTGCAAGCCGCATTGGCGCCGCGGCAGGAACGTTCCTCCTTCCTACCGTACTCGTCCATTTTGGAAGTGCGACGGGTCTGCTGATCGCAGGTAGCATCAGCCTGATTGGCCTGCTCGTATCCGTTCGCATGGCTCCCGAGACCCGTAACGTGTCGCTCGGCGCGGCGAACGCTCCCAGCCTGGATGCGAGCGCGGGCGAACACACTCTACAGCAAAGAGAAGCTCGCAGCTGAGCGGCAAGGACGGCGGAGCCATCGCCGACACCGGTCAGCCGAATCAATTCGGACTCCATAATTTCACCTTGGCAACACTTCCTGCATCCATGCAAAAAGGCACTCTATGAATTCGGCACCTCAAGTCGTCATCATCGGCGCAGGCATCATCGGCACTACGCTCGCTTATGATTTTGCGAAGCGCGGCGCGCGCGTCACCGTGCTCGACAAGAACGAAGTCGCGAAAGGCGCCACGTCTGGGTCATTCGCGTGGATAACCAACCAGACGAAGTTCCGCAATGCGGACTCGCTCGGTGAAGCTGGCGCGCAGCATTACTTCAATCTGCATCGGCTGTCGCACCTGCGCTGGCGTTACCTGCAAAGCGAAATCGACGGTCTGCCGATTCGCTGGTCAGGCTGCTTACAAAGCGCCGAGCCCGGCACCGAGGAGGCACGGGAACTCGCGGCGGAACTGGACCGGCGCCTGCGCTGGGGCAGCCCGACGTACCGCGTCACCGCGGCCGAGGCGCGCGAGATCGAGCCGGGGTTTGAACCGGGAGCGGAGACGGACATTTTCTACACGCCCGATGAAGGGATGATGTCGCCCGTGCAACTGACGTCAATGATGCTCGACGCGGCGGTCGCCCACGGGGCGCAGTACTCGGCACACGATGCGTACCAAGGCTTCGTGAAGACGGCGGGCGGTTACGAGATCAAGAGCAGAAGTGGCTCGCGCGCGGCCGATTTTCTCATCTTCGCGGGCGGCATCGCGAACCCGGAACTCGTCGAAGGCACGGGGCTTAAGGCACCGCTCATCCACAGCACGGGGAGCGTCGTCCATCTGGCACCGTTGCCGCGGATCTTCGACTCGGTGATTCTTGGCGCCCATGTTCACGCGATCCAGCGCGTCGACGGTCGTGTAGTCATCGCCAAGCACTTCTCCGGTTCGCCCGTTGGCGACCCAAGCACGCCCGACCCGGAGGAGCTTGTACGTGTCGCCGCGCGAGTGCTGCCGGGCTTGAAGGACGCCGTTGTCGAGAAAGTCACCGAAACGCGTCGCGTGATTCCCGCTGACGGACTGCCTGTCGTGAGCCGCTCAGAAGAACTGCCCGGCGTGCTTTCCGTTACAACGAACGCAGGCATCAGCCTTGCAGCCGGACTGTCGCAGTTCATCACAACCGAACTGCTTGACGGCGTGACGGTGAACCTGTTGGACCCGTATCGCTCCCAGCGTTTTGCCGATCAGGTAAGGCGGTGACGCGGATCAGGCGCGATGCCATGAAGCGGGGTCGGGTTGGTGGGTGCTTCATGATGTCAGGCAGTTGCCTGATGGTCGGCGAACGGAGTGCGCGGTGTGCTTCATCGGGCTTGTTCGACGTCTGCCGACATGCGCGCAGCATGCATCTTCCTGCGGGCGATGGCAGACATCGAATAAACATTCACGAGTCCGGTCCAACCGCGAAAGCACCGAATCGACTGTGAACCGCGGTTGGAGTCCGTGCGCCGGCAGCAGCTGGTCGGGAGGTAGAGCTGCCATCGAGTCGACGTGTCTTTCGGCTCGGCCGCGGAGCCGGTGTACTCAGGCGAAAGTCCTTCGACGGCAGCGAGGCATATCGCTTGAAATTCTGCCTGTCGTTATGTCTTCTGACGGCGGGGCTCGATTACTTGGGGACCGTTTGGGCGCCGATCGGATCGTTCTTGCGTCACCTGGGGGGAACAAACCGCCACTGGATCCCAAGAGCAACGAGCAGGATTTTAAAACCGACATGACGCGTCGTTTCGAAGCCGATTCCACTACCTTGGCGGCCCTCGGGAGCACCGTCGAATTCACGCGACAGACCTGCCAGTCGTATGCGTCCGTCGCCACGCCTGCCGGTTTCGCTCCTGCCTGCAATCGCCCGCGCCCTGTCCGTTTCTCTGGATGATCTTTTCGGCGAGTCGGACAGGGTTGAATCGCGACGAACCCGGTTGAACCATGGTTGAATGACAGTTGACACGTGCCCCACGCCCGACGGAGCAACATCATGAAGATCGTCACCCTCCGCCTCGGCTCCCGCGACGCTTGAACGCACACATTGTCGTCGCGATGAACGCGAAGCGCAGGGCGAACACATCAGATTTGATTCGCTGGAGCGGCTGTTCCCGATTCTCACGCCAGCGCGCTGAAACATCATCAGGACCATGACGGGCGCAGACACGCTGTCCATCCGTCAGATCGCACTGCGGCTCAGCCGCGATGACACAACCGTACAGCACGACGTGCACGCGTGCTCCATGTGGGTGTGCTCGACCGCAACGCCGACGGCGCAATCGAGCTCCCGTATGACGCCGAGCACGTCGATTTCATGATCGCTGCCCCGTGACCGGCGCTGCACACTACACGGTACATTCTGTAACGCGTGGCAAGGCCGCATTCCGTATGGACTTCGGGCGATTTATCGGCGCCCGGCGCCGGCTCGTTGCGTGGCTGCGGCGCGCGATCGCCAGAATCCGCCAAATGCACCTCGATGAGGACGTAGTTCGCGAAGTTGCGAAGAAACTTTTCTAGCGGCCGCTCGTCGGGCACGCGACTGCCGACGAATCGAGCAAATCGGTAGCAGCGCCGTCGTGCTCGCCGACGCCACCAAGCACAAACCCGCCGCGCGGCCGGGTTTGTGCATCAAAATCGAAGCTGCCAGTTCAAGGCTGATAGTCCTCAAACTCCCAGCCTCCAATTCGACTGAGCTTCAACGCCAAACCATGCCAATCGTCGGCCGTGCATTTCTCCACATATCCGTTTATAGCCGACTTGATCTCCGCCAAGTCGTACTCAAACACGATTAGCATATGGCGTCTCCATACAGCCTTCTTATCCGCGTAGTTGGCCTTGATCCAGTCAGGGATGCATACCATGATCTGGAACAGGTCGGCACCCTTCGCGTTTTCCGGACCAATTTTTGCCTCGATCAAGAAACCGAAGCAGGCTTCGTCCTCGGGCCTCCTAGCAGGCTATCCGTCCCCTCTATCTCTTCTCGAACTGATCAAGCGCCGCTTGGATCTCCGCCATCAAACGCTCCGCTTTGGCTCGCGGAGCACCGATCCGTGTTTCGAACTCGAACATATCAATGCCATTGCAAACCTCGTTAAGAGCCGCGTTGAGCACCAGCAACTCCTCGTGACTAACCTCTATCTCGGCGTCATCGGCGATCCTGTTGAGCTTCATAGTTACCTCAAGTTATTGAAATAGGACTTCCCATTCGTCGGCTTAAACGCCGTTCCACCGTCAGCCGCGTTGGGGTTCCGGATGACAACCATACCGGAAGCGTCGTCCCAATATGCAGAACGTCCGTTGCTCAGCTGCTTCGTCGCCGAAGGGTTGTTCAGTATATTTTCAATCTGGTTAGCGAACTGCTGTTGCGTCGTGATCGAGCCACCAAACTCATTCTGGTCGATTACGTGCTTGTCGAATGCATGACCGTTCGCGATCTCCTCTGCAGCCAGTTGGTTGTTCAACCGAACACTGTTAGCCGCATTCGCGGCGCTATCCGCTCCGCTTACGTTGCTTGGGGCGCTGTTCACACCTCCTTTCGTCGCGTCATTATTCGCACTATTGGTTGAATCGCCGCTGGTCCCACTATCGCTTCCATTACCGGTAGAAAAGATGGCACCAATGTTCGGCAAGGAACCCGACGTCGGTACCGGCACCATTACAAACGTACAACCAGCGTAGGGTACGCAGACCGGAATAGGCATCCCGGCCAAGGCAAAGCCGCTGACGTGTTGTCCCTGCGAGCCGCCGCTTAGGTCATCATCGTTGTTGCCTGGGCTATCCGGTAGCTGCGGAAGGTTGCTCCCGGAATCGTCCTTCGAACTGCCCGTTGCACTAGCGACATAGCCGATTGCAGCGATCTTCGCCGGCGCGGGCAACATTGCGCTGCAGAACGAACTCTGCAGACAAGCCTTGAGGATGTCAGCCGTATGTTTTTCGGAATTATTAGTCGCTTCGTTTTCGGCCCACGTCGCTCCCGCTTGCGCATCGCCGCCTGCGAGACCAGCGGCAACACCGCCCGTCAGTATGGACAGTGCGGTCACGACCGCCGCCTGGCCATCGGTGAGTGGCGCCCCTGTCGGACTCATAGCGATGATCGCAAGCGGCGACAACATTGCACTAGTCGCCGCTCCAATGGCGCCACCCGTACATCCGGTGCCACTTAGCGAACTGGCAGCACACCCCAGCACCGCATGTTCCAGTATGTTCTCGATTGAAAGAGGGCTCGTGCCATCGCCGATAGCATAGGCGCCCGACGCTGCCATCTCCTGAATCAGCGAGTTCTGGAATGCGCCAAGCAGGCTGCCCCCCTCTATCGCTGCACTCACGCCAGCGGAAATCCCGGCCTCCCCCAGCATCGCAAGAGCACGCGTTCCGAGCGTCGTCGCCGTTGAGGCGCTCGCCTGGCTCACACCGGTTCCGGCCAATGGATTAACCCCCGCGAGGCTGGCAAGCGAGTTCGTCGCGCCCCCGATCGTAAGCGGTCCGGTCGTAAAGCCAATTCCATTGTCCGAACTGTACGTAATGCCATTCGTCAAACCCGCCGTAACGCCTGCCACGGCGGCAGCCTCAAATGCACTGCCCCAATTGAGGCTACCGGTCATCGTCAGTTGCGAAGCGACGCTCGACGTGAACCCCGCAAGCGCAGCTGACACCGCGATATTGCCGAGTCCGGCAGTGGCAGTCGCAGTTCCCGCCGCAAACGTGCTACCGGCCGTCGTGCCAAGGGTCGCCCCGATGGCCGCACTCGCTGCGCCGGCCGTCATGATCGACACGACGACAGCGAAGGCCATTCCGACGATCTCCGCCGCCCCAAACCCGCCCATCGCGGTGAAGCTCGTATCGAGGTGGTCGGTAACCGTCGTCTGCGTGAAATTGGTCCCGAGTTGTTGCTGCAAACTGGCTAGCAACTGCTCCGTACCCGTCTCATTGACCGTTGTGTCGCTACCCAGCAGTTGCAACGCTCCACCAATCTGGTTGAGCGTCTGCACGTTCAGATTCATGTCAGCCGCGCTCATGAACCCGCCCGGTTGAACCTCCGTGCCACTCGTCTTGAGGTAGCCGGTAGCCGCGATGTACTGCCAGACATCTCCTACGTTTACCTGATTCGCCTGGTTGGTCAGCGTGCCGGTATTGACAGTCAGCGTATTCGAAGCGGCAATGTTTCCTGTGTTAAGAATGCTTCCCTGCCCGCCCTCGTTGAAATCAAGTGAAACGTTTTGGCCGGTGATGTTGCCGCCGGCAGACATCGCACTCCAGTTCGGCGGCAGGTAGACCTGCGGCATGAGCGCGCTAATAGTCGGGCAAGCGACTACGCCGGTCGAGAGGCAACTTGGATCGGGCACAGACTGCTGGACATACCACAACATTGGTTCGGAAAGCGCATTGATCTGCGCTTGCGACAACGCATTGCCGAGTTGAAGATCGTTCTGCTTCGCGTAGTCGATGGCGTTCTGATAGAGGATCGCCTTTTCCTGGTCAGTAACCGACAGGTTACGTATGCTGTCGTAAGAGAGCCCGTTGACAAAGCTGGCCTGCCCCGTCTGCTGCAGCGCCGCCTGCTGGAGCATGAGGTCTTCTGCCTGCGGGTCGTAGTAGAACAACGTCGAGGATGGCTGCAGGCTCGACGGCAGGTTTTTTAGCAGCGCTTGCGGACCCACTACCCCGAGCGCCGAGCCATCCAGCGTACCGGTAACGTATGACGCCTTGCCTGCTACGGGCGTGGGTAGCGCTCCACCGACGGACCGCGGCGTCGACAGATGCAGCCCAGGCAAATTTACTAGGCTCAACGATATGACTTGCGACGGGGCATTGACCCGCGGCGTATAGGTATTTGCCGTAGTGATGCCGTTAATGAGCTTCTGCCCTGTCAAAGAGACATACGTACCGATCACATTGCCAACGTTCCGAATTTCTCCAGTCGAGGTGATCGACAGATTCGGCGCCTGGATCGTCGCGGCGATGTTGCCCACTGGGGTCGGCGGATCGATCGTGCCGCCAGCGCTCGTGTAGGCATTCCCGTAAAGCGCCGTACATTGGGCCACTGAACCGCAGGCCCACACGTCGTGACGCTTATCGGGGCTGAAATCACCTGTCTCCTGAACCCAGTGCGAATGCCAGTAGGCGTTCAGCGTCTGAGCCTCGTTTACGACCGGGCCAGCGACGTTGATCGTAGCGGTGGTGCCTGCAGCAATCAGACTGCCGATATTCGTCAAGCTACCCGCATTGATCTGCAAGTTGTTGCCAGCACTGATCACAGACGAGTTGCCCGATTGCTGGTCGACATAACCTTCGCAGTAGCTTTCCTTATATCCACCGGCTGTCATGCAGCCGTTGTACTGCTCCGTTGCACCGTAGTTCTGGTGAAGGGTTACGGGCGGCGGTAGAGTATTGGTAATAGCGCCCGAAACATTGAGCGCAATATCGTTGCCCGCGACAATGTTGCCCGACGTGTTATTCAGGGTTTGCGCCGGCGTTGTCGAAGTCGCTGTGGTTCCCACGCCACCTATGACGATGTTATGGCCCGCGAGCAGGCTACCGTAGGTGTTGCTAATCTGCCCTGCGGCGATAACGAGGTCATTGCCCGCAAAAACTGTTGCGCTTTGCTGAGCATAGGAGAATGTCGTCGAGTCCGGATTGCCTCCGCGCATCGCATTGCCAGGCTGCGTCGTCGAGACTGAGTTGTATTGCCCCTGATTCGTGAAGGACTGCGCGGCGCTGGCGTTGAAGTTATTGCCTGCATAAAGCAAGCCGCCGTTAACCAGATTCCCACCCGACAAAGTCATGTTCCGGCCGGCAACAATCTGACCTTGTGACCCGAACGAGGTGTTCGTACTGATTGAACTCGGAGGCACGCTCGCCGTAGAATCGAACGTCACTGTCGACTCCGGCACCACCGTGCCGGATATGGCAACATGAACCGTACCGTAAATGCCGACGAGCCCGATCGCATACATTTGCGCCATAAAGGCATCCAGCTGGGCCTTATTGACGGTATCGACAATGGTTGCTGTCGCGTTGCCGATAGGCGCATTATTAAGCGATTGCAAGTTAAGATTAACGTCCAGCCCCGCGGAGATTGTGCTGCCCGCGTTCGACAACGTGCCTGCAACGATGTTGACGGTTCCACCCGCCGCGATCACGCCGGGAGATACCGCCCCCGGCGCAGTGACGGTCCGGTCGATACCCGGCAAGGACACATACTGATGTTCTCCACTGAGTGTGTTCCCGACCTCAACGTATTGGCAGGCGCTTGCATCTCCATAGCACGTGCTGCCGCCGCTCCGCACGTCGACATACCCATTCGTGAGATCTGGCTTGAGGGTAGCGATTGTCGCCGTTGCCGTGGACGAGCCCAGATAGCAGTCGCCCTGGCTGAGCGTGCAGCCCCAGCCAGTCACCGTGCCCACGACAATGCCGTTCAAAAGATTAGGGTCAGCTGAAGCGCTGACCTGCTCTGTGTAGGTTTGAGTCGGACCCTGAAGTGCATCGTTGATCACAGCACCGGCCGTGATGCTGATGTTGCCGCCTGCTGTGATCTTGCCAACCGTGTTGTACACGGTGCCACCGGTGTTCAGCGCGATGCTGCCATTGGCCTGCGTCAACCCGTACTGATTGTCGTAGTTGCCGCCTCCGTTGAACGCCAGGTTACCTGCGCTCTCGACTGTTCCCCGGTTGGTTACGTTGCCGTTGAGCGTCAGCGAGTCTGCCGCATGCATCACCGCCCCAGCAACGTTATTGAGCGTCCCGTTGAACGTCACGTCGCCGCCCGTCACCTGCCCAAAATTCGTGAACGTACCGTTAGTCGACAGCGTCAGCGGCGCGGTCCCCGTCATCGTCCCGTAGTTATTGATGCCGTAGACGCCCGTCAGCGTCACGCCCTGCCCACCATAGTTCCAGGTACCGGTGTTACTGATCGACGCGGCGGTAATAGAAAGCTGCCCGCCCTGGCTGATTGTCCCCTGCGACGGATCAAACGCCATGTTCATCGCGCTAATGCCCATGTTGCGCTGTGCGAGCAACTGGCCGCCCGGGTTATAAAAGGAGCCGTTGCCGCCGTTGATCGTCAGTGAGACGTCGCCGGTCGTCGGTCCACCGGGCGCATTGGGATTGCCCGCAAAAATAATTCCGTTCTGATTGTTCAGCGATCCGGTGTTGATGTTCAGGCTGTTCACCGCCATCAACGATCCGCCGCTGTTGTTCAGCCCGCCCGCCACCGTGACATTGGTTGTCGAGCCGTTCACCAGACCCGCGTTGGTGAAGTTCGTGGCGTTGATCGTCGTGGTAGTCGTTGAAGCCAGTGACGCACTCGCTGGACTTGCCCCCGCATGACCGGACATGCGGTCGCGCTTAGGTTGGTGAATTTGGTCGCTGGCGAAACTCGCGCGGTGAGCAGTATTTCAGGGCGCTGTGCGGATGCGACTCGTTGTAGTGGTCAAACGCGATGGCCAGGTTCTGCAACGCGGTTCTCGCGTCCGGCTTGGGCATCCACGAGACGTAGTCTCTCTTCATCGTTTTGACGAAGCTCTCGGCCATGCCGTTGCTCTGCGGACTTCTGACCGGCGTCGTGATGGGTTTCAGGCCCACTTTTTTCGAGAACGTCAGCGTGTCCTCGGCAATGTAGCAGGAACCGTTGTCGCTGAGCCATTCGATTTCGTTGTCGGCTTTCAGCGCACCATCGAAACGGTTTTCTACAGCCTGAAGCATCACATCACGCACCATGTCTCCGGTATAGCCTCCAGTGGTCGCAGCCCAGCTCATGGCTTCCCGGTCGCAGCAGTCGAGTGCAAAGATGACGCGCAGCGGCGAGCCGTCATCACAACGGAATTCGAAGCCGTCCGAGCACCAGCGCGCATTGCTCCGGTCCACCGCGACCCTGCCGTCGTGTCGGCGCGTTGACTGGGCATGGCGCGGGCGGCGTTCGAGCAGCAGACCGTGGGTATGCATGACCCGATAAACCCGTTTTGCATTAACGCGAGGCTGCCCCTGTGCGTCCCGGTTTCGCCGTAGCAGGGCCCAGGTGCGCCGGTAGCCGTAAGTTGGCAAATCAGCGACCAACTCCTGGAGCTCCGCGACGAGCGGCATGTCGTCACGGGCGGGCGTCTTGCGCCTGTCGACCCATTCAGCGTCGCGCTTTGATTTCACCGCGAGATTCGAGCGCGACACACCCAGGACTTCGCAGACCGTCTTCATCGGTCGTCCCCCGGCAGCAATGGTGAGCGCGCAATCAATTTTTTTGCCCGGCCGTACTCCACTGCTTCGCGGAGGATTTCCACTTCCATCGTCTTCTTGCCCAGCAGTCGCTGGAGTTCACGAATCTGCTTCATCGCTTCGGCCAGGTCGGACGCCGGCACCACCTGCTCGCCGGCACTGACTGCTGACAGGCTTCCGTCCTGATAGAGCTTGCGCCAGGCGAACACCTGGTTTGCATTCACCTGATGACGACGGGCAACTCCGGAAACGCTTGCTCCGGGCTCGAAGGTCTCGCGCACTATCGCGAGCTTCTCCTCGACAGAGCGCCGGCGGCGCTGTTCGGGCTGGGTCAGAACTTCAATCGGTTCCACGTTAGAGCTGGGCTTAAACATAGGCGTAAGACTACCTCAAAGTTTAAGCGTTACCTCGTGTCCGGTTTTCGCGGGGGCCGGCCCACTCGCCGCGTTCGTCACGTTCGGCGCCGACACATAGAGTGCGCCGCCCGAAAGCACCTGACTCGCGTTATAGAAACCGTTGCCCGCGGTCAACCGTCGTACCGCTCGCGATCTTTCCGGTCGATACGACCGACACGTCGTTGCGCGCCGTCGCCGTCACGGCATCCGCCGCCGCAACGGAACCCTTCGAGCCGCCCAGGTTCGTCACGTTCGCGCCTGAAATGGCAAGCTTGCCGTCGTCGGCCGTGATGTAGGAAAGCTTCAGGGGATCGGCAATTGCGCCGTAATCGACGTCGAAGCCGCTTTCGCGATGCTCGACGAACAACAGCCGCCAGCTACGGTCCGAGTAGCCGACCGGCGCGCCACCGTTCGTACCGCTGGAATGATCGACGATATTGTTGACGTCGCCGCCGGCGGTGATCGTCAGGGCCTTATTGGAGAGGATGCGGGCGTTCTGGTTGGTCACGGAGCCGCCCGCCGTGACCGACACGTCCCCGGCCGCGCCGAACAGCACCGCGAGCTTGCTGTCCGCGGTCGAGTGGTTCCAGATGTTGCCCGTCGCGTTCAACGTCACGGCGCCGAGCGATGCGCTGTCGAGCGTGTTGGTCTGCTGGCCCTGGATGAGCGAGCCGAAGTTCGTGATGTCGCCGGTGCTCGTGAGCACGACGCCGCTGTTGGTCGACGCCACGACGGACTGCGCCGCGGCGTCCTGCGTCAGGGCGATCCCCGCACCACTGATATTGATACCCGTCGCGGCAAGCAGACTGCTGCCCGTCAGCGACACGGCGCCGCTCGCGGCAAGTGTGGCCGAACCGTTGTTCGTCTTGAGCTTCGTGTCGGTCAGCGCAATGCCGTCCTGAACCTGCAGATCGAGATTGTTCTGCGCGGTAAGCGTGGTATTCGAAAACTGCACCGAACCGTTAGAGGACAGCGTGAAGTCGCCCAGCGTCGCATTCATCGGTCCGGCGCTGCGTACGCCCGGGCCTTTGTCGGTAACGATCAGCTGGACGCGGCCGCTCGTCAGGCTGCCGGCTGCCGTGATGTCGATGGCGAAGGAGTTCGCGGTGGCGGGCGTCGTCGGGGCGCTCAGCGTGAGCCAGTCGTTGCCGTTGTCGGTCGGCGAGACGGCTGTATTCAGCGTGACATGGCTGTTGCCCGCGACCGCCCGTATCGCGGCCGTTTGCGACGTGAAGGTGTTGGCAAGCGGCCCGTTGATCTGCAGATTCTTCGCGATCAGGTCGAGGCCGATCAATGCACCCGACAAGCCCTGCGGACCGACGACGATAGTGCCCGTGCTCGTATCCAGCACGATGTCGCGTTCGGGAAGTCCGGCCACCGGCACCGTGTCCTTGAAACTGACATGTCCGGTGGTCAGCGCCACGCGGCCCGTATTGATGAATGAACCGCCATTCACCGTAATGCCGTTGGGATTGGCCAATATCACATTGGCGCGAGATCCGAGTACGTCGATACGCCCACTGATAATGCTGGGATTGGTGCTGGTGACCTGATTGACAATCGTTCGGGCATTAATACCGACGTTGTTCAGCGAA
Source organism: Paraburkholderia phenoliruptrix (assembly GCF_047325075.1). Lineage (NCBI taxonomy): Bacteria > Pseudomonadati > Pseudomonadota > Betaproteobacteria > Burkholderiales > Burkholderiaceae > Paraburkholderia > Paraburkholderia phenoliruptrix. Next base: position 2,079,645 of record NZ_CP168530.1, read on the forward strand.
GCGCCGGCTGCATCGACACTGAAACTCGTGTAGGTATTGCTGGAAACGCCCGCAAATGCCGGAGCGATATTAACGGTTTGGTGGCCATTTGTGGCAGTCGAAACCGTCGTCGCAGTTCCGCCGTCGACGACAATACCTGCCGCACTCGCCATCAGCGGTGCAGCAGCAAACAGTAGGAAAAGGAAATGCGTAGCGCGAACCATCGCGCGCCGGCTCCCATATATCGGGAGCCGTAAATAATACCGGCCTTCCATGCAACCCCGTCGGACAGACTCTCTCGTTTGGTTCTTGTTGATTCTTGTGCGGAGTGGGTTCTATTGACCCATGCGCCCGCATTACGAATGTCGGCCCAACGTGAGAAAACTTTAGTAAGTTTTTGAATATTTTTTACTTACTTTTTCATTACAACATCGACGCGGCAGTGGAAGGTCGTCAACTCCTTACGGATTATCTGATTCGCATAATTCCGGATTTTCCGGGGCTTTTGCGGACTGTTTTGGCTCGTTCTGGAAGTCAGCGGAGAAATGCCATATCCGTGCTATTCATTCTCATCAAAGTAATGCCCAAACTTAACCTGCTTGGTGCGGATATACCGCTCGTTTTCCTCGCGCATCGGAATGGCGAGCGCCACCCGCTCGCACACCGGAATGCCGTGCTTCGAGAGCGTGTCGAACTTGTCGGGATTGTTGCTCATCAATCGGACCGACGTGACTTTCAGCGTGCGCAAAATGCCCGCGGCCGAGTCGTACTCGCGCGAGTCGTCCGGTAGACCGAGGTCGAGGTTGGCCTCCACCGTATCGCGCCCCTGCTCCTGCAGCGCATACGCGCGGATCTTGTTCGACAGACCGATGCCGCGGCCTTCGTGCCCGCGCAGATAGAGCAGCACGCCACAGCCTTCCGCGGCGATGTAGCGCAGCGCGAGGTCGAGCTGTTCGCCGCAGTCGCAGCGGTAAGAGCCGAGCACGTCGCCCGTCAGGCATTCGGAGTGCAAACGTGTCAACACCGAGGACTTGTCGGCGACGTCGCCCATTACCAGGGCAAGGTGTTCGGCGCCGCTTTCGACCACGCGAAACACGTAAGAGGTGAACGTGCCGTAGCGCGTGGGAAGCGTGGCGGTGGCGTCGAGAACGACGCATTCGCCTGTGATTGCGCCGTCTGCCGCAGGCGACGGATCGTGAGACGTGAGCATGGCGTTAGACAGTGGTGCTGGACATGAACCCGATGAAACCGGGGATTAGGTACGGACAGGAGTTTACCGCTAATCGGCGTACCGCACCCGGATGCCCATGCATGGCGCACGGATCATGCACCACGAAAGCGCGAAAGAGGTCGACGCAAACGTCGCAATACATGCGCTGCGCTACATGAATTGCGGGCTTTGCGCGCTCCAGGTATTCCCGGACACACTCGCTGGCGCGTCGCGCCTATACTGGAATCGCCTGTCCCTGACAGCCCGCCGCGCCGGCGCGCTGCACTGCGAAACGGAGCCGCTCCATGACAACCGTTGCACAGCTTCTTAAAACGAAACCGAACCACACCACCGTTTTCACCATCGGAGCCGACGACTCCGTGTACGAAGCAATCAAGCTGATGGCCGACAAGGGCATCGGCGCCCTCGTGGTAACGGATGGCGACACCATCGCGGGAATCGTCACGGAGCGCGACTATGCGCGCAAGGTCGTGCTGATGGACCGCTCGTCGAAGGCCACACCGGTGCGCGAGATCATGAGCAAAGCGGTGCGCTTCGTGCGCCCCGACCAGACCACCGACGACTGCATGGCGCTCATGACGGAGCGGCGCATGCGCCACTTGCCGGTGATCGAGAACGACAGGCTCGTCGGCATGGTGTCGATTGGCGACCTGGTGAAGAACATCATCGCCGAACAGCAATTCACCATTCAGCAACTCGAGTTCTACATTCACGGCGAGCGTCCCTGACCGGTCCCGCTCGCTCGTCCGCGCGCGCGTCCCGGTGCGTCTCTTGACGCGTGTCGTGGCGGCATCGGCCGCAAAAAAAGCCCAATCGCTGAGCGGTTGGGCCAAGCTACCTTGCGGCAGCGGAGGTTCCTCGAATTCTGGACGGCCCCTTGTTGCAGTGGGCTCTCGGAATGCCGGGCCTGCCGGGATCTGCTCTCTGACACTTGCTCGCGCAAGGGCGAACGTGCGACCGCGCACGAGATGCGGCGACGCTGAAGTCCGCCGCACTCTCTCCATGTAGCCGCGCGCCGCTCATGCACGGCGCGCTGGCTCACGATTCGGCTCGCCCGCCCTTATTTGCCGCATATTTGCCGCCTATCTGCGGCTTATCTGCTGCTTAGTTGCCGAAGTACACCGACTTCGGACCGGTCATCGGCTCACGCACGGCGCCCGATTGCGACGAACCGCTCGTCGCGCCGCCGTAGCCACTCGTATCGGCAACCGGCTGCTGCGTTTGCGCGACGGCCGGGTTCTCCGCCTGCACGCGACGTTCGGCGGCCTGAATGTCGGCCGGATAGTACGGGTCGTTGCTCACGGCGGGGTTATAGCCGGCTCGTTCCAACTGGATCAGCTCGTTGCGCACTTCGGCGCGCGTGACAGGCTGCTGGCTCGATTGCGCGAAAGACGCGACCGGAGCGGCGAGAACGGCTGCAATAGCGACTGCCTTGATAAGCGATTTCATGATTATTACCTCCAGACTTGGTTTTATTTGCCGCGCTTGCCACACCATGTGGAAGCGAGTGATTCCAGTCTAGTCACCGGCCCACCAAGGGAAAACCCCTATTTGTGAGATACATAATTGCCCCAACTGAAAAAGTGCGACGAAATTGCCGGCGCGCCGATGCAAGGGGCATGGCAAACGTAATAGTTGGGCAGAAAGACAGCCGGGCGCTGGGCGAACTCATGAAATGGCCGCTCATATTTGCCGATCCTGTCGCCGCCGGACGGCGCGGCGGTCAGATCGGCGCGCCCTCGCCCAAGTCGGCGTGAGGCGCGATAAGCAGCTTGCGCGGTCCGCTCACGAACGCGCTGCCGGGCTCGAAAAAGCGCAACGGTCGATGCATCTCGCGTGACAAGCCGATGCGCGTGGTAACGCCGATCGGCCCCTCGCCCTTCTCTATCACGCCGACCCACAGATCGCGGCCCGCGCACAGATCCCAGCCGTCGAACGAAGGACCGATGCCGAGCGCCGTAGTCAGGCGACCGGGCCCGCGCGCCAGGTCGCGCAGCGGCACGCCGGGGCGCCGCGCCTCCATGAGCGGCAGGCCTTCGAGCGGCTCCACCGCGCGAATCAGCACACCGGCGCCCACATCCGCTTCTTCCGCCGACATATTGAGCATGTACGAAACTCCGTAGGTCAGCCTCACGTATGCATGGCCCGGCGCAAGAAACAGCGAGCCGTTGTAATGGCGGCGTCCAATGAACGCGTGGCTCGTCGAATCGCCGATCGGATAGGCCTCCGTCTCGACGATCCGGCCGCTCATGCGCCCCTCCGGTGCATCGTGAACGAGGTATTTGCCGATCATGAAACGCGCGAGCTCCGTCGCGCCGACGGGCAAATCGTCACGCGACAGCGGGATGATGGGAAGCAGCGGTTTGCGCATGCGTTGAGCCTTTGTCGATGTGTCGGTTTGTGCTTCGGTTGTGCTTCGGTTTGACCCCAGTCCGTGTCCGCTGTGCCCGGAGTGATGCCTCGGTGCATGCATTATCAGCAAACGCCACGCCCTTCCGCGATTTCGGGGGCGCCGGGCGCTGCGCCAGGACATCGAGCGCGATGGGCGACCGTTGTACCGACGCCTCATTTCCTGGCACCGGCGACCTCATTCTGGAACCAACAGGAGTATCGTGTCCTTCCGGCCCGCAGGAAGCCCTGGCCGGGCGCGTGGGCTTCGGCCCGCGCCAGCAGCCTCGCTGAGCCTGTCAGTCTGAAGCATTCGCAAGATCCGCAGCACAGTCCTTCGCATTCCTTTCCGCTGTACCCGCAGTGCAAGCAGACGGTCCCCGCCAGGGGACAAGCCTATTCACGACAAGGAGAAACAAGCATGAAAGCATCCACGGCAATGAAGATGGTCGGCGGCGCGCTGATCGTCCTGGCTTCGCTCAACGCATCCGCGCAAAGCAGCGACGCGGCGGCCGCACCGGCAGCGGCGGCATCGTCCGCGGCGACCGGCAAGCAGGCCAAGGCGGCCAACCGTGCGCTGGGCCGCAAGGTCCGCAGCGCGCTCGCCAAGACCAAGGGCGTCTCCGTCGCCAACATCAGCGTGCGCGCACGCGGCGGCGCGGTAACGCTGGCAGGCACGGTGCCCGATCAGTCGCAAATCGACCTGGCGACGCAAGCGGCACAAGGCGTAGCAGGCGTGACGTCGGTCAAGAATGCGTTGACGGTTCGTCCGGTCGGGCAATAACGGGCAGTGACGAGCGCGCCGGCCCGACGGGAAGCGGAGGCACAGCGTTCGGTCGGCGGGCGCCGGCATCCGCGAGACGTAAAGAGCGTTGGATAAGACGGTTGTCGTTTTTTGAGCGGTGAGCGTGAGCCGTCAGTCACGAGCCGCGAGCCTCAGCGCAAACGGCAACCGCAAGGCCGCAAGCCCCAACCCGCCCCTCTTCACCCCATCAAGAACAAGCAAAAACCAAGGAAGCCGATGACCACGCGCGCGACCGTCTTGCCCCGCTGGACTCTGGCCGTGCCGTTTATCGCGTGGATCGTGCTCGGCGCAGCCTACGCGTTGCCGGGCAACGGCCTGCTGCTCGCACTGGTGGGCGTCGCGCTGTGCTCGGCGGTGTTCGCGGCCGTGCATCACGCCGAAGTCGTCGCGCACCGCGTCGGCGAACCGTTCGGCACGCTGGTGCTCGCGATCGCGGTCACCGTCATCGAAGTGGCGTTGATCGTTTCGGTCATGCTGACTTCCGGTCCTGAGAAAGCCGGCCTCGCGCGCGACACGGTGTTCGCCGCCGTCATAATCGTCTGCAATGGGATCGTGGGACTGTGCCTGCTGGTGGGCGGCATCCGCCATCGCGAGCAGGATTTTCAGATCCGCGGCGCAGCGGCGGCGCTCGCCGTGCTGGCGTCCCTCTCGGTGCTGACGCTCGTCATGCCGAACTACACGACGACGAGCGCCGGCCCCATGCTCGCGCCGTCGCAACTCGCGTTCGCGGGCGTGTCGTCGCTGGTGCTGTACGGCGTGTTCGTGTTCGTGCAGACGGTCAGACATCGCGACTACTTTCTCGCCGGCGTGCCCGACGAAGACGTGCATGCCGCGCCGCCTCGCGCCGGGCTCGCGCTCGCGAGCGGCGGCCTCCTGCTGATGTGTCTCGTCGCCGTGGTGCTGCTCGCCAAGCTGTTGTCGCCGGTCGTCGAGACAGCGGTTGAAAACGCGGGCGCGCCGCCCGCGGTGGTCGGCATCGTGATCGCCGCGCTGGTGCTGCTGCCGGAAGGCCTCGCCGCGGTCCGCGCAGCGCGCGCGGACCGCTTGCAGAACAGCCTGAACCTCGCGCTCGGCTCGGCGCTCGCCAGCATCGGCCTGACCATTCCGACCGTCGCGGCCGTGTTTCTGTCGACGGGCCAGCCACTCGTGCTCGGCATCGACGGCAAGGAAACGGTCCTCCTGTTGCTCACGCTGCTGGTCGGCACGCTGACGCTCAGCACCGGACGCACGACCATCCTCCAGGGCGCCGTGCACCTGTCGTTGTTCGCCGCCTACCTGTTCCTGTCGTTCGCGCCCTGACGGATTGCACGCGTCGCGCGCTTTTGCGCGCCTACTCTTCCCAATGCGCGGCGATCCAGTCGCGAAACAGGTTGAGTTTCTGCTGATGGGCAACCGAGTCCGGATAGACGAAGTAGTAGCGCCAGCCGGTCTTCAGCACCGTATCGAAAGGCCGCACGAGACGCCGCGCGGCCACGTCTTCATCGATCAAGGCGAGATCGCTGATGGCCACGCCGAAGCCCTGCAACGCCGCGTTGGTCGCCATGTCGAGCGTGTCGAAGCTCGGGCCGTGTTCGGCGTCGATCGCGCGCGCATGGGCCGGGTCTGATTCGGCCACCTTGGCGAGCCACATTTTCCAGTCGCGATGATCGCGCGTCGGATGCAGCAGCGTATGACGCGCGAGATCGCCGAGCCCGGCGAGCGGCTTGTCCTTCAACAGATCAGGCGCGCACACGGGCGTGAGACGCTCCTCGAAAAGCGGCACCGACTGCACGTCCGCGCCCGGCGACGAGCCGTAAATGATGGCCGCGTCGAACGGTTCGAGCTGGAAATCGACGTCGTGCTGCCATGTCGTAGTGATCTGCACATGCAGATCGGGATACTCGGTCTGAAAGCGCATGATCTTCGGCAGCATCCAGCGCATCACGCAGGTCGGCACCTTCAACGCGAGGTCCGTGCGCTGCCGCGTGAGCCGCAGCGAAATGTCCTCGATGCGCGCGAAGCTTTCCTTCACCGCGGGCAGCAGCATCTCGCCCTCGGCAGTCAGCGTGAGCCCTTTCGCGTGCCGCTTGAAGAGCGGGAACTTGTAGTAATCCTCGAGCGCGATGATCTGCCGGCTCACCGCGCCTTGCGTGAGGCACAGATGGTCGGCGGCGCGCGTGAAGCTGCGATGGCGCGCGACTGTTTCGAAAATCTGCAAAGCGTTGAGCGGCGGAAGACGTCGCATTGAAGTGTCCGGATAAGAAAAATTCATGGGAGCAGCTGACCGGCGCTTTGCGCCTGCAGCGCCTGTCTGCCCACAGGATACGCGATCCACACAGGGCGGAGCCAGTCGCGGCGAACCCTCGCCGCATGTGCGCCGCTCATGCAATCCACGCCGCGATTGGCCGGCGGCCCGCGCCGCGCACCATCAGGGGGCGCATTCTTCGCAAGGTGCACCGGAACCGAGCTTTACTCATGCCTCCGCGCCAATCCGCCGCCGCGCGGAATATGGACGTTAACCCGAATGCGCCAGCACAGCGGCCTTCTGCGCGCGTGCACGCGCGGCCGGACAGCATCGCCGGGCGGACCGCGCATGAGCTTACGTCATGCCGCCCATGCGCATATTTCGTTTGTTGAGGGATTTTGGCAAACCTAGAGTGCATCACACGCGACGCATGACCCGCATCGTCCGCATTCCCTCAGCGTCTCACTGGAATGCGCCGGGGCCGTCGCGCGCGCTCATCCACCGGCAACAGGCGTTCAACACGGGAGTCCGCCATGCAAGCAATCAAACGGGGCAGAAGGCAAGCCATCAAGACGATCGGCGCCGCGCTCGCCGCTTCCACGTTGCCCATGCCGTTCGTCAATCTGCGCGCGCAGCAGCAGAATTTCAGCGGCAAGACCTTGCGTCTTCTGACATGGTCCGACGACACCGGCGCCGCGGCCCTGCGCAACATCGCCGCCACCTTCACCGCGAAGACCGGCGCCAAGGTGATCGCGGATCGCGCCGACGGCACGTCCGGCATGGTCGCAAAAGTCAAGGCCGCGGGCGATCGTCCTACCTACGATGTCATCACGCTCGCGGGCGTCGGCGCAGCCGGCCTCGGCGACGCCGGCCTGCTGCTGAAACCGGACCTCGACAAGCTGCCGAATCTGAAGGAAGTCGCGCCGCAGTACCGCACCGGCGCGAACGGCTTCGGCATCGGCTATCTGCTGTGGTCGGACGGGCTCGTCTACAACACGTCGACGGTCAAGAGCGCGCCCGCCTCCTACGAAGCGCTGTGGGATCCGAAATATTCCGGCCGCGTGTTCCTGCCGCCGCCCGAATGGGCCGAAGCCGTCGATCTCGCGATCATCGCCGCAAAGATGAACGGCGGCTCGCAGCAGAACATCGAGCCGGGCTTCAAAAAGCTGATGCAGCTGAAAGAGCACGTCATGACGCTCGGCGAAAATCCGAACCAGGTGGCCGACCTCTTCCGTACCGGCTCGCTCGACATCGGCGGCATCTATTCGCCGGCATTCTTCCCCGAGCAGATCCGCAAGCCCGAGTACAAGATGGCCGTGACCTACGGCATGAAAGAAGGCTTCGCCACCCAGCTGATGTTCACGGTGATTCCGAAGTCGCATCCCGGCGACCTCGATCTGATTCACGCGTTCATCAACCATTCGCTCGATGCCGGCGTGCAGGGCCGCATGGCCGCCGACGTGCTCAACGGTCCAGTCAACTCGAAAGCAATGATCCCGGCCGAAAGCCGTGCATTTGTGCCGAGCCCGCAGCAAATTGCGGAAAAAGCCGTGCTGCATGACGACAAGGCGCTCGCCGCGGTGCAGCCGGCGTGGATCAAGCGCTACACCGAAATCTTCTCGGCATGACGATGATGCTCGCGCGCTTCTCGCGGCGGGCCTCGGCGGGCCCGGCCGCGGACCGGGCCACGGACCCCGCGCTGCACCCGCGCTCCGAGGCCGCCGCCGACATCCCCGCCGCGAGCCTTGCGCAGACGCTGCGTCCCTGGCTGCTGCTCGCGCCGATCCTGCTGTTTCTCGCGGTGCTCGGCGCGGCGGCGCTCGTCGTGCTGCGCATGAGCTTCGGCACGCAAGGCAGCGAATGGCACGGCTTCACGCTGCGCAACTATGCCGACCTGCTCGACGGCTACTTCATGAAGTCGCTCTGGCTCACGCTGAAGCTCGCCTTCCAGAGCATGCTCTGCGCGCTGGTGCTGGCCATTCCGGTCGCGCTCGCCATGGCGCGCACGCGCTCGCGTCTCGCGCGGCGGCTCCTGCTCGCGGGCGTGCTGCTGCCGCTCCTCGTCAATCTGCTGCTGCAAGGCTATGGCTGGCTGATCATCCTGGGACCGGCCGGCCTGCTCAATCACGCGCTCTTCGCGAGCGGCCTGCTGCATCGTCCGTTGATGTGGCTGTATCGCGAAAACGGCGTGCTGCTCGGGCTGATCCAGACCGCATTTCCGCTCGCGGTGCTGCCGCTCGCAAGCGCGATGCGCGCCGTCTCCACGTCGTATGAAGAAGCCGCCGCGACGCTCGGTGCGACGCGCTGGCAGACGTTGCGTCATATCCTGCTGCCGCTCGCGCTGCCGGGTCTCGTGTCCGGCGCGCTGCTCGTGTTCGCCTACAACGCGAGTGCGTTCGCCGTCCCGCTGCTGCTCGGCGGACGCCGCGTGCCGATGCTCGCCGTGCTGGTCCACGATCAGGTCGCGCCTTTGCTGAACTGGCCGGCGGCGTCGGCCTCCGGCGTCGTGCTGATGATCGCGACGCTCACCGTGATGGCGCTTTCGCAACGACTCGTGCGCCGCACCCAGCGTCTTGCCGAGGAGCCCCACGCATGAGCACGCCGCTTCACACCGCGCGCCTCGAGCCCGCGCCGCGCTCCCCCGGCTCGCCGCGTCCCGCGCGTCTGCCGCATGTCATGCCCGGGCAGCTCGGCAAGCTCACTGCGCTCGTCGCCGGGATCGTGCTGTTGCTCGCCGCCCTGCCGATTCTCACGATGATCGTGATGTCGTTCAGCGCGGCCGACACACTGGAATTTCCACCGCACGCGTACAGCCTGCACTGGTATCGCGCGGCATGGCAAAGCTTCGTTTCGCCGGATGCGACGCAGTCGCTTTCGATGGGCGCCGCACTCTCCACGAGCCTCGTCGTCGCGCTTTCGACCATGCTGATCGCGACGCTCGTCTCCGTGCCCGCGGCCTACGCGCTCAGCCGCTACCGTTTTCGCGGCAAGCCCGCGGTCGAGCAGCTGGTCGCCTTGCCGCTCGTCTATCCGCTCGTGATGCTCGGCCTGTCGCTGCTGCTGGTGTTCAACGTGCTGCCCGTCGATCTGGGCGTGTTCCGCCTCGTCATCGCGCATGTGATCCTGGCCTTGCCCTTCACGGTAAAGAACTGCGCGGCGTCGGTCGCGTCAATCGGCCCGGAGTTCGAGGAGGCGGCCTGCGTGATGGGCGCGAGTCCCGGCCGCGCGCTCGTCGACGTGATTCTGCCGCTCATGCGGCCGGGCATTCTCGCCGGCATGCTGTTCGCGTTCATCGTGTCGTTCAACGAATTCACGGTGACGTTCTTCCTCTACAGCATCGACACGATGACGTTGCCGGTCTGGCTCTACAGCCGCACGGTGTCGTCGCTCGACCCGACCGTGTTCTGCTTCGCGGTGTTTATCGTCGCGATCGATTTCGCGCTGATCTGGCTGCTCGAAAAGCTGATCGGCGACGAAGGTGTCGCCCTTTGACCGCAGCGCCAACCGAAGCTTTCCGCAGGAGCCTCTCATGACCCATTTGACCTTGCACGCCGTGACGCGGCGCTTCGGCGCGGCGCATGCCGTCGACAGCGTCGATCTGAGCGCGCCCGACGGCAAGCTCGTGTGCTTTCTCGGCCCGTCCGGCTGCGGCAAGACCACCTTGCTGCGGATGATCGCCGGCCTCGAGACGCCCACGTCCGGGCGTATCGAGTTCGCGGGCCGCGACATCACGCGCGTGCCGGCCAATCGGCGCGACTTCGGCATGGTGTTCCAGTCGCTCGCGCTGTTTCCGCATATGACAGTCGCGCAAAACGTCGCCTATCCGTTGAAGTTGCGCAAGACGCCGCAGCGGGAACAGGCGCGCCGCATCGCCGAACTGCTGGAGATGATCCAGTTGCCGCATATGGCGAGCCGCCCGGTCACGCAGCTCTCCGGCGGCCAGCGGCAACGCGTGGCGATTGCGCGCGCGATTGCGTCGCAACCCAGATTGCTGCTGCTCGACGAACCGCTCTCGGCGCTCGACGCCAAGCTGCGCGAGGCGATGCAGGTGGAAATCCGCCTGCTGCAACAGCGGCTCGGCATCACCACGATCATGGTCACGCACGACCAGCGCGAGGCGATGACAATGGCCGATGAAATCGTCGTGATGGAAAAAGGCCGCATCGCGCAAGTCGGCAAGCCGCTCGACATCTATCGCGATCCGGTGAGCGAGTTCGTCGCCGACTTCATCGGGCTCGGCAATATCCTGCCGGTCACTTACGACGGCGCGGGCGCCGTGAGCCTGCCGGGCGGCGCGCGCATTGCAGTCTCGCAGGCGGCGCGCGTGCCGCCATCGCCGGGCGACATCCGTCTGCTGATCCGCCCGGAGGACGTCTGCGTCAAAGCGGCCCCCGACGCGGCCGGTCCCAACCGCGTGGCCGGCATGGTGACATTCATCCGCGACGTGGGCGCCTCGCTGGAAGCGACGATCGACTGCGAGGGCTTTACCCTGACGGCCGCGACCACGCCGCGCGAAACGCCGGGCCTCACGCTCGGCATGCCGGTTTTCGCGGAATTGCCGCCGCACGCGTGCAAGCTGATCGCGGCGCGCACACTGCAATGACGCCCACTCATTCCAACGCCAACACCACACGTTTCAACACTTTCGACAGAGGACCCACCATGAACCAGAAGAAGCCCGTTCAATCGACCGCGCGCCGCGCGTTCGCCACGCTCGCCGCGGCGCTCGCCTTCACCGCCGCCGGCGCGCTTAGCGCGTTCTCGCCCGCCGCCCATGCCGACGCGCTGGATAACATCGCCAAAACCGGCACGGTGCGCATCGGCGTGTTCATGGACTATCCGCCGTTCGGTTCCATCGGTCCGGACATGAAGCCGATGGGCTATGACATCGACGTCGCCAACCTGATCGGCAAGGCGCTCAACGCGAAGGTCGAACTCGTGCAGGTGACGGGCGACAATCGCATGGCCTACCTCGCCGATCACAAGGCGGACATGCTCCTGTCGGTCGGCCAGACGCCGGAACGGGAGAAGGTGATCGACTTCTCGCAGCCCTACGCGCCCTACTACCTCGCCGTATTCGGCCCGAAAGCGCTCACCGTGAAAAACGCCGCCGACCTCGCCGGCAAGTCGATTTCGGTCGCGCGCGGCACGCTGGAAGACCTGAGCGTGAGCAAAATCGCGCCGCCCACCGCCAACATCAAACGTTTCGACGATCCGAACGGCGCAATTTCGGCATTTATTTCTGGTCAGGTACAGTTGATGGTAGTCGGCAACGACGTCGGCGCCACGATTCTCGCGCGTCATCCCGCAAACGATCCCGAGCAGAAGTTTTCGCTCTTCAGCTCGCCGGATCACGTCGGTTTGAACAAGAACGAGCCGCGTCTGAAGCAAAAAATCGACGAAACCATCGCCCGCGCACGCAGCGACGGCACCATGAACGCGATCTCGCAGAAATGGCTGCGCGCGCCGCTGCCGGCCGATCTCTGAATTTTCAGTACGGAGTTTGAACTCACGATGAGCGCCACGTCATGACCTATGCGTTCGATTTCAGCGGCTTCGGCCTCTATGCGGGCATGCTCGCGCGCGGCGTCGCCGTCACACTGGCGCTCACTGCCGTCTCGACCCTGCTCGGCGGTCTCGTCGGTATTGCCGGCGCGAGCGTCGCGGTGGCCGGACCCAAGTGGGCACGCTGGGTTGTGGCGAGCTATGTGGAACTGATCCGCAATACGCCGTTCATCGTGCAGCTCTTTTTCGTGTTCTTCGGCCTGCCGAGCCTCGGCATTCATATCGACGAAATACAGGCCGCGATTCTGGCGATGACGGTCAATCTCGGCGCCTACGCGATCGAAATCGTGCGCGCCGGCATCGACTCGATTTCGCGCGGCCAGGTTCAGGCCGCGCAGGCGCTCGGCCTGCACGGGCGGCAGGTATTTCGCTACATCGTGCTGCCGCAGGCGCTTGCCAACGTGTTTCCCGCGCTTCTGAGCCAGGTGCTGATCGTGATGCTCGGCTCGGCGGTCGTATCGCAAATCTCGGTGCCGGATCTCACGTATGCGGCCAACTTCATCCAGTCGCGCAACTTCCGCTCGTTCGAGAGTTACGTGATCATCACCGCGACGTATCTGCTGCTCTCCATCGCGCTGCGGCAAATCCTCAACCGCTTCGGACGCGGCCTGTTCGCGGGCCGCGCCGCGCGCGGCACCGACAGCGCGCCGCGCGGCTGGCGCGCCCGCCTCATGTGGCGCGGCGCCGGCGCCCTGCCGACGGAGCGTTGATCATGGTCGAATTCACCCTGTGGGACATCGCTCGCAATCTGCTGCTGGCCGCGCGCTGGACGGTGCTGCTGTCGCTGATCGCCTTCGTCGGCGGCGGCGTGGTGGGCCTGCTCCTGCTCGCCATGCGCGTATCGCCCGTCGCGTGGCTGCGCCGCATCGTCGTGCTGTATGTGGAAGTGTTTCAGGGCACGCCGCTCCTGATGCAACTCTTTCTGGCGTTTTTCGGTTTGCCGCTGGTGGGCGTGGACGTGTCGCCGTGGGTCGCCGCAACGGTCACGCTGACGCTCTACACGAGCGCCTATCTGGTCGACATCTGGCGCGGCTGCGTGGAAGCGGTGCCGCGCGGTCAATGGGCGGCGGGCGCGAGTCTCGGCATGACGTTCAGTCAGCAGTTGCGCTACATCGTCTGGCCGCAGGCGCTGAAAATCGCCGTCGCGCCGACAGTCGGCTTCCTCGTGCAGGTGGTCAAGAGCACGGCGCTCGCGTCGATCATCGGCTTCACGGAGTTGACCAAGACCGGCACCATGATCACCAACGCGGCGTTCCGCCCGTTTCCGATCTACGGCATGGTCGCGATGATCTACTTCGCGATGTGCTTCCCGCTGACGTGGTATGCGCGCGTGCTGGAAAAGCGCAACAAGGTGGGCCAGCATCGCTAGCGGCATCGGCATCGGCATGAACCTGCGCTCGCGCCGCACGGAATGAAAAAGCGTCAACCGCCGAAAGACGGTTGACGCTTTTTTTACGGCATTGCGCCGTTGCGGCGCGGTCAGCGACTGCTAGCGGGCCGCCTCGGTCGACTTGCGCAGCTTCGCGACATCGGCTGCGGTGACCGCCGGCGCACCGTTGTTCCAGCCGGCGCGCACGAAGGTCAGCACATCGGCGATCTGCTGGTCGTTCAATACCGGCGCGTACTTCGGCATCGGATACGGCGCGGGAATGCCGCCGATCACGAGGTCCTCGGTGCCGTTCAGCGTCACGTTGATGAGCGACGACGCGTCCTTCTCCAGCACGTTCGGATTGCCGGCCAACGGCGCGAGCATCGGCGCGAAGCCGCGTCCGTCCACGCCGTGGCAATGCATGCAATACGCCGTGTAGACGCGCGCGCCCGCATCGTTCGCGGGACGGTTGAGCGACACCTTCGTCGCCTGCGGATCGTAGTTGTATGGCGGCGCGCCATTGCCGCCCGCCGGCGGCAGCGATTTCAGATACGTCGTCATGGCCGCGATGTCGGCATCGGTGAGCGCCTGGGTGCTGTTGTTGATCACGCTCGTCATCGAGCCGAACGCGGACGCGTGACGATTCGCGCCCGTCTTCAGGAACGCCTGCACGTCCTGATCGTTCCAGCGTCCCAAGCCGACGTTATGCTCGCCGGTCAGGTTCGTCGCGAACCAGCCGTCGAGCAGGCTGCCGGTGAGAAACGCGCTGCCGCTCTCGTCGAGTGCTTTCTCCTCAAACGCAACGCCGCGCGGCGTATGACACGAGCCGCAGTGGCCGAGCCCCTGGATCAGATAGGCGCCGCGGTTCCACGCGACGTCTTTGCCCGGCTTGTTCTGATACACGCCCTTCTCGAGGAACACCATGTTCCAGAACTTCAACGGCCAGCGCATATTGAGCGGCCATTTGATGTCGGACTCCCGGTTGGCCTGCTGCACGGGCGCCACGCCGCTCATGAAGAACGCGTAGAGCGCTTTCATGTCGTCGTCGTTGACCTTCGCATACGACGGATACGGCATGGCCGGATACAGGTTGTGCCCGTCTTTCGCGACGCCTTCGCGCATGGCGCGCGCAAAGTCCGCCTCCGTGTAGGCGCCGATGCCGGTCTGCGCGTCCGGCGTGATGTTGGTCGTGTAGATCCGACCCATCGGCGTGGTCATCGGCAGGCCGCCCGCAAACGGCTTGCCTTGAGGCGCCGTGTGACAGGCCGCGCAGTCGCCCGCTTTCGCGAGGTAGGCGCCGCGCTGCACGAGCGCCGGATCGGCCGCGGATGCCGCCGCGACCGCCGCCGTTGCCTGCAGCAGCAAAGGCAACGCGATGCCCAGCGCCGCGCCGAGACCCTTCAGTGTGCTTTTCATGGCGGGCTCCCGTTAAGCGGTTTGCAACTGGCTGCCGACCGGCAAGTGCCGCAGCCGCTTGCCGGTGGCCGCGAAGATCGCGTTGGTCAGCGCCGGCGCGAGCGCCGCCGTGCCCGGTTCGCCGATGCCGCCCGGCGCCTCGCTGCTCTTCACGATATGCACGTCGATAGGCGGCGTCTGGTCGATGCGCAGCATCCGGTAGTCGGTGAAATTGTTCTGCTGCACGCGGCCGTCCTTGATCGTGATCTCGCTGTAGAGCGCGCCTGTGATGCCGAAAATGATGCCGCCCTGCACCTGCGCCTCGACCGTGTTCGGATTCACGACCATCCCGCAATCGACCGCACACACCACGCGCTTGACCGCCACCTCGCCCTGATCCACCGCCACGTCGACGATGATCGCAAAGTAGCTGCCGAACGCATGCATGACCGACACGCCGCGCCCCTGGCCCTTCGGCACGGCGCTGCCCCAATTGGCGGCCTGCGCCGCCGTGTTGAGCACGTTCAGCGCGCGCGGCGTCTTGCCGAGCAGATCGCGCCGGTACTTGACCGGATCGACCTTGGCCTCGGCCGCGAGTTCGTCGATAAAACTCTCCACCACGAAGGTGCTGCGCGTGGGGCCGACACCGCGCCAGAACGCGGTGGGAATCGCATGCGGTTCCTGGCGCACGTAGTCGACCAGCTGGTTCGGCAGGTCGTATGGCAGGTCGGAGGCGACCTCGACCGCGTCGGGATCGAGCCCGTTCTTGAATGCGGGCGGCGCGAAACGCGCGAGGATCGACGAGCCCACAATGCGGTGCTGCCACGCGAGCGGCTTGCCGTTCGCGTCGAGCCCGGCGGAGATTTTGTCGTAATAGTAAGGGCGGTACATGTCGTGCTGGATGTCTTCTTCGCGCGTCCACAGCACTTTGACGGGCGTCGACACCTGCTTGCCGATCTTGACCGCCTGCGTGACCATGTCGAATTCGAGCCGCCGCCCAAAGCCGCCGCCGATCAGATGGTTATGCACGACGATCTTGTCGGCGGGCAAGCCGGTCACGGCCATTGCGGCGTCGCGCACGCGCGTGGGCACCTGCGTGCCGAGCCAGACTTCGCAGCTGTCCGCGCGCACGTGCACGGTGCAGTTGATCGGCTCCATCGTGGCGTGCGCGAGAAACGGCTGCTGATAAATCGCATCGACGCGCGTTTTGGCGTTGGCAAAGCCTTGCACCACGTCGCCGTCCTTGCGCGCGACCGCGCCGTTGCGCTCGGACGCGTGGGCGAGGTCGTCGACGATCTGCTTCATCGAGAGCTTCGCGCCGGCCCCTTCGTTCCACTTGATCTCGAGCGCCTGCAGCCCGCGTTTGGCGGCCCACGTGTGGTCGCCGATTACCGCGACCGCGTTGTCGATCTTCACAACCTGACGCACGCCGGGAATCTTCTTCGCGTGCGTATCGTCGACGCTCGCGAGCGTGCCGCCGAAAACCGGGCAGTTCGCGATGGCCGCATAGACCATGTCGGGCACGCGCACGTCGAGCCCGAACTGGGCCGTGCCGTCCACTTTCTCCGGCGAATCGAGGCGCTTGACTGCCGTGCCGACGATCCTGAAATCTTTCGGGTCCTTGAGCGGCACGTTCTGCGGCGCGGGCAGCTTCGCGGCCGCCTCCACCAGCTGCCCATAGCCGATGCTGCGATTGCTCGCCGCATGAATGACCTGGCCGTTTTGCGCATGGCAACTCGCGGCATCCACCTGCCACTGCTGCGCGGCTGCGGCCACGAGCAGCGTGCGCGCCGTCGCGCCGGCGCGGCGCATCGGTTCCCATGCATAGCGGATCGACGTCGAACCGCCGGTGAGCTGGCCGCCGAGCAGCGGGTCGGTGAAGAGCTTTTCGTCCGGCGGCGCGTGGTCGAGCGTGACGGTGTCGAGCGGTACCTCGAGTTCTTCTGCAATCAGCATCGGAATCGACGTATAGACGCCCTGCCCCATTTCGACCTTCGGAACGACGAGCGTGACCTTGCCCGCCGTGTCGATCTGGATGAATGCGTTCGGCGCGAAGACGCCATTCTGAGGCGCCTCGTTCGCGTCGCCGCCGATCACCGACTTGCCGGCTTTCTGATCCTGGCTGATCGCGGGCAAGCTGAAGCCGAGCAGCAGGCCGCCGCCCGCCGCGGCGCCCACGCTCACGCCGAACTTGAGAAACGTGCGACGCGACAGGCCGCGCGTTTCGTTTGCATCGGCTTGCGGGCGCTTCGCGCCCTTGTGTGCATCGAGCAATCCTTGCGACATGTCAGACTCCCTTTGCCGCGTGTTTGATCGCCGCGCGGATGCGGTTGTAGGTGCCGCAGCGGCAGATGTTGCCGGCCATGGCGGCGTCGATGTCCGCGTCGCTGGGATTGGGGTTGCTTGCAATCAGCGAGGCCGCCGACATCACCTGGCCCGACTGGCAGTAGCCGCATTGCACGACGTCCAGTTGACGCCATGCCTGCTGCACTTTCTGGCCGGCCGGCGTGTTGGCGACTGCTTCGATCGTGGTGATCTTCTTGTCGCCGACAGCGGCCGCCGGCAGCACGCACGAACGTACCGCGACGCCGTCCAGATGCACCGTGCATGCGCCGCATTGCGCAATACCGCAACCGAACTTCGTTCCCGTCAAGCCGACGAGATCGCGCAAGACCCACAACAGAGGCATGTCAGGCGGTGCGTCGACAGTGTGGTTCTCGCCGTTGATGTTGAACGTTGTCATGAGCGGTTCCTTGTGGGGTTATCTTTATCAGCCTGTTTAGACCGGCTCACCGAGCAAAACGCAAGGACGTGCCGCGTTTATTCAAGTGTCCGGACTAATACGCGATGCCGATGCGCGGCTCGGCAAAAATGCCGCCGCCCTCGTGCGCCTCAGGCATTGCGCGACTGTGCTGTGGGGTCCGGCGATTGTAGCCGTGCATCGAAAAATTCGCCTGCAGCGTGCACACCCTGTTGCGAGAGGCACCCAGGGCGGCTCACGGCGAGCATTTTTGCTAGCATGGACCCGACCGCACTGACATCCCGCACCGACATCCGAAGGAGACGCATCATGAACGACCCGCAATGCACCCAGTTCCTCTCGGACATCCGCAAGCCGCTGCTCGCGCTGCATAAGGCGATCCTCGATCACGAGCGCGCGGCGTATGAAAAAGAATTCGGCCCGGTTACGCCCGCGGCGTTTCTGCAGGTGCTGATCAACGGTTCGGGGTTTCGCTGGCTCACGCCGCTGTCGACGGTCATCGCAAACGTCGACGAAATACTCGACGACAAGGAAGCCGATGCCGCCGATCGGCTTGCCGCAGCGGAAGCGGTCACCGGCCTCTTTTCCGCCGATCAGCCGAACAACAGCTTTCTGCCTCGTTATCTGCCGCTGTTGCAGGCCGATCCGGGCATTCTGCATCTGCATGGACAGGTATCGCAGGTGCTGCGCGGCGTACAGACCAGGTAAGCCGACGCAGGCCGCGGCTCCCGGATTTCCTCACCGTTAAGGAGCACGCTGAGTAAGTCGCGGTCTGTATCGATTTACAGAGGATTACCAGGCTTTTCCGACCATGCTGTTCCGAAATCGCCGTGTTTGACGGCGATTCATGCTGGATTTGTAAAGATGATCGGTGCAACAGGTGCGCGAGCCCAGCGCACTGCGCGCGCCGAATCGTCCGATCGCGCGAATTGCCTGGTTTTGCTGAGCAAATCAAAGGTGAGCTTTTGCGGGACGCGCGCCGTCGCATGCCGCCATCGCCTTTCATTGCGCGCGCGACGGCCCGGACGCACCACGCGAAACCGTCATGCAGGCGCGCGCAAGCCCTGCTAAGGTAAAGGGACCTCGTCACCGCCGCTCATTGCCATGACCGACTGGCCGCTTCCCGAAACCTACACGTTCCGCGATCAAACCGTGCGCTTCAATGTGACGGGAACCGGACCGCCGCTCGTCCTCGTGCATGGCACGCCGTTCTCGTCCTATGTGTGGCATCGCATTGCGCCGCATCTCGCGCAGATTCGCACGGTGCATGACTACGATCTGCTCGGCTATGGCCAGTCGCAGATGGGCGACGGCCAGGACGTGTCGCTCGGCGTGCAGAACGTCCTGCTTGCCGAGCTGCTTGAGCATTGGCAATTGAAGAGCCCGGATGTCATCGCGCATGACTTCGGCGGCGCGACGTCGTTGCGCGCGCATCTTATCGACGGTTGCGACTATCGTAGTCTCACGCTGATCGACCCGGTCGCGCTGGCGCCTTGGGGCTCGCCGTTCGTGCAGCATGTGCGCCGCCACGGCGATGCATTTGCGGGCTTGCCGCCTTACATCCACGAGGCCGTGGTGAAGGCCTATGTGCGCGGTGCCATTGCGCGCGACATCACCGCCGGGGAACTCGCGCCCTACGTCACGCCATGGCTCGGCGCAACGGGACAGGCCGCGTTTTACCGGCAGATCGCGCAAATGGACCAACGTTATACCGACGAGGTCGAACCGCGCTATGCGCAGCTGCGCTGTCCCACGCAGATTCTGTGGGGCGAAGAGGATCAGTGGATTCCGCTCGAGCGCGGCACGCGTCTCGCCCGGCTGATTCCGGAGGCGCGTTTTCAGGCTGTGCCGCGCGCGGGTCATCTGATGCAGGAAGACGCGCCCGAGGCGATTGTCGCGGCGGCGCTGAGGTGGCTCGACTGAAACCGCCCCGGCCGCATGCTCCTAGCCGCGTCCTTGCGGCAGATACGGCATCGGGTCGACCGGTTTGCCGTCGCGGCGCAACTCGAAGCCGACCGACACGCGCGAGTTGTTTTCGTCGCCCATCTCCGCAATCTGCTGCCCTTGCCGGACGATTTCGCCGGTTTTGACGAGCAGCTTGCGGTTATGCGAATACGCGGTCAGAAAGTCCTTGTTGTGCTGCACGATGATGAGACTGCCGTAGCTGTTCAAGCCCGTGCCGGCGTACATGACCTTGCCGTCGGCGGCCGCACGAACCGGGTCGCCCGGCTTGCCGCCGATCTCGATGCCGCGCGTCTCGCCCGGCTGGAATGCTTCGACGACCCGGCCGCCCGCGGGCCAGGCGAGCGACAGACCGTTTGCACGGCGCAGCGTTTGTTGCGCGACCTCGCGCGCTTCGGCAGAACTGGGCGCGGTCGAAGCCGGGGCCGCCACCCCCTGCGAGCCCGGCGCGCCCGACGCCGCAGCGGCCGCTTTGGCGGCAGCCGCTGCCGCATTGACCGCCTGCACGGTTTCCGGCGATGCGACGCGCAACACCTGGCCGTTCCTCAAACGCGAGGACGCTTTCAGGCCGTTCCACGCCTGCAACTGCTTGACGCTGCAATGATGATGCTGCGCGATGCGCGCGAGCGTGTCGCCGCGCTTCACGCGATAGACGAGCGGCGGGGCTTTCCTTACCGGCACAGCCTGAACCGCGCCGCCGGGGTTCGGCTGATTCGCCGACGCGGACATTGCGCCCGTGGCTTGCAGGCCGCCGGCGCCCGCCACTGTTGCGCCCGACGCTGCAGCCGCGCCGGTCTGCTCCCCCTGTTGCGCGACGTTGGCGCAACCGCTCATCGCAAGCGCGAGCCAGGCGCCGGCGACGCTCATCGCCATTGCCCTGTCGAAACGCTTTCCCATCATGTTCGACTCCTGCTTGTCCTATAGGCGGCCCGGACGCCGCCATGCTGCCTGCTGCCTGGCCGCTTCGCCATGCGAATTCGCCGACGCGCTCGCCTTCTTCGCGTGAGCGAAGCGGCGAGCGCGGTTCGCGTGGCGGCGGATTCAGGCGCCTGAGGCAGCCGTTTTTTCCGCCGACGCGGCCCGATTGCGCTTAAATTTCCAGCCGGATTGTAAAGTGGGTTTCACAAAAAACGCGGCGCGCCACACAGTCTGATACAAACTTTACGCACAGCCTTGCTCGCCGGTTGCGCGCACAACCCTGTGCCAAAGCACCGGCCCCACGGGCCGGGCCATCAGCGCCATCTGCTTAACGGCACGCCGACGCCAAAACTTGAACCGGCGCTTGAACCAACGCTTGAACCGGCGGTTCGAAAAACGCGATGCGGCGCGCCGGGCTAGCGAGCGCTAGCTGTAGTACTGCCCGGCATATCGCACATAGCCCACGGGATGATGGGTAAAGTGCAGCACCGGCAGGACGGGGTTGGCGTTATCGCTGGTGGGATAGGCGCTCGCTTCGGGAATGTATTCGCCCTGCACCTCGATCGGCTGGCCGGCTTGCAGGCCCGGAATCTCCTCGGCGAGTCCTTCGTTGTCGCCGAATCGGACGGCAACGAATACGTCCGTGCCGACGAGGTTTTGCGTGCCGCCTTCCAGCTTCAAAACCTTGTCGATCCGGACGATCAGGTGCTGATGGTTTGCGCCGTGGTGGTTGTCCGGGCTCGCGAACACCTTGGTGATCGTGCCTTGCACGCACGCAAGCGGCGCACCGAGCGAATGGACATAGCGATGATGAGGAAGGATCTGCGTCGCGCGATTACTCATGAAATCTCCGTGAAAGAAGCCAGGCTCATGTACGGCGATGGGAACGCCCAGCGTGGAAAGTGCTGAGCGACCGGTTTGAGCCGCTGCTTCCTCGGGAGTTCAGTGCAGGCGCAAGGCGCCGCCCTCACGCTTTAGGATTTTTCCGAAGCCTCTTTAGGAAACGGACGATAGGTCGAAGCACGCAAAGAAAATATTCTTGGGCCTCTGCCGAGATTGACCGGCCGCGCGCCACGTCCGACCCGGCGCGGCCCCGCCGGGCAGCTCAACGGAACACTTTCTCTTCAGCATGTTTTGCTTCATCAACCCGCATCCGGGCGATGAAGAAGTCGAGGCTCACGTGGATTCTCTTACATCAGCCAACCGCTTCATGGGCGGTTTTTTCTTTGGCGCCGTGGTCGCCACCGCGATCATGGTGCTGTTTTGCGTCAGCGGCGAATTCTTGCCCGTCATGGCGAAGCTGCACGCGCTCCAGCAGGTTTTTGCGACGGTGGTCATTTCGCTCTTTATCGCCGACGCGAGGCCGCTTCTATATAAAACGGTCTGGCGCGAGCGCCGCAGCAGCTTCGTTCTGGACGAAGACCTGAGCGCCACGCTACGCGGCAGGACGTTCGGCATTCCCGCTGGCGTGATGGTCGGTATTCTGGTTCAAAACCTTCTGACCGCTTGACCTTCAGCCTGGCTTTATTCATGCGGCCAACGGCGCGCCGCGTCAGAACTTATGCCGGATCGCGGCGCGCACCACCACCTGCTTCGATGTCGATGACGGCGACTGCGTGCCGGGTATAAACGCTTCATCGAGTATCGAATACGTCGAGTCGCCTGTCACCTGCTGATATTCGCCCTGGATGTAGACGTCGGTCCGTTTGGACAGGTTGTAATCCGCCATCAATCCGAACGAGTGAATCTTCGGTTTGACGCCGCCGCCCGACGCATCGTAATTTTCGATGGTGTACACATATTGCGCGCCGACGAACAGCATCGGCGAAATCTGATACTTGCCGTTCAGCTCGAAGTTCTGATATTTCAACGAGTTCAACAACACGCCGGGCGGCACGAGCGGCGTGGTGCCGAGATAACCGTTGCCGGTCGGATTCAGATAGTTCGAGTTGCTGTACACGAAGCCCGCCGTGGCCGGCCCGAAACTATAGGTAATGCCGCCGCCGAATACGCGCATACGGGCCGCGACAAAGCTCGCGTCGTTAGCTGTAATCGCGCCGTTTGCGCCATTACCCGGATTATTCGCCTGCAAATAGGCGGCACTGACGAGCAGGCCGCCATACGCATACTGCCCGCCTACGCTATAGGCGCGGTTATTGCCGAAATTCGTGTCGTTGCTAAAACTGTATGTCCCGCCGAATTGAAATCCGCTAATCGAGGGGCTCGTGTATTTAACGGTGTTATCGAGCCGAAACGAATTATCCGTATTGTCGTTGTCATACGGATGGGAGAACAGCGCACCGGCCCAATTCCCATTCGCCGTGCTTTGCGCGAGATAATCGACCACTGAATCGTATTGCCGCCCGAAGGTCAATACGCCGTAGCGCTCCGCGCTCAAGCCGACAAACGCCTGACGCCCGAACATCCGGCCGCCCTGATTGAGACGCCCCGAACTCACGTCGAAACCGTTTTCGAGCTGGAAAATTGCCTTCAGGCCGCCGCCCAGTTCCTCGGCGCCCTTGAGTCCCCAGCGGCTGCCTTGCGCGTCACCGCTCGCCAGCTCGTAGACATGTCCGCGGCCCGCGTTATTGGTGTAGTTGATGCCTTCGTCGAGCACGCCGTACAGCGTGACGCTCGTCTGCGCCGAGGCCGGGGCGCCGGAGACGGCGAACACAGCGACAGAAACAGCCAGCGCGAACACTTGCTTGTTCATGACGATCCCCCTGCACTCGAGCAATGGGCCTAACTCGATCTGACGCCTTCTTCTTGACTCTACGACAGCGCGCTTCTGAAAACCCGACGCGCTTGACGGAAATCCTCACACGCCGCAACGCGTCCGTCCATTGGGGACCGCGTGGATATGTCAAAACGTTGCGAAATCTCCACTGTCCTTAAACGCCTATTCCGCTTGTGTTCCCACGGGGCGGCGTCTGCGAGTGTGCGACTGAAAACAGACTTGTCACAGAAAGAAATATAATCGCTGACTTTCGCGGCATGAGAAGCGGAACTCCGCCGTGCCGCCGGAGTCATTTTTACTGCACCGGGCAAGCCTTCCTGCCCGAGCCGGTGAAAGCGGCATGCCAGCGCCCAATGCGGGCCGCAGCCGCAGCATCCATCCACTATTCCAAAGCCTTGTGAGACGCCCGACGCGCTGAAAGAGCGCGCCGTCGCACGGGGCTTGCTTTTGGCATAAAAACAATGCAACCGTCGCAATCGCGTTTAATCGAGCTCGACTTTTTTCGTGGCCTCGTTCTGCTGATCATCGTGGTGGACCACATCGGCGGAAGCATCCTGTCGCGCGTCACGCTGCACGCGTACGCGCTGTGCGACGCGGCGGAGGTGTTCGTGTTCCTCGGCGGCTTCGCCACCGCCACGGCCTACGCGGCGCTCGCGGAGCGGCGCAGCGAAACCATCGCGCGCAACCGCTTCCTGCGGCGCTCGCTGGAAATCTATCGCGCATTCCTCGTGACCGCCGGTCTGATGCTGCTCGTGAGCGCGGTCCTCAATGCATTCAGCATCGAGGCGCCGAATCTCGCCATCACCGACCTCGACGACCTGATGGACGCGCCGGTCGCCGCACTGCGCGACATCCTGCTGCTGCGCCGCCAGCCTTATCTCGCCTCCGTGCTGCCGATGTATGCATTCTTCGCGCTGCTGGTGCCGATGATCCTGCCGCTCGCGCGCAGCAAACCCTGGCTGCTGCTCGCGGGCAGCGTCGCGCTGTGGGCCGGCGCGCCGGCCATCAACGCGTATCTGCCGGCCGCGCCGGACATGCACTGGGACTTCAACCCGTTCGCGTGGCAACTGCTGTTCGTGCTCGGCGCGCTCGCGCGCTGCCAGCCTGCGTATCAGCGCGTGAGCGAACACCGCTTCGGCTGGCTCGCGACGCTTGCGGCATGCGCCGTGGTGGCCGTGGCGGCTTACTACAAGCTCTTTATCGAACGCGAGCCGCTCGATCCGAGCTTCAAACAGAATCTCTCCTACTTGCGCGCGGTCAATTTCCTCGCCATTGCGTGGCTCGTCGCCAATCTGATCGAGCTCGGCTGGGCACGCAAGCTCGCGCAGTCCCTGCCGCTCATCGGTCTGATCGGGCGCAAGGGCTTGCTGTGCTTTATCGCCGGCGCGGTGATCTCGCTCGTCGTGGACTCGCTGCTGTATGCCGCCACCGACGGCTATCTGAACTATCCGCTCGGTTTGCTCGCCGACGCCTGCGCAGTCACGGCGCTCCTCGCCGTCGCGCGTGCGCAGGAGCCGGCAAAGCGCCTCGTCACGCGCATGGTGGGCGCGCGGCTTCGGACGTGGCCGTGAGCCTTTGCGCTCCGCCGTGGTCAAACCCACTTGGGATGCTGATAGCATGACGGCCGCGCGTCCTCCGGCGTGGCTGCTCCTTACTTCACATGCGTCTATTCCTACACTTCACGCTGGCTGTTCTGTCGGCGGCTTGCGGCGCTTCGTCGTTCGCCAGCACGGTGACGAGTCGCAGCTTCCATTCGCCCGCGCTCGGGCGCGATTGGTCCTACACGGTTTATCTGCCGACGGGCTATCGTCCTGACGCCGCGCGCATTCCCGTGCTCTATCTCCTGCACGGCAACAACGGCGACGCGAACGACTGGATCAGCCACGGCCATCTGCAAAGCACCGTCGACGCGCTGATCGAACATCGCGACATTCCGCCGCTCGCGGTCGTGATGCCCCAAGGCGGCACCGACTGGTACGTCGACCGCAAGGAAAAGATGGAAACGGCGTTTTTCGACGACCTGCTGCCCGAGATCGAAACCCACTACGCGGTGTCGACGCAGCGCGCCGGGCGCATGATCGGCGGCGTGTCGATGGGCGGCTTCGGCGCATTGCGTTATGTGATGACGCAGCCGGAGCGCTTTTGCGGCGCGCTGCTGCTGAGCCCGGCCATCTACGTAAACGAGCCGCCGCGCGGTTCGGCCGCGCGCCGCGTGGGCGTGTTCGGCGAGCGTCAGTTCGATCCGCGCATCTGGCACGAGCTGAACTACCCGGCGCAGTGGGAGCGCTATATGAGCCGGCCGTATCGCGTGCCCATCTTCATCGCGGCCGGCGACGACGACCTCGCGATCCAGGCCGACGCGTCACTGCTTTACACGCAATTGCGGATGGCGGGCAATCCCGCGGCGCTGCGCATTATCGACGGCGGCCACACGTGGGATGTCTGGAGCGCGCTGCTGCCGGGCGCGCTGAAATACACGCTCGGCTGCGCGCGGCTGCCGGCGCAGGACCATCCGTCGAATCAGCGGCCTTAAGCGGCGCGCGAGCTCAGCACTGCGCGCATGCAGCTATTGGACGAGGTCGGTCCACAGCACCATCAAGACCGTCATCAGCGCGGGGCCGATAAAAAGGCCGAGCAGCCCGAAAGTCTCCGCGCCGCCCAGAATGCCGAACAGCACCAGCAGAAAAGGCAGCCGCGTGGAACTGCCGATCAGCACGGGCCGCACGAAATGCTCGGCGACGAACACCACGACCGAACCGAACACCAGCAGACCGATCGCGCCGGCCACCGAGCCTTGCGAAAACAGCCAGAGCGCGGCGAGGCCAAAGGTAATCGGCGCGCAAAACGGCAGCATCGCGGCAATGGCGGTGATGAGCGCGAGCAGCGCGACGTGCGGCAAGCCGGTGACGAAATAGGCGACGCCGAGCAGCGCGCCCTCGCCAAGTCCGACCACCACGAGTCCCGACACTGTGCCGCGCACGGCGATCGCCATCCGCTCGACGAGTTGCGCGCCGTCTTCTCCGAAGCCGCGCTGCAAACCTCGGGCCAGCGCGCCCGACAGCCGCGGCCCGGCCTGAAAGATCACGAACAGCGTGACGAGCATGAACGCGAACACCGTCACGGCATGCACGGCGCGCGCGCCGAAGTGCCGGCCCAGCGTGACGACCGTGGTGCTGTGCAAGCCCTTCATCGCCGCCGAATCGCGCAAGGGCGCAGCGAGATACGCCTGCCACCACGCCTCGGCCTCGTGCGCGCCGAACGGCAAACGGTGGATGAAGTCCGGCATCGCAATGCCGGTCTCCTGCGCGGCTTTGAACCAGTCCGAGAGGTCATGGGCTTCGCGCAACGCCTGGGCAATGCCAATCCCCACCGGCAGCACGACCAGCAACGCGATGGCAAGGGTCAGCACGACGGCAATCAGCGTGGTGCGCCCGGTCAGCCAGCGGCTGCCTTCCACCCTGCGCAGGAGCGGCCAGAGCGCAATCGCCAGCACGCCGGCCCAGCCGACCACCGGCAGAAAGTCGCGCACGACCCACAGCGCGAGCAGCACGAGCCCGATGTAAAGCGCCAGCGAAGCGGCCTTCTGCTTCTTGACGCGCTCCGGCGTCAGGAGGGACTGCGTAGGATGCGAGGAATGCGGCTGACGCGTCGATTCGGGCTGGGCAGCGGGCGGACGTGAATTCATGTGTACTCGTGTTGGGATGCCGGTATGTGCGCGAGCCAACTCGCAAAAAGCAAACCCGCTAAACTGGACGCGCTCGCATCATGATGACCCTCACATCTTAAAGGAAGCGCGGCTAGGGCCCTGTCGGCGGCTTTTGGCTGTCTCACCCGCTACAACACTGCGTTGCAAAAAGCGCTCTTATCTCATTTTCGCGCGGCGTGCCCTTCGGCGAGGCCCGCCAGTTCAAGCGCAGTCGAAAGTCAAGTCTGATTGTTGCTAATTGGGGAACAGTGTTTCAACGTGCGCACAATGGCTCTCCAGCGCGCGCGGGACTAAATTCGGCACACCCACAAATACGGAGCCGACGATGATGACCCTGGAGTCCATCCCCCTTGACGGTACCAACGGCGTACGCATCGAGATTCTCGAGCGCTCCGACACGACGCTGGTGATCCGCTGGGTCGAGCCCGGACGATGTCATTACGGCGAACAGCGGTGGCGGCGCAGATCGGCGCACACGTCGGGAACCTGCGCGGTGTCGCGGCGCAAGATCCGCCGCGGGGACGCCGTGTTCAAGCCGGCCGAGCGGCCGGCGCCCGCCAATGCGTCGGCGATGATCTGCGCGGAAATCCTCGGCGCGCTGCCTGCGGAAGTCTGAGGTCTGCGCCGCTACGCATGCTCACGCCTGCTTGTGTTTGCCCTGATGACACCGTTCCCAAGGCCGTAGCCGCACCAACCTGCCCCGATTGCGGCCCTTCGCCACGTGCGCTAAGGTGGACCTGCTTGCGTCACGTCATCGTGCCGGCCCGACGCCGGGCCGTAAAGTGACGCGCATCTCCACCCATCGCGCCGTGCACGGCACGGCGCCGTTTGAGGGCACACCATGGCAGAAGACACGCCGCATCCGTCGGCCCGGCCGGACACTCGCGCGGCCAGCGCACCCCCCGCTCCGCTAGTCGCTCCCCAACAGTTTTCCACCGACGTCCTGCTCGAGAAATACGCGAAAGGCGACGAGCAATCCGCGGACGACGTCTTCCGGCGCGTCGCGCGCGGCGTCGCCGAGGCGGAACCGGCGGCGCTGCGCGAGTCGGTGGAAGCGCTCTTCGTCGACAATCTGCGGCACGGCGCACTGGGCGCGGGCCGCATCATGAGCGCTGCGGGCACCGGCATCGCGGCCACGCTCATCAACTGTTTCGTACAGCCGGTCGGCGACGCCATTCAGGGCGTCGACGAACAAGGCCTGCCCGGCATCTACGTCGCGCTTCTGCAAGCGGCGGAAACCATGCGGCGCGGCGGCGGCGTCGGCTACAACTTTTCGGCGATCCGGCCGAAGGGCGCGCGCGTTCGTACCACCAGTTCGTCGGCGTCCGGGCCGTGCAGTTATATGGATGTGTTCGATGCCTCCTGCCGCACGGTGGAAAGCGCTGGCTCGCGGCGCGGCGCGCAGATGGCCGTGCTCGACTGCAATCATCCGGATCTGCTCGAGTTCATCGAGGCCAAGCATTCGAAGGGACGCTGGAATAACTTCAACGTGTCGGTGGGCGTGACCGACGAGTTCATGCGCGCCGTCGAGGAAGACGAGCCGTGGCAACTCGTGCACCGCGCCGAGCCGTCGCCGGCGCTGCGCGCGGCCGGCGACGTGAGGCAGCGCGAGGACGGCATGTGGGTCTACAGCGAGCGGCCCGCGCGCGAGATCTGGGAGCGCATCATGCGCTCGACTTACGACGTGGCTGAGCCGGGCATCGTCTTCATCTCGCGGATGAACGAGGACAACAACCTGCGCGCCGTCGAAACCATTCGCGCAACCAATCCCTGCGGCGAACAGCCGTTGCCCGCCTACGGCTGCTGCAATCTCGGGCCGCTCAACCTGACGCGTTTCGTGCTCGACCCGTTCGCGCAAATGAAAGGCGGCAAGCCGTCATTCGATTGGGACGGCCTCGCCCAACGCACGCGCACGCAGGTGCGTTTTCTCGACAACGTGCTCGACGTCACGCTGTGGCCGCTGCCGCAGCAATACGACGAATCGCGCGCCAAGCGCCGCATCGGCGTGGGCTTTACGGGCCTTGGCGACACGCTCGTCATGCTCGGCCTGCGCTACAACTCGCAGGAAGGCCGCGACTTCGCCGTGCGGATTGCGCGGCTGATGCGCGACGAGGCGTATCGCGCGTCGGTGGAACTGGCGAAGGAACGCGGCGCGTTTCCGCTATTCGATGCCGCGCGCTACCTCGAAGCCGGCACGTTCGCGTCGCGCCTGCCCGAGGACATCAAGGAGGCGATTCGCCGCGACGGCATCCGCAACAGCCATCTGCTGTCTATCGCGCCGACCGGCACCGTGAGCCTCGCGTTTGCGGACAATGCGTCGAACGGCATCGAGCCGGCCTTCTCGTGGACCTACACGCGCATGAAGGTGATGGCCGACGGCGGCCGCGAATCGTTCGACGTGGAAGACTACGCGTACCGGCTGTATCGCGAGCTGGGCGGCGACGTGCGCCGGCTGCCGGACTATTTCGTCAGCGCGCTCGAGATGTCCGCGCGCGATCATCTGGACATGATGGCCGCGGTGCAGCCTTACGTGGACACGTCGATCTCGAAGACCGTCAATGTGCCCGCCGACTATCCGTTCGAAGCCTTCGAAAGCCTCTATTTCGATGCGTGGAAAAGCGGCCTCAAGGGTCTCGCCACCTATCGCCCGAACGAAACTCTCGGCGCTGTGCTGAGCGTGAGCGCGGCGCAAGCCGACGACACGCTCGCCGAAAGCGACCTCGATCCGCTGCGAATCGCAATCGACCATCGGCCCAAAGGCGAGTTGCCGGCGATCATCGAAAAGGTCGAGTACCTGACGCAGGCCGGCAAGAAGTCGCTCTATGTGGCGGTGTCGTTCATCGAGGTGACCGGACGCCTCGGCGGTGAGGACGTGACAATCGAGCGGCCTATCGAGTTCTTCATTCCGACCGGTCAGCGCGACGAATCGCAGCAATGGATCACGGCGACCATGCGCTCGCTGTCGCTCGCCGCGCGCGGCGGTTTTGTCGCGCGTAATCTGCAGGACATGCGCAAGGTGTCGTGGGACCGCGGGCAGGTGCGGCTCGGCGAAGTGCAGCGTCTGGACGGTCACCGCACGCCGCGCTGGCACGACTCCGAAGTGGCCGCGCTCGCCTTTGCCATCCAGCAGATCTTGCATCGCCGCGGCTTTCTCGACGCCGAGGGCAATCAGGTTCCGTCGCGTCTGCTCGCCCGCCTGCCGCGCGGCCAGATGAAAGGCGAAACGGCGCTGTCCGCGGACTTCGGCATGCGCCCGCATCCCGCCGGCGCCGATACGCCCGAATTGACCCAGCCCGGCATGATGCCGGGGCTGCATACGATGCTCGGGCGCAAATGCGGGTCGTGCGGCGCCAACGCCGTGATTCGCAAGGACGGCTGCGACTTCTGCACCGCGTGCGGCGAAGTCGGCGCATGCGGCTGAGTTAGCCGACCGGGGCCTGCACGTCGTCCGGCAGGGGAATCCGCAGTGCGACCACCGTGCCGGTGCTCGTACTGCTCGTAATGGTGAGCGCTCCGCCGATCAGGCGGGCGCGCTCGGCCATGCCGAGCAGGCCGTACGAGCCGCGTTGCCGCGCGGACACCGCGTCCCGGTCGAAGCCGCAGCCGTCGTCGCGGATCTCCAGATCAATGAAGCCTTCGCCCGAACGCAGCGTCAACACGACATGCGACGCCCGCGCGTGCCGCGCCACATTGGTGAGCGACTCCTGCGCGATACGGAAAATGGCGGTGGCGCGCGCGTCCTCGAGCACCGGCTCGTCGCCGTGCGTCACGACCGTGCACTGAATGTAGTAGCGCGCGTTGAAGTCCTGCGCGAGCCATTCGAGCGCGGAAACAAGGCCGAAATTCAACGCAGCCGGGCGCAGATGATTGGCGACGTTGCGCACCATCCACATGGTCCTTTCGATGAGTTCGCGCATCGCGTCGGTCTTGCCCTGGGCCTCCGGATTGCCGGCGAGCCTCATCTGCAGCAAGGAGATATCGATCTTGAGCGCGGTCAGAAGCTGGCCGAGTTCATCGTGCACCTCGAGCGCGATGCGCTTTCTCTCCTCCTCCCGAATCACTTCGAGGTGCCACGACAGTTCCCGCAGTTCCTCGCGCGACGCGCGCAGTTCCTGCTCGGTGCGCTTGCGCTCGGCCACTTCCGCCTGCAGTTCGTCGCGATGACGGCGCAAATGGTCGAGCGCCTGCCTGCGCGCCGTGACGTCGGCGAAGAAGCCGTCGAGCCGAACGATCGCGCCCCTCGAATCCGCGACGCCGCGCGCGCTCAACTGCACCCAGATCACCGTGCCGTCGGCGCGCGCGAGCGGAAGCTCGAGTTCGGCGATTTCGCCGCTGCCGTCCAGACGCTCGAAGAGCCCCTCCACCTGCTGCCGCGTAAACGGCCGCTTGTCGGGCTCGCGCGTTCCCGCGGCCACCAGCGTCCGCGCGCTGTCGTAGCCGAGCAGGCGCGCCATCGCCGGATTGGCCTCTTCGAGCCAGCCGTTGCGATGCAGGCGGAAGATACCTTCCAGGGCGTTTTCGACGATGCTGCGATACTTCTGCTCGCTTTCATAAAGGCGCGCCGTCGATTCGCGCAGGCGGTCCGCCATTGCATTCACGCGCGCGGCGAGCCGGCCGAGCTCGTCGTCGGATTCGACGGCGCAGCGCACGTCCAGATTGCCGGCCGCGATGCGGTCGACCATTTCCTCCAGCCGGTTGATCGGGCTGCGCACCATGCCGTTCAGCAGCACCAGCGTCGCTGCGTAGAGCGTGGCGACCACGGCGGCGATCGTCGCGAGAATCGCGCCGCGTGCGTCGCGCATGGCCTGTGTGGCCAATGCCGTTGAAAGCTCGACGCGCACCTCGCCGAGCTTTTCGCGCGGCGCATCGCCGGGCGGCTGATACTCGATGGCGCGCACGCGCACCACGTCGTGGGCCGGATCGGCACGACGCGCGCCCTTGACCTCGGCCACGACCCCATAGCCGACTGCAGTGACCGTGAACCGCACGACTTCGGGATTCGGCGCAAGCGCGGCAAGCTGGGCACTGATCGCGCCGCGGTCCACATTCCACAGCGGCAAGGCAAGCGAGCGGCTGAACAGATCGGAGATGCGCGCGGCGCGCTCTTCGAGCTCGGAGAATTTCTGCTCGCGTTGATGCTCGATCAGAAAGTAGGCGGACGTGCCGGCGACCACCGCGACGAGCACCGCGAGCGCAAGCATGAGCTTCGCGTGCAGATTCAGCGAGCGCACACGCGGAAGTGCAAATGGACGCATCACACGGCTCCGGCGAATGGGCCGACAAGCCGCGCGAGACTGAAGTCGTAGCGGCCCGGCTCGGGATGCAACGCCTTCGAGAAGACCGTGAAATCGAGCCTGTCGCCGTGATCGAACACGGCCTGGCTAAAGCGATCGACGTTGCCCTGATGAACCACGCTCAGAAAGTCCAGCGTCTGGCGGGCGCCTCCCGACGCGGCGAAATCCATGCCGCGATGGTAGTCGTAGAGCAGCACCATTGCCCAGGCGCCGATGAAGTAGTCGCCGCCGACCATGGCGGCAAGGCCGCCCTCGGCGACGCTGCGCAGCGCACCGCGCAACGCGCCCATGCCGCCCACCAGCACCGGCGCGCCACGCGCCTTGACGGCGTTCAGCGCGCCGAGTGCCATCGAGTCGTTTGCCGCCCACACGAGATTGGTGTCCGGGTAGCGAGCCAGCAGCACGCGCGCCTTCTGCTCGCTGTCCGCGTAACTCCAGTCGCTGAAAACCAGCTGATAGGTGCGCGCACCGCGCGCGCCCGCCAGGTAGGCCTCGACGCCCGAGGCGCGCTCTTGCGAAACCGGCGTGTTCGGATCGCCGGTAATGCCGATGACGCGCGGCGGCGCGCCGGCGAGCCGCTGGCACAAATAGCTCATCAACCGATAGCCGCCGCGCGTGGCGTTGGCGGTGACGGTGCCGATCCAGTTCGGGATGCGCTGCCGCTCGTCGCCGATCTCGCGGCGCTGCCGCGCCGTCACGTCGTTATGAATCACCATGACCTTCGCCGACGAGCGCGCGAGCGCCATAAGCATCGGCTGCGCGGCCATTTTTTCGTTGACGATGACGACGTAATCCGGCGCGTCGGCGCGGCGCGCGACCTCCTCCGCCTGGCGCTGCATCAGCAGATGATCGCGCTCCGCATACAGCACCTCCAGTTGCATGTCGAAAGACCGCGCGGCAATGCCCATGAACTGCGACACCAGTTGCCAATGCTGGCCGGTGCCGTGCTCGACGGCCTCGCCGGGATTGAGGAAAACCACGCGAGGGCTGCGTGCCGCTGCGCGAGCGAGGCGAGTCGGGCCCAGCAAAGCGCCTAGCGAGTATGCAATGAGCGCATCTCTCCGTTTCATCTTACTATTTGGTTTGGCTGTGGCGCGGGGCAATCATTATCGATCTATCGCCATGCTATTGCACTTCTCGCAAGTGCTGACCAAGCGGACGCGCCAGAGACCTGGGGGAGAACGGGAACGGACGGCTCGCGTCGGTCAGACCGGCGTGAGCAGGGGTTCACCGGCGAAATGGCATTTTGCGTTGCGCAAGAAGTTCTCGACCGACGCCGCGATCGCTTCCGGCGATCTGCCGCCGACGTGCGGCGTCAACACGACGTTCGTCAGGTCCAGCAGCGCCGCGGGCGGCTGCGGCTCGCCTTCGTAGACGTCGAGTGCAGCGCCCGCAATGGTGCCCGCCATGAGCGCCGCGGCAAGCGCGGCGGTATCGACCACGCTGCCGCGGGAAACATTGACGACGAAACCGGCCGGGCCGAGCGCCTGCAGCACCTGCGCATCGATCAGGTGATAGGTGCCCGCACCGCCTGGCGTTGCGATCACGAGGAAGTCGCTCCACTGCGCGAGCGCGAGCGCGCTGTCGAAATAGCGCGACGTCGCGCCCGCTCGCGGCTGACGGTTGTGGTAGCCGATCTCCATGTCGAAGCCCGCGCCGCGTCGCGCGATCTTCTCGCCGATGTTGCCGAGTCCCACAATGCCAAGCCGCTTGCCGCAGACGCCCGGGCGCATCGGCAACGCGTCGCGCCACACGCCCGCGCGCGTCGCGAGGTCAAGCTGCGGGACGTCGCGCACGATGGACAGCAACAGCGCGAACGCGTGATCGGCGACGCAGTGGTCGTTGGTGCCCGCTCCGTTGGCGAGGGCGATGCCGCGCGAGCGCGCGTGGTCGACGGCGAGGTTTTCATAGCCCGCGCCGAGCGCACTGACCAATTCGAGCTGCGGCAGGCCGTCGATCTCCGCCGCCGCGAGCCCTCGTGTACCGTTCGTCAGCACCGCGCGGATCGCCTGACCGTGCGTGGCGATGGCCGCGGCCTGTTGCGCCGGATCCGGTGCGTAGACGACATCGAACTCGGCCTCGATGCGAGCGCGGCTCATGTCGTCGAGGGGAATCAGGATCAGTAACGAAGGCTTCATGTCGGTCATTTGTCAGTAACGCACAGGGCAGCTCTGGGGCGCGACGAGCGAAACCGAGTGTAGCAAGCCAGAAAAACGCGCGCCCGGCGAGATCCGGTGCGAGCATCGCACATCAACGCCTGTTTTTAGATCGACGCGAAGCGGTCGTAGAATAGCCGGACTTTTCGCGACGAGAATCTCATGCTGGATATTCTGCCTGGCGCACCGAAACCCGCCACCGACGATTCGAAAATGTTCGATCTCGCGCCCGTCTCGCTGTGGGTGGAAGATTTCAGCGGCGTGCGCGATCTGTTCGAGGCATGGCGAACCGAGGGCGTGACCGACCTGCGCGCGTATTTCAAGGCGGTGCCCGAACGGGTCGCGCAATGCGCGCATAGCATTCGCGTCGTCAAGGTCAATCAGAAGACGCTGACGCAATTCGAGGCCGCCGATTTCGACACGCTCAACGGCAACCTCGCGGCCGTATTCCGCGACGATATGCTGAAGACTCATCTCGAGGAACTCTGTCAGCTGTGGGCCGGGCAATTGCACTTCACGAGCCAGACAGTGAACTACACGCTCGGCGGACGGCGACTCGACGTGCTGCTGAAGGGCTCGGTGCTGCCCGGTCATGAAGAACGCTGGGACCGTGTGCTCGTGTCGGTGGAGGACATCACCGAACTGGAGGGCGCGCGGCATCGCGTGACGCTCGCGGAGCAATACGCGCGCGGTCTTTTCGAACATTCCCCGGTCTCGCTGTGGGTGGAAGATTTCAGCGCGGTCAAGCAACTGCTGGATCAGGCGCGCGCGGCGGGCATCAGCGATTTTCGCGTGTTCACCGACGTGCATCCGGAGTTCGTCGAGCGCTGCATGCAGGAGATTCATGTGCTCGACGTGAACCAGCACACGATCGAGATGTTCGCCGCTCCGGACAAAAAGACCTTGCTCGCGCGTCTGCCGGAGGTGTTCCGCGACGACATGCGTCCGCACTTTCGTGAGCAGTTGCTCGATCTATGGGACGGCAAGCTGTTCCAGCAACGCGAAGTACTGAACTATTCGCTCGACGGCGACGAGGTGCACGTGCATCTGCAGTTTTCCGTGCTGCCGGGGCATGAAGCGAACTGGGACCTGGTGCTGGTCGCGCTCACCGACATCACCGCGCGCAAGAAGGCCGAGGCGTACCTCGAATTCCTCGGCAAGCATGACGTGCTGACGAAATTGCGCAACCGCTCGTTCTATGTCGACGAACTCAACCGGCTCGAGCGCAAAGGACCGTGGCCCGTCACGATCATCATGGCCGATCTGAACGGCCTGAAACGCGTGAACGATCAACTCGGCCATGCGGCCGGCGACGCACTGCTGCGCCGCGCCGGCGAAGTGCTCGCGAAAGCCATGGAGCCGCCGTTTCAGGCCGCGCGCATCGGCGGCGACGAATTCGCGATTCTCATGCCGAACACCGACGAGCGCGGCGGCGCAGCGATGATCGATGCGATCTGCCAACTCGTCGACATGAACAATCAGTTCTATCCCGGCTCGCCGCTCAGCTTTTCGATGGGCATGGCGACCTGTCAACGCGGCGACCGTCTCGAAGCGGGCGTGCAGCGCGCGGATCTGCTGATGTACGAGGAAAAGCGCTCGCACTACGCCCATCAGGCGGACGCGAAAGCGAGCGGCAATTAGCGAGCTCAGGGCGCGGCGCGAACTTGCGCGCCGCGCCTTGTGCTATACCGCCGTCACGTAGCGCGCGGCAGGCTTCACGACGCGCGGCGGCGGCGAGTCGTAGATGGCGCGCATGCGCTTGACTTCATCCACGGGACTCAGGCCGAAAAGACGCTTGAATTCGCGGCTGAACTGCGACGCGCTTTCATACCCCACTCGCGCCGCTGCCGCGCCCGCGTTCAAGCCGTCCTGCACCATCAGCAAACGCGCGTGATGCAAACGCGTGGTCTTCACGTATTGCATCGGCGAAGTCGCGGTCACGGCCTTGAATTGCGCGTGAAAAACCGCGAGGCTCATGCCGGCTTCCGCGGCGAGCGTATCGACGTCGAGCGCACCGTGATAATCGGCATGAATGCGGCGCAGCGCCTTCGCAATGCGCCCGAAATGATTCTGATGCGTGAGCGCCGCGCGAATCGCGTCACCCTGCTCGCCCGTCAGCACGCGATAGCAGATTTCGCGCACGATGCCGGGCGCGAGAATGCGCGCGTCGAGCGGCGACATGAGGGCATCCAGCAGGCGCTGCACGGCGCTGCTCAAAGCCGGATCGAGCGGCGTGGAGTAAATGCCGAGCGGTTCGTTGCGCGCGGTGCCCTGTGTTTCGTTGAGCGCCATGAGCAGTTCGGCGACCATGGTCAGATCCACTCGAATGGAGATGCCGAGAAACGGCTCTCCCGGACTCGCCTCGGTCTCGCACTCGAACGGCAGCGGCACGGACAACACCAGGTACTGCTGAGCGTCGTACTGGAAGACCTGGTCGCCGAGATAGCCGCGCTTGCGCCCCTGACACACGATCACAATGCTCGGTTCGTACATGACCGGCATGCGCGGCATCGGCGTGTTCGCGCGCATCAGATTGACACCTTCCAGGCTCGAACGCGTCATGCCCTGTTTGGGCGCGAGCATGTCGAAGACTTCGATCAGGCGCTGCTGCGCGGCGTGTGCGTCCGCACTCGGAGCAGAAAACGAGGAAGATTGAGGCGAATGCGGTGACATGACGATATAGTGACGGCTAAGAGAATAATGCTCGAAATTTAGCACCAAACTGCCTGCCGCGCTGTGTGCCAGGAGTTTTAGGCAAATCTTCAAGACATTCAGGTATTCACGGGTTCGCCGCGGGCTTCTACCATGGGAACCCTGCCGCATGACCTTCGCCGCGCTTCGTGGCTGCGGGTCGGCAGTTCATCTTCGATGAGTTCGCCGTTGTGGCCGGCGTTGCGCCGTGCGCCTTGCGCTTTGATCCGGCGCGGCGGCCCGGCGCTGCGATCCCTTGCAACGGCAATCTGGCCGCACGCGCGACGCGCGTTGCCCGTCGCCGGCCTCTTTCAACATCACCTTCTTTGCTGGAGCCCCCCATGAGCACGACGTATGCCTATGCTGCGACCGACGCGAGCGCGCCGCTCGCCCCGTTCGAAATCCAGCGCCGCGAATTGCGCGCGCATGATGTGCAGATGGAAGTGCTGTTTTGCGGCGTCTGCCACTCGGACCTGCATCAGGCCCGCAACGAATGGAAGAACACGGTCTATCCGGTGGTGCCGGGTCACGAGATTGTCGGCCGCGTGACCGCGGTCGGTCCGCAAGTATCGAAGTACA
Organism: Paraburkholderia phenoliruptrix; assembly: GCF_047325075.1. NCBI lineage: Bacteria > Pseudomonadati > Pseudomonadota > Betaproteobacteria > Burkholderiales > Burkholderiaceae > Paraburkholderia > Paraburkholderia phenoliruptrix. The sequence goes on from NZ_CP168530.1 coordinate 2,117,405, forward strand.
AGGTAGGCGACCTCGTCGGCGTGGGCTGCCTCGTCGATTCGTGCCGCACCTGTGCGAGCTGCGCGGAAGGCCTCGAACAGTACTGCGAGAACGGCTTTGTCGGCACCTATAACGGCGTGGACCGCGTAGACGGACAAATTACCTACGGCGGTTATTCGACGCAGCTCGTGGTCGACGAAGAATTCACGCTGCGCGTGCCGCAGAACCTCGATCCGGCCGGCGTCGCGCCGTTGCTGTGCGCCGGCATCACGACGTATTCGCCGCTGCGCACGTGGGGCGCGGGTCCAGGCAAGAAGGTCGGCATTGTCGGCCTCGGCGGCCTCGGCCACATGGGCGTGAAGCTGGCGCGCGCAATGGGCGCGCATGTGGTGCTGTTCACGACGTCGGCGTCGAAGATCGAGGATGCGAAGCGCCTCGGCGCACACGAAGTGGTCATTTCGAAGCATCCCGAAGAGATGGAAGCCCACGCCAACAGCTTCGATCTGATTTTGAATACGGTGGCTGCGCAGCACGACCTGAACCCGTTCATAAACCTGCTGAAGCGCGATGGAACGATGACGCTGGTGGGCGCGCCGGAGCACGATCATCCGTCGCCGCAAGTGTTCAGCCTGATTTTCAAGCGCCGCCGGCTGGCCGGTTCGCTGATCGGCGGTATTGCCGAGACGCAGGAGATGCTGGATTTCTGCGGCGAGCATGGCATTACTTCGGACATCGAAATCATTCCGATGCAGAAGATCAATGAGGCGTATGAACGGATGTTGAGGAGCGATGTGAAGTATCGGTTTGTGGTTGATATGGATTCCTTGCGGAAGTGAATCAGGTTTTTTTCGGCTTCGGCTAGGGGTTCTTTTTGAACCCCCTTGGCCTTTCCTTGTGTTCGTGTCGGTCTATTGGTGTTGCCCCTGTGCGGGGCGGCACCTACTTTCTTTGCCGCCGCAAAGAAAGTAAGCAAAGAAAGCGGCTCACACCGCCAGCTCATAAGTGGGTCCCTCGCTTGGAGGGGGCAGTGGTGCATCTGGAATCTATTCCCTCGCACATTGCGCGCTCGTGACAAGGCAGTCATTCCTCCGGCGGCGCTGCGCGCGCCGTGGCGGTCGTTCTCAACGCCGCCCTCCGGTGAAACCGTCTCTCTTCCATTGGGTTTCCGGAGCACTCCGCGCGCACAGAGAGCGGGTGGGTTTCACAGAGAGCGGGTGGGTTTAAGTGAACCGTTCCGGCGAGCACGCAGTGCGAGGCGGGAGGAATGACTGCCTTGTCACCAACGCAGAATGTGCGGGAACACCGATTCCAGATGCACCACTGCCCCCTCCAAGCCAGGGGACCCACTTATGAGCTGGCGGTGTGAGCCGCTTTCTTTGCCTACTTTCTTTGCGGCATGCAAAGAAAGTAGGTGCCGCCCCGCACAGGGGCAACACCAATAAACCGACACGAACACAAGGAAAGGCCAAGGGGTTTAAAAAAACCCAAACCACAGACAAAAAAACCACAACAGAAAAGAGAAGCCCAAATGCTAGACCGAATAACAGCAATGCGCATCTTTCTCCGAATAGTGGACACCAACAGCTTCACCCGCGCGGCGGAATCCCTGAATATTCCGCGTGCGACGGCGACCACTATCGTCCAGAACCTGGAAGCCCTGCTCGGCACGCAGCTCCTCGCCCGCACCACCCGGCGTATCAGCGTCACGCCGGAAGGCGCGGCCTACTATGAACGGTGCGCGCAGATCCTCGCCGACATCGACGAGATGGAAGCGAGCATCCGTCACGCCACCGACAACCTCACGGGCCGCCTGCGCATCGAAATGCCCGGCGCGGTGGCAAGCGCAATCGTCCTGCCCGCCCTCGACGATTTCCATACGCGCTACCCGAACCTCGACCTCGCCATCGGCGTCAGCAATCGCACCGTCGATCTGATTTCAGAAGCCATCGACTGCAGCATTCAGCTCGGGGAACTGCCCGACTCGAATCTGGTGGCGCGGCACCTCGGCACGCTCGAACACGTGACCTGCGCGAGCCCCGCTTACCTCGCGCGCTACGGCACGCCCACGAGTCTCGACGATTTGCGCGGACATGTCGCCGTCAATTGCATGTCGCCGCACAACGGCCGCGAGGTCGCTTTCGATTTCGAAGTGGACGGCGAGGCGCGAAGCGTCAAGGTGAATGGGTTCATCAAGGTCAGCGACGAGCAGGCTTATCTCACCTGCGGTCTGCGGGGCCACGGGCTGATTCAACCGGCGCGGATTGCCGCGCAGCCGTACCTGGACTCGGGAGAATTGCGCGAAGTATTGCCGCAATGGAAGCCGGTGCCGATGCCGGTCTCCGTCGCGTATCTGAAGAATCGGCACGTGTCACCGCGCGTGCGTGCCCTTGTCGACTGGCTCGCGGAGTTGTTCGAAAAGGCCGAGCACGTCGATCAGGACCTGTCGCGCGTGCGCCAGTTGTTGCGAGGCCTGCATCCCGCATGAAGCGCGTGCAATGCAGGCTCGCAGCAGTATCGACGCGTCAGCCTGGCAGCGGCACCGGTCGCGTCAGCAAGTCCACATAGAAATTGAAGAAGCTCTGGTTGTCGAAGCGCTTGATGATCGTCATCTTCTGCACACCGGCCGGCGGAGAACTCGGATAGCCGGTAGCTTTCCCATCATTGGCGCCGAAGCTCGTGTCCACGTCCACCCACTCGTCCACTGTCTGCGTCGCAAATGAAGGGTGCATGAGATAGCCGAGCGTCAATGTGTCCCAGATGTTCGTCGTGTAGTTCGGGTTCGTCTCGAAGCCGTTCTTGCCGTCGAAGCCATAACCGTTCAGCGTCTTGAACAACTGGGTAATGATGGTCTGTTTGGTCGGGTCGTGCGCGACACGATCGTAAAGCGCCTTATCCATCTTCACGGTGTCGGTGACATCGAGCGGAACGACCACCTGTTTGATCGGCAGGCGCAACACCTCTTTCGCCGCTTCAGGATCGAACCACCAGTTGAATTCCGCCGTCGGCGTGGTATTGCCCGGCACGTCGATCGCGCCGCCCATATAAATGATCTGCTTGATCAACGGCACGATCTCAGGATGCTGGCGTGTGGCGAGCGCGATGTTGGTCAATGGTCCGATAGCAAGAATCGTGACTTCGCCGGGATTCTGCTTCACTGAATCGACGATGAAATCCACCGCGCTTTTGCTCTGCACTTTGGTGTGAGTCGCGAAGCCGTCGGGCGGCGCGACGAGGTCGCTGTCCGACTTTGGCTCGGGCCTTCCCCACGCGCCGAGATAACCGTCGCCGCCGGGGAATTGCGCCATTTCCGCCTGAATGGTGGCGAAATCGTGCGACAGTGCATAGTTGGCGCCTGCATAGATGCCGATCTGCTTCTCGACGCCGAGCCGCTCCACGGATTTCAACGCATCCGCCACGCCCTGTTTCAACCACTGATTGCCGGATACCACGGTAATGCCGAGTACCTTCAACGATCCTTGCGCCTGCAATTGCGCCGCCATGACGCCGAGCTGACCGTCGTCGCTCAGCGTGTTGTAGTCGCTGTCGATAATGACTTTCGGGGGATTGGGAGGATTCAGATTGCTGCCGCCGCACGCCGCAATCGCGAGAGCAGTCACGACGCTTGCTACATACTTCAATGCCACGAGAAACCGCTTCATTGATGTCTCCTGTTCTATCGCATCGGTGTGCGACTCGGGAGGTTCATCATAGACGGAAAGGCAGCGAAATCAAACCGAAGGGTCAATGAAGCTCGCAAACGACACGAGCTTCGCAGTCCTTCAGTCCGGTACGCCGCCTATGCGGCGAATCAATCAGGGTTGACGCGCTTGCGGCGTGGAGCCCGGGCAAGCCGGGTCTTTGCCCCAATGGCCGTCGCACACGCGCCAGCGGCACAACTGGTCCTCGAAAAAGCCTCGCTGGCCGCACTCTTTCACGCGCTCGGCGAGCTTCGCGTTGCCGGGCGCGGCGCTCGCCACCTTAGTCGTGGCATTGCTGCCGCCCGTTTTCGTATCGGCCGGTTTGGTGCGTGCAACGAGCGCGGCCAATAGATCGGCGTCCGAATCATCTTTCGACGACGTGTCTGGCTTCGACTTCTTCGATTGAGCGACGGCAGTCGTCGTGGTGGACCGATGAGCGCCTGCACTGGCCGTGGCGCTTTCCTTCTTGCCGCGCGTCGTAGCTTCGTGTCTGCTCGTGCTCGCGATCGCCGAACGGTTGTCGTGCTTCGGCGTTGACGTGGCCGGCTGCGCCGCTGAACCCGACGCGCCGGCTGAAGCGGCTGCAGCAATCGAAGCAACCGGCGCGGAGGCACTCGTCGGCTCCGCGCCGGCAGCGAGCGCGCGCGACAAGCGGCTTTCCGTCGCGCCCGCCGCTGCCGACGCGGAGGTGGCGGCAGCTTTGCTGTCGCTGTCGTCGGCGATGATGGTCGCGGCTTGTGACGAGGCAGGCGCTGCTGCCCGCGCATTCGCGGCAACCTGCACCGCGTCGCTCACGGCCGATGCCGGCGCGGCCGCCTTCGCGATGTTCACGGCGCTCGCCGATGCCGCCGCAGCCAGCGTTTCGTTCTGCTCGCGCTGCTGCATATGCCACGCGCCCCAACCGCCCGCCGCAATCACGAGCAAGGCGCCAAGCGCAAGCGGCGTTCTGGACCGGCGTGTTTTTTCGGCAGGCGGCGCGACGCAGCCTTCCAGATTCGCAAGAATTCGCGAACCATTGCCGTCGGCGCCTTTAGCCTTATCGGATAACAGGCTTGGCGGGGCTTTGGAATTTGAATTTTCCGGCGCACTCATTCACTGTCTCATTGAATCCTGGATTATTTCGCCGTGATAATACCGCTCCGGCTCCTCTCCGAGCAGGCCTGATTCTAAGAGCAAGCATTACAAAATACAATTGTTTCCAATTTCCGGGGTAGCCATTGATTGCCGTAGTACTTCTTGCCTATTTCGCCGTCGCGGTCCTCATCGCGGCAATGCTGCTTTTGCCGGCAGTGCGTGCTTCCTTATTAGGCGCCGCGCAGACGATTCACGAGCGTGTTATGCGCCGCGCATCGAGCAGTGCATCTCGCGCCCGCAGCCAATTAGCCCGCTCGGCAAGAATTTCGCAATCCACCGTGGTTGACGTGAAAAAATTACTGGCGCGTCGGCGCTTGCTGATTTTTACCACCACAGGTATTCTTGCGACGCCGCCATTGGTGGCATTGGGATTACGCGGCCGTCAGTTATTTCAATTTGACGACACCGCGCGGGTACCGGACGAAAAAATCGCTGCTTTATTGAACGGCGAACAGCTCGTGCCCCCGCCGCCGCTGCCGCCGGAGGTGTTCGCCACGCGGGAGGTGGAGCAGATCCGGCCGGCGCTGAAGGACGCAAGCCGCGACTGGAATTTGCTCGACGCCGATTTCCGAACGCGTTTATTGCTCGTCTACAAAATCATGCATGAGCAGTACGGCTACGAAATGGCCCTGCTGGAAGGTTATCGCAGTCCGGAGCGGCAAAACCGGCTCGCGCAAATTGGGAGCAATGTGACCAATGCCGCTGCGTTTCAAAGCTATCACCAATACGGTCTTGCGGCGGACAATGCGTTTCTGCGCGACGGCAAGCTCGTCATTTCAGAAAAAGATCCCTGGGCCATGCGAGGCTATCAGTTATATGGACAAACAGCCGAGCAAGTCGGTCTGACATGGGGCGGCCGCTGGAAAATGATGGATCTCGGGCACGTTGAATATCACAAACCCGGCTTCGTCCTCGGGCGGGGTCATTAAGGCGAAGCGGCACAAGAGGTTGGAAAATGGGGCGTTCAATCAATATTTCTGGCAAAAAGCGGCAATATGAACCGCAATCCGGCATACGCAGTCGCATACGCCCCGCCGCTATTCATGATGCCGTCGATTGCGGATTTAACAATTCAGCCGCTTTCGTCCTCCGCATGAATCGGCTTTCGTTTTCTTTCACGCCATTTTCAAACGCCGCCCCTCTCGTGATGCCGTTTGCCACAGCACGCGCCACAACATATATCACCAAGATCTGAACGGCTTATGCGACGCTTTCTCAACGTGTTGACCCATCCACGCACGCTCTCGATCATCGGCCTGCTCGCGCTCGCTGCGGTCCTCTTCGTCGGCGCCGATACACTGCAGATCGACCTGATGTGGCCGGCCATCGCGCTCGCTGCGCTCGTCGCGCTATGGCTGCTCGTATGGGTGGCGCGCCGCCTGCGCGCGCGTCGCGCGAACGATAAACTCGGCGAAATGCTCGAGCAGCAGGCGGAAAAGCAGAGTGCCGACGCGGGCCCGGCGCCCACGCCGGCGCGCCAGGCGGAACTCGACGTGCTGCGCACGCGCCTCGTCGACGCGGTCAAAACCATCAAGACTTCAAAGATCGGCCAGCTGTCGGGCGGCTCGGCCTTGTATGAACTGCCGTGGTACATCGTGATCGGCAATCCCGCGGCGGGTAAAAGCAGCGCCGTGCTGAACTCGGGTTTGCAATTCCCGTTCGCCGACAAGAACAACGCGGTGATCCACGGCATTGGCGGCACGCGCAATTGCGACTGGTTCTTCACGACAGAGGGCATTCTGCTCGACACGGCAGGACGCTACTCCGTGCATGAGGAAGACCGTACCGAATGGCTCGGCTTTCTCGGCCTGCTCAAGAAGTTCAGGCCCAAAGCGCCGATCAACGGCATCATCGTGACCGCGAGCATTGCGGAGCTCACCAGCAGCAAGCCTGAATTCGCGATCAATCTTGCGAAGAACCTGCGCCAGCGCGTGCAGGAATTGACCGAAAAGCTGGAGGTGTTCGCGCCGGTCTACGTGATGTTCACCAAGGCCGACCTGATCACAGGCTTCACCGAATTCTTCAGCGGCAGCGACCGTCACGAATACGACCGCGTGTGGGGTGCCACCCTGCCCTACGAGCCGGATGAAAAGCGCGACGTGGTCGGCCTTTTCGACGAACACTTCGAAGAACTCTATGACGGCCTGAAAGAAATCAGCGTCGCGCAGATGTCGATCAACCGCGGCAACAAGCTCTCGCCGGGCCAACTGAGCTTCCCGCTCGAATTCTCCACGATCAAGCCCGCGCTTCGCGCCTTTCTCGCCACGCTGTTTGAAACAAACCCGTTCCAGTACAAGCCGATCTTCCGCGGCTTCTATTTCACGAGCGCCTTGCAGGAAGGCGAAACCAGCAGCGCCGCGGCCACGCGCATCGCGAACCGCTTCGGCCTGAGCGCCGAAAGCATGCCGAAGCCGCACAGCGCGTTCTCAAAGAACGGGTTCTTCCTGCGCGACCTCTTTTCCAAGGTCATTTTCGCGGACCGGCAAACGGTCAGGCAATTCGCGAGCCCCGCAAAGACGCGCATGCGCTACGCAACGTTTTTCGGCTTCGTCGCCGTGCTCGCGCTGGCGCTCGGCGGCTGGACATGGTCGACCGTCAACAATCAGCAACTCGCGGAGAACGTCAAGGCCGATCTCGACAACGTGGTGCGTTTGCAGCAGAACCGCAACGACCTGCAATCGCGACTGCAGGCAATGGACGTGCTCGAAGACCGTATCGATCAGCTCGAACAGTTCCGCCGCGACAAGCCGCTCGCTGTTTCGCTCGGCCTGTATCAGGGCGATCGTCTCGAACAGCGTCTTCTGACCGAGTACTACAACGGCGTGCGCCAGATTCTGCTGGATCCGGTTTCGCAGAACCTCGCGTCGTTCCTCAAGGACGTCAACGCGCATCCGGATCAGCTCGCGCCGCTCAATCGCACACCGGACGCCGCCGCGATTCCCGTCTCGACGCATAGCGCCATGACGGCGAACGGCCAGGGCGGCCTCTACAGCGACGCGTCGCCGACCAATGTGGAAGACGCATACAACGCGCTCAAGACGTACCTGATGCTCAGCGACAAGCGTCACGTGGAAACGGCTCACCTGACCGACCAGGTGGCGCGTTTCTGGCGCGGCTGGCTCGAAACGAATCGCGGCAACATGCCTCGCGACGAAATGATCCGCAGCGCCGAGCGCATGATCACCTTCTACCTGTCCCGCGTCTCCGACGACGACTGGCCGATGATCGACCAGAACCTCGGCCTCGTCGATCAGACTCGCGAGAACCTGCGTCGCGTAGTGCGCGGCATGCCGGCGCGTCAGCGCGTCTATGAGGAGATCAAGGCGCGCGCCTCCACCCGCTTCGCGCCGATGACCATCGCGCGCATCGTCGGCGAGAACAATACGACGCTCGTGGCGGGCAGCTACGCGATTCCCGGCACATTTACGCGGGAAGCGTGGTTCCAGTATGTGCAGCCCGCGATTCGCGAGGCGGCGACGAAGGAATTGCAGGCGAAAGACTGGGTGCTCAACACCTCCGCGCATGACGACCTGACGCTCGAAGGCAGCCCCGAGCAGATCCAGAAAGCACTGGTCACGATGTACAAGACCGAGTATGCAATGCACTGGCAGAAGTTCATGCAAGGCATCGCGGTGCAGAGCTTCGGCAGCTTCGGGCAGGCTGTGGACGCGATGAACCGTCTCGGCGACCCGCAGGATTCGCCGATCCGCAAAGTACTCGAAACCGCGTATGACCAGACTTCGTGGGACAACCCGTCGCTCTTCAACGCGAGCCTGAAACGCGCGCAAAGCGGCGTGACGAGCTGGTTCAAGCAATGGTTCTCCCGCGCGCCGACCGGCCAGCTGAACGCAAACATCGACATCAACGGCAATCCGGTGGAAATGCCGATGGGTCCCATCGGACAGGAATTCTCCGCGCTGGGGCGTATTGTTCAGACGGGCGACAACGGCTCGATGCTCAAGGGCTATATGGACACGTTGTCCAAGGTCCGCACGCGCTTTAACGTCATCAAGAACCAGGGCGATCCGGGACCGGGCGCGCGTCAGCTCATGCAGCAGACGCTCGACGGCAGCGGCTCCGAACTCGCGGATTCGCTCAAGTATGTCGATGAGCAGATGTTGACGGGTCTCACCGATTCGCAGCGTAAAGCGCTGCGTCCGCTGCTCGTGCGCCCTTTGATGGCCGCTTATGCCGTGGTGATCCAGCCTGCCAGCGTCGAAGTCAACAAGGTGTGGAACGCACAGGTGTACCAAACATTCCAGAACTCGCTCGCCAGCAAATATCCGTTTGCCGGCGACGCGAAGGTGGAAGCCGGTGCCGGTGAAATCGCACAGGTGTTCGGCCCGGACGGCTCGATTGCGAAGTTCGTCGGCACCACGCTCGGGCCGCTCGCGGTGCGCCGCGGCGACACGCTGACAGCGCGCACATGGGGCGACATGGGCCTCGCGCTCACGCCGGACTTCACGAATGGGTTCGCGCGCTGGGTCGCGCCGCTTGCGGGCGGTGCGGCGGGCGCGTCGGCAGGCCAGAGCTCGGCGGAACCGCAGACCGTGTTCCAGATCCAGCCGCAGCCGAGCAGCGGCACGACCGAGTACACGCTCGCCATCGACGGCCAGCAGATGCGTTACCGCAACACGCCGCCGCAATGGACCAACTTCGTGTGGCCGAATCCGTCGGGGTCGCCCGGCGCCACGCTGTCGGCTACGACCTTCGACGGACGCACCTTGCAACTCGTCAACGAACCGGGCCGCTACGGTCTCGAGAAGCTGATCAATTCGGCGCAGCGCAAGCGTCGCCCGGACGGCACCTTCGATCTGTCGTGGACGCAAGGCAACGTGACGGTGGCGGTCAGCATGCGCATCATCAGCACGTCGCAAGCCTCGGGCGGCAGCAGCGACGCGCCGCAGCAGCAAAGCCTGCGCGGGCTGCGTCTGCCTTCTTCGGTGGCAGACGTAAGTGCGGCGGCCAATTCCGTCGCTGCCACGAACACAGCCAGTAGTGCGGCGCCCGTCGCGTCGGCGGCGCCGGCGGCGCGGCCGGCCGCGGCCGCGGTTTCGAACACAGGAGGTGCGCAATGACGCAGACCGTGCAGGCGCAGATCGCGTACTTCGGCAAGATTCCCTCGCGCGGCGACTTTGTAAAGAGCCCGCATAACCCGCAGCTGCTCGCCACGCTCGACCGCTGGATCGCCGAAGCAATGGAGCTGCTCACCGACGATCCACGCTGGAAGATCGTCTACGAAAACGCGAAACCCATGCACTTCGCGTTTCTCGGCTCGCGCAGCAAGCTCGCGATTGCTGGCCATATGGTTGCAAGTCACGACCAGTCGTCGCGACGCTTCCCGTTTCTTGCCGCCACCGCGCTCGAGGTCGAGAAGCCGCTCACGTTTCTCGCGCACAGTCCCCTCGCGTTCGCGCGTTTGTGGTCGCGTGTGTCGGCACAAATGAAGCCCCTGCTCGGCACGAGCGAGCCGGCCGGTGCCTTGCAGGCGCTCGGCGAAACGCAGGTACCGATCGAAATCGGCGGAGGGCCGGGCAATCCGCATGACGGCACCTTCAACGATTTCGTCGAACACCAGACGCTCGCCGGGCTCGAACAAATGCTGCTTGCAAGCGGGCATCCGGTGCGCCTGCGCGGCGCGATGCTCGCGCTGGGTTCGCTGCTGCGTCCGGTCATGCAGAGCGGCTCGTCGCATCTCGAACGCGGGCTCACGCTCCCCCTGCCCAACGACCCGTTCTATCGCAGCCTCGTCGCGGCTTTCTGGCTCGAACTGATTGCGCCGTTCGTCGCGCAGGCGGATTTCGAACTGGCCATTTTCATCGGCACGATCGCGGAGCGCGAGCGGCTCATCATCGGCTTTAACGGTGCATCGGCGAAAACGCTGCACAGCGTGGTCGATCCGCAAGCCTATGCAGCACACAACATCGACATCGACGACCCCGAGTGGATCGACGAACACGCACAGAACGATCATGGCATCAGCAAGCTCGTCAGCTATCTCGACCAACCGCAACTGTCCTTGCGCGTCAGCATCGACACGTTCCGCGAAGCCTTCACGGGAGCGTAACGCGATGATCACATCACGCACTCGTTCAGGCGCGCTGCTCGTGAGTCTGCTCGTGGGCCCGCTCGTTATGGGCCTGGTCAGCCCGCTCGCTCGCGCCGACAACGACGGACCGGCTCGCGTCACGCCGGTCGACAACAGCGGCATGTCGATTCGCACGACGGCGCTGCCCTCCGCTTCGTCCAGTGCGCCTGCGCTCAACACCGCGGGCCTCGCGAGCGGCACGACGGGCGCCGGCACCGGCGCGGTGACGGCGTCGCCGCCGCCCGCTAACGCGACGCCGGGCCAGGTGGTGGTCGGCGGCAAAGTGCCCGACGAAGCCACCAAAGCCGCTGTGCTCGCGCGTTTGCGCGACACGTATGGCGCCGCTAACGTGGTCGATCAGATCGAGGTCGCCGACGTCGCGACGCCGCCGAACTGGTCCACAAATGTGCAAAAGCTGATCGGCCCGCAACTCAAGCAGATCAGCAAGGGTCAGTTGAAAATAGACGGCACGCAGATCGACGTGAAGGGCGAAGTGCGCAACGAGTCGCAACGCCAGCAACTCGCGAGCGACATGGCGAATGCACTGAATCCGACTTATACGATCAAGAACGGCTTGCGCGTGAGTGCCTCTGAGCAGGGCCTGCTCGACCAGACGCTCGCCAATCGCACGATTGAATTCGAAACCGGCAGCGCGACGCTCACGCCGCAAGGCCGCGCGATTCTCGACCAGATGGCGGCGGCCATGCAGAAGATGACGACAAAGACCGTCGCGATCATCGGTCACACGGACAACTCGGGCAACCGCGCGTCGAATATCGCGCTGAGCCAGGCACGCGCCGATGCCGTGAAGGGTTACCTCGTCGCCAAGGGCATTCCGCCGCAGCAGATGAGCACGACGGGCGTCGGCCCCGACCAGCCGATCGCGTCGAACGATACGGCGGATGGACGCGCGCGCAACCGGCGTATTGAGTTTCGCGCGGGGTCCTAACTATATTGACAGCCTGCTCGCGGGCTCGGCACACATGAAAAAAGCCTGACTCGGTCAATCGACCGCAGCCAGGCTTTTTTCCATTTCAACGCGGGCATCTAGCTGTTTTCTTCGGGCTTCACACCCAGCAGCTCACGTATATGCGCGAGCGACCCGTCGTCTTTCACCACCGTCGAGAGCCACTGGTGCAGCGGCATGTCGGCGGCCTCCGCAGCTTTGTCGGCGAAGTATGCAGCCGGATTGTGGGGCTCTGTGCTGCGAAAGAACCGCGCCACGGCACGCAACTGCGCGACCGCGTGCGCGCGACTCTGGATTCCTGCGATAGCGGTGGTCGGCGTAGTGGTCAACACAGGCTCCTCGCGTTGAAGAGAGGTCTTGAACGTGGGCTCCGCACGTTCGTGTTCATGGGACGTCGCGGCACTCGCGCCATGGGCGGGTGCCTGCTGCGCCTGGGTATTCACGCCCAGCTCGCGCGCAAAGCGTTCGGCAAGACGGAACACGCTTTCATACGCGTCCCTGGCTTGACGGAAGCTCGGCGCGGAGTCGGCAGCGCGGCGGTCCAACTCCTGTTCCAGCGCGAGCATCGCCGCTTCGAAAGCCTTCAGCTCGGCCAGCAATGTCGAATAAAACGCGGGGGGCGTGGCGCGCTTTGACGCGTCGATCTGCTCAATAGAAGGCTTGCCGCGAGCGATGTCGTCGGCATGATCCGGATCGCGCTTCACGGCTTGCGCCACGTGCGCGGCGACGTCCCAGTCAATTGTGCTGTACACGTTTCCTTGCGACGACGTCAGCGGCATCGCGCGCAGCAGATCGCCGGTTCGTCCCACGAGCCACGCCACATTGCCAAGGCGGTACTCGGTATCGTCGCCCTCCGGCAGCGGATGGACTGCATCCCAATACTTTTCGCACAACCCGGTCAGCAGCGCGTATCCCTGTGTGAGGCCAGTTATGCCCTCCTCGATGGCGAGTGCTTCCGTGAGCCAGACCGCGAGGCGCAAGTCTTTGGTCTGCGTCTGCAGCAACGCACTGGAGCGCTCCACCACGAAAGGCCAGTCGGCTTCCTTGATGTCGGTGACCCATTCGCCTTGATCCAGCGACGGGTCTTCAAAACGCCGCGCGTGCTGGATCGCATCGAAATCGGCGGAAAAGAGCAGATCTTCGCCGCAGGGCGCAGCTTCTGTAATGGGAGCAAGCAGCGTGTTCAAGTTGATCGGCATGGCATGGAGCTATCAATTTGCATTCATAAGACCGCTTATACAACGGCATAGTCGAAGTCGCCGGCTTCGGTCGCGCGCACCGAAATGCGCTCGATTGCCGCGCCGTTCGCGATCCGTCCCAGCACGTGCTGCGCGACTTCGGGCAACAGCGTACCGTTCAGAATATGGTCGACGTTGCGCGCGCCGGAGTCCACTTCAGTGCACCGCGCCAGCACCGCATCGACGAGCGACTCGTCCCACTCGAACACGGCCTTGTGATTCGATTCGATACGGCGGCGAATTCTCTGCAGCTTCAATTCGATGATCTCGGCGAGCACGTCGTCGGAAATCGGGTAGTACGGCACCACTTTCATGCGGCCGAGAAATGCCGGTTTAAACGCTTTGTATAGTTGCGGACGCAACGTTTCGGCAAGTGCGTCGGCATCGGGCAACTCCTCGGCGCTCTTGTTCAGACAAGCCTGCATGACCGCTTGCGAACCGACATTCGACGTGAGAATGATGAGCGTATTGCGAAAGTCGATTTCACGGCCTTCGGCGTCGTCCATCGTGCCTTTGTCGAACACCTGGAAAAACATTTCGAGTACATCGGGATGCGCTTTTTCGACTTCGTCGAGCAGCACCACCGAGTACGGGTTGCGGCGCACTGCCTCGGTCAAGACTCCGCCCTCGCCATAGCCGACGTAGCCGGGCGGCGAACCTTTGAGACCCGAGACGCTGTGCGCTTCCTGGTACTCGCTCATGTTGATGGTGACCATCTTGCGCTCGCCGCCGTATAGCACGTCGGCGAGCGCGAGAGCCGTTTCGGTCTTGCCGACGCCCGAAGGTCCGACGAACATGAACACGCCGCGCGGTTTATTCGGATCTTCCAGATTGGCACTGGCCGTACGCACCCGCTGCGCGACAGCTTCGAGCGCATGGTCCTGGCCGATCACCCGCGCGGCAAGCAGCGGCTGCAGATTCAACACGGTCTGAATTTCGTCCTTGACCATGCGGCCGAGCGGAATGCCCGTCCACGACGCAACAATTTCAGCCACCACGTGCCCATCCACCTGCAGCGGGACCATGGGCTCTGCGCCCTGCAGCGCATGCAGTTCCGCCACGCGCAGCGCGAGGGTTTCGCGCGCCTGCTGTGCTTTGTGCGCCTCGTCGGCGTCGGCGCTGCTCACGCGCGCTGCGTCGATGTCGGCGCGCAGCGCCACGATCTCCGTGACGAGCGCACGTTCCTTGTCGTAGCGTGCCTCGTCGTCGGCAAGATGCTTCAGGTCTTCTTCGCGCAGTTCGCGCAATTGCGCGAGCCGTTCCTCGTGTTGCGCGCCGCTCGCCGCTTCTCGCTCGAGTGCGGCAATTTCCGCGTCGATGCGCTCGAGGCGCTTTTTTGTATCGTCGATTGCCGCCGGTGTCGAACTATGCGCGAGCGCCACTTTTGCACATGCGGTGTCGAGCACGCTGATCGCCTTGTCCGGCAGTTGCCGGCCGCTAATGTAGCGATGCGACAAGCGCACGGCTTCTGTGATGGCGTCGTCGAGCACGCGCACATTGAAGTGCTTTTCCATCAGCGACGTCATACCGCGCAGCATGGCCGCCGCGAGCGTCTCGCTCGGCTCTTCGATCTTCACGACCTGGAAACGGCGCGCGAGTGCGGCGTCTTTTTCGAAGTACTTCTTGTACTCGCTCCACGTCGTTGCCGCAATCGTTCGCAGTTCGCCGCGTGCGAGCGCGGGCTTCAGCAGGTTTGCCGCATCGTTTTGCCCTGCCTGACCGCCGGCGCCGATTATCGTATGCGCTTCGTCGATAAACAGAATGATCGGATGCGGGCTCTTCTTCACCTCGTCGATCACATTTTTCAGGCGATTCTCGAACTCGCCCTTCACACTCGCGCCAGCTTGCAAGAGGCCCATGTCGAGCACGTGCAGTGCCACACCTTTGAGCGGCGCGGGCACGTCGTCTGCCGCAATGCGCAGCGCGAGACCTTCGACCACCGCCGTCTTGCCGACACCGGCCTCGCCCGTCATGATCGGATTGTTCTGGCGGCGGCGCATCAGGATGTCGATAGTCTGCCGAATCTCGCCTTCGCGACCGATCACCGGATCGATCTTGCCTTCGCGCGCGCGCTGCGTGAGGTTGCTGGTGTAGGTATCGAGCGCGGGGGTGGGCGACGGCGCGCCCGGCGCCGAAGCCGACACTTCCGGATTGTCCGCGCCTTCTTCTGCGCGTTGGACGTCATGACCGCGCTCGGCCTCTCGCGAGCCCGCCGTCACCTCGTCGAATTTGTGCTTCAGATCGGTCACGCGTACATCGCGCAAAAGCGGCGACATGCGCTCGGCGAGCTGCGCGAGATCTGGCGCGCTCAGCAATGCAAGCAGCAAATGGCCGGAACGGATGCGCCCGATCTGTGAATCGAGCGATGCAATCAGCCACGCCTGTTCGAGCAGGTCGATCAGATGTTTCGAGAACACCGGCGTGCGCGTATTGCCGCTTTTCACGCGCTGCAATTCGCGTTCTATATCTGCGCGCAGCGCATGGGAATCGATTCTGCTTGCACGTAGCGCGAGCGCAACATCGCTTGCCGGTTCGTCGAGCAACGCCAGCAGCAGATGCTCGAGGTCGACCTCGTAGTGACCGCGCGCGAGACAGTTGTTCGCCGCCAGCAACGCTGCCTGACGGCAGGTCGGATTGAGTTTGGCGATGAGGGTGTTGAGGGACGTGCTCATGTCGTGCGATCCGGTCAGGTTCTATCGTTATGGTCAGTGAATCACGTGCAGTTCGTAGCGGGCATCGGCGCGGTCGCGCTCGGCGTCGCGCGTCGAGAGGAAAGCGTCCCAGCCAAGGCGCGCGCCTTGACTCAGCAGCGTCGGCCCCACCGCCTCGCGTCGCAGCACTAGCAAGACTTCATATTCGAGCGTGACGCCGGCCAGCAGGGTCAGCATGCGTTCGAGTGCCACGGCGCGATCGGCGCCCGGCAGAAAGGCCTCGTAATCCGCCTTGTCGAGCGGGCCGACGACGAGCCGTGCCCGCATGTCGCGCTGCCACACGCGCTCGCCCGCCAGCGCCGTTGCGCCGAGTATCGCGTTGACACTGCCGAGTACGGTCAATTGATCGCGCGGTACGTCATACCATTTGCCAACGAACTGCTCGACGCGCACCGGTACCTTGAAGTAGTCCGACAGCGTGCGTTGCAAGTAGGCCGCGGAAACGGGCCGGTGTCTCGCGGGCAGTGCATAGCCTGCAATCGCTTCGTCGAACAGCGCACCGTCTCCGCTTTGCAGGCTGCTGCGGGTGTCGCTGTCGGATACGCCGGCAAGCGCAAGCAGCAATGGCAAATAGCGTTCGTCGCGATCCAGTTCGTAGTGGAACGGCAAGCGGTACTTTTTCCACGCCGCATAGAAGAGCGCAGTGGCCCGATTCGAAAAGACATCGAAGAACTCGCGCGCGGCGCGGTCGCGCTTGATCTGTTCGCGCGCGATGATCTGCTCGGTGTAATGCAGCGGCAACGCGCCCTGCCCGCCGAGCAAACCGAAAAACGCCGGCGTAATGTCCACTCTGTCGAGCGAGCCGTTTTCGAGCGCCTCCGTGCGCTGCGGCTTTTCCTTTAGCGCGGCGCCGTTGTCGTCGAAAGATTGCGCGCCGTGAATTTCGCTCGGCGGAAACGACATGGACAGCGAATTCCGAAAGGCAATGCGCTGCGCGACGATGTCACCGGACCTGCCGGTGGCCGACGGCGCTTGCTGTGCGAACCACTTCTCGAGCACGCGCACCGCCTGAAAAAACTCAAAGCGATGCGGCTCGTCGAGAAGCTGCTCGACTACGCCAGGATCGATTCGCCGCTGCGCGGTTTGCATCGCAAGATCTCCTCGCCCGTGCGTTTCGACACGACGACCAGTTGCACAAAGCTGTTCAGATGCACGTACAGCCCGAAAAATGTATCGATCACTCGCACGAACGACGCGAGACTCGTGCCGACAAAATGTTCTTCGTCGATAGTCAGGCGAATTTCTATGCCGCGCACGAAAGTCGCGAACGGTTTGCCGGGAAGCCATTGCACGGCCGCACGCTGCTCGATTCCGACAAGCCCGTCGATATGCCGCGCCGATACCGCCGTGCGCCGCAGATCGTAGAGCACCAGCATTTCCTTCAACGCGGAAAGACCGCTGTTCGCCAGAGACACGTGATTCAGCGCAAGATGTGAAATGAGCCGCCAGTGCGCCGCGCGTCCCCGTTCGAAACGCACGCTCGGCGTCGGCCGGCGCAGCATGGCGATGCTGCCGGTCAGCGATCCGCCTTCCAGAAACAGATCGCCGCCTTCCAGACCCACCGCGAGCCCCGCGGGCAAATCGCGATTGGTGCAGGTGAGATCGAGGCTCAACGTATCGGTTTGCGGTGCGGCCGGTTCGAAGTCGATGTCGACAATCGAAATCTCCGTCTCGTAGCCGGGGCTTTTTTGCGCAACCCAATCGTTGCGCCGCGCGAACCAGTAGTGTCCGGCGCGCGCCGCTTCTCCATGATGCAGCGAATAGAACGGCCGGAACTCAGTCACGGACTCCTGATGCGCCTGTTGCCTCACGAGCTTGACCGAATCGATGGAATAAACCTCGTATGCGAAAGCGCGGCGCGCTTCGGCCACCACCGGGTAAGAGACGGCCTGATGGTTCACGCGAATGGGCTCGCCGTGCTGCTCGAACAGGTTGACGACCGGCGTGCAGAAGAGCCGGAAGTGGTGCGCGGACAACGCGTCGAGAAGGCGCGCCACATGCGAATCGCTGCGCACTTCTTTCAGCACCACATGCAGCGTGAGGCGCTGGCAGCGGCCCGCGGTTCGCGTCATGGCCGCGAGGTCAAAGTCGGCGAAATTGAATTTGTCCGGGAAGGCAAAGTACTCGGTGAGAAGCCGGTAAGCCGGATGCGATTTCGCCGGATAGTCGATCAGTGCGTCATGTTCATCAAAACCCGCTTGCGCGAGAGGCGGCGTGCGCAATGGCGTCCACACGCCGCGCCGGTCCGCTTCCACATAGGTCGCCATTGCATTGACGAACAGGCAGTCCGCCAGCGCTGCGATAAACGACTGCTCGCCATGCAGATGCGCGCGCAATGTGCTGACTTTCAATGCGGACAGGTCGAGTTGCGCAGCGGTCGATTCAAAGGTGATGGACAGGATTGCGGTGGCATTGCCCGGCAATACCGTCGCGCTCGGCGCCATGGCCACCGACGTGTACTTCGCCTCGGAAATGCGCATCGGTGCGAGCGTGACGTCGTACGCGGTGCGGAAACGGCACTGCACACCGCGAATGGGCCGCGACTTCAGTTCGGTGCCGCGCTCGATGACAACCGGTTCCGTCAGATGGCTCAGCGCCGCGGAAGTGCCCAACTGCGCGATAGAACAGGAGGGAAAGGGCCGCAGATAGTGCGGGTACAGCACTTCCAGCAGCGCTTCTGTGAATTCGGGGTAGTCGTCGTCGAGCTTCTTGTTGATGCGCGCGCCGAGCAATGCGAACGACTCGATCATCCGCTCGACGTGCGGATCTTCGCAGTGCTCGCCGGACATGGCAAGACGCGCCGCGATCTTCGGGTAGCGCTCGGCGAAATCGCGCGAATAGCGCCGTAGAAACGACAGTTCGCGCTCGTAATACGGCAGCAATTCTTCCATCTATCTATCCCCGCACCCGAACCTTCAGCGCTCGACTTCTTCGCGCCGTTGCGCGTCACGGCAACAGTCAGGCGGTATTGAAGCCGGGCGTATTAAACAAAAAACAGTACTTACAGTTTCGCGCGTGCGCGCGTCACCGAGTATTGCAATGTGGAAGGCTGCAACATTGCGTCGAAACTCACCGGTTCTTCTGCCGGATGAACGACCAGCAGCGCCTGAATGGCGAAGTAAAGCGCATTGGTCGATTGTTCGTTCAGTTCGAGTGTGACCGATACCTGCTGCAAGCGCGGCTCATGCCGTGCAATGGCCTGCTGAATCGATTTACAGATGAACGTGCGGTCATAGTGACTCGCGAGACTCAGACCCGCGAAGTCGTTCAGACCATAAGTGAGCACGGAGCGCTGACACTCGGGCAAAGCAGCCAGCTCGTGCTCGGTCAGCGCAATGCGCGTATTCAATATTGCCTCGACGTCGCGCGCGACCGTGCTTTTCAATTCGTCCAACGACAATTGCCGCATCGCCGGGGAAGCCGGCAAATGCGGTTCGTCGTCGAACAGCTTGTCGAGAAAGCTGGGTTCGAAGCGTTTCATCAGCGTCCGAAGAAGCGGTTCATGCAACGCGCGCCGCGCGCTGTGGCCCTTTCAGGCATGGCGCCACGGCGTGCGCACCTGCATTACACCGCGTAGGTCTTGTCGTTCTTCGTCAGGCTCCACGCGCCCTGCGCATTGCCGCCCTGATTGCCGCCGATCTTCTGCTGCGTGTACTTCCACTGCACGGCAGCGTACTTCAGCGAGAATTGCTCGCTCGGCAAACCTTCGCCCACGACGCTCGGCGTGACGCTCGAGATGATCACGTATTTGAGCTTCACTTCCAGGTACTTGATGCGATTGCCTTCACCGTCCGAACGCATGAAGTCGATCGTGACTTCGTCGAACGTCGTGCCGCCCGAGGCGTGCTGATAAATCAGCGGGCTCACCACGTCGATGTCTTTCGTGAACACCATGTCGGCGTGTTCGCAACGCTCGGACGTGTGGCCGCCCGCGGTGGATGCCGTCGCCGAACGCGGTTGCGTGATCGCGTGGCTCCACGAATCGATTTCGATCCAGCCAGCGTGATCCTTATCGGCGGACTCGCCTTTGATCGCCGGATTGCCGAATTTTAAATAGATGTCCTTCATAACTCATCGACTCCCCAAAGAGGTGGTTTTAGCAGCTAGCCCGGGCGGCCGGCCCGGGCTTTCTGAATCTGGTTTATGAATTGGCCGGCTTCGGCAGATCGGCGACGAGCCGCAACGAGATGGACAGTTCGTCGAGCTGGAAATGCGGGCGCAAAAACGCGACGGAACGATAGGCGCCGGGCTTACCAGGAATCTCCGACACCTGAATCGATGCTTCGCGCAGCGGGAACTGCGCCTTCTGTTCCTGTGTGGCGTTGTCGTCCAGCAGCACGTACTGCGAGATCCAGCGATTCAGGAACACTTCCACGTTTTGCGCCGACGCGAAGCTGCCGATCTTGTCGCGCATCATCGCCTTCAGGTAATGCGCAACGCGCGATACCGAGAAGATGTACTGCAATTGTGCGGACAGAACCGCGTTGGCATTGGCGCTGTCGGTGCTGTATTTCTTGGGCTTTTGCACCGATTGCGCGGCGAAGAACGCGGCGTAGTCGGAGTTCTTGCAGTGCACGAGCGGAATGAAACCGAGGTCGCTCAACTCTTTTTCGCGGCGGTCCGTAATCGCGATTTCGGTCGGGCATTTCAGCGCGATTTCGCCGTCGTCGGTCTTGAACGTGTGGGTGGGCAGATCTTCCACCAGACCGCCGCCTTCCACGCCGCGAATCGCGGCGCACCAGCCGAAGTCGTCGAATGCGGCCGTGAGACGCGCGGCGAACGCCCATGCCGCGTTACACCACAGGTACTTGCTGTGGTCGGTGCCGTCCACGTCCTCGACGAAGTTGAAGCCTTCCGCCGTGGCGCCGTCTTTCGGATTGAACGGCAGGCGGCCGAGAAAACGCGGCAACGTGAGGCCGACGTAGCGCGAGTCTTCCGAGTCGCGAAACGACTTCCACTTGGCGTATTCAACCGTATCGAATACTTTGCCGAGGTCGCGCGGCTTGCCGAGATCGGCAAACGTTTCAAGGCCCAGCAATTCAGGCGACGCCGACGCGATAAACGGCGCATGCGCGGCCGCTGCGACGTGCGACATCTGTTCGATGAAGTACACGTCTTCGGGCTGGCGCGTGACCTCGAAGTCGCCGATGATCGCGCCGAACGGCGAGCCGCCGAACGTGCCGAACTCTTCTTCGTAGATCTTCTTGAAGAGCGCGCTCTGGTCGAATTCAATCGCGGTCTTGAAGTCGCGCACCAGATCGCGCTTGGGCGCATGCAGCGCCTTGATCTTGACCGTGGCGCCGGTGTTGCTCTCCTTGCACAGATAGTCGAGCCCGCGCCACGTGCTTTCCATGCGCTGAAACTCGGGCGCGTGCATCACCGCACTCAACTGCGCCGAAATGAGGCGGTCGAGTTCGGCAACGCGCGCGTCGATGGTGGCCGACAGATTGTCGGAGACGACCACCGTGCCGTCGAGCACCTCGCGCACGAGTTCGCCGATCAGGTCTTTCGCGCGCGCGTGTTCGGAATCCGACTTCGCCACGCGGCTTTTCTCGACGATCTCGTCGAGCAGCGTGGATTCGGCGCCGCTTTGCGCAGTGGCGAGTTGAGCTGCTGCCGTTTGCTGATTCATCTCACACCCCGTACTTATTCGCCTTGCTTGTCGTGATCCGGCGCGCCGCCGTGGTCTTTCGCCAGCGTCTGCAGCTGCTGCGTGTTGTTGAGCACTTCGGAGAGCAGGTCTTCGAGCTTGTCGTTGCCGGCCAGCTTGTTGCGCAGGTCGGCAAGCTTCGAGCGCGCTTCGAGCAGGCGCCGCAGCGGCTCGATTTGCTCGACCACTTCGTCCGGATTGAAATCGGCCATCGACTTGAAACGCAGATCGACTGCGAATTTGCCGCCGGCTTCGCTCAGACGGTTGTCCACCTGAAAAGCAGCGCGCGGCTCGATCGCCTTCATGACGTCGTCGAAATTGTCGCGGTCGATGTTGACGAACTTGCGATCGCGCAGCTTCGGCTGTTCGACTTCCGACTGCCCCGCCAGATCGGCGACCACGCCGACGACGAACGGCAACTCCTTCACTTCGATCGCATCGCCGCGCTCCACCTCATAGGTGAGCTGCACGCGGGGCGGCCGCACTTTCTGCAAGCGTTTTTGTATGCTTTCTTTCTTCGCCATCGTCGGCTCCCGAATGCTGATGTGAGGCGTGAAGATCAGCGCAGCGCGCTGAACGGATCGGACGCGCCGCCGCTTTGCGCGGCCTTGGCGGGCGCTGCCGGCGCAGCGGGCGCGGGCGCCGCCGGAGCAGCCGGCGTGGCGGCCGGCGCCGCGGCGCTCGTGCTCGCCTCCGGCGTTTCCCCGGCCTTGCTCTTCGTGACGCGGCGAATCACGCGCTTCTTCTTCGGAGCCGGCTTGTCGTTGGGATCGGGCGGAAACAGCGTGGCCTCGCCGAGCGTGTCGCGCAACTGCTTCGCCAGCGCCTGCGCGTCCGATTTGGCGTCGCCCGCGAGCGACGCGTCCTGGCGCAACTCGCCGAGCGATTGGGTGGCGACGCGCAGACCGGCAACAGCCAGCACGCTCTTTGCCTGACGGTCGGTCTGATCGCGCTGCAGCGCTTCTTGCGCCGCGACGATAGCCTGGCCGTAGTGGCCCTGCGCAAACTGGATCTGCGCAATGCGCGACCACGGCTCTTCGCGCGTCGGATCGGATTTTGAAAGCTGCTGATAAAGCGCGATGGCGCGGTCCTGATCTCCGCCTTTAGCGACCGTATCGGCGTCCGCGAGTTGCTTATTAAAAGCCTCCGGTGTGGTTGCCGCATTGTTGCCCTGTGTCGCGCAACCGGCGATCACGCCGCAAGCCAACACTACCCCAGATAGTTTTACTAACAGACGGTCATTCATCGTTTTTCACCGACGTGCGATTTTTTAATTCGAGGGAGAAACCGGAGTTTTGCTTTGCTTCAAGTGCGCGGGTATAGTACAGGCCAATTTTCGATAATTCAACTTTCATGTGAAGAAGCATTGCACGAAAAAAATCCGCATGGTTCTTTAAACTGGACATGCAGAAATTGTTTCCTGGCGCAATAGTCCAGGCTGAGACGCCGGAAAAAATTTCCACTCGCTGCGCAGAAAGCCTGCTCACACCAGCATTACATGCGTGTTGCATAAAGCGCCAGCGAATGGCAGAAAGCGGCAGAACGCGGCATTCGTTGCCAAAATCTGTCCGGAAGCATTTTGTTAATGGATGTTTAGACGGGGGACGGCGGCCAGCCGGTCGAGGTATATGAATTCGCGTCTTGTTCGCCATGCATCGTTATTGATTATAGAGGCCGCCGCATGCGCCCTTCTCGGCGGTTGCGCCGCGGGCGTGACCGTGCTCGGAGCCGCGGCCAACGCGGCTTTGCAGGCAAGCGGCCTCGGCAAGCCCGATGTGCCGGACGCGCAGAAACCGCCGCGCAATGTCCCACTCACGTTATATGCGGCGCCGAATCTGAATGCCGCGAATGACAAACGGCCATTGGCACTGGTCGTGCGGCTTTACGTGCTGAAAGACCCCACCTCCTTCCAGCAGGCGCCATTCGACGCATTTACCGACGCCACAAAGGAAAAGATCACACTGGGCGGCGATCTGCTCGGCGTGCGCGAAGTGACGCTAATTCCGGGCCAGCGTTACATTGTTACCGAAAAGGTGTCGCGAGAAGCGCAGGCATTCGGTATCGTCGCGCTATTCCGCGATCCGGCCATGCAGCGTTGGAAATTCGCCTTCGACCCGGCGAAGTCGGAGAAATCCGGCATAATGGTCGGCCTGCATAACTGTGCAATGACCGTGACCAACGGCACGGTGATCCCGCCGGAACAGGGGTTGCCCGCGCAGCCGCTCAATATGCTTTCTTCGGTGAGTTGCGGTTAAAAAGTACAGTGACAAGGCGATTTAACATTTTCAGAGAATTAACTATGCGACGCCCGAATCGGGTTATTGCGGGCGCGCCGCACGCTGAACCCATATAACAGGTTTGAGATGAGTTATTCCGCAAAAGTGCTCTGGGGAGAAGGCCTGTTTCTGCGGCCGCAGCATTTTCAGCGTCAGGACGCCTACCATGAGGCGCGCCTCTTCGAGTCGATTCAGGCCATCCAGCCGTACAACTGGGGCGTGCGCTCCGCGCGCTTCGACCGCGACGCGCTCGGCAGCAACGTGCTGCGCGTGAGCGAACTGTCGCTGGTGTTTCCCGACGGCGCGCTCTACTCCGCGCCGCAGGCGGACGACCTGCCGCCGCCCATCGCGCTCGACACGCTGCCGGACGGCATCAACGAATTCACGTTTTATCTTGCGCTGCATCCGCTGCGCGAGACTGGCGCCAACTATTCGCAGGACAGCAACGCGGGCTTCGTCGCGCGTTACGTGAGCGAAGAGACGCCGGTGGCAGACCATTTCACGGACGCCGCCGAAGCCGACATCACCTTTCTCAAGACGAGCGTCAAGCTGATCGCGCACAGCGAGCCGCGCGATCAACTGCTCTCGGTGCCGCTCGTGCGCGTGCGCCGCACGGCCACCTCGGGCTTTGAAATCGACGACAGCTTCGTGCCGCCCTGTCTCGCGATCGAGGCATCGCCGGTGCTGCATCAGCGGCTGCGCCAGCTGATCGACGCATTGCAGGCGAAAGTCAACGCGCTGTACGGCTTTCACCGCGAGCCGACCAAGAACATTATCGAGTTCCGTTCCGGCGACATCGCGTCGTTCTGGCTGCTGCATACGGCAAGCGCGGCGTTCGCCTCGCTTGCGCATCTGTATCAGCATTCGGCGCTGCATCCAGAGCGCCTCTTTCAGGAATTGTTGCGCCTTGCCGGCCAGTTGATGACGTTCTCGAAGGGCTATGCGCTCTCCGATCTGCCGGCTTATCGCCACGACGATCCGGGGCCCGGCTTCGCGCGCCTCGACACGATCCTGCGCGATCTGCTCGAAACGGTGATCTCCACGCGCTACTTTGCCATCGCGCTGGAAGAAGTGCGCCCGTCGTTTCATGCAGGCCGGCTCGATTCGGGCAAGATCGACGACAAGACCCTGTTCTACATTGCCGTGTCCGCGGACATGCCCACTGCCGAGCTCGTGGAAGCCGTGCCCGCGCGCTTCAAGGTGGGCGCCCCGGACGATGTCGACAAGCTCGTGCTCTCGGCCATGCCGGGCGTGCGGCTCGTGTACACGCCGCAAGTGCCGCCCGCGATTCCGGTGCGGCCCGGCGCCTGTTATTTCTCCTGCGAGCCGCGCGGCGGGCTGTACGAGCGCATGCTGCAAGCGCAGTCGGCCATGATCTACGCGCCCTCGGGCATCAACGATCTTCAACTTGAACTGATCGCGGTCACCTCATGAGCTACGCGCCTTCACTTTTCGGCGGCAGCACGCCTGCCGCGACACCCGCGCCGGCGGCCGAACCGAGCTATCAGGTTCGCTCGCTGCTCGACCTGTTGTACGACGGCTTCTTCATGCTCTTTTTGCTGAAGAACGGCCGCGAACCGGGCGATGCGCATGAATTCAGTCAGCGCATCCAGCAGTTTCTCGGCGACTTCGAACGCGGCGCGAAAAAGCTCAACGCATCGGCGGAAGACGTGTATGCGTCCAAGTTTGCGTTTTGCGCGGCGATCGACGAATCGGTGTTGTCCTCCAGCTTCAGGATTCGCACCGAGTGGGAGCGCCGCCCGCTGCAACTGGTGCTGTTCGGCGAGCAGCTCGCGGGTGAGAAGTTCTTCCAGTATCTCGAGGAATGCCGCGCGCAAGGCGCCGCGCGCCTGCAATCGCTCGAGGTGTTTCATATGTGCCTGCTGCTCGGCTTCCAGGGCAAGTATCTGCTGGAAGGGCCGGAGAAGCTCGCGTATCTGACCGCGCGCATCGGCGACGAAATCGCGCATATGAAGGGCAAGCGCGCACCGTTCGCGCCGCATTGGCCGCTGCCCGATCAGGTCGCGCACCGTCTGAAGCGCGAAGTGCCGTTGTGGTCGATCGGCGCGGTGTTCGCGCTCGTCGGCCTGCTCGCCTATCTCGGCTTGAACACGTATCTGCGCGATCAGACGCTGCGCACGCTCGCGCCCTATTCGCAGGTGGTCAAGCTCGGGCCGCAATCGGCCACGCTGACGATCTCGCTGCCTTAGCGCGAGACGCCGCCCGCAAAAAAAAACGGCCCGCGTTCAATACGCGGGCCGTTTTTCATTGGACGGCGGACACCACCGGCAAGCACCGCTTATTGCGACTCCTCTGCCCACACGGCATTTTCCCGCGCCATCAACGCAGTCGACGCCGCCGGCCCGAAGGTACCCGCCGTATAGTTGCGCGGCCGCTCGCCCGACTTCGCCCAGCCGTCGAGGATCGGCTCGGCCCAGGCCCACGCGGCCTCGAGTTCGTCGCGGCGCATGAAGTGCGTGAGGCGTCCGCGAATCACGTCGATCAGCAAACGTTCATACGCTTCCGCACGACGCTCGGTGAACGCCTGCTGCAAGTCGAGGTTCAGATTCACCGGCAGCATGTGCATGCCGCTGCCAGGCTCCTTCGCCAGCATCTGAAGCTGGATCGATTCTTCCGGCTGCAACTGGATCACGAGACGGTTGCCGTAGTTGCGCCCGCCGCTCGGAATGATGGAGAACGGCAAATCGGAGAATTCGATGACGATCTCCGACACCTTCTTCTGCATACGCTTGCCGGTGCGCAGGAAAAACGGCACGTTGGCCCAGCGCCAGTTGTTGATATGCGCGCGCAACGCGACGAACGTCTCCGCACGGCTGCCGGCCGGCACATTCTCTTCCTCCAGATAGCCCTTCACCGCCTCGCCGTCCACCGCGCCTGCCGTGTACTGGCCGCGCACCGTGTCGCGCGCGATGTCCTCGGGCGTCATGGGCCGCAACGAGCGCAGCACTTTGAGCTTTTCGTCGCGGACCGCGTCGGGGTCGAGCGACACCGGCGGCTCCATCGCGACGATGCACAGCAGTTGCAGCAGGTGGTTCTGCACCATGTCGCGCAGCGCGCCGGTCTTGTCGTAGAAGCCTGCACGGCTGCCCACGCCGACCGTTTCGGCGACCGTGATCTGCACGCGCTTGATATACGGCGCCTGCCACAGCGGCCCGAAAATCGGATTGCCGAAGCGCAGCACCATCAGGTTCTGCACAGTTTCCTTGCCGAGATAGTGGTCGATCCGGTAGATCTGCGCCTCGCTGAAATGCTTGCCGACCGCCGTGTTGATCTCCTTGGCGGACGCGAGGTCATGGCCGAGCGGCTTTTCGAGCACGACGCGCGACAGCTCGTCCACGAGCCCCGCCGCCGAGAGGTTGTCGCAAATGTTCGTGAACAGATCCGGCGACGTCGCCAGATAGAACGCGCGGCGCACGCCGTCCCGCGAGGCTTCCTTCAGCCGCTGATAGTCTTCGGCCGAATCGACGTCCATGCGCACATATTCGAACAGCGCGAGAAATTTGTCCCACGCGGCCGCGTCGAACGCCTTCTTTTCGATGAAGGGCTTGGCCTTCTGCTCCATGAATTCGGCGATGTATTCCTCGCGCGACCACGGCTTCCGCCCGATGGTGAGAATGCGTGTTTCGGGCGGCAGGTTGCAGTGCAGATGCGCCATATACAGCGCGGGAAGCAGCTTGCGAAACGACAGGTCGCCGGTGCCGCCGAAGATGATCATGTCGAGCGGAAGCTCGGGAGTCGCAGAAGCGTGTTGAGTCGTCATAGCGCGGTCGCAGCGTCGTGAGAAGGAAGGTGTCGTCAGGCGCCGAAGGGCCCTGCGGCCAGGGACCGCCCGTGGGCCCCGGTCCAATGCGGAAAAAGCGCAGGCGCCGCCTTCAGGGCGGGCATCGGCGGTTTTTCCGGCAAACGCCTATGGTGCAACGTTTTGGGATTGTTTGCACGGCAACATGTGCCGCAGCTTGGCGCAATATGCCAAACCGTCCGGCAAGCCGCTATTTTAAAGGCGTTTTTCCGTCGCGAGGCACAAGAAGCGGGCTGCCAGTGCGCTGTGCCTCAACTGCGCGCAAGCGCCTCGCGCGCGACGCGGCAGGCCGCCAGATCCCACGCCGCGCAGCCGACGCTCTTGAATACCACCGGCGTGTGCGGCGCAGGCGCCGCGGTGTCGAGCACCGAGGCGATGCCGCGCACGCCGGTCCAATCGACGCCTGCCTGAATGAAATCGCCGGCTTCGTGCCGGGCACCGGCCTCGTCGTCGACAAAAAGCGCGCTGCCCGCGAGCGTCCGCGCGCCGATCTCCACCATGTCCGGCGTGAACGCACCGACGCCGATCACGAGGCGCCCCGCGCGCGCCGCTTCGTCGTAGACAGGCTGGCGGCTCGTGGTGAGCGCAATGACAACCTCGATCGATTCAGGCAGCGCTGCGTGCGGCTCGGCAAGCGGCCGCAGCTCGAACGCCTTGTCCTGATGCGCGGCGCAAAACGCCTCGGCGCGCGCCGGCGCACTGCCCTTCACCCACACGCGTGCTTGCGGATAGAGTTCGCCGATCGCTTCGAGATGATTGAGCGCCTGCGTGCCGGTGCCGATCAGCAGGAACTCGCGTGGCGCCGCGGCGCCAAAGGTGCTTACGCCGAGCATCGACATGGCCGCGGTTCGGCGTCCCGTCACCGTCGGGCCGTCGAGGATGAAGAGCGTCTCGCCGGTGTCGGCGTCGAGCGCCATGACCTGACCGTGGATCGTCGGCAAACCGCGCGCGCCGTTGCCCGGGCACACGTTGACGAGCTTGTGGATCGCGAGGTCGGGCGCGGCCGCCGGCATCGACAGCAGAATGCCGCCGGCGTTCAGCGGCACGCCGAGCCGCTCCGGACTCGCGATGCGCCGCTGGGCGTAGTCGAGGCTCGTGCGCTTGAGCGAGTCGACGAGCGCCGCGTAGGGTGTGAGCCGCGCGGTCGCGTCGGCGTCGAAAATCTGCGTGATCGGACGGGTCATGGACAAATCGGTGTGGTCGCAGTCGAAACCGCCGATTCTACGACGCTTCTACCTCCCTCCACCGCCGCGCATGCGTCTCACCAGCCCGCCGATGCTCGCGCCGATGCCCGGCGCGCCTCCCATCGACCCGCTCACTGCGCGGCGTCCTGCTTCGCGCCGCTGTCCCCGGATGTTTTGCCGCCCTTGAACATCGCGCGGCATGGCGGACTGAGTTCGTCGACGTGCTGCTTCATGCAGGCGGTGATCTTCGCCTTGTTGGGAATATCGGCAGCGCAAAAGTGCATGGCGTCGCCGCGGCAGGCCTTGGCCTGCTGGTCACGGGTCGCCCCATGAGCCGCGGTGACAGCGGTAAGCGCGAAAAGGCTCGCGGCGAGCAGGGCGTGCTTCTTATTCATGTCGGGGTCCTGTATCGCTGATGTCGGTACGGACGACCCAGCAGAAAACGCGCCCGATCAGACGCCGCCCGCACTGGCCGCACTGGCCGCACCGGCCGCGTTGCCGCGTTGCCGGCTTGCCGCGCCGCCGCCTTCACGCGCGGCGGTCCAGCGCGGCACAAACCACGCTCAGCCCTCCACGCGGCTGAGCGTCATGCCGCGGCCGGCATAGAAACGCGTCATCGTCGCGAAAGGCAGATAGACGTCGGCCTGGTGCGGCTCGATGCCCGACGGATTGTGAAACCACACGCCGCCGGCATCGCGCCCGTGCAGCAGGACGAGATGTCCGCCCTGCCGCTGGTTCGGCTCGTCGGGATAGCGGATCTCCGGGCTGACGGAAACGATGGCAAGCGTGCGTGCATCGAGACGCCCGGCCATTTCCTCCAGCGACGCCTGCGGCAGCACGTCGACGCGCACGCCGAACGCCTCCCGCACCCATTGTGCAAACGGCCGATAGATCAGGCCGTCGACGCCGCCGTCGTCCCTCAGCCGGTACACGCCGTGCCGCAACGCTTCGTCCAGCAGCGCGGCGCGCGGCGGGTGTTCGATACGCCAGTAGTCGAGCGCCGACTCGAGGCAGGTCAGCCCGCACAGGCGTTTGGCCCAGAAACGGTAGCGCTCGCGGTCGGAGAAGCCGCTCCTTTGCCAGCCGGGATCGTCGCAGGGGTCGGCGTCCCGCTCGACAATCGGGCGAACCCATTCGGGACTGCCCCACTGCGTGTAGTACGGAACGCCGGCGTGGCGCAAGGTCGGTTCATTCATGCAAAGGCGATCCAGGAAGAGGCGGAAAATGAAGCTGAGCGGCCGCGCTCACAGCATGCTGCGAGGCCGCTGCATCGTGCCGTCGAAAAAACGCTGCAAGCGGAACGCGGACAGATCGAGCGAGGGCTTGCCGCCGTCGTTGATCTCCGCCAGCAGCTTGCCGACGATCGGTCCCATCGCGAAACCATGGCCGCAAAAGCCCGTCGCGATAGTGAGCCCGCCGACCTGCGGCGGCGCGTCGATGACGGGAATGCCGTCGGGCAGCACGTCGATCAGACCGGCCCAGGACTCCACCACCTGCGCGTCCTTCAGCGCGGGAAAGAGCGCGCGCAGTTTTGCGAGGGCGCGCGGCGCGTGGCGCGGATTCGGTTGCGGATGCGGGTCGCGCGGATGCAGCAGCCGCTCGGCCGCCGGCACGACGCCCGGCAGACGGTCCCGCACATCGCGCAGACAGGCGCCGTTCAGATGAAAGCTGAACTTCTCGCGCTGACTCCAGAGCTCGGGCAGGAACCATTTGAGCGCACGAAAATGCCCGAGTGTCATGTCGACGTCGACCTGCATGTCGTCGGCGAGATTGATCGCGCCGTTCGCGCGTTGCCGCACGCCGAGCCCATGCCCCCAGAAGGTGGACGCGGTCACCGGCGGCAGCGGATTCGTGCGCATGCATGTGCCGCGCACCGCCTGCTGCGGCAGTTCGAGACCCAAAGTCTTCAGGAGGCGCCAGCTGCTTGCGCCCGCCGCGCAAATAAAACGCGACGTGCGCACCGTGCCGCGCTCGGTCACCACTCCGGCGACGGCGCCCGCCGCCCGCTCCACGCCGAGCACCCCGCAGCCTTCGAAAAAAAGCGCGCCGGCTTGCGCCGCCCGGGCAGCAAAAGCGGCAGCCGCGCGGCGCGGCTCGGCCTGACCGTCGCTCGGCGTGTAGAGGCCGCCGAGCGCCGGGCCTTGCATGCCCATCACCACCGAATCGATCTGCTTGCGGTCGAGCGTTCGGGTGTCGAGCCCGTGCTGGCGCGCCACGTCCATCCATTGCTGGAACGACGCCCAGTCCTCCTCCCCGGTCGCAACGTAAAGGCAACCGCCCTGGCGCCATTCCAGATCGAAGTCCAGTTCGCGCTCAAGCGTTGCCCACAGCGGAATGCTCGCCATCATGAGCGGCACTTCCGCCGACTCGCGGCCCTGCTGGCGCACGAAACCCCACGCGCGCGACGACTGCTGGCCCGCAATCCGCGATTTATCGAGCACGACCACCGTGAGCCCGCGCCGCGCCAGATAGTAAGCCGCCGCGCAACCCATGATGCCCGCGCCGGCGATCACCACGTCGGCGTATCGCGGAAACGGTTGGTCGGGCGAAGTGAAGCCGGCGTGCAGCGGATAAGTCGTCGTCATCGGGCGAACAGGTTTTAAGTGTGTGCATCATCTTCGCAGGCGGGACCGCTGTCCGCAATGCCCGCCCCGCATGACACCGCGGCCCGGTCGCGCCGCGCAGGCATGCCGTTCGGTGGATGTGGCCCGTTTTCGCCGGTAAAATGGGGCTATGCCAGATGCATCACAGTACGTGGACTTGAGCGCGTGCAGCGGCACCTGCACAAAACGCCTGATGGCGACGTTTTTACGGTACATTTGCTGTCCCCCGCGTGCCTGCGTCGCGCTGTGTCCATGATGCATGGCCGCGTTACGCCTGCCGTATCGCCCCCACAGCCCTTTAAGAACGGCGGATTCTCACGCAGTATGAGCAACGAAACACACTCACCGGACTCCATCGCCGTCGCCGAGCGCGTGCGCGAGTTGATGAGCCGGCATGGAATCGGCAAGCGACAGCAAACCACAGAACTTTGCCGCATCCTCGACCTCAGTTTTTCGCAGGGCCACCGCAAGCTCCGGGGCAACAGCCCCTGGACCCTGTCGCAAATCAAGAAGGTCGCGGAGGTGTACGGCGAGCCCGCCGCGCAGCTCTTCGGCGCGCAGTCGCTGGATCCCGGCATGGTCGGCGCAATCGCGCAGGAGGCCGTGTTCTGCATCGGCGCAATCGAGCTGCCGTGCACCGCCTGGGTGGGCGCGGCGCTCGAACCGGGCAGCCGCCCGGAATTCGTCGCCTACTCGAAGCTCGGCCAGTGGCGCGTCGCGCGGCACGACGGCGCGCTCTATCAGAGCGCCTACGAAGTCCACAAGATCGAGATCTATCCGCGCCGCGCGGAAACGGACAAGCCGACCATCGCTGTGGTGGACGACGATCAGGCGAGCGCCGACAATCTGCGCGACTATCTGGAGCGCAGCGGCTTTGCCGCCGTCGCCATCTACGGACTCGCGGCCTTTGCCGAGCAACTGCAAACGCAGGTGTTCGACGGCATCGTGATCGACTGGCTGTTCGGCGCGCAAACCTCGGCGGCTGCGATTCGCGCGGTGCGCGCGTCGGAAAATCCGGACGCGCCGATTTTCGTTTTGACCGGCGAATTGCTGACCGGCAAGGCGAGCGAGTCGGAGATCAGCCAGGTGATCCGCAATTACGACGTCGCCTGCTATGAAAAGCCCGCGCGGATGGCGATTCTGGTGGCCGATCTGTCGAAGCGGCTGAATCGGCCCTGAATCTGTCCTGAATCTGTCCTGAATCCGTGCTGGGCTTGCCGGCGCCGTCTCAGACGACGCGCCGCGAAGCCAGCGCACGCTGCAACGCGTTGCGCAGGTCACCGTAATGTACCGGCTTTAATAACGCATCGAAAAACGGCTGCGCGGCCGCCCCGTCGCGGCTCTCCCCTTCCTTCTTCGCGCCGGCTTCCGGCGCATACGCGCTGACCACGATCACCGGCACGCCCGATACCGGCTCGCCACGCGCGGCGAGGTCCGCGAGAAACGCGTAGCCGTCGCGCTCCGGCATGTGCAGATCCAGCAGCACCACATCGCAGCGGCGTGCGTCGAGCCACGAGAGCGCGTCGTCGGCGTTGGCGGCGGCGTGCGCGTCGTAGCCCATGTGCGCGACCATTTCGCTGAGCGACTCGCGAATCAGCCGGTTATCGTCGACGATCAGTACGCTCGGCCGCTCGCCGCCCAGCTCGGCCTGCGCCTCAGCGTCGCGCGAAGGGGCGGGCGCAACCGGCGTGACGGGAATCGTCACCGTGAAAGTCGTGCCCTCGCCCACCACGCTCGCCACTTCCACCGTGCCGCCGAAGAGCCGCACGAGCCCCTGCACGATCGTGAGGCCCATGCCCGCGCCCTCGAAGCGGCGCGTCCGCGAGCCGTCCAGCTGGGTGAACTCCTGGAAGATCAGCGGAATCTGCGCTTGCGGCACGCCGGGCCCGGTGTCGCTCACCACGAAGCTCAGAAGCGCCGGCCGCTGCATCAGCTTCACGCGAATCGTGCCGGTCTCCGTATAGCGGATCGCGTTGGTGACGAGGTTATTCACGATCTGGCGAATGCGATGCGGATCGGAGTCAACGAGTCCGCTCACGCCGCTCGCCTCGCTCTCCAGCTTCAGACCGCGCGCGGCGGCGGACATCGCATGTTCGTCGACGATCGACGCGAGCAGCTCGCGCGGCTCGAAGTGCTCGTGACGCAGTTCGAGCTTGCCGGCGCCGAGCCGCGCGTAATCGGTCAGATCCTTCATCTGGGCTTCCAGATGGCGCGCCGCGGTTTCGAGCCGCTGGATCACCTTGCGGTCGGCTTCCGAGTGATAGTTGAAGCCCAGCAGTTCGATCGACGAGACGATTGCATGCAACGGCGTGCGCAGCTCGTGACTGATCATGCCGAGGAACGCATCCTTCGCAAGACTCGCCTCGCGCGCCGCGCGGCTCGCCTGGTGCTCGGCTTCGAGCGCCGCGTGCTGCTGGTGCATGAGACGCGTGCGGCGCCGGCCGTTGACCACCAGCAGCAGCGTCGCGGCCGCGGACAGCAGCAGCAGGACCAGGCCGCCGGCAAACAGCATGCGGCGCTTGTCGATGAAATCGCGGTTCATCGCCTCGCGGTCGGCGACATCGGCGAAACGGCGGCTGAGCGCGAGGTCGTTGACTTCGTTCCAGTGCTGGCGCAATTGCGCGACGATCCCGTTCACACCGGCCCGGTCTTGCGGCAGCGCCGCGACGTCCGGAGCGAGGGCGGTCAGCATGCGGTCGAGCGCGTGAATTTCATCCAGTTGCCGTTGCACGAGCGCGACTTGCGTGGTGAGCCGGCGTGTCGAGCCTTCCATGACGTGCAGCTTCGACTGCAGCAACTGGTAGCGCAACGTAAGCCGCTGGTAATCGTCGTCGACGCCCGCCTGATAGAGCAGCAACTGGTTCTCGAACCGCGCGTAGGCGATCTGCAGCTGTGCCGCGTCCCAGTAGAAGCCGTCGTACGAGCCCGTCAGCGACTCGGTCGTCTGCGGATTCAGCAGGTTCGCGTAGAGCAGATAACCGATCGCGCCGGCGGGCGCGGCGAGCGCCGTGAGCCAGATCAGCACATAAAAAAACCGGCGCCACGGGCGGCGCGCTATTTGACGATGAGTGCCTTGATCTGCCATACGAATTTCGAATCGCCCGAGGCGCCCGCGAGTTCATCGGGGAACGCATCGCGCGGATAGATAAGAAACAGAGGGCCGAAGTCGCTGACCTTCAGACGCCTGCCGTTCATGCTGTACGCCACCACGACGCCATAGCGGTCGCAGTCCGATACGGGGATGGTGTACGTGTAGTCGTCGAGCGTATGGATCTCGACCTGGGTGCCATACGCGCCGACCGTCTTCAGAATATCCGCGAGCAGCGGTCCTGTGAAGGTCGAGCGCGGTGTCCAGGTGGTCGCGGTGGTGATCGAATGAGCGGGCAGCGCCAGCAACTGCGCCTCGTCGAAGCGGTAGGCACGGTGCGCCGCGTCGTTGGTCTTGCCGATCTTGCCCATCAGGTCGAGCGACAACGCGGTCGAATCCGTCTGCGCGTGCACGCTCCAGGCGGCGAGCGCGAAGATGAGCCCGATTAACCAGCGCGCGCTCGCAGGCGCGCCCGGTCCGCGTTGCACTGTTGCCGTCACTTTATTCATTGCGTCTTTTTCCGTGGTCTGTTTTTTTTGCGGCGCCGCTGCCTTTTCGAGCCAGCGCCTCGGCTTGCCGTCACGCGCATCACCCCGACGCGCGATTGCCGAACGGCATGCATAATATCGTCAAAATTCTTTGCAGGAAAAAACGACAGTCTGCCGCCGCGGCGTGCGCAGGCGTGTCTTGCCGCCGAACGGCGGCCTTCCCCACGCGTTACGCGACTCAACAAGTGTTATGAACAAGCCGGTTTTGCCCCTTACCTATGAGCAGCTCGATCACTGGATCGAATCGCTGCAACCCGCCTTGCTCGCCGAAGATTTTGCGATGGCGATCGGCATTCTGCGCGGCGGTGCGCCGCTCGCGCTGATGGTTTCCCATTCGGCCGGTGCGCCGGTCGCCTTTCTGCGCTACGACCGCGCGGCCCGCAAGGTGGCCTGGGACTCGACGCTGCCGATTCCGCCCGCCGGCTCCAAAGTGCTGCTCTGCGAGGACATTGCGGGGCGCGGTTTCACGCTCGTCGATTGCATTGCGTTTCTTCAGCAGCACGGCCTTGTCGTGAAGACGCTGACCGGCGCCGTCGACGATCTGAGCCGCACGCAGCCCGATTACGCCATCGACGCGCGCGGCTACTTCGCGCTTTTTCCGTGGGAGCGCCAGGCGTACACACAGCGTTACCGCGACGACTGGGCGCGCGTGGAAGCCGGCGAAGCACCGGCGATGGCGGACGATCACCACTACGCGACGTATGCGATCGATCTCGACGGCATTCTGCTGCCCGACGTGCCGCTCGCGCGCTACGACGAAGATCTCGCCGCCGCGCTGGCCGAACGCGACGCGCTGCTGCCCTTCGAGGTGCTGCCGGGCATCGATCTGCAGCGGGTTCGCACGATCATCACCGGGCGGCCGGAACTGGACCGCGCGCGCACCGAGACCTGGCTCGAACGGCACGGCTTCGGCCATATGCAACTGGTGATGCGCGCGCCCGGCACGCACGACGAAAGTCCGGCCGGCGCCGCCGCGCACAAGGCGTCCGCGGCGCTCGCGGGCGGTGTCACGCACTTCGTGGAAAGCGATCCGGTGCAGGCTTTGCTGATCGCGCAGCAAGCACCGCTCTTGCGCGTGATCTGGTGGGATGCCCGCACGCGCACGGGCCTGCTGGTCGGCGCGCGCGCGTGGGCGTGACGGTAGGTGCGCGCCTGCCGCTCGCGTCAGGCTTCGCGCGCCTCGGCGGTTTCCCGGCTGTCCTTCGCGTCGCGCAGATGCAGATGACGCGCGGCGCGTTGCGAGGCGACGATGATCAGCTTCATCGTCGCACGCGTCGCGCCGACGAACAGCTTGCGCGCAATACGCTCGTCGAAGGCGTCGAAATCGACCTCGGTCAGAATCACGCACGGCGCCGCCTGACCCTTGAAACGGTAGATGGATTCGAATAGCACGTCGCCTTCCCGATATTCCGGATTGCCAAATAAATCGTACTTGCCGGTGAAGCTGCGCAGCCGGTGCGGACCGAGATGATCCTGCGCGGTCATCGCGGAGCCCTCGCGGCCGCGAAACGACAGCACCGCGATGTCCTGCTTGCGAAACCCGAGCGAAAGCGCCTGCGTGATGGCGCGTTTGGTTGCCTCCGTGGCGGTCTCGGCGGCGTTCGCTTCGTTGTAGACGGAAAGCGATATGTCCGAGCCGTCGAACGGACTGCCGGAGGCGAGCGCCGCCGCGCTCGGCACCGAAGCGCCGACCACCTCGCGCACGTAATCGAGAATGTCGCGCGGGCTGCGGTAGTTGGTGGTTTCTTTCAGCGTCGTCCAGCCCGGCAGCGCAACCGGCTCGCGCATATACAGATTCTGCAGCGGATCCTCGAGCCACCACCACGCGCCGCCGGGACGCAGCAGGCGTTCGAGCGCCGCGACCCACGGCTCCTGGAAGTCCTGCCCTTCGTCGACGATCAGCACGTCGAATTGCCAGCGCGCGTCGATCGGCGTGTGCGCGAACATCGCCTCCAGCTGATCGAACACCTGGCCCGACTGGAAATCGGGCTGACGGCCCGCATCGCGCGCAATCCAGTCGCACAGCTGATGATAGTTCGCGACCTTCGCCTCGGGCGGCGCAACACGCGCGATGTGATCGGCGAGCGGCCGGTTGAAGCACACATACAACGGACGCTCGCCGCGCGCGACCGCGTCTTTCATGACCTGCACGGCGAGCTGCGTCTTACCCGAGCCGGCCGTGCCGATCACGCGCAGGCGGAACGGCGAAAATTCGAGCCGCCGCGCCCATGTTGCGAGGCCCCCCGCGAGCCGCGTGACGAGCGTGCCGGCCTGGCCGACGAGCGCGCTCGCATCGGGCGTGAGCGCGAGCTCATCGGCCAGAAAGTGATGGATTTTCGACGCGCAGGCAAGACGCGGCTCGTCGGCGGGCAACGCTTCGCGAATCACCGCGGCGAGCCGGTCGCGCCGAGTCGCGTCGACGATGCGCGCGGGGTCCACACCGGCAATTGCCGCGTCCTTCACGATGTGGTCCGGGCAGTACAGCAATGCTTCGATGAAATACGTGCCTGCGCCGAACGCCGCGGTAAACCGCCGGTGCAGACCCTCGATGGTGTGCGCGAGCGCGATCGCCACGTTGCGCTCGGTCTGCAGATAGACCTTCACGAGGCCTTTTGGCGTTTCGCGCAGAAAGCCTGTTTTCTGTTCGACGATCATGACCCGCCCGGCCGGGCTGACAATCACGAAGTCGGCCTCGCCGAATACGGAGAAGTTCTGATTCAGCCGTGTCCAGTGCACGCCGTGATAGACGGTGTAGCTATCAGGAAGCGCCTTCTCGAGCAGCGCAAGGGTCTCGCGTTCGCGCGCCGCCGCGCCGGTGGCGGCGAGGCTCTTCCAGTCGTCGGGGACAATGCGGGCCATGCGGTGCCTCGTCGTATTTCGGTGCGCTCATTGTACGCAACGCGGGTCGCCGCGGGCAGGCAAACGCAGGCGCATCGTGTATCGTTACTGGTTGAACGCCGCGCGGGGCGCGGCTTGCCAATTGTCGACAAAAAGGATTGACCGGATGATTACGATCTGGGGACGCACGAACTCAGTCAACGTGCAAAAAGTCTTGTGGTGCTGCGACGAACTGGTGCTGCCTTACGAACGCATCGACGCGGGCCTGCAGTTCGGCCGCAACGACGAACCCGCCTATCTCGCGATGAACCCGACCGGCAAGATTCCGACGCTGGTCGACGACGACTTCGTGCTGTGGGAATCGAACTCGGTCCTGCGCTATCTGGCGCTGCAGTACGGCGCGGGCAGCCCGCTCTATCCCGCCGAGCCGAAACTGCGCGCGAGCGTCGACCGCTGGCTCGACTGGTCGCTCTCCACGCTGCAGCCCGCGGAACGGCCGGTGTTCTGGACGCTCGTGCGCACGCCGCCGCAACAGCGCGACGCGGCCAGACTCGCCGAAGACGTCCGCACGGTCACCGCGCTGTGGCGCCTGCTCGACACGCATTTGCAAGGGCGCTTTTTTCTCGAGAGCGACAAGTTCACGCTGGCCGACATCGTGATCGGCGCGTACGCGAAACGCTGGTTCGGCGTAGACGGCATCGAGCGTCCGCCGTTGCCGAGTCTGGAGCGCTGGTATTCGCGCATCGCGACGCGTTCGGGTTTCAAGAAGTACCTCGACTTTCCGTTGACGTGATCATGGACTGCCCCGTCCACGCGGCGATAAACGGCGCCGGAACCCGCCACCCCGCGCACACCGCCTGCGCACGAGCGGTGGCCGGGCGTGCGCTGCTGCCATCCGGGCCGCTGGTGGCCGCGGGCAGCAACCGAGCGTTGGCCTTTATAATCGCTCCATGAAGAACGCCAAGCCCGCCGCGAACGCCGCACATTCCGCCATTTCCGCGAAAGCGGACCGAGCCGCCGCCTCCGTGGACGCCCACGCGCATGCCCACGCCCACGCGCCGGGGCACACGCATGGCGAGTCGCCGCAAGCCGCGCTCGCCCTCGCGGAAGAATATTGCCGCGAACGCGGCGAGAAACTCACGCCGATCCGCCGCAAGGTGCTGGAATTGCTGCTGAATTCAGGGCGCGCCACCAAAGCGTATTCGCTGCTCGACGAAATGCGCCAGATTCACCCGGGCTCCGCGCCCCCCACGGTTTATCGCGCGCTGGACTTTCTGCTCTCGGCGGGACTCGTGCATCGGATCGAGTCGATCAACGCGTTCACGGTCTGCCACGACCTGACGCAGTGCCAGCACGGCATCCTCGTGGTCTGCCAGCAATGCGGCAACGTGACCGAACTGCATCAGCCGAAATTGCGCCAGGCGCTGATCGCGCAGATCGAAGACGCCGGCTACCGCGTCGCCAGCGACGAAATCGAACTGAAGGGATTGTGTTCCGCGTGTCAGGCCGCAGAAGCAGCGCCGGTCGCGGCGAAAGCGGGAGCAACGGCGCCCGTCGCCGCTAAATAACGGCGGTTTGCTGCAACCGCGTGGCGGCGCCCTTAACCCTGGCGGCGGCGCCCTTAACGCCGGCGCGCTTATCGCGCCGCGCGTGCGCCGATAGCGTCGTGCAGCAAATTCACCAGATCTTCAGGCAGGGCCGGTTTCGTCATGAAATGCTGGAAACCCTCGCCGATACTTCGTAGACGGTAAGCGTCGTCGGTATGGCCCGTCAGGGCTACCGCCACCGAAGGCGCGTGATCGCCGCGAATCTCGTGATCGCGCAGCCGCTGGATCAGGTAAAAGCCGTCCATGGCGGGCAGCTCGAGGTCGCATACCACCGCGTCGGGCAGCAGCCGGACGGCCGCTTCGACGCCCTCTTCGGCGTCCGCCACCGCAACGACGTTTGCCCCTTCCGCTTCCAGCAACAGGGTCAGCGATTCCCGGCTGTCCGGGTCGTCTTCTACGAGCACGATCGTGGCCCGATCGAGCCTCAATGCTCCGTTCATCTTCTGTTGTTGCTCTAAAAATCCGGTTAGGCCGTCAGGTTCGGCCAACGTATCGCCCTGCTGCTTGTGTTGATTTTGCTGTAGGTGCTGCTTGCCGCCGGTTTGCGCGGCCGCGATGTTGCTGTTCATGGTTCCGACTCGATTTCATGTGCCGAGTTGCAGGAAAGCGCACGATTGTAAACAACCGCGCCCGCAACGCGCGCACCATAACGCGCCAAAATTGCACGCCAATGAAAAAACGGCTCCGGTGGCCATCTTCCACGGCAACCGGTGCCGACACCCGGTTCGCCACAGCGACGCGCGCGATGCCTTGCACGTGGCTCGTCGCCGCAGCTTCTTTGCGTCTTGTCCGCACAGATTTTTTCCGCGACGCCCGCGGCCCCGTTGCGCGGCGTTCGCATTCACCCCATGGGTAGCACGTTATGTGCCGCGCATCGACGCGACGCGATGTCGGAGCGCGGCGCAGATGCCGGCATTGATCAGGCTTGATTCCGCTTTCTTAGGACCAATGCTTTGGACGAGCAGCAATCAGCCAGTTGCCCGACGCATTGCGCGCCGATTACGGGCCGGCCTTCGCGCGCGCGTTGCAACCGGTGTATCTGTCCGCGGCTTGCCTCGTGCTGCTTGCATTCGCACTCTCGTGGTTTCTCGAGAATCATCCATTGAGCCCGCGTTGATTGCGTTGTGCTTCGTCTTCGGGTGCTCCATGCAAACACCGATTGCACGCGCCTCAAATCCACCTTCGCGCGGCGCGCCCTAGCATAAAAAAACCGGCACGCGTTCGTCTTCCTCACATGCACGATGATTCGTCCTACCTGGTAATGTGCGGTAGCGCACATTACATAGGGTCGATCGTCCATTGACGCGCGTCTCGAAACGCCACATATTGAAAACGACGGCTTGCAAGGTTCGCTTGCCTGCCCGGACTCTCTGGCGCATGTAGATCGTGCTTTCCGCGGATGCCCACACCGCTTCAAACGCGATCGGGAGCATGCCGTAACGGCATTGTTTTCCACAGGTGGAGCCATAGCATGTCCACTCAGACCCTGGCTGGTCATCATTTTCCGACACCGTGCAAACGATGTGGCGGCGCGTTGTACCGGCAACTCGAACACTGCCCGTATTGCGGCGCCTATCATCCGCTCGACGACGAAGCGCCCGCGCGCACCGCGCTACACGAGAGCCGCGCGAGCACGCTCAACATGTCGACGTTGCACGACAGCTTTACCGCGCCGGCTTTCAGCGAGCCCGACTTTCCCGGCGGCGCGCTGCATGCAGGATTGAATCTCGCTCCCGCAGGCGCGCTGCAGACGTCGCCTTCGCCGCTCGTCGCGCAGGACACGTCGCTGCTGCCTCTCACCGACACGGACGAACTCGCTCATCGTGTCGGTCTGCGCGTGCGGCACGTGCTGATCGCAAGCGCGGCTGTTGTCGCCGCGGGCCTGGCCTATGTCGGTTATGCGCTACTCAACGAGAGTCGCGACGTCCGCTACGGCAACGGCGAGCAGGCCGCCGAAACCGCGCAAGACGCTAGAACGGCGACGGGCACCATCGCCCGATATTCGCCGGATCAGGCAGCCGACTCGCAGCTAGCGGGCGTGCCCGGTAAATCCGTCGGCGCCGGCAGTGTGCGAAACACGACGCAGGCCATATCGGCGACCGTGCCGATAGCGGTCGCGCCCGCCAGACCCGCCACGCCGCAGTTCCGCGATGCCGCGCAAGCCTTGCAGGCGGCGCGCGCCGCCTTCGGCGTCAACGACCTCAGCGCGGCGCAGGCCGCTCTTGCCGCCGCGCAAGCGCTGCAACCGGACAGCAATGAAGCAGAGACGCTTGCCGCCAGACTGAAGCCGGTGGCCGCGCGCCGCGACGCCGCGTTGCTGGCTGCA
Source organism: Paraburkholderia phenoliruptrix (assembly GCF_047325075.1). Classification (NCBI taxonomy): domain Bacteria; kingdom Pseudomonadati; phylum Pseudomonadota; class Betaproteobacteria; order Burkholderiales; family Burkholderiaceae; genus Paraburkholderia; species Paraburkholderia phenoliruptrix. The sequence goes on from NZ_CP168530.1 coordinate 2,159,160, forward strand.
CAAATGTGCGCCGATCAGCAATCGTGGCCATGCGCGCGCGAGCACGCGGACGAAGCGCTCGCGCTCGACACCGGCAGCGATCCGGCGAAAACGATCCTCGAACGCGTGATTCGCGAGACCGGCTGGGCACCGCTCAACCCGCAGTCAACGACGAGCACAAAAGCCACCCGGCAGGTTGCCCATCAATAGTTCGGATACCGAATCGATAGAATCAATCCGGACCGCGCCACCCTGACTAAACAGGTGCAAACCATGCTGAAGAAATTCTTGACGGGATGGCTTGGAGCCACGCTGCTTCTGGCGTCTTCGCTGCTCAGTGCCGAACCCGCGCATTACAAGATCGTGACCGGCCCGGAACGGGGCACCTATATCCAGATCGGCCAGGATCTGTCGAAATGGGTGGCGCAGCCGGCGGGCATCGATCTGGCCGTGGTGGCGTCCAAGGGCTCCGCCGAAAACGTGCAGCGCATGCGCTACGAGCCCGGTGTGAAGCTCGCGCTCGTGCAGTCCGACGTTTATCAGGCGTACATCGACATGGCCAACTCCGGCAACCCTGATGCGGGCACCGCGATTCGTCCGCTGCGCCTCATCATGCCGCTCTACGACGAGGAGATAAACGTCGTGGTGCGCGCGGATTCGCCGCTGAAAACGCTGGGCGACATCAAGGACAAAACGATTAGCGTGGGCCTGCTCGGCAGCGGCACCGCGCAGTCGGCAACGACGCTTTATCGACTGATGTTCGGCCAGCCGATTCCTGAGCAGAACGTCCAGCATCTGAGCAATGAGGACGCGCTAGCAGCGTTGATCGTGAAGAAGGTGGATGTGGCGATCATCGTCGTGGGCCAACCGGCCAAACTCTTCAACGACATGAACCCGGAACTGCTGCAGCAGCTCCGCCTGCTGAGAGCCGATGCGAGCGCGCCGGAAACCGTGCGCGCGAAGCAAACCTATTTTCCGGCGACCATCCGCGCGACGAGCTACCCGAACTGGCTGAAAGAAGACGTGCCCACGTTGACGGTGAAAGCCTTCCTCGTCACGTACGATTACGGTCTGCGCGATACCGTCGGCAACCTGAATCATTTCGCCGACTCGCTGTGCGCGAACTTCGACAATCTGCAGGAACACGGGCATCCGAAGTGGAAGCAGGTGAAGCTGGAACTGCCGACACTCGTGCGCGGCTGGAAATATTACCCGCCGGTCGAGAAGCATTTACGCGCGTGCCTCGCGAACCGGAGCGCGAGCGCCAACGGCGCAGCGCAGGTCGCGCAAAAACCGCGCGCGAGTTGCACGAATCAGGAGCGCCTGCTTCTGCTGTGCAAGTGAATCGGGACAGCGACGCCTCTTGTGAATGCAGACGCAGAACGGAGACGCAGGCGGAGGCGCATTCCCGTTCGCAGGCCCGGCGCCATGCAAGTCCGGTTCACCCGGTCACGCCTGATGGCGCCAATTCATGCCCGCTCACCCGCTTACGCCCGCTCGCGCTCCGCGCGCGGCGGCGCTTCCATGGCCCGCTGCAGGGCCTCATACACTTTCGGCCGATTGCATTGCGACACATTGAAGCGCAAATAGCCGGTGGCGGACTGCGACACGCTGAATACATTGCCCGGCGCGAACACCACATTCGCACCTAACGCATGGCGAGCGATGTCGGCGGCATCGAGCGAATCGGGCAGGCGCGCCCACACGAACATCCCGGCACGCGGCCTCGTCCAGACGTCCAGGCCCGCGTAGCCTAAGCGGCGCATGGTTTCGCCCATCGCATCCGCGAGCTTCGCGCGCATCGACTCCAGATGGCGCCGGTAAGTACCGTCCACCAGCAACCGATGCACGACGCTCGCCGTGAGTTGCCCGTTGCCGAACGAGGTCGCGAGCTTGAGGTCGATCAGCGGCTCGATCCACTCGGCGCGCGCGGCGATATAGCCGCAACGCGCGGCCGCCGACAGCGTTTTGGAAAAACTGCCGATCGACACGACGCGAGCGAGGCCGTCGAAGGCGGCAAGGCGTGGCGCGGCTTCGTCTTCGAAATCGGCGAAGATGTCGTCCTCCACGACCATCAGGTCGTGTTCGCCCGCCAGCTTGAGCAGCCGATGCGCGACCGCGGGGGCAAGCATCGCGCCCGTCGGGTTGTGGATCGCGGAATTGGTCACATAAAGCCGCGGCCGGTGCGTGACGAGCGCTCGCTCGAAGGCCGCCAGGTCCGGACCGGAGGGCGTATAAGGCACGCCGACGATGCGCGCGCGATGCGCCCGCAGCAGCGCCTGGAAGTTGAAATAGCACGGGTCGTCGATCAGCACCGTGTCGCCCGGCTCGAGCAGAAAACGGCAGACGAGGTCGAGCGCGTGCGTGCCGCCGTCGGTCAGCACGATCTGCTCGGGCGGCGCGTCCACGCCGTGCTGCGCGAGCCGCCAGGCCAACTGTTGACGCAGCGCGGGCAAACCGTACGGATTCGCGTAATCGGCGAGCGGCGACTGCGGATCGCGCGCGACCGCTCGCAGCGCGCGGCGCACGCCGTCCTCGGGCAACCACGACGCGGGCATCCAGCCGCAGCCCGGCTTCAGCACCTTGGCGCCGGACTGCAACGACTGGCGGGTGAGCCACAGCGGATCCACCTCGCGATCGAGACGCGGCCCGAGGTCGGCAAGCGCGAGCGGCGGCGCATGGCCCGACACGAAAAACCCCGAGCCGCGCCGCGCGACGATCACGCCTTCGGCAACGAGCCGGTCATACGCTTCCACCACTGTCGACTTGGATACGCCGAGCGCGTCGGTCATCACGCGGATCGACGGTACGCGTGCGCCAGGCATTAGCGAGCGGCTGGCAATGCGCTCGCGCAGATTGTCCATGACGATGCCGACTCGCGTACCTTGTGGTTTGTCCATCGCCGGATTCTGTGCAGTGTCGGCCATCTGTACTGCTCCTTCGTCGGTACAGTTTGCATGAATTGTACTGATCCGTAGCTTAACCTTTCTTGAGCGGCAGCGGATGCTACAGGCTTCATTTCAATGCGCATGAACTTCGCCATGGACAAGACGACAAACGGCTGGCTGAGCGGCCTCATCGGGGTGTTGATTTTCAGCGGATCGCTGCCGGCCACCCGCATTGCGGTGCAAGGGCTCGATCCCGTGTTCCTGACCGTCGCGCGCGCGACCATCGCGGGCACGCTCGGTCTCGCGCTGCTGCTCGTGTTCCGCGAGGCGCGGCCCGCGCGCCGCGACGTCGTTCCGCTCGTCGTGGTGGCGCTCGGCGTGGTGGTGGGTTTTCCGCTGCTGACGGCGCTTGCGCTGCGCCACGTCAGCTCGGCGCACGCGATCGTCTTCGTCGGGCTGCTGCCGCTTGCGACCGCCATCTTCGGCGTGCTGCGCGGCGGCGAGCGGCCGCAAGCGGCGTTCTGGCTGTTCTCGGCGCTCGGCAGCGCCGCGGTGGTCGCCTTTGCGATGCGGCACGGCATCGCCGCGTCCCCCGTAGGCGACGCGCTGATGCTCGCGGCGATTCTCGCGTGCGGGCTCGGTTATGCGGAAGGCGCGCGCCTCTCGCGGCATCTCGGCGGCTGGCAGGTGATTTCGTGGGCGCTCGTGCTGTCGCTCCCGGTCATGCTCCCGCTCGCCTGGTGGACCCGGCCCGCCTCGTTCGATGGCATCAGCCATGCGGCGTTCTGGGGCCTCGCCTACGTGTCGCTGTTCAGCATGCTGATCGGCTTCGTGTTCTGGTATCGCGGACTCGCGCTTGGCGGCATCGCAGGGGTCGGCCAGCTGCAATTGCTGCAGCCGTTTTTTGGACTGCTGCTCGCGGGGCTGCTGCTGCACGAAGAAGTGCCGCCTTCGATGATTGCGGTCACCGTCGCGGTGGTGGCGTGCGTCGCGGGCGCGCGGCGCTTCTCGAAAGCGGCACCCGCCCGGCGTGCTGCCTGAGAGGCGCGGCGACTTCGTCACGAGGTTTTTGACCGGCTTCAAATTCGCGCGCGGCGCGGGCATAGTAAAACGTATCGTCAGAAGAACCGACATCACAGCGGCAAGACGCCGCTCCTGGACTACGTTATGAGCACAACCCGCACCGCCTCTGCCGCGCCCGCCGCCCCTACGGGCGCCCCACTGATCCGCGACGCCACCGAAGCCGATCTGCCCGCCATCCAGGCCATTTACGCGCACCATGTGCTGACGGGCGTCGCGTCATTCGAAGAGGTGCCGCCTTCCGTCGACGATCTGCGCACGCGGCTCGCATCGGTGCGCAGCTACGGACTGCCGTACATGGTCGCCGAGATCGACGGCGAAGTCGCGGGCTATTGCTACGCGACGCCCTACCGCCCGCGTGCCGCGTACCGCCATACCATCGAAGATTCGATCTACGTGAGCGACGCCTACCGTGGACGAGGGCTCGGCCGCGTGCTGCTGCAGGCGCTGATCGAACGATGCGAAGCCGGGCCGTGGCGCCAGATGGTCGCCGTCATCGCGGACGGCGGCAGCGGCGGCTCGCTGTCGCTGCATACGCAGCTGGGTTTCGAGCTTACCGGCACGCTGAAGGCGGTCGGTTTCAAACACGGCCGCTGGCTGGACACGACCCTCATGCAAAGAACGCTGGGCGTGGGCGCTGCGACGGCGCCGGACCAGGAACACCAGGAACCATAACGGAGCGCATGAACGGCGCCCTGCTGGTTGTCTGCGCTGGCCGCACGCCGAAGTCGCGCGGTAAAATCGCGGGCATGCCTAACACGCCGCCTCCCGACTCGCCCACACCCTCGCCCGACGCCGCGCGTCTGTCCGCAGACATGCCCACGGGCGTCGCGCCGCGCAACGAATACACCGTCGACGAACTCGCGCGCGTGAGCGACACGACCGTGCGCAACGTGCGCGCGTATCAGGACCGCGGCCTTCTCGCGCCGCCCGAAAAACGCGGCCGTGTCGGCGTGTACGACGACACGCACGTGTCGCGTCTGAAACTGATCAATCATCTGCTCGCGCGCGGCTACACGCTCGCGAACATTCAGGACCTCATCAAGGCGGTCGACGAAGGACACGATCTTCGCTCGATTCTCGGCCTTGAAACCGCGATCGGCGGACGCTGGTCGCGCGAGCATCCGCGGAAATATTCGCTCATCGAGCTGCTGCAGATGTTCGGCGACAAGGCAACGCCGGCTGCGCTCGCCAAGGCGGTCGACCTCGGCTTGCTGGAGCGCGACGGTCTGTCGTTCGTATCGGGCAGTCCCACCGCGCTCGCTGCGGGCGCCACGCTTGCGCGCGAGGGCATTGCGCTCGCCGATCTGCTCGACGCCGTCGGCACCGCGCGGCCGCATTTCAGCGCGGTCGCCAAGGCGCTCGTGGATCTGGTGGTGCGTCAGCTGGACCGCTACGACCCCGACGCGCTTCCGCCGCCCGCCGACGTGCCCGCGCTCGTCGACGCAATCTGGCGCGTGCGTCCGCTCGCGATGGTGCTCGTCGAAAGCGAAATGAACCGGGCGCTGGAGGAAGCCTCCGGCGATTACCTCGGCGATCGCGTCGCGGCAATCATGGCGAAAAAACTCGGCGAATCCGCTGGAAACCCGCCGGGCAACCCCACTGCCGGCCCAAAAAAACCGCCGAAGCAGTGAACGCATGCGCCCTTCGGCGCGCTGTTTCGCGATTCCACGCCCATCCAGCCTGACTGCAACCTAGAGTCGGACGTCTAGACGCCCGCTTGCGTCGCTCGTTTGCAGCTCCTATTGTTACATCGGACAATGTAACAGTTAAGAAGGTAACAAAGGAGACGCCAGATGAACGCACGCATCCCCGACCAGGCCGCGGCGGACCACGCGCCCGTAACCTTCGCGACCGACATCGCCATTATCGGGACGGGTTTCGCCGGCCTTGGCATGGCGATTCGCTTGCGGCAAGCCGGTCTGACCGACTTCGTCGTTGCGGAAAAAGCGCACTCCGTCGGCGGCACGTGGCGCGACAACCACTATCCGGGCTGCGCCTGCGACGTGCAATCGCACGTCTACTCGTTTTCGTTTGCGCCGAATCCACGCTGGACGCGCATGTTCGCGCGCCAACCGGAAATTCGGGCCTACCTCGAGGACTGCGCGCGGCGCTTCGGCGTGGAGCGTCATCTGCGGTTCGGTCATGAACTCACGAGTGCCGTCTACGACGACACGCGTCACCGCTGGCACTTGAGTTTCGCCAATGGGCAACAGTGGTCGGCGCGCGTGCTGATTTCGGCGATGGGCGGCCTCTCGCGCGCGGCGCTTCCGGACATTCCCGGCATCGACACGTTCAAGGGCCGGGCGTTTCATTCACAGCACTGGGACCACGCGTATCCGCTCGAAGGCAAGCGTGTGGCCGTGATCGGCACCGGCGCGAGCGCGATCCAGTTCGTGCCGCAAATTGCGCCGCGGGTTGCGCATCTCGATCTATTCCAGCGCACGCCGCCATGGATCATGCCGAAGGCCGACCGCGCCGTGCGGCCCGTCGAACAATGGCTCTTCAGACACCTCCCGTTCACGCAGAAAGTCATGCGCTCGGCGCTCTACTGCATGCTCGAATCGCGTGCCTTCGGCTTTGCGATTCACCCCTCGCTGATGAAGACCGCGCAGAAGGTCGCAGAGCGGCACTTGCGCCGCCAGGTGCGCGACCCGCAATTGCGCGCGAAGCTGACGCCGGACTACACGATGGGCTGCAAGCGCGTTCTGATCTCGAACGACTATTTTCCCGCGTTGTCGCGCGCCAATGTGTCGGTGACGACGAGCGCAATCGAACGTATCGAAGAAGACGCGGTCATCACGAGCGACGGCGTACGTCATCCTGCCGACTGCCTGATCTTCGGCACAGGTTTTCAGGTTGCGGATCCGTTTGCGCGAGGCGTGGTGCGCGGGCGCGGCGGCGTCGACATTGTCGATACCTGGCGCGACGGCGCGCACGCGTACCTCGGCACCACCTTGCCTGGTTATCCGAACTTTTTCATGATCGTTGGCCCGAACACGGGACTTGGCCACAACTCGATGGTCTTCATGATCGAGTCGCAGGTCGAATACATTCTGCGCGCGCTCAAGACGATGCAAAGCGAACGCGCCGAGGCAATCGAAGTTCGCCCGCACGTGGAGCGTGCGTACAACGAACAGATCCAGCAGAAACTCGCCCGCGCCATCTGGTCCACGGGCGGCTGCAAGAGCTGGTATCTCGATCCGCGAACCGGCAAGAACACCACGCTATGGCCCGGCTTCGCCTACAGGTTTCGCCAGGCCACCCGCACATTCAGCATGGACGATTACTTCGCCTATTCGCCCGCGCCCCAGCCAGTGAACGCGCATGCCGCTGCGCCGTCCAGCGCGCACGCGCATGCGAACGCGGCGTCGGCGGAAGCGGAAGCCCGCTAAAACCGAACATAACGACAAGGCACCTTCAGAGAGGACAGGAGATCAAGCCAATGAAGCATTTCACCGACAAGGTATCCGCAATCACGGGCGCAGGCTCGGGCATGGGGCGCGCGCTCGCGATCCGGCTTGCGCGCGAAGGTTGCCACCTCGCACTCGCAGACCGCAATGCAACGAGCCTCGAGGAGACCGCCCGGCTCGCCGAGGCCGCCGCGCCGCATATCGTGGGCGCGCCGCTTCTCATCACCACCGCCGTGTTCGACGTGTCGGACCGTGACGCGATGTTTGCGTGGGCGGCTGAAACGGTCAGGCAGCATCGGCGCGTCAACCTTGTGTTCAATAACGCGGGCGTGGCGCTGTCGAGCACCATCGAAGGCATGGACTACGCAGATCTCGAATGGATTGTCGGCATCAACTTCTGGGGCGTCGTGCACGGCACCAAGGCGTTTCTGCCTTATTTGAAGGCGTCGGGCGAAGGTCACATCGTCAATACGTCGAGCGTCTTCGGTCTTTTTGCGCAGCCCGGCATGAGCGGCTACAACGCGACGAAGTTCGCGGTGCGCGGCTTCACCGAGGCGTTGCGTCAGGAGCTCGACCTGATGCGGTGCGGCGTGTCGGCAACCTGCGTGCACCCCGGCGGCATCCGCACGAGCATCGCGCAGTCGAGCCGGATTGCGCCGAACATGGTCGGTTTCATGCTGGAAAACGAACAGCAAGGCAAGGACGACTTCGAAAAGTTCTTCATCACCACCGCCGACGAAGCGGCGCGGGTGATTCTCGACGGCGTGCGCCGCAACAGGCGGCGCGTGCTGATCGGCCGCGATGCGCGGGCTGCGGATTGGCTCGCGCGTACGCTGCCCGCCGCCTATCAGGCGCTCGTCGTGCTGCAAACGCGGCGCATGAAGCGCATGGCGGAAAAACGCGCGCAGCGCGCAGCGCAATTGGCGGACAGACGCGCATGATGAAACGCAACACTCGAAAACCGGCGGGAGCCATAACGGCCCGCCGCACTTCACACGAACCGGAGGGAATCAGGCCATGATGCCCGTTCGCCGCGACTTACGCTTCAATCTTCCACAGCAGCGCGTCTGCGACTGGCACGCGCAAGGCTCGCATGTGACACACTTCTTCAACGCGCTTTCGCTGCTGTTTCCGGCCGGCGAGCGCTTTTTCATGGACAGCGTGCGCAACTATCGCGACCGGATCGACGACCCCGTGCTGAAGAATCAGGTGCTCGGCTTTATCGGCCAGGAAGCCATGCATACGCGCGAGCACGTCGAGTACAACGACCTCCTGCAACAGGCCGGCTTGCCCGCGCATAAACTCGACAAGCGGCTGTGGGCGATTCTCAATTTCGGCCGCAAGGTGCTGCCGCATTCCTGGCAGTTGGCCGTCACCGTGTGTCTCGAACACTACACGGCGATGCTGGCCGGCCTGTTGCTAGAAGACGCCACGCGTATCGAAGGATCCGTTGAAGGCTATGCGCAAATGTGGACATGGCACGCGCTCGAAGAGACCGAGCACAAGGCCGTGTCCTACGATGTCTGGAACACCGTGCTCCAGCCCGGCCTCGGACGCTATCTGCTGCGCACGGGCATCATGCTCGCCACGACCCTCACCTTCTGGCTCATCGTGTTCGACTACCACGTGCGTCTGATGATCGCGGATCGCAAACGCGGCGGTCATCTGCGCGGCATGTGGCGCGTGATCAAGTACCTTTATGGCCCCCGTCATGGCGTATTTCCGCGCATCGCCGGTGAATGGCTGAGCTTTTTCCGGCCGGGCTTTCATCCGTGGGACCACGACAATCGCGCGCAACTCGCGCGCATCGACGGTCTCGTCGCGGCAGTCGACGCAGCCAACGCCCGGGCGCCGGACATACGCCGGGCCGCACGGCGCGGCGTGCGGGCGGCGGTGTGATACGCGAGACGTTATCGGTCGATGCCGGCGACGTGCGGCTCGCCGTCTACGTGAGCGGTCCGCGCGACGCGCCGCCGGTCGTGCTGGTGCACGGCTATCCCGACTCGGCCGCCGTATGGGAACCGCTACGCGCGCAACTCGACGGCGGCCACCGTGTTATCAGCTACGACGTGCGCGGCGCCGGTGCCTCGGATGCGCCCGCGGCGCGCAGCGGCTACCGTCTTCAACGACTTGCCGCCGATCTTTCAGCCGTTGTGGATGCAACCTGCGGCGGCAAGCCTTTTCATCTGGTCGGTCACGACTGGGGCTCGATTCAAAGCTGGCAGGCCGTCACCGACCCGCAGTTCAAAGGCCGGATTGCGTCGTATACGTCGATTTCGGGGCCTTGTCTCGATCATGCTCTCGATCGCGCGTCACTGGGCTCACGCCGCGCGGGCAGCGCCGCCAACAAAGATAGGATGACGAAACAACCGCGCGGAGCGCGGATTCGTCAAACGCTCAGGTCCTGGTACATTTTCTTTTTCCATCTGCCGTGGCTCCCGGAGCTGGCGTGGCGTGTTGGCGGTGCGCGACTGTGGCCGCACTGGCTGCGCGTAACGGAGCACGTACAGGCGCCGCGCGACCCCGCGCAACTGCGCAATGCGCTCAATGGTCTCAATCTTTACCGCGCCAATTTCCTCGACAAGCTATTGCATCCACAGGCGCGCCGCGCCCACGCGCCGGTGCAATTTATCGTGCCGCTGCGCGACCGCTACGTCGGCCCCGAGTTGTCGCTAGGACAGGAAATCTGGCTCGGCCCCTATGAACGCATCGAAATCGACGCCGGTCATTGGGCCGTGCTGCGCGAACCAGAACTTATCGCCGCGCATGTCGCGCGCTTTGTGGCCCAGCACCTGGACGGACCGGGCGGCTCCACCCGCGCGATCGGCTCGGCCACCCCGCCGCTCAACGCTCGCGCGGCAGACGGGTAAACAAGGTTGGATAGTCGATCACGAGCCCATCTTCATCCACTTTCATATTCGCCGTGAAGTTGCGGAAAATGCCTTCGTAGCGATATTCCCGGCCAAGCTCGACGCAGGAATAGGCCTGCTCGACGCGCGTGACCTGCAGATCCGGCGTCGAAATATAGGCAACCTGCAAAGGTCGGCGCTCGCCTTGCGCAAGCTGCAGCCGGCGAATCGGCAGCGTGTTGGTGAACGGCGTGGCCGCAATATCGATGTCGATGCATCCCTCGATAGCGCTCAGCATGAGGCCGTGACCATCGCGCCAATGACCGTCGCCGTCGCCGTGCAGCTCCAGCTCGCCTGCGCCGACGATCTTCAGCCGCGCGTAACGTGTGCGCCATTGCGTGTCGCAGCGCACTTCGTAGTGCAGTCCGTAGGACCTGCCGTAGCGCTGGCCGACCACGACGCTCTCCACCTGAAAGCCATCCTCGCGCGCTTCGAACGCCAGATGTTCGATACCGTCGCCTTCTTGCGATGCCCACCGTAGTTCACGCATCGGATCGTCTCCTTAGGATGAAAGCCGCGGCACGCGCCGCGTTCACATCGTAGCGCGAAGCCGCGGCATTCGTGGATGCTCGGATATCCGCATTGGAGGCCGGCGTTCGCGCGCCGTCATCACAAATAGCCACTATCAAAGCGCAGCATGCACACAGCGGCCGCATTGGCCTATGCTCGCGTTTCAAGTCTGTGCGTCGCCGCACGCTCCTCTCTCTCGAACTCATGCACGCCGCCGCGACCGAAGCACACTCTGCCGCCTTGCGCACGCTGCTGCGCAGCGTCGGTCAAATCGTGCTGCAAGCGAACGCGTTCACGGGCGCATGCGTCATCGCCGGCTGGCTGCTGTGGGATCCGCGTCTCGCGTGCGCGGCGCTGACCGGCGCGGTGGCGGCCAACGTGAGCGCCGTGCTGGCCGGCTATCCCGACGACGATCTGCGCGCGGGCCTGCATGGCTTTAACGGCGCGCTGGCCGGACTCGCCGCGTTCAGCTTCATCGCCGATACCGCGACGGCCACCGCCATCGCCATTCTCGCCGCAACAGGCACGGCATGGCTTCTCGCACCGTGGACGCAATGGTTGCGCGCACGCGGCTTGAGCTATTTCTCGAGCCCCTGTCTATTGGTCACCTGGCTGTGGCTGCCGCTCATTGCAAACGCGCCTATTGCAAACGCGCCTCTACGCGCGCCAGCGGCGCATACATTCGGCGTTGCAGAATTTCTCAGCGGCACGCTTGCGGGTCTCGCGCAAACCGGCTTTGCCTCGGGCGTCCCGGCGGGCGCGCTCGTATTGATCGGCATTGCGGCGGCATCGCCCCGTCACGCGCTTTACGCGCTGACGGGCGCCGCCCTCACGAGCGGCGAGCATCTGCTGCTGGGCGCGCCGGCAAGCTCGTTTGACGCAGGCCTGCTAGGATTCAACGGCGCGCTGACCGCGCTGGCGCTCGCCGACTACGGCGCGGCGTGGATGCTCGGCGGCGTGACGCTGTCGGCGATAGGGCAAGCGGGCGCGGCCTACCTCGGCTTGCCCGCGCTGAGCGCACCGTTTGTCGCCGCCACGTGGGGCGCGCAATGGCTGAGGCAGCGCATGACGAGCTGACGCACCGCTCATTGCGCATCATCAGGAGAACCGTATGTCGTTCACTCATATCCCCAAGGGCCACGTTGCGCAGTCCGGCCCGCGCTCGGAGGCGGAACAGCAGACCCGCGTCGATCTCGCCGCTGCCTATCGCCTCGTCGCGCTCAACGGCTGGGACGATCTTATCTACACGCATATCTCCGCGAGTGTGCCGGACGAGCCGGGCCACTTTCTGATCAATCCGTTCGGCCTCGCGTTCGATGAAGTCAGCGCGTCGAATCTGGTGAAGATCGACATCGACGGCAACAGCGTCGGCGCGAACGAACATGCGGTCAACGTGACCGGTTTTGCGATCCACGCGGCCGTGCATGCGGCACGCGCCGACGCTTTCTGCGTGATGCATCTGCACAATTCGGCGGGCGTGGCCGTGTCCGCGCAGCCTGAGGGCTTGCTGCCCGCGTCGCAACACGCGCTGCGTTTTTATCGCCAGCTCGCCTACCACGACTATGAAGGCCTCGCTTTTACGCCGGCCGAGAGCGCGCGCCTCGTCGAGCATCTCGCGGACAAGCCGGCCATGCTGCTGCGCAATCATGGCACGCTGACGGTCGGCCGCACGGTTGCCGAAGCCTATGTGCTGATGGCGACCTTGCTGAAAGCATGCGAGATCCAATTGCAGGCGCAGGCCTGCGGCGCACCGCTCCTCGTGCCCGACGACGCGGTCGCCGCGCGCACGGCCGAGCAGCTCTACGATGGCGGCGCACTCGAAGGAGCCCTGGAATGGCCGGCGCTGCTGCGCAAGCTCGATCGGCTCGATCCCAGCTACCGGAACTGACTGTCGACCGGACGATCGCGGCAAGCCGCGCCGCTCACTTTCTCAAACGGAGCCCAACCATGCCCACGTTTCATATCGAACTGTTTGAAGGCCGCTCGCTGGAGCAGAAACGCCAATTTGTGGAAGCCATCACGAAAGCGACCTGCGAGTCGCTCGGCGTGGAGCCGAATTCGGTGGACATCATTCTCACCGACGTGAAGCGCGAAAATTGGGCAACGGGAGGACGCTTGTGGTCCGACAGCGGGAAGTGAATTAAACGCTGCGCGCATTGCGCGCGCAGCCTGGTCATGCCCAGTGGCACATTAAAAAACGCGTCACTGTGGCGGCGCAACAACACGCCGCCCCTACTCAGACCGATCAGAAGCGGTGGATGATGCCCACGCCTGCAGCAAACTGGCTACGCGACGAGGACGGTGCGCTGTTCTGACCGTCGCCGATATCGGCCGTTGCGTTGATGATGCTCACGCCGTTGTTGCCGATCGTCTGGCCGCTTGCACGCTGATACGCTTCCAGCGCGTACAGACCGGTGCGCTTGGAGAGGCTGTAGTACTGCGACAGGTTGAACTGATGATAACGAGCCGCACTCGAAATGCCGTTCGATTCCGTGGCACGCGTGTAGCTATAGCCAGCCGCCAGATCCAGCGCGCTGATCGGCTTGAAGTGCACCACTGCGCCAGCCGTGTTGAAGATCGCTTCGTGGCGGAACGCCGAGCCCACGCCCGGAATGTATTGCACGTTCGAGTACGAGAACGACACATCCAGTTGCGAGCTGAACGCATAGCCGCCCGTGACCGCCACGCGCTGCTGCGCCTGCGCCGTGCGGTAGCCGTTGTTGATACCCGACACGCCCGGCTCCGAACCGTTGTTCGATGCCGTGGAATCCGCGCCCCAGGCGCCGCCGCCCAGCGTGGAGTTGTTGATGCGCTGGAAGCCGGCCGCGATACCGAACGGGCCGTTCAGGTACTGGACTGCCGCGCTCCAGGTGGAGCCCGCGTTGAGCCGGCCGGCCACGCCGCCCAGCGCATACGAACCGCTCACCGTCAGGCCGTGCATGTTCGGCGACGTGTACACCAGCGAGTTGTTGACGCGATACAGCGTGTCCAGCGAGTCGATATCGCCCGGATGCGCACCGTAAGCGCCCGTCAGCCACGTGGTCGGGCTGTACGGCGACAGCAGCGTGTAGTACGACGTGTACTGGCGGCCGGCCGTCAGCGTACCGTACGTGGGGTTCGTCACGCCCACCCATGCCTGGCGGTTGAATGCGAGGCCGCTCACGCCCTGAGCACCCGTGGCGCTGTTAAAGCCCTGTTCCAGCTGGAAAATGGCCTTCGTACCGCCGCCAAGATCCTCGCCGCCCTTCAGGCCGAAGCGGCTGCCCGCCCAGATGCCGTTGTTCATTTTCACTACCGAGCGGCCGCCCGAGTTCGAGCCGAGCGCGGCCGAGCTGCTTTGGTAGCCGATACCCGTATCGACGATACCGTACAGCGTGACGTTGCTCTGAGCGTGCGCGCTCAGGGCGACGAGGCCGAGAGCCGAGGTTGCTAGTGCCTTTTTCATTGATGCTCCTCTTCAAAAAAATTGTTCTTGACTACCGGCTTTATTTGCACTTCGTAACCGGTTAATCGCGGGGTTCAGGTCAGAAGACCGGGTGTCCGTTTATCAGGCTCGGCAACCACGTGGAGAACATCGGGACGTACGTCACAATGTTGATGGCGCTGAAGATAGCGAGGTAGTACGGCCACGCCACCTTGGTAGTTTCCCCAATCGACACATTGCCAATTGCGCATCCGATGAATTGCACCGAGCCGATCGGCGGATGCACGAGGCCCAACGCGCAGTTCAGCAGGATCATGATGCCGAACTGCACGGGGCCGACGCCGCTATGCATCGCCATCGGCAGGAACAGCGGCGTGGTGATCAGGATGTGCGCCGCCATGTCGACGAAGGTGCCGAGGAAAATCTGGATCACGTTGATGTACAGCAGCATCAGCCAGGGGATGCTGGTCGCGCCGTCGAGCATGTGCTCGATCGCATCCGGAATCTCCAGATACGCCATCTGGAAGCGCAGCATGTTCGACACGCCGATCAGCAGCAGCACCACGCCCGTGGTCTTCGCGGCCTTGGACAAAGCGAACGAGAGCTTCTTGAGCGTCATGGAGCGATACACAACGACCGTCAGCACGAGCGAATAAGCGACTGCGATAGCGGCGGCTTCCGTCGCCGTCGCAATACCCTTGGCCACGCAGACCAGAATGATTGCGATGACCATCAGACCCGGCAACGCGCCGAGGAACGTGCGGACAACCGCCATCCAGCCCGGGAACCGTTGCAGTCCGGTGGAACCGTCGGGACGGCGCGGATAGCCGTAGCGCACCGCTTGCCAGTAAGCCGCGATCAGCACGAAGCCCATCACCCACAACACCGGCAACAGCCCCGAGAACAGCAGATCGCCGATCGACACGCCGCTCATCGGCACACCGTTCAGCGTGCCCGTGATGCCTTGCGCGGCGAACGCGTAGATGATCATGTTGGTCGACGTGGGCATCAGTGCGCCCGCGAGCGACGAGTGCGTGGTCACGTTGACCGCGTAGGCGGCGCTGTAGCCCTCGCGCTTCATCAGCGGAATGACGACGCCGCCCATGGCCGACGTGTCCGCCGTGGGCGAACCCGAGACGCCGCCGAACAACGTGCACGCGACCACGTTGGCCATGCCGAGCCCGCCGCGGAAATGGCCGACAGTGGCTTGCGCGAAACGCAGAATCCGGTCGGCAATACCGCCGTGAAGCATGAGTTCGCCGGAGAAGATGAAGAACGGCACCGCGAGGAACGAGAACGCGTTCATCCCCGAGACCATCGACTGCATCGCCGTGGCAGCGGGCAGCCCTTCGTACAGGTACGTGAGCACGCACGAAAGGCCCAGCGCGAACGAAACCGGAACGCCGAGCACCAGAAAAACGAGGAAGCTAATAGAAAGGAGGGCAAGTTCCATGATTGTTCTACTTGTGTTTCTTTGCGAAAAGCGCCAGCAGGTTCTCGATTGAGAACGACGCAATGCAGACGCTGGCAATGACCGGGATCAGATAACGAAGCGCCTCGGGCAAGCCGAGAATCGGAATCCGGTCATGCTGGGTGGTCTCCGCCATTTGCAAAGAGCCGAAGAAAATCGCCACGGCGAGCGCGATCAGGCACAAATGCTGGAAGGTGTGCGCGACCAGTTGCCCCTTTTCCGGCAGGTTCTTCACGAGCGAATCGAGGCCGATATGGCCGCCTTCGCGAACCTTGAGCGCGGCGCCGAACATCGCGATCACGATGACGAGCAAAAGTGCGATCGGCTCGACGAAATCGGGAGCGTCGCTAAACACATAGCGCATGACGACGCCGTAGATCACCAGCGCGCTCAGCGCCGCAAGGCTGATCGACGCGATCACGGCGAGCGCGCGAAAGAGAAAATCGTTTGGGCGTTTCATGAATCTCTTGACCCCATTCTTGCCTGCGACGGACTGCTGCAATAAGTTAGTCGTGCTACGGTCCGCCGCGAGCGACTGATGTGACGCAAACGCTGCGATGACGAGCGGCACGCAGCGGGACCGTCCGCAGCGCTGCTGCGTGACGTCCCGCTGCGCGAACCACCCTATGAGCGTTACTTGATTGCCTGGATTTCGTCGACGAGCTGCTTCATTTGCGGCGTCTTTTCATACTTGGCCCACACCGGCTGCATCGCCTTCACGAACGCTGCGCGATCGATCTGCCCCGCGGCGACGATCTGCGCACCGCCCTTCGTCACGGTCTTGCCGGCGTCGTTTTCGCGCGCGGTCCAGAGCTTCTGGTAGTAAGGCACGGAGTCGGCCGCGGCCTTTTTGATGATCTCCTGCTCCTGCGGCGAGAGCGTGTCCCAGATCTTCTTCGAGAAGACGAGCACCTCCGGCGTCATCGAATGTTGGGTCTCCGAATAAACCGGCGCCACTTCGAAGTGCTTGGTTTCTTCGTACGACGGCAGATTGTTTTCGGCCGCGTCGACCAGACCCGTCTTCAGGCCCGTATAGACTTCCGCGAACGGCATCGGCGTGGGCGTGCCGCCCATCGCCTTGATTTCGTCGACCATCAGGTCCGACGGCTGCACGCGCACTTTCAGGCCTTTCATGTCGGCCGGCGTGCGGATCGGCTTTTTCGTGTAGATGGAACGCGCACCGCTTTCGTAGAAAGTCAGCGCGATCATGCCCTTCGCCTTGAACGCGTCGAGAATCTTCTGGCCTTCGGGACCGTACATGACCTTGCGGAAATGGTCGACGTCACGGAACAGGAACGGCAGCGACGGGATCATCGATTCGGGAACGATCTCGTTGAAGGCGGCGCCGTTAGCGCGCGCCATGTCCAATGCGCCGATGCGCACCTGATCGATCGTGTCGTTCTCCGAACCGAGTGCGCTGTTGCCGAACACCTTCACCGAATCCTTGCCGCCGGTTGCCTTGCTGATCTGCTCGCCCATGTACTTGACGGCCATGTTCGTCGGGTACGTGTCGCCGTGCACGTCGGACACGCGGAACACGCGCGCTTGCGCCGACATGGCGCCGAACGCCAGCACGGACGCGGCGACGATCAACGAAACACGGGAAGAGGCAAACTTCTTGTTCATCGTGACATTCCTTAAAAATAGACATCCCATCAATGCAAAGCCGCTGGCAACAGCCGCTCATAGGCAGCCGCCGGCGAGCTGCCGTGACGGACGGCCGCTGGCGGACGACTGGCTTCAGATGTGACATGGTTTTGCTGCGTCTCCCGGCGCGGCGCTCGCGGTCTCCTGAGGGTGGGCGAACGCTTTGCCGTGCTGTCCGTGCAACGTCCCCGGCACAAAGATCAGCACTCCTGTCAGACAACTCGACTTCTTTTACTTCTACTGCGTCGGCAAGCTCGGGCGCGCACGGGTGCATTCGCCAAGCGGCCCCGTACGACACAATGCGCTGCCATCCCAACTTGCCTTGCACTCTCGACAATGAGCAGAAAGCAATCTGTTTGCGCTTATACGTTGTACGACGACATACGAAGCATATAAAACGCAGTTTGAGTTGTACAGACGGTATTTACCCGAGGAAAGAAGTGCTCGGCGAGGACGACTGCAATCGCCCGCCCGCTTTGAGGCTCCGGGCCGGCACGGAGATAGCGCACAGTTGTGAAGCGCCGGTGTAGCAACGCCGATTTTTCGTCAACGGATGCCAAACCGTGGTAAGCGCGCCACATTGTTGTATGACGAGTGACGAATTATTGAACTTGAGAAGTGAGCGAGAAAATAAACAGCGCCGGTCGCGTTTTCACGCGCCGGCGCTCAACTCCGAGCCGTCGGCTGCTCACAGCTGGCCGGCAAACTCCGGTTCCGGCAAGCCGGTGACGCCCGGACGCACCGCGAAGACATGCCCGTCATGTTCGCTTGCGCCGGCCGCCGGCCGGATCGACGTGACGAAGAGCGTATCCAGATCGCGTCCGCCGAAAGCGCACATGGCCGGCTTGATGGCCGGCACGGCAATCTGCCGGTCGAGCTTGCCTTGCGGCGTGAAGCGCAACAGCGCGCCTGCGTCGTTCGCGCAAATCCAGTAGCAGCCGTCGGCATCCACCGCCGCGCCGTCGGGCCGGCCCACATAGTGGTTCAGATCGGCGAACACACGCCGGTTGCGCGGCTCGCCGGTTTCGACGTCGTAGTCGAACGCCCAGATCTGCTTGCGCAGCGGGTGCGAGTCGGACAGATACATGGTCGTGCCGTCTGGCGACCAGCCGAGGCCATTCTGCGTGATGAGTCCGTCGACGACCGGCGCCGACAGCACGCCGTCCCCGTCGAACCGGTACAGCGCGCCGGCCGCGTTCGCGGCGGCCATGTCCTGCACCATCGTGCCGGCCCAGAAGCGTCCTTGCCGGTCGCAGCGGCCGTCATTGAAACGCATGTCGGGAAACGGAAAGACCGGCGCCGCGAGCTTGCGTCCGGTGACTTTGACAGGCTCGCCGGGCTGCGCGGCCCGAGGCGACAGGTGGGCAGAATCTTCGCCGAGCGTCACTGCAAAGAGACCGCTTTCGCAACCGGCAAGCACGGTGCCGTGACGATCGAACGCGATGCACGCAACTTTCTCGGGCAACAGCCATTCGGAGCGCTCGCCCGTCTCGAGCCGTAGCCGCACGATCTTGTGCGCCGGAATGTCGACCCAGTAAAGTGCCTGTTCCGCCACCCGCCAGACCGGACTCTCGCCGACGCCAGCCGGCGCCTCGCCCGCCGCCAGCACGCGCTCGACACGCTCCACGCGCGGATTGCCCGCGGCGCTCACCGCTTCGGCTCCATCGGACCAGCCAGCACGAACGGGCCGCCCTGGAAGCGCTGGGTCGGATCGTCGAGATCGGCGGTCGGCGCGCTCACGGGAAAGAGATGCTCGAACTGGACGGAACTGTCCTGCGGGCGAAAGCCGAGGAACGCCGCCTTCGTGTTGTCGACCCACTTCGTGCGGTTATCCGACACGCCGTACACGATTGCATGGCCCACCCGATTGGTGAACAGCGAACAGCGCACGAGTTCGATGAAGTCGCGATAGCTGAGATACGTGACCAGCATGCGCGGGTTCTTCGGCTGCTCGAACGACGAGCCGATCCGCAGACACACCGTCTCGAGCCCGAAGCGGTCGAAGTAATAGCGCGACAGCGATTCGCCGAAACACTTCGTCACGCCGTAGAGACTGTCGGGGCGCAGCGGCGCGTCGGTATCGAGCACTTCCGTCACCGGATGAAAACCCACCGCGTGATTCGAGCTCGCGTACACGACGCGCTTCACACCCTGCTTCTGCGCGGCCGAATACAGGTTGTACAGGCCGCGAATGTTCGCCTCGAGCAGGTCAGCGAAAGGCGCTTCGACGGAAATGCCGCCCAGGTGGATCACCGCGTCCACGCCTTCGAGCAGCGCGAGCACGGCGGCTTCGTCCGCGAGATCGACGATCGACGCTTCTTCGTGCGCGGCCACCTCGCCGAGCGGCGCGATGTCCGTCACACGCACGACGTCGGCCCACGCGGCAAGCGGGCCGCGCAGTTGCCTGCCCAGATTGCCGGCGGCTCCAGTGAGCAGCAGGCGTCGAAAGGGTTTGGGGGTGGAGGTACGGTGCAGATTGGTATCTGTCATGTGTGTCTGTTTATGAATGGCCAGCTCTATGAAGCGGTATGGGGCGATACAACCGTGAAGCCATCACGTGAAACGAGCCGCGACATGCGCGGCTCGCAGGTGCGGCAATCAGGTCACCGGCGCCGGGTTGAACAGCGCCAGCGCATTATGCAGCTTGAGCTTTTCCGCGCAGGTCTTCTTGCGGCCGCTCGCGACGTCGAGCATATAGCGGAACAGTTCCCAGCCCACGTCCTCGATGGTCGCGTTGCCCGTGGCAATGGTGCCCGCGTTGATATCCATCAGGTCGTGCCAGCGGCGCGCCAGGTCCGAGCGCGTGGCCACCTTGATGACCGGCACTTCGGCGAGGCTGTACGGCGTGCCGCGGCCGGTCGTGAAGACGTGCAGGTTGATACCCGCCGCAAGCTGCAGCGTGCCGCAGATAAAGTCGCTCGCCGGCGTCGCCGCGTAGATCAAACCTTTTTGCCGCGCTTTCTCGCCCGGCGACAGCACGCCGGAAATCGGCGAGTTGCCGGACTTGATGATCGAGCCCATCGCCTTTTCGACGATATTCGACAAGCCGCCCTTCTTGTTGCCCGGCGTCGTGTTCGCGCTGCGGTCCGCGCCGCCGCGCTTCAGATAATCGTCGTACCACTGCATCTCGCGGATGATCGCCTGCGCGACGTCCGCATTCGCCGCGCGCGCGGTCAGCTGATCGACGCCGTCGCGCACTTCGGTGACTTCGGAGAACATCACTGTGGCGCCCGCGCGCACGAGCAGATCGGTCGCGAAACCCACCGCCGGATTCGCGGTGAGGCCCGAGAACGCGTCGCTGCCGCCGCACTGCACACCCACCACCAGATCCGCCGCCGAACACGTCTCGCGGCGCCGGTTGTTGAGCCGCTTCAGGTGACCTTCAGCCGTCCTCATGATCGACTCGATCATCGACTGGAAGCCGACGTGCGACTCGTCCTGCAGGACGACCACGTCGCCGTTCTCGTCGGCGCCGAGATCGCCGATGTCTGCGATTTCGCTCGGGTTCTGCGCGGCCGCGATCGGAATCGTGCCGGGCGGCATCAGGCGCTCCGGCTGCAGCTTCTCGCAACCAAGGCTCACCATCATCACCTCGCCGCCGAAGTTCGGATTCAGCGCGATGTTGCGCACCGTGCGAATCGGCACCATTGCGTCGGGCGCGTCGATCGCGACGCCGCAGCCGTAGGTGTGGCCGAGGCTCACCACGTCGTCGACATTCGGGTACTTCGGCAAAAGCTCGGACTTGATGCGCGCGACCGCGTGCTGAACCACGTCCGCCACGCACTGCACCGTGGTGGTGATCGCCAGAATGTTGCGCGAGCCGACCGAGCCGTCCGCGTTGCGGTAGCCCTCGAACGTGTAGCCTTCGAGCGGCGGCATCTCCGGCGCCTTGATGGTCGCGATGGGCAGGTCCTCGAGCCCCGGCGGGCTCGGCATGCGGATCACGTGCTCGTTGACCCAGCTTCCTTTGGGCAGCGCCTTCAGCGCATAGCCGATCACCACGTTATAGCGGATGACCTCGTCGCCCTCGGCCAGATCGGCAAGCGCGACCTTGTGCCCCTGCGGCACGCGCTCGCGCAGCACGAGTCCGTCGGGGAAAACCGCGCCCTCCCCCAGCCCGCCGTCGTTCACGACGATCGCGACATTGTCATGGGGGTGCACGCGAATGTAGAGCGGTGAAAGTTCCATTGCATCGATCCTTATGGCGATTAACGCCTTCTGCGCCAGCTATTCATACGTCATCCTACAACATGCACGTTGGCCCAGATGTTCCGTATTTACCCTAATCGCTCCATTATGCCGCGAAATGTTCGTTGAGTTAGCCAAAGTGTTGTTGTACGATGACGTATAAGAAATCTTCATTTCTATTGATACAACCCTACCGACGCCCGGATACATACACCATGACGACACCGCAGGAACTCAAGCAGATCGTTTCGGAAGGCCTTCTCTCCTTCCCCGTGACCGACTTCGACGAACGGGGCGAATTCCGCGCCGACACTTACGCCGAGCGCCTCGAATGGCTCGCGCCGTACGGCGCTTCGGCGCTGTTCGTGGCCGGCGGCACGGGCGAATTCTTCTCGCTCACGCACAACGACTATTCGAACGTCGTGCGCACCGCCACCGAAGTCTGCAAGGGCAAGGTGCCGATTCTGGCCGGCGCGGGCGGCCCGACGCGCGTCGCCATCGAGTATGCGAAAGAAGCCGAGCGCCACGGCGCGAACGGCATTCTGCTGATGCCGCATTATCTGACGGAAGCCTGCCAGGAAGGCATCGCCGCGCACGCCGAAGAAGTCTGCAAGGCCGTGCCGAACATGGGCGTCATCATTTACAACCGCGCGAATTCGAAGTTGAACGCCGACATGCTGGAAGGCCTCGCCGAGCGCTGCCCGAACCTGATCGGTTTCAAGGACGGCGTGGGCGAGATCGAAAACATGGTGACGATCCGCCGCCGTCTCGGCGACCGCTTCTCGTACCTCGGCGGCCTGCCCACCGCGGAAGTCTACGCCGCGGCCTACAAGGCGCTGGGCGTGCCGGTGTACTCGTCGGCGGTGTTCAACTTCATTCCGAAAACCGCGATGGACTTCTACCGGGCGATCGCGGCGGACGACCACGCGACAGTCGGCAAGCTGATCGACGAATTTTTCCTGCCGTACCTGAAAATCCGCAACCGCCGCGCCGGCTACGCGGTGAGCATCGTCAAGGCGGGCGCGAAGCTGGTCGGCCATAGCGCCGGCCCGGTCCGCGCGCCGCTGACCGATCTGACCGACGACGAAATGGCGCAGCTCGACGCGCTTATCAAGACGCTCGGGCCGCAGTAACGCAGCGCGCCTCGCCGGCAGCGCGACTGCCGGCCGGCGAGGCAAACCACCGCCGCCCATGAGCGCCGGATGAACGCCGGATGAGCGCCGGTGGACGGCAGCGCAAGGAGCGCCCGGAGACGACAACGTCGCCGGGCGTTTTTCGCACCTGCGACCGAGGCCGACCCATAAGGCCGGGAGCCCGCTCCCCTGGATAAGCATTGAGGAGATAACCATGGAAATGAGCCGCACGGCGAGTTCCGCGAATGTCGCGAAGCGCACCAAAGTCCGCTACGCGATCCTGCTACTGATCTTTGTGATCACCACCTTCAATTACGCGGATCGCGCGACGCTGTCGGTCACCGGATCGGCCATGCGCACGGAGTTCGGCTTCGACGCGATCCGCATGGGCTACATCTTCTCCGCGTTCAGTTGGGCTTACGTGCTCTCGCAATTGCCGGCCGGCTGGCTGCTCGACCGTTTCGGCGCACGGCGCGTGTACGCGGCAAGCATCTTCTTCTGGTCGCTTTTCACGTTGCTGCAAGGCTCCATTGGCCTGTTGGGCAGCGCGGCCGCCGCGGTGACGGGTCTGTTCGTGTTGCGTTTCGCGATGGGCGCGGCGGAATCGCCGGCGTTTCCCGCGAACGCGAAGGTCGTGGCGAGCTGGTTTCCGACCAGGGAGCGCGGCACCGCGTCCGCGATCTTCAACTCCGCTCAGTATTTCGCGGCTGTCGTCTTCACGCCGCTGATGGCCTGGCTTACCCACGCGTTCGGCTGGCACACGGTCTATGTCGTGATGGGCGTGGCCGGCCTGCTGCTCGCCCTCACCTGGCTCAAGGTGATGAAGCACCCCGCGGACCATCCGGGGGTGTCGGCGGCCGAACTGGAGTACATCGAACAGGGCGGCGGCGTCGTCAACGGTCACCAGAAGGCCGATTCTAAAGCCGCTGCCGTCGATGTCGAAAAGGCCGGCGGCTGGTCGCTCGTGCGTCAGCTGCTCACCAACCGGATGCTGGTCGGCGTCTATCTGGCGCAGTACTGCATCAACGTGCTCACCTACTTCTTCCTGACGTGGTTTCCGATCTACCTGGTGCAGGCGCGCCACATGACGATCCTGCAGGCGGGCCTCGTCGCGTCCTTGCCCGCCATCTGCGGATTTTCGGGCGGCGTGCTCGGCGGCATTCTGTCGGACGCGCTGATCCGGCGCGGCCATTCGCTGACCGTCGCGCGCAAGGTACCGATTGTCGGCGGCATGCTGCTGTCGGTGTCGATCATCGGCTGCAACTATGTGTCCACCGACTGGATCGTCGTCGCGCTGATGTCGCTCGCGTTCTTCGGCAAGGGTATCGGCGCGCTCGGCTGGGCGGTGGTCGCCGACACGTCGCCGAAGGAAGCCTTGGGCCTGTCCGGCGGCATCTTCAACATGTTCGGCAACGTGGCCGGCATCGTCACGCCGATCGTGATCGGGTATCTCGTTGCGCAGAGCGGCTCGTTCAACGGCGCGCTGGTGTTCGTCGGCGCCAATGCGCTGCTCACGGTGTTCAGCTATCTCGTGATCGTGAAGGACATCAGGCGCGTGGAGCTGCGCCCGCGGTGATGACGGCGGCGATGGCGGCGGTGATGGCGGCTTGCCCCGACACGTACGACGAGCGCGGCCCGGCGCTC
The DNA here is from genome assembly GCF_047325075.1 of Paraburkholderia phenoliruptrix. NCBI lineage: Bacteria > Pseudomonadati > Pseudomonadota > Betaproteobacteria > Burkholderiales > Burkholderiaceae > Paraburkholderia > Paraburkholderia phenoliruptrix. The sequence continues at coordinate 2,183,446 of NZ_CP168530.1, forward strand.
CGCCGCCGCGCGCCTCTGCCCTGCGCTCAAAATGATCCAGCCTTTCTATAATCAGTCGTCAGACGACGGTATAATGGACCGCAGGAAGCATCTGCAACTATCTGATTCAGGGGCGTTTTCGATGGCTACACCACTGGCATCCGCGGCACCGCCACGACGCGCTCGTAATCTCGCCGAGCTCGTCGTCAACTACGTCACCGAGCAGATCGCGTCCAACGCGCTGAAGCCGGGCGACAAGCTGCCGACCGAATCGCAACTCATGGTCACGCTGAGCGTGAGCCGGACGGTGATCCGCGAGGCCATTTCGCGCCTGCAGGCAGGCAAGATCATCGAGACGCGGCACGGCATTGGCAGCTTCGTGCTCGAACCGCAGCGCGAAAAGCTCGGCATCGACATGGTGCCCGCCACCACGCTGCGCGACGTGCTGTCCATCCTCGAACTGCGCATCAGCCTCGAAACCGAATGCGCGGGTCTCGCCGCGCAGCGCGCCAAGCCGGAAGACCTCGCGCGCATGCGCGCCGCGCTCGACGGAATCGAAGCCACGCGTCACAACGGGCTCGACAGCGTCGAGGCGGACCTGCAGTTCCATATCTCGGTGGCGCGCGCCACGGGCAACCGCTATTTCGTCGACATCCTCACACAAATGGGCAGCGCGCTGATTCCGCGCAACCGTCTGGATTCCGCCGGCATTGCGCGTGCCGAGCCGGACGCGTATCTGTCGCTCGTCAACCTCGAACACGAGAGCATTCTCGAAGCGATCAGCCGGCACGACGCCGACGGCGCACGCGCGGCCATGCGCATGCATCTGTCGAACAGCCGCGAGCGGCTGCGCCGCGCGAACGAAACGTCCGAGGCGAATAGCTGAGCCATCCGCCGGTTTTCAGCGGCGCGCTCGCAGGCGCACCGGCAAAAGAACCAGGCAAAAGAAAATGGCCGGGGAGTTCACCTCCCCGGCCATTTTCATTCCATGCGAAACGTCATACGCACTTAGCTGCGCGTGATCTCACCATCCCGACGACGCCACAGGTTCAGCGGATTCGCGTCGGCCAGCGCCTGCGGCAGCAGATCCGCCGGGAAATCCTGATAGCAGACCGGACGCAGGAAGCGCTCGATTGCGGTCGTGCCGACCGAGGTCGCGCGGCTGTCGGACGTTGCCGGGAACGGGCCGCCGTGAACCATCGCGTGGCAGACTTCGACGCCGGTCGGGAAACCGTTGACGAGCAGCCGCCCTGCCTTGCGCTCCAGAATCGGCACGAGCTTTTGCGCGGCGGGCAGATCGGCGCTGTCCATCTGGATGGTCGCGGTCAATTGACCGGCGAAGTGCTCGGCAACCTGCAGCAACTCGGCTTCGTCCTTGCAACGCACGATGGTGGAGGCCGGGCCGAACACCTCGTCCTCCAGCGCCGGCGTGGCGAGGAAGGTGCGCGCGTCGGTGACGAACAATGCCGCGCACGCCTGGTTCGGACCGGTCGCCCCGGCGCCGCGCGCGACCGTTTCGACGCCGGCGGTCGCGGCCAGCTTGCCCTCGCCTTCCGTGTACGCCGCGTGGATGCCCGAGGTCAGCATGGTTTGCGCGGGCTTGGCCGCGAGCGCCTCGGACGCCGTCGCGACGAAATTCTTGAGCGCGTCGCTGTCGACGGCGATCGCGAGACCCGGGTTCGTGCAGAACTGGCCGGCGCCGAGCACGAGCGAATCCACGAAACCGCGCGCAATGCTCTCCGTGCGCTGTGCCAGCGCGTTCGACAGCAGAAACACCGGATTGATGCTGCTCATTTCCGCGTAAACCGGAATCGGCTCAGGGCGCGCCGCCGCCACGCGCATCAGCGACAGACCGCCCGCGCGCGAGCCGGTGAAGCCGACCGCCTTGATTGCCGGATGCGCGACGAGCGCCTCGCCGACCGAATTGCCCGCGCCGACGATCAGCGAGAACACGCCCTCGGGCAGATCCATCTCCTCGGCGACGCGTTGGATCACGCGACCGACCATCTCCGACGTGCCGAGGTGCGCGCGGTGCGCCTTCACGACCACCGGGCAGCCGGCGGCGAGCGCCGCAGCCGTGTCGCCGCCCGCCACCGAGAACGCCAGCGGGAAGTTGCTCGCGCCGAACACGGCGACCGGGCCGAGCGGAATCTTCTGCATGCGCAGGTCCGAACGCGGCAGTGGCTTACGCTCCGGCAGCGGCGAATCCAGCGTGGCGGCGAGCCACTGGCCCGAACGCACCACTTGCGCGAACAGCTTGAGCTGGCCGGTCGTGCGGCCGCGCTCGCCTTCGAGGCGCGCCTTCGGCAAGCCGGATTCCTGCTGCGCGCGCTCGATCAGCGCGTCGCCCAGCGCGGTGATGCCGTCGGCGATACGCTCGAGGAACTCGGCGCGCACGGCGAGCGGCAGTTGCCGGTAGGGATCGAAAGCCTTGTGCGCCAGTTCACACGCCGCGTTGACGTCGCTCGCCGTGCCGCTGCCGAACACCGGCTCGGCGATATTCGTACCGGTGGTCGGATTGAACGCGTGCAGCGCTGCTTCGGCGCCGCGTACGGCCTTGCGGCCGATCAGCATTTCGCCGGTGATCTGGCCGGTGACTTCGCTGGAATGGGACATGTCTCTTTCCTTGTTTGAAAAGTACTAGATATAAGTCATCCTACAACACGGCGGTGGGCTCGCGCAACCGCAAGCCGGCCCCCGGCGCCGGGAATCCGGGTTAACGTGACCGTTACAACTCGCTGATCGGATGCTACTCTGCATTGAGATATACGACGACCTATAACATGCGGTTCAGCCCTCGTCGGAACTCAACCCGATCTCACGCGTTCGAGGAATACGTTCATGCCAGCCGCGCCCTGCCCGCCTTATCAGTCTTTTCCCAACAGCTTCCGCCACGCGGTACGCAGCGGCGAAACGCTGGTCGGCTGCTGGGCCTCGCTCGCGAGTCCGATCGTCACGGAACTGCTCGGCGTGATCGGCTTTGACTGGATGCTGCTCGACGCCGAGCATGCGCCCAACGACGTCCTCACACTGATCCCGCAACTGATGGCGCTCAAGGATAGCCGAAGCGCGCCGGTGGTGCGCCCGCCGGCCAACGACAGCGTGGTCATCAAACGGCTGCTGGACAGCGGCTTTGCAAATTTCCTCGTGCCCTTCGTCGATAACGCCGACGACGCGGCGCGCGCGGTCGCCGCCACGCGCTATCCGCCGCAGGGCGTCCGCGGCGTGTCGGTGGGCCACCGCGGCAATCGCTACGCGACGGTACCCGACTATTTTGACATGGCCAACGACAACGTCTGCGTCATCGTGCAGATAGAAAGCCGCCAAGCCGTGGAGTCGATCGACGCGATTCTCGCCGTCGACGGCGTCGATGCCGTTTTCGTCGGCCCGTCCGACCTCGCGGCGGCTTATGGGCATCTCGGCAACGCCGCGCATCCGGACGTCCAGCAGGCCATCGCGCATGTGTTCGAACGTGCGCAGGCCGCAGGCAAGCCGAGCGGCATTCTTGCACCGGTGCAAGCCGACGCCGAACGTTATCTCGCGATGGGCTGTCGCGTTATCGCCGTATGCGCCGATCTCGGGCTTTTGCGGAACGCGGCGCAGGCGGTTCATCAACACTTCATCAAGAAACCGGCGGATCGGAGCTGACCCGCGCATCGCGCGGGCCCGAGCGGGGCCGCCATGACATCTTCGGAGCATTCCATGCAAAAAGCAGGCTTTATCGGACTCGGCATCATGGGCAAGCCCATGGCCGCGAACCTTTTGAAGAACGGCGTGAAGCTGGCCGCGTTCACGCGCAGCGGCGTCCCCGCTGAGCTCGCCCAGGCCGGCGCGCAGGCTTGCGACAGCCCCGCGGCCGTCGCCGCAGAGGCCGACGTGATCTTCATCATGGTGCCGGATACGCCGGACGTCGAACGCGTGCTGTTCGGCGAAAACGGACTCGCCAGCGCGTTGCATGCGGGCCAGACCGTCGTCGACATGAGCTCGATTTCGCCGATGGCCACGCGCGATTTCGCGGCGCGCGTGCGCGAGACCGGCGCCGATTATCTGGATGCGCCGGTGTCGGGCGGCGAAGTGGGCGCGAAGGCAGGGTCGCTCACCATCATGGTCGGCGGCGAGCAGGCCACCTTCGACAGCGTGAAGCCGCTCTTCGACATGATGGGCAAAAACGTCACGCTGATCGGCGCGGTGGGCGCGGGACAGGTGTGCAAGGTCGCCAATCAGGTGATCGTGGCCGCCACGATCGAGGCCGTCGGCGAGGCGCTGCTGCTTGCATCGAAAGCGGGCGTGGATCCCGCTCGCGTGCGCGAAGCGCTGATGGGCGGCTTCGCGTCCTCGCGCATCCTCGAAGTGCACGGCGAACGCATGACGAAGCGCACGTTCGACCCGGGCTTTCGCATCGAGCTGCATCAGAAGGATTTGAATCTGGCGCTTTCGACGGCGCAGGCGCTCGGGGTTTCGCTGCCCAATACGGCCACCTGCCAGGCACTTTTCAATGCCTGCGTCGCGCACGGCGGCAAGGCGTGGGATCACTCCGCGATGGTGCGTGCGCTCGAAGTACTGGCCAATCACGAAATCGGTCAGCAAACGGCCTGATTCGCCACGCGCCCGGCTCGCGCCGCTTCGCCTGTTCGCTTCGACGAACGGGCAAAGCGGCGCGTCATACGTTAATGGGCGCTATACCAGACACATAGCGGGGGCGAGCCGACAAACGCCCTTCGTTTCTTTCACTTATTAAGGATGACTGAATTAAATGAAAGCGAGTGCAATGAACACGGCGCTTTCCTGCATCGACGATTATTGACAACGCCCTGAAGGGCAAGGAGACATTCGTGGCAACTCACTATAAGAACAGCAGCAAACGGGCAGCTTCGAACCACGCGGCTCATGCCGAGCCTCATTCACCCGGACGCAGGGCCTTCATGGTGTTCGCCGGAACCTCCGCCGGCGCGACGCTGCTCGGCGGCTTGTCCGGCTGCGGCGGCTCCGGCAGTTCGGGCCTCACGCCGGAAGATCCGATCTGGGGCAGCTACGGCGCCGCGACGCAGATCATCGCGTCGCTCGCCGGCATCACGCAGTCCATGTTCCCGTCGCGCGACTTCGTGGTCACGCAATACGGCGCGCAACCGTGCGCCGTGGTCGCGGCGACGAATCCGTATACAGGCGCTTCGTCCCCGGCGAGTCCTGGTTCGAATCAGACTCATGCGGCCTCTTCCTTCGACTCCCGGCCCGCGTTTCTCGCGGCAATTCAGGCTTGCAACGCGGCGGGCGGCGGCCGCGTCGTAGTGCCATCGGGCAACTGGTATTGCGCGGGTCCGATCGTACTCCTGAGCAACGTCAACTTTCACCTCAGCGCCAATTGCACGATCTATTTCAGCCCCAATCCGGCTGACTACGCCAAAGACGGCCCGGTGAATTGCGGCGCGAACGGCAACCTGTTCTATACCCGCTGGCAGGCCAACGATTGCCTGAACTTCGGCTCGCCCGTCTACGCGCGCAACCAGAGCAACATTGCGCTGACCGGCGAAGACGCCACGTCGGTGCTCAATGGTCAGGCTATGACGCCCTTCTCCGGCTCGGGCAATACGGCGACGTGCTGGTGGACCTTCAAGGGATCCAACGGCGCCTACGGTTGCGTGAGTTCGTCGGCGCCCTCGCAGGTCTACAAGAACCCGAACAACGTGGATCTTCGGACCGCCGCGCCGGGCATTTCCGACGCGCTCTACGCCCAGCTGACGAGCCCGACGACACCCTGGCAGGAGGATCAGAACTACTTGCCGGCGCTTTCCGAGGCCGGCGTGCCGGTCGCGAAGCGCGTTTTCGGCATGGGGCACTATCTGCGCCCATGCATGGTCGAGTTCATCGGCTGCACGAATGTGCTGATGGAAAACTACTGCACGAACAACACGCCTTTCTGGCAGCACCATCCGACCGACTGCAAGAATGTGGTGATTCGCGGCGTGACGACCAACAGCATCGGTCCGAATAACGACGGCTTCGACCCCGACGCGTGCGACAACGTGCTGTGCGACGGCGTGACCTTCAACACCGGCGACGACTGCATCGCAATCAAATCGGGCAAGGACCTGGATACGCAATACGGCCCCGCGCAAAACCACGTCATCCAGAACTGCACGATGAACAGCGGCCACGGCGGCATCACGCTCGGCAGCGAAATGGGCGGCGGCGTGCAGAACATCTACGCGCGCAATCTGCAGATGCTGAATCAGAACTGGGCGACCAATCCGCTGAACATCGCGATCCGCATCAAGACGAACATGAATCGCGGCGGCTTCGTGAAGAACTTCTACGTCGACAAGGTCACGCTGCCGAACGGCGTCGCGCTGAAGGGCGGCGGCTACGGCAGCGCGCTGCTCGCCGGCAGCCCGATCAACAGCACCGTGCCGCTGGGCGTGGTGAGCGCAGCGGCGGCCAATCCGTCCGCGGCCCAGGGCGGCCTGATTACGTTCGACTGCGACTACCAGCCGGCCAACGACGCGATCAGAACGCGGCCCGCGGTCGTGCAGAACGTCAACATCTCGAACGTGCAGGCGAGCAACGTGACGCTCAACGGCGTCACCGGGTCGTGCTTCCAGGCGATCGTCGCGCAAGGCCCCGTCGCATTCGACTACAACGGGCCGACGCCCGCGCCGACGATTCCGCCCATCACCGGCGTCACCATCTCGAACTGCAATCTGGGCACGGCGGTGTGCGCCGGACCGGCCACGCCCGGGCCGATCTACGCGTACAACGTCAACGGCATTACGTTGAAGAACGTGGTGATCGGCTCGACGACATACAACACGAACGTGGTGGATCTGCGGTAAACGTGAAACGCGGCGGGGGTGCGCCCCGCCGCGTTTTCAGATGACAGTCGCGGCTAGCGCTGCGACAAAAAAACCGCTCCTGGGAGCGGTTTTTTTGACAACCAGAGCACGAAGCCCTGCGCAAGCATCAATCGTCGAGCAACGACAGATCGCGCACCGCGCCCTTGTCGGCCGACATCACCAGTTTCGCATAAGCCTTGAGCGCCGCCGACACCTGGCGCGGACGCGGCTTGGCCGGCTTCCAGCCCTTCGCGTTCTGCTCTTCGCGGCGGCTTGCAAGCTCGGCGTCCGACACCAGCACGTTGATCGTGCGGTTCGGAATGTCGATGCGAATCTTGTCGCCGTCGCGCACGAGGCCGATCGCGCCGCCCGCCGCCGCTTCCGGCGAGCAGTGGCCGATAGACAGGCCCGACGTGCCGCCGGAGAAGCGGCCGTCCGTCAGCAGCGCGCAGGCTTTGCCGAGCCCCTGTGACTTGATGTAGCTCGTCGGGTAAAGCATTTCCTGCATGCCCGGCCCGCCCTTCGGACCTTCGTAACGCACGATCACGACGTCGCCCGCCTTCACCTTGCCCGCAAGGATGTTCTCGACTGCTTCGTCCTGCGACTCGGTCACATGCGCCGTGCCCTCGAACACCAGAATGCTCTCGTCGACACCGGCGGTTTTCACCACGCAGCCGTCGAGCGCGATGTTGCCCGTCAGCACTGCAAGGCCGCCTTCCTTGGAGAACGCATGCTCGTACGAGCGGATGCAGCCTTCCGCACGGTCGAGGTCGAGGCTCGGCCAGCGCGTGTTCTGGCTGAACGCCACCTGCGTCGGAATGCCGGCGGGACCCGCCATGTAGAAGGTGCGGACGGCTTCGTCCTCAGTGCGGACGATGTCCCACTGATCCAGCGCGTCTTTCAGCGTGGGCGCGTGGACCGTCGGCACGTCGGTGTGCAGCTTGCCCGCGCGATCCAGCTCGCCGAGGATCGCCATGATGCCGCCCGCGCGATGCACGTCTTCGATGTGATACTTGTTCGTATTGGGCGCCACCTTGCACAGCTGCGGCACGACGCGCGACAGCCGGTCGATGTCGGCCATCGTGAAGTCGATCCCGGCTTCCTGCGCGATGGCCAGCAAGTGAAGAATCGTGTTGGTGGAGCCGCCCATCGCGATGTCGAGCGTCATGGCGTTTTCGAACGCCTTGAAGCCGACTGCGCGCGGCAGCACGCTCGCTTTTTCCTGCTCGTAGTACTCGCGGGCCAGTTCGACAATGCGGCGACCGGCGCGCTTGAAAAGCTGCTCGCGGTCCGCGTGCGTGGCGACCACCGTGCCGTTGCCCGGCAACGAAAGGCCGAGCGCCTCGGTGAGGCAGTTCATCGAATTGGCCGTGAACATGCCCGAGCACGAGCCGCACGTCGGGCACGCGGAACGCTCGACTTCGGCAACGTCCGCGTCGGAATAGGCCTTGTCGGCGGCAATCACCATGGCGTCCACCAGGTCGAGCTTCTTGAACTCGATGGTGCCGGTTTTCGGATTCGCGAGGCGCGTCTTGCCTGCTTCCATCGGGCCGCCCGACACGAAGATCACGGGGATGTTCAGGCGCATTGCGGCCATCAGCATGCCGGGGGTGATCTTGTCGCAGTTCGAGATGCACACCATCGCGTCGGCACAGTGCGCGTTGACCATGTATTCCACGGAGTCCGCGATGATGTCGCGGCTCGGCAGCGAATAGAGCATGCCGTCGTGGCCCATGGCGATGCCGTCGTCGACGGCAATGGTGTTGAATTCCTTGGCGACGCCGCCGGCAGCCTCGATCTCGCGCGCGACGAGCTGGCCGAGGTCTTTCAGGTGCACGTGGCCGGGCACGAACTGGGTGAACGAATTGACCACCGCGATGATCGGCTTCGAGAAATCTTCGTCTTTCATGCCGGTGGCGCGCCACAGCGAGCGCGCCCCTGCCATGTTGCGGCCGGCGGTGGAGGTTTTGGAACGGTATGCGGGCATCGTGGTTGTTGAATGAATATCGCTTGAAAAAAGCGGGCCAAGGGAGTGACGGCCCCTCGAGCGCCCGTGCGAACAACCTTTTGAGCCGCGCCGCGGGCAAAGCACGCAATTATCCCACAGCGTATGAGGGTATGCGGGTTTGGCGTGGGCGGCTGGGCGTAGCGTTACGTCGACGCTTGCCCGCTCAGAAAAACGATCCATGACGAAAGCGGCGCCTGCAGGCGCCGCTTTCGCTGACCATCGCGCCCGATCATGTCGGCGCAATGCAAGGGTCGTCGTCGCTTATGATCCTCTGCTACTTCGCGGCGACCGTGCCATTGGCCTGCGACCAGCGCGGCTGTGCGGCCTTGTCCGCGCTCTTCGCGAGCAGGCACACCACGCCGGCCGCGATGACGTCGAACACCGCGAGCAGCACGAAAAGCGGGCTGTAGCCGACCTGCGTCACGAGCACGCCGAAGAGCGCAGTGAACGCCGCGGCGCCAAGATAACCGGCCATGCCGCCCATCCCCGTCGCGGTCGCGACTTCGTTCTTGCCGAACATGTCCGACGTGATCGCGTACAGCGCGCCCGACAGCGTCTGGTGCGCAAAACCGCCCACGCACAAGAGCGCCACCGCCACGTAGGGACTCGCGACGAGGCCCACGCACGCCGGTCCGATCATGCACAGCGCGCCGACCACGAACACCATCTTGCGCGACGTGAAGAGCGACACCTTCGCGTACTTGTGGAACAGCGGGCTCAGATAGCCGCCGAGCACGCAGCCGATATCCGCGGCGAGAAACGGCATCCACGCATAGAGCGCGATTTCCTTCAGGTTCATGTGACGCTCGGTCATCATGTAGAGCGGAATCCACGCGTTGAAGGTCTGCCATGCCGGCTCCGACAAAATGCGCGGAATGCCGATCGCCCAGAAGTCGCGGCTCTTCAGCATGGCGAACCAGTTGCGCCTCGGCGCGCCGTCGTCGCTGTGCTTCGCTTCCTGGCCGCTCAGAATGTAGTCGCGTTCCGCATCGCCGAGCATTTTCTGGTTGCGCGGATGCTTGTACAGCACCATCCACACGACGCTCCACACAATGCCCGCCACCCCGACGATCACGAAAGCCAGCTGCCACTGCCCGTGCAACAGCGCCCACACCACGAGCGGCGGCGCGAGCAATGCGCCGATCGACGACCCGATGTTGAACCAGCCGATCGCGACCGAACGTTCTTTGGCCGGAAACCACTCGCTCGTCGCCTTCACGCCGGCCGGAATGCCGGCCGCCTCGGCAATCCCGAGCAGGCCGCGAAAGAACGCGAGGCTGCGCCAGCCCGTCGACCAGGCCGCGGCCGCGCACGCGAGCGACCACGCCAGCGCGAAGGCGGCAAAACCGATCTTGGTGCCGACCGTATCGAGCAGAAAGCCCGCGACCGGCTGCATGAATGCATAGCAGAGCTGCCACGCGACTACCACGTGAGCGTATTGCTCGGTGGTGATGTGGAGGTCCTTCATCAACGTCGGTGCGGCCACCGACAGCGTATTGCGCGCCAGATAATTGATGATGAGCCCGGCGGCAACCAGACTGACCATCCACCAGCGGATGCCCTTGATCTTCATGCTACGTCTCCTGGTAATGCTTTGAACTGTCTTCAGACCGGCTGCGTGCCCGCGCCGCTGCCCACGCCGCTGCGCACGCCGCCTTCTTCACGCGAATAGTCGATGCCGACAAAGCCGCCGCCCTGGAAGCGCTGGCCCAACGCATCGAGCGGATTGGGGCGGGCCAGAATTTCCCCGGCGTAGTCTTCGGCGTTCTGCTTCGGCTGATAGCCGAGGCGCGCGGCGCCGCTGTTGTCCCACCAGCTGCGCGTATTGGCCGACACGCCCCACACGGTGATGAAACCGAGCTCTTCGGCTTCGATGCAGCGGTCGAGGAAATGCATCAGATCGGCATGGCCGAACCAGGTGCTCAGATGGCGCGGTTCGGTCGGACGTTCGAGGCAACTGCCGATGCGCACGCACACGCTCTCGATGCCGTGCTTGTCCCAGTACATGCGCGCGAGCGCTTCGCCCCACACCTTGCTGAGGCCGTAAAAGCCGTCCGGACGCAGTTCGCAGTCGAGGCTCAGACGCTCGGTCACCGGATACATGCCGATGGCATGATTCGAACTCGCGAACACGATGCGCTTGACGCCGTGCCGCCGCGCGCCCTCGTACACCTCGACGAGACCGCGCAAATTGTTTTCGATGATCTCGGGCAGCGGGCGCTCCACGCTGGTGCCGGCGAAGTGGATCAGCACGTCGACGCCGTCGAGCAGCCGGTCGACGACCGCCGGATCGCGCAGGTCGCCGTGCATGACGTCCTCGCCATCGACGAGCGGCGTGAGCGGCTTCGAGCCGGCCGCCGAGCGCAGCGGCGTGCCGCGCGCAATGAACGCGGCGCGCACGACCGAGCCGAGCTGGCCGCCGGCGCCACTGAGGGCGATCTTTTTCATAGGGGTTCCTTTACTGCACCGGCTTCCGGGCGAGGTCGACACTTGTCGCGGCAGACCGAGAGGTTCGCGATAAAGCGTTAGTTGTACGATAACGTACTATCGACTATGCGCAAACGGATTTCAACCAGGCATTTACCCGGAGTCGGGTTCCGCGTTTCAACTGGCCTCTGCCTGAATCCTGCGGCTGATGGCCTCGATATTTATGCGATGTCATATAACTACAAGCATCAAGCTCTGCCTCCCGAGTCAGCGCGGCGCTCGGCTCGCAGCGACTGCGCGAATCGCCCTGCACAAGCCCGGTCGCCCGCCTCGACCAGCGTCTCCCAAGCTTTGCTGCGACGCGGTCGATTGCCGCACTTGCCGCCTTCCGGGCCGCCATCGCGCTATCTCACGCAATAAGCAAAAGCTGATATAGATCAGCCATTTGCGGCGCAAAAATCCCGAATCAGCGCAAAACAACGCGGTTTTTTGACGCACGTCGCGGCGCAGCATAAACGTCCGTCTTCCCCTAATCTTCGGCCATCTGCGAAACGCAGTGCGCACCGACACCGGTCGACGCGCGTAGTCCGCAACGAGCGGCATCACGCCTTCACGATCATGAACTCCGCAATATCGGCATTCGACCTCGCCCGCATCCAGTTTGCGTTCACCGTCTCCTTTCACATTGTTTTTCCCGCGCTGAGCATCGGCCTCGCGAGCTTCATCGCCGTGCTCGAATGGCGCTGGCTCAAAACCGGCAAGGCGTACTACAAGGACCTGTGCCTGTTCTGGTCGAAGATTTTCGCCGTCGCGTTCGGCATGGGCGTCGTCTCCGGCGTCGTGATGAGCTATCAGTTCGGCACCAACTGGTCGGGCTTCTCGAGCTTCGCCGGGCCCGTCACCGGACCTTTGCTGATGTACGAGGTCATGACCGCGTTCTTTCTGGAGGCCGGCTTCCTCGGCATCATGCTGTTCGGCTGGCAGCGCGTGAGCCCGCGCGCGCACTTCGGCGCGACGCTGATGGTCGCGACCGGCACGCTCATCTCCACTTTCTGGATTCTCGCGTCGAATAGCTGGATGCAGACACCGCAAGGCTTCGAAGTCGTGAACGGCCAGGTCGTGCCGCTCGACTGGTTCAAGATCATCTTCAACCCGTCGTTCCCGTACCGGCTCGCGCATATGGCGCTCGCGGCGTTTATCGTTGCGGCGCTCGTCGTGGCGGCGGTGGGCGCGTGGCATCTGCTGCGCGGACGGCGCGATCCGGCCGTCAAGAAAATGTTCTCGATGGCGCTCTGGCTGCTGCTGATTCTCACGCCGATCCAGGCGTTCGTCGGCGATCAGCATGGTTTGAACACGCGCCAATATCAGCCGGCTAAGATCGCGGCCATCGAAGGTCTGTGGGACACCGAGAAAGGCGGCACGGCGCTGAACCTCTTCGGCATTCCCGACATGCAGGCGGAAACCACGCGCTACACGGTGTCGATTCCGCACCTGGGCAGCTTGATCCTCACGCATAGCTGGGACGGCGAGATTCGCGGCCTGAAGGAGTTCCCGCCGCAAGACCGGCCGAATTCCACGGTGGTGTTCTGGAGCTTTCGCATCATGGCCGGCCTCGGCGTGCTGATGATCGCCATGTCGGTCGCCGCGTGGCTGCTGCGCCGCCGCGGCCGCCTGTTCGAATCGAAGGGGTTCCAGCGCTTTGCCCTCGCCATGGGCCCGAGCGGCTTCGTCTCGCTGCTGGCCGGCTGGGTCACCACGGAAGCCGGCCGCCAGCCGTGGGTCGTGTACGGCGTGATGCGCACGTCGCAAGCCGTGTCGCCGCTCACCGCGCAACAGGTCGGCATTTCGCTGATGGCCTTTGTGGTCGTGTACTTCCTCGTGTTCGGCACGGGCATCTATTACATGCTCAAGCTGATGCGCTCGGGTCCGGCGCTGCCCGGACAGACGCCGCACGGCGCGCCGGCCCCTACGCCGGATCAGACCGCGCGCCGCCCCTTCTCCGCCGCCGATCAGATGATCGACGCCGCCTAACCCAGCCCTCTCTCTTAGCCAGGTATCACCATGGACGTCACCGTAGTCTGGGCCGCGATCATCGCGCTAGGCCTTTTCATGTATGTCGTGCTGGACGGCTTCGACCTCGGCATCGGCATCGTCTTTCCGTTTTTTCCGGACGAGAAGGAACGCGACCTGATGATGAACACCGTCGCGCCCGTCTGGGACGGCAACGAAACCTGGCTCGTGCTGGGCGGCGCCGCGCTCTTCGCCGTGTTCCCGATGGTGTATTCGACGGTGCTCTCCGCGCTTTATCTGCCGCTCATTTTCATGCTGGTCTGCCTGATCTTTCGCGGCGTGTCGTTCGAGATTCGCGCGAAGGCCAATCGCACCAAGCACTTGTGGGACCTCGCGTTCATCGGCGGCTCGGCGGGCGCCGCGTTCTTCCAGGGTGTCGCGCTCGGCGCCTTTCTGCAAGGCATTCCGGTGATCGACGGTGCCTATGCCGGCGACGCCTTCGGCTGGCTCACGCCGTTCAGCCTGCTCTCGGGCCTCGGGCTGGTGGTGACCTATGCATTGCTCGGCTGCTGCTGGCTCGTGGCGAAGACCGAAGGCGACCTGCAGCGCCGTCTGCATCGCGTGGTGTGGCCGCTGACGGTCGTGCTGCTCGGCTTCATCGCGACGGTGAGCCTGTGGACGCCGCTGCAGGACGCGAACATCGCGCAACGCTGGTTCGACGACGGCCTGTTCTACCGGCTGCTGCCCGTGCCGTTCCTCGTGGCGGGCTGCGCGTTCTTCATGCGCCGCGCGGTGCGCGAGCGGCATCACAACACGCCGTTCGCGCTCGCGCTCCTGCTGGTGCTGCTCGGATATGCCGGCTTGCTGGTGAGCCTGTGGCCGTATGCGATTCCGTCAAGCGTCACGCTGTGGGAAGCAGCGGCGCCGCGCGCGAGCCAGACCTTCACGCTGGTCGGCGCGGCGGTGATTTTGCCGATTATCATCGCCTATACGACGATGGGTTACTGGGTATTTCGCGGAAAGGTGCGCCATGGCGACCAACATCACTATCACTAAGTCCGCGCGCAAGCTGCCGGGCTGGCTCTGGTTCGTCGCGCTGTGGTGCTTCGGCGTGGGCTCGGCGATGTCGCTCGGTTACGCGTTCAAGCTTCTGATGAATGCGACGCTCTTTGCGGTGAAATAGCGGCTCGGCGGCCAGCGCGTGGACGCGCAGGCACAGATCAGGGGCGTTTCGATCCGCCCGGCATAACCTTTCGCGGCAGCCCCGCGCCCGCTTGAAAAACGGCGCGCGCGGCTCGTCTACGTAGCAAGCCGGAACGATGCGCGAGAGAGACCACTCTTCACACGACAGACAAAAAACGTGGCGCCGGCGATGCCACAAGCAGAGAATGACCGGCGCGGCAGCCGCAAGGCCCGCCGCGCCAACCGATCGGCTTAAGATCACGGGGTAGCCGGCAATGATGCGATTCACGACAATAGAAGCACAACGGGGCCTGGCAACGGCGGTAGTCCACAACACGCAAGCTCGACTCGTGGAGACATCATGAAGTTTCTTGTGGCGGACGACCATGAACTGATCCGGCAAGGCGTCAAGGGCATGCTCCGCGGCCTCGACGCCGACGCCCAATTCGACGAAGCCGACAGCTGGGAAACCCTGGCCGCGGCCGCGCGGCCCGACGCCGATCACGATCTCGCGATCGTCGATCTGCATATGCCGGGCATGAGCGGCGCGTCGTCGCTGGAAATACTGCTGAAGGCCAATCCCGCGCTGCCGGTGGTCGTCCTGTCCGCCGAGGAGTCGCCGGACGAGATGCGGGCGGTGCTGGCGGCGGGCGCCCTCGGCTTCGTGCCGAAGCGCCAGCCCGCCAGCGTGATGCTGAAGGCGATCGAACTCGTGCTGTCGGGCGGAGCCTATGTGCCGATGGAAGCGTTGAGCCTGCTGGGCTCGCGCGAGGCCCAATCCGCCGACGCCGGCGCCGGGCAGACCGGCGCCGGCTCGCCCCAGCAGGCCGCGACAGGCAGCGCAGGCGCCGGCACCGTCACGCTCGCCGAACCCGTCGCGCAGCTGCAGGCGTTGCAGCCGCATCAGCAGCATCTGCTGGAAAACCTGTCGCCGCGTCAGCAGGACATCATGCGGCTCGTGCATCGCGGCTGGACCAACAAAATGATCGCGCGCGAACTCGGCGTGGCCGAGGGCACGGTCAAGGTGCATCTGTCCGTGATTTTTCGGGCGCTCGGCGTGCACAACCGGTCGACGGCCATCGCGGTAGTCAACGGCTGGCTCGAAGCAGGTAAAACGCTTTAGCGGCTGGGCAATGTGCAGTTGACTGCCTGGGGTGCTGCGTCTTGCGCTGCCTCTTGCGCTGCCTCTTGCGCAGGCTGCGGTGCTGCCTGGGCGGAAAGGCCACCGCCTAACCCCGCACCCGCGCCTACGCCTCCCGTTGCGACGCGCTTTCCTGGCCATGCCGCGCTTCCCGTTGCGCCGCGAAAGACGGCGCGCCGGCCACGTCGCGGGAAGCGTCTTTTTCCATGCGGCCTGCTGCGCCGGCTGCGTCCGCCATCTGGGCGACGGAGCTTTCGGGCGCCGAAGCCACCCGTGTCTTGTCCCGCTCGGCCTGCTGCCACAGCATGTCGAGCGTGCGCCGCAAGCGCGCCGCGGTGACCGGCTTGTGCAGCACCGGAATGCCTTGCAACGCGAGCGCCGCCAGTTCCGCCGACGCCATATCGCCCGTAATCAGCAGCGTCACGACGCCCTCGTGGCCGGAGCGCGCGAGCTTGTTGCGCACCGCCGTCAGCGCCTGCGCGCCGGTGCGGTGATTGGCCAGCTGGTAATCGCAGAGCACGGCGTCGGGCAGGAAACCGTCGTCGAGCGCAGCCAGCGCGGCGGTTTCGTCGCGCGCGCCGCGCACCGTGCAGCCCCAGCGGCCGAGCAGGCTCGACAGACCTTCGAGAATCGACGGTTCGTCGTCGATGCACAGCACGCGCCGCCCTTGCGCCACCGGAGCGCCCGCCACCGTTTCGTTCAGGCTCGCGACGACGCCGCTCGCCTCGCCGGCCCGCACCGGAAAGCGGAACACGGAGCCTCGCCCGGGCGCCGAGCGCAACTGCAGTTCGCCGCCGAGCAGGCCGACGAGGCGCTTCACCGTCGGCAGGCCGAGGCCGTGCCCCTGGCGCGCATCGCGCTGCGGGTTCGCGACCTGATAGAACTCTTCGAAAATACGCTCGTGCTCCTCAGGCGGTATGCCGATGCCCGAATCGCGCACCTCGATATAGCCGCCCGTGCTTCGTCCGGCGCGCCGGAAGCCGAGCCAGATCGCGCCTTCCTCCGTATAGCGCACCGCGTTCGACAGTAGATTGCTCAGCACGCGCTCGAGCAGCACGGGATCGTCGTGCACCACCATCGACGTCGGGGCGATGCGCAGCGCCAGCCCCTTCGCCGCCGCCTGCGGACGATACTGGCTGCCGACGCGCTCGAACAGCTCCGAGAGCCGGAAATCCAAACGGATCACCTGCGTGACGCCGCTTTCGAGCCGCGCGAGATCGAGCACCTGGTTGAAGAGCTGATTCAACGCCTCGACGTTATAGACGATGTGTTCGGCCGTTTTCGCATGCTGCGCGGGTGTGGCGGCCGGCTCGTTGAGCGAGGCGGCCAGGAGGCCGATCGCATGCAACGGCTGGCGCAAATCATGGCTTGCCGCCGCAAAAAAGCGCGTTTTCGCGAGACTCGCCTCTTCCGCGACATGCTTTTGGACCGCGAGCGATTCCGCGAGGTACTGCTGATCGACGCGCGCCTGCACGACCTGCTGGAACAGCTTGCGGTAGCTGAGCGCGTAGACGTTGATCGCGCAGAAAAAGAATGCCAGCACAATGGCAAGAATCGTGCGGTCGAACGTATGTACACCGAAATGCAGCACGATCGACGGAAACAGCAGAAAGGGAATCGCCGTGGCGAAATTCAGGAGGTCGAAGCCATTCGACATGAACACGCCCGCTGCGAGCGTGACGAGCATCACCGTATGCAGCAGCGGCAAATCGCTTTGCGGGCTCTGGAACGCAAACCAGATCGCGAGGCCGGGCGCGCTGTACAGCAGCACGCCGCGCAGCGCGTGCAGATTGATCCAGCCGCGCGGCGACAGCAGATGCGGATAGCGCCGGTTGCAGATCCATAGCGCGAGACCCGCGCAATTGGCGGCGGCATAGAAGCCGAAGCAGGCAATGAAGAGCGGCGGCGACGGAATGGCGGGCCAGTAAATGGCCACCAGCACCGCAATCGAAAACCAGTGCGAAAAGAACGCGATCGGGTCTTGTGCGTACAGCACGCGCACCAGGTCTTCGTCGATTGCATGCTGGATCGGGTCAGCCCGCATCGCGCGGTCTCCTTGTCGGGCACGGCAAATTCGGTGATGGGGCGCGGGACCCGGGCGCTCGCGCAAAGCGCGGCCCGGCGTAGTGCGCAAGAGCTTGCACGGTTTTATTGCAATGCGGCCGCGCGCGGCAGCCGCCGTTCTCATCAGACGAATGACAGGCCTTATGCCGGATGGTTTACCCGGCAGTTTACCCATCAGCTAACACTTAATCCATATAGGCGAAGCCCACGCCCGCGAACATACTGCCTTCACGAACAGCGCGGCCACCACGTCTTCAGCTTCCACTCTTCGCCAGCAGTCCGGCTCGCCGCGCTTCCCACGCTACCGTCGCCTTACCCGAATGGAGGCTTTCATGGGCGCAGTTCCGAGCCACGAGTTCGTCCGCAATCTCGACGACGCGATCCTGCCCGATCTGTGGCGCCGCCGCACGCAGCTGTCGGCCGACGAAATGGTGTCGATGGTCGAACTCGTCAGACGGGCCTTGCGCACTTACCATCCGCTCGAATTGCAGGCGCTCGGCGAAGACAAGGAAGAACTGGTCGCGCAGTTCATTTATTCCAAGGTGCTGCGGCTCGCCCCCGGCCACACGGAAACGCATGCATGCGCCGACAGCGCGCCGTCCAATGGCTACGCACTGTGCGCGTACTTTCGCCGTTATCTGATCGACTGCCTGCGCAGCGCCGGGCATCAACGCAACGTGTCGATGGAAACCGACGGCATGGCGCAGGAAATCGATCTGCATGCCCAGGCATTGGAAGACCCCGTGCAAAGCGTGCTGCTGCAATACGGACTCGACGAACAGCGGGTGCGGCGCGCGGCGCGCGCATTTATCGAAAATCTCGACGAGCCCGAACGCATCGTGCTGGCCGGCAGTCTCGGCTGGTGCTCGGAAGGCAAAGGCGGACTGTCGGCGGTTGCGGCTCAGCATCGGGTGCCCTCGTATCACTATCGCGCCGTCAAACTCGGCGTCACCATGAAAAAGACGGCCACCGCCGAGGATTTTTCCAATACCAAGATCGGCCGCTGGCTCACGGACGTGCTCGGCATCGACATCGACATCGACAATCGCAGCGCCATTCTGCTCGCGCTGAATCTGCTCGCCGCCGAGTCGACCGATAGCGAAATGAATGAAGCGGCCGCGTAAGAACGCGCAAAACGACCCTGCCCAGCGATAAAAGCGCGAAAAGCCGCTCAACGCGGCAGCGCATTCTGTCGACGCGCCTTTTTTTGTTCCCGCCCACCGGCTAGGATAAAAAAGCCGCGGCAGCGCGCCGTCTTACTTCCGACGCCCGGTCCCTTCCCTGCATCGATTCCTGACGAGGTGGTCGCGTATGAACCGCTTATCGAGCGCCGTGACGGCGATGAAATCGCACTATGAAGTGGTCGTGATCGGTTCCGGTTATGGCGGCGCCATTGCGGCGAGCCGCATGGCCCGCGCGGGCCGCAGCGTCTGCGTGCTGGAGCGCGGGCGCGAGTTCATGGCGGGCGAATACCCGCGCACCCCGTTTCAGGGCGCCGAGCAGATCCAGTACAACACGCCCGCCGCGCAGATCGGCTCGCCGCTCGCGCTGCTCGAAGTGCATGTGAACGACGACGTCAACGCGGTGGTCGGCTGCGGCCTCGGCGGCACTTCGCTGATCAACGCGAACGTCGCGTTGAAGCTGGATCCGCGCCTGTGGGACGACGCGCGCTGGCCCGCTGCGCTACGTGCGGACGAGGCCGGACGCGACACCGGTTATCAGCGCGCATGGGACATGTTGCAACCCTCGCCCGTCCCGGCCCGATTCCGCGAATTGCCCAAGCTGCTCGCGCTCGCACAATCCGCCGAGGCGCTCGGCATGGCGGAGCGCTTCAGCACGCCGCCCATCACCGTCACTTTCGAGGATCGCACGAACGCGGCCGGCGTCGCGCAGAAAGCCTGCACCGGATGCGGCGACTGCAACTCGGGCTGCAACTACGACGCAAAGAATTCGACGCACATGAACTATCTGCCCGACGCCGTTGTGCACGGCGCGCAGATTTTCACGGGCGCCGCGGTGCATTCGGTGACGCGCAATGCCGCTACCCAAACGTGGCAAGTCGGCTATCAGCTCGTGCGCCTTGGCCGCGAGAGCTACGACGCGCCGGACCTGTTCGTGAGCGCGGACATCGTGATCGTATCCGCGGGGACGATCGGCTCGACCGCCTTGCTGCTGCGTTCGCGCAATGAAGGCCTGAGCGTGTCGGGCATGCTCGGCCAGCGCTTCACCGGCAACGGCGACGTGCTCGCGTTCGCGTACAACACCGAGGACACCATCAACGGCGTCGGCTGGGGCGCGCATGTGGAGGGCGATATCCCGCCGGTGGGGCCGACCATCACGGGGCTGATCGATCATCGCAATACCGCCGACGTCAAAGACGGCTTCGTGATCGAAGAAGGGTCGCTCGCCGGGCCGGTCGGCGCCGCGCTCGTGGGCATGCTGGGCGCCGCTGCGCCGCTCGCCGGCGTGGACGTGTCGGGACCGCGCACGGCGGACCGGCAGCTCGCCTACGACGCCCGCGTCGTCGAAAGCTTCCTGCACGGTCCGTACCGCGGCGCGCTCAATCACACGCAAAGCTACCTCGTGATGGCGCACGACGACGAAAGCGGTCAGATCAGCGTCAACGACAAAGGACGGCCACGCATCGCATGGGAGAACGCCGGCAAGCAGCCGATCTACGAAACGGTTGAAGAGACGCTGAAGAATGCGACGGTGCCGCTCGGCGGCAAATACCTGCGCGATCCCATTTCCAACGACATCTTCGGCAACCGCACCGTGACCGTGCATCCGCTCGGCGGCTGCCCGATGGGCGAAGACGCCGAACACGGCGTGGTTGATCATATGGGCCGCGTTTTCAGCGGCATGGCCGGCACGGCTGTGCACGACGGCCTGTACGTGATGGACGGCGCGGTCATGCCGATGTCGCTCGGCGTCAATCCGCTGTGGACGATCTCGGCCCTCGCCGAGCGCAATTGCGCGCTGCTCGCCGCGTCGCGAGGCTGGACGATCGACTACGACTCGAAGGGCACCGCCGCCGCGCCGCCCGCGCAAAAAATCGGCTTGCGCTTCACCGAAACAATGGTCGGGCATTACACGCCGACCGGCGCAAGCAAGGACGCGGCAAGCCCGATGGCGTTCACGCTGACCGTCGAGTCCGACGACCTCGCCGATATGCTCAGTGATCCGAACCATCTGGCGCGGACTGCCGGCACACTCACCTGCCCCGCCCTCTCCGCGCAGCCGATGACGATCGCCGACGGCACCTTCAATCTGTTCGTGGCCGACCCTCAGGATGTCGACGAGCGCAACATGAACTACCGGATGACGCTCAACTCAGCGGAAGGGAAAACCTACTATCTGAGCGGTCAGAAGATCATCACGCGCACGTCGCCGCTCGAACTGTGGGAGCAAACCAATACGCTTTATGCGCGCGTTTTCGACACGCCACACGCCGACGCGGCGCCGCTCGGCAGTGCGACGCTGATCATCACGCCGGAAAATTTCCTGAAGCAGCAGCGCACGCTGGAAGTCACGAATGCGCCGGATCTGGCAACGCGTCTCGAATGGACGCTCAAATTCGGCAAGTTCTTTGCGGGCGTGCTGTTCAGCGAGTACGGCGGCATCGCCGCGCCTTTGCAGTACTACGATCCCGACGCCAAGCCGCGCCTGAAGCGAGCCTTGCGTGCACCGGCGCCGCAGGTGTTCTTCTTCGACACGCCCGACGGCACGCGTTTGCGGCTTACGCGCTATGTCGATCCTGCGCGCAAGAACGCACGCCCCGTGCTGCTGATTCACGGCTCGGGCGTGTCGAGCCGCATCTATTCGACCGACCTGATCGACACCAACCTTGTCGAATATCTGTGCGCCGCGGGCTATGACGTCTGGCTCGTCGATCTGCGCGTGAGCATCGAAATGCCTAGCGTGCTGGTACCGACCAACGTCGATAAAGTCGCGCTCGAGGACATTCCCGCGGCCGTCGCGAAGATTCGCGAAGTGACCGGCGCCGCCGCTATCCAGGCGCTCGGCCATTGCATGGGCGGCCTCGCGTTGAGCATGTCGTTGATGGCGGGACTCGAAGGCGTGCGCTCGGCGGTGATCTCGCAGGTCGCCGTGCATCCGGTGCCGCCCACGCTCGGCCGGATCAAGGCGGGCCTGCACATTCCCGACATCATGCAGCACCTCGGCGTGACCGACCTCAACGCTTACACGCAGGACGAAAAGTGGCCGCACAATCTCTTCGACGAGGCGCTGCGGCTCTACCCTGTCGACCACGACGAGGGCTGCGGCAATCCGATCTGTCATCGCGCGACGTTCATGTACGGGCTGCTCTACGAGCATGCTCAGGTGAGCGAAACGCTGCATTCGAACCTGCAGGAACTGCTCGGTGTGCATGACGTCGGCGTGTTCAGGCATCTGGCCGCGATGGTGCGTGCGGGCAACGTCGTCGACGCCGACGGAAACGATGTCTATCTGCGCGGAGCGCGCGGCATGAAAGGCCTTGCCGGCATGCGCATTCCCATTGGCTTCATTCACGGCGACCGCAACGAAACCTATGTGCCGAAGAGCACCGCGCTCACCTATCAAATGCTCGTCGACGCCTTTCCCGAGCAACCTTACGAGCGCTATCTGATTCCCGGTTATGGACATATCGACTGCATCTTCGGCAAGAATGCGGCGGTCGATGTCTATCCGACTATCGCGCGCTATCTGAACGCGCATTGAACTCGCGCTCTTCAGAAGAGCTTGCCCGGGTTGAGGATGCCGCGCGGATCGAGCGCATGCCTGATGGCGGCCATCGCGGCCAGTTCGGCGGACGAGCGCGAGATCGGCAGGAATTCGCGCTTGAGCAAACCAATGCCATGTTCCGCCGACACGGACCCGTGCAACGGCCCGAGCATGTCATAGACGAACGCGTACACCGCATGATGATCGACGCCGGGAATCGAGTGGCCATCCACGGTGACATGCAGATTCGAATCGCCGATATGACCGAAGAAATACGATTCGTTGCCGGGCCAGCGCGCATCGAGCGCCGCGCGGCAACGCTCGACGAAAGCACCGATCGCGCCAATCGGCAGACTCACGTCGAAGTTGATCGGATCCAGTCGCACCGGAAACTCGGCCGTGCATTCGCGGATCGCCCATAACGCGCGTGCGTCCGCCACCGATTGCGCGATCACCGCGTCGCGCATCGCGCCTTCGTCGAGCGCGTCGGTGAGCGCCGCGGCAAAGCGTTCGCCGCTGTCGCTCGCATCGAAGCTCGCGTGTTCGATCAGCGCGTAAAGCGAATGCGCGCCGTCGAACGGCGAGCGCGCACCCGTCAGCTTCACGCCGAAATCGTAGAAGTCCGGCCACATGATTTCGAATGCGCCGATGTCGTTGCCGAAGCGCGTCGACAAACGCCGCAGCAGGCTCACTGCGGCATCGTAGCCGTCGAGCGCGACAAGCGCCGTATGACGCGCGGCGCGCTGCGGATGAAGCCGCAACACCGCGCGCGTGATGACGCCAAGCGTGCCTTCCGAACCGATGAACCAGTGCTTCAGGTCGTAGCCGGTGTTGTTCTTCACCATCTTGCCGAGCGAGCTCAGCACCTCGCCATTGGCGAGCACGACTTCGAGCCCGAGCACCTGGTCGCGCGCGGTGCCCGACTGGATCACCCGATTGCCGCCTGCATTGGTCGCGAGATTGCCGCCGATCTGGCACGAGCCGCGCGCGCCCAGGTCGAGCGCGAGTTCGAAGCCGGCTTCTGCAGCGGCTTCCTGCGCGGTTTGTAACGTGGTGCCGGCGCGCACCGTGAGCGTGGCCGAAGCGGAGTCGATTTCCTCGACACCGCTCAAGCGTTCCAGTGACAACGCGATGTCCGTGGCGCGCGCAATCGCGCCGCCTGCGAGTCCCGTCATGCCGCCTTGCGGCACCACCGGCTGATAGGCCGCGTGGCAAATGGCGAGCGCACGCGCGACTTCGTCCGTCGTGCGCGGCAGCAGCACGGCTGCGGGGCGCGTGGGCGCGTGGCGCGTCCAGTCGGTCATCGCGCGTTCGCCGATCTGCTCGCCGACGCGCACGGCATTGTCGCCGAGAGCATCGCGCAGCGCGTCGAGCGTGGCCGATAGCGGCGCCGTACAGGGTTGTGCGGTCGCGTCGTTGTGGAGCGTCATCCGATCTTCCTTGCTGGGTTCAGGTGGTTTGCGCGGTGTGCTTCTTTCGATAACCCATCGAATCGTTGATGCGCCCAAGAATATAGTCGCCGGCCGCCACCGGCTCATACTTCACGCTGTCAGCACTCGCGCCGAGATCGCGCGGGTCGACCATGGCGCCATAGGTCGGATCGTAGAACGTCGCAATCGAATAGCGCTCGCGCCCTGACGCATTGATCACGCGATGCAGCGTCGAGCGAAAGCGGTCGTTGGTCCAGCGCGCGAGCAGGTCGCCGACGTTCACGACGAAACTGCCCTCCACGGGCGGCGCATCGACCCATGTATCGTTGGCGATTTCGCGCACCTGCAAACCGCCCATCTGATCCTGCCACAGCAACGTGATGCAGCCGTAATCGGTATGCGGCGCGACGCCGAACTGATCCTCGTGGGACTGGGGCGGTTGCGGCGGATAGTAGACCATTTGCGTTCGCTGCATCCGCTTCGTATAACGCGACGCGAAAAAATGCTCGTCGACCCCGAGACTCACCGCGACCGCGCGCAGCAGATCGGCGCCGCATGCACCCACTGCTTCATAGTAGCCGTACAACGCGGGACGCAGCTGCGGCATGAAATCCGGCCAGTTATTCGGCCCGCGCAGCGCTTGCCCGGCGAGCACGTCCGGATCGTCCTCCGGCAATTCGAGTCCGATGCTGAAAAACTCCTTGTAATCGGGCCGTTTGGCCTGATACATGGTGGCGTCGCCAAGTGCATTGAAACCGCGATGCCGGTGATTGACCGCCGCGCGGCGCTTGGTTTCCACCGGAAACGCGAAGAATGTCCGCGCGGCTTGCGCGGCGGCGTCGAGGATTGACTGCGGCACGCCATGATTGACGATGTAGAAAAACCCGATGGTCGTGCACGCCTCGCGAATCTGCCGTGCCACGTCGTGCAGCGCCTGTGGATCGCCCGCGCGGACGCCGGCAAAGTCGATGAGCGGGATACGGGTCACAGGCATCGCAATACTCCGTAAGAGAGTCCGACGGGTGGGCGGGAGCGCCAGGTCATTGCAGTGGTATATACCGCCAAAAGCGCACTCGCAAGTGAACATGCGACGCACGAATGTAAGGGCTTTTCTCTACTCGTGCGTTTATTTATTTCGCGGCAGATCTGCGGTATATACTGCCTCGCATGACTCGCGCCGAGCCGCCGCTTTGCCGCCCGCGCTTCACGTGTGCGACCTCGCTTTGCCAACTGGAGAATCTCATGAGCATCCTTGCAGGCTGGAAGTGTCGTTTGGTCATGCTGGCGTTGTGCGCCGCAAGTGTCGGCGCCCATGCGGAAGACCAGCTCGCCAAAGTGAAGAAGGCCGGCGAACTGGTGGTCGGCACGGAAATGCAGTTCGCGCCTTTCGACTTCCTTGAAAACGGCCAGCAGGCGGGCTTCAACAAGGATCTGTTCGCCGAAGTCGGCAAGGAACTCGGCGTGAAGGTGCGCTTCATCGACCTGCCGTGGCCGAGCGTGCTGCCGGGGCTCGAAGCAGGCAAGTTCGATATGGTGGGCGGTCCGCTTACCGTCACGAAGGCGCGCATGGAGCGCTACACGTATACGCTGCCCATCGCGGACGCGACAGACGCGCTCCTTAAACGCGCGAACGACTCGTCGCTCAAGCAATCGTCGGACATTGCGGGCAAGACCGTGGGCGCAGGCAAGGGCTCCGCGCAGCTCGACCAGCTGAAGGCGTATGTGGCCACCTTGCCGAAGCCGCCTGAAATCCGCGAATACGTCGACAACAATCAGGCATACGCCGACCTCGCCGCCGGCCGCATCGCCGCCGTTGCGAACTCGATGACCAACATCGCCTATGTGGTCAAGCAGCGGCCCGAAACCTTTGCTGTGGTGCAGCCGCCGTTCGGCGCCAAGGTCTACTTCGCGTACTGCATGCGCAAGGACGCGGACAGCAAGCCGCTCGCCGACGCCTTCAATGCGGCGCTCGTGAAGATGCACAACGACGGGCGCCTCGCCGCGTTGCAGAAGAAATGGTTCGGCGTCGCGATGGACGCGCCCACCACCCTGCCCACGCCGAACTATTGACGCGCTCGACCGCCACGTCGAGCCCTTATTGACGCTTCTGACAGCACATCAGCGAGGGCGACGCTCATGTTCAGCACGACCGTCTTCCTGCAGGGCATGCCGCTGCTGTTGCACGCGGCGCTCGCCACGATCGGCGTGTCGCTGACCGGCCTTTTTATCGGCTTCTTCGTCGCGGTAGGCGTGTGTGCTGCACGGCTGTCGGGCAATCGCGCGGCGCGCCGGTTCGGCGGCGCGTATGTGTTCTTCTTTCGCGGCGTGCCGATGCTCGTGCAACTGCTGCTCGTGTACTACCTGCTGCCGTTTGCGGGCATCAACGTCTCTCCGCTTGTCGCGGCGGTCAGCGCGGTGTCCTTGTGCTCCGCGTCGTATATCGCCGAAATTCTGCGCGGCGGTTTTCTCAGCATTCCGCCGGGTCATATCGAAGCCGCGCGCATGCTGGGCCTCTCGCCGTTCGACACGCTGCGGCGCATTCTCGTGCCGCAGGCGTTTCGCCTGACGTTGCCGTCGCTCGTCAATGAAATGGTGTTGCTGATCAAGGCTTCGTCGCTGATTTCGGTGGTGGGCGTCGCGGAGTTGACGCGCACTGCGCAGAACATTGCAGCCAGCACGTATCGACCGCTCGAAGCGTATCTCGCCGCCGGCCTGATCTACTTCGTGATCTGCGGCGCGCTCGCGCTGATCGCGCATGCCGCCGAATACCGCCTGAAGCACGCCTGAAGCGCGCCTGATCGACCGGAGCCCCGCGATGCAACAGTTCGACCCCACCGTCATCACGCACAATCTTCAGCCGATTGCAGCCGGGCTCGCGACAACGCTCGGCACCTGGGCCGCGGGTGTCGCCATCGGCATGCTGATCGGCTTCGTCATTGCCGTGCTGCAGCTTTTTTGCGGACGCTGGGTGCGCGGCCTGTTGCGCTTCTATATCGAGCTCTTTCGCGGCACGCCGTTTCTCGTGCAGCTCTTCCTGCTTTACTACGGCGGTCCGTCGGTCGGCCTCACACTCGAGCCGATGACAGCCGGCGTGCTCGGACTCGGCCTGTATGGCAGCGCCTATTTCGCGGAAGCTTTTCGCTCGGGATTTCAGTCGGTGCCGCCCGGTCATCTGGAAGCGGCGTCGTGCCTCGGCCTGACGCGCATGCAAGCGGTGCTGCGCATTCAGATGCCGCAAATGCTCGTGCTGATCGTGCCCGCGCTCACGAATCTGATCATCGTGTTGAGCAAGGAGACCGCGGTGCTCTCGATCGTCACCGTGCCTGAGCTGACCTTCGTGCTGACCGGCATCGGCTCGGCGACCTTCGCTTTCGTCGAAACGCTGCTGATGCTGTGCGTGTGCTATCTCGCGCTCGTCGAACTCACTTCGCGCGCGGGCATGTGGGCCGAAGCGCGCATCGCCCGTTTCATGGCTTAAAGGAATCGGACCACATCATGAATGCCATTGCCGACATGCCCTCTTCCGCGTCCACCGTTGCCGACGGCGAGGGCGGCGCGCCGTTGATCGAGGTCCGCGATCTGCGCAAGCGTTTCGGCGATGTGGAGGTGCTGCGCGGCGTCGATCTGCAGATTGCGCGCTCCGAGGTCGTGTGCATCATCGGCCCTTCGGGCTCGGGCAAGAGCACCTTGCTGCGCTGCCTCGCCGCGCTCGAAACCTACGATCACGGCGACGTGCGCATCGAAGGCGAACTGCTCGGCTACAGCGAGCGCAACGGCCGCCGCGTGCGGGCGTCGCAGGCGGACATCAACCGGGTGCGGCGCAACGTCGGCATGGTGTTTCAGCAATTCAACCTGTGGCCGCACATGACGGCGCTGGGCAACGTGATGGAAGCGCTGCTGCGCGTGCGGCATCTTTCGCACGACGAAGCGCGCCGCCGTGCCAACGCGATGCTGGAAACCGTGGGCCTGTCGCATAAGGGCGACGCGTATCCGGCGAACCTCTCGGGCGGCCAGCAGCAGCGCGTGGCGATTGCGCGCGCGCTCGCCATGGAGCCGCACATCATGTTGTTCGACGAACCGACGTCCGCGCTCGATCCCGAGCTCGTCGGCGAAGTACTGCAAGTGATGAAGCAACTCGCGCGCGACGGCATGACCATGGCCGTCGTCACGCACGAAATGGGTTTTGCCGCGCAGGTGGCCGACAAGGTCGTATTCATCGACGAAGGACGCATTGCCGTGCAAGGCAAACCGCGCGAAGTCTTTCACGACGCTGGGCAGCCGCGCTTGCGGCAGTTCCTGCAGAACTACTTCGACCGCAATGCTTTCTGGGCGCGCGGCCCCGACGACGAGGCGCCCTGAGCGCGCCTTACGCTTCGCACTCCGCACGAACCGTGAAAAGGGGCCGCCGATGTCCGCCATGCTTCGCAGCAAAAGCCACCCTGCCGGCCAAAGGCCGCGAGCCGCCGCGGCTAAAAGCGTGCGCGCCGTGGCGCAGGCGCCGGCTGCGCGCTACGAGCAGGTCAAGGATCACATTCGCGGCATCATCGAATCCGGCGCGCGTCAGGCGGGCGATCGCCTGCCTTCCGAACTCGATCTGGTCGCCACGCTCGGCGTGTCGCGCATGACGGTGAACCGCGCGCTGCGCGAGCTCTCACACGAAGGGCTTGTCACGCGAGTATCGGGCGTCGGCACCTTCGTCGCGCAGGCAAGGCCGCAATCCACGCTTCTGATGATCGCGCATATCGGCGACGAAATCCGTTCGCGCGGCCACGAATACAGCTACCGCACCGTGCTGCTGCAGCGCGAGACCGCGTCCGCCGTGGTGTCGAATGCGTTAGGGCTTGCGCCCGGCGCCTCGGTCTTTCATGTGATTTGCGTGCACCGCGAAAACGGCTTGCCGGTGCAGCTGGAGGATCGCTACGTGAATCCGGCCGTCGCGCCCGAGTTCCTGCGGCAGGATTTCTCGGCGATCCGGCCGTCGGAATATCTGTATGAAACAGTGCCCGCGCACGACGTCGAACATATTGTCGACGCACACCTGCCCTCTCAGGCCGAAGCCGAGCTGCTCGACATTCGCGCGGACGAACCGTGCCTCACGCTCGTGCGCCGCACGTGGACGAGCGGCATTGCGGTGACGTTCGCGCGGTTTGTGCATCCCGGTTCGCGTTACCGGCTAGGTTGCCGCTTTTCGCCGGATCTGTCGCAACGGCAGGGCTGACGCCGCGTAGCGAACAGCGAGACCGCCGCCCCGCCGGCCCGCTAGACATTGCCCGCCAGATGAAAACGCGACGCCGGATGCCACAACTGCACCGACGTCGCGACATCGGCGCCCACCCACGTGCGACGCCAGAGCAACAGACACGGCTCGCCGATCTCCATCAACAGATGACGCCGCACGTACGCGTCCGGCTTTTGCGCATAGATGCGGAATTCCGCGCGCTGAATCGGCGCGAGGCGAACCATGTAGTGATTCGGCGTTTCGACCGTGAAGTCCTGTTGTAGATAGTCGGGAAACACCTTCGGATTGACGTAGCGATCCTCGTACTGGATCGGCTCGCCCTCCTCGCTGTGGACAATGCACGAATGAAACGCCGGGCCGCTCGGGAGGCCGAGCGCTTCGAGTGCGCGCGGATCGTCGCTCGGTTCGAGCATCAACACGCGCGCCGAATGACGATGGCCGCGCGCGGCAATTTCGTCGGCGATATTGCGGATTTCCAGCACCGTCGATTCGTAGCGCTGCGGCGCGACGAATGTTCCTGAACCTTGCACGCGCGTGAGCACGCGTTCGGCAGTCAGCTCGCGCAGCGCGCGCGACACCGTCATGCGCGCGACGCCAAATTCTTTCACCAGTTCGGCTTCAGAGGGAATCAGCCCGCCCGGCTTCCAGTCGCCTTCGCTGATGCGGCGGATCACGTAGCGCTTGATCTGCTCGTACGCGGGCATGGCTTTCGCGGGCGCCTCCTTGCAGGCGGCGCGCCGAGTCGCGCCCGCGCTGTGCTCGCCATCTGGCTGCGCCGGGTTGTGCCCCTCTTCGTGAGTCTCTGTAATTGTGTTCACTCCGACCTCGTGGGTGGGTTGGGTGTCGTAGCCGTCGTGCCGCTCGTCCACCCGCTGAAGTCCCGGCTCGCCGACGGATAGTCCGCGCACCGGCTCCATTCGAATCAAGCCGCGTGCGCCGCGCTGATCGTACTATTTGCGCTGTTCGCCGCTGCCGGGAACGCCTCGGCAGCGCTCACGCCGGCGATGGATGCGCCCGCAACGAACTCTGCGCCGCTGTTCGTCGTGGCGTCAGGAGCAGCATGGGGAATGACGTCAGGCGGCCCCATCTTACCCGTAGTAGGCAGCGGCGGCGGCGCCTCGCCCGCGATCATGCCGAACGCGACACTCATGTCCTCGGCGAGAGGACGGTCGTCGCGATAGGTCGGCACTTTCTGGCGGACGCGTTGCCACAAGGCATGCGTATGCGGCGCGCGCGGCGCATCGGTGGCTTGCAGATCGTACGCTTGCGCCGCGGCCAGCAGCTCGATCGCCACGATGCGTCCCGCGTTGTCGACGATCTCCAGCGCCTTGAGCGCGGCGGGCGTCGCGTGACACAAATGGTCTTCCTGCAAGCCGGACGTGATGCCGCCGTCGAGACTCGCGGGCAATGCGAGACGCCGGTTCTGCGCAACGAGCGAAGCCGCCGTGTATTGCGCGATCATGAAGCCGGAGCAGGTGCCGCCCGGTTCCGCGAGAAACGCGGGCAAGCCGCTCACCAGCGGATTGACGAGACGGTCGAGCCTGCGCTCGGCCATCGCGGCGACCTGCGCGATGGCGGTGGCGAGGCTGTCCATCGCCAGCGCAATGGACGCGCCCACCGCATGCGCCTGCGAATACACGCGCGGCTCCTCGGGCGTGCCGGCGACGATCGGATTGTCGGTAATCGATGCGAGCTCGCGATTGACCACGTCGGCGGTGGCGGCGAGCACGTCGCGCGCAGCGCCGTGCACATGAGGGATGGTGCGCATGGAAAGCGGATCTTGCGTGCGCTGGCCGACCACCGCGGCAAGAATGCCGCTGTCGGCGAGCGCCGAGCGCATGCGCTCGCCCACCAGGTTGAGCCCCGGCGAAACGCGCAAGGCAAGCGAGTCCGCGTCGAATGCGGCAAGCTGGCCGCGCAGATTCTCGAAGCTCATGGCCGCGACCACGTCGGTCCAGTCGAAGAGGCGCACCGCACGCGCGAGCGCCAGCGCCGCGAGGCCCGTCACGCACGGCGTTCCGTTGATGAGGCTCAAGCCCTCTTTCGCCTCCAGCACGAGCGGCTCGCGGCCGAGCAGTCGCAAGGCGTCGCGGCCCTTCAGCCGTTCGCCGCGAAAGCGCACATAGCCCTCGCCGATGCACACGAGCGCGATATGCGCCATATGGCTCAGATAACCGACCGAACCGAACGCCGGCACTTCCGGCAGACAGTCGGCATTGAGCAAGGCGACGAGCTGATCCGCGACGTCGAGACGAACGCCCGAGTGACCATGCGCAAAATTGTTGACCGCCGCGGCCATGATCGCGCGCGTCTCCGCGACGCCGAGCGGCGCACCCACGCCGACCGCGTGACTCATCAGAATGTTGCGCGAAAGCGTGCGCTGCTCGGCCGGCGACACGATCACATCGCACAACGCGCCCACGCCGGTATTCACGCCATACGCGCGAATGCCGCGCTCGACGATCTGTTCGACGAGCACACGCGCCGCCGCGATGCGCGCGCGGGCGTCGGCGGAAAGCTCGAGCGGCTCGCCAGCGGCGACCGCCGCCACCTGTGCCCAGTCGAGAGGACGATCGGAACGGATCACGGCCATGATGGTGCTCTACACGATTAGGGGTGTTAAACGCTGTGCGGGAAAAGGCGCCGCTCAGTTCGTCGTGCGGTCGTGATGACTCGACACGAATTGCCGGAAGCGCTCCGACTTGCACTCGACGAATACCTCGTCGGGCGAGCCGTCCGCCTCCACCTGCCCCTGATGCAGGAACATCACGCGATTCGATACGTGACGCGCGAAACCCATTTCATGCGTCACCACCAGCATCGTGCGGCCTTCCTCGGCAAGCGAGCGCATCACGCGCAAGACCTCGCCGACCAGTTCGGGATCGAGCGCGGAAGTCGGTTCGTCGAACAGCATGACCTTGGGATGCATGGCGAGCGCACGGGCAATCGCCACGCGCTGCTGCTGGCCGCCCGACAGATGCGCCGGATAGTGGCCGCGTTTTTCCGCGAGACCGACTTTGGCGAGCAGCGCCTCGGCTTCTTCCACGGACTCCGCGCGGCTACGCTTGAGCACGCGCATCGGCCCTTCGATCAGATTTTCGAGCACGGTCATATGCGACCAGAGATTGAAGTTCTGAAACACCATGCCGAGTTGCGAGCGCACGCGGTCCACCTGGCGGCGGTCGCTCGGTTGCAGCTTGCCGTCGCTGCGGCGCTTCATTTTCAGTTCTTCGCCGGCGAGCGCGACGGAACCGTCGTCGGGCGTTTCGAGCAGATTCAGGCAGCGCAGAAAGGTGCTCTTCCCCGAGCCGCTCGCGCCGAGAATCGAAATCACGTCGCCTTGATGCGCATCGAGCGAAATGCCTTTGAGCACGTGAT
Organism: Paraburkholderia phenoliruptrix; assembly: GCF_047325075.1. Lineage (NCBI taxonomy): Bacteria > Pseudomonadati > Pseudomonadota > Betaproteobacteria > Burkholderiales > Burkholderiaceae > Paraburkholderia > Paraburkholderia phenoliruptrix. The sequence goes on from NZ_CP168530.1 coordinate 2,215,856, forward strand.
GATCGCCGAACGATTTGTGAATGTTCTTGACCGACAGTGCAACGGGTGCCGTAGCGTTCATGGAATTCTCCAGGTTCATCCGGAATGGCCGGCGCTCAGGGCGCGGCACGGCGTGCTTCAGTGGTGGCGGACACCGGGCGGCTTGGCGCGGCCGGCCGCGGCGCCGCGCGCAGATGCCGCGACAGGCGCGTCTCCAGCAGGCCGAGCGCGCGCACGATCACGAAGTTCAGGAACAGATAGATCAGCGCGGCGCAGATGAACACCTCCGTCGTGCGATAGGTTTGCTGAATGATCTGCTGCGCGACGCCGGTCACTTCCCACACGGTGACGAGACTCGCGAGCGCGGTGGATTTGACGAGCAGCACCGCTTCCGTCGAATACGCCGGCAAGCACTGGCGCAGCGCAATGGGGCCGATCACGCGGCGCAGCAGCGCGAAGCCCGAGAGGCCGATCGAATAGCCTGCCTCGATCTGCCCGACAGGCACGGCCATCAAACCGCCGCGAATGATTTCCGCGGTGTAGCCGGCCGTGCACAGCGCAAGCGACAACACCGCGCACAGGTACGGTTCGCGCAGCACCGGCCAGAGGAAGCTCTCGCGAATCACGCCGAACTGGCCCATGCCGTAGTACACGAGGAACATCTGGATCAGCAGCGGCGAGCCGCGAAACACGAGGATATAAGCGCGTGCGAAGCGATTCGGCAGCCAGTGCGGCGACACCCGCATCGTGACGATGACGAGCGACAACAGTCCGCCGAGAATCAGCGAGCAGAAGAAAAGCCCAAGCGTGGTCGGCACGGCGGCGAGCAGTTGCTTCACCGTGTCGAGCAGAAAGTCGAAGTCGAAATTCATGATGCCGTCGCCGTCAGTTGCGCGCGAAGTTGCGCTTGAAAGACCGGCCCACGCGCGCCTCGGCGTGGTTGAAGACCCGGTTCGAGATGCTCGTCATCAGCAGATACAGCGCGCCGCCCACCACGAAGAACGTAAAGTATTGATGCGTGGAGCCCGCCGCCACCTGGCTCGTGCGCAGCAACTCCGCCAGACCCGTGACCGAGATCAGCGCGGAATCTTTCAGGCTCAGCTGCCAGACATTGCCGATGCCCGGCAACGCGAAGCGCAGCACTTGCGGAATCAGGATGCGGCGCGCCATCGTGAGGGTCGGCATGCCGATGGAACGGGCCGCTTCCAGTTCGCCGCGCGACACCGCGAGCACCGCCGAGCGATACACCTCGGCCTGATACGCGCCGGAAATCATGCCCACGGCGAGCGCCCCGATGACGAACGGCGGCACACCGACAAAGCCCTCGGCGCCGAACCACTGGCCGACCGTGGTGACGAGTGTCGAGCCGCCGAAGTAGAACAGGTAGATGACGAGCAGTTCGGGCACGCCGCGAAACACCGTCGTGTAGATGTCGCCGACCACCCGCAACGCGCGCAGGCGCGACAGTTTGGCCGCCGCGACCAGCGCGCCGAACACCGCGCCGACCGCGAGCGCGGCGAGCGTGAGCGCGACGGTGATCAACGCCGCGAGCAGCAACACGCCGCCCCAGCCTTCCGGCCCGAAGCCGAGCATCTGTATCAGAGCCATTGCCTACCTCTCATTCATGACGGCCGATGAAACAGCTGCACGCGCAAGCTCGCGTCCGCACGTGCAGCGTGACTCCAACGCCGCGAAAATCAGGGCGTGACGTCGGTCTTGAACCACTTGGCGGACAGCTTCTTGACGGTGCCGTCGGCGAGCGCCGCGCTGATCGCGGTGTCGAATTTCGCCTTCAGATCGGCGTCCTGTTTGCGGAATGCGAGGCCTTCGCCCGGGCCCCAGATCGGGCCACCGATCTTCGGACCGGCCATGATGATCGACGAGGTTTCCTTCTTGTCGACGTTCGCTGCGTAGTACGTCACGTCGTCGAACGACGCGTCGATGCGGCCGTTCGCCAGATCGAGGTCGCGCTCCGGCGAAGTCTTGTAGACGCGGATGGTGGCGATGTCCTTGAAGCCGTCGTTGATGAACTTCGTATAGACGGTGCCGGACTGAATGCCGATGGTCTTGCCCTTCAGCTGCTTGCGCAGCGCGTCGACAGTCGGCTGATCGGCTTTCGGGTCGCCGGAGAGCTTGACGACGGCGGCGCCGGGTGCGGCTTTCGGCAGCACTTTCGCGTCGGCGACGGCAAACGTGGCCGGCGTGGCGGCATACGGCTTCGAGAACGCGATGATCTTCTCGCGCTCCGGCGTGATCGAGATGGCGTCCATCAGCACGTCGAACTTGCCGGCTTGCAGCCCCGGGATCATGCCGTCCCAGTCTTGCGCGACCAGATTGCATTGCAGCTTGATGCGCTCGCACAGATTCGCGACCAGTTCGGGTTCAAAGCCGCCGAGCTTGCCGCCGGGCACGGTCAGGTTCCACGGTGCATAGCCGCCTTCCAGCGCGATGGTCACCGTCTTCCATTCCTTGGCTTGCGCCGGCGCTGCGAGGATTGCCGCCGCGCCCAGCATGGCGCCGATCAATGCTTTTGCTGCCGTGGTGCGTTTCACTTTCACGTCGAAACTCCTTGATTGAGGAAACCGTCGAGCCGAATGTTTAACCGCCGCTTAATTTGTATAGACAAGTCTGCATGAGTCAAAAAGCCGTCGCAAGCGGATTCGTGCAAAATTGCGCCAATCATCGGGTAAGCCCCTAGAGATCGCGGAGGGACAAGGCTTTCAGGGTGGTTTCCGAACGCTGGCGAAGCGCGGCGTACGCCGCCGCGATGCTTCGGCACGGTGCATTTTGTCTAGACAGGTTCACGCATGCGCCGCCCGGGTGCAGGCGTCCCGGCGCGTCTACCAGATGAGAGGAATGAAGCGATAGCGCACACGCGCCATGTAACCGGTATAGCCGTCGAGCTGTTCGGCGAGCAGCCGCTCTTCGCGCACCGCGCGCCAGCCGAGCCCGAGGGCCATGGCCGGAACGAACGCGAGGCCCCACCGCGAACCCAGCAGCAAAGGCGTCCCGACGAAGAACAGCAGCGCCGCCGAATACATCGGATGACGCACGTAGGCGTAAGGACCGCTGTCGATCACCTTATGGCCGCGGCTCGCCTGAATCTTGACGACCGGTGCCGCATAGCTATTAGCCGCAAACACGAAGCGGCACATGACGATAGACACCAGCACGCAAAGCGAGCCGAGGCTTACGAGGGCCACCGGCAGCGGTGCGGAAGCGCGAAAGCGCATCGCATCGAGCCCCATGACGACGAGCCAGCCGCACCACACGCATGCCACGGCCGCCATGAAGAACCGGTCCCAACGGCTTTGCTGCTTCTGCACGAACGGCGCGAGACGCTCGGCGAGCAAGCCGGGATCGCGCCGCGCGAGCCACAGGCCGGTCCACAGGCTCAGCGCGCCGAGCTCGATGAGATACCACCAGGCGGCCGGCCACGCGAGCGTGCCGGCCGCGCCGAACAGCAGCACGCCCATGCTCGCGAGCCACAGCACCGTTTGCACGACGAGGCGCGCGACCATGGCCGTTGCAGGTCAGGCCGGATCCGCCTGACTGCGCACGCGGTTGAATATCTCCGCAACGTCGATGTCGCCGGTATCCAGACCGAAGCGATCGCGCAGACAGGCCGCTAGCTCCTCCGCGTTGGCGAGGCGCGCTTCGCGAAGCAGGCTGCCATTCGCCGCGCGTTCGCTCAACTGGTCGTTGAGCAGTGTGAGCCGCGCCTCGGCCAACACGCGGCACACGATCAGATTGCTGGCGAAAATCACATCCGGCGACGTGGACGTGTACCAGTTCGAGGTTTCGTTATCGATCCATTCGACCGGCTGCAAGTCGAGACGATAGACAGGCGACCACCTTTCATCGCGTCCCTGCACTTCCAGGTAAACCGCGTTGTGCGAGGCGTCCGCGAGCCGGAAAGTGCCGAGATCCGTGCGTTGCGCAAGACCGGGAGACAGGCGCAGCGGCGAGGTCAGCGTGACGCTGCCGAAACCCACGTCGGCGATCCATGCTTCGTTATCCAGATCAATACGCAAGGCCAGGTGCGTGCGGGGCGTGACGGCGCTATGATCGCGGCCCCACAGCACGCGGCCGAGCAGCGGCGTGACCTGGAAGCCCAGTTCCATGAGCACGTGGGCGAGCAGCGTGTTGTGCTCGAAGCAGTAGCCGCCGCGACGATCGTCGACGAGTTTTGTTTCGACGGATTCGAGGTCGAGCTTCACGGCCCGGCGCGCGAGCGGGCTCAGGTTTTCAAACGGAATGGCGCGTGGGTGCAGGCGATGAATGGTCTGCAGCACCTCGAGCGTCGGCGCGCGCGGTCCCGTGTAGCCAATGCGCCTGAAGTAGTTGTCCAGATTTAACGTATGTGACATCGGAATGGTCCATTGTTATGAATTTCGCCGTCTTACTACGTTACTACGGTACTGCGTTACTGTGCGCCGCCCAGTGCCGACTTCGCAATAGACGGCACGCTGATACCGTGGCTCGATGCAAACTGTACCGCGGAACTGAGTGTGGACATGAGCGACTGCAACTGCCCCGGCGCCGACTGCGCGATATACGACGCGCTTTGCATGGTCTGCGGATTCATGCCGGCCTGCAGCAGCGACGAAGGATTCATCTGCCCGATACTGCCGAGCCCCGACTGCATGCTCGAATACTGGCTCACTCCCTTGGCGAGCGACGAGAGGCCCTCGCTGAACGCCTGCCTGTTCACCGGCGTTTGCGCGGCGCCGCCCGCGCGGCTCGCAAAGGCCTGCGTCAACGTTTGCGACAGCGACTGCTGCGTGCTGCCTACCTGTGTCAACTGACTCACGGAAGGCGTGCCGCCACCGGCGAGCAGGCCGGCCGCCTGCTGCGCCTGGCCGGCGGCGCTGCTCAGACCCATCGCCGAGGCAAGCGTCGACTGTCCGCTCAGCACCTGCTGATTTGCGCCCACGTAGGTTTGCAGCAGTTGCGACAGTCCGCCGGGCGACGCCGCGCCGCTCGCCTCTGCCGCACTATCGCCGCCGCCAATGCCGAACTGCTTGAGATTCAGCTGTGCGTTCGCGGCGCCGCTTGCAAAAAGCCCTGCAACAGTGCCGGCACTGGCCAGCAACGAAATGAGGAGGGCGCGCTTTTTCATGATGTGACTCCTTGTAAGGGGCTGCTAAAACTCGTGCGATTTCGACAAGCCGTATCGCCAGGCGTTCGCGCAAAAACGCGAATTTGTGAGCTTGCAACGCGATGGGCGCGGTCTTGGTCAACTTCCGTTGACGCCCACAAGCCGCGTGGGTACGATCACGCGCATTCCGCAGTTCCTCGCGAACCCATCCCCGCCTATCCGCTTGGCCGCCCGTTAAACAGCCATTTAGCGGCGCGAAATGCCCGGGCAGTCGATAACAACTTGAAAGGCTTTTCATGAAGCTCGTCCGATCCATTCGACGCGTCGCGCCGTTGCCTGCCGGTCGCGGCCTCACGTCGCTGAGCGGCAGGACCGCCCGGCACGCGCGCCTGCTGTCGCTGCGCCGCGCGGCGCTATATACCGCGCTCGCATGGGCTTCGCTGTGCGGCGCAGCCATGGCGCAGACCGGCGCCGATTCCGCGGCCGACGGCAAGCCGGCGAACGAAGTCGATGCGAACAAGACATCGGCGAGTGAAGCGGGCTTGTGGGGCCGCGAGCAGCTGTTCGGCGACATGGGCGGTTTGCGTCCATGGCTCGGCCAGTATGGCGTGACATTCGCGCTGACCGAAACGAGCGAGCTGCTTGGCAGCCTGCGCGGCGGCCTTGCGCGCGGCGTCGCATACGACGGCCTGACCACCGCGACGGTGCAACTGGATACGGACAAGGCATTCGGCTTGCCGGGCGGCCAATTCAACGTCAGCGCCCTGCAGATTCATGGGCGCAATCTCAGCAGCGACAAACTGGGCACGTTGAACACCGCAAGCGGGATCGAAGCGGACGACGCGACGCGTCTTTGGGAGCTGTGGTATCAGCAGTCGTTCCTGAACAAACGCATCGACGTGAAGATCGGTCAGCAGAGTATCGATCAGGAGTTCATCTCCAGCACCTACTCCGCGCTTTTCCTCAACACGATGTTCGGCTGGCCCGCGCTGCCTTCGTACGACATGCCGTCGGGCGGCCCCGCGTATCCGCTGTCGGCGCTCGGCGTGCGCGTGCGCGGACAGATCACGCCTTCGTTGACGGCACTCGCGGGCGTGTTCGACGGCGATCCGCTCGGCAACAATCCGAACAACCGCAGCGGCACCAACTTCAATCTGCATAACGGCACGCTTTTCATCGGCGAGCTGCAGTATGCAATCAATCAACCTGTCGACAGCGGTGAAGGCGCGACGCAAGGGCCGGCCCGGGTTGGCCTGCCGGGCACGTACAAGATCGGCGTCTGGTACAACAACGGCCGCTTCGCAGATCCGCGCTACGACGGGAACGGTGTGTCGCTCGCGAGCCCCGCTTCTACGGGCGTGGCGGCGAACCATCGCGGCGACTACAGCTTCTACGCGGTGGCCGACCAGATGATCTGGCGCCCGAACCCCGGCGAGGCACGCAGCCTCGGCGTATTCGCGCGCGTGATGGGCGCGCCCGGCGACCGCAACCTGGTGAGCCTCGCGGCCAACCTCGGCGTCGTGCTGAAAGCGCCGTTCGCCGGCCGCGACAATGACAGCGCCGGTCTTGCGCTGAGCTATATCAAGGTCGGCAGCCACACGCGCGGAATCGATCAGGACAACCTGGCAATGAGCGGCGGCCCGTACGGCGTTCGCACCAGTGAAACGGCGCTCGAGGCGACGTACCAGTATCAGATCGCTCCCTGGTGGATGCTGCAAGCCGACGCGCAATACACGTTCAATGCGGGCGCCGGCCAAAATCCCAACGATCCGACGAAGCCGCTGCGCAACACGTTCGTGGTCGGCCTAAGAACGAATATCGCGTTCTGATGCCGCTCGCGCCGCCACCGCACGCGCGAGCGGCGCGAGCCGTCAAGAAGCCGCCGCCACGGATCCGCGCGGCTGGGCCCGCACCGATAGGTCCTGGACCATCTGGGCAGCCAGGTAATCGCAGGTGGGCCGGTCCGACTTCGCGCTGCGCGCCACCACGATTTCGAGCGGCTCGATGGCCGGCAAACCCTGCGCCTCGCCGAGAATGGCCAGCCGCGACGGCACGCTGCAACGCGTGAGCGCAACCACCGACAACCCGGCATCCACCGTGGCCACGAGGCCCATCAGGCTCGCGCTGCTGAACGCCGCGCGATAGCGAATGCGCGCGCCGTCGAGCGCGGCGAGCGTATGCTGACGCGCCACGCAACCGGGCTCGTACAAGCCGACCGGCAACGGCGACGCCGCGAGCACCGGCGTATCGACAGAAGCGCCCACCCAGACCATCGGCTCGCTCCGCACGAATTCGCCGCGCATCTTGCGGTCGCGCGTGACAAACGCGAGATCGATCTTGTTGTCCGCGAGCATGGGCGCGAGCGACGTGCTTTGCGCACAGACGATTTCGATTTCCACGTGAGGATAGAGATTCGAAAAGCGCCGCAACACCGGTGACAGGAGCGACGACACATAGTCGTCCGGAGCGCCGAGCACCACTCGCCCCGTGACCTCGGGCCGCACGATCGCCGACCACGCCTCTTCATGCAATGCGAGCACGCGCCTCGCGTATTCGAGCAGCGTGTTGCCCGGCCGCGTCAGCGAGAGATTGCGCGTAGTGCGCGCGAAGAGCGTGGTGCCGAGCATGCTTTCGAGCCGTTTGATCTGCATGCTGACGGCCGCCTGCGAGCGATGCACGGTCGCCGATGCCTTCGTGAAGCTGCCCGTGTCCACGACCGCAACGAAAGTGCGCAGCAAATCCACGTCGAATTCGGGGTGCATGATTCATCAATTCCGCTTATGGAATTTCTAAATTTAATTCGTTTGTGCACGCACGGCAACCGGCGCAATACTGGGTGCAGTTCTTCGCCCACTCACTCAAGGAGACGCCCGGCATGTCCCTCACGCAACGTCAACAAGGCGCCATCACACTGGCGGCCGGCGGGCTGCTAATGGGTACGCTCGGCATGTTCGTCGAGGAAGCGCGGCTCGGCGCGTTGACGCTCGTGTTTTTCCGCTGTCTTTTCGGCTTCCTGTCGCTCGCTGCGTATTGCGCATGGAAAGGCTTCTTCACGCGGGCGCATTTCACGCGACGCACGCTCGCGCTTGCGCTCGTCTCCGGCGTGCTGATGGTCACGCAATGGGTTGGTTTTTTCGATGCCATCCACCGCACGAGCATCGCGGTGGCGACCGTGGTATTTCATGTGCAGCCGTTCTGGGTCGTGCTGATGGGCGCAGCTCTTTTCAACGAGCGGCTCGGCGCGGACCGGCTCGGCTGGATTGCGACGGCCTTCGTCGGGCTCGTGCTCGCCTCGGGCGTGGCCGCTACAGCCAATCTGCAGGGCCACACGAGCTATCTGATCGGCGTCGGCGAAGCCCTCGCCGGCTCGGTGCTCTACGCGAGCGTCACTTTGATCGCCAAGGGACTCGGCGATTTACGCCCGCATCTGCTCACGCTCATGCAATGCGCGGTCGGCGTGATCTGCCTGCCGTTCATCGCGCCGCTGGTTGCGCCCTTCAGCACCGCGCATATCGAGCCGATGCAGTGGTTCTGGATTGTCGGCATGGGCGTGCTGCACACCGGGCTTTCGTATGTGCTCATCTACGGGGCGTTGCCGAAGCTGACCACGCCCGTCATTGCGGTGCTGCTGTTCGTCTACCCGCTCACCGCCATTGCCGTGGATGCCATCGTGTACGGTCGCGCGCTTTCACTGCCGCAACTGGCCGGTATGGCGCTGATCGTGACGGCGAGCCTCGGCGTCAATCTCGGCTGGCCGCTTCTTTCGCTGCTGATGCCGCGCGGGCGCGCGCGACGCCACGCCGAGTAAGCCGCGCGCGGGCTGGGCTGGGCTGGGCTGGGCGATAGCTCGCGGTCGCGCACTGTCCCCTTCACGAAGTGCCCGCGCTTTTCGGGTTTGCCCGCGTATAAATCGCGTCGTTTCATATATAATATTCTAACCATGAACGATGCCACGTCCCACCCGTCCGCCGTCGGTACGCCTTCGTGCGCCCCGCTCCTGCCCGCTGCGGCGCCGCGAGAAAGCACATCGCGCGTCATCGCCGAGGCGTTGCGCGAGGCGATCATCGACGGCACGCTCGCGCCCGGCGCGCCGCTGCGCCAGGACGCGATCGCGCGCCATTTCTCGGTCAGCGCGATTCCGGTGCGCGAGGCGCTGCGCCTCCTGGAAACCGAAGGCTGGGCAAAAGTCGCCGTGCACAAGGGCGCGACGGTGGCGCCTTTATCGGCGGATGAAGCGCGCGAGATCTATGAGATTCGTTCGGCGCTCGAGAGCCTTGCCATCGGCCTCGCCATTCCCAGACACACGCCTGCCACGCTGCGCGAATGCGCGGTGCTCTGCGAGGCCGCCGAGCGCGAACCCGACCCGTCGCTGTACGTCGCGCGCAATGCCGCGTTTCACATGAGCCTGTATGCACCGGCCGCGCGTCCCCAGCTCGAAGACCTGATTCGCGTGTTGCATCGCCGCGGCGAACGTTACCTGCGCCTGAAGTTCGGCCTGCCTTCGTACAAGGGCGAGTCCGATAATGAGCACACCGAACTGCTCGACGCCGTGCGACGCGGCGACGTGCCGGCCGCTCAGTCGCTCGTCGCCGGGCATCTGCTCGGCACGGGCAAGCTGCTGCACCGTTTTCTGACCGAACGCGCGCAGGCGGAAGCTGCGCTCGCGAACCGACCCAAGCCGCGCGGCCGCCCCCCGCGCACCACCACCGGGAGTTGATTGAGCCGATGAACGCACCCGCCGAAACATCCGCCGCACGTTCGTGGACCACGCGCCGCGACGAAAAAATACGCCGCCTCGCAGCCATCGCTCCATGGCTCGAAGACGGCGTGCTGCCGTCGGCGCGCATCGTCGATGCGCTCGAAACGCTGATCCGGCCCGGCGACCGCGTCGCGCTCGAAGGCGACAACCAGAAGCAGGCCGATTTCCTGTCGCGCTCGCTCGCCAAGGCCGATCCGCAAAAGCTGCATGGCGTGCATCTGCTCATCTCGAGCATCAGTCGTCCTGAACATCTGACGCTGTTCGAGCGCGGCATCGCGCACAAGGTGGACTTTGCGTTTGCCGGGCCGCAGAGCCTGCGCGTTGCGCAACTGCTCGAAGACGGGCTACTGGAGATCGGCGCGATTTATACCTATGTCGAGCTGTACGCGCGCATGTTCGTGGACCTGACGCCGCACGTCGCGCTGCTCTGCGCGGAAAAAGCCGACCGCCACGGCAATCTCTACACCGGTCCGAATACCGAAGACACGCCGACCATCGCCGAGGCGGCCGCGTTCCGTCATGGCATCGTGATCGTGCAGGTCAACGAAATCGTCGACGAATTGCCGCGCGTCGACATTCCCGGCTCGTGGGTCGACGTTGTCGTGCAGGCCGACCGGCCCTTTGCCGTCGAGCCGCTGTTCACACGCGATCCGCGCCATATCGGCGACCTGCAGGTGCTGACCGCGATGATGGTGATACGCGGCATTTACGAGCCGTATGGCGTGAGCTCGCTGAACCACGGCATCGGCTTCGACACGGCGGCGATCGAATTGCTGCTGCCCACCTACGGCGAGTCGCTCGGTCTCAAAGGCAAGATCTGCCGGAACTGGACGCTCAATCCGCATCCCACGATGATTCCGGCGATCGAATCCGGCTGGGTCGACAGCATCCATTGCTTCGGCAGCGAAGTCGGCATGGAGGCGTATATCGAGGCGCGCCCCGACGTGTTCTTCACCGGCAACGACGGCACGCTGCGCTCGAACCGCGTGCTGTGCCAACTGGCCGGGCAATATGGCGTCGATCTTTTCATCGGCTCGACGCTGCAGATCGACGCGGACGCGAATTCGTCGACGGTGACGCGCGGCCGCCTCGCCGGCTTCGGCGGCGCGCCGAACATGGGACACGATCCGCGCGGCCGGCGTCATTCGAGCGAGGCGTGGCTCAAGCTGCTGAAAGACCAGGGGCCGGTGTCGCGCGGCCAGAAGCTGGTCGTGCAACTGGCGGAGACGTACAAGAAAGGCGGCGAGCCGACTTTCGTCGACGAACTCGACGCGGTCGCGGTCGGCGCCAAAAGCGGGATGCCGGTTGCGCCCGTCATGATCTACGGCGACGACGTGAGTCACGTCGTGACGGAGGAAGGCATCGCGCATCTGCACAAGGCCGAGGGCGTCGACGAGCGGCGCGCGGCGATTGCGGCCGTGGCCGGCGTCACGCCGATCGGGCTGCGCGCGAAGCCCGAGAAGACGGCGGAGCTGCGCCGACGCGGCATCGTCGCGTATCCGGAAGATCTCGGCATTCGACGCGGCGAAGCGAAGCGTTCGCTGCTCGCGGCACGCAGCATCGACGATCTGGTCACGTGGTCAGGCGGTCTGTATGCGCCGCCGGCGCGCTTCAGGAGCTGGTGATGAACGCCGCCGCCCTGCTGGAGCGCGATGAAGCGGCGTGCGCGGCAGACGACCCAGCCGCGTTCGCGCCCGCTTGCATCGCACCCCGCCCGCACCCTCTGCCGACCGACGCGGAGCTTGCCGGCTACGCAATCACCGCGCTGATCGAGGAAGCGGAGCTCACGCCCAAGCCCGCGCTCGTCGACCAGCGCGGCAGCGGCGCGCATCGCGATCTGGATCTGTCGATCATGCGGCGTTCCGCGCGTTCGCTCGAGCCGACCTTCGCTACCCTCGCGCGCACGGCCCGCCGACGCGGCGAACCGTCGGCGCTGTTGCGTACCGAGCTCGCGCAGATCGGCCGCGCCGGCGAACAGGAGATGCTGCGCGCGACGGGTGGCAGCAACGCGCACCGCGGCGCCATCTGGATCGTCGGACTGCTGGTCGCGGGTGCGTCCTTGGCCGAGACCGCGCTGCAACTCGACGCCGCGTCGATCTGCCGGCGCGCCGCGCACATTGCCTGCTTCCCGGACCGCTTTGCCGCGGTCACCCACAGTCACGGCGAACGCGTGCGGCAGCGCTATCACGTGGGCGGTGCGCGCCGCGAAGCGCAAGAAGGTTTCCCGCATGTGATTGCAACCGGCTTGCCCGCATTGCTCGCGGCGCGCGCGCGCGGCATTGCCGAAGACGCCGCGCGCGTCGACGCCCTGCTCGCGATCATGACCTCGCTCGACGACACCTGCCTGCTGCATCGCGCGGGTCTGGCCGGCTTGCAGGCCGGTCAGCACGGCGCGCGGCGCGTGCTGCAGGCCGGCGGCAGTTCGTCTCGAGCGGGCCAAGCCGCGCTTGCCGCGCTCGAGCACGAACTGTTGTCACTCAACGCATCGCCCGGCGGCGCAGCCGATCTGCTCGCCGCCACCCTTTTCCTCGACATGCTGGCGCGTCGCGGCGCCGGCGGGAGTTCAGCCACATGGAACATCTGACCTTCGACTATCCGGCGCAACGCGCCGTCACGACCCGCGCGCACGTCGGCGTGGTGGGATCGGGCGATCTGGAAGTGCTGCTTTCGCCCGCCGGCAGTGCGAACGCGTTGACGGCACATGTGGTGGTGCGCACGAGCGTGGACGGCTACAGCCACATCTGGAAAAGCGTGCTGGACCGCTTTTTTACGCGCTACGACGGCGCCGCACAGATCGAGATCAACGACTTCGGCGCGACGCCTGGCGTCGTCGCGTTGCGGCTCGCCGAAGCAGTCGAAGCCGCCGAGCAGGGAGACGACGCATGAGCACGCTCGCCACACCGCACGCCGCGCCGCTGCTGCGCGAGAGCTTCATCGAGTTGCCGGCGCGCGAGCGCGCCCGCTCGCTGCTGGACGCGGGCACTTTCCGCGAATTGCTCGGACCGTTCGACCGGATCGAGTCGCCGTGGCTTCCGTTGCAAGGCGTGGTGTGCCAGGCGGACGACGGCTGTGTGATCGCGCGCGGCACGATCGCCGGAGAACCCGCCGTGGTCGCGGCCATCGAATCGGCGTTCCAGGGCGGCAGCATCGGCGAAGTGTCAGGCAGCAAGATCGCCGCCGCGCTGGAAATGGCCTTGCGCGATTGCGAGCGCGGCAAGATCGTGCGCCCCGTCGTGCTGTTCGAAACCGGCGGCGTGCGGCTCCAGGAAGCCAACCTGGGTCTCGCGGTGATCGCGGAGATTCAGGCGGCCATCGTCGCGCTGCGTCGACACGTGCCGGTGGTCGGTGTGATCGCAGGCATGGTCGGCTGCTTCGGCGGCATGTCGCTGGCGGCCGCGCTCTGTTCCTACCTTGTTGTGACGAAGCAGGGCCGGCTCGGCATGAACGGGCCGGAGGTGATCGAGCAGGAAGCGGGCATCGACGAACTGGACGCCAGCGACCGGCGCCGCGTATGGCAGCTGATCGGCGGCGAACAGCGCGTGGCGAGCTCGCTTGCGGACCGGCTCGTGGACGACGACGCGGAAGCGGTGCGCGCCGCCGTGCACGCCGCATTCGCGCAAGGTGTGCCGCCCGCGCATCGCAGCGAACAGGTCGACACGTTTTTGCAGCGGCTCGCGCGGATCGATCCGGCAAACGTCACGCCCGAGAGCATGCGCGAAGTCTATTCGGCGCAAGCTGCCCACTCTCAGCCGCGTAAGGAGCACGCATGAGCGACATCCCACTGAGCCGCGGCGCGCGCTGGTTTCATGCGCTCGCGGGCGAATCCCGCAGCGCGGCCCCCGTTTGGAGCGCCGACGCGCCGCTCGGCGGTGAGCGCGCACGCTTCATCACGGTCGTGCCCGATCCCGGCAACCGCTTTCCGCGCGCGACCGACAACGTGGTCGGGCTCGAGCAGGGCTGGCAGCTCGCGCGTGCCGTGCGCGAGGCGATTGTCGACGATGCGGGAAGCGCCACACGTCGTCCGATCGTCGCCATTGTCGATGTGAAGAGCCAGGCCTACGGTTATCGCGAGGAAATGCTCGGCATTCATCTCGCGTGCGCCGCGGCGGTCGACGCCTATGCGTCGGCGCGCGACGCGGGACATCCGGTCATCGCGTTCATTGTCGGCCCCGCGATGTCCGGTGCGTTCCTCGCGCACGGCTATCAGGCCAACCGCATCGTCGCGCTCGATGCGCCAGGCACGATGGTGCACGCGATGGGCAAGGAAGCCGCCGCGCGCGTCACGCGCCGCACGGTCGAGGCGCTCGACGCGCTCGGCGAGACCATCGTGCCCATGTCTTACTCGATGACCTCGTTTGCGAAGCTCGGGCTGCTCGACCAACTGATCGAAGGGATCGACGCCGACGCACCGGACGCGACGCAAATCGCGCGCGTGCAGCAAGTGTTGTGCGAGCAGATCGCGAGTGCGCGTGAGGGCAGCCGCAAGCTCGCGCGCCGGCTCCAATCGGCGGCCGCGCAGAAGAACCGCGCGGCGTCCATCGAAGTGCGGCGGCGTCTCGCCGAACAATGGGATGCCGTGTGATGCCGGTTTGCGCCGCACCGCCGTTTGCAAGCGAGCTGGCCGTGTCCTGCGAACAACGCTGGCGCGCGCATGATTTGCTGCGGCTGCGGCGCCTCGCTGCATTCGACGGCGAACCGGCGTGGGTTCGCGATGCGTTCGAGCGCGCGCCCTATGCCGTCGTTCGGCGTGCGCTCGTCGCCGAGGGCATCGTCGCAATCGGTGTGCGCGGCACGGGGCGCTCACAACGGTACGGCACATGGGCGGCATCGACGGATGTTGCGGAAGTCGTTTCGCCGGAAGCGCTGGTGTGCCGCGCACCGCCTGCCGGGCGCGCGGCGTTGCCCGCCTTCGCTGCGCTCGCCGCGTTGCAGCGCGACGCAGGCAGCATACTGAACACGGTGGTATGGGGCCCCACCGGCAGCGCGGGGTTCGAGCTGGCCACGCGAACAGCCGCCGTGACGCCATCGAGTGACCTCGATCTATTGATTCGGACCCCCAAACAGTTATCGCGTGACTGCGCTGTGGACCTGCTGAACCATCTACAAGCGCTTGCCAGCGAGACCGGCATTCGCATCGACGCGCAGCTGGAAACGCCGGCAGGCGGCGTTGCGCTCGCCGAGTGGGCGTCAGGCAAGACACGCGTGATGGCGCGTCATGCAAGCGGCCCACGACTGCTTGCGGACCCCTGGTCCGCCGCTCATCGCACGGCTAGCTGATGCTCGCGTTGCTCTTTCCCGGCCAGGGCGCTCAAACCGAAGGCTTTCTGCATAGCCTGCCGACGCATTCCGCCGTGCGGGCCACGTTGGACGAGGCGTCGCAAGTGCTCGGCACGGATGCGCTCGCACTCGACACCGCCGATGCATTGCGCTCGACGATTGCCGTGCAATGCGGTCTGACGATTGCAGGCGTAGCCATCGCCCGTGCGCTGGCGGAGGAAGGACTCGCGCCGGACATGAGCGCCGGTTTGTCGGTAGGCGCGTACCCGGCAGCGGTAAGCTGCGGCGCCCTCGCCTTCGACGATGCGCTGAAGATGGTTCGCCGCCGCGCCGAACTAATGGAGGGCGCGTATCCATCGGGCTACGGGCTTGCGGCGGTCTCCGGCCTGACGGAGCACGAGGTCGCCACGCTGGCCGCGCGGCGTATCGAGGAAGGCGAACCGCCCGTGTATATCGGCAATGTCAACGCGCCGCGCCAGATCGTGGTAGCGGGCGCAGACGCGGCGCTCGACAGTTTTATCGGCCGAGCACTCGCCGCCGGTGCACGCAAGGCGACGCGCCTCGCGGTCAGCGTTCCTTCGCATTGCGAACTGCTCGCGCACGCGAGCGATGAGCTCACCGTCTACGCGCGCTCGATTCCGTTTCGTGCGCCACGCGGCGTGTATATCGGCAATCGCGGCGGCCGGCCGCTGTATACCGCCGATGCGATTCGCGACGACCTCGCGACCAACATGCGCTACACCGTGCGTTGGTTCGACGCGCTCACCGTGATGCAGGAAATGGGCGTGCGCGTCGCGATCGAAGCGCCGCCAGGCCAGGTGCTCACCGACATCGCCCGCGAGCACTATCCGGAGATGGTCGCGCTCGCCGCGAGCACGCTCGCGTTCGAACGCCTCACGGCGACGGTGCAGCGGCGCCTTCATAGCGAATAGCCGAGGCGCGCTTTCTGTACCGGCTTTTCTAGCGCTTCGCGATCAACTGTCGCCCCATCGCTCGCGCATACTGCTCGCATGCGTTGCGCGCGACGCGCGCCGCCGCAAGCACCCCGACATCAGCGTCGTCGCGGTAATACATCGCCACGTTGATGGCAGGCGGCAGCGGTCGCACCTGCAAATGCCCCAACTCCCCGCTCGTCAGATACGGCTCGACAAAAAGCGCGGGCACGGCAGCAATGCCATAACCGTCGCGCAACAGTTTGACGATGACGGCGACTGACGGCATGCACGTGACCTGCGTGTCGGCGAGGGGCACGCCAGCGCGTCGCGCAAGCGTCTGCACGATGGCCTCGACCGCGAGTTGCGGCGCGGTGCCGCGTCCGAACGTGAGCACGGGTTTGCTCAGCAGCACACCGACATGTTTTGCGCGACTGGCGGGAATGAGGTCGCTGCGCGCGATCCAGCGCACCGGATAACTGGCGAGCAACGTCGACACCATCGACGTCTCCTGCTCCTCCGCTTCTTCCACCTGAATCACGAGGTCGAGTTCGCCCGCGCGCAAACGCGGCCCGAGCACCGCACTCGAATCGACAGTCAGATCCACCACGATGCGGTGGTACTCAAGGTTCAGCATGCGAATGTAGTCGGGCAGCCAGCTATGCACGACCGTTTCGATCACGCCGAGGCGCAGCCGCGTCGCGAGTTGCGTCTCGTCCTGAGCGGCAAGTTGCAGCGAGCGCGTAGCTTGCACGACGGTGCGCGCGTGCGCGAGCAGCCGCTCGCCATTTGCTGTGAGCCGGAATTCGGGCGCATCGCGCTCGATCAGTTCGACGCCTAGCTCCGATTCAAGGGTCTTGATACGCAGCGAGATCGCGGCGGGGGTGGCGTGCATCGCAGCCGCCGTCGCGCGAAAACTGCCGAGTCTCGCCAGCGTAAGAAACGTTTCTACAAAGCGGGTATTCATTGCATCAGGTCTCGCAATGAGCGGACGGCGCGGGATTGCCGTCAGAAAAAGGACTGCCTGCGCGTTAATTTTAATTTAACAAAACGCAAGAAAAACTCGCTGGATGGATATTTTTGACGTTACTAACCTGCAAACGCATCACCGTTCGGTCTCCGTCAACGTCAATCGAGTCGTTCATGTCCTACACGCCATCCGAGTTCCGTCAGCAGATCCGCAGCGGCCGCTTGTCGGGCCCGACCGCGGGCTATTGCGGCGATTATGCGCAAGCCAATCTCGCCATTCTTCCGCAGCAATATGCTGATGATTTCCTGCGTTTCTGCACGCTCAACCCGAAGGCCTGCCCGCTGCTCGGCGTTGGTGAACCGGGCGACTGGCGCGTGCCCTCGCTCGGCGCGGATCTCGACATTCGCAACGATGTGCCGGCGTTTTACGTGTATCGCCATGGCGAACGAACGAAGGAAGTGCGCAGCCTCAACGAACTGTGGCGTGAAGATCTCGTGGTGTTCGCGATCGGCTGCTCATTTTCATTCGAGGAGATGCTGCGCCGCGAAGGCATCGGCCTGCGTCACATCGAACAGCAGCTCAATGTGCCGATGTACCGGACGCGCGAGCCCAACGTGCGCGCCGGCGTGTTCGGCGGAAACCGCGTCGTCTCGATGCGGCCGATGAAGGCTGCCGACGCGATCCGTGCAATTCAGATCACGAGCCGCTTTCCCGCCGTGCACGGCGCACCGGTGCATATCGGCGATCCTGCGCTCATCGGCATTCGCGATCTCTCGCGGCCTGATTTCGGCGATGCGGTGACAGTGCACAGCGATGAACTACCCGTGTTCTGGGCGTGCGGCGTCACACCGCAAACGGCGATAGAAAGCGCGCGTCTGCCGTTCGCGATTGCACACAAGCCGGGGCACATGCTCGTCACCGACATTCCGAACACCACGCTCGCCGTGATCTAACGCGGCGCCATTTCATACAGGTCGCGCGCCAGGACGCGCCTCATCACAAGACCGGAGCTCAAGCATGGAAACCGAAGCGCAATTGACCGCGGACGCCGAACGCTACGGCACACCCGACGCAGGGAAAGGCCCCTTCGCATGGTATCGGCAGATCTCCGCTGCCGAGAAGCGCGCGTTCTGGAGTTGCAAGATCGGGTACGTGCTCGACGCAATGGACACGCAATTCCTGAGCTTCGTGATTCCGACGCTGATCGCGACGTGGGGCATCACGCGTGGCGACGCGGGGCTGATCGGCACGGTTACGCTATTGAGTTCTGCGGTGGGCGGCTGGGCGGCGGGCGTGCTGTCGGATCGCGTCGGCCGGGTGAAGACCTTGCAGATCACGATTCTCTGGTTCGCAATATTCACGCTCGCCTGCGCACTCGCGCAGAACTTCTCGCAACTGCTGTGGGCGCGCGGCTTGATGGGACTCGGCTTCGGCGGCGAATGGACGGCAGGGGCCGTGCTTATCGGCGAAGTGATTCGCGCCCGCGACCGCGGCAAGGCGGTCGGGCTCGTGCAGGCCGGGTGGGCGATCGGCTGGGGCGTATCGACGCTGCTCTTCATGGCCGTGTTTTCGCTCGTCCCCGCCGACTATGCGTGGCGCGTGCTGTTTGCAATCGGCATCGCGCCTGCGCCGTTCGTGATCTGGATTCGACGTTTCGTTGACGAGCCCGAGGTGCATCGTCGGCAAAAAGAAGCGCAAGAGACGGCGCAGACGCGCCCTTCTCTATTCGATATTTTCCGCCGCGACATCGTCTGGACCACGTTGCGCGCGTCGATTCTCGCGACCGGCGTGCAAGGCGGCTACTACGCAGTGACCACCTGGCTGCCGACGTATCTGAAGACCGAACGCCACCTGAGCGTGATCGGCACCGGAAGCTACCTGGGCGTGGTGATCGTCGGATCGTATTGCGGCTATCTGACGGGCGCGTATGTGAGCGACCGTATTGGACGCAAGCGCGCATTCATCGCGTTCGCTCTGGCTTCATGCGCGATTGCCTCCGTCTACACGCAGCTTCCGTTGGACAACGTGTCGATGCTCGTGCTCGGTTTCCCGCTAGGCTTTTGCGCGTCCGGCATATTTTCCGGCATGGGAGCGTTTCTGACCGAACTGTTTCCCACGCGTATCCGCGGATCGGGCCAGGGCTTCTGCTACAACTTCGGGCGGGCCATCGGCGCAACGTTTCCGTTCCTCATCGGCTATGTGTCGCAAACCATGACGCTCGGCCACGCGATCGGCGCCTTCGCGGCGGCGGCATACGGGATCGTGATTCTCGCGGCGCTTACGCTGCCGGAGACGCGAGGCCGGGCGCTCGATCAGTAAAGCCCCCTCCGCCAGGGAAAGCGGCCCGCACAGTGCGTTCGGGCCGCCGTTGGGAAGTGCTGGTCACGCTTGTCCGGGGGCGCGGCCTATTACGTGCGAATCGGATGCTGTTGAAGGCTCGCCATGCGCGCGCTCGCGTCCCGAAGTCACCACAGCGCCTGTGCCGCCGGGACGCCTCACCGACTTCGCATGCCGTTCGATCAGCCGCTGCAGCAAACAGAAAGCGCACAGCAGCGCGCCGATCACAATGCGGGTCCACCACGAGCTCAGCGTGCCGTCGAACGTGATCAGCGTCTGGATCGTGCCGAGAATGCCGACGCCGAACAACGACCCGATCACATAACCGACGCCGCCCGTCAGGAGCGTCCCGCCGATCACCGTCGCGGCAATGGCGTCGAGCTCCATGCCCTGCCCTTGCAGACCATAACCGGACAGCACGTAGAAGGTGAAAACGGCACCGCCGAGCGCAGAGCAAAAGCCGCTCAGTGCATACACACCGATGCGCGTATGCGCGACCGGGAGACCCATCAGCAACGCCGAGCGGGCATTGCCGCCCACCGCGTAGACATTGCGGCCAAAGCGCGTGAAGTGCGCGATGTAAATGGCGAGCACCAGCGCAACGAACGCGATCAGCACATTCGCGGTGACGGAGCCGACGCCGATATCGAGCCGGAATGCCGAGATGGCGCGAAAGGTCGGATCGGTGATGGTGATGGATTGCGTCGTGATCAGGAAGCACAGGCCGCGCGCGAAAAACATGCCGGCGAGCGTCACGATGAATGCCTGCAGCCGGAAGAAGTGGATCAGCGCGCCTTGCACGGCGCCGAACACGGTGCCCATCAGCAGAACGATCGGCAGGATGATCCATACCGGCATATGCAGGCGCTCGGACAACACCGCTTCGACGATGGTTGTGAGTGCAACGATAGAGCCCACCGACAGATCGATGCCGCCCGACACGATCACGAACGTCATGCCGATTGCCACAATCAGCAGGAACGCATTGTCGACGAGCAGATCGAGCAGCACCTGCCATGAGAAAAAGCCGGTGTACATGACGGAGCCAAAGCCGAACAGCGCGCAGAACAGCAGGATCGTCACAGCAATGGGTAACGTGCGCGGGTCGACAATATGCGCGCACGCGGAAAAAAGCCGTCTCATCGCGCCACCCCGCGTTGCCTGATGATATGCATACCGAACGAAACTGCCAGCGCTCTTGCCGCAGGCGACTGGATGACACTGACCGCCAGCACCACCGCTGCTTTCACGACCAGCGTCGCTTCGGGCGGCACGCCGATGGAATACGTCGTATAGGTGAGCGTCTGGATGATGAGCGCGCCGAGCACCGTTCCTGCCAGACTGAAGCGGCCGCCGAGGAGCGATGTTCCGCCGAGCGTCACGGCGAGAATCGCGTCGAGCTCCAATAACAAGCCCGCGTTGTTGCCGTCCGCGCTACGCACGTTCGAGCTGATGAGAATGCCGGCCATCGCCGCGGTCAGTCCCGAGAAGCCGTACACCGCAAAAACCAGTGCTTTCGAGCGCAAGCCGACGAGGCGAGTCGCAACCGGATTGACGCCGATGGCTCGAATGAAGAGCCCCAGCGCCGTTCCTTCGACGAGCGCGGCCGTGGCCAGCACCGCAAGCGTCGCGATCCATACCGAGCACGGTACGCCGAGCCAGTATCCGCCGCCGACGAACAGATAGCCGGGCGCGCCGATCGGAATGATTTGCCCTGCCGTCAGCAGTTGCGCGATGCCGCGGCCCGCGACCATCAGAATCAGGGTGGCAATGATCGGCTGCATGCCGACAAACGAGACCAGCAGGCCGTTCCACATGCCGCTCAGCACACCGACGATCAACGCGGCCAGCAGCGCCTCTGCGATCAGGCTGCCGCTCGCCACCGACTGCGTGGCGAGGATCGTGGCCGCCGCCGCGCCGGCGATTGCAACCACTGCGCCGACAGAAATGTCGATGCCGCGCGTCGCGATGACGAGAGTCATGCCCGTGGCGACGAGCACGAGCGGCGCCGCACGGTTCAGCACGTCGATCGGCGCGCCGAACAGATGGCCGTCGAGCATGCGCAGCGACAGGAAATGCGGATTGACCCACAGATTCAGCGCGCACAGCAGGGCCAACGTCACGCATGGCCAGATTAGCGGACGCTCGACGCCGTCACGCGCGAGCCAGTTCGATAGCTTCATTCGCCGCTCCCCGCGATGAGTCGATAGATATTGTCTTCATTCGATGCCGTGCCTTTGACCTCAGCGATCTTGCGGCGGTCGCGCAGCACGGCCACGCGATGACTCACGCGCAGCACTTCGCTGATCTCCGAGGAAATGAACAGAATGCTGAGCCCGTTCGCGCACAACGCGAGCAGGCGATCCATGATGTCGAACTTCGCTGCGACGTCGATGCCGCGCGTGGGCTCGTCGAGAATCAGCAGTTTGGGATCTGTCGCCAGCCAGCGCGCGAGCAGCGCCTTTTGCTGATTGCCGCCTGAGAGCAGGCCAATAGGCTGCTCTGCATCGGAGGCCTTGATGCCGAGCCGCTCGATCCACACATCGGCCAGTTCGCGCGCGCGCTGCCGGCTGATCTTGCGCCACCAGCCACGCCTTGCCTGCAGCGCCAGCAGGATGTTCTCGCGAATCGACAGATCGGCGACGATGCCCTCTTTCTTGCGATCCTCGGCGCAGTAGGCAATGCCGTGGCGCACCGCGTCGTGCGGCGAGCGCAGCCGCACGGGCTTGCCGTCGACGAGCATCGTGCCGCTGTCCGCCCGGTCGGCGCCGAACAGCAGCCGTGCGGTTTCGGTGCGCCCCGAGCCAAGGAGGCCCGCGAGTCCAAGTATCTGACCGCGCTGCACGTCGAGATCGATTGGCTGCAGCGTGCCGCGCTTGCCGACACCGCGCAGTTCGATAAACGCGGGCGCCGTGTTTTCGCTTTGCGCTTCTTCGCCGGCATCGGATGCTTCATGAGCGGCTTCGCGCAGCCGCTCGCTCATGCGCTCGTGACCGACCATCTTCGAGACCAGCAGATCGGCAGGCAGGTCTCGCGCGAGGTATTCGCCTTCGCGCTCGCCATTGCGCATGACCGTGATCCGGTCAGAAATGGCATACGTCTGCTCGATAAAGTGGGTGACGAACAGAATCGCAATGCCCGATTGCTTAAGATGCCGAAGTATTTTGAAGAGTTGCGCGACTTCGCTGTCGTCGAGGCTCGACGTGGGCTCGTCGAGAATCAGCACGCGTGCATCGACGGAAAGCGCTCGTGCGATCGCCACCATCTGCTGGACTGCGATCGGATACGCGTCGAGCGAGCGCGTGACGTCGAGCGCGATATCGAGGCGCGCGAGCGCGGCTTGCGCGCGGCGTTTGATGTCGGGCCAGTCGATCGCGCCGAAGCGCCGCGGCTGCCGGCCCGCGAAGATGTTTTCGGCGACCGAGAGGTTCGGACAGAGGTTCACTTCCTGGTAAAGCGTGCGCACGCCCGCCGCCTCGGCTTCCTGCGGCGATGCGAACGCCACGATCTCGCTCGCGAGGCGGATCGTGCCGGAATCGGGCGCGAGCACGCCCGTAAGCACATTGATCAGGGTCGATTTGCCGGCGCCGTTCTGGCCCATCAGGGTATGAACTTCGCCGGGAAAGAGTCGGAAATCGACACCCTGCAGCGCCTTGACGCCGGGAAATGTCTTGCTGATGCCGGTCGTGGCGAGGATTGGCTCGCGTGCGTTGCCGTCGTCGGAAGTGGCGGCGGCAGCGGATGCAATCGAGTTCGCGGCCGGCGGATGGGATTCGGAAGCGGGATACGTCATAGACCTCGCTCGAGCGGCGGTGCGTTGATGTCGTGGTGCTTTCGTGCCGGGGGTGCCTACAGGCCCGGGTTCGGCAAGCTCCAGCATCCGTGTGAAAAGAGACCGTCCGCTGCCCAAGCAATCGGACGGTCAGGCACCGCTGGAGAAACTGCACCCGCTGCTTCGCCTGTTTGCGCCTCGTGCTGCGCCATTCGATCCAGCAGGCAGATTAACTTATAAGGATGACTAATTAACTGTGTTTAGTACTTACGCGTCGGCAATGTCTGTGCTGCGACGCTCATCGGGAACACGGTCTCTTCCGTGAGGATGCGCTTCGGCAACGGCTTGCCGGCCACGACGTCTTTGACTGCCGACATGAGTTGCGGTCCGAGCAGCGGACTGCACTCCACATCGACGTTCATCTTGCCCGCGGCCATCGCCTGGAAGCCGCCCTTGGTGGCGTCGAACGAAACGACAACGACGTCCTTGCCCGGATGCATGCCCGCCTCTTCCATGGCCTGGATCGCACCGAGCGCCATGTCGTCGTTATGCGCATAAACCACATTGATTTTGTTGCCGTAGCTCTTGATAAACGCTTCCATGACCTGCTTGCCGCCGGCCAACGTGAAGTCGCCGCTTTGCGACGCGATGATCTTGAACTTCGGATCGCTCTTGATCACTTCGATCAGGCCAGCGTGCCGGTCGTTGGCAGGCGCGGAACCGACCGTTCCCTGCAATTCGGCGATGTTGATAGGGCCTTGAGCGTCCTTGTAGTGGTCGGCGAGCCACTTGCCACCGCGGCGGCCCTCCTCCAGGAAGTCGGAGCCGATCATCGTCACGTAGAGCGAGGTATCTTTGACGTCGATATTGCGGTCGGTCAGGATCACCGGAATCTTCGCGGCCTTCGCCTCGCGCAGCACGGGTTCCCAGCCGGATTCGACGACTGGCGAGAAGGCGATCACATCGACCTTTTGCGCGATATAAGAACGGATCGCCTTGATCTGGTTTTCCTGCTTTTGCTGCGCGTCTGAGAACTTGAGCTTGATCTTGGCGTCGGCGGCAGCGGACTTTACCGACTCTGTGTTGGCGGTTCGCCAGGCGCTTTCCGCGCCGACCTGCGCGAAGCCCAGCGTGATCTGTTTGTCCTCTGCGTGTGCGCCGGGCGTTGCCAGCGTCAGCGCACCGAAACCCGCGCACATCGCGAGCGCGCGCAACGCACGACATGCGGCGCGTCGTGTCTTCGCCATGACTGTCTCCTGATCGTTGTTGTGTAGGCGATCCACCGGATACGCCGGCCTTGCGGCCATCGCGATGTATGGATCGTGATGTAGCGTAGTGTGCGGGGCGTTAACAGTCCAATCATATGATTCGCGTCGCCAATATCAATTTTGATATAGGACGCGGGATGGGCGCTGTTGTTGTGAACTTTCCACGTGCTGGGAGTGCTTTCGGCCGGTTTACGGTTGACCTCGGAGGCGCGGCCGAGTCGCAAACCCGGTTCACGCGGGTTTTTATGCGCTTACTACAACAAGCGCCTGCAGCCGGCGAAGCCAGAGACGGTTGGCGGTCATCGGCCCGATGCGCGGCCGCTCTGCTGCCGGGGCGTGACAAAGCGGAACGTAAGGTTGATGCGCTCCCCGCTCACGCGCGGTTCTTTCGGCACCCGGTGCCGCCACTCCGCCTGCGTTTTGCCTTTCATCACCAGCAGACTGCCGCCTTTGAGCGAAAAGGACTGGAGCGCGCCGGTCCTGTTGTGCCGCAAGTCAAAGACGCGCGCTGCGCCGAGGCTCACGGACGCAATCACCGGTTCGGGCCCAAGCTCCGGCTCGCGGTCGGCATGCCATCCCATGCTGTCCGCGCCGCTACGGTAGCGATTGAGCAGGACGCTGTTGAACCGCGTATCGCATGCGGCCTCGGCAGCGGCCTTGAGTTCGAGGACGGCTGGCGTCCACGGGCGCGGCAAATTGCGGATGCCGGAATAGACATACACTGCGTCGGGATCGCCCTGCCATGCCGTCAGCCGCGGCAGCGCGACGCGGCCGCCGGGCGTGCCCATGGTGTCCTGCCGCCATTCGACTTCCCCGATGACTCGGACAAGCAGCTGATCGGCCTTTTCCGGCGGCAGCCAGTCGGGATACCAGTCGACGTCGGGCGCCGGAACGTCATCGAAGAGATCGGTCATAAGTTTGCTTTGGGAGAAGCGCTGCGCGGGCCTGGCTGGTACGTTGACTATTATGGCGGGGTCGGGCGGCGGGTTGCTGAAGCGGCTTATGGTTTTCGTTGGCTTTCTTCGCGCTCCCCGAGGTGGGGGACTTATTTGCGCTTTGTCAGTGCTTGGGGAATGCGTCCGTTGGAGAGTTTCATGTCCCTGAAAATCAGCACCACCGCCCTGTCCCCTTTTTAAACTTGGCCGGACAATTATCATGCCCCTTTCAGACCGCGCACTCGACGAACTGTTTCGTCATGCGCGCACCCACAGTGCCTGGCAGCCGAAACCCGTCGATGCCGCGGTGCTCGAGCAACTTGTCGAGTTGACGCTGCTCGGCCCCACCTCGGCCAATTCAAGTCCGGGACGTTTTGTCTTTGTGAAAACCGCGGCCGCCAAGGAGCGGCTGCGGCCGGCGTTGTCAGCGGGCAATGTCGACAAAACGATGGCGGCACCCGTGACAGTGATTGTCGCGATGGATATGGCATTCTATGAGTACCTGCCGAAGCTCTTTCCGCACGCCGACGCCCGCAGCTGGTTCGCCGGTAACGACAAGGCGATTGCCGACACGGCGTTTCGCAACTCCACGCTGCAAGGCGGCTATCTGATCCTCGCAGCTCGGGCCCTCGGCCTCGACGCGGGCCCGATGTCGGGCTTCGACGCCGACAAGGTCGATCAGGCGTTTTTTGCCGGCACGACTATCCGGTCGAACTTTCTGGTCAATCTTGGCTATGGCGATGCGTCCAAGCTACATTCCCGCAGCCCGCGCCTCATCTTCGACGAAGCCGCCCGGATAGAGTAAAGCGGGGCTTCAACTGAAGATTGCGACGTAGAACACCACCACGCCGATGACTGCGCCGACAAAGCAGAAGCTTTCTTGCGTGTCGTCGCCGTTTGAGCGAAGCCATGCGCCGACGACGCCGAAAAGCCCTGCTATCCCCAGCGCCACGCAAAGCATGACGACGTCGAACAGCGCGCTTTTCCCAAGCTCTGAGAAATCGATATTGCGCACGGCCAGATACAGACCAAGCGCCATCAGCGATATGCCGACGAGAGGCAGCATCACGTGGCTACCCTCGTACCCCACGTGATGTGCGCGGTGCGCAGAGTCGCCGTGGTGAAAACGATGACCTGGTCCGAGCAGCTTCATGATCGCCTCCTGCCTCGCCCACTGCAGGCGAATACGACAACTGGAGCTGATCCGCCGCCGCGTCAGTAGGCGTTGCAGCGACGCTTTGTGCGGTCAGCTCACTTTCAGCATAGTCCACGTATATCCGTAATTCAAAGCCCATTTAATTGGGTTGCCCGGAGGCTTTGGATATTGCACGCTCCAGAGCACGTTAGTTGACACTGATTGCCATGCTTGCCTCATCGTCGCCGTGACGCAGCACGACGTGCGGGCCGCGCCGCTTGCGGACCGGGATTCCTGCAGCGTCGGCACGCCGCTGCGCATGCCGGTAGAATGGTCCGGCCGTTAACCGCATTGCTGCGGCGACTGGCCGCCGCCGGCATTACGCTCGCATTACGCTCGCATTTCGCTCGTATCATGCCGGCCTTCATCCGCCCTGACTTTTCCTATGCGCCGCTCATCGTTTCTCGTACGCCTGATTGTTATCGGCATCCTGCTGCACATCTACGTCGGCTTCCGCCTGATTCCCGACATGCCGGTTAGCGTCACCGTGCGCTGGCTGTCGGGATTGTGGCTCGTACTATCCGTCTTTCTCATCCCGCTCGGCATGCTCGCGCGCACCATCAAACGGCAGCCGTTAGGCGACCGGCTCGCGTGGATCGGCTTGCTGGCGATGGGCTTCTTCTCCTCGCTGCTGGTCCTGACCTTTGTGCGCGACCTCGCGCTTGCTTCGCTGATGACCCTCGACGCGATCTCGCCCGGCATGATCGCTCTCACGCATTGGCGGACCGGCACGGCCGCAGCCGTGCCACTGCTCGCAACACTGTCGACACTCATCGGCCTCTTCAACGCCCGCCGCCGCGCGCGAGTCGTGACAATCGAGGTGCCGATCGACGACTTGCCTGCCGCGCTCGACGGCTTTACGATCGTTCAGATCAGCGACATTCACGTGGGCCCTACCATCAAGCGTCGCTATGTCGACGCGATCGTCGACGCCGTGAATCGGCTGAAGCCCGACCTCATTGCCGTAACAGGCGATGTGGTAGACGGCAGCGTCCCACAGCTGACCCATCACACGCAACCGTTGTCGCGGCTCTGTGCGCGCCACGGCGCGTTTCTCGTTACAGGCAACCACGAGTACTACGCGGGAGCCGATGCGTGGATCGACGAATTCCGCCGCCTCGGACTCAATGTGCTGCTAAACGAGCACGTGGTCGTCCAGCACGACGGAGCGCGCGCCGTGATTGCCGGCGTGACGGACTATTCGGCCGGTCATCACGATCCGCTACATAGCAGCGACCCAATGGCCGCGATTGCGGGGGCACCCGGCGATGTGCTGATCAAGGTGCTGCTCGCGCACCAGCCACGATCCGCCGAAGCCGCCGCTGAAGCCGGCTTCACACTGCAACTCTCAGGTCATACACACGGCGGTCAGTTCTTCCCGTGGAATTTCTTCGTGCGGTTTCAGCAACCGTTTACTGCGGGCCTGGCGCGTCTCAATGGACTGTGGGTCTATACGAGCCGCGGCACCGGCTATTGGGGACCACCGAAACGGCTTGGGGCACCATCCGAAATCACACGATTGCGTCTTGTGCCCGGGGAGCCGGATTGAGCCGAAAACCCGGTGACGCAAACCATCGCGCTTGAGAACCTCTGCGTTTTTTGTGCTCTAGAATCACTTGCACGCGAGCCGCGACGTAAATGTGCGGGTCATTGCGCGGGCGCCACGGCAACATTGAATTTCGGCGCAAACGCCACCAGAACCTGCATCCCCGGCGTCACGTTGGCGAGCTTCGCCGGATCGCGGCCTTGAATGTGAAACACAGAGCCGTTCGCCCCTTTCAATGCCATGACACCGGAAGCGTGATCGATTGCCTGCACTTGCGCGCTTACGTTCTGCTCAGGGTTCGTCTGCGCGATCGGTGCAACGACGGCAGCACTCGAGCCTTGCCCATCCGCTGCGCGGGTAACGCTGATCACGGCATTGCGCATCATGCGGATATGGACCTTTCCGCCTTGCGTAATCCTCTCAAGATCTCGCGTATCCGCCATCTCGAATGATGCTTCGCTGCCTTGCGCGTCGCGCACGGTTACCGAATGCTTGGCACGGTCCACAGACTTCACGACTCCTTCGGCCTGCAACGTGCTGCTTCCTTCAAAGGGCGCGGGAAGCCCCGCGGCGAACGACCAGAACGGAGCGGCAGCGACCAACGCGCCGGCAACCATGCCCAGAACTTTTGCTTTCATACATTCCTTCCTGACGTGGACGGCCCTGAGCGGGCACCGTGATGCGAACCGGGATTGTGTGCGCCGTGGCACAAAGCCATTGCCATTGCGCACTCAGATCCGGAAAGTGCAACCAGTGTCTTTTTAGTGATGGCCGCCGTCAATATTTGGAGTACGTATTACTTCATCGATCGGTCTACGCTGCGCGTCGAATTTTCTCTAAACCTTACACGGGCGTGTCTACACCTGCCCTGCAGCAGATTCAGACAATGTTAATTCCGCATCCTGAATATGGACTGACGACGGACGTTCGACTAAGCTCTGTCACCGTGCATTGTTCACACTCAACCATGGAGCTTCGATTATGGAACACGGCATCATTGCGTGGCTTGTCATTGGCGCCATCGCGGGCTGGCTGGCCGGGGTGCTCGTCAAGGGCGGCGGTTTCGGCCTTATCGTCGACATCATTGTCGGTATTGTCGGCGCGTTCATTGGCGGCTGGCTCGCGCGCGTGCTGCATATTTCGTTAGGCAGCGGCTGGATCAGCTCGATCATCACCGCGGTCATTGGCGCGGTCATCCTGCTGTTTATTATCCGGCTGGTCCGACGCGGTGGCTAAGCACGCACTAGTGTGCTCAGGCATCAGCGGCAATGTCGTTGATGCCCGCTTTACGCGTCACTAACTTGCGCATCGATTTGCTATGCCGCCACGTGGCATGCGATCCTGCGCAACCGCGCGGGATCGGCGGAAAATCTGTTACCGCGATGTGAACGAACGTTGCCCTTTCTTTCCAACCTCTTCAGTTAGGAATGCTGATTGTAAGGCTTAAGCCCAAACATCGGCCCAGCCCTGCTTCCTCACACCTGGTCGACGCTCGTCGCAAATCGCGAGAGCATTGCATACATTTGGCGATCTTCCGGTATTGCGCACGGCCTTCGAGCCGACGTCGTGCTGACGCATGTTGTACGTCCGCGAGCGTGCTTGAAGGCAGCGGCAAGATACTGCCGGGAATCGCGTTATTGCCAGGGAGCGCGGGCCGCGTCTCTCTTGCACCGTCGCTCCCGTCGCTCAACATACGGTGTACCCAGCTACCTATGCGAGAAGGCGTGCGCTGCGATAAACGTCTGTGTGATGTGTCCTGGCGGGCATTTTTCGAGGCGAAGATATGGGAGACTCCTGGCTGGGTCTGCCAAGGGAGGTCGCGTGCGACAGGTATTGTTCGCGAAGACCGGCCGAACCGATACGCCAAATGAAGTGCTGCCTCGAAGCGCTGCCCGGATCTACTAGCCAATGGGCCGCAAGAACTGAGCGGTAGTGACTTAAGAACGTTCGCCATCCGGCTGCCGTCAGCACGACGGGGCCAATCGTTTCGGTGCCGCTGTACCCGCGGTCCGTAAACGCAGAAACCCCACCTTTTTGGGGTGGGGTTTCTGACGGTGGTGGGGAGCCTGACGATTACCTACTTTCACACGGGTAATCCGCACTATCATCGGCGTGGAGTCGTTTCACGGTCCTGTTCGGGATGGGAAGGGGTGGGACCGACTCGCTATGGTCATCAGGCTTTGACGGGTTGCCGTACTGCCGGTGGGGCAATACAGCCAATCTGGAAGAAGTAGTTTCTGGTGATGCTCACCAGGCGATGCGGGGTTGTGCTGTATCGGGCACAACATGGATCTCAACCGTGTGTGGTCTGCATAAGACCCTGCGCGTGGCGCAGGGTGGGGCATCCATAAGTGCTGAAGCACTCACGGCTGCCGACACACACCTGTTATAGGATCAAGCCTTACGGGCAATTAGTATCAGTTAGCTGAACGCATTACTGCGCTTACACACCTGACCTATCAACGTCCTGGTCTTGAACGACCCTTCAAGGGGCTCGAAGCCCCGGGGATATCTCATCTTAAGGCGAGTTTCCCGCTTAGATGCTTTCAGCGGTTATCTCTTCCGAACATAGCTACCCGGCGATGCCACTGGCGTGACAACCGGTACACCAGAGGTTCGTCCACTCCGGTCCTCTCGTACTAGGAGCAGCCCCCTTCAAATATCCAGCGCCCACGGCAGATAGGGACCAAACTGTCTCACGACGTTTTAAACCCAGCTCACGTACCTCTTTAAATGGCGAACAGCCATACCCTTGGGACCGGCTACAGCCCCAGGATGAGATGAGCCGACATCGAGGTGCCAAACACCGCCGTCGATATGAACTCTTGGGCGGTATCAGCCTGTTATCCCCAGAGTACCTTTTATCCGTTGAGCGATGGCCCTTCCATACAGAACCACCGGATCACTATGACCTGCTTTCGCACCTGCTCGACTTGTCGGTCTCGCAGTTAAGCACGCTTATGCCATTGCACTATCAGCACGATTTCCGACCGTACCTAGCGTACCTTCGTACTCCTCCGTTACACTTTGGGAGGAGACCGCCCCAGTCAAACTGCCTACCATGCACTGTCCCCGATCCGGATTACGGACCAAGGTTAGAACCTCAAACAGATCAGGGTGGTATTTCAAGGATGGCTCCACGCAGACTGGCGTCCACGCTTCACAGCCTCCCACCTATCCTACACAGACCGGTTCAAAGTCCAATGCAAAGCTACAGTAAAGGTTCATGGGGTCTTTCCGTCTAGCCGCGGGGAGATTGCATCATCACAAACACTTCAACTTCGCTGAGTCTCGGGAGGAGACAGTGTGGCCATCGTTACGCCATTCGTGCAGGTCGGAACTTACCCGACAAGGAATTTCGCTACCTTAGGACCGTTATAGTTACGGCCGCCGTTTTACCGGGACTTCAATCAGGAGCTTGCACCCCATCATTTAATCTTCCGGCACCGGGCAGGCGTCACACCCTATACGTCCACTTTCGTGTTTGCAGAGTGCTGTGTTTTTATTAAACAGTCGCAGCCACCAGTTTATTGCAACCCCTTCACCCTTCTCGCGCAGGCGAGTCAAGCTACAGGGGCGTACCTTATCCCGAAGTTACGGTACCAATTTGCCGAGTTCCTTCTCCCGAGTTCTCTCAAGCGCCTTAGAATACTCATCTCGCCCACCTGTGTCGGTTTGCGGTACGGTCTTGTTGAACTGAAGCTTAGAGGCTTTTCCTGGAACCACTTCCGATTGCTTCGTGACCTAGATCACTGGCCTCGCACCCTTGAATTCCGCGCCCGGATTTGCCAAAGCGCCTTCTCCAATGCAAGGACCGGGACTTCCAACACCCGGACAACCTTCCGCGATCCGTCCCCCCATCGCATTCAACAATGGTGCAGGAATATTAACCTGCTTCCCATCAGCTACGCATTTCTGCCTCGCCTTAGGGGCCGACTCACCCTACGCCGATGAACGTTGCGTAGGAAACCTTGGGCTTACGGCGAGGGGGCCTTTCACCCCCTTTATCGCTACTCATGTCAGCATTCGCACTTCCGATACCTCCAGCACACTTTCCAGTGCACCTTCGCAGGCTTACGGAACGCTCTCCTACCATGCACATAAATGTGCATCCGCAGCTTCGGTATATGGCTTAGCCCCGTTACATCTTCCGCGCAGGACGACTCGATCAGTGAGCTATTACGCTTTCTTTAAAGGATGGCTGCTTCTAAGCCAACCTCCTGACTGTTTTAGCCTTCCCACTTCGTTTCCCACTTAGCCATATTTGGGGACCTTAGCTGGCGGTCTGGGTTGTTTCCCTCTTGACACCGGACGTTAGCACCCGATGTCTGTCTCCCGTGATTGCACTCTTCGGTATTCGGAGTTTGCTATGGCGTAGTAATCCGCAATGGACCCCACAACCATGACAGTGCTCTACCCCCGAAGGTGATACACGAGGCACTACCTAAATAGTTTTCGGAGAGAACCAGCTATTTCCAGGTTTGTTTAGCCTTTCACCCCTATCCACAGCTCATCCCCTAACTTTTCAACGTTAGTGGGTTCGGACCTCCAGTACGTGTTACCGCACCTTCATCCTGGCCATGGATAGATCACCTGGTTTCGGGTCTACACCCAGCGACTGAACGCCCTGTTCGGACTCGCTTTCGCTACGCCTGCCCTAATCGGTTAAGCTTGCCACTGAATGTAAGTCGCTGACCCATTATACAAAAGGTACGCCGTCACCCCCTTGCGAAGGCTCCGACTGTTTGTATGCATGCGGTTTCAGGATCTGTTTCACTCCCCTCCCGGGGTTCTTTTCGCCTTTCCCTCACGGTACTGGTTCACTATCGGTCGATCACGAGTATTTAGCCTTGGAGGATGGTCCCCCCATCTTCAGACAGGATTTCACGTGTCCCGCCCTACTTGTCGTACACCTAGTTCTTCCTCGCTGTTTTCGCCTACAGGGC
This sequence comes from Paraburkholderia phenoliruptrix, assembly GCF_047325075.1. Lineage (NCBI taxonomy): Bacteria > Pseudomonadati > Pseudomonadota > Betaproteobacteria > Burkholderiales > Burkholderiaceae > Paraburkholderia > Paraburkholderia phenoliruptrix. Next base: position 2,248,873 of record NZ_CP168530.1, read on the forward strand.
TATCACCTGCTATGGCCGCACTTTCCAGAGCGTTCGGCTAACAATGAGAATAAAGAGTACAGGCTGGTCCCATTTCGCTCGCCACTACTTTGGGAATCTCGGTTGATTTCTTTTCCTGCGGTTACTTAGATGTTTCAGTTCACCGCGTTCGCCTCACATGACCTATGGATTCAGTCATGGATACTCCATTCGGAGTGGGTTTCCCCATTCGGACATCTACGGATCAAAGCTCGTTTGCCAGCTCCCCGTAGCTTTTCGCAGGCTACCGCGTCCTTCATCGCCTGTGATCGCCAAGGCATCCACCACATGCACTTGTTCGCTTGACCCTATAACGGGTATGTCTCATCGTGCTGCCACGACAGGACCCACTCGCTACAGGTTGAGTATTCGTGTTGCGCCGTATTCCAAAGCGATCTTTCGATCACCTTTAAAATACATCGATACAATCACAACCCTGATTCACCTACTCGCGCACCCATCTCTAAGTGCCTTTCGTGAATCTCTTTACTACTTCTTCCTGATTGTTAAAGAACGTTCAGCCGATATCACGACTGGATCGTGCATCACGCTGACTGGCTCAATTGCCAATGCATAACGCTCAGCTCGCACTGAACACTAGGCATTGGGAATTGGTGGAGGATGACGGGATCGAACCGACGACCCCCTGCTTGCAAAGCAGGTGCTCTCCCAGCTGAGCTAATCCCCCGCGGGTCACACAGATACAGGGCACTTCAGTGAGTACTTCAGTGCGCACCTCGGTGCAGCACCCCGGTCAGCCACCACACAAGACAGCTGGTGGGTCTGGATGGATTCGAACCATCGACCCCCGCCTTATCAAGACGGTGCTCTAACCGACTGAGCTACAGACCCCTGCGTCTGTCTGCGTTTCTTTACTTACAGCCGATAAGCGTGAGCGCTCAACACCCTGACGCGTCAAGCTCTGGAAAGGAGGTGATCCAGCCGCACCTTCCGATACGGCTACCTTGTTACGACTTCACCCCAGTCATGAATCCTACCGTGGTGACCGTCCTCCTTGCGGTTAGACTAGCCACTTCTGGTAAAACCCACTCCCATGGTGTGACGGGCGGTGTGTACAAGACCCGGGAACGTATTCACCGCGGCATGCTGATCCGCGATTACTAGCGATTCCAGCTTCACGCACTCGAGTTGCAGAGTGCGATCCGGACTACGATCGGTTTTCTGGGATTGGCTCCACCTCGCGGCTTGGCGACCCTCTGTTCCGACCATTGTATGACGTGTGAAGCCCTACCCATAAGGGCCATGAGGACTTGACGTCATCCCCACCTTCCTCCGGTTTGTCACCGGCAGTCTCCCTGGAGTGCTCTTGCGTAGCAACTAGGGACAAGGGTTGCGCTCGTTGCGGGACTTAACCCAACATCTCACGACACGAGCTGACGACAGCCATGCAGCACCTGTGTGATGGCTCCCTTTCGGGCACTCCCACCTCTCAGCGGGATTCCATCCATGTCAAGGGTAGGTAAGGTTTTTCGCGTTGCATCGAATTAATCCACATCATCCACCGCTTGTGCGGGTCCCCGTCAATTCCTTTGAGTTTTAATCTTGCGACCGTACTCCCCAGGCGGTCAACTTCACGCGTTAGCTACGTTACCAAGCCAATGAAGGCCCGACAACCAGTTGACATCGTTTAGGGCGTGGACTACCAGGGTATCTAATCCTGTTTGCTCCCCACGCTTTCGTGCATGAGCGTCAGTATTGGCCCAGGGGCTGCCTTCGCCATCGGTATTCCTCCACATCTCTACGCATTTCACTGCTACACGTGGAATTCTACCCCCCTCTGCCATACTCTAGCCCGCCAGTCACAAATGCAGTTCCCAGGTTAAGCCCGGGGATTTCACATCTGTCTTAGCGAACCGCCTGCGCACGCTTTACGCCCAGTAATTCCGATTAACGCTTGCACCCTACGTATTACCGCGGCTGCTGGCACGTAGTTAGCCGGTGCTTATTCTTCCGGTACCGTCATCCGCCACGGGTATTAGCCACGGCGTTTTCTTTCCGGACAAAAGTGCTTTACAACCCGAAGGCCTTCTTCACACACGCGGCATTGCTGGATCAGGGTTGCCCCCATTGTCCAAAATTCCCCACTGCTGCCTCCCGTAGGAGTCTGGGCCGTGTCTCAGTCCCAGTGTGGCTGGTCGTCCTCTCAGACCAGCTACAGATCGTCGCCTTGGTAGGCCTTTACCCCACCAACTAGCTAATCTGCCATCGGCCGCCCCTGTAGCGCGAGGTCCCGAAGGATCCCCCGCTTTCCTCCGCAGAGCGTATGCGGTATTAATCCGGCTTTCGCCGGGCTATCCCCCACTACAGGACACGTTCCGATGTATTACTCACCCGTTCGCCACTCGCCGCCAGGCCGAAGCCCGCGCTGCCGTCCGACTTGCATGTGTAAGGCATGCCGCCAGCGTTCAATCTGAGCCAGGATCAAACTCTTCAGTTCAAACCTGTTACTGTTTTCGGGCTCTCTCGAACCCGGTCGCTCACTCAACGTACTGACGAATGATTAACCTCACTCCTCCACAGAAGAGTCAGGCAACCTTCCTTTCATTACTGTGTGAGACTTGATACTTTCGCTTTTCCGCCAGACCCCGAAGAGTCCGGCGTAGCGTCGTCGCATCAAGCGCCCACACTTATCGGCTGTTAGTTTTTAAAGATCGGTTCGCACACTTCGCAGCGCCTGATTTTTACCACCGCGGCACTGCTTCGTTCTGCGTCGCTGCATCAGCAGCAGAGAAGCGAGATTATGAAGAACTTCCGTCGCGCCGTCAACAGGTTTTTGTTACTGACTGAACCTGCTGCCACCGCCGGAAGCCTTGCCACTGCTGGCTTTCCCGCTTCCCGTGCCCCGGCGTCCGGAGCACGAAAGAGCGAGATTCTAGCGAGCCCGGCGGCGGGTTGCAAGCGTTATTTCGACATAGGGAAATCGCGCAGAAAATAGCGCAAATTACAACCGGCAGAGCAACCGGAACTGCAGCAGTTCGAGTCAGGCCGCCGCGCTCTTGCGCATGACGCGCTCGACCACACCAAGGTAGTGGTCAAGATCCGGCGTCGCGCGATTTTCTTCTTTTGCGCGGTCGTCCCACTTACGCAGACGCAGCGCGTCCTGTGCGTACGGCTTCTGCAGAAACGCGTCCGCTTCCTCGCAGCTGAAGATCCCGCCTTGCAGTTCGAGGCTCCGTACCGAGTCGGCAGAAAGCTGGCCAAAATACGTCCCGTCGATGGCGCACAGGCAGCGTTTCGCGTCCACGTGCAGCCGAATCGGCTCCAGCACCGCGTCCGGCAGCACGGGCCTCAAAAACGGCAAGGCAAAGTATTGATGCAGATCGTCGATGCCCCGCTCGGTCGGCGTCTCGCCTTGCAGATTGAGCAGATGTCCGAGGTCATGCAAAAACGCGGCGACGACGAGCGCCTCGTCCGCACCTGCTTCTTCCGCTAGCGCACCGCTTTGCAACGCATGCTGAAGCTGCGTGACCGGTTCGCCGCTATAAGCGATGTGCCCAAATTGCTCGAACAGCGAACGGATGTCGCTCACACTCAATGCCACGCTGTTACTCCCACGGTAATGAAAAAGTCTTCAGGTTGGTGAAGCTCTTCATCGCTTCCTGCACGCCTTCCTTATAGCCGAGCCCCGAGTCCTTGATGCCGCCGAACGGCGTCAGCTCGATCCGGTAGCCAGGCACTTCCCACACGTTGACCGTGCCCACCCGCAGTTCGTTGATGAAGCGCGTGATCGCATCCTGCCGGTTCGTGCACACCCCCGACGACAATCCGAACTGCGTACCGTTGCTGATCCGGATCGCGTCGTCGAGCGTGTCGAAGCTGATGATCGGCGACACCGGCCCAAAGGTTTCCTCGCGCACCACGGTCATGCACGGCTCGACGCGGTCGAGCACAGTGGGCGAGTACAACGCGCCATTACGCCGGTTGCCGGCCAGCAAACGCGCGCCGCCCGCAATCGCCTCGTTCACACGTGATTCGAAGAGCTGCGCCGCCGCCACATCGATGACAGTGCCCATCTGATTCGCTTCATCGAATGGATCGCCGAAGCGCCAGGCCCGCGTTTTCTCCACCACCAGATCGGCGAAGTCCGCCGCGACGCGCTTCTGCACGAGCATCCGCTTGACGGCCGTGCAGCGCTGCCCGGAGTTCTTATAGGACCCTTGCACGGCGAGCGTCGCCGCGCGCTCGAGGTCGGCGTCGTCGAGCACGATCAGCGGATCGTTGCCGCCCAGCTCGAGCACGACGCGCCGGTATGCCGCTTTCGCAGCGATGTATTTGCCGATCGCGACACCGCCCGTAAACGTGACGAGTTCGGCCAATGGATGCGTGATCAGCTCATCGGCGATCTCGCGCGGGTCGCCGGTCAGCACCTGGAGCATCGGCGCGGGCAAGCCGGCTTCGTACAGAATATCGGCGAGATAGAGCGCCGACAGCGGCACCTTTTCCGACGGCTTCACCAACACGCGATTATTTGTCGCAATGGCAGGCGCCACCTTATGCGCAACCTGGTTCATCGGATGGTTGAACGGCGTGATCGCGACGATCACGCCGGCAAGCGGCTCGCGCTGAGAAAACACCCGCCGCCGCTTGCCGTGCGGCGTCAGATCGCAGGCGAAACTCTGCCCGTCGTCACGCAGCGCCTCAATCGCGGCGAACTTCAACACGTCGGCCACGCGGCCTATTTCATAGCGCGAGTCCTGCTTCGACAAGCCCGATTCGAGGGAAATCAGATCCGACGCCTCTTCGGCTCTCTCGCGCAGCAAAGCCGCCGCGCGCTCGAGAATCTGCGAGCGCTCATAGCGCGTGAGCTTCGGCTGATAAGCCGCAGCGTACTCGAACGCGGCGCGCACATCGTCGACGCTTGCGAGCGCGGCCGTGCCCACACGCGTGCCCGTGTACGGATCGAAGACGTCGAACGAACGCGCCCGCGCCGCGCGCTCGCCCTTGAGCCGCAGCGCTTCGGCCCGGAAGGCCGGATGGTCACGCAGCGTCGTGTTCATGATGCCGACACGCGGTTCAGGGCGACGTCGAAGATATCGAAGTTGCGCAGCCGTTTACCGCTGTCCGCGGTTGGCAAGCCCTCGACACGCCGATTGAAAAGCAGCGGCACCTCCTGTTCCGACAAGCCGCCATGCGAGCGCAACGGCACGGTCAAGCCGGACAGATCGTGCTCGTCGCGACGTGTGCCGAGCACCACGTGCTTGGTGCTGATCACGACGATATCGCCGACGCGGTCGTTCGGCAGCTCGAAGCGCTCGCACGCAGCGCGGTTATCGAGCGCGAGCTCGACTCCGGCGAGGCCGCGAATCCGCTCGATCACCTGCGCGGCACTCACCTCGCGCGGCAAATAGACGGTCGCGAACGAACCCAGCGCGCCGTGATGCACCACATACGGGTCCGTTATCGGCAGAATCACGCGCGCCTCGCGGGTGCCGAGCCATTCGTCGAGCACATCCTGCAGATAGATCACGTTCGGCTCGCCGGTTTGCGGATCGTGCTTCGCATTCATGCCGTGATCGGCGGTCAGGCCGATCACCCAGCCGAGCGCGTCGAGCTGCGCCAGATAGACGTCCATCATCGCGTAGAACGCGTTCGCGCCTTCCGTGCCCGGCGCCCATTTGTGCTGGATGTAATCGGTGGTGGACAGATACATCAGGTCGAGCTTGCGCGTTTGCGCGAGCCGCACGCCCGCCGCGAACACGAACTCGGAAAGCCCCGCGCTGTAGACGTCGGGCAGCGGCAGGCCGACCAGATCGAGCACGTCGTCGATACCGTTTTCCTCGCGCGTCGCCTTATCCGCTTTCTCCGCGGAAAAGCAGATGCCGTTCAGCTGCCAGCCCAACAGGCTGCGCAACTTGTCTTTCGCGGTGACGACAGCCACGGCGGCGCCCGCCTCGCTTGCGGCGGCCAGCAAGGTGCCGGCGCGCAGATAGGCGGGATTGTTCATCATCACCTCCGCGCCCGCGCCGCCGTTCGCCTCGGGATCCCAGAAGTAATTGCCGCAGATGCCGTGCACCGAAGGCGGCACGCCGCACACGATCGACAGATTGTTCGGATTGGTGAACGAGGGGATCACGCAATCGCCCTTGAAGGCCGCCCCGCCCTTGAGCATGCTGCCGATGAAGGGCGCGACGCCCGCCGCGACCGCGGCTTCCAGGTAAGCGAACTCGCAGCCGTCGACGCACACCACCACTGTCGGCTGCGTGGGCAGCCTGTAGCGGCGGCCGTTGACCTCGATCATGCGTCCCGACGCGATCTCATTCGCACCTGGATTTCCCCCTGCGCTTGCCATCGTTCCCGTCCCTGCGTGCCGCGCACGCTCATTCGAGTCAATCGATCAAGACAACGTTTTCGCTTCATTCGTCAGATGCCGGCGCGCTCGGCGCGGCACTCCACTGCTCCGCCGCCCCGCCCTGTTCTTTCTGCTCTCCCTCCTTGCACGCAGCCCGCGCGCGCTGCAGGCCGCCGTGCACGTGCGCCTGCATCAGCGCCGCGGCGTGGCCCGCGTCGCGCGAGGCCAGCGCCGTGAGAATGGCGCGATGCTCGGCAAGCGAGCGCTCCATCGCATCGGCATGCACGACGAGGGCCGCGCGCCGGAAGAGACTCAGTTCGCTCACCAGCCTTCGATACGTCTCATACAGTTTCCGGTTGCCGGCCGCCGCCACGATCGCGTCGTGAAACGCGACGTTGGCACGCGCGTACGCGTCGGGATCGTGCGCATCGAACGCCGCGCGCATCACATCGAGCCAATCGCGCAGCACCGCCAGTTGGCGCGCGTCGATGCGCCCGGCCAGCATCCGGCACGCCGCCTCCTCCAGCACCGCGCGCACCGCGTAAATCTCGTCGGCTTCCGCGAGCGACACCGTCCGCACGAACACGCCGCGATTCTTCTCGGTGCGCACGAGCCCCGCCTGTTCCAGCGCGCGAAACGCTTCGCGCACCGGTCCGCGCGATACATGCAGGCGCGCTGCCCACTCCACCTCGTTCAGCTTGTCGCCCGGCGCCAGCGCGCCTTCGACGATGTGTCTTTCAATCTCGTCGCGAACCAGCGCCGTCAGCGAATGCCTGCGCACGACGTCGATCGGATCGACAGAAGCAGTTTGCATATATTCGGTCATTTTGACAACTTTCGCCACATCAAAAAAGACGTTTAGGTGAGGCGCCTCGTTGCCGGCGCGCGCGGGCGGGAAAAACGGAGGTGCAGGCTCAGTCGGTCCGGCGACGCGGCACGCGCGCCGCGATCACGAGCAGCGCAGCAAGCGAAACCAGCAGCAGAATCAGCGAAAGCGCGGACGCAGGCAGGTAGTAGCCGCGCTCCACCTGACCGACGACGACGATCGGCACCGTCGCAAAACCGGGCGGATAAACGGTGAGCGTCGCGCCCAGCTCACCGAGCGACAACGCAAAACCCAGCGCGAGACTCGCGCGGATCGCGGGCACGAGTTGCGGCAGCACGACGCGGCGCAGGACCATCGACGGAGGCGCGCCGAGGCTCGCGGCCGCTTCGCGCAGCACGGTGAGCTCGGGGCGCAGCGCGGCGGCCGCGCACCGGTAGCAGAACGGCAGCACCAGCGCGAGCTGCACGAACACGACGATCGCCGCGGAACTCGACAGATCCAGCGGCCGCTTGTGATACGCGATCAGCACCGCCAATCCGAGCACGACGCTCGGCACGCCGTTGGGCATCATCGCAATGGTGTCGACGAAAGCGCCGAGGCCGCGCCGGTCGCGTCCTTCGAGCGCAAGCGCGAGCCACAGCCCGAGCACGGTGCCGAGGACCGCAACGCCCATGCCGATTTCGAGGCTCGTCGTCAGCGCGTCGAAGTCGCTGGACGCGAGCCGCTCGAACCAGCGCGTGCTGAAGCCGTCGGGCAGGATCGTGCCCGACCAGTGAGCCGCAACGCTCGACAGCGCGACCACGATCACCGGCAACACGAAAAGCCAGAAGCACAGCAGCGCGGCGAAGCCGAGAAACAGTCCGCCGAGCATCCGCACGACAAGACTGCGGCGCACCGGCCGCGCCTTCATGTGCATGACCGGCAGCACGGTCGGGTTGAGTTCATCGGCCATGGCCGGCTCCTTTCACCTTGCGACGGTTGACCTGGCGGTACAGCGCGTACAGCGACAACGACATGATCAGCATGACGACCGCGCCGGCGGCGGCCGTCGGCAAATCGAGGTCCACGGTGGCCGAGCTGTAGATGGCGACCGGCAGCGTGATCAGATGCGCGCTGCCGAGCACGAGCAGAATGCCGAATTCGTTCAGCGTCAACAGAAAGCACAGGATCGTGCCCGCGGCGATGCCCGGCCAGGCAAGCGGCAGGATCACCTTGAACGCGACCATCGAGCCGCTTGCGCCGAGACTGCGGGCGGCTTCGATCAGACGCATGTCGAGCGTGGCAAAGGACGCCAGCGTCGGCCGCACGACGAACGGCGCATAGAACACGACTTCCGCGAGAATCACGCCGCCTACGCCGAACAGGAAATCGAGCGGCGGTGCCTGAAGATGAAAAAGCCGCTGCAAACCGATGCTGACCGAGCCTTGCGAGCCGTACAGAAAAATCAGCGTAAACGCGACCAGAAACGAGGGAAACGCGACGAACAGCTCGAGAAAGCGCGTGACCATGCGCGCGCCGGGAAACGGCTTGAAGAATAGCAACGAGGCAAGGGCGACGCCGAGCAGCGACGCGAGTCCCGCGCTCGCGAACAGAATCCACAGCGTCGTGCCGATCACGCCGCGCGTCTCCGGATTGCCGAAGAACGCCGCATAAGCCTGCAGACCGATGCCATGCGGTCCGCTCAGACTGAGCGCCACGAGCCGCACGAGCGGATAGATGACAAGCGGCCCGAGCACGAACACCGCGATGAACAGCAGATGCCACTGCGCTGCGCGCCGGCGGCGCTTCACCGCGGCCTCATGCGAGGCGGCGCTCGCACTGCGGCGCGCATCGGCGGCGGCGGACGCGGTCAGCGACGCCGACGCCTCAGGGCTGGATAAGGACGACATCGTCAGCCTCGTAACGCAGGGAAACGCGCGCGCCTTTCTCGGGCATCATGCCTTGGCCGCGCTGCAGGGTGACGAGCACCGGTTCGTTCGGCATCGCGTCCAGCACGACGGACACCGACAACACGGCGCCATACCATTCCACCGAAGCAATCGCACCATGCAACTGCCCTTCTCCGAGCGGCACGATGCGCAGCGCTTCGGGCCGCAGGCACGCAACGCGCTCGCGCTCGTTATAGCGCGCGTCGTCCATGCTGAAGGCGACCGGCGGCGGCAGCAGGTTAGCCGCGCCGAGGTAGCGCGCGACAAACGCGTCGCTCGGCGTGTCGTATAGCTGTTGCGGCGTGCCGAGCTGCGCGATGCGGCCGTCGCGCATGAGCAGCGTGCGGTCCGACAGCACGAGCGCGTCGTCCTGATCGTGCGTCACGCAGACGATGGTCAGGTTCGGCAGCCGTTCGTGCAGCGCCTTGAGTTCGGAACGCACTGACGCGCGCAGGTTGGCGTCGAGCGCGGAGAGCGGCTCGTCGAGCAGCAACACGTCCGGCTCGATCACGAGCGCGCGCGCGAGAGCGACGCGCTGCTGCATGCCGCCCGAAAGCTGCGCGGGCATCACGTGCCCGGCGTCGCCGAGTTGCACGAGCTTCAGTGCGTCGGTGACGCGCCGCGCAATGTCTTTCGACGGAATGCGCCGCGCGCGCAAGCCGAACGCGACGTTTTCGAACACCGACAGATGCGGAAACAGCGCATAGCTCTGAAACAGCAGGCCGAGATTGCGCTTATGCGGCGGCACATGCGTGAGATCGTGGCCGGCGACCGTCAACGTGCCCGACAGCCCGTCGGCCTCGATGAAACCGGCAATGAAGCGCAGCAGCGTGGTCTTGCCGCAGCCGCTGCGGCCGAGCACGGTGAGCAGCTCGCCGCGCTGGATCGTCAACGAGAGATCGTCGAGCACGGTGCGCGAGCCGAAGCGCACGGTCAGGTGGTCGATCTGCACGCCGCCGGGTGCGCCGGCACGCGCGGCGTCGAGCGCGTCAGGCGCGGCGCCGAGCGGAGCGGGATGAGCAAGACTGGCCGTATTCACCGGATTCATCCTCCAACAAAATTGAGGCTCGCGCAGCGCCGCCGGTTCCGAACGGCTCACGACGGCGCTGCGCGTTTTCACTGGACCGCGAAGCGCGGCTTACTTCGGCTTGACGACTTCAGTCTGCTTGCCGGACGAACCGATCACGTCGTTCTTCCAGCGTGCGGTCCAGTCGGCTTTCTTCGCCATGACCTGGTTCCAGTCCACCGGGATCAGCTTCACGCCGGAGATGGCCTGCTTGACCGCCTCACCGTTCTTGCCGGCGAGCGGTACGTCGCTGCGGCCCGGAATGCCGAAGATGTCAGGCACCTTCGACTGCACGTCCGTCGACATCAGATAGTCGATCAGCTTCTTGCCTTGCGCCTGATTCGGGCCGTTCTTGATGAGGCCGATCGCGTAGGGCAACTGGAACGTAGTCGGCTGGCCGCCCGGCGCCGCAGCGAGGAACACCGGCTTGAGCGACAGGCCGCCGTTCGCCGCGTCGTCGAGATCCATCTGCAAGTCGCCGTTTGCGAAGGCGATCTCGTTGCGCGAGAGCAGCACGTCGAGGTAGCCCGTGCCCTTGGTGTGGAACTTGGCGCTCTGCTCGAGCTTCTTCAGATAGTCGAACGCCTTGTCCTCGCCCATCAGCGACGACGTCAGAATGATCACCGCCATGCCGTCGCCGGCCGTCGCCGGATTCGAGTAGGCGATCTTGCCGCTGTAATCCGGATGCAGCAGATCGGCAAAGGTCTTCGGCTGGTTCTTGGTGACTTCCGGGTTGATCGCGAACGAGAAATAGTTGTTCACGAAGGTCGCCCATGCGCCGTTGGGCGCCTTGGCGATGGCGGGAACGTTCTTGTAGTTCGCGCTTTGATAAGCCTGCAGCAGGCCGCTCTGATCCGCTTGCTGGATGAACGGCGGCAGCGTCACGATCACGTCGGCCTTGGGCTGATCTTTCTCGATGGTGGCGCGGTTCACCACTTCGCCACTGCCCGCGGTCACGATGTTGACCTTGACGCCTTCCTTCTTTTCGAAGGCCGGCAGCACGTCCTTGTAGAGATTTTCGAGGCCGTCGGCGGTGTACAGCACCACGGCGTCGGCCGCATGAGCCTGTATGGCCGCGCCGCCGAATACCGCGGCGGCGACGAGCGCCGGCAACAGCTTGCGTGCGAGGCCCGTGGCCTGAGGGGAATTTGTCTTTGTCATGTCGCTTCTCCGAAAGGCAATAAAACCAGACGGTCGGGAAAACCCGATACCTGTTGTGATTGACCGGCGTGGGTTGCGCGCCGCTTGCGCTTGATCTGCTGCTTGCTGTTTCTCGCGTACTGTTGCGTGTGCTGTCTACTTCTTTCTTGCATATTGCCCGCAGCGGACGCCGGCGCGGCTACAGATTGCAGATTGCCGACAACCCGGCTGCGTGGCGCCCCGTGCGGCTTACGGCTGCCTACGATATTCTCGCCGCCAGCCCCGCCCGTCGCGGCAGGGCAAGAATCTCAGGTTTCGATGACAACGCCATGACTATTCTGTCGAATTCCAAAAAACGACACAATTCGCCAATAATAGCCAAGTCTCAGCCGAGCGCCAGAAGAACTTGCAGGGGAATTCGGACGTTGCCGTCGGCGCCTGGCGGCTAGTCGCGAAGGGAGCGCATGGAGCGCGAGTCTGCGCACGCGTGGAGCCGTCAAATCGTCGGATCGTCGAACCGTCGGATCGTCAGACAGGCGCGGCGCCACGGTGAATGCGGCGCCGGTCCGCCTGCTCCACTGCTTACGCGCCCGGTTCAGGCGATGACGATTTCGGGGCCGTGCGCCGTAATCGCCTTGGCGAGCGAGCGCTCGGGCGCGAGTTCGGTCACGAGATAACGCGCCGACTCGATGCCGTTGATGCGCACCGGCGTGACGCGGCCGAACTTGGAATGATCGGCCACGATCACGACCGTATCGGCGGCGGCGATCATGCGGCTGCGCACCTCGGCGGCCATGCGGCTGTAGTCGGTGAGGTAGCCGTCGGGCGAGATGCCGCCCGCGCCGATGAACGCGAAGTCCGCGTGGTACTGCGTGAGCTGCTGCACCGTGTCGAGGCCGAAGGTGGCGTCCTCGATGTCGGACAGCTCGCCGCCCAGCAGCGTGACGCGGTTGTCGTTGCGCCGGCCGAGCAGCAGCGCAATGCGCCAGTCGTTCGTGTAGACGGACAGGCGGTGGCGATCCAGCAAGGCGCGCGCGACGGCCTGCGTGGTGCTGCCGGAGTCGACGATCAGCGACGCGCCGTCCGGCACGAACTCGGCCGCGCGTTCGCCGATCGCGCGTTTCGCGCCGGCATTCGCCGCTTCGCGGGTGTCGAGGTCGGGTTCGCGACGGTCGCTCGACAGTGCGCCGCCGTGCGTCGTGACAAGCAGACCGCGTCCGGCCAGCGCGTTCAGGTCACGGCGGATGGTCTCGCGCGACACGTTCAGTTCGCGCACCAGTTCGGCGACCGAGAGCGCGCCGGTCTTGGCGACCTGCGCCAGAATGTATTGGTGACGTTGTTCTGCGAGCATTCGGGACGTTTCCTTCATCATTGCGCGAGAGTCGCGTCGCTCGGGGCACTTCTGCATCGGAAGCCCGTCTGCCAACGCTGACAGCGCTTACGGCCGACGCCAAGAGCCGCATCTACACTCGTCTACAAGTTGCTAACTTCGAAGTCTGACGCAGGCTTTTCTCTCATTCCAAAAAAACCTACGCCGACACGCGATTCGATGCCAAGACTGCAAACAGCTCAAGCCCGGCACGCACATGAGCTTCGATTCTTTCCTAGGTCTTCGTCTGGAAGCGACCGCATCGCGGCGCAGCTGGACTTACCGATTCAAATCACCCGTCGATGGCCGGATGCGTCAGCAGAAGCCAGGAGAATGGCCGGCAATGTCCTACGCATCTGCGATTGCAAAATGGCAAGAGATCCGAGCGCGCCGTGACTCTGGCGAAGACCCTGCGCTCACTCGAAGGGCATCAAACCGCCCTGTAGTGGCTTTGACGCCGGAATCATACACGGTGAAGGAACTCTGCGAAGATTTCCTCACAGGCACATCGAACGGCATCGGGATTCTGTCGGAGCGGCCCAGTCGCGCCGGCGCATCATCAGCAAGGTCGCTCCGATTGCCTGCATGCCAGCCGCTTCCATCACCCGGAAACAGGCCTTCGACCTGCTCGATAGTCAGCGTCACGCACCTCGGAACGCGGCAATTCTGCGCTCAGAGCTTGGCGCGGCATGGGACTATGCTCTAGACGCTGGCCGCATTCCAGAAGACACACCAAATGGGTGGCGCCAGGTGATGCGTGGCAAATTGAGGAGTGTTGGGCGAAAACGCGGTGGAAAGTTAGAAAACCTCAAACGCGTACTTAGTGAAGGGGAACTCGCCCTGCTCATTCCGTGGTTACCGAAGCTTCCGGCAACGATCTGCGACCTACTGATTATGTCCCTATGGACTGGCTGCGCGGCGGTGAAATCGTGGTGATGGAAGGCAAGGAACTGTCCAAAGAGCCGGATGGCTTATGGTGGACTATCCCAAAAGCAAAAACCAGGAACACGAACCGTGCGTCTGCGACGGACCATCGGGTGCCGCTGGCTGGGCGTGCGGAAAAGCTCGTGCAGCGCCGACTGGAACTCCGGGTTTGATAGGAGGAAAACGGCTTCTAGTCGTCTGCACTTCGGGACCGACCTGTTCAGCGAGTAGTACTGTCTGAACTGCAGATCGCGTGGCTCGTCGGTGGCTTGCCACGAGCATCGCGCATTCCGTGCGCTCGGGGGCCTTCGCGCAGCTCAACGTCGGTTCGACCGACGACTCGGTCGGGACTGACGCCTTCTCGCCGGTGTCTATCACACAAGTCTCGACGTCTCCCTTATAAGCGGCTGCTGATCATCAGGCGCGCGCGACCGATCGATTCATTTATGCACAGGGCCCGACCTTGGGCTAGCGCGATCGTGCGCATCCCGGATGACGTTCAGGCGGTTCGGCAGTCGTCGGCAGCGCGCACCCCGCCCGAGTCACGAGTCGGGCGCTCCGGCATGAGCGACGGTTTCTATGGATGTTTTGATTTCCGGCGAGCGACAGATACATTCTAGAAATGCCGTGGTGCGAGGGATGATGCGGCCAATTAAATTGCGTGTGCCACGCGAGGAAGCTGACGATCTCGCAGATGACCTTACCGCCTGGGCGGCGTCCAGCGGTATCGATCCCGGTCTGACTCAATCTAATCAGCCAGGGATGACAACGAACGCCAGTTCTCCAACCATATATTTCGCCTACGTCAGCGAGGGCTTCTTCGAGCAATTTCCCCGGTCCGCGCAGTAGATGCTCTGTGTCACCCATGGAACCCGCAGTTTCAATCCTCACTTTTGCCACGCACCGTGGCGCAGGAAGATGATGGAACGTTGATGAGCCCCGGGCTTATCTGTTTGCCCTGCCACGTGATGGTTCCAACCGTCATTTGGTATGCGGGACTTTGCCGTGAACCGCCTCACGGCTTTTCGCATGATCGATGAACGCGCGCAGCTTCGGCATCAGTTGCCGGCGGCTTGGATAGTACAGAAACACGCCCGGTATCACCGGCGCTAACGGCTTTAGCACTTCTATCAGTTTTCCGCTTTGCAGCCCTTCGGCGACCATCGGCTCGGGTAACTGTGCAAGGCCTATACCTTCCATTGCCGCACCCAGCATGGTGGGAAAATCGTGGGCGATGAAAGGGCCGCTTACGGCGATCTCGACTGCGTTGCCGTCATTGTTGAAGGACCATGGCGCGAGCGCACCGCTGGATTTGCGCCATCGCAAACAGGCATGCTGCCGGAGATCGTCCGTGCGCTCCGGTCGGCTGCGCCCCCTGAAGTAAGCCGGACTCCCAACGACGACTAAACGCAGCGGTGACGTCAACGGCAGCGCGACCATGTCCGCTTCGACGAACTGACCCAGCCGGATACCGGCGTCGAACCCTTCGCTCGCGAGATCGATAAGCTGGTTGCTTGCGGCGATCTCCACTTCGACCTCGGGATAAGCCTCGTGGAACGATGCAATCAGGGGATCAAGCAGGAGTGGCACCACCGCACGCGGCACTGAAAGACGCAACAGTCCGCGGGGCCGTTGGCCGAGATCGCGTGCAGCGTCGCTGGCGGCGACGAGCTCCTCGAAGGCAGGCTTTGCGCGCGAAAGAAATTGTTGGCCAGCTTCGGTCAGGCCTACGCTACGCGTGGTCCGTATGAATAGCGCCGCGCCGATGCGCTCTTCCAGCACACGCACCGCCTGGCTGATCGCCGACGGCGTCACGCCGAGTTCCGCGGCCGCCCTGCGAAAACTGCGATGCCGGGCAACGCACAGGAACGCCTCGACGCCATCGAGCGCGCCCTGCCTGACTGTGAAGATCTGCTTCATGACCCGTCAACATTGTGATGAATAGTCGCTCGCGATAGACGATGGTACACCTATGTCCGTGAGCGGAAAGTAGTGGCAATGCCCGCTCACAAGCTCTCGACAATCTGCCAGAACCCTGGAGGAATCTTGCAATGAACGATGCACTTGATGGCGTGCGCGATCACTATCGCGCGACGGGACTGACCGAGCGGCTGAAGAGTGCGCTCACGGCGTTCGGACCGGAGGATCAGCCGCTCACACCGTTGCAACTCGCGGGTCTCGACCAGTTTCACACCCGTGGGCTTGCTGCGACTGCCGAGCTTGCCGGATCGGCTGGCATCACCTCTGCAATGTCCGTGCTGGACGTCGGGTCAGGCGTTGGCGGGCCGGCCCGTTTTCTCGCTGCAACCTATGGCTGCCGGGTGACGGGTATCGACATCAGCGAGCCGTTCGTGGATGCCGCACGCTATCTTACCCGGCGCACCGGGCAGAGCGAACAGGTGTCGTTCCGTGCTGCCAGCGCGCTCGATATTCCGTTTGCCGACGACCATTTCGACGCCGTATTCATGCAGCACGTCGCGATGAACATCGCCGAGCGCACACGGCTTTACCGGGAGATCCAGCGCGTGCTGAGGCCGGGCGGCAGGTTCGCGACGTTCGACGTCGTCGCAAACGGCGGCGAACCGCTCTATCCCGTTCCCTGGGCGCGCACGCCCACGACGAGTTTTCTCCTCACGGTCGAGGCAACGCGCGCGGCGATCGAACACGCCGGGTTCCGCACGCTGTCATTGCAGGACGACAGCGAGACCGCAAAGGCCTGGTTCGCCCAGTTGCGTGCGTCAGGGCCACCGCCCTCGCCCCATCTCGGCGTGGTGATTGGGCCGGACTTCGCCGAGCTCACGAAGAACCTGGGCCGAAATCTAATGGAAGGCCGGCTCGGCGTATTGACAGCGGTGTTCGAGAACGCATCTCCGAAGGCTGCAAATCACCTGGAGCACCGCTGATGACCACCGTCCCCGTCGATATCGTCCTCCGTGGTCACGCACGGCGCAGTCTGCTTTGGGTCATCCTGTTCGTGGCGCTGTGGATCGCGTTGATCTATTGGCAGCCGGCAATCCCGGCGAGCGGCGTTCCGACCACGGCTCACCAGTTGACGGCCCATGCGTTGATCGCGGTTGGTTTGTGGCTCGGCCTCGAAAGCATCGATTTGACGCCCGGCCAACGCCGTACGACATGGCTGGCGATCATGGTCCCAGACACGCTCTGGTTCGCTGTTGCCTGGAGCGCGGCGATCAACGGCGCTTTCCGTGCGGATGCTTCGCCATTGCCGATCTTGCCGTTTGCGATCTTCCTGCCGGTGATGATCGGCGCACCGCTGCTGCTGTTGTCAAAGCGTGTCGGGTCGATGCTGGATGCAATGCCGGCAAGTTGGCTTGTCGCTCTTCAGCTCTACCGCGTATTCGGCAGTTGGGCGCTCGCTGCGTGGCTGCACGGCTTGCTGCCAGGCGTGTTCGCGTTGCCGGCGGGAATCGGCGATGTGTTGACCGGCGTGTTCGCCGTGCCAGCGGCGATCGCCGTGGCGAGCGGTGCGGCTCAAGGGCGGAAGGTAGCGATCGTCTGGAACCTGTTCGGCCTCGCCGACTTCGCCGTCGCGATTACTTTGGGGATAATCACTTCACCCGGACCATTGCAGGTGATGGTTCCGAGCATGCCGAGCATCGGTGCCAGCGCTTATCCGGACGTGCTGACTCCCGCGTTCGTGGTACCAGCGTCGATCCTGTTGCACGCGGTGTCGCTGCGCCAATTGATCCGGCGACACACCGGGTGACCTCCACCCGGGGATGACGGTAGCTGCATCACGAGTATCGTGCTTGCCTGGCTTCCGGAAGGACTTACTCCGGTAGATGCAGGCGTGTCGTCCTTGCCCGTTACCGGCGGCACGACTCTGTATCAACGCCTGATCTTCTATGTTATCGAGGCAACCGATAACTCGGTGATCGCCTGCGGACAGGTGACTCCGATGAATACACGAGAGGTTGTCGATGAGTCTGATACTTCAAGTCCACGCGAATCGCTAGTCCGCGAGAATCCAGTGAACAAAAAAACTTTGCTGCCTGGATGCACCCATTCGGATCCGCTCATGACTGAGCCTCGCCTGACATTCCTTGATCAGAATGAATGGGAAAAGTGGTTGACGGAAAACGGAAGTACGTCGCGCGGGATATGGCTGCGCCTGGCCAGGAAGGGCGCCGTGCAGCCAACGTTGACTTACGAACAGGCGCTGGAAAGCGCACTCTGTCATGGCTGGATCGACGGTCAAAAACGGACTGAAAGTGAAGCATACTGGTTGCAACGCTTCACGCGACGATCCGCAAAAAGCATCTGGTCAAGGCTCAACAAAGATCGTGCCGAAGCGCTGATCGCAGCAGGCAGAATGCTTCCCCCGGGCATGCGGGAAATCGAGAAAGCGAAAAAGGATGGCCGCTGGGAGGCAGCGTATGCGTCGGCCAGCAATTCGGTCGTGCCGGAGGACCTTCAGGCCGCACTGGATGCCAATCCCAAGGCCAGCGCCTTCTTTGCGACGCTGAACGGGCGAAACCGCTACGCCATCCTGTTTCGGATACAGAATGCAAAAAAGCCGACAACACGGATCCGCAAGATCGAGGAGTTCATCGCCATGTTGAGTCGCGGCGAAACCATCCATCCCTAGACCAGCAAATTTCATGGAACCAAAGTTGCCGGACGATGCTGCGTTCAACGCGGGTGATCCCCAGCGCTTTCACGCCGCGGCGCTGGCGCGCGCCGAGCAATGCTGGCCTGCAGTTTCTTCGTGGGCCTGTCGAACTTGGTCTGGTTACCGATCGGAGGCGCGCTCCCGGACCGCATCGGGCGCAAGCCGATTCTCATTGCCATCACCGTGCTCGCCATCTGCACCTCGTATCCGGCGCTCTCCTGGCTGCCATCGGCGCCGAGTTTTCGGCCGCATGCTGGTCGTGCTGCTGTGGCTCTCGTTTTTCTTCGGCATGTACAACGGCGCGATGGTCGCAGCGCTCACTGAAGTCATGCCCGCCGAGGTCCGCGTGGCTGGATTCTCGCTCGCGTTCAGTCTCGCAACCGCCGTTTTTGGCGGCTTCACGCCGGCCGTTTCAACCTATCTTATCCAGATTACGGGTGACAAAGCCGCGCCTGGCTACTGGCTGAGTTTCGCCGCCGCATGCGGGCTTGGCGCGACCCTCGCGCTGTATCGCCGGGGCCGCACAGCCAGGCGGTCGGCATCGCTCACCTGAAGGTCACTCCTGCGTCCGCTGCCGCAAGCGCTCGCGGCGCCGATGTGTTCGCGGCGTGGCGCCCCTTCGATCCGGCATTATTAACGGTTGGACATCAATGCTTCGAAAAATTGCACTTATCGTTTCGGGCCTCTTGAGCAAATATCGATTCTCAAGACGTTCATAACACGCATCGACTGAGAACGCATCGGAGACGGGCGCGAAGCGCGGACCAGCGCTTCGCCGCATCCTGGTGCAGGCCTCGATCAAGGCCGCCGTCTACCGCGCCGACGCGCATCTCGCCTGACCCACCTCGCTATGTGAATCCTGCCGCCGCTTCGAGCGCGTCCACGGCAGCGGAGCAACTCACGCCCGCCGCAGCAAGCTGAACGAATACCTGGCACCTGCTTCATTCGTCATTTCTTTTTAAATTCAGGAGACACTTCACATGCAGATCACCGGAATGTTGCACGGCGCACGCCTGCTGCAATTTGTCGGCTTTCCGTCCAGCGAAGTGCTGGGCCCGGGCGCCAGCGAGGAAGAGATCAAGTCGCTCATCGACCGACACGGTCAGATATTCATCAAGCCGGTGTTCAAAGGCGGTGTCGGCAAAAAGGGCAAAGCGGGTCTGCTGGGCCGCGCCACGGATCTCAAGACGGCGCTCGCCGAAAAGGAACGGCTTTACTTTGCCGAGCACGTCGTGGGGCATATCAGGGCCAAGGCAAACGGCGTGACGTTCGAAGCAGGCGTGCCCGCCAAGCACGAAGTCTACTTTTCGATTACCGATTCCACGCGCTTTCGCGCTCCGACCATGACGCTGTCGCATATGGGTGGAATGGACATCGAGGAGGTCGATCCAAAGTACGTCGCGATGGTGCCGTTCGATGCGCTGACGGGACTGAAGGCGTTCGTCGTCGCGAATGCGCTGAGCGAGATCGGCGCGCCGCGCGAAATCATCTCGCCGCTCGTGCAGCAATTACCGAAGCTCTGGGAGCTCTTTCATGACTTCGGCATGACGACGCTCGAACTGAATCCGATCCGCATGCGCGAAGATAAAAAGGGGCGTCTGACGCCCGTCGCCTGCGACTTCAAGTGCGGTTTCGATCGCGACGATCCGCGTTTCTCGCGGCTCGGCCTCCCGCCCCATCTCTTCGCCGCTGACTACTCGGATTTCGAGCAGGAGATCAATCAGCTTCGCACGCACCAGGGACAAAGCGATGTGTACGTGATCAACGATAAGGGAACCATCCTAGCGCCCACCTTCGGCGGCGGCGCGAACTCGCTCGTCACGGAAATGCTGGGCGACGCGGCCATCATATCGTCGGACTTCGGCGGCAATCCGCCGTACGAGAAGATGAAGGAAGTGGCACGCATCTGCTTCCGGCACTGGCTCAAGCAGTCGAACGTACTCTTCATCATCGGCGGCAAGTCGAACAACACCGACATCTACGAGACCTTGCGCGCGATGGCCGACGCGCTGCGCGAGCACTTCAGCGCGCATGGTCCGACGCCGCTCTACGTCGTGCTCGGACGCGGCGGCCCGAACCTTGTGCGCGGCATGTCCGCGCTGCGCGACACCTGCGATTCGCTCGGCCTGCCTTACCGCCTCTTCGGTTTCGATTCGGACATCAGCGAAGTCATCCAGTACGCACGCAAGGCCGATGCATGGATGCAGGCAGGCGGACGCTCGCAGGTCGCGGCGCGCATTGGCGCGCGCGACGCTCAATCGCAAATGGCATCGGCCTGAGGAGATCGACATGAACAAGCAAGGCAACAGCCACTTCAAATACTTCGTCGGGATCCAGTCGCTGGCAGATATCGCCACACGCGAAGATCGCGTCTGCGTGCTCAATATCCTCGGCGGCGAGTCATCCGATGTGACGCCGGTGAGTCACGCCTTCTCGGGCGCGAATGTGGTGTTCGGCACGGCGCCCGGCAAAGGCGGACAGGTGCTCGCGACGCCCGCAGGCGACATTCCAGTCTTCAACAATGTCCGAGAGGGTCTGGAAGCCGGTCACCGGTTCAACTGCGGCGTCGTGTATCTGCCGCCCTCGGCCGCGCGCGACGGCGTGGCCGAGCTGATCCGCGTGAATCCGGATCTGCGCAAGATCTTCATCATTACGGAGAAGATTGCCGTGCACGACGCGCGTGAGATCCGCGCGATGGGACAGCAGGCGGGCATCGACATCTTCGGCGCGAACGGGCTGGGCGTCGCGGACTCCTGGCAGCGCGTGCGGATCGGCGGTGCGCTGGGCGGTGACGATCCGGGCGCCACACTGCGGCAAGGATCGATCGCGATCTTCTCCAACTCCGGCGGCTTCAGCACCACGATCGCCCAGTACCTGCGCATGAGTGGCTGGGGCACATCGACCGTCATTTCCAGCGGGAAGGATGTCTACATCCACTATGCCGCGCCAGAATTCGCGTTTGCCCTTGCCAACGACGCGCGCAGCAAGGCCGCCGTGCTGTACTGCGAGCCCGGCGGGTACTACGAGGCCGACGCGCACTTCAACAAGCCCGTGGTCGCCTGCGTGGTGGGCCGGTGGAAAAGCCGTCTCACGCGCGCAGTCGGACATGCGGGCGCGATGGCGGGTGGCGCCGACGATGCGCTCGCGAAGGAACGCTGGTTCAAGGAGAAGTTTGGCGTTGAACGGCTCTTCACGCCCGACGATCCATGCTGCTCGGCGAAGGGCGCGGTGGTGACGAACATCGCCCATATCCCTGCCGCCCTCACGGCGGTAATGCGCGCGAATGCAACGATGCCTGACTTCGAGCCTGAAGGTAGCCTCGCGCTCAAGCCGTGGTTCGGCTCGGATCAGGGGCTCGATCTGCCCGCCGATCTCGCGCTTGCAGTCGTGAAAGCGGTAGCCCCGTATGACGAACAGGTCGCGCGGGTGAATGACCAGATTGGGGCGATGCCGCCCCGGCAGCCGATGAAAGACGCCTCGGGTGCCTCGCAGATGGATGCAAAGACGCAGGTCAGCAGCCTGCACGGCGTATCGATGCTCGAAGCGGCGACGCATTCGTTCGAAGCGAACGTGTGCCTCGCACTGTTACACGAGTTCGGCGGCGCAAACGACGAAAAGCTGATCGATGTCGCGGTCGGCGCGGCAGTAAACCTGTACGGCACACCTGAACTGGCAGCGGCGCAAGCCGCACGAGAAGCGGGTAACGCACCTAACGCGGTGCTCGCCGCCGCAGCGGCGATCGTCGGACCGAACCGCCAGCGCGCGGCGCGCGAGGCAGCGAGGCTGATGATTGACCGCTTCGCGGCAGCGAAACTCGCGGACGCGTTCGATCGCGATTTCGACGTCGACGCGATAGACACCGAGGGCAGCGCGGCGCTCTTCTCTGACCATCCCGATCCGGCGGCCGAAGCCATGCTCGCGGGGCTGGCCGCACGCAATGTGAGTTCAGCGTTCGTGCGATGGCTCGCGAACGGCCCGGGACATCCACGCGCGGACGCCGTGCTCGCCGCGATTACGACAACGCTTGCCTGGGGCCCGCTCATGCGCAAGCGCATCTCGCGTCTGACGGCGGAGAACCTGCCCTGGTGGACGAAGCTCTTCGGCACGCTGATCGGCGCCTCGGCGGACGCGTCGCGCCACCAGCCCGACAGCTTCTGCGCGTTTTCCAACGAGGCACTGCTCGGCGAGCGCTCGTTGACGGAAGTGGCATTCGCAGCGCTGCTCGGCGTGAATCCATCCGATGACGACCTGTTCGCGTTCCGAACGCTAACCGGCTTGCTGCTCACGAACGGGCCCGGCGCGATCTCGGCGCAGGGCTCGAAGGGCGCGGTGTCCGCCGACGGCCCCGAATCGCCCGAACGCGTGCAATTGAATAAGGCGCTGACAGGCTTTCTCACACACACCGGCTATACGCACGGCGGCAACGGCTATGAAGGTATTGCGTTTCTCAACGAGGCGTTTCGCGACAGCGGCCTCGACGATCCTGCCAACGCGCAACACGGCGTCGATCTCGAAGCGCTCGCGCGGCGCTCCGTCGAACGCTATGCACAGTACAAGGCCCGTCAGAAGCATGCGGGCAGCCTCGACATTGCCAAGTTGCCGGGCGTGAACCATCCGGTCTTCAAGGACAAGCCGGTCAATCACGATCCGCGCGAGGTCTTCATCGCGGGGCTTTATGAGGCGCGCGGCGAATACAACGCGTTTCACGCGTACTACCGCGCGCTGGTGCAGGCCTTATTCGACGCGGGCGTGTCGCGTACCGTCTACTGCGTCAATGTCGATGCCGTGATCGCCACGTTGCTGCTGAAGATGCTGTGGCAGCCGCTCAAACGCGGGGAGTTCAGCGAAGCGGACCTCGAAACCTCGGCTTTCACGATCTTTCTCTATCCGCGCATGCTCGGCTGCGCCGCGGAAATCGACGATCACCTCAACCGCGGCCGAAACATGGACACGCGCACACCGGCTTCGCAGTGTCGTTTCGTTGCCTGACCCGCTGGCCTCTGATCGTCGCCACCGCCCGGGCCGCGCCCATAAGCGCGCCCGTAGCGACGAACATTGCCATGACGGTGTTCTTCAGTCGAAACATGGTGTGTCATCCAAAAGACCCGCCCCGCACGTGCGGGACGAAGGTTGAAGACGAAAGGCTAACGGGCCGGTTCAGGCGAGATTCGCCTTGTCGAGGCCGAATGCCTTGTCGGCCGATCCGGGCACCGTCCTGCACGCGATGTTTGCGCACGCTCAGCCATTAGTCCCAGCGGCTGGGACCGCGCGCCAGACGTCCACGCTCATTTGTTACTCACCTGAGTTTGCCTGAGACACACATATGCATCTTGGAAAATCGTATAAGGTAACGGAGTTTCTGGTTTGGACTCGCCGGCAAATCTACTGGCTTCTGATCTGGGGTTGTGTACCGGTCGTGCTGTACAAGCTCTTTGCTTTTACCTGTTTATCGGTACTCCTGACTATCGTTGTTCTGCTTGGAGCTGCATCGTCGTTTATTGTCGGCTTCAAAAATGTCCAAACGTACAACAGGGCAACAGAAGCCCTCGACATATGGGTTGACATTCTGGGCAAAAGTCGCCGATGGGGACAAATCACCCGCGATCTCGTCGAAGACAAACAACTCTCGCGAAAACTGGTGTATCGGCATCTTGCGTGGCTGACCGCCCTGCGGAATGAGCTACGTCGACCGCGTATCTGGGAAGGTGCCGGCAAGCGTTTCAACGCGGAATATCTGCGGTTTTACCGCGTGCCGGAGTGGGAAAGAGAAATTGATGAATTGCTGCCGGATTACTTGCCCCCTTCGGAAGCAGCGCAAGCGATCTCGTCCCCTTCAGTCCCAACACATATATTGAACCTGTAAGGCACTTCACTCAGGATGCTTCACACTACGGGGTGTCTGGACTCCAACTTCTACATGGAGCTTCAAAAGGCGCTCGGCGACTTCATAGCGCTGCAGTCAAGAGCAGAAGGTTTCAAGAATTTCCCCTATCCACGTCAATACGCAACGGTCAGCTCGTTATTTGTGAAGTTCTTCTGCCTGCTATTTCCATTCGGACTGCTTCATGAATTTGACAAGCTCAACGATGGCATGACGGGCTTCATGCAAGGCAACATGATATGGCTAGTAGTGCCATGCAGTGTCGCGGTGTCGTGGATGTACACGTCGCTCGAGCAGGTTGGGGAAAGCACGGAGAATCCGTTTGAAGGCGGCGCAAACGACGTTCCCATTTCAACGTTGTGCAGCATTATCGAGCGCGATCTGAAGGAAATGCTGGGGGAGCAGACCGCCAACCCAACCGTGGACGCAATCATTGCACTCTAGCTGCCGCATAAAACCCCCGCCGACCGCGCAATTCGATGCCGAAGCCGCAAAGCGGGCGCGGAACTACTGCGTTCGGTGGGGAACGCTGTCGGGAAAAGGATAGGGCGCGTGAGGGCCCGGCCATTCCGGCGCCGGCGGCCCGCTCAAGGCGTCGCACCCAGCTAGTGGAGATAAAACTATTGCGGCGAGCAAACTGATTGCGATCGTTCGCCGCGCCGATTGTGTGCTCATTCTTGCCTCCGGACGAACCTCACTTTCTCATTGGACTTTTGACTGCTGAGCAGGTTGCATTCTGCGGAAGGCGACGCCCCCCCGCGAGCCACTTCCGCGTGTGCCGTGATGCATTAGCGGCCGGCAGCACATGCAGTTCGTCGCCCAAGCGCCCTTCTGTCACGGTGGCTTCTGCATCCCGCCACGGCGGCGTTGATGCAGATCAAGCCGGTTAACCTGCACGATGGCTTAAATGGACAGACGATCCGATCCTCGCGCCACCCGAAGGCCTTTCAATGACACTCATCGACAAACTCAGTCGCACTTCGGCGAATGCAAGTGCAAATGCAAATGCAAACGCGCCGGCCCGTCATGCCCCGGACGAACCGCAGTCACCGCGCGAGGCAACGCTCCTATTGCCCGAACCGGTGCCGGCCTCGACATGGCATGCCGACAGGGCGTGCGGCGCACGGGCCGAACGCGTGCGCCGCCTTATCGAGAGTCCGACCTATCTGCAGGCTGACGAAGATCCCGACTTTCTGCGGCGCCCGGAAATGTGCGGCGTTCGGCTGCAACTGGACTATTGGAAGACCGAACAGACATTGCAACGCCATGGTATAGCGCACACGATCGTCGTGTACGGCAGCACGCGGATTGTTGCGCCTGCGGCGGCGCGTCGACTGATGCGCAACGCACAACGCATCTGCGAAAGCGCACCTGAGAATCCGGCGCACCAACGCGCCCTGCGGTCAGCGAAGCAAGTGCTCGCGAGAAGCCGCTATTACAGCATCGCGCGCGAGCTGGGGCGTATAGTCGGTCGCGCTCGCTGCAGCGCAGCGCTGTCGTCCCTCGCTACTGTCACCGGGGGTGGGCCCGGCATTATGGAAGCAGCAAACCGCGGGGCGCATGGCGTCGGGGCGCCCAGTATTGGCCTGAACATCGCGTTGCCCCGCGAACAGCAGCCCAATCCGTATCTCACACCAGAACTTTGTTTCCGGTTCCATTACTTCGCCATCCGCAAACTTCACTTGTTGGAGCGTGCGCAAGCCGCTGTCTTCTTTCCGGGCGGCTTTGGCACCTGCGACGAGCTCTTTGAGGTGCTCACGCTGCTGCAGACCAGCAAGATCCGGCCGCTACCCGTTGTTCTCGTCGGCGAATCGTTCTGGCGGCGGGCCATCGATTTCGATTTTCTGATCAGCGAAGGAATGATCGCCCCGGAAGACATGGCGCTCTTCAGCTTCTGCGAAACGGCCCCGGAGATCTGGGCCACCGTGGCGCGGTGGCACCGGCAGCGTGAAACGCAAGCAACGTGCGTCACTTGCGTACCCGTTACGAAGGAGTGCGCGATCGAATCTCTCGCGGCATCCTCGCCGCATCTTCATGGTTGACGCGCGTCAAGCAGCGCCGGCCCGGCGCTGCTACCGTAAAACAGATGCGCCGATCCGCGTGTGCATGTATGGCCGTTTCGTTGAATGGAGTCGATCATGACCGATGTGCAATTGCTGCTCTCCTACGAACCCGCGCCGCAGCGCGCGCCCGCGAGGGCGCAAGGCGAGACGCCTGCCGTCATCGAACTGCCCCGGCCGGATATGGCCAGTGGCTTACCGCTCATGAAAGCGCTGGCGCTACGCCTCAGCACGCGCGAGTTCTCCGACGCACCGCTGAAGGCTGCGACCCTCGGCGCATTGCTGTGGGCCGCCGACGGCGTCAATCGTCCCGCAACAGGAGGCCGTACTGCCCCGTCTGCGCATGCATTCAATGAAGTCGACGTCTATGCGGTGCTGTCCAACGGAGTGTATCGGTACGATGCATCCCAGCATCGGCTCGTTCTCAAACACGCAAGCGACGCGCGCAATCTGACGGGATATCAGGACTTTGTCGGAGCCGCGCCGCTCGACCTCGTGTACGTCGTCAACACGTCACGCGTGCTCGACATGCCCAAGGCACAGCGCGACACGTTTTCCGCGGTCGCAGCCGGTGCAATGGCACAAAATGTGTCGTTGTACTGCGCTTCGGCCGGACTCGGATGCGTCGTGCGGGGCTGGATCAACCACAGGCTGCTGAGCGATGCGCTCAGACTGAACGAGGACGAATTGCCGATTCTCGCGCAGACGGTAGGTGAGCTGGCAACGACAATGAACTCACTGGCCGATTAGCGTCGGCGGGCTACAAGGTCGCCGACAGCGCAACAGCCGGCTGGAAGTCGAGACCACCTCCGCAACCACTGGTTCAAATAGGCACGACGACAGCGCGGGAGCAGGCGTGGCCATTCAGTCGACAAGGCGCAAGCGCATACGAAAGGCGCAGCAGGCCGGCAACGGCATCCAGCATCGCGCAAACCGTATGCGTGCAGCGCAACGATCACTGCATGGACTCGACGAGGCCATGCGCAGACCCTGCACTTATCGACATCCGGCAGGCAGAGTCGTCAGGATCGAAACCCACATATCGGTGGTCTACCTCGCGGGTCGCTTCGCGTACAAGGTCATCAAACCGGTGGCGCCCGGATTCGCGGATTTCACCGCAGCAAATACTCGTCTGCGGTGTTGCGAAGCGCAGGTGCGCCTGAACAGGTCGCTGGCACGAGGCCTGTACCTCGGCGTGCTGCCTGTCGTGCGCCTTGGCAGGAAAGTCGCGCTGGGAGGCCCGGGTGCCCCGTTCGAACACGTCGTGAGAATGCGTCGCTTTAACGAAGCAATGCTTTTTTCCAGGCTCGCTGAACAAGGCAAGCTCTCGTTTCGGGACGTCGAGCGCGCGGCCGGGCGGCTCGCCTGCTACCACGGGCAGGCGCCGCGGCGTGTGCCGAGGACTGCATACGGCAGCGCCGCGCTGCTCCGTCAGCAGATTGAAGCCGTGACCGGCTCGCTGCTGGCAAACTTCAGCCATCCTGCGTTGCATGAAGTGTCGGCCTGGTGCGCGCAGCAACTCGCGAAGCACGAGGCCGATATCGACAGGCGCCGTGCCGAAGGATTCGTGCGCGCGTGCCATGGCGATCTGCACCTCGACAATCTGGTGCGCTGGCGCGGCAGGATAGCGATGTTCGACTGCATCGACTTCGATGACGCCTTGCGCTGGATCGACGTCGCCAACGACATTGCGTTCCTCGCGATGGACCTGCGGGCGCACGGCGGAGACCGCCTCGCCAGCCGGCTACTGAACCGCTGGCTCGAAACCTCGGGGGACTACGACGCGCTCTCGCTCATGCCCTTGTATAGCGTGTATCGCGCACTCGTGCGCGCCTGGGTCGTGTGTCTCAAAGCAAACAGCGCTCCGCAGGATGAACGCGCCTCGGCCACGCGCGGCGCCACGCGGTACATCGACTTTGCGCGGGCCGTGGCGCAAAGGCCGGATCCCGTCCTGCTGCTTTGCCACGGCTACTCGGGTTCGGGCAAGTCCGTCGCGAGCCGCGCATTGGCGGATTTATGCGGCGCCGTGCGCGTGTCGAGCGATACCGAACGCAAGCGCCCGCCACGGACTGTCCGCGCCCTGGACGGGAACGTCTCCCTACCTTACACGCAGGAAGCGCGACATGCGATCTACGCGCGCCTTCTTGGCCTCGCGTCGGACGTGCTTCAAACCGGCTATAGCGTGATTGTCGACGCCACCTTTCTCGAGCGTCGTCATCGCGATGCATTTTTCGGGCTCGCGAGGCGTCTTAGCGTACCTGCCGCACTGCTCGATTTTCGCGCGGAAAAGCGGGTGCTGCGAGAACGGATCGATGCGCGCAAAGGGGCCCGGCCGATGCGTCCGACGCTGATAGCGCCACCTTGCAGCTGCAGCTCGCGAATTCCGACCCGCTCACAGCCGACGAAATGTCGCGAACCTTCGTGTTAGACACCGCCGTGCCGCTCGCGCACTTCGACTCGCCGGCGTTCTGGGCACCTGTGCTCGACTTCGTCAACGCCGCCCGGTCTCGCCCGCAGCCATCGCATAGGACAGCTGACGGCTTTTTTCCGAGCGGCTAGTCGCAGAAGCGGAAGTATCCGCTGTGCATGAGCACGGGCTTTGGCCCGATTTCCTCGAGCAGATTGGTTGCCGCTTGCTGGATGTGGCGCCGATTCGATTCAAAGGCGGCGAGCAAGTCCTCCTCGCGCAGCGAGGCCGCGCCGAAGTGGTCCTCCAGCGCCTCCGCGGTAATGGCGCACTGCACCGGCACACCGTCTGCTTCAGCAGGAAACGCAACGACGAGATCGCGCGCGCAATACTCGGGGCTTTCATTGGGGAAATAAATCTTCATGAAGTCCACCTGATCGAATGACAGCAGAAAAGCTCGCAGGCTCACGTGCCGGCATGCTTCGTACAGCGTCCGCCACACGTGTGTCTGTCAGTCAGAATAGTGGCTAGCCGCACGTCGTCGAATTCACGCCGCGGTCTGCGCTTGATCGAGGTCAATAGCGGTGAAGGCGCGCGATACATGCTTCAATTTCCTCTGCCGATAAGAGACGGCGAACGGCTGGCAGTGCTGCTTTACCTGCGCGGCACATTACAATGGTTTCGCCTGCCAGGAAACGCCGCGGCAGCACAGTCGGCTGTGCCCGTCGTCGCTGGGCACGGCTCACGCCGATCTGAATGCGACACCGTCAAATCGGACATCGCCATGTACAAGTCGATAGCGTGCATCGCCGCCTGCATCCTGTGCGTTGCGGGCTGTGCGCAGAGTCCCGCGATCCCGCCGCCAACGGCATGCACCGCCGGTCCGCCGCTCGATCTCACGCGTTACATGGGACGCTGGTACGTGATCGCGGACACACCGTTTCTGAGCGAGCACGACTACGTCGGCAATTACGACGAATTTACGCTGCTGGCCGACGGCAAGATCGACGACCGATATCTGGGCCGACGGCACGATTTCGGTCAGCCCGTCACGGGAAGCCGCTTCGTCGCGAAAGTCATTCCCGGGACCGGCAACACGAAGTGGCGCGTGGGACTTATCTGGCCTTTCGAAATCGTCGTGATCACTGCCTACGTTGACCCGGAATATCGCTACACGGTCCGCTGCATGGCCGATGGCAATATGGTCTGGGTGCTGGCGCGCGATCCTCAAATGGACGAAGGCGCCTACCGGGACGTGCTGGCCCGGCTCGCCGCGATGGGGTTCCACACCGACCTGCTACGCCGGGTCCCGCAGAAGCCGGAGCAAATGGGCCAACCGGGCTTTCAGTGAGTCCGCTGCTCAGCCAGCTACCGTCTCCCGCGCGGATTGGTGTGCCTTTCCTTCTATTGCCTGCTGCAGCATCTCGTGGTCGAGTACTTCGCGCTCGCTCCTGCTATAACGCGTCACCCTATGGCGTGCCATGGCGATGGCGCGCTCGAGATCGTTCTCCGCGCCCGTCGATACATCGCCGAATATGAGCTCTTCCGCCACGCGGCCGCCGAGCAGCGCATCCAGCCGGTCAAGCAGTTCGCCATGCCGCAACACATAGCGGCGGCACCTGCTGGGTGTAGCCGAACGCCGCCACGCCGCTGCCTTGTCGGCCTCCGCTGCGTGCAGCGCGGCCTCGTTGACGACATTGGCCAGATCGGCGCCCACGAACCCCGGCGTGCGCGACGCGAGCTCATTCAGATCGAGGCCTCGGGCGCTACCCTGCCCACCTCCGCGATATCTTCAATGCGGGTGTGCTCGCCGGCTTGACCTGTGTCAACGGTAAATGCGACGCAACCAGCATGGCCGACGCGTAAGCGGCGCGTAAGCGGCGCGAATCAGGCCGCGAAGTCAGGCCGCGAAGTCAGGCCGCCAAATCAGGCTGCGAAGAGCCGTGTACCCATGGCAGCCAACGGCGGCAGCGGCGGGAACACGTCCCACGCGCCGCTGCCGTGCCTGAAAAAGACAATGCTCAAGGGCCGCGCCGACACCTGGCCTTCCAGACAGACATAGCGCACGCCATTGCTGCCGAAGCGTCCGGTCTGCGTGACATGAGCCGGAATTGACCGCGTCGGCGCAAGCCATTTGTCGACAAGCGCTCTGAGGGACATGCTGTTGCCGTTCATCTCGTGCTCCTCGGTCTGTCTTTGACGGCGCCCGAATGTGTTTCGGCCGTTCGTTGAATTCATTATTGAGGACACGTCTTGCGATTTAAATCAGCGACGCTTGAATCGCTTGTAGTCGGCAGGGTGAAGCGGTAGGAGTTTTCTTACTTGCCGTTGTCGTTTGGCTGAGGAGGCGCCGTCGTTCATTTAATTAAGTGAATCACCTGCACACGCCGCCCGTCAACCGCGCCCGCTGTCAGCGCACCACGAGGCGGTCCACCACCGCTTTAACGCCGGCGGTGGAGCGCGCCGCGCCCTTCACGATGGCACGCTCGATGGGCGAACTGACCCTGCCCGACAGAATCACCCGGCCGTCTTCCACTTCCACGCCGACATGTTTCAGTTCGCGATCCGTGTGGCGCTGAATCGCCTTGCGGATATTGCATTCAATGTCGACTGTGGACGCCGAACCCCGGATCCTGATGTTGTTGGTCACGCCCGTCACGCCGCGCATGTGCACGATGTTTTTCTCGGCGATACGACTACGGTAGCCGTCTTCGACCTCGCCGCTCAGTGTCACCCAGCCCTTCTCCACCTTGATCCGGATGCCGCTGTCTTCCAGCCCGGCGATCCATTCGAGCACCGCGCGCACGCTCAAGGCGACGTCTTCGTCCGTACGCTGTTCCGTGGCCGGCAGTTTGACGTCGATGCCGATCACCACCGCGTCGACACCCTCGATTCGAAGCGCGCACTTTTCGGCCGCGACCTTCGCCGCGTAGTTTCGAACATGCCCCGTGAGCGTGACGATGCCGTCGACCACTGCAACGCCAATTCCGTTTGCGTCGACAGCCGGACTGTTCGTCAGTTCGTCCTCGACTTCCTGCTTCAGTTGGCTATCCGGCTTCATGGCTTTGTCCTCGTGAAAATGGCTCGCGGCACGACGATCGGCGTACGCCTGCCGATGTGCGCATTCTGGGCGCGCCGTCTCGATGATGGTTGATGCATATCAAGCGCCAGCCTCCGGCCGAGACCCTGCACTCGGTGTGGTTATGAAGATTCGTTGCGCGCGCGTTTGACTGTGATCAATCGTTTGCCGGCGACCGCGCCTATGCTGCACTACACAAACGGACCGAGTCGCGGGATCGCAGCCAATTCGATCCGCCAATGGACTTTGTCCGATCTCGTGCACGACCGCCCTGCAACCCTCGAATCGGATCCGTCGAGCCCACCCATGGTCACCGTCAACCGCAGTGAGCACGAGCTTGCCCACATCAGCTCGATGATCGGACAGCTCGAACGATTGCTGGAGCGGGAGTCCCCGCCCTCTTCGCAAGCCGTTTTCCACGCGGAATACTGGCGACGCCGCGTGGAGTCGCTGTTGGCGCAGGCCGGCACGGCGACGCCGGTCGCGGCCCGTGCGGCCGTCCTCATGGCGAGACTCGACGCACTGGACGACGCCCTCGCGTCGGCGCCGCGCAGCGCCCGCCCCGTCAGCCGATAGCGCCGCACGGAGACCCGCCCTATCATGCCGCGCCCGCTCGCCTGCTGCGATGCTGGGAGCGTCGATCGCGAGGCGCTGAAGCCGGTTCACCGGCTGCTCGCATACCGCTCAGCTCGATCTGTCCGTGAGCGAGAGCCGGTTCGCCCGGAGGCCGGGTGAGCCGCTCACGTTCGGCGTCAAACCGCCGCCATGGACCATTGTGGCTGTCGACTGGTTTTATCGCTCGCCCCAACTCACATCAAACTCGCGCGTAACGCCCGGCGCCTGACGGCGCTTCAACATGTAACCTGGGAGTGCTCAGCACTGAACCGGACATGGCGGCGCCTGCCGGGACAACTCCCTGCATTCGCTGCGGTGGCAGACGCCTTTCGGTAGAATCTCTTTTCGATTCCCACATTCGTCCATTTCCGGAGGCAGATGTGCCAGGCTTACTTCCTGATGTCGACCGCGAGGGACTCCTCGAATATTCGGTCGTGTACACCGACCGTTCGATCAACCATATGTCGCAACTCTTTCAAGGAGTCGTACGCGATATTTCCGGCGCACTGAAAACCGTCTACAACG
Source organism: Paraburkholderia phenoliruptrix (assembly GCF_047325075.1). Lineage (NCBI taxonomy): Bacteria > Pseudomonadati > Pseudomonadota > Betaproteobacteria > Burkholderiales > Burkholderiaceae > Paraburkholderia > Paraburkholderia phenoliruptrix. The sequence goes on from NZ_CP168530.1 coordinate 2,281,654, forward strand.
CGAAGTCGGCCGTTATCGTGCCGGGCAGCGGCACTTTCGGCATGGAAGCCGTTGCCCGTCAGTTTGCGACGGGCAGAAAGTGTCTCGTGATCCGCAATGGCTGGTTCAGCTTCCGCTGGTCGCAGATTTTCGACATGGGCGGCATTCCGTCGGAAGCCATTGTGTTGAAGGCGCGCCCGGTCGAACCAGGAAGGCAGGCCGCGTATGCACCGGCGCCGATCGAAGAAGTGGTCGCCGCGATCAGGGAAAACAAGCCGGATCTGGTTTTTGCGCCGCATGTCGAAACGGCATCCGGGATGATGCTGCCCGACGCCTACTTGCGCGCGGTAGCCGACGCGGTGCATGCCGTCGGCGGCATGTTCGTGCTGGATTGCATCGCCTCCGGCACGGTGTGGGTCGACATGCAGGCCACCGGCGTCGATGTCCTGATCAGTGCGCCGCAAAAGGGTTGGAGTGCGTCGCCCTGCTGCGCGCTGGTCATGCTGAGCCCGCTCGCCCGTGAAAGAATCGACGCAACGACCAGCACCAGTTTCGCCTGCGACCTTCGCAAATGGCTGCAGATCGTGGAAGCCTACGAGAACGGCGGCTTTGCCTACCACGCCACGATGCCCACGGACAGCCTCGCGACATTGCGCGACGTCATTAAGGAAACCGAAGCATATGGCTTCGACAAAGTGAGACTGGAGCAGCTCGAACTCGGCGAGCGCGTTCGCTCGCTGTTGACCGGAAAAGGCTTCAGAAGCGTGGCGGCCGAAGGTTTCCAGGCTCCCGGCGTCGTGGTCAGCTACACGGACGACGACGGCATACGAACCGGCAAGAAGTTCGCCGATGCCGGCTTGCAGATTGCGCCTGGCGTTCCGCTCGAATGCGACGAACCTGATGACTTCAAAACTTTCCGCATCGGCCTTTTCGGCCTCGACAAACTGCATGACATCGACGGCGCGGTGGCGAGGCTGGCCAAGGCGTTGGAGAGGATCGTTTAGCGCGACATTCATGCCCGCTCCGGCCATCAGCAAGACAGGCGAGCGGGCATGTGCCTCATTCCGGCTGACGCTCCTATGCAAGCACAGCCACACCATCAGCCGCCCGTACGCCCTGACCCGCGGGGAGCACGAAGATCGGATTGATTTCCGCTTCGACAATACGCTCGCCAAGCTGCGTCGCCATTCGCGCAAAAGCGACGATTGCGTTGGCGAGCGCGTCCACATCCGCGCGCGGCCGCCCACGATACCCTTTCAGCAGCGGCCACGTCTTCAGTTCACGGGTCATTTCGAGCGCGTCGTCGCGCGACAAGGGCGCATCGGCTGAGAGCAGCCGCATCGTCGTGTCCTTGAACAGTTCAGCCGCGACGCCGCCCATGCCGAGCAGCAACGCCGTGCCCAACGGGTCCCGGTGAAGCCCCAGAATCAGCTCGGTACCACCGGCCACCATTTCCTGAACGAGGAACGCATTCGCGGGTAGGCCGGTCACGGTCTCCACGTCGTCGCGCATGCGATTCAGGCGCGCGCCAATGCTTTCAGCGGACAGTCCAACGGCCACGCCGCCGACATCGCTCTTATGGGTAATCGTGTTCGACAGCAGTTTGAGAACGACCTTGCCGCCCAGCTCGCGAGCGGCGCGTTCGGCTTCGGCCGCATTGGTGACGACTTGCTCGCGTACCCCGGTCACGCCGAAGCGCGCAAAGAGCGCCTTGGCCTGCGCTTCGTTTAGCGATCCTGAAGGAATGTCGTTGACCTCTACGGCTGCTTCAGCGTTCTGTTTGGCCGAACTCGCTCCACGCTGCCTGAATGCGGCGTGCTGCTTCATCGCAGCGAGTGCGCTCGTCACGCTTTCGGGCGACTGGAACGCCGGCACGCCCTGCTCGTTCAGCAAGCGTGTGATCTGCGGCGCGTGGGGGCTCACAAAGGCCATCACGGGTTTGTCGCTTCCGGGCAGCGAATCGCGGATCGCGCCGGCCATCAGGTCCGGCATCGCGAGCCCCGACGAACCGACGATGACGGCAACTGCGTCGTAACACGGGCTGTCGAGCAGCGTCGCGATTGCCCCGCGCAACAGCGCGGGCTGCAGACCCGCAAGCGTCACGTCGATGGGATTGCGGTCGAGCACCGCGTGGTCGCCCGTTTGCAACGCGCGCAGCTTTGCAGCAGTCGCTTCGTCGGGCGGCGGCGTCTCGAAGCTCGCCATGCCGAGGCTATCCGCGACGAGCGTGCCCGCGCCGCCGGTCGAGGTCAGAATCGCCACCCGTCGCCCGCCGAGTCTGCGACGCGTCGCGAGCGCCTGCGGAACATCGAGCAGATCGGAAAACGTCTGCGCGCGAATCACGCCGACCTGGTTGAACAGCGCGTCATACATGCGGTCGGAGCCGGCCAGCGCGCCCGTATGCGAGACCGCCGAACGTGCGCCCGATTCCGAGCGCCCGATCTTGAAGACGACGACCGGCTTACCCGCTGCCGCCGCGCGCAAAGTCGCGCGCCGGAATCGCTCCGGGTGACGCAGCCCTTCCAGGTAGAGCGCGATAACCGAGGTGGAATCATCGTCGACCAGATAGTCGACAAAGTCCGCCATGTCGAGATCGGCTTCATTGCTCGTCGACACGAGCTTCGACAAGCCGATGCCGCGTGCTGCCGCGCGCGACAACAGCGCACCGAGAATCCCGCCGCTTTGCGACACCACGCCGATCCCGCCGACGGCGAACGTGTCGGTTTCCAACGCCCCGCTTGCCGACAGCGTGATGCGATCGGTGAGGTTGACGAGCCCGATCGTATTCGGGCCGAGCAGACGCATGGAACCCGCGGCCTCGAGCAATCGCGCCTGACGCTTCGCACCCTCGTCGCCCGTTTCCGCGTAACCGCTCGCGAGCACGATGGCCGCGCTCGTCCCGCGGCTCGCCAGCTCCCGCACCGCAAGGTGCGCGCGTTCTGCGCCGAGCAGCACGATGCCGACATCGGGCGCGCGCGGCACCGATGCGACATCGGGATAGCAGCGCAAGCCGTCGATCGAGTCATAACGCGGATTGACCGGATAGATGTCGCCTTTGAAACCGTGCTTTCTCAGATAGGCGACGGGTCGGCCCGAAGTCTTGGCGGTGTCCGCCGATGCGCCGACTACCGCTACGCTCGCGGGCCGCATCAGTTTTGAAATTGCGTCCATGTCGATCTCCTTCGCTCAGCGGGTCGCGTTCAAAAACGCGAGCACCGACTCGCGATGTTCGCTGCTGGTATAGCAGACGGCCTGTGCCTGGCTGCCTTGCGCAAACACCTGGTGCGCAGATAGTTCGTAGCTCTGATTAAGGATGCTCTTGCCGAGCGCGAGCGCAGTGGCCGAACCATGGCTCAATTCGCGGGCCCAGGCTTGGGCGTCAGCAATCAACGAACCGGGTTCGCTCAGGCGATCTGCGATACCGATTTCCAGCGCCTCTTTTGCTTCGACCTTGCGCCCGCTGAAAATCAATTCCTTCGCGCGCGCGAGACCGACGCGTCGCGGCAGGAAGTACATGCCGCCGCCGTCGGGAATCAGCCCGCGTTTGATGTAGCTCCACGTAAAGCTCGCTTCCTGCGACGCGAGGACAAAATCGCACGAGAGCGCCATATCCGCGCCAAGACCCGCCGCTGCACCGTTGACGGCCGCGATGGTCGGTTTGGGCATCGAATAAAGCAGATTGACGGTGTGATGCACGAGCTGCTGGCGGGACCAGCCGTTGAACGCCACCTCGCCAGCCGGCGCCTCCATGCGTTGCGCCATGCCGCTGATGTCCCCGCCCGCGCAGAAGCCCTTGCCGTTCCCGGTCAGCACGACGGCGCGCACGGCGCGCTCGCGCGACACGGTCTCTAGCGCCACGATCAGCTCGGCCCGCATTTCGTTGGTGATGGCGTTACGCTTTTCAGGGCGGTTCAGCGCGATCGTGGCGATCCGCGACTCTATAGTCACTTGAATGGTGGATGTGCTCATGCGTGTCTCGATGATTGAACTGGATTCGACCGATAACGTCGATCTGCCCATGCAGCTTAGCGGCACAGGCCGCGCACGGCACCTCTCCAATTCCACTGTGTGGAACGCGTTGATAACCCGGGTAGCGGGCGGCCAGTTCCACACAATGGAATTGCCAGATTGTCATCGGGCGACGAGTGCCGATAATGAGTTCCGACGCAGGACACTTGCCATTGACGATCCTGCGGCCCATACCAGTCCGGAGACATGATGCACGCAGCCCGCTCCACTCCCGTCGACGTCAGCACCGTCGCGCAGCCGCAGACAGAGGCCGTTTACCGCAAAGTCACGTCGCGGCTGCTGCCTTTCCTCTTTATCTGTTACGTCTTCGCGTATCTGGATCGCGCCAACATCGGCTTCGCGCATCTGCAGTTTTCGCGCGACATCGGTCTGTCCGACGCCGCGTTTGGTCTCGGCGTGGGACTCTTCTACGTCGGTTACATGCTGTTCGAGGTGCCGAGCAACCTGTGGCTCGCTCGGGTCGGCGTGCGAAAAACCCTCATGCGGATCATGGCACTGTGGGGCATCGTGTCGGCCGGCACCGCGTTCGTGCAGACACCGACGCAGTTCTACATCGCTCGCGTGTTGCTCGGTGCGGCGGAAGCGGGATTCTTCCCCGGCGTGATTCTGTACTTCACCTACTGGTTTCCTGCCGCGCGCCGCGCGCGCGTCACGTCGATCTTCATGACGGCCATCTGCGTATCGGGCATCGTGAGCGGCCCCGTATCGGGATGGATTCTCAACAGCATGTCGGGTCTCTTCGGCTACAACGGCTGGCAGTGGCTCTTCATTATTGAAGGGCTTCCGTCAGTCATCGCCGGTATCTTCGCCTATGTCTATCTGACGGACCGCCCGGAGCAGGCCACCTGGCTCACGGGCGACGAGAAGGCACTGCTTCTTGCTGAACTCAGCCGCGACGCACAAGCCAAGGCGGCCCGCGCGCAGGGTTCGATCTGGGCCGCGTTGAAGGAGCCCAGGTTCTATTTCCTCACGTTTGCGTATTTCAGCGTGCCGTGGGCGAGCATCGTCGTGCATATCTGGGCGCCGAGCGTCATTCAGAAAAGCGGCGTATCGAACTACTGGTATATCGGGCTGCTTTCCGCCATCCCGTATGTGGTCGGCGCCATCGCGATGTATCTGCTTGGCCGCAATTCGGATCGCATGCTGGAGAGGCGCTGGCATTTCATGGCGAGCGCATTGATGGCCGCGCTCGGCGTCGCGCTGCTGCCGAGCGCGGCGAATCATCCTGGCGTCCTTGTCGCGCTGCTTTGCGTTGCGACGGCGGGCTACCTCGGCATGCTGTCACTGTTCTGGACGATTCCGCCCGCGTATCTGTCGAGCACCGCCGCGGCAAGCGGCATCGGCCTCATCAGCAGCCTCGGCCAGTTCGGCGGGATCTCCGCGCCCTCGGTGATCGGCTATGCATCGACCCATTTCGGCAGCAGCGCTTTGGGCCTCTACGCGGTTGCGGTCGTTTCCATTCTCGGCGGTCTGGCGGTGGTGCTGGGCATTCCGGCTCGCGCAATCAGCGAACGCCGCGAATGAAACCGGCGCGCGAGGACCTCATCCTTCGAGGCGCTCGCAGGCAGCTTTGATCTCATCGCGCAATTGCAACAGGGCCGGTGCCAGTTCCCGCGCGACGCTGTCTTTCGGAGCCGCCGTGCGGACGCTGAAGTTAAGGACGAGCAGCCGGTGTCCGGGAATGTCGAGCGGCGTTGCGAGGGCGATCACTTCGGGCTGCCAGCTAGCGACGCAATAGCCGTATCGATGCACGTCATTCGCGGCCTCGGCGATGTCTTTTGCGAGGCGCTCCCAGCCGCTGCGTCCGCGACGCTTGAATGCATGCATGAGACGGGCGAACTCGGCCTCCGGTTGCATCGCGAGATACGCGCGACCCAGCGACGTCAGTTCCATCGGCACGCGTTGCCCCGAAACAATCGTGCGTAACGAGGCTCGCTGGTTATAGCGAATCGACTCCAGGTAGACCATTTCCTCGCGGTCGGCGCCCGCAATGCCGACATTGATGTGCCTCGTTTGAGCCGCATCGCGTATCAGCGGCCCTGCCGCATTGAGTATGGTCGATCCGCTGCGCAGCGCCTGGGCGAGGCTGAGCACCGGCAACCCCAGCCGATACGCCCTGCGCGCCGCGTCATGCTCCAGATAACCGGCCTTGACGAGCGTTTGCGCGAGACGGCTCACCGTCGCCTTCGGCAGGCCGGTGCGTTCCGCGAGATCGCCGTTGCCGAGCAGCGTCGCACCGGGACCGAAGGCGCGCAGCAATTCCAGCCCGCGCGCAAGCGACCGGTTGGACGAAGAAGCACGTGATTCGGGCTCGTGATTCGCATGTTGGTCCGCCCGTTGGTCCGCTTGTCGATTCTTGTTCGCCATAGACAGTGAAAAACGCTGGAACTGCTAACAAAGGGTATTCCGATGATCATCAACCAGGCAAACTTCCGACGTGCAGTGCTGTGCACCGCGTTCATCAGCTCGCTGTCAGGCGCAGTGTATGCCGCCGACGTTCATGTGCTGGCAACGGGGGCGCTATCGGCAGCGTTCCGGGAACTTGCACCCGCTTATGAACAACAGACGGGGAATCACCTCATCATATCGTGGGGCCCCTCCTACGGCACGTCCCCCGACGCGTTGCCCATGCGCATCAGGAGCGGCGAAGCCATGGACGTCTGCCTCATGATCCGCCCTGCACTGGACGAGCAGATCAGGAAGGGAAAGTTTGTCCCGGACACACGCGTGGACATTGTTGCTTCCCGCATCGGCGTCGCGGTGCAGGCCGGTATGCCCAAGCCGGACGTCAGTAGCGTCGACAAACTGCGCGATACATTGCTCGCCGCCCGATCAGTCGCCTTCTCCGAAGGCGCGAGCGGCACCTATATCACCGAAACGTTGTTCGAAAAGCTTGGCATTGCCGATCAAATGAAAGCTCGAAGCGTTCAGATCAAGGGGAAAGAACTCGTCGGCACGGCGCTCAAGCGAGGCGACGCCGAACTCGGATTGCAGCAGATCAGCGAACTGCGCGCCATTGATGGAATCGAGTACGTCGGACCGCTTCCCGAAGCAGTGCAGAAGACAAGCATCGTTTCCGCCGCGCTGGCTGCCAACGCAAAAGAACCGGCAGGTGCGGCGGCGCTCATTTCTTACCTGAAAACGCCGGCGGCGTCGGCTGTGCTCGAAAAGACGGGACTGGATCCCGTCCAGCCCGCGAGGTGAAACCTGACCGGGCCGCAAGCCCGCGCGGCGCAAAAGCTCAGCTAGCCGAAGTTGCCCGGATACAGTTCGGCGCTCATGTCGAGATTGCCGGTTTGCGCGTAGATCAGCGGCTCGCCTCGGGCGTCCGTTATCGCCCCATCCACGACCCGGCCAGTCACCAGGCGGTGGTCTCCCGCCTCGAAGTCGTTCACCGCCTCGCATTCGAAATGAGCGAGCGCATCGAGCAGTAATGGCGCCCCGGTCCTGCCGGCTCGCCACGGTACGGTCGCGAGTTTGTCGACGCTGCGCCCCGACTGCGTGCCGAAGTGCTTCGCAAGCGGCTGTTGGTCCGCTCGCAACACATTGATGGCGAACACGCGACCGTTCCGCAGGAGCTTGTACGACTCGTGCTCCGGGCCGATCGTGATCGCCACGAGCAACGGCGAGAACGAAACCTGCATGATCGAACTGGCGGTAAATGCATTACGGCGCTCGCCGTCCGCCACGCCGACCACATAAACGCCAGCCGTCAGGTGCCTGAAAAGATCTGCGATGCGCTTGCTCATCGTAAGTTCTGGGTGAGTCTTGCCATGAGTTTTGCCGTGAATCCCGCCGCGAATCCTTGTGTCGACGCAAAGCCTGTTTCATCATAGCGCCGCTGATCGTGCCGCGCCACGCACTCGCCGGGAACGGGACTTGCGGCGCGGACAGGTTCAAATCACTATCGGCTATTCATCATGAAAGACTCCAATCTCAGCAACCGGTTTCACTCGAAAGTAGTCGTCGTCACAGGCGCCGGCTCCGGTATCGGCGAAGGCACGGCGCGTCGCTTCGCGGCAGAAGGCGCGTCTGTCGTGCTGGCTGGGCGCACTCGCGAGAAGCTCGAGCGGGTCGCGCGCGATCTGGACGGCGAGCGCACGCTCGTCCATCCTTGCGACGTCTCCAGTTACGAGGCGGCCGGGCAACTGATGGACGCGACGCTCGCGCGTTTCGGCCATCTCGATGTACTCGTGAATAACGCCGGCATTGCGCCGACGGGCCGCATCGACGAAGCCTCGCTCGACGACTGGCGTGCGATCATGTCGACCGACCTCGACGGCGTTTTCTATTGCAGCCGTGCGGCCATTCGCCATTTGATCCAGACGCGCGGCTCTATTGTGAATGTTTCGTCGGTGTCCGGACTGGGCGGCGATTGGGGCATGAGCTTCTACAACGCGGCCAAGGGCGCGGTCACCAATTTCACGCGCGCGCTGGCCCTGGACCACGGCCGCGACGGCGTGCGTGTCAACGCGGTCTGCCCGAGCCTCACGGCGACCGACCTGACGCAAGACATGTTGAGCGACGAGAAACTCATGGCCAAATTTCGTGAGCGCATTCCGCTCGGCCGCGCAGCCGAGCCCGACGACATTGCAGCGGTCATCGCGTTTCTCGCGAGCGAGGACGCGCGTTTCGTGACCGGCGTGAATCTTCCCGTCGACGGAGGCCTCAGCGCCTCCAACGGTCAACCGCCGCAGGCATGAGGGCAACGCGTGCTCGCCCTGCTCGATGAAACGCTGAAGCGCGTCGCCCGGCGCTATCGCCTGCCAGCCGATGCCGGCGCATTTCCGCCGGCGCCCGGAGCCAGTTCGTCGACAGTGCTCGCGGTCGTCATCGAGCGGGCCCGCGAAGCGGTGGCTCGCGGCGAAGCACCCGAGCCGACGCTAAAGGGAATGTTCGTTGCAGCGCTCGCGCAGCTGATCCGCGAAGCGATGCGCAAAGAATCAGGCGACCCTGTGTTCCAGGCCATGGCGTATCGCCATCGCGCGGCCGAGGTGCGCGAGTATGCGTCGCTGTCCGCACATGCCCAGCGGGACCGCCGGGCGATTCATGCCGCTGTGAATGCCGTCGCTCATCCGGCGAAACAGCAACGCATGCCGCCGGGGCCGCAACGTGAGGCGTTGGCCCTACTGCATGCGAGCGCGGCCTCAGAAGCGTGGTGCGACTTTTATGCCGTGCTGCAGCGTCTTTCCGTGGCGCAATCCACGAGCCCCCTTCCCTTCGATCACACCGTGAGGCAATTACTCAACAGTCCGGAGCTGGCGCGTTTGCTGCGTCTCGAGACGCTCGCGTCCGATGCGCGTGTGCGCGAGTATCAGTCGCTGTGGGACCGGCATGGTCCTCGTCCCAAAAGCGCTGCGGCACTCGCTCACGGCGTTGCATCGAAACAGCGCGGCGCCGACGTCGAAGCGTTAGCCGCCGAGGCGCTCGAGCGACTCGCGCAGCGACTGAATGAAGCCGAGGGCGCGCTTGCATCGTATCGTGTCGTCAACTCGATGCGCGTTCCCGCCGCGCTGCCTGCGAGTCACGAGCGCGCCAAAACCGAGTGGGACGCGGTGCTGCTCAGGCGTGCCAACACGGCCAAAGAAAACGCGTGGGACGTCTGCCTGCTGGTAGAGGCAAAAGCCTCCGTGGACGCGGCCTCAACTGACTTTCCGCGTCTTTTGCGCGGCCTCGAACTGCTCGCTCACGCCGAAGCAGACACCGTCTATCCGTTTCGCACGCAGCAAGGCACGGTGAGTTTGCACGGCGCTTCGCTGCGCGCCCTGCGAACCGACGAAGCGCGTCTTGCGGGAACCGTCCTCTATTGCTGCGCCACGCCCGCGGAAGCGACGCCGCGTCTGCTCAGTGCCGCTGGCCGCATGCAACTGTTGTCGGCAGAAGCCAGTCTCGTGTTCGCCAACGCGCTAGCCGCCGAGCACCACGCCGATTCCAGCGACCTCGAGCCGGTCTGGCAGCAACTGCTGGAATCGCCCAAATGGCGGGCTCTGCTGAACCAGTATCCGACGCTGTGCCGGGTTCGCGAGCTAATGGTGCATGCCGACGATCTGCTGTCGGCGGTCACGACGACGACAGGTCACTGTTAGGCGCGTGCGCTGCCAACAGCGTTGCATTTGCTTACATCACAGGCAGCACATAGTATCCGTAACCGATAGCGGCAGTTCGGTGTTCGAGTTGCATGTCGAACCCCGTGCGATTCTTAGCATTCCAGATCACTGGCGAACTGTTTGCGTTGACCACACACATACCGCTTCGCGTGCATCGCGTGGAATGGGTAGATGCAAGCCGCGGTATCGGCCACTTGAAGCTCAATGCGCCTCAGCACCAGCGCCTGAAAGCCGGTGCGTGTGCCGGAAATGGTGCGACAGGTGCAACAGATGAGGACCCGTCGCGAATCTGCTGGAGGACCGACCATGCGTGCACTCGACATCATGACGACGGCCGTCGTCACCGCCACACCGGACATGACCATTTATGACGCGGCACGGCTATTCGTGGACAACCATATCAGCGGCATGCCGGTCGTCGACGCCAACGGTAAAGTAGTCGGCATCGTGAGCCAGGGCGATCTCCTGCATCGTGTCGAAAACGGCACTCGCCACGGCAAGCGCCGATGGTGGCTCGAATTCCTGCTTTCGTCGCCACGCGAGCAGGCTGCACGATATGTGAAAGAGCACGGGCATAACGTGGGCGACGTCATGTGCACTCAGGTCATCACGATTGCAGACGACATGCCGCTCGACCAGATCGCGGACCTCATGGAGCGCCGCCATCTCAAGCGCGTGCCGGTGCTGAAAGACGGCAGGCTCGTCGGAATCGTGAGCCGCTCCAACCTGATCCGTGCGCTTGCCAGCGTGCCGCCCATGGCGGATACCGCTTCGCACGACGACGCGAGCTTGCGCGATGCAATCGTCCTCGAAATGCATGGGCAACGCTGGGGATTGACGAAGCACAGCGTGCTCGTCAAGGACGGCGTGGCGCATCTGTGGGGCGTGATCGAGTCGGAGGAAGAGCAGCGCGCGATCCGTATCGCCGCGGAGAGCGTGCCGGGCGTCAAGCGCGTGGAAAGTCACCTGGAGCTGCCGAGCGTCATTCCGACGATGTAGACCGGGTCGCGTACTGCTGCGCCACGCAGCGCAATTGTGCTACCCGTCGCATCGCTCGTTAGCAGGCGGACCGGCGGCTGCAGCGTAGCAACCGGGCCGGCCGCCGGATCACCTCAGATCGACCGTCACGAAGCTTCGCGCGTGATTGCGCTGCACCAGCAACGCCGCTTTCTTGCCCGCGTTTGCCGCGAGCGACGCGAGTTCGTCCTGCGACGCGACGAGCGTGCCGTTTAACGACAGCACGACGTCGCCGGGCTTGATACCGGCAGCGGCCGCTGTGCCGGACGCGTCGTCGACCATCAGACCTTGAGGCAGGTCCATGCTGCGCCGCTCTTCATCGGTCAAAGGATGCATGGCGAGACCGAGACGATCAAGCGCGTGGCGCTGGCGCGAGCCGGCGTCGGAGCGGGAGCCGGCAACCCCGCCCGTGCCTGCGTTCACCAGCTGCGTATCCGGCCCGGCAGCCACCATCAGCGTCATCGGCTTGCGATCGCGAATCAGCTTGAGCGGCACGCTCTTTCGGCTCTGCGACGCCGCGTCCGCCGCGCTCAGATCAGCTGCGCGGTCGACCGGTTTATCCGCGAACTGGACGATCACGTCACCCGTTTTCAGATTGCTCGCCGCGGCCGGACTGCCCGGATCCACCGAGGTGACGAGCGCGCCCGCCACGCGCGGCAAACCGAAGGCGCCGGCCAGATTCGCATCGACGTCCTGCACCCGGATGCCCAGATTGCTGTGCGCGAGATCTTGTGCGTTCTGTTGCTGTTGCTGAGCCTGCTGGCCCTGCCCGCTCTGCAACTGCGAACGCAGCTTATCCGCCAAATTGATCGGGATGGCGAACGTCAGGCTCTGCAGGCGATCACTGTCGGCGTACACCTGCACGTCGATGCCGACCACCTCGCCTGCGCGGTTGAACACGGGGCCACCGGAATTGTCCGGGTTCAGCGACACGTCCGTCTGGAAGAACGGAAACGTGCTGCCATCAGCAAGGGTTCGCGACGTCGCGCTGACCAGACCCGCCGTGACCGTGTTCTGGTAGTTGTCCGGCGAACCGATGGTCAGCACCTGTTCGCCGACGCGCACGCGCGTGGAATCGCCGAGCTTGACGGTGGGCAGTTTCGTCGCGTCGATCTGCAGCAGCGCAATGTCGCTTTGCGCATCGACGGCAAGTATTTTTGCCTTGAACTCGCGCCGATCGGTGAGCCGCACCGTCACATCGTCCGATTGACCAACGACATGCGCGGTGGTCACGATCAGACCGTTCGAGCTGACGATAAAGCCCGATCCGACGCCGGACATCGCGCGCAAGCCCGTGCCTTCTCTATCTTGCGATTGCGGCACGGCGTCCTTGAAGAACGCTGCGATCGGATCGTCGCCGCCGATCGCGTCCGAGGCAACAGCCGACGCGGGCGCTGCGTTCGCGGATGCGTCCACCGGCACGGTCGCACGAATATTCACGACGGCCGGCCCATAGCGCTCGACGATCTGCGGAAAGTCGAGCGGCGCGGCCATGCTTGCCGCCGCAGCGCGCTTTGCTTTCGCCGGTGCGACGACGGACGCCGACGGCACCGCCGAGGCTGGCGGACCCGCGGCAGCGGATGTCGGCGCAGCGGCGATCGCAGCCGCGTAGGCAAAAGAAGAACCCGCCAGACCTGCCATGGTCAGCGCAAGATAAAAGCAGACGCGACACCGCCTCGAGCGGGTCGATTGAATGAGCTTGGACACAGCGCACCTCCCTTATGCCTTGCACTGTGAAAAGTTTTTTCGCGCACGTGGTCGCGCCGAGCGTCTCAAGGCGCTCGCGCGTCGCCATGCGGTCGACTTCATGGAGTTCGTCGTTGTTCTATTTATAGGGAACCCTCGCGCGAATTGCAGCGAGTACAAATCCTGGCGTGCATCAAAAACGCGTCGGCGCGTGTGAAAGCCAGCACAGTCACGGCTTGCCGGCGGATTACGCAAACTGCGTAATACCGGCTGAGCGCGCGTCCGGGAACAAGCAATGCTGGGGCACGAGTCAATCGATGTGTGAAGAGGCCATGCACGCCGACAGCCTGCCGGCGTGCATGACCGCGGCTCAGGCGCGCAGCGCCTTCGCAAGGTCGGCGAGTCGATAGGGCTTCTGCACGAAGATCAGATCGCCGAGGCCGCTTTTTTCGTCGCGCAACGGAGCCGCCGAATAGCCCGACGTCAGCACGACCCTGATTGCCGGATACTGCGAGCGAATGAGGCGCGCCAGTTCGAGCCCGCTGATGCCGTGCGCCATGGTGATGTCGGTAAAGACGACGCCGATGTCTCTGCGCTCCTTGAGAATCTCGGCCGCCTCCGACGCACTGCTCGCGGGCACCACCTCGTAGCCGATGCTCATCAGCAGTTCCGACGCGACGCCGAGCACGTCCGGTTCGTCATCGACAAGCAGCACCGTCTCATGCCTTGCAACAAGGGGCACACTGACCGCGGCCGCGGGTTGCGCAAGCGGCAGGTATAGATCGACCTTTGTACCCTTGCCAGGCTGGCTGGAGAGGTGCACGTCGCCGCCCGACTGGGTAATGAAGCCATACACCTGGCTTAGCCCGAGCCCGGTGCCCTTGCCCGGCTGCTTGGTGGTGAAAAACGGCTCGAACGCCTGCGCCAGCACCTCGCTGGACATGCCTGAACCGGTATCCGACACCGAGATGCGCACGTAGCGCCCAACCGGCAGCGCCGGCGCCATGTGCAGATCCGATTGGACCGTCTCGGTGGCGATCGTAACAACGCCGCCGGTCGGCATGGCGTCGACTGCGTTGACAACGAGATTGAGCAGCGCGGCCTCGAAACGCGCCGCGTCGACGAGAGCGAAAGCCTCGCCGGGCTGCAGGGCCAGCTCGACATGCGTGCTGCGGTTACCTGCACGCGAGAGCATCGGCGCAAATTCGCGTATCAGTGCATTGAGCTCGTACACCTGCGCCTGCAAGGGCTGCTGACGCGCGAACGAAAGCAGTTGCTGGGTGAGCGACGCGCCGCGGTCGATAGCCCGCCGCATGCCTTCGATCATCTTCTTGTCGATCGCCGTGCGCGACTGGATCGCAAGCACCTCCAGACCGTTGGAGATCACCGCCAGCAGGTTGTTGAAGTCGTGCGCGACACCGCCCGTCAAGCGCCCGATCGCCTCCATTTTCTGCGCCTGGAACAACGCGGCGTTGGCCTTTTCGAGGGCGGCCGCCGCTTCCTTGCGCTCGGTGATGTCGCGCGTCACCTTCGCGAACCCGACGAGGGCACCGGCTTCGTCGCGAATCGCATCCACCACGACATGCGCCCAGAAGCGGCTACCGTCCTTGCGAACCCGCCATCCTTCGCGTTCGGCGCGGCCCTCTCTGGCCGCCGTGGCAAGTATCAAAGCCGGTGCGCCGGCCGCCTTGTCCTCATCGGTATAAAAACGCGAGAAATGTTCGCCGACGATCTCCGACTGCCGATACCCTTTGATCCGCTCCGCGCCGACGTTCCAGCTCGTCACGACACCTGCGGGCGACAGCATGAAAATTGCGTAGTCAGTCACGCCCTGAACGAGGATCCGGAACTGCTCCTCGGTTTCGCGCGTCGCGTCCTGTCTGTTGTCCATCTGACTCATATCAGGCTGTTCCGGTGTGAGGTGGAAAAATGCACTTCGAGGGCCTATTTTACGCCTCACATCCCGCAGTCAGGCCGGCGGCACCCGTGCGCGTCAGTTGGCGGGCGCACGAAAGACCGTCCGGCCTCCCCGAGGCATGCCCTGCGGCCGGCTCTCCGACGCGCCACTCCGGGAATGGCGATTCTTACGCGCAAAAATGGCAACAGCGGCTAGTCGACGTCGCTGTAGTAAACGTAACCCGGCTGAGCGAGACGGTTCTTTCCGTACGGCTCGTCGGTCGTCTGAGTCGTCATCGGAATCTTGTCCCACAGCAGTGCCCTGCCCGCCATCTGTTCCCTGTCGACGTCCGGATGCGCTGCCTTGTATTGATTGAGGAACTGCTCGAAGGGCGACAGATAGAACCCTGCGTTAGTGACGGAATGCGCCTTGGGCGAACGGTTGAACAGTTTCATGCGACGTGCTCCTGACTCGTCATGCACCGGCCTCATGCGCAGCTAACGGCATGCCACCCGGCTGCGGGAAGCCGGCTCGCGCGCTGGTCGATGCAGCGCACTGCGACGGGCGCCAAGGCGGCCCGTGGCGCTGCGTTGCGCCGCCGCGAAGCGCAGACCATCGTCGCGCAAGCCCCGTTCCAGGAGGCGGCATCCGGCTATCTGGCCAAAGCCGCCATTTGCATCTCCCTAAGGGAACACGTCATGGAGCGAGCGCGCCTGCCTGCGTCACTCTTTTTCAGGCATGGCCGATGAGTGATGGCTCGTAATCAGCCACTGTCTCCCATCCCAGCGATAAGTGTACGTATAGCGGGCCTTGACCACGGCCCCGCTTCTCGCGAACGTGAAGGTGTAAAGCCCGGCGTCCACGGCCGAGTTGCATCCGAGTTCGATAAAGCGGAAATCGATCTTTCCCGACGGGCGATCTTGCAGGAAATGATGGAAGTAGTCCTCTTTCTCGGCCACCGTCAGGCGAGGCTGGTTGGAGACGGTAGCAAGAAGAATGGACCGCTCCGCATAATTGGCAACGACCTTGTGAGGATCGCCGGTTTGCAGGGACTGATTCCATCTATCGAACAATGCGGCGATCTCTTCGTTCGTGGTCGCTTTGCAACTGGAACCGGCCGGCAACGACGCGTTGTTCGATGCCCCCTGCTCGGCGGCGCATCCGGCGAACGCCAGCGCGAGAGCGGCAACGGTCAATGACTTCATGCGGCACCTCCCCGATGGTGGGTGGAGAAATGCGTTCGCGTCCGATCTTGCCCGCGAGTCCAGAAGCGAGACGGCGCGAGCGCAATGAAACGATCTCACTTCAACAAGCAGGGATACCGTCGTCTGTGCGCTAGCGCACCTTTGCGCAGGGCTCTCGCGGCTGCAACGCGCCGCGCCGTTACACGAAAAAGCCCGGCTTGCGCCGGGCCGGAAATTCGCGCGTTCGCACGCGAAGGCAGAAGTAGTCAGCGTCTTTCCCGATCGCCTTGCGCTACACCCCGCTACTGCGCATCTGTAAACCCCTCCCGCTTCATCATCGCAATACTCGCGTCAAAGCGCGCCCCTTCGCCGCCGAGCGCAACGGTTGCCTGTTTCGCGGCGTCGAGCAGCGCCGTCAACGCCGCGGTAAAGGCCGACGCCATGTCGAAGCGCGCTTTCGGTCCGGACAAGGCGAGCGCGCCGATCAGCTGCCCCGTCGCGCCGAAAACAGGCACCGAGACAGACGCCGTCTCGGGATCGCGCTCGCCATGCGACACCGCCCACAGCCGCTCGCGGATAGTGTGGCCGCGCGGGTCGTCGACATCGCTGAACGCGAGCAGCACTTTGCCCGACGCGCCCTTGTTAATCGGAAACTCCTCGCCGATGCGAATGGACACACGCACGGCCCGCGCCGGTTCCACCCGAAACAGCACGAGCCGCTGATCGCCCTGCCTCACATAAAGCGACGCCGTCTCGCCAAGCTCGCGGCTCAGCCGCTGAAGAATCGGCTCGATCACGGGCCCGACTTCGAACGAGCGTTGATAAAGCGCCGCAAGGCGCAGCGGCTGCGGGCCGATGGCATATTGCCCGTCGTCCAGCCGGCGAATGAATCCGCCATGCTCCAGCGCGCCGAGGAGCCGCAACAGCGTGCTCTTGTACAAGTTCGTGCGGCGCGAAAGCTCTGCAAGCGAGAGCCGGTTATCCCCGGGTCCGAATGCATTGAGGATGGCGAAGGCGCGATCCAGCACTGCAACGCCGCTCGAGCCTTCGTCCGCTGTTGACGGGTCCGTACCCGTCGATGTCTCTATGTCGTGAGCCACGCTTCTATCTGTCCGTCGCCTGAAGCAGACACTCTATCGTTCTGCGGTACAGAACGCAAGTTGCACACAATCATCGACCAAAAACGGGTTTACCCCGGTTTTCTCATGGCTTACCTGGCCATATAGTTCTGTTTAACAGAACGATGTTCTTCCACGTAGAACATGCATTGGAGCCGCCACTCATGTCAGCACCCCAGATTCTCGTCAGCGAAGTCGGTCCGCGCGACGGCCTGCAGAGCATCAAAACCGTCATGCCGACGGACGCCAAACTTCGCTGGATTTCCGCGCTCGCGGCCGCCGGCCTGAGGGAAATCGAGGTCGGCTCCTTCGTGCCCGCCCGATTGCTGCCGCAAATGGCCGACATTCGCGAAGTCGTCGCGCATGCACTGGCCATTCCCGGTCTGCACGTGGCGGTGCTGGCGCCGAATCTGCGCGGATCGCAAAGCGCATTCGAAGCGGGCGTGCACAAGGTAACCCTGCCGGTCTCGGTGACGAACGAGCACTCCATGGCCAACATCCGCAAGACAACGGAGCAGATGATCGACGAAGTGCGCGAGATCGTCGCGCTGCGCAACGCGCGCTTTCCTTACGTGCAAATCGAGGCCGGCGTATCGGTTGCGTTCGGTTGCACGATTGCCGGCGCAGTCAGCGGCGATCAGACCCTGCGCATGTGCACCGCGATGGCCGAATGCGGCGTGGACGAAGTGGGCTTGTCGGATACCAGCGGCTACGCGGATCCCGCTCAGGTGCGCACATTGTTCAGGCGACTGCGAGCCGAACTCGGCGACAAGGCAGGCGGCGCCCACTTTCACAATACGCGCGGCCAGGGTCTTGCGAACGTCGTCGCCGCACTGGATGCAGGCGTCACGACAATCGACGCGAGCCAGGCAGGTCTCGGCGGCTGCCCCTATGCACCGGGCGCAACCGGCAACATCGTGACGGAAGACCTCACGTTCGTGCTCGAATCAATGGGCTACGACACCGGCATCGACATCGACGCGCTGGTCGCCGCGCGGGCCATTCTCGCCGAAGCGCTACCCGGCGAGGCCTTGTACGGCCACGTGCAGGACGCAGGACTGCCCAAGGGATTCCGCTATGCGGACGGCCGCGCGCCGAGCGCGCCGCAGCCGGAAGGATGCCTGCTGGGAGTCGCACAATGAGCGGGACCGACGCCAATCAGCCACTGCCCTACAGCGGCGTGCGTGTGATCGAGATGACCCACATGGTGATGGGCCCGACCTGCGGCATGGTGCTGGCGGATCTCGGCGCGGAAGTCATCAAGGTCGAGCCGATGACGGGCGACAGCACGCGCGCGCTGCGCGGTTCGGGCGCGGGCTTTTTCGGCACCTTCAACCGCAACAAGAAAAGTATCGCCGTCGACGTAAAAGATCCGCGCGGGCTCGAGATCGTGCACAAGCTCGTCGGACACGCCGACATCTTCAGCGAGAACTTCAAGAGCGGCACGATGGAGAAGCTCGGCCTCGGCTACGCGGCACTGTCGACGCTCAACCCGCGGCTCATCTACGTCTCGCATAAAGGCTTTTTGCCGGGTCCCTACGATCACCGGACCGCGCTCGACGAAGTCGTGCAGATGATGGGCGGTCTCGCCTACATGACGGGCCCCGAGGGACGGCCGCTGCGCGCAGGCACGAGCGTCAACGACATCATGGGCGGCATGTTCGGCGCAATCGGTGCGATGGCCGCGCTCGCGCAACGCGAGCGCACGGGCAAGGGGCAGGAGGTGCAGAGCGCGCTCTTCGAGAACAATGTGTTCCTCGTGGCCCAGCACATGATGCAATACGCGGTCACGGGCCAGGCCGCCGCGCCGATGCCGAGCCGCGTCTCCGCCTGGGCGGTATACGACGTGTTCTCCGTGAAGAACGGCGAGCAGATTTTTCTGGCTGTCGTCTCCGACACGCAATGGGCGCTCTTCTGCGATGCATTCGGCCTCACCGAACTGAAGTCCGACGAGCGGATCGCGACGAACAACCAGCGTGTCGAGGCAAGGGAATGGCTTCTGCCGATTTTGCGCCGGCACATGGAAGCATTCACCGCTGCGGAAATCAGCGCGGTATTCGAGCGCATCGGACTGCCGTATGCGCCTATCACGAAGCCGCAGGAGCTGTTCGACGATCCGCATCTGCTTGCTACCGGCGGCCTCGCTAACGTCACGTTGCCGCCGGACGCCAGCGGCGCCGGTCAAGCCGTGGAGACACGAACGGCGCTGCTGCCGCTCACGCTCGGCGGCGAGCGCCTGCGGCTGCGCGCCGCGCCGCCGGCACTCGGTCAGGACACGCACTCGCTGCTGCGCCAACTCGGCTATTCGGAGAACGAAACGAAACAGCTCGTCGATGCAGGTGTCGTCCGCTGCCAGGCACCGCCGGTGGGCGACCCGTCGGGCCCCTCGGCCAACGAGCTTGCCAGCGCCTGAGCGCAACGGCCTTCAAAAAATGCGGCAGAGCGGCTGCCATGCGGCCGACTCGCCAGCCAATTGTCTGGAGACGACAATGACCTCCCTCTCTTCTTCCGGTATGACGGTAGAGATATCTGCCACGCTCGAACAGCAGGCAGTCAGAAAAGCCGCGTGGCGCTTCATTCCGCTTCTCGCCCTCGCGTACTTCTTCAACTATCTGGACCGCACGAGCGTCGGCTTTGCGGCGCTCACCATGAACCGCGATCTCGGCCTGAGCGCGACGCAGTTCGGCTGGGGCGCCGGAATCATGTTCGCCGGGTATTGTCTGTGCGAAGTGCCGAGCAATCTCGCGCTGTATCGCTTCGGCGCGCGCCGCTGGCTCGCCCGCATCATGATCACGTGGGGTTTGATGGCCGCCGCTACGGCGCTCGCCGTGGGGCCGACCAGCTTCTACGCGATCCGGCTACTGCTCGGGATCGGCGAGGCGGGCTTCTTTCCCGGCGTGATCTTCTTTCTCGCGGTATGGTTTCCGCCGAGTTACCGGACACGGGTGCTCGCGTGGTTCACGGTCTCCACGCCGCTCTCGTCGCTCGTCGGCGGTCCGCTCTCGTCATGGCTGCTGCACATGGACGGCGTACTCGGGCTCGCCGGCTGGAAGTGGATGTTCATTGTCGAAGGCCTTCCGGCATGTCTGCTCGGTTATCTGGTGTTGAAGCTCCTCGCGGATAAACCCGCCGATGCGCAATGGCTGTCCACCGACGAACGCTTCGCACTACAAACTGCCTTCGACCGCGAAGGCTCATCGGCGCAGAAAAAGAAGGACTTTCGCGCCGCGCTGAAAGACGCCCGCGTCTACGTGCTCGCCATGATTTCGTTTGGCTTCACGATGGGCTCGTACGGCATCGGCATCTGGCTTCCCCAGATGCTCAAGGCGCACGGCATGAGCGTCACGCAGACCGGCTGGATTTCCGCCGTGCCCTACTTCTTTGCGACCATTGCGTTGCTGTGGTGGGCCAAGCGTGTGGACAGCCGCGGCGGCCACATTGCGAACCTCGCGGCGGGCCTTTTCATCGGCGCGCTCGCGCTCGCCGTGTCGACCTACTTCCATCAGCTCTTGCCGGCCATGGTCGGCATCACGCTCGCGCTGATCGGCACCATCGCCGGGCGGACCATCTTCTACACGCTGCCCGCCCGCTTCCTGTCCGGCGAGGCGGCCGCCGGCGGTCTCGCGGTCATCAACTCCATCGGCGCGCTGGGCGGATTTGCGGGACCGTACCTCGTCGGCTACCTGAAGGACAGCTTCGGCACCTTCACCGCCGGCATGTTCGGTCTTGCCGTGGTGCTCGGCATCACCACGTTACTTACGCTTTCCCTGTATTTTTTCAATCGAGGTGAACGATGAGCACCCCGCTTCGCTCGCCGATGCGCAGACGGATCGTTCGCGCCGCGGCCGCAACACTCGCCATGCCGACCCTCGCCGCTACACAGGCATTCGCAAAGGAAGAGACGCGCGCCATGAAGCCGACCAGCAACTATCTGCCCATTCGCTCCGACTGGCTCGCATCCGGCACGGAAGCGGCTCTCGAACCGCAGATGCCGATCATCGACGCACATCATCACTTTTACGACCGCCCGGGCTGGACCTACTTGCTCGACGAATACCTCGCCGATGCACAATCGGGGCATAACATCACGGCGTCCGTGTACATGCAGGCGCTCACTCATTACCGGCAGTCGGGGCCCGACGAGTTGCGGCCCGTGGGTGAGACTGCGTATGTCACGCGCGCGACGGCCTCGTCGCAGACGGGCAAGCCGCGTGTCGCGCAAGGCATTGTCGGCTACGCGGACATGCGTCGCGGCGCGGCAGTGCGCGAGGTGCTCGAAGCGCATCTCGAGGCCGCGGACGGCCGCTTTCGCGGCGTCCGGCATCTCGTCACGTGGGACGCGGACCCGACTCTCGTCAACCCGCTTTCGGCCGCGCCGCGCGGGCTGCTCCTGGATCGCAACTACCGCGCAGGCGTCGCGCAGCTCGGGCCGCTAGGCCTTTCCTACGATGCGTGGCTCTTTTTTCCTCAGCTCCCCGAACTGTTCGATCTTGCCAAGGCTTACCCCGACACGCCTGTCATCATCAACCATTGCGGCGGCATTGTGCGGATTGCGAGTTACGAGGACCGGCGCAAGGAGGTGTTCGACAGCTGGTCGCAGTCCATGCGCGAGCTTGCGCAGTTGCCGAATGTCTACGTGAAGGTCGGCGGCCTCGGCATGCGGATCAACGGATTCCATTTCGAAAAGGGCGATTTGCCGCCGTCATCGGAGCAGTTGGCACAAGCGTGGAAACCCTGGATGCACACTTGCATCGAAACCTTCGGCGCCGAGCGCTGCATGTTTGAAAGCAACTTTCCTGTCGATAAGGGCTCCTATCCTTTCAGCAACGGCTGGAATGCATTCAAGCGCCTGACCGCCCAAGCAAGCCCGGGAGAACGCGAAGCACTGTTCCGCGGGACGGTTGCAAAGGTCTACCGCCTCGCATAATTCACGCGAGATTCCCATGCTTGCCGCGAGAGCCGCCGGGGCATTCGTCACCGGCCGGCGCCCTTGCGGCAGCCGCCTCATTCACTCTTCCGGTTTGCCGCCAATCGTATTGCCTTGCCTCCACGCGCGTTTTCCCGCCTCCGACAATTCGCCGCAGCTATGGCTTTCATCGGGCATGGTGCCCGGCACGGCCATCTCGCCGCCTGGTTGCTCCTGCGCGGCGACGGGCTTGCCCTTACGCGCGGCGACGCGCTCGTCGTGGGACTTGCCTGCGTAGTTTTCCATTTGGTCTCTCCAAAGCCTGTTGTCGCGCAACGCGCGTTCCTGACGGCAGGCTGGCCAATCTCCGCCGACCCGGAAAAGCGGGTCACACCCGCGATGACGGCGATGAAGACGCGAGCCACACCACCGCGGCCGACGCGCATCCCTGATAATCTGAGCATCCTGGCCCGCGGCGCGGCACTCTCGCGCGCGCCGCTTTGCCGCCTACCGAAAAACGATGCCGCCACTGTTTCGCCGCTTACTGCTGCTTTACCATGCGCTACGCTACGGCGCGCGCCTGATCTGGCTCGCCGCGCCGCCCGAGCGCAAGCTCCACTGGATGATCGAACTGGTCGGCCGCGTGCACGCGTCGGCGGACAGCGCGCGCAGCGTGCACGGCCTGCTGCCGGCGCTCGGACCGCTGGCCGGCCGCTTCGCGACCACGCTCGTCGAGCATCCGGAACTGGCGAACGCGACGTTGCACGATGCCATCGACGCAATCGATCACCTCGAAGCGCCGCTGCCGCCGCGCGAGTCCGAGGAAGCGTTGGCGCGCGCGTTCGGCCGCCCGCTCGCCACGCTGTTCAGCGCGGTGGACCCGGTCCCTGTGCAAAGCGGTTTCGCCGAACAGACGCATTTTGCGCGGCTCATCGCGCCGATCAACGGTCATCGCGAGGTGGCGATCAAGCTGCTGCGCGCCGGCCAGCTGCAGCAGATCGGCGACGAACTCGCGCTATTGCGCTGGGTCGCGCGCTGGCTCGAAAAGCTGTCGGGCACGGCGCGCCGCCTGCGGCTGCGCTCGCTCGCCCAAACCTTTACCGACGACCTCCTGCGCCGCTTCGATCTGCGCGCCGAAGCGGCCAACCTGAGTCAGACCGGCCACCATTTCGAAGGTGACTCGCGCCTCGTCGTGCCGGACGTGATCTGGGACCTGTGCACGAACCACGCGCTGACCGTGCAGCGCATCACCACCTTGCCGGCGAGCGACCTGAGCGGCCTGCGTGCACATCACGTGAAACTGGCGCCGCTCGCCGCGCATATCGTCGAAGTGGTGACCGAACAGGCCTTCGAGCACGGCTTCTTCCATGCCACGCTCGACGCGCGGCGCGTACGCGTGAGCATCGAGCCGGATTCCCTCGGGCGTCTCGTGCTGGCCGAGTTTTCCATCATGTCGAGCCTGTCGACCGGCGAGCGCGAGTTCTTCGTGCACGGCGCGACCGCGCTGTTCGAGCAGGACTACGGCCGCCTCGCGCAATTGCATAAAGACGCCGGGCACGTGCCGCACGACACCCGCGCCGAGCTGCTCGAAGCGGAATTGCGCACGCGTGCCGAAGCGCACTTCGCGGCGGCCCCGCGAGACCGCTCGGCGGGCTCGCTGTTCCACCATCTGCTGTACGCGGTGCACCCCTTCGACGGCGCGGTGGCGAGCAGCCTCGCCACCGCGCAGCGCTCCTTCGAGCAGGCGGAGATGCTGGCGCGCGCGCTCCATCCGGGTGTCGACACATGGAATATTGCGCGGCGCGTCCTCGCGGATATCGCGCGGCGCGACATCGATCATCGCGGCTGGTTCAAGCGCATTTCGCGCGAGCTGCCGCATCTTGCGCACATGCTGCCGCGGGTGCCGCAACTGGCGGTGCGCTACTTGCAACACGAGCACGATCGCGCGCGCACGCCGGGGCAGAACGCGCAACTGCTTGCCGAACTCGGCCGCGAATATCGACGCACGCGCGCGCTGTTGTGGGCATGCGTGCTCTGCGGCGGAATGGTCGGCGCGGGCACGGTGTTGCTGATGCGCTGACCGGCTGACGCAATGCGGCGGCGTGTGCAGTCCGTCGCGCAGTGCGCCAGGCAGTCCGTCGATCAGTCCGCCGTGTCGGTCCCCGCCGGCACCTTCGCATGCGCCTTCGCACCCGGCGCCGGCGCCCACGCGGGGCGAGTGCCGCGCGCCGAGTCCACCACGACGATGTAGCGGCCTGCCCACGGCACGATTTCCCGATCGCTCTTCAACACCCACAGCGATCTGCCTGAATCGACGAGCGCCGCATATTCCGCGTCGAGAATGCCGTAGTGATCCAGAAACGTGTTCAGCGACGCGGGAATCCGTACGCAGCCTTTCGAATGACGCACGCCGAGCAGCGGCTCGAGGCGCTCGGGATCGGTGGCGTGCATCTGGAAGCGCATCTGCGACACGCCGCCCTTGCCCCAGCCGCGCTCGGCCTGCGCCCAGCCGAGATCGAAGATGCGCATGTCGCGCTTGCCGTAGCCGCGGATATGGTTTTCGTTCTCCGTGCCTTCGGAGCGGAAATCCATGTTGGCGGGCGTATGTTCGAAGACGCCGAGCGGCGTCACGAAATGATCGAACTCGCCGGGCCGGCCGGTGGACACGGGCGACGCGCCGATCATCCGCCACGCGTCGGCGGGCGTCGCGCGAAAGTAGATGAAGAGCGCCTGCACGTTGGCGTTGCGGTCGACCATTACGACGTATTCACCCGACAGCTGGCCGAGCGCGTGCTCGCGCAACGCCGCCTGGAGACGGTCGGCGTACGCGCGCTGCTCGCCGGCCGGCACGTTGAGCCGGCGGGTGACCTGCCGCACGAACACATCGTGCAGCGCCAGCGCGCGGCGCGGGTCCACGACGCCGGCCGCGTCCGGTGCGGCGACCGGGAGCCTGCCGGACAACCCCACGGACGGCGCAGCGCCGGAAGAAGCCGCCCCGCTCGCCGCCGCGGGGGAAGTGAGGGCGAGACTCGCGCAAGCCGGCACAACGAGCGCAGCGAAGCAAAGGAAACGCGCGAGCGCTGAAGCCGGTTCGCGCGCGAGGAGGCGCAACGCGTCCACGCCAGTGCAAGGATGGCGCGGCCGTCTCAATGCGCATTGCATGAGAAAGCTCATTCGCCGCGCGACTCGTGTGAAAGCCGGGCGGTTCAATACAGGCGGGCGAGGCCGCTCGAAGTCGTTCATCGCGGGTTCGCACTGATGTGATTATTATGGGCTGCTCGCAGGTCGATGCG
Organism: Paraburkholderia phenoliruptrix; assembly: GCF_047325075.1. Classification (NCBI taxonomy): domain Bacteria; kingdom Pseudomonadati; phylum Pseudomonadota; class Betaproteobacteria; order Burkholderiales; family Burkholderiaceae; genus Paraburkholderia; species Paraburkholderia phenoliruptrix. The sequence continues at coordinate 2,306,870 of NZ_CP168530.1, forward strand.
GCGCTCGGAACCGGAGATGTTACGCAGCGCATGGCGATCTGTCGATTGCGCTCAGGCGGGTCCGCTACGTGCTCAGGTGGGGGCAGACCTTGTCAGATACTGCATCCACGATGCAAGGAGCAACAGCACCATGAAGCAGACCGATCCGACCGCGCTTCAGGCAGACATCGCAGCGGAAATGCACCTCACCACCGGGTTCGACGCCCACTCGGAGATCGAGCGTCGAGTGTCTTTTCTCGCGAACTACCTGCGTGGCAATGGCCTGAAGAGCTATGTGCTCGGCATCAGCGGCGGGGTGGATTCGACGACGGCCGGGCGGCTCGCCCAACTGGCCGTCGAGCGTCTGCGCGGCGAACGCTACGATGCCCGCTTCATCGCGATACGCCTGCCGCACGGCGCGCAGAAAGACGAGGCGGACGCGCAGCAGGCGCTCGCCTTCATTCGCGCGGACGAGACGCTGACCATCGACATCAAGCCGGCCGCCGACGCCATGCTCGCGTCGCTGCACCAAAGCGGCCTGCCGTTCGCCGACGACGCGCAGGAAGACTTCGTGCACGGCAATATCAAGGCGCGGCAAAGAATGATCGCGCAGTACGCCGTGGCCAGCACGCGCGCGGGCGTCGTGATCGGCACGGACCACGCCGCCGAATCGCTGATGGGCTTTTTTACAAAGTTCGGCGACGGCGGCGCCGACGTGCTGCCGCTCGCTGGACTCAACAAGCGCCGCGTGCGCGCGGTCGCGAAGGCGCTGGGCGCGTCCGACGCGCTCGCGCACAAGGTGCCGACAGCGGACCTCGAAGCGTTGCGTCCGCAACGACCGGACGAAGAGGCCTACGGCGTTCCATACGAGACGATCGACGACTTTCTCGAAGGCAAGCCGGTCAGCGACGAGGCGCGCACTATCATCTTGCGTTTCTACCATGCGACGCGGCATAAACGGGCGCTGCCGTACACGCCGTTCGACTGGCCGCAGCCGGCAGCGGGGGAATGAGGCGCGTTGGGCTTGGGCGTTGGGCTTGGGGTTTGGGCGTCGGACCTCGGCTGCTGAGCTCCGGGCCCCCGCCCTCGGCCCCCCGATAGCGGCGCCTAGTGAGCCGGCGGCGGGTCGTCGGTGAACAGATCGGCGCTTGCCTCCAGCGCCACGCCGCCCAGATGCTTGCCGTGAATCTGCCGCGCGATGACTTCGCCGACATACGGCACTTGCGCGTCCAGTTCCACAGTGGCGTAGGCGCCGGGCTTGCCGGCGTCGATCACTTCGACGTTGCGCGCGTAATGCCCGAGCTCGCGCATAAGGAATTCGCGCACTTCCTGCTCACTGCACGACGGGGCGATGTTGCGCACGATCAGGTTCATGCGGCCTACCCTCGGCGGCTGCCGCGCCTGTCGGCGCGCACGCGCGCGGGGCGCAATGCCGCGCGCTCTTTAGCCCGTGCGGCCGCCAGTTCGCGGATGAATGCGGCGCCCGCCGCGCCGAGCGCGGCCAATGACAGGTAGAAAGCAATCATTCGGAATCTCCGTATTTCGGTGGGCCCGCCAGCGCCCTGCGCGAGGATAGTCACCGCCAATCGTACATGCGATGCGACGCGGCGTCAGAAGGGCAAACATGCATTCGACGAGGATCACTGCACTGTACCCGAACCATGCGATGTCCGTTCGTCAGCGAGGCTCCCTGCCGGCCGATGCTGCCTGAGCGCTGCGGCGCCGCCGACTCGTTACACGCGGAGTCCGGTCGCAAGAAGCGGGCCTCGCGGCGCGCCGCCGTTCGTTGCACTCATGCCGTCGATGGAAAAACCGAACACAGCGGGCGAGCGTCAGTCGGCGTTCTGCACATTGGCCGCGCTGACCCACCACGCGTTCTTGCCCTGCGGCAATTCGACCAGGACCGCGGAGGGATCGTCCACCCCGTCGTCAGCGACTTCGCACACCGCGAGTCCGTCCGGCAGGTGTTTCACTTCGCCCGCGGACTGGAAAAGCGCGATGCGTTGTGCATTGAGCGGACGCAACTGGCGATACACGTCAAAGCTGATGGCGGCGGGCACGTCGCCGCGGATCCGCAGCGCGTCGGCCGTGCCGCAATGGGCGGACTCGGCGGCGAAGACGGGCACGCTGCCGGCTGCGCCCGCCAACGTCAGCGCCGCCAGAGTCGCGGCGGCAAGAGATGATTGGGACATGGTAATTCTCCGGGGAATGAGTGGGGTCGGTAATTGAACGCGGACGCGCGTTGCTGGAGCGCGAGAGCGCGGGAGCGCGGGAGCCAGTCGGCTCACGGCTCGGGACAGCACATTCACAGCCGCGCCGCGACCTTACGGAGACGTACTGCGCTCCGTTCGACGCCGGTTCTCCGCACCGGTCGCGACGTCCAGCCGGCTGATGTCGCAGGACGCCTGGCTGAATCCTGAATAGACCACAGACCAGTCGCCGACGATCGCCGCCTGCGCTTCAGCGAGACTCAGCTTGCCTTCGCAGACGCAGCGCTTGAGCATGACCGCCGCGCGCGCCTTGCGCCGCTCGCCCTGGCGCCCCGCCCAAGGCAAAAGGCCGAGGTTGGACGGCGCATCCGGCGAACCGCCAAGCACCACCGGCACGCGCCGATCGAGCGCGAAGTCCGCGCCGTCGTCGGCGTCGATGCCGCGCTCCGCGAGCATCCGGTCCTTATGCGCCATGAGTTCATCGAACGGCGGCGCCACCGCGCTCGCATAGCCCGGCCGGCATATCGTCTCGCGGATCGATTGCTGGGTCACGCGCTCGTCGAGCATGCCCGCGTGCTGTGCGTGCGCCGGGCCGACGTGCAACGCCGCGAGCGCGCTCAAACCCAGCAGAAGCGAAACATGCGCGCGCCGCAGCCTCACCGCCGGTGAATAGGGTCGAAAGATACTGCCGCTGTGGTCGCCGGAACAGCCGGTGCGACGCCTGTCTGCAATGCCTGCGTTCATTCGTCGGCGCGCCTCTCGAGGCGCGCAGTAGTTCAATTCGCAAGACAATTAAAACATATCCACGAGGCATGCGTAAAAAAAGCCCGTTAAGCGCAGCTTCGGCGTGCGTCTTAACGGGCTTTCCACGAACTCCACGGCGCCCCGCTGCCGCCGTGGACACCTGCCCTGCCCGCTAATGCGCCGCTAATGCGCCGCTAATGCGCGACCCGCGCCTGAAGCGCCCGAATCCGGCCAAGCGCTTCGGTGTTGGCCACCGCCGAGTCGTACATGTTCGCAAGGTCGGCCTTCAGCGCCGTGCGCGACGCGCCGTCCAGATAAACCATGTGGCCCGACGGATAAAAGCGCGCCGACAGATTCTGCCGAACCTGCTGACTGAGCAGCGGCATCTGCTGCAAATCGAGCACGGTCTGATAGAACGGCGTGACGAAATCGTAAAAGCCGTTTGCCGACAGCACCTTCAGATCGGGATTGAGCGCCATGACCGCGGCCAGGTCGCCGGCCGTGTAAAGGATCACGTTGCCCTTGTCGTCGACGCCCTTCTGGGCGCCTGTCGGGTCGATGTGGCTGAAGTCCCAGAACTGGAACGCCTGATCGTTGAGGTCCGTGAAGGCGGAGTTCGACGTGTACTTCAACTGCTCGTTCAGGTAGACGTTCCACATGGTCGTGTAGACGCCCGACACCGCGGTCATGGTCGGATCGTTGCCGCCCGAGTTCGGGTCGATCTTGCCGGCAATGCCGGTGCCGATGGCGGTGACGCGGCCGTCATACGCGCCGAGCACGAGACCTTGCGACTTCAGCAGCGTGGTCAGAAAGAGCGAGTTGCCTCGGCTGTCGTACGACGCAATGTCGAGGCTCCACGCGAGCAAGGTCGTCTTGTCGATGCCGGTGTATTCCGAGAGCTTTTCGACCGTCGCCGAATCCGTGGTTGGAAATTTGCGCAGCGCCGCAAGATAGTCCGTGCGCGCGAACTGGGCGACTTCTTCGACGAACGCGCCGAGATCCGTCGGCCGGGGCGCGACACCGAGCTTCTTGTGATACCACGCGTCGGCGGCGGCCGTGGGCAATGCGCCGACGGGATTGCCAGCCTGCGTATAGTCGAGAATCGACGACTGCAGCGTGATGCCGTTCAGGTCGACGCCGCCTTCGTGCAGCCGGTATGCGACGACGCAGCTGCGCGCCGTGCCGTACGACTCGCCGAACAGATACTTGGGCGAATTCCAGCGGTTGTTCTTCGTCAGAAAACGCTTGATGAACTGCGCAATGGAATCGGCGTCCTGATCGACGCCCCAGAAGTCGCGGTTCTTCTTCGGCGCGATCGCCGCCGAATAGCCGGTGCCGACCGGATTGATGAAAATCAGGTCGCTCCGGTCGAGCAGGCTGTCCGGATTGTCCTCGATCGTGTAGGGCGCGGGCGGCGTGAAGTTCGGCATCGACGTCTTGATGCGGCGCGGCCCGAACGAGCCGAGCAGCACGAACACCGCCGAAGAACCCGGCCCGCCGTTATAGAAGAACGTGAGCGGCCGGGTTTCCTCTTTCTGGTTGTCCTGCGTGAAGGCGACGTAGAACATGCGCGCCGCCGGCTCAGAACTGCTCGGGTCGACGATCACCAGATGGCCGACCGTCGCGGTGTAATCGATCTTCTTGCCGCCTATCGTGACCGAGTGATGCGTGATCGCCGCGCTCTCGTCGGTCGCGGTCACGGAATCGTCCGGCCCGTTACCGTAGGCGACCGGATCGAAGAAAGGTTGATCGGCCGCCTTGCGCTTGCCGTGAGGCGTGGCGGGTTTCGCGGAAGCTTCTGAATTGTGCGGCGACTGCGGACTAACGGACGCTGGCTCTGTGCCTGTCATGATCGCTCCATGGGTACGTTCACGTCTTGTGCCGGTACTGCAAGGGGTTGCCGAACTGGTTGCCGAGCTGGTTGCCGACCTCCTTGCCGACCCTCCTGCCGACTATAGTGCGGCGGCCACCTTCTGACCATTGGGACTGCCGAGTCCCGTGCAGGCATCCCAGCCCGCGGATGCCGCGAAACTGCCGTTGTTGCCCTGCGTGATGTCGTTGCACGCGCCCGCCGCCTTGTACAGCTTCGGGTTCACGAAGCCCGCGCTCGCGCCTCGGGCCGCGTTGATGCGGGCGATCAACCCGGCCCACAGCGGCGCGACGGCGCTCGTGCCGCCCACCACCGTTTGCGTGCCCGCAACGAGCACCGTGTAGCCCGTGAGCGGCGAAGCGTCGCCGGCGACATCCGGCACGCCGCGTTTCGCGAGCGGCTTTTTGCCGCCCGCCGACGACACCACCGAGAGCCCATCCTGCCACGCGGGCAGTGCAAACGCGGCGCTGACGCCACCGCCGCCCGCGCCGCCTTGCGGGCCGTCGTTCCAGACCACCTCATGCGTGATCGCGCTGCCCGACGCGCTCAGGCTCGTGCCGCCGCACGCGAGCACATAGGGACTCGACGCCGGGAAATCCACGTGATTGCCGCCGCCGGCGCCGTCGCTCGACCCGCTGTCGCCCGACGCCGCGCACACCGTCACACCGAGCGCCGCCGCGCTTTGCAGCACGCTGTTGAACGCCGCCAGCGACTGGCTCGTCCAGACCGACTCCGGACCGCCCCAACTGATGGAAATCACCGACGGTTTGTTGACCGTATCGTGCACCGCGCGGCTGACCGCGTCGATAAAACCGGCATCGCTGTTCGGCGCGAAATACACCGCAATCGTGGCGCCCGGCACGATTGCGCCGACAATCTCGATGTCGAGCGTGACCTCGCCGTCGGGCCCGTTGGGATCGCCGGTCGGTTCGTTGCGCGCCTGATCGACGCTCACGGACTTCACCATGGGCGCGGGCACGCCGAGGCTCGCGAAATAGGATTTGAGATCCGCCGGATCGTAGCCGCCGCCCAGCTCGATAATGCCGACGCACTGCCCGTCGCCGTCGCCTTGCGGAAACTGGTAGAGCGAGGCCAGTTCCAGCGGCGTGAACGAAGCCTGGTGCGTTCTGGCGGCGCTAAACGGCGGCCGGATGCGAAAGTGCGGCCGCGCCTGAGGGCGGTTGTCGAGCCCGAGCACCGCCTCGACAACACCATGCAGATCGTCCGGCACGTTGACCGCGCCGGTACGGCCGCGGAATTCCCCGGCCGTATGGTGCTCATATTTGTCGAGCCTGACTTCGAACGCGCTCTGGAATTGCGCGACGGTGCCGGACAGCAGCACCGAGCGCGCGGCTGCGTCCTCACGCACCACCGTCAGTCCATGCGCGGCGGCAAATGCCTTGACTTTGGCGATGTCGCCGGGGGCGGCGCCATAGTCTTTGGCCAATGCCTCGCGCGACAGCGGTTGCACGTTGGGGTCGCCGGCTTCGATGCGGCTCATGAGCGCGTCGAACTGCGCCTGCTGCTGGCGGCGCAGCATGACGAAAACCTCGATCTTCTCCGCGGGATCGCAGGCTCCGATCAGTTTCGAACCTTGTTCTACCGTTCGCTCGCTTCCGGGCAGCGGGTGCTTGGTGGCCATGTATCGGTTCTCCTCCTGGCATGACGGCGCCGGCTGCGACGCGGAGCGGCGCGGGCGCCCCATCCACTCGCTGACCGACGACAGCTATTACAAGGTGCTGCGCGCACGACTGCGCAAACCTTCGGACCCATGCATTCGACCACAGTTCCGGCATGCGCGGCAGTCGGCCGGATGGCTAACGCGGCGGCCGTCTCATGCACGGTCCGCAGCGCTCCGCTATGATGCTGCAGCGGCCATTGCGCCGTTACATTGCCTCGCGCGCGTCGTGCGCGCACGATCGAAGAATCCGAGGAACCCCATGTCAATTTCGATGTATCAAGCATCACTGCCCGTGCTGATCCGCGGCCTCGCCAATCTGCAAGCCATCCTCGGGAAGGCTCAGGCGCACGCCGCCGCGAAGCAGATCGAACCGTCGGTCTTCACGAACGCCCGCCTCGCGCCGGACATGTTGCCGCTCGTGCGCCAGGTGTATATCGCGAGCGATACCGCCAAGGGCTGCGCCGCGCGTCTGGCGGGCGTGGAAGCGCCCAAATACGAAGACGTCGAGCAGACTTTCGACGAGTTGCATGCCCGCCTTCAAAAGACGATCGACTATCTGAAGGAATTCAGCCCGCAGCAGATCGACGGATCCGAGGAACGCGCGATCACACTGAAAATGCGCACCGGCCCGATCGAGTTCACGGGCCAGTCGTATCTGCTCGGTTTCGTGCTGCCGAACTTCTTCTTCCACGTGACCACGGCGTACGACATCTTGCGCCATAACGGGGTGGAACTCGGCAAGCTCGACTATCTCGGCGGGCTCAAGTAAGCGCAGCCGTCACACGCGCGGCTGGAAGGCGATGATTGCCATGCCGGCCAGCGTCACCGCGACGCCGGCTGCGTCCCAGAGCGTCGGGCGCACCTTGTCGACGCACCACAGCCACGCAATCGCCACCGCCACATACACGCCGCCGTACGCCGCATACACGCGGCCGGCGGCGGTGCCGTGCAGCGTGAGCAGCCAGGCAAAGAGCGCGAGGCTGAGCGCGCCCGGCAGTAGCAGCCAGAGCGGGCCGCCCTCCTTCAGCCAGCGCCACGGCAAATAGCAGCCGAGAATTTCGGCAACGGCGGTAATCGCGTAAAGCAGCAGAGTTTTCATCAGCGATAAGTCATGGGTGTTCCTGGTGTGGCCGCGCGCGACGGTGCGCGCGCAGGCCGGCGCGCTATCGCCTTTATTAACACAATCACCTGGCGCACGAGTCGAGGCTGTGCGACAGTCGCCGCACGTGTCACCCATTCACGACCTCTTAGCCCGACATGAGCACTGCATCGCCCTGCATCGACATCTGCAAATTCGACAGCGAAACCGGCTACTGCATCGGCTGCCTGCGCACGCGCGACGAATGCAAAAGCTGGAAGAAGATGAAAGACAAGCACCGCAAAAAAATTATCGACGACCGCTCGCGCCGCGAGCGCAAGCTGAACCGATAGCGCCGCCCCATGCTACCGGCACGGCCAGCCCGGCCACGCCCTCAATCGAGCGACAGCCGCACTGCAAAGCCGATCAGCGCCGCGGAGAAAGTCCAGCGCTGCAGCGTCTGCGCAAGCGGATGCGCGCGCACCCATTGCGCGATGCGCGCGGCGCCGACCGCATAGGCCAAGTCGAAGCACATGCCGACGGCAAGCAGCACCGAACCGAGCTCGATCATCTGCAACGAGACCGGTCCCGCCTCCGGCCGCAGGAACTGCGGCAACAGCACGGAGCAGAACAGCAGCGCCTTCGGGTTCAGCAGATTGGTCAACAAGCCTTTGACGAACGCAGCCCGCAACTGGCGCACGCTCGCGCCGAAAGCGTGCCCGGTCGAGCCGGCTTCATCGGCCGACCCAGCGCGCTTTGCGCCGGCGTCGGGCAGCGCGAACACCGGCGAGCGGAAAATCTGAATGCCGACCCACGCGAGATAAACCGCGCCGCCGTAACGCACGACGTCGTAGAGCCAGGGCGCGTTGCGAAGCAGCGCGGCCGCGCCGCAAGCCGACAGCGTCACGTGGATCGCGCGCGCCACGCCGAGCCCGCACGCGGCCGCGAAGCCGCTGCGCACGCCGCGCCCGATACTCGTTTGCAGGATCAGCGCCATGTCCGGGCCGGGCATCGCGTAGACGACCAGCAGCGCGGCAATATAGACAGCGAGCAAGTGTGCGGAAATCATGTGAGCCTCCGTGTTCAGGGCTCTATGTTGCTATTGTCGGCGGAGGGTTTGTTGGCGAATTTCGGATCTCATGAAATCAGCAATGGAGGAATGCGCTAATATCGCGGCGTTTTCGACCGATTTTCGCCACGACACCCAAAGCGCCCGCCCATGTCAACCGACCTCGACAAGATCGACCGCGCGATTCTCGCCGCGCTTCAGAAAGACGGCCGCATGTCCAATGCGAAGCTCGCCGAACTCGTCGGCCTGAGCGAAACGCCTTGCGCGCGGCGCCTGAAGCGCCTCGAAAACGACGGCTACATCGGCCAGTACCGCGCCGTGCTCGCGCGCCCGGCGCTCGGCTTCGGCGTGGTCGCTTTCGTGCTTGTGCGCTTTGCCGTGCACGACAAGGATCTCGCCAACCGCTTCGAGCGCGAGGTGCAGGCCATCCCGCGCATCATCGCGTGTCATAACGTGTCGGGCAGCGCGGACTATATCCTGCAAGTGGTGGCGCGCGACCTCGACGACTACGGCACGTTCATGCGCGACCAGATGCGCAGCCTGCCGGGCGTGACGTCGGTGGAGTCGGCGTTATCGTTGCGCGAAGTGAAGGCCGACGGCGGCTTGCCGCTGTTGTGAGCGCGAACGTGGCATAGTCACGCCATTTCACGCGGCGCGAGCCGCATCGACGAACACGGAGTTCCCATGGACAACATCGATCACGAAAAAGCGCGCGCAGAAGAAACGGCCGCCATGGAGCGCGTCCTGACCGCGACGCAGCGGGTGAAAAGCGCCTTTGCGTCGTTGCAGTCGCAGTTCCCGCCGGCCGGCAGCGGCAAGCCCTCGCAATTCGCGCTGCAGACCTTCGACGCCGCGCTGCAGGAACTCGAAGACGCCCAGGCCGCGTTCGACGAACTGCTGGGCGAGCTGCTCGACGGCAATCGCTGAAGGCGGCGCCGGCGCCCCGCTTATCGCACGCGTTGCCGCCAGCCGTTCAGCTGGCGTGCGTTTCGATCACCGGCTCGCACAGAATCGGAAAATTGACCGAGTTTGCGATGTAGCACTTCTCGTGCGCCGTGTGATGCAGCTGCCGCGCCAATTCCACGTCGGCACCGGCCTGAAGGACCACGCGCGGGCGCAGCACGATCTGCGAGAAGCGGCCCTGCTGCGGGCTGTCGAGCATGGTTCCTTCGGCGTCGTCGCGATAATCCACCACGACGATGCCCGCGTCCGAGCAGAGGTGCAGATACCACAGCTTGTGACAGGCCGACGCCGAGGCGACGAGCAGGTCTTCCGGGTTCCACCGGCTCGCGTCGCCGAGAAATGCGGCGTCGGACGAGCCGGGAATGGCCGGCTTGCTTCCCGAAGCGATCACATGATCGCGGCCGTAGTCGCGATAGCCGGAGGTGCCGCTGCCGCGATTGCCTGTCCACTGCACGGAAACCTTGTAGTTGTGCTCGCCGTATGCCATGCGCGCTTCCTGTCGTCGAATGAACCGGTGGATGGAACAACTATTTTAAGCCGCCGAGCCGGGTTCAGGCGACAGACCGCGGCCGGCCCGACCCGACCCGCGGCGCACGCACGTCTGCCTAGCGCGGCACCGCGGATCTGCCGCTCAGGTTGGGCACTCGCGGGTCGGGGTTCTGGTTCAGGCTCGTGCCGTTCGCGCGCATGCTGTTGGGCACGCGGCTTGCGCCGAGCCCGAGGCCCGTGCCCGCGCCCGTGCCGCCGGCCGGGCCGCTGCCCAGCGCGCCGCCAGGCGTCGCAAGCCCCGGCGTGGGGCTGAGCGTCGAGCCGATCGCGCCCGCGCCGCCCGCCGCGTTTCCACTCGAAGGCGCCGCGCTCAAGCCGCCATTGCCCGCGCGGTTGCCGCCTGTCTGCGCGCACGCCAGTCCGCTCGCGCCGGACAGACACGCCGTGATCATGACCGCCGCCGCAAAACGGCCAGTTGCGATATTCATTGCTCCACTCCGTCAGATAACGCGCTGCTCACCCGGTATGACGAGCCGGCGCGGGCTTCGTTCACGCTCGTAACAGGTTCTGTCCGCCTCGGCGCTCGCGCGGCTTGCCACCGTGGCAGGTCGTACAAATGCTTACAAACGCGCGCGGGCGGAGCGTGCACCGGACGCTTCCCGCGAGCGTTATTGCAGGCATCTACCCGCGGAGTCCGCCATGAACACGAACGTCACAACCAGCACTTCCCCGCGCAGCCGTATCCATCCGTTGATCGCCGGCGCGGCCGTCGCCGTCATCCTCGCAAGCGCGACGGGGATCGCCGCCATGACCGGCTTGTTGCCCAGTTCGCATGCGGTGACCGAACCGTCGCCCGCACCGTCGACAGTGGCCGCCCAAACCGCAAGCGGGGCGCTCAGTGCGACGCAGGCGCCGCAGCCGGCCATCGCGCAAACGGCACAACAGCCGGTCCCGCACGCAGCGCCTGTCAGGCCGCCGGTTCATCGCACGCATAGCGGCGGCACGGCAGCGCCGCGATATGCCGGCAATGACGGCTACCAGACGGCCAACGAACCCGCCGCGGCGCGGCCGGTCCCGGCGGACCCGTATAGCGGCGAAGTGGTCGCCATCAACACGGTGCAGTCGCCCGAGCCGACAACCGGTCTCGGCGCGCTCGGCGGCGCGGTTGCCGGCGGCCTGGTCGGCAACCAGATCGGCGGCGGACGCGGCAAGATTCTGACTACCATCGCGGGTGCGGTGGGCGGCGGGCTGGCAGGCAACGGCATCGAACACGCGGTACGCAAGCAGACCACCTACCAGGTTCAGGTGCGCATGCAGGACGGCAGCTACCGCAACTTCGACTATCAGACGCAGCCGCCCGTGCAGATCGGCGAACGCGTGCACGTCTCGGGCGACACGCTCACGGCTTCCTGACCGTTTGACGGCTCTCGCGCGACCCGGCGTATGAACCGGCGTATGAACCGGGCTACCACCGGCGCGCGAGAAATGAGACTGAGCGAGCCATAGAACTGCTGCGTGCGCGTTATGATCGGTCGTCACGCCAAAAACGGCGCCCAAACGGCTGATCGCGCACGATGGAGCAAGCGTACGTCCACCTCCTGCATCTACTGGCCGGCCATCCGGAATGGATGCTCACGGTCGTGTTTCTCGCGGCCTTTCTCGAGGCGGTTGCCGTCATCGGCACGTTCATTCCCGGCAGTACCGCGATGTTCCTCGCGGGCGCGCTCACCGGCACCGGCTCGCTCGGCCTCGGCTGGGTGCTCGCGTGGGCGATAGCGGGCGCCGTCGCCGGCGACGGCTTGAGCTTCTGGCTCGGCAGCCGCTACAAGAGCCGGATCGTCAGGCTCTGGCCGTTCTCCCGTCATCCCGAAGTCCTCGACGCCGGTTACCGGTTTTTCCGCAAGCATGGCGCGAAGAGCGTGGTGCTCGCGCGTTTCGTCGGGCCCTTGCGCGCGATCGTGCCGGTCGTCGCCGGCATGCTCGGCATGCCGCCCGTGCGCTTTTACGCGATGAACGTGCTGTCCGCGCTGCTGTGGGCGCCGGCCCATATCCTGCCGGGCGTCGTGTTCGGCGCGTCGGTGCTGCTCGCCGGCGCGGTGTCGTTCAGGCTCGTTGTGATTCTCGCGTTGCTCGTGGCGAGCATCTGGCTCAGCTATCGAGCAGCGGCACTCCTGCTTTCGCACGCCCACGCGTGGTCGAATGCGGCCGGCCGTCATCTCGGCAGCTGGGCGTGCCGCCACCCGGGGCCGCTTGGCCGTGCCGCGCGCAGGCTGCTCGACCCCGAAGCACCGGACGCGACGAGCATCCTCGTCGCCTCGCTGATCGTGCTCGCGTGCGGCGCACTCTTTTTCGGGATTCTCGAAGACGTGATCACGGGCGATCCCATCACGCACGTCGACCAGTCCGTCTATCGCTTCATGCAATCGGTGCGTACGCCGTGGGGCGACGCCGTGCTCGCCGGCCTCGCGACGCTCGGCAGCACCGGCACGCTCGCCGCGCTGATCGTCGCGGTCACGCTGTGGATGACGTGGGAGCGGCGCTGGCGCACCATCGGCTACTGGCTCGCGGCCGTGGTCTTTTCGCAGATGCTGATCTTCGCCCTGCAACTGGCGATGCAGCGCGCAGCGCCCAACGGGCTGATGACGCAGGCCTACGTGTTTCCGAGCAATCACGTGGCGGCCGCCGTCATCGTGTACGGCTTCCTCGCCTTTCTGCTCGCGAGGCGGGTCGGCATGCTCGAAGGGGTCTTCGTCGTCACGGCGACGACCCTCGTCGTGATCCTCGTTGCGCTCGCGGGCGTGTACTTCGGCGGTTACTGGCTGTCGGACGCGATCGGCGGCGCGGCGCTCGCCTATATGTGGGTCGCCATTGTCGCGCTCAGTGCAATCGTGCGGCACCCCGAGCCGCCGCCCGCGCGCCGCTGGATGCCGGCCATCATGCTGGGGGTCGTGCTCGCGAGCGTGGGCGTGCAATCCGGTCTCGGGATGATGGCCGCTCCGCCCGGCGCCGCCGCTGCGTTGCCGCTCGCGCACGTCACGCAGCAACAGTGGACCCATTCGGTGTGGAAGCAACTGCCCTGCTATCGCTCGGACATGGGCGGGGATCGCAAGGAGCCGCTCACGCTGCAATGGGTCTCTGACGGCGAATCGCTGCGCCGCCAACTGCGCGACGAGGGATGGCTGGAGGGCACCGATCTGTCCGCGCATAGCCTGCTCTCGCTCGCCTCGCCGGATGTGCCCGCTACTGCATTGCCCGTGTTGCCTAAGCTGAACAACGGCGTGCCTTCGTCGCTCGTTTTCATGCGGCCGGGCGGCACGCGCAACCAGCGCGACGTGCTGCGCTTCTGGCCGAGCGGCTATGCAGTCGACAACGGCACGTCCGCCATGCCGCTGTGGGTCGGCTCGATCGCACATGAACGGCTCTCGCGGGCCTCGTGGCCGCTGAACCTCGTGCGCGTCGACAGGCAATTCTCTTCGTATGAGACCGGCGTGAAGCCCGGCGGCAACTCAGGCGTCACCGTGGTCGCGACAGAAAGCTGTCACGGCGTGCCGGTGTCGCTGCTTGCCTCCGTGGCACAGTGACTCACGTTGCTCGAGCATCGCGCCGACTGACTGGCTCCGATCGCCTCGCCGCTGCTCGACGTTTGCGGCCTCTGCCGCGTCACTGCCTTCATAGCGCGTGCTATTGGACCGTGTAGCCCTTGCCTTGCATGCAAGCGCCGTACGCACGCCAATAGGTGTTCATCGCCGATTGCTGCGAAGCCTCGGCAGCCTGCGCCTGTGCCGCGTGCTGTTGACGGCTGCGCGCCCCGCCGGCGAGCGCGCCCGCGGCCGCTCCCACCGCGGCGCCGTGACCCGCGTCATTGCCGCTCACGTCGCCGACGATCGCGCCGGCCGCCGCCCCGCGCGCCGCGCCTCTGACGCGTGCGCCGGTCGGGCCCGGTGGTGGCGCGGGCGTCTGCGCGACGACAGCCGGATCGATGCCGGTGCTCTGCTTCGCCCAGGCGTAACACGCACCGTCATCCGACAGTTGCTGCTGTTGGCTTTGTCCATGCGCGGGATAGGTTGCCGGTTTTTGAGCGTAAGCAAGCACGCTCGCGCTTGCCAGGACCACTGCGGCGAATCGCTTCATTTGATGCCTTTATTCAGTAACGCTGATCTTTTGGATATTGCTGCCTAAGCGCTATCTAAGCGCTATCTAAGCGCCACCCAAGCGCTGCCTGCGCAGCCGATACGCCATGCATCTTACTTAACAGGTCTGCCGCAACGGAGCCCCATACAGCTAAACGCGAACAGCTTTACTTAACACCGCGGACATCGATTCCTGCGCTACGATGCGGGTCACCAAGCCCCTCTCGCATTGAAGATAGGAAAGCTCATGGCCAAAAGCAAGACGATGATTAGGCATACATACGTTTTTTCAAAACACTATTTGATCGCCCTAAAGTCATTTTTTGGAACGTTGTCTTAGGTGATCTTTTCACCGACTTCAACCCGAATTTGTTCTATTCAGGCATTGCAATTCCGCATGAAAAAGAGCTAATAATCTCGCCATTGAAGGGGATAGAGGTTCGCAATAAAAGCCCGACGCAGCGCCTCCCGATATTCCGTTCGGATACGCATCATTTCGTAGTCCGATGTTTATCATGCCGCGGCCCACGGGCCACGCACCACGCTCATGCGGGCGCGCAACCACGGTTTGCGCTCGCCCTCCCCCCAACGAGACATGCAACTTCGACACACGGAGATTTCATCGTGAAACGCTCAGGCGCAAACCAGAAGGCAACGCTTATTGCGCTTGCCGTGCTGGCCGGCTTGCCGGCCGTGCTCGATGCCGCGAGTCCCGCGGCTCAGGCACAGACCGCCGCCAGGATTTCCAATCAGCAGCTGGATTCGTTAAGCGCGCCTATCGCGCTCTATCCCGACGCGCTGCTCGCGCAGGTGCTGATGGCCTCAACCTTTCCGCAGGACATCGCAGCCGCCGCGGCGTGGTCCCGCGCCCACCCGAACACGAAAGGCGACGACGCGGTGAGAGCGGTCGCGGGCGAATCGTGGGACCCGAGCGTGCAGTCGCTGGTGGCGTTTCCGCAGGTGCTCGCCACCATGGCGTCCAAGCCCGACTGGGTCGCGCAACTCGGCAATGCGTTTCTCGCGCAGCCGAACGACGTGATGGACTCGGTCCAGCGTTTGCGCAGACAGGCGCAGCAAACCGGCAATCTGAAGACGAGCGAGCAACAAAAGGTCATCGTCGAAGAGAGCACCATCCAGATCGTGCCGGCCAACCCGCAGGTCGTCTATGTGCCCACGTATAACCCGACGGTGGTCTACGGAACGTGGCCCTACCCCGCCTATCCGCCGGTCTATGTGCCGCCGCCTCCGGGCTATGCGGCCGCGAGCGGACTCGCCGCCGGCCTCGCGTTCGGCGTGGGCGTGGCCATCACGAGCGCGCTGTGGAGCGACGTCAACTGGAACAACCACAGCGTCAACATCAATGTGAACCGGTACAACAACATCAACGTGAACCGGCGCCTCGACGTGAACAGCAACACGGCACGATGGAACCGCGACACGACGTTCAACCGCAACGCGTCCGCCAATCTGGGCAGTGCGCAGCGCGACACGTACCGCGGGCGTGACGTCTCGGCCTCTCGTGCGCAGGCACAGCAGGCGTTGCAGAGCCGCACCGGCCAGAATCTGGGCGGCAACGCCAGCGAGCGCCTGCAAAGCATTCAGCACGGCGGTACGAACGGAGGAAACGTTCGGGCGAGCGCGCAAAACCTGAATCGCGACAACGCCCTGCGCGGCGCCGGCAACGGCGCAGCCGCGCGGCAGGACATTCAGCGCGGGCAGGCGAGCCGCGAGGCGCAAGGTAGCGCGCGCAATGGCTTCGGCGCAGGCGGCGGACAGGAGCGCGGAAGCTCGGGCGCAGGCGGCGCTCAGGAGCGCGGGCGTTTCGGCACCAGTGGGGCGCAGGAGCGCGGCGGTCTCGACACGGGCGGCGCGCAGCCACGCAACGCGCTCGGCCCAGCCGCTGCACAGCCACATGGCGGCCTCGGCGCGAGCGGCGGCGGCCAGCGCCATCTGGGCCGCCAACGTTGAACGACATCCAGGAGCCGCTCATGAACCGCATTCAATCGATTCGCGCTAGCGTCGCGAAAGTCACTGCTTTGCCTTTGTCGCGTCACCTCGCCCGCACTACGGTTGCGCTTTCGGCACTCCTTGCCTGCACTGCACCGGCGCACGCTCAGGCCGTCTACCCGACGCCGGACGCCGCCGTCGCCGCATTCGTCGACGCGCTCGCCACCAACGACCAAGCGGCGATGCAACAGGTGCTCGGCAAGTACTACAACCGCTTCATTCCGTCGAAGGACGTCGGCGAGGAAGACATCTACGAGTTCCTGGGCGCATGGGCCGCCGGCCATCGGATCATCGACGACGCCGCGCCGCTGCACGGCCGCCCGAGCAAGCATCTGTCGGTCGGCACGAGCGGCTGGACGCTGCCCATTCCGCTCGTGCAGGCAGCAGACGGCTGGCGCTTCGATCCCGCCGCAGGCAGCGACGAAATTCTCACACGGCGAATCGGCCGCAACGAGCACGCGGCGATCCAGACCTCGCTTGCTTACCTCGATGCGCAACGGGACTATCGCGCGTTGGCCGGCCACTTCGCGCAGCGCCTCATCAGCACGCCCGGCAAACGCGACGGACTCTACTGGCCCACCGCGTCCGGCGAAGCGCAAAGCCCGCTCGGCCCGCTCGCAGCCGCGATGCCCAAAATCGGTTCAGTCAGCAAACAGGGCTACCACGGCTATCACTTCCGTATTCTGACCGCACAGGGTCCGCACGCGAAAGGCGGGCCGCTGGATTACCTGGAAAACGGCAAGCTGGCGAAAGGCTATGGCCTCGTTGCCTGGCCCGCCGAATACGGCAAGACCGGTGTGATGAGTTTCATCGTTAATCAGGACGGCCAGGTTTATCAAAAGAACCTCGGCTACGAATCATCGCGAAGAGCCGCTGCACTCAGAGCGTTCGATCCGGATCGTTCGTGGCAGGCCGTCGAACCATGAATGAGCGCGAGTGATGCAACGCGCGGCGATGGAGGCAGTGCGCCGCAGCCATCGCCGAACCTGATGCCGACGTTCCTATGAATCACGACAACCTGATTGCCTGCCACGAGTGCGACGCGCTGTTCCGCAAGCCGCGGCTGCGCGGCAAGTCGTGCGCGTATTGCCGGCGCTGCGGCGCGGTCCTGTATCGCGGCATGGCGCGCCCGCTCGACGGCATATGCGCCCTTACGCTTGCATCATTGTTCACGTTTGTCATCGCCTTGGGCTCGCCTCTCCTCGAACTGGAAACCGGCGGCATCACCTCGCGTACGAGCCTCCTGGGCGCGCTCGTCACGCTGTGGAATCAGGACATGCAACTCGTCGCCGCAATGGTGTTCTGTTCGACCGTGCTGTTTCCACTGACCGAACTCGCGGCGCTGCTGTACGTGCTGGTCGCGGTTCGTCAGGGCTATGTACCACCAGCCTTCAATCGCATCTTGCGCGCGATCCGGTTCGTGCGGCCGTGGGGCATGATCGAAGTGTTCATGCTCGGCGTGCTCGTTACCATCGTGAAGATGGTGAGCCTCGCGCACGTCGTGCCCGGCGTGGCGCTGTTCGCATTCGGTGCGCTCACGCTGTTTCTGGTGCTCGTCGTGATGTTCGATCCCCGCACACTCTGGGACCTCGCCGATGAAATTCACACGCGTCGCGCCGCACCTCCTGGCGGCATCCGCAGCAGCTCGCGGCAGACTGTCGCGCCGCGCGGTCCATGGCACAACCAGCGTCCTGCGCAATGAAGACACTGACCGCCTCCCACGCCGGGCTGCTCGTCTGTCACGCCTGCTCGCGCGTCGCACCGCGCGCGGCCGGCGGCGGCGCGCAGTCCTGCACGCGTTGCGGCGCCCGCCTGCACGCCCGCCATCCCGCCAGTCTGTCGCGTACCTGGGCCCTGTTGATCTCGGCTGCCATTCTGTATGTACCGGCCAATCTGCTGCCGGTCATGCATACGTCGTCGCTGGTCGGTTCGGAAGACGACACGATCATCAGCGGCGTCATCTATTTCTGGACCTCCGGGTCGTGGCCGCTCGCCATTGTCGTATTCGTCGCGAGCATTCTTGTGCCGATGCTCAAGCTGAGCGTCCTCGCGTTATTGGCCGTTACCGCGCAGCGTCGTTCGACATGGCGTCCCATGGAGCGCGTAAAGCTGTACCGGATGGTCGAGCGCATCGGCCGCTGGTCGATGCTCGACGTGTTCGTGATTACGCTGACCGTCGCCGTGGTGCGTTTCGAGTCGCTTGCGGTCATCACCGCCGGCCCCGGAGCGCTCGCCTTCGGTTGTGTAGTCATCCTGACTATGCTGGCTTCCATGCAATTCGACCCGCGACTGATCTGGGACAACGTCGAAGGCGCAAGCCCGCCCACGTCCAGCCCCGCTACCGAGCTACCCCATGAATAAGCGAGAAGACTCCCCCATGCCGGATGCCCCAGATCCAGACGTCGAGCCGCGCCGCAACTGGCTCCCCTCCCTCGTCTGGGTCGTGCCGCTGATCGCGGCGCTGATCGGCGTTGCACTTGTCGTCAAGTCGATCACCGAACGCGGCCCGGTGATTACGATCAGTTTCAACAATGCCGAAGGCCTCGAACCGGGCAAGACCCAGGTCAAGTACAAGGACGTCGTGGTCGGCTCGGTCAAAGCGATCACGCTCTCAAAAGATCATTCGCACGTGGAGGTGGCGGTGCAATTGAGCAAGCAGGCCGACGACTTCGCGGTGAAGGACACGCGCTTCTGGGTGGTACGTCCGCGAATCGGCGCAAGCGGCGTCAGCGGAATCGGCACGCTGCTTTCGGGGGCTTATATCAGCGTGGACGCCGGCCGCTCGGAAGACGCCCAGCACGCGTTTGTCGGTCTCGAAGCGCCCCCGCCCGTCACCGGCGACCAGAAGGGCCGTCGCTTCACGCTGCATGGGGAGTCGCTCGGCTCTATCGACATCGGCTCCCCCATCTTTTACCGACGCATGCAGGTTGGTCAGGTGTACGGACTTTCTCTCGACAAGGACGGTAAAGGCGTCACGATGCAGGTGTTCGTGGCCGCGCCGTACGATCAGTACGTCGGCACCAATTCGCGCTGGTGGCATGCAAGCGGCGTGAACGTGCGGCTCGATTCCAACGGCTTCGTCGTCAATACGCAATCCGTCACGTCGATCCTGATTGGCGGTCTCTCGTTCCGCGCGCCGCCTGGCCAGGCGCCGGGACCGCAGGCAGCGGACCACACGAGCTTCCGCCTCGCGTCCGACGAAGCCGATGCGATGCGCGCGCCGGACGGCACGCCCGTGCGTGCGGTGATGAATTTCAATCAGTCGCTGCGCGGCTTGTCGGTCGGTGCCGCGGTGGATTTTCGCGGCATTGTGCTCGGCCAGGTGACGGATATCGGCGTCGACTACGATCCGGGGACGCACAGCTTCACGATGCCCGTCACGCTGGAACTGTATCCCGATCGCCTGAGGCGGCGTGCTCACGGCACGCCGGTTCCCGAACGCGGGACGGCCGAAAACCAGCAACTGCTGCGGCATCTCGTGGAGCGCGGCCTGCGCGGGCAGTTGCGCACCGGCAACCTGCTCACGGGCCAGTTGTATGTCGCGCTCGACATTTTCCCGAAGGCCGCGCCCGTCAGCTTCGACCCCGCCCGCGATCCGCTCGAACTGCCGACCATTGACAATTCGCTCGACGCATTGCAAACGCAGATTGCCGACATCGCGAAGAAGCTGGATCGCATTCCGTTCGACCAGCTCGGCAACAACCTGAACAATTCGCTCAAGAACGCCGACAAGCTCTTTGCACAGTTGAGCACGGAAGTGATGCCGCAGGCGCGCGACACGCTTGCAGCGGCAAAGCAGACTTTCAGTTCCGCTGAGGCGACGCTCAGGCAGGACTCGCCGATGCAGTCCGACATGCATCAGGCGTTGCAGGAACTGACGCGCACGCTCCAGTCGCTCAATGCGTTGGCCGATTATCTGGAGCGTCATCCAGAATCGCTCCTGCGCGGCAAAACAGGAGACAAACCATGAGCGCCCATGCAAATGACGGGAAAACGCCCCGGTTGCGCAATTCGCTCGCTGCACTCGCCGTGTTCGCGGCGTGGGCCGGGTTGAGCGGATTGGCCCTGCTCAGCGCATGTTCGTCGCCGCCGAGCGGCTTTTATACGCTGGTCGGCGGTGTGCCGCCCAGTCATACCCGCAGCACTGCGCCGCCGATGTTGATGATCGACGTCGCCGCCGTCGACGTGCCCGCGCAAGTCGCGCGAACCGCGTTTGTCGTGCAGGCCGACGCGAATCGCGTCAATGTACTGGAGCAGACCCGCTGGGCTTCGTTGCCCGCCGACGAAATCCGTCTGGCGCTCTCGCAGGAACTCGCAGAGCGGCTCGATACACTCGACGTCTCGCGTTCTCCGCGCCCCGCGGGTGTGCCGATATATCGCGTCCACGTGAGCGTGCAGCGTTTCGAATCGTGGCCGGGCTCGCACGCGCTGATCGACGCGGTGTGGAGCGTGCGCGCATTGTCCGGGGATGCGGCGCTGACTTGCCGCAGTGTCGTGAGCGAATCGGTCGGCGCGGGCAACGACGCGCTCGTGGCCGGGCACCGGAAAGCGCTTCAACAGATGTCGGCGGATATTGCCGGTGGCATCCGCGCGCTCGACGCCGTGGCGCGCGCCCATCGCCTCGCGCCTCGTCAAGCGCCCCTCCCATGTGCTGCGCAGTAAGGCCTTCAAGGGAAAAGGACCCTCTTCGCGCAGGCAATGCCCGTCAAGGCAGCACGCTCGCGCCCTTGAGAAAAAATTCTCACCGGCAACGATGGTGCACTGCAGTGTGATCTCCCGATTCGCGCATGCTAAAAACGAACCGTGCGTTCAAGGCT
Source organism: Paraburkholderia phenoliruptrix (assembly GCF_047325075.1). Taxonomy (NCBI): domain Bacteria; kingdom Pseudomonadati; phylum Pseudomonadota; class Betaproteobacteria; order Burkholderiales; family Burkholderiaceae; genus Paraburkholderia; species Paraburkholderia phenoliruptrix. The sequence continues at coordinate 2,327,907 of NZ_CP168530.1, forward strand.
TCGGAGACACCCGCTGCAGCGTAGTGCAGAATGTCTCCAACACCCTGATCCACGCTGAATTCATGCTGAATTTGCGCGGGTTTCGCCCGGAGGCTCATCATGCCCTACGTTCCGTCCACGAGACATATCGATCGTATATGCAACGTCATCGAAGGACGGACGCAGCGTCCCGGCGCAGACGGCAAGCGGCTCGCGTCGTCGTATAGGCGTTCGCTCGAGCAATATCACCTCGATCCTAGCGCAACCGCCGGCCCGCGCATCCTCACGGTGCCGGAACTGCGCGACGTGCAGCATCGCGAGGAATCGTTTCTGCGCGCCTCGGGGCAATGTCTGTCGCGCCTGCATGAGATGGTGCGCGAAGCGGACTACTGTGTGATGCTGACCGATGCACAGGGCGTGACGATCGACTACCGCGTCGACAAGGATCGCCGCCACGACTTCAAGCGCGCGGGACTGTATCTCGGCTCGTGCTGGTCGGAAAGCGAGGAAGGAACTTGCGGCGTCGCGACCGTGCTGCTCGACGGACAGCCGATCACCGTGCATAGAAGCGATCATTTTCGCGCGGCCTTCACCACGCTCACGTGCAGCGCGTCGCCTATTTTCGGTTTGCACGGCGAGCTGCTCGGCGTGCTGGATGCGTCCGCCGTGCGCTCTCCCGACGATCGCGAAAGCCAGCGGCTCGTCAATCACATCGTGCGGCAAAGTGCGCTGCTGATCGAAGACGCTTACTTCCTGAATGCCGCCGCCGATTGCTGGGTACTGCTCGCGCATCGCAACCGGCATTACGTGGAAGCGCAGCCGGAAATTCTGATCGCCATAGACGCATGCGGTCATGTGGTTGCTGCGAACCGGCGGGCGCGCGAATGTCTGCCGGCCCTGCATGCGTTGCCCCGTCACGTGTCGGAGCTTTTCGACGTGGAGCCCGAGCGCCTGTTCGAGGCGAAGTCGAGCCGCGGTCTTGTGTCACTGAGGGTGAATGAAACCGGCTCGCCGCTCTATGCGCGGGTGCGTCCACCGTCGGCCGCGCGCATCTCGAGACGCACCAGCGCCACCCCGGACGAGCGAAGCGCCACGAGCGGCAACACCGTGCCGCACGATACGCCGGTCATGTCAGAGAGCGACGCGCTCGAGCGCAGCCGCATCGTCGACGCGATGAACAATGCAAAGTGGCGTACCGACGTGGCCGCGCAAGCGCTCGGCGTATCGCGCGCGACCTTGTACCGACGCATCGCGAAGCTGCGCATCCTGCCGCCGCACAAATGCTAGCGGCACCGTAGCGATTCCTTGAGCGGGCACAGAACCCGCATTCCCACCGAAGTTTAACTATCCGTTCCGTATGGAGGAGCAACCATGTCTGCCAACACCGCAAATCACGCCATATCCAATGTGCTGGAAAGCCTCGAAGCCGCGTTGAAACGCGGCGACACGCAGGCTGCCGTCGACCTGTTTCAACCCGAGTGCTATTGGCGCGACCTCGTCGCGTTCACCTGGAACATCAAGACGCTCGAAGGTCGCGAGCAGATCGCCGCGATGCTGGACGCGCAGTTGGGCGCGATCAAACCGTCGAAGCTTCGGCTCGCCGATGGCGAACCCGCGACGGAAACGGACGGCGTAACGCAAGGCTGGATCACGTTCGAAACGGGCGTCGCGCGCGGCAACGGCTTTATCCGTCTGAAGGAAGGCCGGATCTGGACACTCCTCACCACAATGGCCGAGCTCAAGGGTCATGAGGAGCCCAAAGGATTTCGCCGGCCGATGGGCGCCGAACACGGTGCGCGTCGCGACCGCACGAGCTGGAAAGAGCGGCGCGAGGCCGAGCTCGACGCGCTCGGCGTGTCGGAGCAACCGTATTGCCTGATCGTCGGCGGCGGTCAGGGCGGCATTGGACTCGGTGCGCGGTTGCGGCAGCTCGGCGTGCCCACCATCATCGTGGATAAGAACGAAAGGCCCGGCGATGCATGGCGCAAGCGCTACAAGACGCTTTGCCTGCACGATCCGGTCTGGTACGACCATATGCCTTATCTGCCCTTCCCGGACAACTGGCCGGTCTTCACGCCGAAGGACAAGATCGGCGACTGGCTCGAGATGTACACGAAGGTCATGGAACTGAACTACTGGGGCTCGACCGTGTGCAAATCGGCGCGCTACGACGAAGCGAACGGCGAATGGATCGTCGAAGTGGAGCGAGCCGGACAGCCCATCACCTTGCGGCCGAAGCAACTCGTGCTCGCGACCGGCATGTCCGGCAAACCGAATATGCCGACGTTCAAGGGCATGGATGTGTTCAAGGGCGAGCAGCATCATTCGTCGCAGCACCCCGGGCCGGACGCGTATCAGGGCAAGAAGGTCGTCGTGATCGGCGCGAACAATTCGGCTCATGATATTTGCGCGGCGCTGTGGGAAGCGGGTGTCGACGTGACGATGGTGCAGCGCTCGTCCACGCACATTGTGAAGTCAGACTCGCTCATGGACCTCGCACTCGGCGACCTGTATTCGGAGCGCGCGGTGGCCGCGGGCATGACAACCGCCAGGGCGGATTTGACCTTCGCATCCATTCCGTATGCGATTCTTCATCAGTTCCAGATTCCGGTCTTCAATGCGATTCGCGAGCGCGACGCCGAGTTCTATGCGCGCCTTGAAAAAAGCGGCTTTATGCTCGATTTCGGCGATGACGACTCCGGCCTCTTCATGAAATATCTGCGCCGCGGCTCGGGCTATTACATCGACGTGGGCGCGTCAGAGCTCGTCGCCGACGGCAAGATCAAGCTGAAAAGCGGCGTCGACGTGGTCGAACTGAAGGAGCATTCCGTCCTGCTTAGCGACGGCAGCGAACTCGAAGCAGATCTCGTTGTGTACGCAACGGGTTACGGATCGATGAACGGCTGGGCGGCGGACCTCATCTCGCGCGAGGTGGCGGACAAGGTCGGCAAAGTGTGGGGCCTCGGCTCGAATACGACAAAAGACCCGGGGCCGTGGGAAGGCGAACAGCGCAACATGTGGAAGCCCACGCGACAGGAGGCGCTGTGGTTTCATGGCGGCAACCTGCACCAGTCGCGACATTACTCACAGTATCTGTCTTTGCAACTGAAGGCGCGCATGGAGGGTATCCCGACGCCGGTATTCGGATTGCAGGAAGTGCATCACCTGTCGTAGGCGACAACGCATAGCGGCCGGCTCGTCGTTTTGCCGGCCGCTCTATGCACTCATTTCCGCGAGAAGGAAATCGACCAGTGCGCGTTGATGTACATTCAGCACGCCGCCGGAGCTGACGAGCGCGAGCTCTGTCGGCGGCAAAGGCGGAAAGCCGCTGCAGACGCGGTGCTCGGGAAGTACTGCTGTGGTGGGCAGAACGGAAATGCCGAGGCCCGAAGAAACCGCCGCCTGGATACCCGTCAGGCTGTGACTTCCGAATGCGACGCGCCAACGCCGATGGGCCTTGTCGAGCCCGCGAATCGCACGTTGCCGGTAGACGCAGCCTTGCGGAAAGAGCGCCAGAGGAACGGGTTCGTCGGAAGACGGCTCCGGCGCTGCTGCATTCGCCCCTTGCACCCAGACTAGCGACTCGGGCCACGATGCGAGGCACTCGCCGCTGCCCGGCTCCCGCTTGATCAGTGCAATTTCTATTTCACCACTGGACAACCTGCGCTGCAGGTCTGCACTCATGCCGGCCACCGTTTCGAGCCGCACGCCAGGCCTGGTTTTCACGAAACCCGACAGCATTGCCGACATGCGGCGCGCGTCGAAATCTTCCGGCACGCCTATGCGAAGCGGCGTGACTGCTACGTCGCTTGTCAGCGCGTCCTGCGCTTCCTGCGCGAGCGCAAGCAGACGTCGCGCGTATTGCGCGAGCAGTTCGCCGTGCTCGGTGGGCGTCACCTGATTGCCGGTGCGATCACGCATCAGCAAAGTGCGGCCAACCAGCTCCTCTAGCCGCCGCACCTGCTGGCTCACAGTGGATTGCGTGCGATGCACGCGCTCGCCGGCACGCGTGAAGCTGCCCTCGTCGACAACGCAAATCAGCGTGTTCAGGAGATCGAGATCAAGCATGAGAGGCTCGCTTCGTTATTTGCGATGCAACTGACGTTAAGAGGTTAATTTAATTTTCCAATAACTGTCAATCCGCCTAATCTGGACGCTATTCGCAGAACACTTCACTCCAGGAGTCCATTCAATGTCATTGCACAACACTGCACGCCCACGCTGGCTCACGTTCGACTGCTACGGCACGTTGATCCAGTGGGACGAGGGTCTGCAGGCGGCGGTACGCGAGATTCTGCAGACAAAGATCGGTCACCACGTCGATTCTGCGAAACTCATCGAGGTTTATGACCGGCATGAACATGCACTGGAGCAGACCGCGCCGCATCGGTCGTTTCGCGAAGTGGCAGGCGCCGGTCTGCGTCTTGCGCTCGCCGAACTCGGGTTGGAGAGCAATCAAGAGGATGTACGCACGTTGACGGATCGCGTTTCAGCCATGCCGCCGTTTCCGGAAGTGGTCGACACATTGCGCCGACTCAAGCAAGATGAGTATCGGCTGTGCATCGTGTCGAATACCGACGACGACATCATTGCGGGCAACGTCGCACAATTGGGCGGCTTGATCGACCGCGTGATTACCGCGCAGCAGGCGGGCGCATACAAACCCGACCGAAGGTTATTCGATTACGCACACGCGCAACTGGGTGTGACGCGCGATGAAGTCGTGCATATTTGCGCGAGTCCGCACCTCGATCATGCGGCCGCGCGCGACGTGGGCTTTCGCTGCATATGGATCGATCGGGGAACGGGCCGCACGCTGTTGCCCGATTACACGCCGGATGCAACGCTTTCTACGCTCGATCAGGTGCCTCTGCTTTTTGCTACGCTCGGCTGGTAACTTTCAGGAACATCCATTATGGCGCACACGCTTTCTTCCATTGGCTCGGCGAAATCATCGTCGACCTTGCGACTCGAATCCGACGCCGTCAGCGAGGCGCGCGTTGAACTCGCCGCCTGCTTTCAACTTGCGGCGCAATACGGTTTCGAAGAAGGAATCTGCAATCACTTTTCCGCGGTCGTCCCCGGACACGACAATCTTTTTTTCGTGAATCCGTATGGTTATGCGTTCTCGGAGATCACGGCATCGCGACTTCTGATTTGCGATTTCGACGGACATGTCGTGGCCGGTGAGGGCAAGCCCGAAGCAACGGCGTTTTATATTCACGCGCGTTTGCATCGGCTGAAACCCCGCGTGAAAGCCGCTTTTCACACACACATGCCAAATGCGACGGCGTTGTGCCTGCTCGAGGGTCCGCCGCTGCTGTGGCTTGGGCAAACGGCGCTGAAGTTCTACGGCCGCACAGCCGTCGACGAAAACTACAACGGCCTCGCACTGGACGACTCGGAAGGCGACCGCATTGCGCAGACAATCGGCGACGCGGATATCGTTTTCCTCAAGAATCACGGCGTGCTGGTCGCAGGCGAGAGCATTGCCGAAGCCTGGGACGACCTGTACTACCTGGAGCGCGCGGCGGAAGTCCAGCTCAAGGCCATGAATAGCAATTGCCCACTCAAGGCGGTGCCGCACGAAGTCGCGCAACGTACCTATGAACAGATGCGCGCCGGCGACAAGGAAAGCGCACGTGCGCACCTGAACAGCGGCATGCGCGAGCTACGCAGGCGCAAAATCGCATTCGAGCAGTAGAGTTATTTAAGTGCTCTATGTGCGGCGGCAAGTGCATCGAGTCCTGCCATCACGAAGCGCGTAAAGTCTTCCACCAGCGCATTCTTGTCTTTTCCAACGGCAGGCAGCAAGGCTGCCTGCACCTGCCGCGGCGCAATCATCAACGCGATGCAGGGAAGCACGCTGAACATCAACGCCCGCTGCACGGCCGGCTCGTGCGGATCCAACTGCAGTACTTCCCCGATCAGGCCGAGCAAGACAGTGGCCTTTGGCCGCACCGCCTTTTCGATGAGCGCAGGCATGGCCGGCGACGGCGACAGCACTTCGCGCAGCATCAGCATGAATCCCCACGGCGCGCCTGAGCCGGCCGAAAGCCCGACGAATCGCGAGATGACCGCCCGCAATTTGTCCCGTGGATCGCCCGGCGCTTCTGTCAGCGCCGACAATTCGTCGAGGCTCACGACCTGACGGTGCGCTTCCACGAGCGCCGCTTCGTACAGCGCCTCGCGACTGCCGAAATGATAGTTCACCGAGGCCATTGGCGTGCCCGCGCGCTCGCAGATTTCCTTGCTGGTGGCGTCGGCGAAACCGCGCGCCGCGAATACCTGGCCTGCGATGTCGAGCAGATGCTGGCGAGTTGCCGCGCCGTCGGGCCGGCTCGCGCGCTTGACAGCTCTCTGGGCTTCGGTTTGCCGGCGCTCTTTCGCCTGTTTGTGTGGCTTCGCCTGTTCCGTGCGCGCCGCCGCTGCGGATGTTCTCGCGGCTTTTGCCTCCTTGGCCCGGTCCGTCATTCTTGCAGGGGTGCTCGCGCGTTTCGTCGGCATGGGGTATACACGCTCAAAAAATAGTTTGAATTCGAATTTGAATTCACATATATTTCATTGTACTTCATCCGGGTGGAAGACAAGCAATGAAGTACTCCATCAACTGGGCAAGGCGGCCAGTATGGCTGTGGATCATCGGCGCGCTGCTCGCAGGATGCGCGCATCGCGAGGAGAACGCATACCAGGGCTATGTGGAAGGCGAATACGTGTATTTGGGGTCTTCCCTCGCGGGCAAACTCACCCAGTTGCAAGTTGCTCGCGGCGAAAACGTCAATGCCGGCACGCCACTCTTCGCGCTCGATTCCGTCGACGAAACCGCCGCATTGCAAGAGGCGCAGCAGCAACTCGCGGCTGCGCGTTCGCAATTGGCCGACATGCAGACCGGCAAGCGCGTGCCGGAGGTCAACGTCAACCGCGCGCAACTGGCGGAGGCTGTGGCGAACGCACGCAAGGCGGCGCTGCAACTCACGCGCGACGAGGCGCAGTACAGCGCGGGCGGCATTTCGAAAGCGCAGCTCGACGATTCGCGCGCGAACGCGGACGCCCGCTCCGCGCAAGTGCGCGAACTCACGAGTCAGTTGGAAGTGGCGCGCTTGCCCGGACGCTCGCAGCAGATCGGCGCGCAGCGGGCCCAGGCCGCCGCGGCCGAAGCCGTCGTCGCGCAGGCTCAGTGGAAGCTGGATCAGAAACGAGTGAACGCGCCCGCCGACGGGCTCGTCTACGACACGCTCTATCGCAGCGGCGAATGGGTGCCGGCCGGCAGTCCTGTCGTGCAGATGTTGCCGCCGCAGAACATCAAGGTGCGCTTCTTTGTGCCGGAGACGCTGGTCGGCGCACTCGCGCCGGGCCGCGCAGTGTCGATACATTGCGACGGATGCGCAGCGGATTTGCCCGCCAAAATCACTTACGTGTCGAATAAAGCCGAGTACACGCCGCCGGTCATCTATAGCAACGAGAGTCGAGCAAAGCTTGTGTACCTGATCGAAGCGCATACCTCCGTTGCGGACGCAACGAAACTACATCCGGGCCAGCCGGTTGCGGTGGTGCTCAAATGAATACCACTGCGCCCGAGTATGTGATCGACGTGCACGGGCTGAACAAGCATTTCGGCGACAAGCATGTCGTCAACGACGTGTCGTTGCAGGTCGCGCGCGGCGAAATCTTCGGCTTTCTCGGCCCGAACGGCAGCGGCAAGACTACCTCCATCCGTCTCATGTGCGGACTGCTCACGCCAGATTCCGGCACGGGCACATGCCTTGGTTACGACATCCGCCGCGAGAGTACAGAGATCAAGCGCAATGTCGGCTATATGACGCAGCGCTTCTCGTATTGGGAAGATCTGACCATTCGGGAGAATCTCGACTTCGTCGCGCGCATTTACCAGATGCGCAACCGTCGCGAGGTCGTCGACAAATCGCTCGAAGCACTCGGGCTGCAAAGCCGCGCCAGCCAGCTTACGGGGTCGCTCTCCGGAGGCTGGAAGCAGCGTCTGGCGCTTGCTGCATGCATGCTGCACGAACCGAAACTGCTGCTGCTCGACGAACCAACCGCGGGCGTCGACCCGACAGCGCGCCGCGATTTCTGGGAGGAACTGCATCGCCTCGCGGCGCGCGGCATCTCCGTACTAGTGAGTACGCATTACATGGATGAAGCCGAACGCTGTCACAAGCTCGCCTATATCGCATACGGAAAACTGCTCGCACAAGGCACGTCGAAAGAAGTGATCGACTCGCAGGACCTCGCCACATGGTCGATCCAGGGTGAACATCTCAGCGAATTGTCGGAGAAACTACGCGCCATGCCGGGTGTCGATCAGACCGTCGTGTTCGGCTCCGCGCTGCATGCGAGCGGCCGCGACCATGCAGCGTTGGAGCGCGCGCTGAGGCAGGCCACCGCCGGCACGCAGCTGCGCCTGCAACCAATAGAAACAGGACTCGAAGACGTGTTCATCTATCTGATGAGTCATTCGCGAGACAATGTCGGAGCGCGATCGTGAGCGCAGTCACCGCCTTTTCGTTGACGCGCTGGTGGAGCGTAGTACTCAAGGAGTTCCTTCAGCTTCGACGCGACCGCGTCACTTTCGCGATGATTGTGGGTGTGCCCATCGTTCAGCTCGCGCTATTCGGTTTCGCCATCAACACCGACCCGAAGCATCTGCCGACGGCTGTCATCGTTCACGATCAAAGCGAGTTTTCGCGCAGCTTTATCGCGGCAATGACGAACTCGGCGTATTTCGACATTGTCGAAACGCTGCCCAACGAAGAAGCGGGGCGCCGTGCGCTCGCCCAAGGCCGCGTGCAGTTCGTGCTGAACGTCCCTGTCGATTTCTCAAGGAAACTGCTGCGCGGCGAACGCCCTGCGCTGCTTGTCGAGGCCGATGCAACCGACCCCACTGCAACGCACACGGCCGTTGCTGCTCTAACCAATCTCGTCCAGCCAGTCGCCGACAAGGACATGACCGGCCCGCTCGCGCACCTGAATGGCGGGCAAAGCGCCTTCAGCGTGCAGGTTCACAACCTGTACAACCCGGAAGGGATCACGCAGTACAACGTGGTTCCGGGCCTCATGGGCGTTATTCTCACCATGACGCTCGTCATGATGACGGGTCTCGCCGTTACACGCGAACGCGAACGCGGCACGATGGAAAATCTGCTCGCAACGCCGGTTCTGCCCATCGAGGTCATGACAGGCAAGATCGTGCCTTATGTGGCCATTGGCCTGATTCAGGCATCGATCATTCTGCTCGCGACGCGCTTCGTGTTTCATGTGCCCTTTGTCGGGAGCACAGTGGCGATTTACCTGGCCGCACTGCTCTTCATTGCCGCCAATCTCACCGTGGGCATTACCTTGTCCTCGCTTGCACAGAACCAGTTGCAGGCCATGCAACTGACTGTGTTTTACTTTCTGCCGAATATCCTGCTATCCGGTTTCATGTTCCCGTTCGCCGGCATGCCGCAATGGGCGCAATTCATCGGCAATCTGTTGCCGTTAACCTACTTCAATCGTCTCATTCGCGGCATCCTGCTCAAGGGAGACGGATGGACGGACCTATGGCCGTCGGTATGGCCCATGGCACTTTTCACTGCGATCGTCATGGCGGTTGCACTGCGCTTTTACCGGCGCACACTCGACTAGGAAGAAACGTATGAAAACGTTCCTTGTTGTGTGCGCGATCGTCTTGAGCGGCTGCGCAGCAGGCCCGGACTTTCATACACCGGCCGCGCCGGACACGCAACGCTATACACAAGATGCCCTGCCCGAACATACGGCCACGTCCAACGGCCCCGCGGGCGCCGCTCAAAGGTTTGCGACGGCTTTGCGTCCCATACCGATGTGGTGGCGTGAGTTCGGATCCGACGCGTTGAACCGTCTCGTGGATGAAGGCTTGCGCCACAACCCGACACTCGGCGAGGCGCGCGCGAGGCTGCGTGAGGCGCGCGAAAACTACACCGCGCTTTCCGGAACGACGCAATTCCCGAACATCGACGCACCGTTTTCCGGCGCGAGGCAGAAGGTGGATCCTGCCGCGTTCGGTATTCCGCATGTGGAGACTCCCGGGCCGTTTTCGCTATTCAACGCATCGGTCAGCGTGTCGTATGTGTTTGATATCTTCGGCGGCAATCGTCGTGCACTCGAGTCAGCCATGGCACAGGCCGCTTACGCGTCGTATGAGCTGGAGGCCGGGCGATTGAGCATAGCGGGTAATATCGTAGCCACCGTCGTGCGGCGCGCATCGTTGCAGCAGCAGATTGCCCTGACGCGGCGCCTTGCGGATGCACAGGCCCATCAACTGTCGATCATGGAAGCGCGTCTCGCCGCTGGCGGCGTTTCGCAACTCGACGTGCGCGGCCAGCGCACACTGTTTGCTCAGACGCGCGCATCACTGCCGCCGCTCGCTACACAGCTTGCAGCCGCGGATCACGAGTTGGCCATTCTGCTCGGCAGAGCGCCGTCACAAGCGGATTTCGACGAACTCACTTTCGATGCGCTGCACTTGCCCCTGGAGATTCCCGTCACGTTACCATCCACATTAGCCCGGACGAGGCCTGACATCATGGCGGCTGAGGCGTTGCTGCATCAGGCAAGCGCGAATGTCGGCGTCGCAACCGCCAACCTCTATCCGCAATTTACATTGTCGGCCGGAATGGGCTCGGAGCGCACACGAATCGGCGACATTGTGAATGGCCTGAACGTGTGGAATATCGGCCTCAACCTGACACAGCCCCTCCTTCACGGCGGCGAATTGCATGCGAAAAAACGCGCGGCAGAGGCGGCCTATGAAGGCGCATTCGACAACTATCGGCACGTCGTACTTCAGGCGTTGCAACAGGTGGCCGACGCGCTCACCGCGTTGCAAAACGACGCGCGGGAATTGCAGGCGCGCGCCGACGCCGCGGAGGAAGCACAGGCAAGCCTCGACATCGCGAGCCATCAATATGCGGCAGGCGGCATCAGTCAGTTCGCTCTTCTGGATGCCGAACGTCAGTGCCTGCAGAGTTCTATCGATCGAACTCGCGCGCAGGCGAACCGTTTTGCGGACACCGCTGCGTTATTCCAGGCACTCGGCAGCGGCATGACACAGACCCGGGCCGACAGTACTCCGTGACGGAGCGCGAGCTTTGCCCGGTACCTACAATTGCGCTTCAATAGCCGCTTTATCGATAACCGACCATACCTGTCCGATTCTCTCGCCGCGAAATTCGTAGAAAACGTTTTCAGTGAAAGTCACTTTCCTGCCGTTGACACCGAGGCCGAGAAACATGCCCCTCGGGGTGCAATTAAAACGCAAGCGGGCCGCCACATACGCGGGATCGGCAATCAGGAGCTCGATGTCGAAATGAAGATCAGGAATCTCGCGGAAATCCTTCTCCAGCATGGCGCGATATCCTGAACAGCCGATTCGCCGGTCGTTATAGTAGACGTCGTCATGCACAAATTGCGGCAACTTGTCCCAGTCCTGGTGGTTCAGGCAGGCAATGTAACTTCGGTAGATGTTGGAGAGGTCGAGTTCAGTCATGACAATGGGTCCGTTCATGCTCAATAAGGAGAGCCGCGAATTCCCCGCCGCGCCATACGGCAATAAGAGCGCGCTACGGGCGGCATAACCATTGCCCGGTTCATGCGATACGGCGCGCCCTGTGCCGCTTAAATGGACGCATTGCACCACTATGAAACCATTCCTTTGCACCGCGATTAGCGCGGTTCTGCTCACCACCACCCTGACGGGCTGCAACCGCTCTGGATCTGCGTCGTCGGATCAGACGAGCGGGGCAACCGCCGTAAGCGGCGCCGCGCAAAGCGGGCCGGCGGTATCGGCACCGGCTACAGCAGCAAGCGATGCACCCGCCGGCGCGAGCCAGTAGCGCTTTTCGGCCGCACACGCCGTGCGAGCTTAACTCCACGCGTTTATGCAATCTGCCTGGCGGGAGGAATAGCCGTTGCTAAAACACTGCCTGTTGTCGCGCATTTCCTTCCACTCGCATGAATACGGAGTCCTTCATGAATGCCATTGTCCTGAATCAGCCCAACGTTCGCCCTGAAAGCAATGCAATTGCGGCTTACGAGTTCGCCGCTAAAGCCGTTGCCGGCTTTGAAAAAGTTGTCGAATTGAACGTACAGGCCGTCAAGACTTCATTGATCGAACAACGGGCGCTTGTCGATGCGACGCTGTTATCGGAGTCGATGGATCAGATAGTCGATTTGCAGTTCCAGCAAGTTCCCGCGGCGATCAAAAAGGCCTGTGCTTACTGGGCACACGTCGAGGACATTGCCGTCGACACGCACAATGAACTCGCGGGCGTCGTACAGGACAGCCTGCAAAGCTACCTGTCCACACTCTTTTCGTTGCTGGATAGCGCGGTGTCAATAGGCATGGGATCAAATGGCCGCAGCAACGTCACGAGCCCGCTTGCCATCGAACAGCCGCCGGCCCCGCCGAGCGAACCTGTGGTGATCGTGGACAGTTCGGGTAATGTCGTTTCGTCAAGCCCGCGGACCGACCTGCACTAGGTTAGACCACGGCGGCGCGGCCAGTCGGCGCGTCGCCGACGGCCGCTCCGTCAGGTGCCACGCGCCACTTCGATAAGTTCTTTCACGCGTCGAGCAATATGGGTCAATATGTTCTGCGACGAAGCGGCCTGTTGCTTGCGATGCGGCATACGCTGCAGATCGTCCCAGTCGGTTTCCAACGCGCGCGCATGAGCCTCCGGCGCGAACGGCCACTCCATGGCAACCGCGCGCACCGGCGCATCGCGACGACCTTCTCCGGAGCGCTCGACATAGGCATTGATAGCCGCCGCTTCCCGCTCCGCCGCCTCTCTTGAAGCTGCCGCGATGAAATCGTCGGGTCCTTCAATATGGACGCACCACAATTGTTCGCTCACGCGATGTTCCTTGCCGGGTTCTGTCATAAGGGACCGGCGTTCAGCAGTTCCCACTTCAGGTCAGAAAAGCAGGGGCCCTGAGTTGCCTCACTGAACTTTACATCGTTGTGCTCGCCGTTCCATTCCATTACCTGCACCTTACCATCACTGTCCACCGTCACGTCCCACCCGATGCAGCGCGCAAAGGGCACCTTCCGATGAAGCAGCAGCACCGTATCGACGCAATCGCGGAATGCGGGCATCGTGAGACCGGCGAATCCGATCTTCGAATCGGGGTGCTCCCGCGTCGCGCCCCAGTCCGTCAGCAAGCCTTGTTGCGCCAGTTCTCCTGTAACGAGGTCAACGGGCACGCACACCTCGTCATCCACGCTAATGTGCGTATGACGCGCTCTGCCGAGCCTCAGAAATGCCGCGCGAAGCGACGTACGACCGAGATCGTCCACCGCCGTCGTCAAGCGCAGGGTGGCAACGGAGTTGGGCGCAAACGCGCTGAGAAGCGGATGCTGAACGATGAACTTCTGAATGACACCGTTGCCGAGCGATTTGATCAGACCGCAGTCGAACGATTGACGGTCGAAAAAATGAATGCCCTTACCTTGCGCCGAGCCGTCCAGTTTGAAGACGACTTTGTCGCTCTCGCGGAAGACCACATGCTCGAGCTCCTGCTCCGGCACCACCACATTGCGATCCGTAAAGAAAAGACCATTCGCGAAGTAAGCGATGTCGGGAAACGCGTCACCGCCGAAGATCACGCGGGACATCGGCTTCAGGTTCGAGATGCGCCCGTAGCCGCCTTTCATGCTGGGCACGACTACGCCGCCGTAATAGTTGTCGGGAATCCAGCCTTCCTTGAAGGTCCCGCTAAAGGCGGCATAAACGCGCAGCCAGGGCGCGTAAACGACGTCACCGAATACGTCGCGCGCGTACGTATCGGCGAGCTTGAGGTTGGCCGGATCGGGCGGTCCATATTTCTTCTGCAGTAAGCGCAGAACCTGTTTCGCCTGCGCGCCATGAACCTGGTGGAACGCGTATCGCCCCACCTTCTTCATTGAACGCCTGACTACTCTTTCAACGTCGTTTAGTCTCATAGTCCGCCCAGCGAGCCGATTCACGTACGCCACTCATGTACTGCATGATCCATGCCGCCACCCGACGAATGGATCAGTAAGCGTTGGGATGATGCAGTCCCTTGAATATGGTCGCGCAAATGATCTTGACGTCCAGCGCAAATGACCAGTTTCTCAGGTAGTACAGATCGTGGGCTACACGGCCTTCCATCTTCTCGATGCGATCGGTCTCGCCGCGGAAACCGTTGATCTGCGCCCAGCCGGTGATACCGGGCTTGATCCGGTAGCGGTGAATATAGCCCGACACGATGCCCTGATACAGGTCGTCATGTTCGAGGGCGTGCGGTCGCGGACCCACCACCGACATATCGCCGCGCAGCACGTTGAAGAACTGCGGCAATTCGTCGAGGCTCGTGCGCCGCAGGAAGCGTCCGACAGGCGTGATGCGTGGATCGCCGCGCGTCGCCTGTTCCAGCACGCCCTGCTTCTGCTCGTGCAGGCGCATGCTGCGGAACTTGTAAATCATGAAGACGCGTCCATCCGCACCCTTCCGGCATTGCTTGAAGAACACAGGCCCGGGCGAACTCAGTTTCACCGCAATCGCACACGCGAGAAGAATGGGCGACACGGCAATCAATGCAACCAGTGCAAAAACGCGGTCGAACAGCTCCTTTTTCACCATTGCATTGGGCGGCAAAGGCGACGCAGCCAGATTGATGGTGGGAAAACCAAGCAGCTCGGTCACGCTTCCATCGAAGAGAGCGAGCGCTCGCACATCCGGCATGAAGCGCACATTGATCAGGTCGTTGCGAAACTCGTCGACCAGCTCGAGAATCGCACGCTCTTCCGACAAGGGCAGCGCGAGCCACACTTCGTCCACCTGCTGTTCGCGCACGTACCTGGCAAAGGCCGCGCGCTGGTCGAACATCGGCACGGCACTGGTGGTCTTCTTGCCGGGGCGCAGGTTGTAGACGGCGCTGGCGCGAAAGCCCGCTGCGGGCTGCTTCTCCATTTTGCGCAAGATCTCGTCGCAATGGTCGCCGCATGCTGCAATGGCGACCTTCTGCAAGTTGAGCCCCGCATTGCGCACACGCCCGAGCAGCACGTGAGTCACCATGCGGCCCGCGATCATCGCGCCGCCTGCGATCCCTGTCCAGTAGGCGAACCAGAGTCGCGATACGAAGTCGATGCGGTGCAGCGAAAACATCAATGCAAGTGCGCAGGCCTGAACGACCAGCCAGCCGAGCGCCACCTGCCCCACCAGAACGCGCTTTGAACGTCCGCGCCACGACTGATAGACGCCCAACGCAGGAAACACCGCGAGCGAGAACGCCGCCGCAAACGCGACGAATGCCAGATAAAAGTTATGTTGCGCGACGTCGTCGAAACGGATGTGAGAAGCGACCACCGCACCGCCCAGGATCATCGCGACGTCGAACACTCTCGCCAACAGACCGGTAATCAATCGCATAGCCGCCCCCTCAAACACGCTGTGGTTCGCCACGGTCGATCAACCCGCACGGCCATACTTGTCGTCGAACCGGACGATGTCGTCCTCTCCCAGATAGGCACCGGACTGCACTTCGATAATCTGAAGCGGAACGCACCCGGGGTTCTCGAGACGATGGCGAACACCGAGAGGGATATACGTCGACTCGTTTTCGCCAAGCAGGAATTTTTCTTCGCCGCGCGTGACGAGTGCGGTGCCGCTCACGACCACCCAATGCTCCGCGCGGTGGTGATGCATCTGCAGAGACAGGCGTGCGCCCGGCATCACGACAATTCGCTTCACCTGGAAGCGGTCGCCGTGATCGATCGAATCGTAAAAGCCCCACGGACGACGCACTTTTCGGTGAGCCTCCGCTTCCGGCGATTTTTCGGCCTTGATGCGCGAGACAAGACCCTTGATGTCCTGCACATGCGAGCGGTCAACCACCAGCACCGCATCGTCTGTTTCGACGACGATGAGATCCTGGGTCCCGACACAGGCGACGAGGCGGCCACCTTGCGAGCGCGCATAGGTCGCCGTCGCACCTTCGAACAGCACGCGTCCGCTCGATGCGTTGCCGCATTCGTCCTTTTCCATTGCCTGCCACACGGCGTCCCAGGAGCCCAGGTCGGACCATCCCGCCTGCAGCGGCACGACAATGCCCGCGAATTGCGACTCAGGCTTGCCGATATGCTCCATCACGGCGTAATCGATGGAGTCCGACGGCGATTGCAGGAATGCTTCGGCGTCCGGAACGACACAACCGTCCGTGAGCTTCGCCCCTTCGTACGCTCGCACGCACGCATCGTGGATTTGCGGCTGGAATTGCTTGATGACCGAGAGCCACACGGAGGCCCGCACGACGAACATGCCGCTATTCCACCAGTAATTGCCGGATTCGACATATTGCGCCGCGAGTTCGGGCGCCGGCTTTTCGACGAAGCGTTCGATACGATGTGCACCATCGTTCAACGCAGCGCCGAGGCGGATGTAGCCGAAACCCGTGTCCGCACCGGTAGGCGGAACGCCGAGGGTGGCGATCGCACCCGCGTCCGCATACGCTGCCGCAATTTCTATCGCCTTGTGAAGGGCCTTGAGGTTTGCGATTGCGTGGTCGGCAGGCATGGCCACCAGAATGACGTCCTCGCCTTCGGAGGCCGCGGTGAGCGCAGCCAGGGTCAGCGCGGGAGCCGTATCGCGGCGCCCCGGCTCCACGACGATGCGCGCGTTCACGCCGCTCTCGCGGGCCTGTTCGTAAGTCGCGAAGTAGTGTTCCGCGCCGCATACGATCACCGGCTCGGGCGCTACCTTCCACAGCGGACTGAAGTTGTCCATGCGCCCCATGGTGGCTTGCAGCAGCGTCCTGTCGCCGATCACATCGATCAGCTGCTTGGGAAACTGCTCGCGCGAAACGGGCCATAGACGCGTGCCGGAGCCGCCTGCGAGAATGACCTGGGCGAGCGTGCGGCATTCCTGCGACGCTTCGTTTCGAGCGTCGACGTGCTGCTCGTTAGCGGGTGCAAATACTTTATCCATTCTTATAGCTCCTGAGCATGCAAGCCGGACAGCAATTAATCGCATAAGCGCCGACGAAATAGGCTCAACGTCGGCACTGCTCCGGTCTCACATGTGATCAATGACGGGATGTGGGCATCAACGGGCTCGGCGAGCCGTTCTGTCCGCGCAAAGCTAGGAATGTGTCCCGGTTCTCTCCCGCCGCTCGCGAGGGAAAAACGGCACACATATCGGCGTGGCGCCAGAATGCAGATGCCACTGAAGCATTACTCGATGTGATCAATCATAGTCACCTCACGCTGCACCACAGCAATGGTGGCGCGTTCAGTTGAGGTTTTGGCCAGCCTCGTGGCATTAGCGTGCGCAGCCGCGCAGATGGCCGTTCTTAGTGGCCTCGCGTGTGCGCTACCGCGTGGAAATCAGTGCCTATACGTGGTACCTTCGTATAGTCGCTTCGCGCAGCACCTTCATGGCAGTGCGAACTTCCTTCGTCCAAACGTAGGACCCCGATCCTGTTCAGGCGTGCTGCCGGTCGGCGCGCCGCCTCTCCAACCAGGTTGTGTTCGCACGTAATGGCACTGTCATTGCAAGCTATGCGCCATTTGTTTTTCGGGAGTCGCAATGGCTTACATTTCGCTACTTGCGCTGTTTCTCACAGTCACGAATTTCGTGCCTGTCAGCGCGGTCGGCTTCGTGCCGATCTTCGTGTACTCGTGGCGTTTCTTTGGTCGGCGTTATCCGGCGTTTATTACGCCGTTGACGGCGTTGACCGTCCTTATCGTCGTCTCCACGCTGCTCTACGACCCGAAATCGTTCACCGAATTTGATTTCTATCGGCGTGACGGTAACTTCTTCATTTCGTATGCTCCCATTTTTGCCGGTTGCCTGTACGTCCATCGCCTCGATCTGAACAAAGTACTTCGCGCGTTCTTCATCTTTGCGGTCGGCATCAACATTCCGCCCTACGCCACGTATATCGTCAGCACGGGGCTGCTCGGCATCTTCACCAATCCGGACAACAGCTTCGGCAGTTACTTTATCGCCCGTAATGCCGCTGGTGGCTTCTTTGCCATGCTGTTCTGCCTGGGCGTGGGGTGCTATCTGCAAAAGCGCAGCAGACTGGTGCTCGCACTGCTGGCCATGAACGCGCTCATGCTGTTTTCCACGTACAGCCGGGGCTCGCTGCTGGGCGCGGCCGTCGTATTGCCGTACCTCTATTTCGGCCGCAAGCGCTGGTTCCTCGCCGCCCTGATGGGCCTCCTGATAGTGGGCTCTCTTGCGATGGCGGTCTACCATACCGACCCAACCGTCGACTACATGGGCTACCCATTCAGTATCCACAATCAGGATGCCAAGGTCGCCAATCTCAACATTCGCTACGAATGGCTGTGGCCGCGCGCGCTAACCTACTTCGAGCAAAGCCCGATTGTGGGCCTCGGCTTCGGTTCGTTCGACGACCATATCGGCCGTGTCACCTCTTACTTCCACCTGTTCGGTGCGCCGTCGGAGATTCTGGTCGACCATAGCGATTCGCACGCTCACAACTCATATCTGAACTTCCTCGCCGAAACAGGCGTGATTGGCCTCTTCCTCGTGCTGAGCTTCTTCTGGAAGCTTGTGGAATGGAGCAAACTCGGCGCGGCCGCTGGCGCGCTGGTGGGAGGCGGTCAGAACTTCGCGGCATTCCGCTTCGTCGAAATCTCTTCCATCTGCCTGCTGGTCATGGCGGCAACGGAGCATCGCCTCGTGTCGCCTTCCAACGTTCTGATTCTCTCGCTCGTCATCTCGCTGCTGCTCGCCTCGCAATCGGCCAATGCGATCTTCGCGGAATTCCATCGACGGAACTCGTTGATCCGCTCGCGCGTCTGACCGACAGCACGCCCACTTCGTTACGCCGGCACGCAAGTGTCCCGGTGTAACGAACCAACAAGAACGAGAAAGCTATGTGGACTTTATTCACCAACATAGGCGATGCGGCCGTCACCCTACCGGTGGCAGCTGTCTGCGCCTGCTGGCTTGCACTATTGGACGTCAGACTGGCCTGCCGCTGGGCCGCAATGCTCGCGGCCGGCATCGCCCTTGTCGGCGCGAGCAAGGTCTTCTACGCCGGCTGGGGCATATCGTTTCCAGTGTCCGATTTCCGCATGATCAGCGGTCACGCCATGCTGTCCACCTCCGTCTGGATGGTGGCCCTCGCATTGCAACTGAAATGGTGGCGACTGCCGGCGTTTCCGGGCATCGTGGCGGGCCTTGGCATCGGCGCACTGACCGGTGTGTCGCGTGTGATGGACCTTTCGCATTCCGTGCCGGAAGTGGTCACGGGCTGGATCCTCGGCGCGCTCGTCGCCTTGCTGTTTCTGCGAAAAGCGCTTGCAGCGGAATTCGAAGGTGCGCGGCCCGCATGGTCGGCCGCCAGTTTTCTGTGCGTGTGCGTGCTCGCGTATGGGCACCAGGCGCCGCTTCAGCGGCTCATTGAAACGCGTTCACCGCAACTGCATAGCCATGCTCATTCGATCATGGCCTTTGCAGGACGCGTTAAATACCGCATTCAGTCTTACGAGGGCACGCTCGCGAGGTGACGTTTCTCCTCCGCGGTGCGTTCCCGTACGAGATACGGACGAAGCTGTTCGATCGAGCTGCGCAAAAGCCGCGCGTCGATGAAGTCCGTCAATGCCGTCTTGAAGTTCTCGGTCGAGAATCGTTCGGCGTTCTGGCGGCAATTCACCGGATCGAATAATGGCGCATTGCGCTCGAAGCGCGTCACGGCCTCCAGCAGCGACTCCGCTGTCTGCTCGCCGAAGAAGACGCCCGTAGGCTGCTCGAGAGGCAGGCCGATAACGGACTCGAGTGCGCCTCCCCTGCCGAATGCAATCACCGGCGTGCCGCACGCCTGCGCCTCGACGACGGAAATCCCGAAGTCCTCTTCCGCCGCAAAAACGAATGCGCGGGCGCGGCGCAAGTGGTCGACGAGCACGTCCAGAGGCTGGTGGCCGAGTATGGTCACATTCGGCCCCGCAAGCGCTTTTACGCGCTTCATTTCCGGGCCGTCGCCGATCACCACGAGCCTGCGCTCAGGCGTCTGCGAGAAGGCACGCACGATCAGATCGATGCGCTTATAGGGCACCATTCGCGAGGCCGTCACGTAGAAGTTCTCTTTCTGCGTGCACATGACCATGTTGTCGAGGTCGACAGGCGGATAGATGACCGTGGCATCACGCTGATAGGCCTTCTTGATTCGCCGCGCGATGAAATGCGAGTTCGCCAGCAGATGATCGACGCCGTTCGCCGAGCGCGAATCCCAGCCGCGGATGTAGTGCAACAGCGCGCGCGCCATGATCGATTTGAGGCCCTTGTTCAGGTGCGATTCGCGCAAGTACTGGTGTTGCAGATCCCACGCATAGCGGATAGGCGAATGCACATAGCTGATATGGATCTGGTTGGGCCCGGTCAGCACGCCTTTGGCCACCGCGTGCGAGCTCGAAATGACGAGGTCGTAGGCAGACAGATCCAGCTGCTCGATCGCAATCGGCATCAGCGGAAGATAGGCGCGGTAGCGCTTGCGCGCAAACGGCATCTTCTGAATGAACGATGTGTTGACGGGCTTGCCTTTCACGCAATCGCGGTCTTCGAGAAAGTCGACAATCGAAAAGATGTCCGCTTTCGGAAAGCACTCGATGATGCTCTTCAATACCTTTTCCGCGCCGCCCGAAACTACCAGCCAATCGTGAACAATAGCGACTTTCACTTCTACCTCCCTCTGAGATTACGCACCGGACGCTCCTTCTTTGCCTGCAATCCGGTTCACTCGTTCTGGTTTCATTCGTCCTTGCTCGCGCCTGCCTGAGCTCTCGCGCCCCACGCAAAGCCCAGCATGCCGGCGGCACGTCGCGCGCCCGGCACGAGTCCGACCAGTTCAAGCCGGACCATGATGACCATCAGGATCACCGCGAGCGCCGCCTCGCCGGCTACGCGGGCCATTGCCATGCCCATCGCTCCAAAGCGCGGTGCAAGAATCAGTGCCGCGGCGAGATTGAAGACCCCGGAAGCGAGTCCGGCGAACGCCAGCAGGCGGTCTTTCTTGCGCGGAACGATTACATAAAACGCCACGAACTCATTGAACGCGACGAATGGGAACATCCAGGCGAAGCATTGAAGGATGCGGGCGGCCGGCTCGAATTCCGCGCCGAGAATGAGCGGCAGAACGAAAGGCGACAACGTCAGAGCGCCGCAAAATACGAGCAATCCGTAGCCGAGCAGAAGCGCTGCGCCGCGCCGGGTGGTGGCATGCGCACCCTCCTTGTCGCCGTGGGCGAGTTGCCGCGAAATAGTCGGCACGAACACTTGCGACGCCGGTCCCATCAGGCTCAGCGCGATCGTGGCAAAACGCTCCGCCGCGCCGAAATAGCCGACCTGCGCGGGCGTCGACAACAGCGTGAGCAAGTAGGTGGACGATGCCGTCAGGACGACCGACCCCGACGAGTAGCAAAAGAGCATCGTGGAGTTGCGAATGAGCGGCAACACGCCATCGAATTTGAGTCGCGGCAATCCCAGTTGCGATGTGGTGATGCCATACGAAATGATCGACGACGCGACACCTGCAATCAGCAGGCTCGCGAGCACCCACACTGAGTCGGCCGGCACTCTCACGAGACTGAGTACCAGAACGAGGCTTACGGCAAAGCCGAATACCTCGATCATGATCGGCGTGCGAAAATGCTGCCGGCCCTGAAACAGCCAGCCGAGGTTCATCGCGGAGACAATGCCGAGCAGTGTGGCCAGTACACCGATAAGCGGTCGCTCCGACAATGTCGGCGAGCAGAAGGTCGCAATCAGACCGATCGATCCGCCGAGAACAGCGAGTACGAGCCGCGCACTCACATGCAATGAATAAATGGCATTGCACTCCTTCGCCGAATGCGCCTTGGCGACTTCGCGCATGCCGACGAACACGAAGCCGTAACTCACGAGCATCCAGATGACGTTCATGAGCGACATCGACGCGAGCACGCGCCCGTACTCGGCAACACCGAGAATTCTTCCGTAAAACGGCACCACGATGATGAGGTACACGTACCTCATCAGATATCCGCCGTAAACAAACGCAATGACGCTTGCGCTGTCTCGTCTTTCCATTCCGTTCTCCAAAAGCGTCCTCCCGACCTTAGCGCTGTGCCACGCGGCGGCGAGCAAGCGGGTTCGATATATAGCGAACCACGAAGTCAGAAAGCGGCGAGTACGGCACGAGGCACAAGCCGGAAAGTACCAGGGTCCCGAATTTCTTCTTCACGCTCCAGAACGGATTGGCCAGGATCGCGTGAAAATAGCCGCGCGAGTCGCGCATCATCCAGCGCCACCGATGAGCGAGCGTGGCTCGATAGACGCTCGAGCAGAAGATCGCCTTTTCATGGCCGAAATCATGGAATGTCGGCGATAGCTCGATGCCCAGACGCGACTTCGCGATGTTGCGCAGGATCGCCCAGCGCATACCGAGCGCCTTGGGCGCTTTGGATATCTGCTCGGAGTTCGCAAAGGACACGGTGCCGCCATCCGCGTTATGCACGCGATAGCCCCCCAGCGATTTACGCAGCGTGGCCACTGGACCAACCAATGCGGCACCGTAGATCGCGAAGAAGTCGGCGCCGTAACGATTGATTCCCGGCGCAGGCACGGGAAAAACCTGCTTGAGCGCGCTCACCCGGTAAGCATTGCCCGATGCGGGCGGCGATGGATACAGCCAGCCTGCCTGCAATAGTTCTCCGCAGTTGGCGGGCGGTTCGGTATTCGGCACGTAGGCACCTGTCGGTTGTCCACTGGCGTCCATCACGTCGAGCCGGAACTGCACTTTTGCCCATGCACCGCTCGAGAAGACCTGCATGACTTCCGATACGGCGCTCGGATACAGAATGTCGTCCGAATCGAGGAGAATGGCGTACTCAGTTTGAAGCGCGCTGATCGCACGGTTGTAGGCGGACACCTGTCCGCCGTTTTCCTGGAAGATCGCTGTCACACGGCTGCCGTACTGCTCGATGATGGCTCGCGAGCCGTCCGTCGAACCGTCGTCGAGCACGACGACCTGCGTGCCCGGATAGTCCTGGTCGAGCGCGGAATCGATCGCGGCCGCTAGATAGCGCTCGTAGTTGTAGTTGCAAATGACAACTGTGACCTGGTTCATGGCATTCGACGCTATCTGAGGTATTCGGTGAATCGGAGTTGCTACGCAAACGAACGGACTGCGATATAAGCGAGGTGAGTCGGTGGATCGTTTCCTGCGCCATTGACCCGCTCAGGCACCTTGAAGCCCAATTGCAGACCGTCGTTACTCCAGGTGGTCGTCATCGCGTCAGCTGCACTTACCGTGCCTGTCAACGCGTCTATGAACTCAATCTTTACTTCGCGCGACGCGGGACGCTTCAGGCCCGCCACAGTCACCATTCGCCAGCCCGGCGACGCGTTCACCTGAAGCACTATGTCGCCGCCAGAGCGCAATCCGCTGCCCGCCGCACCTGGACCAAATTTCAACGGATTCGCCAAACTTGCCAGCGGGCCCGAAACAGTCTGATGAAGCACAACGAGGCTTCTGCCCGACACGTTATAGGTCCGTACCGGCGGGCCGCGATGAGTCAGACGAAAAGGCTCGTAGCCGTCCCAGTGATAGATCATCGAAACGTATTTGTTCGGATCGTCCCACTTGTGATCGAGCGCCCATACCGCGAAATCGAAAAAGTACTCCGGCAGGTAATGCGGATCCTTCATGTACGCATCGCCGATTTCGGTTTGCCAGATGCCTCTCGCCGGCCCGTTCTTCACGTACCGCTCATACAGCTCGTTGAGGTCGCTGACACCGAGGTAGTGCGTGTCGAGATAGTCGACCCAGTCCAGCATCCGTTCGTTGGAAGCCGGACTTCTATACTCGAGCCACTTGCAGTAATTCGACAGGCCGCCCTGATCCGGCCAGCCCCCGTAGACCACATAGGCGTTGTACTTGCGAATGATGCGGGCGGCAGGCAGGTGGATCCGCTCCACATAGTCCTGCATCGCACGCTCGTACGGTCTCGCGTATCTGTCGTCCTTACTGAAATTCGGACCGTGCCAGAAGGTTGCCTGCTGTGCGCCGCCCGACAATTTCCCGGCCGCCTCATTCCAGATCTGGAAGTAGCGCAGATTGAACGGCGGCGCAGAGTACTTGCGCACGGCTGCCTCCACGTAGCGGGTCCACGCGCGCACATCCACCGGCGCGGAATTGCTGTCGCCCGGCACCATGGCATTCCACGGCGCCGTATAACCCAGGATCAACAGCGACTTGATGCCATTGCGGTTATTCAGAAGCAGTGCTGACGGAAGATCGTTGTCGAACTGCGACCCCGTCTTGTCGACACGAATGATTTCTTTCGGCGAGTCCGGCTGGCCCGGGCCTACCGAATCGCGGCCCCAGCTAATGCCCATTTGTCGCCACATTTCGACATCGCGGCTGGCTCCCGCCCAACCGTTTGCGCCGATCAGGTCCGTTATCCTGCGATCGTCGGTGCTGCGCCCTTGCGGCGCTGCGCTCACCGACGGCGAAGTTTTGCCGTACACAAGCGGTACTGCGGCGCCCACGAGAGCCGCAAGGGTTTGCAACGCCCGACGCCTGCCGGCACTCTTCCGAATGCGATACATAGGCCTGCCCACCGACATGCGCTAGCCCGCCGACGCGCTGGCCGGCACGCCCGAGAGCCGGACGCCCGCCTGCCCCTTGAGAATCTCCAGCACCGCTTGCGCCGTCATGTCCCAGCGGAATTCGCGGGCACGCGCGTATCCCAGTGCCTTGTAGCGTTGCCGGAGCGCATCGTCCGTCATCATGAGCGAGATCTTTGCTGCGATGTCGTCTGCCGATGTCGCATCGCAATACAGGGCGGCTTCCCCACACACCTCGGGTATCGAAGTCCGCGACGAAGCAACCACCGGACAGCCGCAGTACATGGCCTCGAGCGGCGGCAATCCAAATCCTTCGTAGAGCGACGGAAACACCAGGCATCCGGCGTTTTCATAGAGTGCTTTCAATTCGCCGTCAGTCACGAAGCCGGCCCATACCACTCTTTCCGACTGCGGCTTTTCTTCAGCGAGTTCGCTATTGAAAATGCGCGTGTTCTTGCCGCCCACCACGACGAACTTCACATGGTCGAGATGGCCGAGCTTTTCTATAGCTTCGAGCACGCGTTGCAGGTTCTTGCGCGGATCGAGGCTGCCGACCACTACGCAATAAGCGTCCTTGACGAGATTCAACCGTTCCAATACCGCCGGCTCCGAGGTGACCCGATCAAGATGATCTGCAGCGGGATGCACCACCGCCACGCGCGACTCGTCGATCTTCAGGTGATGGCAGATGCGGGATCTCGAGAACTTCGACACGGTAAGAATCAGCGGCTCCATTCGCGGCAGCACGAAAAAACACAGGCGATACCACAGCACGAATTTCTTCGAGAATCCGCCGGGCACGTCGTATACCGCCATGTCATGAACCATCACCACCTGACGGCGTTTCACAAGCGGATTCGTGTTGCACAGATTGAGAAGCCTCACGCCTCTCGCGGCAATGGGCAGCGTGATCTGTTCCCACAGCGTGCCGCGCAACCATGGAAAACGCCGTTGCCATTTCAGCCCCGCGCCTGGCTCCCGCGCATTGCGCGGGACATATATTTCCAGGTGCTCCCCTGCGGGAACCCGCATTTGCATTGCTCTCGTCAATTCATACGCGACTCGCTGCACACCCGTGACCGGCTGCGAAGTGAATTTCCCGTTGATTGCAAACGCCATCAGCTTCTCCGTTTTGCGAATTCATCGAACCACGGTGACAACGCACTCACGCTCCGGCAGATCCGCTGGCGGGTTCGGCATCGCCGTAGTCGCTCGCGTAGTTCGTCGCATAGCCATAGGTGCGCGTACTGCGCCGCAGCGGAATACCGTTGAACACGGCGCCGGCGATGCGGCCTTCCGCGCGCTCCATCTTCTTGATGGTGTCTTCAATCTCCTCTTCGCTTTGCATGCCCGAGCGCAGCACGAGCAGCGACGCGCCGGCCTCGCTGGCAATGATCGAGGCGTCGGTGACCGCGAGGAACGGCGGCGTATCGAAGATCACCAGATCGAATTGCGAGCTAAGGCGTTCCAGCACTTCCTTGAAGCGCGGTCTCGCCAGCAGGGCGGCCGGATTGTCAGGACGCGATCCGCACGAGAGGAACGACAGACCTTCAATCCCCGTATGCCGGAGTGCATTGCGCAGTGGCATGCGGTCCGAGAGAACTTCGGAAAGTCCACCGCGGTTGCTCTGATTGAAGAGCGATGCCAGATGACCGCGCCGCATATCCGCATCGATCAGAAGAACTCGAGCGCCGATCTCGGCTTGCAACGTGGCGATATTGGCCGCGACAAAGCTCTTGCCCGCGGAAGGCGTGGGCCCAATCACCATCAGAATGTTGTTGCGCGAATGAGCGAGGTCACGCGCGAGAGAAGTGCGCACCGCGCGCAGCGCCTCCACCGACGTATCGTTCGGGAAACGTTCCGCCAGCACTTTCGTGCCGCCGCCCGCGATCTGGATCTCGGATGCGCCGCCGGCTGCCGGCTGCGGCAAGCCGGCGCGTGCAGCCGCACCGGGCAGCGACTTGGCTCCCGGATTGGTCCTGTCGAGCAACGACTGCTGCTGGCTAAAGAGGATCTCGCCGAATACCGGCATGCTCATTCTGCGTTCGACATAACGCGGATCGGTCACGCCCGTCAGCACATGACGGCGCATGAACACCAGCACGATGCCCGACACGAGACCCAGCGCGAGGCCGCCGGGCAGCACGATCAGCGGTTGCGGTTTGACGGGCCGATGCGGCGTAATGGCCTGGTCGACGATATGAGCGCCGCCAGTCGTACTCGCACGACGCACCTGCAATTGCTCCGCCTTTTGCACCATGCCAAGGTAGATCGTTTCGGCCACCTTCTGCGCGCGCAGAAGATCGACGCTTTCGCGCTCGGACGCCGGCATACCGTTGAAGTGGCCGTTGAAATTCGCTTTCGCGCTGTTGAGCTGTGCGAGTTGCGTATCGACGCTCTGCACCCAGCGGCTTTGCGGCGTATAGCGCTCGAGCAGTTGCGTGCGCTGCAATTGCAGTGTCGCGATTTGCCTATCGATGTCGAGGCCGCCCTGCAAGTACGCTTGCGCCTCGGCAGTCGGCTGCATCGATTGCGAATTGGCGCGGAAAGCCTTGAGCGCTTCCTCGGCCTTTCTCAAGTCGCCAAGAAGACGCGGAAGTTCTCCGTTGATGAACGCAAGCGTCGTCGTATCGTTGAGTTGGCGACTCGCAATCGCCGTCGCGAGATATTGCTGACCCAATGCATTCGCGACTTCGGCTGCCTTCGGCGCGCTTTTGTCCGTGTACTCGATCTGAATGAGGCCCGAATCTTTCACCTTGTCGCCGACTTTGATGAGGCTGTCGAAACGCTTAATGGCGTCCACCTCATTCCACCGTACGACCGTGAATTCAGTGCCGGGTCGTGCGGCGAGTTCGTCCACGCGCATGGAAATGCCATTGCTTGTGATCGGCTTGCCGACGGTGCCGTGAAGGAAGACCTGATCCTGCGGGCCGCGCAATTCGTATGTATTGTCCTCACCCGCGACCAGCGTCATTTTTTCTTCTTCGAGATCCTTGGGCACGTCAAGCGTACCGATCTTGACCTGCTCGCCTCCCCATGCGTAGGACTTGAGTCCCAACCATGGCCGCGAGGGCTCGCCCGGCGTCGCGAACTTCTCCGCGATGTCGCCGAGCACCGGCAGTTTGCGCGGCGTCACCGAGACGTCGAAGCGAAAGCGTTGAATGACCGGTTCGAGCACCGAGCGGCTTCGTATCACGCCTATTTCCGTCACCGGCGAGGGCGCAGGCGGCGGCAGGTTTTCCTGATTCTGGAGTGCAAGGCCGAGCGCATTCGGTTCCGGAGGATCGACACGAATCAGTACGTCTGCGGAATAAATCGGCGACGCAATCAGCAGATAGGCGGCAGCCAGGCTAAAAACGACCACCGTGGTAAGTACGATCTCCCAGATATGGTCGCGCATGAGACGAAGCATGGCACTCGCGCTGAGCTGGCCACGCTCTGTACTACCAGTCGCAGGGAGCGAATTCAGAGGATAGTAGTCCACCGGTTTGATCCTTCCATGTTTGATGGGCACAGTAATGAGTCGACACCGCCTGGCTGCACCAACGGTCCGCAGTCCAGAGCCGTATCCGGCAGGAATGCGTATGGCGTAGCGCGACGCCTGGTCGGAGCTACGTCATGGTTTTGCCAAGCCAAGTGGCTGTCCACCTGCTTGAACGATCAAAGGCTGCGCCGCAAGCAGCACGGCTCGCCCCGTCTCCAGACTCTCGAATCCCCCAGATAGCGGAACGACAGCTGACGCCGCGCCTCGCTTTTATTTCGTACTACAAATGGTTAACGTGTTCAATACACCGACAGCCCGTATGACTTGCTTCGCCATACGCAGCGCGGCCCCGGACTCGCTTGAGCGGTGCCTCTTCGTACGTCGTCAGTGCAAAGCACTTCAGGACACGGCAATAACTACACCTCAATCGACTCACACAAGCGAAAAGGCGAAGAAATTGCGCATTACTGGCATTCGATAGCGCCTACAAGGGCAAACCGCTATTGCTACAGTTGCTGCAGTGAAGCATAGCGCCCGTGCGAATAAGCGTATGCACAGAGGCATAAATTCGGGTGCTATTGGCCGATTCCGCCGAAGCGGTTTCTGAGCAACACGCAATCTGCAAACTCTTGTAGCTATGTGCAATGGATGTAACAGAGTGATACCAGCAACGCCATTTCCTGTCACATACATTTAGTGACACTTCAGTGCTTATCGGACAGCGCGAATGGCGGCGACTCGCTCGTTAGGCCTTATCGGACGGGGCTTTCGCGCGGAAGCGTCTTGCGACCCTCAATAACCGCTTGAAAATGATGCGAAGCAAATCTTGCTGACTCAAGGTCCTTTTTGTATGGATTTATTTAGGCAATCGAGGTAACAATTTCCCCAATCATCACTATTGCGCCAAAACACCATCGATTACCGGCCAGGTTCGCCAGCCTGATTCGAGTACGCTAATCTCGTCACGTAGACAGTGATTCACCCTGTTTGGAGAACTAAGCGTGACGACTTCCACCGATTTTCTTTCGTCGTACCTCGATACGCACCGACGCGGTCCAAGAGTGGCGACGCGGAAGCCTGCAAAGCACATCGGGCTTCTGGTTTCGCAGGAATGCTCGATGGCCACTGCCGGAGCAATCGGCGACGCGTTCCGGCTTGCAAACGAATTGTCAGATGGTGCCGCCGACGACTCGCCCTATCGTCTTTCAGTACTGTCCGAAAGCGGCGGACTGGTGACGAGCTCGTCCGGCATTTCGATCTGGACCCAAAGTATCGAGCGCAATCGCCTCGGCGATTTCCATGCATTGTTCGTGGCGTGCCGCGACGCTGCACGCGCGCTCGAGTCCAATGACCGACTGCTCTCATGGATAGCGCGTCAAGGCTCGATCGCGTCGTTCGACATCCAGCAAGGCGCGAACCTGATGGTCATTTGCAAGGACCCGATGCATTCCACCGTGCCGATCTTCCTCTTTGACGATGCGCCCACTACCGCGCGAGCCAATAGCGCGACGCCGACGGATCTCGCGCTCGCGCAGATCGAGCGAGATCTGAGCACCGAAGTGGCCCGCAAGATTGCCGACATGCTGCAGACGAATTACGTCGAGTCCGACAAATTCGAACTGGACGATGCGAGCATCACCACGACCACGGAGAAGATCCGCGAATCGGCGCGTTGGATCAAGGAGAACTACAGTAATCCCATTTCCGTCGCGAAGGCCGCCGAGTGTGCGGCGATGAGCAAGCGCAACTACCAGCGCCGCTTCAAATTCGAGTTCGGCATGACGCCGCTCGAGTACCTGTTGCGTACGCGCTTCGAAGTCGTCCGCGCCATGCTCCGCAATACCGATCTGCCCGTCGACAAGATCGCGAGACGCTGTGGCATGGGTGACGGCAATCGACTGGGCCGGCTCTTCAAGGAACGCTATGGAATGTCACCCACGCAATTCCGCGCGCAGCAGCGCCTCGAAGTGGCCGAGCGATGTGTGGCGATTGACGATTGACGATTGACGGCTGAGGCCGACGCAGACGGGCGACGCGCAACTGTTACGTTGCGTGCTCCGGCTGCGCACGCGGGTCGGATACCGACCCGCTATTCACCAGGGACCGAACAATGACAACAACCAAGTCAGTGCACTTCCCCAGCGACGCCGCTGCGCCACCAGAGGTCGCAAGCCATCACAGTGGGGAGCGTAAAGAGTCTCTCGCAAGAAGGCTGAAAGAAGCGGCCAAATCGATGTTGCCCGCACCCGTGTTTCTCAGCCTGCTACACCATAAGGAAATTGGCCGCTATCCCAACCTGTTTCGCCCCACCACGTTCAACGAAAAGATCCTGCAGAAGAATCTGCGGCCGGACCCATGGTTCGTCGAATTGACCGACAAACTGACGGTCCGTGATTACGTGGCGAGAAAGATCGGCGAACAGCACGTCATACCGCTGCTTGCCGCACCGGACGCCTTCACGGAAGAAGTATTCGATGCCCTTCCAGACGCGTTTGTCATGAAAGCCAATCACGGCAGCAGCTATGTGGAGGTGGTCAGAAGCAAATCCGCCACTTCATTCGAGCGACTGCGAGACCTGTCGAACTACTGGCTGACGCTCGACTTCTACAAGATCGCCCGTGAAAGCCATTACCGCCAGATCAAGCCGCGCATCTTCTTTGAAAAGCTGTTGCTGGACGAGAGCGGCCAGATTCCCGCGGACTACAAGCTGCACTGCTTCGGCGGGCGAACCGGACAGCCCACCATCTACATCCTGGTGATCTCGGACAGGTTTGGTGGGAATACTCGGGGCGATGTCTACGACGTCGACTGGAATCATCTGGACATTGCCATCGGCTACTACAAGCGCAGTCCGATGCCGGCGCCGCGCCCACAGAACCTCGATGCCATTCTGCAAGCCGCCACGAAGCTGTGTGAGGATTTTGACTACGTTCGCGTGGATCTCTACGCGCCGGATAACCGTGTTTACTTCGGTGAGCTAACGTTTACACCGGGCGCGGGCGTTCTGCCTTTCACGCCGGACAGGATCGACTACGAGTGGGGAAAATTGGTGCCGGACACCTTCTGTCGCTGAAAGCTCGCAGCAGGCAATCGCCCGCGCGTGCAGGGAAAATGACGACGCAAATCAACCTGGCCTCGCCCTGCAGGCAGGACGAGAACCAGGTTGATTGACCGTGCAGCGAAGTTCGCTCAGGTGTCGGCGTGCGCGGACGTGAAGCTCGTGAACGCGTTGTAAGGCGCGTCGATCGGCTTGCCGTTGATCATGATGCCGTACGTGCTGTTGCCGCTATCCAGAACGTAGTACATGACCGACTGGATGTTATGGCTCTTGCGGGCGTCGTAGAACGCCGCGAGTCTGTCCGAGATGTAGGTGCCGCGGTAGCTCGCCGACTTCTCCGGACCCGTGTTCCACTCGGTGACGATGAGCGGCACGCCGTAACGGGCCTTGCAATACGTCGCCAGATCGAATCCCGGACCGGCGCCGTCGGTGCCGATGTCGAACAGGTCGCCGTACACTTCGTAATTGTGCCAGGTCGTGATGTCCCAACGCACCTGCGGATAGCCGCCGCTACCGTCAGGCTGCCGGCCGTCCCACAGTGCGTCTGACGCACCCACGTCTGCCACGCAAAAATTGATGCCGCACTTCGCGGACGGCTGCACCGACTTGACGCCGTCGATCATGCCGCGCATGACACCGCGCATGATGGGCCAGTTCCGATTGTTGAAGTCGCTCGCCTTGGAGCCCGCGTACGTGAAGTCCATCACGGTCGCGTCTTGTCGAGTCAACTCGTTGCCGCATTCATAAATCGTCACGCCATACGGCTGCAGTGCCTTGGCTACTGTGGCGGCGATCGAGTAGCCGCGATCGTAGGCGACGGATTCGCTCGCCATCACCCCGCCCGACTCATATACGCCCTGGTCGATCAGCACGAGCAGCGTGAGTCCGGCCGACTGGAACGCCTTGGCAAGCTTGATGACCGCGTTCAGGTCCTTGGGATCGTCCGTGACACCCACACGATAGCTCGTGCAATTCATGCCTTTGAGAATCGACACGATCTCATCGGGCGTGTAGTTGTAATCGGCGTGACCGTTCATGCCGTAGAAGCTTCCCGGCGCAGGTGCCACGTCGATGCGCGGATCGTTGCAAGGCAGCCATTCCTCCGCGACGTCCGCATTCACATAGAACTGCCCACCCGTGCCGCAATGCCAGATCTTGCCGCCATACCAAAGCACGAGCGACACGTCGTATGTGTTGCCGACGGTCGAACCGTTGCGGTAGATGACACCATTGGCGAGCGTCCAGACGTCGCCGGCACTGTCGGTGATCGAAGCCGCTGGCGGCATGGCCGTGCCGCTGGCCGACGCCGAAACGGAGCGGGCTTTCGCCACGGGATTCGCGGACACTTTGGCCGTTGAGCTTGCGTTACCGTCTGCGGAGCCACCGCCGCCACAGGCACTAAGAAGATAGCTGCCGGCAAGGGCCGTTAGGCCTCCGATGAATTGTCGTCGTTTAACCATGTTTATTTTTCCCACTGTCGAGAAAATTCTCGATAAAAAATCAAAAGTTAAATGTTCGAAGTTCGATGAGAACTACGTTTCTTTGGCCCAATCTATTATTAGTTCGTTGTGCTTATCAATGCACAATCGTACGGTGCGCCATTAGCACTTTCAAAAGCGCCATCACATTGCCGCAGACAACGTGGAATAACCTGGTTCGCGCGGAAAAGCTCCGCCCGCCGCGATGCGCTTAACGCCGCGATATATTGATAATCTTCTGGAAAAACCGCTTGCGGCCTAACTGCTGCCAAGCCGAACCGCTGCCGTGCCAACCTCTTACCAGCTGAGCCGGAACGCCGCTCGCTCGGAAAGTTGTTCGCTTCTGCGTTGCGACCGGGGTAAATCGTACCCGCTAATGCAGGGCCGGTCACATGGAAAGTAGTGCTTTTCGGCCAAAAAGCAGGAATCTTTCTGAGAACTTCGCATCGCGCGAAAATTCCTGCTTTCCGATGATGATCGGAAGATTAGATGGACTTAAGGTCTAAGAATCCGACCCTAGCAACATCTTTCCAAAGCGTTCATTTCGACAGTAATTCTTTCTTTGGCGCTGTGACCCCGCCTCATCGATGAGAAATAAATGCCATCATCAGATGAAATACGGGCGGAACGCAATAACTGCCCAGCAAGTGCCGGATGGAATTTTCCGCACCGAAACATAGTACGAAATTTCCTTTCTCGTGGTTAACGCTATCTTCGGGTCTCACTGCGCGAAGGGACCACGAAGAACGCCGTTGTAAAGCACGCTCAACGCGGTGCGCACCTCGGGCGCCGGTGCGCCGCAAAGCGTCAAACACGACAGGCGATTGATATAGTCGGCCCGTGCTCACCATCAACTCGCGAGAAGCCCCTTAAAATCGGAAGCGTTAATAATGCTGGCGCTCGATAAACGCCGAGAAGCTCCCAGACAGACAAGAATCAGGGGCGATAGTTGATATGCAGGGATATTAGCTCGCGGTGCGAATGGATATCGCAAACGTCGCGTTGCGCTGCTGTCGGTTTTTTATTCGGCGCTTTCACGACTGTTGCGCAGACTGACGCGCAAGAGAGACCGCGGCGGTGCGCGTCATGGAAACCAAGGCTGCGGGGAGTCCGGTCGACCGCACTCCCCACAGCAACGGCTGATACAACTCGTCTGCCCCGTCTAGCGGGACATCATGTTCATGCTGACATTGTGCATAACCCACACGGTGCCGCCGATCAGGAACAGCGCGGCCAACGCCGTATAGGCGAGCGCCATGACGTTCCAGCGCTGCCCGGCCGCCATGTCGACATGCAGAAAAAACGCGAGGTGCACGACTATTTGCACGAAGGCGAGAACCGACAGCGCGATCATCGCCGTTTGCGCGGGAAAAGCACCGCGCATGACTAGCCAGAACGCCGCCGTGGTCAGCGCAACTGAGAGCACGAAGCCGCAGACGTAGCCTCGCACGCTGCCATGGCTCGAATCCGCCGAAAGTGATTGCATGTGAGCCATTACAGCACGCTCCCCAAATAGACAAACGAGAAAACGCAGATCCACACAATGTCGAGGAAATGCCAGAAAAGACTGAGACACGTGAGACGCGTGATTTGGCGCTCCGACAATTCCGGCGCGCGTACCACCTGCGCGGCCAGTAC
Organism: Paraburkholderia phenoliruptrix; assembly: GCF_047325075.1. Classification (NCBI taxonomy): domain Bacteria; kingdom Pseudomonadati; phylum Pseudomonadota; class Betaproteobacteria; order Burkholderiales; family Burkholderiaceae; genus Paraburkholderia; species Paraburkholderia phenoliruptrix. The sequence goes on from NZ_CP168530.1 coordinate 2,362,179, forward strand.
GACCATCCACACAAGTCCGACCGTGACATGCAGCCCGTGCGTCGCGACTAACGTAAAAAACGATGACAGGAACGCGCTGCGGCCGGGGCCGGCGCCCTCTCCAATGAGATGGGAGAACTCGCGCATCTCCAGAACGAGAAACGCAAGTCCCAGCGCAAACGTGACAGCGAGCCAGCCGAGTACGGCAGCAGACTTGCGACGCCGTGCTGCCAGCATGGCAAAACCGTATGTGATGCTGCTCAACAGCAGCGCGGCAGTCTCGACGGCGACGCCGCCGATGTCGAATAGGTCCTTACCCGAGGGGCCGCCTGCGAACTGATTCGACATGACCGCAAACACTGCGAAGAGCGAGGCGAACAGCACACAGTCGGTCATCAGATACAGCCAGAAACCGAACACCGTGTCCGACGAACCGTGGTCGCCGTGCGCGTCGTCGAGCGAAAGCGAAAGTGTTTTGTGCGACATCGATCAGGCCTCCACGGCTTCCAGTTCGCGGCTTTCTACCGCAGCGGCGGCAGGGCCGCGCTTCCCTTCGATTTCCCGCACTGTATCCGCGGAGATGTAATAACCGTCGTTGTCGCCGAAGCTGCGCACAATCAATGTGGCCACAATCGCGAGGAGTGCAGCGACGGCCAGCCACGTGATGTGCCAGACGCCGGCAAACCCGAGCGCGAGACTGAACGCGCCAATGAACAAACCGGCACTCGTATTCGACGGCATGTGAATGTCGCGATACACCGGCGCTTTTGCGTGATGGCTGCCGGCCTCCTTCATGTGCGCATAGGCGTCGAGTTCATGCACGGTCGGGATGACCGCGAAGTTGTACACCGGCGGCGGCGACGCGGTCGCCCATTCGAGCGTGCGGCCGTCCCACGGATCGCCCGTCGTGTCGCGGTACTCGGGCTTCTTGCGGTTGACCACGCTGACCCACACCTGCGCGACCTGGAAGACCACACCCACCGCGATCAAGGCGACACCGCAAGCGGCCGCAATCAGCCACGGATGCCACGCCGGATTGTCATAGTGGTTCAGACGCCGCGTCATACCCATGAAGCCCAGCACGTAGAGCGGCATGAACGAAGCATAGAAGCCCACGAACCAGCACCAGAAAGCGCACTTGCCGAGTTTCTCATTGAGCTTGAAACCGAATGCTTTCGGGAACCAGTAATGGAACCCGGCCAGGTAGCCAAAAACGACCCCACCGATGATCGCGTTATGGAAATGCGCGATCAGAAAGAGACTGTTGTGCAGCACGAAGTCCGCGCCGGGAATTGCCATCATCACGCCGGTCATGCCGCCAATCGTGAACGTGATCATGAAGCCGATCGTCCACAATACAGGCGCGGAAAATTCAAGGCGTCCCCGATAGATCGTGAACAGCCAGTTGAATATCTTCACGCCGGTGGGAATGGCAATGACCATTGTCATGATGCCGAAGAACACATTGACGTCCGCCCCCGAGCCCATCGTGAAGAAGTGATGCAGCCAGACAAGGAATGCCAGCACCATGATTGCGCAGGTTGCATAGACCATGGTCCGGTAACCGAACAGCGGCTTCTTCGAGAACGTCGCAATCACTTCCGAATAGATGCCGAACGCCGGCAGCACGAGGATATAGACCTCCGGATGTCCCCATGCCCAGATCAGGTTCAGGTACAGCATTGCATTGCCGCCGGCTTCATTCGTGAAGAAATGCATGCCCATGTAGCGGTCGAGGCCGAGCAGCGCCAACGCCACCGTGAGAATCGGAAAGGTCGCCATGATCAGCACGTTCGAACACAGCGCGGTCCACGTGAACACGGGCATTTTCATCAGCGTCATGCCGGGCGCGCGCATCCGCACAATCGTCACGAAGAAGTTGATTGCCGTGATCAGCGTGCCGACGCCGGACAACTGCAGGCTCCATATGTAGTAATCGACCCCTACGCCCGGACTGAATTGCAACTCCGACAACGGCGGATACGCGAGCCAGCCGACCTGAGCAAACTCGCCGATCACGAGCGACAGATTCATCAGGATCGCGCTGATTGCCGTCATCCAGAAACTGAGCGAATTGAGAAACGGGAACGCGACATCACGCGCGCCGATCTGCAACGGCACGACCAGATTGAACAGACCGACCATCAACGCCATTGCCATGAAAAAAATCATGATGACGCCGTGTGCGGTAAAGATCTGGTCGTAATGATGCGGCGGCAGATAGCCCGGCGAGTGATAGGCGAGTGCCAGTTGCAGACGCATCATGACCGCGTCGATAAAACCGCGCACCAGCATCAACACCGCGACGACGATATACATCACGCCGATCTTCTTGTGGTCCACGCTTGTGAGCCACTCGTGCCACAGCCATTTCCATTTATGGAGCCGGGTCAGTGTCGCGACCACTGCAAGCACCATGACCAGCATCAGTGCGCCCGCCCCCATGATGATGGGCTGGTCGAACGGGATCGCGGAGAGTGTCAGATTTCCGAACATGTGCTAACCCTTTGTACGGCAATTGCTGTTCTGCAGATCAAGGACATTACCGTTGTTGTATTTGGCAATGATGTTGTTGAAGAGCTTGGAATCGACCGACGCGAAGTACCTCACAGGCTCCTTCTCGCTCGGTTGCGCGACCGAGTTGTACGCATTCATATCCAGCCTGCGCGGCGAGGCTTTTACTTTTTCGACCCACGCGTCGAACTGCGCAGGCGTGACGGCAAGCGCGCGGAACTTCATGTCCGAAAAGCCCTTGCCGCTATAGTTCGCGGAGATACCGGCGTAATCGCCCGCATGGTCGGCGATCAGATGCAGTTGCGTCTGCATGCCGGCCATCGCATATATCTGGCTGCCCAGTTGCGGAATGAAGAACGAGTTCATGACGGAATCGGAGGTGATCTTGAAGTCGACTGGCGTACCCACCGGGAACGCCAACTGATTAACCGAAGCGACACCAAGTTCCGGATAAATGAAAAGCCACTTCCAATCGAGCGCCACCACCTCGACTTTAATTGGCTTGACCGCCGATTCGATCGGCCGGTAGGGGTCCAGTTCGTGCGTGGTATTCCAGGTCAGGATGCCGAGGAACAGAATGATGAGCGTGGGTACGGTCCACACCACCGTTTCGATCGCGGTGGAATGCGCCCATCTGGGCGCATAGGTCGCGTTGCGATTGCTTGCGCGATAACGCCACGCGAACACGAGGATCATGACGATCACCGGCACGACGACTATCAGCATGGCCATTGTCGCGGTACTGATCAGCGACTTTTCCGCCATGCCGACGCTGCCCTTCGGATCGAGCACGTCCAGTTTGCTGCATCCCGAAAGACACGCAACGAGCCCAGCCCCCAAGGGTATCGACACCCGTTCAAAGGTCTTATTCACCATATCTGCCTGATTTCCATGGACCGGTCTGAAACGCTACACAAGGTTCTTGCCATGAAGACCAGACCACTACTTCATGCGCCGTCGCATTCTAAAAGCGCCGCTGAATCGGAGACATGATCTCGGACAAGCTAAGTGCAATCGCGGCACGCCGGGCGCTGTGCGCGAGGTGCGACACACCGTTTGCAGTGCATGCGGAGAAAAAGACGAGAGGGAGAGAAGAGTTGCGACGCCTCTGGACACGCGTCGCGAATCCCGGCGGTGTCGCGGGAAAAATAGCCGAAGCGCGCTTACGTGGTGGCGCGCCGAATGATCCCGAAGCCTACGTCGGTCACCTTGTTTTGCGCAGAACCGGCGAGCCGGTCCAGCAGGCATCGCGCGGCCGTGAGCCCGATGCGTGTTCCGTCGACGTGCACGGAAGTGAGTTGCGGCGTCGTCTCGGTCGCGAACTCCAGGTCGCCGAAGCCGCAGATCGCGAGTTGCGACGGAACGCTCAGCCCCAATTGCCGGGCCGCGCTCAATGCGCCTATCGCAAGGAGGTCCGACCCGCAAAACACTGCGTCAATATGGCGCGCCTCTTCGATCAAACGCGGCAGCGCCGCTTTGCCAATCGCCACCGAACTCGGCGGCGCGACGAGAACTTCGGGAATATCGTCGATGCCCGCCCGTGCGAGCCGCTCGCGAAAGCCACGGCGGCGCGCAAGTGCACGCTCGTCGTTGGCCGACACGAGGGCAGGCTTGCGCCTGTTCGTTTGCAGAAAATGCTCCGCCACCGCGACGCCGGTCTGGTAATGCGAAAAGCCGACCAGCATGTCGATAGGCTGTTCCGTCATGTCCCAGGTCTCGACAATCGGAATACCGACGTTCGCAAGCCGCGCGCGCAGCGAATCCGTGTGCGCGACGCCTGTGAGCAGCACGCCTTCCGGGCGCCGGCTCAGCACTGCGTCGAGTAAAGCCTCTTCGCTCGAACCGTCGTAGCCGCTCAACGCGAGCAGCACCTGGTAACCCGCACGCGACATCGCCTCGCTGAATACCTGAATCGTGTCGGAAAAGAGCGAATGTGCAATGGTCGGCACAATCGCGGCAATCAGCCGCGAGCGCGACGACGACAGACCGCCCGCCAGCCGGTTGGGTACATAGCCCAGTTTTTGCACGACCTGCCGCACGCGCTCGAGCGTTTCGGGCGCCACCGTTTCCGGACTGTTGAACACACGCGACACGGTGATCGGCGCAACGCCCGCCTGCGCGGCCACATCGGTGATGCGCAAGCCTTTCGGACCGCCGCGCACGCGCCTCGCGGGCGCTGCCGCGTCGGGCAGATCGGCGCCGACAGTTGCGGACGGTTCTTTGTTCGGCATGGTTGCTGACAGAGGAAAATGGATCGCGCGTATTCTAAACTGTGCCGAGCCGCGCTAAAGCCCGCCACGTCGCGGACGGTTCAGCTCAGCGCGCGGCAGGGCAAAGCGGCTCACCTCGCTCACTCGGTCACCGCCACTGCGCTTTGCGTCACGCGGGCACTCTTATCGCGACGCAGAATAAAGACGGTAACAACGGCGAAAACAAGCAGACAGGTCGCCGGAATCAACATAGGCGCCTTGACGCTGCCCGTAGTCTGCCGAACCCACGGCACGAGGTTCTGTGCGATAAAGCCGCCAATATTGCCGAGCGAGTTGATCGCGGCGATGCCCGCCGCGGCACGCGCCCCGAACAGGAATTTCGGCGGCAAGGTCCAGAAGCACGGAATCAGCAGATACATGCAGGGTGCGCCGAAACACAGCGCGATGAAGCGCAGCGTGTTGGTGGGCAGAAACACGGCGCTCGCAAAACACATGACACCAAGCAGCGCCGAAACCAGCATTGCAATCAACGCGCGATTACCGATGCTACGCAGCCTGGAAGGCAGCCATGCCAGGACGATCGTCGCCATCAACCACGGAATGATGTTGAGCAAACCGTTGGTCGTGTTGCTCACGCCGAAGCCCTTCACGAGGGTCGGCAGCCAGTAGCTCACGCCGTAGACGGAAATGGACAACATCATGTAATAGAGCGCCATGCCGATCACGCGCGGCTCGGTGAGCACGCTCAGCAGCGAATCGCGCGTTGGGACGCTCGCCTTGATCTGCGCGCGCTCGGCGTCGAGCGTGCTGGTGAGCCAGTTTTTTTCGTCGGCGGAAAGAAACTTCGCTTCTTTCGGCGACGCGGGCAGCAGGAACAGCACGACCACCGTCAACAGCACGGAGGGCAGCCCAGTCACGATGAAGACGAGCTGCCAGCCTTCGAGACCCGCGAGGCCGCCCTTGTCCAGCAGCCAGCCGCAGATCGGCGCGCCGAGCATATTGCCGAGACTGCTGCCCACCGTGAAATAGCCGAGCATGCGCACGCGGTGCCGCGCCGGAAACCACAACGTCAGATAGTAGATCACACCAGGATATAACCCAGCTTCCGACGCGCCGAGCAGAAAACGCAGCACGTAGAACATGGTGGCGTTCGTCGTGAAGGCGAGCAGTATCGTCACCACGCCCCACGTGAACATGATGCGCGCCATCCAGCGCGGCGCGCCGTACTTGTGCAGCATCACGTTGCTGGGCACTTCGAAAATCAGGTAGCCGATAAAGAACAGCGACGCACCGAGCCCGTACGCGACTTCGGAAAGCCCGAGGCTGCCGAGCATCTGCAGCTTCGCGAAGCTGATATTGGAGCGGTCGATATAGGCGACCAGATAGAGCAACCCCAATAGCGGCATCAAGCGGAGGGCGAGGCGGTTGATCAGACGCGATTCGGCAATTGCCGGTGTCGTGGTGCTCACAGTGTCTCCTACGGCCGCGTACTTCGCGCGAGCTGTGTTTTGCGATGATTGAGGCGTGAATGCCGCTGGCGAGCGAAAGCGCCGCGCTGCTTACGACTGTTGTGCGCGCCATTGCGCGTAAGCGGCCATGGTTTCCTCGTTGGGCGGATAGGTGCCGCGCAACGGGCGCCCTTCTTCGATACGCTTTGCGATGAACACTTCGAGCTGTTCCTGCTCGGCGGCGTCGCGCGCGACATCAGCGGCCATCTCGCGCGGCACGATGACCACGCCGTCCACATCCGCCACCACGACGTCGCCCGGATACACCGGCACGCCGCCGCACGCGATCGGCACATTCATGTCAACGGCATGATGTTTCGCGAGATTGAGCGGCGCGCTCGCGCCCGCGCACCAGATCGGCAAGCCCAGCGCCGCGATCGTCCCGCTGTCTCGCACGGGGCCGTCCGACACCATGCCCGCGACACCGCGCTTCGCGAGGCGCAACGCGAGAATCGAGCCGACGGAGGCCACCGAACGCTCGCCGCGGCAATCCTGCACGAGCACGCTGCCGGCGGGCGCGGTCTCGACGGCCTTGCGCTGCGGATGGTCCGGGTCCTGAAACACGCCGACGTGATCCAGATCTTCACGCGCCGGAATATTGCGCAGCGTGAACGCCGGCCCGACGAGATTCGGCGCGCCCGGCGCGGGCTTCGCGAGCGGCGCGACGCCTTGCAGAAACACGTTGCGCAAACCGCGCTTGAAGAGCTGTGTGGTCAACGTAGCCGTGCTGACGTGTCTCAGTTGTTCGAGCGTCGCATCGCTTACGGCTATTTCAGATTCAGTCATAAGGACTCCGTTTGAATTAGTGGATCTCGGGCTCGCCGCGCTTCGCATCGGGTGTGTCATGCACCGCCGCTGCGGCCGGCTTCACCGGCTCTTCCAAAAAATCGAAGTCGCAGCCCTTGTCCGCCTGCAGTACGTGCAACTGATGCATCACGCCGAAGCCGCGCTCGAAAGGAAGCTTCGGCGGTTGCCACGCCGCTTTGCGCGCGGCGAGTTCTTCGTCGCTCACTTCCAGATGCAAGCGCCGCGCGGCCACGTCCAGTTCGATGATGTCGCCGTCCTTCACGAGCGCGAGCGGTCCACCGACAAACGACTCCGGCGCCACATGCAGGACGCAGGCGCCGTAACTCGTGCCGCTCATACGCGCGTCGGAAATGCGCACCATGTCGCGCACCCCTTGTTTCAGGAGCTTTTGCGGAATCGGCAGTTGCCCCCATTCGGGCATGCCCGGCGCGCCGACCGGGCCCGCGTGCTGCAGCACGATCACCGAATCGGCGGTGACGTCCAGTTCTTCCATGTCGATGCGCGCCGCCATGTCTGCGTAGTCCTTGAACACCACGGCGCGACCGCGATGCCTGAGCAGATGCGCTTCCATCGCGGCGGGCTTGATCACCGCGCCGTCGGGTGCCAGGTTGCCGGTCAGCACCGCGAGGCCGTCGCTTGCCACCACCGGGTTGCTGCGCCGGCGGATCACGTCGTCGTTGAAGATTTCGGCACCCTCAATGTTTTCGCCGAGCGTCGAGCCGTTGACCGTCATTTGCGAACCGTCGATCAGATCGCCCAGCTCCACCAGCAGCGCGCGCAGGCCGCCGGCATAAAAGAAGTCTTCCATCAGGTATTGGCCCGATGGACGCAGATTGCCGATCACCGGCGTAATGCGCGAGAGTTCGTCGAAGCGCGCGGTCGTCAGGTCGATACCGGCGCGGCGTGCGACAGCCACCAGATGCACGATCGCGTTGGTCGAGCCCGACATGGCGAGCACGGTGGTCACCGCGTTATCGAACGATTTCGCCGTGAGAATGTCCGACGGCTTCACGTCGGTCCACACCATCTCGACAATGCGCTGCCCGGTCAGCGACGCGAACTGCGCATGGCGCGAATCGACGGCAGGAATCGACGAAAAGCCCGGCAGCGTGAGGCCGAGCGCTTCCGCCGCGCTCGTCATCGTCGAAGCCGTGCCCATCGTCATGCAATGACCAGGCGAGCGCGCAATGCCGCTCTCTATACCCTTCCACTCGTCTTCGGTGATCTTGCCCGCGCGCAACTCGGCCCAGTATTTCCACGTGTCGGAACCGCTGCCGAGCGTGCGGCCGTTCCAGTTGCCGCGCAGCATCGGACCCGCGGGCAAAAAGATGGCCGGCAGGTTCATGCTGATCGCACCCATCATAAGGCCGGGCGTCGTCTTGTCGCAACCGCCCATCAGCACGCAGCCGTCGAATGGATAGGACTTCAAAATTTCCTCGGTCTCCATGGCGAGGAAATTGCGGTAAAGCATCGTCGTGGGCTTCTGGAACGGCTCGGCGAGCGTCATGACCGGCATCTCGACCGGGAAACCGCCGGCCTGCCAGATGCCGCGCTTGACTTCCTCCACGCGCTGCTTGAAATGCGTGTGGCACGAATTGATCTCGCTCCACGTGTTGACCACGGCGATCACCGGCTTGCCCATGTAATCGGACGCGTGATAGCCCATTTGCGCGGTGCGCGACCGATGACCGAACGAACGAAGGTCGTTCACGCCATACCAGCGATAACTGCGCAACTCTTCGAATGTTTTGCGGTTCGCCACTGCCGTCTCCATGGTATCGCTACCATCCTGTCGCACACGGCGCGGCAGGACGGTAGCTTTCGGAATGAGTGCGATGGTAGCGATACCATCGTCGGCTGTCGCTCAGGGATATCACTGAGCCCGCCGCCGGTCGACAACATGCACGCGCCGTTGAAGCAACGGGGGCTGCATTACATCGACTGCGCGATGCCGGGAGCCACGCGGCTCGAAGCGGTGCCGTTCAGGCCCGCTCCGAAGTCCGCTTCAAATCCTCGATGATCCACTCGAGGCACGCCTGCGCCAGGTCGTCGAGCTGACGTCCCGCGAGCGTGATGACCTGGAGCCTTCGTTGCGCGAGCAACGGGTTGTCGAAGGCAATGGCAGTGAGATGGTCTACGGCGAGGCGTTTCGCCACCGACACATAGCCCGACGGCATGACCGCGTTCGGCACCACCTGCGCGAAACGGTAGAGCGCGGCGACGTAGCGGCTCGTCATCATCGGCTCGATTTCGATGCCCTCGACACTGCATGCAATGTCGAACAGCTGCCGGTTGGTCGTGCCTTTGTCCTGCAGCAGCACCGGATACGCGGCGAGATCTTTCAGCGCGACCGTCGTCCTGCTCGCGAGCGGATGATCGTCATGCATCAGCGCCATCACCGGCGCGCGCTGCGTGAACTGCACGACCACACCGGGCTCGGGCTTGAATGTGAAGGCGAGCGACATCGACGCCTCACCGGATAACAGCATCTGGCTCGCCCGCTCGGAAGGCACGACTTCCAGCTTGATGGTCACGTTGTGATGCTTGTCGCAGAACGCGCCTAGCGAGACAGGCAAGAAGTCGAAAGCAAAACCTTCGGTGCACGCAATGGTCAGCATGCGTGCGCGCCGCCGCTCGTCGCCCTGGATTTCATCGAACACCGCCTGCGCGTCGGTGAGCGTGCGCTGCGCGTGACGAAAGAGCAGTCGCCCCGCGTGCGAAAGCACCATGCCGCGCGCATGACGCTCGAACAGAGGCACGCCGATATCGCCTTCGAGCTTCGCGATATGCCGGCTCAACGCGGACACGGTGAGGCCGAGCTTCTCGGTCGCCGAAGTCAGGGAGCCGGTTTGAGCGACGACCGAAAAATAATAAAGCGAAGGCTCCAGCAGTTTGCGCATGGCGTCGATGAGCGAGGCGGCCGGCAGAGACGCGCCGCAGGCCGAGGTTTGCGTTGAACGCAAATGTACCTTGTTTGATTGCGAATACAAAAATACTTGCGCCCCGCTAATCTGGGGACACCGGATTTAAATCAGCCTCACGACCATGTCACGACAAAGCGCTCTCGCCCTCGCCCGTTCGCATTTCGACAGCGGCGACTTCCTCTCGACTTTAAGCCGGCGCGTCGCCATTGCAACGGAAAGCCAGCGCGCCGACGCCGCGCCGCTGTTGCGCCGCTATCTCTCCGACGAAATTGCAGGCGCACTCGCCGCACTAGGGTTTACCTGCGAGATCATGGAAAACCCTGTGCCCGGCATGCCGCCTTTTCTGATCGGCGAACGCATTGAATCTCCGGCGCGCCCTACCGTGCTGCTGTATGGCCACGGCGACGTGATCGACGGCGACGCCGCCAACTGGACCAACGAACGCTCGCCGTGGCAAGTGCGCGTGGAAGGCGAACGCTGGTATGGCCGCGGCATCGCGGACAACAAGGCGCAGCATTCCATCAATCTCGCCGCGCTGTCGGCCGTTTTCGCCGAACGCGGCGAGCTCGGCTTTAACGCGAAGATCGTGTTCGAAATGGGCGAAGAAGTGGGATCGCCGGGGCTCGGCGCAATCTGCGCAAACTTGCGCGAGCGCTTGTCCGCCGATTTGCTGATCGCCTCCGACGGACCGCGCCAGCGCGCCGCCTCGCCCACGGTTTTCCTCGGCTCACGCGGCGCATTGCATTTCAGATTGCGCGTGGCCAATGCATTCGGCGCGCGGCATTCCGGCAACTGGGGCGGCGTGCTGGCGAATCCGGCAACCGTGCTCGCCAATGCGCTCGCGAGTCTCGTCGACGGTCACGGCAGAATTCGCGTGAACGGACTACTGCCGCCGCCGATTCCGCCGCAAGTGCGCGAGCGCGTCGCGCATCTGCAGGTCGGCAGCGACGAAGGCGATCCGCCGCTGTCGGCGAATTGGGGCGAGCCGGGCCTCACGCCCGCCGAACGCGTCTTCGCATGGAACACCCTCGAAGTGCTCGCGATGCAGGCCGGCAATGTGACCAACCCGGTGAGTGCGATTCCGCGCGCGGCAGAAGCCGTTTGCCAATTGCGCTTTGTGGTCGGCACCGACTGGCGGCGCGCGAAGGAGCTGATCGAGGCGCACCTCGCACGCGAAGGTTATAAGGATATCGAAGTAACGATCGAAGCGTCAGGCAACGCGACGCGGCTCGACCCGAACGACCCGTGGGTGGCATTCACCGAGCGCTCGATCGAGGCGTCGACCGGCAAGCCGGTGACGTTGCTGCCCAACCTGGGCGGCACGATTCCGAACGAATGTTTCGCCGACACGCTGGGCCTCGCGACGATCTGGATTCCGCATTCGTATCCCGGCTGCCGTCAGCACGCGCCCGACGAACACGTGCTCGCACCCGTCATGCAGGAAGCGTTGCAACTGATGACGGGCGTGTTCTGGGATCTTGGCGAGCCCGATGTGCCGCACGCCGGTTGACGCAGCCTGGCTGCGACCTGGCACCGCCTGGCCACGGTTTGCACGATTTCCGCTATTTCCGACACCCTGGGCCTCTCGCACGGAACACACATCATGAATTCGACTGTTATCGAGGATCGCGTGCAACCGACAAGCACGACGCCCATGCGGCGTTTGATCGTCGCAACGAGCATCGGCAATGCGCTAGAGTGGTTCGACTTCGCCGCGTATGGCTTCTTCGCTGTCACGCTCTCGAAGCTCTTCTTCCCCGCCCATGACGAAACCGTCTCGCTGCTGCTGACCTTCGGCACCTTCGGTCTTTCCTATGTGTTCCGGCCGCTGGGTGCGCTGTTGCTCGGCCGTTACGCGGACCGGCGCGGGCGCAAGGCAGCGCTGCTCGCAGCGCTTGCACTCACCACGATCGGCACGCTGATCTGCGCGGTGATTCCGACGTATGCATCGATCGGCATCGCGGCACCCATCGGTCTCATGACGGCACGCATTCTGATCTCGTTCTCGACCGGGGGCGAATTCGGCAGCGGCACCGCCCTCATGATCGAGCAGAAAAGCAACCGCAAATCGTTTCTCGGCAGCTGGCAGTTTTCCAGTCAGGGCATGAGCACAGTGCTGGCCTCCTGCGCGGGGCTCGCGCTCAGCACGCAGCTTTCGCCCGCGCAAATCGAATCGTGGGGCTGGCGCGCGCCCTTCATCTTCGGGCTGCTGGTGGCGCCGGTCGGCCTGTATATTCGCAAGCATATCGACGATACGCTGCCCGCCGCGGGCCACGCCGCCACGCACGATGCGCCGGTGCGAGAACTGCTTGCGCACAGCAAGGCCCGCATTCTGATCGCCGCGGGCATCATGGCCGTCTCCACGGCCGCAAGCTATCTGATGATTCTCTATATGCCGACCTATGCGGTAAAACAGCTTCATCTGCCGGCATCGACGGGATTCGCGGCCACGGTGGTGACTGGCACCATTCTGATGGTGTTCACGCCTCTCATGGGCCACCTGTCGGATCGCTATGGGCGCAGCCGCATGATGGTGATCTCCGCGATCGCCACGCTGGCGACCATCTATCCGTGCTTCGTGTGGCTCGTCAAAAGCCCTTCATTCGCAGTGCTGATTGCAATCATGGCGCTGGCCGGCATCCTGAAGGCAATCTATTTCGGTCCGCTCGCCGCCGTGCTCTCGTCGCTCTTTCCCACCCACGTTCGCAGCACGGGACTCGGCTTCAGCTACAACCTCGGCGTGATGGTGTTCGGCGGATTCACGCCGTGGCTCGTCACCGCGATGATCGGCGCGACGCACGACCCGTTGTCGCCCGCCTTCTATCTGATGGCGTGCGCCGTACTGAGCCTCGCCTGCGTTGCGCTTTACCACTTCAGGCTCGTCAAGCACATCTGAGTCGCGAACATGCTCACCGAAACCATGGAAAAGCTCGTCATGCACCACGCTTCATCCGCGGATGATTTTAGCGGCTGGCTCATGTATCACTCGGTTGGCGTGTATCCGGGCCACCGCGAAGCGATGACTCGGGCGCTCGGCGAGTTCGCCGCAAGCTGGTGCGCGCCCGACGACAGCCGCTGGGACGCCGCGCTCGCGGCCCGCGGGGCACTGCTGACCGATTGGGCCGCCCTGATCGGCGTACAGCCGGCCCACGTGTTCGGCGCGCAAAACGTCACCGATACATTTGCACGCTATCTCGACGGTCTCGCGGATGAAACGCTGCGCGGTCGCACCGTGCTCATCGCAGCGGACTGTTTCCCGAGCCTGCATTTTCTGCTGTCGGGCCTCGCTGCAAGGCGTGGCTTTACGCTGCGCACCGTTGCCGTGCGTCAAGACGAAGCGTATGTGCGCGACGAAGATTTCATCGAAGCATGGACAGCAGATGTCGCGCTCGCGCTCGTGACATGGGTGTCGTCGCTCACGTCGAAGCGCGCAAACCTGGCGGCAATGTGCGACCAGGCCCGACGCCGCGGGAGTCTCGCGGCGCTCGACGTAACACAAGGCATCGGCATTTTGCCCTTCGATCTGAACGCGACGCCCTTCGACTTCGTCTGCGGCTCCACGCTCAAGTGGCTGTGCGGCGCGCCGGGCACAGGGCTCGGCTACATCGCACCGCATGCGCTCACGCAAGGCGCCGCGCCTGCCGTGCGCGGCTGGTTCAGCCAGGAAGACCCGTTCAACTGGAACATCGACGCATTCGCCTATGCACCTGACGCGCGCCGCTTCGACACCGGCACGCCGTCAGTCCTGCCGTTCGTCGCATCGCAACCCGGCATGACGTGGATGCGTTCCCAGCCGCGGGGCAGCGTGCGCGAGCACAACCTCGCGCTAAGCCATCAACTGATTGCGATGCTCGACCAGAAAGGCTACCGCCTGCTGTCCCCGCGCAACGACGACGAGCGCGGCGGCAGCATCATGGCCGAAGCGCCCGCGCACCTGAATGCGGCGCAACTGGTCGTGCAACTCAAGCACGCGGGCGTGTTCGTCGATTCGCGCAGCCGCACGCTGCGCTTCTCGCCGGGCGTTTGCACGACGTCCGCGGGACTCGAACGGCTTGCGCAATGCTTGCCGCGATGAGATTCGCGCGCGCTCTTTCGCGAGCGCCGCGCCGCATTGGCATCGCCTGCGTGCTGACGGGGCCGCCGGTGTGCGCATGCATCATGCGCCACTTCTGCCCTTTCAAACCGAATGCGAATTCCCATGAACTCATCTTCTCAGGTTTGCGGCGACGTTGAAGCCGCTATCGCCGGCGTGCAGGGCTTTCTCGTGCCCATGAACTGCACGGACCTGCCGGCCACGATGCACTTTTTCATCGCGCGGCTCGGCTTTCGCCTCGACGCGATCTTTCCCGCCGACGGCCCGCGCACCGCACTTCTTTCGCGTGACGGCTTCAGGATCAAACTGGGCCTCGACATCGCCGACGGCGTGCGCACATTGCAGGTTCTATGCGACGACCCCGCGCAACTGCCGGGCGATGCACGCGATCTGATTGCGCCGAACGGCGTGACTGTGCGCCTCGTCCACGCGAATCCGCCGATGACGCTGCCGCCCACGCGCCAGCAACTCGTGCTCGCGCATGCGGACGGCAATGCGCACTGGAGCGTCGGGCGGGCCGGTATGCGATATCGCGATCTTCTGCCCGAGCGCCATGGCGGTGCATTCATCGCGTCGCACATCCGCATTCTCGAAGGCGGGCCGGTGCCGGATTACGTGCACTTTCACAAAGTCCGCTTCCAGACCATTTTTTGCCGCAAAGGCTGGGTGCGGCTCGTCTATGAAGACCAGGGCGAGCCCTTCATCCTGGAAGCGGGCGACTGCGTGCTTCAGCCGCCTGAAATCCGGCACCGCGTGCTCGAAAGTTCAGCCGGCGCCGAAGTGGTGGAACTCGGCAGTCCCGCCGAGCACATCACCATGGTCGATCACGAAATGACGCTGCCGACGCGCTTTTTCAGGCCCGAGCGCGACTTCAACGGGCAGCGCTTCGTGCGCCACATTGCGAAGGACGCGAGCTGGAAACCGTGGACGTCGCCGGGTTTCGTCGTTGCGGACACGGGCATCGGCTCGGCGACGAACGGGCTCGCGGGCGTGCGCGTCGTGCGCATGGCCCACAGCAGCGAACCGGCGACACGCCGGCATAGCACCGAATTCTGTTTCTTCTTCGTGCTGGCAGGCAGCCTTGAGGTCGCTCAAGGCGAGCAGCGCTGGCATCTCAAGGCCGATGACAGCATCGCGATTCCAGGCGAGCTCTCCTACACACTCGCGCAGTGCAGCGCGGATCTCGAACTGCTTGAAGTCACGCTGCCTGCAGATTTCTCGTTGACCTGATTTCAGCAAGGAAGAAGAAAGACGCGGCGCTCATTCGAGACGCCGCACCTTTGTCGTGTCGCGTTGCACCAGGGGTCCATGCTGTTCCTCGCCCGTCCGCCGTGGAACTCAAACTTACATTATTTCGCCATGCTAATTAACAGAAAACTACTTCCCTGCGCCGTCATTCTTTCCGCCTGCAACATCTCGCAAGCCCATGCCAGTTCCGTCACGCTTTACGGACTTATCGATTACGGCGTGAACTATCAGAGCAACAGCGGCGGCGGTCGCGTGATCGGCGGGTCGAGCGGCATCATGCAAGGCTCGCGCTGGGGCTTCAAGGGCGTCGAGGATCTCGGCGGCGGCCTTTCGGCGATATTCACCCTGGAGAACGGCTTCGACCTCGGCAAAGGCTCGTCATTGCAGGGTGGAAATCTGTTCGGGCGGCAGGCGTTCGTCGGCTTGTCGAGCGAGACTTACGGCACGCTCACGCTTGGGCGCCAATACGACTCGCTCGTCACCTTCGTCGAGGCGCGAATGAACTCGGCCAACTTCGGCGGCGGCACGACCGCGCATCCGGGCGATCTGGACAACCTCAACAACAGCAAGCGCGTCAACAACTCCATCAAGTACACGAGCCCCAGCATGAGGGGCTTTACAGTAGGCGGCGTCTACGGCTTCGGCGGACAGGCAGGCGACTTTTCGCGCAACCAGATATGGTCGGCAGGTGTCGGCTATGAATACGGCAGCTTTTCTGCTGGCGCCGCGTTCATGAACGTGCGCAATCCCAACCAGTCGTACTTCACCAGCACGCCGACCAATGTAGCCGGCACCAATCTGAACAACCTGAGCGCGAGTCCGGTGTACAGCGGCTATGCGTCGGCGCACACCTATCAGGCCCTTGCGGCGGCCGGCCGCTATACGCTCGGCCCGGCGACCTTCGGGATCGTGTATAGCAATGTGCAGTTCAAGAATCTCGGCGATACCTCGTCGGGCGCGAATCCGCTGCGTCTGTCCGGCACGGCGAAGTTCGACACCGCCGAGTTCAACCTCACCTATTACTGGACGCCGCTTCTGCTGAGCGAGTTCGTGTATAGCTACACGCGCGGTTCAGGTGTCGGCACGATCGGCAGTTCGCGATACAACAATGTGTCGCTCTCGCTCGACTATTACCTGTCCAAACGCACGGACATCTACGTGATCGGCAGCACGGAGTGTGCCGGCGGGACGGACTCCACCGGCAAGGCGGCGCGCGCGACGCTCAATGCGCTGAGCGCGTCGTCCACGAACCGGCAAACTTTCGTTCAGTTAGGGATCCGTCACAAGTTCTGACAGGGTCGGGACCGTGCCGCGGACCCGCACCGCCTTGTCCTACCTGAGCGGCGTAACCGCGGATACGGCCGCGCGGACAAAAGCAAGCAGCGGCTCGCTCGTCCACGTGCCGGCCATCAGTTCGGGCTCGTTTTGCAGCGCTTCACGGAATTTCATATGCGTCGCGGGGTTGTCGCCCGCGTAGCTGCGAAACAGCTCGAGCCAGCGCAAGGCGAGTTCGCGGCCCTGCGGTGAATCCGGCGCGATGCCGGCGTCGATCGCATCCCGGACATCCGCCATCAATTGCGGCCATTCCATTGCGCGCGAGCCGTAATGCGCGCGCATGAAACGGCTTTCCTCCGCAGTCAGATAGCGCTCGTAAATCCGCATCTTCGTTTCGGAGAACGCGCGCAGTACATAGTCGCGCAATGCCGTAGATATGCCGAGCGTCTCCTGCATCGAAGGCTCGTTGTCATGCATCACATTCAGCTTTGCGAGGAGCCGCGGATCGCCGCTGGTGTCGCGCACCAGCAAGGTCATCCAGCGAACCGACAACGCGCGTGGCGTTTCGCTTTCGGGCGGCACACCCGCATCCATCTGCGCGCGGACTTCGGCAACGAGGTCGGCCCACTCGGGATCCGGCGCCTGCGTCTTGCGATACATCGGCATACGCGCGAGTTCGTCTTCGGTAAAGTATTTGTCGTACATGGTCATCAACTCCAGCGTGGAAAGCCAGTCGGAGAGGTCGGGCTCGTTGCCCGCGCGCAGCGTGTCCTGCAGCGTTTGCAGCCGCACACGCAGCTTCGTCGCCTGGACGATCTGCTGATCCAGCATGGCGACCTGCCGCGCGACGATCGTGGCGAGCGGCGTATCGGGGTCGGCCAGGTAGGCGCCGATGTCCGCCAATGCAAGACCGAAACGGCGCAGCGCCTGAACGCGATGCAGGCGCGCGATATCGTTGCGGTCGTACAGACGGTAGCCGTTGTCGGCGCGCGCAGAAGGCTTGAGCAGGCCGATCGCGTCGTAATGATGAAGCGTGCGCACCGTAAGCCCGCTGCGCCGCGCCAGTTCCCCTACCTTCAACAGCATTCGAGCTCCCTCCTTACACGCGTTAGAGACTAAGGCCTCACGCTACGTCAGGGTCAAGGGCTATGTCTAGTGACAGCGCGCGAGAAGGCAAGGCGGTATGAGCGCGCGGGCTGCTGAAGGCGGTGCGTTCGGCCTCGCGGTCAATTGTCGGGATGGCTCGCGACGGCGCTGACAAATGCGTTGTACGTGAGGTTGACCGTGACGCCGTCGATCATGAGGCCATACGTGGTATTGCCGCTGTCGAGTTCGTAGTACATCGTCGACTGGATGTTCTTCGTTTTTCGTGCCTGGTAGTAGCTGGCATAGCGCGAGCTGATGTAATCCGCGCGATAGGCCAGCGTCTTTTCCGGTCCCGTATTCCACTCGGTGAGCAGAAACGGCATACCGTAGCGCGCTTTACAGTAGGTAGGCAGATCGAAGCCCGGGCCCGAGCCGTCGGAACCGATGTCGAAAATGTCGCCGTAGACTTCATAGTTGTGCCATGTCGTCATGTCCCAGCGCACTGTCGGGTAACCGCTCGTGCCGTCCGGTTGCGTGCCGTCCCACAAGGCATCGGCGGCGCCGATATCCGCCACGCAGAAGTTGATTCCGCATTTCGCCGCCGGCTGCGCGGCCTTCACGCCGTCCATCATGCCGCGCATCAGACCGCGCATGATCGGCCAGTTTGCGTTGCTGAAGTCGACCGCCTTGGTGCCCGCATTGGTGGAGTCGAGAATGATCGCGGGGTCGCGAGTCAGTTCGTTGCCGCACTCGTACATGACCACGCCGTACGGCGCGAGTGCGCCTGCAACCGTCACGCCGCATGAATGCCCCCGGCTATACGCCGCGGATTCGGTTGCGAGCAGCGCGCCGTTCGCGTCGCGCATGCCGATCTGGATGAGCACGAAGAGCGTGAGTCCCGCCGACTGGAACGCCTGCGCGAGTGCGACGACCGCGGCGAGCTGGGTCGAATCGTCGGTGACGCCGACGCGATATGTCGAGCAGCCCATGTTCTGCATGATCGACACGACCTGTGCCGGCGTGTAGCGGTAATCGTAGTGCCCGTTGATGCCATGGAACGTGCCGCTCGCGGCCGCCACCGGGACGCGGGGATCGGCGCACGGCAGCCATTGGTCCACATCGTTGCACACGTAGAACTGCCCGCCCGCCGCGCGATACCAGACCTTGCCGCCGTACCACAACAGCAACGATACGTTCGAGGTCGCACCGACGGCCATGTTGTTGCGAAGCACGACGCCGCTCGCGACGGTCCAGATTGCGCCGGCTTTGTCGATGATGTACGACGCGTTGGGGATCGTCGTGCCGTCGGCAGACGTAACGCCGAGCCGCGGGTCGCCGCACGCGTACCAGGCCGAACCGCTCCAGCCGTAGAACTGCCCGCCCGTGCCCTGATGATAGACAACGCCGCCGTACCACAGCAGCAGCGAGACGTTGTACGTGTTGCCCGCCTTGACGCTGTTGCGGTACACCGATCCGCTGACCACGGTCCAGACCGCCGCCTGATTGTCGACGATCGATGCCGCAGGCGGAATGGATGTGCCGTCCGCCGAAGCCGGCGTGCCGCTGTTCGACGCGCCGTTCTTGCCGTTCGATCCTGCCGAGGTCCCATTGGTCTGCGTGCTGCCTGTGTTTCCGGTCCCCGCCGTGGTGCCCCTGTTGCCCGTGCCGGCGGTGCCCGTTGTCGCGCTGCTGGTCGAGCCGGAGGTTGCGCTCGTCGTGACCCCCGCGCTCGTCGCCTTGCCATCTCCAGCGCTACCACCACCGCCGCCGCATGCGCTCAGCACATAACTGCCGCCGACAGCCGTCAGCAAGCCGAGAAACTCACGTCGTTTAACCATGGCAAGACAATCCAACGCCGGGGACGCCCGGACAAAAATCCGCGAAATACAAGGTGGGTTGCGCGTCCGTGAGGAATCAGGCGTTTTCTTGTTCGTTCGGCATCCTTATTAATCGGCGATGAACGCCGACAACTGGATCGTCGCGAATAATGGGGCCCGGTCAATTTTCCCGCCGGCAGCTTGAAACGCTCTTCAAGCATTGCAACTGATGCCTGGATGTCGGCAGGGAAGGACCGCTTGTGTAGGGCTCGCGCGAAAAAAAACGAATCTTCCGCGAGCGACGGATACGCCGGAACGATCTGCTTTGCGGCAGACGTGAGGAGAAAGAGGAAAGAAGGGGTGCCGCGGCTGCCGGGCAGCCGGGCGAATGGGCTAGCTGCGCACGATGCCGGTGAGCGGTTTCACACCGCCCGTCCGCCCGAACAGCACGCGCGCCGTGCGTTGCGGGTCGAGACCGAGGGCTTCGCCCGCCGCGCCCGCAATCAGCGCATCGAGTGAAGCAGTCGGCTTGAGGTCACGGCCTTCATACAGGTCGCGAGACGCGAGCCCCGGCCAATCGGCGACGAGCCGCCCGCCCGCGACCGCGCCGCCCAACACCATCGCCACCGATGCCGTGCCGTGGTCGGTGCCCTCGGTACCATTCGCCGCCGCGGTCCTGCCGAATTCGGTTGCCACCAGCACGGTGGTGTTGCTCCACGCTGCGCCCATGCCGTCGCGCAAGGCCGCCAGCAGGGTGTCGAGCGCTTTCAACTGATTGGCGAGGCGCGCGTTCTGCGCACTGTGCGTATCCCAGCCGCCGGTTTCGATCATCGCGATGCGCGGGCCGTCGTCGCGTGCGAGAAAGCCTGCGGCCAGCTTGCCGACGCTCGCCGGGTCCTGGCGCGCGCCCGCGTTGCTCGCGAGCCCGCGTGCCGTCATCGCCGATTCCCATAACGGGCGCAACTGCGCGTCGTCGTCATAGAGTTGCGAAACGCGCATCAGCAGATCGTCTGGAGGCTGCGGCAGCCCGGACGGCGCGTACGAAGCGACGGCCGCCGCGCCGCGCAGCGCCATCGGCACCGTAGGCGCGAACGCGATGGCGGTTTCGCGCGCGGCAGGCAGCAGTCCGGCGAGCCGGTTCAACCAGCCGTCCTTCACCTGATACGGCGACGCGCCGCCGGTTTCGAGCACGTTCTGTCCGTCGAAATGCGAACGATCGCGATACGGCGACGCCACCGCGTGCACGAACAGCGCCTCGCGATTAGCGTACATCGCGGCCATTTGCGTGAGCGCGGGATGCAGCGCAAAACTGCCGTCGAGCCGGTGAGCGCTGGCCGGATCGATGGCGAGCGCGCCGCGCAACGTCGCATACGCCGGCTCCGCGTAGGGCACGACGATGTTCAGGCCGTCGGCCGCGCCGCGCTGGATGATGAAAACAAAACGGCGCTCGGTGACGACGCGCGCGAAAGCGATGCGCGGCGCGACGAGCATCGCGCCTGCTCCGGCCGCGGCGACCCGCAGGAATTGACGGCGTGAGGACATAGTGTTCATCTCCGTTGAAAGTCGGGCGAGACCAGCAAAAGTGCAATCGCCGTGGAGGCACTTTCGGCCCGCGCAATGGCTAATGCGGTGGGCGCGCCCAGCGAACCGGGCAGCAACACCTGGCCGAGCGAGCGCGCGTCGAGCCGGTCGCCGACGCGCGCCGCGAGGCGCTGCGCCAGTTCGACCCGGCGCACCAATGCATCGGGCGCCGCCCAGCTTGCGGCAATATCGTCGTAGCCCGCGGGCGAGCCCGGACGCCAGACCGGCTGGCCGAGTTGGGCGAGAAGCGGCGCGGCCTGCACATTGCCGAGTTCTTGCCAGCCAAGACCGCGCATCGACGAAATCGCCCACTCCCACGGCGTCTTGAACTTGACGGGCGTGGGTGCCCAGGCTTCGCGCAGGTCGAGCAAGGCGCGGTAGACGGTGGGCAGGTCGCCGCCGCTCATCTGGAACGCGCTCGCCAGCTTTTCGCTCGCGCCCGCGGGCGGCGTGTCGGCGATGAAATGACGCGCCAACTTCGTGCCGATATGCTGCGCGGTCGCGGGCGCACTGGCGAGGTCATGCAGAATCGCGAGCGCCTGCTCTTCGCCGCGCTGATCGTAGCGGCGGCCCATCACCGTGCGAACACCGGGCTCGTGCAGCGCCTCGCGAAACACAAAGGTGCCCGGCGCCGCGGCCACCTGCGCCGCTGGCACCGGCGGCTTGCCGGGGATACCTTGCATGCCGGAAGGGCGCGCATTCATGGGATCGGCCACGACACTCCAGCCGGTCAGTGCACGGGCGAATTCCGTGACGTCGTCCTGGCTGTAGCCGCTGCGCACGCCGAGCGTGTGCAGCTCCATGATTTCGCGTGCGAGGTTTTCATTCAGACCGGGCTTGCGCTCCGGATTACGCGCCGCCGCGCGCATCGCCGCCATGCTGTCCGGCCCCACCGAGCGCGTCTGATCGAGGAACAGTTGCATCGCCGGATGACGCTCGACAGCCACCAGCATGTCCTCGAAACGGCCCAGCACGTGCGGGCGGATCGCCTCGGCTTCGAACGAGCCGGCGAGCGCAGCCACAGCGGGCTTTTCCGTCGATACCGCGAAGTGGTTCGCCCAGAAATGAACCAGCCGCTCGACGAAAGGCGTCTTCGTGGTCAGGGCGCTCACGACCCGAGCATTCACCGAAGCGCGGTACGTATCGCGTATTTCCACACGCATTGCTTTACGTTCGGCATCCTTATTGTCTTGAGCAGCGCTTTGCGAGGCCGCCGGCTGCTTGCCTGGCGCGCTGGCTTCTGCGTTGCTTTGTGCGTTGCTTTGCACATTGTTCTGCGCCGGCGCGCTCGCCGCGCCGGGATTGGCTTGTCGTTGCTGACGCAACCGAAGCCGCTCCTGCTCCAGTTCGCTCGACAGCACAGCCGAGTCCGGCTGAGCGGCCCATGCAGCGGGCCTCGGCTCATATTGCTCGAACTGTGCGAGCAACCACGCTTTGGGCTCGGCGGGCGGTGTGTCGTCAGCACGCGCGCCAAGGCCGAAGCGGTTCAGCGCAATCGCGGCAGCGGTCAGATCAGGTGAGACAGTCATACAACCCTCTTCGGCATCGGATACGGCTTGAACGTTCGCGCGACAGACGATCCGTCGCCACGATCAGCCATTTTTTCACTCGCTCGCAGCTTGATTCGCGGATGCGGAACTGGCCGGCCCGGCGCCCTTGGCATTCGCTTGCGGTTCGCGCCACTGTCCGCGCAAGCGCAGGCTGTCGGCGAATTCCACGCGTTCCTGCGGCGACAGTGTGGCGGCGAAGTCCGCCACGCTGCTTTCCACTGTCGCGCGCAGGTTGCTGTCGGCCGCACGGGTGCGTGCCAGCGCTGCGTCGAGCGCGGCGCGGTCGAGCTGCGGCGCGGCGAGCAGACGCAACACCTCGCGGCGCGCTTCGCGCGCCTCGCGCCCATACTGGCGCCCTTCGCGGCGTCCATTCTTCAGGCTGTCGGCGAAGGCCTTCTGGCGCGCAGGCGAGAGCGTCTCTGCGGCAAAGCGCAAGGCCCGCTGCTGTGCGGCGAGCGGCGCCGCGGCTTCGCGCGCCGCATACCATCGATACACGCCGCCGGCGATCGCGCCCAACAAAAACACATTGAGGACGAGCGACACCACCAGCACGACTTTCCACGACCGGCTGTTCATTCGCCGCTCCAATCGGCGGACGACCCACCGAAACTCGATGTCAGATAAGACTCATGCACGGACGGCACCGCTTCCGTCAAAACAAAAAACGACACGGCCAACGCTCCGGCCACGCCGCCCAGCAGTCCCACGCCGGCGACGGCCGCGCCCGACCACCACCACGTGCGCCGCTGTGAAGCCGGCCGACGCGCGGGCGCACTGGCGACGATGCGCTGCTGCAATGCCGCGTCGGGCGGCGCCACCGCGTCGGCTGCGAGCCACGCGTCGAGGGCGGCCGCTTGTGCGAGCCACGCGTCGGCTTGCTGACGATGCCTCTGCGCCCACGCCTGCCCCGCCGCCCGCTCGGCTGACGGCCAGCGGCGCGGATCGGCGCCATAGGCTTCCACAATCTGATGAAATCTTTCGGGCGTCATGACTTGTCCTTGCTAAGGCCGCTGCCGGCCAGTTGAGCGCGAAGGTTGCGGCGCGCGCGGGCGAGCAGGCTTTCCAGCGCCTCGACAGTGATGCCCATCAGCGCGGCGGCGTCGATGTTCGACATCTCCTGGTAGTAGCACAGCACCAGCGCCTCACGTTGCCGCGCGGGCAATGCGGCGAGCGCTGCACGGATGCGCTCGTCGCGAGCCCGTGCTTCGAGCCGCACATCAGGCAATGCGGCGGGATCGACTTCTTCGGGCAGCTCGTCGCGCACCTCTTCGCGACGGCCGCGCAAACGGTCGTAACAAAGATTCAGCGCGACGCGATGAACCCACGTGTCGAACTTCGCCTCGCCTTCGCGCCAGCGCGCCGCGTGTTTCCAGATCCGCACGAACACTTCCTGCGCGACGTCTTCCGCTTCCATGCGATCGCCCAGCATGCGCGTGGCGAACGCGAGCAGACGCGGCAGTTTGCGCGCGACGAGCGTGCGCACGGCGGCCGCGTCATGGCGGCCGACCTGTTCGAGCAACTCCGCGTCCGGGTCGCGTTCGCTCAAGGCGTGGCGCTCCCGGGCGCACGTGCGGTGCAATTCACGTCGGCTTCAACCTCGCAGATTGGTTGCGCGCGCAACGGTGGCCCGATGCGCGCGGCAGTCGGAACCGCCGCCATCAATACACGACGACTGCCGGACGATAGTAGACCGGCCGCGCTGGATACACCACACAGCCCGCCAACATCGCCGCAAGCAGGAATATCACAAGTGTTTTCATGACAGTTGCCTGACAGGTGGCGCAAAGCCGTTCACGCCCAATGACCTTCGACCCAGCGCCAGTGCGGACCGCGCTGCACCCAATGGCCGGGCACCCAGTGATAGCCGGGGCGCACCGTCTGCCAATGGCCGGGCACCCACACATAGCGGCCGCGATACCAACGCCAGCGGCCCTGATCCCACACGTAGCCCGCGCGCGGCGCCGGCACGACCTCGACGCGCGGCGGCGGCGGCGCCACCGGCGCGACGATCACGGCCTGCGCGAGTGCGGGCGCCGAGGTGAGCGCGGCGCCAGAGGCTAATGCGACGGCAAGCGCGAGGCTCGCGAGCCGAAGCGGTTTTGTCGATGTCATGCTGGTTTCTCCCGTTTGAATATCGAAGCACGATGCGGCTTCGTTTCTTCTTGAACGGAGCGGCTTCGAAAATCCGTCGCTGGATTTTCACGGACCAGCGCCCCGCTATGATCGCTGACGAACTGATCGCCGCCGGGCCAGCCGCTCTAATTGCCTTGACGCGGCAAGGCCAGCGGTACGCGGCAATCGGGCGTATGCTGGTTCACGACGCTGCCGCGCGCTGCCTGCGCCACCTCTGCGCAAGGTGTCATGGCGAGCGGGCGCCGGCGGCGCTCGCCGCACTGCCGCAGCGCACAAAAAAATCACAGAGCGGTTTATCCGCAACTGGAGGATGACATGCACGTTGGCGTTCCAAAGGAAATCAAGAACCACGAATACCGTGTGGGACTGACACCGTCGTCGGTCCGCGAAATGGTGGCGCACGGGCATACGGTCACTGTCGAAACAGGCGCCGGCAACGGCATCGGCGCATCGGACGCAGTGTATGAAAAGGCCGGCGCGAAGATCGTGCCGCGCGCCGAAGAGGTGTTCGCAACGGCGGAGTTGATCATCAAGGTGAAAGAGCCGCAGGCGGGCGAGCGCGCCATGCTGCGCGAAGGCCAGATTCTCTTCACCTATCTGCATCTCGCGCCGGACCCGGCCCAATGCGCCGATCTCGTGAAGAGCAACGCCGTCTGCATTGCCTATGAGACCGTCACGCAAGCAGCCGGCGGCTTGCCGTTGCTCGCCCCCATGTCCGAGGTTGCGGGCCGCATGTCCATTCAGGCAGGCGCGTTTTGTCTGGAGCGCGCGCATGGCGGCAAGGGCATTCTGCTTGGCGGCGTTGCGGGCGTGCCATCGGCGAAAATCGTGATTCTCGGCGCGGGCGTGGTCGGCTCGAACGCCGCGCAGATTGCCGTGGGCACCGGCGCGCAGGTCGTGGTGATCGATCGCAATCTCGACGCATTGCGGCGCATGGACCGTCTGCTCGGCGCCCGCGTGATGACCGTGTTTTCGAATCAGGACAATGTCGAAAAACATGTGCTCGAAGCCGATCTCGTCATCGGCGGCGTGCTGATTCCCGGCGCGGCCGCGCCGAAACTCGTGACGCGCGCGATGGTCGAAGCCATGCAGCCGGGCGCCGTGATCGTCGACGTGGCTATCGATCAAGGCGGCTGCTGCGAGACGGCGAGGCCCACGACGCATGCTGAGCCGACCTACAGGGTGGGCGACGTGGTGCACTACTGCGTCGCGAACATGCCGGGCGGCGTGCCGCGCACCTCGACGTATGCGCTGAACAACGCAACGCTGCCGTTCGCGCTGCAAATCGCGGACAAAGGCTGGCGCAAGGCATTGCAGGACGACGCGCATCTTCGCAACGGCCTGAATGTCGCGTTCGGCAAGGTGACCTGCCGCGAAGTGGCGGAGGCGCTCGACTATACGTGGGAGTCGCCGGAATCCGCCATGGCGATGTGATGGGTCAGGCGTTGTCCAGCAGCTTCTTGGCACGCCGCTTCTTTATTTGGTTCAGCGCGGGACGTGGTTGTTGCCCGCCCCGTCGACGGAAAACCGTTCGCCAGCCGAAGTCTGCATGATTCTCTGCCATTCAGGAGTGAGCGTATGACAGAAGCGCCAGCACTAGCGGAATGGATATTCGATCAGATGGCCGATGCCGCCATCTACGCGGACCGCTCCGGCACCATCGTGCGCTGGAACCGCGCCGCCGCCGCACTGTTCGGCCACAGCGCCGCCGAGGCGCTCGGCCAGAACCTGGACCTGATCATCCCCGAACGTTTGCGCGCGGCGCACTGGCGCGGCTTCGAGGCGGCCATGGCAAGCGGCGTGACAAGGACGCACGGCCGCGCGACGCTGACGAGCGCGATCCACAAGGAAGGCCGCAAACTCTATGTAGAAATGACCTTCGCGCTCGTCGTCGATGCAGACGGCAGCGCGTGCGGCTCCGTGGCCGTGGCGCGCGACGTCACGGCTCGCGTCGAACAGGAACGGGCCGTTGCCCGGCACGGCGGCCCTGTCTAGCGCCTACTCGACGTGCGCCTTGACATGCTCCGGCCGCCCCGCCGCGTAACCGAACCAGGCCGACACCACGCACACGCCTGCACATAGCGCGGCCAGGCTGTTCAGCGAACCGGTTGCATGGAGCAGCGATCCGGCAATGAACGGTCCACATGACGCGATCAGATAGCCGATGCCTTGAGCCATGCTCGATAGCTGCGCGGCCACGTGCGAGTCGTACGAACGCAGTCCGATGACGGTGAGCGCCAGCGTGAACGACGCGCCCTGCGCCATGCCGAGCAGCAGTGCGGCTATCCATATGGTGGATAGAGGTGCGAAGAAGCAGCCCATCAAACCCACGCCCGTCAACAACAGCGCACTCACATTCACCACGCGCTGATCGCGCAGACGAGCGAGCAGGAACGGCAGCAAGAGCGACGCGACCGCCTGCGTGACGACGCTCAGCGACAGCATGAATCCGGCGTCGACAGCGCTCATGCCGCGCGTGCGAAGCACCGTCGGCAGCCAGCCGAACACGATATAAGCCAGCGACGATTGCGACCCCATGAACAGCGTGACCTTCCACGCCAGCGGGTCTCGCCACAGTCCGCTCACCACATGGACGCGTCTTGCGGTATGCGAGGCCCTGGCGGGCAGACGCACGCCCCACACGAGCGTCGCGAGCGCAACCGGCAAGGCCCACAGTGCCAATGCCCACGCCCACGCGTTGCCGCCCGCGCCGCCGAACAGATGCCCGATCGCGTTGGCGGCGGGCACGGTGGCCGCCGCGGCCGCGGCGGCGCCCGCGCACATGGCGGCGCTGTAGATCCCCGTCATCAACGCGACATGATGCGGGAAGTCGCGCTTCACCACGCCCGGCAGCAGCACGTTCATCAGGCCGATGGCAAAACAGGCCACGATCTGACCGACATACAGCACCTGCCATGCTGGAACGACCCGCAACGCGGTGCCGAGCGTCAGCAGTATCAGCAGCGCGAGCAATGCGCGCTCACTGCCGAGGCGCCGTGCGAGCAACGGCGCAAGCGGTCCGAACAGGCCGAAGCACAGCGACGGCAAGGTGGTCAGCACGCTCGCGCCGGTGCGCGACAGATGAGTCGCCCGCACCGCTTCGAGCAGTATGGGACCCACGCTCGTGATCGGCGTGCGTAACGAGAAGGCGATCAAGGCAAGGCTCGCCGCCAGCGCGATCGTACGGGCGCGCGAATCGTGCGGCGCCGGCGTGTCCGCGGCAGCGCGCGCGGGCGCGCCGGACTGTGCTTGCTGAAGGTTGCGAGGCGTTTCGGGGGTGGTCATCGATGGCGTGCGTTTTTAAGGATCGGCGAAGGCGACCCTTGTTCGTCTCGCATTGTATGCGGCAAAAGCGCTCCGCATCGGAGATCGGGAATTGCGGATACCGGGGATAAGCCACCGCGTATCGGATTGGCGGCGGATGCGCGCGCGGCTTATGGCTGCGGGGAGTGGGTCGACAAGGCCATTCCCCCACCGCGAGTAGTGCCTCCGTGCATATCGTAAAGTTCCGATATATACTTCGTTCCGTAGCGATAGAGACGTGCGGAGGCCGCCGCCGCGCGCCTGACTGTTGAACAGCATGACGGTAGTTGACGAATGAAACGAACCCCCATCGCGCCGGACATCGACGCGATCCACAAGGCGCTCGCCAATCCGGTGCGTCGCGAGATTCTTGGCTGGCTGCGCGAGCCGTATGCGCATTTCGCCGATCAGGAACTCCCGCTCGACCATGGCGTTTGCGCGGGCAAGATCGACGCGCGCTGCGGGCTCTCGCAGTCCACCGTGTCGGCTCACCTCGCGGCGTTGCAGCGCGCCGGACTCGTCACGTCGAAACGTGTGGGGCAATGGGTGTTCTTCAAACGCAACGAGCCCGTTATTCAGGCGTTTCTCGAGCATATGAACTCGAAGCTCTGAGCCGTCTCGCATCGCCGCTTTCCTTCACTTCTCGTTGCCGTGCAACTATTTTTCGGCAAGGCGTCCGCGCCTTCGCCAAAGGTGAACATTTATGCCGACTCTTTTCGATCCGCTGCAAATTGGCGACCTCACGTTGTCCAACCGCATCATCATGGCGCCGCTTACGCGCCAGCGCGCCGAGGAAATCCGCGTGCCGAACGCGCTAATGGCAAAGTACTACGCCGAGCGCGCCACGGCGGGGCTCATCATCAGCGAAGCGACCTCCGTCACGCCGCAAGGCGTGGGCTATGCCGAAACGCCGGGCATCTGGTCGCAGCAACAGGTGGAAGGCTGGAAGCTCGTGACGAAGGCCGTGCACGCTGCAGGCGGCAAGATCTTCCTGCAACTGTGGCACGTGGGCCGTATTTCCGATCCGCTGTTCCTGAACGGCGAACTGCCGGTCGCGCCGAGCGCCATCGCCGCGAAAGGCCACGTGAGCCTCGTGCGCCCCGAGCGTCCATATGTGACGCCGCGCGCGCTGGAACTCGATGAAATCGCCGGCATTGTCGAGGCATTCCGCAAGGGCGCGGAGAACGCAAAAGCAGCAGGCTTCGACGGTGTGGAAGTGCACGGCGCGAACGGCTATCTGCTCGACCAGTTCCTGCAGGACAGCACCAACCAGCGTACCGACGCATACGGCGGCCCGATCGAAAACCGCGCGCGTCTGCTGCTCGAAATCACCGACGCGTGCATCGACGTCTGGGGCGCAAACCGCGTCGGGGTGCATCTCGCGCCGCGTCGCGACGCGCACGACATGGGCGACTCGAACCCGGCAGCCACCTTCGGTTATGTGGCGCGCGAACTCGGCAAGCGCAAGATCGCGTTCATTGCCGCGCGCGAAGCGTTGGGCGAAGACCGCCTGGGTCCGCAATTGAAGAAAGCGTTCGGCGGCCCGTACATCGCGAACGAAAAGTTCACGAAGGAAACCGCGCAGCAAGTGCTCGACGCCGGCGAGGCAGATGCGGTGGCGTGGGGTCAGTTGTTCATCGCGAACCCGGATCTGGTGCGCCGCTTTGCGACCAACGCGCCGCTGAACAAGCCCGATCCGTCCACTTACTATGCACGCGGCGAAACCGGCTACGTCGATTATCCGGCGCTGGAAACGGTGGAGTAAGCAAGACTGAAGCAACAAGCGGCGGGCGTGGCCGGAGCAAAACTCCGGCGGCGTCCGCCGCGTTTTCTTGTGCCGTCCCGCCACGCCTCGCGTCTGCATCGCGCGGCGTGGCGTGTCAGGCAAGATCGCGGCGCATGAACACGCGTTTCGATTCGTCGAGACCGCGCGCGATATGCGCTTCGCGTCGCGCAATCAATGCGGCGTCGAGGTCGGCTTCTTCGATATCGCTAAAGCCAAGACGCCGGTAATACGGCGCATTCCATGGCACCTCGCGATACGTCGACAGAATCAGTTGCATGAGCCTACGCGAACGCGCAAGCTGCGCGACCTCGTCGATCAGCGCCGCGCCAATGCGCCGCCCTGCATGCGAAGTGAGAACGTCCAGCTCCTGAACATAGATACGCGCGGGCTGCGGTTCGAACATCACGAATCCGGCACACGTCCCATCGCGATCCACCGCGACGAGGATCTCGCGCGCCGCAATCTTGCGCTCGACAAGCGCAAGGCTCATGGGCGGCGCATCCGCAATGCCCGCCATGCCGACACTCGCAAAGCGCAGGCCCGCGTCGAATTCGATGGTGCGAACGGTTTCGGCATCGTCAGGCGCGGCGAAACGGAAAGCGATGTCGCTGGATGGCTGCATGCAGATCGCAATTGATGGGTTGATCGTGAACTCGCCGTGCTTTAACGCGTTACTGACTCGACGAAGCAGCCGAAGCTGCCGGCGCCGCGCTGCCGGATTGGCCGGACGCCGCCGCGGCATCGCTCGCGCGCTTCGCGGCGTCGCTCTCACCGCTGGTTCCTTTTGCACCGGCGGAATTGCTCATTACGCCGCTGCTCCCGGAACTCAGGGTGTCCTTACTGGTGTCGTCCACTTTCTTGCAGCCCGAGCCGCTCACAGCTAGTGCGGCGATCCAGACAGCCAGCAACGCGCTTTTCACATTCCAATGCATGGTAGCACCCGTTTGGTTCGCCGTCGCCCGGCGCGCGGCCTCTGTTAGTCGATATCCGCAGCATCGGCCGTGCCCGCGCGTGGGCGCGCGGCATGGCGCTCGCCCCGGCAAGCGGCTTGCTTCGAAGCTAATCTCGTCTTGGTTCGACACGCAGGAGGAAAACCGATCATGCTGCTCAGCGACGAAGAACTCGCGCGCCTCGACGGCGTTGCACCCTTTCTCGAGAGCGAAGCGAAGACGTCGCTCAACTTCGCACCCCACTACGAAGTGACGGCTGAATTCGAGGCGCATCTGCAACCGGGCTTGCGCATTCGCGCACCGGCTTCCGACGCTGGTCGCCCGGACCCACGCGATGCCGACACACCGCCCTACCCGCTCAATCTGTTCGTCGGCGTGCCGCTCGGCGAATTGCGCCAGCTTGCGCAAGCCGACGACAGCAAGCGCGAAGCGATGATTGCGAGCTTCGGCGCGTCGTTCACGCCGCGTCTGCTGCGGGCAATCGAATCGGAAACGCCTGGCGCGATCAATCTCGACGCCGGTGTGCAGAACGAAGCCGGCACGCTCTCGGTCATGCTCGCCGAACTTTCGCAGACGTGATGCTCACACGCCTGTGCAACGCGCGGCCACGGCCCCTGTTGCACGCGCGATTGCCGCGATTTACTTCAACTTGTAGTTACTTCCGTCGCTTGCAGATTTGACAGCGGACGCGGCGCCTCGTACATCGTTGCCGGCGCCGGTCCACGCCACGTTACTCGTTGCCCACGCCCTTCGAAACTTCCGCGGGACTGCCGTACTCCTGCTCCGGCAAGCGTTCGAGCGCGTCGAGCACCTCGTCGTCCGCGCCGTTGCCCTTCGCCGTATCCAGCAGACTCGCCTTGTCGGCGGGATACGAGGCGCCCTTGAGCGCTTTCTGGACATCGATGAATTTGCGAATCGGGCCGCCGTTCGAATTCGAATTGGACGCCATATGCATCTCCTTGGGGTTCGCTAATCGGGTGGCAGACGTGCAGCATGGCGCGTTCCTCGCGGGCATGCGCGCCTCGCGTGGCAGCACGAGTGTGAAACGTTAGATGGCGGTAGCGGGAATGAATCTGGCTCGTAGTACGGAAGCGGGCCGCCGCACTCGGGGCGGCCCACTTTCGTCTCCATCAGCAAGCAAAGGAACTTGCCGTGAGTACTGCGGACCGCGAAGCAATTCTGGTGAACCAGCAGGCGATTCTCGCGCGATTCGGCGAGCTCGCGCTGCGCTCTGACGACCTCGACGAAATCCTCACCGAAGCGTGTCGTCTTGTGGCCGAAGCGTTGCAAACGGACATGGCGAAGGTGATGGAATTGCAGAAGGACCGTATCACGCTGCTCGTGCGCGCGGGCGTCGGCTGGCCGCCTGGCGTCGTGGGCGTGGCGAAGGCGCGCGCCGAGCGCGGCTCGTCCGAAGGTTATGCGCTGCAAACCGGCAAGCCCGCCATTTCGCCCGACATCGCGAATGAAACGCGCTTTCGCTATTCGCAGTTCATCGTCGATGCGGGGGTGAAGGCGCTCATCAACGTGGTGATTCTCGGGGGCAAGGACCGGCCCGCGTATGGCGTGCTGCAGGTGGACAGCCGCCATCCGCGCAACTTCGACGACGCCGACACCGAATTCCTGCGCTCCTATGCGAACCTGCTCGCCGCGGCCGTCGAACGGCTCAGAATCGCCGCAGAAACCCGCAAGCACGCGACGTGGCTGCGCGAAAGCGAAGAACGCTACCGCATGCTGGCCACGCAGATTCCGCAACTGGTGTTCACCTGCACGAGCACCGGTGAGCGCACCTGGGACAGTCCGCAATGGATCGAATACAGCGGCCTGCCGGAGAAGATCAGCCGGGGGCTCGGATGGCTCGCCGCGATTCATCCCGACGACCGCGACGCGACGATGATCGCGTGGAGCACGTGCGAGGTGAAGGGCGAATATGCGGTCGCGCACCGCATCCGCCGCGCGGACGGCGCTTACCGCTGGTTCCAGACTCGCGCGAGACCGGTGCGCCCCGAAGGACGCACGGTGACGTGGCTCGGCACATCGACGGACATCGAGGACCAGGCTCGCATACGCGAAGCGCTCGAACGCAGCGGCGAGGAACTCGAGCGGCGCGTCTCCGAGCGCACCGCCGAATTGCAGCGGGCATTGGACACGCTTCATGAGGAAACGCGCGAACGGTCGCGCGCGGAAGAGCGCCTGCGTCACAGCGAAAAACTGAAGGCGATCGGCCAGCTGACCGGCGGCATCGCGCACGATTTCAACAACATGCTGCAGGCGATCATGAGTTGCCTGAGCCTGATTCGCGTGCGCATGCAACAGGGCCGCCCTACCGACGTCGTCACTCTGGTGGAGCGCGCCGAAAAAGGCGCGGTGCGCGCGGCGACGCTCACGCACCGTCTGCTTGCGTTCGGCCGTCAGCAGACGCTGGAGCCGCGGCTCGTCAGCCTCGATGCCATCGCGCACGACATGGAGGACATGATTCGCCGGGTGGTCGGTGCCGGCATCAACGTCGAACTGAAACTCGGCGACGGCACATGGCTCGTGCAATGCGACCCGACCCAGCTGGAAAGCGCGCTCGTCAATCTGTGCGTCAACGCGCGCGATGCGATGCCGGACGGCGGGTGGCTCACCATCAGCACGAGCGAGGTGATCCTGAGCGAAGCCGAGGTCGCCGACTTCGAAGACGCGCAACCCGGCCGTTACTGCTGCATCGCGGTGTCCGACACCGGCACGGGCATGTCGCCGAAAATCATGGAGCACGCGTTCGAACCGTTCTTTACGACGAAGCCGTCAGGCCAGGGCGTCGGCCTCGGCCTGAGTCAGATTTACGGTTTTGTGAGGCAGTCCGGCGGCATCGTGCAGATCGAAACGGCGCTCGGCAAAGGGACCACCGTGCGCCTGTGCATGCCGGCCTCCGTGCAACGGGAAGATGCGGAAGAGGACCACCAAGACCCGGCGAAAACCATCATGCTGGTCGAGGACGAAGAGATTGTCCGCGAAGTCACAGCCGAACAACTGCGGGAACAGGGCTATCGCGTGCTGGAAGCGGACAGCGGCGCCGCGGCGTTGCGGCTCCTGCATGCGGGCGCCCGTTTCGATCTGCTGATCAGCGACGTGGCCCTGCCCGGCGCGCTCAACGGACGCCAGATCGCAGAGTCCGTGAGGCAGCGTTATGCGTGGATGCCCGTCATTCTCGTCACCGGCTACGCGCCGGGCGACGCGCTCGTCGACATGGACGTGATCAGAAAGCCGTTCTCTCCGGAAGTACTCGCGGAGCGCGTGCGTGCGAAGCTGGAGCAACCGCAGACCGACGTCGACTAAACTAAGGCTCTCACGACGGCTAACGGCCCTTCATCATTCTTCTCACCGATCGACACCCATGCCAGTTTACGACTACGCGTGCGCCGAGTGCGGCAACTTTGAAACAGTCCGCCGCATTGCCGAGCGCGACGAGCCCGCGCCCTGCCCGCAATGCGGAAATGCCGCCGCACGCGTGGTGATCGGCGCACCGTCGCTGGGCGGCGGTTCGGCGCAAGCAAGCGAGGAAACCGGCAGTTATGGCATGCGGCACCGGGGCGGGTGCTCCTGCTGCTGACCAGCCGCGTCAAGATTACCGGCAACGGCTCCCGCAGTCGGCACGAAGCGTGCTATCCATCGAGCAGAACCACTCCGGGAGAAGTAAAGATGGAACCAGCAAAGGTGCGCTCCAGCGCGGACAGCATGGAGACCATTCCGCCGACCTCCAGCCCCGCTTATGCAGCAAGCAATCCCGTCACGCGCGCCTTCGACACGTTCGCGAGTTCCGTCACGCGCATTGCCGGATCGCCGATCGCCTTCGGCCTTGCGATCATCATCGTGATCGTATGGGGCATCACCGGCCCGCTCTTTCACTACTCCGACGCGTGGCAACTGGTGATCAACACCGGCACCACGATCATCACGTTTCTGATGGTGTTTCTGATCCAGCAAAGCCAGAACAAGGACAGCGTCGCGATGCATCTCAAGCTGAACGAATTGCTCGCATCGCATCGCGCGGCGAACAATCAGCTGATCGGTATCGAAGACGCTTCCGAGGACGATCTACGGCGCCTCGCGGCCGCCTATCTGCGGCTCGCCAGCCGCGTGGGCGCGCACGGCAGGGAAAGCGTGGACGTCGACGCGTGCGTGGAAAAAACCGCCGTGGACAAGGTGAAGAGCGGCAAGGAGGAAAACGAGAGCGCCTGATCAAGGCGTCCCGCAGGACCGGCGCCGCGAGTGGGCTAGGTGCCGTCGGGGCCGTTGCCGTCCGGCCCGCTGTCCGGCCCGCTATAACCCGGCAGCCCGAGCGCCGCCTCGCTCTTCGCCAGGTCCAGCGCTCGCTTCACTAGTGCTTCGTACTCCTCGTCGTTTGCCGGAAGCGGCAGCAGCTTGCGGAACAGATCCGCCCAACGGAATTCCGCCAACGGCACGCTCGTTTTCCTATAACCGCCGGCCTCGCGCACCGACGCGGCCAGACTGCGGAACTCGTCGTCGACCAGTTCCCATACATGCAATGGCATTTGCGCGAAGGGCACTCGCTGGGCGCGCTCATCGTAGGGATACGCCCAGCGATTGTCCTCGAGCGCGAGCCAGAATTCGGCCGGCGAGGAGGCGGACAAGTCTTTCACCAGCACGACCGGTACCGACTTGATGTCCGCGTGCCACAGCGCCGCGGCCACGTGGTGATGATCGGTCGCAAACGCTTCGCCGCCTGGCCCGAGAACGATCGGAACCGGCTTTTCGGCGATCGCCATCTTCAGATCGCGACCGCTCAGCGATTGGTAGGAACGCGTCTTCTCGCGCACCTCGCGCATGCCGTGCGTCACCTGAGTTGGCCGTATACGCTCGATTTCCAGCGTCTTCATTGTTGTCTCCCTGCCTGCAGCCTGTTATTCGTGCGGGGCGTGGCTGCGCGCTTTGCGCACCTCACGGTTCCGGGTTCAGCAAATCCGCGGCGACCACTTCAGCGCCCTTGCGCGCCGCCGCCTCGCGCGCTTCGAGCGCGGTGTCGAACGGACCGATCATCGGCGCACCGTCGTAGGGGAAGATCAGGCGGTCGTCCGTCGTCCGCACGACCTTCAGATCCCCGGTAAACGTGCCGGTCGCGGTGCGGCGATACGTCGGGTAGATCCTGTAGTCGCTTGCGCTGGTGGCGATACCGTCCGGCGATGCGAGGGCCCGCAGCGAACTATTGTGAAAGTGCAGCTTCCTTCTCACCATCTCAATGCCTGCAATTGCTATCGTCGACTGGTTAGGGGCCTTGAAAAAAGGCGCATGGCGCTCGCGCATACGCGGGCGCGGCGCACATCGAATGCGCGCCGCGCTCTTTCCCGTCAGCCGGGACATCAGCGTCCGCAATGCGACGCCGCTACCGCTTGCAACAAAAAGTCAGGGCTGACGTTGTCCGCCCTGGTGCTGCGGCGTCTTCTGCTGGTTCTGCTGTTGCTGGCCGTTCTGCTTGCCGGCATTCTTCGGATTGCCAGGTTGTGCATTGGACTGCTTCGGATCGCTCATCTCGACTCCTTTTGATCAAAAGTACCTGTTGCGGCGCGTCCCCTGCCGCATGGCGAGACTATCGGGGACTGTCTTCCGCATATTCCGTACGTACGCCTTTCGGCAACCACGGCTCCCTGTGGCAGCACCACAGTTCGTAACCCGGCTCGTATACGCCGACGTTATCGAAAGCGCCGAGCGGGACGTCGAGTTCATCGCTTCCCACATATTCCATGAAGGCCACCGATCCGCACGTCGGACAGAAATACCTCCGTCCTTCAGGCGAGCTTTGCCATACATGGATCAGACCGGAGAACTCGACAGCATCGCGCGCAAACATCGCATAAGCGCCGAATGCGCTGCCATGTATGCGCCGGCACGTCATGCAATGACACAGCGATACGCGCCGCGGCCTGGCGCTCACGCGAAACCGCACGGCGCCGCACGCGCATCCGCCTGTCTGCTCGGTTTTTCCACCCTGATTGTGTTGAGCGCCTTCAGTGCTCATGCTGCAGCCTCCGGTCCGGCGTTGCGATGTCAATGGAGCGTGGTTCGCGCGCTACTTGTCACTCTTTTTCGGAATCTTTGCCCCCGATTTGCGGGCCTGATTCAGCGCGATGGCGACCGCCTGTTTATGCGGCTTGCCATGTTTCGTTTCGGTCTTGATGTTGCGCGACACGGTTTCTCTGGATGTTCCTCTTTTCAGCGGCATGATCCTCTCCTTCAGTCGACGCGTTAATCGGGACGCAACCGCGGCAAGCCACGGCTGCTATTGAAAACGCAGCACGCCACGTGCCACACGGCGTGCTGCGCACCGGGGCGTCGGACACGCCGGGGCGCCGCCGCATCAAGCCGTCGCGCGAGTGCAGCCGTT
The DNA here is from genome assembly GCF_047325075.1 of Paraburkholderia phenoliruptrix. NCBI lineage: Bacteria > Pseudomonadati > Pseudomonadota > Betaproteobacteria > Burkholderiales > Burkholderiaceae > Paraburkholderia > Paraburkholderia phenoliruptrix. The sequence goes on from NZ_CP168530.1 coordinate 2,399,325, forward strand.
GCCTGTGACTATTCCGACACGCCCTTCTTCGACGCGAGTTGCTGCGCGCGCTGATAGTGCTCCTTGATGGTAGGCAGCCCCTTCTGCGCGGCTTCCTTGAGTTTCGCGTTCTGCCCGTCGGCGATTTCCTTTTCGAAGGCGGCAATCGTCTTCTTGTGCCCCTCGAGGGCGACCTTCTGGATATAGGCCTGATCGAATTCCTTGCCTTTTAACGGCTTTAGCGCGTCGAGCACGCTCGTATCCGAATTGTCCTTCGGCACTTCCACGCCATGCGGCGCGGCCATCTTCAGTTCGAGCGTCAGCTTCGTGTGATCGATCATCATGTGATGCGCGAACGACTTCACGTCCTTGTCGCTGGAGTTTTTGGTCGCCAGTTTGGAAGCGTCGATTTCCGTCGACGAAGACATCGAGGCCGCCTGCACGAAGTCTTTGTCCACCTGCGGGAGCGGGTTGGCGGCAGTGGTCGAGGCGGCTTCCGTCTGCGCGTTCGCAGCGACCGGAACGAGGCTGAAACAACCGCACGCTAGTGCAATGACTGTCATCTTCTTCATGCGTTTCCTCACTGAAGTTCGAACGGGTAGCGAAGTGGCGCAACGTTCGTTGCGACACTGAAGGCGCAGCAACCCGCATGCCGCGCCGCGTCACGCGAGCAAGTTTTTTTATGTGCTCGCGCTCGAACGCGGGCACGGCTGCGGGACCGCCCCTTGCTGGTTGCCTTTGCCTTCCAACCAAACAGAGGGAGAACGCAATGACTACGAAACCCAAAGGTCCCGACGAGTCGACGCAAAACGAAGCCGGTGGCGAATCCGGCGAACGGACATTCGAAACCGACGTGTCCGAAACCGGTGATGACGGCACCACCGTCCGTCAAGCGGAAGTGAAGGAAAGCGACCTGTCCGAAGTGAAGAACGACAAGTCCTGAAGCCTGCCGTCCTGAAGCCTGCCGCGAAGGCCGCGCCCGCCTTGTTTCGCGGACGCGGCCGCCATTCAACCTCAACACACGATAGCCTGTGAGAATCGCTCAAGTCGCACCCCTGTACGAAAGCGTTCCGCCCTTTGCCTATGGGGCGACCGAGCGCGTGGTTTCCTACCTGACCGAAGAACTCGTTCGACGCGGCCACGACGTCACCCTGTTCGCCACGGCCGACTCCAGCACCGCAGCGCGGCTCGTGCCGATCTGCGAGCGGGGGCTATGGCGCGACACGGCCGTGTGGGACACGCTCACGCATCATGTACGGCAGCTCGCGCGCGTCGCGCATCTCGCACATGAGTTCGACGTCGTGCATTTTCACGGCGACCCGCTGCATTTTCCGCTCGCGCGGTCGCTGCCGTGCAGGTCGCTCACGACGCTGCACGGCCAGTTACTGCCGGTGGATCATGGGCCGCTCTTTCGCGAATTCGCCGCGGCGCCGCTCGTCTCGATCTCCGACGATCAGCGCAAGCCGGTGCCGTCCGCGAACTGGCTGGCGACGGTCCATCACGGCCTGCCGCGCGACGAATTCGAGTTCCAGCCGCTGCCCGACGATTATTTGCTGTTTCTCGGCCGTCTGATGCCCGGCAAGCGGCCCGACCTGGCGGTGGACATCGCAAGACGCACGGGGCTTCCGTTGAAGATGGCGGGCAAGCTGCATCCCGGTGAACGCGAATATTTCGCAAAACAGATCGAACCGCTGCTCCAGCGGTCGCGCGATTTCACCGACTATCTCGGCGAAGTCGGCGGAACGCTGCGCAAGGAATTGCTGCGCCACGCGCGGGCACTGCTTTTTCCTGTGGAATGGGCCGAGCCGTTCGGCATGGTGATGATCGAGGCAATGGCCTGCGGCACGCCGGTCATTGCGTTCGGACGCGGCGCGGTCCCCGAAGTTCTGGAGCACGGCGTCAGCGGTTTTATCGTCGATAACGTGGAAGAGGCCGTGTGGGCCGTGGCGCGCATCGGCGACATAGATCGCGCGCAATGCCGCCGCGCATTTGAAGCGCGCTTCACGGCGACCCGTATGGCCGACGATTACCTGCGCGTGTACGAGCGCCTCATCGCGGGAACGGGCATGCGCGCGGCAGTGCCGGCGTCCGATAGCGACGCCGATGCACAGGTATGCGGCTAAACGTCCGGCAAATCGCTCGCCGAATCGCCGGACTCGATCACGGCGTGACAAAACCACGGCCCCAAGAACGGGGCCGTGGCAAACGGCATCAACCGACGTTCACTTCGATTCGGCGTGGCCGCGCTTCTTCGCGTCGCGGAATGACGAGTTTCAGCACGCCGTCCTGCAGATTGGCTTCGATCTTCGACGTGTCGAATTCCGCGCCCAGCGTGAAGGAACGCTTGAAATGCGGCGCCCGGATTTCCGCATGCTGCAGACGCAGGCCCGCGCGCGTCGGCACGCTTGCCTCCGCTTCGATATGCAGATTGCCGTCGTGCACGCGCACTTCCAGCTTCTCTTTGGACACGCCCGGCAAATCCGCCCACAGCGTGACGCCATGTGCGTTTTCGATCACGTCGACGGGCGGCGTAAGCGTCGCACGCGGCTCAGCCTGCTCGCGTTCGCCGCGTGCCACCGGCTGCTGATCCTTCTGAACGACTTGAGTCGTATCGCTCATGATTCCCTCCATCACGGCTGATGATTACTGAATGGCGATGGCGCGAGGCCTGGACGATTCGCGCTTGCCGACGCTGATCGACAGACAGCCGTTCGAGTAGCGTGCCTCGACCTTGTCGGGATCGGCCTGTTGCGGCAGTTCGATCACGCGGCGGAAAGAGCCCGTGAACCGCTCCTGCGCGTACTGACGCGTGGACTCGTCGCCCTCGGGCGCGACGCGCTTGCGCTCGCCGGCAATCGTCAGCAAGCCCTTGTCGATGGACACGTCGAGTTGCGACGGATCGATGCCCGGCGCGAACGCGACAATCTCGATCGAGTCGTCGGTGGTGCCGATATTGATTTGCGGAAAGGCCGGCAGGCGGCCGGAGCGGATGCTCGAAGGGAAACCGCCGAACAGCGCCGACATCTGCTGCTGCAGACGGTCGAACTGACTGAACAGGTCGGTCGCGAAGTAAAGGTCACTCATGATCGTTTCCTCCTCGGTAGTGCCGGGGCGAGGAGACGGACGGGGACAACGCGCTCCGCTCCGCCTGCCCGCACCCGCTGACAGACAAATCGGGCATGCAGCGCGCCGCCGGAAGGGGCGTGTCTACTTCTCTACGTGCCCGGAACACTCACTGAGCGGAATCTAAAATAAATCCGCCCAACACGATTTCAAGACCCTTCCTGCAAATTTTTGCCCTTGAAAAATAGAGGCGAAACCACATAGTCGTGCGAGATCAAACAAGTGTCGGAGAAAGGCATGGAATTCGATTCGGACTGGCTGACTCTGGGACGGCACCGCGTGTGCCTGCGCTCGCCAAGAGGGTTTCCCACCGAGGGCATGCGCACCGCCGTCGACGTGATACGCATTGCCATCGAGAACAACATGAGCGCTCGCGCGCGCCTCGTGGATGTTGCGGTGCGAGAAGAGAAAGCGTACGACATCTCGGTGGGCACCACCTTCGCCGAAGACCGCCTGTGCGCCCCGCAACTGGAAGCGGCGATTGCCACGGTGCTCGGCTTGCTGCCGTCACAGGTGCGCATTTTCGTGACGGTGGTGACGCAGGAGGAAGTGGATCTGCATTTCGGCGTGTACGAGCGGATGCTGGCCGAAAAGATCAGCGGATTGCCGCCCATCAGACGGACTGCGCAAGAGGACGTGGACCGCCCCCGCGGCTTGTCCGATACGAGCCATCTTGCAGCAGACGCGAAACACGGCGGCCTCGCGGCTCGCGCGCAGCCTTAAGATTTCCTTCAGCATCGCGCGATAAATTCCAGGCAACGTCTGTTACCACACAATACCGGCGAGCCAGCCTCGCCGTACATGAATAAAAAAGCCTGAGAGACCTCTATGCCGAAGGCAAAATCCGGCGGCGCCGCTGCAGCCAGCGCCCGCCTTGCGTACCTGCTGGAACTGGCGCGCGGCTCTTCGCATATCGGCAGCACCTTGACGCCGGAAAGCGAAAAGCGCGCGATTGCCGAAACCCTCGCCGAGTTCTGTCAAGTGTATGGGGACGCGCAAGTGGCGCTGTTCCAGCAGCTTCTCGCGGAAGAGCTGCGGCACCGCGGCAAACGCGACGCCGCTGCGGCGGTCGCGCATTTCAAATTTGCCGGCGGTTCAGGCAGGCCCTGACAGCGCGGCCCGACGTGCCGTCATTCGTCGAAGCCGCGCAGCATTGCGTCCAGTTCGTCGATGCTGTACGGCTTGCGAAGTGCGCCCCAGCGAAACGGCAATGCCTCCACGGCGGGCATTTCATGGCCCGATGCAAAAATAACGCGTAGCGTGGGCCGCAATTGCGTGGCGCGTTGGGCCAGCTCGAGGCCGGGCATGGCCGGCATGGAGAGATCCGTGATCAGCACGTCGAACCGTTCTGCCTCCAGCAGGCGCAACGCCTCCTGCGGCGAACCCGTGGTCGTCGCGTCATGGCCCACGAGCTTCAGCAATTCGCCGACCGCCTCCGACGTCTCCACGTCGTCGTCGACGAGGAGCAGACGCAGACTCCCGTGAGCCGTTGGCGCGGGCCGTGTTTCCTCCGCGGCAGCGCTGCGGGCGAGCGGCGGCACGCCGAGTATCTGCCGTATCTTGTACGCGAGTTGCTCGCGGCTATAGGGCTTGCTCAGCAGTTCGACGCCGGGGTCGAGCCGCCCGCCGTGCACAATCGCGTTTTGCGTGTAGCCCGATGTAAAAAGCACCTTCAGGCGCGGCAACAACTGCACGGCCTGCGCGACCATGGCGGGGCTGCGCAACGGCCCCGGCATCACGACGTCGGTAAACAACAGGTCGATATGCACGCCGCTGCGCACTACCGCGAGAGCCTGTTCCGCGTCGTTCGCCTTCAGCACGCTGTAGCCGAGGCCGGACAGCGTGTCGACCACGGTGGATTGGACCTCCTTGTCGTCTTCCACGACGAGGATCGTCTCTGTCCCGCCGAGCAGCGTGACGGGCTGCGGAGCCGGCGTCTCGACCGCTTCTTCCGTGGAGCGCGGCAGATAGATCTTGACCGTCGTGCCGTGGCCCACTTCGCTGTAAATCCGGATGTGGCCGCCGCTCTGCTTGACGAAGCCATAGGCCATGCTGAGCCCGAGGCCCGTGCCCTCGCCTTCCGGTTTCGTCGTGAAAAAAGGATCGAACGCGCGCTGCACGACTTCGGGCGGCATGCCCGTGCCGGTGTCGGTCACGGCGAGCATCACGTACTGGCCCGCGGGCACGTCCGTAAAGCCCACCACGTACTGGTCGTCGAGCATGGCGTTCGACACTTCCATGGTCAGCTTGCCGCCTTCTTTCATCGCGTCGCGTGCATTGATCGCAAGATTGAGGATCACGTTCTCCAACTGATGCACGTCGACGAGCGTATTCCACAGTCCGCCCGCCACCACGGTTTCGATCTCGACGGTTTCGCCGAGCGCGCGGCGCAGCAGGTCGTCCATGCCGCGAATCGCGGCCGCCAGATTGATGACGATAGGCCGCAACGGCTGCTGGCGCCCGAACGCGAGCAGCTGCGAGGCGAGCTTCGCGCCGCGCTCGACTGCGTCGATTGCCTTGTCGAGGCGCTCGCGCGTCCAGCCGTCGCGCTTATGGCGGCTTTCCAGCAATTCCAGATTGCCGCGCAAAATCTGCATGACGTTGTTGAAGTCGTGGGCAACCCCGCCTGTGAGCTTGCCGATGGCTTCCATTTTCTGCGACTGCACGAGCGCCACGCGGGTCTCTTCGAGCAGCCGCGTTGCTTCCATTCGCTCGGTAATGTCGCGCGTGATTTTTGCGAAGCCGACCAGCGTGCCGCCGTCGCGGATCGCGTCGATCACCACGTGCGCCCAGAAACGCGTGCCGTCCTTGCGCACGCGCCACCCTTCCGCTTCGAAGCGGCCGTCGCGCGCCGCCGCTGCGAGGCCGCGCTGCGGGAGTCCCTTCGCGGCGTCTTCCGGCGTATAGAAGCGCGAAATATGCGAGCCGATGATTTCACTCGCCGCATAGCCCTTGATGCGGCGCGCGCCCGAATTCCAGTTGGTCACCCTGCCTTCGGGCGACAGCATGAAGATTGCGTAATCGGTCACGCCGTCCACGAGCAGCCGGAAACGCCGCTCGCTTTCCAGCACCGCCTCGTGCACCGTCTTCTTGTCGGTCATATCGCGCACGATCTCGCCGAAACCGACGAGCGTACCGTCGGGCGAACGCAGCGCCGTCAATACAACGCTTGCCCAGAACACCTTGCCGTCCTTGCGCAGACGCCAGCCTTCGCCTTCGAAACGCCCTTCGCGCCGCGCCGCGGCGAGCGCGGTGTGCGGGAGCCCTTTTGCACGCTCCTCGGCCGGATATAGGACCTCCAGCGGCTGCCCGATGACCTCTTCCTCGCGAAAGCCGTGAATAGCTTCTCCGCCCGGATTCCACGAGCGGATGCGGCCGTCTTCGGACAGCCCGGTCACGGCGTAGTCGCGCAAGGATTGAAGCCAGATATTGGCCCAATTCTGAACGATGTCATCCGGCTCGTATGCCTGCGCCATCAAGATGCTCCATGGAAAATAGGCCGAGGACCTATCTGCGATTTAATGCGCGGCGCGACGGCGCACCACGTATTGTCTTCTACTGATTGACCTTCTCTCGCACGTAAAGCCCCGGAAAAGCCGGTCCTTTGCGGCTTTATGCGCATCGTGACATTTTATTAGCGAACGCAAGCGAGATGAAGCGCTGTGAGCGAAGACGGCCTCAAACGGGTGTAAGTGTTTGAAAGACTTTGCGCAAATTGTCAGCGCAAGGCCGTGTGCCGGCTAATTCCGGGAAGGTACAGCGCTTGCTAACCACTCGCAAACGCCCACCACTCACGCCTCTCGTCGAAGCATGCACCCAGGCCCAGTCCCTCGAAGCCGGCACGAGAGCCCTGCCGGAAAACCGCTGCGCGGCGCGCCGCGGCTGCGGATTGCGGCGGCTTCGTGCTGCGGGCTCGCGTGGCATGCGCGGGGTGCTTCTGCTGCACCTGCCCATGATGCGCTCAGTCCGGCGGGCGTGCAGGCGTCCCATATCTTTTCGCTCTGGACGCTCACGCTGACGGTCTGCTCTCTCGTGTTCGCGGCGGTGCTGATCGCGCTCCTCGTCGCGATGACGCGCGCGCCGCGCGCGAACCGCGACGCGCGGCCCGATCTCAGCCCGCTGGAGCGCCCGGAAAAACGCGTGGGCCGCGTGGTGGGCGGGGCGGCGGCCGTGTCGGTCGTGCTGCTGTTCGGCCTGCTCCTCGCCGACGTTGCGACCGACCGCGCGCTGTCGCGATTGCCCGTCGCCGACGCCGTTCATCTGGAGATGACCGGACACCAGTGGTGGTGGGAAGCCCGTTACGCCGACGACGCGCCGGGCAGCGGCTTCGCTGTGGCGAACGAACTGCACATTCCGGTCGGCCGGCCCGTCGTCATCGCGCTGAAGGCCGACGACGTCATTCATACCTTCTGGGTCCCGAATCTGCACGGCAAAAAGGACATGATTCCGGGGCGCCAATCGACCATCGAATTTCGCGCCGACCGCGCCGGCGCCTATCGCGGCCAATGCGCGGAATTCTGCGGCCTCGAACATGCGCTGATGGCCTTCACCGTGGTGGCCGAGCCGCCCGCCCAATACGACGCCTGGGTGGCGCGGCAGCGCGCGCCCGCGCCCCAGCCCGCCAACGCGCTGCAGGCGCAGGGCGAGCGCCTCTTCACGACCGGCAACTGCGCCGGTTGCCACACGGTGCGCGGCACCTCGGCGCACGGCGTGCTCGGGCCCGATCTCACGCACGTGATGAGCCGCCCGATGCTCGGCGCCGGCACCTTTGAGAACACCCCTGCAAATCTGGAGTCGTGGATCAAGGCGCCCGGCAGCATGAAGCCCGGCACCACGATGCCTGCCAGCCAGTTGTCGGCGCAGGACCTCAATGCCCTTGTCGCATGGATCGGAACCCTTCAATGAGCGAACGTCATTCTCCCTCTGGGCGGTCCATCGAGCATCTTGTCGACGGGCCCGCCGCGGGCCCCGGGATTGTCGAGGCGCTGGCCCGCACCTGGAGCGACCCGCCGGGCTGGATCGGCCGGCTGTCGGCGATCAACCACAAGACCGTCGCGCGGCGCTTCGTGATCACCACTTTCGTCTTCTTTCTGCTGGCGGGCCTCCTCGCGCTCGCCATGCGCCTGCAACTCGCGCGGCCCGGCAATCGCCTCGTCGGACCGGAGCTGTATAACCAGCTCTTCACGATTCACGGCACGACCATGATGTTTCTGTTCGCCGTGCCGGTCATGCAGGCCGTCGCCGGATGGCTCGTTCCACTGATGATCGGCGCGCGCAGCGTCGCCTTTCCGCGCATGAACGCCTACGCATACTGGGTCTTCCTGTTCGGCGGCGCGACGCTGTATGTCGCGTTCCTGCTCGGCGCGGGACCGGACGCCGGCTGGTTCAGCTACGTGCCGCTCGCCGGCCCCGATTATTCGACGGGCAAAGGCGTCGACATCTGGGCGCAGATGATCACCTTCACCGAACTCTCCGGCCTGCTCGAAGCGGTGGTGCTCATCACCACCATCTTCAAGATGCGCGCGCCGGGCATGTCGCTTAACCGCATGCCGCTCTTCGTGTGGGCCACGCTGATCACGCAGTTCATGGTGCTGTTCGCGATGCCCGCCGTGATGCTGAGCAGTACCGCACTGATTCTGGACCGTCTGGTCGGCACGCATTTCTACAACCCCGCGCGCGGCGGCGACGTATTGTTGTGGCAGCACCTGTTCTGGTTCTTCGGCCATCCCGAGGTGTATCTGATCTTCATTCCGCCGCTCGGCTTTCTGTCGTCGATTATTCCGACCTTTGCGCGCCGCCCGATATTCGGCTACCCCGCCATGGTGCTCGCGCTCATCACCACCGCGTTTCTCGCGTTCGGCCTGTGGGTGCATCACATGTTCGCGACCAGCATTCCGGCGCTCGGCAAGAGCTTCTTCACCGCCGCGAGCCTCATGATCGCGATACCGTCAGGGGTGCAGATCTTCTGCTGGATCGCCACACTGTGGACGGGCCGCCTCAACCTGAAGACTCCCCTGTGGTTCGCGCTCGGCTTCTTCTTCATCCTCGTGATGGGCGGCATGACGGGCGTGATGCTCGGTTCGGTGTCGCTCGATCTGCAAGTGCACGACACCTACTTCGTGGTCGCGCATCTGCATTACGTGCTGCTCGGCGGCGGGGTGTTCCCGCTGTTCGGCGCCTTCTATTACTGGTATCCGAAAGCGACCGGCCGCCTGATGAACGAGACGTTGGGACGCCTGCAATTCTGGCTCTTTTTTATCGGCTTTAATGTGACGTTCTTTCCGATGCACATTCTCGGCCTGCACGGCATGCCGCGCCGCGTGTGGACCTATCCGCCCGGAATGGGCTGGGACGGCCTGAATCTCACGGCGACGATAGGCGCGCTCACTATCGGCGTGAGCGTGCTCGTATTTATCGTCAATGTGCTGCATAGCTACCGGCATGGCGCCGTGGCAGGCGCGGATCCGTGGGGCGCGGGCACGCTCGAGTGGAGCACCGCGAGCCCGCCGCCGCCGCATAATTTCGACGCGCTGCCGGTGGTTCACGGACGCGATCCGCTGTGGGAACCCGGCGGCGAGCCCGCGTATGTCAGCGGCCTCGCGGCCGAATCGCGCGAGGTGCTGTCCACCACCACGCTCGATGCGCTGCCCGATTTGCGTCTGCTCTTTCCGTCCCCGTCCATCTGGCCGTTTCTCAGCGCGGTCGCGACCACCGTGCTGTTTATCGGCTCGATTTTCTCGCCGTGGGCCGTCGTCTGGGGCTCGGTGCCCGTCATCGTCGCGATGATCGGCTGGTTCTGGCCCAACCGCGGGCAGAACAAACGCGCGCTGCAACTGGAGCAACGGCCATGACGGAACTGCGCAAAGTGCCCGGCGGTGCCGCATCGGATCAGAACGGCGCGGCGCCCGCCCTGATGCTCGACGTGCGCCATCTGCCGAGCTTCGGCTTCGGGCATCGCAGCCTGATGTGGTGGGGCACCATGTGCCTCATGCTGATCGAGGGCACGGTGTTCGCCATCGCTGCCATGGCGTATTTCTATCTGCGCAGTCTGACGGCAAGCTGGCCGCTCAATGCCGCGCCGCCGCAACTGCTGTGGGGCACCGCCAACACGGCGATCCTGCTCGCCAGCATGTGGCCGAACCAGCTGGCGAAACGGGCCGCCGACCGTCAGGACCGCACCCGCTCGCGCCTGTGGCTCGCCGTATGCCTGCTGTTCGCCCTGGCGTTTCTCGTACTGCGCGCCTTCGAATTCGCCGCGCTGAACGTGAGCTGGTACACCAACTCGTACGGCTCCGTGGTCTGGCTGCTGCTGGGTTTGCACACGACCCACCTGATTACCGATGCCGTGGACACCGCGGTGCTCGCCGTGCTGCTCTTCACCGGTCCGTTTGAAGGAAAGCGTTTCGTCGATGTGAGCGAGAACGCGATGTACTGGTATTTCGTCGTCCTGAGCTGGTTGCCGATCTATGCGGTGATCTATCTGGCTCCACGCTTGTGATGGAGGTCGCCATGCGAACCTGGCTTGCGCTGCTCGGTGCACCCTCAGCGGTCCTCGCCGCGCTGAGCGCCGACTATGCGCTCGTCACGCCCGCGTGCGCGTGGCGCACGCTCTTGCCGCTCGGCAGCGTGACCGGCACCGCGCTGCTGTTTGCGATTATCGCCACGCTGCTCGCCTGGCACCGCTGGCGCGAAGCGGGCATAGTTGCGCCTGCGAGCGCGCCTGCCCTGCCCGCGCGACCTGCCATGCTCGCCTGTGCGGCCACCTGGGTCGGCATGATCTCGACGCTCGCGCTCGTCGCAATGTGGATTCCGCAATGGCTCATCTCACCCTGCGTGCAATGAAAAAATCGACACGCTGGCTCGTCGCCGCGGCTGCGGCTTGCGCCTGTGCCGGCGCGCAGGCGCATGTACTGAGCGCCGCGGAGCGCGGTGCGCCGCCCTGGCTGCGCTGGACCTTCGAGCCGTGGGTCGTCGCCTTGCTGCTTGTCAGTCTCGGTCTATATGTGGCCGGCTACCGGCGCCTGTGTGCGCGCAGCAGACGCGGCCGCCGCATTCGCGTGCGGCAGCTAGGCGCATTCGTGCTGGGATGGGGGACGCTCGTCGCCGCACTCGATTCGCCGCTCGATGCACTGAGTGCGGCGCTCTTTTCCGCGCACATGATCCAGCATGAACTGATGATGATCGTCGCCGCTCCACTGCTCGTGCTGAGCCGGCCCCTCGCCGTATGGCTGTGGGCCTTCCCCCCGCGAGCGCGTCACCGGATAGCCGCGGCGGTGCGCACGCCGGCATGGCTCAGCCTTTGGCGAACGCTGTGCGCGCCGGCCGTCGCGTGGCTGCTGCATGCCGCCGCGTTGTGGGCCTGGCATATGCCGCGTCTCTTCGAAGCGGCGCTCGCGTCGTCCGCTATTCATACGCTTCAGCACGCCAGTTTTCTGCTGAGCGCATTGCTCTTCTGGTGGGCCGTTTTCGGCGAAGGCGCGCGGCGCGACCAGAGCGGCTATGCGATGTTGTCGCTCTTTACGACGATGGTCCACACCGGCGCACTCGGCGCCTTGCTGACGCTCGCACCCGGCCTCTGGTATCCGGCGTACATCGAGCCGACTTCGGCGCTGGGCATCGATCCATTGCAGGATCAGCAATTGGGCGGGCTCGTGATGTGGGTGCCGGCCGGTCTCGCCTATCTGCTTGCGGCGCTCGCAACCGGCGCACGCTGGCTGGTGCATCGCGCGCCCGCGTCGCTCATGCCGACGACGCTCGCCGCGCCCCCGGACAGCAACTCATGACGTCGCGCCTCAAACATCTCGCACTGGCCGTGACGGCGGCGCTCTGCATCGCGCCGGCCACAGGTGCGTACGCACAGCAGCCGACTGCAGCGGATGCCGCGCTCGTCGCGCGCGGCGACTATCTCGCGAAAGCCGCCGATTGCGCGGGCTGCCACACAGCCGTCGGCGGCCCTGCGTATGGCGGCGGACTCGGACTCACGTCGCCGTTCGGCACCATCATGAGCAGCAACATCTCGCCGGATCGCCGCTACGGCATCGGCGCATTCAGCTATGAAGAGTTTTCGCGCGCCGTGCGCGAAGGCGTTTCGCCGGGCAACAAGCGGCTCTATCCCGCGATGCCGTACGCGTCGTTCTCCAAAATGTCCGACGACGACATGCGCGCGCTTTACGCGTATTTCATGCACGCGGTGAAGCCGGTGCCCGAACCCGCGCCGCCCACCAAGGTGCCGTTTCCGTTCAATCAGCGCTGGGTGCTGTATTTCTGGCAGCAGGCTTTTGCACCGAAGGCGCCGTATCGGCCGAAGCCCGGACGCGACGCGCAATGGAACCGCGGTGCTTTTCTCGTGCAGGGCCCGGGGCATTGCGGCGCGTGTCACACGCCTCGCGGGCCCGGTTTTCAGGAACGCGGCTACGACGAGTCGTCGCCCATGTACCTCACGGGCGGCGTCAACGACAACTGGTTCGCGCCGAATCTGACGAGCGACCCGGGCTCGGGGCTCGGGCGCATCGGCGAACAAGATCTCGCGGCGTTTCTGAAGACGGGCCACGGTGCGGGCCTCGCGGCGTTCGGCTCCATGGTCGAGCAGGTGGAAGACAGCACGCAGTATCTGACCGACGAAGACGCGCTCGCCATGGCGCGGTATCTCAAGTCGCTGCCTGCGCAGAAGCCGTCAGGCGGCTACGAGCCGCACGCCCAGCCGGATCTGCCGACGCGTAACGGCAATCGCGTCGATGCGCCCCAAGCGGTCGGCGCGCGCGTCTACCTTTCTTTCTGCGCGCAATGTCACGGCGTGGAAGGCACGGGCGTGCCGAACGTATTTCCGCGGCTGGCGGGCAATCCGGCTGTGATCACAGAAGACACCACCTCGTTGATCCGCCTCATGGTGGAAGGCGGCAACAGCCCCGCGACGATCGGCGGGCCGCCGCGTCAGGCCATGCCCGGCTTTGCTCAAACGCTCACCAATGCGCAAATGGCCAATGTGCTGTCGTGGATCCGCACGTCCTGGGGCAACGACGCTCGCCCCATCACCGCAAACGACATCCAGTCGTTGCGTCAGAAGCTGCACAAATAGCACCGCCCGAGACGCGCCATTCCATACCGCGGCGCGTGTCGTGCGTCAGGCATCGCGCATGGTTTCCTTGCGCTGATTGTCGGGCGCCTGTCGGTCGAGGCGCTTCTCATAGCAGCACGCGTCCGCCTTGCTGACGTAGGGTCCATACGGCGCAATGCGATGAAAGCCATGCTTTTCGTAGAACTCGATGGCGCGGCGGTTGTTCAGGTGGGTGCCGAGCCACAACGCCTGATAGCCCAGTTCCGCCGCTTCTTTCTCGAGCCGCGCGAGGATTGCGCTGCCCACACCATCCGCGCCGGGACGCGCATAGAGGCGCTTGATCTCCGCGATATGCTCGCCGAGCGGCCGGAATGCGCCGCAGCCGAGCGGCGTCGCGCAGTCGCTGCGCGCGACCAGAAAGCGCGAGCATTCGAGCGTGACGTCGCGGATCGAGAAACGGCTCTGCCCACCATCGCCGGTGAACACGGCGAGCGTGGCCGTCAATTCGTCGAGCAGCGTCTGTGAATCCAGCGAAGACGGATCCTCGCGGTTGATAACGATTGTGGGAAACATCATGGGCGTCGCCTCCCGTAGGTGGGTGTCTACCGTCGCGTGTCGTCGCATGCCATCGCATGCCATCGCATGGCACACAGGAAACAGCAATCGCTGTACCGATCGGCCAGACGGCTCGGCGCTGGTTTGCCCAAGGTCACCGCTCTCCAAAAAAAGGCCCGCCGAGCTGGCGGGCCTAACCGAACAAACAACCATGGCGTCCCGCTGACGGGACCATCGTAGAGAGCAATCGGCGTGCCGCCCGATTAACATGCGGGTGCAACGGGTATTGCACTTGCTTGCAGACAGTCACAGGGAGTCGCGTGCCCCTACCTTGAATGAACGAGGACGGAAAAATGAATATTCCCCGCAGCGTGGTTGGATTTCTGTCGTCGCGCGGTCTCGTGATCGCCACCGCCGAGTCGTGCACGGGCGGCCTGATTGCCTCGCTGATCGCCGATGTGCCGGGCAGCGGCGCATGCCTCGACATGGGGCTCGTGGTCTATTCGCCCCCGGGCAAGTGCGGCTTGCTGAAGGTGCGGGCGCAGACCATCGAAGAGCACGGCTTGACGAGCGAGGAAGTCGCCCGCGAGATGGCCACGGGCGCGCTCGCGCTTGAAGCCTGCTCGGCGCATATCGTCGTCGCCAATACGGGGATTGCCGGGCCGCCGCCGCAAGGCGAAGATCTCGCGCCGGGCACGCAATGCTTCGCGTGGCGCTATAGGCGCCGCGACGGCGAATTCATGTTCAGCGAGACGCGCGTGTTCGACGGCGACCGCACGACGATCCGGCAGAACGCAGCGCTTTACGCATTGTCGCGGATAGAACATTATTTCAATGAGTTGCCGAACGCGAGGCGCCGCGCCTCGCCCTCCGCCTGAGCAGGGTGCAAGACGCTGCAACGGGCTGTGTTCAATGCGGGCCGGCGAGGCGAGCGTCCGGCCTCTTCCAACGAGGCGCTGCCCATCATGACGCGATCATTTTTCAACCTATACAGCCACGATTTCGCGCGCGTCGCGGTTGCGGTCCCGGTGTGCCGCGTCGCCGATCCGCAGTTCAACGCGAAAGAAACGCTGCGGCTCGCGCAGGAAGCTGCGCAACAAGGCGCCGTGCTCGTCGTGTTTCCTGAACTCGGCATTTCCGCTTATACGTGCGACGACCTGTTCCATCAGCGCGCGCTGCTCGATGCGTGCGAGACGGCAATCGGCGAGATCGTTGCGGCGTCCACCAATATTCCTGCCGTGCTCGTGATCGGCGCACCGCTGAAAATCGAACACAAGCTCTTCAATTGCGCGCTCGTCATTTCCAACGGCAAACTGTGCGGCGTGGTGCCCAAGAGCTACTTGCCGAACTACGGCGAGTTCTACGAAGCACGCCAATTCAGCGCAGCTGAGAATGCCTCGTCCACACATGTGACGCTGTGCGGACAGCAGGCGCCGTTCAGCGCGTCACTGCTCTTCGACGTTCCCCATGCGCCGCTGTTTCGCTTTCACATTGAAATATGCGAGGACGTGTGGGTTCCGGTGCCGCCTTCTTCGTTCGCCGCGCTGGCGGGCGCGACGGTGCTCGTGAATCTTTCAGCGTCGAACATTGTGATCGGCAAGTCGGCCTACCGGCATCAACTGGTTGGGCAGCAGTCCGCGCGTTGCCTCTCCGCGTATCTCTACTCGTCGGCAGGCCGCGGCGAGTCCACCACCGACCTCGCGTGGGACGGCCAGGCGCTGATTTACGAAAACGGCGAACTGCTGGCGGAATCCGAGCGTTTTCTCGATGCCTCGCACATCATTTACGGCGACGTCGACCTTGAACGCCTATCGCGCGAGCGGATGCGGCAAACCACGTTTGCGCAGTCCACGCGCCGCCACGCCGGCGAGGTCGCCCGGTTCCAGGCGGTCAGCGTGCCGGTGGCGCTGCCGGACACGGAGCATCTCCCGCTCATGCGGGCAATCAACCGCTTTCCCTACGTGCCGTCCAATCCGGCCACGCGCGACGAACGCTGCGCCGAGGTCTACAACATTCAGGTACAGGGGCTGCTGCAGAGGTTGGGCGCGGCCAACATCTCCAAGGTAGTGATCGGCGTTTCCGGCGGGCTCGATTCCACGCAGGCACTGCTCGTCTGCGCGAAAGCGATGGACCGGCTAAAACTGCCGCGCTCGCATATTCTTGGCTACACCATGCCGGGATTCGCGACCAGCAGCCGCACGCTCCAGCAGGCCAAAGATCTGATGCAGGCCGTGGGCTGTTCGATGGAGGAAATCGACATACGTCCAAGCTGCATGCAAATGCTGAAGGATCTGCATCACCCCTTCGCAGCGGGCGAAAAGCAGTACGACGTCACCTTCGAAAACGTTCAGGCAGGCGAGCGTACGAGCCACCTTTTCAGGCTCGCCAATTTTCATCAGGCCATTGTGATCGGCACCGGCGACCTGAGCGAACTGGCGCTCGGATGGTGCACCTACGGCGTCGGCGATCACATGTCGCATTACAGCGTGAACGCGAGCGTGCCGAAGACGCTGATCACGCATCTCGTGCGCTGGGTCGCCGAATCGGGCCAGGTCGGCGAGGCCGGCTCGCATGTGCTGGAGCAGATTCTCGCGACGGAAATCAGCCCCGAACTGGTGCCCGGGAAAGTCGACAAAGTCATCGACCAGAAGACGGAGAGCATTGTCGGCCCGTACGAATTGCAGGACTTCAACCTGTATTACCTGCTGCGCTTCGGCTTCAGTCCGTCGAAAGTCGCGTTTCTTTCGCATAGCGCGTGGGCCGACCGCGAGCGCAGTATCTGGCCGGCAGGAAAAAACGTTACTCGCAACGAATACACCCTGGCCGACATCAAACGCAATCTGGCGATTTTCGCCGAACGCTTTTTCCGCATCAGCCAGTTCAAACGCTCGTGCATTCCCAACGCGCCGAAAGTAGGTTCCGGCGGCTCGCTCTCGCCGCGCGGCGATTGGCGCGCGCCGAGCGATAGCGAGGCCACCGTCTGGCTGCAGGACATCGCCAACATTCCTGATTAGACGAGGCGTTGCAGGAATGCGGAATGCGGTACCTCGCGCATCCGCGAGCGCCCGCATGCTCACTTGCGCATGCCGGCAATCCCCAATACCGACGCGCGGCGCCGCGTCATTCTGGAGAACTGCCATGCCCGATAGCCATTCCTCGATGTCTCCCACCATCACCGCGATGATCCGGCTCGATCATATGCATGTACTCACCGCGTTCCATCGCTACCATGCGGACACTGCATGGTGGCGCAAGCGCGCGATTGTCAATTCCGTCTGCGCCGCGCTCGAAATTCACGCGCAACTGGAAGAAGAGATCTTTTATCCGGCATTGCGCGGCGTGCTGAGCGGCGATCAGACGCTCGACAAGAGCCGCCCCGAACACGACGAAATGCGCGCGACGATTGCGAAGCTGCGCGCAACGGGTCCGGAAGACGCAGCGTATGACGGCCTCTTCCAGCAACTGATGCGCGAAGTCATGCACCATGTCGCCGATGAAGAAACCGTGCTGCTGCCCGCCGCGGAGCGCGCCTTGAAGAGCGAGTTGCGTTCGCTAGGCGCGCAGATGACGCGCCGCAGACTGCAACTTCTCGGCGAACGTCCGCGTGAAATCGCCGTGAATACCGCCGGTACCTTCCCGATTGCGACTTTCCTGCTCGGCTCGCTGCTTGTGATCGGCGCGACGCATTGCCTGCCGAAATCGCGCAGAATGCGCTACGCCGATTAGCGGCGGCGCATGCCACTCGAAGAAGAATTGTCGGGCCGTCGGGGCCCGGCCTGTCGCCCGGCCTTTCGCCGGGCCTTTCGTTTTACGCCGAAGCGCGCACAGCCGGCTTGTCGACGATTCTCACCGGAATCGATTTGGCGCCGGGCACTTTGCTCTCTTCCGCGTAATGCCAAAGCGGCAATAGCGGGTTGCACTCGGGGTAATATCCGGCGATGCAGCCGCGCGGAATGTCGTACGCCTTGACGCTCAATCCATTGACGCGCCGGTCGAAGCCGTCGTCGGCAATGGTCTGCAAGCCGATTTTGTCGCCTTCCGAAAGACCGCTCGCGCTCATATCGTCCTTATTCATCAGCACAACCATGCGTGAGCCTTTCACGCCGCGAAAGCGGTCCTCGAGGCTATAAATCGTCGTATTGAACTGGCTGTCGGAGCGCAGTGTCATGAGCCGCAAGGCGTCCGGTTCACGCTCGGGCATGTCGGGGTCTTCGCCCAGCGCCTTCGGCACGATGAACTCCGCCTTGCCGCTCTTCGTTTTCCATTGCCGCTCGCGCGCAGGCAAAGGCTTGTGAAATCCACCCGGCGTCCACATGCGCTGGTTGAAGTCGCGAAAGATCTCGGGGTACGTCTTCGCGATTTCGTCGCGCACCACCGAATAATCGTCACGCCACGCGTCCCAGTCCACGTTGAAACGAGTGCCCAGCGTCGCCTTCGCAATGCCCGCCACAATGTAAGGCTCGGAGCGAATGTGCTCGCTCGCGGGCTCTGCCACGCCGCGCGAGCCGTGCATGCAGGCGGTGCTGTCCTCCATTGAAACAGCCTGCTCGCCACCTGCCTGCCGGTCGATTTCGATGCGGCTCAGACACGGCAGAATGTACGAAATCTCGCCGTGCACGAGATGGCTGCGGTTGAGTTTCGTCGCAACGTTCACATTGAGCCGCAAACCGCGCCACGCAGGCTCTATGCGCATGCGGTCCGGCACGGAACGCACCAGATTGCCACCCAGATTGAAAACGCCCTTCACCTCGCCTTTCAGCATCGCCTCGAATGCTTCGACCGTATTCAGGCCTTTTTTGCGTGGCGGTTCGAATGAAAACTGACTGGCCAGCTTGTCGAGCGGGGCGAGTTCGGGCTTCTCCGTAATGCCGACCGTGCGCTGACCTTGCACATTCGAGTGACCACGCACCGGAGACGGCCCGGCTCCCGGTTTGCCGATGTTGCCGCGCAAAAATAGCAGATTGCACACCATGCGGACATTCTGTACGCCCAGTCTGTGCTGCGTGAGCCCCATGCCGTAATGAATCATGACGGCGTTGGCTTTCATATATTCGTCGGCGGCAGCTTCGAGTGCCTCGCGCGGCAAGCCGCTCACTTTCTCGATCTCCGCCCATGACGCCTCGCGCGCATAGTTCGCGAACGCCTCATAGCCGGTGGTGTGCTCGCGAATGAAATCGACGTCGATCACGCGCGGCCGCGCCTCTTCGATCGCCAGGTCGTCTGCCGCGATCACCGCCTTGCAGATGCCTAGAATTGCCGCGGTATCGCCGCCAGTCTTCAGCTGATGGTACTGCGTGCTGATCTGCGTGTTGTCCGGCGTGAGCATCTGCACCGGCGACTGCGGATTGGCAAAGCGCACGAGTCCCGGCTCGCGAAGCGGATTGAATGTGATGATCGGCACGCCGCGTTTGCGCGCGTCCTGCAACTGGTGAAGCATGCGCGGACTATTGGTGCCGACATTCTGACCGAAGAAGAACATCAGATCCGTTTTCTCGAAGTCTTCGAGCGTAACGGTGCCGACGCCGACTCCGATCGCCTCCTTCAGGCCGACGCTCGTGCTCTCGTGACACATGTTCGAGCTGTCCGGCAGATTGTTGGTGCCGTACATGCGCGCGAAAAGCTGATACATGTACGACGTTTCGAGCGATGCGCGGCCCGACGCATAGAAAACCACGCTGTCGGGCTCGAGTTGATTCAGCTCGCGCCCGATTTCGTCGAATGCCTGTTGCCATTCCACCTGCACGTACTTGTCGGTGGCGGGATCGTAGCGCAAAGGCGCCGTGAGCCGTCCTGCTTCCTCCAGGTCGTGATCGTGCCATGACAGCAGTTCGGTGACCGTGTGCAGCTGGAAGAACTCCGGCGTCATTCGCTTCGAGGTCAGGTCCCACGCGGTCGCCTTCGCACCGCTTTCGCAGAACTCGAACACGTGCGGGTCGGCCGGCTTGGCCCACGAGCAGCTCACGCACATGAAGCCGTCCGGCTTGTTCTGCTTGCGCAGCGCCGCGCTGTCTTTCACGCCGACATGCTCCTGCGCGAGAATCGTCGTGACCGCCTTCAATGATCCCCACCCTCCGGGGGCGAATGGGTAGTCACGTGTCGTATCCTTTTCTTTCATCGCCGTCTCCTCGCGGTCATCAAGGTATCAGCGGGCAGCAATGCACGTACCTGTTGAATCGACGCGAGCGTACTGCTGACAATCGGGTTACGGCCGCCCTGAGCGACCGTGCCGGGCGCGAGAAATCACGGCGATCAGGCCACGTATTTGCTACCCTTCATGAGCTGCGTTGCAGTGCAAAACGGCCTCCTCCTCCCGCCTCCTTTCAGGTCCTTACTCGAGGTACGCGATGTCACCCTCGGCTGACGCTCTCTTTCTCGCCCGGACGCAATTCGGCTTCACCATCGCCTTTCACATTATTTTCCCGGCGATGTCGATCGGGCTCGCCAGCTATCTCGCGGTCCTGGAAGGCGCATGGCTCGTCACCGGCAAGCCGGTCTATCTGGCGGTATTTCGCTACTGGCTAACCATCTTCGCCGTGGTATTCGGCGTGGGCGTGGTGTCGGGCCTCGTCATGTCGTACGAGTTCGGCACCAACTGGGCGGGCTTTGCCTATCGCGCCGGTCCCATCGTGGGTCCGCTGATGGGCTATGAGGTGCTCACCGCATTTTTCCTCGAGTCCGGCTTTCTCGGCGTGATGCTGTTCGGCATGAAACGCGTCGGCCCGAAGCTGCATTTTCTCGCGACGGCGCTCGTGGCCATCGGCACGTTGACGAGCGCCTTCTGGATTCTCGCCGTCAATTCATGGATGCAGACACCGCAGGGTTTCGCGCTGGTGGACGGCCGCTTTTTTCCCGCCGACTGGTTGAGCATCATCTTCAATCCATCGTTTCCCTATCGGCTCGTGCATATGGTGCTGGCTGCCTACCTGAGCGTGGCATTCATAGTGGGCGCGGTCGGCGCGTGGCACCTGCTGCGCGACGCGAGTAACGAGCCCGCGCGGCTGATGGCTTCCATGGCGCTATGGATGGCGTGCATCGTCGCACCGATCCAGATACTCGCCGGCGACCAGCATGGCGTCAACACACTCAAGCATCAGCCCGCCAAGATCGCGGCGCTGGAAGGCGATTGGGAATCGAAACCCGGGCAGCCGCTCATATTGTTCGGCATGCCAAACATGAAAACGGAAACCACGGACTATGCCGTCGAAATTCCGCATCTGGGCGCGCTGATTCTCACGCACACGTGGAACGGCTCGATTAAAGGCCTGAAAGAGTTTCCGCCTGCCGACCGTCCCTTTTCGCCACTGGTTTTCTGGGCCTTTCGCATCATGGTCGGCCTGGGCGTGCTGATGGCGTTGACCGGCTTTGCGAGTCTCGCACTGCGCGCAAGGCATTCGCTTTACCGCGCACGCTGGCTGCATCGGCTCATGGTTGCAATGGGACCTGCGGGCCTGATTGCGCTGCTGTGCGGCTGGACCGTCACCGAAGTCGGCCGTCAACCGTACACCGTGTACGGCCATTTGCGCACGGTGGACAGCGTGTCGCCCATCGCCGCGCCGGGTGTCGCGACATCGCTCGCGGCATTCGGTGTGGTCTATATGATCGTGTTCGGCGCGGCGATGGTGTTCCTCTTGCGGCTCATGGCGAGGCCGCCGTCGCTCGCCACCGAGGGGCCGGCGAAGGATAAGCCGCATCGCAGTGCGGGCATCACGCCGGGGCCCGCGCAGCGGCAAGCCGTTTCGGCCACCACGGACAACGCTCTTTCACGGGACTCGCGCCATGACCGCCGCCACGATTGATCTGCCGCTCGTCTGGGCCGCCATTCTCGCGTTTGCCGTGCTCGCCTACGTGCTGCTCGACGGTTTCGATCTGGGTGTGGGCATCCTGTTCGCCGTCGAGCGCAATCGCGATGACCGCGATCTGATGGTCAATTCCATCGCGCCGGTCTGGGACGGCAATGAAACATGGCTCGTGCTCGGCGGCGGCGGGCTCTTTGCCGTTTTCCCGCTTGCCTATTCGATCATCCTGCCCGCGCTGTACCCGCCTATCATTGCCATGCTGCTCGCGCTCGTGTTTCGCGGCGTCGCCTTCGAGTTCCGCTTTCGCGCGACAGGCTCGGGCCGCGCGTGGTGGGACGTCGCATTCTTCTCCGGTTCGGCCATGGCCGCGCTCTGCCAGGGGCTGGTGCTGGGCGGACTCCTGCAGGGCATCCATGTGGTGGGCGTGTCCTATTCCGGCGGCTGGTGGGACTGGCTCACCGGTTTCACCGTTTTATGCGGGCTTGCGGTCGTCGTCGGCTATACGCTGCTCGGCGCGTGCTGGCTGATCTGGCGCACCGAAGGCGCGCTGCACGAGCGCTGCCGGCGTCACGCGCGCACGACGGCAGTCGCGGTGCTTGCACTGATCGTGGTCGTCACCCTATGGACGCCGATGTTGCAAGGCGCGCTTGCCGAGCGCTGGTTCCGCTGGCCCGCCGTTGCATTCACGGCACCCGTGCCGGTCCTGCTGGTTCTTCTCGCGGTGGGCTTCTGGCGCAGTCTTTCATCACGGCGTCATGGTCTGCCCTTGCTGTTTGCATACGGCATCTTCGTTCTTTGTTATGCAGGTATCCTGATCAGTCTTTATCCCAATCTCGTGCCGCCCGGCATTTCTTTCCGCGATGCCGCCGCGCCGCACGCGAGCCTGCTGTTTCTTCTCGTAGGCGCCGCGATTACCGTGCCGATGATTCTCGGCTACACGATCTACGCGTACTCCGTCTTCAAAGGCAAGATGCGTCCAGGCGAGGGGTATCACTGACATGTGGCGACGCTTCGCATGGTTTGTGGGCCTATGGGTGCTCGGCGTGGCGACCGTAGGCCTGGCAGCAGGCCTGTTGAAAGCTGTCTTACACGCGGCCACGCACTGATCGGTTCCAAAAAAGGTGAGCCCCTTTGTGTCGGCCGACATGTTTGCTCGCTGACGCGTAACGTTTTCAACTTTTACTTTCATCGACGAGCCAGTTAAAAGCGCGCCGGCCAATGCGAGGGATTCCCGCATTGGCCGGCGCGCTTACTTTCCTGGCGCGGCCGTCTTTCAGGGCAGCGTGTAGGCGATCACATAGTCACCCTGCTTGGTCCCGAGCGAGCCGTGGCCGCCGGCCGTGACGAGCACGTACTGCTTGCCGCTGCTGTCGGCGTACGTCATCGGTGTCGCCTGGCCGCCTGCGGGCAAGCGGGCCTGCCACAAACGGTCGCCGGTGTGCACGTCGTACGCACGCAGATAATAGTCGAGCGTGCCCGAGAGGAAGGCCACGCCGCCCGCCGTCGTGATCATTCCGCCGAGACTCGGCACGCCGAGCGGCATCGGAATCGGCAAGGGCGCGCTGTCGCGGATCGTGCCGTTCTTGTGTTCCCACGCAATCCGGTTGGTGCGCAGATCCACGCCGGCGACATAGCCCCACGGCGGTGCCTGGCACGGAATGCCGAGCGGCGAAAGAAACGCGTTCAACTCGAACCCATACGGCGTGCCCCGCGCGAGCTTGATGCCGCTCGTCTCACTGCCCTTCTTGTCGCCGTTGTCGGACGGAATCTGCGAGCGCGGTATCAGCTTCGACGTGAACGCCATGTAGCTCGGGTTTGCGATGAGTATCTGCCGTACCGGGTCGACCGCCACGCCGCCCCAGTCGAACACCCCGAAATTCCCCGGGAAAACAAGCGATCCCTGCTCGGAAGGCGGCGTAAACATGCCGTCGTAACGCAGCGACTTGAACTTCACGCGGCACCACAATTGGTCGAAAGGATTCGTGCCCCACATGTCGCGTTCGCGCACTTTCGGCGGCTTGAAGTTCAGCGCGGAGAACGGTTGCGTCGGCGACGTATGGTCGCCGCTCGCGGCGCCCTGCGGCACCGGTTCTTCCGTGATGGGCACGATAGGTTTGCCTGTCTCACGGTTCAGCACGTAAATGCTGCCCTGCTTCGTCGATGCAATCAGTGCAGGCTGCACGCCGCTCGCCGTCTGCAGATCGATCAGCGAAGGCTGACCTCCCACGTCCATGTCCCACAGATCGTGGTGCGCGAATTGATAATTCCAGCGCATCTTGCCGGTGGCGAGATCCAGCGCGACGATGCCTGCCGCCACCTTTTCGGAAGCCGGCGTGCGAAGACCGCCCCATTGATCGGGCGTCTGATTGCCGAGCGGCAGATAGACCATGCCGAGCTTCTCGTCGACGCTGAAGACGGACCACATATTCGGCGAATTGCGAACATAGGTCTGATTCGGGCCGATCGGCTGCGTCGCGTCGGGATTGCCTGCGTCCCAATTCCACACGAGGTGGCCGTCATGCACGTCGAACGCGCGAGTGACGCCCGAAGGCTCATTGGTCGATTCGTTATCCGTGACGTGGCCGCTGATAATGACGAGATCGCGCGTGACCGCCGGCGGCGACGTCGAGTAATAACCGCCCGGCGTGAAAGGACCGATGTTCGTGCGCAAGTCAATCTGACCGTTATTGCCGAAATGCGTGCAGGGCTGGCCCGTGTCGGCGTTCAGCGCAATGAGACGCGCATCGGCTGTCGGCAGGAAAATGCGGCGCGGGCACTCGGCGCTCGCGGCCGCGTTGGCTGTCTGCTGCGTCGCTGCGGAAGCTTCACTCGCGGCAATCGTGGCCGATGCGGGTTGCGCGGCGGCAGCCGCGCCGGATGCGCCGGCCTCCGTGCTCGCCGATGCGGTGTCGGCGGAAGACGCCGCAGAAGACGCAGCAGCGGGCGCCGAAGCGGACGTCTCGCTACCCGGCGCTGCTGCGGCTGTCACATTCGAAGCCGCGTTCGCTGCGGAATTCTCGCCGCCGTTTGCCGCCGGGGCCGACGCGCCCGCGGCATTGTCCGCAGCCGCGACCGTCGCATTGGCAGGGTACAGGGCGTCGTCGTGATACGACACGCCGCGACAGGTCATATGTTCCCAGTGCTTGAAACCGACGGGGCTCTGAATATGCGGGTTGTATCGCCACAACTCCTTGCCCGTGGCGGGATCGAGTGCAATGACAATGCTATGGGGCGTGCAGAGGAAGAGTTTGTTGCCGACCTTGATGGGCGTGTTTTCGTCGGTCGTTTCAGTTGGGTCGCCCGGGCCCGGCTTGTCGCCTGTTTCGAACTGCCAGGCAACTTTCAGTTGCCCTGCATTTTGCGGTGTGATTTGCGTGAGCGGCGAGTAGCGCTGGCCGAGCGGCGAGCCGCCATAGTCGGTCCAGTCGCCCGCCTGCCGGTTGGCGTCGCCGGGAAGCGCCGGGCTGGGTGTAGCGGCGGTCGACGCCAGCGTGCCCGGGTGATCGTACGGATGATTGAATGCCGTGCCGATGCCAAGCAACACCGTAATGATGACGGCGGCCGCCAACGGCACGACACCCTCGCGATGCGCGGCCGGCGGTCCGAACACCAGCTTGCGTGTGACGGGCGGCAACAGCAGCCACAACGCGAGCACGAGCCAGACCCACAAACGAGGCAGCAATTGCCAGAAGTCGAAGCGCGCTTCCGTCACGGCCCAGATCGTCGAGCCGAACAGCACGAGGGCAAACAACAAGAGCGCCGAGCGCCTGCGGATGGCGAGCAGCACGCCCGTCAGCGCAATGGCGATCCCCGTGATCACGTAGTACCACGAGCCGCCGAGCGTAACGAGCGGGACTCCGCCCGCGGCTAATGCTAAACCGATAAGGATGAATACGACAGCGGGGACCGCAAGCGCGGGGGGAAACCGATGCGGCTTCGACATGTTCGCCACCTCTACAGACAAAGATTCAAATTGAATTGCAAAAATAGCCCGCCTGGGCAGAGCTGGAAGGCGCTGCCCTGCGAGTAGCATTTGCGGTTCCCGGACCTGCTGGGAGAAGGCATAACGCATGCTTTGTAAGCTCGCATCTACTTGTGCACCCTGTCATGAAGCACCGAGCCACCGTCCTGTGCCTGCGCACCAATCGCATTCTGCTCGTCGCGAGATCGAACGGACGATGGGCGCTGCCCGGCGGCCGCTGCAAGGTCGGCGAATCCGTGTCTGCCGCCGCCATTCGCGAGTTGGTGGAAGAAACGCAACTGGACGATGTCGCGCTCCACTACATTTTTGAATTCTGGGGGGCGCGCACTCGCCACTATGTATTCGCCGCGCGAGTCCCCGAGCATATCGAACCTGTCCCGAGCCATGAAATCAGCCGATGCCGCTGGATCCGCGCGAAAGACATCCATTCCGCATGGGTCAGCGTGTCCACGCGCGGGATCGTTCAGGTACTGCTGGGAAAAAGCAGCCCGGTGGGGCCTGCCCGAAGGTCGAGCCCATTGCGCGTGTTCGAGCGTAGGTGAGTGTGCCTGCGCATGAGTGCGAGAGTGTGCGTCGCGCACGAGTCGGCCTCGTGACACCCGCGTGGCACAAGCGTTGCATAGCCATGCTTGTCGCGTACTTCACTCACGGAGTTTCAAAATGGCAGGAGATAACTCTTTCAAGCCCGGCGAAATCGTCAGGACGTCCGGTATCTATTCAGTAGTTAAAGACGACGGGAAAGACACTTTCGAAGTAACCTGCGTGGAGGGAGAACACTTTCCGCCGACCCGCAGCGGCAAAGGTGCGCACTTCGAGCTCAAGTATGCGGCCACCCACGCGCACCGTCACGGCGAGCTAAAAGGCAGTGAAGCCAGACAGCCCATCTAATCAGAACAGCTGAACTGCCGCGCTTTGCTCAGGCGAGGAGCCGAGAACGGTGCCGAAGACTTCCGCCACGCCTTTCGCGCTCGCCGAACGGGCGATCATCGGCCTGTATGACGGCGGCGTGCTCTCGCCCGCCGTCCTCGAACGGCTACTCGCCGCGTTCGCCACGGCGAAGCCCGACTGGGACACGGAGCCGACCGAGCGCACCGTCGACGGACGGTCGCTTCATGAAGTCGTTGCCCTCACCATGTTGCCTGGGGAATCGCTGCGCGCGGCGCACAAGTCGTTTGCATCCGTCATCGAGCATATCGCCGGCGCGGCTGAAACAACCGGGGCAAGCCGCCAGTCGAGCGAGGTCGAAAATGAGGAAGACGAAGAGCCGCCCGCTGTAGACGACGACAGCGACGAACTGGCGAGGCAATTGTCCGGCGGCCAGCAAGGTAAGTCAGCGAAGCGCCGAAGCAGCGCCGCAAAGACGAAAGACGCCAGCACATCCGCACGAAAACCCGCACAAAAACCGACGCGATCAGCCGCGTTCAATCCGCTCGTCAACGCAGCGGCCCCGCGCAAGAGCAGGAGCTGAGCCGCCTGCGAACGGGCACGGTGTTTGCGGTGCCTCTCTCAAACGTGCCGCCGCGCGGCGGCGTTCAACATGGAGAGCGACATGCCAGAAAAACAACCGACCCCTAACACCGACGACGCACTCGAACTGCTCACGGCGGATCATCGCGCGGTCGAACGGCTTTTCACCGCATTCAAGGAAGCCCGGGAAGACGACCTCGAAGCCAAGGCCACGCTCGCGCAACGCGCCTGCGAAGAACTGACCATTCACACCATCATCGAAGAAGAACTGCTTTATCCCGCCGCGAGCGAAGCGCTGCCTTCAAGCGATGTGGTCGACGTGGAAGAAGCCTACGTCGAGCACTTTCTCGTGAAAACGCTGATCAGCAAGTTCGAAACGCTGAAGGCGGGCGACAAGGGTTTTGACGCGACCTTCAAGGTCATGAGCGAAATGGTGCAACACCACGTCGAGGAAGAAGAGAGCGAGTTGTTCCCTGAATTGCGCAAAGCCAATCTGGACTCAAAGTCGCTTGGCCAGAAAATCGCGAAGCGAAAAATGGAACTGCAAAGCAAGCTGGATCAGGTGGGAAGCCGCGCCGTCGGCGACAAAACCTGATGCCTCTTCCGGCTGCGCGCCCGTGCGCGATGCATGGCCCGTCGCCCGCTCAAATAACCGCATGGACACCCGCCCTCAAACGGGGCGGGCTTCTCTATATCAACACGTCAACATCCGGTCCACTCACTTCTGCTGTTTAGCCTTTTCGTTGCCGGCACGTTCGGCAAATTCGGTGAGCTTGAGATCCGTCGCCTTTTCTTCTTCTAATGTTTCCTTCAGCAGATTCACGGCTTCGGTAAAGCCCAGTTGCTTGCCGATTGCGCAGAGGCTGCCATATGCCGCGATCTCGTAGTGCTCGACCTTTTGCGCGGCGGCGACGAGACCCGCATCGAGTACCGGGCCTTTTTCCATTTCGTCGATGAGTTCCTGCCCTTCTTCGATCAGGCCTTCCATCGCGACGCACTTCATTCTTTTCAACCTCACGCCACTCGTTTCTACAACCTTATCGATTCTTTCCACCTGTCCCTGCGTTTCCTCCAGGTGAATCTTGAATGCCTCGCTCAGTTGCGGATCGGATGCGGCACGCGAGAGCTTCGCCAATGCTTTGGTCAATTGCTTTTCCGCGCTGTAGATATCCGACAGCATGTGAACGAACAGATCGTCGATAGTCTTTCGCTGTGTCATATGCAACTCCCAAAGGGGGTGGTCAGGAGCCTTGCATCGCGCAACGGATGTGCCCGCCAAAACCGGCACATGCCTCGCAGATCGTAGCGCTTCGCATTCGCACCGGGTACGGCGCATGCGCAGACAGCCGTGCAGTCCGAAGCTTTCCAACCATACTCAACGGAGAAGCCAATGTTCGTTCACAACAAGCGACTTCAATACACCGTGCGTGTCGCAGCGCCCAATCCGGGCCTTGCCAATCTGATGCTCGAGCAATTCGGCGGGCCGCAGGGCGAGCTGGCGGCCGCGTGCCGGTACTTCACTCAGGCCGTTGCCGAAGACGACCCGGGCCGCAAGGATATGCTGTTCGACATTGCCACGGAAGAACTGAGCCATCTGGAAGTCATCGGCTCGATCGTCGCGATGTTGAACAAGGGCGCCAAAGGCCAGTTGGCCGAGGGCGTCGAGCAGGAGGCCGAGTTGTATCGATCGCTGACAGGCGGCGGCAACGATTCGCACACCACCGCGCTCTTGTACGGCGGCGGACCTGCGCTCACCAACTCCGCAGGCGTGCCGTGGACCGCGGCGTATATCGACACGATCGGCGAGCCGACCGCCGACCTGCGCTCGAATATCGCGGCTGAAGCGCGCGCCAAGATCGTCTATGAACGCCTGCTGAACCTGACCGACGATCCCGGTATCAAGGAAGCACTCGGCTTTCTGATGACGCGCGAAATTGCGCACCAGAAGTCGTTCGAAAAAGCACTGCATTCCATCCAGCCGAACTTCCCGCAGGGCAAGCTGCCGGGCGTTCCGGAATTTACCAACGTGTACTACAACATGTCGGCCGGCGAAGGCGATGCGCGCGGCCCATGGAACGAAGGGCCGGAATGGGAATTTGTGGAAGCGCCGCAACCGGCGGTGGACGGCGGTGACGGCCTGCCGTCTGTCAACGTGACGCAGGCGGATGTCGAAGTACTCGGCGCGCTGGCTTCTCGCACTGCGTCCGACGCTACGACGGATCCCGTGACGGGGGCGGATCTCGGCTCGGGCAAGCAACCCGGCTAACTTCTTAGCCACTGCTTGTCGGGACTTCGCTTATAAAGATCGCCGCGGAGCGCGTTGCACTCCGCGTGATCTGAACGTCGGGCACGCCCTTTTGTGAACGGCTAACCAGCGAGATTGAGGCCGCGCTACCTAGCCGTCGCGACATGCGTTTTCACTTTGATTGCCGGCGCATTGTCGAATGGAGGCTGCGGAACGAAACCGCGCATCACGCCCGGTTCGAACACGAGGCAGCAGGTCGAGCCGCCGTACTGGAAGTAGCCGATTTCGTCGCCCTTTGCGACGCGTTGTCCGGGCAGCGCTTCAATGATGCACGACGACACATCGGCCATGCCGACAAACACGCAGCCGACCTGACCGACAGCGGGATCGTCGCTTTCGATCACGATCACCGCGCGCGCTGCGAGCGCGGTGATGTAGCCCTGCGAGTCATTGAGACCGCCTGCGTCGCGGCCTTCCGCGTCGGTATCGGAATAGTAGGTGCCGTCCAGTGCGTAGGCTTTTTTGATGACACCGTTTATGGGCGCATGCCAGCGGTGATAATCGAATGCACTCAGATAGCACTGGTAAATCGAACCGCCGACAAAACGCTGCGCGAGCTCGCGCTGGCTGGCTGAAAACATGTCCAGCAGCGAATAGGGCTGTGCCTTGATCCAGAAGCTGTCGGTCAGTTTGACATCTGTCTGGATGTTATACCGAGCCGCCTCACAGGGGCTCACGATGATCTTGTCGTTATCCGGCTGGTCCACCGGCCGCGCGCCATCGCGAAAACGGCGCGTGAAAAAGTCGTTCCATGAAAGAAAGCCCCAGTAGGGTTTGTCCGGCTCGCACACGAACTGCGAGAAGCCGATCTTCCTGTCCGCCTCGGGCGAAAACCAGCCGTTCGGCGACGACGTGTTCAGATGTTCGCGCGAATGCGGCCCGCTCAGAAACGCACACCAGCAGTTCAGCACCTGCTTGATCTGCTGATTGAAGGCGGCGTCGCGAAAGAGCGCATAGCCGGAGGGCATGCACATCGGCCAGTCGAGCACCGCATTCAACGGGCAGTGAATCAGACTGGTTTCGCTGAACGGCGGCGCGTAGGTCATCAGATAGTCGACGATGTCCATCAACTCGCCTATCGACGAATAGCCGAGTACATAGCCTTCGTCGCGTGCCTGGTTGATGGCCCGCGTCATATTCATGCGCAGCACGGGATCGCCGTCCAGGAGCGCGGCGAGCTGTTCCACCGCTGCCGTGCGCGGCGCGTGCGCCGCGCGGGCACGCGCTTTTTCGGCCAGGTCCGTGCGATATCGCGCGAGATGTTCTTCGCTGTTCGGCAGCCAGCCACCAAGCCGGCGCCGTTCGGCCGCTTCCTTGTCTGTCATGCTTGTCCTTCACTCTTGCGTTTAAATCATTAATGAAAAACCACGGCGATTCCTTACACGAGGATCGCCCCGCAGTGCGGCACTCGACTATTTCGCACGCGGCGTGTGCAATGCGTCGCCGGGCTGCTTGTAGCCGCCGCGGATCTGATCGACGCATTCAGCCACCGCCTTGGCTACGTTGACGACCTCCTGCTGCATGTCCTCGTCGCGGTCGAGCGCCGCGTGGCTCGTCGCGTAGGGCTCGTAGTAGCCAATAAAGCGATCGAGCTGCGAGTTCTGACCAGACTCGATCAATCCCATCCAGCCGAGCCAGTCGGCGAGCGCGCGGCGCGATCCTTCAATCCCTGCCACGTCGCCGTGCACCACCACGCCATAGGCGCGGCCCGCGAGGTGCTTCGGATAATCCCATCCCGCCAGTTCGATGTGCTTCGCCTCCTCAGGCGTCTTGCCGTGCGTGGAGGTGGGATCGGGATTGCCGCCGTCCGCGCAAACGAGACGATCCATCAGCAGTTTCAGCGGGCTCGTGACCTGATACCAGTAGACCGGCGTGACGAAAATCACCCCGTGCGCGGCCGCAAAGCGCTCATAGATCTCGTTCATCCAGTCGTTGACGAGGCCGAGCGAATGATTCGGGTAGCAACTGCATGGCCAGTGGCAAAGCGGCATCGCGGTCGAAACACATCCCTTGCAGGGATGGATATGCAAATCGCGGTCGGAATTCAGGCGCGACAGGTCGAGCAGGTCGACGTCGAACGCAAGCCGCTCCAGCACACCCTGCGCGATCTTCGCGAGCCGGTAGCTTTTCGACATTTCGCTGGGGCACGTATAGTCGTTTCGCGACGACGCATTCACGATCAACACACGCGAACGGGTAGCCGGGTCGCGTTGCCGGCTTTGTGCAGCCTTGATGCGCTCGCTCGCCGCGCGCCATTCGACCGACAGATCGTAATCGGGATCGGCATAACCCGCGCCGGCTTTCGCCGTGATGGGCGCTTTACGCGAATGCGAATAGGCGTCCCACGCAATGGCTTCGAGCCTCGCGAGCGCTTCATCTTCAGCGCGAAATGCCGGATCGTAGAAGCGCGCCATGAAGCGCTCGCGAAACACTTCACGCGAAAGTTGCTCGGTGACCTGCCCTCTGCGAACTTCAACGGGCACGGCTGCTATAGAAGGCTTCTTCGCTTCGCTCACGAGATGTCATGCGTAAAACGGTATGGCCTCCAGCAAGCAAGGCGCATTCCTTGCGGCATGAGAAATCGACGCAGACGCCAGGTCCGTCTCTTGCTCATTACATCGTTTGCCTTTCTTTCGAATAAATCCATCACGAAATGATGCAATCACACGCGCGCCTGCTCGTCGTTTCCCCGCACCTGGACGATGCAGTATTGAGCTGCGGACTGCTACTCACCGCTAATCCGTCCGCCATTGTCTGCACGGTTTTCACGGCGCCACCGCGCGAAAATATGTCTACTGACTGGGACCGCCAGGCAGGCTTCAACGACGCATTCGAAGCCATGAGTGCCCGCCGGCAGGAGGACACCGAAGCGCTTCAAATGCTCCACGCACAGCCCATTCATTTGCCATTTCGCGACGCGCAGTACCGCGACACGCCTGCGCCCGAGGCATTGACCGAAGCACTCCGCCACACGCTCCTCGCGCACACACCCGACAAGGTGCTGATCCCGCTCGGCCTCTTTCATTCGGATCACACGCTCGTATCCGATGCCTGTCTTTCGCTCATCACCGAGATGCGCGGCATGGCCTTTCATGCCTATGAAGATGTCCCGTACAGAAAAATGGAACAGGCCGTTCAAGAACGCATTGAAGAACTGAGGAATCGCGGCTACGTGCTGACACCCGCAGAGGATTTGCCCGCCACCACGCGCGAATCCGCTTCGCATGAACAGATGAAACGCGAAGCCATCGCCGCCTACGCGAGCCAGTTGCGCGCATTTGGTCCCGACGCCGAAACAAGGCTCTATTCGACGGAAAAGTACTGGGAGCTGAAGCAGGCCCACTAACGGGACCAGTAAGCCGGACCAACGTGAAGCCAGTTGAAAGCGAACGGCACATCGTTTGCTTGACCCGGGCATCGTCTCATTGAGAACAAATAACAGCATGGAAAAAAAACCGCTGTCCCGGCGCATTTCGGT
The DNA here is from genome assembly GCF_047325075.1 of Paraburkholderia phenoliruptrix. Lineage (NCBI taxonomy): Bacteria > Pseudomonadati > Pseudomonadota > Betaproteobacteria > Burkholderiales > Burkholderiaceae > Paraburkholderia > Paraburkholderia phenoliruptrix. The sequence continues at coordinate 2,432,064 of NZ_CP168530.1, forward strand.
CGTCGTTCTGACACACAACCGCGCCGACGAGCTTGTGGCCACTCTCGAGCGCTTACTCGCCCTTCCGGAAAACCCGCCGATTTTCGTCGCGGATAACGGCTCGAACGACAACACCGTCGCGCTGGTGAAGACGCTTTTTCCGACCGTATGCATCGTCGAATGCGCGGCGAATCTCGGCGCGGCGGGACGCAATCGCGCCGCGGCCTGCGTCGGCACCGACTACGTCGCTTTCTGCGACGACGACACCTGGTGGGAACCAGGCTCACTCGAACGCGCGGTGCAGTTGCTCGATGCATGGCCCAATGTCGGCATATTGAGCGGGCGCGTCGTGGTCGGCGAAGATAAGGTCACCGACCCGATGTGCTCGGTGATGCGCGCGAGCCCGCTTGGCAGCGAAGGGCTGCCCGGCCCGGCGCTGATCGGCTACATGGCGGGCGCGTGCGTGTTTCGCACGGCCCTGTTCCGCGAGTTGGGCGGCTACGAGCCGCGGCTATTCATCGGCGGTGAAGAAGAACTGGTGGCGCTCGATGTGCTCGCCTCCGGGCACGCCATTGTCTATTGCGATCAATTGACCGTGCATCATCATCCTTCGCCGTCGCGAGACAGCGCATTGCGGCGCCGCACCCTTGCACGGAATGCGGCGTGGATCGCATGGCTGCGTCTGCCCTGGCCCGAAGCGTGCCGCGCCACGGCGCAGGCACTCGCCACCTTCTCACGCGAAGGCACACTGGCCCGCGACGGCCTCCCTCTCCTGCGCGGCCTTGCATGGGCATGGAGAAACCGCAAGCCTGTGCCACCTCATGTGCTGAATCTGCGCGAACGCGTGAGAAGCGGCGAACGACAGATGGCAGCGCCCGCACAAGGTGCTCGCGCAGAACCTGCAGTGAGCAAGGCGGACGCGCGCACGTGAACCGCGAGCGCCATCTGCCCCTGCTGCAACTGCATTAAAGCATTACACGCCGGTGCGCGCAGACGCCATTGCAAGATTGCGAATTTCGCCGATCAGCTTTTCAGGTGCAACCGGCTTCGTCAAATGCGCCTGAAAGCCAGCCATTTTCGCGCGCATGCGGTCTTCGCCCTGCGCGTAGCCGGTCAAGGCAATGGCCGGCACGCGGTCCTGCAACGGCAACTGGCGCTCGGCTTCGAGCCGCCGTAAACGGCGCAGCACGTCGTAGCCGTCTTCATCGTCGGCAAGCACGATGTCGCATAGCAGCGCATGCGGCCATTGCGCCGTCGGCGTGCGCGCGAGCCAGTCCAACGCCGCCTTGCCCGACGACGCGGTTTGCACGCGCGCGCCGCTCGACGTGAGCACGGCTTCCAGCGCGTCCAGCGCGTCTTCCTGATCGTCGATCGCCATCACGAAGAGGCCTTCGAGCGGCGCCGCGCCGTCGACGTCGGCGGCGGGGGCCGCGACTTCCGTGCGGGTCGAACCGGCATCGGCCACGGGACGCAGCGGCAACATGGCCACATACGCGAGCCGGCCGTTGAGCGGCATCAGCGTGAAGCTGCCGCCGGCGGCGGAGAGCGCGTCTTCCATATAGCGCGCCGCTGCTTGCGACAATTCGGCGGGCTTCTCGCCCATGCCGAGCACGGTCACCCACACCTGATTGTTATGCCGCTCGACGCGCAATTCGATGCGCTGCCCCGGCTTCGCGTGCACGATCTCATTGCGGCACAACTCGGCGATCAGCGGTTGCAGCACACTCGGGTCGCCGGTCACGCGCAGGTCGTTGTCGCTGATCTGCGGATACAAGGTCACGCGCTGCGCCGCAATCTCGTCGTGCAACGCGTCGATAACACCCGCCATCAGCGCCGCGAGACTGACCGACTGCGCCGTGAGCTTGCGCTGCGCGTGCTCCAACTCGCCCTGCTGCCATTGCAGGGACCACATCTTCGCGTACACGCCCTCACGCGCGAGCAGTTCGCGATGCGTGCCCTGCTCGACCACGCGCCCATGTTCCATCACAAGAATCCAGTCGGCGTCGACCACGGTCGACAGACGATGCGCGATCACAATCGACGTGCGGCCCTGCGCGAGACGCGTCAACTCCGTTCGTATCGCACGCTCCGAGCGGGTGTCGAGCGCGGACGTCGCCTCGTCGAAGACGATGATGCGCGGATCCTTCAGAATGGCGCGCGCAATTGCAATGCGCTGGCGCTCGCCGCCCGAAAGCCGCACGCCGCGTTCGCCGACGCGCGTGTCGTAATGATCCGGCAGTCGTTCGATGAATTCATCCAGCTGCGCAGCGCGTGCCGCCCGCACGACATCCGCGCGCGTGGCCGACGGCCGGCCATAGGCGATGTTGTACGCAATGGTGTCGTTGAACAGCACCGTATCCTGCGGCACGATGCCGATGGCTTCGCGCAGGCTCTTCTGCGTCACCTGCCCGATGTCCTGCCCGTCGATGCGAATCGTCCCGCTGGTCGGCTGATACAGGCGAAACAGCAGCTTCACGAGCGTGGACTTGCCGGAGCCGCTGCCGCCGACTATCGCGAGCGTCTTGCCCGGATATGCATGAAAATCGACGTCGCGCAGAATCTGCCGCGCTGGGTCGTAGCCGAAATCCACGTGCTCGAAAGAGATCTGCCCGGCGCTCACCATCAGCGGTTTCGCGGCCGGCTCGTCGATATCTTCGCCCACGCGCCCGCGCGCCGAGAGTATCTCGAACATGCGCTCGACGTTCACCATCGCGTCGTTGGTCTCGCGGAACACGAAGCCGAGCGTATTGAGCGGCATGCAGATCTGGATGATGTAGGCGTTCACCAGAATCAGATCGCCCACGGTCATGCTGCCCGCCACCACATGCTGCGCGGCCAGCAGCATGATTGCGCCAATGCCGAACGCGATCACCGCGCTTTGTCCGACGTGCAACGCCGTCAGCGCACGCTGGTTAGCGGTTCTCGCATGCACCCACTTTTCCAGCACGGCTGAAAGGCGTTGCGTTTCCGTCTCTTCGGTGGCGAAGTATTTGACGGTGTCGTAATTGAGCAGGCTATCGACGAGCCGGCCGTCCGACTGTGCCTCCAGCGCATTGACCGCGCGCTGGAACCCGACCCGCCGCCGCGTGAAGATGAACGTATACACCCCATAGCAGACGAAGGTCGCGGCAATCGCGATCATGAATTCGCGCGCGTAGTTGTGGACCATGATCGCGACAATGGTGACGATCTCGAACGCGGTCGGCACGATCGTGAACAGCGCGACGCCGAGCAGAAAGCCGATACCGTCGGCGCCTTTCTGCACATCGCGCACGATGGCGCCGGTCTCGCGCTTCGCATGAAAACGCGCACTCATGCGATGCAGATGCGCGAAGGTCCGCTCGGTAAAAGCCGCGACCGTACGCTGCGTGACGATGCTGAACACCACGTCGCGCGCTTCGTTCAACGCATCGCCGAGAAAACGCAGCAACGCATAGGTCAGAACGAGAAACACGGGAAACAGCGCCTGCGCAACGGGGTGCCCCAATTCGTCGACCACATGCTTGAGCACGAGCGGCATCAGCACGGTCGAGAGCTTGGCCGACACCATCAGCAGCAAGGCGGCGAGCGTCTGGTTGCGATAGCGCCAGACCGCGCGCATGAGGTCGGCGGCAATGCGGCGGGTCAACTGGGAACGGGGCAGCGTGGCGGGGTTCGGCATGGGGTCCCTGTGAGGCCGCCGCAGCGCGAGCTGCTGGCGGACGTTAGATTCCACAACGCGATTCGCGAGGCGGCGCGACGCTCGGCGCGACACGTCGATAGGCGTCGAAGAGGTTCGACTGTGCGCCGAGGCCAGTCATGAGCAAGCGCTACGCCCGCTGTCCGACAAAAGTTAGCACACGCGGCAGGTGAACGACAGGCTTCATTCCCCTCGCATCGCAGAGAAAAAAATTCGCGCTTTTCCCCGAAGTGCTACTCCAATTTACATGGCAGCGTGTAGAAAAAGGGAACGCCACACCGCTTCTCGCGCGATAAAAAGGGAACGCTACAGCGCTTCTCCGTACCCACCGCCACATTAACGCTCGCGCGGCGCCTTGACACGCATAGGCACACCGCATGCTGTCGCCAGGTAACAGCGTCGTATCGCGCGAAATTGCATAAGCGTGCTCAGCAAAGCGCGCGAGACACGCCCTGCCAATGCCTATCTCGCGAAGGAATGTCAATGAAGATCGCCCTCATCAGTGAACACGCCTCGCCCCTCGCCGTCGCCGGAGGCGTCGACAGCGGAGGACAAAACATTTACGTCGCGAACGTTGCGCGTGAACTCACAGAGATGGGCCATCAAGTGGATGTGTTCACGCGGCGCGATCGCGCGCTCCTGCCGCTCGTCTCGGACATGGAGGGCGTGCGCGTCATCCACGTTCCGGCGGGGCCGCCGATGCAGTTGCCGAAAGAACAGCTGCTGCCCTTCATGGACGAATTCGCCGCATTCCTGATCGAGTTCTTCCGCCGCGAGAAGAAGCCGTACGATGTGATGCACGCCAATTTCTTCATGTCGGGCCTCGCGGCCATGAAGGTGAAAGCGGCGCTCGGTGTGCCGCTCGTCACGACGTTTCATGCGCTCGGCCGCGTGCGCCGCATTCATCAGGGCGCGAACGACGGCTTTCCCGACGAGCGTTTCGCGATCGAAGACGACCTCGTCGCGCAATCCGACGTGGTGATCGCCGAATGTCCGCAGGACGAAGCCGATCTGATCGAGCATTACCAGGCCGATCCCGCGCGTATCCAGACCGTGCCGTGCGGTTTCGACGCCGACGAGTTTCATCCGATGGATCGCGCCGCTGCGCGCGAAGCGCTCGGCTGGCAGCAGGATCAGTTCACCGTGCTGCAACTCGGCCGCCTTGTCGAGCGCAAGGGCATCGACAACGTCGTGCGCGGTGTGGGCGTGCTGAAGAAGGCGTTCGGCGCTTCCGCGCAACTTTACGTGGTGGGCGGCAACTCGGACGCGCCGAATGAAAAGGCCACGCCGGAAATCGCGCGCCTGCGCGGCATTGCGCGCGAATGCGGCGTGGCCGAGCAGACCCACTTCGTCGGGCGGCGCGGGCGGGCGCAACTGCGCTACTTCTACAGCGCCGCCGACGTGTTCGTGACCACGCCGTGGTATGAGCCGTTCGGCATCACGCCCGTCGAGGCAATGGCATGCGGCACGCCGGTAATCGGCGCGGACGTCGGCGGAATCCGCTATTCGGTGGCCGACGGCATCACCGGCTTTCTCGTGCCGCCGCGCGATCCGGCCGCGCTCGCTGCGCGCCTCGACCAGCTGCGGCGCGATCCGGCGCTAGCGCGCCGGATGGGCGAAGCAGGTCTGGAGCGCGCGCGCCAGCACTTCACGTGGCGCGGCGTGGGCGAAGCACTTGCGCAGATCTATATGCGCACCGCCCGGCTCGTGCCCGCCAAAACCGCGGAAGAACGCGTGGAGGTACGAATGCGCGCGGCAGCCGGCGCCGCGTTCCGGTAGCACGCCACGCGTCATTGCAGCGCCAGCCAGCGCAGCCTGTTTCGTCACGCCGGGGTGGACGCACCGTCCGCCTCCGGCGAATCGTCCACGTTTTCGGCACCGTCCCCATCATGTTGCAACCCGCGGTTTTTCTCGACAAAGACGGCACGCTGCTCGACGACGTGCCCTACAACATCGAGCCAACGCTCATGCGCCTCGCCCCCGGCGCGCGCGAAGCGTTGACGCTGCTCGCGAGCCAGCCGTTTGCGCTCTTCGTGATCAGCAATCAGCCCGGCGTCGCGCTCGGCAAGTTTCAGCGCGCGGCGTTAAAGGACGTCGAGGCCGAGCTCGCGCGAATGTTCGCCGAATGCGGCGCGACGCTTTCGGGCGCGTACTGGTGCCCACATCATCCCGAGGGCAGCGTGGCGCCGTATGCGACCGCCTGCGACTGCCGCAAGCCGGCGCCCGGCCTGCTGCTGCGCGCGGCTCGCGAGCATCGGCTGGATCTCGCGCGCAGCTGGTTTATCGGCGACATTCTCGACGATGTCGAAGCGGGCAATCGCGCCGGATGCCGCACGATTCTGCTCGACAACGGCCACGAGACCGAGTGGATCGAGGGGCCGCAGCGCGTGCCGGCCGCGCGCGCCGCCGACCTGCACGAGGCTGCGCAGATTGTCGTGCGCCAAGCCGAAGCCGCCCATGGGGAAGCCGCGTCGCGGCCCGCACCCGCCGGCGAGGAAGCCGCTCAATGAACGCGCCGCTTCTCATCGCTCAACCCACGCTCGCTCACGCTCGCGTGCCCGACAGCCCGCAGCTAGCGCAGTGGGGCGAGGACATCAAGCGGATTCTGTGCGTGCGGCTCGACAACCTCGGCGACGTATTGATGACCACGCCCGCGCTGCACGCGTTGCGCGAGTCCGGGCCGGGCCGCCATATCACGCTGCTCGCGTCGCGCAGCGGCGTGGCGCTCGCGCCCTATCTCGACGATGTCGACGACGTCATCGAATACGAAGCGCCGTGGGTCGCGAGTCCGGCCGCGAGTTCGCGCTCGCTCGCCGACGATCAACGCATGCAGGAACGCCTGCGGCACGGCGGCTTCGACGCGGCCGTGATCTTCACCGTGTACAGCCAGAGCCCGCTGCCCGCCGCCATGCTGTGCTATCTCGCGGGCATTCCGCGGCGACTCGCGCATTGCCGCGAGAATCCGTATGCATTGCTCACCGACTGGTTGCGTGAACCCGAGCCGCAACAGCGCACGCGTCATGAAGTGGAGCGTCAGCTCGATCTCGTGCGCCAGGTCGGCGCGCAAGCGCCCGACACCCGCATGCGTTTCGCGGTGCGCGAGACCGATCGGCGCAGCCTGGCACAGCAACTCGCCGCACGCGGCCTACACGTCGACGTGGACAAAAGCCCGCGCTGCATCGTGCTGCACCCGGGTGCAACCGCCGCCTCGCGCCGTTATCCGCCGGAGCGCTTCGGCCAGGTGGCGACGCGGCTCGCCACAGAGACGGGCGCGCCCATTCTGATTACCGGCAGCGCGAGCGAACGCGCCCTCGCGCAAGCCGTGATTGCCGCCGCCGCGCCGCGTGTTCGCGCGCAACTGCACGACATGAGCGGTGCGCTCTCGCTCGGCGAACTGGCGGCATTGATCGAACACGCCAGCGTGCTGGTGTCGAATAACAGCGGGCCGGTGCATCTCGCTTCCGCGCTCGCGACGCCGGTGGTCGATCTGTATGCACTGACAAATCCGCAGCACACGCCGTGGCAAACGCCGCATCGCGTGCTGTTTCGCGATGTCGAATGCCGCTGGTGTTATCGCAGCGTGTGTCCGCAGCATCATCATGCGTGCCTGCTCGGCGTCACGCCCGCCGAGGTCGTGACTGCCGCGCTCGAGTTGCGCGCCGAGGCGCAGCCGCGCGCCGCGTCCGCGCGCGAACGCGCGCACTGTTCTTCCGCATCTTCCTATAACGAATCCCACGCCCACCCCAGCGACGCGGCGCCGCCGCTCGCCGATCAGCCGGTGGTGCCCTGACAACCCACTCCTACTGCGAACGCTCATGTACACACTCGGAATCAATGCCGTCTATCACGACAGCGCCGCAGCCCTGCTGCGCGACGGTGTGGTGCTCGCCGCCGCCGAAGACGAACGCTTCACGCACGTCAAGCACGCGAAGCGCCCCGTGCCCTTCTCCACCTGGCAACTGCCGTTCGATGCAATCGACTACTGCCTGAAAGCGGCCGGCATCACGCTCGCAGACGTCGATCATGTCGCCTACTCGTACGACCCGGGCCTGTTCAGCGGCATGCCGAAGCGCCCCGGCGCGACCATCGAACTACCGTTCGACCCGGCTAACACGCGCCTCACCGATCCGTCGGCGTCGCCGTGGGATCCGCTCTTTCTGAGCTATATCGCGTATGCCAAGGGACAATTGCTCGACGGCGCGCCGCATCATCTGCGCAAGCGCTTTCAGGGCGTGGACCGCGACAACGGCTTCAAGTGGCATTTCGTCGAGCATCACCTCGCGCACGAAGCGAGCGCGTTCCTCGCCGCGCCCTATGACAACACCGCCGTGCTCACCATGGACGGGCGCGGCGAAGGCGTGACGACCAGCATGGGCCAATTCGTCGACGGCGAGTACACGCGGCTCAAACAAGTGGAGCTGCCGCACTCGCTCGGCCTGCTCTATGAAGCCGTGACCGACTGGCTCGGCTTCCTGCATTCGTCGGACGAGTACAAAGTGATGGCGCTCGCGTCCTACGGCAAGCCCGAGTATGTCGACGTGTTCCGCGACATCGTGCGTTATCGCGGCGACGGCAGCTATACCGTCGACGCCCCGCGCCTCGTCAAACGCTTCGGCCCGGCGCGCGAACGCGGCGGTCCGCTCGAGCAACGGCACTTCGACATCGCGCATTCGTTGCAGCGCGTGCTCGAAGAAACCGTGCTGCAACTGGCGGGCTGGCTGCACGAGAAGACCGGCTTGCGCAAGCTCAGCATGGCGGGCGGCGTCGCCTTGAACTGCGTGATGAATTCGAAGCTGCGCGACGCCGGCCCGTTCGACGAAGTCTGGGTGCAGCCTGCCGCCGGCGACGCGGGCACCGCGCTCGGCGCCGCGCTCTGGATCGACTATCGCGAACGGAGCGAACGCGGCGACCGCAAGCGTCACTGGACGATGGATCACGCGTACCTCGGCCCCGAGTATCCGGAAGAAGAAGTCGAGCAATTCCTGAAATGGTCCAAGGTGCCGTATCGGCGGCTCGACGACATTGCGGGCGAAACGGCCGATCTGCTCGCGAGCGGCAAGGTCATCGGCTGGTATCAGGGCCGCACCGAATTCGGTCCGCGCGCGCTCGGCGCGCGCTCGATTCTCGCCTCGCCTGTCGATCCGCACATGCAGGCAAAGCTCAACGAGATCAAGGATCGCGAGGACTTCCGGCCGGTCGCGCCCGTCGTCATGGAAGAGCACGCGAGCGAATGGTTCGTGAACGGGGGCGTCGCGCCGTTCATGCTGTTCGTGTTCGACGTGCGCGCCGACAAGGCCGAGCGCATTCCTGCGGTGCGGCATGTGGACGGCACCGCACGCGTGCAGACGGTGAACCGTTCGCAGCATCCGCTCTACTACGATCTGCTCGCCGCGTTCAACGAACGCACGGGTGTGCCGATTCTCGTCAACACGTCGTTCAACACGCGCGGTGAGCCGATGGTGAATTCGCCGCGCGACGCCGTGGAGTCGTTCTGGACCTCGCCGCTCGACGCGCTCGTGATCGGACCGTTTCTCGTCGAGAAAGCGGGGGGCGGCGCATGAGTCCATCCGCAACGGGACCCCTCGACGTACGAGGCAGCTTCAGCCATCCGCATAGCGAGGCAGAACCGATTGCGGCGGGCTACCCCGGCGTGCTGCTCGCGCACCTCGACGTCTCGGTGGTGGTGCCGACCTACCGGCGGCCCGACATGCTCGCCGCGTGCCTGCGCGCACTGACGGAGCAGGACTTTCCTGCCGACCGCTACGAGATCGTGGTGTGCGACGACGGTCCGGACGAGGCGACGCGCACCTGCGTCGCGCGCATCGCCGCGGAACAGGCGACGCGTGGACTCGCTGTGCGCTACGTGCCGGTGACTCGCACCCAAGGCCCCGCCGGTGCGCGCAATGCAGGCTGGCAGCAGGCACGCTCGCCGGTGATCGCCTTCACCGACGACGACACACTGCCGGACCCGCGCTGGCTCGAAGAAGGACTCGCGGCGATTCGCCAGGGCGCGGCTGCGGCGGCCGGCAAAATCGTCGTGCCGCTGCCCGCATCGCCGACCGACTACGAGGCCGATGCGAGCGGTCTGGAGCGCGCCGAATTCGCCACGGCGAATGTCTTCGTAGCCCGAAGTTTTCTGACGATGACGGGCGGCTTCGACGAACGCTTTACATCGGCGTGGCGCGAGGACTCCGACCTGCAGTTCACGCTGCTGCAGGCGGGCGGCAAGATCGTGCGCGCGAACGATGCGGTGGTCGTGCATCCGGTCCGACCCGCGCGCTGGGGCGTCAGCATTTCGCAGCAGAGAAAGAGCCAGTTCGACGCGCTGCTCTATAAGAAGCACCCCGAACTGTTCAGGACGCGAATCCGCTCGTCACCGCCGTTTCTGTATTACCTGATTCTGTGCGCCGTGCTGGCCGCCTTCGTCGGGGCGTTGGTGGGAGACGGCACGACTTTCACGCTCGGCTTACTCGCGTGGTTTGTACTGACGGCCTATTTCTGCGTCGTGCGTTTGCGCGGGCGCGACCGCAGTTGGCGGCACATCGCCGAAATGGCGTGGACGTCCATTCCGATTCCGTTTCTGTCGATCTACTGGCGGCTCTACGGCGCCATCCGTTACAAGGTGCTCTTTCTATGAATGCAGGCTCGCTCCTCGCGTCACTCGCACCTCGCCGCATCGCGATTTTTCGGGCGCTGCAACTCGGCGACATGCTCTGCTCGGTTCCCGCGCTGCGGGCACTGCGCAAGGCCGCGCCGCAGGCGCATATCGCACTGATCGGCCTGCCGTGGGCGCAGTCGTTCGTCGAACGCTATGCGGATCTCGTCGACGAGCTGATTGTTTTTCCCGGCGCGGAAGGCTTCCCCGAGCAGCGTGAATCGAACGACGGCCTGCCTGCGTTTTCTGAATCGATGCGCGCGCAACGTTTCGATCTCGCGATCCAGTTGCACGGCAGCGGCGGCGTGGCCAACGACCTGCTGCTTCAGTTCGGCGCGCGTGCTAACGCGGGCTTCGTCCAGCCGGAGGAAGCGCCGCGCGATGGCCTGTTCATCGGCTGGCCGGACGATCTGCCCGAGTCGGAGCGCTACCTTGCGCTCATGCGCGCGCTCGGCGCCGACATCCACGACCGGCACTTATCTTTTCCGCTCAGCGACCGCGACGGTGAAGAGTACGCGTCACTCGCGGCTACACACGGTATAGAGGCGGAGCGCCTCGTGCTGATCCATCCGGGCGCGCAATTGCCGTCGCGACGCTGGCCCGCCGCGCGTTTTGCCGAAGTCGCGGACCGTCTTGCCGCCGACGGCTGGCAGATTGCGATCACCGGCACCGCCGCGGAGGCCTCCCTGACCGGCGAGGTGCTTGGCGCAATGACCGCGCCCGCCCTGCATCTGGCCGGCGCGACGTCGCTCGGTGGACTCGCTGCACTGGTTGCGCAAGCGCGGCTGGTGGTGTGCAACGACACCGGCATTTCGCATATCGCGGCTGCCATGGCGACCGCGTCCGTCGTGATCGCGTCGGGCAGCGACACACAGCGCTGGGCCCCGCTCGACCATGCACGGCATCGCGTACTCGCGGACTATCCGCCGTGCCGGCCTTGCATGTTCCGCGAGTGTCCGTACAGTCATCCTTGCGCGCTCAACATCAGCGTCGAGCGCGTGGTCGAGACGGCACGCGCGCAACTGGCCGGCGTTCAGGACGCTCGCCCCGCCGGTCCGTATGCATTGCATACGCAGGCCGAAACGGGCCCTTTCGAGGAGTTGCATCATGCTGCGTAACTGCCGCCGTCTGCGTGTGCTGACATGGCACGTCCACGGCAACTATCTGTATTACCTGACCCAGGCGCCGCACGACTTCTATCTGGTCACGAAACCAGGCCATCCGCCCGGCTATGCAGGCAAGGTGGGCCTGCTGCCGTGGGGCGACAACGTCCACGAAATCAATGCGGACGACGTGCCCGATCAGGAATTCGACGTGATCCTGTATCAACAAAAAACACATTGGGAATATGACCGCGAACACGTGCTGAGCGAAGCGCAGCGGCGTCTGCCGCGCGTCTATATCGAGCATGATCCGCCGCAGGAAAATCCGTTTCAGCAATGGCATTGGGTCGACGACCCGGACACGTTGCTGGTCCACGTCACGCACTTCAATCAGTTGATGTGGGATTGCGGCGTGACGCCCACGCGAGTGATCGAACACGGCGTGGTGGTGCCCGAAGGCGTGCGCTATACCGGCGAGCTCGAACGCGGCATTGTGGTGGTCAATCATCTTGCGCAACGCGGACGGCGTCTGGGCGCCGACGTGTTTGCCGACGTGCGCACGCGCGTGCCGCTCGATCTGGTCGGCATGGATGCGGAACGGCTCGACGGCATCGGCGAAGTCGGCAATCTGGATCTTGCTGCGTTTACCGCGCGCTACCGCTTCTTTTTCAATCCGATTCGCTGGACGAGCCTCGGTCTCGCCATTGTGGAGGCGATGACGATCGGCATGCCGATTGTCGGCCTTGCGACCACGGAACTCGCCACGGTGATTCGCAACGGCGAAAACGGCTTCGTGCATACCGACGTCAACGCGCTCGTCGACGCGATGCATGAACTGCTACGCGATCCTGCGCAAGCCCGGCGTCTTGGCGAAGGCGCGCGTCGCACGGCGCTGGAGCGATTTCATATAGACCGCTTCGCGCAGGACTGGCACGACGCCCTGCTGCAGGTCACCGCATGAGCGTCGGGTCAGGACGACCTGCGCCGAATCATCGATAAGGACGACGCAACATGAAAGAACTTACCCGCAAGCGGATTCTCGTCACAGGGGGCGCCGGCTTTCTCGGCTCGCACCTGTGCGAGCGGCTCGTAACGCAGGGCCACGACGTGCTGTGCGTGGACAACTTCTACACCGGCACGAAGGACAATATCGCGCACTTGCTGGACTGTCCAAACTTCGAACTGATGCGTCACGACGTGACATTTCCGCTTTACGTCGAAGTGGATGAAATCTACAACCTGGCCTGCCCTGCGTCGCCCATTCACTATCAGCACGATCCTGTGCAAACCACCAAGACGAGCGTGCACGGCGCAATCAACATGCTGGGCCTCGCCAAACGCGTGAAGGCAAAGATCTTTCAGGCGTCGACGAGCGAGGTGTATGGCGATGCGCTCGTGCATCCGCAGAAAGAAGATTACTGGGGTCACGTGAACCCGATCGGACCGCGCTCGTGCTACGACGAGGGCAAACGCTGCGCGGAAACGCTCTTCATGGACTACCGCCGTCAGCATGGCCTGTCGATCCGTATCGCGCGAATCTTTAATACGTATGGGCCGCGCATGCATCCCGCGGATGGCCGCGTCGTCTCGAACTTCATGATGCAGGCGCTGCGCGGCGAGCCGCTGACGCTCTATGGCGACGGCTCGCAAACGCGTTCCTTCTGTTATGTGGACGACATGATCGACGCGTTCATCCGCCTGATGAACACGGACGAAGACCCGGGGGGACCGGTCAATCTCGGCAATCCTCACGAAGTCAGCATGCGCGAGATTGCCGAGCGAATCGTCGCGATTACGGGCTCAAGCTCGCCGCTGGAATTGCACCCGTTACCGACCGACGACCCATGGCATCGGCAGCCGGACATTTCGCGCGCCCGTGAGCTGCTCGGCTGGCAGCCGCACACCGCGCTTGACGACGGTCTCGAGCAAACCGCGCGCTACTTCCGCGCGCGGATCGAAGCAAGCTCCGAAGCGGGCGCGGCAAGCGCTCCCGCGGCTCAGCGGCCGGCTCTCACGTAGCTCACGAGAAACGTGCGCGTGCTGCCGTCCGGAAACTGCACGGCCACCTGCTCGCCGCTCGCGAGCGCGACCTCGCCGGCGCCGTAACGCGGCACGCGCACTGCATCGCCGGGTGCCCAGACGTGCGGTTTTTCCGGCTCTTTCTTCTTGCGCGGCGCGGCCTCGTGCGCTGAAGTTGCGCCCGCAACGATCGCGTCCGGTGCCATATCGATCTGTGGCGGACGCACGCAGTTGTCGCACACGCCGCAGCGCTCCACAGCAGGCCTGTCGCCGTAATAGTCGAGAATGGCGCGCCAGCGGCATTGGCCGGTTTGCGCGTAGTCGAGCATCGCCTGCAGCGTTTCCCTGTCGTGCGCGCTCATCTGCTCGAACTGCTGCGCGGCCTTCTCCACCGTGTCGCGTGCGGACTCGCGCGTGTCGTCCCGAGTCCGCAGACGATAGCGGCGCTGCCGGTCGCGGCCCGCCACGCGTGCGTCGACCAGCATGTTCAGCGCGACTTCCAGCTTGCCTGCGCCAACGTCAGGCAACGCGTCTTTGAGCGCCTTCAGCGTGACACCTTTGGATTCTTCGCGAACCCGCGCCGCCAACGTGTCATACACGCGTTGTGCGAGTTCGACACTCGGGTAGCGCCCCGCCAGAAAGAACTGCTGAATGCGCTTATCGTTCAGATCGAAGAGCAGCACGCAGTCGGCGGGCTCGCCGTCGCGGCCCGCGCGGCCCGTTTCCTGATAGTACGCATCGAGGCTGCCGGGTATCTGATAATGAATCACGAAGCGTATGTCCGCTTTGTCGATGCCCATGCCGAACGCGTTGGTGGCGACCATCAAACGGGTCGCGCCCGACATGAACTGCTCCTGCGCCTCCTCGCGCGCCGCGGCCGCCATCCGGCCGTGATAGCGCGAGACCGATTCGCCCGCTTCCGCGAGCCAGCCGTAGATGCGATCGACGTCGCGCACGGTCGCTGCGTAGACAATGCCCCCGCCGGCAAGGGACGCAATGAGCTTCGACAACTGCTCGCGCTTCGCAGCCATCGCACGGGCCGCGCCGTCCTTGCCGCCCGCCGTGCTGACCTGCACGACGCGATAGCGCAGATTCTCGCGATACGTGCCCGTGCGAACCACGCGCGGGTCGCGCAACGCCAGCGAATGCACGATATCGTCGATCACGCGTTGCGTCGCCGTTGCGGTCAGCGCGAGCACGGGCGGTTCGCCCAGCGCCTTCACCGCGGCCGCGATCTCCAGAAACGCCGGGCGGAAATCGTGTCCCCAATGCGACACGCAGTGCGCTTCATCGACCACGACAAGGCCGACACGATTGTCCGGCCGCGCACGCAATGTCTCGATGAACGCGGGCTGCGCAAGACGCTCGGGCGTCACGAACACAATGCCGCTGTGGCCCGCTGCGATCCGTTGCAGCGCTTCGCGCTCGGCGCGGCTCCTGAGCGTACTGTTGACCAGCGTGCAGTCGATGCCCGCCGCCAGCAGCTTGTCGGCCTGGTCCTTCATCAGCGCGATCAGCGGCGATACGACGAGCGTCATGCCGTCCAGATGCAGCGCCGGCAACTGATAGCACAGCGACTTGCCGGCGCCGGTCGGCATCGTGGCGAGCGTATCGCGGTGTTGCAACACGCTGCGGATGATGTCCTCCTGGCCCGCGCGCAAACGGGCGATGCCGAACATGTCGCGCATGGTCTTGCGCATGCTGCGAAGCCGTTGGTCGACTGTCATGGTTGGAAGGGGGCGTCCTTGCAGGCAGTTGCCTGCGGTGAGGTGAAAGAGGAGTCGAAGCGTATCTTCAGTACAGCAATTCACGTGCAGCACTCGTGGGCAGGCATGGCCGCACGCACGCCGCGGGTATCGCGCTTGCTCGATTCGTCATGTGCATGAACGAATGCGTGAACCCACCAAAAGGAGAAAGCGATGAATCAGGAACCGTCCGATCCCGTCGAACGCGCGGACCAGCGGCGCGAACCACTGCGCGAGGGCGACGTCAAGGTGAAGTCCGACGGCACGGTCGAACAGCGCCCGCATGGCAACATGGACGCCACGCTCATCCCGAAGGGGAAAGACCACCCGTCACAAGGGCCCTACACGCCTGAGCACGATCACGTCGATCCGGATCTCGAACCGGGCGGCGCGAAAGGTCATCCCACGGGTAAGGATGACCTCTCCGCGTGAACCCATGCGTGGCGTACCCGTTGCGCTGACGGGTACGCTCTTCGCCCTCATGCGCCCTCATGCGCCGTTGTTGGCGCTGCCCATGCGGCCCGCTTCCGTTAGCGCAGACGACGGCTCGCCGCGCGTGTAGGGCGCCAGTGCCTCGGGCGTGCGCATGTCGCGCGGCGTTTCGAAGTCCGCGAGCGCGGCGCCGCGCATGGCATCCGGCGACCGGCCAAAGCCCGTGCGGTCGCTATAGTCGACCGGCGGCACGCTCGCTGCGTTAGCCGTGCACTTCGCCGCGTAGACGTCGAGCGCCGCGATACAGGCAACGTTGGCGGCCGCGACGCTCGCGCGTTGCCGGTCGCGCGCGCTCAGCCGCTTCGACGATAGCGCCAGCGTGCCGAGATCGAGTGCGTCGCCGCCCACACGCGCCCATAAGAACGGCCGAGGATTGCGCGACGCCAGAATGCCCACGCCGCACGCGATCTCACGCAGTCCGTAGAAACGCATGGCACCGCTTCCTGTCTCCACACCGGCGACGCGCGCCATCATGCGCGGTGCGACGAGCTCGGCGACACCCAGCGCAATGCTGAACCAGCCGAGGCCGCGCGCCACCGAATCCGGCTGCGGCAACTTGTCCTTCAGCGCGCGAGCGCCCTCCTGCTTCGAGTCGTTACGAGATTCCATTCACATCACCTTCGTTGTGAAGAGCGGCGCGCGAGGCCGCTCCGGTAGTCAAAAGTGCAGCACGTCTGCGTGTCCGACCGAACAGGCACTCAAGGCTTGAGCACGACCTTGATGCAGCCGTCTTCCTTGTCGCGAAACGTCTTGTACATGCGCGGACCTTCATCGAGCGACACCGTATGCGTGATTACAAACGACGGATCGATCTGCCCTTCCTGGATGCGTCGCAACAGGTCGTCGGTCCAGCGGTTCACGTGCGTTTGTCCCATGCGCCAGGTGAGACCCTTGTTCATGGACGCACCGAACGGAATCTTGTCGAGCAAGCCGCCGTACACGCCCGGCACCGACAATGTTCCGGCGGGACGGCACACGTAGATCATTTCGCGCAGCACATGCGGGCGGTCGGTTTCGAGCATCACGGCCTGTTTCGCGCGGTCGTACATGGCGTCGAGCGAGCGCGTGGCGTGCGATTCCATGCCCACGGCGTCGATGCATTTTTCCGGACCCTTGCCGCCTGTCAGTTCCTTCAGCCGTTCGAGCACGCTCTCTTCCTTGAAGTCGATCGTGACCGCGCCGCCCGCACGCGCCATCGAAAGGCGCTCGGGCACGCAGTCGATCGAGATGACCTGCTTCGCGCCGAGCAGCACGGCGCTGCGGATCGCCATTTGCCCGACGGGCCCCGCGCCCCAGATCGCGACCGTGTCCGTCGGTTCGATATCGCATTGCACCGCCGCTTGCCAGCCCGTCGGGAAGATGTCGCCGAGAAACAGCACCTGCTCGTCGGTCAGGCCGTCCGGAATCTTCACATGCGTTTTATCCGCGTAGGGCACGCGCACGAATTCGGCCTGCCCGCCGGGATAGCCGCCCGTCAGATGCGTATAGCCGAAAAGGCCCGCTGTGGTGTGGCCGAACATCTTGTCGGCGATGTCCCTGTTGCGATTGCTGCGCTCGCATACCGAGAAGTTGCCGCGTTTGCATTGATCGCATTCGCCGCAGATGATCGTGAACGGCACGACCACGCGGTCGCCGACCTTTAACGCCGTGTTCTCCTTGCCGACTTCCATCACTTCGCCCATGAACTCGTGACCCATGATGTCGCCGGATTCCATGCCGGGCATGAAGCCGTCGTACAAATGGAGATCAGAGCCGCAGATCGCGCAGCTCGACACCTTGATGATCGCGTCGCGTGGATGTTCGATTTTCGGATCCGGCACGGTGTCGCACCGGATGTCTTTCTTGCCATGCCACCTGAGCGCCTTCATATATTCCTCCGCACTGTACGGTTGATGTGCTCCCGGGCGGGCTCCGGACACTGCGCATAAGCAGGAGCGCGCCGCGCGAACGGCGTCGCGCGACCGTTGCTACATCGCGCGTGTAAATTCGCGGCGCCCGTATCGACGCACCGCGTCATGGGTCAATGCTGGAACACGCTTCGCGCGGACCTGGTGAGCCACGCCATCACGCTGGTGCGTGCCAGCGTTCCGATCGCCTTGCGCGGTCCGAGCAGCACGGCGGCGAGACCGGCCGCCAGCACCAGCGCCACGTAGGGCGTATCGGCGAGCGAGGTCATTACGTTGACGGCCGGCACGCCGGCCTTCATCGCTCGACGCGGCGTGCGCAGCGCGAGATTCGCGGCGAGCAATTGCGCTCGCGATGTCGCCATGCGCTGAAGAATGGCCGCACGGTGTTCCTGATGCCAGCGTGGATCGTGTTTCATTTCAGGGCATCCTTCAGGGCTTCGAGATCGCTCGACACTTCGTCGCGCAGCACGTGTAGCGGCTCGGCGGGCTTTTGCGTCTTCATCATCGCGAAGGTGATGATCGAAATGACCAGCCACGCGGCGGCGACGCCCCACGCGACGGCCACGACGTAGGGCGTATTCCACGCCGTGACGATGATGGCCACGCAAAGAAAAGAGAGGGTGAACATGCCGGCCACCGCGAGCACCACCATCGCGATCACCTCGCGTACCAGCCGCGCTTTGGCCTCGTCCAGTTCGAGCGCGAGGAGTTCGGCGTAGTCGACTGCTCGACTGGAACAGAAGCGCGCCACGTTGCGCCACTGGCTCACCTTGGTATGTATCGACATCGTGTATCTCCCGCCAGCAGTTGCCGTCGCGCGCGCTCGCCGCCGGATGTGCCGGCCGGCGGCGAGCGCTTCATCGGACGATGCAATCGGCTCTGTGCCGACCGTATCTAACGGTATTCCCTATCGCGCACATCGCGCGCAGTCGCCGAGCGCAGCGCGCCGAGTATGAAACCCGCGGCAGCCGCGATGGCAAGCGCGGTGAAGGGCCGCTCGGTGGTGGTCTCGCGCACGACGTCCGCGAGATCGGCCCACACCTGCTGAGCTTTGCCACCGAGTTCCCGCGCGGTGCCGGCCATTTGCGTGCCGGTGTCGCCGAGCATTTCACCCGCCGTCTGTTCCAGCTTGCCGCCGATTTCCTTCACCGTTCCTTCTACTTTCCCTGTTTCCATGTCTGCTCTCCGTGGTTTGCGCGCACGAGGGTGCACGGCACTGGCCGCGCAGCCGGAGCTCCGGCATGCGTTGCCGTCACGCCGCAAGAAGCGCGCCGCGCGAACGCGTGAGGAAGAGCCGCCTCATCAGCACGTGACAATGCCGCGAGTCATGCCGGCGCGCGCGAAAGAAAAGCAGTGGAGAAGTGAACGACTAAAGAGAAGAGAAACGATGAAGTAAGACCCGCGCGTTGCACGCGAGGCCGAACGCGACGCAAAAGCGCAGGGCAAAAGCGAAAAGCAAAAACGCAAATACCCCGCGACCCGCGAATGCACGAATGAACGCATTCGCGCAACCAGGATAATTCACGACACACGGTGATGCGCTCTAAAAGCCGCGCTCAAGCCGTGTCGAAAGAATTCACGAAGACAGGGTTAACCCGGCGAAAGCTCGGCGTCGAGGATACGCTGCAAGCTGTCGATCTTGCGAAGATGCACGCCCCACAGCTGGCCGCCGTCCTTGATGCGGCGCAAGCGGTCGTGCCAGTAGCTAAGAGGCAAAGCGGAGTTGTCGCGCGCGCTCGCATGCGAGTGCAGCAGCACGTGTTCAATATGGGCGAGATCTCGTTCGATCATCGCCTGTCGCATGGAGCCGAGGGCTTGAGGTGAGAAAGTCTGTCGCATGGACGTGGCGGGCAGCAGTAAAAATAACGTAAGCAGCAAGCGCCGTGCCGGACCGACTCAGGTGAGCCGTCCAATACCGCCGAAACCCATGCGGGGCGCGCTAAAAACGCATGTGAAGCGCATCAGAAGCGCACCGCCGTCTCGCTTTCACACGCCTTTTGCGTCGCGTAAAAGCGCCCTCGCCATGCCCCTTTTTACAATCGTCTCGCCCGCCACATACGCTTCGTGGCCGCGCCACGCGTTACGGCGCCGGCCGTGCCGCTATCAAGCTTCGCCTTCGTCAGCCGATAACAAAAAGGTGACGATCCATTTCGAGGAGCGTTCCCCCAGATCTATCGGCTGTCATGGCTCCCATTACGCGCGCTCACTCTTCCATTACGCACCGCCTGGTCGTTTATTCGGTCGCTGGACTGGCGACGCTCTGTTCGCCCGGCGCATTTGCCGACAACAAGATCGCCGGCGGCATGGCGCCGGTCCCGGATACGGCCGAGCTGGCCGCAATGCCGCTTGAAGCACTCATGGAGGTGACAGTCAATACCGCGTCGCGTTTCGACCAGTCCGTCACCGACGCCCCGGCCGCCGTGGTCGTGCTGAGCGCCGACGACATCCGCCAGTTCGGCTGGCGCACGCTGGCGGACGCGCTCGCCTCGCTGCCCGGCCTGTATGTCACCAACGATCGCTCATACGAATACCTCGGCGCGCGCGGCTTCCAGCGACCCGGCGACTACAACAGCCGCTTCCTGCTGCTGATCGACGGCATTCGCACGAACGACGGCGTGTATAACCAGGCGCCGATCGGCTCGGACTTTCCGCTCGACATGGACCTCGTCAAGCGCATCGAGTATGTGCCGGGCCCGGGTTCGTCGGTGTACGGCGCCAACGCGCTCTTTGGCGTCATCAACGTGATTACGAAGAGCGGCAGCGATCTGGCGGGCGCGGAAGCCGCCGTCGCGGCGGGCAGCTTTGGCGAAAAGAAGGCGCGTGCGTCATACGGCTGGCATGGTGCGCACGGAGCCGACATTCTGCTTTCGGCAACAGCATATGGACGCAATGGCCAGGACCTCTATTACCCGGAGTTCGACACGCCGGACCAGAATCACGGCATCGCGAACCGGCTCGATTACGACCGCGCACAGGACTTTCTCGCGAAAGCAGCCTATGGCGATTTCCGGCTGAGCTTTATCTACGGCAACCGGACCAAGGGTATTCCCGACGCGCCGTACGGCGCGGTATTCAATGCGCCTTTCAGCGTCTCGGACACGCATAGCTACCTGGACCTGAGCTACCAGCATGCGCTCTCCGATGGGGTGATGCTGGCATCGCAGCTTTACTGGGGCCGCTACGACTATCGGATGCCGGCAATCAACGGTCCGCAACCCTACGTGGTCAACGTCGACGGAAGCCATGCGCTCTGGTATGGAGCCGATGTACACGCGACCATCTCGTCGATTGCAAAGCATCGCATCGTGATCGGCACGGACTTCGCGAGAGACGCGCGCCTTGATCAGTACAACTACAACGTCGACCCGTACTCGCAGATCCTCGACGACCATCACAGCGGCAACCGCGCCGGCGTCTATATCGAGGATGAAATCACGCTGCCCGCGAATTTCACGCTGAATGCGGGCTTGCGTTACGACCAGCAGACGGCCGCGGGCGGCAACCTGAGTCCGCGCATCGGGCTCATCTACAAGCTCACGCCGCGCGACACCTTCAAACTGCTGTACGGCGAGGCCTATCGCGCGCCGAATGCGTACGAGATGTACTACGCGATCAGCGGCCCGGACGGCCAGTTGGGAAATCGATCGCTGAAGGCCGAGCATATCTCGACGACCGAGCTCGTCTATGAGCGAGCCGTATCGGCCACGGGGCGCGCCACGCTTTCACTGTTTCAGTACAACGCGCGCGATCTGATCAGCGAGACACCCGACGCATCGGGCCTTTTCATGTTCCGCAATGTCAACCGCGCAACCGCGCGCGGTGCCGAACTCGCTTATGAACAGCGGTTTGCGCTCGCGCGTCTGCGCGCAAGCTATTCCTATCAGATGGTTCACGACTCCGACACCGGCGCCGCGCTGCAAAATTCGCCGCGGCATCTCGCGAAGCTCAATCTCGCCGCACCCTTTTTTGCCGATGCCTTGATGACGGGACTCGAAGTGCAATGCACGTCGTCGCGTCTTGCGGCCGTCGGCGAGGCCGGCGGCTTCTGTCTTGCGAACCTCACGCTCAGTACACGCCGGCTGATTCACGGAGCCGAGCTGTCTTTCTCGATCTACAACCTGACCGACAAACGGTACGCCGACCCAGTGGGCCCCGGCTTTACACAGGAGACTGTTGCGCAGCAAAGCCGGACCTTCCTCTTCAAGGCCGTCTACGGGTTCTGATATGGATCGCGTTCGCATCCAGATCATTGCGGCGTGTTTGGTGTTCGCGTCCCCGCTCGTCGTACAGACATCCGTCGACGCGCAAGTCGATCTGCCCGCGCTCGAGGCCGCGTACATCTTCAACTTCGCGCAGTTCACCGACTGGCCTGCGGGCCGCGCCGCCGACAACATTCTGTCGGTCTGTGCGGATCCGGACAGCCCGCTCGGCCAGGCACTTGCGAGACTGGACGGCAAGCACGGCGGCAAGCAGGCGTGGCGCGTTCGCCCGCTGCCGCGCGTGGAAAAAGCAGCGGATTGCCAACTGGCGGTACTGACGACGGGCACCACGGTGAGCGCCGCGATCAAGGCTTTGCTCGCTTCGGACGCGCCGGTCGTGATCGTGAGCGAAGCGGATGCCGCCGACCAGGGCTGGGTGATTCGCCTCGTGCGCGAAGGCGAACATCTGAAGTTCGACATCAATGTGACCGAGGCTTCACGCCGGCGCATTACGCTCAGCTCGAAACTCATGCGGCTAGCAAGGACGGTCTTATGAAAAGTTTCCCGGTCTGGCGCATCCTTGCATGGCCGCGCGAACACGTGAATCTCGTCGGCGTCGCCATTGCACTGCTCATTTCGAGCGTCGTGCTGCTCGTGTATCAGGCGCTTTCGCTGCGCACGTCGTTGACCGAAGACGTCAGCATGCAGGCTTCGGTGCTCGCCGAGAACCTGACCGCCTCGGCGATGTTCGGCGACCGCGACGCCACCGCCGAAGTGCTCGGCTCGTTGCGCAAGGTTCCGCACGTCGAAAGCGCCACCGTCTATACGCCGAGCGGCGACCTGTTCGTACGCTACACGCGCCCGGGGCTTAATCGCAAGGAGTCCCAGGAAGGCACGCTCTCACAGGTCGGCAGCACGCCGCGGCTCTCGCTCGCCGATATCTTCGTCGCGGCGCCGATCATGCACAACGATCAGCTGCTCGGCAGCATCGTGATCGTGGCCACGACCGACGCGATCAAAATGCAGCTCGCGCAATACGGCTGCTTCCTCGTGGGCGCATCGTTGTGTTCGGTGTGGATCGCCTCGCTCGTCATGCGGCGCATGCGCGAGCGCGTCACGCGCGTGGAGAAGGACCTCGAATATCTCGCCTCGACCGATCCGCTGACGGACCTGCCCAACCGCCGCGCGTTCTACGACGAATTGACAACGCGCCTGCACAAGGCGAATGCCGCCGACAAACGCGTCGCGCTGATGATGGTCGACCTCGACAACTTCAAGATCGTCAACGACACGCTGGGTCACGGCGCGGGCGACGAACTGCTCAAGCAGGTCGCGGAGGCCTTGCGCAATGTGGTGCGGCCGAGCGACCTCGTGAGCCGCATAGGCGGCGACGAATTCGCCGTGGTGATCGGGCCTGACGCGAGCCGTGTCCGCGCACGCGCGACCGCCGGCCGCATCGCGCGCAATCTGTCACGTCCGTTCATCCTGCACGGCAGCGATTCTGCCGTGACGGCGAGCGTGGGCTTCAGCGTCTATCCCGAGGACACCGTGGAAATGGCCGAGCTGGTCAGCAATGCGGACATCGCGCTGTACTCGGCGAAAAGCAGAGGCAAGAGCATTGCCGTCGAGTTTCAGAGCGAGATGACGGCGGAGGCGCAGCGCCGCGCGCGTATCGAGGCCGAACTGCGCAAGGCCGTCGACCAGGATGGCCTCGATATCGTCTATCAGCCGCAATTCGACTGCCTCTCGGGACGCCTGCTCGGCGCGGAGGCGCTCGTGCGTTGGACGCATCCGTCCGAAGGGCCTATTTCGCCGGCCGAATTCGTGCCGATTGCCGAAAACAGTGACCTGATCGTGCTGCTCGGTCGCTGGGTCCTATGGCGTGCGTGCCGCGACGCAGCCAGCTGGAACGCCGGACGCAGCGCGGCCGTGCATGTGGCCGTGAACATTTCGGCGCGGCAACTGCGGGCCGAGGGCTTCACCCACGAAGTCTGCAACGCGTTGAAAAAAAGCGGCCTGCCCGCCTCGCTGCTCGAACTCGAACTGACGGAAAGCCAGTTGATGTCCAACATGTCAGTGGGCATTCAGGCCATGCAGGAATTGCGCGCAGCCGGCGTGCGTCTCTCGCTCGACGACTTCGGCACCGGTTACTCGTCGCTGTCGTACCTGCAATCTTTCCCGGTGCACAGCATCAAGATCGACCGCAGCTTCATCTGCCCGCTGCCGAACGGCGGGCAACCCATCGTCACCGCCATCATTTCGATGGCGCATAGCTTCGGCCTGCTGGTCGTCGCGGAAGGCGTCGAATATCCGGCGCAACTCGAATGGCTCAGCGATGCGCACTGCGACGTCGTGCAGGGCTTTTTGACGGGCCACCCCATGTCGCTCGACCAACTGCTCGCCATCATTCGCGCGGAAGACGCACAAGACGAAGACAGGCGCGTCAGCCACCGCGCGCCGCTTCGAACACGGCCGCAACGCGCGCCGACCGCCTGACTGTCTGCTGGAATGCCCGCTTGAATGTCAGCTTGACCCCGCCGATATATGAAGGTAACCTACACAGGTAACCTTCATATAGGATCTACCTTCGCATGGGCAGGAACGATCCGCCGCTCGACTCCGACTCCCTGCACGCCTTGGCCGAAGAGCTGCGCGTGCTGAACGGCAAGCTGCGCCGCCGTCTGCGCGAAGAGGCGCATCTCGGCGACTTCACGCCTTCGCAAATACAGGTGCTCGGTTTGCTGGAGCGCGAGGGCTCGGCCACCGTGTCCGAACTCGCGCGCGCCCACGGCATGCGCCCGCAATCCATGAGCGAAACACTTTCCGTGCTGAAGGCCGCGGGCCTCGTGAGCGGCGCGCCCGATCCGAACGACGGCCGGCAAACCGTGCTGAGCGTCACGCCGGCCTTCCGCAAGAAGATCAAGGCGAGCCGCGCCGCACGCGAAGACTGGCTTTTTCGCACTATCCAGACACGCTTTTCGGCGGCCGAGCAGCAGCAGCTCGCCACCGGCGTCGAATTGCTCAAACGCCTGATCGACTCGTAATCCGTCAGACAAACCTTCGCAGGAGCACGCATGGCACTGACTACACTCGATGCAAAGACCGCACTGGTCGTGATCGATCTGCAGCAAGGCATCGTGGCGATGCCCACCGTTCACCCCGCAGCGGACGTCATCAGGCGCGCCGCCGCTTTAGCCGATGCATTCCGGCGCCACGCGCTGCCCGTCGTACTCGTCAATGTGGCGGGCGGCGCACCCGGACGGGCAGAACAGGCGCGCCCCACCGGCAACTTTCCACCTGGATTCGCGGACCTCGTGCCCCAACTGAAGCAAGAGGCATCGGACCATCTGGTGACGAAACGGACGTGGGGTGCCTTCACCAACACGGATCTCGAAGCGTATCTGCGTGAGCAGGGTGTGACGCAGATCGTGCTGGCGGGCGTGTCCACCAGTATCGGTGTCGAATCCACGGCGCGTTTCGCGCACGAGCTCGGCCTGAACATCGCCTTTGCCGTCGACGCGATGACCGACCTGCACCTCGACGCTCACACGAACAGTCTGACGCGGATTTTCCCGCGGCTCGGCGAAACGGGCACCACGCAGGAAGTGCTCGACGTGCTGGAGCGAACCCGCGCATGAGTCTGCGCCGCGAGCCACACATCAGTTGCGCGCCGGCGCGAAAGGAGACCTGGTGAGCAGCACATTCCGTTCGCTGCGCAACTTCAACTACCGCATGTGGGCGAGCGGCGCCATCGTCTCGAATGTCGGTACATGGATGCAACGCACGGCGCAGGACTGGCTCGTGCTGACCGAACTCACGCAGCACAATGCGACATCCGTGGGTATCGTCATGTCGCTGCAGTTCGGACCGCAAATGCTGCTGTTGCCGCTGACCGGCTATGCCGCGGATCACTTCGACCGCCGCAAGCTGCTGTTCGTCACGCAGGCGGCCATGGGCAGTCTCGCGCTCGGGCTCGGCCTGCTGACCATCACCGGACTCGTGCAGTTGTGGCACGTCTATGTTTTCGCGGGACTGCTCGGCTGCGTGACGGCTTTCGATTCGCCCGCGCGTCAGACCTTCGTATCCGATCTCGTCGGCGAAGGCGATCTGGCTAATGCTGTTGCGCTGAATTCGACGTCGTTCAACGCGGCGCGCATGATCGGCCCGGCGGTGGCCGGCTTGCTGATTGCTTCGGTGGGAACGGGCTGGGTGTTTCTGATCAACGCGCTCTCTTTCATTGCCGTGCTGGGCGCGTTGCGCATGTTGCGCGCGCGCGAACTGCATGCGAAACCGCTTGCCTTACGCTCACGCGGCAGCTTCGTGGAAGGCTTCAGGTATGTGTGGAAGCGCCCCGACCTGAAGGCCGCGCTTCTCATGCAGTTCCTGATCGGCACGTTCGGACTGAACTTCCCGATCTTCATTTCGACGATGTCCGTCACCGCGTTTCATGCAGGCGCGGGCGAATACGGCGTGCTGAGTTCAACCATGGCGGTGGGCTCGGTGACGGGCGCGCTGCTTGCCGCACGCCGCGCGCGACCGCGCATGGCCTTGCTGCTCGCCGCAGCGGCCATATTCGGCGTGGGCTGCACGGCGGCTTCGCTCATGCCGAACTACGTGCTGTTCGGCATCGTGCTGGCCTTTATCGGCGTGTCGACACAAACCTTCAACACGTCTACCAACAGCCTCGTGCAACTCTCCACGGAGCCCGCGATGCGCGGCCGCGTGATCGCGATTCTGCTCGCCATCGCGCTGGGCGGCACACCGCTCGGCGCGCCGGTGGTCGGCTGGGTCGCGGATCGTTTCGGCCCGCGCTGGGCGCTGGGCGTAGGCGCGGCCTCGGGGTTCGCGGCCGCGCTGGTCGGCCTGCTGTATCTCGTCAAATACCGCGGCCTGCGCGTGTTTATCGACGCGGGGCGCCTTCGCTACAGCATCGACGACCCGCGTCAGGCGCCGCCCTATGTGAGTCCCGCCATCGCCGTGCAAAATGCGGTGCTCGACGAGGCGGAAGAAGAATCGTCTTCCGGCGTGTAAAGAGATCAGTACCGCTTACTTCGCCACCGGCATCGTAAATTCGGCGCCCTTTGCGATGCTGTCGGGCCAGCGCTGCATGATGCTCTTGTAGCGCGTATAGAAACGCACGCCTTCTTCGCCATAGGCATGGTGATCGCCGAACAGCGACTTCTTCCAGCCGCCGAACGAATGCCATGCCATCGGCACCGGAATGGGCACGTTGATGCCGACCATGCCGACCTGAATCTGCCGGCCGAACGCGCGCGCCACGCCGCCGTCGGACGTGAACAGCGACACGCCGTTACCGAACTCGTGCGCGTTGATCAATTCGACTGCGCTCGCGAAATCGGGCACACGCACTACCGCGAGCACCGGGCCGAAGATCTCTTCCTTGTAGATCTTCATGTGCGTGCCGACGTTGTCGAACAGCGTTCCGCCGATAAAGAAGCCTGCTTCGCCTGCAACTGGATGCGCGCGGCCATCCACGATGAGATTCGCGCCCTCTTCCACACCCGACGCGATATAACCGGCCACTTTCGCCTTGTGCTCGGCCGTCACGAGCGGACCCATTTCGGCGTCGAGATGTTCGCCATTCTTGATGACGAGCGACTTCACGCGCGGCACCAGCTTTTCAATCAGCTTGTCGGCGACATTGCCCACTGCGACCGCCACCGAAATCGCCATGCAGCGCTCGCCGGCCGAACCATACGCTGCGCCGATGAGCGCGTCCACGGCTTGATCGAGATCGGCGTCAGGCATCACGACGAGGTGATTCTTCGCGCCGCCGAGCGCCTGCACGCGCTTGCCGCGCTTCGACGCCTCAGTGTGGATGTACTCCGCAATCGGCGTGGAGCCGACAAACGACAGCGCCGCGACGTCCGGATGGTCGATCAGCGCGTCGACCGCGACCTTGTCGCCGTTGACCACGTTGAACACGCCGTCGGGCAGACCGGCTTCCTTCAGCAGTTCGGCAATGCGCAGCGACGCCGACGGATCGCGCTCCGAGGGCTTCAGCACGAACGTGTTGCCGCAAGCGAGCGCCACAGGGAACATCCACATCGGCACCATGACGGGGAAATTGAACGGCGTGATGCCGGCGACCACGCCGAGTGCCTGGCGCAGGTTCCAGTTGTCGATGCCGCCGCCGATCTGGTCGGTGAAATCGGTCTTCAACAGGTTCGGAATGCCGCACGCGAACTCGACCACTTCGATACCGCGCACCACCTCGCCTTGCGCGTCCGTGAACACCTTGCCGTGCTCGCGCGTGATGAGCATGGCCAGCTCGTCGTGGTGCCGGTTGAGCAGCTCCTTGAACTTGAAGAGAATCCGCGCGCGCTTGATGGGTGCCGTTTCGCTCCATGCCGGGAATGCCGCTTTCGCCGATTTCACGGCGGCATCCACTTCTTCGACCGACGCGAGCGCCACCGAGCTCGTCACCTTGCCGGTCGCGGGATTGAACACGTCCTTGAAGCGGCCACTGGTGGGCGCAACCGCCGCGCCGCCGATGTAGTGGCCCAACTGCTGCACTGACAGCTTGTCCTGCTCGTTTGCTGCGTTCATTTCAACCCTCGCGTTCGGGAAAGGCCAGGCGTTAGGCGCCGGGCGGGTAGACGGATTCGAGACCCGCCAACTGTATCGACGCGGCGCCGCTTATTCCCGATACAGCCAAACAGAACCGCGCCTCACTGTATTGTTTTTTGCGCAGCAACTGTATTGGATCGCCGCGCCAATTCTCACGAAAACGCGCGGATGCGGGGCGGCTGTGACGCATCGCAGCATGCGCCGGCGCCCTGTCCGTCGCCGTGTAAGTCCTGGGTTGCATAGTTCGCTCGCCGGACGCCAAATGAAGCAGCCGCACGGGGCGGGTCACCGCATTTCGGTGAGGAGGCGCGACATGGCAACGAACGCAACGGCGAGTGGCCGCAAGCATCGCGGACAGGCTGGCAAGGCAACCGCCAGCGGCTGGATCGGCTCCGCCCTCGAGTACTACGATTTCTTCATCTACGCGCAGGCCGCGGCGCTGATTTTCCCGCAGCTGTTCTTTCCATCCGGCAATCCGAAGATCGCGATCGTCGCCTCGCTCGCCACGTATGGCGTGGGCTATGTCGCGCGGCCCATCGGCGCATTCGTGCTCGGACACTGGGGCGACACGCACGGCCGCAAGAACGTCCTCCTGCTATGCATGTTCATGATGGGTTTTTCGACGATGGCCGTCGGCCTCCTGCCGACCTACCAGCACGCCGGGCTGCTCGCACCGACGCTGCTCGTCGTACTCCGTCTGATCCAGGGCTTCGCAGTGGCCGGAGAAATCTCGGGCGCGAGTTCGATGATTCTCGAACACGCCCCCTTCGGACGACGCGGCTATTACGCGAGCTTCACGCTGCAAGGCGTGCAGGCCGGCCAGATTCTCGCGGCCGCCGTGTTCCTGCCGCTCGCCTATTACATGGAGGAAAGCTCCTTCAATTCGTGGGGCTGGCGCATTCCGTTTCTACTGAGCGCGCTCGTGCTGGTGGCGGGCTACATCATCCGCCGCGAAGTCGAGGAAACGCCGGCTTTCGCGAAAGAGGACGCGAGCGGCGGCGTGCCGAAGTCACCGATTGCCGAGGCCTTCCGCTACAACTGGCCCGACATGCTGCGTGTCGTGGGCTGCTCGCTGATGAACGTGATTCCGGTCGTCGCGACCATTTTCGGCGCCGCGTATGCGGTACAGGCGTCGTACGGCATCGGCTTTTCGAAGAGCGTCTACCTGTGGATTCCGGTGATCGGCAATATTGTTGCCGTGCTCGTGATTCCGTATGTGGGCAACCTGTCCGACAGGATCGGGCGGCGCCTGCCGATCATCGTCGGCGCACTGGGTGCGGGGCTGCTGTCGTTCGCGTATCTGTACGCCATCAGCATTCACAACGTGGCGCTCGCGATCGTCATGTCGATCCTCATGTGGGGCGTGATCTACCAAGGCTATAACGCGACATTCCCGAGCTTCTACCCCGAGCTTTTCCCCACGCGTTCACGCGTCTCCGCGATGGCGATTGGGCAGAACGTCGGCACTACGATTACCGCGCTGCTGCCGGCCCTGTTCGCTTACGTCGCGCCGCCGGGATCGCACAACGTTCCGGTCACCATCGGCGCGATTACCTTCGCCATTACGATCATCGCGGCGATTACCGCGTGGAGCGCACGCGAAAATTTCCGTGTCAGGCTGAGCGATCTGGGGCAGCCCGACGCGGTACCGCTCGATAAACCCAGCTATGAGCGGTTGAGGGCCGAGACCCTGGCCGAGTCGAAAAAGGCCGTGACGTCCTAGCGCGCTGCCACTTTCCGGGCGCTTGACGCAGCAGCGCGGCTGGCAGGCGCCAGCTTGACGCCACTGTGCGCGAACTAACGCCACTGCGCGGTCAACTCGTTCGCAAGCACCATTTTTTCGCGCACCCGTTCGACAAAGGCCGCGTCCACGCCGCCTTGCGCCTTCAGAAACTTGAGCGCCGCCGAATGAACCGCGCGCGTCGCTCCACCGTCTATTCCGCCGATGCGCGCAGCGCTGCGCCGCGTTTCCTCCACCAGATCGCGCGCGCCGCTGAAATCCGGCGAGAGCCCGCACTGCACTTCAAAGCCAGCTCGCAGGCTCGCCGCATAGTCGCGCGACTGTCCAGGCAGATCCATGTCGACGAGCAGATCGACGCCTTGTCCCATTCGGCACGCGCCGAGAATCCATAGTGCGACAAACGCGCGGTACGCATTATTACCCTCCGCGCTGCGCGCATACTGCTCGCACGCCATGGCGTAAGCGTCGTCGGAAGCGGGCACGGCCGGCGGCAATTTCACGTCGCACACGTCGATCACGTGCTTCACCAACGGCTCGGTGCGATTCAAACCGAGCACCCGAAACGGTGCCGCCACAAAGAACGGGTTGCGCCACTGCTGATTAAGCAGCCAGCCGGAAGCGAATTGCGACGCGGGATTGCGCAGCACGCCCACATGCATGGCATCGGCAAACGCGTGCCTGAGCCAGGGCAATCGTCCTGTCGACCGGCAGAACTTGAGCACCGGCACGCGGCCCTGCCGGACCGCGTCTTCGCAAAGGCTGCGCAAATAGGCCGCTAGCGCGGGGAATTCCGCGTCCGGCACGTCGCCGAAACGGTCGATGCCGAAGGTTTTGCGGTATCCGGTCACACCGCGCACGCCTTCTTGCAGGAACGGCTTGTATTCGTCGAAGTAAGGCGCCTCGAGCGGCGGATGCCCCGACGTCAGCGTGGGACGGCTCGCGGCGACCTCGGCCTTGCTTAGATCGGCGAGCACGTTGCTAAGCGGCTCGTAAAAACCCGTCACGGTGTTGAGCGCGCGAAGACGCGACCACACCCACGTGCCCGCGCTGCGCCAGCCCGTGTGCAGAAATACTGCCTGTTTCAGGGCACTTTTGGGTGCGGCGTCGGCCTCTTGTGACAACGGCATCGGACTCTCTTCAATTGGTTTCGGTGGGTTTCAAACTGCTCGATGTGTGACGGATGTAAGACGCGTTCACTCGTCCTCTTCCGCGAGACCGGCGAGCAGATCGTCGACGGCGCGATAAACGCGCTCGACGATCTCCGGGCCGACCTTGCGCTCCAGTTCGCGGTACTGCGCTTCCAGATCCTTCGAGATCACACGCACGAGGTCCACGCTCGCATCGGTGAGCGAAACCAGCACGCGGCGCTGATCTTCCGCAAAGCGCTCCTTCGTGATCAGCTCCATGCTCTCCATGCGCGCGAGCACGCCCGCCATGCTCGGGCTCGAAATCGTGCAGATGTCCGAGATGTGGCGCGGCTCCATCGGCCCGTGCTCATTGAGCGCGCGAATCACGCGCCATTGCTGCTCGGTCAAGCCGTGCGCGGTAATCAAAGGACGAAAGCGCTCCATCATCTTTTCTCTGGCGCGCAGCAGCAGCATCGGCAGGTTGCGGTGCAAAACTCGTGTGGAAGCGGACGAAGACATAGTGGACGATGATTGAAAGCAGCCGTCGAAGCTTAAGGGAAAACCCGCGATCAGCCGACTGGCTATTGACCCTGGATCATATCAAGCGCAATACTACTAACATGTTAGTATTCGTGTCGAGCCCTTCTCCCGAGGCATAGCCACTTCATGTTTGCACTTGCCGATCATCTGCTGCACCCGGAAGGCGACGCGTTGCCGCGCGACGTGGATGCACACGCCGCGGCCGTGCTGCTCGCACGCGGCGTGGCGTGCCGGCCGCCCGTCAGCGGCGCGGTCTACGGGACCTTGCTGAACGACCGTGCCGCGGTGGACGCGCTGGGTGATGCCGTGCACGCCGCGCCTTACAAGGCGCCGCCGAAAGCGCCGGTCCTTTATCTGAAGCCGCGCAATACGCTCACGGGGCATCGCGCGAAAGTCCTCGTGCCCGACAACGAACTGGGCGTGGAGGTGGGCGCGTCGCTCGGCATCGTAATCGGCCGCACGGCGACGCGCGTGAGTATCGAGCGGGCATTCCATTACATCGCGGGCTACACCCTCGTGGCCGATCTCAGCGTGCCGCATGCGAGCGTGTACCGGCCCTCGGTACGATTCCGGGCGCGCGACGGGTTTTGCGTGATCGGCCCGGCAGTGGTCGCCGCCCGCCATGTCGCGAATCCGGACGCCCTCGCCATCGCGGTTTCGCTGAACGGTGCGCCTGCATTCACGGCGAACACGGGGTCGTCGGTACGCAATGTCGCCCGGTTGCTTGCGGACGTCACGGACTTCATGACGCTCGCGCCCGGCGACGTCATCACACTTGGTGTGCCGCACGGCTCGCCGGTCGCGCATATCGGCGACGAGGCCGTCCTGTCGATTGGACAACTGCCGCCGCTTGGCGTGTCGTTCGTCGGCGCAACGCAACCCGACGGAGAACAGCCATGATGCGCGGCCGTGTAGCGTATGCAGGCGCGATCCACGAAGCCTATCCGCACGCAGAAGGCGTGCAACTCGCAGACGGACGCGTGCGCCGCGAAGAAGAGCTTGTCTGGCTCGCGCCTGTCGAAGTGGGCACCCTCTTCGCCCTTGGCCTGAATTACGCCGAGCATGCGAAGGAATTGCAGTTCAACAAGCAGGAAGAGCCGCTCGTATTTCTCAAGGGACCGGGCACCGTGATAGGTCATCGCGGCTCGACTCGCCGCCCCGCCGACGTCGCTTTCATGCACTACGAGTGCGAGCTCGCCGTCGTGATCGGCCAGACTGCGCGCAATGTCGAGCGCGAAAACGCCATGCAGCACGTAGCCGGCTACATGATTGCGAACGACTACGCGATTCGCGACTACCTGGAAAACTATTACCGCCCCAACCTGCGTGTGAAAAATCGCGACGGCGCCACGGTACTCGGCCCCTGGTTCGTCGATGCAGCCGATGTTGAAGACGTGACGCAACTGGAGCTACGCACGTTCGTCAACGGCACGCTGCAACAGCGCGGCAATACGCGCGACCTCGTGACCGATATTCCCGCGCTGATCGAATACCTGAGCGGCTTCATGACGCTCGCACCCGGCGACGTGATTTTGACCGGCACGCCCGAAGGCATCGTCAACGTGAACGTGGGCGACGAAGTGGTGTGCGAGATCGACGGCCTCGGGCGCCTCGTCAACACGATTGCCTCCGACGCGGATTTCGGCCGCGGCTGAGCGCCGCAGGAACAAGCGCGAAAACAGTAAAGGACAACGCAATGCGAATCGAACATCTGATCGACGGCAAGACGGTCGGTGCAAAAAACTACTTTGAAACCGTGAATCCGGCGACGCAGGAAGTGCTGGCCGAAGTCGCGCGCGGCGGCGAACAGGAAGTCCATGCCGCGGTGCGCGCCGCAAAAGAAGCGTTTCCCGCATGGGCGGCCAAACCTGCGGCCGAACGCGCGAAACTGATCCGCAAGCTCGGCGAGTTGATCGCAAAAAACGTACCTGATATTTCGGAAACCGAAACAAAAGACACGGGCCAGACGATCTCCCAGACGCGCAAGCAACTCGTGCCACGCGCCGCCGACAACTTCGGCTACTTTGCCGAGATGTGCACGCGGGTGGACGGCCACACCTATCCGACGGACACGCACCTCAACTACACGCTGTTTCATCCGGTCGGCGTGTGCGCGCTGATCTCGCCGTGGAATGTGCCGTTCATGACGGCGACGTGGAAAGTCGCGCCCTGCCTCGCGTTCGGCAATACGGCTGTGTTGAAGATGAGCGAACTGTCGCCGCTCACCGCCTCGACGCTCGGCAACCTCGCGCTGGAAGCCGGCATTCCCGCCGGCGTGCTGAACGTGGTGCACGGCTTCGGCAAGGAAACCGGCGAGCCGCTCGTCGCGCATCCGGATGTGCACGCGGTTTCGTTCACCGGCTCCACCGCGACCGGCAACCGCATTGTGCAAACCGCCGGCCTCAAGAAGTTTTCGATGGAACTGGGCGGCAAGTCGCCGTTCGTGATTTTCGACGACGCCGATTTCGAACGGGCGCTCGACGCCGCCGTCTTCATGATCTTCTCGAACAACGGCGAGCGCTGTACCGCCGGCTCGCGGATTCTCGTGCAGAAATCCATCTATGCAAAGTTTGCCGAACGCTTCGTTGAACGGGCGAAGCGTCTCGCGGTCGGCGACCCGCTTGCCGACAGCACCATCATTGGGCCGATGATCAGCCAGGGACATCTGGCCAAGGTCCGCAGCTATATCGAACTGGGGCCGAAAGAAGGCGCCACGCTTGCGTGCGGCGGTCTCGACACGCCGGCTTTGCCCGACGCCATGCGCAAAGGCAACTTTGTGATGCCCACGGTTTTCGTGGACGTCGACAACCGCATGCGCATCGCGCAGGAAGAGATCTTCGGCCCCGTCGCGTGCCTGATTCCCTTCGACGACGAAGCCGACGCAATCCGCCTCGCCAACGACATCTCATACGGTTTGTCGAGCTACATCTGGACGGAAAACACCGGCCGCGCGCATCGCGTCGCGGCCGCCGTGGAAGCCGGCATGTGCTTCGTCAACAGCCAGAACGTACGCGACCTGCGGCAGCCGTTCGGCGGCACGAAAGCATCGGGCGTGGGGCGCGAAGGCGGCACGTGGAGCTACGAAGTGTTCCTCGAACCGAAGAACGTGTGCGTCTCGCTCGGTTCGCATCACATTCCGCGCTGGGGCGTCTGACGCGCTGCACCTATTCCACGCGGGACGCAGCGCGTCTCGCGGCACAGACCGAAGGAGACCGCGATGGGCAAGCTCGCGCTGGCAGCAAAAGTGACACACGTGCCGTCGTTATATCTGTCGGAGCTCGACGGGCCGCATCAGGGTTGCCGTCAGCCCGCGATCGACGGCCATCATGAAATCGGCCGGCGCTGCCGCGAACTGGACGTGGATACGATCGTCGTGTTCGACGTGCATTGGCTCGTCAACAGCGAGTACCACATCAATTGCGCGCCGAAGTTCGAGGGTGTCTACACGAGCAACGAATTGCCGCACTTCATCAGGAACATGCCGTACGCGTACCCCGGCAATGTGGGACTCGGCAATCTGATTGCGGAGGTCGCCAACGAAATGGGCGTAAAAAGCCGCGCACATAGCGAGACCACGCTCGAACTCGAATACGGCACGCTCGTGCCCATGCGCTATATGAATAGCGATCAGCATTTTAAAGCGGTTTCGGTGGCCGGCTGGTGCATGTGGCATCAACTGGAAACCAGTGCGCGATTTGGCCTCGCGGTGCGCAAGGCGATCGAGGAGCGCTATGACGGCACCGTTGCCATTCTTGCGAGCGGATCGCTGAGTCACCATTTCGCCGACAACGGTACGGCCGAGCAGTTCATGCACAAGGTCTGGAATCCCTTTCTCGAACAAATGGACCGCCAGGTGGTCGAGCTATGGCAAGCCGGCGACTGGAAGACCTTCTGCGAAATGCTGCCGCTTTACAACGAGAAATGCTGGGGCGAAGGCGGCATGCACGACACGGCCATGCTGCTCGGCGCGCTGGGTTGGGACCGCTATGAAGGCAAGGTGGAAGTCATCACGCCGTATTTCGGCAGCTCGGGAACCGGCCAGATCAATGCGATTTTTCCGGTCACACCGCTGCCCGCGTGAATCAACTCTGAGGAGGTTATCGTGCCGCATCTGACACTCGAGTACAGCGCGAATCTCGCCGACAGCGAGCTTATCGGCCGCCTGTGCCATACGCTCGCTCAATGCCTCGCCGAACAGCGCGAGCAGGAACGGCCTGTCTATCCGCTCGGCGGCATTCGCGTGCGCGCGTTGCGTTGCGAACACTATTGCATTGCCGATGGACGCGCCGACGCAGCGTTTCTGCACGCCAACCTGAAGATCGCCGCGGGCCGCTCGGACGCCACTAAAAAGGCCACCGGCGAGGCGCTCTTCGCGCGCATCAAGGAGCACTTCGCCGATGAGTTCGAACGCAGCGGTCTCGCGTTGTCGCTGGAAATCAACGAATTCAGCGAAGCCGGCACGTGGAAACACAACAACCTCCACGCGCGGCTCAAAGCACAGTAGCCAGCCCGGGCATGCTCATGGCAGCTCCATAGAGAACTCATTATGTTAGATCAGCAAACTATTCGCGCGCTTGCGGCGCAGCTCGATGAGGCCGAGAAGACGCGCACGCAGTTGCGCCACTTTTCGGCTGCGTATCCGCACATGACCGTCGAGGACGGCTACGCCATCCAGCGCGAGTGGGTCAAACTCAAGCTCGCAGAAGGACACGTGATCAAGGGCCGCAAAATCGGCCTCACGTCGCGCGCGATGCAGCGTTCGTCGCAGATCGACGAGCCGGACTACGCGCCGCTCCTCGACAGCATGTTTATCGAAAACGGCCAGGACATTCGCGCGGATCGCTTCATTGCGCCGCGTGTGGAGGTGGAGCTGGCGTTCGTGTTGAACAAGCCGCTCAAAGGCCCGGGCGTCACGCTGTTCGATGTGCTCGACGCCACGGCTTACGTCACGCCCGCGGTGGAAATCATCGACGCGCGCATCGAGCAGTTCGACCGCGAGACGCGCGCGCCCCGCAAGGTCTACGACACGATCTCCGACTTTGCGGCCAATGCGGGCATCGTGCTCGGCGGCCGGCCCGTGCGTCCGCTCGATGTCGACCTGCGCTGGGTCGGCGCGCTGCTTTACAGGAACGGCGCAGTCGAGGAAAGCGGACTCGCCGCGGCCGTGCTCAATCATCCCGCCACGGGCGTTGCGTGGCTCGCCAACAAGATCGCCCCGTACGACGAAATGCTCAACGCGAACGACGTGATCCTGAGCGGCTCGTTTACGAGTCCCATTGCCGCGAAGGCCGGCGACACATTCCATGTCGACTACGGCCCGCTCGGCGGCATCGCTTTGAATTTCATTTGAGTGTGCTCATGTCTTTGCCGCCCAACCCCTTCAAACGCGCGCTGCGCGAAGGCACCCCGCGGTTCGGCCTGTGGGCCGCGCTTGCCGACGCCTATGTCACCGAGCTGCTCGCCACGGCCGGCTTCGACTGGCTGCTGATCGACAACGAGCACGCGCCGAACGACGTGCGCAGCACGCTTGCGCAATTGCAGGCGGTCGCCGCCTACGCATCGCATCCTGTCGTGCGTCCGGTGCGAAGCGACAGCGCCGTGATCAAACAGCTGCTCGACATCGGCGCACAGACCTTGCTGTTGCCGATGATCGACACCGCCGAACAGGCCGCCGATGCCGTCGCCGCTACGCGCTACCCGCCGCATGGCATTCGCGGCGTCGGCAGCGCATTGGCGCGCGCGTCCCGCTGGAACCGCGTGCCGGACTATCTCGCTCGGGCCGCCGACGAACTGTGCGTGCTCGTGCAAGTGGAAACCGTACAAGGCATGGACAATCTGCCTGCCATTGCCGCGGTGGACGGCGTCGACGGCGTGTTCTTCGGCCCTTCGGACCTGAGCGCGTCGATGGGGCTGCTCGGCAAGCCGGGCGATGCCAGCGTGCGCGAGGCGATTCGCGGCGGCATAGCGAGCGTGCGGCGCACGGGCAAGGCCGCGGGCGTGCTCGCGCCGGATCGCGCGATTGCAGAGGAATATCTCGCGGCAGGCGCGAGTTTTGTGGCGGTCGGAACCGATACCGGTTTGCTGAGTCGCGCGGCGGCGGATCTCGCCGCGTCATATAAGGACGATGTCGAGGCTCATGTTGTCGTGAAGGGCAGCTATTGAAAGCGCACCCATGCACGGACCATCGCCACGCGGCCCGTCATTCCCCCGCCGGCCACGGCAAGCCTTGCGCCGACCAGTCGAGCTCCACGCCGATCACAGAGCGCTCTTTCTCGAACTGCACGGCGAGCGTGACGGCAATGCACGGCCTGCCGCTCGCGAGCGAAAGATAAGGATTACTGGCTATTGCCACACCCGGCAGCAGCACGGCATTGCGATAGTACGGCCGATGGTCCCAGCGCGCATCGCGTGGATTGGCCACCGGATGCAGCGACGCGCTTTCCTTGCTCCACGCCGGCCCCGGCACTTCGGCGCCAACCTGCCGCCCCGCGTCGTCGAGAATGAAGCAGCTCACGCAATGCTCGAACGTCGCGAGCGACGCGAAGGCGCACTTCATCTCCGCGCCCGCGCGCAATGCGTCCGCAGCCTCGAGCAGCGCAACGCGGTACGGCTCCACGACAGATTCGAACAACGCATACTGATGCGCACGGCCTTGCGCGATCACGTCGAAAGCGTCGTCGATACGCAGATGCACCGAACTCGGCGGCGCGATCTCCGCTGCAGGACGTCCCAGCAGATAGCCTTGCGCGAAGTCCACATTCGATTCCACCGCGAGAATCAGTTCCTCGGTCGTCTCGACTCCCTCCACCACCACGAGCATGCCGGCCTGATGCAGCAGCGACACGAGTTTCGGCAGAATCGGCTGCCCGGTGCCGTGCCCCGTTGCGCGGATCAGTTCGCCGTCGAGCTTGACGATGTCCGGACGGATGCGCAGCAGCCGGTCCAGATTCGACTGGCCCGCGCCGAAATCGTCCACGGCGATGAGGAACCCGTGCTCGCGGTACAGGGCCGCCGCGCGCGACATTTCGTCGACGCTGCCGCCGTGCGATTCCAGGATCTCGAGAATGACCTGCCCCGGCGCGAGCCCCACCCTTCGCACGATGCCGGCAAGCTCGTCGGCATAACCCTCGGCGACGAAGGTGGCCGGGAGGATGTTCAGAAAGAGCCAGCCGTCCGCGGGCAGCGAGGCGCGCGCGTTGGCCAGATGCACGGCGTGACTCGCGCGGTCGAGCACGCCTTCGTCGCTGGAGGCCTTGGGCGCGAACAGCACAGCCGGCGGCAGCAGCGTGCCGTCGTCGAGTTCGCCGCGCAGCAGCGCCTCGAAGCCGACCTGTTTCTGATGCGACAAGCTGAAGAGCGGCTGAAAGTGCGAGGTCAGGTAATAGTCTTCCCATCGATGCCGCGAGCCCGCCGCGCCCGCTGCGCCGCAGGCGTCCTCGATCAGCAGTTGCAGCGGCGCGTCGGGCAGCGGGCGCTCCGCGCACACGCGGTTGCGACCGGAGTGCTTGGCGCGCAGCAACGCCTCGTCGGCGCGATCCAGCAGCACCATGATGTTTTCGCCGCCACGGTGCTCCGCCACGCCGAAGCTGGCCGTCAGATTGCCGTCCGGGCGTTCGAGCGCGGCGATCGCGCCGCGCAACCGCTCGGCAAGGCGCAGCGCCCCCGCGAGGTCCTCGCCCGACAGCACCGCGAATTCCTCGCCGCCGATCCGGCTCACGCTGTCGCCGTGCGTGGTCCCGTCGAGCAGAACCTGCGCGACCTGCCGCAACGCGAGGTCGCCCACCGCATGACCGAACCGGTCGTTCAGTGACTTGAAATTGTCGATGTCGACAAAAATAGCGCTGACCTGGCCGCCGCGCGCGACGTCGGCAAGGCGCCGCTCGGCCTGGGCGACGAAGGCGCGGCGGTTTTGCAGGCCGGTCAGAGGATCGGTTGCGGCGAGTTGCGCCAGTTGATCCTCGAGCAGGAAGTGATTGCGCCGGAATGCGTAGAAGCCGAAATGAAAGACCACGGCGGTGGGCATGCCGATCGCCGCAACCCACATCCACACGACAATATCCACGTCCGCGGTGCGTGGCGCGCCGAGCAGCAAGCCGATCGCCGTCGCATAGAACAGCGCGCTGCCGACGAAGAAATGCGTCGGCGTCAGCCACAAGGGCGCAGCGCAAACCGGGATCACGACCATCGCCGGCAAAATCCACAAGAGCGGCTGTTGCGCGCCTGCGACATTCAGCGCAAGACCGACCACCAGCGTGATCGAGAAAGCCACGCCGATCGCGCCGAATGTCCACGTCGATTTCGTGCGCGGAATGGCCACCACGAGCAGCGCCAGCACGAGGGCGCAGCCGAGCCGGTAGACGAGCGGCGCGGCCGCACCGCCCGCGAGGCCGCGTGCCGCCACGAGACACAGGAAAGCGACGACCGTGAACGCCATCGTGACCGTCGAGAGCGGACGCTGATGTTCAAGCGAGCGCCGGTGAAAGCGCTCGCGCAGGCCGGCATCGGCTAAGTGCTGCGGCGAGGTGAGGAGCATAGGGATGGCTAGCGGGCGGGTCCGGTCACTCTATCCATGTATATCGGCAAACATCTGACAAATATTTAGCCTGCTCGACAATTATTCGGCAATTAATACCCGTCCTCTATTTGGCGTGCGAATGGGCAGGGTTGTGTCACGAATCCGACACGCGTTTTCCCGAAGGCGGCCGGATTGTTAAAGATCATAGAGGACGGGTTCGGCAATAAATTCCGGCTGTATTATTGCGCCCTGATTGTCGGCGGGACGCAGTTGAGGCCGGGGCCGAAAGGAATCGAAAGGCTAAAAACACCGCCCCGCGTGCCGTTAATACGGCCAGCGCTCTCCGGTTTGCTTGGGCAGTCAAATCGAAGTCGCCGCACGGCCGCAGCGGCTTCTTTCGTCGGACAAAGCGTTCGCGCGTATCGGACAGGTGACGGAAAGTGGCTAAAAGTTAATGTCTTCAGTAGACTGCACCGGCATGTGCGGAAGCGTCTGGTTAATGCGGGAAAACTAACCTGCACTGACCTACGCCCCTGCGCCGCGTGCAATGCGCGATTTACAACGAACACCTTCCCTGCACCCGGCTGTCTTTGGCCGCTTTGAGCGGT
This sequence comes from Paraburkholderia phenoliruptrix, assembly GCF_047325075.1. Taxonomy (NCBI): domain Bacteria; kingdom Pseudomonadati; phylum Pseudomonadota; class Betaproteobacteria; order Burkholderiales; family Burkholderiaceae; genus Paraburkholderia; species Paraburkholderia phenoliruptrix. The sequence continues at coordinate 2,472,964 of NZ_CP168530.1, forward strand.
TGCGTACGACGGCCATTTCCCAGACAACATGGCTGCAATCCTGGATTACCTGCTGGACCGTCAACTGTCGCCGCAATGGCGAGGCATGCTGTCCGCTCTCGCCTCGGAGTTCGAGGGGCAGATTGGCCACGACGAACTGCGTCAGCTTATGCACCGTGTCGGCAGCCGCTTTGCGGCCGCGCACCCGCTGCCTGCCTGCGACTCGACCGCGGATCTCGCGCGGACCTTGAACGCGCGCTGGCAGGAAATCGATTGGGGCTATGTGGAACTGGCCGACGAGCGCGAGTCGCTGCGCATTGTCCATTACTGCGCGCCGCTGCCGGCATTCGGCGCGAGCGCGCTCGCCTGGACGCCGGCGTTTCTCGAGGGCGCGTACCAGACATGGCTGAGCGCGCTGGGCGCGCAGGGGTTGTCGGTCGTGCAGACGGGCCAGTATGAAGCCGACACGGCGCTCGAGTTCCGCCTCGGCCGTCACGCGCTGTAACACAACAACGATAGAGGCTGGCCGCGCGCATGACCGGTGCGCGCGAGCGAGTCAGTGGGGAATGGGGTCTTCGGCGGCGGCTGTGCATAAGGACGGACAACCCGGGACCGGGTCAGGCAGGTCATGACAAGAATGGCGGCATCATGAGTTCATCGAGCGACATCGAAAAATTATTCGATCATTTCGGCGGCGACGCCAACGCGTACCAGGAAATCGGCCGCGAGAACGAGGCCCACACGGCGCGTACGCGCTGGCCGCTGCTCGTGACGCTGGATCTGCGACAGCCGTCGATTCCGGCTATCGGACCGCATGGGCAGCAGCCGGCGACAGCGCACGCGGCCGGGCACGAGCCCGCCGCTGCTTCGTCCGCAGCCGAACGCGACGAGGCCGCGCCGAAAGACGTCGCCTCGGTCCTGCGCGCGAAAGCGCCGCTTTTCACGCGATCCCCTCGGCGCGACATTCCGCCGGTTGTCGTCCCGGCGCCGCCGCCTGTTGTGCCGCGTGGCGCTGGGCGCTTCGGCGTGGCTGAGACCGCCGGCAAGATCGCGACCACGTCCGCTGCCGCGTTGGAGAAGGCTGTGCCGCCGGTGGTGGGTGCGGCTGCAGTGGCTGCCGTGCCGCCTGTCTCACCGGCCGCCGCGCCCATCCACAAGCCGATGTTCGCAGCTGCACCTGCACCTGCAGCCGTACCTGCACCCGCGCCCCAATCCGGCTCGATCCTCGGCAAGCTCTTCAACCGCCAGCCCGAAGCCGAGCAACCCCGCGCCAGCGCGTCGGGCGCGGCGGCCGCCGAACCCGTCGCGCTGCAGTCGCTGTTCGACCGCTTGCGCGGCACGCCGCGCGGCGCCGCCGGCCAGGCCGCGCCGAACTCGTGGCTCGTCAATGGGCCGCGTCGCTCATGAAAGTCATTGCAGTAGTGTCCGCCAAGGGCGGCGTCGGCAAAACGACCCTCGCCGCCAATCTCGCTTCCGTGCTGGCCGCCGGCGGCCGCCGCGTGATCGCGCTCGACCTCGATCCGCAGAACGCGCTGCGCCTGCATTTCGGCGTGCCGCTCGACAGCATTGACGGCCTCTCGCGCGCCACGCTGACCGGCGACCCGTGGCAGTCGGTCATGTTCGACGGCGTGGACGGCGTGACCGTGCTGCCCTACGGCGCCGTGCTCGAGGAAGACCGCCGCCGCTTCGAGGCGCACGTCGACCAGGACCCGCTGTGGCTTGCGCACGCGCTGCGGACCTTGCGGCTCGATGCGTCCGACGTCGTGATCGTCGACACGCCGCCCGGTTCGTCCGCCTATGCGCGCGCCGCGTTGTGCGCGGCCACCTTCGCGCTGAACGTGGTGCTCGCCGACGCCGCCTCGTACGCGGCGATTCCGCAGATGGAGCGGCTGATCGACACCTACGCCGCGCCGCGCGCCGAGTTCGGCGGCGTCGGCTACGTGGTGAACCAGATCGACCAGTCGCGCCAGTTGACCAAAGACGTTCTCAAGGTTCTGCGCCAGATGCTCGGCGAGAAGCTGTTCCCGGGCGTGATCCATCTCGACGAAGGCGTAAGCGAGGCGCTCGCCTGCGACACCACGCTCATCCACTACGACCCGCTGAGCCAGGCCGCCGCCGACTTCCGCGCGTGCGGCACCTGGCTCATGGCGGCAGTCGACGCGATCGCCGTCACGCCGAGGAACGTCGTATGAGCACGCCGCAATCGGAGCCGATTGAAGCGATCGAACCGTCGCGCCTGGAACGTCTCGTCGACGCGCCGTTCTGGAATAGCCGCATCGTCACTGGTCTCGTCACGCTGTTCGCGCTGGTGACGCTGTATTTCGTGTTCACCGTGCCGCTCGCTTTTTACGAGCAACTGACGTTTGCCACCTGCTGCTTCCTCACCGCGCTGCTGTTTCGCCGCCTGCAAGGCCGTTACGCGACGATGGTGATGATCATGCTCTCGGTGGTCACGTCGGGCCGCTATATGTACTGGCGGCTTACCGCAACCACGTACTGGGAGCATCCGCTCGACGCCGCGTGGGGCCTGCTGCTCGTGTCCGCCGAAGTCTATTCGACGCTCGTGCTGATGCTCGGCTACTTCCAGACCGCGTGGCCGCTCAAGCGCAAGCCCATGCCGCTGCCCGCCTCGCGCGACGCGTGGCCGACCGTCGACGTCTTCATTCCGACCTACAACGAGCCGCTCTCGGTGGTGAAGCCGACCATCTACGCGGCGCTCGCGCTCGACTATCCGGCTGAGAAGCTCTCCATTCACGTGCTCGACGACGGCCGCCGTCCCGAGTTCAAGGCGTTCTGCGAAGAAGTCGGCGTCAACTGGACGATCCGCACGCATAACCGCCACGCGAAGGCCGGCAACATCAACGAGGCGCTCAAGATCACCAACGGCGAATACCTCGCCATTTTCGACTGCGATCACATTCCGACCCGCTCGTTCCTGCAAATCGGCCTCGGCTGGTTCCTGCGCGACAAGCTGCTGTCGATGCTGCAAACCCCGCACCACTTCTTTTCCGCCGACCCGTTCGAGCGCAATCTCGGCACGTTCCGCAAAGTGCCGAACGAAGGCGAGCTGTTCTATGGGCTCGTGCAGGACGGCAACGACCTGTGGAACGCGACCTTCTTCTGCGGTTCGTGTGCGCTCCTGCGTCGCTCGATGGTGGAGGAGATCGGCGGCATTGCGGTCGAAACCGTCACCGAAGACGCGCACACCGCGCTCAAGCTGCACCGGCTCGGCTACACCACCGCGTACCTCGCGATTCCGCAGGCCGCGGGGCTCGCCACCGAAAGCCTGTCGGGCCACATCGGCCAGCGCATCCGCTGGGCGCGCGGCATGACGCAGATTTTCCGCATCGACAATCCGCTCACCGGCAAAGGCCTGAAGTTCGGCCAGCGGCTGTGCTACCTCAACGCGATGATGCACTTCTTCTACGGCATCCCGCGTCTCGTGTTTCTGACGGCGCCGCTGTCGTATCTCTTCTTCGGCGCGCACGTGATCGAGGCCGCCGCGAGCACCATCGCGATCTATGCGTTGCCGCACATGATGCATGCCAGCATCACCAATTCGCGCATGCAGCGCTCGTTCCGTCATTCGTTCTGGGCCGAGGTGTACGAGTCGGTGCTGGCGTCGTACATCACCGCGCCCACGCTGCTCGCGCTGATCAACCCGAAGCTCGGCAAGTTCAACGTCACGGCCAAGGGCGGGCAGATCGAGAAGAACTACTTCGACTGGGCGATCTCGCGGCCGTACCTGTTCCTGCTGCTGCTGAACCTGATCGGCTTTTGCGTCGGCATCGTGCATATCTATCTGAACTGGCACACGCGCAGCATCGTGCAGACCACGCTCCTGAACCTCGGCTGGACGGTCTACAACATGCTGATTCTCGGCGCGAGCGTGGCCGCCGCGAGAGAGCGCCGGCAGATTCGCGCGGTGCACCGCGTGGCGATGGAAATGCCGGTCATGCTGAAGTTCTCGACGGGCCGCACGCTCGCCTGCAAGACCATCGACTACTCGGAAGGCGGCGTGGGCGTCGCGCTGCCGGCCGCGATTCAGGTGCCGATGCACGAGCGCGTCACCGTGTCGCTCTTTCGCGGCGACGAGGAATACGCGTTCCCCGCCACCGTCGGCTTCACGGCGCCGGGCCGCGTGGGCCTGCGCTTCTCCGCGATGACACGCGAGCAGGAATACGAGTTCGTGAAGACCACCTTTGCACGCGCCGACGCCTGGACCGGCTGGGCCGAAGGACGCCAGCAGGACACGCCGCTGCGCGGCCTTTCGCATGTGCTGTCGGTCGGCGCGCGCGGCATCCTCGGGCTCTTCGAGCATCTTTACAACGACCTGCGAACTTCGCTGAAAAGCCGTCCGGTGGACGTCGAAAAGCTAAAAACCAAAGACTGATCTATGCGCAACAGGATGGCGAAGGGAAGCACCGAACGCTCGAAGCACGAGCCCAGCGACGTACGCAGTGACACACGCAGCGACATTCGCATTGGCACAGACTTGCAACCGTGGGGTGCATTGAGGCCGCGCGCTTCGCGACTCGCGCGCGGCACAGCCTGCTGGCTCGCGTTGCAGACGGCCCTCGCGGCGCCGCTCGCGTCGGTGGCTGAAGCAGCGGCGACCAACGTCGGCAGCAACACGGGAAATACTCTAGCGAGAGGGGTGGTCAACCCGGCAGCCAATAGCGCGGCCAACCCGGCGGCCAACAGCGCCGCGAAAGGCGGAGCCAACCTCGCGGCCACCGGCACCGGCAACGTCCCGCCCCCGAGCCCGGCCGCCCCCTACGACGCCGCCATGATCGCTCAGGCGCCGCTCGCCACGCCGACTCCGGCGCTCGGCCCGTCTGCGGTCAAAGCGCTGGGCGTCAAGGCGCCGACTACCGCGGAGCCGGGCACCCTCGTGCCGGGCGGCCGCCGCCAGACGCTGACCTTCGCCGACCTGGGCGCGCTCGACCCGCTGCAACTGCGCGGCACCGACGGCCAGAACGGCGTGGCGTTCTCCGTGCGCGGCGACGAAGTGGTGACGGGCGCGATCCTGCATCTCGTCTACAGCTACTCGCCCGCGCTGCTGCCGAATCTTTCGCAACTGAAGGTGCTGGTGAACGGCGAGGTCGCCGCCACGCTGCCCGTGCCGCGCGAGCAGGCCGGCATGCTGGTCGCACGCGACGTGTCGATCGATCCGCGCTTCGTCACCGAATTCAATCACCTGAACGTCCAGCTGATCGGCCATTACACGACGAACTGCGAAGACCCGGCGAACTCGTCGCTGTGGGCGACCGTGAGCAATGCGAGTTCGCTCGATCTGACCTATGCGTCGCTTGCCAGCAAGCCCGATCTCGCGGCGCTGCCGCAGCCGTTTTTCGACCGCCGCGACGTGCGCCGCCTCGAATTGCCGTTCGTGTTTCCGCACAAGCCGAGCGCCGGCACGCTCGAAGCCGGCGGCATCGTGGCCTCGTGGTTCGGCGCGCTCGCCGGCTATCGCGGCGCGATTTTCCCGGCGCAGCAGGACAATGTGCCGCTGTCGGGCAACGCGGTGGTGTTTGCGAGCGGCGACCAGCGCCCCGCCGGCGTGCAAACGCCGGCAATCTCCGGGCCGACGGTGGCCGTGGTCGACCGCGACGCGCCGGCGCGCGGCAAGCTGCTGCTCGTCATGGGACGCAACGACGCCGAACTGAAGATCGCCGCGCGCGCGCTCGGCATCGGCCGGAACATGCTCGCAGGACAGAGCGCGACCATCACGGGCCTGACCGAACTTGCGAAGCGCACGCCCTACGACGCGCCGAACTGGCTGCCGACCAACCGCCCGGTGCGCTTCGGCGAACTCGCCGACGCGAGCGACCTGACCGTCAGCGGCTACGACGCCGACGCGGTCCACGTGAACCTGCGCGTGCCGCCCGATCTCTTCATGTGGCACACCAAGGGCGCGCCGATCGACCTGCGCTACCGCTACACGGTGCGGCCGCAGCGCGACCGCTCGTCGTTGAACATAAGCGTGAACAAGGGCTTCGTGCAGTCGCTGCCGATTCCCGTCGAGTCCGACTCGGTGTTCGAGCTGAGCCGCTACTTCGCGCGCGTGTTGCCGGACAAGACCGCCGAGGCGCGCCACACCGTGCACATTCCGCCGCTGCTGCTGACGCCGCGCGCGCAACTGCGTCTGCACTTCTACTATGACATTCCGAATACCGGCGAATGCCACGGCCGCCTGCTCGAAAACGTGATCGGCGCGGTCGACCCGAACTCGACGATCGACCTGTCGTCGTTCCCACACTACATGGCGCTGCCCGACCTCGCGGCGTTCGCCAACAGCGGTTTTCCGTTCACGCGCATGGCGGACCTGTCGGAGACCGCGGCGATCCTGCCGAACGACGCGGATTCGAGCGACTACAGCCTGTATCTGCTGACCATGGGCCGCATGGGCGCGTCGACCGGCTACCCGGTGGCGGGCGTGACGGTGGGCACTCCCGACGACGTCGACCAATACGCCGACAAGGACCTGCTCATTTTCGGCGCGCCGGGCAAGCAGCCGCTGCTGCAACGCTGGGCCAAGTCGATGCCCTTCTCCAGCAACGGCGACTCGCGCACCTTCCAGATCTCCGACATCGTCTTCAAGCTCGAGGACTGGTGGCACGGCGAGCGCGGGGTCGAGCGCCTGCCCGCGCGGGCCGACCTGACGCTTGTGAGTTCGAACGGCGATGCGCTTCTCACCGGCTTCGAGTCGCCGCTCAGGAAGGGCCGCAGCGCCGTCGCGCTGATCAGCGCGGCGGGCCAGTCGGACGCCGATCTGTCCTCGGCGCTGCTCGACGCCGACATGCTGCCGGAAATTCAAGGCGCGATGGCCGTGATTCACGGCCGCACAGTGACCATCGCCTCGAACGGAGACGCGTACTATGTCGGCCATTTGTCGCCGCAGGAATATCTGCGCTGGGCGCTGTCGTCGCATCCGCTACTGCTGATGCTGGGCGGCGTGCTCGCGGCATTGATCATCGCCGGGCTGTTCTACCGGATGCTGCGCTCCATCGCGGCGCGCCGTTTGAAGGACTCACAGGACTGATATGCGGTTTGGAATCAACAGAAAACAGGGCCTCGCGGTGGCGCTCGGCCTGACGCTCGGACTCGCGGCATCGGCGGGATCGGCCCGGCTCGCGAAGGCCGCCCAGCCGGCCGCCGCGCCCGGCGCATGCGGCGACTGGAGCGCCTATCGCACGTTCGTCGAACGCTTCGTGCAGGCCGATGGCCGCGTGATCGACTACTCGACGCCGACTCAGCAGACCACGTCGGAAGGCCAGTCGTACGGCCTCTTCTTTGCGCTCGTCGCGAACGACCGCGCGACCTTCGACCGCCTGCTGAACTGGACGCGCGCCAATCTCGCGGCCAATCAGTTCGATCCGCAGAACCTGCGCCTGCCGGCGTGGCTATGGGGCAGAAAGGCGGACGGCTCGTATGGCGTGCTCGATCCCAATTCGGCATCCGACTCCGACCTGTGGATCGCCTACGACCTGCTGCAAGCCGGACGCCTGTGGCACGAACCCGCCTATACGCAGCTCGGCCAGGCGCTCGCGGCGCGCATTGTCCGCGACGAGACGACGAGCCTGCCGGGCGTCGGTCCGATGCTGCTGCCGGGGCCGCAAGGTTTCAGGGACGGCGGCGTCACGCGTCTGAATCCGAGCTATCTGCCGCTGCCCGTGCTGCGCGCGCTCGCCCACGAACTGCCGGGCGGCCCGTGGGCCAAGCTCGCGGAAAGCGCCTACAAGCTCGTCAAAACGACCTCGCCGCAAGGCTTCGCGGCGGACTGGGCCGCGTGGCAGAACGGCCAGTTCGTGGTCGATCCGAAGAACGGCGACATCGGCAGCTACGACGCGATCCGCGTCTACCTGTGGGCCGGTCTCGCCTCGCCCGCCGATCCGCTCGCGAAGCCGTGGCTCGCCGCGCTGGGCGGCATGCGCGCGAAAGTCGAGCAAAACGGCTATCCGCCGGAAAAGGTGTCGTCGACCAACGGCACGGCAAGCGGCGAAGGCCCGCTCAGCTACTGGGGCGCGCTCGCGCCGTACTTCAAGGCGCTCGGCGACGCGCACGGCCTCGGCCTCGCGCGCACACATCTGGCCGCGCTCGACGCCGGCGTGCCGGGCCGCGAACCGGTGTACTACGACAGGGTGCTGGGCTTGTTCGGCACGGGTTTCGTCGACGGACGCTATCGCTTTGACGAAAGCGGCCGTCTCGTGCCGGGCTGGAGAAACGCATGCGATTGAGCGCCCTTACCTTGTCGCTACGCGTCGCGCTAAGCATGCCGCTCGCCTGTTGCATGGCGGCCGCCGCGCCCGACGCGCTGGCGCAGGCATCCAAAGATCCGATGAGCGTGCTGATCGACCAGGGCAAGTACTGGCAGTCGCATCAGCGCGGCGACCTCGCCGAGCAGGCCTGGCAGAAAGTGCTGCGCATCGACCCCAAGCAGCCCGATGCGCTCTTCGGCATGGGCATGGTGCTCGCCGACCGCAAGGACGGCGCGGGCGCGCAGCAGTATCTGTCACGCCTGAAGGCAGTGGCGCCCAACTATCCGCGCCTCGACGACCTCGGCCGGCGGCTCGGCGAATCGAGCCTGCGCGATCAGACGGTGAACGACGCGCGGCGGCTCGCGCAAAGCGGCCAGAGCGCGAGCGCCGTGCAGGAATATCAGCGGGCCTTGAGCGGCAAGCCGGCCACACCCGAGTTGCAGCTCGAGTATTACCAGGCGCTCTCGGCCACGCCGCAAGGCTGGGACGAGGCGCGCCGCGGGCTCGAACAGCTCGCGCGCGACAATCCCGACGATCCGCGTTATGCGCTCGCCTACGCGCAGCATCTGACCTATCGCGACGTCACGCGCCGCGACGGCATTGCGCGGCTGCAGAAGCTCGCGGGCGACAGCACGGTGGGCGCGTCGGCGAAAAAGAGCTGGCGCCAGGCGCTGCTCTGGCTCGACGCGCGCCCCTCGGACTCGGCGCTGTATCAGGCGTATCTGCAAAGCGCGGGCGACGACGCCGCGGTCAAGGCGCGTTTCGATTCGATGGTGCAGCAGGACCGCTCGACGCGCGAGCGCGCGCAGGAAAACGCCGCCGTCGATGCGCGCGGCCGCCTGATCGCCGACGGTTTCGCCGCGCTCGACCGCAACGACCCCGCCGCCGCGCGCGCGAAGTTTTCGTCGGTACTAGCGAGTAGTCCGAACGATACCGACGCGCTCGGCGGCATGGGCATCGCCGCGCTGAAGCAGGAGCATTTCGCGGAAGCGCGCAACTATCTCGAGCGGGCGTCGCGCAACGGCAATCCGGCGCGCTGGAAGACCGCGCTCGACAGCGCCACCTACTGGACCTACACGAGCGACGCGATCGGCGCGCGCAGCAACGGCGAGCTCGCGAAGGCGAAGTCGCTGTTCGAACGCGCCATTGCAATGAATCCGTCCGACGTCACGGCGCAGGTGCTGCTCGGCGAAATGCTGCTCGCGAACCACGACGCGGCCGGCGCCGAACAGGCGTACCGGATGGCGCTGCGCCGCCAGGCCGACAACCCGGACGCGATTCGCGGGCTCGTCGGCGCGCTCGCCGCTCAGGGCCGCGGCGACGAAGCGCTGCAATTCGCCAACCAGTTGAACGCGGAGCAGCAGTCGAAGGCGGGCGGCATCAACCGTCTGCGAGGCGAAGCGCAGGCGGCGCAGGCGCGCGCCGCCGAAGCGCGCGGCGACCTGGGCAGCGCGCGCAGTCTCTTTGAAGACGCGCTTCTCAACACGCCCGACGACCCGTGGTTGCGCCTCGACCTTGCGCGCATCTACGTGCGCCAGGGTGCCGTCGCCAACGCGCGCAGCATGATGGACGGGCTGCTCGCCGCGCATCCCGACATGACGGATGCACTCTACGCGAGCGCCCTGCTCTCGGCGGAAACCCAGGACTGGTCGACTGGCCTTGCGCAACTGGAACGCATTCCGGCCGCGCAGCGCACCGACGCGATGGCGTCGTTGCAGCATCGGCTCTGGGTGCATCAGCAGGCGGAACTGGCGGCGCGCATGGCGAAAAGCGGCCAGATGCAGCAGGCGCTCGCGACGCTGCGGGCTGCCGAGCCGGTCGCGGGCAACAGCCCCGAACTGGTCGGCGTGATCGCAGGCGCTTACCAGCAGGCCGGCGACCCGAACCGTGCGCTGTCCCTCGTGCGCGGTGCGATGAGCGCGGCGCCCGGCAACACCGACCTCCTGCTGCAATACGCGGGCATTCTCGCCGCGACCCGGCAGGAGTCCGAACTGGGCATGGTGATGCGGCGGCTCGCGTCGATGCAGTTGACGCCGCAGCAGCGCGCGGACTTCGGCAACCTGAATCTCGGCATCGTCATCAAGCAATGCGATCTCGTGCGTCAGCGCGGCGATCTCGCGAGCGCCTACGACGTGATCGCGCCGTGGCTCGCCGCGATGCCGGACAATCCCGACCTGCAAGCGGCACTCGGCCGCCTGTATGCGACGGCCGGCGACGACCGCAATGCGCTCGAAAGCTATCGCGTCGCCTTGCGGCGCAAACCGGACGATCTCAACCTGCTGCAGGCCGCCATTTCCGCGGCGTCCGGTGCGAAGCAGTTCAGCTACGCGGAATCGCTCGCGAAAGAGGCGTTGAATGCGGCACCCAACGACCCCGGCGTGCTCGCGACCGTCGGCCGTATGTACCGCGCGCAAGGCAAACTGTCGCTCGCGTCGACGTATCTGCAGCGCTCGCTCGTCGCCGCCAATACGCCGCTCATGGCGAATGCGCCGCGCAACGGCGCCGCGAGCAACGTGCCGCGCGGCTGGGAGATCGCGATGCGCCGGATCGGTGCGACGCCGCTGCCCGGCACCAATCCCTTCGAAGGGAAAACCGCGACGGTCGCGCCGACCGAAGCCGATAACGCCGCGCTCGGCTTCAGTGCTCTGCCGAATGCCGCGCGCGCCTCCGTTCCGTACTCGCAGTCTTCATTGCCGACACAGACCGTGCCGAACTATCCGCCGCCCCCGCAGCCCGCGCCGTATGTTGCTCCGTACGTTCAGCCGAATACGGCGCCCGGAGTGCAGTCGTATCCGCAGTCGTATCAACCGTCGTATCCGCAGCGAGGTGCGCAGCCCTACACGCAACCTTATGCGCAACCGCAGGCGCAACCGCAGGCGCCGAACAGCGCGCCGGCCGCGCTGCCGTACAACACGCCTCGCCAAAGCGCCGACGCCGGCGGTTACGGTCAGGAGAGCTACGGTTCGAGCCAGTCCGGCGCGCCGTTGCAGCCATATCCCGGACAGGGTGGTCAAGGCGGCCAGGCCGGCTTGCCGCAGATGCCGGCGTCCGCCCCGATGCAGCCGATGCAGCCGATGCAGCCGATGCAACCGATGCAACCGATGCAACAGCCGTATGACCCGGCCTATGCGCAGCAGGGTCAGCCGGCGCCGTATCCGCCGCAACAGTACGGCACGCCGGACAGCTACGCGCCGACCCCGTGGCCGATGTCGCCCGCCGCGCGCGAGGCGCAGGCCAACGCCGGCGCGATGCAGCCTTACGGCTCGGCGACGGGAGCCGCCGCCAACGGCAAGCGCAGCGCGAGCAAAAAGCAGAGCGCGTCGAGAACCACCCGCAATTGGGCAGGTTACGCGCAGCAGCAGCCGTATTACGGACCGCAGGGTTATGGGCAGCAGCCTTATCAGCCGTATTCGCAGCAACAACCGTATGGCCAGCAGCCCTACGCTCAGCAGCCTTATCCACCCTATCCGCAGCAGCAGCCAAACTACGGCAATCAGGGCTATTACGCGCAGCAGCAACCGTATATCCCGCAGCCGCCCACCGGCTATGCACAAGCGTATTACCCGCAGCAACCGGGCATGAGCGGCAATGGCGCGAACTACGCGCAAGGCAATGTCGCCAACGCGCAAACGCTCGGCGTGGCCGACGAACTGGCGCAAGTCAATCGCGAGCAGGCGAGCACGATCTCGGCCGGCATCGTGTTTCGCAATCGCAGCGGCGAGGACGGCCTGTCCACGCTGACCGACATCGAGGCGCCGATCCAGGGCCGCATCAAGGCGGGCAACGGTCATGTCGTCGTGACGGCGACGCCCGTCACGCTCGATGCGGGCACGGCGAGCGGCAACGTCTCGACGCTCGCGCGCTTTGGCGCGGGGCTCTCGAACAGCTCGTCGGCGACGGCGGCGGTCGCGGGCACCAACAACTACGGCAGCCAGACGGCGAGCGGCGTGGGCCTCTCGGTCGGCTACGAGGGCCGCTCGCTTTCCGGCGATATCGGCGTGACGCCGATCGGCTTTCGCGAAACAAACATTGTCGGCGGCGGACAGTACAACGGCGGCATCACCGACAAGGTATCGTATTCGCTGGCCGTCGCGCGGCGCGCGGTGACGGACAGCCTGCTCTCCTACGCGGGCACGCGCGACGCCGCGTCGGGTCTCGAATGGGGCGGCGTGACGTCGACGGGCGGGCTCGCCAGCCTCGCCTGGGACGACGGCACCAACGGGCTCTACGTGAACGCCGCGTATCAGTACTACCAGGGCCATCACGTCGCGAGCAATAACGCGGTGAAGGGCGGCGGCGGCGTCTATACGCGTCTCTTCAAGGACGCGGACCAGACGTTCACCATCGGCGTGAATACGACGCTCATGCGCTACAACAAGAACCTGTCGTACTTCACGTATGGCCAAGGCGGTTACTTCAGCCCGCAACAGTATGTGATCCTGAATTTGCCGATCGAATGGACCGGCCGCAACGGCGCCTTCACGTACGACGTGAAGGGCTCAATCGGCGTGCAGCATTACCGGCAGGACGCGTCGAACTACTTCCCGCTCGGCGACTCGGGCGGGATGCAGGCGGCGGCCGCGGCGAACGCCGCGCTGATCGGCACGAGCGTGGACAGCAACGCCCAGTACCCCGGCCAAAGCAAGACCGGCGTCTCGTATTCGCTTAGCGCCGTCGGCGAATATCAGCTCGCGCCGCAACTGGCGTTCGGGGCAACGGCGTCGCTCGGCAATGCTTATCAATATCGAGAGTGGCTTGCCGCTGTCTACATGCGCTACAGCTTCACGAAACAGACCGGCCTGCAGCCCTTCCCGCCGACGCCGCTCAGCTCGCCGTATCTGTCGCTGTCGAACTAGCGTAACGGCGTCTGCATTTGCCTTCTCCGGCCGGGTCGCGCATGGCGCCCCGGCCGCATGCAGGGCGCGTCAATCCTCCCCCGCGCCGGTCGCATACTTGCGGCAATGCTCGAGGTAGCCGGCCGCGTGGCTGCTCACCAGTTGCACGATGCTTTTCCACAGCCAGCCCGGGGCGTCGAGTGTCTTCGAGCGGTTCTTGCGCAGCTCGCCAAGCCATGCCTTGCGTTCGGCGAGGTCCATCTGCCGCGCGTGCGCCTTGCCGACCACCAGCGCAAGAAAGCGCGCCGCCTTCGTCGCTTCGTCGCGCGTCAGTTGCTCGATGGTCAGCTTCATGTCCTGCGGCAGCAGCTCGCGCAATACGACCGGCCGGTCCGCGAGACGCGCCGAGCGCATCCGCTCGCCGAGCGACGGCGACAGATGCCATGCGCCTTCCACCACACGCTCGGCGTTATCGCGCGGCATTCTCACCCCCGAATAGCGAGGCGCCGCTGCCTGCGCGGCTTCCTTGATGTCGATGAGGCACGGGTCGCCGCCGTCCGCCGCCGCGCCGTCGCGCGCCCATACGAATCGGCGACCGGCCCCAGATTGCCGGTGTGGCAATCGCCGCAAATCCACACCGCCGGGCCTTCGGGTAGCGCGTGCCCCTCGATTCCGTCGAGCCATTCGTAGAACCTGCTCGTGCTGCCGCGCACGTACGCATGCGCGGAGCGCGCCATTCGCGCGTTGCGGCGCGCGGTGAGGAGCCGCTGACGCCCGTCGGCTCGAGGAACGTTCTTTGGACGCCGGCTGGCGGGTTGCTTCGACTGCTTGCTGGTTGCGACGGGCTTTTTCGACATCGTACGGTCCGCTCTTATCGATAGGCGAAGCCGGCGCGACACGCGTCGTCGCCGGCGCCCGTCGCGTGCATCGTCACACGCACGGGCCATGCATGAACAATCAGCAGAAATCGAGCCTATCGCGCGAAGCATTCTGTAAGGACGCGGGCACGCGCTTATTGCCGCTTTTTGAAGCGCGTGCGCGAACGGCGCAGGTAAAAGTTGCGCGCACTCCGGTGCGCACGCAACGAATGCGCGTACGCCGCGTATCGGCCCTTTACGTGGAGAATGCTAAACGGCAGACTGGAGACCCACTCGTCAACGCGATTTACGTGGAGCGCTGCATGCCATTCCCGGCACAAGATCATGGCTGTCCAGGCTGGAGCGGCGAAATGGCGCGCCGCATCAGCGAGTTCGACTGGTCGGCCACCGGCATCGGCGCGATTGCGGACTGGCCGCGCAGCCTGACCGCGACGGTGCAGCTGCTGCTCGCTTCGCCTGTGCCGCTCGTGCTGCTGTGGGGCAAATCCGGCTACATGATCTATAACGACGCGTACGCCGTTTTCGCGGGCGGACGCCATCCCTATCTGCTGGGATGTCCTGTCGAAGCAGGCTGGCCCGAGGTCGCCGACTTCAACCGTCATGTAATGCAAACGTGCCTCGCCGGCGGCACGCTCTCGTATCGCGACAAGGAACTCGTGCTGCTGCGCGAGGGCAAGCCCGAGGACGTGTGGATGGATCTCTACTACAGCCCGGTCGCCGACGACAGCGGCGCACCCGCGGGCGTGCTCGCCGTCGTGGTCGAAACCACGGGGCGGGTGCTCACCGAGCGCTGGCGGCAACGCGCCGAAGCCGAGCTGCACGAGACCAACGAACGTCTGCAACTCGCGCTCAATACGGGCGCGGTGCTCGGCACCTGCGTCGTCGACATGCAGACCGGCAAGATTACCGGCGACGAGCGCTTTGCCCGCACCTTTTCTTTTAGCGTGGAAGAAGCCGCCCAGGGCGTCGATCACAGCGCCGCGACCACAATGATCCATCCGGACGACCAGTCGCTGCTCGAACGTCTGAGGACAGACGCACTGCGCGAAGGCGTGCCGTTTCGCGCCGAGTACCGGATCCGGCGGCCCGACGGCGAATATGCGTGGGTGCAGGCAAACGGCCGGTGCGAGTTCGACGAACACGGGCAGCCCATGCGCTTTCCGGCGGTGCTGATCGACATCCACGAGCGCAAGATCGCCGAACAGTCGCTGCGTCAGTTGACGGAAACGCTCGAACAGCGCGTCGCCGATGCGGTCGCTGCGCGCGCGCTCGCTGAAGAACAGTTGCGTCAGTCGCAGAAAATGGAAGCGATCGGCAGCCTCACAGGCGGCGTCGCACACGACTTCAACAACGTGCTGCAAGTCATCAACGGCAATCTGCAGATGATGGCCGCCGACGCCGGCGACAATCCCGCCACGTTGCGCCGTTTGTCCGCGGCGACGGACGCCGTCAAGCGCGGCGCGAAGCTGGCCGCCCATCTGCTCGCGTTCGCGCGGCGCCAGCCGCTCTCGCCCACCGTGCTCAATCCGCGCCGCCTGCTCGCCGGCATGAGCGAGATGCTGCATCGCGCGCTCGGCGAAACCGTGCGGATCGAAACCGTGCTGAGCGAGCATCTGTGGCACGTGCAGGTCGACCGCAACCAGCTGGAAAACGCGCTGCTCAACCTCGCCATCAACGCGCGCGACGCGATGAAGGCCGACGGCACGCTCACCGTGTGCGCCGCGAACCGCGTGCTGGACGCAGCGTTTTGCAGCGACAAACCGGAGCTGTCGCCGGGTGAATACGTGGTCTTTTCCGTCACCGATACGGGCGCCGGCATGGCGCCCGACGTGCTCGAACACGCGTTCGAGCCGTTTTTCACGACCAAGCCGCATGGTCACGGCACGGGTCTCGGCCTCAGCATGGTGTTCGGCTTCGTGAGGCAAAGCGGCGGGCATACGCTGATCGAAAGCGAAGTGGGACGCGGCACCACCGTGTCGCTCTTCTTCCCGCGCTGCTGCGAGCCCGAAACCGCGGAAACCGCCGACGAAACCAGCGCGCCGGCAGGCGGCGGCGAAACCATCCTCGTGGTCGAGGACGACGCGGACGTGCGCCTGACCGTCGTGGAAATGCTGGCGCAGCTCGGCTACAAGGTGCTGACCGCTTCGAGCGGCGACGCGGCGCTCGACTTCATCAACAGCGACGTGCCGATCGACCTGTTGTTCACCGACGTGGTGATGCCCGGCAAGATCAAGAGCGTCGAATTGGCGCGCCGCGCCGCGGCGCGCGTGCCCGCGGTGCCGACGCTGTTCACCTCGGGCTACACGCGCGACGAGATCGTCCATCACGGCAAGCTCGACGCCGGTATCACGCTGCTGTCGAAGCCCTACCGCCGCGACGACCTCGCCCGCAAGGTGCGCAGCGTGCTGCGTGCGGCGCATGTGCCAGCGGCCTGTGCGGCGTCCGTCGGCAAGATGACCGACCGGGAAATCGCCGCGTGCGTGCCGAGCGGCGCTTATGACCCGGCGGGCGCGGACACGCAGGGCAGTCCCACTGCGCCAGGCGGCGCCGCACGCAAGCGCGAACCCGCGCCCGAGCCTGACGCCGCGCCCAACGCAGCGCCGGCGCGCACGCCGCCTCATGTGCTGCTCGTCGAGGACGACGCCGATTCCCGCGAGGCGCTGAGCCTGCTGCTCGGCGCGCTGGGGCTCGACTGCACGCCGGTCGGGAGCGCCGAAGAAGCGCTGCCGCTCGTGCCGGCGCAGCGCTACGACATTCTCTGCACCGACATCACCTTGCCCGGCATGTCGGGCGACAACCTCGCGCGCGCGGTGCGGCACGAGCAGCCGGACGTGCACGTGCTGCTGGTGTCGGGCTACGGCGCGCACGCGCCGATCGGCGAGCCCATTCCCGGCGCGCGGATACTCGGCAAACCGTTCGACCTCGCGCAATTGCGGCGCGAGCTCGCGGAATGGGTCGATCCGATAGCCGCGTCGTGGTAACGCTGCGCAGCGTTGCCGCGTATGCGCTTTTGGCCCCATGGCGCGCAATGCGGCATATATTGGTTGATATCGGTGCAACCGCACGCGGCGAACTGCGCGGCCCGTCCGCGCCCGGGTATGATGCCGGGCGCGCCCTGTTTTGCCGCCGAATGCGCGCGTGAGCCCGCGCCGCGTTTCTGTCACGAGAGCCATCATGCCTGCCCAACACGACCCCGCCCCCGCCGCCAGCCCTAGCCCCGCCAAGGCCGGGCGCAAAGAGCTCTCCATCACGGCGCGCAATCTTCTGATGGTAGCCGTCGGCGTCATCGTTTTCGCGATCGTCGCGGGCGTCGTGCTGTATGAGCCGATCGCTTACGGCGACCCGGTTCCTAACTTCGGCATCATTCTGATGCTTACCGTACCGGTAATTGCCGGCGTGGCGTTCCGTGTGGGACTGGATGCGTGGCTGGATCGCGAGTCGACCTGAACGCGTTGCTGCAGCGGGCCAGGGACGTGCCAGGAGCGCGGCCATCAGCGCGCCAACCGCGCCGCCTCTGCGGCAAGCCTGCGTTAGCCGGCTCGGGCCGGCAAGACCACCCACACCTCCAACCCGCCGCCCTCGCGCGCGTGGAATTCCACCCTGCCGCCGTGCAGCCGCGCAATTCGCTCGACAATGGCGAGTCCCAAGCCCGTGCCGCCGCTATGCGCCCGTGCATTGCGGCCGCGCTGGAACGGCGCCTTGAGCTGCTCCAGCTCCTCCGCCGATAAGCCCTTGCCCCGGTCGCCGACGGCTACATACACCGCGTCGTGGGTCGCCCAGCTGCGCACCGCGAGTCCGCTGCCGCCGTACACGATCGCGTTCTGCATCAGGTTCATCAGGAGCCGCATCATGCTCACGGGCCGGTAGTCGACGAGCGGCAGGCGCGCGAGCGACAGCTCGAACTCATGCCCCAGTCCGGCAAAGTCGCCGGCCAGCCGTTCGACCAACGCATTCAGATCGCCAGGCTCGGCGGGCTCTCGCTCGCCGCTGCCCGCGTAATCCATGAACTGCTGCAAGATGGTTTCGATCTGATCGAGATACGACTCGGCCGCCACCACGAAGCTGCTGTCGCTACCGTCGGGCATCGCCATGGCCATCGAAAGACGCAGTTTGGTGAGCGGCGTGCGGATATCGTGCGAGATGCCCGCGAGCATCAGCGCGCGCGTCGCCTCGGCTTGTTTCAGCGCCTCTGTCATCTGGTTGAAGGCGCTGCTTACCGCGGCGATTTCGACTGGACCGTCGGTGGGCAGCGGCGGCGGCGTGTCGCCGGCACTCAGGCGCCGCGCCGCGTGAGTCAATTCCTGAAGCGGCCGGTTCAGGTGAAGCTGGATCGCATAGCCGGTCAGGGCCGCGAGCGCGGCGAGACCGAGCGAAAGCAGAATCGCCGCGTCGAGCCCATTGCCCTGCGCGTCTTCGGGAATCGGCAGCGCGATCCAGTAGGGCGCGCGAGGCGCCGCGGCGCCCGACGCAGCGGCCGGCGCATGCAGGCGAATCCACAGCCGCTGGCCGCCTTCGGTCTGCCAGCGCGCCTCCATGTCGGCGGGAAGATGCTTTCGCAAACTATCGAGGAACACCCTGCGCTGATAGTTGCGATACGCCCGCAGCACACTTGGCGGCGGCTCGGCTTGCGCGCTGTCAGGAAGCCGCGTCCGCGCGTCGAGCCGTGCGGTCAGCGCGTCGCGCGCGCCGGCCGGCGTGCTTTGCAGCAGACTGTCGAGCGTCGTCACATAAGTGGCGAACACAGCGGCCGCACGCTCGACGCGCGGCCGCTGCACGTAATGCAGCAGCACGCCGAGCGAGCACACCTGGCTCAACACGACGAGCGCGATCAGCAAGGCGATGTTGCGCGCGAGCAGCGTGCGCGGCAATACGCTTCGCAGCAGCGGGCGCGTCATGAGTCGACGTCCGCGACCAGCATGTAACCGACGCCCCACACCGTCTTGATGAAGCGCGGCTTGGACGGATCGTTCTCGACGATCTGCCGCAGGCGCAGCACCTGCACGTCGATGCTGCGATCGAGCGCGTCGTGGTCGCGGCCTCGCGCGCGGGC
The DNA here is from genome assembly GCF_047325075.1 of Paraburkholderia phenoliruptrix. Taxonomy (NCBI): domain Bacteria; kingdom Pseudomonadati; phylum Pseudomonadota; class Betaproteobacteria; order Burkholderiales; family Burkholderiaceae; genus Paraburkholderia; species Paraburkholderia phenoliruptrix. The sequence continues at coordinate 2,491,967 of NZ_CP168530.1, forward strand.
GAGCAGGTTGTCGCGGCTCACCGGCCGGTTCGGCGACGACGCCAGCGCGACGAGCAGCAGCATCTGCGCGGAATGAATGTCGAGCACGGCGCCGCCGCGCGTGAGTTGCTGCTTGACCACATCGAGCGTGAAGTCGCCGAAGCGCACGCATTGCGAGGTGACGGTGACATCGCCGGAAGCGATCTTCTGGCGACGCAACAGCGCATTGATGCGCGCAACCAGTTCGCGCGGCAGAAACGGCTTCGCGAGATAGTCGTCCGCGCCGGTTTCGAGTCCCAGCACCTTGTCGAGCGGATCGCCTTTCGCCGTCAGCATGAGGATCGGCAAGGTCTGGCCTTGCGCGCGCAGCCGCGCGCAGATCGCGAGTCCGTCTTCCTCGCCGATCATCAGATCGAGCACCAGCAGGTCGAACGGCTCGCGCTCGAGATAGCGGTCGAGCCGCTTGCCGTCTTCTGCGACTCGCACGTCGAAGCCCTGACCGCGCAAGAAACGCTGCAGCATGTTGCGCAGCTCGATTTCGTCGTCGAGCACGATGATCTTCGCGGGGCGATCCATGCGAAAACTCCCTGGTTTCAGGCTTCCTTTTGTTCCCCGTGTGCCTTGCGCGCGGCGTGCCGTTCGGCCATGCGCTGCAGCAGCACATAGAACGACGGAATGAACAGCACGGCGATGCAGGTCGAGGCGAGCATGCCGGAGAACACCGCAATGCCGAGCGAGCGGCGCGCGCTCGCACTGGCACCGGTTGCGATCACGAGCGGCACCACGCCGAGTATGAACGCAAACGACGTCATCATGATGGGCCGGAAACGGAGGCGCGCCGCTTCAATGGCGGCCTCCGTCATGCCGACGCCTTGCAGACGCAAATGCCGCGCGAACTCGACGATCAGAATCGCGTTCTTCGCGGACAACGCGATCAGCAGCACGAGGCCGATCTGCGTATACAGATTGTTCGCTATGCCTAGTAAAGCAAGCGTGCCCGCCGTGCCGAGCAGTGCGAGCGGGACTGCGAGCACCACGGCGGCGGGCAGCAGCCAGCTTTCGTATTGCGCGGCGAGCACGCAGAACACCAGCAGCACGCCCACCGCGAACACCCAGTAAGCGGAATTGCCGACGAGCTTCTCCTGATACGACATCGCGGTCCATTCATAGCCGACGCCGGCCGGCAGAATGCGCGCGGCCTCTTGCTCGAAGGCGCGGATGGCGTCGCCCGTGCTGTAGCCGCTCGCAGGATTGCCGTTGACGGCCGCCGCCGGCGCGAGGTTGTAAAGCGCGGCGACTGCCGGACCGACATTCGTGTGCGCATCGATAAACGTGCCGAGCTCGACCATGTGGCCGCTGTTGCTGCGAATCTGCAAGCGGCGAATGTCGTCGGTGTCGCGGCGAAAGCCGCCGTCGGCCTGCACGAAAACCGGGAACGTGTGATTGAACGTCGTGAACTGATTTACATAGCTCGACCCGACGTAGTCCTGCAGCAGGTCGAAGACATTGCCGACCGGCACTTGCAGCGACTCGGCCTTCGCACGGTCGAGCGTGAGTTCGACGGTCGGCACCGCCGCGCGGAACGGACTGAAAACGCGCTGCAATTCAGGACGTTTCGACACGCCCGCAATGAGCGCGTCCGTGGCGCTTTGCAGGCGCTGATAGTTCTGCGAGCCGTCGGTCAGCATGACCTGCATCTGCACGCCGCCGCTGTTGCCGAGCCCCTGAATGGGCGGCGGCACGATCACGACCGAGCGCACGTCGGGCAGCTTCGCCAGTTCGCTGTTCATGCGCTGATAGAGCGAGCGCAGGTCCTTGCCCTTGCCACGCTCGCTCCAGTCGTCGAGCGTCACGTAGATGAGCGCGGCATTGGCCAACGACGCATTGTTATCGAGCGGCGAAATCCCGCCGATCGACACCACATGACTCACGCCGGGAATCGCGCCGATGCGCTTTTCGATCTCCGTACTCGCCTCGCGCGTTCTGCCGAGCGAGGCCGCATCGGCGATTTGCGCGGCGATCAGCATATAGCCCTGATCTTCCAGCGGAATGAAGCTGGTCGGCACGCGCGTCAGCAGATAGGCGGACGCCCCGCCGAGCAGCAGCGCGATCACGAGCGCGAGCTTGCAGCGCGCAACGAACCACGACACCACGCCCACGTAACCTTTTTCGACGCGCGCATACGCGCGATCGAACACGCGATACACCACGTTCGGCGTGCCGGGCCGCTGATGCCGCAACCAGCGCACGCTCTGCACGGGCTTGAGCGTCACCGCATTGATCGCGCTGATAACGGTGGTCGCGACCACGACAAGCGCGAATTGCCGGTACATCTGACCCGTCACGCCGCCCAGAAATGCCGAGGGCAGAAACACCGACACCAGCACCAACGTGATGCCGACAATCGGGCCGAGCAGTTCGTGCATCGCGTCGATAGCGGCCTGCTTCGGCGTCTTGCCCTGCTCGATATGTTGCGTGATGCCTTCCACCACGACGATCGCATCGTCCACGACAATGCCGATGGCGAGCACGATCGCAAAGAGTGTCAGCAGGTTGATCGAGAAGCCCATCATGTAGATCGCGCCGAACGTGCCGATGATGGTGACGGGTATGGTGGTGGCCGGCACGAGCATGGCGCGCCAGTTCTGCAGGAACAGCAGAATCACGGCGAGCACGAGCAATGCGGCTTCGAAGAGCGTCTTGTACACGTCGATCACGGATTGCCGCACGAAGATCGTGGTGTCGAACGGCAGTTGGTAGCTGACGCCCTTCGGCATGTCTTTCGCGAGGCGCGCCATGGTCGCCTTTACCGCATCGCCGACTTCCAGCGCATTTGCTTCGGGCAACTGATAAATGGCGATGCCGGCGGCCGGCTTGCCGTCCAGGTTAAAGAACTGCCCGTAGCTCGACGAGCCGAGCTCCGTATGCCCGACATCGCGAATGCGCACGAAGTGGCCGCCGTCATTAGAATCGGCCTTGACGATGATGTCGTCGAATTCGCGCGCGGTGGACAGTGCGCCGCGCATCGTCACCGTGAGCTGGAATGCCTGACCGCCCGCGTTCGGTTCGGAACCAAGCTGGCCCGCGCTCACGTCCTTGCTTTGGCTTTGAATGGCCTGCATCACGTCGGCGGCGGTAAGGTTGCGCTCACTGAGCTTCTGCGGATCGAGCCAGACGCGCATGCTGTACTGCCCGGTGCCGAATACCGTCACGTCGCCCACGCCCGGCAGGCGCGCGAGCGTGTCGCGCAGATAAATCACCGCGTAGTTGCTGAGAAACAGCGAATCGTATTTCGGATCCGGCGATTGCAGCGTGTACAGCTGCAGAATCGCCGTCGAGCGCTTTCTCACGGTTACGCCTTGCTGCTGCACCGCTTGCGGCAATTGCGCGGTCGCGGCGGATACGCGGTTCTGCACGAGCACCTGCGCCTTGTCGACGTCGGTGCCCACCGCGAACGTGACGGTGAGCGTATAGGTGCCGTCGTTGGTGCTGGTCGACTGCATGTACAGCGCGTTTTCCACGCCGTTGACCTGTGTCTCGATCGGCAACGCCACGCGGTCGATCACGGTCGCTGCGCTCGCGCCCGGAAAGTGCGCGACGACCTGCACGGTGGGCGGCGTGATCGGCGGATATTGCGCGACCGGCAGATTGATCAGCGCGACGGCGCCGAGCAGCATCACGATCAACGCAATGACATTGGCAAATACCGGACGCTCGACAAAGAAGCGGATCATGAGCGGCCCTGCACGGCGGCGTCGACTGTCTGCACTTTCATGCCGGGCGTCACCGAAAGGCCGCCGCCCGTCACCACGCGGTCCGCTTGAGCGAGCCCGGCCGTGATGGCGCGCAATGACCCATGCAGGCCTCCCGTCGCAACGCTGCGCTTCTCGATCACGTTGCCGGCGTTCACGATCAGCACGGACGCGCCGGCCTGCTCGCGCAGCAACGCGGTGTCGGGCACCAGCAGCACGTTTTGCGGCGCGCCCGCGGGAATATGCACCTCGACGGACATGCCGGGAATCAGATGCGCGTCGCGATTGGCCACATCGGCACGCAGTTTGATCGCGCCGCTGGCGGGGTCGACTCGCGTATCGACGAATTCGAGCGCGGCGTCTTCGCCTTGCTGCGGGGTCGTGCCCGGCACGTTCACGCGCACGGTGTGCGGTGCCTGCGTAAAGAGGCCGATGCGGTTCGCGTCGCGCTCGTTCAGCGTGAAGTTCACGTACACGGGCTGAATGCGGTCGAGCGTGGCGAGCTTCGTCGAGTCCGATCCGCCCACCACATTGCCGACGTCGAAAGCGCGTGCGCCGATGCGGCCCGCGAACGGCGCGCGTATTTCCGTGTAGCCCAGATTGATGCGCGACATGTCGCGTTTTGCGAGCGCCTGGTCGCGCGTGGTCTGCGCTTTTTGCAGCGACGATTCCGACGTCGCGTTATCCGACGTCAGCTGCTTCTGGCGCGTGAGTTCCTGCTCGGCGTTATCGAGTGCGGCCTGGTCGTAGACGAGCTGCGCGCGATACGTGTCCGGCTCGATGCGAAACAGCACCTGTCCCTGCTTCACGTGGGCGCCGTCCGCGAAACCAATGTCTTTCAGCACGCCCTGCACGCGCGCGACCAGCGTCACCGTGGCCGACGGCGCGACGCTGCCCATCAGATCCAGTTGCTCGCGCACCTCGCGCGGCTCGGGACGCACCACGCTGACTTGCGGCAACGGTGCATTTTCCGCGGCGGGCGCATTGCTCTCGTGACATGCGTTCAAGGCCGCGAGCCATGCAACGCAGCAGAGCGCGCGCAACGCTTCGTGCAGCGCGGCATGCGCCGTTCGCCCGCCGGTTCCTTTTAGTGTGGCCATGTTCTTATTCCCGCACTGTCATTTGCCGTCCGGCGGCGCGCTCGTGCCCGCGCGCGCCAACGCCGAGTTGGCCGGCGGATTGAGCAGACGCCCCCAGTCGGTGCGCCGTGCCATCTCGTCGGCGATCTGTTCGCTCACGACCTGCTGCCCCTGTGCCACTTCCCATCCGCCGCCGAGCGCGCGATACAGCGAAACCGCCGCGAGCGCGGCGATTCCCTGGTTTTGCGCGAGCGAGTCGCCGTCGCGCAACGCGGAACGCGAAGCGTCGAGCACCGAGTCGTAGGTGACCGAGCCCGACCGGTATTGCGCGTTGGCGAGCCGCAACGCGCGCTGAGACGCGTCGGAGGCGCGCGCCGACGCCGCGAGCGCATCGAGCGACGTGCGCAGCGCGGCAATCGCGTCCTCGACTTCTTTTTGCGCTTGCAGCACGGTGTTCTGATAATCGAGCACCGCTTCCTGAAACGCCGCGTCCTGAATGCGCACCGCATTCTGCAGTTGTGCTCTGTCGAAAATCGGCAGTGAAACGCCCGCCGAAAAGAACCCGATCGTCTTGCTGCCCCATTGCGACAGTCCGATGCCGTGCTGTTCCCCGGACGACAGCCCAAAAAGTCCCGTCAACGAAAAGGACGGATAGAGCTTGGCCTTGGCCGCGCCGATCAGCGCCGACTGCGCCGCAGCATTGAGCGCGGCCTGGCGCACGTCGGGCCGGCGCCGCAGTAGATCGGCGGGAATGCCGACGTCGATCTGCGTCGGCGCAACCGGGACCGCGCTGCTGCCCTTCAGTTGCGCGTCCACGGCGTCCGGCGGATCGGCAAGCAGGACCGCGAGCGTGTCGCGGTCCTGCGCGCGCGCCTTGATGAGCGGCGGAATCTGCGCCTCTGTTTCGGCAACCAGCGTGGCGGCCTGTTCGACGTCGAGCTGGCTCGATGCGCCGCGTGTGTAGCGCGCCTTGGTGAGCGCGAGGCTGTCTTGCACCGATTTGAGGTTCTGCTGCGCCACCACGATCCGCTGCTCGAGCGCGCGCAGATCGATGTACGCGTTGGCGACGTCGGCGAACATGGACACCAGCGCGTTGTCGTAGGCCGCTTCGGACACGCGTAGCTGGGCGCGATCCGATTCGATCTGGCGCCGGTATTTGCCCCAGAAATCGAGTTCCCAGCCGGCATTCGCGTGGAAATGCTCGGCCCATAAATGCGTGGGCGGCAGCGGTCCGACGCCGCTCGTGTTGATGTGGTTCGCGCCGACCGAGACGCTGCCCGTCTGCGGCAGCAGATTCTCTACGCCGCTTGCGAGTTGCGCGCGCGCCTTGAAGATGTGCAGACCCGCGACCTGCAACGACAGATTGCGCTGGTAGGCCCGCTGTTCGAGCGCGCTGAGCACCGGGTCGTTGAACGCTTTCCACCACGCGGCCTCGGCGGCGGGCGCGGCCTGCGCGGCAGGCGGCAAGCTCTCGAACCACTGCTTTTCCAGCGTGGTCTCGGGTTCCTTGAAGTCCGGTCCGACGCTCGCGCAACCGGCCAGCGCCGCGCTCATCGATATGACGATCGATGCGCCTGCACTACGCAAACGGCGGGACGTGGCGGGTTTCATCGCGCGTGTCGGGCGTCAGGGGCTTGGTAAGTGTTGATTGAAAACGAAGTCGGGCGCGGCGCCGGCGTGCTGCAGAGGCGGCCGCATGGCGTGCCGCTTAGCGCGCGGCGGCGCGTTCGCGCATGTAGTTCTCGATCTGCGCCAGCGTGACGTAGCCGGTCTTCTGCGTGTCGATTTCGTCGAAATGGCTCGCGACCATCGGCATGCCGGCGGCGGCCTGCTCTCTCGTGAGCTTGCCGTCATGCGTGGTGTTGGCGTTCGCAAAACGCGATTGCAGCTGCTGAACCATGCGCTCGACACGCTGCGGATTGGCGGCCTGCGGAGCGGCCTGAGCGAACGTAACGGTGGACGCGCAGCACAGCACGAGGGCGGCGAGCAACTTTTTCATGACTGACTCCTTCGATAGAGCCACCGAGCGTCGCCTGCGTGTGCCGCGATCCGTTCAATGACAGGTCGAATTCTTGTTGAACCGCTGCCGCAAGGCAATTGCAGATTTATGTCGTTCGATGTCATGAAATGCCCGCCCGCCGTGCCGCGCGCGAAGCGTCAGATGCGATCCGGCCAGGTTCCGTCCGCAGCCATTGCCCTTGCTGGAGGATAGGACATGGCGGGAGCAACCACGCCTGGTGAATTCCCGTTGTCCTGACGAATCGGGGAACGCCGATTGCTCCCCATGAATCGAGTGCCAGAGCCGGTTTCCGGCACCTGCCTCAGGGTCTCCCTCTGCTTGATGGTTTCTTCCTCTACACGTCACATGAGCTACCAGAACCTGGATAAGGAGATCGCCCATCTCGAACTGGTGTTCGGGCGGATCTCGGTGAACGACCCCATCCCGCTTTCGTACTGGGACAGCCGCCTGCGCATGCTGGCGCGCGCGCAGCTCGTGCCGACGCAACGGGCGCGGCTCGCTCGCCTCGAAGCCACGCTTGCCGCACTGCGGGAGTCCGATGAAGCAGTGTGCGAAACACCCGGCCCGCGCTGGAAGGATGTGCGCTCATGACCGAAGCGACACGCGAGAAGCAACGGCAGCCGTCCGCCGGATCGAAGGAAAACGAAGCGCCCCGCGCCGAGGACGCCGGCGCGGATTCGCCGCATCTGAACGAGGGCGAGCAGGACCAGGCGGCGCACCACACCGCGCCTCACGCGCTGGTGCTGCACGAGATCGTCCGTGAAGAGGGCGAAGCGGCGCTCGAGCGGACCATTGGCGCGTTGATCTGGTCGTCGCTCGCGGCTGGGCTTTCCATGGGGTTTTCGTTCCTCACGCAGGCGGTGCTCGAAGCCGGCATGCCGGATACCGCGTGGCGCCATCACGTGTCGAGCTTCGGCTACTCGATGGGCTTCGTGCTCGTCATCATGGGGCGGCAGCAGCTTTTTACCGAAAGCACGCTGACCGTCGTCCTGCCCGTCCTGACGCGGCGCGATCCCGGCACACTCGCAAAAGCCATGCGGTTATGGGCCATCGTGCTGTTCTTCAACCTGGTGAGCACGTGGGTTTTCGCCGCCATGCTGCGCATTCCGGATGTCTTCGCGCCCGCGGTGGTCGGGGCATTCGGCGACGTGTCGCGCGCGGCCGTCGGCTCCGAGCACATGCTGCCGACCATGGTGAAGGCGGTTTTTGCCGGCTGGCTGATCGCGCTGATGGTGTGGCTGTTGCCGAGCGCCCGCTCGGGGCGCCTGTTAACCGTGCTGCTGATCACCTATGTGGTGGCCGTCAGCCATCTTTCGCACATCATCGCCGGATCGACGGAAGTGGCTTATGCGGTGATGAGCGGCGACGCGAGCCTGGGCGACTACTTTCTACGCTTTCTCGTGCCGACGCTGGTGGGTAATACGGTGGGCGGCATGTCGCTCGTCGCGCTCCTCAATCACGCGGCGATTGCGCCGGAAATCAACGGTCCCCGCTGACGCGCGCCAACATACCGGGCCGCGGCGCATCGTGCGCGCCGCGGCGCCATAACGCGCCCGGCATCAGCCGATCAGAATGCGCGCGCCGAGCGCCAGCACGAGCGCGGGCAACATCACGACGGCGCCCACCTTCAGGAACCGCATGAAGCTCACGTCCTCGCCTTCGCGGCGAATGGCGTTGAGCCAGAGGATGGTCGCAAGCGAACCGGTGATCGACAGGTTCGGTCCGAGGTCGACGCCGATCAGCAGCGCGTCGATCACGCGCTCGGGGCTGTGCGCCTGCATCACAGTGGAACTGGCGATCAGCCCGGCGGGCAGGTTGTTCATCAGATTGCTGCCGATCGCGATCGCCGCGCCGGCCCAGCCTGCCGTGCTCGCTTCATGGTGCGCCGCGCCGGCTTGCGTCAACGCGGCGAGCATGCGGATCACGCCGGTGTGGTCCAGCATTTCAACGAGCACGAAGAGCGCAGCCACGAGCGGCAATACGCTCCACGAAATTTCGCGGATCATCGGCACCGGCGATTTGCGCTCCTGGATCAGCACGACAATGGCAGTGAGCGCGCCGAGGATCGCGGTGGGCAGGCCGAGCGGCACGTCGAACGCCGAAACCGCGAGCAGCACGACGGCCGTCACTGCAATGCCCGCCAGCGCCACGCGGCCGCTGGACGACAGCCGCAGCGGCTCCAGATTCGCCTCGCAGGTGCCGGCCAGCGCCTCGCGCTGCGTCCAGCGCAGCAGCACATAGGTCGCGCCGATCGACAGCAGCGACGGCAATGCGAAGCGCGCGAGCCACGGCCCGAGCGCGGGCGTGTGGTTGCCGTACAGCACGATGTTGGCAGGGTTGGAGATGGGCAGCACGAAGCTGGCCGCATTCGCGATGAACGCGCAGACGAACAGGAGCGGCAACGGATCGGTCCTGGCTTTCTTCGCGGCGGCAAACACGGCAGGCGTGAGGACGACTGCGGTGGCGTCGTTCGAGAGAAACGCGGTGATTACCACGCCGACCAGATAGACGAGCATGAAGAGCTTGCGCGGCGAGCCCTGCGCATGATTGACCGCGAGCACGGCGACCCAGTCGAACAGTCCCTCGCGGCGCCCGACTTCGGAGAGCAGCATCATGCCGAACAGGAACAGATAGACGTCGGTGCCTTTCCCGACGGCCTCGATCGCGAGATCGAGCGGCAACAGTCCGAGCGCGACCAGCAGTACGGCGCCGGCCACGGCCCACACCGCCTCCGGCCATTTGAAAGGACGGGTGATGACGCCGGCGGTCGCACACGCGGCGATACCCCATGAAAGGAAAATCGAAGTCACAACGAACGTCCTGAATGGAGAGTTATACGTGGGCAACGCCCGGTGCGCAGCATAACCCAAGTCGTGAGCGGCGCTTTCTTTCTGCCCGCTTCGATGCAATGCGCAAGCCCGGCCCGCATTGGCGTCACCAGTAGAACGATGTGTTCTCGCGCGTACGGCTATTCGGTTGTTATCGGCATGCCTACCATGCGCAGTCACCGCGTTTCCTGCCGGGCGCGGATTCGCTACGGCCTGTTGGCAATCAAATTCCCCACTGTGTGCAATGAGCGCGCGTGGGTTCGATAGGATGCGTACCACCATGAAAACCACACTCCATCACTCCATTCTCGCGGGCGTCGCCGCCCTTTCGCTGCTCGGGGCGAGTCTCGCGCATGCCGACATCGACACGAGCAAAAGCACCGTGATCGCGACCACGAAACAGATGAACGTGCCCGTCGACGGCAAGTTCAGGAAGTTTTCGGCGCAATTGTCGTTCGACCCGGCCAAGCCGACGGCGGGCAGCGCGAACGTGTCGATCGATACCGGCAGCTACGACCTCGGCGCGGACGATTACAACAAGCAGGCACAAGGCAAGGAATGGTTCGACAGCGCCACCTATCCGGCGGCGACCTTTGTATCCAGCGCAATCGCGCCGGCGGGCGGCAACCAGTACAAGATCACCGGCAAGCTGACCATCAAGGGCAAATCGCAGACCGTCGTCGTGCCGGTCACCATTGCTAGCCAGGGCTCGACTCAGACCTTCGACGGCTCGTTGCCCATCAAGCGCTCGCAGTTCGACGTGGGCACGGGCGAATGGAAAGACACGTCGGTCGTCGCCGATGAAGTCGTCATCAAGTTCCACCTCGTCGCCTCGAAGAAGTGATTGCCGATATCCCGGCAGAACGTCCAAGCGTCATCATCCTTTTTTAAACCTGGAGAACATCTTGAAGAAGCAATTCCTGCTCGCCGCGGGCGCACTGGCCGCCGCATTGTCGTTCAACGCAATGGCTGCCGACACCTATCAACTCGATCCGACGCACACGGCCCCGAGCTTTGAGGCGGACCACTTCGGCGGCGTGTCGATCTGGCGCGGCAAGTTCAAGAAAAGCAGCGGCAGCGTGGTGCTGGACCGCGCGACCAAGACCGGCACCGTCGACGTGACGATCGACATGAGCTCGGTGGATATCGGCAATGACAAGCTGGATTCGGAACTGGTCGGCGAGAAGTTCTTCGACGTGGCCAGGTACCCGACCGCGACCTACAAGGGCACGCAGATTCGCTTTGACGGCGACAAGCCCGTGGAAGTGATCGGCACGCTGACCCTGCATGGCGTGACGAAGCCGGTGAATCTGAAGATCGAGTCGTTCAAGTGCTTCGTGAACCCGATGCTCAAGCGCGAAGTGTGCGGCACGGAATCGACGGCGACGTTCAATCGCGACGATTTCGGCGTCGACTTCGGCAAGACGTACGGCTTCAAGATGCAAACCGTGCTGCACATCCAGGCCGAAGGCATCAAGCAGTAAATGTCATGGCGGCCGCGCTCGCCTGCGCGGCGAGGTGCTCTTCCATGAAGACATGATCGAAGCACGCCGCCCAGGCCGATTCACCGAATGGCCCTTGAAAACAGGGCTATTCGGTTGACCCAGACCGAACGCGACGCGCGTTCGGCACAAATTACAGGGCGATATTTCCGCTTTTTCCGCCGCCGCCGAATGGAGTGGGAAGAGCCGCCGGAATTGCCCGCTGTTCCCGCATTTGAACCGCACGCCCGAACCGTAAAGTCACCCCCACGCAATTGATTTTTGTCGGGAGACAAGCGGTGGTGAAGTTCGAAGGGCAAGTAAAAAGTGCGGCTGCGGCCGCGATGGCTGCGCTGGCGCTGGCTGCATTAGCGGGCACGGCGCAGGCGCAGGAGGTCTATGTACACGGCGGCACGCTGGGCGCGGGCATCGGCGCCGCGTTGCCGCTCAACTCCTGGACGGGCGTGCATGCGGAGTTCGAGGGGCTCGGCTTCTCGCACTCGGTCAACGTGAACGACAACCAGTACGACGGCCACCTGAAGCTGCTGCAAGGCGGCCTGTACATGGACGTGTTCCCATTCCATTCGAGCGGCTTTCGCCTGACGGCCGGCGCGCTCATCAACGACGACGAACTGTCCGCCCACGCCGTGCCGAATGCGCAAGGCAACTACAAGATCGGCGACGACTTCGTGCCCGCCGTCGGTCCGGCACCGTCGGCCACCGTCACGCTGCCGCGCGTGATGCCTTACGTCGGCATCGGCTATGGACACAAGCCGGTCTCCAAGGGCTTCGGCCTCACGTTCGACCTCGGCGTCGCCTATGGCCGCCCGCGCACGCACTATAACGTGCCCGCCATTTACTCGATGTTCACGACGCAGGCGAACATCGACGAGCAGGAACAGAAGATCAACGACAAGGTGGAGCGCTACAAGATCTATCCCGTCGTGCAGCTCGGCGTGAGCTACCGCTTCTAGACGGCACCCGCGAAGGCGGAGCAAGGTACTATTACGGGTGCCATTCGTTTCCGCCTTCCATGAGTTCAGCAAGCCGCCGTATCGCGCATCTCGACATGGACGCGTTTTACGCGTCCGTCGAGCTATTGCGCTATCCGGAACTGCGCGGCAAGGCCGTGGTGATAGGCGGCGGCCGCAACGGCGCGCCGCAAACACTCGCAGACGGCAGCCGCCGTTTTGCGAAGCTGCGCGACTACGCAGGGCGCGGCGTCGTGACCACCTCCACTTACGAAGCGCGTGCACTCGGCGTGTTTTCCGCCATGGGCATGATGAAGGCGGCCGTGCTCGCGCCGGACGCGATCCTGCTGCCCACGGACTTCGACTCCTACCGTCATTACTCGCGGCTCTTCAAGGCTGCGGTGGCCACCTTTACCGACCGTATCGAAGACCGCGGCATCGACGAAATCTATATCGATCTCACGGAACTCCCGGGCGAGCCGCGCGACATCGCCGCGCGCATCAAGCAGGCGGTGAATCAGGCCACTGGCCTCACGTGCTCGATCTGCGTGGCGCCGAACAAACTGCTCGCGAAAATCGGCTCCGAACTCGACAAGCCCGACGGCCTCACCCTTCTCACGCCTGCTGACGTGCCGCTGCGCGTGTGGCCGCTGCCCGTGCGCAAGGTCAACGGCATCGGCCCGAAGGCGGCGGAAAAACTCACGGCGCTCGGCATTGCGACCGTCGGCGATCTGGCCGCGGCGGACGCGGGCCTGCTGCAGGACCACTTCGGGCGCAGTTACTCGGCGTGGCTCATGCGTGTCGCGCAAGGCGAGGACGAGCGGCCCGTGGTGGTGGAATCGGAACCGAAATCGATGAGCCGCGAAACGACCTTCGAGCGCGACCTGCATCCGCGCCACGACCGGCCGGCGTTATCGAGCTCGTTTACCGGCCTGTGCGTGCGGGTCGCGGAAGACCTGGTGCGCAAGGGCTATGTCGGCAAGACCGTCGGCATCAAGCTGCGCTATGACGATTTCCGCACCGTCACGCGCGACCTGACGCTGGAGGCGCCCACCGCCGACGCCGCGGAAATACGCCGCGCGGCCACCGAATGCCTGCGGCGCGTCGAGCTCAACCGCAAGCTGCGGCTGCTCGGCGTGCGCGTGAGCGCGCTGAGCCTCGCGAGCGCTGAGCCGCCGCAGCGGCGTCTCCCCGTTCAGGCAGACTTGCCCTTCACGAGCGACGAATAGGAAGCCGCGCCTGGCACGGAGGCGTTCTGCGCATTCGCAGCCGCACTCTCCGGCACATTCGCACGCGGCGGCTGCCCAACGCCCTCGACACGCGAAGCGGCCACCGAAAAAGCAAAGGTGTTTACGCCGTTCGCGCTCTGCACCGACACCGTGCCGCGATGCATCTCCGCAATCGCCTTCACGATGGCAAGACCCAGCCCGTGATTCTCGCGGCTATTGGTGCGCGAGGCTTCAACGCGATAAAACCGGTCGAACAGATGTTCGAGCACCGCGGGCTCGATCGGCTCGCCGGGATTCGCGACTTCGATTCGCACCTGCTCCGCTTCGCGCGCGATCCTCACGCTGATCTGCGCACCCGGCTGGCAATGCTGGATCGCATTCATCAACAGATTCGTGCAGGCGCGGCCGAACAGCGAGCGGTTGACATGCGCGACGGCGTCGCCCTGAAGGCGCGCCTGCACGCGGGCTTCTTCGAGCGGAATCTCCAGAAACTCCAGCGTATGCGCGACTTCTGCCGCGAGCGAGACTTCCATGAGCCCGGTCGCGCGCTCGCCCTGGTCGGCGCGCGCGAGAAACAGCATGTCGTTGATGATCGCGCGCATGCGTTCGAATTCTTCGAGGTTCGATTGCAGCGTGTGGCGCAGATCGTCTACGGAACGATTGCGCGTCAGTGCGACTTCGGTCTGGCCGATCAGGATCGTCACCGGCGTGCGCAATTCGTGCGCGACGTCTGCGTTGAACGACTCGAGCCGGCAATACGCGCCGTCGAGCCGCTCGAGCGCGCCGTTGAACGAATTCGCCAGATCGTTCAGCTCGTGCGGCAGCGACGCGGTATTGAGCCGTTGCGAGCGATTGTTGGGACTGACGGCGGACGCGTCGCGCGTGAGGCGCGTGAGCGGCGCGAGCCCGATGCGCGTGACCGAGTAGCTGAGCAGCAGCACCGCCAGACTGCCGAGCGCCGACAGCGCGGCGAGCGCGAAGCCGAATACGCGCATGGTGCGAATATTCGGCATGTAGCTCGACGCCACCTGCAGCTGCATCGGCGGACGCGTCGAATAGCCGGGAATGGACACGGTGGTGGTGAGCATGTCTGCACCGCCGCCCACTGGCCTCACGCGCGCGTAGCCGCCGGGCAGGGTCTTGATAATGGTGCCTTCTATCGGCTTGCCGTAGTTGTAGGACGGCTCGATGCTCGTGACCGCATACACGGTGCTGCGGTCGGGCGGCGTCATGTCGGTGAGCTTTTCGCGCGACATGCGCCACTTGTCGGGTGTCAGCCCATGATTGCAGATGAGCCGCGCGATCTGCGCGCGGTCGTCGAGCGACTCGCGCAAGTGGCTCTCCAGCTGCGAGCGCAGCACCGCAAAGAGCCCTGCGCCGACGAGCGTAAACACAAACAGCGCGACGAGCGCGAACATCAATGCAAGGCGCCGCGCGATGGAACGGTTCATGACGGCTCCGCCTCTTCACGCACTTCAAGCACGTAACCCATGCCGCGCACGGTATGCAGCAGCTTCGACGGAAACGGGCCGTCCAGCTTCGCGCGCAATCGTTTGATGGCCGTCTCCACCACATTCGTATGACTGTCGAAGTTGACGTCCCACACCAGCTCGGTGATGGCCGTCTTCGACAGAATGTCGCCTTGCCTGCGGGCCAGAACGCTCAGCAACTGAAATTCTTTCGCGGTCAGGTCGAGCCGCACGCCGTCACGTGTCGCGCGCCGCCCGATCAGATCGACAAACAGATCGCCGACCGAAATCAGCGTCGATTCCTGCGACCGCGTGCGGCGCGCGAGCGCGTGCAGGCGTTCGACCAGTTCGAGGAAGGAGAAAGGTTTGGTGAGGTAGTCGTCCGCGCCTTCGCGCAGGCCGCGCACGCGGTCGTTCACATGATCGCGCGCGGTGAGCATGATGACGGGCGTCGACTTGCGCATGCGCAGTGCCTTCAGCACGCTGAAGCCGTCGCGCTTGGGCAGCATGACGTCGAGCACGATGACGTCGTAATCGAACTCGGTGGCCAGATGCATGCCTTCCTCGCCGTCGAGCGCGACATCCACGACCCAACCCTGCTCTGTCAAACCGGAGCGCAGGTAGTCCACCACCTTGTGCTCGTCTTCAACAATCAGCAATTTCATGCGCATCCCCTAGTGTCTGCATTATACGAAAGGCCTTGCATGGCTTCTCCCACGGGTGGATGGCGTCCGCGACCGCGCTGCGTCTCACTGCGCGGCAGCGCGCGTTTGAATCGCGCCGTCTGCCTGCGAGTGCGGTTGCGTGTTCGGCTGCGCGGTCGGTTGCTTGTTCGGTTGCATGCTCTGTTGCGACCCGCCCGGTCCAGCAGTGACAGCTGCCGCGCCCTCGTCCCAGCCGCCGCCCAACGCCTTCACGAGCGCGACGGAAAGCGTCATCTGCTGACCGCGAATCTGCGCGTCCTGGCGCCTGCTGTTAAGCAGCGACTGCTGCGCGGTGATCACGTTCAGATACGCGACAAGACCGCCGGAATAGCGGTCGTTGGCGAGCCCGAGCAGGCGCTGCGCGTCCGCGACCGCTTCTTCCGACTGCTTCGCGGCGCCGTCGAGCACCGCAAGACCCGTGATGCCGTCCTGCACCTGCTGGAATGCGTTCAACACGGTTTGCCGATAGTTGGCCTCCGTCGCCTTGTAGCCTTCACTCGCGTACTGCACATTGGCCGCGCGGCGCCCGCCGTCGAACAGCACCTGGCCCGCCGCCGCGCCGAGCGTCCACATGAGCGTCGGCGCGCTCAGCAAGCTCGCGAACTGCGTGGCTTCCCAGCCGATGCCCGGCGTGAGCGTGAGACTCGGGAAAAACGCCGCCTTCGCGACGCCGATCTGCGCATTGGCCGCCGCCATCGCGCGCTCCGCCGAGGCGATATCGGGCCGCCGCTGCAGCAGGTCGCTCGGCACGCCGAGCGCAATGGCGGGCACCTGAAACGTCAACACCTTCGGTTCGATCGCGAACTGCGGCGCGCTCACGCCGACGAGTGCGGCAAGCGCATGCTCGTATTGCGCGCGCTGGTTCAACAACAGTTGCGCCTGCACACGCGTCGTGTCGAGCAGCGATTTCTGCTGCAAGACGTCGAGGCCCGATACCGCGCCGAGTTCGTGTTCGGCATTCACGTAGTCCAGCGCTTTTTGCTGCAGCTTGACCGATTGATCGAGCACGTCGATTTCGGTGTCGAGTTCGCGCAGCGAGAAGTAATCGCTTGCGACCTCGGTCGTGAGAATGAGCCGCGCGTTCGCGAGATCGTCGGCCGACTGTTCCGCGGAAGCCGTCGCGCCTTCCACCTGACGGCGTATGCGGCCGAACAGGTCCGTGTCGTAGCTGACGGTGGGACCGAGCTGCAGATTGTTCTGCACGGTCGAGACGGTCGGCGTGGCGTAGTTGGTGCGCGGCCTGTCCTGCGAAATGCGAAAGCGCGACGCCGACGCCGCGAGGTCCACTTCGGGAATTTGCTGCGCGCGCGTGTTCGCGAGCGTCGCCTTCGCCTGCGCATAGTGCGCGCTGGCCGCGACGAGCGTCTGGTTTTGCGCGAGCGCCTGCGTTTCCAGCGCGGCGAGCGTGGCGTCGTGATAGACGTTCCACCAGTCCGGGTCCATCGGCGCATGCGAGGGAGCGGCAACGCGCCAGTAGGAGTCGGTGTTCCATGCCGGCGGCACCTCGGCCTGCGGCCGCTTATAGTCGGGCCCCACGGTGCAGGCGGCGAGCATGCCCGCGCTCGCCGCGGCTAAACACGTCATCACGACGCGGCCGGAGCATGGCTGCTTCACGACGCCCCCTTCGCGCTCTTCTGCGGTGCGGCGATCTCCACATGATCGCCGTCCGCAATGGAATCGCTCGGATTGATGATGATTCTGTCGTTGCCGTCAATTCCGCTTTCGATTTCGAGCGTCTGCCCGAGGTCCTGCGCGATCACGACCTTGCGCAACTGCACGTCGCCCTTCGCGTCGACTACGGCAAGCCGCGGCCCCTCCGCGCGAAACAGCAAGGCATTGCCGGGCACCATCCACTGCGCGCGGGCGACGGAAGGCAGCGCGACCTGCACGTAGGCGCCGGGACGCAGCGTGTTGTCGGGATTCGGCAGCGTCACCTCGACCTGCAGGGAGCGCGTGGGCACGTCGATGGCGCCCGAAATGTGCGTCACGGTGCCATGAAACTGCTGCCCCGGCAGTTCGGCCTGCGTAACAACGACCTTCTGCCCCACCGACACGTTCTGCGCATACGCCTGCGGCAATTGCACATAGACACGCAGCGGGTCCGATTGCGCAAGCGCGAAAAGCGCGCGGCTCGTGCCGCTGCCCGCGTCGATGAGATCGCCGACATCCACATTGCGTTGCGTGATCACGCCTGCGAACGGCGCGACGATACGCTTGAACGATTCGAGCTGGCGCAGGCGCTGCACGTTCGCATCGGCGGCGGCCAGGTTGGCAACGCCCTGCGTATAGGTGCTTTGCCGCTCGTCGAGTTCCTGCTGCGAAACCGCGTCCCGTTGCCGAAGCTGCTGCCAGCGCTCGAGCGAGCTCTTTGCCAGCGCGAGACTGGAACTGGTCTGCTGGCGCTGCGCCAGTGCCTGCGCGAGTTCCTGGTCGATTTCGGGCGTATCGAGTTCCGCGAGCAGTTGGCCCTGCTTCACACGCGCGCCGATGTCCACGTACCAGCGCAGCAGATAACCGGTGGAGCGCGCATAAATCGGCGATTCGACGCTGCCGCGCAAGGTGCCCGGCAACGTGGTGACGCCGCCGCCTTCGGCGGGTGTCGGCCTCACCACATCGACATATTGCGTGGCGTTCTGCCGGGTCGTTTGCTCGACGGCGCGGTTCTGCATCAGATTCGCGACCACGGTACGCAGCGCGCCGAGCGCGAGCAACACGAGCACGATCCAGATGGCGATCTTCGCGCGCTTCCATTCGCGATTGCGCGGCGGCAGGGCGTGGCCGCTTTCCGTCTCTCGAGACGGAATTGCCAGCGATGCATGAGTTTTTTCGGTCATCTCAGTTAGCCATTCTGGTGAGCTAGCCCGGTCGGTCCGAGGTAGCCGTTTTCTTCACGTTCTCAATCCATGGGTCCAGCGCTCATGCCGGTTCGCCGGTGCTGCCGCTTTCGTGGTCTTCGTGTTCGTTTCGATGACGACGCGCGAGACGCGTATGAATGCCCGCAAACACGACCGGCACGAAAAACAGCGTGGATACCGTTGCAAACAGCAATCCGCCGATCACCGCGCGGCCGAGTGGCGCGTTCTGCTCGGCGCCTTCGCCCAGACCGAGCGCCATCGGAATCATGCCGATGATCATCGCGAACGCCGTCATCAGCACCGGGCGTATACGGCTCGCTCCCGCCTCCAGCGCTGCCGTCAGCGGCGGCGCACCGGCGGAAAGCCGCTGCCGCGCGAACGCGACCATCAGAATGCTGTTCGCCGTGGCGACGCCCATCGTCATGATCGCGCCGGTGAGCGCAGGCACGCTCAGATGCGTGCCGGTAAGAAACAGCATCCACACGATGCCGGCGAGCGCCGCAGGCAAAGCGCTCACGATAATGAGCGGATCGACCCACGACTGGAAGTTCACCACGATCAGCAGATACACGAGCACGATCGCCATGGCCACACCGAGGCCGAGACCGAAGTACGACGTGCGCATGGTCTCTACCTGGCCGCGCACGGTGATCTGACTGCCGCGCGGCAGCGTTGCGCGCGCTTTCTCGACGAGCTTGTCGACCTGGTTCGCGACGCTGCCCAGATCGCGCTTGTCGACGCTCACGTACAGATCGATCACGGGCCGGATGTTGTAGTGCGTGACCACCGCGAACTGGTTTTGCGGCGACACGCGCACGAGATTGCCGAGCAGTTGCGTCGGTCCTGTCGAAGAGGCCGACACCGGCGTGCGCAACAGGTCGTCGATAGACGAAATACGGTACTGCGGCGTTTGGACCGCCACGTTGTACTCGACGCCGTTGCGGTCGTTGTACCAGAAGCCCGGCGACGTCTGCGAGCTTCCCGATAGCGAAACCAGCAGGTTTTGCGCAACGTTGCTCGCGCTCAGGTTGAGCTGCTGCAAACGCGTGCGGTCCATCTGCAGGTTGATGGCGGGCTCGTCGAGCTTCTG
The DNA here is from genome assembly GCF_047325075.1 of Paraburkholderia phenoliruptrix. Classification (NCBI taxonomy): domain Bacteria; kingdom Pseudomonadati; phylum Pseudomonadota; class Betaproteobacteria; order Burkholderiales; family Burkholderiaceae; genus Paraburkholderia; species Paraburkholderia phenoliruptrix. The sequence goes on from NZ_CP168530.1 coordinate 2,511,424, forward strand.
CTGGATGTGCGTATCGACCGTGCCCGGAATCTGGCGCACTTCTTTCAACAGCTTGCGCGCGACGTCGAAATTGCCCAACTGGTCCGCGCCGGCAATCTGCACATCCACCGCGGCGGGCAGGCCGAAGTTGAGAATCTGCGTGACGATGTCGGCGGGCTGGAAGAAAAACTCGACGCCCGGAAAGCGCTGCGGCAGCAGCGCGCGCAACTTCTCCACGTAGCGCTGCGTCGGCTCGTGGCCTTCTTTCAGCGCGATCTGGATTTCGCCGTCGAGCGTGCCGATCGTGCCTGAATTGCTGTACGACAGGTTGATGCCGCTATAGGGCAGCCCGAGATTGTCGAGAATGGTGCCGAGCTCTTTCTCGGGCACGACTTCGCGAATCACCTTCTCGACCTCGTCGGCAAGACGCGCGGTTTCCTCGATACGTGTGCCGGTCGGCGCGCGCATGTGCAGGCGGATATTGCCCGCGTCGACGCTCGGGAAAAAGTCTTCGCCGAGCACGAATGCAAGTCCCATCGACACCACGCAGAAGCCAAGAAACAGGCTGCCGAAACGGCCGCGGCGCACCAGCAGGCTGCTGAGAATCACAATGTAGGCCGCGCGCATGCGCTCGAAGCCATTGTCGAAACGCCGGTACAGGCGCTGAAACAGACTCGGCCTGACATCGGGCTTCGGCTTGTGCGCGTGGCCCATCAGCAGCATGGCGAGCGTGGGCACGAGCGTGCGCGACAGAATGTACGACGCCAGCATCGCGAACACCACGGCCTCCGCGAGCGGCACGAACAGGTAGCGCGCCACGCCGGTCAGGAAGAACATCGGCACGAACACAATACAGATGCACAGCGTGGAAACGAGCGCGGGAATCGCGATTTCGCCGGCACCTTCCAGAATCGCATCGTGCAGATTCGTGCCCATATGCAGATGCCGCTCGATATTCTCGATCGTCACGGTCGCGTCGTCGACGAGAATACCCACCGCAAGCGCAAGGCCGCCGAGCGTCATGATGTTGATGGTCTGCCCGAGCGCATGCAGCGCGATCAGCGACGAGAGAATCGACAGCGGAATCGAGATCGCGATGATGCAGGTGCTGCGCCAATTGCCGAGAAAGAGCAGGATCATCGCGGCCGTCAGCGCGGCGGCGACCACGGCCTCGCGCAGCACGCCCTCCACCGCGGCCTTCACGAACACCGACTGATCGAAGAGCGCGGTGATGTTCAGGTCGGGCGGCAATGCCGCGCGCGCGGCCGGCAGCAGCCCGTGCAGCGTATTGACGATGGACAGTGTCGACGCACTGCCGTTTTTGAGCACTGAAATCAGCACACCGCGATGGCCGTTCTGCCGCACGATATTCGTTTGCGGCGAGAAACCGTCGCGCACATGAGCGACTTCGCGCAGATACGTCGTGGCGCCGTTGACCGTGCGCACCGGAATATCGTTGAGCCCCTCCAGCGTCGACGGCGAGCCGTTCATGTTGATCGTGTATTCCCTCGGGCCGATCTTCGCCGTGCCGGTGGGCAGAATCAGATTCTGCGCGTTGAACGCGCTGACCACATCGAGCGGCGTCAGCCCTTTGGCGAGCAACGCCCGCGTGTTGAGGTCGACGGAAATGAGGCGCGACTTCCCGCCATACGGATACGGCACGGCGGCGCCGGGAATAGTCACGAGCTGCGGGCGCAGAAAGTTGAGCGCGGTATCGTTGAGCTGCTGCTCCGAGAGCTTGGTGCTCGACAATCCCAGTTGAATGACCGGAATGCTCGAGGCCGAATAGCTGATGACGAGAGGCGGCGTCGCGCCGGGCGGCATCTGCTTGAGCTGCGCCTGCTCGACGGCCACGGTTTGCGCGATCGCGGTCTGGATGTTCGCATTCGGCTGCAGAAACACCTTCAGGATCGTGATGCCCGCGAGCGATTGCGACTCGATATGCTCGATGTCGTTGACCGTGGTCGTGAGACTGCGCTCGTTGACGGAGGCGATCCGGTGAGCCATGTCCTCGGCGGACAGGCCGTTATAAGTCCAGATGATGCTGACGACCGGAATGTTGATTTCGGGCAGCACGTCGACCGGCGTGGTGAACAGCACGAAAGGCGTCGCCAGCACGATCAGAATGGCCATCACGATGAACGTGTAGGGCCGCTTAAGCGCAACGTTGACAATCCACATGAAACGCGCCTGAGTTAAGTGCGGGAGACCGCTGCGAGCAGCTGGAGGGTAGATTAACTGGCGCTTATGCTAGATCGCCAGCCCCAACACCTGCATGGCGCGAAAATGGCGGAATTGTCAGGAAGCTTATCGTAAGGAAAAAGCGTTGCAGGGCGGCGCTGCCTTGCGCGAGCCGCCGCTTTTATTTCAATTGTCCTACACGTTTTCTGTGCGTTTTACTTTGCGAACAGCGACGACATGTCGGCAAACGCCTTGAATTCGAGCGCGTTGCCCGACGGGTCGAGGAAGAACATGGTCGCCTGTTCGCCCACTTCGCCCTTGAAACGCACATGCGGCTCGATGATGAAGTCGATGCCCGCTTTTTGCAGCTTGTCCGCAGCGACCTGCCATTGCTCCATGGAAAGCACGGCGCCGAAGTGGCGCACCGGCACGGCGTCGCCGTCGACCTTGCTCGTTTGTCTGTGCCCGACTTCGTCCGGCGCGAGATGCGCGACGATCTGATGCCCGTAGAAATTGAAATCGACCCAATGCTCGGAACTGCGGCCTTCGGGGCAACCGAGCAGTTCGCCGTAAAACTCGCGCGCGGCGGCGAGGCTGTGGACGGGAAACGCCAGGTGGAACGGCGGCAGGACGGTGGTAGTGGTCGCGCTCATGACGATGGACTCGCTGTAGGTGCTCGATGGATGAATGACGGTGCTGTGACTGCAAAGTTTAACCACCAGTAAAAATGATGGGAAACGATATATATTTGAGCTGACCAACACGAAAATCGATCAATTGAAAACATGCTCGCCGAACTTAGAACCTTGATTGCCGTCAGCCAGTACGGCACGTTTTCCGCGGCGGGTGCACGCATCGGTCTCACGCAATCGGCGGTGAGCGCGCAGATGCAACGCCTCGAAGACGAACTGGGCTTTGCGCTGTTCGACCGCACGGGCCGCTCCGCGACGCTCAACGACGCGGGGCGCGAAACGCTCGCGCTTGCCGAGGAAATCATCGCGCTTTATGCGCGCCTTTCGGAACGCGGCGCGCTCGCAGCGGAGAGCGGCATGCTGCGCGTGGGCGCGATTGCATCGGCGCAAGTGTCGTTTCTCGCAGTCGCCCTGGCGCGCTTTCGCGAGGACCGTCCAGGCTGGCGCATTCGCGTCGTGCCCGGCGTATCGCTGAACCTGCTCGGACAGGTCGACTCGGGCGAACTCGATCTCGCAGTCATCATCAAACCGCCGTTCGCGCTGCCTTCGGAACTGGAATGGCGCACGCTCGTGACCGAGCCCTTCGTGCTGCTCGTGCCGAAAGCGCTGGCGCGCGGCAAGCGCTCGTGGCGTGAGTTGCTGAAGAGCGAGCCGTTTATCCGTTACGACCGGACTTCGTTCGGCGGCCGGCTCGTCGACCGATTTCTGCGGCGCGCGCGGCTCAATGTGCACGACGTGCTGGAGCTCGACGAATTGCAGGCGATCGCGCAACTGGTCGCGCGAGGCATCGGCATCGCCCTGATTCCCGACACGGCAGGCCTCGGCAAATGGCCCGCTGGCGTCGCGGCCCTGCCGCTCGACGAGGCGACGTTTCATCGCGAGATCGGGCTGGTGCAGCGCCCGCGCCATAGCCGGCAAGCGGTGGCCGCGGCGCTCGCCGACTGCATCGGGAGCGCGGCACAGGCATGAGCCGCGGCCTGCCGGCAGCATGGGTGTCCCGCCAACTGCCGGCGCAGCACGATTGTGCCGATCAGCGCTTGCTCAACTGTATCTGTGCGCTCGCCCGCGCGGCGCGCACAATGGTGGTTCCCTGCCCGCCCGCGAGTCCGAGCCCATGACGCCCAGCGCTTTTCTCACCGCAGATGTCCTGATCGCCTACAGCGCCTACTTCGTCGGCACGGCAAGCCCCGGCCCGAGCAATCTGGCCATCATGTCTCTCGCGATGAGCGCGGGCCGCCGCGCGGCGCTCACGTTTGCGCTCGGCGTCGTGTCGGGCTCGTTTTTCTGGGCGCTGCTCGCGTGGCTAGGATTGTCGGCGGTGCTCGCCGCTTACTCGGGTTGCCTCGTCGCGATCAAGATCGCCGGCGGTCTGTATCTGCTCTGGCTCGGCGTCAAGTCGGCGCGCTCGGCGCTCGCGCCGGCCGGCTTGCCGGCGGGCCGCGCGCGTGAGGACGAACCGCTCAGGCGGCTCTATATGCGCGGCCTGCTGCTGCATCTCACGAATCCGAAAGCGATTCTGGTGTGGATGTCGATCGTGTCGCTTGCCATGTCGTCGGCGGGTAGCGGTGCACATGGGGCGCACACCGCGCCCGTCGTGCTCGGCTGCATGTGCATCGGCGTGTCGGTGTTCAGCAGTTATGCGCTGCTGTTTTCGACGGCATCGGCGCGGCGCATTTACATCGCGGTGCGCCGCTGGCTCGACGGCTCGCTCGCCGTCATGTTCGGCATTGCCGGCCTCAGACTGCTGACGTCAAAAAATTAAACCGCCTCATTTGTCGGCGGGCTGCACGACCCCCGCTGCATGCAGCGCTTCGTGCAAGGTGCCGAAAATACAGCTTGCGCCGATAATCGGCGTAATGCCGTGCCGGTCCATGTCCGAGCGCAGATAGCGGTTCACGCGCGCGAACATCACCTGGATACCGCTCTGCTTCAGGAGGCCGCACAGCTCGCCCACGGAGCGCGCCGCCGAATAGTCGAGGTCGGTAATTGCGCTCGCATCGATCACGAAGCAGCGCACCGTGCTCGGCGCATGGTTGATCAGGCTGCGCGTATCGTCGACGAAAAAGTGGTCGTTCGCATAGAACAGATCGGCGCCGAAGCGATAAACGATCAGCCCCGGCGCAGTCTGCGTGCCTGGAACCGCGGGCACCGGAATCCATAGTCCGTCGTCGCCGGGCGCGAGAATCATCGTATGCGGGCGATAGCTGTGGCGCACGTGACGCAGCAGCGACACGGCCACCGCAAGCAGAATGCCGTGCTCGACGCCGATCAGCACCACGGCCGCCGCGGTGGAGACGGCGAGCGCGAATTCCCCCGGACTTTCGCGGCGAATCGCAATGAGCGTCCTGATATCCACCAGTCCGACTGCGATCGTGAAGACGATGCTGGCCAGAATGCAGCGCGGTAAATACTGCAAAAGGCGGCTGAAGAACAGCAGCACCACGGCGACCACCGCTGCAAACACGATCTGCGCGAACTGGCTGCGGGTGCCCGCGCGGTCGGCCATGGCGGTCTGCGTCGGACTGCCGTTCACGACGAAGGCGCCCGACCACGCCGCCGCTGCGTTGGCCGCGGCGATGCCGAGCAGGTCCGTATTGGTGTCGGCCGCTTCATGATGCCGCTCGGCGAACACGCGGCTCGCCGCGGCGCTCTGCGCGACGATCATCACGAAACAGGAGGCGGCGACCGGCACGAGATCGAGCATCTGCTGCCAGGTGACGGACGGCATGCGCAGCGCCGGCAAGCCGCCTGTCACCGGACCCAGTACGGCAATGCCGTGCGCGGCGAAACCGTAGAGATCGCTCGCGGCAATGCCCCCCACCACGGCGATCAACGGCACGGGCAGGCGCGGCCAGACGCGTTTGAAAACCAGCACCGCGCTCACGACGAGCACGGAAATGGCCAGCGTCGGCACATTGAGCTGCGCCCAGTGGAGCGCGACGAGCACCAGCTGATCCGTCGTGCGCGCCGCGTGACCGGGCAAGCCCAGCATATCGCCCAGCATTGCGATGCCGACCTGCACGCCGACTCCGGCAAGAAAACCGACCAGCACCGTGCGCGACAGGAAGTCGGCGAGAAAGCCCAGTTTGAAAATGCGCGCGATGAGCAGCAGCGCGGCGGTCAGCAACGCGACCATCGCGGCGAGCGACGCATACTCGGCGCCCGAAACCGGCGCCATGGTCGACAGGCGGCTTGCGAAGATGGTGGCGGTGGCCGAATCGGCAGCAACGACGAGGTGTCGCGACGCGCCGAACAAGGCGAACGCGATAAGCGGCAGAAAGACAGTGTAAAGACCGGTAACGGCAGGCATGCCGGCAATGCGCGCGTAGCCGAGCACCTGCGGTATGTCCATTGACGCGAGCTGTACGCCCGCCAGCGCGTCGCGCATGGCGGCCGCGCGGTTCAACGGAAGCACGCCCTTCAGCACGCTCCCGCGCGCCGTCCAATTCGCCAGAAAGTCTCGCATACGCGATGCTGCCCCACGCTCAGGTAATCGCGCATCGTGCCGCGACGCGGCACCTCTGGCAAGGCCTGCGAATACGACCGCGACCGGCAATGCTGAAAGCCGGCAGCAGACCCTACGTGCCGGCTCGGCCCGAAATCGCGACGTTGAACGTCAACGCTTGAAGTGGCCCGTCCGTGGATCGACATGCCGCGCAAAACCGAAAAGCGCCGCAATGCAGATCGGACAGGCGATGATGAAAACGGCCAACATCTCGCACCCCGTAACCATTTTTGTTACTGGGAAGTCTACGTCATAAGAGGGTGAATTAAATGAGGGAAAACCGCAAAGCACTGTTGCGGTCTATTACACGTGTGTCGCGCCGGTGCACGATAGTGGCGCATTTTAAGCTCTGAAACAGCGGGTAAACCTGATGACGGCGAGCAACGCGTGCAGGCCGGTGCGAACGGCAAACGCCTGTTTGAACACGCAAACGTTTTCCTGGTTTTTATCTTCAGGTGCGCACCGGCCTCATCGAACTAGACCGCAAAGGCACCCCGATCGTAAGCGTCGCAATACGTTTTCCAGTCCGCCGCGACCTGTGCCGCGCACTGTGTCGCGAGTTCGATCAGCGGCGAGTGCCAGTCGGCGCGATTGCCGAACGCGATCATTTCATCGGCAATGGACGACTTCTGCCGGCCGCCGCTGCGCAAATGCGCCCATGCGCTCAACTCGGCCATGCTGCCGACCACTGCTTCGAGCCTGGGCAGTTTGCCGTCCCAATCCTGCAACGCGACGCGGTCTTCCGAAGGCTGCAAGCTGCGCAGCACATACGAGCGCTGGTTGAAATCCACCGCGTGCAAAAACGCCTGCGAAACCGCCTGATTTCGCCGCTGAATCTCGACGACGCGCTCCGCTTCGGTTCGCCATGCTGGCTGCGGCGTGCGCACATGCGGCACGACCGAAGAAGGCAGCGCTTCTTTCAGATCGAGCAGATAGTTGCCGTCCGGCGAGCCCTTGCCTTCGACGAGAATCACATAACGGTCCACGCCGAGGCTTCCCGTTCCCGCAATGCGACGCGCGACGTCGAGCACGCGATAAAAATCCGGATCGCTTTCGCCGGCAGCGAACTGCTGCATGAACTGCGTGACCGCGGCGCGCCGTTCATCGCTCACGGGCAGCGCTTTCTTGCCGTCTACCTTGAGCGTGCGCGTCTTGCCCTTGAGTGTGGTGCGGCGGTCCAGATGCGCGGCGCGCGTGCGGCTCACCAATGCATCGAACAGGTCGCGCACCATGCCGGAGGACGTCTCGCGCTCGACCCAGCGCGCCTTGCCGAAGGCGAGCGCCGCGCCATACGCCTCCACGGCCGTATGACAGAGCGCCAGCGCCTGCGCGCGGCTCAGCTTGAGATCGGCGGCACCGGCCAGCACGCTGGTGAGCAAACGCGCCAGTTCGGCGAGGTTCGGCGCGAGGCACGCCTCGTCGAAATCGTTGTTGTCGAAATAGACGAGGCCGTTGTCCGCCTTGTAGCTGCCGAAGTTTTCCAGATGCATGTCGCCGCAGATCCACACGGGCGGCGCGTCGTCGAGCACGCCGGCTTGCGGCAGGCGCTCGTAAAACAGATGACACGTGCCGCGCAGGAATACGAAAGGCGACGTGCGCATCGCCTTGTATTTCATGGCGAGCCGTTCGGGATCGCGCCCGGCGTTAAAGCGGGCGATAGTCTCGGCAACGTCGATCATGTGGGGTTCCTTGCAGGCGCCCTGTTGCGCCATCGAACTGCGGCTTGCGGTACGCTCGCGCGGCTACGCCATGGTAGCGCCGAACTTCTTACGATACGCCCCCGGGCTCGTCAGCGCGATGCGCCTGAAGTGGCGCCGCAGCGATTCTTCGGAGCCGAAGCCGGCGAGTTGCGCGACGCGCGCCATCGGCAGAGGATTCGGCGCTTCCAGCAACTCCCGCGCGACGGCCACGCGCTCGCGCACCAGCCATTCATACGGCGCCATGCCTGTCGCGTCACGAAACTGCCGCTGCAGCGTGCGCGGACTCATCGCGGCGCGCTCGGCGAGCGAGCGCAGCGTGTGCGGCAACGCGGGATGACTGCGCACCCAGACCATGAGTCTCGCGAGGCGCCCGCTTTCGTCGTGGGGCATGGGACGCGGCACGAACTGCGCCTGACCGCCTTCGCGATGCGGCGGCACGACGAGCCGCTGCGCGACGCGGTTTGCGACCGCGCTGCCGTGATCGCGGCGCACGAGATGCAGCAGCATGTCGAGCCCCGCCGCCGATCCCGCCGACGTGATGATCTGCTGCTCGTCGATATAGAGCGCGTCGGGCTGCACGCGCAGATTCGGATAACGCGCCTGCAATTTCGCGGCATAACGCCAGTGCGTGGTGACCGTCTTGCCGTCGAGCACACCGGCTGCCGCGAGTACAAACACGCCCGAGCAGATCGAGCACAGGCGCGCACCGCGTTTGTACGCGGCGCGAATCTTTTTCAGCAGCGGTTCGGGCGGCATTTCGTCGGCATCGCGCCAGCCGGGTATCACGATGGTGTCCGCGCGATCCAGCAGCCTAAGCGTGTACGGCGCTGCAAGCGTGATACCGCCGGCCGCACGAATCGGCCCGGCCTCCGCCGCGCAAACGCCGAAGCGATACCAGTTCACGCCGAGCTCCGGGCGTTCGAGCGCGAACAACTCGGTCACGCAGCCGAATTCGAACGTGCAGAGCCGGTCGTAGGCCAGCGCGACGACAAGATGATTGTGCATGGCGTGATGTTACCGAAGATTGTCGATTGCGCCACTTATCCGGTGCGCACCCAGGCGACACAATGAGCGGCCTGAATCGCAAAACGACGCCCTCATCTCACGCACACGCTATTTCACGGAGGTCTCATCATGTCTGAGCTCGGCACCACAAGCGCCATAACGCCCCTAAGCGCCGCCAACGCCGTCACGGCCGTGCCCGCCGCGCCCGGCGCCGCGGCGATCGCCCACTTCGAAGCCCAGTTTCAATTCGAAACCGATTGCGCCGATGTATTCGCCGCATTGCAAAGCGGCACGCCGGGCTTCGTGCTGCTCGACGTGCGCAGCCCGGCACACTTCGCGGCCGGCCACGTGCCGGGCGCGCTCAACCTGCCGCACGGCAAGATCGTCGAGTCGAAGCTTGCCGGCTATCCCGTCGGTACGCTTTTCGTCACGTATTGCGCCGGTCCGCATTGCAACGGCGCGGCACGCGGCGCGCTCCGCCTCGCGCGGCTTGGACGCCCCGTCAAGCTGATGGCGGGCGGCGTCACCGGATGGCTCGACGAAGGATATACGCTGAGCTCGGCCGAACCGGAGGAAAATCGCTAGCCATTTTGTCAGGTCTGAAGGAACCGTGACCATCCGTCCGCGCGCCGTCCCACATGGGCACACCGCGCGGGTATGCTTACTGCTCCATTGCGGCAGTGGACCGCAATGCGTCACAGCCTGTTGCACGCGATCACGGAGAAAACACCATGCGCCTTGATGATGAAGTGGAAAGCCAGAACGTCGAAGACCGGCGCGGCGGCGGGATGCGGGTCGGCGGCGGCATCGGCATTGGAACGATCATTATTGCGCTGGCCGCCTCGTACTTCTTCGGCATTAATCCGATGACCATCATCAACGGCGCGCAGGTGCTGCAAGGCAACGCGCCGCAGGCCACCGCGCCGACCAACGCGCGCCCCGAGGACGCCGGCAGTCACTTCGTGCGCCGCGTGCTCGGCAACACGGAGCGGACCTGGCAACACATTTTCCGCACGCAGTTCAATCAGGACTACCCTGCGCCCAAGCTCGTCCTGTTCAGCGATGCCACGCCGACCGCTTGCGGCACGGGTCAGTCCGCGATGGGGCCGTTCTACTGTCCGCCCGACCGCACTGTTTATATCGATCTGTCGTTTTACCGCGAGTTGCGCGATCGCTTCGGCGCAAGCGGCGACTTCGCCCAGGCCTATGTGATCGCACACGAGGTGGGGCACCACGTGCAGAACGTGCTCGGCATCTCGGACAAGTACGAAGCCGCGCGGGCGCGCATGTCGCAGGCACGCGGCAACGCGTTGTCCGTACGCCTCGAGTTGCAGGCCGACTGTTTCGCGGGCGTGTGGGCGGCAGTCGCGCAGCAGCAGAACGCGAAGCTGATGGAGCCGGGCGACTTCGAGCAGGGATTGAACGCCGCAGGCGCGATCGGCGACGACCGCTTGCAGCGGCAATCGCAAGGGCGCGTCGTGCCGGAAGCATTCACGCACGGCACGAGCGAGCAGCGCCAGCGGTGGCTCAAGCGCGGCATGACGACGGGCGACATCCGCCAATGCGATACCTTTTCAGCGCAGTCGCTGTGAGGCCGATGTCGCGCGACTGCCCGCGGCCAGCACCGTCAGCCAATCGCTAACATATTGAAATTCAATTAAATAAAAGCGCTGAAGTGTCGATAACAAGTTCAACCGCGTCTCCCTCGCGGTTGGACCTGACATGCAGAGCTCATACAATCCCTGGCTGGTGGCCATGTCGTTTGTCGTCGCGACGCTCGCGTCGTACACGGCACTCGATCTGACCGGCCGCATCTACGTGCTGGCGTCGCCGCGGTTGCGGCACGTCTGGCGCATGGGCGGTGCGCTGGCGCTCGGCGTCGGCATCTGGTCGATGCACTTCGTGGCCATGCTCGCGTTTTCGCTGCCGATTCCGCTCGGCTACGATTTCGCCGACACGGCCTATTCGCTCGCGCTCGCCATTGGCGCCTCTTATCTCGCCCTCTGCCTGACCACGCACACACAGCTGACGGCCGCGCGCCTTGTCGGCGGCGGGGCGTTCATGGGCCTCGGCATCGCGGGCATGCACTATAGCGGCATGGCCGCGTTGCGCATGTCGCCCGGCATCAGCTATCGACCGGCGTGGTTCGCGGCCTCGCTCGCCATTGCGATCGGCGCCTCCAGCGCCGCGCTGTGGATGGCGCGCGCGCTCAGCAACGACGACGCGCGCCATGTGCTGCGCAAGCGCTTCGGCGCCGCGCTCGTGATGGCGATTGCCATCAGCGGCATGCATTACGTGGCCATGGCCGCGGCCGATTTCGCACCCGGCGCGATCTGCGGCGCCGCCGCCGGTGTGAATGCCGCGTGGCTCGCCACCTCCGTGATCCTGTTCACCTTCGCGATTCTGATCGTCACGCTGCTGTTGTCGCGATTCGATGCGCGCACCAGCTTTCTCGTCGGCGCCGTGTCGAAGCTCAACGGGCAGATCGTGCGGCTCGCCACGCTCGACACGCTCACCGGACTGCCGAACCGCGCCACGCTGACCGAGCGCATCGAGCGGGCCATTCATGCGGCGCGGCGCCAGCGGTCGCTGTTCGCGATCCTTTTCATGGATCTCGACGGCTTCAAAACGATCAACGACTCGCTCGGTCATTCCGCCGGCGATCAGGTGCTCTCCGCGTTCGCGCAGCGTCTTCTGATCTGCGTGCGCGCGGGCGACACGGTGGCGCGCCTCGGCGGCGACGAGTTCGTGGTGCTCTCCGAGAACCTCGCTTCGCGCACGGATGCGGCGGCGCTCGCCGAAGGCGTGCTTGAGCGGATGCGGCGCGACACGTGGGCCGATTCGCAACCGCTGCAGGTGATGCCGAGCATCGGCATCGCGCTCTTTCCCGAAGACGGCGATAGCGTGGACACGCTGCTCAAACACGCGGACGCCGCGATGTACGAAGCGAAGCGCGCGGGCCGCAGCACCTACCGTTTCTTCGAGCGGCGCATGAACGAAGCCGCGACGCGCACGCTGCAAATCCAGAACGCGTTGCGGGAGGCGCTCGCCGAGCGTCATTTCACGCTGCATTTCCAGCCCAAATTCGACGGCAAGAGCGAGACGCTCGCGGGCGCGGAGGCGCTGATCCGCTTGCATCATCCGCAACTCGGCACACTGGCGCCGCTGGAGTTCATTCCGATTGCCGAGCGCTCGGGGCAGATCGTGCAGATCGGCTACTGGGTTTTGCGCGAGGCGTGCCGGCAGATCCGCCGCTGGATCGCGCAAGGCCTGCCGCCCATCAAGGTGGCGATCAATCTGTCGCCGCGGCAGCTCCTGCAGGCCGACCTTGTGCCGACCATGCTCGACATCGTCAATGCAGAGGGCGTGCGCTGCGAGCAGATCATGTTCGAAATTACCGAGACGGTGGCCATGCAGGACGCGGCCAGAACGATCGAGATGCTCCGCGAATTTCAGGCAAGCGGCTTTGAGATCGCCATCGACGATTTCGGCACCGGCTATTCGAGCCTCGCGTATCTGCAGCGCTTTCGCGTGAAGCAGCTGAAGATCGACCGCTTCTTCACGAACGGCCTTGACGCCCACGGCGAGGAAGGCAGCGCGATCGTGTCCGCGATCATCGCGCTCGCGCATTCGCTGGAAATGGATGTGGTGGCGGAAGGCGTGGAAACCGAGTCGCAACTGCACATGCTGAAGGCCATGCGGTGCGACGAGATGCAAGGCTTCCTGCTCGGCAAGCCGCTCACTGCGGAAGCCTTCGGGGATTTGTTGCGAGGACAGACCCTGACGGCGGACGCCTGCTGACGCATTATGCGGACGTTCTGTGCGGACGTTTTATGCCGATGCAGCGGCGCAATGTCCGGCAGCGCCGCGCCGTCTGCGCGTCGCACTCCGTGCGCGCAGGTCCTACCCCGCTCAGGCAAACGTCGCCGCACAGTAGTACGGTTCAACAATAAACAATAAACGCTGCACAGGTGCTGGAGACTTCATGAGATTCGATGTAGCGACGTTCACCTCGTTGTGCCTGATCACGTTTCTGTGCTGCGCGCTGATCGCCACCGTGCTTTCGCGGATGTTCGCGCAAGTCGGCGCATTCCGCCTCTGGGCCGCCGCGTTTTATCTGCTCGCCGCGGCCTCCGCCTGTTTCGCGCTGCGTTCGGCGTGGCGCACCGATTTTCTCCTCTTCGCCACCGCGGCGTTCGCGCTGCAAAGCCGCATCCTGATCTGGGCCGGCACGCGGGCATTATTCGGTGTGCCGATGGCATGGCGCACGGCGTTTATCGTCACGTGCGCGTTCTGCGTGCTGTATGGCGGCGCGCTGCTACTCGAGCTGCCCATGTTGCCGCGCGCCGTGCTGCTCGCGCTGTTCTTCGCGCCTTATCGCGCGGCCACGCTGTACGAAGTGTGCCGCCGGCGCCGTCCGCATCTCGGCATGGCGCGCACCGTCGTCGCAATCGGCGCGACGATCGCCACGCTGGGTGCGATCGTACCGCTCACGCTGGTGCTGCTCGACCACGCCAATCTCGCCCTGCTGATCGGCAATCCGCGGACCACGTCCGCGGTCTACGCCGTGGTGTTCGCCGGGGATGTCCTGCTCGCAAGCGGGCTCATCGTGCTGGCCTTCAAACTGCTGATTCTCGAACGCGACATGCTCGCGACGCTGGACCGCAGCGCCAGCGAACGGCTCGCTCTCGCGCGGAATTCGCGGACCAGTCTGGGCCCGGCAACGGCTCGCGAGCCTCTGCCGCACCACGACGAACCGAGCCAACGCCGGTCGCTGTCGGGCATGGTATGAGGGGGATCCGGCGTCATTGAGCCTTATTCGCGGGCAGGATCGACCATCGACGTAAGCGGCACAGGTGCTTCCGCTCTCTCGCGACGCGTGAGCTTGCCGTCCACCGAGGCTCCGCAGTCCATGCGCAGTTGCTGATAGTAGATGTTGCCCGTGACATGCGCGTTGGCTTGCAGTTCGACGAAGTGATCGGCAATGACGTCACCGACAATCTTGCCGTTGATCACGACGTCGTAGCCGTGCACGTTGCCTTCGATCGAACCGCGATCGCTCAGCACGAGCAGTGTCTGGCTGCCGGACTCGCCGCTGACGTTGCCCTTCACGTAACCGTCCAGTCGCAGGCCGTTTGTGAACTGGAGGTCGCCTGTCACGCGCACGTCGTGCGCAATCAGAGTGGCAAGCTTCGACTGCCGGATGCCTGCGGATTTTTTCTTGCTGAACATAAGTACTCCGAAAATAAAACGTGTCGAGCGAACCTAGCGCCGTGCCGTCCGGCTCTGGCCGCGCAGGAACTGCAATTCGTCGTTGAGCCGCGCAACCTCGGCCGCGGCGCTGTCCGCTGTCTTTTGCACCGCCGCGCGCGCCGCCGACTCCTCAGCCAAGGCAAACCGCACGCGGGCCAGTTCGGCCTGCTCGGCGCTCTTATCGACGGGAACCGGCAGGCATTGTGCGAGCGGCAGGCCGGCGCGCCATGCCTCGCCGATCAACACTGCCGCGGCGCCGCCCAGCGCGCTCAAGCTGCCAACCAGCGCCCATACCGCCACGCGAACGCGTAGGCGACGCACCGGCGCCAGCGCGTACGCGCGACGCGTCAGGGAACATGCGTCGCGAGAAAAAAACCGGTTAGTCATGCGAACGAGTGTCGAAAAGCGCAAGGTAGGCAGCTGGATCGACGGGCGCGCCGTTGATCAATACTTCGAAATGGAGATGCGGGCCGGTCGAGCGTCCGCTCGAGCCGACGTCCGCGATGTATTGGCGCGGCAGCACCAGATCGCCGGCATGCACGACGATGCGCGACGCGTGGCCGTAGCGCGTCATGAGTCCATTGCCGTGATCGATTTCGACTGCGTTGCCGTAGCCGGACTTCTCGCCCGCAAGCACCACGCGGCCGCCTGCCGCGGCAAGAATCGGCGTGCCCGTCTTCGCGACGAGGTCGAGGCCCGGATGAAAACTCAGCCGATGCGAGAAGGGATCCGTGCGGTTGCCGAATGGCGAGCCGAAGCGCGCGCCGTCGGCCGGCATGCGGCCGGGGAACGCGGCGTAAGCGACCGCATGCGCGAGGGTTTGTTGCTCGAGCGCGCCCAGCGTGGCCGCGATGCAGTCCAGTTGCTCGCCGGTGCGCGTCACGTCGGGGCGGGCGCCGAAGCGCGACGTGCGGCCCGTGCCGCCCGTGCAGCGGCGTGGCGGCAAGGCGGGGCCGCCCTCGCCTTCGCTATCGGTCGCGGACGTATCGCCGCTGGAAGCGGGCAGCGCCGGTGAAGCGGACGGAACGGACGACACCGACGGCGCCGCGGCAGGCGCGCGCGGCGCCGGCCGTGGCGTATTCAGCCGTGCTTCGAAATCGCGCAGCGCATCGACCTGTGCGGTGAGGCGCGCAATGCGCGGCTCGATTTGCGCGACCGAAGCGTCGAGCTTACCGAGCTGGTCGATTGCATAATCGCGCTCGATGCGGTTTGCGGTTTGCATGCCGGAGGCGTCGCGTGCGGACCAATGCAGGCCGATCGCAATGCCCGCGGCGAGCGCAAGCACCGCAGCAAGCAGCGCGGCGGCAAGCGCAAGCGTCGTCGCAGAACGGCGCGTCACGAGGCCCACTGAACCGCTGGCGAGCCGGGCGCGCGCTCGAAACGTGGTCCCCATCAGCGTGCTCCGGCACGCGCGCGGCATGCCGCGCGCCGCAAGCGGCACGCGGCCGGCACATGGACGGCAAACAAGGATCCGATCAACTCAACTGACTGCATGCGGCATGAGCCGGACCCATGCCGGCGACGATAATCGATAGAGGGCGCCGATTATCGCCTTGCAGCCGGAAGCAGCATCTCAAATACGCCGCGTGAGGCTGCGACCGCCGCGTTCAGTCCCGCTCCCATGCCGCGAGGCGCTCCGCTAACGTTGTGCTCGCGCGCGTCATCGGCAGGCGAAGTTCGTCGCGTATCAGCCCTTGCGATGCGAGCCACGCCTTCACCGGCGCGGGATTCGGCTCGGCGAACAACGCATGGATCAGCGGCACGAGCGTGTGAAAAATGCGCCGCCCTTCTTGGAGCGCACCTGCCGCCAGCGCGCGATAAAGCGCGACGAACTGCTCCGTGCGCACATGCGCCGACGCGGCAATCGCGCCGCTGCCGCCGAGGCAGAGCGTGTTGAAGATCTGCATGTCTTCGCCCGTCAGCACCTGCAAGCGTCCGTCGCGAATCAGCGCAAGCGTGGTGTCGAGCGAACCGGCGCAGTCCTTCACCGCCTGAATCCGCGGATGCGCGGCCAGCGTGAGCAGCGTGTCGAGTTCGAGCCGCACGCCGGTGCGATAGGGAATGTCGTAGAGCACGACGGGCTTTTCGCTGGCATCGGCGAGCGTCATGAAATGAGTGACAATGCCCGCCTGCGACGGCCTCACGTAGTACGGCGCGGCCATCAACACCCCCGCGATGGGCAGCGCATTCAGTTGCTGAATGCGCTCGCGCATGCTGGCGGTGTAGTTGCCCGACACGCCGACCACCACCGGCAACGGCGCGCCCGGCTCCGAGGTACCGCCGCGGCCGGCCCCCGCCGCCTCCAGAATGGTCGCGATGACGGCGTCCTGTTCCGCGTCGTCGAGCGCGGCTGGCTCACCCGTCGTGCCTAACGCGACGATGCCGGCGACGCCCGCATCCCCGTAACGGCGCACGAGCGCGCGCAACGCGGCGTGATCCACCGCGCCATCCGCGAAAGGCGTGATGAGCGGAATCCAGATACCCGAAAAAATAGACATGTCTTTCCTCTTACGTCGATGAGCGACCGTATCGATTCCGGCAGCGTGCGAAGGGGAAAGACAGGAAAGACCGCTGGAGCGCGCGATCCGCTGTTCCGTCGCATCTGACGGAACAGCGTGCTCCGGTCAGATGAGCGGCTGTTTTTTGGCTTTGGCGCCGAGTTCCGGACGGCATTGCTCGACGCACAGCGCGATCGCGAGCGAACGGCGCGCGCGTGCGAGCGCCGCGTCTGCGAAGGCGGAACGCGTCGCGGTCAACGCGCGGAGGGAAGGAGTCGGGCCGAAGAGCATGAAGCGCAGTGTAACCGCGCCCAAAGCGAATTGGCAAAGCGTATCTCGAAATGACTTGACTTCTGCGGCAGCCAAACTAATATACGCACCGCGTATAGTCCGCGCGCACACTTTCCGACAGGTGCCTCCATGAGCGTCCCCCAACAAGCCTTTCTCCGCGACGCCATGCGGCGCCTGAACATGACGCGCGATACCTTCGCGGGCCGCATCGGCGTGTCGCGGCGAGCGCTCGACACATGGCTTCTCCCTGACGATTCGCAGGAGTCGCGGGCCATGCCGGAGATTGTCGAGCGTTTCGTCTCCGAGATCGTGGTAAACGGCGAACCGGGCGAAAAGTATACGCAAAGCGTAGATTCGCAATCACTGGCGAGCCAGATGCTGTGGGAAGGCAAGCCGCAGTTGCTGTCGGTCGACCAGTTTTCGCGCGACTCGGTGGAGGCGCTCTTTCGAGTCGCGGACATCATGCAGCCCATCGCGCGGCGCCGCAAAATTTCGCGCGTGCTCGAAGGCGCGGTGCTCGGCAATCTGTTTTTCGAGGCGAGCACTCGCACGCGCGTGAGCTTCGGCGCGGCGTTCTGCCGGCTGGGCGGCTCCGTGTGCGACACCACAGGCTTTACGTTTTCGTCGATGGCCAAGGGCGAGTCGATCTACGACACGAGCCGCGTGATGAGCGGCTACGTCGACGCGCTGGTGATCCGCCACCCGGAGCAAGGCTCGGTGGCCGAATTCGCGCGTGCGACCAACGTGCCGGTGATCAACGGCGGCGACGGCCCCGGCGAGCACCCAAGCCAGGCCCTGCTCGACCTGTACACCATTCAGCGCGAGTTCTCGCGGCTCGGCAAGATTGTCGACGGCGCCCATATCGCGCTTGTCGGCGACCTGAAATACGGGCGCACAGTGCACTCGCTCGTCAAGCTGCTGGCGCTTTATCGCGGCATCAAGTTCACGCTGATCTCGCCGCCCATGCTGGAAATGCCGGGCTATATCATCGAGCAGATTGCGCGCAACGGACATGTGATCGAACAGACTCACGACCTGCCGAGCGGGCTGCGCGGCGCCGACGTGGTGTACGCCACGCGCATTCAGAAAGAGCGCTTTACCGACGAATCATTCGAAGGCTACACGCCGGATTTCCAGATCAATCAGGCGCTGGTGGACAGCGTGTGCGGCAGCGACACGCTCATCATGCACCCGCTGCCGCGCGACAGCCGGCCGGGCGCGAACGACCTGAGCGTGGACCTCAATCACGACTCGCGGCTCGCCATTTTCCGGCAGACGGACAACGGCATTCCAGTGCGGATGGCGATATTCGCGGTGCTGCTCGGCGTCGAAAAGCTGGTTCAGCATTCCATGCGCGACGCGGCCTGGCGCCCGCCCGCGTATCTCGGTCCCGACGACGCTGTCTTTCATGGCATCGACTGATTATCGACTGATGCGCGAGACAATTTGCTTCGGCAACCGAAATAAAACCGCCGGCACGCCTCAAGCCACAGCGCTGCTGCCATTGCGCCTGAAACCGGCGGCAAAAAACTGCACCTGGTACTGCACCGCATTGGACCAGTACTTCCACGTGTGGCCGCCGGGCCGCTCGGCATAGCGATGCGGCACGCCGAGCTCGAGCAGGCGTGCATGCAGCATCCGGTTGGAATGCACGAGCGAATCGTTCATGCCGCAGTCGATCATCAGCGCAATATGCGCGCTGGCAAAGCTGCGCGCGTGCTCGACAATCGCCTCGCGGTTCCAGAAATCGGCGTGGCCGGCGGGATCGCCGAACACCTGGTCGATGCCCGGCTCGTCCTCGCAGCCGCGCGGGTCCACTGCGCCGCTCATGCTGCCGGCAGCGCCGAATTCGTCGGGCCGGTCGAGCGCGATATGCAGTGCGCCGAATCCGCCCATGCTCAAGCCGGTGATCGCGCGCGCGTCTTTCGTCGCAATGGTGCGGAAATGCATGTCGATGTAAGCGACGACTTCGCTGCCGACATAAGTGGCGTAACGGCTGCCTGCATCGACGGGACTGTCGATGTACCAGCTTTCACGGCCGCCGTCGGGCATGACGAGAATCACGCCATAGCGGTCCGCGAGTTTGCCGATCGGCGAATTGGCGGCCCAGTCGGTGTAATCGCCGCCCGAACCGTGCAGCAGATAGACAACCGGAAACCGGTCGGCCGCCTTGCCGCGTGCATAGCGGTCGGGCAACACGACCGTCGCTTCTAGCGACTTGTGCATGGCCGCGCTCGGAATCGTCACGACGCGCGACTGGAACGCCCATGCAGGCGCTGCAAGCAGCAGCATCGCGACCAGCCAGCCCAACCGTGCGCCACGTGCGCCAAGTGACCTGCTGGCCCTAAGTGCATCAAGTGCGGTACTCATATTCGTCGCTCTCCCTGTCTACATGTGCGGCAAACACAGTCGATGCAGCAGGCAATACACAACTGCATACGGGGCGGCAAATTCCAGCGACGACTCTAACAACAGCGACTTACAGCCAAATTTCAGCGAACCCTACGATTGACCTCGCTCGATGCGCAACGCATGCGTCGTAACATGCATGCGCAGTACACCTATTTGATGTGCACAGCAAGACCCGCGCGGCCCGGCGCGATGTCTTCCCTCAGCGTCAGCTCGGGAATCCGATAATCGCCGCCGTTTTGCGGACGAAACGGTATCGGCGCCGTGGTCCAGAGATTGTCGAGGCGCTCGCCGAGCGCGTCGCGCACCTGCAGAAATCTTTCTTCGTCGACGCGGCTCGTGCGATACACCACGAACGGCGGCAGCACGTCGAAGCCGGGGTAATAGAGAATGCCATGCTGGATCGGGAACAGGACGTCGTCGATCGGGCCATTGATGCCGCGCGGGCTGTAGTGCGATTCCCATCCTCCCGTGGTGACGACGAGCATCGCGCGCTTGCCGGCGAAGGTACCCTCGCCGTAGCGATCACCCCAGCGCGCATCGGAATGCTCGCCCACGCCATACGCAAAACCATACGCGTAGACGCGCTCCACCCAGCCCTTCATGATCGCCGGCATGGAGAACCACCACAGCGGGAACTGCAGAATGACCGCGTCGGCCCACCTCAGTTTGGCCTGTTCGGCTGCGATGTCCGGACTTTGCAGTCCGTTCTCGAATGCATGCTTCGACGCACGCGAGGGGTCGAAGCGGTCGCCCGTTGCGGGCGCAACGCTATCGTGCGCATCGAGCAGGGCCTTCCAGTTCATCGCATACAGATCGGAAACCTGAACCGCGTGCCCCGCCTCCTGGAGGCGCCTCACGGAGAAGTCCTTCAGCGATCCGTTCAACGACCGCGGTTCGGGATGAGCATAAACAATCAGCACGTTCATTTTGCTTGCCTTGATTGATGTGGGGATACGCACACGATAGGCGCCGTCACGGTATATTGGAAATGAATTGCTGATATGACAGGTATTGCCATGAATAATCTGCGCAAGCTCGACCTCAACCTGCTGGTCACGCTGGACGTTCTGCTCGCGGAGCTCAACGTGACACGCGCTGCGGAGCGTCTGAACTTTTCGCAGCCTTCGGTGAGCGTGCACCTCGCCAAGCTCCGCGACGTGCTGGGCGATCCGCTGCTGCTGCCCGGCCCGCGAGGCATGCGCGCAACCGCGCGCGCGGAGGCCTTGCGCGAGCCGCTGCGACAGGCGCTCGAAGCATTGGAGCAGGCCGTGGCGCCGGCGCGTCCTTTCGACCCCGCGCTGGCCACGCAAACGTGGCGCATTGCGGCGACGGACTACGCGGAGTCCACGATCGTACTTCCGGCGCTGCAGCGGCTGCGCGTGGCAGCGCCGGGCACGCGGCTCGCGATTGTCGAGGCGGCGCCCCCGCGTATAGCGAAGCAGGCGGAACAGGGCGAGATCGACCTCGGCTTTCATACGAGCGAAGGCGCGCCTGCCGGCTTACGCCGGCGCGTGCTGTTTGCGGAGCGCTATGTGCTTGCCGGCCGCGCGGATCATCCGCGGCTGAAACGGCGGCCTACATTGGCGCAATTCTCGAAGTTCGAGCACGCCATTGTGTCGCCCGACGGCGGCGGCTTCGCGGGCCCGACGGATGACGTGCTCGCGAAAGCCGGCCTGTCGCGCCGAGTGGTGCTGTCCGTCCCGCACTTCCTGTTTCTCATTTCGGCGCTCGCGAACACCGACCTCGTGGCGATGGTGCCCGCGCGGCTCGTGCGCAACAACCCGGCGCTACGCGTGGTCGAGTCGCCCGTCGAGGTGCCCGGCTATGAAATGGCCATGCTGTGGCACGAGCGCTCGCATCGCGATCCGGCGCATCAGTGGCTGCGCGCTCACATCGTGGATTCGGTGTGAGGCGCGATGCTTCGCCATCCTAATAGTGTGTCCGACCGCCGGCAGCGCCGATCGCATCCAGCTTCGCGAGAATTTCGCCGTTCAGTTCCAGACTTGCCGCCGCCAGGTTCTCACGCAAATGTGCGACGGACGACGTGCCCGGGATCAGCAGGATGTTGGGCGCGCGCTGCAGCAGCCAGGCGAGCGCCACCTGCATCGGCGTCGCGCGGAGCGTCCGCGCAATGTCCGTCAGCGCCGACGACTGAATCGGCGTAAAACCGCCGAGCGGAAAAAACGGCACATAGGCGATGCCCTGCTCCGCCAGCTCGTCGATCAGCGCGTCGTCGGCACGGTGCACCAGGTTGTAGTGGTTCTGCACGCCGACGATCCTGGTCATGCGCTGCGCCTCGGCAATCTGGGTGCGCGTCGCGTTGCTCAGGCCGATGTGGCGGATCAGGCCGCGCTGCTGGATCTCGGCGAGCGCGGTGATCTGCTTTTCGATCGACCCTTCGCTCGGCGCATGCACGTCGCCCATCAGGCGCATGTTGACCACCTCAAGCACGTCGAGGCGCAGATTGCGCAGATTGTCGTGCACGCCGCGCGCGAGATCCTTCGGCTCCTGCGCCGGCAACCAGGCACCGTCGCTGCCGCGCACGGCGCCGAGCTTGGTGACGATGACGAGATCGTCCGGATAGGGATGCAGCGCCTCGCAAATCAGCTGGTTGGTGATGTGCGGGCCGTAAAAGTCGCTGGTGTCGATGTGATTGACGCCTTGCGCGAGCGCTTCGCGCAGCACGGCAAGCGCGGCGTCGCGGTCTTTCGGCGGCCCGAACACGCCGGGCCCCGCTAGTTGCATCGCGCCATAGCCCATGCGCCGCACCGGGCGATCGGCGAAAAGAAATGTGTCGGTGGTATTCAGAGTGGGCATAACGCTCTCCTTGATGGTCGTTCAGGCCGAGTATCGCCGGGATTGCATCGTTCAATAAAGCGGGCTAACGTGCACGGGTTGTTCACATTAATGAACAGTTGCCATGGAACTCAACGACCTGACCGCCTTTATCTCCGTGGCGCGCGCCGGGGGCTTTCGCGACGCGGCCCGCCGCGGCGGCGTTTCCGCGTCGAGCCTGAGCATGGCCGTGCGCCGCCTGGAAGGCCGGCTCGGTTTGCGCCTGCTGAACCGCACGACGCGCAGCGTCGCGCCGACCGAAGCGGGCCTGCGTCTGCTGGACAAGCTGACGCCGCTCTTCAGCGAAATGGAAGCGGCGCTCGACGTGCTCAATGTATTCCGCGAGCAGCCGAGCGGCACGCTCAAGCTCAACGTGCCGGCGAGCGCTGCGCGCATCGTGCTGCCCGGCGTCATCGCGCCGTTTCTGAAAGCGTATCCGGACATTCGCGTGGAAGTGCTGGTCGAAGACGGCTTTGTCGACGTGCTCTCGATCGGCTGCGACGCCGGCATCCGCTACGACGAACGGCTCGAACAGGACATGATCGCCGTGCCGATCGGCCCGCGCGTGCAGCGCTTTGCGACCGCCGCGGCGCCCGCCTACCTCGACGCGCGCGGCCGCCCGCAGCATCCGCGCGAGCTGCTCTCGCACGCCTGCCTGCGCGGTCAGTTCGCGAGCGGCGCGACGCCGACCTGGTCTTTCGAGCGCGACGGCGAAGTGGTGCAGCTGAATCCGTCCGGACCGCTGCTCGTGCGGCCCGGCGCGGCGATGGACCTCGCCATCAGCGCGGCCGTCGCGGGCGTCGGCGTCATCCATCTGTTCGAAGACATGCTCCGTCCGCATCTCGACAGCGGCGCGCTGGAGCCGATTCTTAAGCCGTGGTGGCAGCCTTTTTCCGGACCGTTTCTCTATTATCCGGGCCGCCGCCATGTGCCCGCGCCGCTGCGCGCGTTTGTCGATTTCCTGAAGGATCACGGCGGATGACTTCACCAGCCCGCAAATTCGACGCCATCCGGTCCAATTGCGGCGATAATGACTTGCCGTTTTCCAGGTACGCGCACAATTTCAAAACCTTATCCACCGGGGCACTATGAGCGAGATACGCGTTAGCCCGCTGCGCAACTTCGCCGATTTCGTTCGCGCCGAGCGGGTTCGATTGACAGAGCAATGGATGAAAGCGGTCTTCGGCGACGCCGACCTCGTGGAAGCCGACAAGCTCACTTATCAGCAACTCGCCGACCATCTGCCGGACATTCTCGACGGCCTGTGCGCGGCGCTCGATATCGAAGACCTGGAACGCGTCGAACCGGCCATCGAACGCGATGCGCGAAAGCACGGCATCGTGCGCTGGCGCCAGGGCTACCGGATCGAAGAGCTGGTGCGCGAGCTGGATCTGTTCCACCAGGTTCTCGCCGATGCGCTCGACACTTACGCGGCGACCGACAACGCGTTCACGCGCCGCCACGAAAGGCGCGCGCGCCGCATGATCGCGGAAGCGCTGAGCGTCGTCACGCTCACGTCGATCCGCGAAGTGGTCAGCGAACGCGACCGCAAGATCGACGAATACACCGGCCGGCTCGAGCGCGCCAACCACGAACTGAAGCTGAAACAGCGGCTCGTCGGCGAGTTGTACGAGTCGCGCATGCACATCACGCGCAGCGTGGTTCACGATCTGCGAAATTTTCTCAATGCGTTTTCGATGGCGCTGCAACTGATCGCGCGCGCGCCCGCGAGGGCCGACACCGCGTTGACGCTGGCCAACCGGCAGGCGGAAGACATGAAAGCGCTCGTCGACCAGATGGTCGAGTACTCGGTGATACTCGGCGACGGCGCGCCGCTGACGCTGGACCAGGTCGACCTGCGTGAGCTCTACGAGGAACTCGTGGTGTCGTCGCGGCCGTCTATCGAGGCCAAGGGGCTCACGCTGCGCCCGGCATTCGATCCCGCGCTGCCAGTGGTGACGTCGAACCGTCTGAAGCTCAAGCAGATCGCCGTCAACCTGCTTTCCAACGCAATCAAATACACGCAATCCGGACAGGTCGAGTTGCACTTTGCCATGGCCGGCGCGGAACACTGGTCGATCCGCGTGTCGGATACAGGCGTCGGCATTGCGCCTGCCGACGCCGACCGCGTGTTCCACGAATTCGAGCGCGCCGCCGACGAGGACATTCCCGGCACCGGGCTCGGACTCGCCATCGTGAAGGAACTGTGCCGCGTGCTGAGCGGACACATCGACTTCGCGTCGCGCGAGGGCGTGGGCACGACCTTCACGATCCGTTTTCCGTTGACGCTCGCGGCGGAGTCGTCGGAGCAGTAAAAAGGCGAACCAGCTGCTGGCGTCTTCAGCGCCCGCCCGCTATTGCTCCGGTCCGCCGGGGCTCAGGCGCGGGCATTCGCTCAGTGCGCCGCGCGCGCCGCTCCGGGTGCTCAAGCCCCGCATGACCACGTCCGACGCCGTCCCGTCGCGGCGCGCCAGTTCCGCCAGATCCAGCAAGGCCGCGTAGCGGGCTGCGCAATTCGTCGAGGCGACCATCGCGCGGAGTTCGCGAGGCACGTCGGTGTTGGCGGCGAAGCGCTGCACGGCGATCAACAACGCTGCCGCCACGATGAGAGTGACCCATACGCCTGCTTTGCGAGAGCCGCGTTCGTCCGATGCCCGCAGAACACGCCGGCGCGCTTTCGCAAGCCGTGTCAAGTCCGCGTTCGCGCGGTGGGGCGCCCCCCTTGGTGTGCGCATGAGATAGCCGGCGTGCCGCACGCGGCTGGCAAGTCCCGGGCCGGCACCGCGGTTACCGCGAGCAAAGCGCAGTCTGAATCGCATGGCCTGGCTCATCAGGACCAGTGCGCGGGCACATACACGCGGCCGACCCAATGCGCCGGCACCCAGACGGCCGGGCGCGGCGCCGGTGCGACGTAGACACGGCGCGGCGCCACGTAGACGACGGGCGGCGGCGCATACACCACGGGCGGCGCAACATAAGCGACGGGCTTGGGTGCCACGACGACAGCCGGGGGCGGCGGCACATATGCCACGGGCTTCGGCGCCACCACGACAGCCGGCGCGGGCGGCGGTGCGGAAACAACCGGCTTCGGCGTGACCACGACGGCCGTCGCGGGCGGCGGCGGTGCCGGGACAACCGGCGCGGGCGCCACGACGACAGCCGGCGCGGCCGGCGCGGCCGGCGGAACGTAGACAACCGGGTTCGGCGCGACCACCACCGGCGCAGGCGGGGGCACGTACACCGGCTTCGGCGCGACCACGACAGTCGTCCCACCCGTCGCCACCACGCCCGTGCTCACCACCGTTCCGCTTGAACTCACCGTATTGCCGTGCGTGCCCGTCACGCTGCTGGACGTCGTGACGACACCTGGCGCCACGCGTGTCGCCGTGCCCGAATGCGTGACCGTCCCGCCGTCCGAACCCGTCGCGGTGCCCGAACGCGAGCACGAAGCGCCCGCGCAATTTGTCGACGCCGAGTGGTTGACCGTGTTGCGGTTCACCCCCGTCACCGTGCCCGACGACGAGTATTGCCCCGCGCCCGTCTTCGTCACTTCGCCGGACGTGCTGGCGGTCTTGCCGTCCGGCCCCGTAAGCGTGCCGGTGTGCGAGCAGGTGCCGCCGGCGCAGCTCGTATCGCCCGCGTGCTGGACCGAGTTGCCGTAGCGGCCGGTTGCCGTCCCCGAATTGGAGAACTGGCCGGGCGCGTTGCGCGTCACCGTGCCGGTGTTCGTCGCGAGACCGCCATAGGGACCAACGACGCCCCCCGCATGCGAACAGCTGCCGCCGCCGCACGAGCCGACGTGGCCTTCGTTATACACGCCGCGCGACGTGTAGGCGGTGCCGTGCTGCGACCACGCGAAGGCCGACGCGCTGCCGAAGGCGAGCGTGGCGGCAGTCGCGCCGAGCGCGAGCGTGCGCAGCGCGCGACGCGCGGCACGCGAGGTGGCGGTGGCAGACAATGCGCCGGTAGCCGGGACTGCGAACGAATGAGATTTCACGGTATGTCCTTTGAGTTCGGGCCACTTCGTGCGACTGCTGCTGCGCTGCGTGGCGATGAGCGGACTATAGAAGGACGCGCCGTAACAATCAGCACGTAAGATATGTCGCGCTGTTTCACCGCGAAAGAAGCCCGCTGCGCAAGGCCTCGCGAGCGTTTTTCCGGTGCCGTGACATGGGCCGACATAATTTCCAGCAGAAGAACGCACGCAGTGTCGAGGGCTGCGGCAGCGCAAGGCACGGCAACGTGGCTACGGAAAACCACAGCTGAATTCTGTTGACACGACCTGCGGCAAAACGGCACACTCGACTCATGTTCACGCACACCTCCATCGCCGTAGCGATTAATCACCCGAAGCGAGCCGTCATCGGCTGGCCTTTGGGAGGTTGTGCGCGTTAGCAGTCTGAATCTGTAAAACAAGACCCCCAAGGCCCCGCCGGTAACGGAAGGGGCCTTTTGTTTTGAGGGCGCCTCCGTCAGCCGGCTTTATCACGGAGAGCAAGATGGATCAGGCAAGCCCGCAGTGCATGGACGACGACGCGCAATTTTTCGAGCATCGGCAAAACGAGCGTCTGCCGAAGATGGTGGTGCATTTTCAGATCGCGCCCGGTGCGACGCTGACCTGGCGTGTCGCGGCGGACAGCACGCTCGCAGTGAACGGTGCGCGGCTCTGGCTTACGCGCATCAGTTCTCCTTACGATCACTGGCTCGTGCCGGGTCAAACATTCAGCCTGCAGCGCGGCGAACGCATCTGGCTCAGCACCGACGGCGAACGCACCGCCCATGTCTCGCTGACTTGCCTGTTGCCCGCGCAAGGCTTCTTCAGGCGTTGTTTGAGCCGGCTTGCAGGCTTGAGTCTCGGACCGCCCACGCCGCGTTGATAGGCGTGCGGCATGCGAGCATGTTTCGATCAGCGTGCCTGCATGCCGCCTCGCGCCCGTGGAGCAAAAAAAAGCCTCTTCGCTGCTGCGAAGAGGCCGCTTTCTGTCACCGCGTGCAGATGCGAGCAAACGCATCCGCGTTGAAACCTTACACGCGTTCGATGGCGATCGCGATGCCCTGTCCCACGCCAATGCACATCGTGCACAGTGCGAAGCGCCCTTGCGTGCGTTGCAATTGATACATCGCAGTGGTCAGGAGCCGCGCGCCGCTCATGCCGAGCGGATGGCCCAGCGCGATGGCGCCGCCGTTCGGGTTCACGCGCGCGTCGTCGTCGGCGACACCGAGCGTGCGCAACACCGCAATGCCTTGCGAGGCGAACGCTTCGTTCAACTCGATCACGTCGAACTGATCGATGCTCATATTGAGGCGCGCGAGCAGCTTCTGCGTGGCGGGCGCGGGACCGATGCCCATTACGCGCGGCGCGACGCCCGCGGTGGCGATGCCTAGCACGCGGGCTCGCGGCGTGAGGCCGAAGCGCTTCGCCGTCTCTTCGTTGGCAAGCAGGAGCGCTGCCGCGCCGTCGTTGACGCCCGACGCGTTGCCGGCCGTCACCGTGCCGTCCGGGCGCACCACGCCCTTCAGTTTCGCAAGCGCCTCGAGGCTCGTTTCACGCGGATGCTCGTCTTGCGACACGGTGATCGGATCGCCCTTCTTCTGTGCAATCGTCACGCCGACGATTTCCTGCGCGAGCGTGCCGTCCTTCTGTGCGCGCGCCGCTTTCTGCTGGCTGCGCAGCGCGAACGCATCCTGATCGGCGCGGCTGATCTTATAGTCAGTCGCAACGTTCTCGCCCGTCTCGGGCATCGAGTCGACGCCGTACATCTGCTTCATCAACGGATTGACGAAGCGCCAGCCGATGGTCGTGTCGTAGATGTCGGCCTGGCGCGAAAACGCGCTGGTCGCCTTGCCCATCACGAACGGCGCGCGGCTCATGCTTTCGACGCCGCCCGCGACCATCAGCGCGGCCTCGCCCGACTTGATTGCGCGCGCGGCAATGCCGACCGCGTCCATGCCCGATCCGCACAGACGGTTCACCGTCGAACCCGGCACGGCTTGCGGCAGACCCGCCAGCAGCAGCGACATGCGCGCGACGTTGCGGTTGTCTTCCCCCGCCTGATTCGCACAGCCGTAGATCACATCGTCGATGGCGTTCCAGTCGACGTTCGGGTTGCGCTCCATCAGGGCCTTGAGCGGCACCGCGCCCAGATCGTCGGCGCGAACCGACGACAGCGAGCCCGCGTAGCGGCCGATGGGGGTGCGAATTGCGTCGCACAGGAATGCTTCGGTCATGTGATGTCTCCAGTGATGTGCTGCGTGCGCCGCGCCGTCTGCGTCTGTCTGGATGCGTGCGCGGCGCGGGCGGATGTGCACGGATGAACCGGGCACCGGCCGGACGGGCGTGACGAGGACTAGCCTCGCGCGAATTCAGCTTAGCGCAGGATGGTGAACGGGGTGTTCGGGTCGCCCGCCGCTTTGTTCTTTATACGAACATTAGGTCATATATCGAACAACGAGACTCGATAATAGGCGCGCGGCGGAAACGCTGTCAAGCGCCCGCGGGTCGACATCAGGGAATACGCGAGGGGCTGCGGACGGAGCGCAAAAGCGTCTGACGATTGATGTGCGCACCGCCGCCCGCGCCGTCGCCCGCCCGGCAGCGAGCCGGCGGACCAGGTCAGCGCGAGGCCGGCGCGGCGTTCAGCGCACCTGGATGCCTTCGTCGGCAATATACGCGCGGATCACGTCGGCGAAATTCCGGTCGCCGGTCAGGCCGAGCTGCTCGGCGCGGGCCGTGTCCCAGCGCCCCGGCCAACTGCCGACAATTTTTTCCACGCGCGCATCGGGCTGCCACACGATCCGTTTCGCGACTGCGTCGCCGGCCACTTCGCGCAACGCCGCGACCATCTCGTCGACGCTGACGGAAATGCCCGGGAGATTCAGCACGCGCTGGTTGCCGAGCGCGGCGCCGTCCAGTTCGAGGCCCGCAATCAGGCTCTCGATGGCTTTGCGCGGCGACAGCAGCCACAGGCGCGTCGAGCCGTCGACGGGACAGACGGCCTGCTCGCCGTTCAGCGGCTCGCGAATGATGCCGCTCGCAAACGACGACGCCGCCGCATTCGGCCTGCCCGGCCGCACGCTGATGGTGGGCAGGCGCAGCACGCGCCCGTCGACGAAACCGCGCCGGGAGTAATCGTTCAGCAGCAATTCGGCAATTGCCTTTTGCGCGCCATACGACGATTGCGGATTGAGCGCGGTGTCGTTCTGCACGATCTCAGGCAGCTCGCCGCCGTAGACCGCGACCGAGCTCGTGAACAGCACGCGCGGCCGGTGCCCGCGTTGCCGGCATACGTCCAGCAACAGGCGCGACGCATCCAGATTGATGCGCATGCCGAGATCGAAATCCGCCTCGGCCTGGCCGCTGACAATCGCGGCAAGATGAAAAATGGCTGCGGTGTCGCTGTCGATTACACGTTCGAGCACGCTCTGCTCTGCGATATCACCCACTTCGGTGCGCACGCGGCTGTCGCCGAAATCGTTTGCCTGCACGACGTCGAGCAGCACCAGTTGCGTGAGTGCTTGCGGCGCGCCCTTTGCGTCTTTCAATGAACCGCGCGCGAGGAGTTCACGCGCGAGGCGCTGGCCGAGAAAACCCGCGCCGCCGGTAATCAGTACTTTCATGATTCGCTTTGCCCTCGTATTCGTTGTCCGGTACCAGGTGGTATCAGGCGGCGTTCAGATACGGCTTCGCCCAGCCCAGTCCCGCGGATGTCGCGGCGCGCGGCCGGTATTCGCAGCCGATGTAGCCGTCGTAGCCGTCGTAGCCGAGCGAGTCGATCACCTCGAACAGATACGGGTAGTTAATTTCGCCCGTATCCGGTTCGTGCCGCTCCGGCACACCGGCAATCTGAATGTGGCCGATGCCCGCGTGGTCGCGTCGGAGCTTCGTCGCGAGATCGCCTTCGACAATCTGGCAGTGGTAGCAGTCGAATTGCACCTTGAGATTGGCCGCGCCGACTTCCGCGCAAATGGCCTGCGCCTCGTCCTGCCGGTTGAGAAAGAAGCCCGGCATGTCGCGCGTATTGATCGGCTCGATCAGAATCGTGATGCCCTCGGCTTGCGCCGCGTTGGCCGCATGCGCGAGGTTGCGCAGATACACCTCGCGATGCCGCTCGCGCGATTGATCCGCGCCGATCAGGCCCGCCATGACATGCAGCTTGCGATTGCCGATCACACGCGCGTAGTCGAGCGCGGTGTCGATGCTGCGGCGGAACTCGTCTTCGCGCCCCGGCAGGGTGGCGATGCCGCGCTCGCCGTTCGCCCAGTCGCCCGGCGGCGCATTGAAGAGCGCTTGCGTGAGGCCGTTGGCATCGAGCCGCGCCTTGATCTCGTCCGCGCGGAAATCGTAGGGAAACAGAAATTCGACCGCCTTGAAGCCGTCTTTGGCGGCGGCGGCGAAGCGGTCCAGAAAGGCGTGCTCGTTGTACATCATCGAGAGATTCGCGGCGAAGCGAGGCATGGCGGCAACTCCTTTGAAGCGGTATTTCCGTGCGCGGCAAGCAGCGCTGCGACAGCCAGGCTTGCGCGGCGCACCAGAGGGTTAACGGTTGACCAGTTTCGCCGGCGTGAGCCACGTGGCAATCGCGCCGATCACCAGCATGCCGGCCAGCACATACATGCCCGACTGCGTGCTGTGCGTGAGATCCTTCAGATAGCCGATCATATAAGGGCTCGCGAAACCCGCCAGATTGCCGATCGAGTTGATGATCGCGATGCCGGCAGCGGCGGTCGCGCCCGACATGAACGCGGTAGGCAGCGACCAGAAGAGCGGCGCGCAGGTCAGCACGCCCGCTGCGGCGAGCGAGAGAAAGGCAATCGACACCACCGTGTTGCTCGCAAACGATGCGGCCACCGTAAAGCCCACCGCGCCGAACAGCGCCGGCACGATCAGATGCCAGCGGCGTTCGCGTCGCTTGTCGGCGCTGTGACCCAGCAGATTCATCACGACGATCGCGCAGATAAACGGAATCGCGCTCAGCAAGCCGATATTGAATGCGCCGCTCACGCCGGTCGATTTGATGAGTGTCGGCATCCAGAACGTGAGCCCGTATTGGCCGGTCACGAACGCAAAGTAGATGAGCGA
Organism: Paraburkholderia phenoliruptrix; assembly: GCF_047325075.1. Classification (NCBI taxonomy): domain Bacteria; kingdom Pseudomonadati; phylum Pseudomonadota; class Betaproteobacteria; order Burkholderiales; family Burkholderiaceae; genus Paraburkholderia; species Paraburkholderia phenoliruptrix. Next base: position 2,542,854 of record NZ_CP168530.1, read on the forward strand.
CATCCACCACGTGCGCGGATCGCGGAACACGGCGCGCAGCGAATGGGCGTTGGCCTTTTCCTTCGGCTGCGATGCGGCGATTTCGTCGGCGAGCAGGCGCTTTTCCGGTTCGCTCAGCCACTTCGCGCCCGCAATCCCGTTGTCAAGATACAGAATGGTCGCGATGCCGACCGCAACCGCCGGCACGGCTTCGATCAGGAACATCCACTGCCAGCCGGCCAGACCCGAACTGTTGTGAAACGCCTGCATGATCCAGCCCGAGAGCGGATTGCCGAAAATGCCCGACACCGGAATCGCCGACATAAACACCGCAATGATCTTTGCGCGCCGATGCGAGGGAAACCAGTAAGTCAGATACAGGATCACGCCCGGATAAAAGCCGGCTTCGGCGAGCCCGAGCAGAAAACGCAAGATATAGAACTGAGCCGGCGTCTTGACGAACACGAAGAGCGCCGACATCACGCCCCACGTAATCATGATCCGCGCAATCCAGATGCGCGCGCCGATCTTGTGCATCAGAATATTGCTTGGTAGTTCGAACAAAAAATAGCCGATAAAGAACACGCCCGCGCCGAGGCCGAACACCGTTTCGCTGAAGGCGAGGTCCTGCGACATCTGCAGCTTGGCAAAGCCCACGTTCACGCGATCGAGATACGCGACCACATAGCACAGCATCAGGAACGGCACGATGCGCCAGAACACCTTCTTGTATGTACGCTCGACTTCGGCGGCGCCGGGTTGTCCCACGGCCGCCGCAACCGGCTGGCCCGATACGGCCTGATACGAACTCATGCAATGTCTCCTTGAGTGGAAGTGTGATGCGTCGCCTGGGGCGATCTAGGTGTGGACGGCTAAGGTGTGATCGGCTACCAGCGCGCGCCGAACACGCTGCGTAGTTCGTCGAGCGCCGCCTCGTTCAAAGGCGCGGGCCGCGGATTCGTCATGAGCCACAGGCGCGCGGTTTCCTCGAGTTCTTCGAGTGCATACGACGCATGGGCAACCGAACGCTCCCATACCACCGGGCCGAGGCGTTCGAGCAGCACGGCGCGAACCTGATCGGCCAGGGCCGCAATTTGCGCGGCGACTTGCGGGTCGCCCGGGCGGCTGTAACGAATCAAGGGGACGTGGCCCACTTTCATCACGTAGTACGGCGTGATGGGCGGCAGGACGTCGTGCTCGCTCCAGACGCCCGCGAGTGTCAGCGCGACGAGATGCGTGGAATGCGTATGGACGATGCCGCGCGCTTCACCGTTGCGCGCGTAGATGCCGCGATGCAGCGCGAGCGTCTTCGAGGGCTTGCCGCCGGAAACGGCATTGCCGTCGAAATCGACTTTGGCGATGTTGGCGGGATCGAGCCGGCCGAGGCAGGCGTCGGTCGGCGTGATGAGCCAGCCGTCGTCGAGGCGCGCGCTGATGTTGCCCGCCCTGCCCACCGTATAGCCGCGTTGATAGAGGCTCGCGCCCGTCACACAGATTTCCTCGCGCACGCGTGATTCGCTGGTCGCGTGAATGGCGGGTGCGCTTATCGTCGTGTTATCCGGCCTTTGCGTCGCGCCGCTCATTGCACGCCTCCTTCCAGATGGCGCAGCGCCTTTTCGAAGAAGTCGGTCGCACCAAAGTTGCCCGACTTGAGCGCGAGCGCGAGCGGTTGCGCGCCCGTCGTCGCCGTGGCCGGCACGCCCGGATCGATCTGCGCGCCGATCCGCAGGCTACGCACGTTCAGCGCCTGCACCACTGCACCCGATGTCTCGCCGCCCGCCACCACGAACTTGCGCACGCCGCGCTCATGCAGGCCGCGGGCAATCGCGGCCAGCGTGGCTTCCACCAGATGCCCTGCTTGATCGACGCCGAGTTCGCGTTGTACCGCCTTCACTTCGTCGGGCGTGGCGGTGGCGTAAATCAGCATCGGCTCGCCCTTGTCGAGGTAGGGCTGCGCGAATGCAAGCGCCTGTTCGACGACGGCTTCGCCGCGCGCCGCCGCGAGCGGATCGATGCGAAACGCCGGGCGCGATGCGCGCCACGCCGCGACCTGCGCGTTGGTCGCTTTCGACGCGCTGCCCGCGAGCACCGCCGGCAAGCCCTCGACGCGCGGCAGTTGCGCGGCATTGTCGCGCGGCTCGAGCAGGCCCGCGCGGCGGAAGTTGCCCGGCAAACCGAGCGCGATGCCCGAGCCGCCGGTGATCAGCGTGAGATCGGCGCATGCTTCGCCGAGCACATAGAGGTCGGCGTCGGAGACGGCATCGGCGATGGCCATGCGCACGCCGTCGCGGCGCAGCGCGTCGAACGATTCGCGCACCGCGTTGACGCCCTGCGCCACGGCGTCGTAACGCACGAGTCCGACTTTGGAGCGCGTCTGGCGCTGCAGCACGCGCACGAGGTTCGCGTCGCGCATGGGCGTGAGCGGATGGTTCTCCATGCCGGACTCGTTGAGCAACGCGTCGCCGACAAACAGATGTCCGCGAAAAATCGTGCGGCCGTTCTCGGGAAACGCCGGGCACGCAATCGTAAAAGCGCTCGCCTCGCTGTTTGCGTTGTTGCCGGCGGACAGCGCGTCGAGGAGCGCGTCCGTCACCGGGCCGATATTGCCCGCGTCGGTCGAATCGAAAGTCGAGCAGTATTTGAAAACGAACTGGCGGCATCCTTGCGCACGCAACCAGTCGAGCGCGGCGAGCGATTGCGCGACCGCGTCGGCAGCAGGAATAGTACGCGATTTCAGCGCGACCACGATGGCGTCCGCGGCCATGTCCGTGTCCGCAGCCATGTCCGCCTGCAGCGTCTCACCGCGCTCGGGCACGCCGATGGTCTGCACCGTGCGCATGCCGCCGCGCACCAGCATATTCGCGAGGTCCGTCGCGCCGGTGAAGTCGTCGGCGATGCAGCCGAGCAGCGGGCGTTGGGTCGTAGCCGTCATGACGGGCGCTCCTGGTTACTTCGCCGCCGGCACGTCGATGCCCGGGAAAATCTTGATGACCGCGGAATCGTCCTCGCCGCCGTGACCGGCTGTGGACGCCATCATGAACATCTGGTGCGCCGCCGCGGACAGCGGCAGCGGAAACTTCGAGCGGCGCGCGGTATCGAGCACGAGCCCCAGATCCTTGACGAAAATATCGACGGCCGAGAGCGGCGTGTAATCGCCGTTGAGTATGTGCGGCACGCGGTTTTCGAACATCCACGAATTGCCCGCGCTGTGCGTGATCACGTCGTACAGCGCGTCGGGATCGACACCCTCGCGCAGGCCGAGCGCCATGGCTTCCGCCGCCACCGCGATATGCACGCCCGCGAGCAACTGGTTGATGATCTTTACTATGGATCCGGCGCCATGGGCCGAGCCGAGGCGGTAGACCTTGCCGGCCATCGCGGCGAGCACGTCCTCGCACGCCGCGTAAGCCGCGGCCGGGCCGGAGGTCATCATCGTCATTTCGCCCGCTGCGGCGCGCGCGGCGCCGCCCGAGACCGGCGCATCGAGCATCTGCAGACCGGCCGCCTCAATGCGCTTGCCGAGTTCGATCGCGAAGTCGGGGGCCACCGTCGCGCTCGCGATCACGACGCCGCCCGGCTTCATCGCCGCGACCGCTCCGCCTTCGCCGTGGGCGCCCGGTGCGCCGAACAGCACGGCTTCGGTTTGCGCGGCATTCACGACCAGCGTGACGACCACGTCGCATTGCGCGCCGAGTTCCGCCGGCGTAGCACAGCCCACGCCACCTTCCTTCACAAACGCCTGCAGGACTTCACTGCGCAAATCGCACGCGTGAACGCGAAAGCCCGCGCGCAGCAGCGAGCGCGCGACGCCGAGTCCCATTGCGCCAAGACCGATGACACCGACATTTCTGGACATGCTCGAACCTCTCTGGAATCTGTTACGCGCTCAGGCGGACTGGCGCGGAAATGGGCAAGCTTCGCCGGGCGCGGCGATCCGTCAGCAAATGCCGGCTTCCGCCAGGCGCCGCGCCGCGTTGTACATATGGGTTCGCGCGGCATTGCGCGCGGCCATGGGATCGCCCGCGCGGATCGCGGCGGCAATGGCCGCGTGCTCCTCGCGCACCTGACGCGAGAAGTCCTCGCGCAACGCCTCGTTGCGACGCGTCACGACGGTGCCGGCCTCGAGATACTGGTTCAGGAACGTGAGCGTCTTGAGGAAGTACGGGTTGCCAGTGGCGGCCGCGATTGCGCGGTGAAACGCGACGTCTTCCGTTACGCCGTCCTCGCCCTCGGCCACGGCTTCGTCGATTTTCGCGAGCGCGGCGTCGATCGCCACCATGTCGGCGTCGGTGCGGCGCATGGCAGCCTCGGACGCGACTTCGGCCTCGATCGCCCGGCGCAGCGCGAGAATCTGCACGACTGAGCCGGGCTCGACCGCTTCCGCGTAGTCGATGCGCAGCGGCCGCACCGCCCCGTGCGCCGCCACGAACACGCCGCTGCCTTGGCGCGGCTCGACCACGCCTTCGTTCTTCAGCCGCGAGATCGCCTCGCGAATCACCGTGCGGCTCACGCCGAACTGCTGCGCGAGCACGGCTTCGGTCGGCAGCTTGCCGCCTCGCTCGAACGTGCCCTTGTCGATCTGCTTGAGAAGCTGCTGCGCGACGGTATCGCTCAATGCGCGCGCTGGAATCTTGTCGAACATCCCATGCCTCATTGTCATGTCATCGGGTCATCATACAAATTTTTGGATGCACGCTGCATCCGCGCTAACCCTGGGTTTTCGTGGTTTCGGATCCGCGCCGCGGCGAAGTTGGCGAAACTGAAGGCTTAAGCTATCGTCACGCCTTTGCGCACCGTTGCGTCGCTTCCCCGGCGCGAGCGGTGTCCGAGCCTTCCGAACGCATTCTTCCAGGTCCATGAGCAAAGCCTTGCCGCCGTCTTCCGACGTCTCCGCCAGCGCCGAACCGGCCCCGGACAAACCGGGCGACTCCTACGTGCAGTCGTTCGCGCGCGGCCTCGCGGTGATCCGCGCCTTCGACGCCACCCGCCCCGAACAGACGCTGACCGACGTCGCCGCCGCCACCGGCCTCACGCGCGCGGGCGCACGCCGCATTCTGCTCACGTTGCAGACGCTCGGCTATGTCGAAGCCGAAGGGCGCCTCTTTCGCCTCACGCCGAAGATTCTCGAACTCGGCTTCGCGTATCTGACGTCGATGCCGTTCTGGAACCTTGCCGAGCCGGTCATGGAGGAGTTGTCCGCGCAGGTCCACGAGAGCTGCTCGGCGGCCGTGCTCGACCGGACCGAGATCGTCTATGTGCTGCGCGTGCCGACTCACAAGATCATGACGATCAATCTGTCGATCGGCAGCCGCTTGCCGGCGTATTGCACGTCGATGGGCCGCGTGCTGCTCTCCGCACTCGACGACGAAACGCTCGACGCGACGCTCAATTCGTCGCCGCTTTACGCACACACGCCGCGCACGGTGACCGACAAGGAAGAACTGAAGAAGCTGATCGCGCAGGTGCGCCGCCAGGGCTGGGCTATCGTCGATCAGGAACTGGAAGGCGGGCTGATTTCGCTGTCGGCGCCGATCCGCAATCGCCAGGGGCGGGTGATCGCGGCCATGAACATCAGCGGCAATGCGCAGCGTAACTCCGCAAAGCAGATGGTGAAGGCGTTTCTCGAGCCGCTGCAGCAGGCGGCGCAAAGCGTCTCGGAGATGGTGGCGCGGCGCGGTTGATGCCGGCCGCGGCGGGTTATCAAGGGTGAAGCGCGCGCGGCCGGCGAGCGCCACGGCGCGCGCCGTGGCGTCTGGCAGCTTCCGGCCCGCCAGCTCATCTAGCGGCCTAAATACCGCTCGACGAGCCGCGTCCAGAACGCGGCGCCGACCGGCAGGTTGCGGTCGTTGAAGTCGTAATGCGGGTTGTGCACCATGCAGCCGTCCTCGCCGACGCCGTTGCCGATCCGCAGGAACGTACCCGGTCGCTTTTGCAGCATGAACGCGAAGTCTTCGCTGCCCATCAGAATATCCGTCTGAGCGACAACCTTATCGTCGCCCACCAGTTCACGCGCCACCTGCACGGCGAAATCTGTTTCGTCATCCGAATTAACGACGACCGGATAGCCTTCGATATAGTCGACGATAGCTTTGCCGCCGTAACTCGCCGCCTGCGTTTCGGCGAGTTCGGTAATGCGTTTTTTCAACAGCGCGCGCACTTCGGCGCTGAACGAGCGCACGCTGAGTTCGAGCTTTGCCGTACTGGCGATCACGTTGTTCGCCGTGCCCGCATGCATGGAGCCGACGGTGACGACCGCCGGCTGCGACGGATCCACGTTGCGTGCGACGATTGTCTGCAACGCCATCACGATGCTGGCGGCCACCACGACGGGATCGACCGTCAGATGCGGGCGCGCCGCGTGACCGCCTACGCCTTCAATGGTGATGATCGCCTTGTCGCCCGCCGACATGAACGGCCCCTTGCGGAACAGCAGCACCCCCGGCTCCGCGCCCGGATGATTGTGCAAACCGAACACGGCGTCGCACGGAAAGCGCTCGAACAAGCCGTCTTCGATCATCTTTTTGGCACCGCTGTCGATGCCGCTTTCCTCGGCCGGCTGAAAGTACAGATGCACGGTACCGGAGAAATTGCGGGTGGCCGCAAGACGTTGTGCCGCGCCCAGCAGCATCGTCGTGTGGCCGTCGTGCCCGCACGCGTGCATCTTGCCGTGCGTGCCGCTTGCGTAAGGCAAACCGGTCCGCTCGACAATCGGCAACGCGTCCATGTCCGCGCGAATGCCGATGCTGCGCGTGCCGTCGCCCACCTTGAGCGTGCCGACCACGCCGGTTTGACCGACGCCGCGCGTCACCTGCCAGCCCCATTGTTCGAGTTTGTCGGCGACCAGCGCCGCGGTCTGCAACTCTTCGTAAGCCAGTTCGGGATGGTGATGAATGTGATGGCGAATCTCGCGCAGGCTCTCGGCGGCGGGTACCAGATCGGCTACTTCGGTGAAACGCGCGGTTTCGCTCATTTTGCAAGGGACTCCGTGATGTAGGGCAATAGGAACGCAGGATGGATGCAAACGCCGAGGCGGCACTACCGCCCGGCATGTGACTTGAGAAAGGCGATCAACGCGTGGCCCGCGTCTTCGAGTTCGCCGGAATTGTCGATCGACTCGCAGCGCACGCCGTCGGGCAACGTGAAAGGCGCGTGGCGCGCGAGCCGCGCGGCCACCTGTTCCGCCGATTCGCGCGCCCGCGCGCCGAGCCGCGCTTCGAGAATATGTGGCGCCGCGTCCACGTGCACGACTTCGGCGCGAGGATAGCGCGCGAGCGCATGATGCAGATGCTGACGCGAACCGTTGACGACCACGGTACACCCGCGCGCGAGCCACGCATCGACCTCGATGCCGATGCCATAGCGCAGCGAATGACTCGACCACTCGAGCGCAAAGAGACCCAGCAGCGAACGGGCGGCAAATTCTTCGACGCAAAGCGCGATATGCTCCTCGCCATTGCCGCTTGGCCGCGTAATGTAACGATGCGCAAACAGAATCGGCTCGCCCGCAAGGCGCTTGCGCGCAAACCCTAGCAACGCGTCTTTGCCCGCGCCGGACGGTCCCATTACATAGACCAGGCGACCTGTCATTGGCCCCTCACCTCGTGGCTCCGAAACCGGACACTTTGCCACAAGACGGCAGTGCGTGGGCCTTTAGGGATGCGTTCAGCGCAACGTTTTCACGTGGACCGCGGCACTGGAATGAAGCGCCGCTTGCCGCGCGGGCCTCACGCGGTCGGCTCGGCTTCGTGTCCTTCGGTGGCGCCCTCGCCGGCCGGCACGTGCGCGGCTGCCGCAAGCTCCGCCTGCTGGCGCCGCCGTGCTTCGAGCACGTCGTGATAACGCAGATAGGCGCAGCGTCCCCCCGATTTCGCCGCATACATGGCGGCGTCCGCATTGAGCAGGAGCTCTTCCGCCGTACCACTGTCGTCGGGAAACTGGCTGATGCCGATGCTCGCGCCCACCGTCATGCCCTGGCCGTCCATCACGATCTCTTCGTTCAGCGTCGTCATGATGCGCGATGCGATGCCCGGCGCCGCCTCGGCTGAGCGCGGTCCCTCGATCAGCACGATGAATTCGTCGCCGCCCAGACGCGCGACGACATCCGCGGCATGTAGCACCTGTTTGAGCCGCAGCGCCACCGCAACGAGCACCTTGTCGCCGACGGAATGGCCGAACTGATCGTTGATCTGCTTGAAGCGGTCGAGGTCCACGAACAGCACCGCGAGCCCCTGACGGCGACGCGTCGCTTCCTGGATCGCGCGCTCGAGTTTCTCCATGAACAGCATGCGGTTCGGCAATCCGGTAAGCACGTCGTGCGTGGCGAGATGCACAAGCTCGCGCTGTTTGACATGCAGCGCATCCATTTGCGATCTGATCTCGCGGCGCAGCCGATCAAAGCAACGCGCGAGCACGCCGATCTCGTCGGTGCGCCTGAGCGGCAGTGTTTCCATCGCGTGTTCGGCGAACAGATGCGTCGCCGCGTACGCGAGCATATGCAGCGGCTTGGTGAGCGCGCGCGCGAAGAGAATGGCGAGAAGCACGGCCAGCACGCTGAAAATCAACACCATGCGCACGATGCTGCCGCCCAGCAGATGCGCGCCGGACAGCACGTCCTCCAGCGGCTTGCCGAGCCCGAGCACGATAAAGCGGTTGCCCTCGGACGCGCCGAACGGTCTGCGCACGAAAGCCAGCACCTGTCCTTCTGCCTGTTTGGGACGCGCGAGTCCGTTCACGAGTACTTCGCTCTCCTTCTGATCGAACAGCGGCCTGGTCACGGCGAAGCTGTCCTGCATCAACACGCGGCGGCCCACGTCGAAGCCGAACGTCTTGTCGGGGTCGGGATGAACGAGGAAGTCGCCCCACTCGTTCGCGAGATAAACCTGGTAATCGCTCGGCAAGTCGCTTTGCAGACGCTTTAAAAGATCGGTGAGGTTGACGTCGATCACGACGACGCCCACCACCGCGCCCTGCGCGTCGGCGACCGGCGTACCGATCCGCAGCGTCGGCTTGCCCTGCGCCGCATGCGCGCCGTATTCATGATTCACGGAAATCGGCGACGTGTAGAGGCGCCCCGGCGAAAACGAGAGCGGCTCGAACACATACGAAAACTGGCCCTTTTCCTGCAAATTGCCGCCTTCCACGCGGATGAGTCCGTCGGCGTCGCGATCGAAACGAATGATTTCCAGCCCGTAATGCGCACGGCTAATGAGGCGTATCTGCAGGTACTCGGGGTGATGGATCATGAAGCTCGAGTACACCTGCGCGAGCCGTTCCCGCGGCAGGCTCGCGCCGAGGCCGTCGTCGCTCGACACGACCTGGGCCGACGACGGCAGGCTCGCCAGCACGAGCGCGTCGGCGCCGACATCGTCGACGGATGCGGAGAAGCGCTCGCCGAGCAGTTCCGTGGATGTCATCAAACTGCGCCCGGCCTCCTTCACCAGCATCGTGCGATTCGCGTGATACGCGTAATAGCCGGTCGCGCCCGATGCCAGCACGCCGATGCATGCGAGCAGAACGGATAGTTTGAAGGTGAGGCCCGGACGGATCATCAGAAGCGCTCCGAGCGGTCGCCGGACGCGATTCTGGCCCACAGGTCCTCGCGCCGCTGGATGTTCTCCACCGGCCCGATCCACACGATGCGCGCGTTACCTTCATTCGCGGCAGGCGCGGTCAATGTATTGGCGAGCCCTTGACGCTGTGTCAGCAACCGGCTCACGTCCGGTTCGAGCATGTAATTGATCCAGGCAAGCGCGAGCGCGGGATCGGCGGCCGCACGCGTCATCGACCAGCAATCGAGCCATGCGAGCACGCCTTCGTCGGGAATCACGTAGCCGACGTCCGCGCCCGCGCGGCGCAGCAGTTCCACTTGCTGCGTGCCGTAGTTGCCGAACATCAACGCGACGTTGTGGCGGATGAAAAACGCCGTCGCTTCTTCGGGCAACGTGTAATACGTCAACAGGTTGCGGCGCAGCTCGACGAGCTTGTGAGCAATGGTGCGCATCTGCGTGTCGTTCAGATTGAACGGATCGGGATAACCGAGCGCCAGTGCAGTGAATGAAAAGTTGTGCTGCGCGCTGTTGAAGTCGAGCACCTTGCCGCGGTAGCGCGGGTTCCAGAGCTCGCGCATCGAGCGCGGCGCAACCGGAACCTGCCTGCGGTCGTAAATGAGGCCCATCGACGAATAGGTGAACGGAATCGCGAAGACCTTGCCGTCCGACGTAATTCCCTCAATCGATGAGCGCGCCTGGAAACGCGGCAATTGTCTTGCCGTATTGGGCAAGCTTTGCAGATCGAGCGGCGCGAGAAGATTGGCGCGCGTGTAGCGCTGGATTTCAGCGGTATTGGCGGCGAGCACGTCGAAAGGCGGCGCATTTTTCGCGTGCATCTGCGTCCACAATGCTTCGTCCGAATCGACGAGCGTGACTTCGACCTTAGCGTCATAGCGCGACTCGAACGCTCTTACGACGTCGGCGTCCGCATAACCGGGCCATGCAAGCACATGCAGGACTTTTTTCGCGGCCTGCGCCGATGCTTCCGGGAGCATCCCAGCGCAAAGAAACGCGCTCAGCACGAGTCGCAGTAAAACCCCGCAAACGTGACGCGCCGCACAGCGCGCGCCCCGCAAAGCCGCAGTAATTCGCCGCTGGCCGCGCCGCTCCTTGCAGCGCTTTTCATCTGCCGTCGAAATCATGTGCATATACAACACCGTTAAGCAGAAGGCAGTTCCCGCGAGCCGATGCCCGCGTTAATCAATCGCGAATTACCAATGGAAAACGTTTCCTCAGACAGTACTGCTCTGTTGCGCTGCATGCGAAGCGGGAGGAGCAACGATGATAGCGCCAAGCAATATGTTTTTGGCCTCCTTAACGCCTCGTTGCAGGAAATAACTCAACATGGTCGGCACACGACGGGCAATCATCACGTGATAACGGCACACATTTATCTTTTCTTTAATCTTGCGACGAAATACAAGAACGCCGCGGTCGGGGAATTTTGCGTTTTAACGATTCGCATTACGACGCCATTACGGCGACATTACGCGTTTGATCCCGGTCAGGAAGCCAATGCTGGATGCATCGACCGCGGCGCCTCCAAGCCGGAGCGTTTTAATTCTAGAGGCGGTTCTCATACGCCATCCGGTGTTTCACTAACTACCCAATATTTTTGAACTGATAAGCTTGGCGCGCGCTGCTGGCCGCCCCGGCCGGCGGCTTCAACCCAGGCCCGGTCGTAAGTCGCGCCGGGTTTCCCGCAGCGGCATAACCGCATGCGGGAGAATTTGAACTACACCGAGGAGTTAAACAGTGAAAAAACTGCTAGCGGCTTTGACGGTTGCTCTGCTTGCCACCGTCTCGATTGGCGCACACGCTAAAGATTGGTCCACCATCCGTTTCGGCGTCGACGCCAGCTATCCCCCGTTCGAGTCCAAAGGCTCCGACGGCAAGCTCGTTGGCTTCGACATCGACCTCGGCAACGAAATCTGCGCGCGCCTGAAGGCCAAGTGCGTGTGGGTCGAAAACGATTTCGACGGCATGATCCCGGCTCTGAAGGCCAAGAAGTTCGACGGCGTGCTGTCGTCGATGTCCATGACCCCGCAACGCGCCGAGCAGATCGCTTTCTCGTCGAAACTGTTCAACACGCCGACGCGCCTCGTCGCGAAGAAGGGTTCGGGCATCCTGCCGACGGCTGACTCGCTGAAGGGCAAGTCGGTCGGCGTCGAACAGGGCACGATCCAGGAAACCTACGCGAAGACCTACTGGGAACCGAAGGGCACGAAGGTCGTGCCGTATCAGAACCAGGACCAGGTGTACGCAGACTTGCTGTCGGGCCGCCTCGACGCAGCGCTGCAGGACGCCGTGCAAGCTGACATCGGCTTCCTGAAGACGCCGCGCGGCACGGGCTTCCAGTTCGTCGGCAAGGACCTCGACGATCCGAAGATCCTCGGCAACGGCGCGGGCATCGGCATGCGCAAGGAAGATACGGACCTGAAGGCGAAGGTCGACAAGGCAATCGCCGACATCATCAAGGACGGCACCTACAAGAAGCTCGAAAAGAAGTACTTCGACTTCGACGTGTACGGCAGCTAACACAGCCGCCTCGTTGTCCACGAGGCCCGCCGCGCGCCTCCAGCGGCGCGCCGCACGGCCTACTGAACGGGCTCCGCCACACGCGGAGCCCGTTTCGTTTGGTACCCTCGAAAGACACGCCTCGCCGTATCGGCTAAGATCGTGCGATCGAGGTGCCGCCGTCCGCCGGCATCCTGCAGACTTCCCCCCTTGTAATCAACGAGATAGCGGCGCGCCGCACTTTCCCCGCGAATTCGACAACCATGCAAACCCAATCCCATCCGCTGATTGCGCCGACGCTCGGCACCGCACGCAACCTGACGAGTTTTCATTACGGTCCGGGCGGCGGGCAGAAGATCTATATCCAGTCATCCCTGCATGCCGACGAATTGCCCGGCATGCTCGTCTCGTGGGAACTGCGCCGCAAGCTCGCGGCGCTCGAAGCGGCCGGCAAGCTGCGCGGCGAAATCGTGATCGTGCCGGTGGCCAATCCGATCGGCCTGAACCAGCACTTCCTCGGTCATCTGACGGGACGCTTCGAAACCAACACCGCGCAAAACTTCAACCGCAATTTCCACGACTTGTCGGCACTGGTGTCGCCCGTGATCGAAGAGCGCCTCACCCACGACGTGAACGCCAATCGCGCCGCCATCCGCGCCGCGATGCGCGAGGCGCTCGACGCGCAGCAGCCCACCACGGAGCTCGAATCGCAACGTCTCGCGCTGCAAAAGCTCTCGTACGACGCGGATGTCGTGCTCGATCTGCATTGCGACTGGGAAGCCGCCATGCATCTGTACACGAACCCGGACCTGTGGCCGGAAGTCGAGCCGCTGGCGCGCTACCTCGATGCGAAGGCGTCGCTGCTTGCGCTGAACTCGGTCGGCAATCCGTTCGACGAAATTCACAGCTTCTGCTGGTCCGATTTGCGCGGCCGCTTCGGCGAGCGCTTCCCGATTCCGAACGGCTCCATCTCGGTCACCATCGAATTGCGCGGCCAGCGCGAAGTGTCGTACGAGTATGCGGAGCGCGACGCACAGGCGATCGTCGAATATCTGACCTCGCGCGGGGTGATCGAAGGCACGGCCGCGCCGCTGCCGCCGCTCGAATTCGCGGCCACGCCGCTCGCCGGCGCGGAGCCGATCGTGGCGCCCATCAGCGGCGTGCTGGTGTATCGCTGCGAAGTGGGCACATGGGTCGACGTGGGCCGTGAAATCGCCGACATCGTCGATCCGTTGACGGATCGCGTCGTCACGTTAAAGAGCGGTGTGGCCGGCGTGCTGTATGCGCGGCATCTCACGCGCTTTGCCACCGCGGGTCTCGAGTTCGCGCGCATTGCCGGCGCAACAGCGTTTCGCAGCGGCTCGCTGTTGAGCAATTGATCGGCCGGCGAAGCCGCAGCAAACAGACGGAAGACGCCCCAAAAGGCGCCTTCCGGTTCGACTTGAGCCCCAGAAAGAAGGCTTAAAACGCAGGAATAATGGCGCCTTTGAACTGCGTGTCGATGTACTTGCGCACTTCGTCCGACTCGTACGCCGCGACCAGTTTCTTCACCCAGGGCTGGTTGCGGTCCTGCTCACGCACCGCAATCAGGTTCGCGTACGGCCCTTTCAGGTCTTCGATCGCAATCGCGTCCCGGGTGGGCTGCAAGCCCGCCTTCACGGCATAGTCGGTATTGATCGACGCCGCGTCGAGATCGCCCAGCGCGCGCGGCAACTGCGCGGCGTCCAGTTCCACCAGCTTGATCTTCTTCGGATTCTCGGCGACGTCGAGCGGCGTCGCGTTGACGCCGTTCGTGCCGACGCCCGGCTTCAGCTTGATCACGCCGTATTTCTGCAGCAGCAGCAACGCGCGATTGCCGTTGGACGGATCGTTCTGAATGCCGACCTTCGCCCCTTCCGGCAAATCCTTCAGCGATTTCAGCTTCTTCGAATAAAAGCCCATCGGCGAGACATACGTGAGGCCGACATTGACGATCTTGTAGCCGCGCTGCCTGATCTGGCTGTCGAGAAACGGCTGGTGCTGAAAACCGTTGGCGTCGAGATCGCCCGCATCGAGCGCTGCGTTCGGCTGCACGTAGTCGTTGAATTCGATCACCTTCACGTTCAGCCCTTCGCGCGCGGCCACTTTCGTGACGACCGACCAGATTTGCGCGTCCGGGCCGCTCATGGTGCCAATCTTGAGCGGTTTGCCGTCCGCGTGCGCGAACGTCGCCGCGAACGAAAGCGCGGCGGCACTCGCCACGGTAAGCAGATTCCTGATGATGATGCGGCGTTGCATGCGTTTCCCCATAAGCGGTTTGATTGACAGGCGACGCATCGTCGCACGCGGCTCCCGCAGCCTGAAACCAATCGTTTTTCACACGCTTATATGGGCGAGCCGGAACAAGCTTATGCACCCGATGCGTTCGGCGATGCGCCGCAAGCGTCGGCCTCTATGCCGCCAACTGTGGCGTAGGCGCGACAGATTCCGAAATGAATCTACCTGTCACATACCTTACTCAGCGTTCCCTTAAATTTCCGGCCATCGCGCGACCTCGCCAAAGAGCGCGGCGCCGCGATCGCTCAATCTTTCACTGGAGAACGTTTTGAACAAGAAACTATTGACCGCCGCTACGCTCGCCGTCTTCGCCAACGCCGCACACGCACAGAGCAGCGTATCGCTCTATGGTGTGATCGACGCCGGCATCAGCTATGTCAACAACTCGAAGACCGCTACCGGTCACGACAATCTCTTCAAGTACGACGACGGCGTCGCCCAAGGCAGCCGGTGGGGCCTGCGCGGCACGGAAGATCTCGGCAACGGCCTGAAGGCGCTCTTCGTGCTCGAAAACGGCTTTAACAGCGGTAACGGCACGCTTGGCCAGGGCGGCGCGATGTTCGGCCGTCAGGCTTACGTGGGTCTGTCGCAGAACAATGTCGGCTCGCTGACGTTCGGCCGCCAGTACTCGTTCTCGACCGATTACCTCGGCGGCAGCTACTCGAACGGCGGTCAAACGGTTGCAGGCAACTACGCGTACCACATCAACGACGTCGACCAGCTGACGTCGAGCCGCATCAACAACTCGGTGAAGTTCAGCAGCGCGAATTTCGCGGGCCTGACGTTCGGCGCGATGTACGGCTTCTCTAACCAGGCCGGCGCATTCGCGGGCGCGCCGGCAACGGGCACGGCCGCAGCGCCGGTCGCGGGTTCGTCGCGTGCCTACAGCTTCGGCGTGAACTACGCGAACGGTCCGTTCGGCGTGGGCGCGGCATACACGGACATCCGTTACCCGAGCCAGGCCACCCCGGCCTTCTCCACGACCATCGCAAACGTGACGACGGGCAACATCCGCGATCTGCGCACGTTCGGCGTGGGCGGCCGCTACACGATCGCCGCCGCGACGCTGTGGGCGTTGTACACGAACACGCGCCTCGCGCCGATCACCGGCGGCGCGACGACGTTCGCCGCATACGAAGCAGGCGCGAAGTATGCCTTCACGCCGGCACTGACGGCAGGCGCGGGCTATACGTACATGCACCTGAGCAACGCGAACCGCGGCCACTGGAACCAGGTCGATCTGAGCGTCGATTACGCGCTGAGCAAGCGCACCGACGTCTACGCGCTCGGCATCTATCAGATCGCGGCGGGCCGTAACGGCACGCAGGATCTGCAGGCGCAAATCGGTTCGAGCACGAGCTACTTCAGCACGTCGGGCACGGGCGCGGACAACCAGTTGGCGTTCCGCGTGGGCGTGCGTCACAAGTTCTAAACCCCGTTTGTACCGCGCGAGGGCGCTTGCCTTCGCCGGTGCTCAACGTGAAAACGCCCCTGTTTTATTATTCCCCCCGGCACTTGATGCATAGTTAGGGTGGTTTAGCGGCCGAAAGATTCCTTAGCCCCTCTCGCAGGGGCTTTTTCTTGTATTGTTTTTCTTGAAGCTATTCCATATTTATGCATCACATGTAAGATGGCGGCCGACGATACAGCGATGTCTTTGGCTTTCGAGTAGCCGTCTTTTTTTTGAAAGACGAGTAGCGGGTGGGGGTCCGGGGGAGGAACGCGTGGGACGACGGTCTGTGGATAACTTGACTTTAGAGCGCTGGCGGCAGCTTGATGCCTTGCTAGTGCTGGAGAAGCTGGGGTGCTATGCGAAGGCGGACAACACATTCGAGCCCATAAAGGCTCAGGGTACTGCGCGCTACCACGTTACCGCTGACGGAAAGGACTTTGAGTTGCTGCTTCACGGCCCCAAGTTCTTCGACACCAGGCTACAGCGTGGCGGAGGGGGTGCCGTGGACTTGGTCATGCATGTGCGTCATGTCGACTTCAAAGGCGCGGCTGACTTGTTGCGTCGTCTGGCCGTCTAGGGTTCTCATGTTCGTGAACGTCAAAGCCCGTGTCTACACCGATGCTACCGGGGTCTACACCGAGTTGCCCGCACTGTTGACTCCAGTTGGGGTGCTGGAGCCCTTGCTCGACTACTGCCTGCATCGTAGCCACGACCGCAGTCTGACTTGGATGACAAAGGTAAGACGCGCGGTGGTGATGTTCCTCGAATACCTGCAATCCAACCCGGCCGAGCGCGACACTTACCTGCTGTTCCAGAATTTTGCTCAGCGGCTCTATACTGGCACCTTCGACCGCGCGACCGGCCTCGACCCCAGTGGCCTGTGCTGGACGCCGCGCTCGCCGCAGGACGCCTCGCACATCGTCACCCACCTGACGGACTTCTTCGACTGGCTCGGCGAGATGCGTCCCGAGACGGCTCAAGTGAACCCGCGTTACGCGGGCGGGGCCTTCGACCGGCAGACCGACGAGGCTGCCTACCAGTTTCGGCGTAGCAAGGCTTTCCTCGGACACACGTGGGCGGCGAACGCATCTCCCACCGAAACTGGGCACCGTGTCCGGGGTGAGCGTCTTCCGAAAGTCGAAAAAGGCGAGCCGCCGGCCTTCCCAGATGAGCGCTTCGAAGAACTGCTCGTCAAGGGATTCCGCGCGGGCGGACGCCAGGACTATCGCGGCATGCTCATCACGCTGCTGCTGCATGGGGCGGGGTTCCGCGAGTCAGAGCCCTTCCACCTCTACATCTCTGACGTATTCCCGGACCCTGCCAACCCGCACCAGGCCAAGGTACTCATCCATCACCCGAGCCATGGCGCCGCACCCTCCGACTGGCGCGATGCGAGGGGCAAGACGCGTAAGGGCAACCGCGTGGAATACCTCGCCCAGCAGTTCGGCCTCGCGCCCCGCACCGAAGTGATGGACCGACGTCACGCCGGCTGGAAAGGCGGCATGCACGACGCGGCCTACTACAAGCAGGCGTACTGGTTCCTGCCGGAGTATGGCGAGTGGTTCCTGCAACTGTGGCACCGCTACCTGGAACAGGTAGCACGTGTCGAGCGTGACCACCCGTTCGCCTTCATCAATCTGAGCCGCGAACCCGTGGGCGCGATGTACACGCTGACCCAATACAACAAGGCGCATGCCGCCGCCTGTGAACGCATCGGCCTAACGGTCGGCAAGGCATTGGGTACCACCCCGCACGGCCACCGCCACGCCTACGGCCGGCGGCTGCGCAACGCTGGCGTCGACAAACCCTTCATCCGCCGCTTCATGCATCACGCCTCTGTGGAAAGCCAGGAGGTCTACACGCAGGCTACCACTCGCGAGGTCATGGCCGCGCTTGAGGTAGCCGCTCGGCAGCTTCGGGACAACCCCGCCGGCACTTCCTCCGTTCCGGGCGGACTGCCGACGGGCATCAAACTCAATGACTGAAAATTCCGCATGACCGAAAAGAAGAAAGCGACCGCGCCTAAAGCTTTTGCAGCCACGGCCTCCAAGGTGAAAGGGGTACGGCGCGAATCGGACACATCCCTTGGGTGGGTGGAGCGCCAGCATCCGCAACTGGCTGCCTGGCGCACCTTGGCATTGATGTGGCTCAAGGGCGAAACGCGCGGGGTTGCTAAAAGGCTCCTCGCTCTGGCCGCCTTCTTCGAGCGCTATCTCGTCCAGCAGGGGCTGCCGGTCGACCCGGCGGTGCTACTGGCCCGCAACACTGTCGTGCCCGATTTCTACCGCACAACCTGTCCGGATTCGGTGGACGGCATCAACTACAACAACTACGTCCATGCCTTCCTGCACTTCGTGCTGTTGCGCGAGTTCAGCGAAGCGACCGACGACGGCCAGATGGTCGTCTCACCGGCCTTCCGCAACCCTATCCCCAAGATGACCATGGCTGGCTTTCCCAAGCGCGACGAGAGCGTGCATTCGCCGCTGCCATATGGCTACATTGACGAACTGCGGCGCATGCTCGCGGCGGGGCCGAGCTTCCGTGACTGGCAGTGGGCGCAGGGCGCGCTTGGTGCCGACATCGGCCAGCGCGGGCGTAGCGGACCCGACTGGTTCGAGGTGGCCGAGGACCAGATAGACCGGAACGACCCGGACTGCGTGTGGCGTGAGCGTCCGATGAAGAACGGCACACGCCTAGAGATGTGGAGCCCAGTGCGTTGGGTTGCGCTGCTCGTGAAACTCATCCTGCCGCTGCGGACCTTCCAGGTCCGCATGCTCGATTCAGGCGAAGCTGATACCTGGCGCTACGAGGCGGGCGTCTGGGTGTTGAGTCCCAGCGGGCTCGCGCAGGGCAGCGAACGTCGCCCCCTCCAGCAAGGGGTGTTCCGTCGCAGCAACCCACTCGCCGACGGCGAGGCCGTCCCGGCCGTGCTCTACATCAACACCAACAAGACCGCCGACATCGCCAAGACCGGGATTGAAAAGGGCTACGTGCTGCCATGGTCTGTTAGCGGGCCGGTCCATCAGGACGTATTCTATTGGCTAGAGAAGCTGCGCAACTGGCAGGAGAAGTACAACCCCGTGACGAGGCGCACATCTTGGGCGGAACTGGATGGCCGCCACATGAATGTGAAAAGCGACGTACAACTCGCGGGCTATCCGGACGCCTGCTTCCTTTTTAGGTTGCCGGAGGCACAAGACGGCGAGCGTCATCTGCCTATCAGGGACGGGGGGCTCGATGTCTGCTGGTTTTCGATGCTCGAAGCGCTGGAGCTACGGCTTGCCGACCGGGGCGAGACTCATCGCAATGGCTCGCCGATTGTGTTTCTACCTGCGGTTGAAGAGCGGTCAGGCGCTCCGAAAACCCTCTTCCCTCTGCACAGCCTACGTGTCTCTCTCATCACTGCGCTGGCCTTGGAAGGACGGGTGCCGTTCCCCGTGCTGCAAAAGCTCGTCGGCCATAGCCGCCTGCTGATGACCATCTACTACACCAAACCCGGCGCGACTCACATCCGCGACTTGCTGCTTGGCGCGACGGAGCGGCTGGAGGCGAACAAGGAAGCGAGTATCCAGAACTTCCTGCCCGACACCGCACACGACGAACTGCTGAAAAAAGCCATCTGCAACAGCGTACCCAGCCTTGCCGCCGCCATCCCGCAGCATCCGGCCGCACGTAACCCGGCCGGTTGGATGCCAATGCACCACGGCATGTGCCTGGTCGGTGGCAACACAAGCGAGGTCGAGGACAACGGCTCGGTGGGCGGCTGCTTCAACGGCGGGCCAAACCTTGGCTCACCGTCAAGTCCAAAGTATGGGCCCGTTCCGGGCGGCAGCCGCAACTGCGTGCGCTGTCGGTGGTTCGTGACCGAGCCGCACCACTTGCCCGCGCTGGCAGCCCAGTTCAACACCCTGGCCTATCACTTCGACGAGGCACGCAACGTCTGTCTCGCACGCGAAGATGAGTTGCAAGGTCTGAAGAAGCAGAGGATAGATGCGGAGGATTCGGGGCAGCCGTTTGCCCGTCAGGACGCCTACCGACAGGCCGAGCGGGTGTGGGAAAGCGCAATGAAGCGCTTCAGCGACATGGCGGAAGACTTGGTGGCCTGCTGGCGTCTCATCGAACGCTGCAAGGCGGCGCTCGATACTCCGCAGGGCGACGGCACGCAACTGGTCACGGCCGGCACCGTGGCCGACGTGCAGGTGGCCTTTGAGGAGACCGAGTCGGAGCTCCTCCAGTTGGCCGGTGTCTGCGAAAGCGTCGAGGTCTACCCCGACCTGCAGCCGGGCAAGGCGGTCTTCCGCCGCAGCCAGCTGCTCGATGGCGTGCTCTACCGTGACGACCGGTCACCCGTCTTCATGCTTCTCAGCGAACAAGAGCAACTGCTCGCGGGCAATGCCTTCATGCGGCGACTCGCCCAACAGATGAACCCTGCGAATCCCGCGCTGGGCCAGCGGGAAGTGATTCGCCTGATGGACGCAGGGGTGCGCCTCAGCCAACACTTCGACATTGACCTCTCCTCGCTGCCGCATGCTTCCCGACCCGTACAGACGTTCCCCGCCGGACCCCGGACCCTGACGGGAGCTGAAGCATGAAGGGCATGACGAACATCCATCCTGACGCGGTGCTCACGTCGCTGCTCGACAAGGGCGGGCGCTCTAACCGGCGGGCGAACTTGGCAAAGATGCACGAGCTTTGCCGCAGGCAATACGAGGCGGGCTCTCGCGACTTCTCCCTGCCAGCCATCGGCCGCCTAGCAGAAGCCGAAGGCATCCTGAAGGGGCGAGCGCTCTACAACGCCCCGTCCGCCGACTATCGGACGCTCATCGAAACTTGGGCAGCCTACGCGGGCCCCGCCGCGCCCAAGCCACCTAAAACCCTGGCGAGCCACGATTACCTGATGCGCATCGACGACCCGGCCATCCGCTCCATCATGCAGGCCATCGTCACCGAGCGTGACAAGCTCAAGGCGCAGCTCAACGTGCTGAAGGCCAACACGCAGGTGACCGTGGACCGGCGTCCCTTGGGCGCGACCGTCTCATCTGCCCCAGGGACACAGTCGGTGGCCGTGGTTGCCTTGTCCGCGCAGCTCACGTCATCCGAGCGCGAAGCCTTGCAGAAGGCGGTGTCGGCCAGCTACCTTGAAGAGCGCGGCCTGAAGGAAGGAAGCCACGGCGAAATCGTCAACGAGCGCGGACGAACGGTGTTCGAGGTCGGCTTTGCCCGTGCCGTTCGCAAGGTGCTGGGCGATGTCATTCCCAAACTTCCATGAAAAAAAGCGCCGAAGTTGCCGTCGGCGCTTGAAAGTTTCGATGTATTACGATGTATCGCCACATCGTAGTGAGGCGGTCCTGAAAGCTGATTACTGTCAATGACTTGCAGCAATTCACTCACATCGTATGTATGTTTAGCGTATAGGTCTCTCGGAAGGGGCGTTTTCGCTCGGTTCAACTCTGCTTTACACCGCCGGCTCGCGTCTCGCCGAACGCTGCGGCAACAGCGCGATACACGCGACGATAAACACCACGAGAATCCCCGAAGCATAGAGACGGCTGATATGCAGGCCGCCCTCGGCAACCGGCTTGTCGAGCAGGTCGCCGAGCGTCGCACCGAGCGGGCGCGTCAGGATGAACGCGGCCCAGAAGAGCGCCGTGCGGGACACGCGCGACCAGAAATACAGCGCTGCGACGACCAGCAGACCCGCGCCGAAGATCATCGCGCCATATTCATAGCCGACGCCGAGACCGCCGCGATCTTCGCCCGCGACCCAATCGCCGAGTGCCGTGCCGAGCGTTTGCGAAAACAGGATCGTGATCCAGTAAAACCATTCCGCCTTCGCCGTGACGATACTCTGCACGGAGACCGTGCCTTCCGAGCGATACCAGATCGCGAGGCTCGCCGCGAGCAATGCCACGACCACAGCGACGCCGCCCGGATAGCCGATGCCGAGCGACCTGTCCGCGAAATCCGCCATCGTGGTGCCGAGCGTGGTGGTCGCGATGATGGTTGCCCAGTAGAGGAACGGATGAAAGTCACGCGCCTTGATCTGACCGGAAACCAGCGCGATGAAGAACACGAGAAAGATCGCCGAACCGATCAGGTAGCCGAGGTTCAGCGACATCGACACCCAGTCGCCGCCGGTTTCTCCCAGCGTGGTCGCCGCGACCTTGATGATCCAGAAACCTAGCGTCACTTGCGGCACTTTGCTGACGGCATCGTCGGCGAAGTTCTTCAAGCTGTCGTTCATCACTTTGCTCCTTCCTGGCAGTTGCATTGGCACGCCAATCTATAGGCGAGAGGTTAACGCTTGCTTAAGGGCATGACGTCGAGCGGGCGCGAACCGCTGGGCGTGCGGCGCGAACCGGCTAAGCGTCCGTTAACTTTCGATGCTTAATCTGAAGCCGTACGTCGCGGTTTTCGCGATGTCATCGGCCAAACCGGAATCGAAAACGGAGAGATCACCATGAAACGTCTATTGCTTACCAGCGCCCTCGCCATCGCGACAGTCCTGCCCGCAGCGGCTTTCGCACAGACCGCCAACGGCCCGCTCACCCGCGCGGATGTGAGAGCGCAAAGCGCACAGGCGGCGCAAGACCACCGCATGAGCTCGAAGGTGCATTACCCTGGTTCGCAGCAAGCTGCGCGCCCGGATCAATCCGTCGACTCGGGCGGCTACGGCACGCAGGCCGGCGGCTCATCCGAATCGCGCGCGTTGCCCGGGCATGCAATATTGCCCAGCGCACGCGCAGCACTTTTTGCGCATCATTGAGCGGTCTGTGCACGTATCGCATGCCTCGCAGGCAGGCCGCGGTCACCACGCTGGCACCGCACAGGTACCTTAAGGAAGCGTTAACCTCATCTGCGCGACAATGGGGAATAACGACAACGCGGGGAATGCGATGCGTCTGCTTCTCGTAGAAGACGATGAAATGATTGCCGAGCCGGTGCTCGACTCGATGCGCCGCGAAGGCTACGCGATCGATTGGGCACAGGACGGCCGGGCCGCCGAGCTCTCGCTTGGTAACGGCGTGTACGACCTCGTGCTGCTCGACCTCGGCCTGCCTCGCAAAGACGGCATCGAGGTGCTCAACGCCTATCGCAGTCAAGGCGGCGAAGCATCCGTCATCATTCTCACTGCACGCGATGCGGTGGACGATCGCATTCGCGGACTCGACGCCGGCGCGGACGACTACCTCGTCAAGCCATTCGATCTCAACGAACTGGCCGCGCGAGTGCGTGCACTGTCACGTCGTCGCACGGGACAGAAGCAGCCCGTCTACACGCACGGCGAGCTGACACTCGATCCCGCCGCTCATGAAGTGACGAAAAGCGGCGTGCCCGTGCCGCTCGTGCCGCGCGAATTCACCTTGCTGCAAGTCCTCATCGAGGCGCCGGCGCGTGTCTTCACCAAGGCGGAACTGGAAGACAAGCTGTACGGTTGGGGCGAGGAAGTCGGCAGCAATACGATAGAAGTGCATGTGCACAGTTTGCGCCGCAAGATCGGTGCAGAGCAGATCGTGACGGTGCGCGGCGTCGGGTATCGCCTGAAGAGGTGCGAATGACGTCGATTCGCCGCTGGCTGCTCGGCTGGCTGATTTGCGGCCTCGCAGCAGCTTCGGCGGCGGCCGCGTTCGGTATCTTTCGCACCGCACGGGAGGAAGCGAGCGAGCTGTTCGACTACGAACTGCGCACCGTCGCGTTGTCGTTGCCAACCAATCTCGAGACCGCGGAAACCGTCGACCGGAAAGGCCCCGAATTCGAGGGCATTTCCGACGATCTCATCCTGATCGAGATCTGGGACAAGTCAGGCACACTGGTGTATCACTCACGGCAGGCGCCTGTTCTCACACGCGTGCCCGAGGGTATCCGCACCATCGAGCGGAACGAGGTGCATTGGCGCGTGCTGGCGCTGCAACAACCCGATCGCTTCGTACAGGTCGCGCAGCCCGTTTCCGTGCGCGACGCGTTGGCGCTGCGCCTCGCGCTGCACACGTTGTGGCCGCTTGCCGTCCTGATGCCGGTGACCATTGTGCTGGTGCTGTTTGTGGTGGGCAAAGGTCTTGCGCCGATCGGCGGATTATCGCGCCTGCTCGGCACACGTTCGCTGGAATCGCTCGAACCGATTCGTCTGGACGACAAGGTCCCGGTCGAAATCCGACCGCTCGTGGATGCCCTCAACGATCTGCTGCAGCGCCTGAATGTGGCGTCGAGAGCGCAGCGCACGTTTATCGCCGATGCCGCCCATGAGCTTCGTTCGCCGCTCACGGCATTGAAGCTGCAATTGCAGGCCGCGGAAAAGAACGGCACGCTGACGGGCGACGGACAAACGCTCGAACGCATCGACACGCGTCTTAACCGGCTCATCCGCCTCGTGCACCAGTTGCTGACGCTCGCGCATGAGGATGCCGAATCGACCAGCACGGCCGCCGTGGTCAGTTTGCGAAAAATCGGCGAGCAGGCGGTTGGCGATTTCTCGCTGCTCGCCGACGACAAGCAGCTCGACCTCGGCCTCGAATCCCGGCCACCGGTGACCCGCGACGACGCCTGCAATGTGCTCGCCGACGCGCACGGCGTGAGCGTGCTGCTGAACAATCTCGTCGACAACGCGATCCGCTACACGCCGCCCGGCGGCAAGGTGGATGTCGTGCTGACCCGCACCGGCGATCGCTTCGGCTTTGAGGTCGTCGACACCGGCCCTGGGATTCCCGAAGAAGATCTGAACCGTGTACTCGATCGTTTCTATCGCGGCCAGCACACCAAGGGCACGGGCAGCGGACTCGGACTGGCCATCGCCGCGCGCATCGCGCAGCGGCAGCAGTTGCGATTGTCGTTGCGCAATAACGCCGATGGGCGGGGGCTCAGCGCATCGGTGAGCGGATTCGTGAAGGCAGACTAGCGCGGCTGCAAGCACCGGCAGCACGCGCAGCACACATTCTGTTCGCTCCCGCACATAGCAGCGCAGAAATCCGTCTTGACCGTGCGAAACGAGCGCCCTACCTTTTTCAAAGCGCCTTCATCTGCTTTACGTTTTGTCTGCGTGCGGTTTAATCGTAGGTGAACTGAACGGAGGACTTATGGAACGTGAGCCGGACAGTGCTTTCGCAGCCTCCTCAAGCGAGGCATCGCCGGAACCCTCGCCTGAACGGCTGCTGCAACTGGGCATGGCATTCTGGGCTTCCAAGACGCTGCTATCCGCCGTCGAACTGGGCCTATTCACGCAACTGGCCAGCGGCCCGCGCGAGGCGGCGGCGCTCACGGAGTCGCTCGGGCTTCATCCGCGCTCCGCGCTCGACTTTCTCGATGCGCTGGTAGCGCTCTCGCTACTGGAACGTCGCGACGGTGCATACAGCAATACGCCGGATGCCGATCTTTTCCTCGACAAGGCGAAACCCTCCTACGTAGGCGGCCTGCTTGAAATGGCGAATGCGCGGCTTTATCCATTCTGGGGCTCGCTCACCGAAGCGTTGCGAACCGGCCTGCCGCAAAACGAAGCCAAAACCGGCGGCAGCCTGTTCGACGCCATCTACCGCGACGAGGCGTCGCTGCGCGGCTTTCTGCGCGCGATGAGCGGCGTGAGTCTCGGTGCCGCGCGTGCTATCGCGCAGCGCTTTCCGTGGAGCGAGTACAAAACGTTCATCGATATCGGGGCGGCACAAGGCGCGCTGCCCGTGCAGGTCGCGCTCGCCCATCCTCATTTGAGCGGCGGGGGCTTCGACCTGCCGCTCGTGGGTCCCGTATTCGACGAATATGTCGCGGCGCATGGCCTCACCGAGCGCTTGAAGTTTTATCCCGGCGACTTTTTCAAGGACCCCTGTCCTTCCGCGGACGTCCTCATCATGGGCCATATTCTTCACGACTGGCCGCTGCCGCAAAAGCTCGAACTCCTGTCGAAATGCCACGCCGCATTGCCGCCGGGCGGCTCGCTCGTGGTCTACGACGCCATCATTGACGACGAGCGACGCAGCAATGCATTCGGCTTGCTGATGAGCCTGAACATGCTGATCGAAACGCCGGGCGGGTTCGATTACACCGGTGCGCAATGCCGCGAATGGATGAAGCGGGCGGGCTTTGCCGACGTGCGGATCGAGCCTCTGGTGGGGCCGGACTCGATGGTGGTCGGAATCAAATCACGCTAGCGCTGTGGAGCGTTGAACGCGGGGCGCCGGAGCCCTCGCGGGAATAACTATCCGATGTCACTGGTTTACCGATGCAGAGCGAGTCATCTCGAACGCAAACCGCTTTCGAACGATTCGCTCGTCCATCGAGGAGCAGTGCCATGAAATCCAGCCATGCAAACCGCGCGGCGTCCCGCGCGTTGTTCTCCCTTATTTCCACCGTCGCCTTCATGATTGCGTCGCCATGGGCACGTGCGCAAGCATCGCCCGAGACCGGTCATCCGCTCACGCGTGCCGAAGTCATGCATGAACTCGAAGAACTGGAAGCCGCCGGATACAACCCGTCGCTCGGCGACGACGGCCAGTATCCTGCCGACATTCAGGAAGCCGAAAGAAAAGTCGCCGCCATGCATGCGGCACAAAAGAGCGCGCTCATGGATCAGGACCCGGCCATGCAGAGCATGCCCATGCCCGTGCAGAAATAGCGCCGACGCGCAGCACACACGCTACGGGAAACCGACGAGCCGACGCCACCGCGGATGGCCTCATCACCCGACTTCGCCGAGCTCCCGCGCGACAAAATCCACGAATGCGCGAATGCGGTTCGACATTTGATGCCGCTGCGAATACACGGCGAATATATCGGCGTTCGGCGTGTCGTAACCGGGCAGCACGACAACGAGCGAGCCGTCGGCCAGATACTGCTTGATGTCCCATTCGGCGCGCATCAGAATGCCGTGCCCTTCGAGCGCCCACTTCACTGCGATCTCGCCGTCGTTGGTGGTGAGCGTGCCCTTGATGCGCACCGCCTCCGTCTTCTGCGAGGCGCCCTTGCCCGAAGTCAGGCGCCACACGCCATACGCTTCGTCGCCCTGACGAATGCCGATGCAGTTGTGCCGCGTGAGATCGTGCGGCGTCATCGGCATGCCGTGCGCCGCAATATACGCCGGCGCCGCGCAGAGCAGACGCCGGTTGCCCGCGAGGCGCCGCGCGATCACGCGCGTGTCGGGCGGCTCGCCGAAGCGGATGCACACGTCGAAGGTATCGTCCGTGAGCGGCGGCGGCGTCACCGATAGCTGAAGCTGCACCGACACCTGCGGGTACTTCGCGACAAAGCGCGAAATGGCGGGCGCGACATGACTGCGCCCGAACCCGAGTGTGGCATTCACGCGCAGCAGTCCCTTCGGGCTCTTCTTTGCCGAACCGAGCAACTCGGCCAGTTCGTCGATTTCGTCGAGAATTCGGCGCGCGTGCCCGAGATACAACTCGCCTTCGGGCGTAAGCATCATCCGCCGCGTCGTGCGGTTGACAAGCGCGACGCCCGCGCGGCGCTCCATCTGCGTGAGCCGCTTGCTGACGGCCGCCGCCGTCAATCCCAGTTCACGCGCCGCCGCACTTAGGCTGCCGGACGCCGCAAGCGTCGAAAAAAAGCTCAGATCGGCCGGCTGAACGGTATCGCGCATGGGCGGCACTTGTGAATGAAAGTTAAAGATGCTTTGAGTTTAGCACCGGTTTTTGCGCACAGATGTCGATACAGTCGTCCTCATGCACAACATTCCCGGAGACACAGCATGAAGACCTATCGCATCGCGACCATTCCCGGTGACGGCATCGGCAAGGAAGTCGTGCCGGCCGGCGCGCAGGTGCTCGAAGCGCTCGCCAGGGCCACGAAGTCGTTCGCATTCGAATTCGAGAACTTCGACTGGGGCGGCGATCACTACCGCAGGCATGGCGTGATGATGCCGGCGGACGGGCTCGACGCGATCCGCGACAAGGATGCGATCCTGTTCGGCTCCGCAGGCGACCCCGACATTCCCGATCACATCACGCTGTGGGGTCTGCGTCTGAAGATCTGCCAAGGTTTCGATCAATACGCGAATGTGCGCCCCACGCGCATCCTGCCGGGCATCGACGCCCCGCTCAAGCGCTGCAAGCCCGAAGACCTCAACTGGGTGATCGTGCGTGAAAACTCGGAGGGCGAGTACTCCGGCGTCGGCGGCCGCGTTCACCAGGGGCATCCGATCGAAGCGGCAACCGACGTGTCGATCATGACCCGCGCCGGTGTGGAGCGCATCATGCGCTTCGCGTTCCGCCTCGCGCAATCCCGCCCGCGCAAGCTGCTGACCGTGATCACGAAGAGCAACGCCCAGCGTCACGCCATGGTGATGTGGGACGAAATCGCGCTGCAGGTCTCGAAGGAATTTCCCGACGTAACGTGGGACAAGGAACTCGTCGATGCATCGACTGCGCGCATGATCAACCGACCCGCGAGCCTCGACACCATCGTCGCGACCAATCTGCACGCCGACATTCTCAGCGATCTGGCCGCCGCGCTGGCCGGCAGCCTCGGCATTGCGCCGACCGGCAACATCGATCCGGAACGCCGCTTTCCGTCGATGTTCGAGCCGATCCACGGTTCGGCGTTCGACATTATGGGCAAGGGCCTCGCGAATCCGGTGGGCACGTTCTGGTCGGTTGTAATGCTGCTCGAACATCTCGGCGAATTCGACGCAGCCCAACGCGTGATGCAAGCGGTGGAAGCCGTCACTGCGGACAAGTCGCTGCATACGGGCGACCTCGGCGGCACAGCGACCACCGCGCAGGTGACTGCCGCGGTGTGTGCATTCATCGAGCGAGCCGCGGCGCCCGCCGCGAACGCCGCGTAGGTCTGCAAATCAAGCTGCAAAATCAGCCTGATCTTTCACGACAGGTTCGCCGCGCGAGACGCGCCCCCCGGCCTGCAGCCGGAAAACACCCGGACAACAGCCGCATTCGACGGCTGCGGCGCGCTTCGCTTTGCCGCCTTTCACAAGCGTGCACCGTTTAGGCCTCCCAAGGAGGAGACAATGATGACCGACCTCGAAAGCCGGGTGTCCCGCAAGCTCATGCTGCGGATCATCCCGTTTGTGATGCTGCTCTATTTCGTGAGCTTCCTCGACCGCGTCAACGTGGGCTTCGCCGCGCTGACGATGAACAAGGCCATCGGCCTTTCGCCGACCGCATTCGGGCTCGGCGGCGGCCTGTTCTTTATCGGCTACTTCCTGTTCGAGGTTCCGTCGAACCTGATTCTCCACAAGGTCGGCGCGCGCCGCTGGATTGCCCGCGTGATGGTGTCATGGGGCATCGTCTCGCTGGCGTCCGCGTTCGTCGTCGGGCCGAACAGCTTCTACGCGCTGCGCTTTTTGCTCGGTGTCGCCGAAGCGGGCTTCTTTCCCGGCATCATTCTGTACTTGAGCCTGTGGTTTCCGACGCGTCAGCGCGCCGTCGCCGCCGCCTGGTTCATGGCCGCCGCGCCGATTTCCACGGCAATCGGCTCGCCGATTTCCGGCGCCATCATGAAGCTGCCGCCCATCGCAGGTCTCGCGGACTGGCAACTGCTCTACATCCTCGAAGCACTGCCCGCGGTCATTCTCGGCTTTTTCGTGCTGAAGTATCTGACCGACACACCTTCCAAAGCGCAATGGCTCGCGCCGGAAGAGCGCGACTGGCTGATCGCGAAACTGAAGACGGAAGCCGACGCGCGTGAATCGCACGCGGGCCACACGGCCGGCGCATTGAGCGCGCTGCGCGATCCGCGTGTTCTCGCGCTCGCGCTGATTTACTTCGGCACGTCGGCGGGTTTGTACACGCTCGGTTTGTGGGCTCCGCTCATCATCAAGCAGTATGGTTTCGACTCGTTCGAAACAGGACTGCTTGCGGGCATACCCAGCATCGTCGCCGTCATCGCAATGATCTTGTGGGCGAAGCACTCCGACCGCACCGAAGAGCGCACGTGGCATGTCGTGATTCCGTGCGTGCTGGCCTGCCTCGGTTTCGTGTTCGCGGGCAACGCGGCGACCGCGCTGATGATCGTGCTGGCTCTCGTGGTCGTGAACGTCGGCATCAGCGCGGCCAAGGCGCCGCTGTGGGCCATGCCCAGCATGTTCCTGTCGGGCGCGGGCGCGGCGGCGGGCATCGCGATGATCAACTCTATCGGCAATCTCGGCGGCTTCGTCGGTCCGTTCGCGATCGGCTGGCTCAAGAACGTGACGGGCGGCTATTCGGCGGGGCTGTACGTGGTCGGCGCGACGCTCGCCGTATCCGCCGTCGTGACGCTGATGCTGAGCCGGCAATCGAAACAGACGCCCGTCGCAGCCGGCGAGCGGCATAGCCACTGAAACCGAGCGCCCGCTCGCATTTCATCCGGGAACGGGATTCTCCGTCGTGACATCCAACGTCGTATGCAACATAACGTTGACTACACGGGAGAATCCGCATGAAACTGATCCATCCACACTGGTTGGCCGCACTGGCGCTCGTCAGTCTTAGTAGCTGGGCGCAAAGCGCCGGTCCGAGCGATCCGCAGATCGCGGCCATCGTCGTTACGGCCAATCAGGTCGATATCGACGCGGGCAAGCTCGCCGAGTCGCGTTCGAAATCGAGCGACGTCAAGGCGTTCGCCAAACAGATGGTCACCGACCACAGCGCCGTCAATCAATCCGCCAGTGACCTCGTGCACAAACTCAACGTGACGCCCGAGGACAACGCTACCAGCCAGAGCCTCAAGCAAGGCGGCGACGCGAACCTCGCGGCCCTGAAAAAACTGAAAGGCGCCGCGTTCGATCGCGCCTACATCGATCACGAAGTGACCTACCATGAAAGCGTGCTCGACGCCCTCGATAAAACGCTGATTCCCAGTGCGAAGAACGAGGAACTGAAAGCGCTGCTCGTCAAAGTGCGGCCTGCCTTCGTCGCGCATCTGGAGCATGCGAAGCATTTGCAGGCGTCGCTGGAGAAAAGCAGTGGCTAGCCGACGCGCTGGGCCGCGCAATCGCACGCTCGCGCGCGTGCTGCTCGCCTGCACGATGCCGGCTGCGATGTTCATGCCGGTGTGGGCGGCCACCTCGAGCCATGCGCTTGCCGCGCCGAAGACCTATGTCGTCACGATCGAGAATATGCAGTTCAATCCGTCAACATTGACGGTGAAGCGAGGAGACCGCGTCGTATGGATCAACAAGGATCTGTTTGCGCATACCGTAACCGCCGACACGCATGCGTTCGATTCGCGCAGCATTGCTGCCCACGCTTCCTGGTCTTACGAGGCGGCCAAGGCCGGCAGCTATGCGTACGGCTGCACGTTTCATCCGACCATGCGCGGCGCGCTGAACGTCCAGTGAGAGCCCGCAGACGATGACCGAAACAGCGAACCTGCCGTCCACGCGCAGCGCCGCGGAGGACGACCTTGCCCTGGTACAGCGCATTGTCGCGGGCGATCGCGCGGCGTTCGAACTGCTGATGCGGCGCCACAACCGCCGGCTGTACCGGCTTGCGCGGGCCACACTGCGCGACGACGCCGAGGCCGAAGACGCGCTGCAGGACGCGTACCTCCATGCCTATCGCTCACTCGGCCGGTTTCGCGGCGACGCGGCGTTGACGACGTGGCTCTCGCGGCTCGTACTGAACGAATGTTATGGCCGGATGCGCCGCCACGCCCGCCGCGAGAACGTCGTCCCTATGGTCAGTTCGAACACCGCCGACATCGATATCGAAGCCATGCGCCCTTCCGACTCCGAGCCGCCCGACAGCGCAGTAGCGCGTGCGGAAATGCGCGCGCTGATCGAGCGCAAGCTCGACGAACTGCCGGACTCCTTTCGCACGGTGTTCATACTGCGCACCGTCGAAGAGCTCAGCGTCGAGGAAACCGCGCAGTGCCTCGACATTGCCGAAGCCACCGTGCGCAGCCGGCACTTTCGCGCCAGGAGCCTGCTGCGCGAGGCGCTCGCGCGAGACATCGACCTGGCCAGCAGCGAAATCTTCGGCTTCGCGGGGGCGCGCTGCGACCGGATCGTCGCGAATGTGATGGCGCGCATCGACAAGCACGGCGAGAGCAATCAAGGCTAGGCAGGCACCGCGCGCGCCTGGCGCCGCGCCGGCAACAACTCGACGGCGCGGCGAGCCAACGGCACCCCCACGGCGACCACCGCCACACCCACCGCAAAGGGTCTGACATAACACCATGTCATGACCACTCCAACAATTGCGGCGTTGCTCCGCTCGAATTGGCTCACTATATTTCCATTCAAGCCCGCGCTCTTCGCTCCTTCGGTTTCAAGCCGCAGCGGTGAAAGCGCCGACCTGGATGATGTCTTTTCGCTTCAACCGTATCGAGGAGAAGTCGTGATCAGCATGCCAAGGTTGCGCCCGTTTGCCATGACTCTGGTGTTGAGCGTCGCGAGCATGGCGCCCGCGCTCGCCGCGGGAAAAATCACTTTCGTGTCGCAAGGCGGCACGTATCAGGAAGCCCAGACCAAAGCCATTCTCGACCCAGCGGCGAAGGAGTTGGGCATCACCATCAATCAGGACAGCATTCCCGATGCGTGGCCGCAGATCAAGGCGCAGGCGGCGACCGGCAAACCGATCTGGGATGTGGTGGACACGCCCACCTCGAACTGTCTGCGAGGCGGCCGCGAGGGACTGCTCGAAAAGCTCGACTTCGCGAAGCTCCCCAACGCCGCCGCGATGCCGGAAAAATACCGCACGCCTTATTCGGTTGCGTACGAGTTCTATTCGACGGTGATCGGCTACAACAAGAAGACGCTGAAAAAGACGCCGCAAAGCTGGGCCGACTTCTGGAACGTAAAGGCTTTCCCCGGCACGCGGGCGCTGCGCAACGACCCGCAAACGGTACTTGAAGCCGCGCTGCTCGCGGACGGCGTGCCGCGCGACAAGCTCTATCCGCTCGACGTGGACCGCGCGTTCAGGAAGCTGCAGCAGATCAAGCCCGACATTACGGTGTGGTGGACCTCCGGCGGCCAGTCCGCGCAATTGCTGCACGACGGCGAAGTCGACATGACGATGATCTGGAACGGCCGCGCGAGCGCAGTGCGCAAGGACAATCCAGATGTCGATTTCACCTTCAACGACGGCATTCTGCAAAATACGCAGTTGTGCGTGCTGAAGAACGCGCCGAATCTGAATGACGCCATGCGCTTCCTGAACACCGCCGTTTCGCCGGAACTGCAAGCGAATCTGCCGCTTTACATCGACTATGGCCCCGGCAATCCGGCTGCGTTCAAGACCGGCAAGATCACGCCCAAGCGCGCGAGCGAATTGCCAAGCTCGCCCGAGAATGCTGCAAAGCAGGCATTGATGTCCGAAGACTGGTGGGCGTCCGATGCAGGCATTCAGGCCAAAGCGCGCTGGCTGAAGTTCATGCAGTAACGGTCGGCCTTCTATTAGCATTCATGCGCCCGCGGGATTCGGTTCATCGCGGGCGTTCTGCTTTTTTCGGCTTGCTTTAACGCGGTCTTCATTCATCCGACGTGATCGACTATCTGATTCTTGGCGGCGGTTCGGCGGGCTGCGTGCTTGCCGCGCGGCTCTCCGAAGATGCGGGCAAGCGCGTGTGCCTCGTCGAACCAGGGCGCGATATCTCGCAAGCGACCATGCCCGCCGAAATTCGCAGCCGCTATCCGGGCCGTGCGTACCTGGATACGGCCAACCTCTGGCAGCAATTGAAAGCGCGCATGAGCGCGCCTGCCGCGCTGCGCCGCTATGAACAGGCGCGGCTTCTGGGCGGCGGCTCGGCGATCAATGCGCTCATGGCCAACCGCGGCGCGCCCGCCGACTACGACGAATGGGAAGCTCTCGGCGCACAAGGCTGGAACTGGCAAGCGTGTCTGCCTTATTTTCGCAAGCTCGAAACCGACTGTGACTTCGACGGCCTGGACCATCGGGACCTGCACGGCGCGCACGGCCCGCTACGCATCCAGCGAACGGCATGGCCGCGTGTCTCGCCCTTCGTGAAAGCCGTGCTGGATACCTTAAAGCACGACTATCCGCTGCGCGACGACCAGAACGGCCCGTGGCAGGACGGCACCTTTATCGGTTCCATTGCGGTGAGCGCCCAGGGCGAGCGCATCCCCACGTCCGTCTGTTATCTGGACGACACCGTGCGAGCACGGCCCAATCTCATCATCCGCACGGATGAGATCGCGGAGCGCATCCTGTTCGACCAAAGGCGCGCGGTGGGCGCGCGCGTGCTGCGGCCTGACGGCACGCATCATGACTTGCGGGCCGGCTGCGTCATCGTCAGCGCGGGCGCCATACACTCGCCCGCGCTGTTGCTCCGAAGCGGCATTGGTCCAGCCAACGAGCTCGCCGCACTCGGCATCGACGTCCTCGTGCATCGCGAAGGCGTGGGCCGCAATCTGATGGAGCATCCGTCCATCGCGGTGTCGGCGTTTCTGCCCCGTGCCGCACGCACGCCGTTTCCCGACGAGCATCACGAGCAGGCTATCGTGCGTTTTTCATCGGGACTCGCCGGCACCGTGCCCGGCGACATGCACGGCGCCATCCTGTCGCGCTCGGGCTGGCATTCGGTCGGCTGTCGCTTGGGCACCCTGTTCTTCTGGGTCAACAAATCGTATTCGCGCGGACGTCTGAAGCTCAAATCGGCGAGCGCACTGGACGAGCCCGACGTCGATTTCGCCATGCTGTCCGATGCGCGCGATCTCGAACGGCTGAAGCTCGCGCTGCGTTTCGGCGCACAGACACTCGCCGCGCCCACAATGGCCGCGCATCGCGACACGTTGTTTCCATCGAGCTATTCGCCGCGCGTCGCGGCCGTGGCGGTGCCTGGCGCCTGGAACGCATTGCAACGCGGCGCGCTGTCGGCGCTGCTGGACATCGCGGGGCCGCTGCGCGCGTCGCTCGTGCGCCGCGTGGTCACGCAAGGCGTGACGCTCGACCAGCTGCTCGCCGACGATACCGCGCTCACGCAGTTCGTCACGCGTTCGGTGGGCGGCACATGGCACCCATCGGGCACCTGCCGCATGGGCGCCGCCGACGACCCGCTCGCGGTCACCGACGCATGCGGCGCAGTCTACGGCGTGGACGGCCTGCATGTGTGCGACGCATCGTTGATGCCGTCCATTCCCTGCGCGAACACCAACGTGCCGACCATCATGATCGCCGAGCGCATCGCCGATCTGTTGCGCGGCCGCGGCCATGCCGTCGATTAGTGCCTAGTCGCCGTAACCGACAATGCCCTTCACTTCGAGAAACGCTTCGAGGCCCCACTCGCCGTATTCGCGGCCGTTGCCGGATTGCTTGTAGCCGCCGAACGGCGCGCCCGCGTCCCACGACGGATAGTTCAGATACACGCTGCCCGCGCGCAGGCGGAATGCCACGCGGCGGGCGCGCGCCTGATCTGCCGACTGAACATACGCGGCGAGACCGAACGGGGTGTCGTTGGCCATGGCGATGGCGTCTTCCTCATCGCGATACGGCATGATGGCGAGCACCGGACCGAAGATCTCTTCGCGGGCAATCGTCATCGACGGGTCGACGTTTGCGAATACCGTGGGTCGTACATAGTAGCCTCGCGTCAAACCCTCGGGACGGCCCAGACCGCCGGCGGCGAGCAGCGCGCCTTCTTCGATACCCTTTGCGATGAGCCGCTGCACGCGCGCGTATTGCACGTCGCTGACCACCGGACCCATCGTGGTGGCGTCGTCGTTCGCGGGCCCGACGCGGTGTGCGGCCGCCGCGCGCCCGGCAATGCGCACGGCCTCGTCGTGCCGCGCCGCGGGCACCAGCATGCGCGTCGGCGCGTTGCATGACTGGCCGCTGTTGCTGAAGCACGAATTCACGCCCGAGGTGACGGCGGCTTCGAAGTCCACATCGTCGAGAAGAATGTTGGCGGATTTGCCGCCCAGTTCCTGGTGCACGCGCTTGACGGTCGGCGCCGCGAGCTTCGCGATTTCGACGCCCGCGCGTGTGGAGCCTGTAAAGGACACCATATCGACGTCCGGATGGCCGCATAGCGCCGCACCGACAGTCGGGCCGTCGCCGTTCACAAGATTGAACACGCCGGGCGGCACGCCCGCGGCGTCGAGTATCTCGGCGAACAGCACGGCGTTCAGCGGCGACACCTCGCTCGGCTTGAGCACCATCGTGCAGCCCGCGGCAATTGCGGGCGCAACCTTGCAGACGATCTGATTGATGGGCCAATTCCACGGCGTAATGAGAGCGACCACGCCGATAGGCTCATGATTGACGAGCGTCGTGCCCTTCTTGCGCTGCCACGCGAAGCGCTCGCAGGTATGCAGCAGTTCTTCCAGGTGACGCTTGCCGAGCGCCGCCTGCCACGCGTGCGAGAGCTTTTTCGGCGCGCCGATTTCACGCGAGATGATGTCGGCCATGTCGTCGTAGCGCGCCATGTAGGCATCGAGTACGCGGCGAATCAGCGCGACGCGTTCAGCGGGCGACGTCAGCGAAAACGACGCGAAAGCGCGTCTTGCCGCGGCGACCGCGCGGTTCACATCGTCGGCATTACCCAGGGCAATTTCGGCGAACGGCTCTTCCGTGCAAGGATCGACCACGGCGAGGCGCGCCTCGCCGGACGGCGCAACCCAGGCGCCGTCGATATAAAACTTCAGTGCATTCGACATCCGCTTTCCAATCCGATGAGGTGACGAAAGATCACGCGCGCGCGTTCGCCGAACGCCGGCTCACGACGACGATCATCACGAGGCACAAGGTGAGCGCAGTGAGCATGGTGCTGATCGCGGCGATGGTGGGATCGATCTCGTCGCGCAGCGTGACGAACATGCGGCGCGTGAGCGTCTGATTCGTGCCGCCGGAAATGAACAGCGCGACCACGGTTTCGTCGAGCGCCTGAATGAACACGAACACCGCGCCTGAAATCACGCTCGCCTTGATCTGCGGCAGCGTCACCGTGAGGAAGCTGCGCAGGCGATTCATGCCGAGACTGCGCGCCACCATCTCCTGCGTGCGGTCGAACGTGCGCAAGTCCGCGCCGACTGAAATCAGCACATACGGCAACCCCAGCATCGTATCGGCGACGATCAGCCCGCCGAGCGTGTTCACATACCCCGCCTGCGTGAACACGAAGAACACACCCACTGCGACGATGATGATCGGCACCATCAGCGGCAACATCAGCAGCGTGCGCAGATAGCGCATCGACCAGTGCGTGCCGTGCTGGATCGCGTAGGCCGCGGCTACGCCGAGCGGTGTGGCGAGGAGCGCCGCACACACGGATGCCGTGAGCGTCACGCGAGCCGCTTCGATCCACGCGGGGTTATCGAAGAACGCGTGATACCAGCGCAACGAATAGGCGGGCGGCGGGAACGTCATGAAGCGCGTGTCCGAAAACGACAGCGGCACGACAATCAGCACCGGCAGCATCAGGAACACGAGAATCAGCACGACGACCGCACCGAGCACGACTCTGCCGAACGGAATCCTGTTCATTTTGCGCCCAGGGTCTTTTCGAGAGGAATCACGCGGCTCGCGGCATAGAAGATCGCGAACACGCACACTAGCAGCACGACGCTGACCGCGCTCGCCGCGCCCCAACTGTTGTATATCTCGACATTGCGGCTCACCACCATGGACACCATGATCGACTTGCCGCCGCCCATCAGTTCGGGCGTGATGTAAAAACCGAGGCACAGCACGAAGACTAGCGTGACGCCGGCGACGACGCCGCTCATCGACAGCGGCAGAAACACGCGCCAGAACACGTGCCAGGGCGAGCCGCCGAGACTCGCGCCGGCTTGCGAAAGATTCGCGGGAATCTTCTGCATGGCTGAATAAAGCGGGAGCACCATGAACGGCAGCAGAATATGCACCATCGCGAGAATGGTGCCGAACTGGTTGTACGCAAGTTGCACCGGGCGATCCACGAGCCCCATTTCCAGCAGCGCCTTGTTGATGAGCCCGGTGCGCTGCAACAGCACGAGCCACGCGTAGGTGCGCACGAGCACGCTGGTCCAGAACGGCAGGATCACCATGCCGAGTATCAGCGCGCTCCATCGCGGCGAGACCGAGGACGCAAAATAGGCAACGGGATAACCGAGCAGCAGCGTCACGCCGGTCACGATCACGCTAAGCCTGAATGTGAGCAGGAACGTGTCGAGATAGGTGCCGGTGAAGATGCGCCGATAGTTGACGAGCGTGAAGCCGCCGTCTTGCCAGATGGACTGCCACGACAGCCACGCGAGCGGTACGACCAGCAGCACCACAACGACGAAAAGCGCAGGCGCGAGCAAGAGCAGCATCGCGCGATCTTCGCGTTGCTGATGGCGCACCGACGGGTCCGTCGCGGTCGTCTGCATCAAGGCGGGTTCCTGGAAAATCCGTTTGGCTGTCGTCATCATGCACCCACGGCGTCGAGAAACTGATACCACGCGGCCACCACACGAACGCCCGGCGCGCGCAGCGAATGAAACGGCACAGGCCGCAAGCCTTGCTGGCCAAGCAATGCGAGTTCCGGCGTGTCGCCAAGCGCGAGCGCCGCCGCATGCTGGCCGAGCAGGCTCGCCATGGCCACGCCGGCGCCGTTATATCCCAGACAGAAGGTCGTGATGTCGTCGCTTCGCCCGACATGCGGCAAGGCATTGAAGGTCATGCCGACATAGCCCGACCATTTGTATTCGATCTGCACATCCGCGAGATCGGGAAACAGCGCGACCATGGCGCGCCGCAATGCGACGAAGCCGGTCGCCTGTCCTTCCTTGCCGAATGCGTCGCGTCCGCCGAACAGCATGCGGCCGTCCACCTTGCGGAACCACTTCATCATGCGGCGCGTTTCCGTATAGCTGCGGCGTTGCACCATCAGGCGCGCATCGAGTTCTGCGGGGAGCCGCGCGGTCGCGATCATTGCGCTGCGAAACGGCACGAGTTCACGCTGATAAGCGGCGGTCGCCGACGTGAGATCCGAATACGCATTGGTCGCGACGATCACCTGCTTCGCGTGCAAAATGCCGCCGGGCGTGCGCAGCACGGCGCCGCTGGCGCCACGCAGCGACCGTGCGATCTCGACGATCGGCGTGGCTTCGTAAATCGGCACGCCGCGCGCCGTGAGACCCCGCGCGATACCGCACACATATTCGAGCGGCAGGATCGTGCCGGCGTCGGCGCTCAGCACGCCGCCGACAAATCCCGCCGATCCCGTCTCGCGCGTCACTTCCTCGCGCGATTGCACGCTCATCGACGCGTCGCCCAGTTGCGTGCGCACCCAATCCGCCTCCGCGCGAATCGCCGCGAACGCGCGTTCGGTATGCGCGCAACGCAGGCTGCCGGTACGCTCGAAATGCGCGCGTTCCAGCCCGAATTCGTCGACGAACGATTCAACCACGCGCACGCCTTCGTGCGCGAGACGGTGCATGCGCTTCGCGGTGTCCAGTCCGTGCAGTTTGTCGATCAGCGGAAACGACAAGCGGAATTTCGACGACACCACGCCGCCATTGCGTCCGCTCGCGCCCCAGCCGACCGGGTTCGCATCGAACACCGCGCAGTCGACGCCGCGCTTTTGCAGCGCGTAAGCAGCCGCGAGGCCCGAGTAGCCCGCGCCGATCACGGCTACGTCGACGGAAAGATCGCGCGCGAGCGGCGCGCCCATGCTGACGGGCGCGAGCTTGTGAGCCGAGCGCGCCGCCATCGCCCGCCATAACGAGTCCGGCTGCGGGCGCTGCGACGGGTTGTGAACGGCGGGCGCGAGCATGGCGTTAAGCGGCGCGCGCTTCGGCTTCGACGGCGTCGGCGAGCGCGCCGAGCGTCGCAAATTTGAAGGTCGGCGTCGTGACGGCTTCCGGCACCGGCGTCGCGCCGAAGCCCTTCATGCCCTGGCGGCGCTCGATCCAGCACGTCGCGTAACCGAGCTTCGTCGCAACGCCGATATCGTGATACTGACTCTGCGCGGTGTGCAGAATCTCGTTGAACTTGAAGCCGAACGCGGCCTGACGTCCACGGTTATAGGCAAAGAATTGCGGATCCGGCTTCGCGACACCGGTCTCGTCGCAGCACACGGTATCGTCGAAGGGATCGCCGAGCGTGTGCGCGTAGGCCGACAACGCGACGCGGTCCGCATTCGTCATCGCGACGAGCCGGTAGTGTTTGCGCAGGCGCTTGAGCGCTTCCACCGAGTCTTCGAAGGCGGGCCATTCCAGCACGTCGCGCTGGAACGCCGCGGCGGATTGCGCGTCGTCGGACAAGCCGAGCTCTTTTGCCAGCGACAGATACACGTTCGCCATCTCATGGCTCGAGCGGCCCGGATATTTCGCGCGGCCGCGCATATACGGCTCGAAGATCTGGTCGTCGGTGAGGTCTTTCGCCGCCGCCCCGCCGAGGCGCCGTACGGACGCGAGCACGCCCTTTTCAAAATTGATCAGCGTGCCGACGACATCGAACGTCAGGACCTTGAAATCGGTGAGCTTCATTGCATCATCCTTTGCGGTTGCGCGAGTTTCGTAAGACGTAAATGCCTCGAGTGGGCAGCGGAGAAATCAGGCGGGCACGACAATCGTGTCCTGCGGATCGAGCACCACGGTCATCGGCTCGCCGGGTGACGGAATGCGGCGGCGTGCGTCGTGATTGCCGGGCTGGCGCAGGCTGATGGAGGTGCCGTCGGCAAGCGCCGCGAAAACGCGCAGGCTCTCGCCCTGATACAGCACTTCGGTCACGCGGCACGACAGCCGGTTTGCGTCATGAGCCGCGCCGCCGTCAATCACGAGCTTTTCGGTTTGCACCGCAAGCAGCAAACGCTCGCCGCGCGGCAACGGGTGGGCCGTGCGCAACACCGCGTCGCCGAGCCGCACGGCGTCTTCGCCGGCGCGGCTCACATCGAGCAGCGTCGCCTCGCCGATAAAGCTCGCGACGAACGCGTCGCAAGGCCTGTCGTACAGACGCTCAGGCGTGTCGATCTGCACGAGCTTGCCGTTCTTCAGCACGGCCACGCGGTCGCTCATGGTGAGCGCCTCGCGCTGGTCGTGGGTCACGTAGACAATCGTTGCCCCGAGCTTGCGATGCAGGCGCCGCAGTTCGATCTGCATGGTTTCGCGCAGCTGCTTGTCGAGCGCGGAGAGCGGCTCGTCCATCAGAATCAGCTGCGGCTCGAAGACCATCGCCCTCGCGAGCGCGACCCGCTGACGCTGACCGCCGGAAAGCTGGGCGATGTTGCGCCCCTCGTAGCCGCTCAATTCGACCATGGCGAGCGCGTCGGCCACCTTCTTCGCCCAGCCGGCTTTCGGCTCGCGACGCGCGCGCAGCGGAAACGCGACGTTCTCGCCGACCGTCATGTGCGGAAACAGCGCGTAGTTCTGAAACACGATGCCGATGTTGCGCTTGTGCGGCGGCGCAAATGTAATGTCACGCTCGCCGACCCACACCGAACCGGAACTCGGCTGGACGAAGCCGCCGAGAATGCCGAGCAGCGTCGTCTTGCCGGAGCCGGACGGCCCGAGCAGCGACACGAATTCGCCGGGCTCGATATCGAGCGAAACGTCGTCCAGCGCGACCACCGGACCGTAGCGCTTGCCTGCCGACCGGATGGAAACTCCCGTTTTCGCTCGTGCGTCCATTGCGTTCTTTCTCGCCAAAGGGGCTGCGTTAGGGAAAATATAGGTGGCAAACTTTTTGGCGGCAATTCCCAAATTGTTGGATCAGGCATAACATCAAGTCATGCCGAATCTACGCAAAAAACTGCCGAGCGCGAATGCGCTGTTCGTCTTCGAAGCCGCCGCGCGCTGCGGCAACTTCACCCGTGCGGCGCAAGAACTCTATGTGAGCCAGCCCGCCGTGAGCCGCATGCTCGCGCGCATGGAAGATCACATCGGAGTGCGCCTTTTCGAACGCGTGCGCGGGGGTATCGAGCTCACCGAGAACGGACGCATCCTGTATCGCAAGATCTCCGAAGGCTTCAACGGCATAGAAAGCGCCATCCGCGAAATCGAGGCACGCGCCACGGGCGTGGAACCGGTCACGCTGTCGGTGTCCACGGGTTTCACCACGCATTGGCTGATGCCGCGCATGAGCCGCCTGAACGAGGCGTTTCCGTCGATTGATCTGAGGTTTCAGCTCATTTCGGGGCGCATCGGCGGCCCGCTCGTCGACGTCGATCTCGGCATGCGCTTTCAGCACGCCGGCGAGATCGACGACAACAGCGTGCTGGTCATGCCCGAAACGCTCATGCCCGTGTGCAACGCGCGTTATCAGGAAACGGCGCAAAGCGAAGCGGGTCGCGAGCACGGCGACACCGTGATCGTGATG
Organism: Paraburkholderia phenoliruptrix; assembly: GCF_047325075.1. NCBI lineage: Bacteria > Pseudomonadati > Pseudomonadota > Betaproteobacteria > Burkholderiales > Burkholderiaceae > Paraburkholderia > Paraburkholderia phenoliruptrix. The sequence continues at coordinate 2,584,835 of NZ_CP168530.1, forward strand.
GACGACGAAGAGCGCGGCTGGCATCACCGCTTCGGTGCGTTCGAGCAGCACGGCCGGCGCGTGGCGGGCATGCTCAGCTTCAATGACTATGCGATCGTCGTGCAGGCCGCGCTGCTCGGCCAGGGCATCGCGCTCGGCTGGCTGAACGTGGTGTCGCATTGGCTCTCGCAGCGCGCGCTGGTGCCCGCCGAGGAGGAGATCATCGTGACGCACCGGCGCTGCTGTCTGGTATCGCCTGCGAACCGGCCGTCGCGGCCCATCGTTGCCAATGTGCGCGACTGGATCGTCGAGGAAATGCGCGCCGACATGCGCACGCTGGAAAGCGCGTATCCGCAGCTGGGATTGCGCAAAGCATTCAAGGAGTGCGGCGTGGCGATCGTGTAGTGCTACGAACGATCGGTGCGCTGCGGCGCCTTACCGCTTTTCGCGCGCTGCCAGCGCATACGCAATGCAGCGCCGCGCGAGAACATCGGTCGGATCAATCAGCGTGACTCGAGCGCCGCCACTGCCGACGAATTCGGCATGCGGCAGCAGCAGCGGCAATTCGGTGCAGCCGAGCACGATCACTTCCACGCCTTCGTCGATCAGGCCTTCGACGGCGGCCGCAATGTCGTCCTGGCAGGCACCGGCAGTAAAGCCCGCCTTGACGCCCTGCTTTCCGTAGATGGCTTGCATGACGCGCGACTGCAGAGCCGGTTCGGGCGCAATTTGCTGAAGCCCCTGCGCTTCGAGCGCCTTTTCATACACGCCGCTCGCCATGGTGCCGGAAGTTGCCAGTACACCGATCTTGCGTTGAGCCGGATAATGCTCGCGCACGTAGCGGACCGTTTCCGTCAGCATGTTCACAATCGGAACGCGCAGATAAGGCTGAATGCGTTCGACAAACGCGTGCGCCGTGTTGCACGGAATCGCGATGATGTCCGCGCCGCCCTCTTCCAGCCGCTTGCAGGTCGCATACAGCGACACCGTCGGATCCGCACCCCCGCCGATCAGGTTCTCCGTGCGGTCAGGAATTTGCGGGTTCTGCTCGACCAGCAGCTTCACATGATCCTGATCCCGGCGGGCGGGCGTGTTGCGCACAATCTTGTCGAGGAAGTCCACCGTCGCCGCAGGGCCGACGCCGCCCACCACGCCGAGCTTGAACACCTCCGCGGGCGCGTCGTATTGCCCCGATACCACGTGCTGCGCATAGGCGAGGTTCGAGTCGACCAGCGGCACGCCGAGCTCGCCGATCTGCTCGGCGACGAGCGCAATCTCGGTCATGCCCGGGACGATCACCTGCGCGCCCTGCTGGACGAGGTCCACACAGGCACGGCGCAACAGATCGACCGGCAGCCCGCGCAAGTTGCCGCTTTTAATGCCTTCGGGGCCATACACGGCGTGCGTCACCCGATCGACGCCCTCCTGCAGGCGCGGGTGCAGCACCTCCAGTTCGCACGGTGAGAAGTAGCGCTCGAACAGACGCTTTTCACGTGTGTAGTCGGAGGCGAGCACACCGATGCGCGTGAGCCCCGGGAACTTCCGGCGCACATATCCGAGCACCGCGTCGACCATATCCACGATTTGCAGGTTCGTGTTCGCCTTCAATTCGTCGATATAGGTATGGCTCAGAAAACACGGCAGCACCACCGTCGTCACGCCCCGCTTCTCGAAGTCGCGGATCATGTCGAAGATATACAGCTTGCGTTCCGTCGTGGCGGCGCTCGCCGTGCTGGCGCCCGGAAACGGATGTTGCTGGAAGATCACATCGGCATGGCCCGCATCGGCCGAAACAGGCATGGCTTTCACCAGCTTGAAGAACACATCCGCGCTCGCGAGCGGCCCGAGTCCGCCGACCACGCCGTATTTGCGCGAGCTGGCGCTCATGGCCGAAGTCATTTCGCCGCAGCCTCGACGTGCTCGAGGGACTCGACGGCCTCGAACGCCGCGGACCCGGCCGTGGCGGTCACGTGCTTGCCTTCCCACTTCGCGATCACCGCCGTCGCCACGCTATTGCCGATCACATTGGTCATCGTGCGGCCCATATCGAGTATCTGGTCGATGGCGAGCACCATGGCCACGCCTGCAACGGGAAGATGAAACATCGGCGCCACCGCCGCGACCACCACGACCGAACCGCGCGGCACGCTCGCCATGCCCTTGCTGCTCAGCATCAGCACGAGCAGCATGAAAATCTGCTGCGACACAGGCATGTCGACGCCGAACGCCTGTGCAATGAAGATCGCGGCGAAGGCCTGGTACATCATCGAGCCGTCGAGATTGAATGCATAGCCGAGCGGAAGCGTGAAGCCGACCACTTTCTTGTCGACGCCGAATTTCTCGAGCTGCTCGGTCAGGCGAGGATAGGCGGCCTCGCTGCTCGCGGTCGAAAAGGCGAGCATGGCGGGTTCGCGTACGGCTTTGAGGAGCGGCACGATGCGGCGCCCGAGGAACAGATAGCCCGCGCCGATCAACACGGCCCAAAGAATCAGGAGGCCGAAGTAAAAGGAGCCGATCAGCTTGCCGTAGGTGTAGAGCACGTCCACGCCGCGCAGCGTCACTGCGGACGCGATTGCGCCGAATACGCCGAACGGCGCGGCGCGCATCACGTAGTTGGTGAGACGCAGCATGACCGGCACCATTCCGTCAATGGCCTGAATCACGATCATCACGCGCTTGTCCTGCTTCAGCGCACCGAGCGCGATGCCGAGGAAAACGGAGAACACAAGAATCTGCAGAATGTCGTTGCGCGCCATGGCGTCGAGCAGACTCGTCGGGAACGCATGCGTGATGACGTCCTTGACGTTCAATGCCGACGTGTTGAGCCCGGTGCTGACTTCACCGGCGCTCTCCACGAGATGCAGGCCGGCGCCCGGCTGCAGCAGGTTGGCGAGCCCGAGGCCGAGGCCGAGCGACAGCAGCGACGCGCAGAAGAACCACGCGACGGAGCGCAGCCCGATCCGGCCCACGTCCTGTCCGCTGTCCATTCCGGCGAGCCCGGAGACGAGCGTCGCGAACACCAGAGGCGCAATGATCATCTTGATGAGGCGCAGGAAAATATCCGTGACGATGGAAAAGTATCCGGCTACGGCCTTGGCCGTCGCGGCGTCGGGCAGGCTCGTATGACATAGATAGCCGGCAATGACGCCGAGCACCATCCCGGCGGCAATGTGCAGAGTGAGGCGATTTTTCATTTCCATCCGTCCTTGAGTGACGCGCCGCGCGGGCGGCGCGGGCGCGATGCGCGAGAAGCGATCGGGCGCGGCAGCATGGGCGCCGCGCCACAGTCGGAACGGATGGTAGAGAAGAACAAAAATGTCTTAATGCCGGTCCTGCATGTCGTCATGCGAATTTCGCATAACGCGGGATAACCCTAGCCGGCGACGGGCGACACTTCGCGCAAATACTGCCAAAGCGCCTCGATAAACTCATTGCGGTTGGAGGCGTCGCGATACACGCGCAGCTCGACCTGCAGATTCCAGACGGACGGACCGGCTGCTACCAGTTGATCGCTGTCGAGTTCGGCGGCAATGGCGCTTTTGGGGAGCCATGCAATGCCTTCGCCCTGCAGAACCAGCTTCTTGAGGACCTCGGCCATGTCCGATTCGTAATGAAGCCGTAATGCAGGCGGCGCCGACGCGCGGCTCAGCAGAAGCGCGACGCAGCGGCCAAAGTAGCTCGTTTCCGTGTAAGAGATATGCGGCAGCGGCTCTTTGGGCGTGCCGGGCAGCCGGAAAGACGGCGCCAACCGCTGATTCGGCCGGCTTACGGGCATGAGCGTGTCGATACCCACGGTGACATGCTCATATCGCACCGGGTCGAGGTGCAGCGGCAGTTCCGGGTGATGGTAGGCGAACATCAGTTCGCAATTGCCGTTCACGAGCATCAGGATCGAATCGTGCACGTTGGTCGGCACGACGCGCGCGCGGACCTCGCCGAAGCGCGCCGCGAGCGCCTTCAGCCACGACGGCAGGAAGTTGAGCGCAATGGTATGCCCCGCCGCGATCTGCAGGCTCTTGCCCGCGATCCGCTGTTCGGTGCGAATGATCGCTCGGGTATTGAAGAGCTTCTCCAGCATGTCTTCGGCCACCTCGCGAAAGAGCTGGCCTGCCGGCGTCAGCACAGGCGGAAAACTGCTGCGGTCGATCAGCTCCGCGCCGACCCATTGCTCGAGCGACTGAATCCGCCGGCTGAATCCGGATTGCGTGACATTGCGGAATTCCGCGGCGCGCGAAAAGCTCTGATATTGCGCGAGCGCGATGAAGTCCTCGATCCACTTGATTTCCATACGGGTAGGCGGCGCGTGGCAATAGCAGGCCGGTTCGGCGGTACCGGCATTCTACGCCGGCAAAATTCGCGTTCAGCGGCAATGCGCCGCTTACAGCCCGGCTTTCATCGCGTTCAGAAAGTCGCCGAAAGATTGATGGCTGTTGACCGCGTCGATCATGTCGGTGAGGAACCAGGGAAGAATCAACTGCGTGTCGGGATCGCTGACGCCGACGCTCAGTACCGGCGGCTTCGACGCCGGCGCGGCGCGCGGCGGGTTTTGGGCGGTGCGCATTGCACCTGTATCGGCGTCTGTGCGGGCGCCTGTGTCGGCGGCGGATGAAACGTGCTGCGCGACCGGCTCGCCAGCCGGCGGCCATGCCGACGAAGAACAGGCGGCCAGCAGTAAAGCCAGGGCAGCGGCGGCGGTCGCGGTAGCAGTAACGCGGAACAGCTTCACGATGTGAACTCCGGCCACATCACTTCGACCAGACCACCCGGCCGTCGGTTTCGTCGATGCAGGCTCGGCTTGCCTTCGCGCAGAGCGCCGCGCAATGGGTGCGGCCTGCGGCAACGCGGCGAGCTGCCATGCCGTTTCTTCTGGTACGCTGCGCCCTTTGCAACAGCTTGCATTCGACTCGATGGAAACCCCTTTCAACGATCGCGGCGTGTCGGTCACCCGCAATGCGCTTTCATCCGCTGGGCAGGTCTTTCCGCTGCGCGACATTGTCGGCGTTCAGGTCGTCACCATACAAAAGAACAAGGTTTTGCCGATCACGATCTCGGTCGTGGGACTTGTCGGCGCGATTGTCGGCGGCGTGCTGGGCGTGCCCGCGGGCCTCGTGTGCGGCGTGATGCTGGTCGTCGTCGGCTGGCTCACGTGGGCCACGCAGGACATCACGCACCGTTTGATGGTGCAGACGGCCGACGGCGAGCGCGAGGCGCTCTCGAGCGTGGATCGCGATTTTGTCGAGCGCGTCGGCGCGGCCGTGAACGAGGCCAAGGGCGCAGCGGCTGCGGCTTCCGCTGCGCAGAAAGTTTGAGTAAGTGGCCGAAACAAGCGGCCGAAACAAGCGACTTGACCCGGCGAGTGAACTGAGCGAATTAAATCAACGAGCTGAATCACCGAGTCCAATCAGCGAATCCGAGCCTGCACCCGCGGGCTCATTCAACAGCTCTCGGCAACGTCCGCGCGCGAGACACCCGCCACGCACCTCGCTGCCTCCACGCCCTGCCCTTCACACATCTTTGCAAGTGCCCCCCGACGCGCGGGTAGAGTCGCCGCTCCTGTTATCGCGCGTCCCTTTCTGCAGGCCTCGCGATGCGTCGCTTTTCTCCGCATAGCCGCCGCATGCCTCGCCTTTCGCACGGGAGCGCCCCTTTTTGCGAGCGTGCTCATGTCCCTGCTTACTCTCACTGGTTGCGCCGCGCGCCGGCATTTACGCCGGCATTTACGTCGTCATGGGCGCCGTTTCAGCGCCCTCGCACTCTTCGCGGCGGGCGCGCTGACCTCGCTTGGCGGTTGCGCGGTCAATTTCCCGACGCCCACGCCGCCGGCCCCGAGCGTTTCGCTTATCAACGGCGGCCAGGACGGCGTGCTGATCCCGCTGCACGTCGAGCGTGCCGATGAAGACCACGCGCGTCTCGGCCTGCCCGTCGAACTGGACGGCAAGCCGGTCTACGTCGCCCTCGATACGGGCACGCAAGGCGTGCGCGTGCTGAAGTCGGTGCTGCCGGGCTCCAGTTATGCGAGCGCCGCGCCGGCGAGCACGCTGCTGCTCGCGAACGGCGCGCAGGTGTCGGGCGCCGCCGTCAAACTGCCGATGCGCGTGGCCGGCTCCAAACCCGTGCAGATCGACGCCCAGGCCGTGGACACCGTGAGCTGCCAGCCCACGTCAAAACGCTGCGTCGCAATGGACGGCTACACCGGCGAATTCGGCTGGGCGTTTTCGGGACTCTTCGGCGTCGGTGCGGCGCAGCCCGACGACAGCTGCTGCACGCAGCCGCTGCGCGCGCTCGCCGGCCACATCGGCGAGCGCTATCTGGTGCACGCCGCGTTCGGCAAGCCGTATGTGCTGCTGAGCCCGTCGAGCGCCATCACGAAGGACTACACGATGGTGCCGATGACGGTAGCGAAAGACGGCACGCTGCAATGGCCGCGCGGCTGCATCAACGTGGGCGACAAGATGACGTTCTGCGCGCCGCTCGTGTTCGCGACCGCGAGCACCGGCATGATCCGCGTGGAAACCGACACCGCGCCGAACTGGACCGGCGACGACAGCATCGGCAAAGTGCTCGCGCAGGGCAATTACAACGCGGCGATCGGCTCGGGCGGCTGGGTGCACCGCTACGACGATGCGCAGGTCGCCATCGTCAAGGCAAAGCCGGGCGCGAACCGCATCGTGATCGGTCTGATGGGCATGCAGAATATCGACGTACTGTTCGATTTCCCGCGCGCGCAACTGGGCCTTTACGCGAGCCAGACCATCGAAAAGCTCACGCCCTGAGCGCATTCGTGCAATGAAAAGGCCGTGCGTCGCTGCAAACGCACGGCTCTGGTTCCTGCAGACGACGCTCAGCTCAGGTCGAGCGGCGTCACGTGCCAGATATCGCGGGCATATTCGGCAATGGTTCGATCCGAGGAAAACTGACCCATGCCCGCCACGTTTTCAATCGCGCTTTCGGTCCACGCCCGCTTGTCGAGGAAACGCGCATCCACGTCGTTTTGCGCTTTCGCAAACGCGGCGAAATCGGCGAGCACCATGTAGTGATCGCCCCAATCCACCAGCGTGTGGAAAATATCCGAGAAGCGCAGTGGATCGTCCGGCGAGAAGTAGCCGCTGCGAATCTGGTCGAGCGCCATGCGCAGCTCGGCGTTCTCTTCGTACACTTCGCGCGGGCGGTAACCGGCGGCGCGCAGGTTGTCCACTTCGTCCGCGGTGTGACCGAAGATAAAGATGTTTTCGCGGCCCACAGCGTCGCAGATTTCGATGTTCGCGCCGTCCATTGTGCCGATAGTCAACGCCCCGTTGAGCGCGAGCTTCATGTTGCCCGTGCCCGACGCTTCCGTGCCGGCCATCGAGATCTGCTCGGACAGATCGGCGGCGGGAATGATGAGCTCAGCCACGCTCACGCCGTAGTTCGGCACGAACACCACTTTCAGACGGTCGCCGATCAGCGGATCGTGATTGACCTTCTGGGCCACATCGCCGATCAGTTTGATGATCGTCTTCGCCATCCGGTAAGCGGAAGCCGCCTTGCCCGCGAACATCACCACACGCGGCACCCAGTCGCGCTCCGGATTCGCGCGAATCTGGTTGTAGCGCACGATCACATGCAGCACGTTCAGCAACTGCCGCTTGTATTCGTGAATGCGCTTCACCTGCAGATCGAAGAGCGCGTCCGGATTGAAATGCAGCTTCGTGTGATGCGCGAGCCGCTGCACGAGTCGCAGCTTGTTGTGGCGCTTCGCCTCACGGAATGCCTCGATGAAACTGCTGTCGTGGCGCAATTCCCGCAATTGCTCGAGCTCGAACAGATTGCTGCGCCAATGCGTGCCGATTCGCTGATCGATCAGCGAAGACAGCGACGGGCTCGCCTGCGAAAGCCAGCGTCGCGGCGTAATGCCGTTCGTCACATTGGTGAAGCGCTCCGGATAAATGCGCGCGAAGTCGGCGAAGATGTCGCGCGTCATCAGTTGCGAATGCAGCCTCGACACGCCGTTCACCTTGTGGCTCGCGACAATCGCCAGATACGCCATGCGCACGCGCCGCTGCCCATATTCGTCGACGAGCGAAATGCGGCGGATCATCTCGCCGTCGTGGCCCGACTGCTCGCTCACATGCTTGAGAAAGCCCGCGTTGATCTCGAAGATGATCTCCAGATGCCGCGGCAACAGCCGCGACAGCATCTCCACGTCCCACGTTTCCAGCGCCTCGGGCATCAGCGTGTGGTTCGTGTAGGAGAAGATCTGCGTGACGTGCTTCCACGCCTTGTCCCACGGCAGATGATGCACGTCCACGAGCAAACGCATCAGTTCCGGAATGGCCAGCACCGGGTGCGTGTCGTTCAGGTGCACCGCGACCTTTTCGGAGAAGCGCCCGAACGTGCTGTGCGTGCGCTGATAGCGGCGAATCAGATCCTGCATGGTCGCCGACACGAAGAAGTATTCCTGGCGCAGCCGCAGCTCGCGGCCGGCCGGGGTGGAGTCGTCCGGATACAGCAGCCGCGACACGTTCTCCGACATGTTCTTCGTATCCACCGCGTTGCGATAGTCGCCGCGGTTGAAGGCGCCCAGGTCGAGTTCGTCGGTGGCGCGCGCGGACCACAGGCGCAGCGTGTTGGTCGCGTCGGTCGCGTAGCCGGGAATCACCGTGTCGTACGCGGTGGCGTTCACGTGCTCGGTGTCGATCCATTCGACCTGATCGCCGCGCTGCACGGTGCGTCCGCCAAAATGCACGGTGTACTTGATCTCGGGCCGCGGAAACTCCCACGGATTGCCCGCGCGCAACCAGTAGTCCGGCGCCTCGACCTGCTCGCCGTTGACGATTTCCTGACGGAACATGCCGTATTCATAGCGGATGCCGTAGCCGAAGCCAGGAATGCCGAGGGTCGCCATCGAATCGAGAAAACACGCGGCCAGCCGGCCGAGACCGCCGTTGCCGAGCGCGGCGTCCGGCTCGATGTCGATGAGCGCGTCCATGTCGACGCCGAGACTCGCAAGCGCCTCCTTCATCTGATCGTGAATGCCGAGCGCGAGCAATGCGTTCGTAAAGGTCCGGCCGATCAGGAATTCCATCGACAGGTAGTAGACGCGCTTGACGTCCTGTTCGTATTGCAGGCGCGTGGTTTTCATCCAGCGCGCGACGAGCCGGTCGCGCACGGCGAGCGCCGCGGCGTGCAGCCAGTCATGGGGATGCGCAGTGACGGCGTCCTTGCCGACGCCGTACATCATGCGATTGGAAATTGAGCGCCGTAGCGCGTCGACGGTACTGTTGAGCTGGTCGAATTCCAGATCGACGGCTGTCATCGAAGCCTCCGGGTAAAAACGCCGCGACATACGCGAACCGCACAGATGACGGACGGGAGGCGCGTGCCGGTCGGGCGGGTTAAGAAATCAGAGTAGGACATTTTACGACTCCCGGATGTCGGCGAGAGCGGGTGCTCCTCACGCACATGCCGTGCCCGCCTGTGTCCGCCGCCGCATGGGACGACGCCTGCGGCAGCGCACGCGCGCGGTGCACGAGGCGTGTGAACGGGCACTGCGCGCGTGCATCAGGCTGTTTCGGCAGTGGGGCCAAAGTGTGAAGACGGCGGCAGTGAGCGTGACATGATGCGACGCGGATCGCGTGACATCGCACCTGACACAGCGCATCGGACAGCGCATGACATCCCCGCAATTATTTTTTCGACCGGTGACGCGCGCATGACTGCTCGATGTGATCGCATCGGACCGGTTCATCTGCCAGGTCTTGTGCACTTCAAGCGACCGGGCGCGCCGGCAAACGAGAGCGGACGCAGTGCGTGAGCGACGGCGCGTCCCCAGTTCGAGCACGCCCGGCGGGGCTGACAGTTAGTTGCATATACATGGACATAGACCCAGGTTTCATGCCGCTTACAACGCGTGCGCTGCCCTGCACGATTGCCGCGTCTCTGTAACAATCGCTTCATTCGCCGCGCGGCGGCCCGGGCGTGTGCCCAACCGGCTCCGCGCTTCCTCCCGTTCACCCCGCTTGCCGCCCGCGCACCGCCTTTCTGTCGATGCGGCGCCTCGGCATGCATTGACCCGACGAGCCACGCCTTGTCCGATCGACTCAGCGACGCCTGCGCGCCGCCCTTCCCCGCGGATGCCCGCATGTCCGCCGCCAACCGTCGCGCGATGGCAGCGATCATGCTCGCCGTCGCGCTCGCCACGCTCGACACCGCGATCGCCAACACCGCGCTGCCCGCCATTGCCGCGGATCTGCATGCGGCGCCCGCGGCGTCGGTGTGGATCATCAACGCCTACCAGCTCGCGATGGTCGCGACACTACTGCCGCTTGCCGCGCTCGGCGACATCGTCGGACACCGGCGGATTTATATCGGCGGGATTGCGCTGTTTACGCTGGCGTCGCTCGCCTGCTCGATGGCCCCGACGCTGCCGATGCTCGCCGGCGCCCGCGTGCTGCAAGGCTTGGGTGCGAGCGCCATCATGAGCGTGAACACCGCGCTGATCCGCTTTCTCTATCCGCCGCACCGGCTCGGGCGCGGCCTCGGCACGAACGCGCTGATTGTCGGCGTGTCGTTTGCGGTGGGACCGACGGTGGCCTCGCTGATTCTGTCGGTTGCCTCGTGGCCGTGGCTGTTCGCGGTCAATGTGCCGCTCGGCCTATTGGCGCTGACCTTCGCGTGGCCTGCGTTGCCGCACACGGAGCGCGGCACGCATCACTTCGATCCAATTGCCGCGCTGCTCAACGTGGTGACCTTCGCCGCGCTGATCTTTGCGCTCGGCGAAGGCGCGCAGCGTGCACCCACGCAGTTGGTCTGGGGCGCCGCGGCGGTGGCGCTCGTCTTCGGCGTGCTGCTGATTCGCCGTGAAGCCGGCCACCCCGCGCCCATGCTTCCCGTCGATCTGTTCAGGCGGCCGGTGTTCGCGCTTTCCGCGGTGACGGCCGTCTGCTCGTTCGCCGCGCAGGGGCTCGCGTTCGTGTCGCTGCCGTTCTATTTCGAGGACGTGCTGCATCGCAGTCAGGTCGAAACCGGCTTTCTGATGACGCCGTGGCCCGTCGTCGTCGCGTTGGCGGCGCCGCTCGCGGGGAGCCTGTCGGACCGCTATCCGCCGGGGCTGCTGGGCGCAGTCGGGCTCGCGGTGATGTCGGCGGGCATGGCGTCGCTCGCGCTCTTGCCGGTGCATCCACATGTGCTCGACATCGGCATCCGCATGGCCATTTGCGGCGCGGGTTTCGGCTTTTTCCAGTCACCCAATCTGAAAGCGCTGATGGCCAGCGCGCCGCCCGAGCGCAGCGGCGGCGCGAGCGGCATTGTGGCGACGGCGCGGCTGCTCGGGCAGACCACCGGCGCGGCGCTCGTCGCGTTGAGCTTCGGCATTGCGGGCCGGCATGGGCCGACGCTCGCGCTCGGCGCCGGTGCGTTCTTCGCGGGAGCGGCGAGCCTCGCAAGCGGGCTGCGGCTTCTCGCGCCGTCGCATCGCGCGGGCGCGCCGGCGAAAGCAGCGGCCAAATAGACAACGGGCGCGCTGTTCGCACAGCGCGCCCGCTTTTTTCGTGGGTCGGTACCGGTCTGGCAACTTCTCCCGGCGTGCCGGTCCGCTGCGGCGCTCAACGTGACGGAAACCTCTCGCGCAATAAGTCGCGCTGAATGGCTCCAGGTCCCGCTGAATAGTTCGCGCCGCCCCTCATCAACGCGCGGCGAAATACGCCTTCACGGCCGCAATAAACGTGTCGATGCCCTCACGCGACACGTCCTTATGCGTGACAAAGCGCGACGCGTACAGCATTTGCGTGAGAATGCCGCGCTCCTTCAGCCACGCTTCGAGCGGCGCGCAATGCTGCTGCGGAAACTGCGCGAACACCATGTTCGTCGCCACGGACTGCACCTTCACCTGATCGATGCTTTCCAGCCCTGCGGCCAGATGCGCGGCGTTCGCATGGTCGTCGGCGAGACGCTCGACGTTGTGATCCAGCGCGTACAGACAGGCCGCGGCGAGCACGCCCGCTTGCCGCATGCCGCCGCCGAGCACCTTGCGCCAGCGGTGCGCCACGTCGATCAGCGCGCGGCTGCCGACCAGCACTGAGCCGACCGGCGCGCCGAGCCCTTTGGAAAAGCAGATCGACACCGAATCGAACGGGGCGCACAGCGCCGCCACAGGCTTGCCCGATGCGACGGCCGCGTTGAAGACGCGCGCGCCGTCGAGGTGAGCCGACAAGCCGCGCTCGCGCGCGAGCTGCACGGCTTCGGCGACATAGCCTTCGGGCAACACCTTCCCGCCGATGGTGTTTTCCAGCGCCAGCAGCCGGGTGCGCGCGAAGTGGTTGTCGATCGGCTTGATCGCGGCCGCGATCTTGTCGAGCGGGATGGAGCCGTCGGCGGCATTTTCCAGCGGCTGCGGCTGGATGCTGCCGAGCACCGCCGCGCCGCCGCCTTCGTACTTGTAGGTGTGCGCCAGCTGCCCGACGATGTACTCGTCGCCGCGCGCGCAATGCGCCATCAGCGCGGCGAGGTTGCTCTGCGTGCCGCTCGGAAAGAAGAGGCCGGCTTCCTTGCCGGTGCGTTCGGCGAGGGTGGCTTGCAGACGCAGCACGGTCGGGTCGTCGCCCCAGACGTCGTCGCCTGTTTCGGCGGCCGACATGGCCGCGAGCATCGCCGGGGTCGGGCGGGTTACGGTATCGCTGCGCAAATCGATCATTGTGTATCCCAGTGCGTCTTTCGAGTGAGAGGCCATGACGGTCGGCCGGCTCGCCGCTTGGCTTGGTGCTTGGCTCGCTGCGGATGTTGCCGCTTAACTGCCGCTTAATTGCCGCTTAATTGCCGCTTGGTTGCCGCTCAGTTTGCTGCCAGGCGCGGCGCCGGCTCGTGAGCCACACAGTGTATTCAATTTGCGCGGCCCTCGCAGAACCGCGTGCGCGCCGGATGAGCCGGCAGGTCCGGCTGGGCGCGCTACTTCGGCAGCCAGGCGAGGGGATCGACGGGCTGGCCGTTCTGGCGAACCTCGAACTGGATTGCGCCGACGCCGCGGCTATCCACGCCCACTTCGCCGATGGTCTGCCCTTGCGCGACCGCATCGCCTTCCTTCACGAGCAGCGTGCTGTTCTGCCCGTAAGCGGTAATGAGCGAATCGTCGTGCTTGATGATGATGAGCGGGCCGTAGGCCTCGATGCCCGAGCCGGCATACACGACGCGGCCGGTGGCGGCCGCCTTGACCGGATCGCCGGGACGTCCGCCGATCACGATGCCGTTCGACCTGCCTGGCGCAAATGTCTTGAGGATCGGCCCGCGCAACGGCCATTGCAGCACGCCCTGCTGGGCGCCCTGGCTGGCCTGCGGGTTGAGCTGCGGGTTGACCTGCGGGTTGACCTGGCCCCCCGGCGCAGTCGCGCCGCCGGGCGCCGTGGCCGCATTGGGCGCGACGCCGACGGGCGGCGCGAGCACGCTGCCCGAGGCCATCGGCGGGGCGACGCGCAGCACCTGTCCGGGCGCGACGGCCGCATTCACGGGCAGGCCGTTCCATGCCGCCACATCCTGCGTCCTGTGGCCGTATGCCGAGGCGATGCCGGCGAGCGTATCGCCGGGATTCACTCGATAGAAGCCCGCCGGAACCGGCACGGTGCCGAGCGTGGTCGGCCGCGACTGCGTGTTGCCGTAAAACGGTGTGCTGTCCCACGGCATGCTGGTGCAGCCGTTGAGCAGCGCGCAGAGCGCACCCCCCGCGAGCACACGGGTCGCAGCCGCTCCAGTCCCCGTCCGTTGCCATGGTCTCGTCATGTGATTTTCCTCGACATTTTTTGATTCAATCTTGTGTTTCGATCGACTTCAATCGATGCCCGTAGCATGCGCCGTGCCGCGGCGGCCGCGCCGGCATGCCGGCATCTGCAAGACTCAGACGCTGCCCTCCGCCTCGACCACGAGAATGCGCGCGGCGCCGAGCGGATGCGCGACATGCTCCGTGCCGACCGACGCATAGAAGACATCGCCGGTTTCCAGAATCGCCGCCTGTTCGACGCCGTCTTCGCGATAGCGCATCTCCACGCGGCCGTCGAGCACGGCAAAGACTTCCTCGCCGTCGTTGACGTGCCACTTGTACGGCTGATCGGTCCAGTGCAGGCGCGTCGTGATGCCGCCCATATTGGCGATGTCGAGCGCGCCCCAGGCGCGCGTCGCAGTGAAGCTCTTGCTGCGAATGATCTTCATGGTCCCAAAGGCACTCGATGTAAAGACTGCGCGAAGGCGGCGCCCTGCCGCGCCGGCCGCTCGCGTGAGCGTGAGCGTGAGCGTGAACGCGATACCGCGGCCGCAGGCGGCTGCGCGCGCCGCAGTGTCGAAGGCTCATTATAAGTCGCGTCGCCGACACACCTCGCGCACGCGCGGCGGGGCGGCGCAATGGTGTGACCATTGAAACCTCGCGACCCTCACCTATACTCAACCTTGCTGCGCCCGGGCGGCGCGGACCCAAACCACCGGATCCCGCAAGGAGTTGAGGATGAACAAAGCCACCTTTCTGGCCGTGCAGCTCAATGTCGACGAGGTCGCCGCGTCGCCGGGACTGGTCGAGTTGCTGAACAATCACCTCATCTTTGCCGCCGACGTCGCCGAAGCCGCCGACGCGCTCGTGCAACTCGCGAGCATTGCCGGACTCGCGAGCGGCGTCGAAGCCCGCGTCGAGATTCCCGCGCTCGCCATCGAACGGCTGCGCGAAGCGCTCGAGAACCTGAGCGGCTACGACGAATCGTGGCTGCTCGCGCTGGAACCAAGCCGCGCGCTCTTCGACGACATCGGCCGGCAGCGCACACTGCATTGAGGCTGCGCGCGCGGACCCACTCCGCCCGACGCGCAGCGTGGCGTGGCCGGCCCCGCCGAGCTTGCCGATCGGCACACGCCACCGAGCCTTCGCTTTTCGCTCACCGCCCCATCCGCCAGTTAGCCGGAACGCTTGATTGCCGGTGTCGTCTGGTCATTTTTGGGCGAGTCAACTGGAGGAACCGCCGTGAAAAGTCTCCTGAACCGCCGCAGCGTGCTGACCGGCCCGTCGCATGTCGTGAGAATCCCGCAGAACCGAGCCGCCATGCCCGCCTCGCCTGCCGATGCGGACGACGCGCCGCCGGACCTCGCGTCGACAGCGGGATCTGATGCCGCGCCGAATCCCGGAACGGAGCGCCAGCCGGACGCGGTGTCCGGAGAGGTGTCGGGCTCGGCGTCCAGCTCCATGTCCGCGACCGCACAGGCCGCGGTGGCCCGCGGCGCGCCGCGCCCGGTGCTGACCTTGCGGCCGGTGCAGACAGTGCCGTCGCAGGTCAGCGCGCGCGGCGTGCAGATCGCCAACACCGCCGAAGTCGAATGGCTCGCCGAAGAAGAAGCGCTTACGCCGTTTCGCGTCTTTCGCAGCTTTGCCTACTCGGTGAGCCTGCTGTTTCACGCGAAGGAGCTGGTGTACTACGTCGCGCTATATCAGGAAGGCGCGCTATGGCGCGCGCTGAAAGCCGCCGATCTCGAAGCCGCCGAAGCCGCCTTCCGCCATTTCGAGGATCAGGCGACGCGGCTCTCGGACTGCGAAACCCGCCGGGCCCAACTGGAGGCGCAGAACGAGCAGTTGGCGCGCATGATCGCGCGCTCCGAAGCCGAGGCGGAGCGCCTGCGCAGCGATCTGCAGCGACGCAGCGCGCAGGAGCAAGCGGCGTCGAACCGGCAGCATCAGGTGCGCAAAGAGGTGTCGCAGCTGGAGGCGCAGCGCATGGCCGCGCAGGCGCATCTGAACAAGGCACATCGGCAGATGCAGCAGCTCAATATGACCAGCAACGAAGCCATTCCGCACTTGCCGGCGCGTTGATGGACGGGCTTGCGGGCTTGCGGGCTTGCGCGCTCGCAACCGGCGCACGCGGTAAACGGCAAAACGCCGCCAGGCGAAAAACCTTGGCGGCGTTTTTGACTTTGGCGCCCGCGTGATTCAGCGCAGGGGCGCTGGGCTTGCTTCGGCTAACCGGCTACCGGACTCGGCTACCGAAATTAGTTGCCGAAATACACCGAGCTGCGGTCGGTCGTGACCGCGCGGCCTGCTTGCGAGCTGCCGGCAATCGGCGCACCGTAGCCGCTGTCGGCGACTTGTGCCGAAGCTTGAGCCGTGCCGGTTTCCGCGTTGACACGCGCCTGAGCGGCTTGCAGGTTGGCCGGGTAGTCGATGCGGTCGCTGGCCGGGTTGTAGCCTGCCTTTTCGAGCTGGACCAGTTCGGCGCGAACTTGAGCGCGCGTAACCGGCTGGCTGGACTGAGCAAACGAAGCAACGGGAGCGACCAGAGCGGCGGCGATAACAGCGGCAGAGATGAGCGTCTTCATGATGTATAACCTCCAGAACTTGTTGTGATTCGCTTCGGGGCTGGGTTGTCCCTAGCGCTTGAACAGAAGTTTAGGAGCGAGAACATCTAGGGGAAACCCCTAAAACGACGAAACTCTATTCCGCAAATTGCAATAGTCGGTGGCTCCTACCGGCCCTGACCTACTCCCGGAACAGCGCGCGCAACAATAGCCGCGGGCGCGTCTCAATCCCCGCACTGCGGCCCGCGTCCTTGGTGCCGGCGCGCGCTGCAGCGCGGTTGACGCAAGCCGACCGCTTAGCTCCAGTTCGCGTGGAAGCTGCCGGGCTTGTCGATACGCTCGAACGTATGCGCGCCGAAGAAGTCACGCTGCGCCTGCACGAGGTTCGCGGGCAGGCGCTCCGAGCGATACGCGTCGAAATACGCCACTGCCGACGCGAAAGCCGGCACCGGCACGCCCGCGTTGATCGCCGCGACCACCACCTCGCGCAGCGCCGCCTGGTAGTTGCTGGCGATGTCGCGGAAATACGGGTCGAGCAGCAGATTGGCGATCGCCTTGTCTTTCGTGTAGGCGTCCGTGATCTTTTGCAGGAAGCGGGCGCGGATGATGCAGCCGGCGCGGAAAATCTTCGCGATCGTGCCGAAGTCCAGATCCCACTTATATTCTTCCGACGCCGCGCGCAACTGCGCAAAACCTTGCGCGTACGAAATGACCTTGCTGAAGTACAGAGCCCGGCGCACCGACTCGATGAAGGCGTCGCGCTCGGCGCCGAGCGGCTTGGCCTTCGGGCCCTCGAGCACCTTGCTCGCGGCCACGCGCTGGTCTTTCAGCGACGACAACACCCGCGCGAACACCGCCTCCGTAATGAGCGGCAGCGGCGCGCCCAGATCGAGCGCGTTCTGGCTCGTCCACTTGCCGGTGCCCTTCTGCGCCGCACGATCCAGAATCACGTCGACGAGATCCTTGCCGGTTTCTTCGTCTTTCTTGCTGAAGATTCTGGAGGTGATTTCGATCAGGTAGCTGTCGAGCTCGCCCTGATTCCACTCCGTGTAGACCTTGCCCAACTCTTCGTTCGAGAGGCCCACCACCTGCTTGAGCACCGCATAGCTTTCCGCGATCAACTGCATGTCGCCGTATTCGATGCCGTTGTGCACCATCTTCACAAAGTGGCCGGCGCCGTCCGGGCCCATGTAGGCGACGCAAGGCTCGCCGTCCGGCGCCTTCGCGGCGATTTCGGTGAGGATCGGCGCGACGAGATCGTAAGCGTCGCGTTGGCCGCCCGGCATGATGGACGGGCCTTTCAGCGCGCCTTCCTCGCCGCCGGACACACCGGTGCCAATGAAATGCAGCCCGGCCTTCGCCAGTTCCTGATTGCGGCGAATCGTGTCGGTGAAATGCGTGTTGCCGCCGTCGATGAGAATGTCGCCCTGGTCCAGCAGCGGCTTGAGCGCGGCGATGGTGGCGTCGGTCGGCGCGCCGGCCTTCACCATGAGCAGAATGCGGCGCGGCTTTTCGAGCGACTCGACGAACTCTTCCAGCGTGAACGCCGGCACCAGCTTTCTGTCCGGATATTCGGCGATGAGTTCGTCGGTCTTTTCGCGACTACGGTTGTAGACCGACACCGCGTGGCCGCGGCTCTCGATGTTGAGCGCCAGATTGCGGCCCATGACCGCCAGCCCCACCACGCCGATTGCCTGTTTGCCCATGTGAATTCTCCAGTGTCCAAAAGTGTCGTGACGCCGCGCCGGAATAAACGTCGGCCGGACGTCGAGGGTGAAAGCATAAAAGAAATGCCGGTTCGCCGCTTGTTAGCGGGCACGCAAGGCCGCTTTTGCTGAACTTTCGCTGTGCTTTTTCTGTGCCTTTGCGTCGCTTTTCGGTCGCCTTCGCTTTGCTTTTCAGTCACTTGAGTCGCAATTGCCTCGGGCTTTGCCTCGAGCTTTGCCTCGGGCTTTGCCTCGGGCTTTGCCTCGGGTTTTGCGCCGATCCTGCGTCGCTACTGCGTCGCTTCGCGCAGTCACCGTGCCCGGCCGACTTGCGCGCGCTTTCTGAATATCAGGCTGAAATTATTGGCCGGCATCGCGACCGGCTCGTCGCACACGAATTCCGCCGACGCCGCGAGCGCCACGACCTCCTCCATGTCGCGCACGCCCCACGACGGATCGCGGCTGCGCAGTTGATCATCGAACGCTGCGTTGCTCGGCGCCGTGTGCGCACCGCCGCGCCTGAACGGCCCGTACAGATACAGCACGCCGCCGTCACGCAGATGGCGGCTCGCGCCCGCGACGAGCGACTCGGCGGCGCTCCACGGCGCTATGTGAATCATGTTGATGCAGACCACGGCATCGACCGTGCCGACGCCCCAGTCCGCCTCATGCACGTCGAGCGCAAGCGGCGCGCGCACGTTCGGCGGCGCATCCTGCGTGATCCATGCGGCAATCGACTCGCGCGCCGCTTCGTCGGCATCGCTCGGCTGCCAGTCGAGGCCGGGCAACGCGCCGGCAAAGCAGAGGGCGTGCTGCCCCGTGCCGCTCGCGATCTCGAGCACGCGGCCGGTGGCGGGCAGCACCGCGCGCAACACGGCGAGTATCGGTTCGCGGTTGCGTTCGGCAGAGGGCGAGCGTTGCCGCATCGGCGAAAAAGGTTCGGTCATGGGAACAGTCTGGCGGATGACTTGTTGGGCTGGATTTCGGGGATTCGCGAGGCGCTCGCCGCTCAATCTAACGCGAGACGGCCGGCGAGAGCGGTCAGCATATCGGCACACGGCGCCGCGCATTTCAGCGACAACAGCGGATCGGCACGCGTGCGTCCGAGATTGATCGCGGCGATCGGCTTGCGCTGTTTTTGTGCCCACACGCAAAAGCGATAACCGGAGTAGACCATCAGCGACGAACCGACCACGAGCACGGCGTCGGCGGCGTCGAGCGCATGCGAAGCGGCTTCCACCCGCTCGCGCGGCACGTTTTCGCCGAAGAACACCACCGCGGGTTTCAACAGACCGCCGCAGTTCGCGCACGTCGGCACGCGAAACGTTTCGAGCGCGTGCCATTCGAGGTGCGCGTCGCCGTCGGCGGCGGTTTCGGCGGTGACGTTCAGCAGCGCGGGATTGTCCGCTTCGAGCGTCCGCTGGATCGCGGCACGCGAATGCTGCGTTCCGCAATCCAGACAGACGACGCCATCGATACCGCCGTGCAGCTCGATCACATCGCGGCTGCCCGCGCGCTGATGCAAGCCGTCGACGTTCTGCGTGACGAGCGTCGGCACATGCCCGGCGGCCTGAAGGCGCGCCAGCGCGGCATGGGCGGCGTTCGGCTGCGCCTGCGCGACGACGGGCCAGCCGACCATGCTGCGCGCCCAGTAGCGGCGGCGCATCGCTTCGGTGCCGAGAAACTCCTGCAGCGTGATGGGCGGCGAGCGCTTCCATGCACCATTGTCGTCGCGATAGCCGGGAATGCCCGAGTCGGTGCTGATGCCGGCGCCGGTCAGCACGAAAAGCCGCGGATAGCGCTGCACGAAGTCGTGAAGGTCGTCGAGCGTGTGCGATCCGCCGAAAGGCTCGATGGGCTCGGCGGCGTTGAGAGGCGCGGAATGAAGGTCGGTCATGACGGATGAGCGTTGGCTTGCGGCGTGAGACGTGGGACGCGGTGGCCTGTCAGCGAGGTTTGGCTGCGCGGCTCTTGTGCGGTGCGAGCGTTTCCTTCGCGGCTCGCGCGCGTGGTGCTTGCACCGCGGGCCGCGGGTGGCGCACTTGCGGCGCTTCGCGCGACGCTTCTTGCGATGTTACCTGCCGCTTTTCCCGCCGCTTCTGCCATTCCGCCAGCGCGATTTCATAGCGTTCGAGCGCCGCGTCATACACATCGAACACGCACGGACTGCAGCCGTTATGGCAGCAATCGTCGAGGTCGGGCTGCACGGGCGGCTGCGGCTTCGGGTCGTCGGCGGATGCGGATGCGGATTGCGGCACGGCGGGTGACATCGTTTGAATATGCAAAAGAGCCAGCAAGGCGCGGGCCGGGAAGCGCCCAGTATAGGTGGATCGCCCGCGCCCCGCTTGTTGCATGCTGGCCGTCACCCGCGCCCCACGAACGGCATCTTGCTCGCCATGATGGTCATGAACTGGACATTCGCCGACAGCGGCAGTTGCGCCATATGCAGCACGGCGTCGGCGACATGCTGGACGTCCATCAACGGTTCGACCGCGATCTCACCGTTCGCCTGCGGCACGCCGCGCGCCATGCGCTCGGCCATCTCCGTGGCGGCGTTGCCGATGTCGATCTGGCCGCACACGATGTCGTATCGGCGCCCGTCGAGCGACACCGCTTTCGTGAGGCCGGTGATCGCATGCTTGGTCGCCGTGTAGGCAATGCTGTTGGGCCGCGGCGCATGCGCCGAAATCGATCCGTTATTGATGATGCGCCCGCCGCGCGGATTCTGCGTTTTCATCAGTCCAAACGCGGCGCGCGTGCAAAGAAACACGCCGGTCAGATTCGTGTCGACCACCAAGCGCCATTCGTCGATATCCAGTTCGTCGATATCCACCGGCGAGCCGTTGCGCCCCGCGTTGTTGAACAGCACGTCGAGCCGCCCGTAGCGCGCGCGGATCGTCTCGAACAGGGCAGCGACGCTCGCTGCGTCCGTCACGTCGCAGGGCGCCGCCAGCGCCTCGCCGCCGAGCGCGCGCGCCTCGTCCGCCACCGCTGCGAGCGCCGCCTCGCGGCGGCCCGCAAGCACCACGCGATAGCCATGCTCCGCGAGCCGCAGCGCGCAGGCACGACCGATGCCGCTGCCCGCGCCCGTCACCAATGCCACTTTTACGATTCCCGTTACCGTCACTGTCTCTCTCCTGGTTAGCCGACTCGCTCCAACGACTGTTTGCACCATAGCGCGGCACAGCGTGGGTCACCCATCCCGGTGCGCACTTTCATTGCTCTTCCTGTCCGCAGGCGCGGCGGCCCGCGCATCAATGGTATCGTTCGACGTTGCGCGGCGCCTTCGCGGCGCCAGGTCGATCCGCGCAATCATCGGATGCATGTTTTATGAACCCACTCTCCACGCCCCACGACGCTCACGCACCACCGCTGCGCCGCTGGCCGCAAACCGGCTACCCTGCGATGCTCACCGCCACCGCCGCCTGGCACGTTCTCGTGCTGGGCGCGTGGCTCCTCGCGCCGCGCGCCTGGCCGTGGTGGCTCGCGGCAATCTTCGCGAATCATGCTGTTTTTACGGTGGCCGGACTGCTGCCGCGCACGTCGCTGCTGGGCCCCAACTGGACGCGCCTGCCCGCCGGCGCGCGCAACGCGGACGCCATCGCGCTTACCATCGACGACGGTCCCGATCCCGTCGTCACGCCGCAGGTGCTCGACCTGCTCGACGCCCTCGGCGTGCGCGCAACGTTCTTCTGCATAGGCGAAAAAGCGCGGCGCTATCCTGAACTCGCACGCGAGATCGTCGCGCGCGGTCATGCGCTGGAAAACCATTCGCAGGTTCACGTGCATACGTTTTCTGTCACCTTTCCGGGTGCGCTGCGGCGCGAGATCGATGCCGCGCAACGCACGCTCGAAGAACTCAGCGGCGAGGCACCGATGTTTTTTCGCGCGCCGGCCGGCCTGCGCAACATCTTCCTCGAACCCGTGCTGCGCAAGCTCGATCTGCGGCTCGCGGCATGGACGCGGCGCGGCTACGACACGCGCGAGCGCGATCCGCAGGTCGTCGCGCGAAGGCTGCTGGACGGTCTTGCGGCACGCGACATTCTGCTGCTGCACGACGGCAACGCCGCGCTGACCGTCGACGGCAAGCCGCTGATTCTTGCCGTGCTGCCGCGTCTCGTCGAGGCGGCTCGCGAACGCAAGCTGCGTTTCGTGACGCTGCGCGACGCGCGCGTTGACGGTTGATGCCGCGCGCCTCGCACGCCGTCACATACGAAAGTCCCCGGCCATATCTTCGTCCGACCGCGCCTCTAGCGCGCCGCTGCGGCATGCCTTGACGAACACGTCGTAGTCGCGCTCCACCTGATCCGCGTAATGCGCCGCATAGGTAGTGAGCGCTTCGGCGAACTGATCGCCGCGTCCGATATACGCGCTCACTTCGACCGCCTGGCCGCTTGCCTTGGCATGCGCTCGCGCCATCGCCCAGCCGCACAGTTGCGCGTAGCCGGTCAGCAGATCCGTGTCGAATAGCTCGATGCTCGCCGACAGCTTCATGTCGCGCAGCTGACGGAAGTAATAGTGCCGCCCGAGCGGACTCGTCGCCCAGCCGAGAAAGATATCGCTCGCGGCCTGCAACATGCGCTGCCCCTGCACCACGCGCTCGCCCTGATGCTTGACCGACGGCGACCTGAAATAGCGCGCGATGACCGACGGCCTCGCCTCCTTCATCTGCACGAAAAGCGGCTTGCCCACGGGGTCGACGAGCAGGATGGCCGTGCAGCGCGTGCCGACGCTGCCCACGCCGACTACCTTGAACACGACGTCCTGCAAGCTGAAATGCGCAAGCAGTTCGCGGCGGTCGTGCGACAGGCTCTTCATGTAATCGCTCCACACGGCGTCCAGCACCTTGTGCCCGTGCGCGCCTTTGAGCTCGTCGATTTCGTCGGCGGCGAAGAGCGTATTCGCGCCGAGCACGTGAAAAAGCACTGGAGGCGCGTCGCGAATCACCCAACGATTGCCGTCGTGCTCCGCCATCTTTTCGAACAGGCTTTCGTGCGTGCGCCCCGCCGCTTTTTCCATGCCGCGACGCACGGCGCGACGCCGTTCAGGCGTGAGCGCCGTATCGGCCATGCGGTCGAAGGTAATGCGCTCGTACCACAGCTCGAGCGCGCCATATTGCGCGTATTGCGCCATGCGATTGCGATATTCGCCGACGGCGGTCATCACCAGATCTTCCGCTGCGCCGCGGCTCAGGCGCATATGACGCGCGGCGATTACGAGACTCGCGGTAAGGCGTTTCAGATCCCATTCGAAGGGACCGATCGACACTTCGTCGAAATCGTTCAGGTCGAATACGAGTTGCCGCTCCGGCGTGGCGAAGCCGCCGAAGTTCATCAGATGTCCGTCTCCGCAAATGGGCAGGGTCAAGCCCGTGTCGTGAACCTTGCTCAGATCGTGCGCCTGCAGAATCGCCGTACCGCGAAAGAACGTGAACGGCGACACCGCCATGCGCCCATAGCGCAGCGGCATGAGGTTCTTCACGCGGCCTTCGCTGCTCGCTTTCAGCAGTTCGATCGGATCGCGGTGCAGCTCGCCCACTGTTCGATGGCTCGAGCGCTTCGACTTTTCGCGCGCGGCCCGGCCACGGGCCTCGCGCTCGGCAATGGTGCTGGCTTTCATGCTGATCTCCGTTGTTCTTGTGACGGTCACGACCCGTTCCGAGCAACCGCACGCCGCTCGCTAGTCGCATGCATGCTAGCAGAGCAATCGGTAAAAAGGTGCGGGCGCTTTTACCGATGCCGACTGCATGCCCCGCGCGCACGTCTGAATTTCCGATTTGGCGTTTTCCAGCACTTCAGCAATCGCCTTTCGCGCCGTTTACCAGTACATGCGGAAATTCAGCGACGCACGCACAAGCCCTGCAAAACGGCTTCTTCTGCTACGTGACGTGCGGCGCGCAAGATAACGGAGAGAACATGTTTGTCGCAATCGGCTGGGTGTTGGTGATCGGCTCTGTCATAGGGAGCTTTGTCGGCGTGGGCGGCCATTTGCCGGCGCTCGTACAACCGTTCGAACTACTATGCATTTTCGGTGCGGCGATCGGCGCGTTCGTCGTCAGCAATCCGATCTCGACGTTGAAGAAGACGCTCAGGGCGATTCCGTCGTGCTTCAAAAACGGCGGCTACACGAAGGAAAAGTATCTGGAACTGATCGCGCTGCTGTACGAGCTGCTTCAGAAAGCCCGCAAGGAAGGCATGATGTCGCTCGAAGCCGACGTGTTCGCCCCTGAGGAAAGCGTGATTTTCCAGAAGTACCCACACGTTCTCGCCGATCACCATCTGCTTGATTTCATCGTCGACTATTTGCGCATGATGTCCGGCGGCAACGTCAACGTGCTCGAAGTGCAGGACCTGATGGACGAAGAGCTGGCCACGCATCACGCGGAAGCGTCGGTGGCGGCCAACGCGATCCAGAAGATGGCAGACGGGCTGCCCGCATTCGGCATCGTCGCTGCCGTGATGGGCGTGGTCCACACGATGGGCTCCGTCGGCGCGCCGCCTGCAGTGCTCGGCGAGATGATCGCGGGTGCACTCGTCGGCACGTTCCTCGGCATTCTTCTCGCGTATGGCTTCATCGGTCCGCTCGCCGATCTGCTGAATGCAAAGGGACGCGCTGAAGCAAAGCCGTTCCAGTGTGTGAAGGCCGTGCTGCTCGCGTCGCTCTCCGGTTACGCGCCGCCTATTGCCGTGGAGTTCGGCCGCAAGGTGCTGTTCACCGCCGACCGCCCGAGCTTCCAGGAACTCGATGACGCGGTGCGCGCGACCAAGACGCCGAAGCCTGCCGCAAGCGGAGCAGCGTAATGACGCAAAGACGCTCACGCGGCGAGGAGCAGGAGGTGCCGCCGCCGATCATCGTGCGCCGCTCGAAAAAAGCCGACGATCACGGCGCCCATCACGGCGGCGCATGGAAGATCGCGTACGCCGACTTCGTCACCGCAATGATGGCGTTTTTCCTGCTGATGTGGCTGCTCGGCTCCACGTCGAAGTTCGACAAGCAAGGCATTGAGGACTACTTCAACACGCCTTTATCGAGCCTGCTGGGCGGCAATGAAGGCGCAGCCGCCGCACGGCCGAGCGTGGTGCAAGGCGGCGGGCGCGACATTTCCGACACCCGTCCGGGCGACGGCAAAAAGACGCAGGTCGAGGCGGCTACGCCCGTGAATGTGGTGCCGACCGTTGCGCCGGCTGACGCGGCTCGCTTGCAGCAGCTGAAGGAGAAACTCATTTCGCTAATCGAGCAAAGCCCGGCGTTGAAGGCGTTCAAGGATCAGATTCGCATTTCGATCACGAATGAAGGCTTGCGCATCGAGATCGTCGATTCGCAGAACCGGCCGATGTTCGCCTCCGGCAGTCCACGGCTGCAGACTTATGCGGTCGCGATTCTCACGCAGATCGGCGCGGCGCTCAACGACGTCGACAACCGTATTTCGATTGCGGGCCACACCGACGCCGTGCCGTACACCGGCGGACCCGTCGGCTATTCGAACTGGGAGTTGTCGTCGGAACGCGCGAATGCCGCGCGCCGCGCGCTCGTCTCGGGCGGCATGCATGGCGAAAAGCTGTTGCAGGTGCGCGGTCTCGCGGACGTGCTGCCGCTCAACAGCAATATCGTCGACGAACCGACCAATCGGCGCATCAGCATTCTCGTGATGAACAAAGCCGCCGAGCAGGCATTCTTCCACGATGGCGGCCGCACCTCCATCGACGAAAACTCGCCTGCCGGTGCGGCGATTCCCGCGGTCGCGGCGCGCATGCATCCGGCTCCCGGCGCGACGGTAGTCCGCTAGCGGTTCAGCCGCGTGCCTTGCGGCGCTTCGCGCCCATGTCCAGTTCGACCCAGGTCGGCGCGTGGTCGCTCGCGTGCGGCTCGCCGCGCACCCAGCGGTCCACGCCGGCGTCGCGCAACCGCGGCGCGAGGTCCGGGCTCAGCAGAATGTGATCGATGCGCAAGCCGGAGTTGGTGTCCCAATGACGGCGAAAATAGTCCCAGAAGGTATAGACGCGCTCGTCGCCGAAGTGCGTGCGCAGCGCGTCTGTCCAGCCTTGCGCGAGGAGGCGCCGATAACGCTCGCGGCTCTCCGGCTGCAACAGCGCGTCTTTCAGCCATGAGCGCGGGTTGTAGATGTCTTCATCGGTGGGCACGACGTTGAAGTCGCCGGCGAGCACGACCGGATGGCCGCTCTTGAGCAGCTTCGCCGCGTGATCGATCAGGTGATCGAACCATTTCAGCTTGTACTCGAACTTGAGACCGGGCTGCGGATTGCCGTTCGGCAGATACAGACAGCAGACCAGCAGACCGCCCACGGCGGCTTCCAGATAGCGGCTATGCGTGTCGTCCTCGAAACCCGGCAAACCGCGGCGGCTTTCCAGCGGCGGCTCGCCCTTCGACAGAATCGCCACGCCGTTCCATGCGCTCTGGCCGTGCCAGATGGCGTGATAGCCCGCGTCGCGCAAGGCGTCGGCGGGAAATGCGCTGTCTGCGGCCTTCAGTTCCTGCAGGCAGACAATGTCGGGCGCCTCGCGCTCGAGCCATTGCAGTAACGCGGCCTGACGCGAACGGATTCCGTTGATGTTGAATGTCGCAATGCGCAGCGTCGCCACGGCTCCTCCTTCCTGCAACGCGAGTTATTTCGACGACGCCTCGTTCGACATCTGAGAGGCCGCTTCATCGCACCACTCGATCGCCCACAGGCGCGCGCATGAAATCGCATCGGCTTCATTCGAGAAGGCGTCGATGTCGCCGGAATCATGCGACTGGAAATGCTCGTTTTTTTGCGGTATACGCGTGATCCGGGCACGCGCGTAGTAGACGCCTTCGTCTGCATGGCGTGCCCGGCAATCGATGTGGAAATGCCTGTAATCGAACTGCATCGGTTGACCTCTGAACGCTTGATGCCGATGAGCGGTAGCATCGTTCATTCCCGCCGCCTTGCGTTCGATGCATGGCCACGCGCGTCACGCACTACGCGCGCGCGTGACCCGCTATCGGCAGCCAGCCCGCATCAATTCGGCACGTTCACCGCGCCGTTGGCCACCGTGATCGCATTGCCGCCGGGACTCGTCGCAATCGCCGGCAAGTTGGCAGTGGTCAATGCAGGTGCAGCGCCCGGCGTACCGCCGCGCGGCACGGTATGAACGACTTGCGACGGCGGCAGCGGCGTGCCGTTCTTCAGGTGGTTCCACATCAGGTTGAGTGCCTGAATGTTGTAGTAATGCAGCGGCACGAAGCGCGTATCGAACCCTGCCACGCCGAGGAACGCGTCGAAGTGCTGGCCGTTCGTGATTTCATAGAACGACAGCTTGCTCGCGGCGCCTTCCACGAGCTGATTCGTCGCCACGTAGGGCCGTGAAGCGTGGTTGATCGGCACCAATGCATCGGCCCGCCCCTGCACGATGATGGCCGGCTTGCCGTGCAGATTCGCATTGACCTTGATGGCTTCCACGCTGTTGTTCAACGCGCCGTTGGTCCACAGCGTCCGCAGGCAGGCAGCCCCGGCATAACTTGCGTCGACCGTGGCGAGTCGATGGTCGAATGCGCCCGCCGTGCCCGCGTTATAGACGAGGTTGATGCCGTTAGTGGGCGGTACGCCGTTGCCGTTGCCGAACACCGTGAGCATCGGCGACACGGCGGGCGTCACGCCGGCCGCGCCCGTCGAACTCGTGGTGCCGAAGCTGAAGTTGCACAGGTTGTCGGCCACGCTCGCTCTTGCATAGGCGTTCGCATAAGTCACCGCGACTGCCGGCACGGCTTGCGAATCCCACATCGGCGCATGCAGCAGGTCCGAATCGGTCTGATAGCCGTTTTGATGCAACAACGCGAGCGCATTGCTCGCCTGCGTCGCGGTGTCGCCACCGGAGATCACGCCGTTGGCCGCGAGCGTCGCGCATCGCGCGGTGCGAATGGCGGTGGTGGTCGCGAGCGGCAGAGCCGTCAGATACGGCGCGCCGGCAGCGGCAGGCGCGAGCGCCGCGCACGGCTCGAGCAGGTTCGCGAGCGTCATGTAATCCGCAAGCGGCTTGCCGAATGCGCCGACGGGCGCGCCACCCTGCATCACCGATACCTGCGAAGGCACACGCACGTTGATTTGCGGCTCGCCGACCACGACGGCGGTAATGAGCCCGGACGTGTCCTGTTCCGCCGCCGCAAGCGACGCGCCGCCGCCATTGCTCACCGATGCCGCAATCGTCAGAATGCTGCCCGGCTGGTAACGCACGGTGCGGGTCGAGCCGTTCAACGCGCCGTAGGAATCGTTGAGCGCCCAATACGCGAACTGAATGGCCTGCAACGTGTTCTTGCCCCAGTCCTGCTCAGGGTTCTGCTGCGAATGCGCATGCTTGAACGCGTAGCGGTTCGGAAACTGGCTGTTGTAAGTGGCGATGTCGGTGTTGCCCAGATTCGCCGTGAAAATGCTCGCCTTGCCCGCCGCATTCGCGTCTTGCAAGGTGCCGTCGATCAGCGTGACGCGATTCGTCGACAGTTCATGCGCGCCGTTGCCCGAGCCCTTGTCGGTGTATGCCACCGCGCAGCCGCGCTTGAGGCCCCACTCGCCCGCCGCGGAAATCGCGCCGTACACGCCGCGCGAGCCGGATGACGTTGCCGTGACAATGCACGGTTGATCCGCATTGAAGCTGGCCGGAATCTGCACGAGCACGCTGACGTTCTTCTTACCGCTGCCGTCGTCGGCGAAAGCGAGGTACTCCTTGCCCGCAATCTTGCCTTCGCCCAGCGTGTCGTTGCCGTTCAGATCGACGTTGGGGCCCCAGAAGCGCCCATATCCGCCATTGCTCGTCATGTCGACGAGCGCGCGGTAGTTCGACCAGATGGCGAGCCGCCGCAGCTCGGCTGCCGTAGGTTGCGCGGCGTTGGCGATGGCCGGCGCAGTGGCCGAGGCAAGCCCGGTTTTACCGAGTCCCGCAGTGAGCAGGTCGTCAGAATTGCCGTCGTAAGACTGCGTCTTGACCGTGCTGCCGACGATGAAGTTCGGCAGCGCGTTCGCCTGCGGTGGTGGCGGACCGTCGTCATGTCCCCCGTGGCATGCGCTCAAGGCGAGCGCGACGACGATTGCAATGGAAAGCGCCGACCTGCTTCGAATGGCGGATGTCATCTGTGCTTGTCTCCATTATTCGCAATACCGTTTTTGCGTTACCGTTGTACACGCAACCGCGCCGGATTTGCTACGCTCAATTGTTCTCGTGCGACGCTTCGGATACCGACGCATCGTCAGCCTGCATTGACCTTTCAGCGGAGTCAATAGAACGTCATGGCAAGAGATAACGAATGTGAACATTCGGGCGACGAAGCCGCCTTGCGTCAACCTTCGCGGCGCCGTTTTCTACAATCGGCCGCAGCGGCGGCTACGGTCGGTGCGGCACCGCACCTTCGCGCGCAAACCGAAACGCCTGCCGCGCCCGCGGCGCGCACGCCCGAGCCGGCACCGCCTCGGCCCGTCGCATTGAACGTCAACGGCCGCACCTATGCGCTGCAACTCGAACCGCGCGTGACCCTGCTCGATGCGTTGCGCGAGTACGCGGGCCTGATGGGCACGAAGAAGGGCTGCGACCGCGGACAATGCGGCGCGTGCACTGTGATCGCGAACGGACGCCGCATCAACTCGTGCCTGACGCTCGCCGTCATGCACGAAGGCGAAACCATCACCACCGTCGAAGGCCTCGCCACCCACGGCGCATTGAGTCCGCTGCAACGTGCGTTCATCGAACACGATGCGTTTCAGTGCGGCTACTGCACGCCGGGACAGCTATGCTCTGCGACCGCGCTGCTGCAGGAGTTTCGCAGCGGCGCGGCAAGTGTCGCGACTGCGGATGTCCGTAGAGGTCCTATCAAACTTTCCGACGACGAAATTCGCGAGCGCATGAGCGGCAATATTTGCCGCTGCGGCGCCTACGCGAACATTGTGGCCGCGATACGCGCCGCGCATGAGGGCGGCGATCAGAACGTGAGCGCGACGGCAATCGGCGTCGAGCGCCACGATCCCGCGTAAGGCAAGCACGACCATGGATGCGATCTCATACGAACGCGCCGCCGATGTCGCCGGCGCAGTGCGGGCAGTCCAGCAGCCGGGCGCCGTGTTCATCGGCGGCGGCACGAATCTGCTCGATCTGATGAAGGGCGGTGTCGAGCGGCCGGTGCGGCTCATCGACATCACGCATATCGGCGGACTGGACACCGTCACCACGTTGCCTGGCGGCGGCCTTCGCATCGGCGCCCTGGTGCGCAATAGCGACGCCGCAAATCATGCGTTGATACGCGAACAGTATCCGCTGCTGTCGCAGGCCCTCCTTGCGGGCGCCTCAGCGCAGTTGCGCAATATGGCGACCGTCGGCGGCAATCTGTTGCAACGGACCCGCTGCGGTTATTTCTACGACACCGCGTTTTCACAGTGCAACAAGCGCGTGCCGGGCAGCGGCTGTGCGGCGCTCGAAGGCCACAACCGCATGCACGCTATTCTCGGTGCGAGCCCGCAGTGCGTCGCGGTCAATCCCTCGGACATGAGCGTCGCGCTCGCAGCGCTCGACGCCGTGGTGCGCGTCGCGGGGCCGGCCGGCGAGCGAACCATTCCGTTCGCCGAATTTCATCGGCTGCCGGGCGACAGGCCCGACGCCGATACCACGCTGCGTTCCGGCGAACTGATTACCGCGGTCGACCTTCCGCCGCCGCTTTTTAGCGCGCATTCGCATTATCTGAAGGTGCGTGACCGCGCCAGTTACGCATTCGCATTGGTGTCGGTCGCCGCTGCGTTGCAGATGGACGGCGAGCGCGTGCAGGCCGTGCGCATTGCGTTGGGCGGCGTCGCGCACAAGCCGTGGCGAGCAAGTGCCGCGGAACAGATGCTGAACGGCCAGCCGCTCACGCAAGCCACGCTGGACCGCGCGGCAGCCGCCGCATTGCACGACGCGAAACCGCTCTCGCACAACGGCTTTAAGGTCCAGCTCGCGCAACGCGCGATCGTGCGCGCGGTGAACGAAGCCGCCGGCCACGCGGGAGGTGTCGCATGAATCTGATCGGCCAGCCGTTCGACCGCACCGACGGTCTGCTGAAAGTGACGGGCGAAGCACGCTATGCGGCGGAATTTCCGGAGGCGCGTCTTGCACACGCCGTGCTCGTCACCAGCACCATTGCCCGCGGCACGATTGCGTCGATCGATGCGAGCCGCGCAGAGGCCCTGCCCGGTGTGCTGCTCGTGATGACGCACGAGAATGCCCCGCGTCTGCCGAACGGCGGCAAGGCGCAATTGGCGCCGCCCGCGGGGCGTCGTCTGTCGCTTCTGCAGGACAACGAAGTGCATTACAACAACGAGCCTGTCGCCGTCGTCGTCGCCGATACACTCGAACATGCGACCGACGCCGCGCGGCAGTTGCGCATCACCTATCGGGCCAGCGCCGCCACGCTCGACTTCGCGCGCGCCAAGGCCAACGCGCACGCGCCCGACAAACCGCAAGGGCGTCAAACGGATACGCAGCGCGGCCGTATCGAGGACGGCATGAAGCGCGCCGCCGTGCATATCGACGCGACGTACACCACGCCCATCGAGCATCACAATCCGATGGAGCCGCACGCGACGATGGCGCGCTGGGACGGCCCGCAGCTCACGCTCTACGATTCCACGCAAGGCGTGAGCGGCGAAGCGCAGGCGGTCGCAAAGACATTCGGCATTTCCGCAGCAGACGTACGCGTGATTTCGCCGTTCGTCGGCGGCGGCTTCGGTTGCAAGGGCTCGTCATGGTCGCATGTCGCGTTGTGCGCGATGGCCGCGAAACAGACCGGGCGTCCGGTGCGGCTCGTGCTCGAGCGTCCGCAGATGTTCGGTCCGGTCGGCGCGCGGCCGCACACGGAACAGCGTCTCGTGCTCGCCGCGCAACGCGACGGCACGCTGAGCGCCATGCGCCACGACAGCCTCTCGAACACGTCGATGATCGAAGACTGGACCGAGACCTGCTGCATGGTCACGCGCATGTTGTACGCAGTGCCCAACCAGGTCACCACGCACCGGCTCGTGCCGCTCAACGTCGGCACGCCGACTTTCATGCGCGCGCCGGGCGAGACGACCGGCTCGTTCGCGCTCGAATCGGCGATGGACGAACTCGCCGTCGCGCTCGACATGGACCCTCTAGCGTTGCGCCTGAGGAACTACGCCGAGGTCGATCCGCAGGAGAACAAGCCGTGGTCGGATAAGTCATTGCGCGAGTGCTATCAGATCGGCGCCGAAAAATTCGGCTGGTCGCGGCGTCATCCGGCGCCCCGTTCGATGCGGGACGGCAACACGCTGATCGGCATGGGCATGGCGAGCGCGACGTATCCGGCCAATCGCAGCGAAGCCGGCGCGATCGCGCGGATTCTGCCGGACGGCACTGCGATGGTGGCCTCGGGCACGCAGGATATCGGCACCGGCACTTACACCGTGATGACCCAGGTCGCCGCCGATGCACTGGGATTCGCGCCCGAAAACATCCGCGTCGCGCTCGGCGACTCGTCGCTGCCAAAGGCGCCGGTGTCGGGCGGTTCGCAGTCGGCGGCGAGCGTGACGCCGGCCGTGCGCGAAGCGGCGAACGCCGCGCGCGCGCAGCTGATCGCGCTGGCGCTGGCGGACGCCGCGTCGCCCGTGCACGGCCTTGCGCTCGACGACATCACCGTGGAAAACGGCTGGGTGACGAGCCGCTCGCAACCGGCGCGGCGCGATCCGGCCGCGGCCGTCATTGCGCGCGCGGGCGGCAAGCCAATTGAGGCGACGTCCACCGTGAAGCCCGGCGACGAGAAAGAGAAGTACTCGTTTCACTCGTTCGGCGCGGTGTTTGTCGAAGTGCACGTGGATGCCGACCTCGGCACGATTCGCGTGCCGCGGGTGGTCGCTGTATATGACGTGGGGCGCGTGCTGAATGAAAAGACCGCGCGCAGCCAGATGCTCGGCGGCATTGTGTGGGGCGTAGGCGCGGCGTTGCAGGAGGAATCCTGGCTCGATACGCGCTATGGACGCTTCACGAATGCGAATCTCGCCGAGTACCACGTGCCGGTGAACGCGGACATCGGCTCGATCGACATAACGTTTCTCGACCGGCCCGATCCGCATATCAATTCGCTCGGCGTGCGCGGCATCGGCGAAATCGGCATTACCGGCGTGTGCGCGGCGCTCGCCAACGCGGTGTATCACGCGAGCGGTGTGC
This sequence comes from Paraburkholderia phenoliruptrix, assembly GCF_047325075.1. Taxonomy (NCBI): domain Bacteria; kingdom Pseudomonadati; phylum Pseudomonadota; class Betaproteobacteria; order Burkholderiales; family Burkholderiaceae; genus Paraburkholderia; species Paraburkholderia phenoliruptrix. The sequence goes on from NZ_CP168530.1 coordinate 2,617,983, forward strand.
GCGTGCGTGATCTTCCCATCACGCTCGACAAGGTGATGCAGCCGACCCGCGTCTGAGGCACGCGCGCCCGCAGGTGGACGCTTGCCTCGCGGTGCGTTGCGCCGCACAATCGGGGGCACTTTCTTCCACCGGTGCTCTCCATGGCTTACGCGTCGCTTGCCACTGGCATCTTGCTCGCCGCCGGCGTCGGCTCGCGCTTCGATCCGCACGGCGTGCAGAACAAGCTGCTGGCCCGCCTGCCGGACGGCACGCCGGTCGCTCAGGAAGCCGCGCACCGGCTGCTGCTTGCCGTGCCGACGGTGCTCGCCGTGGTGCGGCCGGGCGCCGAGGCGCTTGCGCGTCTTCTAAACAATGCCGGCTGCGACGTGGCGTTCGCGCCCGCCGCCGAACGCGGCATGGGCGCGAGCCTCGCGGCAGGCATTCGGGCAAGCGAGGACGCCGAGGGCTGGATCATCGCGCTCGCGGACATGCCGCGTATCCAGTCGTCGACGATCGAGGCGGTGGCCCGCGCGCTCGACGGCGGCGCGTCGCTCGTGGCGCCGTTTTATGGGGGACAGCGCGGGCATCCGGTCGGCTTCGGCGCGGCGCATCGCGAGGCGCTGCTTTCGCTCGACGGCGACAGCGGCGCGCGCGCGTTGTTGAAATCGGAGCGTGTCATGCGGCTCGACGTCGACGACGCCGGGATCTTGCGGGATGTGGATACGCCGGAGGATTTGCGCGGGTTTTAAAGGTGTTGGCGGTGGGCCGTCGAGAGTGGAGATTTCAGGCCTGTGCACAACAAACGCCGGGCTTGATCCGAACCCGTGCCTGGGCGCATACTGTATATTCGTACAGTATTTCAGCTAGCCGTGAACTGGCGCTTGCCGGGTTTCGCCCGGCTAGGGCGCTTTCCCATGAACCGCATTGTCATTGCTCCGTCTTTCCGTGCCTGGCGCGACGCGGCCCGCTCGCTGTTGCGGCATGGCGCGCAGCCGGAGCAGATCGAATGGGTGGAATGCCCGCAAGGCGCGGAGGAACCCGCTGGTCCTGTCGGCCGCGCTCAGCCCGCGGCAGGGACTCAACCGCCCGGTGAGGCGTCGCAAGCCGGGCCCCCGAGCGCCGCGACGCGCGCCGCCACGCTGGCCGTCCCCCGCGAGCTGCTCGTCTGGCTGAAAGCGGCCGCGTGCTTCCGCGCGCGCGACCGCTGGGCGCTGCTCTATCGGATCCTGTGGCGCTGGACGCGCGGCGAACGCGAAGTTCTCGACCCGAACGACAGCGACGGCGCCCTGCTCGATCAGCGTGTGCGGGCCGTCGAGCGCGAAACCGAGGACATGCTGAACCTCACGCTGTTCAGAAGGCGCGATCCGTCGTTTGGCGCGCCGGAGTTCGTCGGCTGGTATGAGCCGCATCACGACCTGCTCGAATACGCCGCTGACCGCTTCGCCGGACGCATGGGCTACTCCACGTGGATGCTGGCCACGCCGCAAGGCGCCGCGCTGTGGAACGGCATGTTGCTGCACACATCGCAGGTCGAACCGGAGGACGCCGCGCAGCTTCCGACCAACACCGCAATGGCGGGCGAGGCCGTGACCAGCGAACCCACTGAGGCGCTGTGGCTGGCCTACTATGCCGAGGTCGTCAGCGGTGGGGGGCCGCCGGTGCCGGTGCGGTATTGGCGAACCCCGCCCGAAGGGCCGACGTTGCCCGGACATCTCGCACGCGAGCGCCTGTTTCCGCTGGGGCAGGGCGCCGCCGTGACTGTGCCGGCCGCGCCGCCGCTCGACTATTCGGCGGTAACGCCACCGCTGCGCGAGCCCGCCGGTGCGCTCGACACCTGCAGGCGTTGCGCGTTGTGGCGCAACGCGAAGCGCGCTGTGCCGGGCGTCGGCGCGGGGATGGGCGCGAGTTGCGGCGCGGGCGTTGGCTTTGATGCGGACGTTGGCTTTGATGCGGACGTTGGCGCAAGCGCAAGCATCATGATCGTCGGCGAACAACCGGGCGAACACGAAAACGAGCTCGGCGTGCCCTTCACCGGTCCGGCCGGCCGGTTGCTCGACAGCGTGCTCGCGCGTGCTGGGCTCGATCGCGCGTCGCTGTATCTGACGTATGCCGTCAAGCATTACAAGTGGGAGATCGTCGGGCACGAGCGCATTCATCGCACGCCCGCGCAACGCGAGGTCGAGGCTTGTCAGTATTGGCTCGAAAAGGAACTCGCAGAGCTTGCGCCGCGCGTGGTCGTCGCGTTAGGGGCGACCGCGTTGAAAGCGCTGACGGGCGCGCACGTCAATCTGCCGGAATATGCAGGACGCGCCATCCATCATGGCGGGCGCATCATCGTGCCCACCTGGCATCCCGCCTTCGCGCTGCGAACCGGCAACGCCCATTTGCGCGAAGATATCGTTACAAGGATCGTGGCAGCGTTCAGGCACGCAGCGAAGCTGGCCAGCGACGGCGGCGAGCCCACATGACGCGCATGACGCGGGGGCCTCGCTTGACCCGCTTGACCCATCAGGCATGCAAAAAGCCTCGCACGCGGGTACAGGCACATGGCTTGCGCAAAGACTCGCACTGTTCGCCACCGCCACCCAACAGCACTCGACTGCGAATCAGCCGCGCAACTCGCTCCAATTCCGCCTAAGCTGATGTGACGCCGCGATTGTCACGCAACGTTACGCCGTCAATTACGGCGCATACGTTTCGAACCCACCGATTGCCCATGAGCGAAACCAGCCCGCGCCTCTTCATCGTGTCACCGCATTTCGACGATGCCGTCTTCAGTTGCGGCGCATTGCTCGCGGCCCATCCGGACGCGGCGGTCTGCACCGTGTTCGCCGCGCCGCCCGAGCATACGATGCATACGGAATGGGACGAGAAGTCGGGGTTCGGCAGCGCGTATGAAGCGATCCACGAGCGCACGTTCGAAGACAACCGCGCGCTCGACCTGCTCGACGCCATTCCGCTGCGCATGCCGTTTCGCGAAAGCCAATATTCCGATTCGCCGTCAATCAGCAAAATGGCGGCCGAACTGGAGGAAACCATTTATCGAACCACGGCGAACACGTTGCTGATGCCGCTAGGCCTGCATCACGACGATCATGTGCGCGTATTCGAAGCCTGCTGCGAAATCCTGCCGCGCCTGTCGCACCTCGCGTGGTTCGGCTACGAGGAAGCCATTCACCGGTGCACGCCGGGCGTGGTGCAGGCTCGGCTCGCCGATCTCGCGCAACGCGGCATCGTCGCGACGCCGGCCAACCCGAGCGCCGGGCATACCATCGACATGCAGCGCCGCGCCCAGATCAAGCGCGAAGCCGTGCATGCGTACCAGAGCCAGTTGCGCGCCTTCGGCCCAGGCAATTACGACGACGTCTTCGCGACCGAGCGCTATTGGCAGCTCAGCGTAGGCCGTCGCGTGAAAAAGTAGGAGAAGGAGCGCGACCCACGCGGCGGGCAGAAGAAGCAAGCAGAGGCAAGCAAAGGCAAGCCGAGGCAAGAACAGCCGCCCGGGACACCGAGCCAAAAAGCGCCTACGCTTGAGGAGAACGGCACCCGCCGTCGCGCCATCGCACAGTTTTCAACCGCAGGTGATGCAATGAGCTACGACATGCATACGAGCCCGATTCCCGATCCCAACGCCGACCCGACCCGCGATCCGGAAGGCGATCCGCTGACGCCGCCGTCGCCCGGCCATCACAACGAGGAGCCGCAGCGCCCGGAAGGACCGCCCGACAAGGATCCGGTTTGAAGGGGCGTGAAGTGGTGCCTCGGCGGACGCCCGCCGCGTGGCCGGGGGCCGCCGTAAGTCGCTGAGCCGCTGCGTGTCACTTGCAGACCGGCGCGCTGCGCCATGGGACCGGATGGGCCGCCGAGCCGCCGAGCCGCCGAGCCGCATTAGCCTCCGAAGCCGCCCGGCTGCCTGAGCCACTTAGCCGCCGCTGAGCCGCACCTAAGCCGCCGCTGAGCCGCTTCAAGCGCTCTCGAGGCGCTGAACCTGCTTGAGTTGCTGCAAAGCCCGAAGCACCACAACCCCTGCAACTACCACAACCGCTGCAACTACCACAACCGCTGCAAGCCACAAGCCCCGCAGCAGCCCTTACCCCCTCACCTCACCAGCTCGTCAAACCCCTGCAACAGCCGGTCGATATCGGCAGCATGAATGTTCCCCATCGTCGAAATGCGGAATAGTTCCGCCGACAGCCCGCCCTGCCCCGCATAGATGACGAAGCCGCGCGCCTTCAGCGCATCGTGCAATTGCACATACGCGACGCCCTCCGGCAAGCGGTACGCGCGCAACACCACCGACGATTCCTGCGGCGCCAGCACACTGCCGATGCGGCGTTCGGCCAGCCCCGCGCGCACCTGTTCGGCGAGCGCTGCATAACGCGCATGACGCGCGCGCCAGCCGCCTTCGTCGGCGATTTCGCGCAATGCCTCGACGAGCGCGTAGTACGCATGAACCGACGGCGTGAACGGCGTGTTGCGCTGATCCTGCAGACGCGCGAGCCGTCCGAGGTCGAGGTAGTAAGTACGGCTCGCGGCCTGCGCGAGGGCCGCGCGGCGCACCAACACGAACGACGCGCCCGGCACGCCGTGCAGGCACTTGTTGGCGGTCGCGGCCACTGCGTCAAGACTGGTGTCGGCGAAGTCGATCGCTTCCGCGCCGAAACTGCTGACACCGTCCACCAGCAAACGCAGACCGCGCGCGCGGCACAACGCACCGAGCGCCGCCAGGTCGTTCAGTCGCCCGGTCGTGGTTTCGTGATGGATCACCGCGACATGCGTGAACGCCTTGTCCGCGTCGAGACGTGCGGCGATTTTCGCGAGATCCGGCGCCTCCATCCAGTCGTGCTTCAACGCCTCATGCGCGATGCCGTACTGCGCGGCGATCTGCGCAATGCGCTCGCCGTACACGCCGTTTTCCACCACCAGCAGTTTGCCGTGTTGCGGCACCAGCGCGGCCGTCATGCTTTCGACGGCGGCTGTGCCGGAGCCCGTCATCAGCACGGCCTGCCATTCGGTCGCGTCGAGACCGTAAAGCTCGACGAGACGCGTGCGCGCCTCTTCCTGCAAATCGAAAAACTCGCTTTCGCGGTGGCACAGGTCCGTCTGCAACAGGCTGTGGCGGACACGTTCGGTGAGCGTCACCGGGCCGGGATTGAGCAGCAGCATGAGCGCTTGTTCCTTTGACTTCAGCCGGCGCCGATGTGGCGCATCAAACGCGCTTTCACATCGGGCGGAGTGATGGTGGGACGCGGCAAGCCGTCCGGCGTGCCGCGGCGAATGACAAGGCGCACGAAGCGCGGGCCGTCGAGCGGCGCGGATTCGAACAGCCGGTCCAGCACGGCCGGATCGTCGCTCTCCACCGCCGACGCATAGCCGCACGCCGCCGCGACGCCCGCGAACGACACTTGCGACGAGACCGTCGCCTGGCCGCCCGTCGAGTCGTGCGCGCCGTTATCCAGCAGCACGTGGGTGAGATTGCCCGGACCGTAGGCACCGAGCGTCGCAAACGCGCCCATGCGCATGAGCGCCGCCCCGTCGCCGTCGAGCGCGACCACGTGCAGGTCCGGACGCGCCAGCGCGAGACCGAGCGCGAACGGCGTCAAGCAGCCCATCGAGCCGACCATGTACAGCTGGTTCGGACGATCGTCGATTGCATACAGCTCGCGCCCACAAAAACCGGTCGATGCCAGCACCACCGTCGAGTCGGGCGGCGTGTGCGCGATCACCTTCTGCAACGCGTCGTGACGCGACGCGCGTTCGCTCTCCGCCGCGCCGACGAATTCCGCGCGCGCCGCGACGGGCACGCGGCGCACGCCGGCGTCGCCCGCCTTCAGTTCGTACGGCGCGACGCTGCCCTTTTGCATGACGAGCGCGTACGGGCGGCCCGTCTCGTCCATATGAGCGATGGCGCGGTCGAGCGCCGGGCCGATTGCATCGACTTCTGTCGGGAAGGTCTCCCAGGGAATTTCCATGGTGTCGAGCATGGCCGGCGTCACGGGGCCCATCAGCGCATGCTGCGGTTCGTCGGCGACGCCCGGCTGGCCGCGCCATGTGACGATCAGCAGTTGCGGCAGACGGAAGGTCCACGTGAGCGAGGTCAGCGGGCTCACCGCGTTGCCGAGCCCGGAGTTCTGCATCATCGTGATGCCGCGGCGTCCACCTTGGGCACCGAGAGCGACGCCCGCGATCAACGCGACCGCATCGCCTTCGTTCGCCGCCGACACGTAGTGCAGCGACTCGTCCTGCAGCACATAGTTGATGAAAGGCGTGAGATACGAGCACGGCACGCCTGCATACCAGTCGAAGCCGCGTTCGCGCGCCGCCTCGACGAACTGTGCAGCCTCGATCATTGCGCCGCTCCGTTCGCCATGTCGGAGCCCGCACCGCCGACAGACGCCGCGAGCGGCGTCTGGCCGTGCGCGAAGTCGCCCGCGCGGCGGAAGTCTTCGAGGTCGTTGACGCCGCGCCAGTGGCCGTGCACATACTGCACTTCGATGGATTCGCCTGCTTCGATCAGCGCGTTGAGCAACGCGGGCATATCGAGCGACGCGAAATCGGCGCGCGCCTGCAACTGGCGCATGACCGCCTGCAGACGCTCGCGGCCTTCGCCGCGCACATTCAGGAGGCCGACCCAGCGGCCATGCGGCGTTTGCGAGGCGATCGCCGACGACGCCTCCTGTCCGCTCGACACATGGCGCAGCAGAACCTTGTTGCCGAAGAGACCCCGGTCGTCGGCGGCCGAGCACCACGCGAAGTCGCGCACGCTCGCATTTTCCGCGTCGGTCAGCGAGGAATCGACCACTACGCTGAACGCCGCCTCGCTTTCCACCAGATCGCGCAGGATATAGCTGCGGAACAGCAGGTCGCCGTAGGAAATCACTGCATCGCCCGAGAGCTTGTCCAGCGCGCACGCGAGCGACGCGAGTTCGCCCGTCTCGGCATGCTTTTCATTGACGACGAGCTTGATGCCCGCTTTATCGATGGCGTCGGCGCGATAACCGCCGACCACCGTGATGTCGTTGACGCCCTGCTTCTTGAACGCGTCGACGAGCCAGCGCAACAGCGGCTTGCCGGCAATCGGCAGCATGACTTTGGGGCGGTCCTGCGTGACGGCTTCGAGCCCCTTGCCGCGGCTCGCCGCCAGCACGACCGCGGAGCCTGCCGCGCGGCCGCTCGACAGATAGCGCTCTTCTGCTTCCGAGTATTCGTCCGCGTCCTGCAAACGGAAAATTTCGTTGACGGCGGCGATCCGGTCTTCCACGTTGACGAGCGTTTCGCTCGTGTGGATTTCGCGCGCGACGGCCTGCATGGCCGAAGTCGCCGCGCGAATCAGATGGTTCGCCCAGATCACCGTGCTGATGCCGGCTTCGCGGAACACTTCCGTCGGCGTGCTGTAGTACTTGGTCGGCACGATGACGAGCGGCGCGCGGCCCGCCCACTCGCGCGCGAACTCGAGAATCTCGTCGGGGCGCGAGAGCTTGCTGTGAATCAGGATCGCGTCCGCGCCGGCGCGGCGATAGGCTTCCGCGCGGCGCAGCGCCTCGTCCATGCCCCAGCCGGCGATCAGCGCTTCCACGCGCGCGACGATCGAAAAGTGCTCATCCGACTGCGAGTCTTTGCCGGCCTTGATCTTGCCGCAGAATTCGTCGATATCGGCAAGCGGCTGCGCTTCGCCGTTGATAAAGCTATTGGTCTTTGGAAACTGCTTGTCTTCGATGCACACGCCGGCAATGCCGCGCTGTTCCAGCTTGCGCACGAGGCGGCGCACATTGTTGAAGTTGCCGTAACCGGTGTCGCCATCGAGCAGAATCGGCAGGTCGCTCGCGTCGGCCATGAATTCGAGGTTGTCGACCACCTGCGTCCAGCTGGCTTCGTTGTTGTCGCGCACGCCGAACTGCGCGGAGATCGCAAGGCCCGAGCCCCAGATCGCCTTGAAACCGGCTTCGCGGACGATGCGCGCGGATAAGCCGTTATGCGCCTCCATCATGAATTCGAGTTCGTTGCTGACGAGCATCTGGCGCAGGCGTGCGCTGCGTGAAGCGGAGACAAAGGCGGGTTCGCGGGCGTTCATTTTCTGTACTCCTGGTGACGGCCTACTGGCGGGCTGATCGGGTGGCTTATTGAGTGGCTTATCGGCGCTCTAATTGCCCGGCTGGCGACTGGAAAATGGCGACTATAGCGGAATTTTCATTTATTCGTCATTTGAACGGCTACGCTTTTCCGGGCTTGCCCTTAAATGGAAAAATGTGTCGTTTTTTGCCGAAATTGGCGAGTCAGACGTTCTGGAGTTCAGTGGCAATTTGTGGATTCGTGACACAAAGCCTTGCCTGCGGGAAGGCTACCCGAGCCGGCCGAATGCAGGCGTTAAAAATTAATTCTGGACCATATGACTCGGATTATTAACGTGCCTTATTTTCCGTGCCCGCAGCGAGATCAAGCAGATAATAACCATTAACGCAATTGACTATATTGGCACGCATTAATGCATTAATACTCGCAGCCAAACCGTCTCGATAACCTCCTTTCTCTCCCGCCCCCGGCGAGCCGCCCTTTAATCAGACGAAACGCGCTTGCCGGCAGGGGTTTCCCCTGCCTCAGGAAGAAACTGAAAGCTGCCGTAAACCCACTCAGCGGGACACACCCAGCGAATCCGATCGACCCTTTGCCGAGCACGACCTTGCTATGACTCTGAACAAAAAACTGGCCTCAATGATCGCTGTCCTCTGGTTCGGCCTGATTCTGATCGGCGGTTTCGGCGCATGGCAAACCCGTGCGTCGATGATCGCCGACCGGCGCGATCAGCTCACGTCGCTGATCGACCAGGCGAATCACGTGGTCGGCCGCTACTACGCGCTGGCGCAACAGCACACCATCACCGAAGACGAAGCGAAAAAGCAGGCGCTGGCGACAATCGAGTCGATGCGCTACGGCAAGGACGGCTACATCTCCGTCAACGACTCGCAGCCCGTCATGCTGATGCATCCGTTCAAGAAAGAGATGGTCGGCAAGAATCTCGCACAATTCGCGGATCCGGCCGGCAACCATCTGTTCGTAGATATCGTCAACGCGGGCAATCGCGAAGGCGGCGGCTTTGTCGACTATCTGTGGGCGAAGCCGGGCAGCGACAAACCGGTGGCCAAGACCAGCTACTCGCTGCACTTCCAGCCGTGGGACTGGTATCTCGTCACCGGCATGTACATGGACGACGTGCAGCACGCGTTCTACGCGAGCCTCCTGCGCTGGCTCGCCATCACGGTCGCGCTCGGCGGCATCGCCACGGGCATCATGCTGCTCGTGCTGCGCAGCATCCGCCGCTCGCTCGGCGGCGACCTCGAAGTGGCCGTCGAACATGCGCAGTTGATGGCGCGCGGCAATCTCGCGGTGCGCGTGCCGGTCAAGGGCGACGATGCCGGCAGCCTGCTGCATGCGCTGCAGACCATGCAGGCGGGTCTCGTCGACACCGTTTCGCGGGTGCGCGCCGGTACCGAAAACATCAACGTCGGCGCCAGCGAAATCGCCGCCGGCAACACCGATCTGTCGCAGCGCACGGAAGAACAGGCGGCCGCGCTGGTGGAGACCGCGTCGAGCATGGACCAGATGACGGTCAACGTGAAGCAGAACGCGGACAGCGCGCAGCAGGCGGCGCAGCTCGCCGGTCAGGCCGCCGACGTCGCCACGCGCGGCAGCCGCGTGGTGGACGACGTGGTCCGCACAATGGGCGAGATCACGACGAGTTCGCGGCAGATCGGCGACATCATCGGCGTGATCGACGGCATTGCCTTCCAGACCAACATTCTCGCGTTGAACGCGGCCGTCGAGGCGGCCCGCGCGGGCGAGCAGGGCCGCGGCTTCGCGGTGGTCGCGGCCGAAGTGCGCAGTCTCGCGCAACGCTCGGCCACGGCTGCCAAGGAGATCAAGGCGCTGATCGAAACGTCCACCAGCACGGTGGAAGCCGGGGCGTCGCTCGTCTCTAACGCCGGTTCGACGATGGGCGAAATCGTGCAGTCCGTGCGCCGCGTGAACGAGATTCTGGAGGAAATCAGCAACGCGTCGCGCGAGCAGAGCGCGGGCATCGAGCAGGTGAATCGCGCGGTCGGCGAAATGGATCAGGTCACGCAGCAGAACGCGGCGCTCGTCGAGCAGGCCGCCGCGGCCGCGCACTCGCTGAAGGACCAGGTGGGCGTGCTGCGCGAGGCGATTTCGAGCTTCGCTTTGCCCGCATGAAGGCGCACGCGTGAAGGCGCATTCATGAAAAAGAAGGCGCCCGACAGGCGGCGGGCGCCTCTTTAACACGCCGCGTCGACGTCGACGCATCAATCGAACGAAACCAGCCGCGCGGATTTAAAAGTCCGCGCGGCTTTTTTACGCCTGGCGCGGGCGGTTGCCGGCCTGCTTTCCTGCTTTGTTGCTCACAGCGTTGCTTGCGGTAATCTCGCATACAGATTACGTTCTCATTACAATAAGCCGTGCCGCCAGTTAATTCGCTGCTTATCCGTTGCTTGTCCGCTGTTTATCCGTCCATGATCCAGAAGAAGAAATCCCCGCCGCGCGAGCCCTACGCGCCGGTCGCGAAAAACCAGTTGCTCGTCGCGCGCCTGCCGATGTGGCGCTCGAAACTCATCGTCGTGCTGGTGTTCGCCGCCTTCGCCGCGCTCGCCGGGCGCGCGTTCTGGGTTCAGGTGGTGAACCGCGACTTTTACGTCGACCAGGGGCAAAAGCGCTATCAACGCACCATCGAGCTCGATGCAACGCGCGGGCGCATTGTCGACCGCAATGGCTCGATGCTCGCCGTCAGCCTTGCGACCTACGAGATCTGGGCATCGCCCAAACTGCTCGACGAAGCCGCGCTGCCGCCGCTTTCGAAACTGCTCGATCTGCCGCTCGCGGAATTGCGCCGCCGTCTGAACGGCGACAAGACCTTCGTGCTGCTCAAACGCCAGGTGGACGCGGACACGGCCGGGCATCTGTCCAAGCTCGGGCTCGCGGGCATCACGCAAATTGCCGATTCGAAGCGCTTTTATCCGGAAGGCGAGTCGGCGGCTCACGTGGTCGGCTTTACGGACATCGAGGACAACGGCCAGGAAGGCGTCGAGCTTGCCGCCAACGACCAGTTGCTGGGCGTGCCGGGCCATCGCGAAGTGATCCGCGACCGGCTGGGCCGCGTGGTGTCCGAAATACGGCCGCTCGTGCCCGCGCAGAACGGCGAGACGATTCATTTGACAATCGACCGGCGCATCCAGCAGCTCGCCTATGCACAACTGAAGGAAGCCATCGCGAAACATCGCGCGGAGGCCGGCAGCGTGGTGGTGCTCGACGCGCGCAACGGCGAGATCCTCGCGCTCGCCAACTACCCGAGCTTCGATCCGAACGACCGCGCGCGCCTGACCGGCCGGCAGTTGCGCAACCGCGCGGTGGTCGACATCTTCGAGCCGGGCTCGACGATCAAGCCGCTGGTCGTCGCCCTTTCCATCGACGAAGGCAAGGTGCGGCCGCAAAGCGTCATCGACACCGCGCCGGGCTGGTACAAGATCGGCCCGGCGGTGATCCACGACACGTCCAATCATGGCGCGATGACCGTCGCCGAGGCCGTGCAGAAGTCGAGCAATATTGCGCTCGCGAAACTGGCGCTGAATCTGCCGGCTGAAAAAATCTGGGCCAAGTACCAGGAATACGGGCTCGGCGTACGGCCGGAGCTGACCTTTCCAGGCGTGGCGTCCGGCAAGGTGCGGCCGTACAAGCGCTGGCGTCCCATCGAGCAGGCGACCATGGCGTACGGCTACGGGCTGTCGGCGTCGCTGCTGCAGATGGCGCAGATCTACACCGCCTATGCCGGCGACGGCACCCTGCACCCGGTGCGCCTCGTGCGCGAGAGCGCCGACGCGGCGTCGGCGGCGCAGGGACCGCGCGCCGTCACGACGCCGGCCACCGCGCGCGCGATCCGCTCGATGCTGGAAATGGCCACGGGCGACGGCGGCACCGGACGCGCCGCGACGGTGGAGGGTTATCGTGTCGGCGGCAAGACCGGCACCGCGCGCAAGCAGGTCGGCGCGACCTACGCGAAGAACCGCTACCGCGCGCTCTTTGTCGGCATGGCGCCGATGAGCGATCCGCGCCTGATCGTCGCCGTGATGATCGACGACCCGGCCGGTAAGGCGTTTTACGGCGGCACCGTGGCCGGACCGGTATTCAGCGCGGTGACGGGCGGCTCGCTGCAGTTGCTGGGCGTGCCGCCGGATGCGTGAGGTGCGCGCCCTTGCAGGCCGTCGCGAGCCCGCCGCTAGCGCAGCGCGCAGTCCGTCGGCGCTTTGCGCAGGGCTTCCACCCGGTTGCGCCCGTTGTGCTTTGCCTGATACATCGCGCGGTCGGCCTCGTCCATCATCGCGCGGCCCAGCGCCAGGGCGTCGGCCGGCGAGCCGCTCACCGTGCGCGCGGCCACGCCGATCGACACGGTCAACGCGATGCGTTCGCCATCGTCGTCGAGCAGCTCCAGCTTTTCGACCGCCGCGCGCACGCGCTCGGCGACCGTTTGCGCGTCGGCGCGATCGCCTTGCAGCAGCGCGGCGAACTCCTCGCCGCCATAGCGGGCGACCGTGTCGCCAAGACGCACCTGCTGCCGCACGCAAGCCGCCACCGCCGCGAGCGCGCGGTCGCCGGTCTGATGGCCGTAGGTGTCGTTGATCCGCTTGAAACTGTCGACATCGATGAAAAGACACGCAAGCGGCACGCTATAGCGCGCGGCGCGCATCAGTTCCTCGCGCAGACGCTCGTCGAAATAGCGTCGATTGGACAGACCCGTCAGCGGATCCGTCATGCCCAGTTGCTTGAGCCGTTCGCGATGCGCGACGTTGTCGAGACTCGCCGTCACGATGCTCGCGAAGCGCTCGAGAATGTCGGTCGCCATGCCGGGCACGAAGCGGCTCGCGTCGTCGCTGCCAAGGCACAGATAGCCGCTCACGCTATTGCCGGCGGCAAGCGGCAGGAGAATCGCGCTCGCGGGCGCGGGCGCCTCGCCGAAAAATGCGCGGCGCGACGCGGAGTCCAGCCTGGCCGGCTGGCCGAGCCACGGCTCGCCGTCTTCGCAAAGACGCTGCGCCACCACGCGAGCTTCGCGCGAGGTCTTCAGATTCGAGTGATCTGCTGCGCGCAGCGCGGCGGGCTCGAGCAGTTCGAGCAACATCGGCGCGCGTTCGTCGAGCCAGAGCGTGACCGCCGACAGCGAGAATTCGCGCGGCAAGTGGCCGAACAAGGTATCGAGAAACGACGCGAAGTCCTGGGCGCCGATCAAACGCAGCTCCACGTCCTGAAAGCGGCGCAACGTGCGCTCGTTGTGCTGCACGGTATCGACGAGCGAGCGAAGACGCTCGGAAAGCGGCGTTTGGGCAGGATAGGTCACGTTATCAGCAGTTATCAGCGGTGCCGGGCCGAAGACCCCAGCCGAGTCGACTACCGGGGTCGATTACTTTTATAACGGCCCTTTTTCCGGCGCCTTGAGGGCAAGGGTGCACGAGGGCGCCGAACAGCCATTTACGCGCTCTTAAGTCTCGCTTAATTCTTTGCTGCAACCATGCGGCTCAACATCCCCTGTTGAGCCGCCAGATCATCGGCGGCGTTTTTTTCAGCGATGTTCGCCGACGCGCCAGAAGACAGGCTGCATGCCTGCGAAAAGAAGGAGGTCAAACCATGGTTGAGAACGCGGTATTCGAGCATCTGCGCGCCATGCCTGACAACGAATGGGTCCGGCAGATTCACTCATGCAAGGTCTCGGATCCGTTGCAACCGCCTTGGGGACGTTCATACCGGCTCGTCGAATGGACCATGAAGCACACGCCGGAAGCAAGCCGCCGTGTCGTGCCCGCCGAGAGCACCCCGCTGGAGATCGCGCAGGCCGTTGTGTCGCATGTGCCGGGCAGGCGCTTCTGTCAGCACGGCGACGAATAGCAGAAGTCGAGCGCGTCTTCGAGGCGGTCGTTACCCCAGAACATTTCGTCGCCGGCAAAGAACGTCGGCGCGCCGAAAATGCCTTTGGCCGCTGCGGCTTCGGTCTGTTCTCGCAAACGCAGCTTGTTCGCGTCGCTTTGCGCCTCTTCCACGATCTGCTGCGCAGGCAAGCCGAGAGTCACAAGCGCTTCGCTCACCACTTCCACCGAGCCGATATCGCGGTCATGCACGAAGTTCTGCTGCATGATCTCGCGGCAGAATGCAGCGATCCATTCCCGCTCGGTGCCGAGCAACGCCACGCGCATCGCAAGTAATGCGGCACGCGGAAAAACGCTCGGACGTGTCAACGCAATGCCGTACTTGCGGCACTGCCGTTCCATGTCTTTCCAGACGTACGCGCCCTTCTCCTTCTGCAGCACGAACGGCGAATTGTCAAAACCGAGCGCGCGAAAAATCGGCCCAAGCAGAAACGGCCGCCAAAGAATGCGCACGCCGCGCGCCGCGGCCTCCGCCTCGATACGCATCACGCTCAGGTAGCTGTAGTTGCTGCCGAAGTCGAACCAGAACTCGATGTCGCGCGCCGGCGGGGTGGTGGAAACGGTCGTGGGGCTCATCTCTTCTCTCTTGCAATGTCTGACAGTCAAACGGAAAAAGCTTGCCTATCATGAGAATCTTTGCGTCACTCAACTCAAAAACCCATGGTAGAAGCACGATGCGTTATCCGTACGATCTGTTTGTCGCCGTGTGTCTTGCAGCCATCGTGATGGCGGCCGCGGTCATGCTCGCGCTGAACTGAATGGCGGCAGCCGGGTGCCGCGTTCGCCTTTGCGCGCACGCTACGCCTTCCCGTAAAAACTCGCGATATACTGTACGCATATACAGTACTTTTCGTCTGAGCAATGCGGCTTCCTCCCTTCGAGCCTCCCACGCTCGCCGAACTGCGCGCCTTCTGGCGCGCGCGTGACGAGCGCGCGGTTCACCGGCTCATCCTCGAAATCCAGCGGCAGCGGCTCACGCTGCTGGAGCTGCGCAGCCTGATCGATTACGGGGTGCAACAGGCGCGCGCCGCGGACCGCACGCTGGTCGAGCGCGGCGAGCCGCTCATGACGCTGCGTATCCGGATCGCGCAAGAAGTGCTGCGCGTCGGCGAAATCGACGATACGCGGCAAATCAGCCGGGCGGAGCAGGAAAGGCTCGCCGTGCGCACTCAGGAACAGGTCGAATACGCACGCGAAGGGCGCTTGCGAAGACAGCGCCGCAATATCTAGCTTGAGTAGCTTGAGCGGCGCGCGCGTTCAGCGCGTTTGCGCCGCCACGCGCAGCCCGAGCGAAATAAACAGCACGCCGATAATCTTGTTCTGCCAGCGGCGCAGCCACGTCAGGCGCTTCACGAGTCTGCAGAGCGGACGAATGGTCAACACGATCAGCGTGGTGTAAAGCGCGCTCATGCCGACGAAAATCAAACCGAGCGCCGTGAACTGCAGAAACGTCGAACCGTGCTCGGGATGCACGAACTGCGGCAGAAACGCCAGAAAGAAAAGCGCCGTTTTCGGATTCAGCACTTCGGCGGGAATCGCCTGAAAGAAGGCTTTCGACGCGGACACCGGCGCGCTCGCGGGCATCTCGCCCCTGGACGGCTTTTCGCGCAAGGCCCGAATGCCGAGATAGACCAGATAAAGCGCGCCGATCCACTTGACCGTGTTGAACGCGAGCGCCGACGTCATCAGCAATGCGGACAGGCCGACTGCCGCGCCGAGCGTATGAACGAAGTCGCCCACGGCAATACCGAGGCCGGTGAAAATGCCGGCTTTGCGTCCGCCATGCACGGTGCGCGTGAGAACCAGCAGCACCGCGGGTCCCGGAATCAGAAAGAGTCCGAGTACGACGGCAACGAAAGTACCTAAGGTGGATAACTCAAGCAGGCGGTCCATACTGTCTCCGGATTATTGTCGGTCGTCGCGCTTTAGCCTGCAAAGTGTACTCCGCTTATCGGGCAGGCCGCATGGCATAGTAGCGATGATTCGGGTCCGCGCGCGAGGCGCGCCCTGAAGTCTTTTATCCAGGTTATTGAGCGGAATTCCAGGTGACTTACACGTTGTCGACGCGGCACATCCACGAACTCGAGATTCGCAAGAGCCGGTTTATTGCGTATGCGATGCCCGTCGAAGATCGCGACGCCGCGATGGACGAGCTGCGCCGCCTGCGCGACGAGCACCCGGCCGCGACGCACGTGTGCTGGGCGCTGCTGGCAGGCGGACAATCCGGCATGTCCGATGACGGCGAGCCCTCCGGCACCGCCGGCCGGCCGATTCTCGAAGTGCTGCGGCATCACGATCTCGACGGCGTGCTGGCCGCGGTCGTGCGCTACTACGGCGGCGTCAAGCTCGGCGCGGGCGGCCTCGTGCGCGCCTACACCGACGCGATCGCCTCCGCGCTGCTCGACGCGCCGCGCGTCGAACGCATTGCACAAGGCTCGCTCGTCGTCGAAGTCGGTTATGCCGACGAAGCGAAAGTGCGGCGCTGGATCGAAGCGGAAGGCTACGCGCTCGCCGACACCACGCACGGCATGCTCGTCAAAATGACGATCCGCTTGCCCGTCAACATGATCGACGGCGCGCGCCATACCCTGGTCGATATGACGCAAGGCAAAGCCGGCTTCTTCTAATGACGGCGCCCGCCTATTTATTTAGAAGATGGCGCGCGGGTAGCCGCTGTTACCATGCTGCTCTTCAACGGCATGTCTCACCACCTAAAGGGCCACTCCTCTGATACCGACCGCCGCCTGTTCCCGCAGAGCGCCCGAACCGGCGCCGCATCATCCGCTTCGCACCCAACCGGCGCACCCGGGGGCGCGCGCGCCGGCGTCCCTGAAAAGCGCGGTGTTCAGGCGCTGCGGCATGATCGCGCTGCCCTTGCTGCCTTTGCTGCTCTCGGCCTGCTCCTGGTCCTGGTTCGGCCTGAACAGTCACAGTGCGCCGCGCGCCGCAGCGAATGCCACGGGTTCGCTCAGCGTCGCGCCCGCGCGCGAGTTCGCCTACATGCCTGCGCTCGACGGGCGCGTCTCGCGCAACCGCATCGAAAATACGGCTATGACCGGCATTGTGCTGAAAAGCGATATCAGCGACGCCGTGCGCGAAAGCGTCGTGAATCACCTGAAGCTGGCGGGCTTTCATCTCGACGACGGCCGCAAGGTGCTCTGCGGCAGCATCGAAAAATTCACTGTCGACGACATCCGCTCGCCCGCGCTCTGGACGCTGCAAATGCGCTACCTGGTGATCGACGCCGCCACGCAAAAAGTCGTGTTCTCGACCACGAAAACCGTCAAACGGAAATCGCCGAAATTCACCAGCAACACCATTGCTATCGAAGACACCGTCAAGCTTAGCGTGGACGCATTGGTGCGCGACGCCGGGTTCATCAACGCGCTCAACTAGGCGCACGCTTTCCGCAGCCGGCGCGCCGCACGTCAGGAGAGATACCGACAGAGCCGCGCCGGCCGTTTCGCTACAATCCGAAGCAGCGCCCACTCTGCGAGGCCTCATGTCCACCACCGCCTGGCTCTTTTTTCTTCCGGCCTGCTTCGCCATCAATCTCGCGCCGGGGCCCAACAATCTGCTGTCGATCAACGTCGCCGCGCGGCACGGCTTCGCCACGGCATTCCTCGGCGGCACAGGGCGGCTCGTCGCCTTCGCGGGCATGATCGTGCTCGCCGCGACCGGCCTCGCGGTCGTGCTGCATGCGTCCGAGTGGTTCTTTCTCGCGATCAAACTGGCCGGCGCCGCTTACCTGATCTGGCTCGCCATTCAACTCTGGCGCAGCGACGCGCCAGCCATCGACATCACGCAGGACGAGTCCGCGTCGCTCGCCAAAGTTGCGCGGCAGGAGTTTCTCGTCGCCGCCGGCAATCCCAAAGCGATTCTGGTCTTCACGGCCTTCCTGCCGCAATTCGTCGACATCGCAAGGCCGATGCTGCCGCAATTTGCCGTGCTGGGCGCGAGCTTTCTCGTGCTCGAATGCGTGGCGATCGCGTTGTATTCATGGGCCGGCATGCATCTCGGCAAATGGCTCGTGCGCTCACGCGTGAGGCGCTGGTTCAATCGCTGCTGCGGCGCGTTCCTTGCGGCCATCGGCGTGAGTTTTCTGCTCGTCAGGCGGGCGTAAGTGCGGCATGAGTGCGGCATGATTCCCGTACGCTGCAGGAAGAACGAAAGCCCGGAAGAACGAAAGCCCGGACCATAACCCATTCCTAATGCATTCGCCAAGAAACTTTAACTATCGCTATAGACCCGGCGCCCCTATGCTCAATCAGTGACCCGCCGCCGCGCTCGGCGCGAGACGGCATGGGCAAGCGACTTCTCATAGTCACAGGAGCGGCATCATGAAGATCTGTATCTTCGGAGCGGGAGCGATAGGCGGTCTGATGGGCGTGCAACTGGCGCGCGCCGGCGCCGACGTGAGTTTCATCGCACGCGGCGCGCATCTCGCGGCCATGCGCGAGCACGGCGCGCGCCTCATCATGGACGGCGAAACGGTCAGCGCGCCGGTTCGCTGCACGTCCGACCCGCGTGAGCTCGGCGTGCAGGATCTCGTGATCATCACGTTGAAAGCGCATTCGCTGCCGGGCGTGGTCGATTCGATGCAGCCGCTCCTCGGCAAGCACACGGCCATCGTGACCGGCGTCAACGGCATTCCGTATTGGTACTTCTATCAGCACGGCGGCAAGTTCGCCGGCACGCGTCTCGCGAGCGTGGACCCGGACGGCAGTCAATGGACGAAGCTCGGCCCCGAACGCGCAATCGGCTGCGTGCTGTATCCCGCCGCCGAAATCGTCGAGCCGGGCGTCATCAAGCATGTGTACGGCAAGAAGTTTCCTATTGGCGAGCCGAGTGGCGAACGCACGCCGCGCATCCAGCAATTTCACGAGATCATGCAGGCGGCCGGTTTCGAGGCGCCGATCCGCGACAATATTCGCGACGAAATCTGGCTCAAGCTGTGGGGCAATCTGTGCTTTAACCCGATCAGCGCGCTCACGCACGCCACACTCGACGTGCTCACGAGCGACCCCGGCACGCGCGCCGTGTCGCGCACGATGATGCTGGAGGCCAAGCGCATCGCGGATCAGTTCGGCGTGCACTTCCGCGTGGATGTCGAAAAACGCATTGACGGCGCGGGCGCGGTCGGCGCGCACAAAACGTCCACGCTCGTCGACCTGGAAAACCGCCGGCCTATGGAGATTGATCCGCTTCTTACCGTCGTTCAGGAAATGGGACGTCTCGTCAACGAGCCGACGCCGACCATCGACGTGGTGCTTGCGCTCGTCAAACTGCGCGAGCGGATGGCCTTGCAGGGCGATTGAGCAGGATCGCGTTTCTCACGCATTTGATGCAGCAGCAGTTGAAAAAAGGATCGGACGCTGTCCGATCCTTTTTTATATCGCATTTGTATTGCTACGGATTACTGATCAATAGCAAGCCATACCGCCTTCGGCTCGGTGAAGTTTTCAATCGCGACGTCGCCATGTTCGCGGCCGAAACCCGAATCGCCGGAACCGCCCCAAGGCAGACGCACGTCCGTGTAGCCGTAGGTGTTGATCCACACGGTGCCCGCTTTCAGGTCTCGCGCCACGCGATGCACGCGGCCAATGTTGGCGCTCCACACGCCGGCCGCGAGGCTATACAGCGTGCCGTTCGCAATACGTATCGCGTCCGCTTCGTCGTCGAAACGGATCACACTCGCGACCGGTCCGAAGATCTCCTCCTGCGAAATACGCATTTCATGTTCGACGTTCGCGAATACGGTCGGCTCGACAAAGAAGCCGCGTTCTCCGACGCGGGCGCCGCCCGCCACGAGCGACGCGCCTTCCGCGCGGCCTGCCTCGACATAACCCAGCACCGTCTTCATTTGCGCGGCCGAGATGAGCGGCCCCATCGACGTTTCGCGCAGTAACGGGTCGCCGACCTTGATCGATTTGGCCCGCGCGGCGAGGCGCTCGACGACCTCGTCATAGACATCGCGATGGGCAAGAATGCGCGAGCCCGCCGAACACACCTGGCCCGTGTTGAAGAAGATGCCTGACGCGGCCGCACGCACCGCATTGTCGAGGTTCGCATCGGCGAAAATCAGATTTGCCGATTTGCCGCCGAGCTCCAGCGTGACGCGCTTGAAGTTGCCCGCTGCGCCTTGCAAAATGCCGCGTCCCACCGAAGGCGAGCCGGTGAACGTGACCTTATCCACGCCCGGATGCGCGACCAGCGCGTCGCCGACCACGCGCCCCTTTCCGGTGACGATATTCAGGACTCCCGGCGGTACGCCTGCTTCGAGCGCGAGCTCGCCAATGCGCAATGCAGTGAGCGGCGTGATCTCCGCGGGCTTGACGATCAACGTGCAACCGCAGGCGAGCGCCGGCGCGATTTTCCACATGCCGATCATCAACGGGAAATTCCACGGCACGATGGCGGCGACCACGCCGACCGGCTCGCGGATCGTGTACGTCAATGCATCCGGACGAACGGGCACCACCTGGCCGTTGATCTTGTCGCACCAGCCCGCATAGTACTCGAGCGTATCGATTGCGGCCGGAATGTCCTGACGCATGACGGCGGCAATCGGCTTGCCTGCGTCCAGGCTTTCCAGCGCGGCAAGTTCGTCGAGATTCGTGCGCATCAGGCCCGCGAGGCGAGCCAGAATGCGGCCGCGTTCCGCCGCCTTGATGCCGTTCCACACTTTCAGCGCGGCGCGCGCCGCGGTGACGGCCGTGTCGACGTCCGCGGCGCTGCCCTGCGCAACGTGCGCAATCGGCTCTTCGGTGGCGGGATTGATGTCGACGGAATATTCGCCTGTGCCCGGCGGCAACCGCTTGCCGTCGATCAGCAGGTCATGGCTCCTGAGGTCGGTCATCATGAATCTCCTTGCATTGGGATGGTGCGTGGGCTGATTGCAGCAACCGGTCTTGGGAGGACCGGTGCGGGCAAGCGCTGGGCGGCGCTACGGCTCGTGCAGCGCCGCGCCGCTCTGCGCTGCCATGGGCCATGACGATTCCGGCGATACCGCGCTCGCGACGACATCGGCAGCGCCATCCGGGTTTGCCTCTGTGTCGCGGTCCGCGTTCTGCGAGCGCGCTCCCGCGTGCCCGGCAAACTGCGCCCACGCGGCCGCGGCATTCGGCCTGAGCGAGCGATTGCGGCGATGCACGAGCAAGGTGGTCAGTGTGGCCTCGGGCGCAAGCGGCCGGCTCACGAGCGATTCGCCCACGGCGGGCCAATGCGCGTCCACGGGCAGCACGCCTACACCGAGCCCGAGTTCGACCATCCGCTGAACGGCCGCGACATGTCCGAACTCCTGCACCGGGCGCCGCTTCAGGCCCTGCGCACCGAACGCGAGGTCCAGCGCGGCGCGCACGCCCGCGTCGGCGTTCAGCGTGACGAGTGCCCAGTCTTGCAACGCGCCCCACGCGACGCTCGCGTGCCGCGCAAGAGGATGCGTCGGCGGCATGACCGCGTGCAGCGGCGTCGTGAAAACTGGTTGCGCGTGCAACTGATCATTGGCGAGCGGCTCGGCGAGCGAGACCACGCCGAAATCCACCTCGCCGTGCTCGACGCTCGCGAGCACACCGCTTTGCGCCTGATCTTCGACAGTCACGACCAGTTCGGGAAACGCTGATGCGCAGCGCGCGAGGCCTTGCGCGATCCAACTCGACGACAACACGGGGTTGCTGGCCAGCGCCACGACACCGCGATGCCCTTCATACGCGGCGCGTTCTTCGCGCAAGGTCAGATCGATTTCATCGAGCAGGCGGCCGATTCTTCTCTCGAGGCTCGCGCCTGCATGCGTCAGTTGCACCTGGCGCGTCGTGCGGTCGAACAGTTTCAGCTCGACCGCCTCTTCCAGCTCACGCACGCAGCGGCTCACGGCGGACTGCGTCAGATCGAGCTCGCGCGCCGCGCGCGTGAAGCTCCGTTCGCGCGCGACGGCGACAAACACCCTGAGTTGCTGCAGTGAAACGTTCATGACGTCATGGCCGGGCGCGCAGCTTGGCCGGCCTATTCGCCGGTCTGCTCGGGCCAGTGGCTCAAGCGCGAGGCCTTGCCGTTAGCGGCGACGGCTAACGCGCTGTGTTGCGGCTCGTCCTGCGAGTGAATCCAGCGCGAGCGCATCGGCGCGAGGATGAACTTTGCAGAGACGCCCGCGGCAATCGTGATCACCGCGGACACGGTGAACACGAGGCTCCAGCCGCCGGTCGCCGACAACACGGAAGCGAGCGGCACCAGCAGCGAAGCCGTACCCTTTGCCGTGTACAACGTGCCCGCATTGGCCGCCGCATACTTGCTGCCGAACGTGTCTGCGCAGATCGCCGGGAAGATCGAAAAGATTTCGCCCCAGAAGAGGAAGATCAACGCGGCGAACGTCATGAACGCATACGGGTTCGTGCCGTACTCCATCATGCCGAGCAACGCGAGGCCCTCGCCAATGAAGATCAGGAACATCGTGTTTTCACGGCCGATCTTGTCGGAGATGAAACCGCACAGCGGACGCGTGAAGCCGTTGCAGACGTTGTCGATGGAAAGCGTGGCCGTGAGCAGCGGCAGCGTGACGCCGAAGATCGTCATCGGAATGCGTGCGAGACCCCAGTCCTTGGCGATCGGACCGATCTGCGCGGTAGCCATTAAACCGCCTGCGGCAACCGCGACAAACGATACATAGATCACCCAGAACACCGGTGTCCTGATCATTTGGCCCGGCGTGAGATCGACCTTCGAGACAGAGAACTTCTTCTTCGCGGGCGTGTGCTGACGCAGCACCGGCTTCACCAGCAGCATCGCGAGCAGCAGAATCGCGACGCCCTGCAGGATGCCGAAAAAGAAGAACGTGTGCTCATATCCCGAGCGCGTGATCATGTTCGCAATCGGAATCACGGTGACTGCCGCACCTGCGCCGAAGCCCGCGGCCGTGAGGCCTGCCGCGAGGCCGCGACGGTCGGGAAACCATTTCAGCGCATTGCCGACACACGTGCCGTACACGCCGCCCGCGCCGATACCCGCGATCACCGCGGAAACGTAAAGCATCGGCAAACTCGTCGCGTACGAGTTCATCACCCACGCGAGACCGGCACACACCGCGCCGCCCGCGACCACGGGCCGTGGACCAAACTTGTCGACGAGCCACCCCTCCAGCGGCACGAGCCAGGTTTCGGTGAGGATGAAAATCGCAAACGCCAGTTGAATCGAGGCCTCGCCCCAGTGATGCCGCGCGTTCATCGGCGCGACGAACAGCGTCCATGCGTACTGCAGGTTCGCCACCAACGCCATGCACACCATGCCAATGACGAGCTGCCACCAACGGTTCGCCCAGAATACGCGGGCCGTTGTCTGTTGAGTGAAATCGTCCATGTGCCTTGTCTCCGCAATTATCTAGTGCAGCCGGCCAAAGCGCCGTGCTGTATGTGTCCCGCCTTATCGTTATGACCCGAAAAGCCTTGCAATCCGGGGATATTTAATATTCCAGTCCTTAAAGTGCTTCCTTTAAAGCCGCTTTATCCAGCACCTTTTGGAAGTTCTTAATTCCGACTAATCCGGTTTTCTTCTTTTTCCGCCAAACCGCCCCTCAGTCCCGCCACGCCTTGATCCCAGCGTTAACCCGAGTGTCCTGCCGGCAGCCTGGTTTGTTTACAAACTCATGCTAGGGTCATTGCTGAATTACTAATAATTAAAGTTTGTTATTATGTTGATTCATATTTGCTTATACATCGGCCATGACGATGCGCAATGCCACGCTGCGTCAATTGAAGGTGTTCGAAACCGTGGCGCGCCACCTGAGCTTCTCGCGCGCCGCCGAGGAGCTGCATCTCACGCAGCCCGCGGTGTCCACACAGGTTCGCCAGTTGGAGGAGCACGCCGGACTGCCGCTCTTCGAGCAGCTCGGCAAAAAGATCTACCTCACGCCGGCCGGCACGGAAATGCTGCACTACAGCCGCGCGATCATTCAGCAGTTCCACGAAGTCGACGAGGCGATGAGCCAGCTGAAAGGCGTCTCGGGCGGCAAGCTGAATGTCGCGGTGATCAGTGCGGGCGACTACTTCTTTCCGCGCCTGCTGGCCGAATTCACCCGGCGTTATGCGGGCGTTGTATTGAACCTCGCAGTGCACAATCGCGAGGAACTGCTGCACCAGCTCGCCACGAACCAGACGGACCTCGCGGTCATGGTGCGTCCGCCGCATGAAATGGATGCCACGAACGAGCCGTTCGCGCCGCACCCTTACGTGATCGTGGCCGCGCCCACGCATCCGCTCGCCAACAAGCGCAACATCCGCATCAGCCAGTTGGCGAACGAGGCGTTCATCGTGCGGGAGCGCGGCTCGGACACGTGGAATTCCATGGAAGAAGGCTTTGCGGGGCGCCTCTCCAACCTCAAGATCGCGATGGAGATCAAGAGTACCGAGACCATCAAACAGGCGGTGATTGCCGGCATGGGAATCGCCTTTCTGTCTGCTCACACCATCAGCCTGGAGCTGCAGTTGGGCCACCTCGTCGTGCTCGATGTCGAGAGCTTTCCGGTCATGCTCAACTGGTACGTGGTCCACCGCAAGAACAAGCGCCTGCCGCCGGTTGCCGTGGCCTTCAAGCGCTTTCTGATGGAAGAAGGCGCGAGCCTCATCGAGAAGATCACTCGTGTGAAGGAATTGAGCGTCTATAAGCGATAGGCTATGGAAATCCAATAAAAGTTTAACTATTGCAAATCGTTCAGGACTTCTATGCTGCAAGCGAGTTCCATCACTTGTCAGCCCAGGAGGCCGATCATGAACCACGCTTCGGTTGCGACTCATGCGAGCGCACGCACTGCCCGTGCTTGCCCCGACCATCCCAACGATCCGCATCTGAGCGCCTATAACGCAGCGTTCAGCGATCTCGGCCTGCGCTTTCGCTGGGACCACGCCACGCTCGACATCCTGAGCGAGTTCAATAGCGAGGCCGCGAAGATCACGGCCTTCATCGAGCGGTTTCATGGCCATCTTCATCGGGCGTATGACCCCGACTTTCTGGCGCAGTTGATTCTGCAGAAGAAAGCGCAGTACTACAGCGAGTTCGCCGCGCTGGGCGAGTAAGCGGATCGGCGGGAGGGCCTTCCCGCCTTTCCTCGTGGTTGCCTTGCTCGCCGTTGCCGGTCGTGTCCGACACGGTGGAGACGCCGGCGAGCGGCGTGCGTTCATCGTCGGGCTCGGCTTCATGACTGTCGGCCCGCTGCGGATCGGTTGGAAAAGCGGCGCGTCGAGCATGCATGCACGTCCCGTTGTCTGTTGACGCTGTTATGCCAGCGCGGGCCGTGGCGGAATGCTGCCGCGCGCACGATGCCGTGCACCGCGTCGATCGCCGACATGTCCTCTCCCCACATTCGTGTCATACCGCCGCGCGCACCGTGCGTATGCACACGTTCCTTCGAGTATTCGCGGCTCAGCATCACATGCACGCCGATCGACGAAGCAAGCGCAGTCGTCGCAAGGAGCGCCGCAAGTCCGAACGGCTGCGCCGCCTCGGTTACAAAGCCATAGCCGAGCCATGCGCATAACAGCAGTGCAACTGCATTCACGGCGTCGTGCCCTTGACGCGGCACCACACGAAGCGGCAACAGGCCGCGCAGTTTGCAGAACGAGATTGCGGACGTGGCGAAGATCAACGCGCCGGCAAACACTGCCGTGTAGAGTTCGATCCGCTGAAGAATCGTCAGATGGACGTGATTCGCGCACGACAAATAACGCGCGACGCCAACGGATACGATGGCAAGACCCATGCTGCTCGCAAGCAACGCGACAGGCGCGGGCCGTTGCGTGAGAGTGCGCCGACGCACGAGCGATGCACCGGCGACCGCGCCGGCGATTGCCGCGAACTGGGCTCCGGCGCCTATGCCAACGCCCACTGCGACAACGCCGGAAGACGCCCCCGACAGTGCGGCCGCAAGCGTCGCGGCGTACCCGTCAGCCCGCGTGTGCCGCACAGCGCGCGAGCCACGCCCGACCGGCATCTGCCCGAGCGCCGCCAGCACCGAGCCCAGCGCGCAGGCCAACAGCGCAGCCAAAGCCGCTGTCAGCGCAACCACGACTCCCATCCACACGGTACTCTCAGACGCTTGCGGCACGCGTGCTCCTTTCCGTGTTGTGGCGACCGCGGACTTGTGGCCCGCGCATCGCGCCGATCATTCAGGCAGGGCGTGCCATGACAGCGTATTCCGGCGTTTCCGCCAGGGCCGCTCGCGCGGCGCCCAAGGTATTCTTCAGCGTGCCGATTCCGTCGATGAAAACCGACACCGTCGCGCCGTCCTTGATCGAGCCCACTCCGACCGACGTGCCGCACGCGATCACATCGCCCGGTTCCAGCGTGAGATCCTGCGAAATGAGGCTCACCTGCTCGGCCGGCGAAAACACCATGTCCGAGAGCGGATAGTTTTGCCGCTCGACGTCGTCGAGCAGGGTCACGAGATGTGCGCTTCGCCAGTTGAATCCGGAGACGATCGCGGGGCCTATGCAACAGAACGTATCGAAGCCTTTTGCACGACACCATTGCGGAAAATGCGGATTCTCGTTGAGCAGATCCGCCGCCGTCACGTCGTTGACGAGCGTGTAACCGAAGATCGCTTCAGCAGCCTCATCCACACTCACATCGCGGCAGCGACGGCCAATCACGATGCCGAGTTCGCCCTCATAAACAATCTTGCCCGCGTAGCTCGCGGGTCGCCGTATCGGCTCGCCCGAACCAATCACGGATCCAGCCGGCTTGAGCAGGAAAAGCGGATGCGCGGGCACCGGCTTGTCGAGCTTCGCGGCAAGCGCGTGATAGTTGTTCCAGAGCGCGACGATCTTGCCGGGCGCACACGGCGCGAGCGGCGTGAGCGCGCGCGTCGACAGCACCGCGCCGGTGGGCACCGGCTGATCGAGACTTTCGTACTCGTGCAGGTAAGCCCCTTCGACGCGGCCGAACACCACACCGCCGTCGCTCGACATGAAACGCATCCACGTATCCATACGCCGCTCCTTGAGCGCTCCGGCACGATCTTCCGCGCGGGTTCAACCGGCGCTGTCACCGCGGCTGTCACCGTATTTCGAACCGTTGATCGCGAGGAAAACCGTGCCCTCTTCCGTTTGACGCGTCAGATCAAACCGGCGCCGCGTGCCCACTGATACTTCGCACCGAGCACCGCGACCGGGATTTCCGTCGAATAGGCGTACGCCGGAACACCGTGCGCGTACAGATATTCGGCGGCCTCTTCCACCTGAACGTCGCCCGCGAGCGACGCGACAATCGGCTTCTCGATGCCGCGCGCCTTCATCTCCTCCTTCACCTCGACGACGAGGCGTGCGAACACCATCGGCGGCGTGATGATGGTGTGCCAGTAGCCGAGAATGATCGCGTGGATACGCGGGTCTTCGAGGCCGAGCCGGATCGTGTTCTGATATGTCGACGGCGGCTCGCCGCCGGTAATATCGACGGGATTGCCCGCCGCGCCGAACGGAGGAATGAACTTGCGGAAGGCGGCGTCGAGATCCGCAGGCATGGTCATCAGCGACAGACGGTTGTCCACGCAAGCATCCGAGAGCAGCACGCCCGAGCCGCCGGCACCGGTGATGATCACCACGTTCTCGCCCTTCGGCGTGGGCAGCTTCGGAATGCCGCGCGCGAATTCCAGCAGATCGCGCAGCGAACGGGCACGAATCACGCCGCACTGCTTGAACACGTCTTCGTAGATGCGGTCGTTGCCGGCAAGCGCACCCGTGTGCGAGCTCGCCGCACGCGCGCCGAGACTCGTGCGGCCCGCCTTCAGCACGACTACCGGTTTTTTCTTCGACACGCGCGCCGCCGCTTCCGCGAATGCGCGGCCATCCTTCAGATCTTCGCAATGCTGCGCGATGATGTCCGTGTTGTCGTCCTGCTCGAAGAAGGTCAGCAGGTCGTCTTCGTCGATGTCGGACTTGTTGCCGAGCCCCACGATTGCGGACACGCCCATTTTCGCGGACCGCGAGAAGCCGATGATCGCCATGCCGATCCCACCGGATTGCGACGACAGTGCAGCCTTGCCCTGCACATCGTACGGTGTGCAAAACGTCGCGCAGAGATTCTTCGGCGTGTAGTAGAAGCCATAGATGTTCGGGCCCATCAGACGAATGTCGTATTCGCGCGCAATCGCCACGATCTCCTGCTGGCCCTCCACATTGCCGGTTTCCGCAAAGCCCGACGGAATCAGCACCGCGCCGGGAATGCGCTTCTTGCCGACCTCGGTCAATGCGCCCGCCACGAACTTCGCGGGAATCGCAAACACGGCCACGTCGATATCGCCCGGCACATCCAGCACGCTCTTGTAGGCCTTGTGGCCCATGATCTCGTCGGCCTTCGGATGGATCGGGTAAATCTCGCCCTGATAACCGCCGTTGATCAGGTTCTTCATGACCGAGTTGCCGATCTTGCCCTCTTCCGCCGACGCACCGATCACGGCCACGCGGTCCGGCTTCATGATGCGGTTCATCTGCCGCACAATGTCTTCCTGGCTCGGGCGATAGCGCTCCACCGGCGGCGAAAAATCGAGCACGATGCGCACGTCGGCGGCAATCGCGCCGCGCTTGCTCGCAAACACCGGATTCAGGTCCAGCTCCGAGATTTCGGGGAAATCGGAAACGAGCCGCGACACGTTTTCGATCAGGCCCGCCAGCGCCTCGCGGTCGACAGGCTCGCCGCCGCGCACGCCTTTCAGCATCTCGGCAGCCGCAATGCCGTCGAGCATAGAGCGGGCGTCGTCGCGCGTGGCCGGCGCGAGACGGAACGTGATGTCCTTCAGCACCTCGACGAGCACGCCGCCCAGACCGAACGCCACCAGTTTGCCGAACGACGGGTCCGTGACCGCGCCGACAATGACTTCCTGGCCGCCGCCGATCATCTGCTGAACCTGCACGCCGAGCAGATTCGCCTGCGCGTTATAGCGCTTCGCGTTCTCCATGATCGTGGTGAATCCCTGCGTCACGTCCGCAGCGTTCTTCACGCCGACGAGCACGCCGCCCGCTTCGGTCTTGTGCAGGATTTCCGGCGAAACGATCTTCAGTACGACTGGAAAACCGATTTCAGTCGCGAACTGCGCGGCTTCGGCCGCTGTCGTTGCGAGCGCTTCCTTCGGTACTGAAATGCCGTAGACGTCGCATATCAGCTTGCCTTCGGGCGCGGTGAGCGAATTCCGGCCTTCCGCCTTCGCGTGATCGAGAATGTGCCGCACGACGTCCTTGTTGGCGACCTGAGCGCGGTCGCCGGGCGTGTGAGCGGTGCCGCGTTCCTTCAATGAGAGCGTGTCTTCGTATGCCATGTCCTGCCGTCTCCAATGCGGGTTCGAAAGGCGCCGCCCGGCACCGCGCTCGCCAGAACGGCGAGCGGCGGGCGGCTTGCACTACGGGTGGGTCTGCGCTTTCAGTGCGACCGGTCTGCGCCTAAATGGCGCCGGCCGTGCGCAATGCGCTGATCTGCTCGGGCGAATAGCCCAGTTCCGCCATGACTTCGTCGGTATGTTCGCCAAGCAGCGGCGAGCGCGTGACTTCGGTTGGACTGTCAGACAATTTGATAGGATTCCCAACTGTCAGATATTTTCCGCGCGTCGGATGATCCACTTCGACGATCGTGCCGGTCTTACGCAGCGACGGCTCTTCGGCGATCTCCTTCATCGACAGGATCGGCCCGCATGGAATGTCGTACTTGTTGAGGATCTGCATGGCCTCGAACTTGGTCTTGGTCATCGTCCAGCGTTCGATTTCCGCGAAAATCTCCTTCAGGCGCGGCAAGCGCGCGGCAGGCGTCGCATAATCCGGATCGGTCGCCCACTCCTCCTTGCCGATCACGTTGCAGATCTTCACCCACACCGGCGCCTGCGTGATGAAGTAGATGTACGCGTTCGGATCGGTTTCCCAGCCCTTGCATTTGAGAATCCAGCCAGGCTGGCCGCCGCCCGACGCATTGCCCGCGCGCGGCACCGCTTCGCCGAAAGTACCGTTGGGATATTGCGGATACTCTTTCATCACGCCAGTGCGTTCGAGCCGCTGCTGATCGCGCAGCTTCACGCGGCACAGATTGAGCACGCCGTCCTGCATCGCGGCCAGCACGCGCTGGCCGCGGCCGGTTTGGGTGCGCTGATACAGCGCGGTGACGATGCCGAGCGCGAGATGCAGGCCCGTGCCGCTATCGCCGATCTGCGCGCCCGTCACGACCGGCGGACCGTCGTCGAAACCCGTGGTGGATGCCGC
Organism: Paraburkholderia phenoliruptrix; assembly: GCF_047325075.1. Taxonomy (NCBI): domain Bacteria; kingdom Pseudomonadati; phylum Pseudomonadota; class Betaproteobacteria; order Burkholderiales; family Burkholderiaceae; genus Paraburkholderia; species Paraburkholderia phenoliruptrix. Next base: position 2,648,158 of record NZ_CP168530.1, read on the forward strand.
GCCGCCCGCGCATTGCGCGACGTTCTCGTAGACCTTGCAGTCCTCATACGGACCCGGGCCGAAGCCTTTCACCGACGCGACGATCATCCGCGGATTCAGCTCCTGGATGCGCTCCCACGTAAAGCCCATGCGGTCCAGCGCGCCCGGCGCGAAGTTCTCCACCAGCACGTCGCATTTCTGGATCAACGCCTCGAGCACCTGCTTGCCTTCCGGGTGCTTGGTGTCGATCGTGACCGAGCGCTTGTTGTGGTTGAGCATCGTGAAGTACAAGCTGTCCACGTCGGGAATGTCACGCAGTTGCTCGCGCGTGATGTCGCCGGCGCCGGCCCGCTCCACCTTGATCACGTCCGCGCCGAACCACGCCAGCAGCTGCGTGCAGGTCGGGCCCGATTGCACATGCGTGAAATCGAGAATGCGCACGCCGTCGAGTGCTTTGCCCATGTCGTGTCTCCTAAGGTGTCCGTATTACTTGTACATGGTCTGATTCTTGGTACCCGGCGCATACTCGCGCGGATCGACCCAGATGTTGACGACCGCCGAGCGGCCCGTGCGATGAATCGCCTCGCGCGCACGCTGCAACGCGCCCGCAATCTGCGCGGGATCGCGCACTTCCTCGCCGTAGCCGCCGAGCATCTCGGCGAACTTGCTGAACGGCACGTCGCTCAGCAGATTGCCGACATTGCCGCGCTCGTCGCCGTATTTGGCGAGCTGGCCGTAGCGGATCTGGTTCATCGCCGAGTTGTTGCCGATCACCGCGAGGTACGGCGCGCCGAAACGGTTGGCCGTTTCCATGTCGAACGCGGTCATGCCGAACGAGCCGTCGCCGTAGTAGCACAGCACTTCCTTGTGCGGATGCGCGACCTTGGCGGCGAGCGCAAAGCCGGTGCCCACGCCAAGCGAGCCGAGCGCACCCGGGTCCATCCACTGCCCCGGCCGGCGCGGGCGAACCGCTTGCGCGGAAATCGTCACGACGTCGCCGCCGTCGCCGATATAGATCGTGTCGTCGGAGAGAAACTCGTTGAGTTCGTAGGCGACGCGGTACGGATGAATCGGCGTGTTGTTCGACTTGAAGAGCGGCATCAGCTTTTCGGTCGCAGTTGCTTCGGCGTCCTGCAATTGCGCCATCCATTTGCGGCGTGCCTGGCGCTTGTCGTCCTTCAGGCGGCCGCTCGCGGCCTGCAGCACGGCGGCGAGAATCGCGCCCGGATCGCCGACGAGACCGAGATCGATATCGCGGTTCTTGCCGACCGTCCGGTAGTCCATGTCGATCTGCACCAGCGTGAGTTCCTTGCTGATGCGCTTGCCGTAGCCCATACGGAAGTCGAACGGCGTGCCGACGACGATCAGCACGTCGGCATTGGCAAACGCCTGCGAACGCGTGCGGTCGAAGTGATGCGGGTCGCCCGGCGGCAGCAGGCCGCGGCTCGCACCGTTGAAGTAGCCGGGAATGTCGAGGCCGCGCAGCAGCGCGATGGCTTCCTCATGGCCGCGCGCGGTCCAGACCTGCTGGCCGTACAGAATCGCGGGGCGCTCGGAATTGACGAGGATGTCGGCCAGTTTCTCGATGTCGCGCGGATCGCCGATCGATTTCGTCGACGCCCGATAATGACCCGGCTGCGGCACCACCGCGCGCGTCAGCTCGACTTCGCGGTCGAGCACGTCGCGCGGAATTTCCAGGTAAGCCGGCCCCGGCGCGCCGTTGAAGCACTCGCGCGCGGCCATCGAAATCATGTCAGCGACGCGCTCCGTGCTCGACACGCTTGCGGCGAACTTCGTGATCGGCGCCATCATGTCGACGTGCGGCAGATCCTGCAGCGAGCCCATCTTGTGCTGCGTCAGCGCGCCTTGCCCGCCGATGTGGAGCACCGGGCTCTCCGAGCGGAATGCCGTGGCGATGCCCGTCACCGCGTTCGTGCAGCCGGGGCCGGCCGTGGTGACGACGCAGCCCAGCTTGCCCGTCTGGCGCGCGTAGCCGTCTGCCGCGTGTGCCGCAACCTGCTCGTGGCGCACGTCGATGATGCGAATCCCTTCGTCCACACAACCATCGTAAATATCGATGATGTGGCCGCCGCACAGCGTGAAGATCGTATCGACCCCCTCATTCTTCAGCGCCTTGGCGACGAGATGCCCGCCCGAGACGACGCCGGCGTTGCGGGTCTTCTGCTTGAGCGTGTCTTCGGCCGTGGTGCTGCCTGTGGCTGGGTTCAGGGATGAAACAACTGCAGACATGGTCGTCTCCTTGTGTGTCGACCGGCGTTGGGGCCTGGCGCTGACGTCGGTCACATGCTTTGGCACGATGGGGTGGGTGCTGCCAATCGGTTATGCGACGGTTGTGCGACGGATTGCAGGAACGCATCTCAGAACATGCTGCCGACCTTGTTCACATACGGTATGTGATATATCAGATTCTGGCAAGGACGATCTCATGCTCCGGCGACCCTGACGTTTCTTCTGCAATCCCTTGCCAGGTATCGAAAGGCCGCCATGTGGGCGGTCGTCTTCGATGCGCTGCAAGGGAAAACACTGAGCGCGTGTGGAAAACGCTCACTGTTGATATATCACATACCACATTTCACCAGACGTCAAGCGCGGTGTTTCCCTACGACACGCGAAGAAACAAAAAAGCCCGCGGTGCATGAACACCGCGGGCCTTGCGCCAGCGCAATGGGTCGAGGCAGCGGACTCCGCAACCGGCGCCCTGCCTTACTCAGCCGTTAATCGAGAAAATCGCAGTTTTTCTCCACGAATGCCGCCAGATCGAGCGAATGCTGGCGCGTGAGGCGCTCAGCCAGCTCGGTGTCGCGCTTCTCGAGCGCCTCGATAATGCGCAGATGGTCGACGATCGACCGCGAGGCGCGATCGCTCTGTGAGATCGTCATGCGCCGGATGGCGCGTACGTGGATAAAGATGTTCTTGATGGTGTCGAGAATGATCTGCGACTTCGACAGTTCGACAATCGCCTGGTGAAACGCGATGTTCGCGTCCGAATACTCGGCGATATGCTCGGCCGGCGTGGCGTCCCGGAAGTGGTCGAACATATGCCGCAAGCGGGCGATTTCCTCGTCTGTCGCGCGCTGCGTGGCGAGACGGGCCGCCATGCTTTCGAGCGCCGCCCACATGTGGATCATCTCGACGATTTCACGCTTGCTCTTGCGCACGATGTAGATGCCGCGACGCGGCACCATGCGCAGAAAGCCTTCCTGCTCGAGCAGCGTCATCGCCTCGCGCACCGGCGTGCGGCTCACGCCAAGCGTTTCGCTCAGAACGCGTTCGTCCAGACGGATTTCTTCGCGGGTCTGGTAGATGTCCGCGTCCGCGATGGCCTGGCGCAGCATCGCATAAGCCTGATCGCGCAAGCTCGCGCTTGCGCCGATAGGCTGCAATGACAACGTCAAAGGCGTGGCCACCGCTTCAGTTTGAAGTTCCGACGACATTCATCGCCTCAGTTTGAACGTGCATACGATAAGGCGCCACTGCGGCCCCGCGCTGCTCGTCCAGTCCGACAAACCGGCCATGTTGCGCTGCAAGTTGCGCGACCGACTGCGGAATCCAGCGAGCCACGAGAACCGTGGCGGCACTACCCAAGCCAACAACAGCGGCGGCCAGCAGCGAGAGAGGAACGAATTCCATGTGAAGCTCCCAACGATTGAGTTAAACGGATGACTCAATCATATGCTGCGTCGCCGCAAAAATCAATATTCGGTATGTAGTATATCAGCGACTGTTGTTTTCCAATCATATCCTACGGTAGCATGCGCCGCTTCGTCCTGGCTGTGCCTTCCCTTCAGCGTCGCCCCGCGCCAGTGTGCTCAGCTCGGTGTATACGCGAGGAACGCGCGCTATGCGCGCAACAGCGTTCGACAATCGCGCAATTTGCCCCGAGTGCCGATTGTGCGATGCTCCGGGCGTCATTAATCTTCGGCACATCCTGCAAGCGTCGGCGAGGTGCCGCAGCCGCCCGCCAGCGACCGACCGCGCAGTAGTCCGAGAATCTCCAGGAGACACCCAACATGAGTACCACCATTTCGCCGGCCGCGACAGCCGACGCTCGCACGGCGCGCAGCCGGGCACGCAAGGCGGCGCTGGGCAGTTTCGTCGGCGCAGTTGTCGACTGGTACGACTTCCTGCTGTACGGGATTGTCGCGGCGCTGGTCTTCAACTCAGAGTTCTTCCCGAAAGTGAGTCCGGCAATGGGAACGCTCGCCGCCTTCGCGACATTCGGCGTCGGCTTTCTGTTCCGGCCGCTCGGCGGCTTCGTGTTCGGCCATTTCGGTGACCGGCTCGGGCGCAAGCGCATGCTCGTGCTCACCGTCATGATGATGGGCTTGTCCACCGCCGCAATCGGCCTGCTGCCGTCGTTCGCGGCCATCGGCTGGCTCGCGCCGGTGCTCCTCGTGACGCTGCGCGCGATCCAGGGCTTCGCCGTCGGCGGCGAATGGGGCGGCGCGGCGTTGATGGCGGTGGAAAGCGCGCCCGAGAAGAAAAAGGCGTTCTACAGCAGCGGCGTGCAGGTCGGCTACGGCGTGGGCCTCGTGCTGGCGACGGGCCTCGTCGCGCTGATCAGCCGCTCCATGGACAACGCGTCGTTCCTGAGTTGGGGCTGGCGCCTGCCGTTCCTGTTCAGCGTGATTCTGGTGCTGATCGCGATGTGGATTCGTTCGAGCATGGACGAGTCGCAGGAATTCGTCGAAAAAGTCGGCGCGCACGGCGAACGCCGTGTCCGGTTGCCGATTGTCGAAGCGCTGCTGCGTCACCCGAAAGCGTTCCTGCTGATCATTGCGCTGCGCCTTGCCGAACTGTTCACGATGTATATCGTGACCGCCTTCGCGCTCAATTATTCGACGGCGAATCTGCACATGCCGCGCGAGTTCTTTCTGACGATCGGCCTCTTGGTCGGCGCCGTGAGCTGCGTGACGATTCCGCTCTTTGCCATGCTCGCCGACCGCTTCGGCCGCCGCCGCGTGTATATCGTCGGGGCGCTCGTCGGCATGTTCAGCGCCGTGCCGTTCTTTCTGGCGCTGGAAGCGCGCTCGACCGTGTGGATCGTGGTGTTCGCCGTGATGCTCGCGAATATCGCCCACGACATGGTGGTGAGCGTGCAGCAGCCGATGTTCACCGAACTGTTCGGCACCGAGTATCGCTATAGCGGCGCGGGTGTCGGCTATCAGGTGGCGAGCGTGGTGGGCGGCGGCTTCACGCCGTTTATCGCGGTGGCCCTTGTGAGTTTTGCCGGCGGCTCGTGGCATCCGGTGGCGGCGTATCTCGCCGTCGGCTGTCTGATTTCCGTGCTCGTCGCCGCCAGAATGAAGACGGGCCGCACAGTCTGACGACCAGGTCGCAGACAGGCAGGGGCCGGCGTGGCGTTGCTGCCACCGCCGGCCTTTTTTCTTTGAGCGCCCTGTTCCACTTGTAAGGACACTCACCGTACCCGCTAAATGGGAAACTCTGCCGGGATCTGACAGATCGCCGTCGCATTTCCTCGGGCAATGCCTTATGCATTGCTATCTCATATTGCCATCCCCGCTAAGCCGCCCTATCGTTCGACCAGGCAGGTTCCTTTGCGAGCTTGCGCACGTTCATATGAATTCCAGCCGCATATATGAGCGCAGAATCGTGTAGCAATTCTCACACCGAATCGCTCAAGTATTCGGTGCGACGCGCCGATAACAAAGACTTCGCTTCCCGGGAGACCGACCATGAGCAGCATCACCGAGCCGCAGGACAACCGAGGCTCTGCACCATTCTTCTCGAAAGAAGCCACCGTTGCCAAACCGGGGTTTTCGCGCTGGATGGTTCCCCCCGCAGCACTCGCCGTTCACCTCTGTATCGGCCAGGCGTATGCGTTCTCCGTGTTCAACGGACCGTTGACCAAGGTTATCGGCATCACGCAATCCGCTCCTGACGACTGGTCGCTCACGTCGCTCGGCTGGATTTTCTCGCTGGCTATCGTGTTCCTCGGTTTGTCGGCGGCGTTTGCCGGCAAGTGGCTCGAACACGTCGGCCCGCGCCGCACGATGTTCACCGCGGCCTGCTGCTTCGGCGGCGGCTTTCTGATTTCCGCGCTGGGCGTGTACCTGCATCAGATTGTGCTGCTGTACCTCGGCTACGGCGTGATCGGCGGGATCGGACTTGGCCTCGGCTATGTTTCGCCGGTCTCGACGCTGATCCGCTGGTTCCCGGACCGTCGCGGCATGGCGACCGGCATGGCGATCATGGGCTTCGGCGGCGGCGCGATGATCGCCGCGCCGCTCTCCGTGGCGCTGATGAACCACTTCAAGAGCGCGACGAGCATCGGCGTGGCCGAAACGTTCATCGTGCTCGGCATTGTGTACTTCATCTCCATGTCGATTGGCGCGTTGGCCATTCGCGTGCCGCCGGCCGAGTGGAAACCGGCAGGCTGGACGCCGCCGCAAACGTCGCAGCAGAAGATGATCACGCGCAACCACGTGCACATCGACGAAGCCCTGAAGACGCCGCAGTTCTATCTGATCTGGCTCGTGCTGTTCCTCAACGTGACGGCGGGCATCGGCATTCTCGGCCAGGCCTCGGTCATGATCCAGGAAAGCTTCAAAGGCACCGTGACCGCAGCCGCCGCTGCCGGCTTCGTCGGCCTGCTGTCGCTCTTCAACATGGGCGGCCGCTTCGTGTGGGCATCGGCTTCGGACTGGATCGGCCGCAAGAACACCTACTTCATCTTCTTCGCGCTGGGCGCCGTGCTGTATTTCCTCGTGCCGAGCTTTGCCGCGTCGGGCCAGATGGCGCTCTTCGTGCTGTCCTACTGCGTCATTCTCACGATGTACGGCGGCGGTTTTTCGACGGTGCCCGCGTATCTCGCGGACATGTTCGGCACCGCGTTCGTGGGCGGCATTCATGGACGCCTGCTGACCGCATGGGCCGCAGCCGGCGTGGCCGGTCCGGTGCTGGTCAACTACATCCGCGCCTACGAAGTCGCGCACGGTGTCGCGAAAGCAGACGCCTACACGATGACGGTGCATATCATGGCCGTGCTGCTGGTGATCGGCTTCATCTGCAATCTGTTGGTCAAGCGTGTGGACGAGAAGCATCACATGACCGACGCACAAGTCGCCAAAGGCGCATAAGGAGACTCGCATGTCGACCGTTGAACCCGTGCACCGCACCAGCAAGGCCAAGATCGTCGTCTTCTGGCTGTATGTGATGATTCCGCTCGCATGGGGCGTGTACAACACGCTCTCGCAAGCGATGAAGCTGTTCCATTAAGCGCCTGCGCCCCGCCCCGCCGGCCTCACCGGCGGGGCGCGTTCAATCCGCCACCGGCAGTGCTCGCCGGCGGCTTCCCCTACCACTGATATGCGGCGCCGGCGCCCACCGAGGTCGTCACCGAACTGATGCCCGCGCTCAGCTTCACCTTGAAGTTCTGCGCGACACGCGCCGACAGACCCACCGCCACAGCCTGATACCCCATATAGCCGGCCGTGCCCACGCCGATTGCGAGGTTCTTCGTCGCGTCGACTTCGGGCACCATGTTCATGGCCATCGCGGACGCGGCTCCGGCATACGCACGGCGCGCGAGGTCGCCCATGCCGCCCTGGAACTGCTGCATGTTGACCGCGTCACCCGGCGCCTGCCCGGCGGCCAGATTGGTGATGCGGCGCTCGCTCCCGGTCGAGCCGACGGAAACCGTGTTCGGCTGATCCGCGACCGAGCCCTCGCCAAGCGCGACACTATTTGCCGCCGACGCCTTCGCCCCGCCGCCGAGCGCAAGTGAGCCGCTGCCGGTCGCCTGCGGCGCGCTCGCGGTACTGTTCACGGCGACGTAGCCGTTGCCGTTCGTCGCATAGTTCTTGACGGTCTGGTCGATACTGCTGATCTGCTGGTTGGTTTGCCACAGCTGTGCACCGGTGACCGCATCGCTGCTCGTTGCCGACACTTCGCCGTTCTTCAGATGGGTCAACTGCACGGCCGGCGCATTCGCCGCCGTGCCGCCGAGCGTCACCTTGTCGTGCGCGGAGCTGTCGTACTGAACCGCATTCGCCACCGTGCCGTTGATACGGCCAACGCTGCTCTGCAAGCCCGCAATGTCCTTGCTGTTCTGCGTGACGCGGCCGTCCAGATTGGCGAGCGCGCCGCCGACGCTGTTCACCACCTGCCCGCCCACCTTGTACGAAGGCGCGCTCACCGAGCCGTCGCCGTTCACGGTCGAGCCGCCGCCCAGCGCCATCGCCGTGCTCGCTGCCTGCGCGAACAGTTGCGAACCGTTGACGGCGTCGGTGCTGGCGGCGTTGAGCGACCCGCGCGCGACGCCCATCACGACGCGATTGCCCTGCGTGCCCGCCACGTTGATCGAGCGGCCGTCGGTCGTTGCGCCGATCTTGATTACGCGCGACGCCGGGTCTTGCGTCACGATGCCGATGCCACCCTTCTCGACGTTCTGCTGCAGCGTGCCAAGCCCGTTGTCGAGCGAGTCGAGCGCGTCGCCGACGTTGTTCTGCGTGCCGCCTTGCACGTGATACGACGGTGCGGTGACCGACCCGTCGATATTGATCTGCGCGCCGCCGCCGAGCCCGGCCACCACCGGCCTGAACTGCGCAAAGTTGATTGCGGACGTGTCGGTCAGGCCCGCCGCGACGCCGGTCAATTGGCGGGCGCCACTCGTCCCGGCGAAATCGACGCGCGCGCCGTTTGCGTTCTGCCCAATGCTGATGACGCGCGAAGTCGGGTCTTGCTGCACGAGCCCGATTTCGCCGTTTGCGATCTGGCTCGCGACGTTTGTCACATTGCCCTCCAGCGCGGTGGTGCGCGTGTCGAGCCCGGCAATCTTCGCCGTGTTGGCGCTTGCGCGCTGATCGAGGTCCGCGATCGAAGTCGCGCTGCTGCTCACGCGCTGATCGAGGTTCGCGATTCTGTCGCTGTTCTGCGCGACCTGCTCATTGGTCGCGAACAGCTGGCCGCCATTCACTGCGTCCGTACTGTCGCTATCGAGTCTCGTTGCGCGCACGTTCGTGACGCGGACCGGCGCGCCGGCGTTGCCGAGCGTCAGCAGGTCGCGCGCGGACGAGTCGTACTGGACAGAGTTGGCCGTGGCCGCGGCAATACTCGTTGCGCTCGCCGCCGCGCTGGCCGCGGTGCTGGTTGCCACGCTGGTATTCACGGCCGCGGCGAGCGCCGAGCCGACGTCGCCATATGTTTTTCCGCCGATCGTGTAGACCGGCGCCTTCGCCGTGCCGTCTGCATTGACCGACGAGCCGCCGCCGAGCGCCTGCGCCACGCTCGCCGCGTGATCGTAGAGCTGGGCGCCGTTGACCGCGTCGGCACTCGCGGCGCCGATTGCGCCGCGCGCGAGCCCCGTCAGCATGCGGTTGCCGTTGAGGCCGGCGACATTCATGCGGATACCCGTCGACGACGGCGCGACCAGGATGTCGCGCGTCCCCAGGTCTTGCCTCACGAGGCCGATGCTGCCCGAGACGATTTGCGACTGCAGCGTGGTGATGCCCGCATCGAGCGAGCTGAGCGCGCCGCCGACCGTGGTTTGCGTGCCGGACTGCACGTTATACCGTGGGCCGACAGTCGAGCCGCTCGCGCTCACCGACGCGCCGCCGCCGAGCGTCGACACGACCTGCTTGAGCTGCGCCAGGTTCACCGCCGACTGCGCGCTCGTCCCCGCCGCGATGCCGACGAGCTCGCGCGGCCCGCCGGTTCCGGTGAAGTCCACCGACGCGCCGTCCGTACCTTGCCCGACCGTCAGGTTACGCGTGCCCAGATCCTGGCGGACGAGCCCTAGCTGGCCGTTTGCGATGTTGCCTGCCAGGTCCGAAATGCTCGCCGAATTCTGCGCCACCGCGTTATTGGTGGCATTCAGTTGCGCGCCGGTTACCGCGTCGGAACTGTAGGCGTCGAGCGCGCCCTGCGCCAGGTTCGTTACCCTGACCGGCGTGCCTGGATTGCCGAGCGTCGCGCTGTCGTGCGCGCCGCTGTCGTAGAACAATGCGTCGGCGAGATTCGCGCAGCCGGCCGGCCCGCACTCTTGTGCGCCGGCCGGCTGCGCCCATGCCAGCATGCCGAGCAGGCCCGCCACCGCAGCAGCCAGCGCCCCACGTACCGCCGTGCATTTCGCGCCCGCGCTTCTCGTGACTTCCGATGCCGCCACATACGCGCGTTTTGCTTCATTCCATACTGTCTTATAGGTCTTGTTCAACATTCCTCCCACTCTTCATCCACGATCTCTTGCAGAGATTTTTCTTATGCCATCCTAAGTATTGCGCCGACTAAACAGACTCAGGACGCATTGCGTTTTCACCTGGCAAACAAGGCTGAAGCGCCGAGTGTGCAGGCAGCTCCGCGGTTCGCGAATACGATTAATCCGAAAAGCGATTTTTTAGCGTGATTTAGCTAAATGGCATAGGGCGCTTCAGACGAAAAGCAGCCGAATGTCTTAATCGCCGAGGCGAGGACTAAGTGGTTTTAGTCGAATGCTGAAAGTGGCCGAGAACCGGCATGGAAGAAATGCGAGCCGGTCGAAGCCGGCTCGCCACTACAAAGAACCGTGAGCGGCGCTCAGCGCGGCAAGGTGTTCATATCTTTTCGAACAGCACGTCTTGCGCGCCTTCCCACAGCACCTTGACACCGACTTCGCGCAACTTCTCTTTGCCTTCGACGATAGTCAGAAAGTGATTGCCCGCGAGTTGGCCCATCTTGCTCGCGAAGCAGCAGGAACCATAGGCGATCAGAATCTCGGTTTCGCTATATCCGCCCGGATAAAAGAGAATGTCGCCGACCGACGGATGGCTCGTGTGATTTTCGAAACCGACTGCCGCGCCGTCGTTTTCGAGCTTGAACTCGCCGAGCGGTACCCAGCAGCCTTCGCCGCTCCAGCGCACATGGATGATCTTCTGACGGTACGGCAGCAACTTCAGGAAGGCGGCCACGGTTTGCGGCGCGTCGGGATTCGTTTCGGCGATAAATTCATGGCCGCAGGAGGTGATTCGAAGTCGGGTCATCGCAAGGTATCCGGTATGACGGTGAATAATGGACAAGCGGTCGGTCAGACGCGGCTCGGGCCAAGCCGTGGGTGGATCATTCTGTCGTGCTGTGCAAGGCTTCGACAGAGACAGTTCGCATCGTCGCGGTCAGGCCAGTTAGACCGGCTGCCCCGACGTGCCCATCCGCCTTCACGCGACCATGCAGGCAGCCGCATGCCAGGTCTGGCCGGTGTAGCGCCACGAAACTTCGTAGTTTGCAAGCCGCGCAATGCACAGCACACTTCGAGAGGTGCGTGATTCCTACAGACGGCTTCCGGCTTCGCTTCTGTCTGCATCGCAGTCGGCCTGGCCGCCAGCCCCAGCGCGAATGAGAGGCGCAGCGCCGCCCAGCATCGGAAGGCACCGCTCGCGGCAACGAGCAGCAGGCGCCGTCCATCACCGGCTGTTGCCGACATCCCGCCTGAATCAGCCGCGCAACCGGTAAGCAAGCGGCGTCACGCCGTAATCACGCTTGAACTGCACGGAGAAATGACTGGCATTCTCGTAACCAACCGCAATTGCGATCTGCAGCACGGTCTGATCGGTCGAACGCAGCAGCCTCGCCGCTTCTTCGAGACGCAAGCGCGTCACGTATTGGTGCGGCGTTTCGCCGGTTTCGCGGCGGAACACGCGGGCAAAGTGGAAGCTGCTTAGACCCGCCTGCGCGGCCAGTTCGCCGATCGCCAGATCGGCACCCAGGTGCGCGCGAATGTAATCGGTTACACGCCGGATGCGGCGCGGCACGAGCCGTTCTGGCTGTGCCGGCGTCGTCCCCGCTTGCCGGCCGTGCGAATAATGTTGAAGAAGGTGTGCGGCGAGCGCATGAACCAGCGCGTCGACGTAAAGGCGCGAGTCGGCCGGGTCGCCGGCGGCGCGATGCAATGCAGAAAGCATCGCGGCCACCAGCGGATCGTGGAACTGCATCGCGTCGCCGAGCGACAGTTCGCGGCGCGACCCGCCGAGCTCCATCTGATCTGCGACGCTGTCGATCAGGCTGCGCTCGATATGCAAATGGACGGTCGACAGCGGCTCATCGCTGATCGAACGCCAACGCCAGGAGATCGGCGCGGACGGCACGTACCACAGGTCGCCCACTCGCAGGTCGGCGCTTTCCCAGCGCCCGTTCAGATTGCGCTCGAGATGCTCGGCGCCGCTCGCGAGCGTCATCAGCGTGAGGTCCTGCAGGCCGGGCGCTTCCAGCAGTTCCTGCTCGTTCGGCTCGAGATAGGAACGCAACACCAGGTGACGCCACGGGCGATCCACGCTCGACACCAGTTTCTGGCCCGCCATGTAGCGGTCGTAGGCAAGCGTCGTTGTCAGCTTTGGAATTCGTGTCTTCACGTCCATTCCCAAGGAGGTGCCGTATGCAAATGAGAGAACCCTGTCGAACCCGCGTCGCCGGTCAGCTGTCAGCGCAAGATCTCAAAAATGATAGCAAGGAACCGGCTACCGTAATTTTTGGAAATAGCTAATCATTCAGGTTGTCGTCTTTCACGCGTTTCGAACGCCGGAGCTACCGTTTCATGGAACATGAATGCGATACGCTGCCGCATTGGCTGACCGGTTCGCCGCAGGGCGAATCCGGCCATGCGTCGGCAGCATACAAGCCAGCGGTCACCGCACAACCGGCCTACCCGGTCGGCATGCGGCAGGCCGCGAACTCAGCCCACGCGGCTGAAGCATCGATCGTATCTGGCCGCGCGGCAACAGGCGCGGCGCCCGCAGGGTTTCTCACGCTCTTTACCGAGGAGGAGATCGGCACGCCCGCGCCGGCCGCGCGCCGCGCACCGGTCATCAGTCCGCTGGTGCGTTTCGGCAGCGCGCAGGACCGCATCGAATTCGTGCGCCAGCGCATCAGGCAGTTGGGCTTCAACTCGTTCAGCTACACGGCCACGCGCACGTCCGCGCATCGCAAGACCATGTTCGTGCTGACGAGCTACGAGTCGCAGAGCTGGCTCACGCGGTATTTCCGCGAGCGTTACTTCGAGCTGGATCCGCGCGTCGCACTCGCCTCGCCGACCGGCCTGCCGTTCCTCTGGAACACGGTCGACATGCGCGCCGACCTGCCGCGCGCGCAAATGCGCAGCGAGCGGCTAGGCAGCCTGATCGACATGCTGGAGGCGACAGGCCGCAAGAGCGGCATTCTCACGCAGATGCCGCTGCCCGAGCCGGAGCTGAGCGCGAGCCTGTGCTTCAACTCGGAGATCGGCAACCCACGCTGGATGACCGAATCGATCGTGGCCGAAACGCTGATGTTCGCGCACACGATTCATGAGTTCATCTGGACGCACGCGAAGAGCGTGATCGGCATGACGCCCGCGCAGCAGCATCGCGTGACGTTGAGCGAGTTGCAGCATGCGGTGCTGAAGGCAGTGGTTCAGGGGCAGCGCGACAAGGAAATTGCATATTTCCTCGGTCTCTCGCCGCACAATGTGGACTACCACCTGCGCCGCCTGCGGCAATTGTTCAACGTGCGCAACCGCGTGCAGTTGATTAACGTGGCGAAAGCCTATGTGTCGTAGATCCGATAGGCACCATGAGCGCCGAAACGGCGTGGCGGCGAGCGCTGCCACGCCGTTTTTTTGCCCAGTCCGCCGCTCAGCTCTTTAGGCGGTAACCCGTCTTGAAGATCCACGCGACGATGGCGAGAAACACAGCCAGAAAGAGCGCCGTCATGCCGAGGCTGACTTCGACGTTCACATCCGCGAGACCATAGAAACTCCAGCGGAATCCGCTCACCAGATAGACGATCGGATTGAACAGCGTCACGACCTTCCAGAACGGCGGCAGCATGTTGACCGCGTAGAAGCTCCCGCCGAGGAACGTAAGCGGCGTGATGATCAGGAGCGGCACGAGTTGCAGCTTCTCGAAGCTGTCCGCCCAGATGCCGATGATGAACCCCAGCAGACTGAACGTGACCGCGGTCAGCACGAGAAACAGGATCATCCAGAACGGATGCTGCACCTGCAACGGCACGAAGAGGCCCGCGGTGGCCAGAATGATGAGCCCGAGCAGGATCGACTTGGTGGCCGCCGCTCCCACATAACTCACGACGATCTCCAGATACGACACGGGCGCCGACAGCAACTCGTAGATGGTGCCCGTGAAGCGCGGAAAGTAGATGCCGAACGACGCGTTCGAAATGCTCTGCGACAGCAGCGACAACATGATGAGCCCCGGCACGATGAACGCGCCGTAAGTAATGCCGTCCACTTCCTTGATGCGCGAGCCGATGGCCGCGCCGAACACGACAAAATAGAGCGAGGTGGAAATCACGGGCGCGATGATGCTTTGCATCAGCGTGCGCCACGTGCGCGCCATTTCGAACTTGTAGATTGCGCGAATCGCGTAGATGTTCATGTGTTACCCCGAAGCAGACTCACGAAGATGTCTTCAAGCGAACTCTGCGTGGTATGCAGGTCCTTGAAACGGATGCTGGCGTCGTCGAGCGCCTTGAGGAGCGCAATGATGTCGGTGCGGCCGCCGTCGCCTTCATACGTGTAGATCAGCTCGTTGCCGCCCTTCGCGACGTCGAGCCCATAGCCCGCAAGCGACGGCGGCAAGGCGTCGAGCGGACTCTCCAGTTGCAGCGTCAACTGCTTCTTGCCGAGCTTGCGCATGAGTTCGGTCTTCTCTTCGACCAGCATGATTTCGCCGCCGTTGATCACGCCGATGCGGTCCGCCATTTCCTCCGCTTCGTCGATGTAATGCGTGGTCAGAATGATCGTCACGCCGCTTGCCGCGAGCGAACGCACGAGCTTCCACATGTCGCGGCGCAACTCGACGTCGACGCCCGCGGTGGGTTCGTCGAGGAACAGCACGCGCGGTTCATGCGATAGCGCCTTCGCGATCAGCACGCGGCGCTTCATGCCGCCCGACAGCGTGATGATCTTGCTATTGCGCTTTTCCCACAGCGACAGGTCGCGCAGCACCTTCTCGATATAAGCCGGGTTCTTCGGCTTGCCGAACAGGCCGCGGCTGAACGACACGGTCGCCCAGACGGTCTCGAACGAGTCGGTGGTGAGTTCCTGCGGCACGAGGCCGATCAGCGAGCGCGCGCCGCGATAGTCGGCGGCAATGTCGCGGCCGTCTACCATGACGCTGCCTTCGCTCGCGTTGACAATGCCGCAGATGATGCTGATGAGCGTGGTCTTGCCCGCCCCGTTCGGCCCCAGCAGGGCAAAGATTTCTCCGCGGTTGATCCCGAGATTGATGTTTTTCAGTGCCTGAAAACCGCTTGCATAGGTTTTCGACAGATTCGTGACTGAGACGATTGGCTGCATGGATTCGACGATGGCAGACACCGTTGTGAAAGTGGATGAAATGACGCGCAAGCGCGACCGCACCCGAAATGTAATGGAAACCGCGAAAGCGTGCAGCGAACCAGATCGGAGCCTACGGAAAGTCGCATGCCGCCGTGTTGACACTCCGCATGAGGGCGGTCTTCGCTGCATCGCAAGATAGTTCGGCCTGCGTATCAATATCATGCAGCGCCAATTGCCCCTGCGCACCGTCCGATTGCGGGGAAACAAACCGGCGCGGCGGCGTCCCGGGAACGCGCCATGCTCGTGTTTTTCGCCGTGCTGTTGCACCCGTGCGGCTGGCGCCGGCATCCAAGGCACAGTGCTTGCGGCAGCCTCTTCATGTGAGTGCGACGCGCTCGCGTGACATCAATCGACTCTATGGAGGTGAACCATGAAACGCTTTACCAAGACGATTTTTGCTTCAGCGCTCGTAATGGCACTCTCGGGCGGAGCCTATGCACAAGCTGGCGGCGGTGCCGGCGCCGGGAGTGCGGGCGGCATGGGCGGCGGCGCCGCGGCCAGCGCCGGCGGCTCGGGCGGTGGCAACGGAGTGGGCGCCGGCGGCGGCACCACGGGCGGCGCGGGCGGCACGGCGACACCCGGAGTCGGCCCCGGCACGATGAAGCATCCCGGCGATTCCGGCTATGGCTCACCCGGCGTGACCGGCACCGGCGGCGGCATGGGAACGGGCACCGGCGCATCGCCGAACAGCGCCACGACGAAACGTTCGAATAGCGGCAGCATGAACAACGGTATGCGCGGCGGCACGAACGGCACCAATGGCACGATGCAGAACGGCCAGTAAGCGAAGGACGGCGTTCGCGCCTCGAGCATCTGCTTGAAATCGAGGCTCCACAGCGCCTGAAACACGGACGGCGGCGCCGCATGACGGTGTCGCCGTCCTTTTGTTCTCATCTTTGCCGACCGCGCTGCACGGTACTGCATGCGGGCTTTGCGTCGATGGTGGATTTTGCAACCGTTCCCAGGTAAAGCAGACGTGCCTGCCCGCAAGGCAGAATCAGACCTGATCGCTACGGCTCGCCGTCACGGCTCCGCACAAACAAAGCTGCTCGCCAGATTCACATTGCCCTTGCCCACATAGCGCGGAAACAGCGGATAGCGGCACAACGGGCGCGAGCGTCCATTGGTCGCTGCGGCGATGTCGGTGGCGATCAGCGTTTCCGGCGACGCGCCGCGCGTCACCCAGCGATCCAGCGCGCCGAGCAGATCGACGGACGGCACGAACGCGCCGCTGCCGTGCTGAAATCCCGGCACCATGTACAAGCGCATGAAACGATCGACCTCGTCGACACCATAACGGTCGACGAGCGCCTCCCGATACGCAATGGTCTGATTCGGGCTGATGACTTCGTCGGCGAGACCTTGCAGCGTAATCAGCTTGCCGCCGCGCGCCATGTAGCGCGCGAGGTCCGGGTTCATCGCGCCGATGGTCTGTGAAAGCGCAACCAGTTGCGCGCGATATTTGCCGGGATGCTGCGGGTCGAACCGGAGCGAGTCGAAGTCCGCGTCGCGCGCCACGAAGTAGCGCAGATAGCCGTCGCCTTGCGCGAACAGATAACCGTTGGCGAAAAACTTCGGCACCGCAAGCCGTTGCGCCTGATGCCCGAGGCCGAGCGAGCCATTCAGATGCGTGCCCTGAAACACGTTGTAGCCGTGATAACCGCTCACATCCCAGGCGAGCCTGTAGGGCAGCGACAAGCCGTCGCGCAGCACCATCAGCGTGGCGAGTTGCGCGTCGGTGAGGCACTCGTCGCGTGACAACGCGCTGCCTGCGCAACGCAACGAGTCGACGATCTCCGTTTCATGCGCGCGGCATGCGGCCACGTCGCTCACAATGCCGTCCGCTGCCCCGTCGAGGCGGTCGCAGACAGCCAGCGTTCGCTGATACACGCGCTCGAGCAGAAGCGGCGGGATGAAGCCGCCCGGCGTCGCATACTCGGCCTGTCCCACCTTCACGCCGATAAGCCGCACGCCCGAAAAATTGAGCGCCGGCGAATTGGCGATCACCCCGTCGTAGTCGTCGGGAAAGCGCTGCATGACCGTGTAGCCTTCGCGGCCGCCCGTCGAGCCGCCCGCGAAATACATGCGCTGCGGCGGCCGGCCATAGGCGCGCGCGATCAGCGCAAGCGCGGCGTCGTGCGTCTTCTTCAGATGCGCATAGCCGAAGTTCGTCACGGCTTCGTCGACGAGGCCGAACACCGCGAGCGACGAATCGCCGACATGTCCCGAATCGTCGCCGAAAGTCGCATAGCCCTGTGCGAGCGGCGCGCGATCCGGTGAAAACGGCATGACGCCGGTGCCGCTCACCACCACGCCGTTGTACCCGCCGCCGCCGACCTGGAGCGCGCGGCCGTTCCAGTGGCGCGGCAAATTCAGGTCGAAGCGGATGTCGGGCGTGGTCGGCTTGAGCGCCTTGACGCGCCCTGTGATGCGGCAGTATTCGCCGCCCTGCTGATTGCCCGGCGCGGTGGCCCCGACCATCGACGCGCTTTCGATCTGCGCGCCCGCTGTGGGCAGCGCGATCAGTTCGGGCGGCAGGACGGCGCCGGCGAACTCGGCGCAACGCATGGAAAGCGGCGCTTCCTTCTGCGCGGCGAGCGCGCTCTGCGTGGCCAGAACGAGCCACGCGCCGGTCAGCACGGCGAGATGTGCCATGGCGCGCACGCGCAAAGCTCGCGCGAGAGACAGGCGACGCGAACCCACCGTCATCCGCAACGCGCCCCGCTCGCAGCCGCGCGCGGCTGCTGTGCTTTCCATCCGTGCCAGCCGCGCGCCAGAATCAGCAGCGCGCCGATTGCCACGAAGTCGCCGGCGAGTCCCAGCAGCACGCCGCGAAAGCCATGAAACGTGTGGGGCGTCGCGGTATCGACGATCAACGACACGAGCGTGCCGCCGACAAAACACACGAGCCCCGTGCGCCCCACGGTCACGACCGCGGGCAGGCGCTGCGCGAGCCGGGCGATGCTGCCCACGCGCACGAGCCGCGCGGCGAGCCAGGCAATGACGAGAAAGTTGATCACGCGGTCGACGGAAAGATTCTGTTTAAGGGCGCCGGGCAAAGGCTGCGTCAGCACGAAGAGTTTAACGGCGGCAAAGGCGAGCACGGCGACGATGGCGCCCCACGTAAACCAGCGGGCCGTCTCGCCTGCCTGAAAACGCTCGCTGATGGGCGCAAGCCGGCACACGATACCAAGCACGAACATCAATTGCCATGCAAACGGATTAAAAGCCCAGTTGGCCATGTCGTCAATGCTGAGCAGCACGGCGAGCGGCCGGGCGAGCCACCAGACGGCCGCGCTCAGCGCCAGCGCCGCCACGCGCGAGCGCAATGCGAGCGGCACCACGGCGGGCACGAGAAGCGCGTAAAACATGTACATCGGCAACACGCTCGACAGGTACGGTTGCCGGCGCAACACCGCAATGTCCAACGTCTGCTGCAGCGGCTGCGCCGCGAACGGCCACCAGCCGGTCAGATCGACCATCGCGTGATTCAGGTGCAGCAAGGCGAGCACTGCGCCGGAGAGCAGCGTGAGCAACGCGGTCAACAGATACGCGCGGTAGATTTCCCAGCAGCGCCGCACGAAGCGCAGATTAGCGGCCTTTTCGCCGCGAGCCGTCAGCACCGCCGTGTAGGCCGCCGCCGATGCATAACCGCCGAGAAACACGAACACTTCCGCGGAATCGCACAGCGCGTACGCGTGCAGCATGAGATGGGAAAGCGTGCTGCCGGGCATGTGATCCAGCACGATCACGATCAACACGACCCCGCGAAAGAAGTCCACTTCGACGGAGCGTCCGCGGCGAATGTCCATTCGTGTTCTCGCAGGAAAGTTATCCAGCAACACGCCACGATATAACTTTTCGAGGGGCGCCGTACGATGAATCGATAAGCGCTGACAAGCAGCCTGTTATCACCGGCAATTCGCTGGCAATCTGAAATCCCGCTGTCGGCATGCGGTAATTGTCGGGCGCCCGCATCGCCATCACGGAAAGTTTTGCGGCTTTCGCGCGTATTCGCGAAGGCATCCGGTAATTGCCGCCGAAAAAATTCTTTGCGCTCCGGTCCGCGATTTTTTTCGCTTTTTTTCATCGTACGATGAATTCAGGCATGACCGTCGGCGTTTCGTCTGAAGGGCCGCGCCGCGCGCATTGCCTTCGCATTGGAAGACGCTCACATGAACAACAGAATTGCCGGCTTCGACGGACTGCGCGGCATTGCAGTCCTCATGGTGTTTCTGCAACACCGGCTATTCGGCGACATCGGCGAAATAGGTCATCTCGGCGTATGGATCTTCTTTGCGCTCAGCGGCTTTCTGATTATCGGCATTCTGTCGGCACAACGGCAGCGTATCGAGCAAAGCGGCAGTGGCTTTGTCGCCGAGCTCAAGCGCTTTCTGTTTCGCCGCACGCTGCGCATTTTCCCGATCTATTACCTGATGCTGACCGTAATGGGCGTGCTCATGCTTTTCGGCATGGCGAGTCCGGAGCTTGCGAGCGGCATGCCGTTTCACTTCGCTTACCTGTCGAACTTCTGGATCGGCTGCGTGCTGCATGAGTGGCCTGGCCGTTACTCGCATTTGTGGAGTCTCGCTATCGAGGAGCAGTTTTACCTCGTGTTTGCGCCGCTGCTGTTGCTGCTTGCCGCGCGGCGGCACCTCGTCGTGTGCGCGCTGACGGTCGTCGCTGGACTGGTTTCGTTGTGGGCGATGCGCGCCGCGCAGTGGCAGGAAATCACCGTCTACACGCATCCGTTGAGCAATTTCTGGCTATTGGCGTTCGGCGGAATGGGCGGTCTGTTGATCGCGCGCAACGCAGGCGATGTACGGGCGTGGCTCGGCCACGGCGCGGCACTGTTTGGCTTGAGCCTTTGCCTCGTGGGCTTGTGTGCGAGCGAACCGGCGTGGAGCGAACTGCAAAGTCCGCTGCTCTTTACTGGTGTGAACGCCGTGTATGGGCTGTGCATCGCGGCACTCGTGGGTTCTATCGCGTGCTGCCGCAATGCGGTTGTCATGGCTCTGCTCCAAACGCGCTGGCTGGCGGGCCTTGGCCGCATCAGCTACGACTTCTATCTGTATCACAACCTGATCCCCGACCTGACCCGCAACCGTCATGCACAGGCGCTGTTCGGCGGAGCAGTGCCGCTATGGGCACACGTGATGGGCATTGCGGCGTCGTTCGCGATCTCGCTCGGACTTGCGCTGCTGTCGTGGCGGATGATCGAGGAGCCCATTCTCCGCCTGAAGACGCGGCGCGTGCCGGCGGCGAACGCGGATTGCGCAGCGGAGCACGCGGCCGCGTTCGCCGCCGCGGCGCCGCACAAGGCGCGCGACACACGTGCGCTGACAGACGAAGGCGCGGCATCGGATGCCGCCTGAAGCGGCTCAATTCGTCTGACCTCGGGGGTGGCACAGGCATTGCTGAATGGCATGCATGACTGTCACCACTGGAGATGCGCCGTGGCCACTCAGCCAGCTAGCCCGAACCAACACGACCAGCAACCCGGCAACGATCCGGATGAAACGGCAGACCCCGGCGGTCCGCCCACCGATATTTCCAAGCCCGTCGGCGATGCCATTCCGACACCGGTCGAACCCGGCCTGGACCAGCCGCTGCCGGAAAAAGGCGAAAACCCGCCATCCGACGAGAGCGACAAAGAAGCGAAGCGCGAGCCCTTGGGCGAGACTGACACGCCGCCGGGCGTTCCACCGCCCGGCCCTTCTGATTTTGCGTAGCGCAGAGGCCGCTATTGCAACGTCACGCCGTCACGCCATTACATTAAGCGGCTTCCGGCTCGGGCTCCTGTTCATGCACGATCTTAAGCGTGCTCTTGTGCTCCTTGATCAGCCGGTACACCGTCTCGCCCGGCACGGTCTCGTGTTCGAGCAGTTCGTCGGCAATCTCGCGCAGCACCGGCTCATACGCATGCAGCAGGTCGTAGCATTGCTCGTTCAGCTCCTTCAGCAGCACGTTCGCCTGCTCGATCGCGCCCTTCATCTGAAGACCCGCGTATTGCGAGGGCAGCGCGGCGAGGCTGAACAGATTGCCGTCGCTGTTAAAGCCGAACTTCGACACCATGTCGAGGCTGATGCGCGATGCCTCCTGCAAGTCGGAAGCGGCGCCGCTCGATGCTTCGGAGAACGCAAGAATCTCGGCGTTGCGGCCGCCGAGCAGCACCTTGACCTCGTTGCGGATCTCGGTCTCGCGATACAGATGCTTGTCCTGCGCCTTGGTGATGAGCGCGACGCCGAGCGCGCCGCCGCGCGGCAGAATCGTGACCTCTTCGAGCACGCCGGTGCCGAGCAGCGCGGCCACGAGACCATGCCCCGCTTCGTGCACGGCGATGCGCGTGCGCTCGTCCTCGGTCAGGGCGCGCTCCGCGCCGCTCACGTCGCCGATACGAGCGATCTTGATCGCCTCGATAAAATGCTTCGCCGCGATTTCCTTGTCGCCGGCCTTGCGCGCCACAAGCCCCGCCTGGTTCACGACCATCGCGACGGTCGCCGGAGACAGACCCGTGGTGAGGCGTGCGAGCTGGTCATAGTCGATGTCGGCTGCCTTCGCCTTCAGCTTCTCCGCGTAGAAGCGGAAAATCTTCGCGCGATCCTCGCGGTCCGGCAGGCGAACCTGCACCGTGCGATCGAAACGCCCCGGGCGGCGTAATGCCTCGTCGAGATTGTCGGGATGATTCGTGGCCGCGACGATGATCACGCCTTCGTTCGAAGCGAAACCGTCCATTTCCGCAAGCAGCTGATTGATGATGCGGTTGCTCTCGGCTTCGACAGGACCACCGCCGGTATCCGTACGTTTCGCGAGTCCGTCCGCTTCGTCGATAAAGATCACCGTCGGCGCATTCTTGCGCGCCATTTCAAACAGATGCTTCACCTTCTGGATACCCACGCCGTAGTACTTCGCGCTGAAATAACTGCCGGTGATCGAGATGAAGTTCGCCCCGCATTCGCCCGCGAGCGCCTGCGCAAGCCGCGTCTTGCCGACGCCGGGGCCGCCCACCATCAGGATGCCGCACGGCGCGCGCACACCCATCGACGTGAATTGCTTCGGGTTCGACAGATAGCCGCGGATGTCCGCGAGCGCCGCCTTCGCTTCGCCGGCGCCGATCACGTCGTCGAAACGCAGCGTGGGCGCCTTGCTGAGCAGCGTCGCGCCGCCGCGCATTTCCCGGCGCATGAACCACACCATGCCGCCGATCAGCACCAGCGGCAGCAGCAGACTGATGATGTCGCGCGTCTGGTCGAACAGCTGAAGCCAGCGCGAGCCGCCCGTGCGAATGTCCGCGTCCGGCAGCCAGACAAGTTGATAGGAAGCCGCGTCGCCGCTTTTCGGTTCGCCGAGCAAAAGCGCGTGCGAAAACGTCGCATCATGGTCGGTCACGAAGTACTTGGAGCCGTCGCGCTTCGACACGAGAATCGCGTTGGGACTCACGCCGATTGCCGCGACCTGGGCGTCGTGAATGTCGCGCAGCATCTGCGACGCGTCTTTCTCCTCGCGCGTCCACGCCGACGTATCGTGACGCATTTGATTCGCGACGCCGGTCAAAGCCGGAGCGGACTGCGCGGTGCGCTGCTGGTGATGCCAGAAACTGAACGCAAGTATCAAGGCAATGAGTGCCGACACGGCTGCAATGGCGATTTTGCGCGCCCGTGTTTTCCCAAGCGAATTCTTTCCCGGCTTCATGAGTCACTTCCAAAAACGGGCTCAAGCGAGCCCCTAATACATATCGAATCAGCGGATGAGCGGTTGGGAGAGGAATCGGCCATTGCGACGCCATGCCTGCAAGGAAGAGAGGACACCCAACCATGCGTCCCTTTTAACCAGCCGCGTATGAGCCAGTATGCCCCGCGGCTGCTTCTTCCAAATCGCAGAAAAGGCCTGTTTCTACCGCTTATCCCGTCGTTTGAAGAGGCGGAATATAGGGCGCGAGCGGCGCATGAGATGCGGTAGAAAACTGCTCCGCCGCACAGTTTAGCAGCGTAAAAAAGGCCGCGTATTCTGTAGACCTATCATTTTCACCCTGCCCTATTTGTTGCAGCGACGATGACGCACCGTTGCCGTCGTCGGCCAGCGCGTGCGCAGGCGCGTTCGCGCGGGGCGCGCGAGGCCGCGAGGCCGCGAGGCTGTATTGGAACGACCGCGCGGATTTTTGTTACGCTTCGCCATCCTGGCGCTGCGGCGCTGCATGGCGCTGCGGGAAAGCGCTCGGCTTATACGGCTGTGGCGCGCGACGAACACCCCCACTTCTCACGACTTATGCTTCGATTCGAAAACCTCAGCAAGCGTTATGGCGAGCGCATCGTTTTCAAGGGACTGAGCCACGACTCGGCCGCCGGATGCATAGCGCTTAACGACGAGTCGGGCAGCGGTAAATCTACCCTGCTCGCCATGCTGGCCGGCGCCCTCGCGGCGGATTCCGGCGAGGTCTGGATTGGCGGCCGCTCGCTGAGCACCGCGCCGGCAGCCGCGAAGGCGCTGCTGACTTATGTGCCGGAGGATTGCGTGCCGTCGCCCGATCCGACCGGCCGCGAATACCTCGAGCGCGTGGCCGTGGCGCGCAACACCACGGTGAGCGACGAGACGCTCGCGCTCGCCGATCGCTTCGGGCTCACGCCGCATCTGGAAAAGCGCTTCGAGCAGATGTCGTTCGGCACGCGCAAGAAGTTTTTCCTGACCTCGGCTGTGATCGGCGAAACCAGCGTGCTGATTGCCGACGAGCCTGTCGGCGGACTGGATGCCGCCGCGCGCGCCGTGCTGGTTGATCTCTTCAGAACGCTCGCGCACACGCGCACGGTGTTTTTCTCCAGCTACGACGAAGCGTTCACCGACGCATGCGCGGCGCGGCGCATCGCGTTCGCGGATCTCGCACAGCGCGGCTGAACGCGGGCATGTGAAGCGCGCGCCGGCAGACTGGAGACGCGAAACGAGAGACGCGACGCGCGGCGCGAGCATTGCGCCACGCCCCGCCACGCCCCGCCCACTCAGACCGACACGCAAATCTTCCCGAAGTGAGCGCCTGACGCCTCGTGCCTGAAGGCGTCCGCCAGCTGAGCGAGTTCGAACGTGCTGTCGATCACCGGCTTGATGCCGGTCGTTTCGAGCGCGCGGATCATCTCGCGCTGCTCCTGCCGGCTACCGACAATCAAACCTTGCAGCCGCTGCTGCCGCGCCATTAGCGCGGCGGTCGGCACCGGACCGGCGCGCCCGGTGAGCACGCCGATTAGCGCAATATGCCCGCCGATGCGGCACGCCGTGATCGACTGCGGCAAAGTGCCGGGACCGCCCACTTCGATCACATGATCGACGCCTCGGCCGTCGGTCAGCGCGCGCACCGCCTTACCCCATTCCGGATTGGCGCGGTAGTTGATCGTATGGTCGGCGCCCAGCGCGCGCAGCTTCTCCAGCTTCGCGTCCGATGAAGACGTCGCGATCACCGACGCGCCCATGGCCTTGGCCATCTGCAAACCGAAGATCGACACCCCGCCGGTGCCGAGCACCAGCACCGTGGCGCCCGGTTTCAGCTGGCCGTCGACCACGAGCGCGCGCCAGGCGGTAAGTCCCGCCGTGGTCAACGTCGCGGACTCCGCGTGGCTATAGCCTTTCGGCGCATGCGTGAAGTAGTGGCTCGGCAGCACGACGACCTCGCGCGCATAGCCGTCGACGCCGTCGCCGGGCGTGGTCCTGAAGTCGCCGATAGTGGGCGGCCCGTTTTCCCAGAACGGGAAAAAACACGACACCACGTGATCCCCGGCCTTGAATCCGTCGACACCCGCGCCGACCGCCTCGACCACACCCGCGCCGTCCGCCATCGGAATGCGCCCGGGCTCGGCGGGCAGCACGCCGCTCACCACGCCATAGTCATGGAAATTCAGCGAGCTGGCGTGAATGCGAACCCGAAGCTGGCCTGGTCCGGGCTCGCCTGGATCGTCCATGTCGACCAGTTGGAGCGTGTCGACGCTGGCGGGCGAACCGATCTTGACGGCATTCATGTCGCGACTCCTTGTGATGTGCGCCGGCGCTCCACGCGCGCCGCGTGGCCCAAGAATATCGCAAGCAGCTTGCGCCTGTCGGCGAGCGCGGCAGTCATGCGCCGCGCCTTGGTGCCGGTCAGGCGGCTTTCTCCTGCACCTCCTGCTCTTCGGGTGCTTCCCGCGCCTGCTGTTCCAGCCACAGGCGGCTGTCCGGAAACCAGAACGCGTCCGGCCGCGGCGGCGCCACGAGTTTGACGGGAAGCGCCGGATTGAAGATGCGCGACCAGGCGGACAGGTAAGACGGCGTCTTCACCAGATAGCCGCAGCGCGACAACAGCAGGCTAGAGATCAACGCCTCGCGCCCCATGTCGAGCCCCGGAAAGCCGCTGAAATGAATCGGCGTCGCGCCGCACGCCAGCAGCCTTGCTGGTGCGACGCTCACCGGCTTGCCGAACGGCCACGCGGCGAAGTAATCGAGAAAGCCTGCTTCGTCGCTGGACACGAAGACGTGGGTCAGGTGCGGATTGTCCGCGAGCGTGGCTTCCACATGCCGGCAGAAGTCTTTCCACGACACCGGCATGGCTTCGAGCGACTTGTCGGTACCGCGGAAGTGCGCGCCGAGTGTGGACGCGCCGATATGAAGATCGGCGCAGATTGCGTCGACCTCGCGCATGACGTGACCGGCCGGCCGATAGTACGCGAAGAACAGTTCGCTCGCGCTGTCCAGTTCGAGCAGATGCTCGTAACGCTGACGAAAACCGAGTTGCACAAGATCGCAAACCGTGGAGGTTCTCAGCTTGCGTGTGTGCGGCAACGCGGCCGCGGCGTGCACGGGTTCGAAAAACGCGGCGAACCAGTCGACCCGGCCTTCCGCGTCGCCATACAGGCCGCCGCGCGCGCTGATTCGCGGCGTCAGGCATTTCTCCTCGCAAAACATCAAGATGAACAAAACCATCTGCATGACGGAGAAAAAGCCCGAGTTCTCCTTGATTTCGATGGCAAATACGCCGCGATTGAGGCGCTGTTTCGCATGAAGCGAAATGCGCCGCGGGGTGGCGACCGAATGCTTGAATCTCTCGCTTCGACGAATCTGCTTCGCCCTGTCGACAACTTTTCCGAACATGTCCGGGCCCTCTCTTCGTTGGTTGGTTTTTTAACGGCAAGCGACTGCAAGTCGACAAAAAAGAAGACAACGCAAACGACGCCCGACAATAGCACTGTCAAATCCTCCCTCAGTAAGTTCGACGCGGCGTTGAGTTCGCTAGCGCACAAAGGACCGGTAGCTTGTGCCGAGTGGATAACGCTGCTTCAGTTCGTCCGCGACGCGCTCGAGCACCTCGGCCCAGTTGCCGCGTTGCGACTGCGTGAACAGGCGCACGGCCGGATACCACGGACTGTCGTCGCGATCGCGCAGCCAGCGCCAGCAACCGGCGAAGCGATTGAGCAGCCACACCGGCTTGCCCATGGCTGCCGCCAGATGCGCGACTGACGTATCCACCGAGATCACGAGATCGAGGTTGTCGATCATCGCCGCCGTGTCCGCGAAGTCCTCGACGTCGTCCATCCAGTCGACGAGGTAAGGTTTCGCCGCGGCGCCGGGGCGCTTCGCGAGGTTGTCGGCTTTTTGCAAGCTGATCCACCGGACCGGCACGGACGCGAACAATGGCGCGAGTTGCGCCGAGTTCAGACTGCGCGCACCGTCTTCGGTCAGGCCCGAGTGACCGCCGGCCCACGCCACGCCGACGCGCGGCAAGTCCGGCTGGGGCAGCGCTTCCAGCTTCGCGCGCCAGTTGGCCGCGCGCTGCGGCTCCGCGCACAGATACCGCGTGGCGGGAATGGTGTCGAGGCGCGTGCCGAAGGCGAGCGGCAGCGACATCAACGGGCATTGCCAGTCCCATCTGCTGAGGTTGGGCATGACGTCGTCGAGCATCACGAGGCCGGGCCAGCGTGCGCATAACGACTCTTCATACAGACGCCGCAACGGCGGCGGGCAGATATAGCCCACCTGGGCAAATCGTTCGAGCGCGAGCGGCAGATAACGCACGAATTGCAGACTGTCGCCGTGACCCTGCTCGGGCAGAACGAGCAAGCGCGCGCCGCCCGCCGCCGGACCGTGCGCGCTGCCGGGGAACGCCGGACGCTCGCCCCGCCATTGCGGCAACGGCAGCTGTGGCACCTCCTCTGCACGCTGCCCGTTGGCATCGACGAAATTGACCCGGCGGTCCTCGAAGTAGGGCCACGCTTCCTCATAGCGGCCGGCCGCGAGCAGCACCTGGCTCAGGCTCGCGCGCGCGCCGCGATTCGCCGGGTCGAGCGCCATGGCTTGCCTGATGTGCCGCTCCGCTTCGCTCAACGAGCCGAGGTCCTTCACTACCACGCCGAGGTTCGCGTGCGCCTGTGCATAATCCGGCGCCAGTTCGATCAACCGCCGATAGACCGGCGCGGCTTCGTCGGCACGCCCTTGCAACTGCAGCGCCGCGCCCAGGTAGTAGTGAAGCGCGAGCGAATCCGGCTGATGCGCGAGCCCCGCCCTCGCCGTTTGCACGAGGCTCGCGAACATGCGCAGCTTGATCTGGATCAGGCACAGCATGTCGAAGAACGGTGGCTGCGGCTCCACCTCGACTGCCCGCTCGATCCAGCGCTGCGCGAGGGGCAACTGATCCAACGCGAGCGCCACCAGTCCGCGTGCATAGAGCGCGCCCGCGTGAGCCGAGTCATGCACGATGATTCGATCGAGAAGCGCCTGCGCCGTGTCGAGCCGGCCTGCGACACGCGCCTCCTCGGCCTCGTGGAACCAGAGCGAGATAGTTTCAGATGACACCGGAGATGGGCTTGGCATGATCGCAACAAGAGTCTGCGTTGATGAACGGTGGTGGTCCTGAAGGCGCAATGCGCGAACGCCGCCTTGCGCTGAGCGGCGTCGATTATCGATGTCGCGCACGGCCGCTTGTGTAGGACCGTTCCCAATCGCGAGCGCAGATTGGCGTCAGCAACAAAAGTAAAAA
Organism: Paraburkholderia phenoliruptrix; assembly: GCF_047325075.1. NCBI lineage: Bacteria > Pseudomonadati > Pseudomonadota > Betaproteobacteria > Burkholderiales > Burkholderiaceae > Paraburkholderia > Paraburkholderia phenoliruptrix. The sequence continues at coordinate 2,676,465 of NZ_CP168530.1, forward strand.
CGCTCCGATACAGACTTGACCTTACCCCCATGGGAAGGTCCAAGATCGGCATGAGATTTGTCTCAGGAGATGCGAAATGAAAACGGAATTAGCGGTAGAGGACATGTCCTGCGGCGGCTGCGCCAGGTCGATTGCACGCGCGGTGGCCGGCCTCGATCCGGCTGCGGCGGTCGATGTCGACGTGTCGACGAAAATCGTCACGATCACATCGACGCTGCCGGCCTCGCGATTCGTCGAGGCCATCGCGGCGGCGGGATTTCATCCGTCGGCGAGAAACTGATGTCCTTGCGTATTGCTTAAGAAAAATTTTTAACGGGAGTCGACTATGAAGAACCTTCGTGCTTTTCGCGCTTTTCGTGCGTTTTGCATGTTCGGCGGCGTGGCATGCGCCGTCGCGGCCGCGCCTGTGTATGCGCAGCACACCGCGTCCATGCCCGGTATGGACATGGCCTCGTCAGCCGATGCCGGCGCGGGCGACTCGACGCCCGCCTTCAAGGCCGCCGACGACAAGATGATGAAAGACATGAGCGCGCCGGCCTACACGGGCAACGCCGACAAGGACTTCGTCGCCCACATGATCCCGCACCACCAGGGCGCGATCGACATGGCACAGGTGGAACTGAAGTACGGCAAGGACCCTGAACTCAAGCGCCTCGCGAAGAACATCATCAAGGCGCAGCACGACGAAATCGGCTTCATGCAACGCTGGCAGGCGAAGCACGGCGCGAATTAGCGCTCACGCGGATCAGTGTTGCGTGGTGTGCGAGCCCGAGCCGCCTTGCAGCGGGTCGTCGCTTGACGGAGTGTCCGCGGGCGCCGCGGCGTGACGGCTGTCCGGCGCGCCGGACAACTGCGTTGCGATCGAGATGTCCGCGGCCGCGTGCAGCAGGCGCGCCGCGTGGCTTGCCGTGATGCGCTTCCTCGCGACCCCCTTCGAATCAAGCGCGATCACCTGGAACAGTTCGCGGTCGCACGCGAGTTCCCGCCGGTACTGCTCTGCGGTACTGACGAGCAAGTCGAGCATGGTTTGCTGCCGGCAACGCTCTTCGGCCGTGACGGCAGGATTCCTACCTATCGTGGATGCAAGCGCGATCAACGTATCGAGCTTGCTCGTCTGCCGGTCACAGAGATGGAAAGCCGACAGGGCGAGCTTTTCGTACTGGAGAGCATCGACAGGCGGGCGAGAATCGGCTTGCGACTGCTTTTTGTTCTTACTCACTGTGCGATCTCTCTAGGACTTGGTGGGTCGCCCGGCGTTCCGTTGATGGAGGGTGCGCGCTTGCTATGGCAGGCTGTCGGCCTCGTCATTGGTTTCTTCGAAGGGCTAACGATTATAACGACGGAGAGTCGCAGCCCGCACAACCAGGCGGGCTAAATGGAGAAGGCACTGGCATCGCCAGATTATTCCGTTGACCTTACCAATAGCGAATGCCCGACGCCACAGAACACATGAGAGAGATTCCTGTCGCGTCTTACACCGCCCCCACCCTCACCCACCCCTCCATCAGCACCCGCGCACTGCGGCTCATCACCGCCTTCTTCACCGCCCACTCGCCGCCCACGAGCGCCGCCTCCGCTCCCACCCGCAGTATGCCCGACGGATGCCCGAACCGCACGGCCTCGCGTTCGCCGCCGCCGGCCGCCAGGTTCACCAGCGTGCCGGGAATCGCCGCCGCCGTGCCGATGGCCACTGCCGCCGTGCCCATCATCGCGTGATGCAGCTTGCCCATGGACATCGCGCGCACCAGCAAATCCACGTCGCCCGCCTTGATCGGCTTGCCGCTCGACGACACGTAATCGGCCGGCTTTGCGACGAACGCGATCTTCGGCGTGTGCTGGCGCGTCGCGATCTCGTCGAGATGCCTGATCAACCCCATGCGCAGCGCGCCGTGCGCGCGAATCGTCTCGAACATCGCGAGCGCTTTTTCGTCGCCGTTGATGGCGTCCTGCAACTCCGTGCCCGTGTAGCCGATCGCATCCGCATTCACAAAAATGGTCGGAATGCCCGCGTTGATCATGGTCGCCTGGAGCGTGCCGACGCCCGGTACCTCCAGATCGTCGACGAGATTGCCCGTCGGGAACATTGAGCCGCCCGCGCCCTCTTCTTCCGCGGCGGGATCCATGAATTCCAACTGCACTTCCGCCGCCGGGAAGGTCACGCCGTCCAGTTCGAAGTCGCCGGTTTCCTGCACCGCGCCGTCAGTCATCGGCACGTGCGCGATGATCGTCTTGCCGATATTCGCCTGCCAGATGCGCACAATCGCCACGCCGTCGCGCGGAATGCGGCTCGCGTCGACCAGACCCGCGCTGATCGCGAACGGTCCGACCGCCGCGGACAGATTGCCGCAATTGCCGCTCCAGTCGACGAACGGCTTGTCGATCGACACCTGTCCGAACAGGTAATCCACGTCATGGTCCGGCTTGCTGCTTTTGTCGATGATCACGGCCTTGCTCGTGCTCGAGGTCGCGCCGCCCATGCCGTCGATCTGCTTGCCATACGGATCCGGGCTGCCGATTACGCGCAACAGCAGCGCGTCGCGCGCGGCGCCGGGCATTTGCGCCGCGTCGGGCAAATCCTGCAGGCGGAAGAACACGCCCTTGCTCGTGCCGCCACGCATGTAGGTGGCGGGAATCCTGATTTGCGGTTTATGCGTCATGAAAAGTGTCCTGAAACAAAATCGTGCTCAAGCCGCCGCCTGCGACGACTCCAGAAAGTCCTGCGCAAAGCGCTGCAACACGCCGCCGGCCTCGTAGATGGAAACCTCTTCAGCCGTATCGAGCCGGCACGTCACCGGCACTTCGACGCGCTCGCCGTTCCTGCGCTGAATCACGAGCGTCAGATCCGCGCGGGGCTTGCGTTCGCCGATCACGTCGAAGGTCTCCGTGCCGTCAATCGCTAGCGTGATGCGGTTCACGCCCGGCTTGAATTCCAGCGGCAACACGCCCATGCCGACCAGGTTCGTGCGATGAATGCGCTCGAATCCTTCGGCGACGATCGCTTCCGCGCCCGCGAGGCGCACGCCCTTCGCGGCCCAATCGCGCGACGAGCCCTGACCGTAGTCGGCACCCGCAATCACGATCAGCGGCTGCTTGCGCTCCATGTAGGTTTCGATGGCTTCCCACATGCGTGTGATCTTGCCCTCGGGCTCGATACGCGCGAACGAACCGACCTTCACCTTGCCGTCTTCGACCACCATCTCGTTCTTCAGGGTCGGGTTCGCAAACGTCGCGCGCTGCGCTGTGAGGTGATCGCCGCGATGCGTTGCATACGAATTGAAGTCCTCTTCAGGCAGGCCCATTTTTGCCAGATATTCGCCCGCTGCGCTGTCCGGCAAGATGGCGTTCGACGGCGACAAATGGTCCGTCGTGATGTTGTCGCCGAGCACCGCGAGCGGGCGCATGCCCTTTAACGTGCGCTCGCCGGCGAGCGCGCCTTCCCAATAGGGCGGGCGGCGAATGTACGTGCTCATCGGGCGCCAGTCGTAGAGCGGGTCGGCCTTGTCTTCCGTGTCGGCAGAAACCGCGAACATCGGCTCGTACACCTTGCGGAACTGCTCGGGCTTCACGCTCGAAGCGACAATCGCGTCGATCTCTTCGTCCGACGGCCAGATATCCTTCAGCGTCACCGGCTTGCCTTCGGCGTCCACGCCGAGCACGTCCTTTTCAATGTCGAAGCGAATCGTGCCCGCAATCGCATACGCGACCACCAGCGGCGGCGACGCCAGGAACGCCTGCTTAGCAAAAGGATGAATGCGGCCGTCGAAGTTGCGGTTGCCCGACAGCACGGCCGTCGCATACAGATCGCGCTCCACGATCTCTTTCTGGATGGCCGGATCGAGCGCGCCCGACATGCCGTTGCACGACGTGCACGCATACGCGACGACGCCGAAGCCGAGCTGCTCCAGCTCCGGCAGCAAGCCGGCTTCCTGCAGATAGAGCGTGACGGCTTTCGAACCCGGCGCGAGCGATGTCTTCGCCCACGGCTTGCGCGTGAGTCCGCGGCGGTTAGCGTTGCGCGCAAGCAGCCCGGCGGCAATCATGTTGCGCGGATTGTTCGTGTTCGTGCAGCTTGTGATCGCCGCGATAATCACGGCACCGTCCGGCATCAAACCCGGCTCGTTCTCGACCTTGCCGCTGATGCCGCGCGCCGCCAGCTCCGACACCGGCAGGCGCCGATGCGGATTCGATGGCCCGGCAAGCGTGCGCACCACCGTCGACAGATCGAACCTGAGCACGCGCTCATAGTCCGCTTGCTGAAGGCTGTCGGCCCACAGGCCGGTTTCCTTCGCATAGATTTCGACGAGCTTCACGAGTTCGTCGTCACGACCGGTGAGCTTCAGATATTTGATGGTTTGCTCGTCGATATAGAACATGGCGGCCGTGGCGCCGAATTCCGGCGCCATGTTGGCGATGGTCGCGCGGTCGCCGAGCGTGAGCTTCGTCGTGCCCTCGCCGAAAAACTCCAGGTAGGCGCCCACCACCTTTTCCTTCCGGAGAAATTCGGTCAACGACAGCACGACGTCGGTTGCCGTAATGCCTTCGCCAGGCTGGCCCGTCAACTCGACGCCGACAATATCCGGAAGCCGCATATACGACGCGCGGCCCAGCATCACGCTTTCCGCTTCCAGCCCGCCCACGCCGATCGCGATCACCCCGAGCGCGTCGACCATCGGCGTATGCGAGTCGGTGCCGACGAGCGTATCGGGAAACGCGACGCCGTCCTTCACCTGCACGACCGGGCTCATGCGTTCGAGGTTGATCTGATGCAGGATGCCGTTGCCCGGCGGAATCACGTCGACGTTCCTGAATGCGCGCTTCGTCCAGTTGATGAAATCGAAACGGTCTTCGTTGCGGCGATCTTCGATTGCGCGGTTCTTCGCGAACGCGTCCGGATCGAAACCGCCGCATTCCACCGCCAGCGAGTGATCGACAACGAGCTGCGTCGGCACGACCGGATTCACGAGTGCCGGGTCGCCGCCTTGCGCCGCGATGGCGTCGCGCAGACCGGCCAGATCGACGAGCGCGGTCTGGCCGAGAATGTCGTGACACACGACGCGCGCGGGAAACCACGGAAAGTCCAGTTCGCGTTTGCGCTCGATAATCTGTTTCAGCGACGCGACGAGCGTCACCGGATCGCAGCGTCGCACGAGATTTTCAGCAAGCACGCGCGACGTGTACGGCAGTTTGTCGTAGGCGCCGGGCTGGATCGCGTCGACGGCGGCGCGCGTGTCGAAGAAATCGAGTTCGGTGCCGGGAAGGCGTTTGCGGTATGCAGTATTCATGGCGTGGGGACGATCGGTAATGAAGCGCAAACAGGGGCGGCGAGGCGTATCCGGCGCGCCGTAGAGGCGGGGCGAGCCGGGCATTCAAATGAGGCGTTTTAGTAGTCTAGCGTAGCGGGCGGCTGCAAAAGCGCGCTCCTGGTTTGGTCAATTGGCGAACCAGGAGCCGGATTCATCGCGCCGCGGTCTCGTGACGCGATCCGCCGCGCGACGAGCAACCTCACACGCGTTTGGCGAGCGGCACGAACGGCAGATCGTCGGGTCCGGTGTAATTCGCGCTC